>NZ_CANMAX010000003.1 GCF_947495995.1 uncultured Tenacibaculum sp.
CAATCGATAAGCTTGACTAAACTTCATTCTTACCTTTAGTTAATTTTAATCCTGTTTTTACCTAATTTTAGTTTCAACCAATAAGTGTGTTTAAAAACCAAAAGTCTGACTTATTGCATACAACGTCTAGTATAAGAATAGTAGCGGGTTTATAAACACTAACTTTTCGGATTAGACTTGACTATAAATATAAAAAAGCGATTTCGATTAAGCACCGAAACCGCTATTATTTTTATACATTGTTGTACGCAGTTTTATTCTGTCAGCTTTTTCCAAAAGACGATTTTGTCATCTCCTTTTTCATAAAATTCTGGGATTACAGCTTGTTTAGTATAATTACATTTGATGTAAAATTCTCGCGTTAATTCAAACTCTGGTTTTCCTGATGTTTCCACAATCAAAATTCGGTTACCATTTTCTCTTAACTCGTTTTCAATGTATTCCATCATTTTTTTACCAATACCATTTCCTTGTTGGTTTTTATTGACAGCTATTGCATAAAGGTTGTAAGTTCCTTCGGTTAACCTTTCTGGTGCACAGTAGCCAATCGAAATGGGTTTCCCGTTATCTATTGTTGTAAACCAAATATCTGTTGATTTTTCATTGTTGAGATAATCACTTATCATATCATCGAGCAAGTAAGAAGGAAACAATTCGCTTGAATCAAGTACTTTCTTTAATTCTGGAATATCTTGTTTCTTTACTTTTCTAATTTGTCCACTCATTTTCTTTGTTTTGAACACAAAGTTAAAGTTGATTTATGGGCTATGATTGTAAGATTCTGCTATTGTAGGCTTTTGATGGACTTACACCCAAAACATTTTTAAAGGAATTAGTCATATGGGCTTGGTCAAAGAATCCGCTTTGCAGAGAAACTTCCGTTAGGTTAGTATTATCATTCAAGTACAAGTTGATTGCTTGTCGTAGTTTGTTCCAAACAAGGTACTTTTTAATTGAAATTCCGATATGCTCTTTGAAAAGGTGTGAAAGCCTACTATCTGATAGAAATACCTTTGAGGTCAGTCCCGAAATGAGATTTTTGTATTCAAGTTCATTTTCTTCTATGAATTTAATGCTTTCGATAATTCGCTTGTCTGTTGGTGTTTTTAAATCTCTTGTTTTTGTAAAAATATTAAGTTTCGTCAATAACTCATTTTTCTCTGGGAACTTGGTTTTCACGAAAACACCATTTTGAAATGCAATTCCCTCACTAGCCAAAAAATCGGACAAATGGGAATTATGGCTTTCTATCATTAGTATTTTGACTGAACAGTTATTTGAAATGACTTTATGTTCGGTATTCGCGTCAACAATGGCAAAAACTAAATTTTCATTAATCTGTCCATTAGATTGTAATGAAAAAGTGCCATTAATTGCATTTATTATTTCGACAACAGGATGCGAATGGTTTTCCGTATTCAGTTCATTGAATTCGAAACTATAAATCCCTTTTTTTATGTCAAAATCAAAAATTTTCATTGAAAGATTTAGGTTATCTTTAATTGCGTACAACGTTTGTATATACAGTAATGCAGTATATCTGCATTTATGCCGTTGTTGTTTAAATGTTTGTTTTATAGTTCTTTGTTGTCTAGAAATGTATCTAACGGACTTTTAATTTTTGCAAGAGATTTACTAGAAACTCGTGTGTAAATCTCAGTTGTCTTACTGCTACCATGACCTAAAATATTTTGAATATATCGTAAATCAATACCTTGTTCTAACATATGAGTCGCGAAAGAATGACGTAACATATGAGGCGTAACATTTTGTGTTATTCCTGCTCTTAAAGCTGCTCTTTTTAAAATTTTAGCAACACTGCTACTACTATATTGTTTTCTGTTAATTCCTTCAATCAACCAATAATTAGGTTTAAATTCATCTAAATACAAGCGATGTAATTTTTTCATATGTTCAGCAAAAATTGTAGTCCTATCCTTGTTTCCTTTTCCAGACCTAACAAATATAAGATTTTTGTCATATAAAATGTCTTCTTTTCTTAAGTTCAATAATTCACTTATTCGTAATCCAGAAGAATACAGTAAGGCTAGAATAAACTTGTGTTTTAAATTATCAGAATGCTTAAGTATGGCAAAAATTTGATTTTCACTTAATACTTTAGGTAACTGTTTTGGTTTTTTAGGTCGTTCTATATAATATGTTTTTCGATCTTTTTGTAAAATTTGTTCAAAATAAAACTTAATAGCATTTATAGCTTGATTCTGAGTACTAATAGCAACTTTTCTTTTATGGATTAAATAATCTTGAAAATTACGAACATCATTGTCCGTTGCTTCTTCAATAGTTTTTGGATCAAGAAAATTAATGAACTGTTGTAAAAAAGAAGTGTAAACTTTTATGGTGTTCTTACTGTATCTTTTTCTTTTTAATGTTCTTTCGAAAGTTTCAGGAATTGTTTTGTCTTGTTTTTTTGATTGAAGAGGAAGTTGAATCAAATTTCTTACAGAAATATTATTTTCTCGTAATAATTTAATGAGAGTATTTAAGTTATTTTTCGAATGTAATAAATACCATGTTTTTAAACTTCTGCTCCAAGTGGAACCTTTTAGGGTTTTTATTAAATTAATGATTTTAGTATCGTACGGAAATTGAATCGCAATTTGTGATTCGTTTTTGTATGTAATTCCTTTTAAAATTACAACAGTTTTAACTTTCATAACATTCTTTTTATAGCACAGCTAAAATAATAATTTAAATGAAATTAGTTTAAAATGAATGTGATACGGAAGAGTTGTGGTCTGAAGAATAAAATGAGTGAAATAAAAAAAAGTCTAACATTTCTGTTAGACTTTTTTGCTCCCCCTCTTGGGCTCGAACCAAGGACCCTCTGATTAACAGTCAGATGCTCTAACCAACTGAGCTAAGGAGGAGTTTGCGACACAAGATTTGTGTTTTGCGAGTGCAAATATAGGATCATTTTTTAATTATACAAACCATATTATATGTAATTCTTTTTAGTTTTTATCAGAATAATTAAACAGATTAAAAATGAATAAGATACAAAGCGAAAAAAAAGATGAGGTTTTTTAAAAGTAAAAAGGCATAAAAAAAGTTCAACATTTCTGTTGAACTTTTTTGCTCCCCCTCTTGGGCTCGAACCAAGGACCCTCTGATTAACAGTCAGATGCTCTAACCAACTGAGCTAAGGAGGAGTTTGCGACACAAGATTTGTGTTTTGCGAGTGCAAATATATAATCATTTTTTTATTCTACAAACTTTTGTTGAAAAAAAACGATTTTTTTTTTAATTAGTGTCTCAAAATTAAAATCTTAAAATTAAAGAATGCTATTTTACTAAAAGTTGTACTTTTGTATTAGTTATTCTTATTACAGAAAAGTACAATTGTTTTATATGGACAAGTTTTCGTTCTTAAATGCAGCACACATCGGTTTTATTTCAGATTTGTATGAACAATATCAGAAAAACCCAGACGCTGTTGAACCAAGTTGGAGAAGTTTTTTCCAAGGATATGATTTAGCAAACGAGAATTACTCGTTAACTGATGAAGAAGAGATAGAGATTCCTGAAGAAGTTCGCAAAGAATTTCTAGTAATCGATTTAATAAATGGATATCGTACTAGAGGACACCTGTTCACTAAAACGAATCCTGTAAGAGAGCGTAGAAAATATACGCCAACCTTAGATTTAGTAAATTTCGGATTAACGGATCAAGATTTAACAACGGTTTTTAATGCCGGACAAATTTTAGGTATTGGACCGCAAACGTTATCTGTAATCGTTAAGCATTTACAAAACATCTATTGCGATAGTATTGGTGTTGAGTATATGTATATCAGAAATCCAGAAGAAATCAAATGGTGGCAAGATCGTTTGAATAAAAACGACAATCACCCAAGTTATAATTTAGAGGAAAAGAAATACATCTTATCTAAATTAAATCAAGCCTCTACTTTCGAAAGTTTTTTACAAACAAAATACGTAGGTCAGAAACGATTCTCTGTTGAAGGAGGAGAAACTCTAATTCCAGGTATTAGTGTGGCACTTCGCGATGCTGCTGAAAAATACGGAGTTCAAGAGTGTGTTTTAGGTATGGCTCACCGTGGTCGTTTAAATACATTAGTGAATATCTTTAAAAAACCTGTTCGTGATTTATTTAGTGAGTTTGAAGGTAAAGACTTCGAAGATGAAACTATCGATGGAGATGTAAAGTATCACTTAGGTCTTACCTTAAGTAAATCGTACAGAGGTGGCCAAGAAATGAAAATGAACTTAGTTCCTAACCCTTCTCACTTAGAAACTGTAGATGCGGTTGCTGAAGGAATTGTTAGAGCTAAAGTTGATTTAGATTATGATGGAGATGATTCTAAAATTCTTCCAATTTTAGTACATGGTGATGCTGCAATCGCAGGTCAAGGTATTGTGTATGAAGTTGTGCAAATGGCACAATTAAACGGATATAAAACGGGAGGAACAATTCACGTTGTAGTTAATAACCAAGTTGGTTTTACAACGAATTATTTAGATGCTCGTTCTAGTACATACTGTACAGATGTTGCAAAAGTAACATTGTCTCCTGTATTACACGTTAATGCAGATGACGTAGAGGCAGTTTGTCACGCAATGCAAATTGCTGTAGAATACAGAGCGAAATTCAAAAAAGATGTATTTATTGATTTATTAGGATACCGTAAATATGGTCATAACGAAGGTGATGAGCCAACATATACTCAACCTAAATTATATCAATTAATCAAGAAACATAAGAACGCTAAGAAGATTTATGTAGAAAAGTTATTACAAGAAGGGTCAATAACTGATGCTTATGTTAACCAAATTACGGATGAATTCAAAACTCATTTAGAAACTGAATTTAATGAATCAAAGAAGAAAACTACTTCTAAGATTCAAGATTTCATGCCAGATGTTTGGGATGGTTTTGTACGAAGGCAGTTAGAAGATATGTTACAGCCAACAGACACTACTTATTCTGTTGATGCATTAAAAGATATTGCAAAAGTGATTTCTTCAACTCCTGAAGGACATAAATTTCTTCGTAAAGCCGAGAAAAATATTCTTGAGAAACGTAGAAAAATGGTTTTTGAAGATAATAAGTTAGATTGGGGAACTGCTGAAAACTTAGCCTACGGAACTTTACTAGAAGAAGGATTCGATATTAGAATTTCAGGAGAAGATGTAGAAAGAGGAACGTTCTCACACCGTCATGCAATTTTACGTGATGAAAACACTTTAGAACGTGTTAACTTATTAAACACAAATACTAAGAATAAAGGGAACTTCACTATCTACAACTCTCATTTATCTGAATACGGAGTTTTAGGTTTCGATTACGGTTATGCAATGGCTGCACCAAATACTTTAACAATTTGGGAAGCACAGTTTGGTGATTTTGCCAACGGAGCACAAATCGTTTTCGATCAATATATTTCTTCAGCAGAAGACAAGTGGAAGTTACAGAACGGATTAGTAATGTTATTACCTCATGGATACGAAGGTCAAGGACCAGAGCATTCATCAGCAAGAATAGAACGTTTCTTACAATCGTGTTCTACAGATAACTGGACAATCGCAAATTGTTCTACACCAGCAAACATGTATCACATTTTACGTCGTCAGATGAAACGTGAGTTCAGAAAACCTTTAGTGGTATTTACTCCTAAGAGTTTATTACGTTTACCAGCTGCAGTAAGTACAATTGAAGAATTAGCTGAAGGAACTTTCCAAGAAGTAATCGATGATACAATCGATACAGCTAAAGTGAAGAAAATGGTATTCTGTACGGGTAAATTCTATTACGATTTATTAGCGGAACGTAATGAATTAGGTAGAGAAGATGTTGCTTTAATTCGTGTTGAGCAATTATTCCCATTGCATAACGACAAAATTAAAGAAGTTATGGATAAGTATCCAAACGTTGAAAGTTATGTTTGGGCACAGGAAGAACCTAAAAACATGGGAGCTTGGTCGCACATGTTAGAGCGTTTTGAGCACGCAAGATTAGAATGCGTTTCAGATGCATACAGAGCTGCTCCAGCTGCAGGTTCTAAAAAACGTTCAGAAGAGCGTCACAAAGCAATTATTGCTAAAGTTTTTGATAAATAAAAAAGAATAAAATAAATTTCAGATATAAAAATAAATACTGATGGTTTTAGAAATGAAAGTTCCTTCTCCGGGGGAATCAATTACAGAAGTAGAAATAGCAACTTGGTTAGTTGAAGATGGAGACTATGTAGAAAAAGATCAACCAATTGCCGAAGTTGATTCTGACAAAGCTACGTTAGAATTACCAGCGGAAGAAAGCGGAATTATCACTTTAAAAGCAGAAGAAGGAGATGCAGTAGCAGTTGGTGCTGTAGTTTGTCATATCGATATGAGTGCTGCAAAACCAGAAGGTGGAGTAGAGAAAAAGGATGATGCACCAAAAGCTGAAGAGAAAAAAGAAGCGCCTAAAGCTGAACCAGCAAAAGATACATATGCAACAGGAACTGCGTCGCCAGCAGCTAAGAAAATTTTAGCTGAAAAAGGAATTAGTGCAGCTACTGTTAAAGGAACAGGGAAAGACGGAAGAGTTACTAAAGAAGATGCGGTAAAAGCTGTTCCATCTATGGGAACTCCAGGAATGGGAGCTCGTGGTTCTGAGCGTAAGAAATTATCGATGTTACGTAGAAAAGTTGCAGAGCGTTTAGTTTCTGTAAAGAATGAAACGGCTATGTTAACTACGTTTAACGAAGTTAATATGAAGCCAATTTTCGATTTACGTAACGAATATAAAGAAGCTTTTAAAGCAAAACACGGAGTTGGTTTAGGATTCATGAGTTTCTTCACATTAGCTTGTGTAAGAGCATTACAAATGTATCCAGCTGTAAACTCTATGATCGATGGTAAAGAAATGGTTTCTTTCGATTTTCAAGATATTTCAATTGCGGTATCTGGACCAAAAGGTTTAATGGTTCCTGTAATTAGAAATGCTGAAAACTTAACGTTTAGAGGTGTTGAAAGCGAAGTAAAGCGTTTAGCGATCAGAGCTCGTGAAGGTCAAATTACTGTTGATGAAATGACAGGAGGTACTTTCACTATTACAAACGGTGGTGTATTTGGATCTATGTTATCTACTCCAATTATTAATCCTCCACAAAGTGCGATCTTAGGAATGCATAATATTGTGAACAGACCAGTTGCAGAAAACGGAGAAGTTGTTATTCGTCCGATTATGTATGTAGCTTTATCTTACGATCACAGAATTATTGATGGTAAAGAATCTGTAGGTTTCTTAGTTGCTGTTAAAGAGGCTTTAGAAAATCCTGTAGAGTTACTAATGAACGGAGATATTAAGAAAGCTTTAGAAATGTAATTTTTTTATAGCGAATATAAAATCAGAAAGTCCTATGCCTAAACAGTGTAGGATTTTTTTTGTCACATGATTAACCAAGAAAATGAAACTACAAGACCAAGAAACTGCTACAACGAAAAGAATAGAAATATTAGATGTGTACAGAGGATTCGCAATTTTCGGAATTTTTGCTGTGAATATTGTAATCATGAATTCTACATTTTTAAATCAAGATGAATTCGCTTTACAATGGACTTATAGTATAGACACTATTACGCAGAAAGTTTTACAGTTATTCTTTTATACTAAGTTCTTCCCAATTTTCTCTTTATTATTCGGTTTAGGAATTTCAATGCAAGCGATTAAATTGGCTGAAAAAGGGAAGATGAGTACTACATTTTTTGTGAGAAGAATGTTCTTTCTTTTTTTATTTGGAGTATTACATATCAGTTTACTGTGGTCTGGAGATGTATTAAATATGTATGCTTTTTTAGGGTTATTAACGGTGTTTTTTATCAAGAAATCTAACCGACTGATTTTAGGATTATCATTATTGTTTTTACTCTTTCCTTTTTATGATTTAGTATTTGAACAGATATTCTACACCGTGGGTTTTAATCCAAGTCAATTTTTAAAAGATCATTCAGGAGAAACAGTTAGTAAAATAATTAAAAGCGGATCTTACCTAGAAGGTATGCAATTACGTTTTTCAGAATATGGAGCGAATTTTCCTATGTTAGTCGGATTTCTAGCGCCAATAGCTTTATCAATGTTTTTATTGGGATTGTATCTTGGTAAAAATAAGATATATGAATCTCTAGAAAGTTTTATAATTAAAATTAAAAAACCAGTGCTAATTATAGTTGTTATTTCTAATGTATACCGAATATTGTTTCTTTATGTTTTCGTGAAACTAAATGTTTATAAGATTGAAATCGTAAGACAACTTTTTATAAAGTTTATGGTGATTTCTGATGTGATTATGGGATTGTTTTATTTATGGATTATAGGTTGGTTATGGTATAAAACCAAATTCAGAAAAATATTATCCCCTTTAAAGTACGCGGGTAAAATGGCATTAACAAATTATCTAATGCAAAGTTTTATTGGGTTGTTATTATTTTCATCCGTAGGTTTTTCATTATATGAAACAATGAGTCCGTCTTTAGCTTTTTTAACAGCAATATTAGTTTTTGTATTTCAGATTATTATAAGTAAAATCTGGTTGTCTTATTTTAAATTCGGTCCGTTAGAATGGCTCTGGAGGTGTTTAACGTACAGAAAGCTTTTCAAGTTAAAAAAGGATGTAAATTAAACAGGATATGATCATATTTTTTATATTTAACCTGTCACCCTAATAAATCCGTTTTTAATGCACGCTAAGCATTTGTTTTTTGCTTTGTTTATTCTATTGAGTATCATAGATGTTTCTATGATTTATTTTGATTTCAAAGAGTTTTTATGGCTACCTCGTGGTTTAAGTTTAACTGCAATTGTTTTGCACGGTTATTTTTCAACCAAACAAGTTCACACTAGTTTTTGGCTATTGTCATTCTTTATTGTACTTACCGGAGTTTTGTTTTCTTTAAATGCCTATACATTAATAGGGATGTGTAGTTTGTTAGGATTACGATTGGCCTGGCTAAAACTATTATTAGATACAAATACGAAGATTGATCGAGAGATTTTTTTGAAAGTTTTTAGCATAACAACAATGTTTTTTGGTGTTGTTTTATATCTCTTATATGTAGATACAATTTTCTATTACCTCTCTATAGGAACTACACTTAGCTTAATCGCTTTATTAGCTGTCTCATTTTCGTTATTTACTAAAAAAGGTGGAGCTTTCGGAAATAGAGAAATGCTATTTTCTATCATTATTTTTATTATTTCTGATGCGCTTTCAGGTTCAAAAAAAATCACAGGAACTTCAATGTTCTTTATCATTTTAAGTGTAGTGTTATACAATACAGCATATTATTTTTTGATGAAAGCTGTGATGAAAAATGCTAAAAAATAATAATTACTTTTTCGAAAATTTAATCTTCAAACTAGGAAAAGTAACATTGTCTATAACCGTTGTAGATGAAATTTTATAGGCGTAAATAGAATCTTTTATTGTTTTTTCTGAAGTAACAAAATCGTAATTAACTTTAATTTTTTCAATAGAATCTGATACAATAATAATTTGATCAGTTACATGAATATTTTCAATTTTACCATCTTTACCTGAATTGATTTCTAATATTTCATTTTGAGATAATTCGTGTAGTTGATTGACTATATTTTCTTCAAAATCAGGATGTGTCCTTTTTAGTTGCAGTAGTTCAAAATAACGATTAAACTTTTCAGAAATAACTTCACTATTCGTAGTTTCTAAACTAGAAGTTTCTGTGTAACTTTCAGCAACGAAATCATAGGTTTTATTCATCTCTTTATTCGCACAAGCCATAAATAATAAAACTAAAATTATGTAGAGGAACTGTTTCATTGTACAATAAATTTAAGTTTTACAATCTTTCCATTATCAATAACCTTATCTAAAATCTTTAGTCTTTTTAAGGTTTTAGTTGGTGTAGAAATTAGTTGAATAAAGTTCAATTTTGAATATACTTCTACACCTAAATTATTGCCGTAAAAGCGGTAAATTTCAGCATTATTGGCAATCAATTTGTCTAAGTTCTGTTTGTGAGCTTTCCAGTCTTTAATATTGTTATTAGCATAATAATCTAACATTAAAGAATAGTCATCAGAAGCGATTCTTACTTTACTATGATTGTTAGATAAAATACGACGCGTAATGGTATCTGTTTTATGATAGGGAGAACTCACTACGAAAGTGATTTCCTTTGCTGTAGTTTTATATCGAAAACAACCTAAGCTATCAGTTTTAAAATCTAAAGGAGATTCTGTTTTAGATAATACAGTAATATTTAAATGAGATTTGGTAATCGGCACATCTGTAATTTGATCAACAAAACAGAATACAAACTCATTAGTTCTAGGTTTAACTAAGTTCCATCCGATAATACCAATTAAGAGAATTAAAATTCCGAAGAGTATAGGTTTTTTAGGAATAGTGTTACTTCTTTCTTTTTCATTTTTAGTGATGAAGTCATTCCAGTTTTCATAACCAACATACTTACTTAATAAATTTAAAATATCAATTCTTGGTAACTTATCAGAAGTATTCTTGCAGTAGGTATAAAACCATTTTTCACTTACTTTTCCTTTTACTTTAGCGAATAAATCTTCTTGAAAAAGAACAATGTTTTCTCCTTTCCAATCTTCTATTTTTTTTGGAGCACTATGTGTGCTTAAAAAAGTAGCAACAAGCTCTTTTTTAAGTAACTCAAAGTGATAAGATGCAGTTTTCTCCAAAGTTTTAATAGCGTTTTTGATCTTGTAAAATAGTTTACAAAGCTTTTACAAGTGTTTTACAAGGCTAAGTATAGCAACAAAAATAGGTTTGTAAAACGAATTATTAAATATAAAGTTATGAAAGTTTATTCAATCAAAACCCAATTAAAATTGTTGATGCTGTTTTTATTGTTATCACAAGTTTTTGCATGCAGCGACAAATCTTCATCTTATAATGAGAATATCAGTGTTTCAGAAAGCTTTGCTAAGGAAAGTGATTTGAAAGCATTTTCTTCTACTGAGGGAATAAAAAGTAAACCGACTTCAGAAGATATTCAAAAACAGAAGTTAAAAATCATTAAAAAAGGAGAGTTAAAACTTAAAGTTAAAGATGTAAAAGAAACTACCGAACAGATAAAAGTTCTGATAGGAAAATACAATGCATATGTTTCAAATTTACGATATGAAAATACATCTTATCGTCATCAAAATAATCTCACAATAAAAGTACCTAAAGCTCATTTCGATGCTTTAATAGATTCGATAAGTACTTATGCTGAGGTTTTAGATTATGAAAATGTCAGCACACAAGATGTTACTGAAGAATATTTAGATATTGAAACTAGATTGGCGACAAAACTACAGGTTAAAGAACGTTATGAAACAATATTGAAAAAGAAAGCAAAAACAGTAGAAGATATTATTTATGCGGAAGATAAGCTAGGATATATTCAGGAAGAAATTGAAGCCGCACAAGGACGATTAAAATACTTGTCAAACAGAGTTGATTTTAGCACCATTCAAGTAATTCTATATAAAGAAATCACCTATAAAGGAACAAAAATAAAAGGTAAAAATTTCGGAAGTAAATTTATTGATGCACTTTCTTTTGGTTGGACTTTCCTTGAAAATTTAGTGTTAACTCTAATACATATTTGGCCAATAATTGTATTAACAATTGTGGGAATTTTGCTATACAGAAAAAGAAAAAAGTAATTTGAAAGTAAGTTTTAATGGCTTGTTTTTATATCAGAATGCTAGTTTACAAATAATTGTAAGTGTTTCACGAAGAATTTTAAGGGTTACAAAAAGTATAGTCTTATTGTAGTGAAATAGGATTTAACTTGTAGTCAATACTTATTTTAATTAACCAAAATCAATAATTATTATGAAAAAACAGATTTCAAAATTAGGTAAAGCTTTAAGTAAATCAGAGCAAAAAGAGATTAGTGGAGGTATTAATCATCCAGAAACACGTTTTATGTGTCATTTCTGTCTAGGTGAGTGGGTAGTTTGGAATAACATAGGTCATTGTTTCTTAAGATTCGATTCACCTTGTTATAATGATAATTAATTTAACTGGTTTCAAGTGAGTTTTTTACAGCTAAATTTTATTTTCTATTTTTATAAGAAACAATCAAATTATGAAACTAGGAGCATTCTCAATTAGTTTAGCTGTAAAGAGTTTAGAAAAGTCAAAAAACTTCTACGAAACCATTGGATTTTCAGTTTTTGCTGGATCTATGGAACATAATTATTTAATTATGAAAAATGGAAATTCGTTAATAGGATTATTTCAGGGAATGTTTGAAAATAATATTCTGACATTCAATCCGGGTTGGGATGAGAATGCCAATATTGTTGAAGATTTTGATGATGTAAGAACGATTCAAAAACATTTAAAAGAGAATCATATCAAACTAGAAAAAGAAACAGATGAAACTACAACTGGTCCTGCAAGTATAGTTTTTTTCGATCCAGATGGAAACACAATCTTAATTGATCAACACGTATAAAGAAAAATACCTCTCAATTTGAGAGGTATTTTGTTTTAGTTATTTTTTGATCACTTTTTTAATGGTAGATTTTCCATTTAAAGTTACTCTACAGAAATATATTCCGCTAGCTAAATTGCTTTGAGTTTCATTCAGCTTAAACTGATGAATTCCAGAATTAATATTGGTATTCACTATAGTTTGTGAAGCACCATAAATCGAAATAAATTCTATTCGTACAGCAGCTTTTTCTTTAGAGTTAGTAATTTCTACAACAGAGTTTTCATTTAAAGCATTAGGATAAATTAATACTTTGTCTTCTATGAAACCTTGAACAGGAATACTGTTTCTAGAGGAAAGTGTATTCGGATTTTGATCGTACCAAGTTCCGTTGTAATACCAACCTTCAGAACATCTAGATAAATCAGCTGTTTGAGAACTTCCATTATTACTGAAAATTACATTTGCGCAATTGGTATCGGTAAATGTATAACTATACCAACCGTTTACTTCTGTTTGCATACTTTCTCCAGGCCAAGATGTAGTTAAATTAGATGGAGATGTATTCCAGAAGTAAATTTCAGGATCGCTAAAAGAATCCGATTTAAAGTATACTTTTAAATCATTACTATTAGGTTGTTCATCATACCAAGTTCCGTTTAAATACCAACCATCTCCACAACGTTGTAAATCGGCAGTTTGGTTAGCTCCATTATTGCTGAAAATTAAGTTGGTACAATCAATTCCATCAAAAGTGTAAGAAAACCAACCATTTCCAATATCTGTCATGTTTTCTCCAGGCCAAGATGTAGTTAAAGAAGCTGGATTTGTATTCCAGAAATAGATACTAGGATTTGTAAGATTTCCTTTATAATAAACTGTCATACCACTCGATTGCTCAGTAAAAGTATATGTTTCTGAAATGATGTTAGAGGCTAAACCTTCTGCATCAAAAGCAACTGCTTTTACAGTTGTGTTTGTTATGATACTTATCGGACCGTTATAAAGAGGAGAAGAATTTGTTGGTGTAGAATCATCTACAGTATATCTAATTACTGGGTTCGGATCACTACTATCTATAGCAGTTAAACTAACTTCAACTGTTTCTCCTACAGTATATTCACCACCAACTGGACTTACCGATAAACTTGGAGCTTGATTTCCTGTTGTACATGGAACAGGCATTTGATTATCTAATAACAAATCTTCTGTTTGTCCACCACATTGATTGATAATGTAATTTGTGCTCAATATTCCTGGGAATTCATATTTGTACCAGCCTTCACAACCTTCACCTAAAGGAGTCATTTCTACTCCAGGCCAAGCTACATTTGGTAATACGTTTGGTTCTTCTAGCCAATAATAAACTTTAGGAACTTCGCCGCAATCAGAAAAAGCATACAGTGTAAATCCATCAATTTCACCAATAGAATATTTTCTAGTAATTACAGATGATAATTCTCCGTTTGCATTCTGAGCTACGATTTGCACGTCTACGGTTTCAGTAAAAGTTACATCGCCACTATAAACCGTCCAACTGTTTAAGTTGTCTGTACTTAAGTTTAAGTCAGTAGTGTAATATATCGTCGGATTTGGATCGTCTTTATCCGTTGCTGAAGCTGTCATTGTTATAGTATTTGGATCATAACTGCTTTCAGGTGTAACTGTTAGCGAAGGTCTGTTTGTAGGATTTGTTTCTTCTATTAAGATGATTCCATTGCTATGTGCATTGAAAGTCACAGATCCGTTTGAAACTGTTGCTACAGCTTCTGTATAAAAGTCACGTAATTCAGTTCCATTAGGAAATAGAGAAGATACATTCACTGAAGTGTTACCTGATGCACCTACAACAACTACAACTCTATCATCATTTAATGTTCTTGAAAATGTATACGGACTACTAGATAATCTTTGGTGAGTTCCTCCACCAACTGCTAAGTGATTTCTTCTAAATTGCCCTAATCGTTGCCAGTGGTTTTGAACATTGGTGTTTATATTATTCCAGTTCATATAAGAACGAGTTCCTTGTTGTGGATCACCACCTTGCGGACCTTCAGGTCTTCCCGTTTCATCTCCGTAAAAAATTTGTACAGATCCAGGTGCTAATAATAAGCTAGTTCCCCCATTAATTAAATTTCCTCTGTCAAATAAAGAAGTATCATGAGAAGAAATATAACTTAAAGCATTCCAATCTGAAGCTGAATTGATCGAGTTTGCATAATTAGAATAAATATTTTCTAAATCGTTTATATTTCCAGCTCTTCCTTGAAAATCAAAGTTAATTAAACCATCGAATCCATTATCGATATGATATTGAGATCTTCCGAATCCGTAGCCAAAATTTTCTCCAACCATCCAGAATGGTAAATCATCTATTTTTTTAGTCGGGTTATTATTTTTCCAATCTTGTAAAGCAATTACAGCCTGTTCTTTTAAAATTCTCCATGATTCTCCTTCTACATGTTTTTCAGTGTCAACTCTAAATCCATCAATTCCATATTCTCGAACCCAGTCAGTTAACCATTTTACGAAGTGATTTCGTACTGTTCTACGATATCCAGTTCTGTTAAAAAAGTCATTTAGTTCTGATTGTTCTTGCGCTAACTTACTTGAAGACCATTTTCTAAGTAGAATAGGAGGTAATCCAACTTCAGAGTTAGATTCGGTAACAATATCTGGTAAACCTGCTAAAGTTTGTGTGAGTTCGTCACCACCAGGAGATGGATAACCAGGTAATCCTGCACGCATCCAATCACCAGACCACCAATTTCCCCAGTTATTACAACTGTTAGAATAGTTAATAAATAAATCGTGAATACTTGCCCAAGTTTGCCCATTTGAAGGTCTCCAACCTTTCCAGTTATCGTTTACACAACCAAAATTGAATTCTTGCATGTCGTGTAGCGTGTTGTAACCAACATGATTCATCACTACATCCATAACTAAACGAATACCGTGATCGTGTGCTGCATCTACAAAAGTTCTAAACTCATCTTCTGTACCAAAGTTAGCATCCATTTCTGTCCAGTCTAATCCGTAATAACCGTGATAAGCATAATGTCTAAATCCTCCATTTTGACCACCAGAAACCCATCCGTGGATTTGTTCGTACGGAGCAGAAAACCAAATGGCATTAACTCCTAAATCATCAAAATATCCTTCATTGATTTTTTGAGTTAATCCTACAAAATCTCCTCCATAGAAATTACCAACTTCATCAAATCCATAATCGTTTCCATTTCCATCTTTTCCTCTTCCATAAGATTGATCATTGCTTGTTTTTCCGTTTTCAAAACGATCTTGGATTACAAAATATACAGTAGAGTTATCCCAACTAAATGGTTTATCTCGGTTTTCGTTTTGTCCCGCTACAAAAAGACTGAATAGCAAGAAAAAACTTATTAAAAGTGTTCTCATTTGTTTTAATTTTTAAATAAAAGGTTAAATAGGAAGATGCTATCTAAAAAGTATTTGAAAACGTCATTCTGAATTTATTTCAGAATCTCATTTATCTGATTGTCAATTATAGTGAGAAAAAGAAACAAGTTCAGTTTGACGAAATAATTTCTCTATAGATAGCCTCTTTTAAGCTATTTTTTAATAACTTTTTTAATCATAGATTTTCCATTCAGAGTAACTCTACAGAAGTAAATTCCGCTAGCTAAATTACTTTGAACTTTATCTAGTTTAAATTTGTGAATTCCAGAGTCTATTTTAGAATTAACAATAGTTTGAGACGCTCCATATATATTGATAAATTCAATTTTTACAAGCGAATTATTTGCTGAATTTGTTACTTGTACCACAGATTTTTCATTCAAAGCATTTGGGTAAATTAACATGCTGTCTGAAGTAAAACTAGTGTTACTAGTTATACTATTTCTTGAAGAAAGTGTGTCTGGATTTTGACTAGTCCAAGTTCCATTATAATACCAACCATCTGAACATCTAGATAGATCTGCTGTTTGAGAACTTCCATTGTTACTGAAAATTATATTTGCGCAGTCTGTATTAGATAAAGTATAGCTATACCAACCATTAGCTTCTAATTGCATAGTTTCTCCAGGCCAACTTGTGGTTAAGTTTGAAGGAGTAACAGACCAGAAATAAATTTCAGGATCACTAAAATTATCAGATTTAAAATATACTTTTAAATCATTACTTCCTCCTTGTTGATCTTCAGGGTTGCTATCATGCCAGGTTCCATTGAAATACCATCCGTCTCCACAACGTTGTAAATCCGAAGTTTTATTTGCTCCGTTATTGCTGAAAATTAAATTAGTACAACTTACATTATTTAAAGTATAAGAGAACCATCCGTTACCAATGTCAGTCATACTTTCTCCAGGCCATGAAGTAGTTTGTGTTCCTGGGCTTGTACTCCAAAAATATACAGTAGGATTTGATAAGTTTCCTTTGTAATATACAGTCATTGAATCTGATGTGTCTGGATTATCAGGGTTGTCAGGATTATCGGGATTGTCTGGACTTGAATCTCTAGGATCAGTATCATACCAAGTTCCATTATCAAACCAACCATCTCTATCTCTAGATAAATCATCAGTTTTAGCAATTCCATTATCATTAAATAATAGATTTGTACTGGTAACACCATCGAAAATGTATTCGTACCAATCTGTATTTCCAATTCTACTCATTTGCGGTCCAGGCCAATTACTTGGTGGTAAAACATCTGGAGATTCATTCCAATAATGTACATTTACTTGAGACCAAGAGTTTGGTTTTTTAAAGTATACGTGTAATCCTTCTATCGGACCAATAACAAAAGATTTTGTAATTACATCTGAAGCTATTCCGCTATTATCATAAGCAATTGCCTTAATTGTTGTAGAGTTGTTAATGGTAAATGAACTCGAATATCTAGTACTAGATCTACTTGGATTAGAATTATCTGTAGTATAGAAAATATCTAAGTTTCCGCTTCCACCGAAAGCTTCCATAGAAACCTGTATAGGATCTTCAGATCTTGTGTTACTTGGATTAATATTTACAATCGGTTTACTTGGTCCGTTCACACAATTCTCAAAATATCCACCACCACAAGGTCCAATTAAACCAGGTCCGTTTAACACATAAATACCCGCAGAACCAGAAGTCACAGAAAAATTGATTCTTCCACCAGAAGCAAAAACTTCTCTACCAGTTACTGCGTCTCTGTAAACACCGTCGCGAACACCAGAAATTGAAAATGATGCACCACCGTCTTTAGCCAAACCTACAACGACTTCACTGTTTCCGTGAACTCTTTTGTACGAAACTGCATTTCCAGGAGCTTCTTTCCATTCCCAATTTCCTTTTTGTAAAGCAGGAATAGCACGACGCATCGCGTTTAGCTTTTTAATTTGCTGATAGATTTTATGATTTGGAGCTTGATCCATTACATCACCGTAATACGCTCTACCAGTTTTATCAATAGATTCTTGAATTCCAGCTGCATTATGAATGTCTGCAAATTCTCCAGCTTTAAAACGCATTTCAGTTCCATAATATACTGTTGGAATTCCACGCCAAGTGAACATAAAGTTCATACAAGCGGCTAAGTTCTCATCTGTTCCACCATAACGTCTGTTCCAGTCATTATTTGGACCAAAATCATGATTATCCAACCAAGTAACTAATGTTGATGGGTCACTATATAGATTATCATATCTAGCTGCAGCTTTTACTGTAGGAAACGATTGACCTTCTTCAAAAGTTCCGTGAAAAGTGGCTTCACCATAAAAATCAATTACGGCTAAATCTAATGGAGCAGAATTATTTACAGCACCACGCCAAGTATAATAGTGCGGATTTGTTTCTTCTACTGGATGTAACTCATGCCTTTTTTGAGCTACTTCTCCAAAAATGAATAAATCAGGATTTATAGCTTTAAATGCATCAAAGAAATATAAAACATCTTCTTTACTCATATGTTTTAACGTGTCCCAGCGGAAAGCATCAACTCCCATTTCAATATATTTTCTATATGCGTTTACTAAGTAGTCTCTCACTTTTTGACTTCCAGTATTTAAATCTGGCGTGTCTCCTGCAAGAGCTCTGTTCTGTAAGTTTTCTACATCATCAAATCCTTGAGCAAAACCATTTCCAGAATGATGATACCAATCAGGATCACTAGTATCAACATAACTTTCTTTTCCAGGGAAATTGTAAGCTGCTAAGTTTTGATTGTAAGGAGCAGGCATTTTGGCAAGATTGGCTCTACTCCAAATTAATCCGTCGTCTGGATTTGGTGTAATTCCATCATATTCCCAATTCGGATTGTCTTCTGCAGCCCAAGGTTTTGTTGGATCTGTGTTGTACTTAATTTCAGCAACATCTTTAATACCAAATCGTCCTGCATGATTGGTGACTACATCAAGAACGATTTTCATGTCTCTTGCATGAATTTCATTAATCAAATCTTGAAATGTTGCGCCAGGAGATTCTAATCTTGGATCTACTTTGGTGAAATCCCAAGCATGATAGCCATGATAATCTAACGGACTTCGGTTATGTACAATAGGAGTAACCCAAATTGCTGTAAAACCTAAATCTTTAATGTAATCTAATTTTTCAATAAGACCTTTAAAATCACCACGCCAAGTAACATCGTTTGGATCAGTAATACTTGAATTGATGTCTGGATCAGGATTGTATGAAGACCACTCGGTGGGGGCATTGTTATTTGGATCTCCATCGTTAAATCTACTAGTAAGTAGAAAATAAATTGTTTCTTCTCTAAAATCAACTTGAGAGTAAACATTACTAAAAGTTAGTGTAGCAATCAAGAATGCCACAAAACTTAATTTTCGGTAAGTTTTTTTCATGAATAATAGGGTTTGTTTGTAATAAATTGAAGGTTGATAAAAATGTAATTATCTGCAGTATTAATTACATTTTTGACAATTTAATTAATAATTATTGCCTGTTATTCAATGTTTAAAATCGAAATCGATTTCGTGTTGATAAGTTGGTTAAATTTTTTATGATGAAGACTCTAAAACCAGAAATATCACTTATTATCATTAAGTTTCCAGTTGTAATTCATGTATTTAACTTTAGTGTTAGGTAAGATTTTTACCTCAGAATATTGATTAATAAATGTAATGATATCTCCCATATTAAAATCTTCAGGGTACCATTCAAAAACTTTAGATATTTCTATTTCAGTATTAGAAATTTTATTTTTAGAAATGTCGTTAATAAAACTTTGTGTTAATTTTTCTAAAGTTTTTTCTATGTTTTGTTCAGTAAATGTAAAATTCATAAATTTTGGACCAGAATAACTAGCTGCATTCAGACCAAAATGTATACGACCATCATTAAAATGTTTTCTAATAATTCCATGCTCAATTTCATTTAACGTATAAACTTTATCGCCTACTTCAGCAAAACGATAGTTCCAAGCGTCTTTTCCATTTTTTTTAATATATGTAATACTATTTCCTGTGGTATTAGTAATAACAAAACTCATTGAGTTGTTAGAGTTTTGCTTTTCTGTTATATCTAACTTTTTTTTAGGAGGATAATTATCTATAATTATTTTAATTGTATAAGCATTATATGCATTAAGCCAAAAAGCTTTTTTCTTATTTAAACTCCAGTCATCGCTAGGACTTGTTTTTGATAAATAATCAAGGTATATGTTTAAATTACTTGGATTTTCTGCTATATTTTTATAATTGATTCTTCCGTTTGTGTCAACATTTTCTTTTAGAACAGAATTATAGTTTTCAATTTGGCTATATATAGTGTTTATTGATGTTATAAATAGTATAATAAATAGAGGGATTTTCATCGTTGAGTACTGTTTTAGTTAATAAAATCAATTAATCAATCTCAATGTAGAAGTTAAAAGATGTTCTAATATACTTATTTATAAATGAATAAGAAGTTAGCTATTCTTTAATTTTAAAAGATCCAATATAAAAAAGCGAATAACTTTTAAAGTTATTCGCTTTTATGGGGATTATAGCTAAGTATTATTTTTTATCTAGGGAAATTTAAATTATTTATCGTTCAAACTCCAATCATATTCTAAGTAAGAAACTTTAGCGTTGTCGTTTACTTTAGTTTTAGAGTATCTGTTAATGTAATCAACTAAAGAACTTGTTGATGTAAAGTCTTCTTGATACCACTCAAATATTTTTGAAACTTGAATTTCAGTTAAAGTAATTTTGTTTTTAGAAGAATCATTAATAAAATCAGACATTAAACTTTCTAATTTTTCGTCTATGTTTTTAGCAGTAAAAGCATAGTTTGGAAATTTTGGTCCAGATACAGATCCAGCATTAACACCTACGTGAATTCTTGCATCATCGTGCCATCTTCTTAAAATTTTGTGTTCTATATAATCCAAAGAATATGTTTTCT
Organism: uncultured Tenacibaculum sp.; assembly: GCF_947495995.1. Classification (GTDB taxonomy): domain Bacteria; phylum Bacteroidota; class Bacteroidia; order Flavobacteriales; family Flavobacteriaceae; genus Polaribacter. Next base: position 20,839 of record NZ_CANMAX010000003.1, read on the forward strand.
TTCCAACTTTTGCAAAAGGAAGCTTCCAAGCATTTCTTCCTTTAATTTTAATGTCAGTTAATTTTTTTAAAGGATAACTGTCAATAATTAATTTTATAGTGTAAGCATTATATGCATTCATCCAAAATGCCTTTGCTTTTTTAGAAGACCATTTTTTAGTTGGAATTGTTGCTTCTAATTGATTTAAATAGATATCTAAAACAGCTTTGTTTTTTCTTAAACCTTTGTAGTCTAACATTCCGTCAGGTGTTACATAAGTTTTTAATAAAGCGTCAAAAACTTCGTTAGATTGAGACTGCACATTGTGTGCTAATACGGTGATTAATAAAGTAATAAATAGTTTTTTCATTTTTGTGTTATTTTGTCCGCTCGGGGAATTTAATTACACAGATTAAGACGTGAAAAAAAAAAGCACATTACAATTTATCTGAAAAAAAAAATGAAAATTGAAATAATTACTGTTAAAATTTGCCTCTTTTTTTAATGTGTTTTTTTTGAAAAATATTAGTGATTACGCTTCTGTGCCAGTGGTTTGCAGACTTAAAAAAATTAACATTTACACATAAAAAATTATCGTTATTTAATTTTGCTAGGTTTTTTTAATTTTTGTTTAATGTTTTTGTGAAATAGTTAAAATTTTTTATGTTATTTTTATGTTTTTAGCTAATTTTTTGTGTTTTATAGGTTTAATTAGTATTTTTGTTGCATTATAATTAACCGACTATAAACCCTTCAAAAATGAAAAAATCTTTTTTCAAAGCGGCATTTTTTGCCTTGGCTTTGCTATGCACTAATAGCATAAAAGCCCAAAAAACATTCAAAATTGGAGACGAATTTAGTTCTGATGTTAAGATGACTGAAAGTTATCAAAAACTAAAAGAATATAAATTTAGAAACCAAGATGGTAAACCAGAATTAGTATTTAAAAAGGAGTTTTACTCTGAAAATTCTGCGTATGTAAAATTATATTTCAAAGATTTTGATTTAGCACCTGGTGATTATGTAGAAATTACAGGGATGACATCTAACGAATCTATCGTTTACGGTGGAAAAGGAAAAATCGTAGATAGTGATATGAATATGATTAGTGACTTCTGGTCTCAAGTAATTTTTGATGAAAAAGTAGAAGTAAAGTTATATTCAAAGGGAGAAATTAGCAATGAAAAAGGATTCGAAATTTCAAGAGTGGCTTACGGATATAGCAAAGAAAAGCTTGCTGAAATTTTTGACGAAAATCAATCAATACAAGGTAGATCAATTTGTTCAAGTGATAATAAAGAGCAAATTGCATGTTACCAAGGAACTGAAATGTTTGAAAAAGCAAAAGCAGTTTGTCGTTTAATTATTAATGGAAGTAGTAGTTGTACAGGATGGTTATTAGGAAGTGAAGGTCACTTAATGACAAATAATCACTGTATTGGATCATCTTCAGCTGCACAGAATACAGATTTTGTATTTAACTTTCAAAATACGAACTGTTCAGGAACAAGTGCTGCAAGTTCAGATGTTGTAGCTTCATCTTCTACATTTATTAAAACAAGTTCTAGTTTAGACTATACTTTAGTTAAATTACCAACTAACCCTACAGGAACTTACGGATATTTAAGTTTAAGTTCTGCTGCGCCTTCTGCAGGTGATAGAATTTATATTCCTCAACATCCAGGAGGAAGAAGAAAAGAAATTTCTGTAAATGCTGATGCTGATCCAAGTGGAAGTGGATTTTCTAGAGTTTTTCAAGTTTCAAATGGAGGAGGACAACAAGTAAGATATTATGCAGATACTGAAGGAGGAAGTTCAGGTTCTCCTGTTTTAGATTATAACACTCACTTAGTAATTTCTATTCATAATACAGGTGGTTGTCCAAATGGATCTTTTGGTAAATCAGATAATTTAATTACTGCTATTGGAAGTGATATGCCTAATAATGGTGTAGACAACAGTGGAGGCGGAGGAAATCCACCAAATCCAACTGAATGTTCTTCTACAGTAAGTTCTTTCCCATATGCAGAAAGTTTTGAATCTAACGAAGGATGGACACAAGTTACTGGTGATGATGGAAATTGGGTAAGAGATGCTTCTGGTACACCTTCTAGTGGAACAGGACCAAGTTCTGGGGCAAATGGAAGTTTTTATATGTTCTTAGAGGCTTCTACTAATGGAAGTACAGGTCAGATTGGAGCTAATGCTACTGCAATTTTAGCAAGTCCTTGTTTTAATTTATCTAGTTTATCGTCTGCAACATTCTCTTTTAGTAATCATATGTTTGGTACAAGTGTAGGATCGTTAAGATTAGAGGCTTCTACTGATGGTACAAACTGGACTAGCTTATGGAGTGATTCTGGAAATAAAGGAGATCAGTGGAATAGTGTTTCTGTAAATTTAGGAAGTTATGTTGGTCAATCAGAAGTAAGATTACGTTTCGTAGGAACAACTGGTACAAGTTGGTCAAGTGATATTGCTATAGATAATCTTTCATTAACTAGTGGTGGAGGAAATCCAAATCCTTCATGTGCTGCTTTAGATTTCAATGATTTCTCTATTACAGCTTTCTCTAACCAAGATTCAGCTGGAAACTTCTCTGTAGGAAACTCTGGAGCTTCGTTAACGTTAACTAATAATACATGGAAATATATTCCAATGAATTATACTGTTACTGCAAACACAGTAATTGAATTCCAATTCTCAAGTACATCTCAAGGTGAAATTCATGGTGTAGGTTTCGAAGATGATAATTCATTAACATCTACTCGTTACTTTAAAGTACACGGAACTCAAAATTATGGAGTTACCAATTACGATAACTACACTAGTGGAACAGTTACATATACAATTCCTGTAGGAAGTTCTTATACAGGAAATATGGATAGATTAGTATTTATTAATGATAATGATGCAGGTTCTGGAAATAATTCTACGTTCTCTAATGTTAGAATTTATGAAGGTTCTTGTGAGAATGCTAATTTAATTGTTGCTGAATCTTTCGGAACTAGAGTAGATGTTTTAGGTAATGAGGATGAAGATGTGTTTACAAAAGTACAGATTGCTCCAAATCCATTAAAAAGAGGTAATACACTACAGTTATTAGGTCCTGCTAGAAGTTTAAATGATGCTTCTTATAGGGTTATTAACATGTTAGGTCAAACAATAAAGAAAGGTAATATAAATACAAGTAAAGTGATTAATACAAGTCAACTGAACTCTGGAGTTTATATTTTAAGAATTGAAAATAAATTCACGAAGACAAGCAAGCGATTCATTATAGAGTAGTATAATTATAACTTGAATTGATTAGAAAACCCTCTTGAGAAATCAAGAGGGTTTAATTTTTTTTATCAATATTTTAGAAATAAATACTAAAGATCGAATCCGATGCTAACACCTAATTTGTTAGCGATTAATTTTGTGATTCGTTGTTTTACTTCTGGAATTCTTACACTTTCTAATACCGTATTGGCAAAAGCGTACATTAATAAAGCTTTAGCTTCTTTCTTTGGAATTCCTCTTTGTTGCATGTAAAATAAAGCTTGATCATCTAATTGTCCGATAGTACAACCGTGTGAACATTTTACATCGTCAGCAAAAATTTCTAATTGAGGCTTTGCATTTATAGTTGCTTTATCACTAATTAAAACATTGTTGTTTTGTTGATAAGCATTAGTTTTTTGAGCTTCTTTTTCAACAATAACTTTACCGTTGAAAACTCCTGTAGAACGATCTCCATAGATTCCTTTATAATCTTGGTGACTTTCACAATTAGGCTCGATATGATGTACTAAAGTGTGGTGATCTACGTGTTGTTTACCTTCAAGAATAGTAATTCCTTTTTGAATAGAATTTATGTGTTCTCCTTTTTGGTAAAAATTTAAATTGTTTCTAGTGATGTTACCACCAAAAGAAAATGTATGAACAGAACAAACACTTTCTTTTTGTTGTTCAATATAAGTATTGTCAACCAAAGAAGCATTTATGTTATCATTCTGAATCTTGTAGTAATCTACATTTGCATGAGTATTAGCAAAGATTTCAGTTACAGAGTTTGTTAAAACAGGTTGATCTGTCAAACTCTGATGACGTTCAATAATTTGTACATGTGCATTTCTTTCAGCAACAATTAAATTACGAGGTTGTAACATTGTAGCATTTTCAGCACCTGTAGTAAAGTTTATAATTTGTATTGGCTTTTCTACTTCTACATTTCTAGGAATGTAAATGTAAGCTCCTTCATCTGCGAATGCAGTATTTAATGATGTTAAATTATCTTGCTTAGCTATTTTATTGAAGTAATTTTCAATAACAGGCTTATATTTTGATTTCTCAAGAGCAGATGATAATAAACATACATCGATATTATCGTGAGTTGTTTCCGATAAGAAAGAACTATATTTTCCATCAATAAAAACGATTTTATACGTGTCTATATCATGAATAAAGTATTTCTTAACATCAGCTAACTCAATAGCTTTTTCTCCTTTAGGAAAGATGCTGTAATCTTCTTTTAAAACTGAATTTAAAGAAGTGTATTTCCAAGCTTCTAACTTCTTAGTAGGAAAACCTAATTCTTCAAAATTTTGTAAAGCTTTTGATCTGATTTCATGTACGTCTGAGTTTACATTCAATCCGTTTTCAAAAGCTACATATGATGATATTAATTTGTCTTTTAATTCCATGCTTTCAAATTATAGTTGAAGTCAACTAGTTATGAATTTACCTCTTCCTTAATCCAATCGTAACCTTTAGCTTCTAATTCTAACGCTAAAGAAGCATCACCAGTTTTTACGATTTTTCCGTCATGTAAAACATGTACATAATCTGGTACGATATAATCTAATAAACGTTGGTAGTGTGTAATAACAATTACAGCATTGTCTTTAGATTTTAATTTGTTTACACCGTTAGCAACGATACGTAAAGCATCAATATCTAAACCAGAATCAGTTTCATCAAGAATAGCTAATTTTGGTTCTAACATTGCCATTTGGAATATTTCATTACGTTTCTTTTCTCCTCCAGAAAATCCTTCATTTAAAGAACGAGATAAAAACTTACGGTCTATTTCTAATAATTCAGATTTTTCACGAATTTTCTGTAGCATTTCTTTAGCAGGCATTTCTTCTAAACCTTGTGCTTTTCTAGATTCGTTAATAGATGTTTTTACGAAATTAGTTACAGTAACACCAGGGATTTCAACAGGGTATTGAAATGATAAAAATACACCAGCGTGAGCTCTTTCTTCAGGAGCTAGTTCGCTAATATCTTCACCTTCTAATTCAATAGTTCCAGAAGTAACTTCATATTCTTCTTTACCTGCAATAACTGAAGCCATAGTACTTTTACCAGCTCCGTTAGGTCCCATAATTGCATGCACTTCTCCTGCCTTTACTTCTAAATTCAATCCTTTTAAGATTGATTTTTCTTCTACTTCTGCGTGTAAGTTTTGAATTTTTAACATCTTGTTTTTATGCTATTAGCTTAAAAGCTTATTTTTTAATATTATTTTGAACTAAATACTTAATTATCCGACACTTCCTTCTAAAGAAATTTCTAATAATTTTTGTGCTTCAACAGCAAACTCCATAGGTAATTTATTTAATACCTCTTTACTAAAACCATTTACAATTAATGCGATAGCTTTTTCAGTATCAATACCACGTTGATTACAATAGAATAATTGATCTTCACCAATTTTACTCGTTGTAGCTTCGTGTTCTATTTGAGCTGTTTTATTTTTGGCTTCAATGTATGGGAAAGTATGAGCTCCACACTCATTACCCATTAATAAAGAATCACATTGAGAGAAGTTACGTGCGTTCTCGGCTCTTGAACCAATTTGAACTAAACCACGGTAACTATTTTGAGATTTTCCTGCAGAGATACCTTTAGAAATGATTGTTGATTTTGTGTTCTTTCCTAAGTGAATCATTTTTGTTCCAGTATCTGCTTGTTGGAAGTTATTAGTTACTGCAATTGAATAAAATTCTCCAACAGAGTTGTTTCCTTTTAATACACAACTTGGGTATTTCCAAGTTACTGCAGAACCAGTTTCAACTTGAGTCCAAGAAATCTTAGCATTAGTTTCGCATAAACCTCTTTTCGTTACAAAGTTGAAAACTCCACCTTTACCATCAGCATCACCTGGGAACCAGTTTTGAACTGTAGAGTATTTAATTTCAGCATCGTCCATCGCAATTAATTCAACTACAGCTGCATGTAATTGATTTTCATCACGTTGAGGTGCAGTACATCCTTCTAAGTAAGAAACATAACTGCTTTCATCTGCAACTACTAAAGTTCTTTCGAATTGCCCTGTTCCACCTTCATTAATTCTGAAGTATGTAGATAATTCCATCGGACAACGAACTCCTTTAGGAATATAACAGAAAGAACCATCAGAGAATACAGCTGAGTTTAATGCAGCATAAAAATTATCTGTTGGTGGTACAACTGAACCAATATATTTCTTTACTAATTCTGGATGTTCTTGGATAGCTTCAGATATAGGCATAAAAATAATACCCTTTTCAGCTAAAGTTTCTTTAAAAGTAGTAGCAACAGAAACAGAATCCATTACGATATCTACAGCAACATTAGCTAAACGCTTTTGCTCATCTAAAGAAATTCCTAGTTTTTCGAAAGTAGCTAACATTTCTGGATCTACTTCGTCTAAACTATTTAATTTTGGTTTTTGTTTTGGAGCAGAGTAATATGAAATATCCTGAAATTTAGGTTTTTCATAATTTACATTAGCCCATTCTGGCTCTTCCATTTCTTGCCAAATTCTAAAAGCTTCTAATCGCCAATCTGTCATCCATTCTGGCTCATTTTTCTTTTTAGAAATAGCACGAACTATATCTTCATTAAGTCCTTTAGGAAAAGTTTCACTTTCTATATCAGTATAAAAACCATATTCATATTCTTTGGTTTTTAACTCTTCTCTTAAATCGTCTTCGGTATACTTACTCATCGCTTAGTTTTGGGATATTGATGAATGAATGTTATAGAGAAAAGCTCTCTCCACAACCACATGTTCTATTGGCATTTGGATTGTTAAAAACAAAACCTTTACCGTTTAAACCACCAGAATATTCTAGGGTAGTTCCTACTAAATACAAGAAACTTTTTTTATCTACAACAAGCTTAACACCATTTTCTTCGAAAATTTTGTCGCTTTCTTGAGTTTCTTTATCAAAACTTAAATCGTAAGAAAGTCCTGAACAACCTCCGCTTTTTACACCTACACGAACAAAGTCTTTAGTAGCGTTAAAACCATCATCGGTCATTAATTGAACAACTTTCTTTTTAGCTGTGTCTGAAACTTTTATCATACTTTAAATTGATTAAGTCTAAATTGAGTGCAAAGATAAATACAAAATGTCATATTATCCTATTTTTAGAATGAATATGATCTATGCAACTATAATGTTTAACTATATTGTCGTAAAAGTTTAATAATTATTTCTGAAAATTTGGATTATTTACGAATTCAGTATCGGTAAGTGTAAGTAAAAAAGCCTTTAAATCTGCTTTATCTTGATCGGTAAGTCCAACTCCGCCTTGAGCTACTTTTTTCATCAATGGATCTATGGTTGCAGAGTTTTTTAATCCTTCTGAATAATGATCAATAACTTCATCTAAAGTAGCAAATCTTCCATCGTGCATATAAGGTGCAGTAAAAGCTAGATTTCTAAGTGAAGGTGTTCTAAATTTCCCATTGTCATTTGGATCACCACTAATGGCTCCTAAACCAAGATCGGTAAAAGTTTCATCTAAACCGTTGTTATGAAATTGATTATCAGTCCATAGCGGATTGTTTTCACTTCCATGGCAATGAAAACAATCGCCTTTACTTTCTTCCATGAAAACATTAAAACCATTTTGTTCTTCTGGTGTCAGTTGTACTTCGTTATTTAAAAAACGATCAAATTTTGAGTTTCCAGAAATTAAAGTTCTTTCAAATTGAGCAAGAGCTTTCACTACTAGAGTAGAATCAATTTCTACATCACCAAAAGCTTGTTTGAATAAAGTAGGATATTCAAAATGGTTTTTGAGTTTGTTAGCTGCTTCTTTCCAGTCACTATTCATTTCTAGATGATTAGTTACAGGTTCAAAAGCCTGACTTTCTAATCCGAATTCTTTTCCATCCCAAGCAAAACGCTCGTCAAAATTCCAAGCTAAATTAAATAAAGGCATAGAATTACGAGTTCCTAGTCTATTATTTACACCTTCACTAAACTGTAAATTATCTGTGAAAGATTTTGCAGGATCGTGACATGAAGCACAAGAAATTGAATTATCGTTTGAAAGTATAGTATCGAAAAATAATTTTTTTCCTAAAGCTACACCTTCTTGTGTTGTGGGATTTGTACTAGGTAATATTGGAGCAATAAGTTTATCGCTAAAAAGTTTAGGTATATCTAAAGAAATTTCAACAGGTGTGTATGTTTCTTGGTCCTCATTATTATCAGAAGAACAAGAAATAAAAACACTTATTAAAATGAAAGAAAATATACAATTACGAATCATTATCTAAACTAAAAACAGTAGCACCATTAGCATTCATTAATATTTGAGCATCGAAATCTGGCATTAACATTTGATTTAATGTATTTAAATCCCAAGTATTAGGATCTTCAAACCATTGATTAATATCAATATTTACATTGATTACGATATCACTATTTGTAACTTCTATATCAGTTAGACTAATTGGAATCGAAGTATCTTGATATACTGGATTTGCAGGATCTGTAATATTTGCAGCTCTAATTGCATGATAATTAAATCCACTTGGAGTTGTAGTTGTAGTACTTGTATATTTACCATCAAACTGCATGTAGTGATATCCTCCTCCTAGCATTGCAGGTACATTGAAACTTGCAGAATTTAAATCAGCATATACACCATCTGTGTTGTCTTCGTCAGAAAAGCCAAAAGTAAAATTAAGACTGTAAGTTCCATTTAATACAATTTTATCAGTTTCAAAAGATAAATTTTGTTCTTCTCCAAGATCAATAAGTAAATAATCGGATAAATCAGTTTCATTGTTGTTGGCATCAACTAATTTAATATTAGATAATAGATACCTGTATCGTTCAATGCTTACATTATCTTCATTTCTCGTTTCAAATTTTTGTGTATTAAAATCAGCTTTTGTAACAAGGGCATCATCCCATTTATGTACAAAGTTGATTGTGATTTTTTTGCTTTGTAACGTATCATCTTCATTACTAGAACAAGAAATGAAAAGCAAAAGAGTTATTAGTGAAACGATTATTTTATTCATTGTTTATTTGATTTTAACGATTAATAAGTCAGAGAAACCTTTGTTTTCAGTAATGTCTAAATCATTACTATTACTTTCTCCAACTGCGATAATGTTATTATTATCTAATTCAATAACATCATGAAGTAGGTCGATATTGCTACCGCCTATAAATTTTTGCCAAGTTGTGTTCCCCTCAGCAGATATTTTTAAAATCCAAGCATCATTCTGACCATTATTGGTAAACTGATTATCTGTACTTCTAGAATTACCGGCTAAAATAAAACCACCATTTTTACTTGGGTAAATTGATGTTCCTGCATCGAAACTAGAACCGCCATAAGTTTTTTCCCAGATAATATTTCCGCTTTCAGAAAATTTAACCAACCACAAATCACCGCCGCCTTGGTTATTGGAAACATCTAAATCTGTACTTCTAGTATTTCCGATACACAAGAAATTTCCATCGTTGGTTTTTGTTATTTTCGAAGCTTTATCAATTTGAGAACCACCTAAACTTTTTTCCCAAACCAATGTACCTGTACTATTAATTTTAATAATCCAAAAATCATAATCACCTTTCGGATTTGTGATGTCTGTGTCGGTACTATCTGAAGTTCCTAGAATTATAAATCCGTTATCATTAGTTTGTACTACGTCTACAGCAGTATCTGTAAACGTACCACCGAAAAACTTTGTCCATTCTGTATCTCCAGACGCGTTTAATTTAATGGCCCAAAAATCGCCACCAGCATGTCTTGAAGCTATTCTAGAATTTCCTTGTCCACCAGAAGATGTTACATCCAGTTCACCAGTAATTAAAAAACCATTATCTGAAGTTTGAATTACAGAAGTTCCAAAGTCGTTACCAGAAAAGCCAAAAGTTTTTTTCCAACTAATTGCTCCGTTTGAAGTAAGTTTAATCAGCCAAAAATCAGAATTTCCTTCATTTGCACCAACATCTCCATCGTCACTTTTACTGAAGCCTAAAAGTGCGTAGCCGCCATCAGAAGTTTGAATTAAAGAATTTCCACGATCATCTTTAGAACCGCCATAAGAATTTTGCCATTGAAGATTATCGTTGCTATCATATTTCAGCATAAGAAAGTCAGAATCATTTCCCGTTCTAGAAACAACATCACCATCATTACTATCTACATATCCTAATACAGCATAACCATTATCATTAGTAGCTACAACAGAATAAGCGACTTCGTTTCGAGTACCTCCAAAAGTTTTGGTAAAATCAATTTCACCTAAAAAAGAAGGAGTAGGTGGTGGAGTCGGCGTATCATTAGGATCACTACTACAAGAAATAAATATAAATAGTAAACCTAAATATTTTATGTGTTTAAAGTCTATCAATCTTTATTTTAAAATTAATTTCTTACCAATTGTATTGTTGATTTTTACAATGTAAATACCACTTGATTGTTGGGTAAGAGGGATTGTGAAGTTTTTCTGGTTGATATTTTTTTGTTGGAAAACTCTTTTACCTAAAATATTAAATACTTCAATAGATTGAATAGGTTGATCTGTAGAAACTATTCTTGGATTTTCGCGTGCTGGGTTAGGCGTAATGATAAAATTATTCTTTGGTTTGTTTACTGAGTCAGTAGATAAAGTTCCGCTTCTTCTCACTATAAATAAACCTCTATTGATATCATTTATTATAATGTTCCCACTTGGGAAATACGGATAAACACTCCAAGCTCCATCAAATCCAGTATTATCATTAGATGGGAAAGTATCAAAAAATGCAACTTCAGTCATAGGATTGGTAGATGCAGCAATGTTTGTAATATCAAGCACACGCATTCCTGCTGTATAGTTAGCCATAAAATATTCATTACCCTTAACATAACCATTATGGTCAATAGCTCTTGTTAGTCCTGTAAAAGTTGAAGAAAGTCTAGGATTGTCAAGGTCAGAAAAATCAAAAACTAATGTTCTAGTATTTAATCCTAAATCTCTTTCATCAGTTTCATCACCTAGAATAAAATATCTCTGATCGTCTGTAAACCAACCTTGATGTGTATATCCAATTTGAGGGTAATCAATAGTAGCTAATTCAATAACAGCTGTTTTGTTAGTTACATCTAAAATGACAATTTCATTTTCATTACTTCCGATGTAAATTTCTTTTCCTTGGTGTTGAGTATCTGGTCCGTTATAAGTAACAACTTGAGCATCGTGAGAATATCCACTACCTCTATAGTCTCCTAATAACGTAGGACTCATTGGGTTTGAAATATCTAAAAATATAGGTCCGCCACCATTTGTACTTCTACAGCCAACTAAATAAGCAACAGCCTCATCTTCATTTATTACAATATTATGACAACTTCCAACACCAGTATACACTGTATCCGCACTTAAATTAGTGGGAGGAGAAGTTATATTTCTAAGTTTAGTTAAATCAAAAACTTGCACTCCATGTCCACCAACATTGTCAGCAACAATAAAAGCATAGTTGCTATATACTTTAACATCTCTCCAAGCATTAGAACCAGCATTAGAATTTAATCGACCAAGAAAAATAGGATTTACTGGATCAGATATGTCTACAAAGGCAGTACTATTTGACATTGCAGCAATAGCATATTCTTTTCCATTAGAAGGATCTGTCCATCCCCAAACGTCACTTCCATCAGCGATAGAAGAACCAGATAATGTTTGAATGGAAAGGTTAGCCATTAAATCATAATCATTACAAGGATATGAACCTGCAAAACCACCAGTACAAGGTGTTTGAGAAAATGTGTTAGTATTCGATAAAATAGCCAATATTAAGGCTAAAAGTAGTTTTTTTTCAAATTTGATTTTTTTCGGAGCCATAAACAAATTTATGAAATTTGGTGAGTATTTCTTAATTAAGAACATTTTAAATTGAAAAAATCCTAACATTAATTCAAAAAAAATGAATTTTATTGCTTTTGAGTAGTGTTTCTTTCTTAAATCTAATAGTATCTTTGCTAATATGTTGGAAGATAAGAATAAACAAAGAACTTCATTAGCTGAATTAGGAGAATTCGGTTTGATTAACCATTTGACAGAACATTTTAAAATATATCACAACACAACAACCAAAGGAATTGGTGATGATTGTGCCGTAATTTCTGATCAAAAGGAAATTCTAGTAACTACAGATTTTTTAGTTGAAGGTGTGCATTTTGATTTAAGCTATATGCCTATAAAACATTTAGGCTATAAAGCAGTGATGGTGAATCTGTCGGATGTTTATGCAATGAATGCTGAAGCAAAACAAATTACAGTTTCTATCGCGGTTTCGAATCGTTTTCCGTTAGAAGCTTTGGAAGAATTATATGCAGGAATTCAACTCGCTTGTGATACTTATAAAGTTGATTTGATTGGTGGAGATACTACTTCTTCTACCAAAGGAATGATTATTTCTGTAACTGCAATTGGTTCTGCAGAAAAAGAAGATATCGCTTATAGAAACGGAGCTAAACCAAATGACTTAGTTGTTTTGTCAGGAGATATTGGGGGAGCATATTTAGGATTACAAGTTTTAGAACGCGAGAAAGAAGTGTTTAAGGTTAATCCGCAAAATCAACCAGATTTAGAAGCATATTCTTACATTATAGAGAGACAATTAAAGCCTGAGGCTAGAAAAGATATTCCTAAATTACTAAAAGAATTAAATGTTAAACCTACATCAATGATCGATGTTTCTGACGGTTTATCATCAGAGTTAATTCACATTTGTACTCAAAGTAAAGTCGGGTGTAATATTTACGAAGAAAAATTACCACTAGATCCACAGGTTATTTCTACATGTGAAGAATTTAATTTAGATTCAACTACAGTGGCCTTAAGTGGAGGTGAAGATTACGAATTGTTATTTACAGTTTCCATTAAAGATTTTGATAAAATTAAAGGAAATCCGAATTTAACAGTTATCGGACATGTTACAGAAGAAAACCAAGGTTTAAACTTAATAACAAGAGCAAACCAGTCGGTAAAATTAAGAGCGCAAGGATGGAATTCCTTCAATCAAGAAGAATAATATTTCTGGTATAAAATTTGTATATTGTTAGAAAGATTTAACAATAACAAAAAATTAAAAGAAATGGGTTTATTTTCATTTATTAAAAACGCTGGAGCTAAAGTTTTCGGAATTGGTAAAACAACTGAGGAAGAAGCAACTGACAAAGCAAACAGACTAATTGATGCTGTTAATGCATTAGAACTATCTGTTGCAGGTTTAGCAATAAGTGTTGAAGATGATAAAGCAACAGTAACAGGAGAAGCTGTTGATTTAGCAACAAAAGAAAAAGTTGTTTTAGTAGTTGGAAATACAGAAGGTATTGCCACCGTAGAAGATAACATGACTGTTGCTGAAGTTGAAGAAATAGCTGAAGAAGAAATGGCACAGTTTCACACCGTAGTAAGTGGTGACACTTTAGGGAAAATAGCAAAAACATTTTATGGAGATGCAATGAAGTATCCTGTAATTTTTGAAGCTAATACACCAATGTTAAAACATCCAGATAAGATATACCCTGGGCAAGTATTAAGAATTCCACCTTTAGTGGACTAGCCAAAAGTTATACAACCAACAATGAGAAAGCATCACAATCGTGATGCTTTTTCTATTTATAGTAAAGATGTTATTTTATTAACGATTTCATCAGGATGAATACTTCTCATTACATCTTCATAACCGTCAAAAGTTTTGTTCCCGTATATTGAACAAGGTAGCAAAGGAAATTTTTCCAAATCAGGTAAAATGCAAAAATCTTCTGGTTGATTAAAAGGAGCAAATCCAGCATAAGGATGAGTATTTCCCCACAAGGTTATTGTTTTTATATTTTTCATTGCTGCCAAATGTGCATTTCCACTATCCATAGATAGCATTATATCTAAGTTTTCAATAACATTTAGTTCGTTTTGTAACCCATTTAGTTTACCAGCAAGAGAAATAGTGTTATTGTATTTTTCTTCAAGTTTTTCAAGAGTTTCAGAATCATTTTTTCCTCCGAATAAAAATAATTGAATGTCGTTCTTAGCGAGTTGATCAATTACTTTTTCTAATAAATCTAAAGGATAAGTTTTTGATTCAAATGCAGCAAAAGGAGCAATTCCAATCCAAGGTTTTGTTTTATTTCCTAGCTTAGAAATATTGACTGAATTTAAAGGAAGTGTGTCTAAGATTACTTTCTTCAAGTTGATAGGGAATCCTAAATCATTAAAAACATCTACATATCTCTGATGTGAAGTTTTTAATTGCTGAATAGTTTTTTTTGCCTCAGCCGTTAATAGTTTTTTCTCTTTTCTCCCTTTATCAATTTTAGAAACTTTAATGGAGCTAAAAAATTGAAATAAAGTTCGAACTACTTTAGAGCGCAAAACATTATGTAAATCTGCAAAATGCGTTGGTTGTAATTTTTTTAATTCTTTGTACAGTCGAATTAAACCTTTAAAGCCTTTGTGTTTAGAAGTTACTTCAGCAGCGAAAAAATCTACATTTTCAATATCTTTAAATAAAGGAGCTAAAAAAGCTTTCGAAACTACCGTGATTTTTACAGTCGGATGTTGTTGAACTAACGCTTTTATCACAGGAACAGTCATCGCTACATCTCCCATGGCCGATAACCTGAAAACAATAATATGTTTTTTATCTTTCAAGAGTAAAGAATTAAAAAATTGCTTCAAAAGTACGCATAAAAAAATCCACTCAACGAGTGGATTATATTTTAAGTCTTCTGAATTACACTACTAGCAAAACTCGTCATAAGCTTGTGCTAAATTTTGAGCGATCATTTGAGCAGAACGACCTTCAATATGATGTCTTTCTAACATATGAACTAATTTACCATCCTTAAATAAAGCGATAGCTGGAGAAGAAGGAGGAAAAGGAATCATATATTCACGTGCTTTAGCCGTAGATTCTTTTTCTACACCTGCAAAAACTGTAGTTAAGTTTGTAGGGGCTTTATCTGCTCCTAAAGAAGCAATTGCTCCTGGTCTTGCAGTTCCTGCTGCACAACCACATACAGAATTTACCATTACTAAAGTAGTTCCTTCTTTTGCTAACGCAGTATCTACGTCATCTGCAGTATATAATGCTGTAAACCCAGCATCGATTAACTGATCACGCATAGGTTTTACTAATTCTTCTGGATACATAATTATTTATTTTTAGAGGTACAAAGATACTTATAATCTCATTATATTTGAAATTCAAAAGAATAGAGATGGGAAATTTTACAAAATGGCTAGGAGCTGGACTTGGATTCACTTTAGGTGGTCCAATTGGTGCAATTATCGGATTTGCTGTAGGAAGTATGTTAGATGGAGTTGGTATTAAAGATTTTACAAAAGAACAAGAAGATTATAAAAGAACTACAGGAAGAAAAGAGAGACCAAGAGTAAAGCAAACTACAGCGGGGGATTTTGAAATTAGTTTACTGATTTTAGCGTCTATTGTTATTAAAGCAGATGGAAAAATTGATAAAACAGAATTAGATTATGTTCGATTGCATTTCATCAACCTTTACGGAAAAGATAGAGCTAACAGCGCATTTAAATTATTCAATGGAATTATAAAGAAAGATGTGTCTACAAGACAAGTATGTATTCAGATTCGTGAACATATGTCGCATTCTTCTAGATTACAATTAATTCATTTTCTTTTCGGAATAGCAAAAGCTGATGGAAATGTAACTGCATCTGAAGAAGAAGCAATACATAAAATATCAGGTTATTTATATATCAACGAAGCAGATTATAATTCTATAAAAGCAATGTTCTACAATGAAGTAGATAGTGCTTATAAAATTCTTGAAATTACAAAAGAAGCTACAGATGATGAAGTGAAGAAAGCCTACAGAAAAATGGCAAAGAAATATCATCCAGATCGTTTACAAGATGTAGGTGATGAGCATAAAAAAGGAGCTAAGGAGAAATTCCAAAGTATTCAAAGTGCTTATGAGAGTATCAAGAACGAAAGAAATATGTCATAAATAGCCTTGAAAAAGATCAACTAGATGCAGATTTTTAGGCAATTTTAAATAAAAACTAGTAATATGAAAAAAACGTTCCATTCTTGGAGCGTTTTTCTTTTGTTAAAGATTGGAATTACAATAAAATATGTAATTTCGCAAATTCAATATATAGAACGAAAAAATGAGTAAGAATTTTACTGAATACAAAGGATTAAACCTACCTAAAGTAGCAGAAGAAATCTTAAACTATTGGGAGGAAAATAACATCTTTGAGAAAAGTGTTACAACTCGTGAAGGAAATGAACCATTCGTGTTTTTCGAAGGTCCGCCTTCAGCAAACGGATTACCTGGAATTCACCACGTAATGGCACGTTCTATTAAAGATATTTTTTGCCGTTATAAAACGCAAAAAGGATATCAAGTGAAGCGTAAAGCAGGTTGGGATACACATGGTTTACCAGTTGAGCTTGGTGTAGAAAAAGAGTTAGGGATCACCAAAGAAGATATTGGAAGTAAAATTACAGTTGAAGAATACAACGAAGCTTGTAAAAAAGCTGTAATGCGTTACACCGATATCTGGAATGATCTTACTCATAAAATGGGATATTGGGTAGATACAGAAGATCCATATATCACATACAAACCAAAATATATGGAATCTGTTTGGTGGTTACTTAAGCAGATTTATAATAAAGATTTAATTTACAAAGGTTATACAATTCAACCGTATTCACCTAAAGCAGGAACAGGATTAAGTAATAACGAATTAAATCAACCAGGATGTTATCGTGATGTAACTGATACTACAGTTGTTGCGCAGTTTAAAGCAGTTGAAGAAACATTACCTGATTTCTTACAGAATGAAGGAACAATTTATTTCTTAGCTTGGACTACAACACCTTGGACGTTACCAAGTAACACTGCTTTAACAGTTGGGCCAAAGATTGATTATGTTTTAGTAGAAACATATAATCAGTATACTTTCGAACCTATAAATGTTGTATTAGCAAAAAATTTAGTTGCTAAACAATTTGCTGGTAAAAAGTTTAATAAAGTTGAAGCTAAATCAGATCTAATATCATATAAAGAAGGAGATAAACAAATTCCTTTTTATGTAGTTAAAGAATTTAAAGGAGCTGATTTAATCAATATCAAATATGAGCAATTAATCGATTATGTATTGCCATATGAGAATGCAGAAAATGCATTCCGTATTATTGGAGGAGATTTTGTAACTACGGAAGATGGAACAGGAATTGTACATACGGCGCCAACTTTTGGAGCAGATGATGCTTTTGTAGCTAAAAAAGCTGTTCCTGAAATACCACCATTATTAGTTCTTGATGAAAATGGAGAACCGGTACCTTTAGTAGATTTACAAGGTCGTTTCAGACCAGAATTGAAAGAGTTTGGAGGGAAATATGTGAAGAATGAATATTACACAGAAGAGGATGCTCCTGAAAAATCAATCGATGTTGAGATTGCGATTAAACTAAAAACAGAAAATAAAGCCTTTAAGGTTGAAAAATATGTGCATAGTTATCCACATTGTTGGAGAACAGATAAACCAATTTTATATTATCCATTAGATTCTTGGTTTATTAAGGTTACTGAGGTTGGAGAAAAAATGTTTGATTTAAATCAAACGATCAACTGGAAGCCAAAATCAACTGGAGAAGGTCGTTTCGGAAATTGGTTAAAGAACGCAAACGATTGGAATTTATCACGTTCTCGTTTCTGGGGAATTCCATTACCGATATGGAGAACTGAAGACGGAACAGAACAAATTTGTATTGGTTCTTTAGAAGAATTAAAATCAGAAATCGCAAAAGCTGTTGAAGCTGGAGTTATGGATTCAGATATTTTTGCTGAGTTTGAAGTTGGTAATATGTCTGAAGAAAACTATGATAAAGTTGACTTACATAAAAACGTAGTTGATAAAATTGTATTAGTTTCTGCTTCAGGAAAACCAATGCAACGTGAAAGCGATTTAATTGATGTTTGGTTCGATTCTGGTTCAATGCCTTATGCACAATGGCACTATCCTTTTGAAAACAAGGAATTAATTGATAATAAAGAAAGTTATCCAGCAAACTTTATTGCAGAAGGAGTAGATCAAACTCGTGGATGGTTCTATACATTACATGCAATTGGAACAATGGTGTTCGATTCTGTAGCGTATAAAAATGTAGTATCTAACGGATTGGTTTTAGATAAAAACGGACAAAAAATGTCGAAGCGTTTAGGTAATGCTGTCGATCCGTTTACAACATTAACAGATCACGGTCCAGATGCTACGCGTTGGTACATGATCTCAAATGCAAATCCTTGGGATAACTTAAAGTTTGATATTGCTGGAATTGAAGAGGTAAAACGTAAATTCTTTGGAACATTATACAACACATATTCATTCTTTAGTTTATATGCGAATATCGACGGTTTCAACTATAGCGAAGCTGAAATTCCTTTAGAAGATCGTCCAGAAATCGACCGTTGGATTCTTTCTGAACTAAACACTTTAGTTGCTAAAGTTGATAAGTTCTATGCAGAATACGAGCCAACAAGAGCAACTCGTGCAATATCAGATTTTGTACAAGATCATTTAAGTAACTGGTACGTTCGTTTATGTAGAAGACGTTTCTGGAAAGGAGAATATGCACAAGATAAGATTTCTGCTTACCAAACATTATATACTTGTATGGAGACTGTAGCTAAGTTAGGAGCGCCAGTTGCACCATTCTTTATGGATCGTTTGTATAAAGATTTAAATGCTGCTACAGGAAAAGAAACTTTCGAAAGTGTTCACTTAGCAGAATTTCCAAAATACAACGAAGCTTTAGTAGACAAATCATTAGAGCGTAAAATGGAGAATGCGCAAACAATCTCATCTTTAGTACTTTCATTACGTGCAAAAGAGAAGATTAAAGTACGTCAACCATTACAGAAAATAATGATACCTGTTTTAGATGATACTCAAAAAGAAGAAATCTTAGCAGTTTCAGATTTAATAAAATCAGAAGTAAATGTAAAAGAGATAGAACTTTTAGATGATGCTTCAGGAATATTAGTAAAACAAATTAAACCAAATTTTAAAGCCTTAGGTCCGAAATTTGGAAAAGATATGAAATCGGTTTCTTCTGAAATTCAATCTTTTACGCAAGAGCAGATTAATCAGATCGAAAAAGATGGTCAAATTTCCATAGAAATTAACGGAAAAATGATTACTTTAGAAACGGCAGATGTAGAAATTTCATCAAAAGACATCGAAGGATGGCTTGTTGCAAATGCTGATGGTTTAACTGTTGCTTTAGATGTTACGATTTCTGAAGATTTACGTAAAGAAGGAATAGCAAGAGAACTTGTAAATAGAATTCAGAACGCAAGAAAAGATTCTGGTTTTGAAGTAACAGATAAAATCAAGCTTACTTTCTTAAATTTTGAAGAATTACAGCATTCGGTATTAGCGAATGAAAACTACATTAAAACAGAAACCTTAACGAAAGAGTTAGTTTTTGTAGATGCCCTAGATAATGGTACAGATATTGAATTTGATACTATTAAAAGTAAGATGTTAATCGAAAAAGCATAGTAGTATGGCAGAAGATGTAAAAGTAAGGTACTCTGATAGTGACCTACAAGAATTCAAAGAAATCATTCAAAACAAAATGAAAAGTGCCGAAGAGGATTTAGAATTATTAAAATCTTCGTACGAAAACGGTGCTGGAAATGGAACAGACGATACTTCTCCGACATTTAAATCATTCGAAGAAGGAACAGAAACTATGGCTAAAGAGCGTAACATGCAATTAGCTATTCGTCAAGAAAAGTTTATTAGAGACTTAAAAAATGCCTTAATTCGTATTGAAAACAAAACGTATGGTGTTTGTAGAGTTACTGGTAAATTAATTCAAAAAGAACGATTGAAACTAGTTCCTCATGCAACATTAAGTATTGAGGCCAAAAGAAAACAATAAACAAAAGCTTCCTTTTAAGGAAGCTTTTTTATTTTATGAAATACTACATTACTTTAATAATAGTATTCGTTTTTCAGCTTACAATTTTAAGTCAAAACAGCTCAACTAAAAGTTTTGTTTCATCTGCTAATGAAATAGAAATTAATGTCCGTGCACTAGATGAAGTAAAAATCCAAAATTCAAACTCAGCAGAGATCGAAATTCATGTGTTTAGTCAGTCAGAACAACTTTACGATGTTATAATCAATGAGTTTGAAAGTTTATTAAAGCTTGATTTTGAAACAAGTTCTTTTTCTGATACTGTTTTTAGGAAGTATATTACGAAAAGAATAAATAGAGCTTCAGCACTAATTAAAATACCTAAAGGTAAAAACATAACTATAATAGGAGATAATGTAGATGTTATCTCAGAAAGTTATAAAGGAGATTTAAATATCTTCATAGAGAAAGGGCATGTTGATTTACACAAAATACAACAAGATCTGAGTTTAAAATTATATCAGGGAAATGTATATTTCACTTCAGTTGCTTCAAACTTAAACATCACAACAAATACTGGAAAAATTCAGTTGAATAAAAAATCGGTTTCGTCTCCTTATCATTTAAAGCAAAAAAACTTTAAGAAGCAGATCATAATTTCATCTATCAAAGCAAATATCTTTACTCATCAATTATAATCTTCACAATTTTTCACAAAAAGCGTTAAATATTCTTGAGAATTCGTAACAGATTGCAATTTTTGTAAACTAATAGAAACCATTAGAAAAAATTAAACACGAATGAACAGAAACACATTAACTGCTGTTGCTGCAGGATTGTTGTTAGTAGGTTGTAATTCTACTAAGTCATTAAAGAAAGATGATTCTGCAGTTAATAACCCGATAGTGTCTAATATAGACCTAACAAATGTTAAAGAAGATAAAGTACCTGTAGTTATAAATCCAGGTAGATTTACTACAGATAAAGTAACTTACAGATTACCTAGAGTAGTTCAAGGAACATATTCGGTAAGTAACTTTGGTAAATATATAGACGATTTTAAAGCGCTTGATTATTCAGGAGAAGCATTACCTGTTACAAAAGTAGACGAGAATACTTGGGAAATTACAAATGCTACTGCATTAGATAAAGTAACTTATGCCGTTAACGATACTTTTGATCAAGAAAAAGTAGGAGGAATAGGAGAAGAAGTTCCATTTTCACCATCAGGAACAAATATTGAAGACACAAACTATGTTTTAAATCTACATGGATTTATTGGGTATTTCGATACTTTAAAAAAGAATCAATATAAGTTAGATGTAGTTGCACCTTCAAAATTCAAAAGAACTTCTGCATTACAAGAAATAGGAGTAAAAACTAGCGAAGATGGATCAATAATAACTACTAGTTTCTTAGCACCACGTTATTTTGATATTACTGATAATCCTATGTTTTATGGAGAATTAGATGTTGAAGAGTTTAATGTAGGTGATATTAAAATTGTATTAAGTGTATATTCTCCAACTAAAAAGCATTCTGCTAAAAAAATAAAAGCAGTAATGGAGAAAATGATGCAAGCTCAAAAATCATACTTAG
This sequence comes from uncultured Tenacibaculum sp., assembly GCF_947495995.1. Lineage (GTDB taxonomy): Bacteria > Bacteroidota > Bacteroidia > Flavobacteriales > Flavobacteriaceae > Polaribacter. The sequence goes on from NZ_CANMAX010000003.1 coordinate 42,621, forward strand.
GAAGTATTAATAGTACACCGAGATATGATATTTATTTATACTTAGCTGGACAAAATGATGATGCACCAAAAGGTTTTGGAGCTTTAGAACATCATACATCTACTGTGGTTGTATTACCTGAGTTTATGGATGATGCTCGATTAGCAGAATCTATGATCGATGTTGTTTCTCATGAATTCTTTCATATTGTAACTCCATTAAGTGTGCATTCTGAAGATGTTCATTATTTTGATTATGATCAGCCAACATTTTCTAAACATTTATGGATGTACGAAGGTGTAACTGAATACTTCGCAACACATTTCCAGGTGAATAAAGGTTTAGTAAAAGAAGACGAATTCTTTACAAAAATCATGGGTAAAATTAATAGTGCTTCTCGTATGAACGACGCTATGAGTTTTACTAAAATGAGTGAAAACATTCTAGAAAAAGAATATCACGATCAATATATTAATGTATACCAAAAAGGAGCTTTAATAGGAATGTGTATTGATATTTTAATGAGAGAAGAGAGTAATGGAGAAAGAGGAATTTTATCTTTAATGAAAGAATTGTCTAACAAATATGGAAAACACCAACCATTTGAAGATGATGCATTAATTGAAGAGATTACTAAAATGACATATCCTTCTGTTGGAGAGTTTTTAAATACTCACGTTGTTGGAGGAACTCCAATAGATTACAACAAATTCTTTGAGAAAGTTGGAGTTGGAATTTCAGAAAATAAAATCAAAACTGGTTATGTTAGAAATGGTGGAGGTTTTATTTTAAGAGGAGACCAAGCTACAGGAAAAATTGTATTTACTGAAGGAGTAAATGCTAATAGTTTCTGGAAAGAGAACGGAGCACAACCAGGAGATGCAATTATTTCTATTAACGGAACAAAGTTAACTAGAGATAATGCAAGACAAATTATTGGAGGTATGTTTGCTTGGCAACCTGGTAACGATATTGATGTTGTTTTAGAAAGAGGCGGAAAAGAATTTTCTGTAAAAACTAAGTTAACTCAATCGTATACAACAGGAAAAAGCTTAGCTCCTAAATCAGATGCTTCTCAAAAGCAAAAAGATTTATTACAAGCTTGGTTAAAAGGATAAGAAAAAAATAATCATTAAGATTTTCTACAAGAGCAAAACGATTTCGTTTTGCTCTTTTCTTTTTTATATTTTAAAAGATAATAATAACGCTCCCTTAACAACAGTCATAAAATTAAATTCTAATTTAACCTTAAGAAATTGTTGTTTTGAAAATGATAAAAATTGCTATCAAACTAAATTTCATAAGCCCATTTATTGGAGTACTAAATTAACCTAAGTAATAAAATACTTGTTGTAAAACAAGTTAGGTGGAAGTCGAAAAACCTTTGAATAGAGTAGACCCTATAATCAAATAAATAATTGAAATTTTATGAAAAGCTTAAAATTTTTAAAAGAAGAATTATTATCTAAAGCTAGTAATTCGAGAGAACTAAACAGTGAAGAACAAAAAGAAATTGTTGGAGGAGCATATAGTTCTCTTAGTGAGTGTAGAAGATACTGTTATGATGGTCCGTTTAGAGGCTATTGTTATGTAGATTATGTAGTAGGTAATCAGGAATACTGGGAATGTAGAGAGAGTTAAAAATTGAAATGGATATTAGGTGAATATATAATTTCTATTTATCTAATATCCATAATAAACATTGTAGATGGAATATTTAGAAGTTGATTATAATAATATTTTAAACTCTTTACACAAGTTAATTAGTTTAACTGCTAGCGAAATAACAATAGACTCAATATTAATCGTAGGAAGTAATTACGATATAGCATCCAAAAAGAAAATAAGAAAAGGTTCTGATATTGATTTTGTAATACTAAATAACAGTAAAACCTTTGCTGTTAAAGAGAAGTTTCAAGATATAACTTACGATATAGCCTTTATAAATCATACAGATATGGGCGCTGTAGTTTTAGGAGCTTTAAGTGGTTCTCCATTTTTTGGAAAGTTTTTCTCATCAATAAATAAGCATAGTATAATTAAAGATACTGATCGTTTAGGAAGTAAATTTGTGAGTGTCATTACATACCTTTACAATTGTTTTACAGCATCATTTATTCCAAATTATGAGATATCAACCATTTCATTAGATAGTATAGCTGCAAATAAGGATGATTTAGAAAAGAATTCAGTTGAGGAAATGAATTTTGCTTCCATAAGACTTTCTGAGCATACGTTTAATTACTTGTCATATTTGTCGTACCCAATTCACACTAGTGGATCTTACAGAGGGAAAGTAATTGAAAAACAATTTCAGTATACAAAGAATAGAGAAAATCAAGATTGTATTTTAGATAAAAATGATTTGTTAAATATTACGAATTATATCGCTCCTGTTACTGAATACGGATTTTGGGGATTCAATGATGATGAAAATATACAAGAAGCTATTTCTCAAAATAAAATAGAAAATTATTATTACGGTTTTGACAATCTTATTTCAGAAAGAAACATAGTGTTTTTATCAGAAAAAGATATGTTAAAGAATAATTTTAAATTACTTTATGTCAAAAACATTATTCCTTTTTTAAAGGATAATGAGCTAAAGGTTTGTACAGATTTCTTCATATCATTATCAAAAAAACATGAACAAAATACTTTAGAAAATAGAGTTCAATTTTTGTTAAGTGTATTTAATTACTTTAAAAAAGAAGAAAAACATCAAATAATACTACATACTTTAAAAAGCTTGTTTATTATCAAATCTATTCACTTATTAGAAGAAAATGAACATAAAATGAGTATTGAAGTATTTGATGAATGGTTATTACAAACAAAAGATGATTTTTATTTTCCTGAAGATGCTAAAATGGAGGTTGATTTAAATGAAATTTTAGCGATTATTTCTCAGAGTAAATTACAAAGAGAAATGGAAGTTAAAACATGTTATTTGTTTTTTGGAATTATGAAAGCTTTAAGAGTTAACATTGAAGACTTTCATTTCGAAGAATCGTTAGTAGAATAAAATCATTACAATAAAAGAAAGGTCGATATTACTTTCGTAATAAAGACCCTTCTCGTTTGGTTAGTGTAGCTAAATTAAATTAATCCAAAAACTTGGATGTTAATTCAGGTGTTGGTATATAGCAAGATTCCCTTTTGCCGAACCACTTATATCTGTTCTTAGCAATAAAATCGTAAACAATATCTCTTAAAAACTTAGGGAGAATAAAAAATACACTCATTAAGTTTATTGGAAATTTTAGTCGATGCGCAATTTTCAATGCTGCTGTAGATTTGTGAAAAAGTTCTTCTTCAGGTGTAAAGAGTAAAATAGAATCTATTTTAGTCGTATCGATATTAAAATTCTCGATAATATTTTCAGCGGTTTTACCTTGCAAAGAAGTGAAGATAAATCTGTTGTGTTTATCATGTTTCATCACAAATTGCACGCTAGAGTTGCACAAATTGCAAACTCCATCAAAAAGAATAAGATATTTTCCTTTAGGGATATTCATTAAAAGTTACTTATCTATTATATGGTCTTTCATTTATCCAATGAAAACCTCTGTTCGTTAATAAAAATTTCTTTCTATAATCTTTTGTTAGATCAAATTTGATACGTATGGAATCAGATTTTATGGTTCCTTTAACAACAAAATTAGCTGTGTCAATTTCTTTATAAGTTAATTTATAAACCTCTGTGGTATCGTTGTAATCTCTAAGCGTAAGTTTACTTTCTTTTTCATCTAATTCAATACTATACCAGCTTCTTCTCTCATCGATTTTTTCAACACGCAACCATCGTTTAGAATCGATAAGCATGTTTTTCCATTTTACAGTATTATATTTTAATGTATCAGTAACATCAAAAATAGAATCGTTTACTTGAAACTCTTTTACTTCGTAAAAACCTTTTAAAGAACTTTCGCCTCCTTGTTGACTTGTTACAAATACACTATACGGAATTGCATAAAACAAGATCAAAACTTTTAAAACTAAAAGCGTTTTTCTGAGTCCGTTTTTCAGTTTAGGTTTTTCAATTTCTCTAAGGTGAATTGGTTTCTTCAGGAAGAAGAATTTGAATAAATCTTCGAAGTTATGAGCTAGTAAAAATATAGACATTAACACCAAGTGTGTAGAAAGTATTTTTACTGGTACATCATAAAAATAATTGACAGCCATGACATTTGCCGCAGTAGCAAGAGTTATAATTAATCCGAAGGTCAATGTTCTTCTAAATAGTAGAAATACAGCTGCAACTTCAGCTAATCCCATAAATAGGTTGTATCCTTTAGAAAATCCTAAGAACGTCCAAGCTAATCCCATTGGAGACGATTCTCCATACGTTTGATTTAAACGATTATATGATGGATAAGGAAATTGTAGTTTGATTACTTTAACCAATCCGTAGTTAATTAACATCAATCCTACATAAAAGCGAAGCGCTACAGTGAGCCAATAGTATAGTTTTTTATAATTTGATCTGTTTCTATCTAACAAAGACCAAATTACAGTTGTAATAATCGCTAAGCTAAACATTACAAATACAAGTACATAATCGTAGGTTGTGTCACCACTTCCATTCGGACCTGTATTTATTTCGTAGGTTATACCCAGAATTGTTTTTCCTACCCAAGGAATAAAATTGTATAAAAAGACATTGAAAAACTGACCTAAATATCCATAAAAAGGATAGGCGCCGTTATTCATGAATAGAACAAATAAAGCAAAATAGGTAAAGAAAAAACGAAACGATATCTTTTCAATTTTAGTCCATTTTGTTATTGCTATTGAAGGGTTCTCCATAGATTTATTTGAGTTGAAATATTTAGTAAACTCAAATCTATCTTTATCTGTCGAAAAAAAATTGTATTAAATGGACATTAACCTTATTTAAGATTTTTAAAATAAATGTTACTTTTTGATAAAATACTTACTTGATTGAAGAATTGTTTTGGAGTTACTCCGGTTTGATTTTTAAACATTCTATTAAATGAAGCCTGATCGTAAAAGCCTTGATCGAAAGCTATATCTGAAAGTTTAAAATCTTTGTTTTTAATTTTAATTTTTTCCAGAGCATTTCTAAAACGTATATTATTTCTTAAAACAGTAGGTGAACATCTACAATGGGTAATAAATAAGCGATATAATTTTTTATAACTACAGTTTAGTTCTTTTGCAATTTCATGTACATTCAATTTTTCTTCTCGAAGTAAATGTATTGCTTGTATGATAATTTCTAACTCCTTTTTTTCATTGAGTTTAGAAAGAAGATAACTTTCCACAGTCTTTATTTTTTCTTCAATTGGTTGATTAAAAAAATCATTACTTACATCAAAGAAATCGTTAAAATCTTCAATTTGAAAGAAAGGAATATTCGTGAAATCTTGAGTTGTGAATTGAGATAAACCAAATGGAGTGAAAATCATAACAAACTCACGAACACTACCTTCAGTTTTAACTTGTAACGGTTTGGTATATTTATTTAAAGCAGTAAAAGAATTAGGATAATTGGCATTTTCTTTAATAGAAATACAATCATTATTATAACTAACATTTGCCTTTTCAAAAATGCATACGACATTATTACCAGATGGAAAAGCATAGTAACTTTCGTTATGTAATTCCAATTCGTAATAGAAAGAAATATACTTAGAAAGCTCAGTACTCGGATTAATAGTCTTAATTTCCATCATAAGTTAGCAACTTACTATATTTTTTTGATATTGATAAATTTTACTTAAAATAGTTTTTTGCCTGATTGCTACTTACTTTATTCATAATACTTTTCTTATTTTTGTCGCTATTAAATTTTAAAGATGTCTAAGAAAACCATAGCTATACTTACCGTAATTCTAGCAATATTAGTAGATCAAATTAGTAAAGTATATATAAAAACTCATTTCTCATTAGGAGAAGAGATAAAGGTTTTAGGCTTAGATTGGTTTAGAATTCATTTCACTGAAAACAACGGAATGGCTTGGGGATTCGAATTTGGAGGTAAAGCAGGAAAGCTGTTTTTAACATTATTCAGATTAGTAGCTGTTTCAGGAATTATTTATTGGTTGGCTCAAACCATAAAAAGTAAAATTCATAACGGAGTTGTCATAGCAATCTCTTTAATATTAGCAGGAGCAATAGGGAATATTATCGATTCTGTTTTCTACGGAATTTTATTTAGTAAATCTGAAAGAGGAGTTGTAGCAACAATGTTTCCAGAGGAAGGTTACGCAGATATGTTTTTCGGAAAAGTAGTTGATATGTTATATTTTCCAATGTATCAAGGTGAAAGCTTTACTTTTTTCAACGCTATTTTTAATGGAGCCGACAGCTGGATTACAATTGGTGTAATCTTATTATTTATTTTTCATAAGCAAGCATTTCCTAAGACTAAAAAGGAATAAATGAAATGGTATTTTGTACTTCAAATTAAAATGTTGAACAGACATTTAAACGATTTTGGAGTACCACCTGCATTGGCTTATCCGATTTTGCTATTACTTTTTGTATTAGGTTCAAACTTTATCTTCTACTCAATAGAAAGTGAATATGCTGCATATGTGTATCTTTTGGTTGCAGTTTCAACTGTATTGAAGTTAGGAGAAAAAAAACGAAACGATTTTTTAAAGCTCAGTTTTACTAGAAAAGCATATGGTAAAATAAGAATATTAGAAAATGTTTTAATTCTAATTCCATTTGCAATCTACTTGATTTATGAAAACGAATATTTACAAATTTTGTATCTCTATTTACTAGGATTGATTTTTAGTAAATTCACCGTAAGTACTCCATCTAGTTTTGTAATTCCAACACCATTTAGCAAACAACCTTTTGAATTTTCTTCAGGCTTTAGAAAGACATTTTACATCTATCCGGTAGTGTATTGGCTTACTTACAAATCGGTAGAAGTACAAAATTTTAATCTTGGAATCTTTTCTTTGTTGTTATTGTTCTTTACGCTGATTTCCTACTATACAAAAATGGAAAATCAGTTTTATGTTTGGAGTTTTAAATACTCAGCTAAAGAATTTCTTTTTAAAAAAATAAAAATAGGAGTCAGGTTTGCAACTTTATTAAGTCTACCCATTTTTACAACACTTTGCGTTTTTTTTACTGAATTTATTGTAATAGTAGTTGTTTTTCAATGTTTATGCTTTCTCTATTTAATACAAGCAATTATTGCAAAATACTCCGACTTTCCGAAGCAAATTAACCTGCCAAATTCAATGATTTTTGCATTAAGTTTATCTTTAATTCCTTTTGTAGTTATTACATTTCGATATTTTTATAATAAATCTATGTTGAAACTAAAATCCGTTTTAAATGATAAACATTAAACAACTATCTAAAAACTATGGAACAAATTCAGTTTTAAAAGATATTAATATAGATTTTGAAACAGGAAACGTATATGGAATAGTAGGAGAGAATGGCGCAGGAAAAACTACATTTTTTAATTGTTTATCAGGAATAGAAAAATACAAAGGAGAAATCCATTCAGTAAAGAACTTAAAAGATACTATAGGTTTTTTACAAACAGAGTTTTATTTCTTCCCTAAGATTACAGGAAGAGAATATATTCAGTTCTTATTAAACGCTAGAGCAGTTAAGGTAATAAATATAGATGAACGTAATATTTTCAATCTTCCGTTAGATAAATATGCTGTGAACTATTCCACTGGAATGAAAAAGAAATTAGCGCTAACAGCTATTTTACTACAAGAAAACACAGTTTACATTTTAGATGAACCTTTTAATGGAGTAGATATTCAAAGCAATATTGTGATTACCGAAATTATTCATGAATTAAAAAGACTGAATAAACTAGTAATTATTTCTTCTCATATTTTTTCAACTTTATCTACTACTTGTGATGAAATTCATGTGTTGGAAGAAGGGAGTTTTACCAAAAAAGTTATGAAAGAAGATTTTGAGGCTTTAGAAAGTGAAATGAAAGCCAAAACATTATTAAACACAATAGATCGATTAGATTTAAAATAAAAAAGAGACTACGTTTAGTAATCTCTTTTTATATAAAAATATTGTTTTTAGGGCTATTCTAAAGCACCTAAATAACGTTCAGCATCTAATGCAGCCATACAACCTGTACCAGCAGCAGTAACTGCTTGTCTGTATTCTTTATCTTGAACATCACCAGCAGCAAAAACTCCAGGAACATTCGTTTTAGTCGTTTTACCGTTAGTAATTAAATAACCAGTTTCATCCATATCTAATACACCTTTGAATAATTGTGTATTTGGAGTATGACCGATGGCGATAAATACTCCAGTTACAGGAATATCAGTTTTATCTCCAGTTTGATTGTTTACAGCTCTAACACCTTCAACAACATTATCTCCTATAACTTCATCAATTTCAGTATTAAATAATACCTCAATGTTTTCAGTTTTATTTACTCTATGTTGCATAGCCTTAGAAGCACGCATATAATCTTTACGAACTAACATTGTAACTTTGCTACAAATGTTAGCTAAGTAAGTAGCTTCTTCAGCAGCTGTATCACCAGCACCAACAACAACTACATCCTGACCTTTATAGAAGAAACCATCACAAGTAGCACAAGCAGAAACTCCACCACCAATTAAACGTTGTTCACTTTCTAAACCAAGATATTTAGCAGTTGCACCTGTAGATATAATTACAGTTTCAGCTTCTAACTCAGTAGTTTCATCAACTACAACTTTATGAATTCCTCCTTCTTCAGTAGAGAAATCAACTTTGGTAACCATACCAAAACGAACTTCTGTACCAAAACGTTCAGCTTGATTTTTTAAATCTTCCATCATAGCAGTACCGTCTGTACCATTCGGGTAACCTGGAAAATTATCAACTTCTGTGGTCGTTGTTAATTGACCACCCATTTGCATACCTGTATACATTACAGGTTTCATATCAGCTCTTGCAGCATAAATTGCAGCAGTGTATCCTGCAGGCCCAGAACCGATTATTAAACATTTTATTCTTTCTACAGTATTTGACATTGGGTATTTTTTATAGAACTACAAATGTATATTTTTTTTATTTGCGTTTGAGCAATATACATATATTTCTACTATTAGACGATAATTAAAACTAATCTTACATTAGTTTTTTATTCAAAAACATTAGTAATGTTAGAAAAAAGTTATATCTTTGTCGCCCGTTAAACGGGGTGTAGCGTAGCCCGGTCATCGCGCCTGCTTTGGGAGCAGGAGGTCGCAGGTTCGAATCCTGCCACCCCGACGAAAATTAGCCTTGTAAATATAATGTTTACAAGGTTTTTTTATGCTTTATTTATTCAATCCATTTTCTAAAATTACTTGTAGTCGAGGCACTTGTAATTAGGTGTTGTTTGTAGTTTTTAATTGAAATTGCTAATCTATCACCAAAATAAGGTTCTATTTTTTCAATGAAATTGATATTAATAATTTCTCCCCGATTGATTTGAAAGAATTCTTTAGGATTTAATTCTTTTATCAAATCGGACAGTTTATATCGAAATTCATTTTCTTTTCCATTGTTATCAATCGCAATACATTTTCCAGAATTAGACAAAATTGCTCCAGTATTTTTAGTACTTAATATTTTAATCTCTGATTTTGTTTTTATAATAATTCGTTCTTTGTAATTATTTGTAAATCCGTGAATGGTTTTAAATATTTTCTCCCAATTTACTTCTTTAGTTTGTAACGACTTAAATTTTTCCATTGCTTTGCTAAACTTATTATAACTAATAGGTTTTAATAAGTAAGCTATTCCGTTTACTTCGAAAGCATCTTGATAAAAAGTATTATAGGCTGTAGTGAATATAATTGGAGACTTAATAATATTTGTATTCAATAAAGAAAAGACATTACCGTCTAACAATTCAATATCAGAAAAAACTAAATCTACCTGTTTATTGGTAGCATACCATTTTTCAACTTCTTCTTTACTTTGTAATGAAGCTACAATTTCAATTTTATCATTATACCTAAGAATATGATCTGAAATGATTTCAATATTTATAGCTTCGTCTTCTATAATTAGTACTTTCATATTTCTGATACTAAAGGGATTTCAACAATAAATTCATGATTAGTTTCTGTAAAGACAACTTCTTTATTAAAATTTATTTGGTATTGACGTTTCAAATAATCATTTCCAGTTCCTGTTCCTAAAGTGAAATCTACTTTATTTAATTTATTCTTTATTAAGATTGATTTTTTTTCGCGAGAAAGTGAAATTATTAACGGATTTTCTTCATTTCCTTTGTTATGTTTTATAGCGTTTTCAATACATAACTGCAATGAACATGGAATAATGAAACCTTCACTATCTTCAATATTGTTTTCAATTTGATAAGCTTTTCCGAATCGTTTTTCCATTAAATTCATATATTTTTTTAAGAAAGAAATTTCATGCTCTAATTTAACTAATTGCTTTTTTCCATGATTTAAATAGTAACGGTATACGTCTGAGAAGTCATCGATAAAATCTTCTATTTGTTCTGGTTTTTTTCTAGCTAAACCAGATAAAACACTTAAGTTATTAAATAAAAAATGAGGTTCTAAGTTCTTCTGAAGCATTTGAGACTGTAGTATTGCTTTTTCTCTTGCGGTTTGTTCTAGTTCTAGTGTTGTAGTTTGTGACTGTCTGAAATATAAAAACGCTGTGGTTACTGCAAACACATCGCTAAGTATAAATGCAACAGACAATGTATTTATTAATCGTGGTGCAATGTCATATTCCGAATTACTTACAGATTTCCAAAGAATAAAATCGGCAAGGATACCAATACTATTGAATAAGAAAAAAGATAAAATATAAACTTTTACGAATTTTAGAATTGTATTGGTTCTATCCACTTGATTAATAAGCTTCCATGAAATTAATACAGATATTAATGAAATAGATGCAAATAATAATACTGAGAAATGATCGAAATAATCATAAAAATCAATATCCCCTATAGTTCTTACTTGATGTAAAACAAAGATTTTTATTGCATTTCCCAATAGCAAAAGTGTTAGCACAATAAAAATTTGTTTCAGATTTATTTTTAGATTAAAAATCTTCACTTCTTAGTAATTTTAAGTTTGAAAAATACATTTTTTGTTTATAATAAAACTGTTTAAACCTTATTTTATAGCTCTAATTTGCTCGTCTTTATTTCCTGATTTGCGTTGTTTAACTTTTATCTTTTTGTTACCAAAACTGTAGTTTAAACTAAATTTTACACTTCGAGTATCAAAATAATTATAATAGGTTTGATCTACACCATTGGTTTTTATATTAACATCAGTAGCTTTTCGTCTTAAAATATCGTTTATAGCTACAGTACAATTCAATTTCTTATCTAACAATGAAAATTTTAATCCTAAATCTAAACTTACCATTTCTGATATAGAGAAATACATTAACTTTTGAGGTGAAGCATAAACTAAAGTTGTTTCCGCTTGAATAGTTTTGGCCTCATTTAATTGAAATGTATTTCTGTTGTATAATTGAAAATTCCAACCACTTAATAATTCAGCATTTAAATTAAAACCATCTTTATAACGTGTATTCATTCTCGATAAAGTGGCTTGAGTTGTTGTGTTCCACCATTTTGTTGGATTGTATAAAAAAGTTTCTGTTAATCCGAAGTTATAAGCTTTATAAAAATTTTCATAAGTAACTATAATTCTTTGCTGTGCTCCATCTTCAGCTCTAACGATATTGAAATATCCGTCATCTACATAACTTACAAATGCTTTACTTATAAGTTTTCCTTTAAATATATGTTTGAACTCTAGGTTTTCTGAAATTTGAGGATTTAAAAAAGGATTTCCTTCTTGATATGAAATAGAATTAATATAAAAACGAAACGGATTTAACAGCTCAAAACTAGGGCGTTTAATTCTTCTGCTATAACTTAAGTTAAACATGTTTTCTTTACTTGGGTTGTATCCTATGAAAACAGATGGGAATAATTTATTGTATGAATTAATATTTGTTTGATTATTCGTTCTGGAAATTCCTTTTGTTCTTGTATTCTCAAAGCGTAATCCGATTTTAGTTTGCCATTTTTTTCCTAATGGTTTAGATACATCAGCATATAAAGCATTAATGTTTTCTAAATACATAAATTCATTACTCTGTGTAGGATCAAAAACTGGTGTTCCTGTTGTTCTATTGTAAAAAGATACATCACTATTTGTTTCAGTAAATGTAGTTTTAACTCCGTAAGAAAAATTAGCCCATTTATTTGGATGTTGAACGTCTATTCTTCCACTATAATTTTTAATTTTCTGATTATTGCTATTTTCAGCTTCAAAAAAATTAGGATTAGTGATGAATTGTTCACTACTAAAATTTCTAGTATTCGCATTTTCGAAATTGAAATAATCAACATCTACAGACAGTTTTCGTCCAAGTGTATCTAACTGTTGAATAAAATGCGCATTTATTGAATGATTCTGATTAATGAATTCAGCGTTACCCTTATTATCTGTAAATGTTCCATTACCATCATTCGTCAAAGTTGTTCCTGTATCAGCAATTCTTTTATCTTCATAGGAACCAGAATATAAAACTCCTATTGTAGTATTATTTGTTAAATTATAATCCAATCCAAGTCTACCAGAAATCCTATTTTCTCTATTTTTCATATCTAGAGTAGTAATTGTAGAAGCCGATGGATAATTAATATTAAACTCATTGAATTGAGCTGAATTCCCTTTAGTTCCATTTAAAGAGGCAACAAGACTTATTTTCTCTTTATTATAGTTAAACGTATTTCCAACATTAAATAAAGGAAAGGTAGCTTGTGAATAAGAAGTTCTAATTTGATTATTCCAGCTGTTTTCCTTTGATTTTTTCAAAACAATATTAATAAGTCCACTATCACCTTCGGCATCGTATTTAGAGGGAGGAGTTGTTATAACTTCAATGTTTTTAATATCATCAGAAGGAATAGTATTTAAATAAGCTATTAATTCATTGCCTGATAATTGAATAATTCTATCATTTACCATTACACGTACATTTCCTTTACCTACGATAGCAAGTTTGTCTGTATCAACATTTACACTTGGAGTAGATTTTAATGCGTCAAGTGCAGTACCACCTGTTCCAGCTACAGTATTTTCTAAATTAAAAACCAAACGATCTACTTTTTGTTGAATTAATTTTTTACGAGCAGTAATTACAACCTCTTGTAATTGTTCTCCTTTTTCTTGTAAAACAATAGTTCCAATATTAGATTGAGTTGGGAATATTTTTTTAGTAGAAAATCCAACAAAACTAATTTCTAAGAATATATTTTCTTTTTTTGTTTTGATAGAAAATTCACCGTTTTCATTCGAAATTACTCCTGTGATAATTGAATTGTCAGTTTTATTTTTTGCTACAATATTAGCAAATGAAATAGGTTGATTTTGTTTGTCGATTACTTTGCCAGTGTAAGTTTGTCCAAATCCGATAGTACAAATAAAAACGATTAAATAAGTAGCTATAATTTTCATAGTTGTATAATATTTCATGTTTAATTACACCTCAAAAGTATCTTGAGGGTGAAAGTTTTGAAATAGCTATACAATGAATTCAAGGAAAAATGAAATGAATTCAGGAAATCATTTCAAAGAGTTCTTAGAGATAGACAAAAAAGCTTAATCAAGATTGATCAAGCTTTTTTTATTTTAGAATATTATGTTTTTTAAAAATAGTTATACAACTATAATTCACTACATTTTAAAGTTACCTTTTGAATTTTTCTAGAGGTGTATGAAGTTAAATACAGATCACCATTCCCGAAAATAAAATCTTGAAAATTATCTGGAGCATTTGCAAGAATAGTTGACATATTGCCAGATATTTGATCTACTTTTAAGATCTCTTTTGAACCATAATCAAGTAAATACAGATCGTTTCCTATAAAGTTGATTTCTCTAGGAAGATTTATTCTAGTAGCGATATCTGTGAGTTGAGGTGAATTTTCTGTAATATTAATTTTTGAAATTTGTCCACCAGAAAACCTATTAGGTCTTAATATCATAAAAAGTTCATCTCCTTTAAAGACAATATTAATTGGAGCCAATATAGGTTCAATTACAACTTCTTTTTTTATTTCGGAGCTAGTAACATCTATTTTATAAATTGTACTCTGACCTGAATTAGTACTATTACCTAAATCAGCAACATATAAATCATTACCTTTAAAAGCCAGGTCCGTTGGTTTTAAAAACGTTGCTATACTTTCTGCTCTAGGAGAATCGGCAGTAACATCTATTTTGTAAATATTTCCAAGGTTGTTACCATTTCTACTTTCTGCTGCATAAAGGATATTGTCTTTAAATACAAGAGCCGATATAAGTGGAACTTCAAATAGGGTAGCCGATTTGGGTATTAACACAACTTCTTTTATTGTTGGTGAAGCTTCAGTAATATATTTTTTACAGCTCCAATTTTTAAATTTTCAACCTTTAGTGTAGTGCATTTTTTTTGAAGTGTACAATTTCCATCTTCTACAATAGGTTTTAAACATATTTCATAAGTTCCATTTTCAGTGAAAGTATATGAAAGCGTAGCAGTATTTGCTGTTGAATTATCAATTCGTTTGTTGTCAATATACCATTCATATTTTAAGTTTGAAAAACTATCAGAATTAAACTCGTATGTTGCTTCACAAGTTGTTGTGTTTTTATTATTGACAACAATTTTAATTTTATCTAATTCACTACATTCAGATGTTGAATTGCTAAGTTCCTCATCATTAGAACAAGAAAATAGTGTAGAAAGTAACGCCGTAATTAGTAAAGTTTTTTTCATAATATCATATTTATGTTTAACTATACTATTACAACTGAGCAAAATAATTCCCTACAGTTTATTTGGGTAAATATTATGTTTTAAAACGTAACTCTAAATACTAAATTTGGCGTAAAACCTAAAGAAATGGTTTCTTCAGAAACTAAAGTATCGTCTCCAAAATTATTTGATAAATAAAATCGTTTTTGCAATTTATTAGTTCTATTGTAAAGGTTTAAAAACGATACTCCTAGTTTTCCTTTCCAACGTTTGTTTTTAGAAATATTGAATTTATATGTAGTAGAAAAATCTAAACGATGATAAGGGGTTAAACGTTCTGCATTTACATCGCCAGCAATAAATTCTGTAAGTCCATTATTCGTTGTTTCTGTAACACCAGTAAAAGGAATTCCAGTTCGATACAACCAACCTAAAGAGAAATCTAATCGGCCTAAATTATAACTGTGAGACCAAATAAAATTATGTCGAATATCATCATTTCCAGAGAATGATTTTACTTCATTAGTAAAAGGAAAAGTAAATGTTGTTTCTCCTAAACTATAACTTACCCAAGATGTATATTTCCCAATATTCTTTTTCACCAAAGCAGTGATACCTTTTGTATTACTTTTTCCGCTTGTAATAATATCTGGGTTTGTAGATACACCTCTAGATAACGAAGTTAATCCGTTTACTTCTTTCATATAAAGATTTAAGTCTAACAACCAACCTTTGTTTTTATAAACTAAACCACCAGACAATTGGTCGGCTTCTAAAATCGGAATTTCTTCATTGTTAGATAAACTCCAAACTTTATTTTCTAAACCAAAATCGCTAGTAGAGAATTCAATCAACTGACTTAAGTTTTGATATTTCTTTTCATAAGATGCATTTAACCATAATTTCGGAATAATTCTAGCTTGAAAATTGATTCTTGGTGAAACTAAAAACTTTTTATTCAGTGAAAAATAAGAACCACGCAAACCAGCACTAAAGTTAATTCTCTCTTCTTTCTGATGTTTAAATTCAGAGAATATTGCGATTACATTACTAATATTATTCTCTGTAACATTGTAATAAAAATTAGGAGTTAAAGAAAGCGATCTGCCTAAGGTAAAATCAACTCTATTTCTAACATATTCTGCTCCAAATTGAATAGCATTTACATCACTGAAAGATTTGTTTAATGCAGTTTTAAATCCGTATTCGCTAATGGAATTCTCTTTTATCGAAGATTCTCTATAAGCAACTCCAATAGTTTGTTCACCATTAAATGTATAATCTAAATTGTAATTCGAATAGTATAAAGTAGTTTCTTGACTGATATCATCATTCCATATTCTTTCCCAAGTTCCGCTAATTCCAAAGTTTTGAACAGAAAGTTTATCAGTTTGTATGAATGCTTGATTTAAACTTCCAAAACGATAATCTAATTTATTATTTATGTAAAGCTGACTAAGTGAAATTGTGTTATTATCGTCAAGTTCAGTAATGAATTTAGTTTGAAAATCTTGAAAGTAGAACTTGTTATCCTTATCAAAGAAATTTTCACTATCATCAATTCTATTATTTGCAATAATGGTATTTTGAAATACACGATCTGATATTTTCTGAAATGTAATACTATTAAAAACATCGGTTAAAGATCGTCTTCCAGAGATTTGCAACGAAGTTTTCTTTCCTAAAGGAAATCTAATAAAAGCATCGGCATGAGTTAGGTTAGATCCAATTCCACCAGAAATTTTAGAAGCCAGTCTTTTATTTGTTTGAATATCGATTATTCCAGCAATGTGATTTCCATATCCAACACCAACACCATTCGTTTGTACTTTTACTTTATCTATAACGTATGGATTAAAAGCAGAGATCATTCCGAAAAAGTGTGCAGAATTATATATTCTAATTCCATCAAATAACACAAGGTTATGATCAGGCGTTCCTCCTCTTACATGTAAACCAGAAGTGGTTTCACTCGGACTTTGAATGTCTGGTAATAACTGTAAACTTTGCAATACATCAGGTTCTGTTAAACCTGGAAGAATACCTCTTTTTTGAGGTGAAATTACGATTGAACCATCATTACTTTTGGTGATTCCATCAGTTAAATAACTATTAATTAAAATCTCACTGAGTTGAGCAGAATATTCTTCTATAAAATAATTACCACATTTCGATTTTTTACTTTCTGAAAGTTCGGTAGTAATAGTTTTGTAACCTAATAAAGAAATGATAATACTATTGTTTTTTTGAACTTCAGATAACTCAAAATAACCATCTTCGTTAGTCGTTGTTCCTACGGAATTATTAGATGCATATACATCTACGCCAAGTAGAGGTTGTAAAGAGAATTTATCGATTACATAACCGCAAATTGTATGTTTTTCATCTTTTTCTAAAATCAAGAAATAGCGAGCTGTAATCTTTTTAAAAATAAGTCCGGTTTGGTTTTGTAAATCAATTAACTGATCTTTCAAAGCAGTAGCTTCTGAAAAGCGACTCACTTTTTTATCAGCAATAAGATGCTCAGAAAACGAAAATTTAATTTCATGTTTCTTTTCTATAGCTATAAGTACTTTTTTTAAAGGAATTGAACTATCATCATTTCCTTGTGAATAAAGTAGCTTTACAGATAAAGCGAGTGTAAGAAAAAGGAATCTTATTTTAAATCTCATTACCTTTTAACGAGTAAAATAGTGTTTTTATTAGTGAATTCTGAACGAATTTTTAAAGGAGCACAAACAGTTTCTAAAGCAGTTTTTAAATCATTATGTGTAAAAACTCCTGTAAAAAGATGATTTTTATCTACATCATTAGAAAACTTTATTGAGATATTGTATTGTTCTTCAATGGCTTTAACTACATTTTTTAAAGGCACACTATCAAAAGTACTTTCTCCAAATTGCCAATTAGGTTGTGTTTCCGTAAACTCCCATTCTCTAGAATTGGTTGTACTGGCACTAAAAGCTTTTCCTTTAGTTAAAACAACTTCTTTAGAGTTTGTACTTACTTTTACTTTTCCTTCGTAGCAACTTACTTGAATTAAATCGTCATCTAAATCTACATTAAATTGTGTTCCTAAAACTTCAACTGCACCTAAAACTGTATTTACAGTGAATTTCTGACCTTTTTTAACTTTAAAAAAAGCTTCACCTGTTAAGTTTAAACTGCGATCTTTTTCCCATTTTCTTGCTTTAAATGAAATAGAAGATTTTGCATTTAAAATCACTTCAGAACTATCAGGTAGAAAAACAGTTAATTGTTCACCAAACTGAGTCTTATGTGTTGTTGAATTATTAAAAAAGAATATACTGAAGAAAATTAATACAGCCGCAGCTGCTAAAGATGCTATTTTACTGTAAAGCGGTATTACTTTTTTCGTAGATTTTTGTTCTAAATTATCTTTTACTTTTTGTAGAAGTTTTTGCTTATCATACGGTGGAGCAGCTAACTTATCTGATTTGAAAATTATCTTTTCATAAGTTTGAAAATCAGGATGCTTTTTAAATGCTTCAAGTTCTGAAGCACTTAATTCTCCGTTCATCCAACGGGCTAAAAAAGTTTCATCTTTATTGATTTCCATATCTAAGTTTTAGAACTTTATAATTGTATAAACAGTTTTCCGAAAATTTACCCTACTTACAGTCCGTCTATTTTTTCTCTAAGCTTTTTTAAAGCGGCAGAAATTCTTTTTTCAACAGCTTTTACAGAAATGCCTAACATTTCAGCAATTTCAGAGTATTTCTTTTTATCGATTCGATTTAATAAAAAAACTTCGCGTTGTTTTTCAGATAATTCACTGATTGCATTTTGGAGTTTTGTCATAAACTCTTGTTCTTCTAAAAGAAATTCAGGAGTCTCGTAAGTGTATTTTTTTCTTTGTGTATTCTGATGTTTATACACTACTTTTTTATGTGCAACATGATTTAAAAATAAATTATTTGCTACTGTAAATAAAAAAGATCGTGCTTTTTGTAATAATACTTTAGCACAGTTTTTCCATAACCGAACATAACTTTCTTGAACGAAATCTTCAGCTAAATCTACATCTCCACATTTATAAAACATATAATTCCGTAAGCTTTCAGAATGCTCGTTAAAAACATCCTCAAAAACTTTGGGTTTACATATTGAATTTTCTGACTCCATATGAGACAAACATAAAAAAAATAATCAAAAAAGTAGGGTAGAATTCGAAGTAGCGGTTTACTATCAAATTAAACGAAAATTATAAATCATTAAAAAGGATGAGTATGAAGAATTTTAAACGCCCTCTTAAGTTTCTATTTTTAGCAGTATTAGCATGTACAACTTTATTAAGCTGTAGCGACAACGAATTAGTTTTACCACCAGACACTGTTGTGCCTGATAATACTGGTGGCGATAATACCGGCGGAGGAGATAGTCAAGGAAGTAGTCAAGAAAATGGAGAAATTACGTTATACAAGGTTGAAGGAGACAGAATAAGTAAGATTAAAGATTACACGGTTACAGGTCAGGATTTAGAATATCAAAAAGATGTTACGAAGCACAACGAAATATGGGATTTAGTAAAAAAGATAGTTCCTATCGCACAATTACAAAAAGTTGGTGAGTTTGTAATTTATAACGGAACGCCTACTGGAAGTGCTGGATTTGTAGTTGAAATTAAACAAGATCTTTCAAGCTGGAAAATGGGAATCGCAATCAATTATGCTTACGAAGGTGGATTTAATGCTAACGGAGAATTAGCTTACACAATTATTCATGAGTTTGGTCATGTGTTAACATTAAACGATACACAGTTAAATTCAAGTCAAACAAATTGTACTACATACAATCCAGGAGAAGGATGCGCGAAACCAAACGCATACATTAATGAATTATATCAAAACTATTGGGCAGATATTTGGAGTGCTTATCAAACTGCTTCTAATCAAGGAGAAGATGCATTAAATAGTTTTTACCAAACCAACAGAGATCGATTTGTTACCAATTATGCGGCAACAAATCCAGCAGAAGATATTGCAGAAGTTTTTGCTACGTATGTAACTAAAAAAGATATTCCTGCAGGAAATACAGTAGCAGAAAAGAAGATTCTTTTAATGAATAATAGAAGTGAGTTAATAGAATTTAGAAATCATATACGAACAAATTTAAACTTACGAAGTAGAGGAAAAAATACCGGTTTTATTTTACCTGAACCAGGACAATGGAAGCAAGCAAGTAAGATTGGAAAATCATGTAGAAGACATCATTTTAAGAGATAAGAAGTATGAAATATGTGTATTTATTTATTATAGCAACTCTATTGAGTTGCTCATCGTCTAAGCAATTTGCTACTGATGTAATTCACTATAGAAAATCGAGATGTTTAGGGAAATGTCCAGTATTCGATTTATATGTTTACGATAACGGAAAAGTTATATTCAAAGGCGTAGATCATGTAAAAGTGAAGGGAGAAGCTGAATATCAAATATCAGAGCAAAAAGTAAAACTTTTAAAAGGAGAATTAACAAGATTATCGTCTGTTAATCCTAAAACTCAAAAAGGAAGAGATCTTCCAAAAACAATTGTGAGTTTTGAAAATAGAACATTGACTTTCAATGGAAATAAAGACTTAACTGTTTTTAATATTTTATTGAAAGAACTAGATGTTGTTAACTAAGAATTCCTAAACATAGTTAATTAAAAACACCTTATTTAAGGTGTTTTTTCATGTAAATACCCTTCTGATAATCTTGAATAAATAAGATAACAATTCGTTAACTATAACTTTATTGAAGATTAATTCTTTTGCTGATAATGAAGATTGAAGTCAATTTTATTCTCAGTTTAAGTGTAAGTTTTTGGGTATTAATCGCTAATAGTACTAATTCGTTTTCTGATATTGATAACGAAAAGTTTGTCAGTAAAAACGATAAAAGATACAATCACTTTTCTAAAGGTTCTTTTTATGCCAAAAATGGATTAAACACAGAGGCTATAAAAGAGTTAAACAAAGCATTACAGGAAACAATTACAAGCGATATACTTTCGGTTCGTATTAAAAATCAAGTCGGAAACGTATATTTTATCATGAAAAGCTTTGTAACGGCTGAAGAATATTTTCGGAAAGCTTTACAAGAATCGAAAGATTTAAAATACAAAAAAGGAGAAGCTAATTCATTAGCAAATATTGGAAGTGTTTATGAGAAAAAATCAGATTATTTAAAAGCATTAGAATATCAAGAAAAGAGTTTAAAAGTATTTTCAATAACTAAAGATAATCACGGAGTTGCTTCTGTAAAACTCAATATTGGTAGTATTTACGAAGATTTAAATCAGTTTGATAAAGCTTATGAATATTTTTTTGAAGCGTATCAGTTACTCGAGAATGAGAATTCTTATCAAGAAGTTGATGTTTTAAACAATCTAGGTGACGTTTTTCGAAAAAGAGGAAAAGTATTAGAAGCTATAGAGTTTTACAATAAAGGTTTGGTTTTAGCTATTCAATTAGATAATAGTGAGTTGTTAGAATCAGCATATAAAGATCTCTCAAAATCATTTTCTGAAATAGAAAACTTTGAAAAAGCTTATGCTTACCGAGTAAAATCCGAAGAATATAAAGAAATCACATTAACAAAACAGAAATCGAATCAGCTTAATATTTTACAAACAATTTACGAATCAGACCGAAAAGAAGCAGAAATAAAATTATTAAAAGAAACAAATAAAGTAAGTGAATCGAATCAAAAGCTACTCTTGGTAACACTTTTAAGTTCAGTGTTATTATTGAGTTTTTTCTTGTTTTTTTATTTAAAACGACAAAAATCTAAACAGAAATTACATGAATACAAACAAAGAGTTTTACAAGCTGAATTAGATAACAAAAGAATGATGGAAAAATCATTAAAAGACGATATTCAACTAAAAACAGCATCACTATCCAAATACAGTTTACAATTATCTGAGAAGAATAAAATGTTATCAGATGTTTCTTCTAATTTAAAGAAAATTACAAAAAGAGAGCACTTAGATTTTAAAAGGAATTTACAAACGTTAGCTAAAGAAATTGATTTTAGATTAAAACAAGAAGATGAGTGGTTAGACTTTAATAATCTGTTTTCAGAAATACATCCAAACTTCAGCAAAAAAATAACAGAAATAGCCACGAATAAATTATCATCTTCAGAAATAAAATTGGCGATGTTATTACGCTTAAATATTTCCTCAAAAGAGATTGCAACAATTCTAAGAGTAACTCCAGATAGTGTTCGAGTAGCAAGACATCGGTTACGTAAAAAATTACCTATTCAATCGAAAGAAGATTTAGTAAATTTCATGTTATCTGTGTAGATATTTCCATAATATTTCCCAAGTGTAAATTTAACCTTAATGTTGCCTGTTTGTTTCCTGTGTTTTTACAGTTTGTTGCCTTAAAAAAAACGATAAAAAATCAATAAACATCTAGTTTTGAGCGGAACAAAACTATATAAAAATGAAACAGTCGAACTTTATTAAACTACTATTTGTAACGCTTGTTTGTATGCTATTTCATGCTAAAATGCATGCACAAGCTGGAACTGTAAATGGGATAATTACAGATGAAAATGGTATTTATGTTCCTGGGGCAAATATTTACATTGAAAACACAAAAAAAGGAGCTGTATCTGATTTTGATGGTCGTTTTACTTTGCTAAATGTTCCTTCAGGAGAACAAAAATTAATCGTTACTTTTTTAAGTTATCAAAAGATTGAAAAAGCGATTAAAATTACACCAAATCAAACCACGTTTGTAAAAATTAAAATGACTCCAAACACAACGGTTTTAGATGAGGTAACAATTTCTACAGCTATCGGAGGAGAAGCCAAAGCAATTAACAAACAAAAGTCGAATATTAATATTACGAATGTAATTTCTACAGATCAAATCGGTAAGTTTCCTGATACAAATATTGGAGATGCAATAAAAAGAGTGCCAGGAATTACGATGCAAGTAGATCAAGGTGAAGCAAGAAATATTATTGTTAGAGGTTTATCTCCACAATTAAACTCGGTTACTTTAAACGGAAGTAGAATTCCTTCGGCAGAAGGTGATAACAGAAATATTCAAATGGATTTAATTCCATCGGATATGATTCAAACTATTGAAGTTAACAAAGCCGTTACACCAGATATGGACGGAGATGCTTTAGGTGGTTCGGTAAATTTAGTAACGAGAACTGCACCGCAAAACTTTAGATTATCGGCTACTGCAGGTTCTGGAATTAATTTCATTAACAACAAGAGAATTTTAAATGGTTCTTTTTTAGTTGGTGATAGAACAGCAGATAAAAAGTTTGGATGGATGGTTTCTGCTTCTGTCAACGATACAGATTTTGCGTCTCATAATGTTGAAGCAGAATGGGACAACGAGTTCGAATATGATGCTGGAGAAGTTGATGTTAATCCGTATACAAAAGAAACCCAAATAAGAACATATTTAGTACAAAGAATTAGAAGAAGTATTGCTGCTAATCTCGATTTTCAATTAGATAATGAAAATAGTTTATACTTCAAGTCGATGTACAATTGGAGAGACGATCGTGAAAATCGTTTACGTTTAAAACAAGAAATTTTAGATGGAGACGATATAAGTGCAGGACAGTTTGTAGTTACGCCAAACAACGATTTAGTACAATTTCCAGTAGAAGTTTCTAGAGAAACTAAAGGAGGAATTGATAATAATAGAAATCAAAACAGACGTTTAGAAGATCAACGTATGCAAAATTACTCTTTAGGAGGAAATCATTTATTAGGAAACATAAAAGCAGATTGGTTGTTTTCTTATGCTGAAGCTTCTGAAGAACGTTTGAATGAAAGGTATGCAAGTTTTCAAAGTGAATACATAATTACTAATGATAATTCTAATCCGAGATTTCCAATTTTTACTCCAGTAAATTCAGCTGATGCGAACAATTTAAGCAATTTCGAATACGACGAAATCACAGAAGAAAATCAATTTACAAACGAACAAGACTTCAATATGTTTGTGAATTTTGAAATGCCTTTGCATCTTTTTAATAGTGATGACGGAACATTTAAATTCGGAGCTAGAACTCGTTTAAAAGAAAAGAAAAGAGATAACGACTTTTTTGAGTACGATTTAGAAGGAATTTTCCCAACATTAAGTTTAGCTCCAGTAAAAGATTATACAAACTCAGATTTTTTAGCAGGTAGCCAGTATCAAGCAGGGAATTATGCTTCAGAAGTTTGGTTAGGAAATTTAGATTTAAATCCCAGCGATGGAGAATTGGTTTTTGATGAGTTTTTAGGTGAGAATTTTAATGTAAGAGAAGATGTGTATGCAGCTTACGCGATGACACAGCAAAAGTTTTTAGATAAGTTTACGGTGTTAGCAGGAGTTAGAGTTGAACATACAAAAACAAACGCAACTGGAAATATCGTGAATTTTGATACAGATGGTGATTTTGAAAGTTTTCAGCCTGTAACAGATGCTGGATCGTACACAAACTTTTTACCAGCGGTTCATCTTAAATACAATTTCAATCCAAATGCAGTAATCAGATTTGCGTATACAAATACAATTGCTCGTCCGAATTATGTAGAGTTGGTTCCTTTCAGAAATATTATTCGTGAAGATGATGCAATTCAATTAGGAAATCCAGATTTAGAGCCAGCAAAATCAATGAATTTAGATTTAACTGCTGAGTATTACTTTACCAACATCGGATTAATTTCTGTTGGTGCGTTTTATAAAGATATCGAAGATTTCTCTTACGTTTCTTTTTCTGAAGCTACCGATAATAGTTTAGGGGCAAATACTCAAGGTTTCACAGTTTTTACTCCAAGAAACGGAGATAATGCTACTGTTCTAGGAGCTGAAGTAGCTGTTCAAAAAAAGTTAAACTTCTTACCTGGTTTTGCAAGAAACTTTAGCGTGTATGCAAACTATACATTCTTAACTTCTAAAGCAAACGGAGTAAACGATAGAAGCGATGATTTAGAGTTGCCAAATACAGCACCAAATATGTTTAACGGATCTTTAGGTTACGATGATGGTAAATTAACAGCTCGTATTTCCGCTAATTTTTCAGATGCTTATGTAGATGAATTTGGAGGTAATGAATTCGAAGACAGATATTATGATCAACAGTTCTTTTTAGATTTTAATATCGGATATGCAATAACGAAAAATCTTCGTTTGTATGCAGATTTTACCAACTTAACAGATCAGCCATTACGTTTTTATCAAGGTGCAGTAGATAGAACAATGCAAGTAGAATTTTATGGTAGACGTTTAACTTTTGGATTAAAATATGATGTATTTAAAAAATAAAAACAATCTTATAAATAATATGATTTTTTTCTTCGCAGGATTTCTTTTGATTTCCTGTGAAGTTAACAACAAGATTGAAAAAATAACTCCAGACATTATTACAGAGAAAACTGCAAATGATGCAGATGATCCAGCAATTTGGATTAACAAAAATGATCCATCAAAAAGTATTGTTTTTGGAACAGATAAAGCATCAGAAGGAGCAGTTTATGCCTTCAATTTAGAAGGAAAGATTATAAAAGAGAAGTCAATATTTAATATCGCAAGACCTAATAATGTTGATATTTCTTACGATTTTGTATTAAGTGATAGTACAAAAACAGATATTATAGTTTTTACTGAACGTGAAAAAGAGCAAATCCGTTTATTTTCTGTGCCAGATATGAAACCCTTAGATAATGGCGGATTTAAAGTTTTTGAAGATGAAAAAGAACAATCGCTAAGATTACCAATGGGAATTGCATTATACAAATCGTCAATTTCTAATAAAACATATGCTATCGTTGGTAGAAAATCTGGACCAAAACAAAAGTATTTATATCAATATGAATTGATTTCCGATAGTACTACAGTTAAGGCTAAATTAGTTCGAAAGTTTGGTGATTTTAGTGGAAAAAAAGAAATAGAAGCTATAGCTGTTGATGCCGAATTAGGATATGTGTATTATTCTGATGAACAGCATTGTATTAGAAAATATTACGCAGATCCTGAAAAAGGAGATAAAGAAATTTCTTGTTTTGGAGGTGATTATTTCAAAGAAGATATTGAAGGAATAGCAATTGCTAGAACTCAAGGATACCAAGGGTTTATTATTGTTTCCGATCAGCAAAGAGGAACGTTTAATGTTTTCGATAGAAATACAAATGATTTTATAAAAGCCGTTAATCTTTCTACTTTAGAAACTGATGGTTGTGAGGTAACTACTGTTTCGTTGGGAAGTAAGTATCCGAATGGATTATTTGTAGCCATGAATGATGAAAGTAACTTTTTCTTTTACGACTTAAGTAGGCTTTCGTTATCTAATGTAGAGTAATGATTTTGAATCTTTTTTGAAGAATACTAATGTCTTACATTTCTTAAAAATGACCAATATATTTTGTTTTGTTTAATTTTTTTATAAATTTGCTAAACAGAATGGTTTATATAAGAAAAAATAATTAACATATTGTTTAAATCAATCGAAAAATATGTGTATATGTCAAAGATATATATACATTTGTTGCCCCAAGTTTCTTTATCAGAAAAATAATGTCCTTTTTTTGAAAGATTCCATTCGTAAAAACGACAGAAATTTGGAGACGATTTATTTATTCAAACCGCATATGTAGTTTGACAGAACATTATAATTATTGAATAGTTATGACATTAATAGAAAAAGCATTAGAGTTTGAGAACCGAAAATTTAAATTCGTAACTACCAGCGATAGAATTTTAGCTTCAAGAGAAGCAAAAGCTCTTATTTTAGAAATAAATGAAGAGTACAAGAAAAGTAAAGATGGTGAGCTAATGGATTTAATGAAAAGGTTAACCGTTGTTAAGCAAAGAATTGAAAAAAGGCTTAAAGGGAAACCTCTAACTGCATAAGAATTTAAATGAAAAGCTGTTGATAATAATTAACAGCTTTTTTTATACACAAAATTTACGTTTTTATATATGAAAATTTATCGTCTTCACAAGAAACAAAACTTACCAATTAGTATAGATAAGGCATGGGAGTTCTTATCGAGCCCTAAAAACTTAAAAATAATTACTCCAGATTATATGTGGTTTAATATTTTATCTGGTGCAGATCGACCTATGTATCCAGGACAAATTATCCAGTATATTGTTACTCCGATCTTAGGAATTAAAACAAAATGGGTAACTGAAATTACACATGTTCAAGACAAGAAATATTTTGTCGATGAACAACGTTTTGGTCCTTATGCATTATGGCATCATAAACACTTTATTCATGAAATTGAAGGTGGAGTAGAGATGGAAGATATTATAGATTATAAAATTCCATTAGGAATTTTAGGTCAAATGGTTCATCCGTTTTTAGTGAAACCTAAATTAGAAGAGATTTTTAGTTATCGTCAGAAAAAATTAATTGAACTTTTTGGAGAGTATAATGGATAGTATTTCAATTTTTTGGTTTAGAAGAGATTTAAGACTAGATGATAATAAAGGTTTTTTCGAAGCTCTGAATAGTGGAAATAAAGTTGTACCAATATTTATTTTTGATAAAAATATTTTAGATAAACTTCCGAAGAAAGATACTCGGTTAGATTTTATTCATTCGAGAATTACTCACATTCATCATAAACTTCAAGAAAAAGGAGGAAATCTACTAACTTTTTATAGTACACCAGAAGAGGCCTTTGAAAAATTAAGTCAGCAATTTGAAATAGATACGGTTTTTACAAATAAAGATTATGAACCGTATGCAAGAGAACGTGATCGTAATATTGAAGCTTTTTTATCATCAAAGAATATAGGGTTTAAATCATTTAAAGATCATGTGATTTTTGAAGAGAAAGAAGTTGTTAAAGATGATGGAAATCCATATAAAGTATACACACCATATTCTAAAAAATGGTTAGCGAAATTTTCAACCATTGATTTTAATTTTTACCCATCTGAAGCACATTTAGATCAAATATTTACTTCAGAAAGTAAAGCTATTCATTCAATGTCTGATTTAGGTTTTGAACCTTCAGGAATTGAAATTCCTGATTACGATGTAAGTCAGCAAATTATAGATGAATACGAAGCAAAACGAAATTTTCCAGCTGTAAAAGGAACTTCAAAATTAGGATTACATCTGCGATTCGGAAGTTATTCAACAAGAAAAGCTGTACAAGAAGCTCGCAAGAGCGATAATATTACGTTTCTAAAAGAATTAATTTGGCGAGAGTTTTTCATCCAAATTCTTTGGCATTATCCGCATACAGTAGATCAAGCATTCAAACCTCAATACGATAGAATTGAGTGGAGAAATAATGAAGATGATTTTAAACGTTGGTGTGAAGGAAAAACAGGATATCCATTAGTTGATGCTGGTATGCGTGAATTGAACGCTACAGGTTTTATGCATAATAGAGTGCGTATGTTGGTGGGTAGTTTTTTATGTAAACATTTACTAATTGATTGGAGATGGGGAGAAGCTTATTTTGCAGAAAAACTTCTAGATTTTGAGCTAGCAAGTAATGTTGGAAATTGGCAATGGGTTGCAGGTTGTGGAGTAGATGCAGCGCCATATTTCAGAATTTTTAATCCAACGACGCAGATTAAAAAGTTCGATAAAGATTTGCAGTACATCAAAAAATGGGTTCCAGAATTTCAAGAATTGACTTACGCTAAAGAAATAGTAGATCATAAATTTGCAAGAGAACGTTGTTTAACAACTTATAAAAGTGCGTTAGCCGTTGATTCTTAACGAGTAATTAATAATTAGTGCGCTTGTTTTGTGTAACTTTAAAGCAATTAACAAGTAAATTAAATTATTATGACCACACAAGAAGTTGCAAATCAATGGGCACAAATGTGCAGAGAAGGAAAGAACCTAGAATGCATTACTGAATTATATGCAGAAAATGTAGTAAGCAAAGAAATGCCAGGAGTACCATACGGAGAAGTTGTTTCTGGAAAACAAGAAGTTTTTGAAAAGAGCAAACAATGGTTAGATAACGTTGTTGAATTCCATTCTTCTGAAATTTCTGATCCAGTAGTAGCACATAATCATTTCACTTCAAAAATGGCTTTCGATGTTACTTTTAAAGATCGAGGAAGACAACAAATGGAAGAGGTTTGTGTATTTGAAGTACAAGAAGGAAAAATTACAAACGAACAGTTTTTCTACTCGATGTAATCATCAAAATAAATAAAATAATAAAAAGGTATTGTATGTTTTTACAATGCCTTTTTTGTTAAAAAAATCTTTCTTATTTAAAAGTTGTTTGAAATCTAACTATCAGTAAATTAACTTTTAAGAATTCATTAGAAGTTTCGCTTTTTTTCTATATTAAGCATTGTAAGGTAATTAGTTAATGTTTTTCCTCCTATGTCAAATATTATCTAACAGCTGCTATTCTTCTTGCAGTAACTCCCAGAAAAGGATAATAAGTATACTCTTTTCTTAACCTAAAGTAATTAACTAAAAAACCCTATAAAATGAAAACAATCCGAACAATTTGTCTCGCTGTATTATTATGCAGTACACTTTTGGTATCTCATGTTTTTTATGCACAAGAAACCAATGAAATGTTTTATGCAACTATGCAAACTCGAGACGCACAAGGATTAAAAATTAACCATCCTAAAGAAATTAAGATTATACATTCTCTTAATGGTTTTAGTGCAGTATTGTTAAGTCATAATGCTGCTGAAGAATTACATCATAAAGTTTTAGTTCATGGTCCAGGTTTTATTTTTGAACCTTCAAGAGAAAGTGCTTTAGCAGCAATCAATTCAGCAAATAAAATTGCATCTAAAGTTTCTTCAAATAACAGTTTAGTTTCTTTTTCTATTACTCAAGAGCCTTTAGTAAGGCAGAGTTTAGATTTAGTCAATAACTTAAACATAGCAAACCATATTCAAGAATTAGAAGCTTATGGAACTAGGTATCACACAACGAATAGTGCAACTCAATCTGTTTTAGATTTAAAAACAAAATGGGAAAATATGGCTTCTGGTAGAAGTGATGTATCTGTAAGAATTGTAAATCATACAAGTACGAATATGCCTTCTGTAGTTATGACTATCACAGGAACTGAAGCTCCTGAAGAATTTGTAATTATTGGTGGACATATAGATTCTACAGCAAGAGGAAATAATAATAATGCTCCTGGTGCCGATGATAATGCTTCTGGAATTGCAACATTTACTGAAGCAGCGAGAGTATTATTTGAAATGAATTTTAAACCAAAAAGAACGATTGAGTTTATGGCTTTTGCTGCTGAAGAAGTTGGGCTAAGAGGTTCTAGAGAAATTGCTGAAGATTACAGACAGCGTAATGTAAACGTAGTAAGTTATATGCAACTGGATATGACTAATTATAAAGGTTCTACTAATGATATTTATATTTCTACAGATTCTTATAACGATGATACGCTGAATAATTTCCTAATTCAACTTATGGATTTTTATAATGCATCTGGAACACATAAATTAACTTATGGAACTTCACAATGTAACTACGGATGTTCAGATCACTACAGTTGGGCACAAGAAGGTTATAATGTGGCTTTTCCTTTTGAAGCTAGTTTTAATCAAAGTAATCCTAATATTCATACTTCTCAAGATACTTTTGATAGATCTCCTACGCCTAATGCTACACATGCAGCTAAGTTTGCTAAGTTGGCTTTAGAGTATTTAATTGAAATTTCAAACGGAATAAATTCATCTCCACCTGTAGGATGTTCACAAACTGTAAATTCTTTTCCTTATGAAGAAGGTTTTGAAAATTCTTTAGGTTTTTGGACAGATGATACAAACGATAATTTAAACTTCACAAGAAATTCTGGAGGAACACCGTCTAATAATACTGGACCTACTGGAGCTGCATCAGGGAATTTTTATGTTTATGTTGAAGCTTCAGGTAACGGAACTGGTTTTCCTGATAAGAAAGCAATTTTAAATTCACCTTGTTTTGATTTTAGTCAGTTAAGTACACCACAACTAAGTTTTCAATATCATATGTTAGGAAGTGCAATAGCTTCTTTAGAGGTTGAAGCAAAATTGAATAGCGAAACTACTTGGAATACAATTTTTATTAAAAATGGAGCTCAAGGAAACAACTGGGAAACAGCAACAGTGGATTTAGGAACTTATGCAAATACTGCAGATGTTCAAATTCGTTATGTTATTGCTACTGGTTCAGGAAATGAAGGTTGGCAAAGTGATATTGCTATCGATGAAATTTCAATTGCAAATAATACAACACCACCACCGCCTGCTTGTGAACCGTTAAGTTTTAATGATTACACAATAACTTCTTTTTCAAACCAAGATTCTGACGGTACATTTAGTGTCACCAATGCAGGAAATTCATTAAGCTTAACGAATAACACTTGGAAATATATTGATTATAATTATACTGTTACAGCTAATACGGTTATTGAATTTGAGTTTAGCAGTTCTTCACAAGGAGAGATTCACGGAATTGGTTTTGAAGATGATAATAGTTTAACATCAACAAGGTATTTTAAAGTTCACGGAACTCAAAATTATGGTGTTACAAATTATGATAATTATGGAAGTGGAACTCAAACTTATGTTATTCCAGTAGGAAGTTTTTATACAGGAAATATGGATCGATTAGTATTTGTAAATGATAACGATGCAGGATCTGGAAATACTTCTGTATTTAGTAATGTGAAAATTTACGAAGGTTCATGTAACAATTCTACTGTAAATCGAGTTTCTTCAGCTTCAATAGCACCAGTAATTGGAACCGATAAAGAAGGAATTTTACATTCAGTAGTAGTGAGTCCTAATCCAAGTACAAATTTTTTCTTTATCAATACTCAAAAAAGTTCAGTTGCTTACGAAATCTATGCATCTATGTACGATATAACAGGTAAGGTGGTAACTAAAATGAAATTAAGTACAGGTGAAAATAAAATATCAGTAAAGAAACATAAATTAAATACAGGAGTATATTTAATAAAAATAGAAACAGAAGGAGAAGACCAAGTAATTAAAAAAATTATTATTAATTAATATTTCAAACTTAGTTGATCTTCAGTATAAGAGGCTATTGATTTAGCCTCTTTTTTTATATTTGTTTTAGAATTAATTCGGGATGTAGCTTAGTCCGGTTAAAGTGCTGGTCTGGGGGACCAGAGATCGAAGGTTCGAATCCTTTCATCCCGATTTTAATTGCTACTTCTGTAAAATAATTAGTAATTTACTATCAATAAATTTTGAATTGTTATGCGCTTTCTTAAATACATTGCTGTTTTTTTATTAGGTTTTTTAATCGCCAAATTGTGGTACGATAGGAAAGAACAAAAACATCAGAAAGAAGAAATTAAAGTGATGTTAGCTGGAGTTAAAAATCTAAGCAAGTTAGTGGTTTCTGAAGGAACATATTCTGAGATGTATAGCTTTTCGGATACTAAAAAGTACTTTTTTGATTATGTTGAATTTCAGAAAAAAGCAATGTTATCTGTAAATGCAAAAGTCGAAGTAGGTTACGATTTATCGAAATTAGATATACAAATAGATAGTGTTGCCAAACAGATTGTAATTAATAAAATTCCTCAAGAAGAGATTAATATTTCACCAGATATTAAATATTTCGATTTACAACAAAGTAAGTTTAATACATTTTCAAACGAGGAACTAAATAAACTGAGTGATAAAGCTGTAGCAATGATAAAAGAAACCATTGAGTTTACTACACAAAAAAAAGAGGCTAAAACACGCTTATTTGAAGAATTATCTAAAATCTATCAGTTGTCAAGAATATACAATTGGGCTGTAGTTGATAACACAAATACGTTTAAAGAAATACCGTTGTTAGATTGATTTTCTTTTTGATCATTTTTCTGAAATAAAAAAAAAGATAAAATTCAGGAATTAATATTCTTTTCAATAAAGTCAAGTATTTTACTTGTTGCGCCAATATTATTTTGAATGTATTCGTTATTGATGTTCCCCATGGTTACACGAACATTTATATCATTTTTCAATTGACTAAAGATATTGGAGAAATCAGTTTTGTTAAGTATCGTTTTTGCTCCACCTAATGCTATTAAATCCTTAGCTTCTTGAAATTTTTCATGTTTAATTCCTCCAAAAATCACAGGAATACCAAATGTAGCAGGTTCTAAAATATTATGAAGTCCTGTTGCTAAACCACCACCAACATAAGCAGCATTTGCATACGAATATATTTTAGTGAGCAATCCTATATTATCAATAATAAGAACTTTGTAATCTGTTAAATTCACATTATTTCTTTCAGAATACAGAATAGTTTTCTCTAGAATGCTATTTCGTAATTCTTCTATTTTATTTTTATTGATGTTATGCGGAGCAATAATAAATTTCTCTTCCTTATTTGAGTTGTTATTAATGTAATTAACAATACATTCTTCATCCTCTTTCCAAGTACTTCCAGTGACAACAGTATAGGTGTTGTTTTTAAATACTTCTATGGGTTCTATAGTGTTATTTTGTTTTAAAATTTCAGAAACGCGATCGAATCTCGTATCACCAGAAATAATAACATTATCTAATTTAATACTGTTTAGTAAGTTTTTAGAAATTTCATTTTGAACAAAAAAGAATGAGAATGTTTGTAAGAATTTACGCATCCACTGTCCGTAAGATTTAAAAAATAGTTGATCTTTTCTAAAAATTCCAGAGACTAGTATCGTTTTGGTGTTAGACTTATTTAATGCGCCAAGTAAGTTTGGCCAAAACTCATATTTTACAATAATTGCTAATTCTGGATGAACTAATTTTATAAATCGATTTACATTTTTTTTCGTATCGAAAGGTAAATAACAAACAACATCTGCAAGATCATAGTTTTTTCGAATTTCATATCCTGAAGGGGAGAAGAAAGTAACTACAATTTTATGATTTGGATAATTAATTTTTAGCTTTTCAATTATTGGTCTCGCTTGTTCAAACTCACCTAAAGAAGCTGCATGAATCCAGAACACACGATCACTAGATGAAATCGCAGTTAGTTTTTTAAAAGTTTCTTTGCGCCCACTAACAAAAAACTCTAGTTTTTTATTGAAAAGGCTTATAACCTGTATTATAAAATACGCAATATGTATTAGGATATTATAAAAGAAACTCATGCATCAAAAATATAAAAAGGCTAATTATAATTAGCCTTTTAAC
This sequence comes from uncultured Tenacibaculum sp., assembly GCF_947495995.1. Lineage (GTDB taxonomy): Bacteria > Bacteroidota > Bacteroidia > Flavobacteriales > Flavobacteriaceae > Polaribacter. The sequence goes on from NZ_CANMAX010000003.1 coordinate 76,516, forward strand.
ACGTCAAAAAATATTTCTTGAGTTATTTTATAGCTTTTAAAAGCAAAGAACATTTCGCAATGTAGCCATAATCTGAGCTCTTACTATTTTTAGCAGCTTTTAAACATTTTTCTGCTCCAGCTTTAGCGATATCTTTTTGATTCAATTTTAAAGCTAATTCCGACTTATAATACGTGTACCAAAATGCTTGAGGTCTTAATTCTTCTGCTTTTGCAAACCAAGCTAAGGCTTGTTTTAAATCTTTGTTTTTTTGATAGTAAAATTGAGCAGCATCGAAATATGTTTGCGGACTCACTTTACCTTCAGCATTAGTTATTTTAGAAGTAATTTGTTCTTCTATAATACGATCTGAATTTACTGTAACTGGGATTTTAATGATAGTATATTCCCATGCGATTACCATAGTTGCACCATCAATTGTAAAATCTTCAAAGCTTATAGCAAGAGTTTCTCGTAATTGCTTTGAAGTTGTTACAGGTATTTTAAAATGAATAACATCATTTTCTTTGTTATATCCTGCACTTCCCCATAAGTTACTTTTATTATTGAATATGATTGTCCATTCTTTCTTTCCCGGAATAGAGTATAAACCATAAGTCCCAGCAGGAAGTTTTAAACCATTAATGGTAATTTCTTGATCTGTCGTGAATTTTGTTGAAGCATTAGCACCAGTTCTCCATAATCTATTATACGGAATTAAAGAACCAAAAATTGTTCTTCCTTTCACACTTGGTTGACCATATTGTAAATCAATAGTTGCTAATCCTACTTTTTGTTTTGAGGTAATTTTCGGACTTAAACTTGGTTGAGCAATTTGAGCCGTTACCGCTACAATACTTAACAAAAATAGAAGTATGGTTGTTTTGATTTTCATAAGATAAGTTTGTTTTATAATGAAGTAGACGAGAAAACTAGAATTAATTACAAATAGCCATAAATAAAAAAGACTGCCTATTTAGACAGTCTTTTTGAGTTTATTTAATTTCGAAATCTTCCATGAATTTCGTAGTGTAATTACCAGCTACGTAATCTGGATGATCCATTAATTGTCTGTGGAAAGGAATAGTAGTTTTAATTCCTTCGATGATATACTCATCTAAAGCACGCTTCATTTTGTTAATTGCCTCTTCACGAGTTTGTGCAGTTACAATTAATTTAGCGATCATAGAATCATAGTTTGGCGGAATTGTATATCCAGCATAAGCATGCGTATCAATACGAACTCCGTGTCCACCTGGCTCATGGTAAGAAGTGATCTTTCCAGGAGAAGGTCTAAAGTTCTTGTGAGGATCTTCAGCGTTAATTCTACATTCTATAGAGTGTAATTGAGGTGTATAGTTTTTACCAGAAATTGGCACACCAGCAGCCACTAAGATTTGCTCACGAATTAAATCATAATCAACAACTTCTTCAGTAATTGGATGCTCTACCTGAATACGAGTATTCATCTCCATAAAGTAGAAGTTACGGTGCTTATCTACTAAGAATTCAACCGTACCAGCTCCTTCGTATTTAATATACTCAGCAGCTTTAACAGCAGCTTCTCCCATTGCATCTCTTAATTCATCAGTCATGAATGGAGAAGGAGTTTCTTCTGTTAATTTTTGGTGACGACGTTGTACTGAACAATCTCTTTCAGATAAGTGACAAGCTTTACCAAATGAATCACCAACAATTTGAATTTCAATGTGTCTTGGTTCTTCAATTAATTTTTCCATGTACATTCCGTCGTTTCCGAAAGAAGCTTTTGCTTCCATACGAGCAGAATCCCAAGCTGGTTTTAAATCTTCTTTGTTCCAAACAGCGCGCATACCTTTTCCACCACCACCGGCAGTAGCTTTAAGCATTACAGGGAATCCCATGTCAACTGCTATTTTCTCAGCTTCTTCGTAAGAATCTAAAATTCCTTCAGAACCTGGAATACAAGGTACACCAGCAGCAATCATCGTTGCTTTAGCTGTTGCTTTATCTCCCATTTTAGAGATCATTTCTTCAGAAGCACCGATAAATTTAATATCATGTTCTTCACAAAGTTTAGAAAACTTCGCATTTTCAGAAAGGAATCCATATCCTGGGTGTATTGCATCTGCATTAGTGATTTCAGCAGCAGCAATAATTCTATCCATTTTTAAGTAAGATTCGTTACTTGGTGCAGGACCAATACAAACTGCTTCATCAGCAAATCTTACGTGTAAACTCTCTGCATCTGCTTTAGAGTATACAGCAACGGTTTTTATGCCCATTTCTTTACAGGTACGAATTACACGTAGTGCAATTTCACCTCTATTGGCAATTAATATCTTTTTAAACATAATTGTAATAGTTTATAAATAGCTCAATCGATTAAGCTATACGATAAATTAAGATGGGTCAACTAAGAATAAAGGTTGATCGAATTCAACAGGAGTTGAATCATCTACTAATACTTTTACGATTTTTCCTGAAATCTCAGATTCAATCTCGTTGAAAAGTTTCATTGCTTCAATGATACAAACAGTATCTCCGGCTTTAATCTCATCACCAACTTCAACAAAAACAGGCTTGTCTGGAGATGGTTTACGGTATAAAGTACCAATGATTGGTGATTTTATAGCTACGTATTTAGAATCGTCATCTGATTTAGCAGGAGCAGCCGGTGTAGCAGCTTCAGCAACTTGTTGTTGTACTACTGGAGGTGCAGCAACAACTTGTGGTGCAGCAGCAATAGGGGCAGCAGCTTGAATAATTTTTGTTTCTGGTGCATCTGATCCAGTCTTGATAGTGATTTTTACATCATCCATCTCTAGTTTTACTTCACTAGCACCAGATTTCGCTACGAACTTAATAAGATTTTGAATTTCTTTAATGTCCATTGTCTATAATTTTAGTTGATTGTGTCTATTTATTATACGCCCATTTTAGGTAAATGGCTCCCCAAGTGAAACCACCACCAAATGCAGCAAAAATTAAATTATCACCTTTTTTAAGTTCTTTTTCATAGTCTGCAAGTAATAATGGTAAAGTTGCAGATGTAGTGTTACCATATCTGTGAATATTCATCATTACTTTTTCTTCAGCTAAACCAATTCTGTTGGCTGTAGCTTCAATAATTCTTTTATTAGCTTGATGAGGTACTAACCAGTTTACTGTTTCTTTAGTAAGGTTATTACGCTCTAATATTTTTTCTGAAACATCTGCCATGTTAGAAACTGCAAATTTGAATACAGTTCTTCCTTCTTGATGTACATAATGTTGTCTGTTCTTAATTGTATCTTCAGAAGTTGGTAAGATAGAACCTCCAGCATCAATCTTTAAGAATTCTCTTCCTATTCCATCACTTCTTAAATACTCATCTTGAAAACCTAAACCTTCTTCATTTGGTTCGAATAAAGCTGCACCAGCTCCATCACCAAAAATAATACAAGTAGCCCTGTCTGTATAATCAATAATTGAAGACATTTTATCTGCACCTATTAATAATACCTTTTTATAACGTCCAGATTCTATATAACTAGAAGCTGTAGACATACCATATAAAAAGCTAGAACATGCTGCTTGTAAATCGTAAGCAAATGCATTAACAGCACCAATCTTAGTAGCAGTGTAAACAGCTGTAGAAGCAACTAACATATCTGGTGTAGCTGTAGCTACAATAACTAAGTCAATTTCTTTTGGATTGATATTGTTTCGGGTAATTAAATCTTCAGCAGCTTTAATGGCTAAGTAAGAAGTACCTTCGCCTTCTTCTTTTAAGATTCTTCGTTCTTTGATACCAGTTCTACTAGTTATCCATTCATCGTTGGTCTCTACCATTGTTTCTAACTCTTGGTTGGTTAGAATATAGTCAGGAACATATTTTCCTACTGCTGTAATTGCTGCAGTTATTTTAGCCATGTTTGTTACTTCTAGTAAATTTAGTTTTCAAAAGTAGTGATTTTTTTTTCACTTGAAAACGAAAAAAACGTCAAAAACTTTCGTTTTTGACGTTAAATATGTTAAACTACATAAACTTCTAAGAAGTTATAATGTATTAAGCTTCAGCTTCAGTACTATCAATTACTACTTGACCACGGTAATATAACTTACCTTCGTGCCAGTGAGCTCTGTGATATAAATGTGCTTCTCCAGTAGTAGGATCAACAGCTATCTGAGGCATAGTAGCTTTATAGTGAGTTCTTCTCTTATCTCTTCTAGTTTTTGATATTTTTCTCTTAGGATGTGCCATTTCTATGTGTTTTTTCCTGTTAGTAAATCTTTTAACTTATCCCACCTCGGGTCGGTTGCTTCATCTTCAACCGATTTTTCTTTATTAATTTCTAATTCCTTTAACTTCTCTAAAGTTTCAGATTTCATTGTTCCGTTAAGTACATCTGGATGCACTCTTTTTTTAGGAACAGATAGAATGATTAATTCGTAAATGTATTGTGCAATGTTTAATTGGTATTCTTCAAAAGGAATTATTAAAATTTCTTCATTGTCATCATTAAATTCTTGACCGAACTTAACAATTAACTTGAACTCTCCTTCAATTTCTTGGTCAAATGGTTCGCTTGTAAGATCACAAGGAACATTTACATGTCCATTAACAGAGAATAAAATTTCGAATAATGTACTTTTTTTTACAAACTCAACATCAACTTTTACATTAGTTGCATTAAATTCTTCGTACTGAAATTCTTCAAAGAACGTGTTTTCAATTTGGTATTGAAATTGGTGGCTGCCTTCCTTAAGTCCGACAAAAGGAATAGTATATTGTTTTAAACCTTTCATTTACAATATCAATTTGAGGGCGCAAATATAATAAAATATTTTTTTAAAAAAGAAGAATTAATACTATTTTGATTTTAATGTATTAGACTCTAATTCAATATTTTCTTTTCTGTTTCGATAAATTTTCAAAGAACTAAATAAAGCTTCTTTGAAAGATTCAACGTTTGCTTTGTTTTTTCCTGCGATATCAAAGCCTGTTCCGTGGTCTGGTGATGTTCTAATTTTATCAAGTCCAGCAGTGAAATTTACACCGTTTCCAAAAGAAAGTGCTTTAAACGGAGCTAAACCTTGGTCGTGATACATTGCTAAAACACCATCGAATTGCTCATAAGTCTTAGATCCGAAGAAACCATCAGCAGCGTAAGGTCCGAAAACTAACTTACCTGTTTCTTTAATTTCTGCTACTGTAGGCCTAATAATTTCATCATCTTCTTTACCCATTACACCTTTATCACCACAATGAGGATTTAATCCTAAAACTGCAATCTTAGGTTTATTAATGTTAAAATCTCTTTTAAGTGATTTATGCATTATCTCAACCTTCTTCTTAATTAGTTCTGGAGTGATAAGTTCTGAAATTTGTGATACTGGTACATGACCAGTAATAAGTCCTATCCTTAAATCACCACACATTAGTATCATTAAACTTTCACCTTCGAGTTCATTTTCTAAAAATTCTGTGTGTCCAGGGAAATTAAATTCTTTAGACTGTATATTTTCTTTATTGATAGGAGCTGTTAACAATACATTAATATCTTCATTTTTTAAAGCTTTTACAGCTTCCGCTAAAGATTTTAATGCATATTTACCTCCGTCTGGTGTTGTTTTACCGATGTCAACTTTTACATCTTCTTTCCAAATGTTTAGTAAATTAATTTTACCGTGAACTATTTTATCGAAAGATTGAATACCGTGGATGCTGTTGTTTAAGTTTAAAGCTTTCTTATGAAAAGAAATTACTTTATTAGAACCAAAAATTACAGGAGTACAAAATTCTAACATTCTCTTATCCTCAAATGTTTTAAGAATGATTTCTATACCGATACTGTTAATATCTCCAATAGATATACCAACAATAATTTTATTTGTTTTTTCCATATTTAGAATCCGGATGTTGTATTTTTGATATCAACAAAAGTAACTAAATTTTAAGGAATGTTTACAGGTATAATAGAAACACTTGGTAGTGTTACAGAATTGGTAAAAGAGCAAGAAAATATACACTTAACTTTAAAAAGTACGATTACTGGAGAGTTAAAAATCGATCAAAGTGTTGCGCATAATGGAGTTTGTTTAACTGTAGTTGCTATTGATAATGATGAATATGTAGTTACAGCAATTAAAGAAACTATAGATAAGAGTAATATAGGAGATTTAAAAATTGGTGATGAAGTTAATCTTGAACGTGCCATGAAATTGGGAGATAGATTAGATGGACATATAGTTCAAGGTCATGTTGATCAAACAGGTGTTTGTACAAATATTCAAGATCAAGAAGGAAGTACTTTATTTACTTTTAAGTACGATACTGAAATGAATAATATTACTATTGAAAAAGGTTCGGTAACTGTAAACGGAGTAAGTTTAACTGTAGTGAATTCAAAAGAAAATGAATTTAGCGTGGCTATTATTCCTTATACACTAGAGCATACAGTTTTTAAACACTTTGAAGTTGGAACAAAAGTAAATTTAGAGTTTGATGTAATTGGTAAATATGTAACAAGATTACAGAGTTTACACAAATAAAAAAACTAATAAATAAAGGCTACTTACTAGCCTTTATTTGTTTTATAAATTGTGATAACAAGCGATCTGCCAAATCTGTGTAAGCAAAAACCCATCCACAAGGTCCATAATCCCATGCACCTTTTACTTCTTTTAATTGCTTTTTGTTTAATACTTTTCCTAAGTCTGCAAATAATTGAACTTTAATAATAAATAGTAATAGTAGAAAAACAAAAAAGAGCAATGTAAACATTGCCCTTTAGTACTACATGAGTTGTTTTATTTCATAGAAATAAACAACTTATTTATTATTTTAGAATGGATTTGTATTATATACGCAGTAGTTTCCATTTAGAGCTGGAGTCCAATCTACGCACAAACATGCTGTCCCATCAAAAGAAATAGCTTCTCTACAACCTAGACCTCCGTTTATTTGTCTTTGTTGTTGCTTGTCTAAAGCAATGCCGATATTTGAAATTGATTTTTTCATAATAATTAAGATTTTAATTGATTAATTTTTATTTAGATTCCGAAACAAGTAACGCTTACTAAAACTCTAGATTTACAAGCATTAGGTAAAGCGTTATATTGTTCACAAGTTCCGCAAGAAAAATTAAAAGGACCTTGAAAAGCACCATAACAAATAGGAGTAGAAGGGCAATTTGCATTTCCACCATGAATATTTTTTTGTTCTGATTTACTTAGGTTTTTTCCAATATTTAAGATTGATTTTTTCATGATTTTGAGTTTTTAATTTTAAATAGGGAAGCAAAAAACGCTCACTTTAACACGTATCCTACATTCATAAGGTAGGTCATGATATTGCGCGCAAGTTCCACAACTAGAGCTATCAATTCCGTCAAAATACCCAAAACAAGTTGGTGTAGGGAAACAACGAACATCGCTACCTCCATTAATATTTTTTTGAGTGTTTTTATCTAGGCTTTTACCTAAGTTTAAAATTGTTTTTTTCATAATAAAGATTTAATTAAAGTTTTCTATTGTTGGAAACAACTTACACCTACTTTAACTCTCATTTTACATTCTTGAGGTAAAAGGTGGTATTGTTCGCAAGTTCCACATGGAGTAGGTACTCCTGAAACCCCATAACATGTTGGAGAAGACGGACAATTTGAAAACATACCTCCATTAATGTTTTTTTGAGTTTTCTTATTTAAAGATTTTCCTAGAAATAAAATTGATTTTTTCATGTTTTTTAATTTTTAGAAAGGAAAGTTTCCACTACGACAAGAACCATAATTTTCGCAACGATACATTGGATCGTTTCCTAAAAATGGATAGTTACTTAACCAAAATCCTTGAGTTCTAGTGCAACAGAACTGGTATGGTGTAGGAATAAATCCTCCATGAACTTCTTTTTGTTGAGCCTTATTTAAAGTTACTCCTAATTTTAAGATTGAATTTTTCATAATTTTTAAAGTTTTTAGATTTTTTAATACACAATTCCTCCACCGTTTGGAGTACAAGAAACATCTTCACAATCCCATCTTGGTCTAAAACCATATTCGGCTATCCAAGCACTTACGGGTATTGGTAAACAACAAAAATTATATTCAGTAGGAGCTGGAAAGCCACCACTTCCTTTAACTTCTTTTTGAGCTTTTTTATTTAAAACTGTACCTAAGTTTAAGATTGATTTCTTCATGTTTTTAAGTTTTAGTAAACAATATCTCCAGCTGGTTCACATACATATCCTTCACAGGTATAATTAGGTCTGTAGCCATATTCAGCTATCCAAGCACTAACAGGAAATGGAAGACAACAGAAATTATATTCTGTTGGCGCAGGAAATAATCTTATCCTCCCGCCTAAAATTTCTTTTTGAGATTGTTTGTTTAATGCTTTTCCAATATTTAAGATTGATTTTTTCATAATTTTTTGTGTTTTAATAATTAGTCATAAAAGCATCCGAAGTCTATTTGAGGACAAGTCTCTGCTCCAGGATAATTATGTAATTGATTGCAAGGAATACATAAAGGATCGTTGTCGGCAAAGCAAAAATTTTGGTTTGCATAATAATAACAATTGTCGCCACCTTTAATAAACTGTTGTTGATTTTTGTTTAATTGTTTTCCTAAGTTTAAGATTGATTTTTTCATTTGTATAGTTTAACAAAGAGGAGTTATAAAACTCCTCATTTGTTTGTTGAATATTGTATTAATAGTTTACCCAACCACCGCGTCCATCGCATACACCAGGACAGTGTGGAGGTCCGCATTTTATTGTTGTAGTTGCTGTTGGGCAGGCTTCAGCGCAAGTTCTTATTCTAATTAAGTCAATTCCCCCATTAACTTTTGTTTGCTCAGCTTTATTTAAAGCTTTACCGATGTTTAAGATTGATTTTTTCATAATCTAAAGATTTAAAAATTGATTAAATCCTTGAACATTTAAAGACACTCAAGGTTTGTGTCTGATCTTCGCGAAAAAATTGTTCAAAAAAGTCAAGACTTTTAATTAATGAACAATACTGTTGTGTGTTTTAATACAGTTAAAAGACTGTATCTAAGTTTTTGTAGTTAGATTAACTACAAGGAATTTCGAAATAAATTCCACGAACACATATGTTATCTGAGTTACAGATGTATCCATAAGACAAGTTACTTGGAAATGTTAAAAAACAGTCGCAATCGCTACTGCATCGGTTTACAGATAAACCACCACTTCCTTTAATCTCTTTTTGCTCAGTTTTAGCTAAAACTTTACCAAGTTCTAAGATTGATTTTTTCATAATAATGAAAGATTTAAAAAATGATTAAATCCTTGAACATTTAAAGACACTCAAGGTGTATGTCTATTCTTTGCGAGAGAATTGTTCAAAAAAGCAATTGCTTTACGAACGATATTTTGATTAAAGCTTAAAAACAAGCACATAAATCTGTAGTACCGTATTGACCAGGATAAGTATTAGCAATTATACCTCCGGTTTCACCACAATGTTGTGGAGTACAACAGATACGATCTCCAGTGTTTACTAAACATCTAAATTTAATTAGAGTTCTTCCACCAGTGATTTCTTGTTGTGTTGTTTTATGTAAAGCCTTACCTAAACTTAAAATTGATTTTTTCATGATATTTAATTCTTTAAATATTAAAATTGACAAGCTCCATGAGTAGGTAAAACACACATAAAGTTACAGCAGATATGATCTGGTACTCCACAGAAGAATCCAAATCTTGTTCTACATAATCCATATTCATCAGGATCGTTAAAACTACCTGTGATATTTTTTAATTCGTTACTTGAAAGTTTTTTACCTAAGTTTAAGATTGATTTTTTCATGATAATTTTTGTTTAAATATTTAGATACACACTGGTCTTGAAGAAAAACTATAACGGCAGTTTCTTGTTCCGCCTGGTCTACAACAATGTAATGCAGGGTCGCAACAAATAATTAATGATAATCTACCACCATTGATTTCTCTTTGTTCGGTTTTATTTAAAGCCTTACCAACGTTTAAAATTGATTTCTTCATAATGTTTTGATTTTAAAAGGTTAATTAAAAAGTGTAGTGTTTTAACTTTAAAACAGTAATAGTTGAAAAGCTAAATTTCTTCATTTACGAATTGCATCAAATAGTCGAGTGACTCAAATTTTATAAATATGAGGTATACGAAAATTTAAAAGCAATTTTAACAACAGTATAGACAGTAAGTTCTCTAAAAAAGACGTTGAATAGTTACTTTTTTAAGTAAGGGATATACTCTAGTATATCCTGTATTTTAAAACAAAGTGTTTAACAAACACTAGAACAATTGTCGAAGCAAATACCGAGTTCCATTCTATCTCTAGAATTGGCTACGCAATTGTCGTAACATTCATAACATGATGTTCCACCATGAATTCTTTTTTGTTGAATTTTGGAAATAGGAGTGCCAAAATTTAGGATCGATTTTGTCATAATCGAAAGATTTAAGGTTAATTAAATCCTTGTTTGTTTTAAGACATCAAGGTTTATGTCTATTCTTCGCGAAAATTTATTTTATAGCTTTTTTAAGTTGATAAAAGAATCGTTCTATCAACCTAAGATCTTCAGTAATTATATCTGCACTACCTTGCATTTCTTGTCTAAATTCCAATTGTTTTTGGTATGTAGTTTTTAAGTTTTCAGGTAGTTCAACATCAATTATATAATTTCCTTCTTGATCTGGTACAAATGATATGTGTTTTACTTTTCCATTAAGTTCACCAAATTCATCTGAAGGATAATTTAATAACTTGATTTGTACTTTTTGTCCTAATTTTATTTTACCAGAATTGGCAATCGGAGCTTTAATTTTTCCGATAAAATCTTTTGAGTTCTCTGGTATAATTGTAAATATTAAATCACCTGCTTTTACAGTTTGATTTTCACTCCAAAAAGAAAGGAAAGAAACTTTTCCACTCATAGAAGTTGTTAAAGCATAACTGTTTTCCCAATCACTTATTGCTTTCTTTAATAATAAGAAAGATTGTTTAGCTCTTTTTTGAAGCCCTCTATCGTTTTGAGTTTGTTTTATAGTGGTGTCGTCTAAATTTTGAGATGAACTATTAATTAATTCTCTAATCTGTAAAATAGATGCTTCCATCGATTTGTCGTTTCTTACAGCTTGTATATATTGAATCTCTCTTTGTTCCATCTCTTTAGCAGAGATTACACCTTTTTCAAAAACTTTCTTACTTCGTTCAAAATCTGTTTTTTTATACTCAAGTTCTTTCTCACTTAATTTTTTTTGATAAAGCATATTTTGTAGCCTTCTGCGAGCTTCAATTACACTCATCTTATTTGCCATCACTTGAGATTGAAATGGTGCTAGTTCTTTGTTTAATTGGTAGCTTTGATAGTCATTTTCAAATTGAGAATAGCTTGAGTTTATGTCACCCAAGATTAATGGAGGAATATCATCTATAGGAAAAGTGAATTCTTCATTGTTAATCGTAATTGTATCAACTATACTCTTTAAAAAAAGTACATTTTTATACGATGCACTGTTTTCTATTACAGCAATAATTTCATCTTTTTCTACTTCACTTCCTTCGTTTGCTAATAATACCTCAAACTGACCAGAAGCTTTTGCATAAATTTTTTCTGGTGGAATTGCTGTAGTAACCATTACTTGAGTGGTAATTACATCTGGGTATTTAACGAACCAAGAAATAAAAAGTAATATTAAAATTAATACTAAGATTAACATATTACCATACCTAATCATCCAACTTGGAACTTTGTTAAGTATTTCTTGAACTTCTTCGCTTCTAATCTCTATGTCTTGACTATTCTGTGGCATCTATTTGAAAAAGTAAGGGGAAATGTTTCCCCTCACTATTTTTATGAGTTAATTTTAAATATAAATAAAGAAAATTCATAGCTTTTTATGTCGAATGAATGTTTCTTTATTTTGTTTACAATACTGATCCTACTCTAACTTTAAAACCAGATTCTCCAGATTCTGTTATGCAAGAAACACAACGACCATCATTAGGGTTGGCTCCATATCCTAAAACAGAACTAAGTGCAGCTAAACAAGAACTTTGTTCAGCGTAACATCTGCTTTCTAAAAAGCTCCCTGTTACAGAAGAACCTTTTATGTTCAAAAGTTCTTTTTTGTTAAGAACTTTACCTATGTTTAAAATAGAATTTTTCATAATGTTTTATTAGTAAGCTTGAACACAACAATTTCTGAAACAGAAAGTTGGGCCGTTAGGTATAATTGTGTTTACACATTGGTTACAAGAGCTAACTGGGTATTGTGCAAATCCAGAACAAGTAGATCCAAAACCTCCACCGTTAATATTTTGTTGTGCTTTTCTATCTAAAGCTTTTCCTATGTTTAAAATTGATTTTTTCATGTTTTTTTAATTAAAATAATTGATGTTGTCCTAGCACAAAGGATGTGTAGGGTTTAGTAAGCAAAAAGAAGTTAAATCTATTGGAGGTCCAATCGGTGAAGGACCAATAGGATTTTCAATTTCAATTTCTCTACAATCGAAGTTTCCACATATTGGATGACTCCATCTACCAGTACTGTAATTACATGTACAAGCTGGTAATTGTATATCGCTACTACCTTTTATATTAATTTGTTCTTGTTTATTAAGAACTTTACCTAAATCTATAATTGATTTTTTCATTCTATCTGATTAACAGTTTCCGATACAGATGTTAAATACACAAGTGTAACAAATTACAGAGCCTACTGGGCAACCTGTATTTTCACAACTTGGACAATCTGAATCAACGTTACAAGAGCTTATACCAACCCCACCACTTATTTTTTTCTGCTGAGATTTGTTTATTGCTTTTCCTAGATTTAAAATTGATTTTCTCATGATTTGGATATTTTAGAATCCTCCTGAGAATCCTCCTCCGTCTTCACAGCTAACATGAGTAAATAAACCACATTCTCTAGCGTTTACATAGTCATCAATACGACCGCATGGTTGACATCCTGGAAGAGGTCCAAAACAAAGATTGTATTGACGATAATATGCACATTGGAAAGGTTCTCCACCTGTAACCTTTTTTTGTTCAGCTTTGTTTAAAGCTTTACCTACATTTAAGATTGATTTTTTCATAATTATATAGATTTTAAAAAAATAAATCCCTGAACATTTAAAGACACTCAAGGTTTGTGTCTATCTTCGCGATAATATTGTTATATGTTTAGTTCCCTAGTTCAAGTTGATTCTTAACTAGGTGATAATAACTTCCTTTTAATTTAATAAGTTCTTCATGATTTCCTTGCTCTACAACTTTACCTTGATCTAGAACAACAATTTGATGAGCATTTTTTACTGTACTTAAACGGTGTGCGATTACAACCGCAGTTTTATCAGCAAAAAAGTTATTTAAATTCTCCATGATTACTTTTTCATTATTTGCATCTAAAGCAGATGTTGCTTCATCAAAAAATAAGAATTTCGGGTCTTTATATACAGATCTAGCAATTAACATACGTTGCTTTTGTCCTGTACTTAAACCATTTCCTTCGCTACCAATTTTAGTGTTGTATCCTAAAGGTAATGCTTCGATGTAATCAGAAATATTGGCAACATTAATAGCATGACTTAATTTTTCTTTATCTACATAATCTTCTCCAACGGCAATGTTTTTAGCAATACTGTCATTAAAAATATAACCTTCTTGCATTACCACACCACAATTCCTTCTCCATTCTTTTTGTGAAATATTTTTTAAGTTGAAATTACCTACCATAATTTCTCCTTTTTCTATTTGATAGAAACCAAGTAAAAGTTTCATTAAAGTAGTTTTACCACTACCACTTACTCCAACAATTGCTGTGGTTTTATTTGCTGGAATTTCTAACGATAAGTCTTTGATAACAGGTTCTAATCCTCCGGTATATCTAAACGAAACATTTTTTAGTTGTATAGCTTTGTTTACCGGGATATTTACAACTTTTTCGTCGCCAGGTTTTTCTTCATCCTCCATGTTGTGAATTTCACCTAAACGATCTAAAGATATTTGAGCATCTTGAACGTCTCTCATGAAATTGATCAGTTGCATAATCGGACCATTTAATTGTCCAACAATGTAACTAATGGCCATCATCATACCTAAAGTGATATCTCCATCAATAACAAGCTTAGCAGATAAAATAGTAATGAACATGTTTTTAAGCTCATTGATAAAATTAGAACCTACACTTTGTGTTTGTTCTAAAGCTAAGCTCTTTGTAGCAACTTTAAATAATCGTGCTTGAACATATTCCCAGTTCCATCGCATGCGACGCTCAGCATTATGCAATTTAATTTCTTGCATTCCATTAATAAGCTCAATAACCTTACTTTGTTCTTGACTTACCTCTGAGAATCTTTTATAATCGAGTTCTTTTCTTTTCTTGAAGAAGAATAGTACCCAAGTAAAGTAAAGTACACTTCCTAATACGAAAACACCAAAGATCTGTAAGCTGTAAAAACCTAAAACGAAACTGAATATAATTAAGTTTATAAATGAGAATAGAACAGTTAAAGACGATGTCGTTAAAATTCTCTCGATTCTTTTATGATCGTTAATTCTTTGTAATAAATCTCCTGTCATTCTTACATCGAAGTAAGAAATAGGAAGTTTCATTAATTTAATAAAGAAATCAGAGATTAATGAGATGTTTATTCTCGTACTTAAGTGAAGTAAAATCCAGCTTCTAATAATTTCAAGAGATGCTTTTCCGAAGAAAAGAAACAATTGAGCAAATAGAATAAGATATACGAAATTTAAATCCTGATTCTTAATACCAACATCAACTACACTTTGCGTTAAAAAAGGTAATATCAGTTGCAGTAAACTTCCAGCTAATAATCCAATAATTAACTGTGCAATGAATTTTTTGTATTTGATTAGATATCTAAAGATGAAAGAAAACCCAAACTTTTCATCTTCTTCAAATTCTTGAGAGTAAAATGCAGCAGTAGGTTCTACTAGTAAAGCAATACCTTCTTCTGTGTTTTCATCAGCATTGTTTCCAATCCAATGCTTTATAAATTCTTCTTTGGTTAGTGTAATTAAACCGTGAGCTGGATCTGAAATATAAACACTGTTCTTTTTGATTTTATAAAGAACTACGTAGTGGTTTTTGTTCCAGTGTACAATACAAGGTAACGGAGCTTCTTTTAATTTTTCAAAAGCTAATTTGATACCAAGAGATTTGAATCCCATAGATTCAACAGCATCACTTAAACCAAGTAAACTACTTCCTTCTCGTGTTGTTTCACTTAATTCTCTTAGCTGTTGCGTGTTTATAGTTTTACCATAATGTTTAGCTATAATTTTTATACAAGTAGGTCCGCAATCCTTTGCTTCAGTTTGTTTATAATGTGGAAATTTTCTCAAGTAATTTATTTAAAATACTGGAGAACATAAAGCTCTCCAGTTTGGTTGATTAATACAATATCTAATTTTAAAAAATGAAATATTCTAAGCCATTGGACCGTCTATTGGTCCGTCTCCTCCGCCGTTTGATGGACGACAAACAGGATGATTATATACGAAATAAGGAAGTTCTAGATAGCAACTTTGTGATTGTCCTCCGTCTAAACTTGCTCTACCAGATCCAATCATTAAGGTACATGAATATTTACACCATGTTCCAGATCCAGTTCTTCTGTGAAAAAAAAGTCCCCCTTTAACTTCTTTTAATTGTTTTTTGTTTAAAGCTTTTCCTAAGTTTAAAATGTGTTTCTTCATAATTAAAAAATAAAAGGTTATTGGTTTAGATACAACATGTATCAAATTCATCTACACAGAAGTGAGTTGGTAATGTACATCCAATTCCACCACCGTTTCCGCCGCCATTTCCTCCTCCATTATCAGAGTTGTCTTCGTAACATAAGTGGTTATCACAATAACTTCCTTGAGGGCATTCTCCATTAGCATCACAAAATGCTATGAATCTTCTGCCTCCATTAATTTCTTTTAATTTTTGCTTGTCTAAAGCCTTTCCTAAGTTTAAAATTAATTTTTTCATAATAATTAAAATTTTAAAACTACATTTGTGGCGAACATTTTAAGACACTCACCGAGTGTGTCTATTCTTCGCGAGAGAATATTGTTCAAAAAAGCAAAGTCGTGAAAACGACTTTGCTTATATTTTATAGTTCTGTATGTTGTGGGATGTTACTACAACTTTCTTCTAAATCTTCAATAAAGAAAATTAAGTCAGGTCTGTTGTACTCTTTCGGATAAGATTTACCGTTAATAAGAATTTCTGGAGTAAAGTTTATTCCATTAGCAACGCACCAATCTTTCTCAGATTTTAAAACTTCAATTGGATTCGTAGTGTGGTCGTTTTTGTTCCATTTTTCTAGCCATTTTTCGTGATTTTTTCCGCTGTATATTTCGTCTAAAGCAATTTTACAATCTTCAATTTGCCCTCTGTTGTATAAGTCTATTAAAGTAGTTGTTACTTTAACTCCAGGGTTTTCAAGATCATCTATACCAACATTAAATCGAATAACGATTTTAACAAGGTCGTTGTATTTTTTTAATATTTCATCTACGATTTCATGCACTCCTTTACAGTGTCCGCAAAAAGGATTTGTTACCGTAATGATTTCAAGAGCAGCATCTTTGTTTCCAAAAATAATTTCATTCGGAGAATCTATTGCAGTATTTAAACTTGGTGATTTTACAAGTAAGCTGTTAAATAAGTTGAAATTTCGTTTAAACTTTACAAAATCTATTTTCTCTTTTTGTAATTCACTCAATTCTTTAGCTCTAGGTTTAGTAAAACTCCATGCTAAATATGTAGCAACAAAAGAAAGTACTGTTACGGCGATTGTTGTAACATCTATACTATTGAATAAAGTAACAGGATTGTTACCAATAAAAGCTAACGAAGCTTGTAGCCATAAAACTCCAACAATTGTTAAACATAATAAACACCAAGATTTAACAACTTTGTATTGGTAGTAAATTGAGTATACCGTGATTGGTAATGAAGCTAAGCTGATTAAATATAATGTGCTTAGGTTTCCTGATAGGAGAGAAGTTAACAAGACACTTGAAAAATAAATGATACTTAAATCACTTAATTTATGTCCTTTAATTATTTCAGCTCCTTTCGAGTTTAATACTGCATCACAATCTTTTTTCTCATCAGTACCAGAACAAAAAGCATTTCCAATAGCTGTACTTTCACCTAATTCTTGTTTTAAAATACTGTAACTAGTTATAACTCCTAGAATAGAAAGGATCGTATAAGCAAAAGAAGTAATACTGGTTTCTCTATTAATAAGTAAAAATATTACAATGGCAGAAGCAATAGCTGCGAGAGCAATACTCTTGACTTTGCTTTCTTCTTTAGTTGTTGTAATATCATCAGTTTTTTCAACAGCAACAATAATACCTGTAAACTGAGTTAAAAATTCACCTTCAGATAATTTCTTTTCTTTATTATCTTCTCCGCTAACTAATGTGTAAATAGCGTTTTTAGGATTTCTTTTAACGGTAACAAGATCGTTTCCTTTGTCTGTTGAAACTTGAGCAATAAAACTATCTGGTAGTTGTTGTAGCGTTTGACTGTCAGTTGGAACTTCAGCAGCAATATTTTCAATATTGAAATGATCTAAAACTCCTGTAATTGCGTGTAAACTTGGATAAGAAGGATGACTTTGAATTTGAAAGGCTAATTCTTTCTTATCATAAACAATTCCGTTATAAGATAGTAACTTTTGTACTATCAGAGATAATGCATTTTTCATAGGGAGGCAACGGTATTTCAACTTAGAAATACCAATTTAATTTATTGGTTGATGCCAATAAAGTTACAATTTTTTTTAAATAACCAATTTCTTGTTGTTAAATTTAACATTTTTTTCTTTTTAATAAGATTGTGTTTTTTATCTTGAAAAGGTAATTTAAAAGTTAAAAAATTATTGATTTTCAAAAAAGTAGAAGGGATTCGTTGAAAATTATTTTACTTATTAAATTAGCAAACGTTAAGAATATTAAATGAAGGGAGAAATTTTAAAAAAGCATATAGAGGAACTTCACAACTCTAATGTTATAGATAAAAACGATCTTAACTCGTTTTTAGAAAAGTATAAAGTATTAGGTGATATAGGTATTAATTCAAACTCGTTATTCTATATTTTGAATTTAAATACAATGAAGTATGAATATGTTAATAATGCTTGTTACAGTTTTACAGGTTATAATACTTCTGATTTCTATGATTTAGGAATGGCTATTTTACCTAAAATAATGCTCGAAAAAGATTTTGAATTACTATCAAATGATTTATTTCCTAAAATGAATGAGTTTTCAAAAAACTTAAACGTTACTCAGCAAGGAAAAATTGTATTTGAAATTTATTATAAGGTAAAGCATAAATCTACAGGAAAGATTGTTCAGCTAGTAGAGTTTAGTTCGTACACGAAGTTTGATGTTAATAATGTGCCCATTTTATCTACAGGTTTATGCTATGAATCTAGTCAGGAATTAAATGGAGTAAAAGGAATTGTACGTTTAAATGAAAACGAAAAGCAAACCACTTTGTTTGAAGAAAAACTAAGTTACAAAAATGTGAAGTTAACCAAAACTGAAAACATAATTTCTCAATTACTAATTAGTGGTTTGTCAAGAAAAGAAATTGCATTAAAACAAAATACTTCTCTACATACAGTAAATACACATATAAAGAATATGTATAAAAAACTGAATGTAAATAAGGTCTCTGAACTTATAAAAATTATAGGAGAGCGATAGTTTTCTGATTGCTAACAGTATAAAAACAAAAATTAATAATTTTAAAGCATTACTTTTTTTATGTCAAATTTATCTTAGATGTTGGGCGTAAGGCAAATATAAAGGTAATGACCGAATAGTCATTAATATTTTTACTCTAAAAAATGACCTTGCTGTCATGGATAATAAAGAAGAAAAGGCTATCCTAACTTCGTTAGCCAAGAGAGTAAAAGAATTAAGAAATCAAAAAGGAGTAACTCAGGAACAAGCCTATAACGATACAGGAATTCATTTTGGGAGAATAGAGCAAGGAAAAAGAGACGCATCTTTTATAACATTGAATAAAATTTGTTCTTATTTTGAAGTCAGCTTACATGAATTTTTTAAAAAAGGTTTTTGATGTATTAAACAAAGACCCTCTATTATGCATAGGTATTTTTACCAGTTTTGAGTTGTTTTTTTAACAAACTAATTTAACTAGTAGAGTATTATAGGAAAAATGAAAATCTTGTACCGTAGCAATAATATGGTTATATTTCGAGGTTTATAAAGTTATATAGGAGATTGAGTAAGAAACTGAAATATATTGAACTTTTTTCTGGATGTGGAGGAATGAGTTTGGGATTAGAAAATGCAGGTTTTGATTTAGTATTTGCAAATGAATTATCCCCAATGGCAGGAGAAACGTATGCTTATAATTTGTTAAGTAATAGTTTGTCAGATAATGAATCTGACAAGGTTTTATGGTTAGGGAGTAATTATAATAGAAATAATATTGAGTCTAGACTCAGAGAAAATCCATTTGAAGCTGAAAAAGGAGGATTTTCTGATATGGAGTTATTTAATATTGAAGACAAAAAACTCTTAATAGGGAATGTGGACTTATTATTGGAAAAAATTACTAACAATGAGAAAATTCAAAAATCTTTAGTAGAATTAGATGTTGATTTAATTTCAGGAGGACCACCATGTCAAAGTTTTAGCTTAGCAGGTAAGAGAATTAAGAATGATTCGAAAAATTTATTGCCTTTATCTTTTGCTAGATTAACAGGTCTAATAAGACCAAAGGCAGTTCTTTTAGAAAATGTTAAGGGTATAACATCACCATTTAAAGAAGAAGGAAATAAATACTATGCTTGGTTAGAAGTTTCTAAAGCTTTTTCTTTAGAGGGTTATGTGCCAGTGTGCATGATGTTAAACTCTAAATATTTTGGAGTGCCTCAAAATAGACCTAGGTTTATTCTTCAAGCTTTTAGAGAAGATATTTTTGATAGGATATTTAAAACCGAGGTGAATAAAACTATTTTAAAAAAATCAAGAACATTTTACAATTTAGTAAATAGTAATAGAGAAGAATTAGAGAATGTTACTATCAAAGATTTTAAATATTATGATATAGAAAATGAGCCAGAGTGTTTTGATGGAACTTTATTGCCTAAAATAAGTCACTTTGAAAAGAGTTTTATAGGTGTAAATGAGGCTATAGGGGATATTAGAAGAACTGATATTGACTACATATTAGAAGATATGAAAGGTAGTTATATTGAGTCTCTTAATGAAAGTTTTAAGAATAAAAATGAAAATAATGTTCTAAAAAATCATGAACCTAGAACCCATAGTTTTACAATCAAATCAAGGTTTAGGTTTTATCAAGTTATATCAGAATTTAGAAATGGTTTAAAGAAGAGTGCAACTGAGTTGTTTACAGGAAAGAAAGTTTCTGATGAAGATAAAGAAAAGCTGATTAAAGAGTTTTCGAATTATAACTTATTATTCAGAGATTCAAGAAAAGAAGAGTATTATAAAAAGCCAAAGACAATTAAAGAGGTAGAAAAATTAATAGATTCTATACCAACAAAAAAACATTCACAAAGAGCTCTCAAAGAATTTGAACCTGCTCCAGCTCAGTTAACAATTCCAGATGATATATGTCATTATCATATTGAGCAGCCTAGAACTCTAACGGTTCGAGAAATGGCAAGAATTCAATCATTTCCCGATTGGTTTGAGTTCAAGTCAAAGGTGACAACTGGAGGTAAGATGAGGAAATTTGAAGTGCCTCAATATACACAAGTCGGTAATGCTGTTCCTCCTTTGTTAGCACTATCTTTAGGTAAAAATATTAGAGCTATATTAAGAAAAATAGAAAAAAATGGCTAAGTATAAAAGAGTAAAAGGAGGAGAAAAAAATAATCTTTCAGGAAAAACATTTACGAGAGATGAATTAGAGAGGGTATATGAATTGTATGTAGAGTTAGAAGGAAAAGGGATACATGAGAACAACCCTAAAATACATGCTTTATCTTCTGAATTAGGGAGGACTATTAGGTCGGTAGAAAATCAACTTTTAGGTTTTAGAGCGGTTGATACCAAAAAGACGGGAAGAGCTAATTATAATAAATTGATTCCTAAAATATGGAATGAGAAAAAAAATGAGTTAGAAAACTTAGAAAAAGAAAAAGAAAAAAAATTAGAAGAGAAGAGAAAAGCTAGAGGAGATTTTGAAGATTTTAAATTTAGAATTAGCTCCAAATTAAAAAATATAATAGGAAAAGACTTAATTACTGATGAATTTATTGCAGTTTTTGAATTGGTTAAGAACTCCTTTGATGCCCATTCCAAAAAAGTAGAAATAGTTTTTCTAGAAGATAAAATTATAATAAAAGACTCTGGAAAAGGTATGAATAAGCATGACCTAATTAATAAATGGTTGTTTGTAGCTTATTCTGCAAAAAATGAAGGAAAAGAAGATGAAGAATTATTAAAGAGTAATAATTCTAGTTACAGAGATAAATTACTTTTAAGGAATAATTATGCAGGAGCTAAAGGTGTTGGTAGGTTTTCCACAGATAGATTAGGAGCTAAACTGAAGTTAATAACGAAAAAAGTTACTAAAAGCTCAAAATTATGGCAACTAGAGTTCAGTTGGGATGATTTCGAGTTCGATGCTGAAGAAGAGTTTCAAAATATTGATATAAAATATAATAACCCTAGTTCTATTGAATATAAAAACTTTGAAAATGGTTTAATTTTAGAAATATCAGAATTAAGGTCAGTTTGGGATAGAAAAAGAATACTACAGTTAAAGAAGTCGTTAGAAAAATTAATTAATCCATTTGCTTCTTTTAGTGGTAGGAGTTCAGATTTTGATATTGAGATAATTTGTGAAAGAGAAAGAGAGAGAGATAAAGAAGTAAGGGAAAAAGATGGGTTTAGTAATAGAGATGTTGTTAATGGGAAGGTTGAGAATTTTGTTTTTGAGACACTTAACTTAAAAACTACGAGTATAAAATCTTACATTAGTGATGATGAAGATTATATTATTACCGAGTTAAATGATAGAGGTAATTTAATATATGAAATTAAAGAAGAGAATCCCTATTTACATATCCCTTCAGGTTCTAGAATAAATTTATTTTACCTCAATACATCTGCTAAAATTAACTTTAAACATTTAATGGGGGTGTCTTCTAGAGGATTTGGTTCTGTTTTTCTTTTTAATAATGGTTTTAGGATTTTCCCTGTTGGTGAACCAGGAGATGATACTTTTGGAATAGATTCAAGAAAATCTCAGGGTTATGCTAGATATATTGGAACAAGAGATTTAATTGGAGATATTGAAATTTGGGGAAAAACAGAGGGGTTTAGGGAAACTTCAAGTAGAGACGGGGGGCTTATCGAAACTAGTGGGACTAAAGAGTTGGAAACTTTTTTAAGGTTGACTCTAATAAAGTTAGAGAATTTTGTTACTCCGATTTTGTGGAAAATTAAAAAAAGAACTAAAAAAGATGACCAAAAGTTAGATTTTGATTCTTATGAACAAATTGTTGATTTAGTAGGTGATTTAGTAGAAAAAGATAATGTTAGAGTTTTAAAGTATCACGATAATTTTTTATCATTAATTGATGATAAAATAGATGCAGTTTCTCCTCAATCATTTTTGAAGTTAAAATTAATAGCTTCAGAAACAAAGGATGAAAAGTTATTAAAAGATGTTGTAAAAAGTGAGCAAGACTATTATAAAATATTAGAAGAGAAAGAAGAAGAAGAAAGGAAGAGGAAAGAGGAAGAGGAAAGAAGAAAAAAAGCCGAGAAAAAAAGAAGAGAGGAAGAAGAGAGAAGAAAAGAAGCAGAGAGAAAAGCAAAAGAAGAAGAAGAGAAAAGAAAAGTAGCAGAAAGAAAGGCAGAAGAAGAAGAGTATAAAGCTTTGAAAGCTCAAGAGGAAGCAAGAAGGGAAAGAGCAAGAAGAGTTGAGGAAGAGCAAAGAAGGAGGCAGAAGGAAAGTCAAGTACGGTTTTTAGAGTCTGTTAATTCATTAGATATTGAAGATGTTTTAAATTTACATCATCAGATAGGAATTGATTCTAATACTATTGATACTTTATTGGCAAACATTAAAAGAAAAATTGATAGAGGAGAAGAAATAACGAATGATAAGGTTCGTGATTTTATAGAACGTGTCTCTTTGGCTAATAAAAAGATATTAGCAGTTAGTAAGTTTACTACTAAGAATAATTTCATGGCTGCTGCTAGGGTTACAGAAGATGATTTAATAAGTTTTTTGAAAAATTATATACTCAATATTTATAAATATCATTTAGGTCAAGAAATAAATATTAAAATTATAGAGCATGAGGATATTGGCTATGTAACTAGATTTAAGCCCATTGAGTTGACTATAATAGTTGATAATTTAATTAATAACTCAAAGAAAATGAATGCTAAAAATTTAATTTTTGAGTTTGAAAGTGTTGATGATAAAAATACTTTAATAATGAATTATTATGATGATGGAAAGGGGTTTGATGCTAAAATTGATGATTTAAATCAAATTTTTGATAGAGGATATACAACCACTAGAGGTTCTGGATTAGGGCTTTACCATGTGAAAAAAATAATAGGTGAAATGAAAGGAGAAGTAAAAGCCGAAAGATTAGATAAAGGAATAAAACTAACTTTTAAATTTAAAAAATAAATGAGATTGAATTACAAAATTCTATGGATAGAAAATGAAACAGAATGGTTAGAATCAGCGATTGAGTTCCCTAAGGAAGTAGTTGAAGATGCTGGTTTTGAGTTTGTATATGAAAGAATATCAAGAGAGCAGGAAATTGATGAATTATTAAGTCAGCCTGAACCTTTAAAAGATTTTGATTTAATATTGGTTGATTTCAATTTGGATAGTGGAGATAGGGGAAATGTTATTATAAATAAAATAAGGGATCATGATATTTATACGGATGTGATTTTTTATTCTCAAGATATAGAAGGGATAAGGAACGTGCTTAAGGCTGAATGGATTGATGGAGTTTATCATACTAGTAGAAATAGGGGCGATTTTGAAGATAAATTTGAAAAAGTTTTTTTATCAACAATAAAAAAAATACAACATATAAGTGCTATTAGAGGGCTGGTTTTATCTAGTACTAGTGAGTTAGATAATGTTATAGATGATATTACGGAAGCTTTTTGTGATAAAAATAAAGATGAAGGAAAGGACTTAATTAAATATCTGGTTAAAAAGATTAAGGATTCAGCAAAAGGAAATAATAACAAGGCTGGAGGGCTTAATTATGATACTTTATCAATTGTAGAGTTAAATAAGTTAAGAATTTATGATGCTGATAAAAGAAAGCTTGCTATAGGAAAGATTTTAGAATTCTTAGGTGATGAAAAATTGGGTACAAAAGAAAAGTTTAATACAAGTTATAAGGAAGAAGTACTTGATGTAAGAAATGAATTAGCTCATTCAAAAGAAATAGAAGTTGAAGGAAAACCTGTTTTAAGAACTAATAACGGAGGTAAAAACTTTGATGAAGCTTCATGTGTCGAAATTAGAAAAAACCTTAAGAAACACCTTAAAAACCTAAATGAGGTTAAAGTGTATTTGAATAATTGATTTAATGTGTGTGATGACTAACCCCCTTCATGTTTTACGGGGGTGGTATTTGTTTTTTTGGGTAGCCCCCCGTCTTAAATATTTAAGTTTAGAATTATATAATATTAATTTTTAAAGATAAGAGTTTTTATTAGTTAAAATGAGGAAATCTTTTATTGTTGTAACAAATGTTGTTACGTTATAAAACACGAAATCCATAACTACTTAATTAAAAGTGTGTTATGGATTTTTTGTGTGGTCCCACATGGGCTCGAACCATGGACCCCCTGATTATGAGTCAGGTGCTCTAACCAACTGAGCTATAGGACCAGTAAAATGGATTGCAAAAATAAAAACTTTTTTGAAATTAAAAAGCCTTTTTCTACACTTTTCTTACCATTAAATTTTTTCCGAAATTAATTAAACTTTCTCTTGCTGATTCTGAGATGTTTAGTCGTTTTAAATTTTCGAAAGATTTATTCGTGTAATCTTTAATTAAGTCTTGAATAAGGTTTGGAATATCGTTTTGTTCAAAGATTCGAGTCACTTCAGTTATCTTTGTTCCGTTATCTTCAAGTTTTTGATTGAAGAAAAATTTAAGTTTTTCCTGATCATTCTCATTGGCAACTTCTAAACACTTTAAATAAAGGAAAGTCTTTTTGTTTTCTATAATATCACCTCCGATTTGTTTTCCAAAAGTTTCTGGGTTTCCAAAAGTATCTAAGAAATCATCTTGTAATTGAAATGCAATACCAAGATTTACTCCAAAAGCATAAAGTTCATCAGCTTGATCATCTGAAGCTTCTGCAACTATAGCTCCCATTTTTAAAGCAGCACCAACTAAAACAGAAGTTTTTAAAGTAATCATTTTAATATACTCATCGATAGTAACATCATTACGAGTTTCAAAATCAACATCAAGTTGTTGTCCATCACAAACTTCAATAGCAGTTTTACTAAATAACTTGGCAAGTTTTTGGAAAATTACTGGTTCATAATTCTCAAAATATTGATACGCTAAGATCAACATAGCATCACCAGAAAGAATTCCAGTATTAATATCCCACTTTTGGTGTACAGTTTCCTTTCCTCTTCGTAACGGAGCTTCATCCATAATATCATCATGTACTAAAGTAAAGTTATGGAAAGTTTCCACAGCCATAGCAGCTGGCAAAGCTTGCTCAAAAGAACCTGAAATAATATCAGAAGCAATTAAAGTAAGAATAGGTCTTAATCGCTTTCCGCCCAATTGTAAAATATAGTCTACTGGAGCATAAAGATTTTTAGGTTCTCTGTTAAAATCTTGATTATTAAGATAGTTTAAAAATGATTGTTGGTATTTAGATAATTCCAAAAGTAAAGTTTTTGTTACAAAAATAAGTCAATTATGAGAACTGAGTAAGGCTAATGTTAAAAAATGATTAAAACTTAGGAAACTTTTTTTGTTTCTTAAGTTTCCTTGTGTAACTTTGCACCGTATTATGGAAGATAAAATTATAAACAAAGCAGGAGAAATGTTTTTAACCTTAGGGTTTAAAAGCGTTACTATGGATGATATTTCTAGTGAGTTAGGAGTATCTAAAAAGACCTTATATAAATATTTTTCTAATAAAGCCTCTTTAGTAAGTGCATCTTGTGCAACGATTCATAAGTCTATTGAAGGAACAATAGATTTAATTAAAAGTCAAAATCATAATGCAATAGAAGAAGAATTTGCTATCAAGGCAATTTTTAAAGAAATGTTTAAGAATGCTAAAGCATCTCCTATGTTTCAGCTTAGGAAGTTCTACCCAGAAACTTATGCAAAGTTAATGGAAAGAGAAGTATGCATGTTTAAAGATTACAATAGTGATAATTTAAAAAAGGGAATTGAACAAGGTTTATACAGAGCAGATATAGAACAGCCTTTAATTACAGATTTCTATTTCACTTTGATATTCGGTTTTTTTGAAAGCGACATGTACGGACAAAATATTCAAGAATTAGTGAAAATAGAATATAAGATATTAGAATATCATATAAGAGCCATTGCGACAGAAAAAGGATTGGTAGAATTAGAAAAACAACTAAAAATAATTAATCAAAATTAGAACTAATGAAGAAATACATAACAAGTGTATTTGTTTTATTTTTTGTGAGCATTGTAGTGAATGCTCAAGAAAAAGTATTGCACTTATCAATGCAAGATGCTATTGATTATGCAATCAAAAATAACTACGATAATAAAGTTGCAGCTAAAAATATAGATGCAGCTAAGGAAAGAAAGTGGGAAACAACGACTATAGGTTTACCACAAATTAACGCCAAAGTAGATTATCAATATTGGCTTAAGCAACAAGTATCATTGTTGCCTGCAGCAGCTTTTGATAATAGACAATCTGTTATTCAAACTGTAGAAGATTTCTTCGGTTTAACGGCAAACGGTTCACCAGTTCCACCAGAAGGCTTTATTCCTTTAGTATTCGGAACCAAGCAAAATGTAAATGCGGCAGTAACCTTAAGTCAGTTAATTTTCGATGGTTCTTACTTAGTAGGATTACAATCTGCAAAAACGTATTTAAAAATCTCAGAACAAGCTAAAGAGAAAACAGAATTATCTACTAGAGAAGCTGTTGTAAATGCTTACGGAAATGTTCTTGTAGCAGAAAAAACGTTAGAAATTCTTGAGCGAAACAAACAAGTTTTATCTAAAAACTTAAATGAAACACAAAAGATTTTTGATAATGGTTTAACTGAAGAAGAAAACGTTGAGCAATTACAAATTACTTTAGGAAACTTAGAAAGCAATATCAATAACACAAAAAGGTTAAAAAAGATTGCTTATCAAATGTTAAACATTGCTTTAGGAATCAATATTGAAAAGCAAGTTGCACTATCTGATAACTTAGAAAACTTGGTAGTTAAGAATACTGATTTAGAATTGTTATCAAAGACTTTCAGTTTAGAAAATCATATCGATTACAGAATAGCTGAAAATAACAAAAGAGCTAACGAACTTTTAGTAAAGTTAGAAAAAAGTAAAGCTTTACCATCGTTAAGTGCATTTGTAAACTACGGAGCTAACGCAAATTCAGATACGTTTTCATTTTTCGATAGGGAGCAACAATGGTTTGATTATTCTTTATTAGGAGTTTCATTAAATATTCCGATTTTCAGTAGCTTCGGAAGAAGATCAAGAACTGCACAAGCAAAAATCGAATTAGAAAATACTGAGATTAGATTACAAGAGATTGAACAAAAATTAGACTTACAAGCACAAACAGCTAGAAGTCAATATCAATTAAGTATTGAGAATTTCGATACAGCAAAGAAAAATTTAAGATTGGCAGAGCGAATTGAGAAGAAACAACAAGTAAAGTTTTTCGAAGGATTATCATCAAGTTTTGATTTATCTCAAGCGCAAAATCAATTATATAGTCAGCAAACAAATTACGTGCAATCAATGTTAAACGTAATTGCTAAAAAAGCACAATTAGAAACAGCATTAAATATACCTATAAAATAACCAACTCAATGAGAAAGATATTCATACTAACAATAGCTACAGTTCTTTTAGCTTCATGCGGAAAAAAAGGACAATCAGTAGACGCTGTAATTGCATCAGGTGATTTGAAGCAAATTAGAGTCAAGAAAGACGAATTAAGCACAAAGAGTCAAGAGTTATTAAGTCAACTTAAACAACTTGACGGAGCAATCGCAAAATTAGATACGAATAAAAAGATCCCTTTAATAACAACGATAAATGCAAATTCTTCTGAGTTTATCCATTACTTAGAGTTACAAGGAAATGTACAAACAAAGAAAAACGTATTAGTATATCCTGAAGTACCAGGACAATTAGTAAGTGTTTTTGTAAAAGAAGGACAAAAAGTTGCTAAAGGACAATCTTTAGCTAGAATAGATGATGGTGGAATGACTAATCAATTAGCGCAATTAGAGGCTAATGCTGCTTTAGCAGAAACAACTTACCAACGTCAAAAGCGTTTATGGGAACAAAAAATAGGATCTGAGATTCAGTTTTTACAAGCTAAAACAAATTACGAAGCGCAAAAAAATGCAGTAACAAACTTACGTAAAACTATAGCAAAGTATACAATTAAAGCTCCTTTCACAGGAATTATTGATGACGTAATTAAAGAGCAAGGAACAGTTGTAGCTCCAGGACCAGGTGCTGAAATTTTCAGAATTGTAAACTTAGGGGACATGTATATCGAAACAGATGTTCCAGAAAGTTATATCAGTTCAGTTCAAAAAGGAAAAGATGTTGAAGTTGATTTCCCAATCTTAGGAAAGAAAATCGATTCTAAAGTTCGTCAGGCAGGAAACTTTATCAATCCTGCAAACAGAACATTTAAGGTAGAAATAGGAGTTCCTAATAAAGATAGAAGTATCAAGCCAAACCTAACAGCTAAACTTAAGATTAACGATTACACGAATCCAAATGCAATCTTAATTCCACAAAGTATTATTTCAGAAAACGCAAAAGGACAACAATATGTTTATGTAGTAAATACAAAAGACGGAAAGTCGATTGCGAAACAAGTAATTATTAAAACTGGTAAAACTCAAGGAGATGTAATTGAGGTGCTTGAAGGAATTAAAAGTGGTATGAAGATTATCAACGACGGTGCAAGAAGTGTAAAAGATAGTCAGGAAGTAAAAGTATTACAACTAGCCAAAAAATAAAAAAACATTCTGATGACAGAACAACAAAAAAAAGTAGATAAAGAGTTTGGTTTATCTTCTTGGTCAATAAACAATAAAACTACTATTTATGTATTAATGGTAATTATATTGTTCTCTGGAATCTCAGCATTTATTAACATGCCGAGAGAGAATTTCCCAGAAATCAAGGAAACCAAAATTTACGTAAGCTCTGTTTTCCCAGGAAACACAGCTGAAGATATAGAAAAGCTTATTACAGATCCTTTAGAAGAAAAGTTAAAAACAGTAAGTAATGTTACTAAGATTAATTCTACTTCTCAAGAGAATGTATCGATGATCACGATCGAATTTAACGAGAGTGTCACCGTTGATGAAGCAAAGCAGAAAGTTAAAGATGAAATTGATGAAGAAGTTTCAGGTGAAGATTGGCCAACCTTTAACGGAGCAAAAGTTGAACCTAATGTTTTCGAATTAAACATAGCTGAAGAAACACCTATTTTAAATATTAATATTTCTGGTGATTATACTGTAGAACAACTTAAAGAGTATGCAGAATACCTTCAAGATGAAATTGAAGATTTAAAAGAGATTAAGAAAGCAGACATTCGTGGAGCTGAAGAAAAGGAAGTTGAAGTTGCTGTAGATATCTATAAAATGATGGCTGCTCAAGTTAGTTTTAACGATGTGCTTCAAGCTATTGGAAATGGAAATGCTACAATTTCTGCGGGTAATATTATTTCAAGCGGACAAAGAAGAACGATTAGAGTTTTAGGAGAAATTACGCAACCAGATGAGTTAGATAATTTCGTAGTTAAAACTGAAAGAGGAAATGCAATCTATTTAAAAGATATTGCAAAGGTTACTTTTAAAGACAAAGACAAAACTACTTACGCTCGTGAAAATGGTGAGTCTGTAGTAATGCTTGATGTAAAAAAACGTTCTGGAGAGAACATGGTTGAGGCTACAGATAAAATTAGAGATATTGTAAAAGAGGCTCAAGAATCTGAAGCATTACCAAAGAATTTACAAGTAACATTAGCGAACGATCAATCATCTAAAACCGTTGGTCAAGTAGATGATTTAGTAAATAATATCATTTTCGGAGTTATTCTGGTAGTAACAGTTTTAATGTTCTTCTTAGGATTAAAAAATGCGCTATTCGTAGGTTTTGCAATTCCAATGTCGATGTTTATGTCGTTAATGATTCTAAACATGATGGGTTACACAATGAATACCATGATCCTATTCGGATTAATTATGGGACTGGGAATGCTGGTAGATAACGGTATTGTTGTTGTAGAAAACGTGTATCGTTTGATGGATGAAGAAGGAATGTCTCGTTTAGAAGCAGCAAAGAAAGGTATTGGAGAAATTGCTTTCCCAATTATTATTTCAACAGCAACAACTGTAGCAGCATTTATTCCTTTAGGAATGTGGCCAGGAGTAATGGGACAATTCATGATCTATTTCCCAATTACATTATCTGTAGTATTAGGATCTTCATTATTCGTAGCAATTTTCTTCAACTCAGTATTAGTATCTCAATTCATGAGTACAGAAGATAAAAATATGCCATTAAAAAAGATTATTCGTTTAACAATAATCTTAGGAGTTTTAGGATTGCTTTTCGTGATTTTTGGAGGAGCGATTAGGCCATTAGGAACATTGTTAATTTTTGCTGCAGCAAACTTTTGGATTTACAGATTTATTATGCGTCCAGCTGCAAACGGATTCCAAGCAAGAGCATTACCAAGATGGGAACGTTTTTACGAAAGAATGATTAGTGGTGTATTAAAGGGTTGGAAACCTCAAGTAATTACAATAATTACTTTTGTAATGTTGATTGTTGCTTTCATGGGATTCGGAAATTCTGTTCAAAGTAAAAGAACTAAAGTAGAATTCTTCCCAGATAATACTCCAAATCAGATTATTGTATATGTAGAATATCCTCAAGGAACGGATATTGAGAAAACAAACGCAATAATGAAAGATATTGAACAGCGTGTTACTAAGGTGATCAATTCTTCAGATTATTTAGATGGAGAGTATAATTTCTTAGTAGAAAGTTCAGTTACTCAAGTAGGAGCAGGTTCAGGAAATCCACAAACAGATGGAGGTTCAACAGCAGAAATGCCACACAGAGGAAAAGTTGTAGCATCGATGCGTGAATATAAGTACAGAAAAGGTGCTGATAGTAAAGTGTTGAAAAAAGCAATTACAGATGATTTAAAAGGAATTTATCCTGGATTATCAATTTCTGTTGAGAAAGATCCTGTTGGCCCACCTGCTGGTTATCCAATTAATATTGAATTAGAAGGAAAAGATTACGTACAGTTAATTAATGTAGCTGAAAAAATGCGTGATTTTATCAATACGAAATCTATTCCAGGAATCGCAGAGCTTAAGATCGATGTAAATAAATCTAAGCCAACAATGTTAGTTGATGTTGATAGAAAGAAAGCAGGAGAGTTAGGTGTTAGTGCTGCACAAGTAGGAACACAATTACGAAATTCTATATTTGGAGCGAAAGCTGGAGTATATAAAGAAGATGGTGAAGATTATGATATTTATGTAAGATTTAATGAAGAGAATAGATATAATACAAGTGCTATTTTCAATCAAAATATTACATTCAGAGATCCTTCAAATGGTCAAGTAAAATCTATTCCAGTTTCTGCTTTAGCAACACAAAAGAATACTTCTGGTTTTAGTGCAATTAAGCACAAACAAGGAAAAAGAGTAGTTACGGTTTACTCTGCTTTAGCGCCAGGTTTTACAGATGCAGGAGCAATTGTAGCTAAAATTCAGAATGAAATGAAAACCTTTACAGATTTGCCTGCTACAATTAAAGTAGATTATACAGGTCAGATTGAAGAGCAAAATAAGCAAATGGCTTTCTTAATGGGGGCATTCTTCTCTGGTTTAGGTTTAATTTTCTTAATCTTAATTTATCAGTTTAACTCAGTGTCTAAGCCTGCAATTATCATGTTGGCAATATTCTTAAGTTTAATTGGAGTATTTGGAGGTATTGTAATTTCTGGTTCTTCTTTCGTAATTATGATGACAATGATGGGAATTATTTCTCTCGCCGGAATTGTAGTAAACAATGGTGTGGTACTACTCGATTATACCCAGTTATTAATTGATAGGAGAAAAGTCGCTTTAGGTTTAGATGAAGATGAGTTTGTGAGTATAGAAGACTTAAAAGAGAGTATTATAAAAGGAGGTAAAGCAAGATTACGTCCAGTATTATTAACGGCTATAACAACAATTTTAGGTTTAATTCCGTTAGCTACTGGATTGAATATTAACTTTTACACTTTAGTATCAGAATTAAATCCGCATATCTATGTCGGAGGAGATAACGTAATTTTCTGGGGACCATTAGCTTGGACAGTTATTTATGGTTTAATTGTAGCTACTTTCTTAACGTTAATTGTAGTGCCAATTTTATTTTATCTGATCACGAAATTTAAAATGTGGATCAAAAACAGAAATAGTGTAACAGAAGAATCTTTTGATGAAATTGCTGAGATCGGAAATTAAAAGATAATTATGTTTGTATTAAAAAGAGTTAGTAGTTGTTTCTTACTAACTCTTTTTGTTTTTTTGAGGTATGATTAAAAAGAGTGTGTTAACGGTAGATGAGGTAAAGAGAAAACTTGAACGTTATTGCGTTTATCAAGATCGTTGCCATAAAGAAGTTGAAGAAAAATTAAGAGGTTATCATTTAATTCCAGAAGCTAGAGCATTTATCTTATTGCATCTTTTAGAACATAATTTCTTAAATGAAGAACGCTTTGCTAAAAGTTTTGCTCGAGGTAAGTTTAGGATTAAAAATTGGGGTAAAGTTCGAATTACTAGAGAACTAAAATATAGAGATATTTCTGCTTATAACATCAAACATGCACTTTTAGAAATTGATGAAGAAGAATACATTGCTAAACTCAATAATTTAGCTGAAAAAAAGTGTGATTCAGTAAATGAAACAGATGTATTTAAAAAGCGAAAAAAAGTATTCGATTATCTAAATTACAGAGGCTACGAAATTAGTTTGATTAATGAAGTTTTGAATATTACTATAAATAAAAAAGAGTCTAATTAGGCTCTTTTTTATTTATAGTAATTAATGTTTCTTTATTTTAAAATTAGTTTTTGTGTTGATGTTTTCCCTTCTGAAGACATGTTTAAAATATAAATACCTTTAGCATAATTCCCTAAGTCTATAGAGATGTTTAAATTTTTATCATTTTTTCTAGTGAAAACTTCTTTACCAGATAGATCAAAAACTTTTATATCAAGGTCTTCGTTGGTGTTTCTGGAGATATTAAATATGTTTTCTGAAGGATTAGGGTATAATGTGATCCCTGTAAGAGCTGTAGTTTCATCGTTTATAGATAATACTCCTCCTATTACTAGATTATCAATTATTACACCTTCTTCATTAGTGTTTTGATCGCTAAAAAACTTAAATCTAAAAATAATATTAGTTTCGCTAGCAAGTGCAGAAAGATCGTGACTATACTCTTTAATAGTTGCATTAGTTAAACCATCAACAGGATTAGTGCTTTCGCCTACACCAGTCCACTGTTTGCCAGGTAAACCATTGTCTGTTGTATTACTATTATACCAATTAGGATCTGTTGAGTTTCCTAAAATAGACCACGATTGTCCGCGATCATTAGAATATTCAACAACCAAATAATCGTAATCAGCTTCAATATCAAATCCCATATCAAATTTTAAAACTGGATTTGTAATTTGGGAAAGATTATAGCAAGAAGTATATAAATACCCAATAGATCGATCAGCATAATTACCAGCTCCAGTACTATATGCTTTGTTTCCGTCAGGTATATTTAAAAGAGTTTTGTTGGATGTTATTATAGACCAAATATCAGCATTTGTAGTTTCAGTAAGTAGTTCGTTATTTGTGTTTTCAAAAGTGTTGATAGTTGTAGGCGTGTCATTGCTGACATTGATAGTAAAGGAAGATGAAAGGCTATTGTTATCAAACGTGTCATTAGTAATATTAACTTCTACATTTAGTTCATGTTCACCTTTGTTAGAAGTTATTTGAGGTAGTTCAATAGAAGTACTTTCATTTGAAGCTAAACTTCCGTTCCAGTTAAAAGTATTATTGGTTCCTCCGTCTAAATTGTAATTAATTATAACATTATTAATTGTTTGATTTCCTTGATTCAAAATAGTGATTTCAGGAGTTACTTGGTCGCCACAGGAAATTAAATTATCTAAATTATTGATTGAAATTAATCTTACATCATTGTCAGGTAATTGCCTAGGTATATCAGTTGAAAAAATTCCTCTACCATAAGTAGCAGCATATAGTTTGGAATCTTCTTCGTTTATATCTAAATCTGTTATTTGCGTATTAGGTAAATTGTTGTCAAAACTTTGCCATTCCATCAAGTTATCATTAATGAAATATACACCTAAATTTGTTCCTAAATATACAGTGTTATTTCCACTTCTTTCATGGTGTTTTATGATTAATTTGTTTTCTGATGGTAGATTGTTTGTAATATCAGTAAATGTAATGAAGAATCCTGATAGAGCAGTGGTTTTATATACTTTGTTATTAGTAGTTACCCATCCTGTACTAGAATCACCATTGCTTATCTCAATTGAAGTGATTGTTTCTCTTGAGAATGTAAATATATTTGAAAAGGATTGACCTTTGTCTTGGCTTCTAAATAATGAATTTCCAGTAGTTACATATATTATGTTACTATTATTTGGATCAATTTCCATATGTGTAATATCAGATCCAAAAGAATTTGATATCTTTTGCCAATTATTATTGACAAGTTGATACAAATGACTATATCCAGCAAATAATTCTCCTTCCTTATTCATAGCCATAGGAGTGATCCATTCTCCTCCATCATCGTTAGGGCCTGTTTCATCTGAAGGGGCATCTATAGAAGTTCTACCCCCAAAAGTAGTACTGTTCCCTTGATTTTCAGTAATACTTAAGCTGCCTCCAAATTGAGTGAAGCCATAAAATTTATTAGGATTATTTACATCAACAATTCCTTCCATACCATCACCTCCATGATAATTCTTCCAATCATTACCATTAAAACCAAATCCTCCATTGTCTTGTAGTCCACCAGCTATTACATTCAATTTTTTCTGTGATACAGAAAGTCTATAAAATTGACTAATCGCAAGATTTTTAGTTAAGTCCGTGAACAAATCGCCATTATTTGTAGATAAATATATTCCGCCATCAGTACCAGCAAAGAATTTACCATTAAAGTACCTTAGGAAATGTATGTCGGCATGAGTGTAAGAGGGTTCATTAGGATTAAACCAATTATTAATTTTCGTAAAAGAATCTCCTCCATCTAGTGATCTCCATAAATCTAATACTCCTACAAAGATCATATTTTCATTAGTATCTGAAACTGTTAATGCTAAATCAAACCATGCTTGTGTACTTCCAAATATATCTGATGTTTCAGTTGTTTTAGAGAAAGTGCTTCCACTGTTAGTAGATTTATAAACACCGTTGAAAGCGTAATTAGATGCTCTGGTAGCTGCACTAACAAAATAAACATAATTAGGGTTAGCGGGAGTAACATCCATAGTTATTCTCCCTGAGTTTGTTAATTCAGGTATAGAGATAGCTGTAAAGGATTCACCACCATCAGTAGACTTATAAAATGTATCATCACTAGTTGCATACCATGTCATTGAGTCACCAGGTTTCATTTTTAAATCATCTATATTAGCTGGCAATGTATTAACCCATGTTGCTCCTCCATCGGTGGTTTTTTGAACTCCTCTGTTTGTAGCTAACAGTAAAGTTTGGGTGTTATTAGGGTTAAAATAAATTTCATTCATTTTAGTCGGATTAGCTTGTAGGCTTCCTGTAGTATTCCATGTTACTCCACCATCTTCAGATTTCCAAACCCCAGCTGTAAATGAATCGTTAGCATCATCATCACCAGTTGCTATGTAGATTATATTTGAGTTATCTGGGTTAATAGCTATACCAGAAACACCTATATGAGGTAAAAAATCAGTTAAAGGTGTCCAGTTTAATCCTGCGTCTGTTGATTTCCAAATACCTCCAGCAGGAGCTCCAATGTAAAAAGTGTTAGAGTTGTTAGGGTCTACGATTATAGCGTTAATTCGTCCTTGTCCAGATTGTTTAAAACTATTCGAACTATATGTGTTAGAGTTCGAATAAGGGCCTAATGGCTTCCATTCACTGGTGTTGTTGTTAGATCGAGATC
This sequence comes from uncultured Tenacibaculum sp., assembly GCF_947495995.1. Taxonomy (GTDB): domain Bacteria; phylum Bacteroidota; class Bacteroidia; order Flavobacteriales; family Flavobacteriaceae; genus Polaribacter. Next base: position 113,002 of record NZ_CANMAX010000003.1, read on the forward strand.
TTAGTTCTTTCTTCTCTAACCATGAGTTCTTCAAATCATTGAAAGTCTTGAATGAACCATCAGGTTTGAGATAATGCGACCAATGATTTTCCCATCTTTTAAAAGGTTTAAAACCACTACCTTTTTTGTTTCTATCTACTGTTTTGAAGTATTCTTCAGCTCTTTTAGAAACTTTTTCAAGAGTTTCTTTTTCTCCTCTTTTTTGAATATTATTTTTATTCCAGGGTGCGTTATGTTGAATTTGTCCAAATCCCAAAAATGTAACGCAAAAAAATGCGATAACGTAAATCTGCTTCATAAGGAAATTTATATAATTAAATTAAGGATAGCAAATTTACATAATGTTTTGTTAAATAATATAATTTTTAACACTCATGAAGTGTTTTAATTATCTATAATTCAATTTTTTTCTAAAAAAAACTTATTTAATTGCTTCTTTATCCTTTTTCAAAGGAATGACATCATTAACAATTTCGTTAGGTATAGTTATAGATAATACATAATGTTTAATTACAAATTTATTGCCAATTTGTTTTAAAACTCCTGAACCTCTACAAACGCCCATCCATGTATCTAAAATTTCATCAAACCAAATGAAGTTTGTTCCTTTTTCGGTGTAAATATTACGTTCAATTTTTTTAAAAGACCAAGCTTTCCCTTTATCAAAAAAAGGTTTGCTAAAATCTTGAAATTGCTTTTTAGACCATACTTCACTAGCATCTGTTCCTACAAAAACAGAGACTTTGTCCATAGCATCAAAATAATTATTATAGTTTGCTTCTGAAGCTGCTTTATGCCAATTGTCAAGAAATTGATTTACATTTTCTTTGTTGAAAGCAATTGTGTTTTGTTTTACAGTTTGACAAGAGCTAAGAAGAATTTGTAATGTTATCAGTAGGAAGATTAAATTTCTCATTCTTTCTTAGGTATAGTTTTAGTCTTGGTTTCAGTTTCAGTATCTAGCTTAAAAAAATCATCTAAATTAATTTCTTCATCAAACTCTTTTTTACTGTAAATTGTATTCACTTTAGCATTGTAACTACCAAAAATTAATAGAATTTTATCGATTTGTTCATTTACTTCTTTTGCTTTGATTGCAGGAATCATTGTCATGTCATTCAATCGTAACACTTCATTTTCCAAAACATTTGTTCTTGCTTTAAGCGCGTTTGTTTTTAAAGTTTCAATTTTCAAACTATCGTTTAAATTCTTGGCTAATGTTGTTAATTCATTTGCCATTTGTAATGCTTGATTGGGTGAAATTGAAGAAAATCGATCTAGAAAATCGTTAATTTCATTGTATTCTGTCCAATCTTGGATTTTCGACTTAGCTAAATCAGATAAATTAGAAGGCTTACTGTGTTTGCTAACTACACTCATGTCAGAGGTAACAGTTTCTTCTACCACAGTTTTTTGTTCTCCTTTACAAGACAAAAGAAAAAGACTAATTAAGAACAACGTAAGACTAAAATATCGATACATTACAAATCTGTTATTTTGTCCAAAAATACATTATTTAATTTCGTTTTTTCTAAAACTAAACTTAAAGCTTAATTATCAGTTTTTTAAATTTTTGTTTTTATTGATAGTTAAAAAATAACAAATAAATATTACGAATATTTAAATTCATTAACTTTGTAGAGCATTAAAAATAGATTTTTGTAAATGAGTGATACCATTTTAATCCTTGGAGCTTGTGGTCAAATAGGTACAGAATTAACCCAAAGACTACGTGAGATTTATGGAAGTGAGCAAGTAATTGCTTCAGATATTAGAGAGGGAGATGCAGCATTTTTAAATTCTGGTCCGTTTGAAATCATTAATGTATTAGATCGGGATAGAATATTAGAAGTAATACAAAAATACAAAGTTACTCAGGTGTATTTAATGGCTGCAATGTTGTCTGCAACAGGAGAAAAAATGCCTTTAAAAGCTTGGGACTTAAATATGCAATCGCTTTTGCATGTATTAGAATTAGCAAAAGACAAACATATTCAAAAAGTATATTGGCCAAGTTCAATTGCTGTTTTTGGAAGTACTTCACCAAAAATTAATACACCTCAACAAACAGTTATGGAACCTTCTACCGTGTATGGTATTAGTAAAGTTTCTGGAGAACATTGGTGTAATTATTATCATAGTAAATATGGTGTAGATGTTAGAAGTTTACGTTATCCAGGAATTATTAGTTGGAAAACTAAACCAGGAGGAGGAACTACAGATTATGCAGTAGATATCTATTTTAAAGCTAAAGAAGAAGGTACTTATGAGTGTTTTTTAAGTAAAGACACAAAGTTGCCAATGATGTATATGAATGATGCTATAGAAGCAACTATTCAAATTATGCAGGCTAAAAAAGAAGATATCAAAATGAGAACTTCTTACAATTTGGCTGCAATGAGTTTTACTCCTGAAGAAATTACGGAAGAAATTCAAAAGCATATTCCTGAATTTACAATTTCATATTATCCAGATTTCAGACAAGAAATTGCTGATAGCTGGCCACAAATTATTGATGATAGTGCTGCTAGAGCTGATTGGAATTGGAATAATAAGTTCGATTTAGAACTAATGACTAAGGAAATGTTAAGCAATATTGGAACTAAAAATAACGAACTTTTAACGGCGTTGTAAGTTTATCAAATTACTCACGTCATAATCATTGTAAAATGGTTTAAAACATGAAAGAAGTTATAGAAAAGAGCCTTGAAAGCGCACTAACATATTCAGAATATAGAACATTAGTATCAGATTTATTAGAAGAGAATAAATCAACAGGAGAAAATCAATCTGAAGCATTATACAATTATAGTTTTTTAAACGATAGACGTATGAAGCGTTTAGATAAAACATCTAAGTTAACTGAAGATACTTTAACTAAAATTAAAGATGTTGAAGAAAAGCAAACTTGGATTGTTTTAACAGAAGGTTGGTGTGGAGATGCTGCTCACAACATTCCTGTATTAAATAAAATGGCAGAAGAGAATCCGAATATCGATCTTCAATTGGTGTTAAGAGATGAAAACTTAGATTTAATGGATAATTTCTTAACGAATGGCGGTAGATCTATTCCGAAGTTAATTGCTGTTGATCAAAATAAAGAAGTATTATTTACTTGGGGACCAAGACCTACGGTAGCAACTAAAATGATTGCTGATTATAAAGCTGAGCATGGAGTTGTAGATGCTGATGTTAAAAAGGATTTACAAGTATGGTATAACAAAAACAAAGGAACTAATGTTCAAGAAGATATATTAGATCTTTTAGAGAAGTAGAATTTAAATTGATTCGTTTAAATATTTATAAAGCCTCATGATATATTTGTCATGGGGCTTTATTTATATTTGTAGCCTATGATTGTACAATTTAAAGATTTATCAGAAGAGGCGAAAATTTGGATATATCCATCAAGTAGAAAGTTTTATCCGCAAGAGGTTGAGCCAATAAAAAATAAAATAGAAGATTTTTTAAATTCTTGGATTGCTGATAAAGAAGCAGAAGTTGCTTTCACTTTACTTTATAATCGATTTATTGTGTTTTCTGTTGAAGAAGGCGTCGTTATTTCAAATCAAGATTTAGATAAACAGGTTATGTTTATTCTAGAATTACAAAAAGAATACGAGATAGAATTACTGGATAAAATGAATGTATGTTTTAAACAAGGAGAATTCGTTCAGTACAAAGAAGTAAAAGAGTTTAAAAAATTATTGAAGAACAAATCAGTGAATAGTAAAACTGTAGTTTTTGATAATTTGGTGCAAACAAAATATGACTTTGATAACTTCTGGGAAGTACCAATAACAGAGAGTTGGTATAATCGATTTTTGTAGTAAAAACTTAATTTAAAATTTACATTTATTTTTAGTTTAAGTATTTTCAAATCATAGGTTTTCTTAATTAATATTCTACTTTTGTAGAAAAATTAATTATATGAAAAAACTATTACTCCTATTTACAATTTACCTTACCTCTTTATTAAATTCTTATGCTCAAGACGTACCGTTTACGCAAAGGTTACTGCCCAATGGTAGTAACGTTAGAGGTGACATTACTTTCGTGTCAAATAATATATTGAATAGAGAAGATAGTTCATTTTCAGCTAATGATCCATACAATGGAACCGGCTCAAATGGACAATTAAATATTCAATATATAGATGTAGACGACGACCCCACAACATTTTCTTCTTCAAGTGCATTGTTAAATTTACCATTATGTTCAAGAGTTACATTTGCAGGATTATATTGGTCAGCAGTATATCCTTATGAAACTTGGGAAGGAGAAGCTCCAAGATCTGGTGATTTTAGAAATATAAAATTTAGATTACCTGGTCAGTCATATCAAGATATTACAAGTGATGAAGTAATATATGATAATGGAATTGCAACACAGCGACCTTATTTATGTTTTAAAGATTTAACTTCAGAAGTTAGTAGTTTATCTAGTCCTAATGGAGATTATTTTGCCGCAAACATAAGAGGAACAATAGGTGCTGATCAAAACAATGGTTTAGGTGGAGCTGCAGGTTGGGTTTTGGTAATTATTTATGAAAACTCAAATGAAACCACAAAAAACATTTCGTTATTTGATGGTTTTTCTACAGTGAATGTTTCTAATACTTCTGATGTTTTATTTTCAGGAATTACAACTACACCAACAGGGTCAGTTAGAGCAAAAGCTTTAGTGGCAGCTTTAGAAGGAGATCAACCTTTTGCAGGAGATCATTTTCAAATAAGAGGTAGTAGCGGATTTTATACAGATGTGTTTAACCAAGTAAATCCTCAAAATAACTTCTTTAATAGTTCTATTACTCAATACGATAATTATGTTATCGATAGAACTCCTGCTAGTGAAAACACACTAGGTTTCGATGTAGATTTATTTCAAATTAATAATCCTGGTAATTCTGTTATAGCCAATAATCAAGCTGACATTCAAGCAAGATTCACTACTGATAGTGATATGTATTGGCCTTTTTTAAGTGCAATTGCGGTAGAGATTTCAGAGCCAGATTTAAGAGTAGTCAATACAATAGATGATGGTGCTGGTAATGATTTATCAGGATCAGTATTAAGTTTGGGAAGTGATTTTTGGTATAACTTTGAATTTCAAAATATAGGGAACGAAGATGCTACTAATGCAGTAATTAGTTCACGCTTACCTAAAAATATTAGTATAATACCATCTGATGTAATTGTTCCTTCTGGAGTAAACTTCACATATACTCCACCATCAAATGCAAATGGTTTTAGAGGCGAAGTAACATTTAGTATAAACGATAATTTAGTTCAAGAAAGTAATTCGTCACAAAGTATACGTTTTCATGCGCAGTTATCGAGTAATTGTAGTGAATTTACAGAAGCTTGTTCGAATATAATAGAGACGCAAGCATTTTCAAATTTTTCTGGAATTAACAGTGGAATTCAAGTTTCTAATAAACCTAGTGTATCAGGTGTAGACGCATGTAATCAAGGTATTGTTGGAGGCACAAGTTTTTTAGCAGATACATCTTCCTGTGCTGATGTAACAAAAGATGTAGGTTTTTGCGGAGTACCTGTTACTTTAACTGCTGCTGATGGATTTGCTACTTATCAATGGGAAGACAGTAGTGGAACTGTATTAGGAACTACTCAATCTATAACAGTTAACTCTTTAGGAGTATATAAAGTTGCAAAAGGTAGTGGTGCTGGAGCTCCAGCAGCTTGTTTACCTCTTACAGAGTCGTTTAATGTAATTTCAGGTTTTTTAGATTTTACTGCGTTTTCAAATGATGCAACATGTACAGGAAATGATGGTGGTATCACAGTAAATGTTACTAATGGTCAAGCTCCTTTTACATATACAATAATTCAAGCGACAGGTGTTGGAACTGGTTTTGTAGAAGTAACTGAAGATTCAAGTTCGTACTCATTTGTTGGTTTAACTGCAGGAGCTTATGAAGTACAGGTTACTGATGCGAACGGATGTACATCTTTATTAACATTAGTATTATCAGAATTCCCACCTTTAACAGTAACACCATTAACAGTTAGTCAGTTCAATTGTTTTTCTAATAATGTTGCCAACAACGCTAATATTATTATAAACACAGCAACTGATATTACAGGCGGAACTGGAACATATACTTCTATTGAATTATTTAATGAAAACGGAACGCCAGGAAATACTAGTGATGATGTTAAAATCGATGGCGTTGATATGGGGTTAGGCTACATGTATGAAATTTCTGATTTTAATGGAGGTAGTTTTTACGCAAGAATAGTAGATAGTAATGGTTGTATAGCTTTCTCACCTGTTGTGAATATAGATCCTTTAGATGTTTTGCTAGGGTTAACAATTGATCAGGTAGATCCAATCAATTGTTCTAATACAGGAGAAAAAATTAACATTACTTACAATTCTAGTTTAGGTTCAATAAATGCTGATATTGTAATATCAGATAGTACTGGAGTAGTTATAGAAACAATTAATAATGTACAAAATAATGTTGCTGTTACTAACAACTCACGTTTAACATCAGGAATTTATTCAATAAAAGTAATTAATCCAATTACTGGATGTGAAATAAATGAAGTTTATAGTGTAGATGATGTACAAAACTATACAACGAATATTATAAGCTCAACTCCAGGTGCTTGTTTCGGAGATAATAATGCTTCGTTAACTCTTAGCATTGAAGATGCTGGAGGAAATCCATATACTGGAACTTATAATTACGAAGTTTTTACTGATGGAGGTGCTTCTTCAGGGGGTATAAGTGTTGCTACGTCTAATCCATTAACTATTAATGATCTTTCCTCAGGAGTTTATTTAGTAGAAATTACTATGAATGATTTTCCATTCTGTGTATTAAGAACACAAGAAGTCGTAATTGATGGACCAAATGCTGCTATAGCAACTTCAACAGTTGTTAGTGACGATGTGATTACAGTTGAAGCAACAGGAGGTATTCCACCGTATGAATATGCTTTAGACGGAACAACTTTTACAACGAATAATATTTTTATTGTGCCTAATGCTGGAGAATATAATGTAAGTGTTAGAGATGTAAATGGATGTACTGTAAATACAGTGGTGATAGTTCCGGATTTCGGTAATGATCTAATTTTAGCTGATGATGCAGTTGTAACGTTATCAGGTTCGCCATTGATTATTGATATTTTATCGAATGATACAAATATTCCTTCAGTAGGTAGTTTAACTGTAAATAATCCATCTAATGGTTCTGTAACAATTGATGATTCAGGTACAGTTGATGATTTAAGTGATGATATTATTACATATACACCAGATCAAGATTTTGTAGGTTTAGATAGTTTTACTTATACAGTTTGTGATCTTACAACTAACTACTGTGATTCTGCAACAGTATTTGTTACTGTTGATCCAATTTTAACTCCATTAACAGTAGCTTTTAATTCTACTAATATTAGTTGTTCTGGAGATGACAATGGAATTATTGAAGTTTCAGCTACAGGTGGAATTGAGCCATATTCATATGCTTTATCTTCTGAATCATCGGTTATATCGACTAACCCTACAGGTGTGTTCTCAAACTTATTTGCTGCGAATTATAATGTAGAGGTAACAGATAGTGTTGGTAATAAAGAAAATATAGAGGTTGTAATCACAGAACCTACACAAATATTGGTAGGAATCACATCTTCATCGGTAAATTGTAATGGTGGAAATGATGGATTCATATTAGTGGTTTCAACAGGAGGTAGTGGAAATTATACCTACGAAATTAGTTCAGAGCCTGGTGTGTTTAAAACAGGAAACCTTTTCCCAGAACTACCAGCTGCTGATTACGTTGTCACTGTCAAAGATGATTTTGGTTGTACAGTATCTAGAACTGTAACAATTTCAGAACCAGAAAAATTAGAAATAAATCCAGTTGTTGATGGAAATACGGTTACTGTTAATGCAATAAATGGTGTACCTCCTTATAAATATGCAATTGATGGAGGTCCAATTACTACAACAAATGTATTTACTAATTTGAGTGAAGGAACTCATGAAGTTTCAGTAACGGATTTTGAAGGTTGTTTTAGCTCAATTTCAATTGAGATTAGTAATCAGATGGTAGTTTTAGTTGACGATGCTATAGATGTCTTTTCAAATACGCCTTCAATTATTGATGTTTTTGCGAATGATGTAAGTATTCCTACTGAAAGTGATATGATAACTACTACACCATTAAATGGTTCGTTAACAATAGATGATTCAGGAACTACAACTGATCCGAGTGATGATGTTATTACATATACACCGAATCAAGATTTTGTTGGAGTAGATAGTTTTACTTATACCATTTGTGATTTTGGAGGTAATTCTTGTGGTACAGCAACAGTTCTTATTACTGTAAACCCACAAATAACTCCAATATCAGTAGCTTTAACTTCTTCAGATGTAATTTGTAATGGAGAAAGTAATGGAACAATTCAAGCAGTTGCTAATGGAGGAATTCCACCTTACACTTACAAACTTATAGATTCATTCTCAACAACAATTGATAATAATACTAATGGTTTCTTTGTAAATATTGTTGCAGGATATTATACTGTAGAAGTTACAGATAGCACAGGGTCAATAATAATCGATAATGTAACTATTTTTGAACCAGAGTTATTACAAGCTACCTTGGTAACAGAAAATGTAAGTTGTAATGGAGAAGGTGACGGAACTATAACAGTAAATGCAATTGGAGGTAATGGTAATTATGTTTATGAAATTAGTTCTAATCCAGGTAGATTTCAAACAGAAAATACATTTACAAATTTAATCCCAGGTTTTTATAATATTACAGTTTTAGATAGCTCAGGATGTATTAGTGTTATTCCTGCAACTATTGAAGAACCAGAAACCTTATTTATAAGTTCTGTTGATATTAGAGCCACAGGAAGATTCCCTAGTGGAAGAATTAAAATAGGAGCCGAAGGAGGAACACCAAGATATAAGTATAGTATTAATGGAGGAACATTTAAAAGATCTAATAGATTTTTAGATTTAGAAGATGGATCATATATCATTTTAGTTAAAGATGCGAATGGATGTATTTCAAATCCGTTAACTGTTCGCATTGATAAAATTGAAATTAATAATACAGTAAATCAAGTTTTAGATATTCTAGAGGCTTCTTACAAAAATGCTGTTTCTTATCAATGGATTAATGTTGATGATAATACAAGAATCCCAGGAGCAAATCAGGCTGCATATAAACCAACAGAATCTGGTAGATATCAAGTAGAAATGGTAATTAACGAAACGTCTACTAGAATGCAAAATAATACAGTGATTAGAAGAGAAAACAATCAAGTAGTATTATCGCCAGTTATAGAGTATAAAGCTGAAGTTTTAAGTGTAGAGGATGTAGAAGAAAAGATTTTAAAAGTATACCCTAATCCAACTTCTGAAAGATTAATACTACCAGTAAACTTGATGAATAAGTCTTATAAAATTTATTCAATCATAGGGAAAGAAGTAAAATCTGATGTTATTTCTTCTGAAGAAATTCAAGTAAATGAATTAGCTAGAGGAGTGTACTTACTTAAAGTAGATGGTTATCAACCATTACGTTTCATTAAGAAGTAAGAATTATTCCTATACATATAAAAGAAAGCGTTTAGTTATCTAAACGCTTTTTTATGTTTTAAAAGAAAGAAAATCCAATTCCTAAGGATATACTATCTAAGTTTCCGTTTTCAAATTCAGCTATTTTCTTTCTGTGAAAATCTAAACGAATTAAACCATTCCATCGGTTAGAACTAAAGTTCATTAATCCAATTCCAACTTTATAATAATTTCCATTGCTAAAACTTTCCGAAGGACGCCACATTCTTCCTAAACTAGCATCAATAAAATAAGCAGAGCTACTTTTTGCAATAAAATTATAACGTACAGTACCGAAATAAGGAATAGAGTTTATATCGTATCTAAAATGATGATCGTATCCCATACTAACGCTACTAGACCATCTTTTGTCAAATTGATATCCGACTTCAGCTCTTAGTAAGATAGATTTAGGAGTAATAAACGGACCATTACCTTCTTCTGAAAGTCTAAATTGTTGGTTAATACCAAATGTGGTTCCTAAGTTTCCGATAAAAAATGGCTTTTTCTCTTGTATTTGGGCTTCTGAAGTAAAATAACTGACTGTAATTAAAATAGTAAGTAATAGTTTTTTCATATTGGTTTTTAAGTTTTCATCTACTAATCAATAACTGTTCCATGAAATATTTTTGTAACAAAAAATATTTTGTTCGTCCTATAATAAAAAAGTTATGGGAGGATATGGAAGCATACAACCTTTGTTGAATAGTAATAAAGATTTACTACGAAAGAAAAGTTTATTTAAGGATAAAGGGAAGAACTTAAAATCGGAAGAAGGAAAATTAGAGTTTGTAAAACTATCTGAAGAAGAACTAGATGCTCTAAAGAATGAAATAAACAAAAAATCGACTAAAGAACGATTGTTAGGTGTTTTTGGAGTAATCTTTCTTGTTGTTTTTATAGGTTTTACAGCGAATTATCTTATCCAAGGAAATGAAACTTATAAATCTAGTATAGATTCGAAGAATCATCAAATTAGATTAGATGAATTCAATGTAAATATGAAAAAAGGAGATGAGTTTTATTACCAAGCTCATTATAAGAATGCTTTATTCTTTTACAATAAGAGTTTAGTGTTATTTCCAGAGAATACTTTGGTGAAAACTAAAATAAACAATTGTTATCGATTACGTTGTGAAAACGAAAATATAGATTGTAACAAATTAGTTCGTTAAGCTTTCAATAAAACCATCTATACTTTGTGCATTGTCAACTGAAAAATTACCAATTTTAGTGCGTCGTAAAACCGATAAATGAGCTCCAGAACTTAATTCTTGACCGAAATCGTGAGCTAAAGATCTAATGTATGTTCCTTTGCTACAAACAACTCTAAATTCAACATTATTTGAGTTGATAGCTGTAATTTCAAATTCGAAAACTTCTATTTCTCGAGATTTAATTTCAGTTGTTTTTCCCTGGCGTGCTAATTCATACAAACGTTTGCCATCTTTCTTAATAGCAGAGAAAATAGGTGGTTTTTGTTGAATTTTACCTATAAATTTTTCAGTTGTTTTATGAATTAATTCCGAAGTAATATGTTCTGTAGGAAAAGTTTTATCAATTTCAGTTTCTAAATCGTAACTAGGTGTAGTGGCCCCCAAAACGATCGTACCTGTATATTCTTTTACTTGTCCTTGATAGGTTTCTATACTTTTAGTTTGTTTTCCGGTACAAATTATTAGTAATCCTGTAGCTAAAGGATCTAAAGTACCAGCATGACCAACCTTTATTTTCTTAATATCAAAGCGTTTTCTAATATGCCAACGCAGTTTATTTACAACTTGAAACGATGTCCATTCTAAAGGTTTATCAATTAATAAAACCTTTCCTTCTTTAAAATCTTCTAAGGTGTTCATTGTTATTTAAATAAAGCGTATCCAATAGCGATTAAACCTACTATTGCACAGTAAATGGAAAAGTATGAAAGTTTGCTCTTTTTTACTAAAGCTATCATCCATTGACAAGCTAGTAATCCGGTAACAAAAGCAGCAACAAAACCAGCAGAAATCGGAACAATTTCAGAAGATTGAAAATTAATATCTCCGCCTAAAATATCTTTCGCAATTTTACCAAAAATTAAAGGTACAACCATTAAAAATGAAAAACGTGCGGCTTTTGTTCTATCTATTCCTAATAATACAGATGTCGAAATTGTTGCTCCAGACCTAGAAATTCCAGGTAACATTGCTATTGCTTGAGAAATACCAATAACTAGAGAGTTAGAAAAAGACACATTTTTTTCTGTGTTTTTTGCTTTATCTGCAAACAATAAAAGTAAAGCAGTTACTAAAAGCATAAAACCAATTAGTAGTATGTTTTTGCTGAAAAAGGTTTCTAATTGCTCTTCAAACAACAATCCAATAATTACTGCAGGAATCATTGAGATTACAATTTTGGCTGAAAATTGAGATTCTTCATTCCATTTAAATTGAAATAAACCTTTGAAAATTTGGGCAACTTCTTTTCTAAAAATTACCAACGTACTTAAGGCAGTTGCAAAATGCAAAACAACAGTAAAAGTTAAGCTTTCTTTTGGTACAGAATTGTCACCTAAAATAGCTTTTACCAATTCTAAATGTCCACTAGATGAAACAGGTAAAAACTCTGTCAATCCTTGAATAATTCCAAGGATAATCGCTTCTAAAATATCCATAATTACTTTTTAGGATCGGCAAAAATAGCATATATTTCAATACCTAAACCAATAATAACAAGAGTAGGCGCTAAACGAATTCTTCTCCAACTATATAGTTCTTCATTAAAAACATTTGGATCATCACTTCCTCCTCCAGACATTAAAATAAAACCTAGTGCGATTACAGCTAAACCAATTAGCATAATCTTATAATTTCGTTTACCGAATAAAAATTCTGGTTGTTCTGAATTTTTATTTTTTTCCATAGTTTAATAATATAAATCGTTGGTTTGTAAGTTTAAGAATCGTTGTGTTGCAAAATAAGTGCTAATCCAAGAAATAAGGAAAGAAGCAGTTATAATACCACTAGATAAGTAAATTAGTGACATGTAATCTTTCAATAATTCTAAGGCTGGTATGTTTTTATCTATATAATAGATCATTACACCCAAAGCAATAAGTGCAAGTACAGCACCAATAAAACCTAATCGTATACTTTGCCAAATAAATGGTTTTCTAATAAAACGTTTTGTTGCGCCAACCATTTGCATGGTTTTAATATTAAAACGTTTTGCATAAATAGAAAGTCGAATAGAACTGTTGATTAAAATCACAGACACAACAGCGAAGAATCCACTTAAAATTAAAAGCCAAAAACTTATTTTCTTAATGTTTTTGGTAAGTTGTTCGACTAGAGGTTTATCGTAAGAAATGTCTGCAATAAAATCGTTTTTCTCAAACTTAGCTCTAAGTTCCTCCATTTTTTCAGGAGTAACATAATCTGCATTTAAATATAAATCGACTCCGTTTTTTAAAGGATTTGTTCCTAAAAAATCAAGGAAATCTTCTCCAAGATCTTTACTGTAAGTTTTAGCAGCATCTTCTTTAGAAATATAGTACAATTCTCTAGTAAAAGCTTCATTACCCAAAGATTCTCTAAAAGATTCGATTTGTTCTTTGGCTACATCATCTTTAAAGAATAAAGACATAACTACTTCTTGCTTAAAATGATTGGCAACTTTAGTAGATTTTAATAAGACTAAGCCCAAAATACCAATCATAAACAACACAATAGCGATACTTATAATTACCGAAGCATAAGAAGATCGTAATCGTCGTTTTTGAAAAGAATCAAAAGAATTTGTCATTAGTGTAACCTATTTAAAACGCAAGGTACAAATAAATGGAATAAACTGATACATAATATCTGTTTAAGGTATTTTTTTAGGAAAGTATTATAAAAAATAGGAGCGAAGAAGTAATTTCGCTCCTATTTGGAAGGATGTTGAAAAAAGTATGAAGTATGTTTATTGTTTTACAAAATTCACTGTGATACAGTCTGAAAACTTACCACATTTTGGAGATTCAGCTTCGTAACAAACTTCTACTGTACCTGATTGTTGAATGTGATCTTCAATTAATACAAATCGTGGACTTCTTGGCGTTACTTCAGTACCGTTAATTGTCCATTTTACAGAACCGTTTACGATATCAGTAATTCCTAAAGTTTTAACTCCTACGAATTGTTTATTACGTACTGTAAATTCAAAAGTACCATCGTAAATAGAACAATCGATTGGTCTTGGTGGACCAGGAGTTTCTTCTTCTGGATTATTACCATCTTGTCCGTTACCATTATCTCCAGTATTTCCGTTATTATCATTATCTGAACCTTCATCGGTATTGTCGCCATTATTGTCTGAATCAGAACCGTTATCAGAATTATCGCCATTGTCACCATTATCTCCGTTATTGTCGTTATCTGAATTGTCTGACTCGTCTTCGTCATTATCATTATCAGATTCTCCATCTAATGCTCCTTCAGCTTCATCTATAATTTCTGATAGGGGATTTTGCTCGTCAACTAAGTTTTCATTTTGCTGACAAGAAGTAAGAACTAATGTGAATACAATTAAAAGCTTTAAAAATTTCATTATGTAAATAGTTTTATGTTTTTAACAGTACTAATACAACTGAATAAAAAAACACCCTACACTTTTTTCGAAAAAAATGCAGGGTGTTTTTTAAGTTTTTTATTTTTAGTCTTTTAGAAGTCTAATTTTTTATTTCTTGACAAAGTTCTATAAGTACTCCGTTAGTAGATTTAGGATGTAAAAAAGCAACTAATTTATTATCAGCTCCTTTTTTAGGTGTTTCATTTAAAACGATAAATCCTTCACCTTTAAGTCGTGCGATTTCAGCTTCAATATCTTCAACAGCAAAAGCAATATGATGAATTCCTTCGCCTTTTTTTTCAATAAACTTAGCAATCGGACTATCTGGTTTTGTAGCTTCAAGCAGTTCTATTTTATTTGGTCCAGTTTTAAAGAAAGAAGTTTTTACGCCTTCGCTTTCAACTTCTTCGATTTTATAATGTGCTTCACCAAAAAGAGAAGCAAATAAAGCATTCGATTTTTCGATACTTTTTACAGCGATACCAATGTGTTCGATTTTATCCATAAACAAAGTAAAATTGATCACAAAATTAAAGAAATAGATTTAAAAATCGTTTAAATCTATTTCTTCTGCCATTACTAATAAAACGTCTGATTTATGTAGTAAAGCCAAAACTTGTAGTGTAATACTTCGTAATTGTTCGTGTGTATTACAAAAATGCCAAATGCCCTCTAAGAAATGTGTGAAATCTGTTTTTCTGTCAAAACTGAAAGCTTTGGTTTGTGCTACTAAATTTAGTAATTGCTGAATAAGTTCTCTTGCTTGTTGTGTTTTCTGAGTGAATAATGCATTTGTTTCCCAAATATCATGTTGAGCCTGTTTTAATAAACGCGCTACTAAACTGTATAATTCTTTACGTTTTCCTTTTACACTCGGAACATAAGTTACAAGTTCTGCTCTAATAGCGGCGAGTTGTGAAACCTGCGGAAGATTATTTTTTGTCAAAATTTCTTCGGTAGTAAACAACCAATTTCTAAACTCAGAGATACTAGTACTATTTTTTGATTCTATTAGATTTGTTAGCTGATGTACTTCTAGTAACTTTTCATTTAGAGCTTTAACGATATTTATTTTTGAAGGGCGCATAATTATTCAGGTAATAGTTTCATGTTTGTACTGCCATCTTCATTAGCAGATGAATGCCATTCCATTCCATCTTCACTCAATTTCAATTTAATTTGAATAATGTTTTCAGGTTTAATTTCTCTTAACTCATTGGCTTGAACTATCACTTTTGTTTGATGTTGTATTACTTGTTTTTTCTGAATACGAGGTGTAAGCTCAGTTTTTATTTTCTGAATTAAACTTTCCATATTAATATTATCATCAATACGAGTCGTGTATAGTTTTGCTAAGTTTTTTGAAAGCGACTCCATTGCAGCTTCTTTTTGAGTTTCGTCGGCTTTAATTCGCTTTTCTAAGTTTTCAGTTTCCTTAGCAATTGCACTACGTAACATGGTAGAGGTTTTTCGATCAAACGCAGATGTTTTTGAAAAATCTTTCAGTACAGTATAGGTAGCAGAGTTAAACTGAATGTTATCTATAGGTTGATAGTCTTTTGTTTGCTCACTCTCTAAATTTCCAATAGCAACAGGAATATTTAATTCAATATCTGGAGTACGAAAACGAGGAATAGAAAATGTTTTTAATAAGTTGTCTTTAGCATAAATCTCGGCAATTCTGGCAGACTCAAGGTCTGCCATCATTCTTGCCTGATTAATTCCTACGACTAAAGAACTTAAATAGTCTTTTAAATCAATCATTGTCTTATGTTTTTATTTATTCTACTGGTTGAGATACAATAGCATCTTCTAAAATTCCAAGAAGTTTTTCCATTCCTTCTGGCATTTCATCTTGACTCACTTTTACTTTTACACCTAAGTGGAAAGTTTTGTCAATTTTATGTCCTTGACGCGTGTTTCTCTGATAAGATATACTCGTATTTAACTTAACTGTACTCGTATTTTTATTCGAATTCAAGAAACCTGGTCCTAACGCATAATTTTTATTCGTATTCTGATTACTAAAAGAAAAACCAGTATTGAATTTAAATTCGCTTCCTACACGTTTATATTCCATTGAAGTAATTTTCGCATTAAAGTCGATATTACCTTCTTCAACACGAATAAAAGGAATAGGCATCATAGTAATAATAGGAACTTGTAATTGCATTTCCTCAAATGATGCAGGAACAGAAGCAATATCTTCAACAGTAATGTCGAAAGAAGCTCCAGATCCACTACCACCAGTTGCAGAAGCATCTGTTGCAGCAGCAATTCCAGCAGCATCTAAATTTGGAGAAATAGTTAAAATATCACCACTAGCACCTACACTAGCAACAGTAACAGAAACTCCGTTTACATTTAATGTGTCTCCGTTTACGTAATCAATACCAGCTTTGTTAATTGTAACCGTTTTTGGTTTTCCTTTAATTGCAGGCTGGTATGGCTCTACCATTTTAGGATATTTAAAACTAACGTAAACTGGTTCACCTGGTTTTATTTCACCAGTTGTTTCATCTTCAGTATCTGGTGTAAAACCAATACTCTTTACAAAATCTACAGTAGATAAGGCAGCTTTAGACTGTGCGTCTACAATAGCACTTAATGGTCCCCCAATCATACCTGCAAAATCAATACTGGACAATTCCTGACCAGGATTGTAGTTTGATAAACTCATAATAGTAATTTTATTGATTAATGCCTACTCTGTTTCTGTGGTTTTTCGGCTATCACCACTTATGTATTTCGAAATAGCATCAACAAAATTCCATAAAAGAAGAAGCTAAATAGCAAGTCATAGCGCCTGAAAAATTAGAGTGATTATCCTGTGTTTTTTATGGTGCTTTTCTAAAAAGAGAAAGGAAAAGTATGTGGAGGTTTTTTCGTTAAATTGTTTATGAGGTAGACTTTGATTTTTGTTTAAACAGATGAAATAGAATGAAATATTCTTAATCAGGAAAACGCAATCATTGATTTTTTTTATTAACCCATACTTTAATTTTTGTAACTTTGATAAAAATTGTTAGCCTAAATTTTCTTTTAAAAATTGCATTTCAAAATATAGAAAATTAGCTATTAACTTATTTATTAACCATTATTATAATTTAATTATGAAAACAATTAAAATTGTTAAGCTTGCCGTATTGGTAAGTGTCGTTACGTTTGTTGCGTGCCAAAAAGATGAAGAAGCTATGAATCAAAACTTGGAAGTAAGTAAAGTTGAAAGACCTTACAATGCTTTAATGTATAAAGAAATGATTGATATGCTTGAGCATTATGATAAAACAAGAAAACCAGTTTTAGAAGATGCATTAGGATATGAAGATACTCGTATTAACTTTTATTCTATTGAAACTTTAGAAAATTACATAGCGTATGTGAAACAACTATCTAAAGAAAAAGGAATAGAATTAACAGGAATCAATTTTGTTTCAGGTTCTTATCCTGAAAATACAAGCCACGGTAAGCCAGGTTATCAGAATATAATGTTAATGCCTACAACTAGCATTAATGGAAAGAATATAGCATTTGACCCTGTTCATTCTCAAGAAAATAAAGTAAAAACAATGAAAGAAATGTTTGCTACTTATGGATACAATTGGGTGTATGACAGTAAAGAAGATTACAATAATAGATTTGTAACGAATAGCAAGTTACAGAAAAGTTATGCGAAAAGAATACAGACTTCTGATATAGAGAGTTCAGGAGCTAATTGGGGAAATGCTACTCCTCCTTATGATGATTAGATCTAAAAGAAATTTAAATTTTATTAAGCTGCTTTACGATGTAAAGTAGCTTTTTTATGTAGGATTAAAAATAATAATAAAAGCTCATATTATCCTGAAAACTGAACAGGAAAGACCCTTTGAAGCAAAAGGTGTTTTTCCTGTATTTTGTTTTTAAAAACTTGATTTACTTGATGTATCAAAAAAAAAGCTCTTTTTTTTCAATTTTTACCGTGTATTTTTGGCTATGAATTAAAACAAAAACATCATGAAAACAACGAAACTACTACTAACTTTACTTTGTGTATGTACACTACTATTAACTTCTTGTAAATTTTTTCCTGGAGATGGAAATACAGGAGGAGGAGAAAAATGTGAAAACTGTTACGATTTTAATGGGCAAAAACCAAAACAGACTATTTCCAAAAAAAAGGCTATAGTTTTACAAAAAGAATATATAGAAACACGATCAAGGTTTTTAAATGAATTTTTAAATGATAAAGGGCACATCAAAGGAGAAGATACTAGAGAGGTTAGTTATGATTTAGAAACTATTAAACAATATATAGCTTATGTGGAAGCTGAAGCTAAGAAGAAAGGCTATGATGGTTTAGGATTACGACTATATTTTGGAGCTTATCCAAAAGGAAGTAACTATAAAGATGCGGGTTACAGTACTATATTTTTTATGCCCACTTATAAAAAGAAAAGTGCTACAATGAATTTTATCTATGATCATGGAGGAGATCATATAATGGAAGGAGTAGACGGACTTAATTTTGGAGGTATGGGAAGACCACCTAAAGATTTACACTAAATATGATATTTTCTGATCTATTATTACTAACTGTTTTTTTCGAGATACTAGCTTTTTTATTTGGAATTCTTAATTATAAAAAGATTAAAAATTCTAAAGAGAAATACTTTATTTATCTTTTGTTTTACACGTTCATTAATGAATTGATTGGGAATTATTTTATTTATTTTGAGAAAGTTAATTTTTCAATTATTTATCAAGTTTTTGCAATAATATCATTCTTGTTTTATAATTGGTGGTTCAATACAATTTTGATTTCCAGTTATCAAAAGTTAATAATTAAATTAGGAAGCATAATTTTTATTATTCTATCAATTTATAATTTGATAAGTTATAGTTGGGATGAATATCATTACACAACTTTTTTATATGGAGCGTTTATATTAATACTTTCGGCTTTATTTTATTTTGCACAATTACTTAACGATAAAGAGGAGATTGACGTTATTTATAATTTGAGATTTTGGATAACTACAGGCTTATTATTATTTCATGTAGGAATGATACCATTAACTTTGTTTTCAGAACAATTTGACGGTAATAATGAAATAAGAATTATTATTTTAGTTACACTTAATTTAATTTTATATGCTTGTTATTCTATAGGATTTATTTTATGCAAACCGATCAAAGATTAGTTTTTATTCTTACAACATTAATAGTGGTTTTAATGGCTTTAGTCGTTATCACTTTATTTGTTGTGTTTTCAAGAAAAAAGAACCGGTTGTTAAGAGAAAAAGCTACCGAAAAAAAACGTTTTGAGCGTGAAATCGCAGAAACACAAATAGAGATTCGAGAAGAAACTTTAAGAAATATTAGTTGGGAGTTACACGATAATATCGGGCAACTCCTAACTTTAGCTAAAATACAATTGCAAAATGCAACTCCCGAAAGTTTAGATGATATTTCAGAAACAATAACTAAAAGTTTAAATGAAATTCGTTCACTATCTAAACTCATCAATCCAGAATTTATAAAGAATATTGCTTTAAAAGACGCTTTACAATTAGAAATAGAACGCTTTAATCGTTTACAGTTTATTAATGCCAGTTTAAAAATTGTTGGAGAAGAAAAAGAACTCAATCAAAAACATGGTATTATCCTATTTAGAATCCTTCAAGAATTCTTCTCAAACACCATTAAGCATGCAAGAGGTTCTAAATTAGAAGTTTGTTTAGAATTTAATTCAGATAAACTTACAATAAAAGCTATAGATGATGGTATAGGTTTTAATATGGAAGATATCCAGAAAAAAGGGATTGGCTTAGAAAATATGAAAACAAGAGCCAAACTTATTAATGCGGATATAAATTTGGAATCTAAACCAAATTATGGTACAGAATTAAATATTTATTACTATTTTTAAAAAGTGTAATCCCCTTATGCAGTAGTATTTTTACTAACTTATTAACCCGTTTAACTATGAAGTATTCAGTTGTTGTGGTTGACGATCACACGTTGTTGTCACAGGCTATTGAAGGCATGGTTAATACTTTCGATAAATTCAAAGTATTATACACATGTAAGAACGGTGGGGAAGTAAAAGAAAAGTTTAAAGCTTCCCCCCGAAACATTCCGGACATTGTCCTCGTAGATGTTAATATGCCAGTAATGAATGGTATAGAAACAACAGAGTGGATTGTGTCTAACTACCCAAACGTTCACGTATTAGCGCTTTCTGTAGAAGACGCAGATGGAACTATTCTTAAAATGCTAAAAGCAGGAGCAATTGGTTATCTTTTAAAAGATACTCAAAAGCAAGTGTTAGAAAAAGCATTATTAGAAATAATGGAGAATGGTTTTTATCACACAAGGAATGTTACGAACTTATTACTAGATTCTGTTTCTGGGAAAGGAAATAGAAATCAGGTTAGTTTTAAGGAGAATGAAATTAAATTTATGCGATTGGCTTGTTCCGAGCTCACGTACAAAGAGATTGCAGAGAGAATGTTTTTGAGTCCAAAAACAATCGATGGCTATCGAGACAGTTTGTTTACCAAACTCGATGTACGAAACAGAGTAGGATTGGTTATGTATGCTATAAAGAATAAGATCTATACTCCTTAAATTAATTAAGAATTGCTCCCTATATTTCATTTATCTCCTCGCTCACTCTATGTAAAAAGTAGAGATAGGTTTATAATGACTATACTTTTAGCATTTTTAGAAATGGTTTTACACAATAAATCAATAAATTTGCAGTATGGAAGAAACTAATAGACAGCGAAAGATAGCAGCAGTTTTACAAAAAGATCTTGTAGATGTTTTACAAAGAGCTGCTCAAAATGGAATGAAGGGAGTAATTATTTCTGTATCGAAAGTATCGGTTACAGCAGATTTAGGTGTAGCTAAAGTTTTCCTAAGTGTTTTTCCTTCAGATAAAAGAGATGAAATTCTTGAAGGAGTAAAATCGAACACACCACTTATTCGTCATGAATTATCTCAAAGAACTAGAAATCAATTAAGAAGAATGCCAGAATTAATGTTCTTCGGAGATGATAGTTTAGATTATATTGAAGAGATAGACAAATCTTTAAAAGGAGAGGATGAAAATCCAATTAAAAATCCTGAAATATTACCACGTCGTCAAAAAAGATAATCGATAATAATTGTTACATTGCCAATAATTAAAGTAACAATTGAATTTCTCACTATACATAGCAAAGCGTTACTTACGCTCTAAAAATAGTACAAATGCTATTAATATAATTACCATTATAGCCATGCTAGGTGTAATTATAGGAACATTAGCATTGTTTATTATTTTATCAGGTTTTTCAGGTTTACGAACTTTCAGTTATTCTTTGTTAGATAGTTCAGATCCTGATATCAAAATTACAGCTAGTATAGGAAAAAGTTTCTTGTACGAGAAAAATATCGATGACGCCTTAATTTCCAATCTTAATATTGTAGAGTTTTCAAAAGTTCTAGAAGAAAGAGCTTTTTTAAAATATGGAGATAAAAATCATGTAGCTTATATAAAAGGTGTAGACACAAACTATACAAGTGTTTTAAAAATAGACACGATGTTGTGGAGAGGATTTTGGATCGATAGAGAATACAAAAATACAGCTGTTGTTGGTTTTGGAATTGATTCAAAACTATCGATACAAGAAAATTTAAAGCCTCTTGAGATTTTTATGCCGAAACCTGGTACAGGAATTATCAATCCGAATAGTGCTTATCGATCTGTAAAAACACAAGTAGTTGGAATTTACGGTGGAGCTGAAGAGTTTATAAATAAGTATGTTTTTACTGAGTTAGAAGTAGCCCAAGAATTAATGGGATATGAGGCTAATAAAATTTCTGGAATTGAATTAAAAGTTAAGAATACTGATAATGTCGATCGCATTGCAGAAGATTTACAACAAACACTAGGAAGTAAATACAAAGTTCAAACTAGAGCACAGCTAAACGAACTGTATTTAAAAGTAATAAATACTGAGAATTTTGTTTCTTATCTAATCTTTACACTTATTGTAATTATAGCATTGTTCAATCTTATTGGAGCTATAATTATGATGATTATAGACAAACGTAAAAACTTAAAAACCTTATTGAATTTGGGGACTACAGTTAAACAAATTAAGAAGATATTTGTTTATCAAGGTTTCTTATTGTGCGTAGTTGGAATGATAACAGGATTACTATTAGGAATTGTATTAGTGTTCCTTCAACAACAATTTGGACTATTCAAAATTGGTCCAGATTTAGCATATCCAGTAGAGTTCAGATGGTTTAACTTGTTTGTAGTAATTGCTACTATATTATCACTTGGATATTTAGCTTCTAGAATTGCTAGTAGTAGAATTACTAAGAATTTTATCGAAAGTTAAACTTAATATAACCCAGCGCTGAGAATTAGTTTTTCCATTATATAAATGTTTCTTTTTAGGGATCTATTATTGCAAGATTTACTTTATGTTTCATCTATATAGTAAAAAATGGATTAATTAATTGTAAATAGGGATTATTTGTAATCAACTAACAATATAAAGTTACAACAATAAAAAAAACTTGCTTACATTTTTTGGATGCAAGCAAGCTAAATTATCGATAAACGACTGTATTATTAAGATAAATGGTAATTACTTTATTTCAGGAATTCTAGTATTACCAAATTGCTGTTCAATTTCATCAAAAGCACTAAAAACATCTTTAGGATCATCAGAAGTTACAAGCTTCAATCTATATTCTTTAAAATGTGGAATTCCTTTAAAGTAGTTTGTGTAATGTCTTCGAGTTTCAACAACACCTAAATGTTCACCTTTCCAATCAATAGACATTTGTAAATGACGACGCGCTACTTCAACACGCTCAGCAATTGTTGGTTTTGGTAAATGCTCACCAGTTTCGAAGAAATGTTTTACTTCATTAAAAAACCAAGGATAACCAATAGAAGCTCTACCAATCATAGCGCCGTCTAATCCATATGAATCACGCATTTCCATAGCTTTTTCAGGAGAGTCTACATCACCATTACCAAAAACAGGAATATGCATTCTAGGATTATTTTTTACATCAGCAATTGGTCTCCAATCTGCAGAACCTTTGTACATTTGAGCACGAGTACGACCGTGAATTGAAATCGCTTTAATTCCAACATCTTGTAAACGTTCAGCAACTTCAACAATTCGAATTGAATCATGATCCCAACCTAAACGTGTTTTAACAGTAACAGGTAAATCGGTATGTTTTACCATAGCTTCAGTAAGCTTAACCATTAAATCGATATCTTTTAAAATACCTGCTCCAGCTCCTTTAGAAACTACTTTTTTTACAGGGCAACCAAAGTTAATATCGATAATGTCTGGTTTGGTTTTTTCGACAATTTCTATAGAACGTAACATAGAGTCCATGTTAGCACCAAAAATTTGTATACCAACAGGTCGTTCTTTTTCGTAAATATCAAGTTTAATAACGCTTTTTGCGGCGTCACGAATTAATCCTTCCGAAGAAATAAACTCGGTATATACTACATCTGCACCATTTTCTTTACATAGTGCTCTAAAAGGCGGATCACTAACGTCTTCCATTGGAGCTAAAAGCAATGGAAAATCAGGAAGTTCTATGTTGTCTATCTTTACCATAATTCAAAAAATCCTTGCAAAATTACTGTTTTTTTATAGAATGATTTTATAAGTTTGAGTTCATCTAAAAAATAAATTGTTGGAAATTCCTTTTGAACCTATACTTTTTGGAGTAAAAATCAATATTCATTTGATATTAGAGTATTTAGCTTTTTTTCTTGGATATCGATATTATGCATATTTAAAAAAGAAATCTAACGATCAAATTCCTTCAGAAAATCGATTGTATATTATTCTTGGAGCCGCAATAGGAGCGTTTTTTGGTTCTAGATTGATGGGGTTTTTAGAACATCCAATCGTTACTATGGATAAATCTTTCCTTTATATTTTTAATGTGAAAACAATTATGGGAGGTTTGTTTGGAGGTTTACTAGGTGTTGAGATTTCTAAAAAGATTATTGGAGAAAAACAATCTTCAGGTGATTTGTTTACATTACCGATAGTTCTTGGGATTTTTATTGGAAGAATCGGATGCTTCTTAACAGGAACAAACGAATTTACGTACGGAAAAGAGACTTCATTCTTTATGGGAATGGATTTAGGCGATGGTATTTTACGGCATCCTTTGGCTTTATACGAACTGATTTTTTTATTGATGTTATTTTTCTTGCTGAAATCTATTCAAAGAAAACTGACTGTAAACGGAGAGTTATTCAAATGCTTTATGCTGAGTTATTTCGGATTCCGTTTTTGTATCGAATTTTTAAAACCAAATCAGTTTTTTGTTTTCGGACTCAGTTCGATTCAAATATTATGTATAACTTGTTGGTTATATTACTATAAATTTATTTTAAAAGCTATGAAATATGCCCGTTAGAAAATATACGTATTACGATTTCACATTGAGTTTATGTCCTGAATGTTTAAGAAGAGTAGATGCTAAAATCGTATTTGAAGATGATAAAGTGTATATGTTAAAACGTTGTCCTGAACATGGCAATTCAAAAGTTTTAATAGCAGACGATGTAGAATATTATAAAAACATTAGAAACTATAATAAACCATCGGAAACACCTTATACATTCAATACTAAAACACATTATGGTTGTCCGTACGATTGTGGATTATGTCCAGATCACGAACAACATTCTTGTTTAACAGTTTTAGAAGTTACCGATCGATGTAATCTAACTTGTCCGACTTGTTACGCAGGATCTTCACCAACCTACGGAAGACATAGAACATTGGAAGAGGTGAAAAAAATGTTAGATACCATTGTGAAAAATGAAAAAGAACCTGATGTTGTTCAAATTAGTGGAGGAGAGCCAACTGTACATCCGCAGTTTTTTGAAATTTTAGATTATGCTAAAACGCTTCCAATTCGTCATTTAATGGTAAACACGAATGGAATTAAAATAGCAAAGGACAAAGATTTTGTAAAGCGGCTAAAAAATTATACGCCAGACTTTGAGATTTACCTTCAGTTTGATTCTTTTAAAGATGAGGTTTTACAGCAAATGCGAGGCGCAGATTTATCTGAAATTCGAAAGCAAGCAATAGCCAATTTGAATGAAGTTAATTTATCAACAACTTTGGTAGTAACGCTTCAAAAAGGATTGAATGACGATGAAATCGGAGAAATAATAGAGTATGCTTTACAGCAACAATGTGTACGTGGAGTTACTTTTCAACCGACACAAATAGCTGGTCGATTAGAAAATTTTGATCCAGAAAAAGATCGATTAACATTAACAGAAGTTCGAAGAAGAATATTAGAACAGTCTCCTGTTTTTAATTCAGATGATTTAATTCCGGTTCCTTGTAATCCAGATGCCTTGGTTATGGGCTATGCTTTAAAATTAGGAGGAGAAGTATTTCCTTTAACGCGTTATGTAAATCCTGCAGATTTATTGGATAATAGTAAAAATACGATTGTTTATGAGCAAGATGAACAATTACATGGAAAAATGATCGAATTGTTTAGCACGGGGAATTCTGTAGAAGTAGCTCAAGAAAATTTAAAGTCGATTATGTGTTGTTTGCCTAATATCGATGCACCCAATTTGGGATACGATAATTTGTTTCGAATTATTATTATGCAGTTTATTGATGCATATAATTTTGATGTAAGAGCAATTAAAAAGTCGTGTGTTCATATTGTGGACAAAGACTATAAAATTATTCCGTTCGAAACTATGAATCTGTTTTATAGAGACGATAAAAAACAACGTTTAGAAGAACTTAAAAAAGAAAACATATGAATTTTTTAGAAGTAGGAGATTTATCAGGACTATTTGCAATCATCATACTAGTTATGTTTGGTCCGCCTTTGTTATTAATTATCATTGGGGC
The DNA here is from genome assembly GCF_947495995.1 of uncultured Tenacibaculum sp. Lineage (GTDB taxonomy): Bacteria > Bacteroidota > Bacteroidia > Flavobacteriales > Flavobacteriaceae > Polaribacter. Next base: position 139,131 of record NZ_CANMAX010000003.1, read on the forward strand.
ATCTATTAGAAAAAAAAATAAAGATATTTCTACAGTATTATTCATCTTAGCTGCTTTTTATCTTTTAGTCGGATTAGGATTATGCTTTGGAGGTTTGGCGTAGAAAACATTTATTTTTTACGTTACAATTGAAAAATTAGTATCAATTTCCTCATGCTCCATTATACTATCTTTATCTTTTTAGATTAAACATACTATTTTGAAAAAATACAATTGGGCCATTTTAGGTTGTGGATGGATTGCAGAAATATTTGCTGGAGATTTAAAGACATTAGATAATGCTGTTTTATATGCAACAGCGTCTAGAGATATAAAAAAAGCTGAAAAATTTGCTGATCAATTTGGTTTTCAAAAAGCTTATGGAAGCTATGAAGCAATGTTGCAAGACGAAAATGTTGATATAGTATACATTGCCACACCACATACATTTCATTGTGAACATACATTACTTTCTTTACAACATAAAAAAGCAGTTTTATGTGAAAAAGCGCTTGCAATAAATTCTACTGAAGTAGAAAAAATGATAGCCGCTTCTAAAGCAAATAATACTTTTTTAATGGAAGCTTTTTGGACACGTTTGGTTCCTACATTTAAAAAAGTTTTAAACATTATCGAGTCAAAAGAACTTGGTGAACTAAAAGTAGTACAATCAGATTTTATGTTTCATGGAGCTTACAATCCTGAGAGTCGTTTATATAATCTAGATTTAGGAGGCGGAGCATTATTAGATATTGGAATTTATCCTGTATTTACAGCACTGCAAACTTTAGGTGTACCCAATAATATTATAGCGAATGCAATTAAAAGTCCGACAGGTTCAGATGAACATATCGACATCATTTTTGAATATGAAAATCAAAAAAGAGCATATTTAAGAGCTGGTTTTACTTGTGATGCACCAAACTATTCTGTTTTTCATTTTGAAAAAGGAACCGTTCAAATTTCTAGAGAAATGAACTGTCCGATTATTATAAAAACTGAAGATGGAATTCAAGAGTTAAGAGAAAATGATGGAGAAGGATATGGGTATTATTTTGAAGCTACCCATGTTATGGAATGTTTAGATAAAGGAGTTATAGAAAGTCCTATTTTATCTAATGAATTTAGTGTTGAGTTAATTTCTACTTTGGATAAAATCAGAAAAAAAATAGACCTAACTTACCCCAATCATGATGGAGTAAGTAGATCTAATTAAAAAGGACCGTATTTATTTACTAAAATACTCTCACAATGTTAAAGCCAAAAGCAATATCCCCCCCGGCGTTGCTTATATATCCTGGCTCGTTTGACGATTGTGCATTTGTAAATAGTAATTGAAAAACATGACCTCCCGTTTCAATATCTACACCAAACGTATAGGGATTGTAAAAGATTGAATTTTCATCTCTATTGAAATTATGTACATATTCAGCATTTAAGCTTACTCGTTTGCTTAATTTTAAACGACCACCAAATCCCATTGCAAATTGATTATGGTTTGCCGTTCCTGTTTCTTCTAAAATTTGAAGATTTTCTCTCACATAAGTCGGCGCAAATTCGAATGAAAAACGTTTAGAAAACCTGTGAGATGCTAAAAGTTGAACAGCGTAACTCATTCGATCGCCACTTTGTAATGTGTAATTTGTAAACCTACTATTGCTAATTTCAGTATTAATATTAGCCGTAGCATATCCAACTAAATTAAAAGGAAACGATTCCGATTGTTTTGTGAATCTACTTTTTACTGCAAAAGCGACTGTTTTTTCAAACGATTCTCTACTTAAACTAAATTGAGTTCCTTCCCAAAAACTATATAAAAGCTCAATTTTAGTATTTGCTTGATCTAATCCTAAGAAAGTATCGAATCCATCTTTTAATGGTCCGAATCTATGGGACACGATTAAATATAATTCTCCTTTATCGCCTATTTTAGTCGATTGTAGGTTTCCTATTTTTAGTGTTTTAAAAGCAGGTAATTCAAACTTTGTGTTTGCTTTTTTACCCTTTTCTTTATTGTTTGCTTCTTCGTTTGTATAGTTGTCTAATTCGTCAAGAAGTTGATCATCTTCTTGTGCAGAAATAACTATTACTTGTAGAGCAAGTAAAAGTGAAAATATTATTTGTTTAAAATGCATTGGTTTAGTTTTAATTCATTTAAAAGATCATCATAACCTACCACCATACCTTTGATTGTGATATTTTGATTTTCTTTTAATGTGTTTAAATTTTGATTTTCAGAAAATTGACAGAAAACAGAGCTGTCTATAATAACTCCTTCTGTATCGATATTGGAAATTTTTCCAGTAAGAACAATCACTTTATTGTTCCACTCAGTAACATTACTTCCAATAGTGTTCATGAATTCTTGAGAAGTCCCTTCAAAAGAAATCTTGGTATCCTCTACCTTTTCAGTTTCTTTAAAGACATAACTATAAGCAATTATTCCTGAAATTGTAATTATAATTAAGGCTATAAATAACTTTTTATTTTTTTTCAGAAAAGTCATAATTTAAATCAACAGTAACTATTCTTGCTATTTTACGTCTTACCACACTCGGAATTTTAATATTAAAATCACCAGGTGTTAATTCAAAAGTTGTGGCCAAGTTAATTTTATCGCCTACTTTAGAAACTGTTCCTTTCGTTTCAATTTCTTTGCTTATACCTTTAATAGTGATGTTTCCTTTTATAGTTACGTCTTTGGTTCCTGTTAAAGAATTAAGATCAAAATCTTCTATTTTTCCTCTAAATACAGCTTTAGGAAATTCATTAGATTCCATAAAGCTTTCATTAAAGTGTTCTTGCATTAAAGCTAATCTAAACTTAAAAGCACTAATAAATAATTGTGAAGCTATTTCTCCTTTATTAGTTAAAATAGCAGTAGTACTTTTATTTAAAGCTTGTACAGGTTCAAATGCGTCTACAGATGCTTTAAATCCTGTAGAACCTGTTCTTGTATAATATTTTTGGCTAAAAATTGATTGTGAAATCAATAAGATAATTACGAAAAGTCTCATGTTGTATTTTTTTGGGGTTATATTTTTTGATACTATTTTTTCTATTGTTCTAAATAACCATCGGCTCTCCATTGGCTAATAATATTCCTTGTAGAAGAAGGAAGTAATCCAGATGGTGGCATCGGACTAGCTGTATTGTTAATACGGCCAAAAATATTTCCTGTTTCTGCAGCATTTCTAACACGAGTATATGTAGTTAAAGCTAAACCTGCAGTTGGGTTTACATCATCGTGACAATTCGTAGTTGCGCAACTACTATTTATAATTCCTTTTACGTCTTTTTCGTAAGTTACTTTTTCTAAAGGTGGATTTGTTGGTCCTTCTTCAGCAGGAACTTCAGAAGTAGAACAACTTGTAATCATCAAAACAGTTGCTAATGATAATAATTTGATAGGTGTCTTCATCTTTTTTGAAAATTGTTAGTTAGTATTAATGTTCTTTTTGTCGTTATAATTTAGTTTTTCTTAACTATTCAGTGAAATTATTTTTCGAGAACAAACATATCTTAATTCCTTGTTTCGTAACTTATTAAATAAGGTGAAAGGGAAAAAATGGTGGTTAAAAAGGAAAAAAATAGGTTGAAAAACATGCTTAAAACAGTAAATAGGGTTAATTGTTTTTTAAACTGAATTTATTAGGGTCCATTAAATATATAACATATAAATTAATAATGTTTTTTAAGCAAATTTAGTATACGACTTTTATTTGATCTAGCTTACAAATACTGTATCTTTGTCGGTCATAAGAAGTTAATAGAACGAATGAAGAACATTAGAAACTTTTGTATTATAGCCCACATTGATCATGGTAAAAGTACACTTGCAGATCGACTTTTAGATTTTACTCAAACCGTAACTGAACGTGAAAAGCAAGATCAATTATTAGATAATATGGATTTGGAGCGTGAGCGTGGAATTACCATTAAATCTCATGCAATACAAATGGATTATGTTCATGAAGGAGAACAATACATTTTAAACTTAATTGATACTCCAGGTCACGTAGATTTCTCTTATGAGGTTTCTCGATCAATTGCTGCTTGTGAAGGTGCATTATTAATTGTAGATGCTGCACAGAGTATTCAAGCACAAACAATCTCTAACTTGTACTTGGCGTTAGAAAACGATCTTGAAATTATCCCAGTATTAAATAAAGTTGATTTACCTTCTGCGAATCCAGAAGAAGTAACTGATGATATTGTAGATTTATTAGGGTGTGAACCTGAAGAAGTAATTCCAGCAAGTGGAAAAACTGGTTTTGGAGTTGATAAAATTTTAGAAGCTATTATTGATAGAATTCCTGCTCCAAAAGGAAATCCAAATGCACCATTAAAAGCTTTGATTTTTGATAGTGTTTACAATTCTTATCGTGGAATTGAGACTTACTTCAGAATTATTGATGGTTCTATTAAAAAGAATCAGAAGATTAAATTCATGGCTACTGGGAATGATTATTTTGCTGATGAAGTAGGTACATTAAAATTAAATCAAGAGCCAAAGAAAGAAATAAAAACAGGAGATGTTGGATATTTAATTACTGGTATTAAAACTGCGAAAGAAGTAAAAGTAGGAGATACGATTACAGATTTTGCTAATCCAACTACAGATACTATTGAAGGTTTTGAAGATGTAAAACCAATGGTATTCGCTGGTATTTATCCTGTAGATACTGAAGACTATGAAGAACTTCGTAACTCTATGGAGAAGTTACAATTAAATGATGCTTCTTTAGTATTTCAACCAGAAAGTTCAGCAGCTTTAGGTTTTGGTTTCCGTTGTGGATTCTTAGGAATGTTACACATGGAAATTATTCAAGAGCGTTTAGAGCGTGAGTTCAACATGACTGTAATTACTACAGTTCCTAACGTATCTTACCATGCATATACAAAGAAAGAACCAGACGAGATTATTATTGTAAATAACCCTTCTGATTTACCAGATCCATCAAAATTAGAAAGAGTAGAAGAGCCTTTTATTAAAGCTTCTATTATTACAAAATCTGATTTCGTTGGTCAAGTAATGAGTTTATGTATTGAAAAACGTGGACAAATTATCAATCAAACATATTTAACTCCAGAACGTGTTGAGTTAATTTTTGAAATGCCATTAGCAGAAATTGTATTCGATTTTTATGATCGATTAAAAACAGTTTCTAAAGGGTATGCGTCTTTTGATTATCATCCAATTGGTATGAAGAAATCAAAATTAGTTCGTGTAGATATGTTATTAAACGGACAATCTGTTGATGCACTTTCTTCTTTATTACACGATAGTAACGCTTATTCTATTGGGAAAAGAATTTGTGAGAAGTTAAAAGAATTAATTCCTCGTCAGCAATTCGATATTCCAATTCAGGCAGCAATTGGTGCTAAAATTATTGCTCGTGAAACGGTAAAAGCATTACGTAAAGATGTAACAGCAAAATGTTATGGAGGTGATATTTCTCGTAAGCGTAAACTTTTAGAAAAACAGAAAAAAGGTAAAAAGCGTATGCGTCAGGTTGGAAATGTAGAAATTCCACAACAAGCGTTTATGGCTGTTTTAAAGTTAAATGACTAACATTTAGATTAAATAGTATCTTAGACAAAACTTAAATAAAAATTAATATGGAAAATTCATTCGATTCATTTGATAACCCATCAAACAGAATTCTAGTTGCACATTCTACAGATGTTGAACGTGTAGCATTTTATAAGAAAACGTATGCTCACGTAGCGGGAGGAGTATTGCTATTTGTATTATTTGAATACTTTTTATTACAAAGTACAGCAGTAGTTAGCTTTATGATGTCAATGATGCAAGGTTACAAAATGTTATTACTTTTAGGTGGTTTTATGTTAATTACCAACTATGCTGAAAGTACAGCATTACGAACTACAGATAAGAACTTACAATATATGGCTTATGCAGGTTATGTATTTGCTGAAGCTTTATTCTTTGTACCATTAGTATATAAGGCAGCAATTTATACGCAAGGTTTTGAAATATTTCAACAAGCAGGAATTGTAACGTTAACCTTATTTGCAGGTTTATCTGCTGTAGTGATATTAACTAAAAAAGACTTTTCTTTTTTAAGATCTGCTTTAACAATAGGATTCTTCATAGCAATGGGATTAATCTTAGCTGGAATTTTATTTGGATTTAATTTAGGATTATGGTTCTCTGTTGGTATGTGTGCTTTAGCTGGAGGATCTATTTTATATCAAACATCTAACTTAGTTCACAGATTTACTACTGAAGATTATATTCCTGCTGCAATAGGTTTATTTGCTTCTTTAATGTTATTATTCTGGTATATATTAAGAATTTTTATGAGTAGAGATTAATCTACAACAGAAAATATAAAAACAAAAAAGATCTAACGAATGTTGGATCTTTTTTGTTTTTAATATCAATTAACCTATTTCTTAGGAAGCTCTTTCATGATTTCTAAGATCGCTCTATCTAATTGTGGTTGTAAACCATTAATTCGATCTTTAAAGTCTTCTTTTACGTAGATATCAGGCTTAACTCCGGTTTTTTCTAAATCTTCTCCGTTTAAAGTGTAACAACCCCAAGAAGGAAGTCTGTAAAAAGAACCATCGACTAAACCTTTTCCAGAAGTGAAAATGATCCATCTGTAGGTTTCAGTTCCAATAACCTTTCCTAGTTTTAATTGTTTAAATCCTTCTGCGGTAACTTCTGCATCACTTAAAGATTGTTCGTTAATTAACAAAACTATTGGTTTAGCAGCCGGTGTGAAATTTGGTTGAGTGGTTAATTTTCCACCTCTATATTTCCATTGTAAATATGGTTTTTGAGATAAGAAATTTAAGACATCATTATGTACATTTCCTCCAGTATTATTTCTAAGGTCAAGAATTAAAGCGTCTTTTTTATAATACTCAGAAACCATTTCTTTTTTAAAGTTTTTAAGTTCGTTACTGCCCATATCTTTCATATGTATGTAAGCAATTCTATTATTACTTTTCTTATCAACATACGATTGATTATTGTCTACCCATTCATCATGCAATAAATTCTTTAAAAAGAAACTAGGAATAGGGTGTATATTAACAATCTTACTTGCAGCATTACTTTTAAAAGTAAGTTCCATTTCACGATCTAAAGAAGGTAACGAAAAGTAAAATTCTCTATTTCTTTTCGAATCTATTTTTACGCCATTTACAGCAACTAAAATATCACCAGCTTTTACCTTGTTTCCAACTACATCAGCTGGTCCGTCTTTAATGATTCGTTCAACTTTGTATGGATTATCTTTAGAGAATACAATACCTGTAGATAGTGTACTACTTTTATGAAATTTGTTTTCTTCTTTACCGAAAGATCTAAAACCAACATGAGAAGTATTTAATTCACCCAACATGTCGTTAAATATTCTTCTTAAATGTGTTCTTTTAGTAATATATGGTAAGTATTTACTGTATCTTTTTTTGATGATAGACCAGTCTTCGTTGTGGAATTTTTCATCATAGAAGTTCTCTTCAAAACCAGCCCAAGCTTCTTCAAACATCTGTTGAAACTCTTCAGATAATGATTTTCTATACTTGTAATTAATACTAATAGCTTTCGTTTTGTTGCTTTGTACATTTAAAGTATGAATGTTTCCTCTATAAAGAATATAATTTGATTTCTTTCTAGAAACAATTAGATAACCGAAAACTCTATCAGCAACTTTTTCTGTTTTAGGTTTTTCAAAAGGTTTTAATGTTGTTTTCCATAATTTAGAACTTCCTTTATCGTGATTAGAGATATAATAAATATGATGCGCATCGGCAACTGCAATTACAGTAGAACTAGTTTGATTTCCAAAAGATGGACTAATCAAGTCTAATCGATCCATTAAACCATCTTCGTTGATTGTAATTTTAATTTCCTTCTCAGCCTTTTTACTTTTATCGTCTTTCTTTTTAGTGTCTTTTTCTTTAGGCTTAAATAAGTCGTCTAATTTTTTAGTTCTATATGGTTTATCATATTTATTTAAAGCCATTCGATATACACTTTGGTTTCCTTTTCTTCGTGGGAAAGTTGGCTCAAAACCTGTATTAAAGTAAATGTATTTTCCATCAGGTGACCAAAACGGACTTCCTTCATTGGCTCCTGTTTGAGTTAAATTGATGATTTTACCAGACTTAATATTATAAGTAAAAATGTCGTTTTCAAAATCTCTAAAGGCATTGTACAATAAGTATTCATTGTTTGGTGAGAATTTGATTGGTGAAGGATATAAAGCCCAAAATTCATCTTTAACTGCTGTTTTAGATTTAAAATTCTCTAAATCTAAAAGTTTGATGTAATCTCTACCACTTAAATAAGCTGCTTTTTTGTAATCTGGAGAAATAACAATGTTTACATTATTTCTAACATCTTTAGTGATTTGTTTTTCACCTTCTTTTCCGTCAGCAGCAATTGTAAAAAGATTTAAATATCCGTTATAAGTTTGCGAGTATAATAACGTTCTGTTATCGTTTAACCATTTAACTTCTACAACGCGTTCTTTTGCATTTAAAGGAATTTGACGAATGAATTTACCTTTGGTATCAGATATGAATAATCGTCCTCTTGACACAAAAGCCATCTTTTTATTGTCAGGCGAAACATCAAAATAAGTAATGCTATTTCTTACATTAAAATCTTGAGATTTATCTAGCGTGTTATTGTTGTAAATAGTGATATTAACCTTCTTTGTTTTTTTACTAGCAATGTCGTAAACGTGAATTTGATAATCTTTTGAAAATACAATTTTAGTACCGTCACTATTTACTTTAGGATTGAATACAGAGGTTTTAAATTCTGTTAAAGGTGTTTTGACAGTACCTTTGAATGTATATAAATTGTGTTCACCATTCTTTTCATCAGAAGCAAAATATATAGTTCCGTTTTTATCAATTGTTGTCCAAAAATCTTTTCCTTTATAATTTGTGTGTTTTTTAAAAACTTTGGTTTTCGGGTTGTAAGATTTAATATCTGGATTAAAATCTCCTTTGTAGCGTTTACGTTCTGCGAAATATGAACTTTCCCAACTTTCATTAAAATAATAACTTCCATCTTTTGGATGTTGCACTAGATTATGAATTCTATTGAAAAAATGTGGAAATAAACGTTTTGGAGTTTCTCCCGAGATTGAAATTTCATAAGTTGAAGTCGAGTTCTCTCTTGATGAAGAGAAAAATATCTTCTTAGAATCCCACGACCAGCTACTTACAAGATCATCGCCATCGTGAAATGTTAATTGTTTTATTTCTCCTCCTTTTACTGGAATAATATAGATGTCTCTATTTCCGTATTGATTTGCAGAAAAAGCTATCCATTTTCCATCAGGCGAAACTGATGGACGAGACTCTTCTCCTTCCATTGCTGTGATTCTATATGCATTTCCTCCCTCACTAGGAACTTTCCATAAATCTTCATCATAACTGAAAATTATTGTTTTTCCATCTGGTGTTAACGCAGGATCTTTTGCGAAATATAATTCTTGACTATATGAAGGGAAAGAAAATATCGTGTACAGAAGTACAGATAAACAAATAGATTTGAATAGATTCATTTTGGTTAGGTTAATTTTTAGGTTGCAATTCTTTTTAATATGTTCAACGCTAAATGTACAAAAAGAGATCTACATACAAATTATTTTTAACTCTCGAGCCACTTTCTAAACTCTGAAGTAGTAGAAGAACTTGTCATAGGTTTTTCTTTACAACCTGTTACCGATATTAATAATCTATTTTTGAAATGGTTTTCAATGTTTTCAATGTAATCGATACTTACAATTTCACTTCTGTTGATTTTGAAGAATTTATTCGGATTTAACTGTTTGAAAATAGAACTTAAGTTTTGTGATATTGTGTGTCGTTTTCCTTGTGCATCTGTAGCAATACAAAAATCGCCAGAAGCTTCAACTAGAGTGATTTCAGAAACATTTAAAAGTTGAATTCCGCTTGTTTTTTTAATAACAAAACGTTTCTTGTAGTTGGTGTTTTCTTCTTTTAAAGCAGATTTTAACTCTGTAATAATTTTAGTATCCAAATTATTGTAATCACCTTTTTTAAATAACGATTCATATTTTTCAATTGCCTTATTAAATTCTGATTTGGTATAAGGTTTTAAAATATATGCAATACCATTTGTATTAAATGCTTTAAATAAATATTCGTCGTGAGCAGAACAGAAAATGATTGGTGCTTCTGATTGAATTTCATCAAATAAATCGAATGAAATTCCATCTAAAAGTTGAATGTCAGATAAAATAAAGTCATATGAATTCTGACTCAACATTGTTCTTCCGTCTTTTATAGATCTTGCCCAGTCATGTTGAATTTCAGTATTAAAATAGTCGTTTAAATAACTAGTTAACTTCTTGTATGCTGGTACTTCATCTTCTAAAATTAAAATTTTCATAAGTCTATTTTATGCTGAAAGTTGTAAAACAGGTATAGATACCTTAAAGTTTTTATCTGTATTAATAATGCTGATTTCTTGATCTGAAAGTAATTGATATCTCGTTTTTAAATTATCTAATCCAGTTCCAAGAGAATCTTTTTTAGTTGCAAAGTCAGATTTAGTATTGGTAACTGTCAGTAAATTTTGATCAATAGTAATGGTTGCTTTTATAGGAATAGTTCCGTTAGGTTTATTGTGCTTAACTACATTTTCAAGTAATGTTTGAATTGCACCGGTTGGAATAAATAAATCTTCAAAAGAACTATTTTTTATAATTTCAAAATCATAATCGTCTTCAAACCTTGTCTTCATCAGAAAAATATAATTTTCAGCAAACTGTATTTCTTTAGATAATTCCATGACTTCAGAATCTTTAGTTTGAATTAAATAACGATAAATTAAAGACAAACGATTGATATATTCTTTTGCTTTTTCAGAATCGGTATCAATTAAACTATCTAACGTGTTTAAGTTATTGAATAAAAAATGGGGGTCTATTTGTGAACGTAAAAGTTTTAATTCACTTTCTTTTTGCTGTTTTTCTACTTTTAAAAACTGAGTTTGTCCTTCGTAAAATTTCTTAATCAATAGTATTCCTATAGGGAAACCAATCATATCGGTGGCATCATATAATCCAGCTTGGAGAAATAAGAAAAAATTAGGAAAATCGCTCCAACTTCTTCCAGCAGTTACAAAACCAACAAGCCTGTCTAAGCATCCAATTGTAGTTAATACAACCAAGCTAACCAAAAAGAATATGGTATATTTTTTTGTGTTAATTAGATACTTAGGGATAATAAAGTATAAAAAAATTAAAATAAGTACAACAGAAGAAACTGAATCTAAAGGTAAATCGATTAGATATTCAATAAGTTTGTTTTCACTTCTGTAATAATCTATTCCATTTAAAATAGTTGTTGCTCCGTATAAAAGAGCAAGTAATATCCAGTCAGATTTATTTAGTTTTGTATTCATTTGGTGCTTTTTGAAATAAAATCAGTCCATATCCAATAGCGGAAATTAAATACACATAAATTAATCTATAAGGTATAAAACCTAAGAAAAATATGATGATGGTTGCTAAAACAATTAAAGCAACTCCAATTTTATTTCTTTTAATGTAATTAAAACTTAAAAGTAACAATCCTATGTTTAAAAATCCGGGTCCGGTTGTAATAAAAGTTTTCCAGATAGAAGGAAATTGAGATAAATGCCCGGCCAATTCATTTCTTTCAGGTTGTTCAGTCATATTCCACCAAATAAAGTCAAGAATACACATTCCTATCATAGAGACAGCACCAATTACAGCAATAGGCAATCCTATATATGTAATTAATTTGTTAGGAAAGTTCATGATTTTTGGGAGCATAAAAGCAGCACCAAGTAAAATAGACCAATGTGCGTAATCAATAGGTCTGAATGCATAAACAACATCATTACCAAGAGTCAGTAAAATTTGCCCAATCATTTCTAATGCAAGTCCGATTACAAAAAGATAATTATAAATTGAATTCGATTTTAAACCTAAATTTTCTTTTTTGATAAGAATATAAACTGCACCAAAAGAGAAGATAATGTAACCAATCACCATTATGAAATGATATTCTTGAGGTAAAATTAATCCGCCTAAGCCTGTTAAAATTGAACCAATATTAAGAATAATTACACCGCGTAAATTTGTTTTCAAATGCTCAAAAGAGATAAGACTTAAACCCACAAAGAAAAAAATAGGTCCTACAGATATAAAAACAGGCCAAATTGCCGGTTGTTTTACCAATTGTAAATACATTTCATATCTAGCTTCAGGATTATCATTAAAAGTCCATAAAACAAAATCGATTACACACATTCCAATAGTTGAAATTATTCCAATCATAGTTATTGGTGTTCCTATTTTAGATAATGTTCCGTTGGAGAATCGTAGAATACCTGGGATAATTAAAACAATCCCAATTAAGATTGACCAATGAATAAAGTCTATTGGTTTTAAAAGCTCAATAGTATCTGTGAAAGAAAACGATATTTGTGCTAAAGCTAATAATGTAAACCCTAGAACAAAGCTAGTTTTGATAAGTTTAGTGTTTGATAGCATTACAGATTGTTTTTACTTTATTACGTTATTGAGAAGATTCTTCTGGAATGTACTTTTTCATAATGTACATTCCATAGAATAAACAAGGTAAAGTGAAAAGCGTTGTAACTATTGCACCCGCTAAACTAGTTTCACTTGCACTACTTTCTAGTAGCGGTGTACCAATATCATCGATTTTTGCAGCAAAATCTATTAGCATATGAATAATAATCAATGGATAAATTCTTTTCGTTATTATTAATAAAGCTCCGAACATTACACCAATAAACGTGGCAAATAAAAACTGAGAAACTTCACCGTAAATACCTTTGTCAAATTTTATAAAATGTAAAGCTCCAAATATTGCAGCAGCGACAAATATTGATTTGATTATTGATTTTTTAGAGTTTCCAAAATGTCTTATGAAAAGCGGTAATAATACACTTCGTAAACTCAATTCTTCTGAAATACCAATGCTTAAACAATACACTGTTAGGATAATCAGGTTTTCTGAGGTGAAACTCGGAATATCATCAGCAAATAGTAAGTTTAAGGCCACTAGAAAAACTAAAGGGAAAATCAGTAACTTTTTGTGTTCAGTCTTTTGAGATGTTAAACCACCTAATTCAAATAGATCTAACTTTTTAATTACAAATAATGAAACTATACTTAGTATTACATTACTTGCTGTTCTAACTAATAAATAAGTGTTATAATCTTGTAATTCGTTAGCGATTAAGTAATTTTTCACACTATTGTTGGCAATTAAGAGTATTAATACAAAACCAAGGAATAGTATAATTTGTTGTAATGTCTTTTTCATAGTTATTAGTTGTTGTTATCAATTCTGTTTTGTTCTTCTTCAGAAGCATTTCTTTTTGCTTTTTTCTTACCAAATCTAGAACCAAAATTATACGTTAAACGTAATTGAACATTTTGTCGAGAACCGTTACTTTCAATATTAGCATTAATATTATCGTAGTTTACAGTTCCTACGAAACCTCTATTCAATACTTTATTGATTCCTAAATTGACTTTCAATCTATCATCTAAAAATTTCTTTCCAAAAGAGAAACTTAAATCACCAATCCAACCTGCATCAATTTGTCCTTCTAATGCACCTGTTCCAAAATAACTAGACATTTCAGCAGTTACAGCCCAAGGTAATTTATAACTAGCTTGAGTATACCAACCTAAATTCCATTTTGATAATAATAATTCAGGAGATAATTCATCTGATTGAAATTTATTATAATCTACAATAAAACCAGTGAATCCATCAAGATTATCGATAAAGCTTAAAGGTCCGAATAATCTAAAGTTCCAATTTTGTCTGTCTTTTAAGTTAATTGTAGTTCTAGAGATTTGTGCTGTTGCGTCATCTTGTGAGATAAATAAGAATAAATCGTCGCTTGTTTCACTATAACTAACCGTAAAGAAAGGTTGGTTGTCAAAAGTTAAGTTGAATTGTAAGTTGTTTGTAAATGCTGGTTTTAAAGCAGGATTACCAACCTCAGAAGTTAACGGATCGTAAAGTGTAACAAAAGAGTTTAAACTGTTATAATTTGGTCTTCTAATTCTATAACTATAAGCGAAGTTAGCGCCTAACTTTTCTGTTATTTTTCTACTCAAAGAAGCACTTGGAAAAAGTTCTGAAATAATTCGAGTTCGAGTTTCATTATTGTTTGTAGAAGTTCCTCTAGTGTCACTGTTTTCGTAACGAACTCCTGCTGATAAAGACCAATCACTCCATTTATAATTTACTTTAGTGTAAAGCGCGAATATTTTTTCATCAATTATAAAGCGATTACTGTTAGCTCCTTGAAAATCGAAACCTCCTGTAGCATTTTGTGTAAATAATCGTAAATCACTATCTGTATCTACATCAGAGAATTTAGATCCGAAACTTAATTTAAAGTCATCCGTAAAGTTTTTGTTATAATCTGCTTTAATCGTTCTAATCGTATATTTTCCATCTTGTAAATATCTTTGATTTACAAAAGGAACAGTATTTCCATTAACAGCCTCAATTGTATTGATGTTTTCGTTTACAAAGTTTACATAATTGAAATCTAAAATAAACTTATCGTTATCTGATTTATATTCATAATACGGATTAATACTAAACGTGTTTCGTTCTCTATCAAAAGAATTTTCTGTTACAAAACGTTCTAAACTAGAAGCCGAACTAACATTCGTATTACTGCTACCAATTCTGTCAGACATAGAATTGTTGAATCTTGTATTAAATCCTATGGTGTTTTTATCATTAATATAGTAATCAATGTTACCAGAAATCCATGAGTTTTTAGGGTCAAAAGGTTCAATAGTTGCTTGGTCGTAAGTAACCACTTCGTTTGTGTTAGGATCGTTTACGCTACGATTAATAAAAAGATCATTTCTCCATGTCGGAGCAGAATATCCCGCACTTAATTGCCAGTTCAATTTGTTTTTATAACTAGCAATAGAAGTATTTGCACCATATTCAAAACCTTCATCTTCACCAACCCAAATACCAACAGAACCATGAGTTCCTAAACGAACATTCTTTTTAAGAATAATATTAATAATTGGTCCAGAACCTTCAGCGTCAAATTCAGCACCAGGTTGTTCAATTAATTCAACTTTAGAAATATTATCAGCCGGTAAATTTTGTAATAAGGTTTCTACATCCATATAATCTGTAGTTTTTCCATTAATTAAAATTCTAACATCCGACCTACCCGCGAAGTTAATACCGTTATTAGTAACAATAACACCAGGTACTCTTTTTACAACATCTTGTAAATTGCTATTTAGCATTTCAGATTTCTCTAAATCTAATACAAGTTTTTCAGCTGTTTGTTTAATAACTGGTCGTTTACTTTTTATCACTACTTCATCAAGTGCTTCGTTTTCTTCTTCAAGAGTAAAGTTGAAAGTTTTATTACTGTTTAATTCGAAAGCTTTTAACGTTTTAGTTTTAAAACCTAACATTGATATTTCTATACGATATGTTCCTTTAGCAATATTTTGAAACGAATAATTACCATTGTCGTCTGAAACTACTCCTTTCGGAAGTGAACCTTTTTCGTTATTTAGTAAAATAACATTAGCAAAAGGTAGGCTTTGGTTTTGTTTGTCTGTGATTTTTCCGTTGATAGAAAACTGAGCAGATAAGTTATAAAGTCCTATAAATAGAAAGAATAGTAATTGTTTATATAATTTCATAATTGATTTTTTACATTTTTAAAGACAATTCAAAACTAAGTTTGTTACAGAGGGTATAAAATGTAAAACTGTTGAATTGGGATAAAAAGCCGTTGAATTAGATTTTTATGGAGTCAATTTATATTTCATTAATTTTTTAATTAATAATCAATACTTTATAGGAACTCAGTTAAAATGCGCTAAAATTAAGCTTGAATCATTGAGAAAAGTGTAGTGATGTTGCTGATAAACATGTGTTTATATCTAATTTTTTTCGTAAAAATCTATTAATTTTTTATGATGGTTTGGTTTAGAGTATGTATATTTGGTTAACCAATTTGATTAACCAAAATCCCCTATTATATGAAAACCAACTTAATACCCTTAAAATCAATAAGCAATTGTTGTAGTCGTGTCTTAAGATTATAGTTTAGTTTGTGAAATACAAACTATGATTGTTGTTGATTAACACAGCAGAATTTATCCGGATATTTTATTGTAGAGTGTAAAGTCTTTCAAGGCTTTACTAGATTTTCTATGGATAGCTTTTAAAATGAAAATTTTTAAGGCTTAGCTACCCTTATATATCATTTTAAGCGATCTCTCAATTAAAATTTTTTAACTAAAACCATGAAAACAAACTTTAAGTTGTTGGTATTGTATATGCTAACAATAACGTTAATGTGCCAAGCACAAAAAATAAAACCCAAAGAGCGAATTATTTCAGCTAAATCGGAAGGAAAAACATTCGAGGAAATTAATCTCTTTAATTTTGGAAAGAATAGCGGAAGAAAGCAACGAGTAAAAATTCCTAAAGAATTTAAAAATTATGAATTGTTATCGTTGAGTCAACAAGCTATGGGAAGATTTTCAAATGCGAAAGTAGCTCCTGAAGCAATCAATTTACCGCTGCCTAATAAATCATCAACAATGATGTTACAACTGGTAAAGGTTTCGATAAAATCTGATAATTTTTCATCGCTTGAATTGCCATCCAAACAAATTATAAACCCTTCAAAAATTACGCATTATAGAGGAATTATTAAAAACAAAAACAATTCTAGAGCAGCAATTTCTATCCAAAATGGAGAAGTATACGGTTATATAAGTTTAGATAACACAGTTGGGAATCTTGTTCTTGGAAAAGTAAAAGGAAGTAGTAATCATATCTTATATGAAGATAAAGATATTAGTCACTTAAATGATTTCATTTGTCAAGTTGATGACTCCTATAAAACCAAGTCTTCAAAAGCCGTAAAAAGTAAAACAGAACTTCCTCAAAGTAATGTAGGAAAGTGTCCTGAAATTTTCTTTGATATTGCAAATGATGTCGTAAGAGATAAAGGCGGAGCAAGTGCTGCATCTGCATTTGTTGAAGCGATGTTTAATCAGGTTGCTATTTTATATAATGATGAAGGAATCAACCTTAAACTTTCAGGAATTCGAGCTTGGACTTCCGCTGCTCCTTTTAATGATTTAGATAGTTATAGAAGCTATAGGAACCGAAATGGATTTAATGGAGATTTAGGTCATTTTGTAACCTATAATTATTCTGGAGGAGTTGCTTGGGTAAATGCACTTTGTGGCTCTTATCGCTACGGATTGTCTGGGATTTATAGAAACTATTCTAATGTACCTCGTTATTCTTGGAATATTTCAACAATTGCTCATGAACTTGGACATAATTTCGGATCGAGTCATACACATGCTTGTGTTTGGAATGGAAACAACACAGCAATTGATGGATGTTATCAAACTGAAGGAAATTGTAGTCGACCAGGCGCACCATCCGATGGTGGAACAATTATGAGTTACTGTCATTTAAATAGCGTTGGAACAAATCTTAGAAAAGGATTTGGTTCTCAACCGGCAAGTGTAATCCGAAGAAATATCAGAAACGCTAGTTGTGTAGATTCATGTTCTGATAATGGCGGAGGCGGAGATGGTAACGGAGATGAAACTAGTTGTGCGGGGATTGCAGATTGGTCTGGAAACACCAATTATTCAGCTGGTGATAAAGTTGTGTATAATGGAAGACTATTTGAAAGAACTGCAAATGACGATTGGAATGATCTAGGAACTTGTAGTTCTGATAAGTGTTACGGTGTCGATGAATGGACTAGCAATACTACTTATAAAGAAGGGGATTTAGTCGTGTATCAAGGAAACTTGTTTAAACGAGAAAATGATGATTGGACAGGTTTGGGATCTTGTGATAGCCAAAATGGAAATCCATGTTCAGGAATTGACCCTTGGCAAGAAAACACAAATTATCAGGCAGGAGATAAAGTTATTTACCAAGGCAAAGCTTTTGAGTGGAATGGTTCTGAATGGATAGAATTAGCAACTTGTACTTCTCAACCTGGAATTAAATCAAACTCTCTTCAAAAAAATAATTTCAAAACAATAGCACTTCATGTATATCCAAATCCTGTAAGAACATCATTGAGTTTTAAAATTACGCATATGAAAACTAAAGAAACTCAAGTGAATTTAGTGAACATATTAGGAAAGCTAGTGTTAAGTAAAAATATCAGTAGAATCTCTCCTGGTGCTACAGTAACAGAAAGAATAGATGTAAAAACTTTACCTAAAGGAATATATCTATTAAAAATAACAAACGGAAATAAAAGTATAACCAAAAAAATTATGATAGAGTAAAATACCTTCAACTAAAAACCAATTATAAATGAAACAATTAACCTCAATCAAACTAACGATAGCAGCATTGCTGCTATCGTGTAACTTTTCAGTCGTAAAGGCTCAAGAGTTGTACGAATTATCTCAGAAAGAGAACTTAAAAGTCAAAAAGTTAAAACGTCTGGGAGAAAAATATTACGAAACCCATAGCAAAGGTAAAGGCAGCGGATTTAAATTATTCATGCGAAACTTATATTGGGCAAAACGTAATCAAGATGCCAATGGTCGTGTTTTTAGCGATCGACAAGTTGTAGATGAATGTGAGAAATTTAACAAACAATATAACACAAAAGAAATTCAATCTAGACAAGCGCGAAATGTAAATGGATGGAAAGAATTAGGTCCTTTTAACTGGACAAGAACTAGAAGCTGGTCTCCAGGTTTAGGTAGAATAGTTTCTATAGCTGTAGAACCAAACCAACAAAGTATTATTTACGCAGGTTCTCCTGGAGGTGGTATTTGGAAAACCACAAACAGAGGTTCGTCTTGGACTCCTCTTGGTGATAATATGACAAATATGTCTATTTGGTCTATCGCTATAGATCCAACAAATTCTAACACTGTATATCTTGGAAATTCAGCTGGACAGATTATGAGATCTACCAATGGAGGTTCGTCTTGGTCGCAGATTTATCGTGTAAGTGGAACACCAAGAAGAATTTTAATTCACCCAAATGGAAGTACAATTTTCATTGGAACTTCTAGAGCTTTATATCGTTCAACAAATAAAGGGGCTAGTTTTTCTTCAGTATTGAATGCTAATTCAGAAGATGTAGAGTTTAAACCAGGAAATACAAACGTAGTTTATGCCTGCGGAAGCAGTTTTTACAAGTCTACCAATGGCGGTGCTTCTTTTAGTAGAATTACTAGCGGTTTAAGTCATACAGAACGTATGAAAATGGCAGTAACTCCTGCGAATCCAAATCTTGTGTATTTAGTACAAAAAAGAGGAAGTAGTTTTGGTTATGTGTACAGATCTACAAATAGCGGATCTAGTTTTTCTACAAGATCAAGTTACCAAACAGTTTCTACAAACGATGTGTATTTTACTCAAGCTTCTAGAGATATGGCAATCACAGTTTCTAACACAAATGAAAATGAAGTTCATGTAGGAGGAATGGACTATTCAAGATCTTTAGATGGTGGAGTTTCATTTACAAAGTTAGCTTCTTGGAGTAGTCCAGGCGATAGATCATATGTTCATGCTGATATTGAAGTAATGCAATATATCAATGGAACCATTTATGTAGGTAGTGACGGTGGAATTTTCAGAAGTTCAGATCGTGGAAATAACATGCGTGATCTAACTCAAGGAGGATTAGCTGTTCGTCAATATTATAGAATAGGTGGTTCTGCTACAGATGCAAACATGATCGTCGGAGGAGCTCAAGATAATGGAACAAATATTATGAAAGGTTCTAATCGTCAATTTATCGAATGGTTAGGAGCAGACGGAATGGAATGTTTTATTGATCATAAGAATAGAAATGTAGTTTATGGAACTGTTCAGTTTGGTAGCTTATATAAAAGTACTGACGGAGGAAATAGTATCGGAAATATTAGTAAACCTGGAAACTTTAGTGGAGAATGGGTAACACCATTTACTATGGATCCTATTGATAATAACAAAATTTACGTTGGATATAGAGATTTATATAGAAGTAATAACGGAGGAAGAAGTGGAAGTTGGACAAACATTACTTCTAGAATAAATGTTGGTGGTAATTTAGATGAAATAGCGATCGCAAAATCGAATAATAATTACATCTATATTGCTCAAGAAGGAAGAGTTTGGAGAACTAAAAACGGACAAAGTAGTAGTCCGACTTGGACAGAAGTAAGTAATTTTAGAGGTGATGTAAATTTTATTACTGTTGATCCAAATAATCCAGAAAGAGTTGCTATTGCTGCTACTGGTTCAAGAATATATGTTTCTACAAATGCGGGAACTGACTGGACAAACATCAGAGGTAATTTACCAAATATTGCAGCTCAATGTTTAGTTTTTGATGATACAAGTAAAAACGGACTTTACGTAGGAATGCAATCTGGTGTTTATTATACAAACGACGATTTAAGTTCTTGGGTGTCGTTTTCAAAAAATCTTCCAGGTGTTCAAACTACCGATTTAGAAATTCATTACGGAACAAGAAAACTTCGTTTGGCTACTTACGGAAGAGGTATTTGGGAATCTGATTTATACAGTGAAGATAATACCGACACTAAAATCAATCCACCAAGTGATTTAGCAGCTTCTTTAAATGAAAGAAATGTAACATTAACTTGGAAAGACAATTCGAATAACGAATCTGGTTTCACAATTCAAAGAAACGATGGTCAAGGATTCAGTAGAGTTGATTATGTAAATGACTTAACTACTTATACAGATGAAAATCTTGCTGATGGAACTTATACTTATCGAGTAAGAGCTTATGATAATTCAGATTATTCTGATTTCTCTAATGTTGTTGAAGTAAAAGTAAATGACAATTCAAACGAACCAGATATCAAAGAAGATTGTATTGGTTGTGTAGTTTACGATACCAATAGTGAAGAAACTACAAACGCAGATCATGCTAAAGAAAGAGCTGCAGATGGTGATCCGAATACTTATTGGCATTCGAATTGGTATGATGATAATACATCGCATCCACATTTTATTGCGATAGATTTAGGAAAAGAAAAAGAGCTAGTTGGTTTTTCATATCAAGGTCGTCAATCAGGAACTACAGGAATGGTTAAAGAATATATTCTTTTTGGTTGGGATGGAAGTAATTGGAAGCAACTTTCAACAGGATCATTTCAAAAATCAACATTAAAGCAATCTGCAGATTTCGAACAATTCAAAACACGCTATTTATATTTTAGAGCACTTTCTGAAGTAGATGGTAAAAGATGGGCTTCTGTTGCTGAGTTTTCAGTAAAATACATAGAAACCCCAAACGTTGTAAGTCAAGCAGAAGGGACAGATGAAGTTGCTCCAGTTGTTTCAGAAAATGAAACTCCACCAAATGTAGATTTACAAGATTTTGAAGGAATAAAAGTTTTTCCAATTCCATTTAAAGACAAACTAATTGTTAAAGGAATTCCATCGAAAAAATCAGCTAGAAACTTAAAGTTGATAGGTGTTAATGGTAAAGTTTTACCGATAGGAAAAGTGTACGATGGAGAAAACTTAATTATTAACGTGAATACTATTTCAACAGGTTTTTATATACTTCAGTTCGAAGATGGCAAAACCATGAGATCAATTAAAGTATTTAAAAAGTAATAAATTTAAAAGCCTCGGTAATTATACCGAGGCTTTGTTTTTATATTTTTTTGATGATTTTTCTCTCAATCTTTTTAGGCTTTTCTGGTGGTTTTCTGTTTCCAGGAAAAACTAAAGATGTACTCGAAAATGTAGTTCCAAAGTTTACATGTGCATAATAAACTTGACTTACGGCATCATACACTTGATCTTCTGTCAATTCTTTTAAAGGATGTATAAAAACTGCCCATAAAATATTATCCGAAATGGCATATTTTACATCTAAAGCAGTATGAAAATTAGCCATTAAAGAAGCCGTTTTTAATTCTTCATTTAACTTATCACTTTCTCCAATTGGCGAAATTATTCGCATTCTATTGTGCGTAGAGTCGGCTATAGTTATAAAAGGAACATCTCTAATAATAAAACGCCATTGTGGTTTTTGACTAATTATACTATCGCTTGCTCTTTCTAAAATTGTACCCAATTTTGTAAGTGTCATTTCCTGACTAGAAACTGATGCAGAAAAAGCAAGAATTAAAATTAATGAAGCATAGAGTTTTTTCATAAGTAGAATTTTCTCTTTCGACGAATAAAAAATACTTCCCTTACATTAATAATAAACTTATTTAAAACTTAATCATCTCTATTGGCAGCCATTAACTTCATTACCCAGTATAATAGCATAGCTAAAGAACCAAGTGCAGCAACTAAATATGTTTTTGCAGCAGCTTTTAAAGCATCTTGTGCGCCAGCTAATTCTTCACGAGTAACCATATTTTTGTTTTTTAGCCAAGCTAAAGCTCTATTGCTAGCATCGTATTCTACAGGTAAAGTAACGAAACTAAATAATGTTGTAATACCAAATAAACCAACACCAACAGAAAGTACTAAGTATCCAAAACTAGATGTTAATCCTAATACTAATCCTACCATAATTAAAATGTTAGAAAACTTAGAGGCTACACCAACTAACGGGACAATGTTCGAACGCATAGTTAACCATTTGTAAGCTCGTGCATGTTGCACTGCATGTCCTACTTCGTGTGCGGCAACAGCGGCAGCGGCAGCATTTCTTTCATGATACACAACTTGACTTAAATTTACAGTTTTGTTCTGAGGATTATAATGATCGGTTAATTTACCCGGAGTAGAAATTACTTTAACATCGTAAATACCGTGGTCAGCTAACATCTTTTCAGCTATTTCGGCACCGCTCATTCCATTTCTTAATCGAATTCTAGAGTACTTATCAAACTTCTTTTTTAAAGAGTTGCTTACCGCACTACTTATTAAAGCAACGATACCAATAATTATATAATATCCGAAATCTACTATCATAGTTGTACTTTTTTATTTTTTATAATTCTATTCTTTCTTAGTTTGATAAATTTACAACATAAATTATTCCATAATTAAAAATGGAATTAAAAGTTGACAAAATGGCAAACAATCCTACTATTCTATTAGTATATACAGGAGGAACCATAGGTATGGTTAAAGATTATAAAACAAATGCGTTAAGAGCATTTGACTTTAGTCAGATTCTGGAAAAAATTCCAGAATTGAAACAATTAAATTGTGAAATCGACACCATTTCGTTCGAAGAGCCAATCGATTCTTCGAATATGAATACCAGTTATTACATAAATATAGCGGAAATTATTGCGAAAAATTATAATGCTTATGATGGTTTTGTAGTTTTAACGGGATCTGATACTATGTCTTATATTTCTTCAGCAGTAAGTTTTATGTTCGAGAATTTACAAAAGCCAGTAATTTTCACAGGGTCACAATTACCAATTGGAGATTTAAGAACAGATGCTAAAGAAAATTTAATTACTTCAATAGAAATAGCATGCGCATCAGAAAATGGAGAACCAATAATTCAAGAAGTTGGTTTATATTTTGAATATAAATTATACAGAGCTAATAGAACAACCAAAATCAATGCAGAACAGTTCGAAGCTTTTTCATCTATGAACTATCCACCGTTAGCTGAAAGCGGTGTGCATTTATCGTTTAATAAACACTTATTACTTCGAAATGAATCTAAAAATTCAAAACTGATTTTTAGAAAAAACTTGGTTGAAGATATTGTAATTCTAAAACTATTTCCAGGTATCACTTCTAAAGTTGTTGAAGCTATAGTAAGCGTTCCAAATTTAAAAGGATTAATACTAGAAAGTTATGGTTCAGGAAATGCACCAACAGAAGCATGGTTCATAAATTTAATTCAAGAAACTATCAATAAAGGAGTTCGAGTAGTAAATGTAACTCAATGTGCTGGAGGTAGTGTTATTCTTGGGTTGTATGAAACTAGTACAGACCTTAAAGACATGGGGATTATCAACGGAAAAGATATTACAACAGAAACTGCCGTTGCTAAGATGATGTATTTACTTGGTGAAGATTTAACAGAAGAAAGGTTCAAGTATTATTTTGAAACTCCATTACGAGGAGAGATTTCATAAATTTATCATAATTCAATTATTGAATGTGTCAAAAACTTAAAGTATTTTAACAATAACCGTTAATTTTCTTTACTGAACCAACATTTTTTTGTTAATTGGCAGTCTGAAAACTTGGGGTACATATATTTTTACAAAAAAATTATAACGGATGGTAAAAATAACTCCAGTTTTGACAATTTTAAAATTTGTATTTTTATCACGTTAACTATTTAAATTAATTATAACAAAATGAAAAAAGCAGTAAATGTCCTAACACTTACAGGAATTATGTTCTTTGGGGCTATTCAGTCAACTTTTGCTCAGGAAGTTGAAAAAACTTTCCACCAAGACTTAAAACAACGTTTTATTGAAGGAGATCCTAAGTTTATGGGGATTGTTTTAGTTACTTTAATATTAGGTTTAGCTATTGCAATTGAAAGAATCATTTATTTAAACATGGCGACAACTAACACTAAGAAATTAGTTGCTAAAGTTGACGACGCTTTAAGTTCAGGTGGTGTAGAGGCTGCTAAAGAAGTATGTAGAAATACTAAAGGACCAATCGCTTCAATTTTCTACCAAGGTTTAGAAAGAGCAGACGAAGGTTTAGATGCTGCTGAAAAAGCTGTAGTAGGATATGGTGGAGTTCAAATGGGATTATTAGAGAAGAACATCTCTTGGTTATCTTTATTTATCGCATTAGCACCGATGCTTGGGTTCATGGGAACGGTTATTGGTATGATCGAAGCCTTTGATAGAATTGCAGTTGCGAATGATATCTCTCCAGCGGTAGTAGCAGGTGGTATTAAAATTGCACTTTTAACTACAGTATTTGGATTAGTAGTAGCAATTATCTTACAAATATTTTACAACTATATCGTATCTAAAGTAGATAGTATAGTAAACAACATGGAAGACGCTTCAATTTCTTTAATTGATTTGTTAGCTAAGTACAAGAAATAATAAAAGTTAGCAAATGAATAATAGAATATTAACAATAATAGTAGGTATCATTATGGTTGTAGGCTTTGGTCTATATATCAACGTAATGATGACTGATGGAGAAGATAAATTAGCTATCTCAGATGCATCAAGCCCTATGGTTATATTTGGTATAGTTATGTTTTTTGCTGCAGCAGCAATTGCAGTACTAGCATCTGTATTAGGTATAGCTAAGAACCCACAAGCACTTAAGAAAGCAGTTTTAGGACTGGGAGTTCTTGGAGTGATTTTATTAATTTCTTCTTTAGTTGCAGATTCAAACGAAGTTTTAGATGCAAATAAAGAAGTTATTGCAGAAGCTGGAAGTTCAGTTTCTAAATTAACAAGTACAGGAATCTGGTCAAGCCTTATCTTATTAGTAGTAGGTGGAGCATTCTTCGTATTTGATTTATTTAAAGGATTAATTAAATAATTAAACATGGCAAGAAGAGAAAACCCAGAAATTAATGCAGGTTCGATGGCAGATATAGCCTTCTTGCTACTTATCTTTTTCCTTGTAACAACGACAATGGATGTAGATTCAGGAATTTCTAAGAAATTAGCTGAGAAACCTCCAAAAGATTACGATCCACCAAAAATTAAGGATAAAAATATCTTTCAAATAAGTATTAATAAAAACAATGACTTATTTGTTGATGGTGATGTATTAGAGTTAAAAGATTTGAAGACAGCTGCTCTTAAGTTTATTGACAATGGTGGAGGTACAGGTAACCCAATGCCAGGAGAAGAAGCTGGAAAAGAGTGTGATTATTGTTCAGGTGAAAGAAACCCTGATTCGTCAGATCACCCAAATAAAGCAATTATTTCTATTGAAAGTGATAGAGCTGCCGACTACGGTACTTACGTTACAATTCAAAATGAATTATTAAGTGCTTATTCTGAACTAAGAAATAAATTATGTCAGAAAAAATTTGGTACATCTTTCACAGAACTTGAAGAAGCATATAAGAAATCAGGACGTAAAGATCAGGATCTAAAGAAGAAGGTAGAAACTATAAAGAATAGCTACCCTCAGATTATTACCGACTTGGATTCTAGTGACGGAAATTAAATTATAAAACATTGTATTATGTCTAAATTTAAAAAGAAAAAATCAGGTCAACAGGCCATTTCGACAGCATCTTTACCGGATATCGTATTTATGTTATTATTCTTCTTCATGGTAACTACAGTAATGAGAGAAACTGATCTTAGGATAGACAGTCCTCGTTTACCTAGTGCAACTGAAGTTAAGAAATTAGAGCATAAAAGTTTAGTAAGTACAATCTACGTTGGTAGAGCGAAAGATACTGATAAATGGGGTGGGAAATATAATAGAATTCAATTGAATGATAAGATAGCTACTCCAGAAGAGATTCCTGCTTTTATACTTAATGAGAGATCTAATGTAAGTGAAGAGGAAGTTAAGTTTATGACAACTTCTATAAAGGCAGATAAAGAATCGAATGTAGGTACACTTACTGATATTCGTTTCCAATTAAGAGAAGTAAATGCACTTAAATTGAGTTTATCTACTCAAAAAGGAAGTAGCATTAAAAAATAAGAAACATCGTTTCTTAGTATTATAAAAAAGAGCAATATTTATATTGCTCTTTTTTATTTTTGTAATCATAATTCAAAGTCTATGAAACATCTATTTTACATTTTCATTTTTACTTGTAGTTTTTGTTATGCACAGATTGATTCTTTAAAAATAGGGGATAAGTATTTAGAAGATCAATTGTATCTTGGAGTGAGTTATGATTTAATGTTAAATCAACCTAAAGGAACTCCTAGTACAAGTTTCTCATACAGTTTATCTGTTGGTTATATTAGAGATTTTCCTTTAAATACAAGAGGAAATTTCGCTTTAGGAGCTGGTTTAGGTTATGGTTTTAATTCTTTTAATCATGGAATTCAAGTGGTGGATGAAAATACAATTCAAATAGGAAATGATGTTTCATCAAATAAATTAAGATTACATAATTTGGAAATACCAATTCAAATTAGATGGAGAACTTCTGATGCGGTCACTTATTCTTTTTGGAGAGTTTATGCAGGAGTAAAAATGACCTATAATTTCTCGAATAATTTCTCATACAATCTAAATAATAACGCTTTTCAGTTTAGTAATATTCCTATTTATAATCGATTTCAAACAGGTTTAGATTTATCAGTAGGTTACGGAACTTTTAACTTCTATATGTATTATGGTTTAACTCCAGTTTATAAAGATGTAATGATAAATAATGAAAGTGTTAACTCAAATATTATTAAACTAGGACTTATTTTCTACATTTTATAGCTATAAAATATAGTAAGTTAATATCTGACATGAAAAACCTAATAAAAAGCCTAAATAGACTTCTTTAGGTGTGTGAGCTTTAAGATCTAATCTTGCAGTTGCTAAAAAACCTGAGAGTAACGTGAAAATTATGATTAAAGGAAGTAAAGAAGTATTGTAAATTAATTGTAGCGTTACAAAAAATCCAATTGCACTCCCCATAGAAAGTAAGTGTAAGCTTGTTTTTACTTTTACAAAGAAGATAAAATAGACAAAAATTAAGGCTAATAAGGTTCCAAAAAACAGGTAAGATAAATCACTGTATTTTGAAAACTGACTAAAAAAACGGCCTAAGAAAAGAAAAATACACATCATTACAAAAAGTGGTATTTTTCGTTCTTTAATAGTACTTACTTCAAAAGAATCGATCTTTTTTGTCAACTTTAATACGATTAGTAACAGCATTGGAAATAAATAAGTAGTAACAAAAACAGTAAATAATAAATACAGCTGTTCTCGAATACTCACTTGATTAGCAGTGACAATAAAATACGTTAATATACCTATGGTTGGCATTACCACAGGATGTAATATTGTAGATAAAATTTTCTGCCAATTCATTAAATTTCTTTTCTTAATCTTGCTACAGGAATATCCAATTGCTCTCTATATTTTGCTACTGTTCTTCTTGCTATAGGATATCCTTTTTCCTTTAAAATTTTAGATAGCTTTTCGTCTGTTAAAGGTTTACGCTTGTCTTCTTCAGCGATAACATTTTCTAGTATTTTCTTGATTTCCCTTGTTGAAACATCTTCTCCTTGATCATTCTTCATAGATTCTGAGAAGAAGTCTTTAATCAATTTTGTTCCGTAGGGAGTAGAAACGTATTTACTGTTTGCAACTCTAGATACTGTAGATACGTCCATGTTAATTTGATCAGCAATATCTTTTAAAATCATTGGTTTTAACTTACGTTCATCGCCAGTTAAAAAGTATTCATACTGATAATGCATAATTGAGTTCATCGTAACCAACAAAGTTTGTTGACGTTGTTTAATAGCGTCTATAAACCATTTAGCGGCATCTAATTTTTGTTTGATGAACATTACTGCGTCTTTCTGAGATTTACTCTTATCTTTCGAATTTTGATATCCTTTAAGCATCTCGTTGTATTCTCTAGATACGTGAAGTTCTGGAGCATTTCTAGAGTTTAACGTCAACTCTAATTTCCCGTCAATAATTCTAATCGTAAAATCAGGAACAATCTGTTCTGCAATTTTATTATTTCCTGCATAAGAACTTCCTGGTTTTGGATTCAATTTAGAGATTTCTCCAATAACTTCTTTAAGTTCTTCTTCATCGATGTTGAACTTATCTAAAAGTTTTTTGTAATGTTTCTTTACAAAATGATCAAAAGCATCTTCTAAAACTTTTATAGCTAAAGCTCTACTTTTTGTTTCTGTTTTTGCTTTTAGCTGTATAATCAAACATTCTTTTAAATCTCTTGCACCAACACCAACAGGATCTAATCGTTGAACTACTTCAGTTAAAATTTTCTCTACTAATTCTTCTGTCGTAAATACATTCTGTGTGAATGCTAAATCATCAACTAAATCAATAATTTCACGTCGTATATAACCGCTATCGTCAATACTTCCAACTAAGAATTCAGCAATTAATCGCTCTTCATCGTTAATTCGAAATGTATTTAACTGGTTTTTTAAAGATTGATGAAATGTTGTTCCTGCTGCATACGGAACTTGTTTTTCTTCATCATCAGCTGAGTAGTTGTTGCTTTGCGTTTTATAACTAGGATACTCGTCGTCACTTAAGTATTCATCGATGTTTATATCTTCAGCATCGATCTTTTCATTTCCGGTATCATCGTATTCACTTTCATTGCTTAAGCTATCATCAAAATTATCAGCTTCTTCTTTTCCAGTATCTAACGCAGGATTCTCTTCGATTTCTTGTTTTAAACGTTCTTCGAAAGCCTGTGTTGGCAATTGTATTAACTTCATTAACTGAATCTGTTGGGGAGACAATTTTTGAAGTAATTTCTGATGTAAACTTTGCTTTAACATAATTACAAATATATGAATTCGATGAAAAAGAAAATCGCCATTCTTAAGGAAGAATGACGATGATCTTGTTAATATATCACTGTAGAATTAAAATTCTGCATTTTGTGGTGTTCTAGGGAAAGGAATAACGTCTCTAATATTACTCATACCAGTTGTGAATAATACTAAACGTTCAAAACCTAAACCGAAACCAGAATGTACTGCTGTACCAAATTTTCTAGTATCTAAGTACCACCATAATTCTTCTTCAGGAATATCTAAAGCAGCCATTTTTTCTTTTAATACATCTAAACGCTCTTCTCTTTGAGCTCCACCAACCATTTCTCCAATTCCAGGGAATAAAACATCCATAGCTCTTACTGTTTTTCCATCGTCATTTAAACGCATATAGAATGCTTTAATTTTCGCTGGATAATCGAATAAGATTACAGGACATTTAAAGTGCTTTTCTACTAAGTAACGCTCATGTTCTGATTGTAAATCTGCTCCCCACTCGTTAATAGGAAATTGAAATTTTTTCTTTTTGTTAGGTTTAGAATTACGTAAAATATCGATAGCTTCAGTATAAGAAACACGTTTAAAGTTATTATCTACAACAAACTTTAACTTTTCAATTAAAGACATTTCGCTTCTTTCAGCTTGTGGCTTTGTTTTTTCTTCTTGTAAAAGTCTGTTTTCTAAGAACTCTAAATCATCTTTACAGTTATCTAAAACATATTGTAAAACATACTTAATGAAATCTTCAGATAAATCCATGTTTGCATCTAAATCGTAGAATGCAACTTCAGGTTCGATCATCCAGAATTCTGCTAAGTGTCTTGTTGTATTAGAATTTTCAGCTCTAAATGTTGGTCCGAATGTATATACTTTACCTAATCCCATTGCATAGGTTTCAGCTTCTAACTGTCCAGATACGGTTAAGTTAGTTTGCTTACCAAAGAAATCTTGACTATAATCTACTTCACCTTCTTCGTTTAATGGTGCTTTGTTTGGTTCAAAGTTGGTCACTTTAAACATTTCACCAGCTCCTTCAGCATCAGAACCTGTAATAATAGGTGTATTTACATAATAAAATCCGTTTTGCTGAAAGTATTGATGTACAGCAAAAGAAAGTGCAGAACGCACACGCATTACAGCACTAAATGTATTTGTACGAACTCTTAAGTGAGCATTTTCACGTAAAAATTCTAAACTGTGTCTTTTAGGTTGAATAGGATATTCATCTGGATTCGAATCTCCTAAAATTTCTAAATTGTTTACTTGAACTTCAACTGATTGACCTTTACCCTGGCTCTCTACTAAAGTTCCTTTTATTGCAACAGCAGCACCAGTAGTAATTCTTTTTAATAAAGCTTCATCAGTATTTTCAAAATCAACAACACATTGAATATTCTTAATAGTAGAACCATCATTTAATGCTATAAAACGATTACTTCTAAAGGTTCTTACCCAACCTTTCACACATACTTCTTGTAAAAACTTCTCTGAGTTTAAAAGCTCTTTTACACTACTTGTTGTCATTATAAATAGGTTAACAAAATTGAGCAACAAATATAATTTATTAAGAAGAATTTACAACATTCTTTAAGAACTACTTGGGGGAGTTCTTTAAAAAAAAGACTTAAAACGATTTTGTATTTATAATTACAGTTACCAATACTTTGTATAATAAAATATAGAAAAGATTGTTATAGTATCGTAGTAGTACATATATATCTGAAAGATAATACAACCAAATTATCTTATTATCATAAGGCTTTCATTCGTTGAAAGCCTTTTTTAATTGTCTTTTTTCAAAACTATAAATTACCCATTTCTAGGTATTTACTAATACAGATTTTGAGTTTAGATTTGATAAGTATAGTTTATCTGGATTAATAAAGAGCTCTTAAATGATCTGATAAACGAGTTTAGGGAAAATGTTGAAAAAGGTAATACCGAAATAGAAATTTGTCTTCAATAGATTGTATTATTTGTATAGAATAATCAAAAAAAGCACACTTTTTAAAAGTGTGCTTTTTTAATTTTATAAGTTGAAATAGAAACTATTTTTTCTCTTTTGGTGGGAAAATTTTAAAGTTAGTTTCTTTTAATACTTTCTGATTGGCAATTTTTCTTTCAAAAGAAAGTAGTAATGATGGTAATAATAACAGGTTAGAAACCATAGCTAATAATAACGTTACTGAAACTAAACCTCCTAAGGCAATAGTTCCACCAAAACTTGATACTGTAAATACTAAGAAACCGAAGAATAGTACAATTGAAGTATAGAACATACTTACCCCAGTTTCACGTAATGCAGCATAAACTGCAGGCTTTATTCTCCAGTTATTGGCTAACAATTCCTGTCGGTATTTTGCAAGGAAATGTATGGTGTCATCAACAGATATTCCGAAAGCAATACTAAATACTAAAATCGTAGATGGTTTTATAGGAATGTCGAAGAATCCCATTAAACCAGCAGTAATTAGTAATGGTAACATATTAGGAATTAATGATATTAAAATCATTTGTGGAGATCTAAACATCCAAGCCATAAAGATAGAGATCAATAATATTGCTAACGAAAGTGAAATAACTAAGTTTTTAATTAAGTAGTTTGTTCCTTTCAAGAATACTAAAGCTTTTCCTGTCATGGACACGCTAAACTTATCTCCTTTGAATTGCTTTTGGATTACCGCATTTAATCGGTCTTGGATAATGTCCATTTTATCAGTACCAATATCTTTCATGAAGGTAGTTATACGAGCATAACGACCAGTGCTATCAACAAAGTTTTTAAGCATACCAGAATTGCTAGTCGAATTCTTAGTATATGCAAAAATGTAACTCTTTTCTTGACTTGTAGGTAATTGATAATATTTCGGATTTCCGTTGTAAAAAGCTTGCTTAGAATATTTCACAAGGTTGTTTACAGAAATTGGTTTTGAAAGTTCAGGGAACGTTTCAATAGTTTCATTAAGCTTTTCCATCTTTTTAAGAGTAGAAAGCTTCATTACTCCTTTTTCTTTTTTGGTATCAATTAAAATTTCTAAAGGCATAATACCACCAAACTCTTTTTCAAAGAACTTAATGTCTTTGTAGAATTGTTTTCCTTTGGGCATGTCTTCAATCAAACTACCAGAAACACGTATTTGATATAAACCAATCATACTTAAAATGATAATGATAACTGTGGTTATATATATGTAAATACGTTGTTTTTTCACCATTCTTTCCATCCAGTCTACAACATTTTCCATCCATCTTTTTTCAAGGTGATTTAAATGTTTTTTCTGCGGAAGTGGCATAAAGCTATACAGTATTGGAATAATTAGTAAGGCTAATATGAAAATACTGATGATATTTATCGATGCAAGAATACCAAACTCACGTAGTAATTTACTTTTAACAAAAACAAACGTAGCAAAACCAGAAGCTGTAGTAATGTTTGTCATTAACGTAGCATTACCAATTTTAGAAATTACACGTTGTAACGATTTTGCTTGATTACCGTGTTTTTTTACTTCTTGCTGATATTTATTAATTAAGAAAACAGCATTAGGAACTCCAATTACAATAATTAATGGAGGAATTAAAGCTGTAAGTACAGTTAATTCGTAGCGTAGTAATCCAATAAATCCATAAGCCCAAATAACTCCGATTGTTACTACTAATAGAGTGATAAAAGTGGCTCTGAAAGATCTAAAAAAGAAGAAGAAAATAATTGCTGTAATAAGTAAAGCTCCAAGGACAAAAATCCCCATTTCTTCCGCAATGTTTTTAGAATTTAAAGTTCTGATGTAAGGCATACCAGATACTTTTACTTCTAAATTATTGTCTTTTTTGAATTTATTAATTGCAGGAATTAAGTTTTCTTCGATGAACTGCGCACGTTCAGGTTTATTAACAATATCTTTCTTTAAGTATATTGCTGTTTGAATAGTTCCTTCGTTGTTAAATAAAATATTCTCGTAAAAAGGAAGTTTTTCAAAAAGTTGAATCTTAATTTGATCTATTTCTTCTTGCTTTGTTGGTTCTTTTTCAAATAAAGGATCAACTACAAATTTTCTTTTTTTACGATCAGCTTTTAACTTCTTTATATCAGATATAGATACTGTAAACTCTACTTCTGGAGCAGCATCTAACTGTCTAGCCAATTTATTCCAAGAATTAAATTTATCTAAAGAATAAAAAGTGCTATCCTTAATTCCTAAAATGATAAGGTTACCTTCTTCACCAAAAATTTCTAAGAATTTGTTATACTGAATATTCGCTTCGTGGTTTTCTGGTAAAAGGTTTGCTTCAGTGTAAGAAAATCTAACGTATTTGGATTGTGTAACTAATAAGGCAGTGATAATAACTATGGTAGTTAATACTAAGTAGCGATTACGTAAAATAAATCCTGCGATTTTAGTCCAAAAAGTCATCTAAAAAAATTTGTGCAAAGGTAACTTAAAAAGATATAAAAAATAAAAAAGAGCGTTTTTAAAAACGCTCTTTTTGTTAAAATATCTTGAAAAAGATTAAACTGTCATTATTTCTTTCTCCTTAACTACTAATTTTTCGTCAATTTCTTTAACGAATTTGTCTGTTAAGGTTTGAACATCAGCTTCTGCATTTTTCTTCATGTCATCAGAAACGTCAAGTTTTTTGATTTCGTTATTAGCTTCTTTACGAGCATTTCTAACTCCAACTTTAGCACTTTCCGCTTCAGATTTTGCTTGTTTTGCTAGATCTTTACGACGTTCTTCAGTTAATGGTGGTACATTAATGATAATATTTTCACCATTATTCATTGGGTTGAAACCTAAGTTGGCAATCATAATAGCTTTTTCAATCTCTTGTAACATGTTCTTTTCCCATGGTTGGATTGAGATTGTTCGAGCATCTGGAGTATTTACATTTGCTACTTGACCTAATGGAGTTTGAGATCCATAATAATCAACTTGTACGTTAGCTAACATTGCTGGAGAAGCTTTACCTGCTCTAATACTTCTTAATTCTTTCTCTAAGTGAGAAATTGCATCAGTCATAGCTTCTTTCGTACTATCTATAATAAAATCAATTTCTTCAGTCATTTCTTTTATAATTTAATTAATCCAGAAAAGGATTTATTTGTAATCAACTATTGTTCCAATTTGCTCTCCAGAAACTAACTTCAGTAAGTTCCCATTTTTATTCATATCGAAAACAATAATTGGTAATTTGTTTTCTTCACTCAGGGTAAAAGCAGTCATATCCATTACTTTTAATCCCTTTTCTATTACGTCTTTAAATGTAATACTTTCAAATTTAATGGCATCTTTGTCTTTTTCTGGATCAGAAGTATAAATACCATCAACGCGAGTACCTTTTAAAATAGCGTCAGCATCAATTTCAATTGCTCTTAATACAGCTGCAGTATCAGTAGTGAAATATGGGTTTCCAGTTCCAGCTCCAAAAATTACTACACGTCCTTTTTCTAGGTGTCTAATAGCTTTTCGTTTAATGTAAGGTTCTGCAACTTCTTTAATTTCTAAAGCAGTTTGCATTCTAGTATACACACCTTCGTCTTCTAAAGCACTTTGTAAAGCTAAACCATTAATACAAGTAGCTAACATTCCCATGTGATCTCCTTGTACTCTGTCCATTCCGTTAGCAGCACCAGAAACTCCTCTAAAGATGTTGCCTCCTCCAATAACAATAGCAACTTCGATGCCTTTGTCTACTACTGTTTTAATTTCTTGTGCGTATTCTTTTAATCTTTTAGGATCAATTCCATAGTCGCGGTCTCCCATCAAAGCTTCTCCGCTTAATTTTAGAAGTATTCTTTTGTATTGCATAGTTCTGTTGAAAGTTGTGCAAATATACAAAGTATTCATAATAAAAAAAGAGGAGAATGATATGCTATATTTAATTCTTGATTGTAAATACTAGGTTTGATTTGTCTAGTAATTTTAGTATCAAAGAATTTTATAATAGGTTTAAATATAATGTGTTATGTTTTTTAGTTTTGAGGTTATAACCCCTAATTCTAAATAACTTATGAAAGTATTTCCTAAAACTTCTAAAAAACACTACTAACGCTATACAATTACATTTTAATAGCAATTTCAAAATTTTAATCTACATGCTTTCTTTTTTAAAGTAGGCATGAATACAAGTGTATCTATAACTCAAATTAAGGAATTATTACTTAGTGTTATACTATGTTAAGGATTGTCCGTTTTTTGAAGAATATGCAATAATGAGCCTTGTTTGATGTTATAGAATGCAAAATAATTTCCTAAATAAATCAAACGATGAAAAATTTTCAAAAATTTCAAAAACAATGTTTAAAGAGTTTGGTCTTGTCCATGCTTTTTATTGTTCAATTATCTCATGCAAGAGATATCTACGTTTCTAAGAATGGAAACGATGCTAATAATGGAAGTGCTACAGCTCCATTTTTAACGATTCAAAAAGCTTCTTCTATTGCACAACCAGGTGATGTTATCATTATTGGTGGAGGAACGTATGAAGAAACCATTAGACCAGCAAGATCTGGACGAGCAGGTTCTCCGATAGTCTACACAGCTAAGCAAGGTGAAAAAGTTATCGTATCTGCAATGCAAGCTTTACGAGGTTGGCAAAAAGACAATGGTGTAATTTATAAAACTAAAGTAGACTGGGATCTTGGTCAAGAAAATTTTGTAATGAATGGTAATGTTGCTATGGATTTAGCACGTTGGCCAAACAATACAGATGGAAAGCCTTTTACTTTAAATTCTTTGAGAAATGATGGCGGAAGTAACAAAAATGTATCTAATGGTGCGTTCTTAACTTCTTCTAAAATCCCAAATATTAACTGGAAAGGTGGAGCTATTTTCTTTTATGGTGATCGTCCTGGTTCTGGGTGGATTGCTTGGAAAGCTTTTATCACTTCAAGTTCTTCTGGAAGAGTAAATTTCAATTTAGATAAAAATCCAACTTGGATTAGAACTTTTCATGATCCTGCAAGTAAAGGCGATTTCTATTTAGAAGGAGTAAAAGGTGCTTTAGATTATCAAAATGAATGGTGGTTTAATAGTCAAACAAAAGAATTATTTGTACAAATGCCTAGTGGTGGTGCTCCAGTTAATGGAAAAGTACAAATGAGAAGACGTAAAGTTACTATTGATTTAAACCAGAGAAATTTTATTGAAATTAAAAACCTAGCTGTTTTCGGTGGAGCTATTCTAATGAAATCAAACTCTAATAACAATAGATTGTATAAGGTTTCTTCTTTCTATGGAAATCATACGCAAGGAATTTTCAAAGGTTTCAATGCTGGAAAACCAAGTGTAGAAGTTAATGGGAAAAACAATGTAGTAGAAAAATGTGAAATTGCTTTTAGTGCTGCTACTGGTGTTCGCTTAGGAGGAAACTCTAATAGATTAGTGAATAATTATATTCATGATTTTAATTATTTAGGTTCATATGATGCTCCGTTAGTTGCAAGAGGTGGAACCGATAATAAAATTTTACGAAACACAATTTTTAATGCAGGTAGAGATGGAATCAATTTTAATGGAAATCGTTGTGAAATTGGTTACAATGACGTATCAAGAAGTAATTTAATTAACGACGATTGTGCACTTTTTTACACAGTTGGTGGTCCGCAAAATACAGAAATTCATCACAATTGGTTTCACGATGCAGAGAGTAGAGGGAAGTTAAAAAAGGCAGCAGGAATTTATTTAGATAACGATGCTGAAGCTTTTTCTGTACATCATAATGTAGTTTGGAATGTTGAATGGACGAATGTTCAAATCAATTGGGATGGTAAAGATCTTGATATTTTCAATAATACATTAGTAAAAGCTAAAGGTGGAACCATGGGAGCTTGGCATAAAGCCGGGACTAAATTCACGAATGTTAAAGTTTGGAATAATATTACAGATAGAAAAGTAACAGATCAAGCAGGGAATCAAGAAACAGAAGTAACTTGGGAGCCTCAATCTGACAAACAAAATAATTTAATTGATAAGAATTCTTTTGTGAACCATGCTGGTAATAATTTCAAACTTAAAGCCAATGCCAAAGCTGTTGATTATGGTAGAGTAATTAACGGAATAACTAATGGATATAAAGGAAAAGCTCCTGATGTTGGTGCTTATGAACTTGGTGATAATTGGGTTCCTGGAATTAATTGGAATCCAGAATTCGGACCAACAGGTTTAGGTTGTTATGGTTTACCGGGGGAATCTTGTAATAATCCAGATACTGGTGGAGATACTTCTAGACCAGATGCGAACTTAGAGGATGGAATTTACTATATCGAAAACCCTTATGATAATAAGAAATTAAATAGTCCTAGCGGAAGAACAGTAGGTTTAGCAAATACTTCAGCAAATAGTGCAAAATGGGAAATTGTAAAATCAGGAAACTATTATACAATTAAGAACTTAAGAAATAATGAGTATTTCGAAGTGCCATATGCTGCGTGTGAGAAAAATGATACAACTCAAAATCCGAATCTTAATTTCGGAACTTGGACAGGAGCTACAGCAAATCATCAAAAATGGAGTATTACTAAAGTAGGCGAGGATTACTTCCTTGAGCCTTTACACTGTACTAAAGTTGTAGATAGAAACAATGGAAATACAATGCATTTGTGGACTTTTCAAAAAGGAAATAAAAATCAGAATTGGAAAATCGTAAGTGCAGAAGAAAAGTGTAATTTAAATTCTGAGTTAGTTAACTTAAAAATTTCTAATACTACTGAAACTTCTTTAACATTAGCTTTTGATGAAATTAAAAATGTTAGTACGTATGAATTACGTGCTTGGGTCAAAGGACAGTTTAACGGAAATATTAATACTCCAGCAGCTTTAGTTTATAAAGGTGGAAATTCTTCACCATTAACTATTGACGGACTTCAAGCTGGTACTCAATATACATTAGTTTTACGTGCAATTTGTGCTTCTGGAGGAACAACAAAGTTAGTTCAAATTGATGCGAATACATTACGAGGAAAAGAAGCTTGTGATGGACAAGTACTTATTGAAAATCTTAAAGTGAAAAGTAGTACAAATTCATCTATAACTGTATTGTTTAAAGATCTGCTAAATGTAAGAACTTATGAATTAAGAGCGTGGCCAAAAGGACAGTTTACAGGAAATATAAACAGTCCAAAAGCTACATCTTACAAAGGCTCTAGTACTCCAGAAATGACAATTGGAGGTTTACAACAAGGTAAAGAATATACTTTAGTGTTAAGAGCAATATGTAATGCAGGAGTAACTACAAAATTCGTAACACTTAATGCTTCTACAAAATCAGTATTTTCAAGAACTACAATTAGTGAGAAAAACGAGTTAAGAGTATATCCGAACCCTTTAAAGTTTGAAAAAATAACAATTGCTTTCAATAAGAGTAATAATAATAATGAGAGTTCGAAAGTGACGATCTTTGATATTACTGGTAAGTTGATTTTAGAAAGAAAAACTGAAATGAATACTGTAAACTTAAACCGTAGTGATTTTGGTAACACAGGAATTTACTTTATTAAAGTAGAACAGAACAATAAAATCATAACTAAGAAAGTTATTATTCAGTAAAAAATCTTCAAAAAACGGATATTTAAATATATCGAAACAAAAAAGCTGTCTACATTGTAGACAGCTTTTTAATTTTATAATGAAATAAGAATTATCCTAAAGTAACTCTTACGAAGTTTTTAACTTCTACATCACCGTAAGAAGAAACGTATTCTGCAACAGTTTTCTTCTCATCCTTGATGAATTTTTGATCTAATAAACACTGCTCTTGATCTAAAGTTGTGTTATCAGAAATAAATCTTTCCATTTTACCTG
This sequence comes from uncultured Tenacibaculum sp., assembly GCF_947495995.1. Taxonomy (GTDB): domain Bacteria; phylum Bacteroidota; class Bacteroidia; order Flavobacteriales; family Flavobacteriaceae; genus Polaribacter. The sequence goes on from NZ_CANMAX010000003.1 coordinate 178,375, forward strand.
GTAAGATTTTGTCCCAGATTTTCTCTGGCTTACCTTCAGCTTTTAACTGCTCTTTAGCAGCTTCTTCAGCGTTAGCTAAAGCTTCGTCTGTTAATTGTAATCTAGATACGAATTGAGGAACGTTCTTTAAAGTTTTACCTAAACGTACTAATTCTTCGTTATCTTTTACGATAGCAGCGATTCTAGCTTCAGTCTCAGCAGCAACGTACTCAGGAGAGAAATCTTTATAAGATAAAGTAGTAGCTCCCATTGAAGCAGCTTGCATAGCTAAATCTTTAGTTAAGTCAGCAGCTTTGTCAACAGTTTGAGTTAAACCAACTAAAGCAGAAATCTTTCCAACGTGAGTATAAGAACCTACGTAAGGAGCTTCAACTCTTTCGAAAGAAGGGATCTCGATTTTTTCACCGATTACACCAGTTTGCTCAATTAATTTTTCAGCAACAGTAACTCCACTTTCGAATTCAGCAGCTAAGAAATCTTCTTTGTTAGAATAGTTGATAGCGATATCAACGAATTGCTGAGCTAATTCTTTATATGTGTCATTTTTAGCAACAAAATCAGTCTCACAAGCTAATACGATAGCAACACCGTAAGTATTGTCGTCACTGATTTTAGCGATAGCTACACCTTCAGAAGAATCACGATCTGCTCTTTTAGCAGCGATCTTTTGACCTTTTTTACGTAAGATTTCGATAGCTTTATCAAAGTTTCCTTCTGCTTCAACTAAAGCGTTCTTACAGTCCATCATTCCTGCACCTGTAGTCTCTCTTAATTTTTTTACGTCTGCAGCGCTAATTTTTGACATTTTGTTTGTTTTTTTAAGGTTGTATATAATTGTACAATGATAAAATAAATTAAAGGTTTCAATGTAATGAAACCTTTAAATATTTATTTTGCCTCTTCAGTTTTTGCTTCCTCTACTTTCTTGTTTCCAGTAGTAGATTCTTTTTCTGTTTTAGCTTTTTCTTTGTCAGCTTTTCTGTCAGCCAAACCTTCAGAAATAGCTTCAGTAACATAAGATAAAACTTTATCGATAGATTTAGAAGCATCATCGTTTGCAGGAATTACAAAATCGATCGGTCTTGGATCAGAGTTTGTATCAACCATTGCAAAGATTGGAATGTTTAATTTTTGAGCTTCTGCAATAGCAATGTGCTCTTTTTTAACGTCAATTACAAATAATGCACCAGGTAAACGAGTCATGTCTGCAATAGAACCTAAGTTCTTTTCTAACTTCTCACGTTGACGGTTAATTTGTAATTTTTCTCTCTTAGATAAAGCGTCGAAAGATCCATCTTGCTTCATTCTATCGATAGCAGTCATTTTCTTTACTGCTTTACGAATAGTAACGAAGTTTGTTAACATACCACCTGGCCATCTTTCAGTGATGTAAGGCATGTTTACTGACTTAGATTTTTCAGCAACGATATCTTTAGCTTGCTTTTTAGTTGCTACGAATAAGATCTTACGACCAGAGTTAGCAATCTTCTTTAAAGCTTCTTTAGCTTCATCAATCTTTGCAGAAGTCTTGTATAAGTCAATAATGTGAACACCATTACGCTCTGTGTAGATATAAGGTGCCATGTTTGGATTCCACTTTCTAGTTAAGTGACCGAAGTGTACTCCGCTTTCTAATAATTCTTGAATGTTTGCCATTTTAATAAATGTGTTTACGTTCTGTTTTCACAATAGTACAGTAGTTTTACGTCTGAACTATTTAGATACTAAACTGTTGATAAAAAAATATTTTTTGAAAAACAGTTCCAATAAACGATTAACGCTTAGAGAACTGGAATTTCTTACGTGCTTTCTTCTGACCGAATTTCTTACGCTCAACCATTCTTGGATCACGAGTTAATAATCCTTCTGGTTTTAATACTGCTTTGTGCTCTTCGTTGATAGCTACTAATGCTCTAGTAATTGCTAAACGGATAGCCTCAGCTTGTCCTGTTACACCACCACCGTAAACGTTTACTTTGATATCGTAAGCCTCTAAGTTTTCAGTTAACATTAAAGGTTGTCTTACTTTATACTGTAAAGTTGGAGTTGTAAAGTAATTAGTTAATTCTCTTTTGTTGATAGTAATGTCTCCTTTACCTTGAGAAACATATACACGAGCAACAGCTGTTTTTCTTCTACCTATTTTGTGAATTGTTTCCATTATTTAAGATCGTTAAGGTTAATAGATTTTGGTTTTTGAGCTTCTTGTCCGTGCTCAGTACCAACATATACATATAAATTTCTAAATAAAGCGCTACCTAATTTGTTTTTTGGTAACATTCCTTTAACTGCTTTCTCTACTAATCTAGCAGGGTCCTTATCGAACATTTCTTGAGCAGTTAACGATCTTTGTCCACCTGGGTAACCAGTGTGACGGATGTAAGTTTTGTTATTCCACTTACTTCCAGTTAAATTAACTTTTTCAGCATTGATAATAACAACATTATCACCACAGTCTACGTGAGGTGTATAATTTGGCTTGTGTTTACCTCTAATAAGTTTTGCAACTTTAGAAGCTAAACGACCTAATGATTGCCCGTCCGCATCAACAACAACCCACTCTTTGTTTACAGTTGCTTTGTTAGCCGATACTGTTTTGTAACTTAATGTGTTCATACACGATTTAGTTTTTGTCTATTAATAAATATTATAACTTTTCCTTAAAAAAGGAGTGCAAATTTACAATTATTTATTTTACTGACAAATAGCAAGTTGATTTAATTTTATTTAAGAACTTCAAAATGCGAATTAACATATTGTTAAGATATTTCTAGTATACTTTTGCGACAACGATTCAAAACTAAAAATGAGGGTAGGAACATTACTGTTTGTTTTTTCTATTTTTTGTTCTCTATGTATGTCTGGACAAAGTTTAGAGAAAAAGATATATACAACTAAAAAAACTGACAAAGAGATAGTTATCGACGGGAGGTTAGATGATGCTGCTTGGGATGCAGTTCCGTGGGGAGGAGATTTTATTCAGAAAAATCCAGAAGAAGGTGTACCTCCTGCTTTTCAAACTAAATTCAAAATAATTTACGATGCAAAGTATCTTTACGTTGCTATTAGAGCATTCGATGAATCTCCAGAAGAAATAGAAGCGCGTTTAACACGTCGTGATGGTTTTGCAGGAGATCGTGTAAATGTAATTATTGATAGTTACCACGATAAAAGAACTGCTTTTGTTTTTACAGTTACAGCTGCTGGCGTAAAGGGAGAAGAGTTTGTGACTCAAAACGGACAAAACTGGGATGAAAGTTGGAATCCTGTTTGGTATACTGATGCTGTTATAGATGATAAAGGTTGGACTGGTGAAATGAAAATTCCATTTAGTCAATTACGTTTCGGAAAGGCTAAAGAGCAAATCTGGGGATTGAATTTTAACCGTACTATTTTTAGAAAAAATGAAAGATCGTTATGGCAACGTATTCCAAACGATATTTCTGGATTTATCAGTGAAGCTGGAGAATTACATGGTTTGATCGATTTAAAATCTCAAAAACAATTAGAAATTCAACCTTTTACAGTGGTTTCTTATGAAACTTTTGAAAAAGAGCCAGGGAATCCATTTAGAGATGGTGATAATTTTAGAGTTAATGGAGGTTTAGATGCTAAGATTGGTGTAACTAACGACTTAACTTTAGATGTAACTATTAATCCTGATTTTGGACAGGTTGAAGCTGATCCAGGAAATATAGTATTAGATGGTTTTGATGATGTTTTCTTTCGTGAACAAAGACCATTCTTCGTAGAAAACAAAAACATTTTTGATTTTAGAGTTGGTGGACAGGACAATGTGTTTTACAGTAGACGTATAGGAAGAACTCCACAAACTTCTGCAGATTCTAACGATGGAGAATTTGTTGATGCTCCTATCAATAGTTCAATAATTGCTGCGGCTAAGTTTTCGGGAAAAACAAGAGATGGTTGGTCTATCGGTGTTTTAGAAACTGTAACAGATAATGAATATGCAGAGATTGATAATAATGGAGATAGAAGAGAGGTTTTGGTAGAACCATTAACAAATTATTTTGTAACAAGAGTTCAAAAAGATTTTAATGATAGAAAATCTTTTATCGGTGGAATTTTTACTGCAACTAACAGAGATTTACAATCAATTAATACACTTCATAAATCAGCGTATTCTGGTGGTTTAGATTTCAGACATGAATGGAAAAATAGAGATTATTTTATTCAAGGTAATTTCTCTATGAGTCATGTTTCAGGAAGTAAAGAAGCAATTCAGAGAACTCAAGAATCTATCCGTCACTTATTTCAACGAGTAGATGCTAGTCATTTAAGTGTTGATCCTAATAGAACTTCTTTAACAGGAACAGGTGGACGAGTTTTCGGTGGGAAAAGAGGAGGAGGAAACTGGCGTTTTTTCTTAGGAGCAAACTGGAAATCACCAGAGTTTGAATTAAATGATGTTGGTTTTTTACGTCAAACAGATCAAATATGGCAATTTGGTAACATAGAGTATTTATGGCAAAACCCAACAAAAATATACAGACGAGCTTCTGCAAGAGTAGTTTTAAGAAGTATGTATGATTTTGCAGGAAACTTCAATAGAATTGAATACGAAACAAGAGGAAATATTAACTGGGATAATAACTGGAATACAGAAGGAAGAATTGGATATCGACCAAGATCAATTATTAATTCTTTTTTGAGAGGTGGACCGCGTTGGAGAAATTCAGAAGAAGTGTATTACAATTTTGCAATTGGTTCTGACTTTAGTAAAAGGTTTAATTTTTCAGTTGGTTTTTCTAATAGCTACGGAACTGATGATAGTTTTGATGTGAAAAATTATGACATCAATTTTAATTATCAGCCTTTAGATGCTTTAAGTCTTTCGTTAAGTACAAGCTTTAGAGAAAATGTAAATAAAACACAATATGTTGCTGAAGAAACTATAAATGGAAATACACCAAGATATGTTTTAGGTGAAATCGATAATAAAAATTTATCGTTTACAATTAGAGCGAATTATAGTATTAATCCGAACTTGTCTATTCAGTATTACGGACAGCCATTTATTGCTAGAGGAAGATATAGTAACTTTAATTTCGTTTCGAATTCTTTAGCAGATAATATTAATAATAGAGTAGTTTTCTTAGATGAAAATCAAGTGAATTATGATGCTGTTGATGATTCATTTCAAATTGATGAAAATTTAGACGGAACTTCAGATTACGATTTTTCAAATCCAGATTTCTCGTTCGCTCAATTTAGGTCGAACTTAGTAATGCGTTGGGAATATATTCCAGGATCGGAGTTTTTCTTTGTGTGGTCTCAAGGAACAACAGGAAGTCAAGATCCAGATAGATCTTTGCTAGGAGGATTAAATAATCAAATTTTTGAAGAAGAATTAGAGAATATCTTCTTAATTAAATTCACTTACAGATTCTTAAAATAATTTATACAATTATAAATTAACAAAAGTCAGAGTATTTTACTCTGGCTTTTTTGTTTCTGAAGTTTAATTTGCTTTGATTTCTAGTTTTTTTTAGAAGAAGTTGTCATGTTGGATTAGAGAAATAAAAAAAGTCTTTAAAACAGGTTATTTCTAAATATACTTACATTGATATTCAGAAAAGGTTGAACAAAAAAACCACCTACATTTAGGTGGTTTCTAGATTTTATAAAGTAAAAAGATTACTCAACTTTTTGATCTAATAAATCAAAGAATTGGTTTAAACGAGGTAAGATAATAATCTTTGTACGTCTGTTTTTAGCTTTATTAGCTGGTGTATCATTAGGAGCTAATGGTAAGAAACTACTTCTACCAGCAGCGATTAATCTAGATGGTGATACGTTATACTTCGATTGTAATTCACGTACAATAGCTGTAGAACGCTTCACACTTAAATCCCAGTTATCTTTTACAGCAGCAGTATTAATTGGAGTGTCATCAGTATGACCTTCAATCATAACATCCATTTCTGGTTGCCCGTTTACAACAGTAGCAACTTTTTGTAACACCTTAGATGCTTTATCTGTAATAGTGTAGCTACCACTCTTAAATAATAACTTGTCAGAAATAGAAATAAATACAACGGTCTTCTCTACATTAACCTCGATATCTTGATCGTCAATTCCGTCTTGTAATTCTTTCTTTAAATGAAAAGCTACAACTAAATTTAAAGAGTCTTTCTTAGAAGCCGCAGCTCTAATTTTATTAATATACTTATCCTTTTTGCTTAACTGAGCTAAAGTCTCTTTGATGTTATCGTTAGCTCCTTTAGTTAATACTGTTAAGTTTTCAACTTGTTGAATAGTATTCTCTTTATCTTGTTTTAACTCAGAAATTCTACTTTCTAAATCTTTAGAGCGATCTTGATATTTTTCTTTTTCTACTAAACACTTCGTTAAATTAGTTTTAACAGTTAACAATTCTTCTTTAGTTTGTTCGTGTTTTTCTTTAAGGGCTTCTAGCTCTTTACTCGAGGCACAAGAAGCTAACAGAAAAGCAGCCGATAGAAATAATACTATTTTTTTCATCTTTTATGTAGTTAATGTAAGTAGCAAATTTAAAAAAATGATGAAACAAAAACTTACATTAACGGTAATTTAGTACAGATTGATTTATTTTTGTTAAAAAAATATAAATTAATGGCGCCGAAATACTACTCTTTACTGCTTTTTTTACTTGTTTTTACTCAGGCTTGTAAAGTTGAAAATAAAAAAGAAGACGAAAATTTAAAGAAAGAAGCATATACAAAACTTCAAGGAAAAGTTTTTGGAACAACATATAATATCATTTATAAGAGTACAGAAGATTTTCAAGCTCCAATAAATGTGATTTTTGAAGATTTCAATAATTCGCTGTCTACTTACATTCCAACATCATTAATTTCAAGAGTAAATCAAAATGATACAACAGTTGTTGTTGATGATTATTTTGAGGAAGCTTTTGATAAAGCAAAACGTTTATATGATGAAACAGATGGGTATTTCGATCCTACTATTGGGAAATTAATCAATGCTTATGGTTTTGGTTCAGGGAAAGAAAAAGATAATCTTACTGCTGAAGAAATTGAAACTTTAATGAAAATTACTGGATTTGATAAAATGGCCTTAGAAAGAAGAAAAGTAATTAAAGCACCAGAAATGGAATTTAATGTAAATGCTTATGCCAAAGGTTTAGGTATTGATGTAGTTGGTCGTTTTTTAGAAAGTAAAAGCATCAATGATTATTTAGTTGAAATTGGTGGAGAGATAAGAGCAAGAGGTAAAAGTCCTCGAAATACTTTATGGAAAGTTGCAATTGATGATCCAAATACCGACGGTTCACGTAGTCAGTCTAGATATATAAATTTAGATAATCAATCGATGGCAACTTCTGGTAATTACCGTAAGTTTAAAATCAACGAAAAAGGAGAGAAGATTGTGCATACTGTAAATCCTAAAACAGGTTTAGCACAAGAAAATAATTTGTTAAGCGCTTCTGTTTTAATGCAAGGAGATTGCGCTGATGTCGATGCTTATGCTACTGCTTTTATGGCTATGGGTTTAGAAAAAACAAAGCTTTTTTTAGAAAAACATCCAAAATTAAAAGTGGTATTAATCTATACAGATGAAAAAGGAACTATAGCTGAATTTGCGAATTAGTTAGCAGAATCACCCAAAAAGGGTGGTTTAAAAACTGAAACTTAAAAATATATTAGCGAAGTAATTTAAATTAAAATCAAATGAAATTAAGAATGGAAAATTTAAAACAGTTCGCAATTACTAAAAAGAAAGCGCAAGAAATTAAAGGAGGCGATCCATTAGATCGATATGCGTGTTCACACTCATCTTCTTCTGAGGTTTCTTTCCATAATGGATATGAAGCGGCTCAGTTAATGAATTTAGGTGTAAGTTGTATTAATCTTACAGTATTATCTAAATTAAGAATTTACTAAACAAATAGTTTTAATTAGATCTTATAACATAAAGGTAAAATTTCACCTTTAGCTAAAGCATATCGCTCCACTAATTCTGGGGCGATTTGTTTTGTGTAATCTACTTCTTTTACTTCAAAACCAATACTTCTTAGTTTATCAAAATAATCACGTCCATAAACTCTAACATGATCGTATTGGCCGAAGATCTTAGCTCTTTCTTTAGGGTCAGTAATTGAGTCATCTTCAAAAGTTGTCGATCTATTTAAATCTTGTGGAATCTGAAAAATACCAAAACCACCAGGTTTTAAAACTCGATACAATTCTTGCATGGCTTTTGTATCGTCAGGAATATGTTCTAACACATGATTACAAAAAATGATGTCAAAAGAAGCATCTTCAAAAGGTAAGTCACAAATATCTGCTTTAACATCAGCGATTGGTGATTCTAAATCCGAAGTTAAATAATCTAAATTATCCTGTTGTCTAAAGCGATCTAAAAAACATTGTTCCGGAGCAATATGTAATAACTTTCTTTTCTCTTTTGAAGAAAAAAAGTCTGTTTCTTGCTGAAGATATAACCAAAGTAATCGATGTCTTTCTAGCGATAGTGTTGAAGGTGATAATACATTTTCTCTTTGTACTTCATATCCATAAGGAAGCATTTTTTTAAATGATTTCCCGTCAATAGGATCTGTGAACCGATCACCCTTTAACCACCACGAAATAAATGGGCGAACTAAATAGCTAGCCTTTATCAAAATTGGTCTTGGAATTGTATTTAAAACTGTCTTAAAAAGCGACACTAGATATTATAAAACTAAAGGTTGTTGTCTAAATTCATCTTCTTCATTACTCTCAATTCCTAAAGCTTCATAGATGTATTGGAATGTCGAAAGTAATTCTGGTTTACCATCAATAAGCGCTACATCATGTTCGAAATGAGCAGATGGTTTGTTATCTAAAGTTGTTACAGTCCAACCATCTTTATGGAATTTAATTTTGTGCGTTCCCATATTTGTCATAGGTTCAATAGCAAGTGCCATTCCTTCAACAAATTTCTTTCCACGTCCTCTTCTTCCGTAGTTTGGCATTTCAGGATCTTCGTGCATTTTTCTACCAATTCCATGTCCAACTAATTCTCTTACTACACCATAACCGTGCTTTTCAGTAAATTGCTGGATAGCATAACCAACATCACCAACTCTATTTCCAGCTTTGAATTCACGAATTCCAACATATAAACTCTCTTTGGTTACATCAAGTAGTTTTTTAGTTTCAGGATCAATCTCACCTACAGCAAAGGTGTAAGCATGATCTCCGTAAAATTCATTTTTTAAAGCACCACAGTCGATAGAAATAATATCTCCTTCAACTAATGGAGTATTGTTAGGAATACCATGTACTACTTGAGTATTCGGACTCATACATAGTGTGTTCGGAAAATCATATAACCCTAAAAAAGCAGGAATTGCACCTTGCTCTCTAATAAATTCTTCAGCAAGCTTATCTAAATATAAAGTAGTAACTCCAGGTTTTACTTCTTTAGCTAACATTCCTAAAGTTCTAGAAACTACTAAAGCACTTTCGCGCATTAACTCTATTTCTTCTCTGTTTTTCGGTATAATCATTTCCTGTGGAATAAATAAAGTGCAAATATACTGGATTCATCGAAACATTTAGTGTTTAAATTCTGTATGATAGATTTACACTGAATTTGTCTGTTTTATTGTTTTTTACGAGCTAACTTTCTTTTTTGTTTGTAGAAGTTTTTATCGGCAACATAAATCTTTTTTATCACCTCACAATAGGTTGTGTCCTCTTTAGCATCGACTAACTTTGTAATCTTTGTGATTTCTATTTCATTTCCTTCAGAAACTCTCTTTTTTATGTTTTCAATTTCTTCTTCAGTATATGAAAAACTAGCGTATAAATTTTGTTTGGCAGGTTTCTTAAAAAATATTTCAGCAGATTTATCCCAAACAACATAATCATCACCAATAATATTAATCAATTGTACCATAGGAATTGGATCAACAGCAGAAAACATGCTACCTCCAAAAATTGAATTTACATAATTTCTATTCTTATAATTTAGAGGTAATTTTATTTTTACGTTCAATAAATCATCTGAAACTGAAACTACTCTACCTGTACTTCTTCGATACATTGGAGAAAGGTTAAAACCATATTTAAATAATGTTTTCTTTGAAAATATTTTACCTCCAATCTTTGCTACTTTTTGATAAACTGACATGATTCTTTATTGTGATTTAAATTGTTTTAAAACTTGTTCTGGATTTTTTTGATAGGCTTCAACGATTTTTTTTGTCTTATCTGAAAGATGTTCGTTGAAATAAGTATAAGACCAACTCATGCATTCTGCTATAATAGGGGCTAAGTCTAAACCTTTTTGAGTAAGTCGGTAAATGAAAACTTTTTTATTTGTTGGATGATTAGATTTTGTAATGATCTTCAAATCTTCCAATTTTGATAATCTATCTGAGAGCCTCGCGGAAGAAATTTTTTCCTTAGCTAACGAGAAATCTTTAAATGTTCGCTCTTTATAATAGAGTAAATCACGAACAATTAGTAAGCTCCATTTGTCTCCAAATAAATCTAAGCCTAAACTTAAAGGACAATTAGATCTAAAATTATGTGCTTCTTTTTTTACTTTCATTTGGAGATTTATTTTGCTTTCGATTTGAAAGTAAAAATAAAAAATATAATTGAAATAAATTGAGGCTAATCAAAGAGTAATTAAATTCTTTAAAGCCCTTAAAGAAATGAAGTACCTAGTTAATTTTTATATTGCAATTTTAGAGGTGTTCTGATTTCTAAATCAAGATTTTGGACGTTGTTATTACCTGGTGTTTTAATTATTTATCAGGAAAAAGAAAGCTATAATTAGATAAATAGAACTCAAAAAAAAATCGATGAATAAAAAAGTTATTCATCGATTATCTGTTATTTTTCGTATGCATGTTTGTATCCTTTTCCAGATACAATTTGCAGTATGTCTTGTTCTAAGAAAGCATCGTTAACGGTGTGTTCTACAAATCTTCCTATTTCTTTTCCGTTTCGATAAAAAATAAAAGTAGGAACTCGAATAATATCATAACCTTTTTCAGCTCCATTCGCTTTTTTATCTCTGTTTACAGTAACAAGATCTAACTTGCTTACATCGAAATTAGTTTCATTTAAAATTTTGTAAAAATTAGGAACTTCACGTCTACTATCATCGCACCAAGTTCCCATAAAAGCTTTAATCGTTATATCTTTTAAATAAGGAGTTAGTTCAGAAATAGTTTTTTTGTCTGTTTCGTAATACTCGTAATAATCATTAAACCATTCGCTTCCGTAAGGCTCTTGTTTTAAATCTTCTTTAGTAGCATATCCTACTAAATTACCATTAGCATTTTTAATAGCTTTATTTTTCTTATCTGACTTCGGGTGAGAAGCACAAGAAGCTACTAAAAAGATAATGGTAATATATAAAAGTTGTTTCATTTAAAAATTAATTTAGACTAATGACTCTTGTGTCATTTCTTTAGGTTTTTCTATACCTAACAAATGTAATATAGTTGGCGCCATATCTCCTAAAATTCCATTTTTAATTGATTTTAATTCGTTGTCTATCAAAATTAATGGAACTGGATTTGTTGTATGTGCTGTGTTTGGAGAACCATCTGGGTTAATCATTGTTTCACAGTTTCCATGATCTGCAATTAGTAAAGTTGTGTAGCCGTTAGCTAATGCGCTAGTTACAACTTCGTTTACACAAGTATCTACAGTTTCACAAGCTTTAACTGCTGCGTCGAAATCTCCAGTATGTCCCACCATGTCTCCATTGGCAAAATTTAAACACACAAAATCTACTTCTCCTTTTTCTAATTCAGGAACAATAGCATCTTTAATTTCAAAAGCACTCATTTCTGGTTTAAGATCATATGTCGCTACTTTTGGAGATGGACATAAAATTCTTTTTTCACCTTCAAATTCTTTCTCCCTTCCTCCAGAAAAGAAAAATGTAACATGAGGATACTTTTCTGTTTCTGCAATTCTGATTTGTTTCTTTCCTGCAGTTTCTAAAACCTCACCTAAAGTGTTTTCAATATTTTTATTGTCGTAAATCACGTGAACACCTTCAAAAGTACTATCGTAATTTGTCATCGTAACAAAATACAATGGTAATTTCTTAAGGTTTTGATCTGCAAAATCTTGCTGATTTAACGCTTGGGTTAATTGTCTTCCTCTATCTGTTCTAAAATTGAAGAAAATAACAACATCATCTTCTTTGATTGTAGCTTTAGGCTGATCGTTATCGTTAGTTAAAATGACTGGCTTAATAAATTCATCAGTAACATCATTACTATAACTTTCAGCAATACTTTCTGTAGCATTTTTAGATAAAGTACCTTCGCCGTTTACAAGAGCGTTATAAGCTAAAGCTACTCTTTCCCAACGATTATCTCGATCCATTGCGTAATAACGACCAGTAATAGAAGCTAAGCTTCCAGTAGTTTCAGACATATAGTTTTCTATGTCGCCAATAAAACCTTTTCCAGATTTAGGATCAGTATCTCTACCATCGGTAAAAGCATGTAAAAAAATGTTTTCAATTTCTTGATCTTTTGCCACTTTTAGTAATCCTTTTAAATGATTTATATGAGAATGAATTCCACCATCTGAAACTAATCCTAATAAGTGGATATTCTTATTGTTCTTTTTCGCATACTCAAAAGCATTCTGTAATTCTTCTTCTTTAGCAAGTGTATCATCTTTTATCGCCTTATTGATTTTGGCAAGATTTTGATAAACAATTCTTCCAGCTCCTAAATTAATATGCCCAACTTCAGAATTTCCCATTTGACCTTCAGGAAGTCCAACATATTCACCGTCTGTTCTTAATTCAGAATGAGGAAATTTTGTGTATAAAGAATCTATAAAAGATGTGTTTGCTTTATCTACTGCAGAAATTTCAGGGTTAGGTGAAATTCCCCAACCATCTAAAATCATTAAAATTACTTTCTTATCCATTTGGTATAATTTGATAAGTAAAAGTAGTAAAGATTTTAGGTTTTTTATTTAAAATTTCACGAAACCGATTGCGATTAAAGCGACAATAGAAATAGCACCAATTGGAATTAAATACATAAGAAGTTTTCTTCTGTTTTCTTTTTTAACCTCTAGTCTTATTTTTTCTAATTGTTCTTCAGTAGCTGTCTTGTTAAATGATAGTTCATTAACATCATCTTTTTGAAAAGACATATGTTTTTTTAATTTTTTAATAGCGCTCTTACGAGGACGTTTATTGTTCTTAATACTCGCTATCATAGCAGAGGTCGATCCCATAACAAATTTTTTAGCATTTCCTATATGTAGCTAAATGTTTGAAAACGTTACATTTTTACCTATGTTAATAGATTTTGTTAAAATGTTTTTTGTGTTCTTTTTATTTGTAAATTTGCACCCCGAAAAAAACGCCGGTTATTAGTGACTTTTTCAAAAAAAGTGTATCCAATATCAGTGTAAGTAAGATGCATAAATAAAATAAAAATGAAATTATTTAAAAGTTTAATCCCTGTATTAGTATTCGTATGTTTTGGTATACAAAATGTATTCTCTCAAGAAATTTCTAGAGAAGATAGAAAAACTATAAAGAGTAAAGAACAAGAGATACGAGTAAACGAAGAGATTTTATTAAGTGGTATCGAAGGTTTAGAAAGAATTAAATCTAGACTACAAAAAGATAAAAGCAGAAATAGAATCACTAAAGAAGAAGCTTTAAGAAAAGAAACAATCATCAGAAACGTTGAAGGTAGATTATCGAAATTAGATAAGAAAATTAAAAACCAGAAAAGTGACTTGGTAGCTTTTAAAAAATCTTTAAATGTAAAAGTTGAAGAAGTTGCTGAAGTTAAAACTACTGAAGTTGCTGAGGTTTCTGCTCCAACTACAGGTGGAAACTCAAATAGCGATCTTCAACAAAGAGAGCAAGAGTTAAAAGCGGCTAGATTAAAATTAGAGCAAGAAATTAAAGCTAGTGAAGAAGCTTATAAAAAGCAGTTAGAAGCTTTACGCCTTAAGAACGAGAAATTAGCAAAATTAGATAATCAATTACAAACTGAGAAGAAGGAGATTGAAGACAAAATATCTAAGGAGAAGAGAATGAAAATTATGGAGGTTGAAGATGATATTAGTGTAAATGAAGAAATGCTAATAAGTGGAAGACAAGGTTTAAAGAAGAAGAAAGATCAGTTAGAAACTGCTAAGAAAAATGGTGGTTTAACTGCAGAAGATATTCAAAGAAAAGAATCTATTATTAATAGAGTAGAAAGCAGACTAAACAAACTTGAGAGCGAAATCAAGGTGAAAAAAGCAGAATTAAGTAAGCTGAAAGCAGCTTAAATCTTAATTGTGAATAATTGAGTTTAACTATAAAAGGGTGAATTTTACAATTCACCCTTTTTTTTGTCGTAGTATTAAAAATAAGGTCTTTGTCAGACTATCCTTATTGTTGTAATAACCACTAAAGTTTTAGATTAATATAATTCCCCTCAATTAATCTATAAAAGTATATTTACAACAGTATTCCCCCGTTGTTCAAATAAATAAACTGAAAACATCAGTTCAATCAAAATCGGGTGCAATTTCTATCAAAAAACAGAATTCAGAAAATGATTTTTAAGAGTTAAGTTTTTGAAAAATTATAGTTAAATCAAAATAATTTTTCATTTAATTTGTTGGCTTTTAATCGTTTGAGTTGTGTTTTAAAAACTATTAAATTACTAGGATTACAGTTGTTAGTTTCCAAGTTTTTAAATCTTCGATTTCAGCCAATCTAAAATCCCTATTTTCTTATCTAAAATTGAATCTTCTGCTTTATTAACTTTTTCAAGAATTTCATTATACAACTCTTTAAAAAGTATCGATTTTTCTGATTCAGAATAATAAGGCTTTATCTTATGTAAACCGTTTAAAATGCTTCGTTCTAAATTAAATAATCGTTCATTATTCTTTAGGAAATATTTGCTAGTATGAACTAAATGAGAAATCAATTGATGATCACCTAAATCATGCTGAATCATAATACGAAGTATATTTCCGCAAGAGATAATTAATGATGCAGGATTAGATTTTTTCTCACTAATAGTAATACAGTATTGATTAGCTTCTTTTAAATCTCCATTCAAGAAATACATTCGAGCAATAGAAAGCAAAATTTCAATACTAAAATTAGGTCCTGTTAATCCGCTATGCAGATTATAGTTTTCTTTGACCTTTGGAACAATTTCTAAAAAGCGTTTCGTATCTTTTTTAATCCATAAATAATTTAAAACCAAACAATCATTAGCAACAGTACAAAAGCTTTTGATAATAGCGCTAAACTTATGTTCGTTGTTATCAATTAGTTTTAAAAGTTCTGGATGAATTTTTTCAAATGGTGTAGTTTCCATCAAATTCATACTAGCATCTAAATAATTGTTTAATGCTTTAAACTTGAATAGAAAGTCGTCTCTGTATTTAGAAGGATTGTTGTTCAGTTGCTCGTAAGCTAAAAAAGAATATCGTTTTCCTTCGTTAAAATCATTGTTTCCGATATGAATTAACGATTTGGCTCTGTAAAAAAAGTAAACAGATAAAACAGATTTTGCTTTGCTTACATCTTGTAATAATTCGTTGTTATTGTAATTTAAAAGTACATTTCTGTTTTTAATTCTTTTATCTAAAAAATGATAATGAAGTTCACAAATTTCTTCAGCAAGTAACTTATATGAATTCAAGTTTTTTGATAATTGAATATATCTGTCCAATTCAGCTACACCTTGTTCAAAGTTATTGTTGCCTTTATCGTAATTGAATAATCTAAACTCAACTGCTTTTTTCTGAATCATACAGCAGATATCAAAATCACATTTTTCAACAGCGATTTTTTTCAGTTTACTTAACTTTCTTTTCGCTTTTGTGTATAGTGCGTTTTTTAAAAGCACCTCTAATTCTATAAGCTCGTTAAAAAGATTAATATCAGAGTATTTTTCTTCGGAGGTTTTTAAATGATCAATTAACTCCTGAAATAAATCAAACTTAATTGTATTGAATTTTAAGGAAGATAATTTTTGTTTTCGTATAAAGTTTTCTTTGTCGAAATCTTTTTTTCTTCGAACAGTTTCTAAAAGTTTCAACTTAACATTTATTCCAGATTTGGTACTAAGATTTCTTTTGAAAGCATTGTAAACTTTCGGACTTAGTGAATCAATTAATAAATTTAAATCTGTTTCTTCAGATTTTGTCATAGGGCGATGCGTGGGTTAAAATATTGAACTCTATTTTATTACATCTTTTTCAACGTTAATATAACTTAAAATAAGAGTCAAATATTGTTTAGTTATAAAAGGAAGATACTGTGACATAGTCCCTTAAATAACTTATTTGATTTTTTATTCTGTTTTAATGAGACTGATTATGTGTTGTAATCAGTAAGCCGGATTTTAATTAGTTTTAGTTTAACTATCTTCTATAGGCTTAATTAAATAATGTGAATAATAACCAGCATCTGGTATTGGTTTTATACTAAATTGATCACTTTTTTTTCGTGATTTTTGTCGATAAGCAATATTTGCTTTGATTGGTATTTGTGGAGGGTTAATAGCAATCCTTTGACCTGTATTTAAACTAGTGGTTTGCATTTTTTTTATGAAAGGGTTTTTGTTTTGGTTAACTAGATTTTCTATAATCAAGCAAAAGTTGATATAGATAACTCAAGTAATTAAATGGAATTTAATTCACTTTCTTCTCGTTTTCTGTGTTGATTGTAAATATACAAAAATCGAAAATTATAAGGCTATTAATTTCGAAATGAGTATTTTTATGGTTACAAACAACACTAAGATTTTAACGTATGAAAACTCACTTTGAGTTAAATGAAGTAACGAGAAAATTACCTAAACACTTACACAAATTTGTAGTTAAACAACCTTATGATGAATATACAGCTCAAAACCAAGCTGTATGGCGATATGTAATGCGTATGAATGTAGATTATTTGAGTAAAGTTGCTCATGAATCTTACATTGAAGGTTTAGAAAAAACAGGAATTTCCGTTGATACAATTCCTAGAATGGAAGGAATGAACAGAATTTTAAAAGAAATTGGTTGGGCAGCCGTTTCTGTAGATGGTTTTATTCCACCAAATGCTTTTATGGAATTTCAAGCATATAACGTATTAGTTATAGCTTCAGATATGCGAACTATAGATCATATCAAATATACTCCTGCGCCAGATATTATTCATGAAGCAGCAGGTCATGCACCAATTATAGCAAACCCAGAATATGCTGAATATTTAAGAAGATTTGGAGAAATAGGAGCTAAAGCAATTTCATCTTCTAGAGATTATGAAATGTATGAAGCTATTCGTTTGCTGTCAATCTTAAAAGAAAATCCAAATTCAACAACCAAAGAGATTCAAGAAGCGCAAGAAAAAGTAGAATGGTTGCAAAATAATATGGGTGCATTATCTGAAATGGCTCAGATTAGAAATTTACATTGGTGGACTGTTGAGTATGGATTAATAGGTACTGTTGAAGATCCAAAAATTTATGGAGCCGGATTACTTTCTTCTATTGGTGAAAGTAAATGGTGTATGCAAGATGCTGTTAAGAAAATACCATACACTTTAGAAGCTTCTAACGTATCTTTTGATATTACAAAACCACAACCACAATTATTCGTAACTCCAGATTTTGCACATTTGAGTCTAGTTTTAGAACAATACGCAAATACCATGGGAATTCGTAAAGGAGGTTTAAGTGGAATTAATAAGTTAATCGATTCTAAAAATTTAGGTACGATTGAATTATCTACAGGAATTCAAGTTTCAGGAGTGTTTTCTAATGTAATTACTGATGAAACTAATAAACCGATTTATATTCAAACTACTGGTGGAACAGCGTTGTCGAATAGAGATAAAGAATTAATTGGTCACGGAACAAATTATCATGCAGAAGGTTTTGGTAGTCCAGTAGGAAAATTAAGAGGAATTAATATTCCTATTGAAAATATGAGTCCGAGAGACTTAGAGGCTTACGGTATTTATGAAGGTAAAACAGTAAGTTTAGAATTTGAAGGTGGTGTAAAAGTAGAAGGAGAAGTAATTACAGGAACTAGAGATTTACGCGGAAGAATTTTATTAATTTCGTTTAAGAATTGTACAGTAACACATTTCGATACGGTATTATTCCATCCAGATTGGGGAATTTACGATATGGCTGTTGGTGTAGAAATTGTTTCAGCATATGCAGGTCCAGCAGATGTGAGCTCTTTTGAAGATATCGGAAAAGTATCAGAAACCAAAACACATAAAATAAACTATTCTTCATCAGATAGAGCGTTGTATGACTTATATACTGAAGTACGACAAATGAGAGAAGAAAATACAGTTACAGAAGATAGAGTATTGGCTATTTTTAATACTGTTGAAGAAAGGTTTAACGAAGATTGGTTGTTAACTTTAGAGTTGTATGAAGTTTCAGTAGAGCATAATTATGAAGTTAAACATGCGATAAAAGAATACTTAAATACTTTAAAAACTAACGAAGAACTTACAAGTTTAATAGAGGACGGACTTTCTCTAGCGGCTAATGAACAAGTAATATAAAATGAATATATTTAATTTATTTAGAAGAAAAAATATGGCAAACGAAATTCAAGAATATTTAGAAAAAGGAGCAGTAGTTTTAGATGTAAGAACTTTAGCGGAATGGAATGACGGGCATAGTGAAGGAGCTAAACACATTGTATTAGATACTATTCCAGAACATGTAGAAGAGATTAAATCTTGGAATAAGCCTGTAATTGCAGTATGTAGAAGTGGAGCAAGAAGTGGAAGAGCTACAGAATTTTTACAAGGTCAAGGATTAGACGTTATTAACGGTGGTCCTTGGGGAGACGTAGATCAATACTTATAAGATAAAAAATATCAAAGTAGTAAAGAGATGTGCAAAAGCACATCTCTTTGCTTTTTTTAAAAATAAGCTATGAAAATTAAATTAATATCAACAATTGCGTTGTTGTGGTTAGTAATTATTGGGTGTAAGGTAAATAGAACAAGCCCTCCAATTCTCGCTAAAGAATTCCCTATTATACTTCAAGAAAATGCAAAAGATTGCGGTCCGATTTGCTTAGCAATGCTTTGTAAATATTATGACTTAAATATTGAGTTGGACAGTTTAAAGAAATTATCGTCATTCGATCCAGTAGAAGGAACAACACTTTTAGGATTAAGTGAAGCTTGTGATAGCATTGGAATCAAAAATTTAGGAATCCGAGTTACTTATGATAAAATATTAGAATACGATAATCCGTCCATTGCACACTGGGATAATAATCATTACGTAGTTGTATATAAAATGACTAAAGATAGTACTTGGGTAGCCGATCCTGCAGTTGGTAAAATCAGATATTCAAGAGAAGAGTTTTGTAAAAGTTGGTCAAAAGGAGAAGGGAATACTAGTCCAGAAGAAGGAGTGATGTTAATTACAGAATTAGATGCTAAAAAATAAAATAACTTGTAGAGAGAGAATATTTTAGTTTTTATCTTTACTGAAAAAATATTATGAAATTAATTAAATTGCTAACAACAGTATTGTTGTGTTTTTCAATTTTGTCAGTTTTTTCACAGAAAAGGTTTAGCCTTGGAATTCAAGCTGGTCCAAATTACTCTAATTTAAGGTTTGAAAATGAAAGTGTTATTGAGCATGATTATGAGTTTGGCTACTTTTTAGGTTTAAGTGCGAATTATCGTTTAAAAAAAAGATTGAGCATTAGAACCGAGTTAAATTATGATCGCAAAGTAGCTAGTGTTTCTTTTCCAGGTGTAGTAATTGGTAATGATGTGTTTCCTGCGGGTAAAATTGAAGATGTATATGAGTTTATAACTTTACCTGTATTATTAAAATATGAGTTTAGTGATAAAAATCCATTTTTTATTAATGGAGGTGTTTTTTTAGGTTATTTTTTAAGAGCTAGAGAAAGTACCAATGGAAGAGAATTGAGTGAAGATCTATCTTATTTTTTTGCGAATTATGATTTTGGATTTTCTATAGGTGTTGGTAAAACTTTTTCGATTAACGACAGTAATAATCTAACAGTAGAATTAAGGAACCATTTAGGAGTAGTAAATATTGAAGCTGATAGTGAGTATACTAAGACAAATTCTTTCAGCCTAATTCTAGGTTGGAATTTTACACTTTAAGAAATTAAAACTTCATAAAAGGAAATGCTTGAATTAGTGTTTCCTTTTTTTGTGTAAGTTTATTTAAGAACTTTTGATGTGCTTCAGAATTTGGATTAAAAGGTTTGTGTGCTAATCCTTTCTGAATTTCCTCAACTTTAGTCAATGTTTGTAGTGTGTTTTCACTAAACCAAGTTTCAGAAAACTTTTTCCAAATGTAATTTATGGCAGTCTCATTTGGGTGAATCATATCAGCTTTATAAAAACGATAATCACGTAATTCATCCATTAGAATTTCATAAGAAGGAAAATAATAGTGTTGTCTTCTTGGTTCAACAACTTCATGAATTCCTGCAAATAAATGCGATTTACTTCTCTGATTTTCTATAAAACCATCTTTTAAATGACGAATAGGAGAAACAGTAAAAATTATAGAAGCTCTAGGATTTACACTTTTAATTAAAGCACAAATATTCTCCAAACTAGCCGTTATCTCATCAACAGGTAATAATTCTTTTAAAAATTGCTTTTGAGGCACTTTATGACAATTTGCAACAATTGTATCCGAAGAAATAAAACGATACACCCAAGCTGTTCCTAAAGTGATTATAATATGACTTGCACCTAACAATTCTTTAGAGGTAATTTGAATCGCAGAATTTATGTTTTGAAGTATCTGTTCTTTATCAACGTCACTCAGGTTAGAATGTACATCAAAACAATGCCAACGTTCATTTAATTCGAAAATATCAGTTTCAGTATATGTTTTCTCATTAATCGCATTGGTGATTAATGTTTCAATAGCTTTTGGATGGAATAAAATTCCAAACGGATTTTGATTGACTTGAAACTTAAAATAGCTGAGTTTATTTCCAATGTTTTCTGAAAAACAAGAACCTAACAATAATAATTTAGAGTTGTAATCAATTAAGTTATGTGATTGTTGTTTTAAAGGTAATTTGGTTTGTAAATCCATACTATTTCACTTACTGAGTTACTGGTTGTGCTAAATTAATTGAAATTTCTGGTACTCTTTTATTAAAGTATGTTTTGATGTTTTGGAAATCTTCTTTTTCTAATTCAAGAAAAGAAATTAATTCCTGTGAATCTTCTTTAAAAAGAATAATCTGATTCGGGAATACTTCTAAATTAGTAATTTCTGAAACATTAAAAGTTCGTTCCTCTTTCCCATTTTTGAAGGTTATTAATCCTTTTTTAATTTGGAATGATGCTGTTTTTCTAAGAAAAATACCACTTATAAATGATACAAAGATCATTATGAAAACTATCATATAGTTAATTTGATAAACATTAACAATATAAGCATAAGCTAAAAATCCAGTTACTAAGAATATAGAAAAGCCTAAGCTAGCGTCTTTATGTGCATAGTCATTCTCACTAGGTATAAATACTGAATCTGGATCTTTTTTCTTTGGGATGAAAGATCTATAGGTAACAAATATTAATAATAGAATTAAAGCCGCTGTTATGTATGGTTTCGGTATTTTTTCATAATAAAAAGCAATTTCATCTCCATAGAAATGTTCTATAATCTTAATGATTACATAGAAGAAAACAGGACTTATTATATGTCTCCAATAATGCAATAGTTTCTCTTTCATGTTGTAAAAATAAAAAAATCTAAAATCATATTATGATTTTAGATTTTTTAAAAGTGTCATTCTAAACTCATCTCAGAATCTTAAACGAATTCAGATTGATGTTAATATTTTGTGTTATACGATGTAATCTTTAGCGCGCTCTAATGCTTTTGGAATTCCACCAGGATTTTTACCTCCAGCCGTAGCAAAGAAATTTTGTCCACCACCACCTCCGTGGATTAATTTTCCTAATTCTCTAACTACTTTACCAGCATCGTAACCTTTTTCGTTAGCTAAATCTTTAGAAATGTAGCAAGTTAACATTGCTTTTTCTTTTGTAGGAGCAGTAGCAAATAAGACAAATAAATTATCAATTTCACCACCTAACTCGAATAGTAGATTTCTGATACTAGTAGGATCTAAATCTACTTTTGTTGCTAAGAAGTTCACACCATTAACTTCAGTGATTTGATTTTTTAAATCACCTTTCATGTTCTTAGCTTTATCTTTTAATAACTGTTCTATTTGCTTCTTTAAAGCAGCATTTTCATTCTGTAAAGAAGTAACAGCTTTAGTTAAATCTTTAGGATTTTTCAACACATCTTTTACAGCATTAAATTTATCTTCAACGTCTTCGAAATATTCTCCAACAGCCATATTTGTAATTGCTTCAATACGACGAATACCAGCAGCTACAGCACCTTCAGATTTAATTTTGAAATACCAAACATCACCAGTTTGCTGAACATGTGTTCCTCCACATAATTCCATCGACTGACCAAATTTAATCGCTCTTACACTATCGCCATATTTTTCTCCAAATAAAGCAATTGCTCCTTCGTCGATTGCTTGTTGCATTGGAATATTACGTTTTTCTTCTAACGGAAGATTTTCACGAATACGTGCATTTACAAATTCTTCAATTTCTCTTAGTTGATCATTATCAACTTTAGAAAAATGAGAAAAATCGAAACGTAAATGTTTAGGACTAACTAAAGATCCTTTTTGTTCAACGTGAGTTCCTAAAATTGTTCGTAAAGCTTGGTGTAATAAATGCGTTGCTGTATGATTACTAGCAGATAATCTTCTATACTCTTCATTTACCACAGCTTTAAACGATTCATTCAAGTGTTTTGGTAAGTTTTTCGTGTAATGAATAATTACATTATTCTCTTTTTTAGTATCTAAAATATGAATCACGTCACCATGAACATCTTCTAAGAAACCTTTATCACCCACTTGTCCTCCTCCTTCAGGATAAAAAGGAGTCATATTAAATACTAATTGATATTGATCACCATCTTTTTTGGTAGTTACTTTTCTGTAGCGAGTTAATTTTACATCTACGCTTAACGTATCGTAACCAACAAATTCTTCAACATCATCTTCTACTAAAGTAACCCAATCACCAGTTTCACTTGCAGAAGCAGCACGAGAACGGTCTTTTTGTTCTTGCATACTTTGCTTAAATTCTTCCTCATTAATCTCGTACCCTTTTTCACGTGCGATTAATTGAGTTAAATCTAATGGGAAACCATAGGTGTCATATAATTCAAAAGCTTTTTTACCTGAAACAGTTTTGTCTTTCGCAGATTCAATCACTTTATCTAATAATAATAAACCTTGATCTAAAGTGCGTAAGAAAGACTGTTCTTCTTCTTTAATTACATTATGAACTAAAGCAGATTGCTTTTTAATTTCAGGAAAAGCTTCACCCATTTGATGTGCTAGGGTTTCTGATAATTTATAAATAAAAGCTTCTTTCTGATTTAAGAATGTAAATCCGTAACGAATAGCACGTCTTAAAATTCTACGAATTACATAACCAGCTCCATTATTACTTGGTAATTGTCCGTCTGCAATAGCAAAAGAAACAGCTCTTACGTGATCTGCAATTACACGAATAGCTACATCTATTTTCTCATCATTTCCATATTTTACACCAGTAATAGTTTCAATTTCTCTAATTAACGGAGTAAATACATCTGTATCGTAGTTCGATTGAACGTTTTG
The DNA here is from genome assembly GCF_947495995.1 of uncultured Tenacibaculum sp. Classification (GTDB taxonomy): domain Bacteria; phylum Bacteroidota; class Bacteroidia; order Flavobacteriales; family Flavobacteriaceae; genus Polaribacter. Next base: position 202,110 of record NZ_CANMAX010000003.1, read on the forward strand.
TAAAACCATACACAAACGCTCAAATCCCATACCTGTATCAATATGTTTAGCAGGCAATTCTTCTAAAGACTTATCTGCTTTTCTATTGTACTGCATGAAAACTAAATTCCATATTTCAACAACTTCAGGATGATCTTCATTAACTAAAGATTTTCCGTCTACTTTAGCTTTTTCTCCAGCAGAACGAATATCAACATGAATTTCAGAACAAGGTCCGCATGGTCCTTGATCTCCCATTTCCCAGAAGTTATCTTTTTTATTTCCCATTAAGATACGATCCTCAGAAATGTATTGTTTCCATAAATCGTAAGCTTCTTGATCCATTTTTGTTCCATCACCTTCATCACCTTCAAATACGGTAACATATAAAATGTCTTTAGGAATCTTGTAAACTTCAGTTAACAATTCCCAAGCCCAAGCGATTGCTTCTTTTTTAAAGTAATCACCAAAACTCCAGTTACCTAACATTTCAAACATGGTGTGATGATACGTATCGTAACCTACTTCTTCTAAATCGTTGTGTTTTCCAGAAACACGAAGACATTTTTGAGAATCAGAAATACGTAGATTTTTAGGCGTATTATTTCCCAAGAAAAATTCCTTAAATGGGGCCATCCCAGAGTTAGTAAACATAAGGGTTGGGTCATTTTTTAATACCATTGGGGCAGAAGGCACAATTTCGTGTTGTTTAGATTTAAAAAATTCTAAAAACTTGCTTCTAATTTCTTGAGATTTCATGGGTTATTTCGTTAAAAAAATTCTAATAAAAGAAAGGAAATCGTTGAGTTTTGAAACATTTCATAACTTTGCATGTCTAATCAACTAAATAAGTTCCTTTCAAAGGACACAAAAGTACTACATTTGGTCATATGGCAAAAGTAAAATATTATTACGATCCAGAAACGCTATCGTACCAGCAAATTGAGTTACGAAAGCGGGATAAGTTCAAAAATAGTATCATTATACTATTGGGGGTTGGACTTACCATGTTTCTTGGGTTTATGGTTTTAAGTCAGTTTATTGAATCGCCAAAACAAAAAGCGCAAAAAAGAGAATTAGAAAATTCTAAACTTCATATCGAATTATTAGGAAAGCGTATTGAAGAGGTTACAGAAGTTTTAGGAGATTTACAAGAACGAGACAACTATATCTACAGATCATATTTTGAAGCAAACCCAATTCCTGATGAACAACGAAAAGCAGGTTTTGGTGGGGTAAATCGTTATAAGAATCTAGAAGGTTTTAATAATAGTGAAATGATTATTGATGTGACCAAACGTTTAGATGTATTGTCTAAACAAATAGTGGTACAATCGAAATCATTAGATGAAATTGTAGATTTAGCAAAAGCTAAAGAGAAAATGTTAGCTTCGATACCTGCAATTCAACCTTTAAAAGCTGAAGATTTAACAAGAATGGCTTCGGGTTATGGAATGCGAATGCATCCGATTTTAAAAATTCGTAAAATGCATAAAGGAATGGATTTTACAGCACCTAAAGGAACACCAATTTATGCTTCAGGAAATGGAACAGTTTCTAGAGCAAACAGAAGTGCAACTTTTGGTAAAGTAGTTTATATCGAGCATGGTTATGGTTATAAAACTATTTATGCACACATGAGTAAAATCGGAGTTAAGAAAGGTCAAGTTGTGAAACGTGGAGATATTATAGGTTACGTAGGAAACACAGGAAGATCTGTATCTGCACATTTACATTATGAAGTTCATCGAAATGGTAGAGCTGTAAACCCGATTTACTATTATTATGGAGATTTAACTCCAGAAGAATTCTTAGCGATGCAAAAGGCTTCAGAAGACGAAGGCCAATCGTTTGATTAAAAAAGTGACCCCAAAATTATGAAAAAAGCAATTAGAAAGATATTAGTATCTGCTAGTATTGTAACGTTATCTGGAATCTCATACGCACAGCAAGCAGATTCAATTCAAGTAAAAGCGAAGGAAATTACATTTATGGCTGTCGGAGATATGATGTTAGGAACAACTTTTCCAAATGCATCGTATTTACCACCAAAAGGAACCTATCCTTTTAAAGATGTACAAAGTGTTTTTAAAAATGCAGATGTATTATTTGGGAATTTAGAAGGAACTTTAACAGATACAGGTAGAAATGCGAAACGATGTAAAGATCCATCGAAATGTTACTCTTTTAAAAGTCCAGAATCTTTCGGAAAGCATTTTGAAAAGGCTGGTTTTGATGTTGTAAGTATTGCAAATAATCATATCGGAGATTTTGGTGGAATAGGAATTAAAAACACATTAAAAACTTTAGATAATGCCGGAATTGCAAGTGCAGGGATTTTATCTAAACCGACTACTGTTTTTGAAAAAGATGGTATTAAATATGGATTAATTGCTTTTGCTCCGAACAAAGATTGTTTGAAGTTAAACTTTGTAACTAAAGGAACTCAAATGGTAAAGAACTTAGCTAAAAAAGTTGATATCGTTATTGTTTCTTTCCACGGAGGAGCTGAAGGAACCAAACATAAAAATGTACCTAGAAAAACAGAATATTTCTATGGAGAAAATAGAGGGAATGTGTATTCATTTGCACATAAAATGATCGATGCTGGAGCAGGAATCGTTTTAGGTCATGGTCCACATGTACCAAGAGCTATTGAAGTTTACAAAGGTAAATTTATAGCATACAGTATGGGGAATTTTGCTACTTACAAGCGTTTTAGTATGAGCGGGTCAAAAGCGTATTCTCCAATTTTTGAATTAAAATTAAAAGAGAATGGAGATTTTATTGAAGGAAAAATTCATTCAGCAATTCAAACAAAAATTAGATATCCATTTTTAGATACACAAGAGCGTGCATTTAACGAAATAAAAAAGTTGACTTTACAAGATTTTCCAGAAAATAAGATTAAGTTTGGAGAAGCAGGAAAGATAGAATTAGAATAATATGTATATCGATTTACCCAAAAAAAGATATTATAAAATCGGGGAAGTAGCCAAAGCTTTTGAAGTAAATACTTCTTTAATACGTTTTTGGGAGGGGGAGTTTGATATTATTAAACCAAAAAAGAATGCGAAAGGAAATCGTTTATTCACTCCTGAAGATATCGAAAATTTCAAACTGATTTATAATTTAGTGAAAGAACGTGGTTTTACTTTAGATGGAGCAAAGCAAAAACTAAAGCAAAACCCAGCTAAAATTGTTCAAAATCAGGAAATCATAAATAGATTGGAAGCTGTAAAAGCAGAGCTAATAAAAATCAAAAATCAAATAGAATAACAAAAAATAGAGATTATGAAAAAATGGTTAATACCTTTATTGGTAGTTGGAGCAATAGGATTTTACTTTTATAGTTCAATTGTAAGTTTTAATAATACTGCTGTTGAATATCAAGAAGATGCAAAAACAAAATGGTCTAATGTTGAAAGTTCATATCAAAGAAGAAATGATTTGATAGGTAATTTAGTAAAAACTGTACAAGGTGCTGCAGATTTTGAAAAGAGTACCTTAACAGATGTTATTAGTGCGAGAGCAAAAGCTACTTCTGTAAATATTAATGCAGGGGATTTAACACCTGAAACTATGGCTCAGTTTCAACAAGCTCAATCTGGTTTATCTGGAGCATTATCTAAATTATTAGTTTCTGTAGAACGTTATCCAGAATTAAAAGCAAATCGTAATTTCTTAGAATTACAGAGTCAGATCGAAGGGACAGAAAATAGAATTGAAGTAGCAAGAAAGCGATATAACGAAAATGTAAATGTTTATAATAAGCATATCAAAAAGTTTCCTGGTTCATTACTTGCTGGTAGTTTAGGATTTGATGAAATGACACGTTACAAATCAGACCCAGGTTCAGAAAAAGCACCAGATGTTAATTTCGATTTCGGAAAATAAAAAATAAATGTCGCAAGTAGAAGATTTTCTATTACAAGCAGAAGAACAGGAAATCGTTGAAGCAATTCGACAGGCAGAGCTCAATACTTCTGGTGAAATTCGAGTACATATTGAAGCAAGTACAACACTTGTTCATTACGATCGAGCACTAGAAGTATTTCAAGAGCTTAATATGAATGCTACTAAAGCTGCCAATGCAGTATTAATTTATGTAGCAGTTGAAGACCATAAATTTGTAATTTATGGCGATAAAGGTATAGATGCCGTAGTGCCAGATAACTTTTGGGAGAGCACAAAAAATAGTATCCAACAACATTTTAAGAACGGTAATTTTAAACAAGGTCTTGTAGAAGGAATTCTTACTGCTGGAGAAGAATTAAAAGCGCATTTTCCTTGGGATGAAGATGATGTCGATGAATTACCAAATGAAGTATCTAAAGGTTAAAATGAAAAAGAGTTTTTTCACCATAATTTTCTTTCTTGCAGCATTTCAGTTGAGTTTTGCTCAATTTGATATTCCTAAAAAACCAAAGAAAGAAACAAGTGTTTACGATTATATTAGTTTACTTTCTAAAAATCAAAAAACGGCTTTAGAAAATAAATTAATTCGTTATTCAGATACAACTTCAACACAAATAGTAGTTGCTATTATTGATAGCGCAAAAGGTGAAGAAATAGGTTATTTAGCAACCAATTGGGCCCACGAATGGGGAATTGGTCAGAAAGATAAAGACAATGGGATTTTTGTCTTACTAGCTAAAAACGACCGAAAAATTACTATTCGAACAGGTTACGGAACAGAACATTTACTTACCGATTTTACTTCCCGACAAATTATAGAGCGAGATATTCTTCCTTATTTTAAAAGAGGGCAATATTATATTGGTTTAGATCAAGGTGTAGAAGCTATTTTTAAAGTGATGAAAGGCGAGTACAAAGGAACTCGTAAACGTCGTTCAAAAAAAGGTAGTGATCCCGGTGTATTCATTTTCATATTTTTTGTCATCATTTTTATATTCATTATTTCTAGAGGAAGTCGAGGAGGTAGAGGAAACGGTCGAGGCAGAAATTACAGAAATAGAGATTCTAGAGGTATTTTAGAAACAATTATTTTAAGTAATGCTGGAAGAGGCGGAGGCTTCGGTGGAGGTTTTGGTTCTTCAGGAGGCGGATTTGATAGTGGTGGCTTTGGCGGAGGTTTCGGAGGCGGAGGCTTCGGTGGAGGTGGAGCTACAGGAGATTGGTAATTTTACACTTAAGTTAACTTCATATAACATTTAGGAAAAAGTAGGCATGTAACTATGTAAATACTTAATTCCTAAATATCATGGCAACCAATTTAAAACGTAGAAGTTTTCTAAAAAACTCATTATTAGTAACTAGTGGACTTATTTTTGCTCCTAATTTTATTAGTTGTGATTCTGATCCAGATGTAATTACAGATCCTATACCTTCAGATACTACTGAGAAGAATTTTGATCTTGGAGTAGCAAGTTTCGATCCAACAAATTCTCAAGTTATTATTTGGACACGTTATTCTACTACAAATCCAACAGCAAAATTAATTTGGCAATTGGCTAAAGACAAAGAGTTTACAGAGTTAGTTAGACAAGGTGAAGTAGAAACAGATGCTTCTAGAGATTTTACTGTAGCTATTGAAGTAAAAGATTTAGATGAGAACTTAAAGTTATATTATCGTTTTGTAAATGTAAATGATAAAGCGACTTCTCCAATAGGTGAAACGTTAACTTTTGGAGCTAACACAGCAGAGATAAAATTAGCTGTAGCTTCTTGTTCGAATCATGCATATGGATATTTTAATGTGTATGAAGCAATCAACCAATCTGATGCTGATGTTGTAGTACATTTAGGTGATTATATTTATGAATATGGAGAAGATACCTACGGTTCATTTAGAGATCCAGATCCAATAGGAGAAATTATTTCTTTAGATGATTATAGAAAGCGTTATCGTTTATATAGATCAGATGCGCAATTAAAAGAATTACATCAAAAGAAACCTTTTATTTGTGTTTGGGATGATCATGAAGTTACCAATGATGCTTATATCGATGGTGCAGAAAATCATCAAGATAATGAAGGAGATTATCAAGAGAGAAAAAAAAGTGCTTTACAAGCTTACAGCGAATATTTACCAAACACTACGAATCTAACAGATAATTCAATTATCTATAGAAAGTTACAATTAGGAAACTTGATAGATTTAGTAATGTTAGATACTAGAATTGTAGGTAGAGACAAGCAATTAGAATATGCAAATTATACGAATGCTAGTGGTTTTGATGCAGTAGCATTTCAACAAGCTTGGTTAGATCCGTCAAGAACTTTATTAGGAGCACAGCAAAAAGCTTGGTTTAAAAGTGAAATTGAAGCTTCAAGCAGTGCATGGCAAATTATAGGGCAACAAGTTTTAATGGGAAAGATGTTAATTCCAGCAGAATTAATCACACTTTTTGGTAGTCCACAATTTCAAGTGGCATTGGGTGAATTGGTTCAAATTAAAACAAGGTTATTACAAAATGACACTACTTTAACTGCGGAAGAAATTACCAGAGTAAAAACAGTGATTCCATATAATTTAGATGCTTGGGATGGTTATTATGCAGAAAGAGAAGAAATATTAGAAACGTTTAGAGATAAAAAGGTTGTAGTACTAGCTGGTGATACACACAATGCTTGGCAATCGAATTTAATGACTGCTACTGGAGAAAAAGTAGGAGATGAGTTAGCAACAAGTTCTGTTTCTTCACCAGGGTTTGAATCTTTTGTTGGTCCTCAAGGAGCTGTTCAATTAGGAGGAGCATTACAACTTTTAATTGATGATTTAAATTTTGCGAATTTAGTTGATCGCGGCTTTATGAAGTTAACTGTAACTTCTGGAGCTGTAAAAACAGATTGGACTTATGTAGATACAGTTACAGAAACTACCTTTTCCACTTCAGTAAAAAATACGTTAACATTATAATAAAACTAGTTATAAAACTCAAAAAGCTCCTGATTTCAGGAGCTTTTTTGTTTATCTTTAATTTTATGAAAAAAAGTTGTCTACTGGTAGTACTGTTTTTAAGTTTTGGATGTACAAATTATGGTCAGTTAAGAAAATTGGCTAGACTACCGAAACTATTAAATGAGGTATCTGGAATAGAAAAAATAAAAGGGAAAGATTTATTTTGGATGCATAACGATGGAGGAAATCTCAATGACATTTACTTAGTAGATACTTTAGGGAATATATTAAGAACTGTAACTATTAAAGCTAAAAATAAAGATTGGGAAGATATAACTTCTGATGATGAAGGGAATTTATATCTCGCTGATTTTGGGAATAATCAAAATACAAGACACGATTTAAAAATTCTAAAAATCAACTTTAATGCTATAATGAATAACAATATTGTTGATGTTGAAAAGATAAAGTTTAAATATCCAGAACAACATAAGTTTCCACCAAAAAAGAAAAAAAGATTTTTCGATGCAGAAAGTATTTTCTTCGCCAAAGGAAACCTATATATTTTTACGAAGAGTAGAGTCAAAGATGACTATGGTAAAACAAGCTTGTATAAAATTCCAGCAAAAAAAGGGAAACACGAAGCTCAATTATTAGGAACATTTGATAATTGCTCTAGAATGCGTTGTTGGATTACTTCTGCAAGTATTTCCAACGATGGAAAACAAGTAGCACTTTTAACTTCAGATTCGGTGTTGCTTTTTAGTGATTTTGATAGCGATAATTTTTTTAATGGGAAAAAACTTAAAGAATTTGATTTAGGATATGTATCGCAAAAAGAAGCAATAGATTTTAGCGATGATAATAAAACATTGTTCATTACAGATGAAAGAAATCACGGAAAAGGAGGAAACTTATATTCGTTTAATTTATCAAAATAATTATTAATACGTAAGATTTTATGGAGTTGAATGTTTTAGGAACAGCATTAGAAAGCTGTTGTGGAAATCCAGCGACAGGTTATATTAGAGATGGTTTCTGTAGAACTGCCGATCATGATTATGGAACACATGTCGTTTGTGCAGTAGTAACAGAAGAATTTCTTGAATTCACTAAAAAAAGAGGAAATGATTTATCAACTCCAATACCACATTGGAAATTTCCAGGATTAAAACCAGGATCTAAATGGTGTTTATGTATTTCGAGATGGTTAGAAGCAGAACAATATGGTAAGGCTCCTCATGTTATTTTAGAAGCTACACATCAAAAAGCATTACAATACACAACTTTAGAAAAGCTTAAATCGTATGAGTTTAAAGTAAAGTAATTTTTCGGTTTTATATTATAAAAATGAAATACCTAATAATAGCCATCCGGCAGCTAAACAAAGTCCGCCTAACGGAGTAATCGGACCTAAAAATTTCATTTTTTTTCCAAAAGCTCCAGATAATACTAAACCGTAAATACTAAAAGAAAATAAGAATACACCAACACTAAATAATAGAATTGTGTTGGTGTATTTTTCATTAAACTGTAGTCCTAAAGCCAATAAAGCAATAGCATGATACATTTGATATTTAACGCCAGTTTCAAAACTGTCTAATTGTTCAGATGATAATTTCTTTTTCAATAAATGTGCACCAAAGGCTCCAAAGATAATAGCTAAACAACCGAATAGTGATGCAATAAGTATGGTAATTTCCTGAGTCATTTCTTAAAAGTTAAATCCTAAACTAAATGTAAAACGACTTCCATCATCTCCATTAAATAAAGCTAAGTTGGCAGTAAACATATCTAAACCGCTCAGCCAAAAAGATCCTCCGTAACTTGAATTCCATGTGTTAGAAGTAGGAGCAAAAGGACTCCATACTTTTCCATAATCAAACGCACCAGTTACTCCAACACGCATTGGTATAAAAGTTTTAAAGCTTCCTAAACGTAAACGTAAATCATTAGAATGATAAAAACTCTCTGTACCTGTAAAACGTTGATTATTGTACCCTCTTAAATTTCTATTTCCACCTAAACTAGATGCATGGTAAATTTCAAATCGATTCTTAAAGTTAATATGACTTCCAACTTCTGTAGCATAAACTAAACTTCTGTTAGGAACTAAATTTTGATAAATAGCTAAAGATGTTTTTAAATATCCGAAATGGCGATCGGTATTTTCGGCATTCATCTTAGCTCCCATCGTTACATCGAAATTCATTCCTTTTGTAGGAAAGCTATTATTATCTGTTCTGTTATGGTTAAAACTAACTTCACCACCTACGAAGTAGTTTCTATCAAAAATATTAGTAATTCCATTTGTGAAGTTTGTAATGTTTCTTCCTGGAGTATTATCAACTTTAATTGCTTCAAAAGTTCCAGTTAACTTTACTGTGCTTCCCCAGTTAAAACGTCTTACTAAAGAAGGAAATACTAATAATTCTTCACGCTTTACTCTATAAAAATCTAAGTCATTGTTTTGATCAAATTCAGATTCATTTCCAAAACCAAAGAAGTTAAAAGAATAGTTACTACTTGTAGCTCTAGCTTTTAATTCTAAACTCCAATTACCAATAAACTCAGTAAACTCACCAGTATAATTAATATCAAAACCACTTGTGCTAGAGTAATAGTTTGCAGTTAAGTTATGCTGATTATCAAAAGGTCTTTTTTTGAAACCATAGCGAGTATGAGTAATATCAATTCCGAAGAAGAAACCATCATCAGGGTTAGCTCCTAAACTAGGAAATATTAATGTTGTATTATTTTCAATATCTCTATGATTGTAAGTGTTTTTAAAGTAATTGTCTTCTCTTAAATCTTGAAGTTCTTTTCCGCCTTTAACCGTATTCTTTTTAGAAGCATAATCGTAAACCTTTGTTTTCTTACTCCAACCAGAAACAGAAGAAGTATCTTCATAAACATCGTGATTTTGTCCACCAATCAAACGTAAAAGAATACTATCGTCTACATCACCAGAAATGTAAAATTCATCATCCCCATTTAATCCGTATAACTGAACTTCTTTAGTTTCTTTAGTTAAGAAAGTTCTACTATAAATTTTAGTTTCTTTTCTAAAGATTTCAATACTAGTTTCGTTATCATTTAAACGTTTAATAACAAACTTATCATCTTTATCTGTACCAACAACCTGAACCTTTTTAGCTTGTTTTGCGTAATATTTTTTAGCAAATGAAGCTAGTTTATCTCTTCTTGATTTTATTTTAGCAATCAGCTCTTTTCCGTCTATATCGTAAATACTTTTAGGAAACTGTTGAATTGATTTTTCGATAACCTCATCAGTAAGGTTTTCTTGAATATATTTCACTTCTTTTAACCAATCGTCAAGCGTTAACTGATTTAAGAATTCAGCATCAAAGAAACGCGGATAATTATTATACCATTTCATATCTCTAATGTCATAATCCATTGTTTGCATGTTTTTGATTAACGGCGTGTTTAATTTTAATACCGGAATCAAAATTCCATCGAACTTAGAAAATGGCTGATCTCTATCTCTTGGAATAGGTCTGTAATACTTCTTCCCATCTTTAGTTTCAAATCGAGCAAAACGCCATTGATCTTCATGACGATCCCAATCTCCAATTACCATATCGAACAAACGAGAACGAACCGTAAAGTTTTGATCAATATGATGTTTTCCATTTTTTCTGATCTTCTCTAAAACATCATAAGTACTAATAATTTTCTTTGAGTTCCCGAAAGAAGCAACATCTTCTCTGTTACCAGAAGGCCTTTCCTCCAATAAGTATAAACCTCCACCAAAAACATCGTTATACATACCTAGAGCTGGTTGTTTTGGCATGTAATATAATTTCGGATTTGTATGATAAATTCCTGCAGCTTCAGCCATATCAGGAATTACAAAAGCAGCATACGGATGTGACATGGTAAAAATGTCTTGAACAACATCAACTAAGAAAGTACCTTTTAAAACACCACCCATAATTCTACTTCCGTCTTTATACATAGAACGAAGTACATATTGTTTTCCTTCAGCGTTTTCTAATCGTAACGAATTGGTTTGATTTCCACCACCACGACGAATTGGTTTTAAACCTCCAAAAACGTTATCCAATTCTAAAACCGGAACAGTAATTTCCTTACCGTATTTTTCACGGTTTAAATCTCCCCACATGAATTTATGAAAGCCAGAAACATTTACTGCATCTTTGGTATATAACGAAGTTGTAACTTCTGTTTTATGTTTTTCAAACTCAGAAAAATCAAAGTTTGTTTCTCTTTTGATCGGATCAATAATTTGTTCGCTAAATAATAATTTGTTTTTGTCCTTTTCATTAGCAGCATAGTATTCCACAACAGCAGAACCATCTTCATAAAAGTTTAATCTAGCGTAACCAGAATTTCCATAAGTAAATTTAGCTCCATATCCAGCTAAAGCAGGAGATTGCTTAGAACCTGAACCACTAACGATTTGTTTAAATCCGTTGTTTTCTATGTATTGTAAATTATGTTCATGTCCGCTTACAAAAACAATATTGTTTTTAAAATCATTAGCGATAGTTTCTATTTGACGAACAAAATCACTGTATTGTTTGTGAAAATTATCAGTTTGAATTCCCGCATGTGAACGCAACATGTTTTTGAAAGTCCCTAAAACAGGAACAGGACTCATATGATCTTTAAAAGAAAAACTTCCTCCGTGTGGTCCATTAGAATACATCGGATGATGCATCGCTACAACCACGTTTTTGTATCTATTCTTTTTAAATAAACTCCAAAGTTCTTCAATAAAACGTTCTCTAGTTTTAATATCACAGTTGTCGTTTATTTTTGGTTCTTTATCCCAGTTTGTAATAAACCATTTACTGTCTATTGTGATTAATGTAAGATTATCATTAATGTTTACTTTATCTAAACCGCAACCATTTTCTGGTAAGAAAGTATTTTTGCCTAAAGCTTTCTCTACAAGTTTTTCTTGCCTTTTTAATCCGTCTACACCATTATACCAATCATGATTTCCAGGAATAAAAATTGTCTTTCCTTTATTTTTCTTTGCCGCTTCAGTTTGAACTTCTAAACGATATTTTGAAAGCTTATAATCTTTGTGTTTTTTAGGGTAAATTCCAACAGGATAAACATTATCACCTAAGAATATAGCTGTGCTATTTTTTTCTGCATTAACCAACTCTTTTTCAAAATATGTTAATGAAGGAAGCTTTTCTCCAAAATCTTTTACATTACCTGCATCTCCAATTAAGTAGAAAGAATAAGTAGGTTTTTTATCAGTGATTTTTTTAGGTACGTAGTCTTTAGCATCGTACTTTGCTTTATAGCTGGCACAACCATAGATGCTAAGTGCAGCTATGATAGAAAGAAAAAATTTCTTCATGTTGGTTAAATTGTTCAAAACAAAAATACAAATTAGTTCATAGATCGGTATTTTACTGGTGAAAAACCGGTTTGTTTTTTGAATAATTTGCTAAAATGTTGTGGGGTTCAAAAGCTAAATCGTAAGTAGTTTCATTTTTTACTATGATTTTACCTTTTTTAGAAGTTTGAATTTTCCAGTTTTTTTGTCCTAATATATTTGTAGAATAGATAATAAGTATTAGTGTTATAATTTTATTCATGATGTAATACTTTTAAATACACCACAAAATTACTTTTAAAGTCTTTTTAAAAAGTATACATTTTACTGAATGATATGTACAAATTTCTTATCGACTAGTTTTTTATTTCAAAATCAGAACAGTCAAGTCTGATTTCTGTAGTATGTAGTTGTGTATTTAATAAATTACAAAAATGAGAAGTATCGTTTTTTTGATAGAATTTACAACCGTAACAAGTTCTTTGTACTGAAAGAATTCCGTTTTTATTTAGTTTATGAATCAAAGTACTTAAAGTTTCAAATAAACTTTCTTTTTCTTGTTGTTCGAAATTGTCTACTTGATTTTTTAAAGGATTTGAAAATCCTTGAGTTTCGTTTACAATATCTTTTCCTTTTTCTGATAAAATGATCGTATAACTTCTATTATCTGAAGAAGAATAATCTTTTATAATCAACTCTTTTTTATGTAATACACGAATGGCATCACTTATAGTAGGTTTAGTAACATTAAATTCTTTAGCAAGATGACTTACATTACATAAATCTCGTTTATGAAAAGTAATAAAAATTAGAATTTGAATTTGAATGGGACTTAAACCTATAAGTTTTGCTTTTTCCCAAAGTAGCTTTTTAAAAACTTCAGAAACACGTTCTAAACCAGCAACTATTTTGCTAGAAATATCTTTTTCTTGTTGTTCTGGGTTAAAAGTACTTTCGTTCATAAAAAAAGCCTGTCTGAATTTAGTAGACAGGCAAAGTTAGTAATCCTAATTAAATTAATTACAGTTTTCCATTTCTATAATTGCAAATCCGTTTTTTTGAATCACAGTAACTACTTCTTCAGTAGCTTGTTCTATATGACAAAGGCGACATTCTTTAGCCGTTAATTGTAATGTTTTAAAAGTTTTACTTTGCAGATACGTTTTACCAAAGTCAAATACGGTATTTGAATCTGTAATATGATCTGGCACTAAAATATCGAAATGCATTAATTTACCATCTTCTCTGTTTACATAGGTGTCCCAAACTGATACTTTCATATTATTGAATTTTTACTTTATAGGGTAATGATAAATTTCCACTAGCTACACTAAATACATGATATACACCAAGCATCGGTAAATTACTGTTACTGGTATTAACTTTCATAAAAGCAGTTACACCATCGTAATTAAAATCAGATTTATTATTCATTCTATAATTGGGAACAATAACTTTTATGGTATGTTTTTTTGTAGTTACTGGAAAACCTGGTGAATCCATATACATTGGCATTCCTGGATTTGTAGTTGGCAATACTACTGTTTTATCTGCTTTTTTAAATTGCTTTACTGAAAGCCCACCTGAAACTCTATCATCTTTATGTAATACAACCCAGTGTGGATGCCATATAATTCCATCATTGTCGTATTTCTGATCATTATTTTCATCCCATAACGGCGTGTCATCAAAATCAGGATGAGAAGTTAAAGCTAGTGCAACAATACCTGAGGTTTGATTAAAACCAACATCAGTTGGTTGTAAAGATGTAGGGAACACATAACCTAAAACTGGTGCTCCATCTAATTGCCCCGCTTTTTTAGGAACAGTTTTACCTGCGAAACCTTTTACTTCAATTTCCCAAATTGTTATTCCTAAGTCTGTTTTATTTGTAACCTGTACGTTTTTAATACTAAAGTTATCACCTTCATATTCCTTTTGCTGAGAAAAAGCAACTGTTATTGAAAGTAATAGTAGTATCGTTAATTGTTTAATATTAGTTTTCATATTATTTGTTTTAATAGTTAGGATTCTTTCATGGGTAGGAATCCTAACTATATTGATTTAAAAAAAGATTATCCTTTTACATCTTCCATAGAAGCACCGAAGTTGATATGTAAAGCGTTACCATTTGGTGTTACCAAAGCTGGTACTGATTTTACTCCTGCTGATTCAGCTTCAGTAATTCTGTTGCGATCTTCACCAATGTGAACGATTTCTACATTGTCTGATCCAATTAAATTAACGATATCGTGTTCCGCACTTATACAAACTGGACAACCTGCGTGGTAAAAAATTGATTTACTCATAATAATATGTATTGATTTTAAATTTGTTTCTATTTTAATTACGATACAAATATAGTAAGGAATCCTAACTAAATAAAATTTTGATAGATTTTTTCTAATTTTAACTCTGAATATATCAAGAAACCCATGTATTATAAGGGAAATAGTATGTGTTTATTTTTCTCTTAGAATAAAGAAAAGTCTCTTAAATTATGTTATAAGAGACTTTTTAGTATATTATTTGTATTGAAATTATTCAGTTAGGAACTACATGATAGCATAGAACAACCTATTTTATGTCGAGCCCAATCTGGTCGCTTAGCAAACCATTTTTCATGTTCAGGTTGATCATCGTAAGGTTTCTTTAGCATTTGATATAGTTCGTCAATTAATTCATAATTTCCTTTATCAGCATCATCGATAGCTAATTGTGCCATGTAATTTCTTAGTACATATTTTGGATTTACTGAATTCATTTTAGTTTTTCTCTCATCATCTTCAATAGTTTCATTTTGTAATACTTCAATGTAACTATTCATCCAATCGTTCCACTGCGATAAAACTTCTCCTTGCAAAGCTTCTTCGTTATAAAATGCGTACGTTATTTTTTCGATAGCTTTAGCAGTTGAATCACTTTTTGAAATTGAAGCTAAATTTCTAAAGAAGATAGTATAATCCGTTTCTATAAGTTGTAAAGCTTTTTCCAAAGATGAAATAAGTTCAACATAATCTCCATTGATAGAAAGACCAAGTTTTAGCATCATCATTTTAGAATATTGTTCAATATATAATCCTTCAAAAGTATCTAGAACCTCTTGAAGTGGTTCTACTTCATTAATCAAAGGATACAATGCATTTGCCAATTTGAATAAATTCCACATACAAATGTAGGGTTGATTACCAAATTTATAACGTCGATGTTGTGCATCAGTAGTATTTGGAGTCCACTCATAATCAAAATCTTCTAACCAGCCATACGGACCATAATCAATAGTCAATCCTAAAATAGACATGTTATCAGTATTCATTACACCATGAACAAACCCAACACGCTGCCAATGTACTACCATTTCAATAGTTCGATCTCTAACTGCTGTTAGAAAATCTAGATATTTTTGTTTTCCTTCTGAAGTAATTTCAGGATAGAAATGTTTAATAGTATAATCTGTAAGTAATTGCAGTGTTTCATGATTCTGACGAGCTGCTAAAATCTCAAAATTTCCAAAACGAATAAAACTAGGCGCAACTCTACAGACTACAGCTCCTTTTTCGTAAGCTGGATTTCCATTATACATTACATCACGTAACACTTGATCTCCTGTTAAACTCAACGATAAAGATCGCGTAGTTGGAACGCCTAAATGATGCATAGCTTCGCTACACAAATGTTCACGAATAGAAGAACGAAGTACAGCCAATCCGTCTGCTGTTCTAGAATATGGAGTTTCACCGGCACCTTTTAATTGTAATGCCCAATGTTCATTATTATAATCAATTTCAAAAAGATTAATCGCTCTACCGTCACCTAATTGTCCAGCCCAATTCCCGAATTGATGTCCACCATAACACATGGCATACGGATGTGTGTTTTCTAAAACTTTATTTCCAGTAAAAATAGACAAAAACTCATCTGATGTTGTAGCTTCTTTGGTCAAACCTAAATGTTCGAGTAAAGTTTCCGATACATGCAAAAGTTCTGGTTTTGCTGTTTTTTTAGGTGTAACATAAGAAAAGCAAGCATCAACAACTTGCCTTCTTGTGTTTTCTAAAGTTTTATCTGCTGGAAGCGAATCGCTAAATGTATTGTTAATGTTAAAAATCATAGATTTTTATTGAAATAATACATAAAGATACTTCTTTAATCTATTAAACTAGATTCAAAATACGCTTTGTTTTCTAAAGTTTTATGAACCGGACATTTCGCAGCGATTTCTAATAAACGTGCTCTTTGTTTTTCATCTAAATCACCAACCAGTTTTATCTTTTTTGTAAAATGATCGTGTCTATTGATTCCTTCTGAAGTTATTCCTAATTCTTCACTAGATTTTTTTACACGAGTAACATATACAAATACCTCTTGTAAATCCCACTGCTTTCTATTGGCATACATTTTAAGTGTCATGGTAGTACAAGCAATTAAAGCAGCATTAAGATAATCGAAAGGAGAAGGACCAAAATCGTCTCCACCAACATTAGCAGGTTCATCAGCAATTAAACTGTGGTTGCTAGTTTGAATTTTTGTTGTGAAATTATCTTCAATTAAATTCAAATGCCCAACAGCTTGTTCTTGAGCTGAGTCTAAGTTTACTTTTGCTTTTTTAGGGAAATAACGTTGCACCCAAGCTCCAATAACATTACCCGCATATTTACTATCTTCTGGATTGGTTAATAAATGATCTGCATTATCTAACGTTACAAAACTTTTTGGATGATGTGCGTTATGATATATTTTCTCAGCATTTTTAATACCAACAACTGTGTCTATTGGAGAATGAAGAATCAAAATTGGTTTTCTTAATTCTTTTACAATGCTTGGTAAATCTGTTTTTGTGAAATTATCAACAAACTCTTTATTAATTTTAAAAGGTCTTCCTCCAATATTTACATTAACTTCTCCTTTTTCTTCTACTTCGTGAATTCCGTGAGAGAATAAATGTGTTACATGTTCTACATCTGCTGGTGCACCAATTGTTGCTATAGCTTTTACTGAAGTTAATTCTGCTGCTGCTGTAAGCACAGCCGCACCACCAAGAGAATGTCCAACTAATAAAGAAGGAGCTTCAAAAATAGTATTCATATATTCACTTACCGCAATAAGATCGGCAACATTTGCTGAAAAATGACTTTCATGAAACTCACCTTCACTTTTACCTAAACCTGTAAAATCGAAACGAACAACTCCAAAACCATAATTTGTAAGTGTTCTGCTGATATTTTTTACTGCACTTAAAGAACTAGTACACGTAAAACAATGTGCAAAAATGGCAAAAAAATCAGGTTTTTGATTTGCTGGTAATTCTAAAAAAGCATTTAAAATTTGTCCTTTATTATTAGGTATTTTCAGTTTAGATCTTTTCATGAAGTAATATTTTATTTACAAGTTTTATGTCGAGTTGAATAATGATTACTTACTAAAAAGAAAACTAGCATTTATTTCAACTTATCAGCATATAATTTTCTAAGCTTAGAAAGCTTTGGTGTAATCACAAAATTGCAATATCCTTGTTCCTTGTTGTTTTCGTAATAGTTTTGATGATAATCTTCTGCTGCATAGAAAATTGGTAATTCACTTACTTCAGTAACTATTGGATTATCAAAGTAAGGTTGTACTTGTTTTACCACTTCTTCGGTAATGCTTTTCTCTTCTTCATTCTGATAGTAAATAACAGAACGATATTGAGTACCAACATCTGCTCCTTGACGATTTAGCGTTGTAGGATCGTGAGTGGTCATAAAAATGATTAAAATTTCTTGAAAAGAAATTACATCAGGATTATAAGTAATCTGAATTACTTCAGCATGTCCTGTTAAACCAGAACAAATTTCTCTGTATGTAGGATGTCCAGGAGCGTTTCCGCCTGCGTAACCAGAAACTACTTTTTCAACACCTTTTATTTGATTAAAAATGGCTTCAGTACACCAAAAACATCCACCACCAACTGTTGCTATTTTAGTTTTCATCGTCTAATTGAATTGATAAAGAATTTACACAATAACGTAAACCACTAGGTTCTGGTCCGTCTGGAAAAACATGACCTAAGTGAGAATCGCAAGTATTACAAACAATCTCGACACGAATCATTCCATGTGAAGAATCTTTATGGTATTTAATAGCATTCTCTTGTATTGGCTGAGTAAAACTTGGCCAACCAGAACTAGAATCAAATTTTATTGAAGAATCGAATAATGGTGTGCCACAGCAAGCACAACTATATTTTCCTTCAGTAAAGGAAGTACAATGTTCACCACTAAAAGGTCTTTCAGTTCCTTTTAATCGAGTAATCATAAATTGTTCAGGAGAAAGAATTTCTTTCCATTCTTCATCGGTCTTTTCAACTCTTTTATCTGGAGTTGGATTACCATTTACTGTGTAGTGTATAATATTTTTCCAAGTAAGCATAATTGTATGTCGTAATAATTCAAGAAACCTTGCGTTATAAAAATTGCTAAAGTTTAGTTACTTTTACTAAACTAAATTACGGATTTATGAGCACTCTTCTAGAAAAAGCAGAAAGTTTTGTGATGAATACTTTAAATGAAAAACTAGATAAAAAACTAGTTTATCATAGTTTGTCGCATACACTTCGAGTAGTAGAAAAATCTTCTGAATTAGCAGAAGAAGCAAAGCTATCTGAAACAGATAAAGAGTGTTTGGTTATTGCTGCTTGGTTTCATGATACAGGTTTTACTGTAGATCCTAATAATCATGAAGCAGAAAGTGCAGTTATTGCATCTGAGTTTTTAATAAAAGAAGGAGTAGAAAAGGACAAAATAAAGGTAATTCAAGAAACTATTTTAGCAACCAAAATGGATATTGAGCCTGTTTCTGAGTTAGAAAAACTATTAAAAGATGCCGATTGTTCTCATTTAGGAAGTAAAAAATATAATGAGTTCTCTCAATTACTTCATAAAGAAATGGAGTTGTTATCTGATTCGAAAATTAAAGACACTGATTGGATAAAAAAGAACATTGATTTTTTAACCAACGGACATCGTTTTTATACTGATATTGCTGTTAAGAAATGGGAGAAACAAAAATCTAAGAATTTAGCTCAGCTTTTAAAAACAGAAAAGAAAGTTAAGCAAGAGCAAAAGAAATTATCACAAAAGAAAGAAGAACTTCAATTCAAAAAAGATAAAGTAGAATTACCAGAAAGAGGAATAGAAACAATGTTTCGTGTTGCTTTAAGAAATCATATTACCTTAAGTGATATTGCCGATACTAAAGCCAATATTTTACTTTCGGTAAATGCGATTATTATTTCAATGGCATTGTCTACTTTAATTCCGAAGCTAGATAATCCTTCAAATGGATATTTAATTACACCAACTATCATTTTTGTTGCATTCACAGTAGTGTCAATTATTTTATCAATTTTAGCAACTAGACCAAATGTTACACAAGGAAAATTCACAAAAGAAGATATTGCGAATAAAAAAGTGAATTTAATTTTCTTTGGTAATTTTCATAAAATGAGCTTGCAAGAATTTGAATGGGGAATGAGTGAAATGATGAAAGACCGAGATTATTTATACGGATCATTAACAAAGGATTTATATTTTCTTGGTTTAGTTTTAAATAGAAAGTACAGTTTACTTCGAACTACTTATACTGTATTTATGATTGGTATTATTGTTAGTGTAATAGCTTTTGCAGTTGCTTTTTATAACCAAAGTACTGGAGCTGCGCCAGTAGTAGCGTAGTTAAAAATCATAACTTTTTATTTTAGTGTTAAAATTTCAAGTTTAAATGCTTCGTTTTCTTTTTGTTAAGAAAAACGGGTAAAAAAACTGTAGGGTGAATATCATATAGATTGTATTACATCAGTAATAACATTTTAAAATTAATTTTATGAAATTCATTAAAAATCTACTTGTAATCAACTTAGCATTATTCTTATTCATTTCTTGTAACGATGACGATAATGATGTAGTAAATCCAGATAACGGTTCTGCTACCTGTAATGCTGTAGATTTTACTATTGCTGAGAATGTTGGATTAGATCTTAAATTCGAAGCAGAAAAGAAAGACGATTATACTTATACTTTTGAAGTGACTCAAAAAGATGCAGCCGGAGCTACAAATGTTTCTCAAAATGTAAGTAACGGAACAAATTCTTTTGTTTGGGGAGTTGGAGAAGGAGAATATAATGTATGTCTTAATGTGGCAATTGCAAATAGCTCTTGTACTCCAGAAAAAACATGTAAAACACTTATCGTGACTGCAAAAAATGTTGTAGACTTTAATAAACCTGAGACGGAAAAAACAGAAGTTTTTAAAGATAACGACGGAAAGTATAAATTAAGATTTTTAGATACCAACGGAAATGAGGTAAACTAAATGATAGAGGATTAGAAATAAAAAAAGAACCTCAATGTAGAGGTTCTTTTTATTTATGGTTCTAAGAAATTATAATTTCTTAATAAGTTCGTCGATAGATAATGTAGATTTCGAATTTTCTTCATTATTGTAAATTACTTCTACACGAATTGCTTTTAATCCTGAAACACCTTGTAAGTCTTCTAATTCTAGCAATTCTACTTTCCCAAGATAATTTCTAGATTGTAAATATTTAATATACTTTAAATATTCGTTGGCATCTTTATCTTGTGAATATACAATAGCGATCTTTCCTGGTGTTGTTAAACGCTCTGTAGTTCCTTTAATATGTGCTTTGTCAATTCGTTTTTTGATAATCTCGTAACGAATATTATAAGCTCCATCAACATCAAATTGTTTTTCATCCATTCTAAACTCTATAGCTAACGGATTACTATGGACTAATATTAATGAAGCGACACGTAAATCATGAGGTAACTTTTCTCTTAAGTTATACGCAACATTTTCCATTTCATAGGTAGTTTGTAGTTGCCATAATCTTAAGTTGTACAAGTACAGCGAATCGTATTTCTTTTCGTTTGTTATAGATTGACCAATGTACATGTTGTATTCAACACCATCAGTTTTATAACGTTCAAAATAATGTGGAAATATCTTTTGAGCTTCTTCCTGTTTCTTGTCTATAAACTTTGTAAGCTTATCGTTTAACTTAGTAACACTTAATTCATAATCTTTTCGTTTTTCATAAACTACTTGAAGATCATTGTCAAGCTGACCAAGATACTTATCTACCAATTGAGTTAATTCATCATTAATCTCTTTAATATGACTAAATACAGGATAAATTTCACGTTTTAAGAAATCTAAAATAGCAACTTCATCACCAGCTTTAATTCCTTGTTCTACTTCAATTAAATACTCTTGTACACGATACATTAATTCATCGTAAATAGGAAGTTTTTCCTTTTTACAAGCTTCTTTTAAAACATTAATTGCAGAACTTAATTGCTTTGTTAAATCATCTTTAATTGCTGTATTTCTAGCTAAAGAAGAACCTTTAATGTCTAACTGTCCGTATAACGGATAAACATCCTTAAATGCTATTTTTTCAATTTTAGCATCTTCATCTTTATCTAATAATGCATTTTGATAATTTTCAGCAGCTTCATAAAAACGCCATTTTACAGACGGATGTATAGAAGTATAATATTCTTGAATTGTAGCTTCTAATATATTTAAATATTCTTCTGAGTTTCTTTCAGCAGCAGCTTCAAAAACAGGGATAATATCTCTTAGTTTTTGTTTGTTAACTGAGTTTAACTCATAAGGTCTAGGAGAAGCCATTTCTAACAAAACTAAATCTTTACTCATATCTGTTTTGATAGGAATAAGGATGATACTTCCAATATCTTTATTTTTTAAAATGTTAGAAAATCTATTTCCGCCAGTTGAATCTTTGTATTTACTTACATCAGAAATTACAATGCTTTCAGTTTCTCTAAAAATTTTACTGATTAGATGATCGCAAAAATATTTTTCACAGGTAATTAGTGTTTCCTGTTCTAACATAATACTTTCAGATCGTTTTACTTTAACCTTACCATCAGTAATATTACTAATATCGAATACAGAATATCCAACTTTTAAATCTTTAATTAAGAAAAAGTCTCTAAGATTATCTCGTATTTTTTTAGTTAAACTATCATCTTCTCTTCTAACTAAATTATCTCGAATAGATGTTATGGTTTCATCAGCAGTTACATCAAAAAGATTCATAATTCCGAATCCTTTAAATATGTATGAATTTGGAGGGAATTTCTCTCTCCAGATATCAATGTTATCAAAATTATCTAGCAATAATTTGATGTCTTCTTCAGTAATTTTTGGAGCATTTTCAGTAGGAGTGATATCCATAAAATCTCCATTAAAAGCAACTCTATAATGCTTAACTAAATCAATTGTTTTATCAGGTATATCAAAATAGAAAGGACGTTTTAAATCTACATGATAATTATAAATTGAAGATAAAATTAATGTACAAGCATAAATATACATTGCATCTTGTTCGAAGTTACGAACAACAAATTCATAATCTTCACCAGCATTATTCAGAATGTTTTCAAATCGTTCAGTAAACTTAAAACAAGTAAAAGAAAATGGAACCGTAGCTGCTTTTATTTCATTAGTAGTTAGTATTTCAGGAAATAAAGGATCTAAAACTAAGTTTATAATGTCTTCATACTTCTGAAGTAAAGAGAAATCTGAAAATCCTTCAATTAGCTCAGGAACTTTATCGATTTCTTCAACCATATTTTTAGCAGCTACATGAAAAGGATGTGTTTCGTATTGATTATCAGTGTATTTTTTAAAAAGATCGTATACCTTTTTAAAACTGATATTAATATGTAGAGGTAATTCTAAATCGACATTATCATGGAAACTTCTTATGGTCATCTTCATTCTTTTTTGTAGCTACAAATTTACGAAATGTATTTTTTAGTCGAGTTGATCTAGGACAACTTGCAAAAAAGCATAAAAAAACCATCATTAATCATGATGGTTTTTTGAGTTATTTTCTTAAAAGTGAAATTCTCTGACTTCTCCTTTTTGTCCTAAACTATTAAACTTCCAGCTGAAACCTAGCATAAAATATCGTTGTAATACTGTACTTTCAGAATCTTCAATGTAGTTTCCAACAACATTTCTTCTTGCATTTGTGTTCTGATTTAGTAAATCATAACCTTTTAAAGTTATCGTTCCTTTATCTTTTAGAACTGAATATGCTAATGTTGCGTTCCAGAACCAAGCCGATCTGTTAAATCCAATTACATTCGGATTAAATGTATAGCGAATATCATTTCTCCATTCTAATTTCTTAGGAACGTTAGTTCTTGTTCTAATTCGTAAAGAATGTCTTGTGAAATTTTGATCTTCAATATTATCGATATTAAAAGCAGTATTTGTAAAAGCAACTTCGTAGTTTGGTTCAATTACAATTTTCTTATTCCAGTTATATTCAATACCAAGTCTAGGTGTAATAGAATTTGTGGTTGTCATATTTTCAATATCATTTAAAATATTGATACTTCTAGAACCATTAGCACGTAAACCAGTTCTAAATCTAAGTGTAGATAAAGAGTCTAATTTTATGCTTTTATTATAACTAGCACCTCCAAAATAACTGAAAGCTCCGTCTGCATTTTCGTAAGTAGTTGTTCTTACTAAATCGTCTCCAATGTTTGTTTTGTTTACAATAACATCGTTGTTAACATTTCCTCCAGCCCAAAGGAAAAAACCAGATCTTTTTTGCCAATCGTATTTGTTAAAACTAACATATACTCTGTGATCTTTACTAGGTCTTAAGTTAGGGTTACCGGTAACAATGTTTGAAGGATTAGTAACATCTGAAAAAGGTTGAAGTTGTCTAATACTAGGCGCATTATTTTCTAAATCATAACTAACATAAAGTCTAGCTTTTGAAGGAAATCTATATCGAATACGAGCATCGATAGTAACATTATTAAAATCTTTAACTAAACTTAAATTAGGTCTCAGCTGATCTTCATTTTCTAAAGTTCTCATGGTTTGCCCAATGTCGAAATCTAGATTAAAGCTTTTTGCGTTATAAGTAACACCAACCAAAGGAGTTTTTGTGATATCATTAAACGTAAAGTTTGTACTTAAATCTGTATTGAAATTTGTGAAATCTTGAGTTGTATTATCAAAATCGAAAGTACTCTCTATTCGAGTTCGTTCATCTGTACTGTAGCGATAATTTAAGTTTACAAATAATTTCTTGGCAATAATTGGTTGTCGGTATGATAAACGAGTTCTAAAACCAGTTAAATCACTATCTATATCAGTTCTTTGATCTCTTATTTCTGTACTAGCATTAGTTCCGAAGGTTTCGATAGTAGAGTTGTTGAAATTCTCTCCATCTGTTTGATCGAACTGATTTGTAATCGAAGCTTTAATAAAAGCTCCTTTTTTTCCAAATCGTTTTGTAATATCTATTGTGTTTTGGAAATTTTTTGCATCAGAAGATGAGATTGTAGAACTAGAAAAACTATTGGTAAGTGCTCTGTTTTCGTCAAGAGTTTCATTAGATTGATTGAAGTTACTAGTTCTATTATTTAATGTAAATCTAGGAGAAACATTAATTAAAAAAGTAGAATCAATCTCAATATCTAAATCAGTATCAAAACTATGATTATCGTTTTCAGTAGAACTATTAGAGTTAGAATTTGTAAAGTAAATTAACTCTCTAGTTTCAGTTGGGTTGTTTTCATCTCTAACCTGTACTGTGTATTCACGATTACTTCTATTTACATTTTCTGAACTACTTCCAGAATAAAAATAATTAGCATTTAAATCTACACCTTTACCATATTCATCAGCATATGTAGCACCAGCAGTTCTAGAGGTAATAATTCCATCACCACCACCAAAATTTCTTCCACCAATAGAGAAACTTCCGTTACTAGAAAAGCTTACTCCACCGCCATTACCAAACATTTTATTGATTTCTCCAAAACTAAACCCAGGAGAGTTAATGTTGTTAGTACCAGCAAGTACACTAAAACGAGTGTTATTATCAAATCGGTTAACAATTGTTGCTGCTTCGTATCGTTCATCTGTTCCACCACCAGCGGCAACTCTACCAAACCAACCTTTGTTGTTTTCTTTTTTTATGGTAAGGTTAATTGTTTTGTTATTAGCGTCTCCTTTTTCTCCAGAGAAAGCTTGAGATTTTGACTTTGTATCTGTAATCTGAATTTTTTCAATAATTTCTTTTGAAAGATTCTTAGTTGCTATGGTAGGATCATTTCCAAAGAAAGGTTTTCCGTTCACTAAGATTTTATTTACAGCTTTACCATTTACGGTAATTTGTCCTTCTTCATTAACTTCTACACCAGGTAGTTTTTTTAATAAATCTTCTACGTTAGCATCTTTTTTAGTCTTGAATGACTTTACATTAAATTCTAGAGTATCTTTTTTAATTGTAATTGGAGCTCTAGATTTTACAACAACTTCATTAAGTACATTAGTATCTTCTTTAAGTAGAATAGTTCCAAGATTAATATTCGAATCTTTTTCTAAAAGTATTGTTTTACTATATTCACCCATTCCTACAAATGAAACATAAAGCTTTACTTTATTATTGTATACTTTTCCTTCTAGAGAAAATCCTCCTTTTTCGTCAGAAATAGTGTAAGATAAAACAGTACTGTCTTTTGCTTTTTCTAAATGTATTGTAGCAGCTTCTATTGGTGTTTTCTCTTTTTCAGCTTTAATTGTACCCGTAATTCTAAATTTATAAGATTGAGCTTGTAGCCCAAACGATAGAATTAAAGCAATAATTGCAAATGTTTTTTTCATAAATACTCCCGTTGTTTTTAAAGTCGCCAAAAATATTAAGAGCAACTTACATATGAAAAAGAAATGTATTGAAGTGTTTGTATTAAGTATTGAGATGTTTTGGCTTTAATCTTCTCTCATTTTAACCCTATTAAAAATACTCGCTCACAACAATTTAACTTCCCTTCAAAAAAATCAAGACAAAAGAACAAAAAAAACTAACCAAATAAAGTTAATGTTAGTTAACAATGGTTAAGAAATGTTAATTTTTAAATTAAACGTATGGAAATATATTTATAATTGAATTTTGTGTTAAAAAAAAGGTGTTTTTATGAATTATTAGGGGTTTTTTACTGAATTCTTTGAGAATTTTTTGATTTATTGATAATAGCTCATATATTTGCTGCGTTGACATAAATAAAAATTAGATCCCCCCCAACATGAAAGTTCTACTAAGTTCTATACTAATGTTGTTTTTCTGTTTCACTGTTTTTTCACAATCGGAAGAAGACTACAAAAAAACATTAGAGCTCGTTAAAAAAGCATTTAACGAAAAAAAATCCACACTATTACACGCAAAATTTGACTCAAAACTACAAAATGAGTTAAAGGCTCAAGCGTTTGCAAAAAAGATAGATAGTTTACATGAAGATAAAGGTAAAATATCTACTTATGAGTTGATTATGGAAGAAGACAAAGAGAAAAACTATCTCGTTGAATTTGAAAACGGTTCAATGTTAATTATCCTTTATCTATCGCCAAATGGTGCGATATCGAAATTTCAGATCAAAGACTATTAATACTTAAAGTACATCAAATTATATTATTATGAGAAAAAGACTAAAAAATATAGTTCTTACTCTAATCCTGTTATTAACAATTCATATTGGTTACGGCCAATCTAGCAATAAGTACGGTGCATTAACTTACAATAAAGCTGTAAATATCTCTGGAAAGCAAAGAATGTTAACGCAAAGAATGGGTAAGATTTACTTGTATTTACTTAGTAATCCGAATGATTTTAAGGCAAAAAAAGATTTAAAAATCACTAAGATAATTTTCGAAAAGCAAAATAGTATTCTTGCTAAAAATACTGAAGCAAGTTTAACGAAAGAGCGTATTAAAGAAGTAACTGATACTTGGGAAAAGTATAAAAAGTTCTTAGCATCGCAACCTAATAAAGACGATGCCGTTAAAATTATCAACACCAATTCTACAATTTTAAAATACGCAAACAACGTAGTAAATGCAATTATTTTAGAGTCAAAAGGAAAAACAGATGGAGACGATTCTTTTGTGGAAGAAGAAGATTCTGAATTAAAAGCAATTATTAACAAATCTGGTAGACAACGTATGTTATCGCAACGATTAGCATTATACTATTATGCTAGTAAGCCAGAACTAAAGAATGCTAAAATTGAACGTAATTTAAAAAGTGTTTATACAGAAATTGATAATGCATTAAACGATCTTTTAATATCTAGTTTTAATAATGAAAGAATAGACGAGGCTTTAGGAGATGTTTCTGCCTTATGGGAAACTGTAAAAACAAATGAAGATCGATTATTTAAGCAAGGTTACGAGGATAAAGAAATGTATAACCTAAGTAATCAATTAACAAAGAGTTTTAATAAAATCACCAATTTATACGAAAAAGTAAGAATAGAATAATAGAGAATATTGTTGTGTAAACTTAAAAGAAAAACAAATACATATTATTAATCATAGTTTTAAAAAACATACCCCCCCCAATATTATGAAACTAAAGAACTATTTAACCATTTGTTTTCTGTGTGTCTGTTTTACCGCGATAGCGCAGAATGATGTATGTACTTCACCCAATCATGAAGTAGAAGATTTGAACAGTATTGGAAAATGTGCAATTGAAAATTTTAAGAAATCTAAACAAAAAGAATTTGTAGCAATTTCTACCAGAAGTAGAGTAGTACGAAGAAGAAATACTCGAAATATTCTTAAAATTAAAAAGGATTTAAATGCTATTTCTAAACAAAAAAAAGTAGTAGCTAAAAAGAAACAACTAGACTTTAAGAAAGAAGAGAAAGTTGCTGAAGAAAGGTTGTTAAAGAGCTATTTAAGATTCGATCAAGTAACAGATCAACCAGTTTTTATTACTTGTTCAAATAGTACAATAGCAGATAAAGATAATTGTATTAAAGCTACAATTTCTGAAAATATAGTAGACAATCTAATTTACCCTTTTGATGCTGCTTCTGAAGGAATAGAAGGAAGAGTTTGGGTAAGATTTATTGTTGATAAAGAAGGTTATGTGAAAAATGTTACAACTTCTGGTCCAGATAATGGTGAATTATTGGAGAAAGAAGCGGAAAGATTAATTTCATTATTACCGAAATTTATTCCAGGAAAAAAGAACGACGATTTTGTAAATGTCGAATATTTTATTCCAATAGACTTTGAATTAGATGAATAATCTAATTCAAAGTAACTAATGTTTTCTTATTTCTGTCTGAAATATATACTGATAGGAACACCATTAAAATTATAATGTTCGCGAAGTTTATTCTCAACAAACCTTCGGTACGGATCTCTTATGTACTGCGGAAGATTTGCAAAAAATGCAAATTGAGGTGTATGCGTTGGTAATTGCATACAATATTTGATTTTTATAAACTTACCTTTTGTTGCAGGTGGAGGTGTATGTTGCATAATCTCCAACATTGTTTCGTTAAGTTTACTCGTTTGTATCTTACGTTTTCTATTTTCATGAACTTCTACAGCAGTTTCTATAGCTTTAAATATTCTTTGCTTTGTTAAAGCAGAGATAAATACGATAGGCACATCTGTAAAAGGTTCTATTGTCTTACGTATTTTATTTTCGAAATCACGCATAGTATTGGTCTCCTTGTCAACCAAATCCCATTTGTTTACTAAAATAACAACACCTTTTCTGTTTTTTTCAGCAAGCCAAAATATCTTTTCATCTTGTCCTTCAAAGCCACGAGTTGCATCTACCATAACAATAGCAATGTCACAATATTCAATGGCTCTAACAGCTCTCATTACAGAGTAAAACTCTAAATCTTCTTTAACTTTCGATTTCTTTCGAATCCCTGCAGTATCTACAAGATTAAATTCAAATCCGAAACGATTGTATTTAGTATCAATAGAATCTCTTGTAGTTCCAGCAATATTGGTAACAATATTTCTGTCTTCTCCAATTAAAGCATTGATAAAAGAAGATTTACCTGCATTTGGTCTACCAACTACAGCAAAACGAGGTAGTTCATCGATCGCTTCTTCGTCTTCTGAAGGCGCTGGAATTTCTTCAGCAATCGCATCTAATAAATCACCAGTTCCACTTCCGTTAACAGAAGAAATGGTATGATAATCACCTAAGCCTAAGTTGTAGAATTCAACAGCATCGGCAGCACGCATAGCGTTATCTACTTTGTTTACTGCGATAAATAAAGATTTATCTACCTGACGTAGAATTTTGGCAACAGCATCATCCATTGGAGTAATACCTTGTTCAACATCTACAACAAACAAAATAATATCAGCCTCATCGATAGCTAACTGTACTTGTTTTCTAATCTCTCCTTCAAAAATATCATCTGATCCTACGATGTATCCACCAGTATCAATTACAGAGAATTCTTTTCCATTCCATTCAGATTTTCCATAATGACGATCTCTCGTTACACCGCTTACAGAATCTACAATGGCTTCTCTTCTTTTAATTAATCTGTTGAATAAAGTAGATTTACCTACATTAGGTCTTCCTACAATTGCTACAATACTATTCATGCTGCAAAGGTAGCGTTTCTATAAAATAAAACAACTATTGAAGCATATCAATAGTTGTTTTTTATGAATACGTAAATTAGTTCTTATTTTACATTCTGATAGATACTTACGGTTCCACTATCTTCATTAGAAACAAGTACTAAATCTTTCCCGTTAGGACTATCCTTTGCTGGGATCACTAACAGACCTTCTGGAGCTTCATCTCCATCATGTGATAAAATCGATAAGAAAGTTGGCGCAGTTGGTATTGTAATATCATATACTAATACTTGATCGGTACGTTCTAAACCTACAAAAAGAATATATCTTTCGTCTTCAATATTTAATACTTCTACCGCTTCTGGTTCAGCACCTTTATCATCACTTCTTTTATCTTCATCGTTAAATCTTGCTGGAGTTAATTCTAAAGTTTTACTAGCAATACTGTTACCACTATCGTAAACTAAAGTTCCGTTTTCAGACCAAATACTGAAAGAACGAGCTCCGTAAGAATATAATTTATCATAAT
Organism: uncultured Tenacibaculum sp.; assembly: GCF_947495995.1. Classification (GTDB taxonomy): domain Bacteria; phylum Bacteroidota; class Bacteroidia; order Flavobacteriales; family Flavobacteriaceae; genus Polaribacter. Next base: position 232,299 of record NZ_CANMAX010000003.1, read on the forward strand.
CACCATCTCCATCAGTATCACCTAAATCTAATGCGATTTTTAATCTACCTAATTCTTCTTCTTTTTGTAAATCAGCAGCGTTAGGAAAAGCAGTTGGATCTAAATCAATTTTCTTGATTCTTTTTTCGTTTACAAAAATATCTTCGTCGTCATCTTCTGTATCTGTTCCTTTATCATCAATATATTCTCTTGCATCACCTTCATTTGCTGAAATAACATAACCAACTCCATTAATATTTACATAAGTAATAGCATCTGGTTGGTACATTCCATAAACTGGAACGTTTCTTAATTCTGTTTTTCCATCTTCATTACTAGGATCGATTTCATTACCTGCTTGGTTGTAATCTTTAAAACCTAAAGGATAAATAGCTTCAATAGTTTTAGTAGTTAAATTTACTTTAGCCATTCCGTTATTTTCTTGTAAAGACACCCAAGCCGTTTTAGAATCGTCTGAAATAGCGATATATTCTGGTTCTACATCTTGAGCAAGATTTGCATTAGGACCAAATACTCTAAAGCCATCTGCTTCTAAAGCAGCTTCTTGACCATTAAAAGCATTAAAATCTAAAGTCGTTACTTGTCCGTTTTCAATATCAATAATACTTATACTACCTTCAGGATCATTTGTATATAATGCGTTAGGTTCTCCTTCATTAGCACAAACTAATAATTTACCATCTTTAGAAAAAGTTACCATGTCTGGTAAAGCACCTACAGTGTAATTGCTAATTAAACTATTATTTTCTGCATTGTATAAAGCAATTTTCCCGTTATTTTGTTTTACTTCATCTTCTAAAGCGATTGCAATTTTTCCATCGTAAGCAGTAATACTATTAGGAGCGCCACTTGCTACTGGAATTGAAGAAAGTTGTTGAGGCGCAATTACGTTTTCAAGATTGTAAACTGAAATTTCTTTAGCTTCAGAATTTACAACGAATAATTTTTTTGTTTTTTTATCGAAAGCAGATATTTCAGCTGCACCTTCACCACCAACACTAATAGTACTTAAGTACTGAAAGTTAACAGTTGTGTCGACTGGAGTAGGAATTGGATCTGTAGTTGTGTCATTGTCGCAACTCACTAAATTTAAAGCAAGCATTAACAATAAAGTTTTAAATAAATTTGTCATGGTTGATAATTTTGACAAAACTTATTTTAAAACTTTACTTAAAAGTTATGCAAAGTAAAAGTGTTTGTTAGATTAAACTTAATAATGTTAAATTATTCTTTATAACCGAATCTTCTTAATTGCTTATCGTTTGAACGCCAGTTTTTATTAACCTTAACATATAGGTCTAAGAAAATCTTTTTATCGAAGAAATGTTGTAAACTTTTTCGAGCTTCTGTACCAACACGTTTAATTGCTGTTCCTCTATGACCTATAATAATTCCTTTCTGAGTTTCTCTTTCTACCATAATAACAGCTCTAATTTTTATAATATTAGGCTCTTCTACAAAACTTTCAGTTTCTACTTCTACAGCATAAGGAATTTCTTTCTTATAATGTTGTAAGATTTTTTCTCGAATAGTTTCGTTTACGAAAAAACGTTCAGGTTTATCTGTTAATTGATCTTTAGGATAAAAAGGAGGAGAGTCTGGTAATAACTCAATGATTTTATAAAAAACAGTTTCTACATTAAATTTTTCTAAAGCAGAAATTACGTATACAAATGAGTTTGGAACTTTCTTTTTCCAATACTCAATTTTTTCTTGTACTTGTTCCTGACTAGAAATATCAATTTTATTCAATAATAAAATCACTGGAATTTTACTATTTATGATTTTATTAAAGAAGGCTTCGTTTTTTAATTCCTTTTCACCAACTTCAACCATGTAAATTAATACATCGGCATCATCAAAAGCAGCTTTTACAAAATCCATCATAGAATCTTGTAATTCATAAGCAGGTTTAATGATTCCTGGAGTATCAGAAAAAACAATTTGATAATCGTCACCATTAACAATACCTAGAATACGATGTCTGGTAGTCTGAGCTTTAGAAGTTATTATGGAAAGTCTCTCACCAACCAATGCATTCATTAAGGTAGATTTACCAACATTTGGGTTTCCAATAATATTTACGAATCCTGCTTTATGTGTCATAGGGGCAAAGGTAAGTGTTTTTACGAGTGTTGATTATAAAATAATACTATAGTTTTTTGAAAAAAAGTTAAAATAAATTTGGTAAAGTGTTTTAAAAGTCTGTATATTTGCCGTCCAATATCGCGGGATAGAGCAGTAGGCAGCTCGTCGGGCTCATAACCCGAAGGTCACAGGTTCGAGTCCTGTTCCCGCTACTAGATTAAAAGCTTCACATTTTGTGAAGCTTTTTTGTTTTTGATAGTTTTAATAATTGATTGTTGTTATTTTTCCGAAAGCAAAAAGAGAAATGTATTAACTTCGATAACTATGAAATTAAAGAAAGAAACTGTTATTTGGTTTTTTGGATTATCTAGTTCTGGTAAAACAACATTAGCAAACACTCTTAATCAACAGCTTTTAGAAAAAGGTTTTCTAACTAGAAGGTTAGATGGAGATGTATTGCGTAAAGGACTGAATGTTGATTTAGGTTTTGAAGAAGAAGATCGAAAAGAGAATATTAGAAGAGCAGCTGAGGTTGCCAAGTTATTTTCTGAAACAGGAATAGTTACTATAGCTTCATTTATAACTCCTAAAGAAGAATTAAGGACTTTAGTTAAAGCAATAATAGGAAAAGAAAATGTAATAGATATTTATGTTGGTTGTTCTATTGAAACCTGTATTAAAAGAGATGTAAAGGGATTGTATAAAAAAGCTTTGAATAAAGAAATTCTAAACTTTACTGGAATCGATTCTGTTTTTGAATCATCAAAAAATCATTGTTTTACTGTCAATACAGAAGAAGAAACTGTAACACAAAGTGTTAACTCAATAGTTTCGTTTTTAGAAAGTTGAAAATTACCCTAAAAGTAAAGCGCACTGTTCGTGTGTAGTTAAATTTCGATCGTTTGTAATATTTAACAGCATATCTCCAAAAGCATTTATTTCTAAAACATAAACATCTTTCTTTGGTGTTAAAAGTACATCTACTCCGGCATAAAATAGTTTTGGATAACAACGCATAGCCTTTTCAGCGATTGATTTAATTTTTTCAACCGTTTTAGAGTCTAAATTTAATTGTTCTAATTGTAATTTTTCATTACCTAAATGTAAGTTTGTTATGGTGTGTTTACTTCCGCGAGGAACAATAAATTCGGCTTTACCATTTATTACCACAACTCTAAAATCAATATTTAAGTTTTCGTGTTTATATTTTGGTAACCATAATTCTACTTGTAAAGAATCAAATGGGATTTTGGACCAAATATTGTCAATACTGCTTTCAGTGTTGTAATGTTTAAGTTTTAAACTGTTGAATAATACTTCGTCTTTTGTAGTAATTGTAGTGTATAAATGTAGCTTTTTTTCATTTCTATATCTAAAAGCCATTACACCTGAAGCAGAAGAACCAGCTTTAGGTTTTAAAAATACTTGATGAATCTGTTTTTGTAACATCTTTTCTTTTAAATCGGAATAAGAAGTACAGTATAATGATGTTGGAACTGATATTCCTTTATTGTGAAGATGTTTTACGGTTTCTGATTTATTAAATACTGCTAGTATTTCTAGCGGATCATTAATGAAAGAAATTGAATAATCGTTTTCTAAATTCTTTATTTTTTGAAGTAAAATATTCCAGCCTTTATACCATAAATTAAAGTTTGAAACTTGACCAAAGTTGAAAGATGTACTTTTAATTTTATCTTTTTCGGAATCATTTTTACAGCCTAGAAGAAGAATTTCTTTGTAGGTTTCGATATCTTCTCCTGCTGATTCTAAGCGTATCTGATAAGAAATATCTTTAGAAAGTAAGAAATCGTTATGTATAATATCTATATAAGAAATGCAAATCAGCTCTTTTTGTAGAGCTGATTTCCAAAACTGTATTCGCCTTGAGTTTTTAGGCGCTATTATAATGTGTTTTTTCAAAAAAATGAATTATTATTCTCCGACTTCAACAAAATACCAATCGTCTTCAACAGCTTCTTCGTAATAATCTGAATATTCAAAACTTCCTTTAGTACCAAATCGTTTACGAAGCGCTTTTGTTTGTTCTTCACTCATGTAATGAAAATCGCAATTGATTTTTTCTAACTGATCTAAAGCTTCATTTCTTAATAAAGATTTACCACCTTCTTCTCTTAAAACTCCCATAGAAATATCTAAGGTTTTAATTCTGCTTAAGATTTCATGGTTTTCAAGAATAGCAACAATATCGTCTTGAATTTCAGCATTCATAAGTCCTAAATGCTGTAAGTTTGGAAAAGGATTGTCAGCAAGTAATTTCTTTACAGTATCTTTTGTTACTGTTGCTCCGTAATCTGATGTTCCGAACCAAATTTCTAATTTTTCTAAACTCGTTAGTGAGTTTTTAGATTTAGCAATATCTTCAATAAGTTCATCATCTAATCCACCCGATTCAATAGTCAATGTTTTTAAGTTTGGTAAATTAAAAGTTCCGAAAGTTAAGTTATTTCCACCACGAACTTTTAAGCTTTCAATATGATTGTAAGCTTTAAGGAAATTTTCAAAACCAGATTGTTGTATCCAAGAGATTTCATTTTCCTCAGACTCAATATCTCCAATAAAGAAGTGTTTTACATTAGAGAAATGATCTTTGTTTTCTACGAAAAAGTTTAAAATATGACTGCTACTTTTATCATATCCTTCTTCCCACATTCCTATAACAATTTCTTCAACTTTATCGCTATTTTCTTGTGCTTTAAAATTGTTTAAAAACTCTAAAATCTCAGGATCATTATCATATTCATAAGAAATAAATTTATAAGCAAGAGCTGAATCTACTTCACTATTTAGCTTGTAGGTTACAACTTTTCTAGAAGGTGAACTTATTGTTTTATATCCTTTCTTTTCTTTTGAAGCTATAAGTTTATTTGCATCTTTTAAGGCTTCTTCCTCAGAATTAAAAGTTTTATCTTTTTGCACACCTTGTGTACCAATTTTCCCATAAGTTACCGAATGGGTGTTACCTTCAACTAGTATTTTCCAAAATTTTTGAGAACTACCGTCTTTATACTCTAAATATTTTTCCATAGGTTATGATTTTATAATTCGGGTTAATAATTCGTTTCCGTAGATTTCTTTTAAGTTTAATGTATCAAGATTCATGTAACCAATATAACAACCGCATGTGTTATTCGGGCAAGTTTTTTTTTTGGTTAAATCTTTTAAATTGTTTGTGTAAATGTTACCTAATTTCTGTTTTACAAAATGACAAGGATATACATCTCCTTCTCCTGTTATCGAAAAACTAGAATAGCCAGCTTGACATGATTTATGTAATGAATCGTGATATGTATTATTGATGTTAAAGTATGGATCTATTGTTGCTAACCAAGCTTTTTCACTTTCTGAATAATAATCAGTTTCTCGTTTGTAAGCGTTAATCCAAATATATCTTTCTGTAAGTGTCGATTTCAATTTTTCTATAGCTTTATAATGTGCTTTCATTCCCACAATTCCAATACTAAATTGTATATCATTAGCTATTAAATATTGACATTTTTCAATGAATTTTTCAAAACTTACTTCATCTGGATGATATGTAACCCAAAGTCTAAATGTATCTGGATTTACGTCTTTTATCCAATCAAGTTGGCAAGATAAATTGGTTTGAATAGAAATTAATTTTACCTGTTCCATATGACTCAAACGAACCATTGCTTTTTGGTAATACGATCGAATTAAACCTTCTCCCCAAGGAGTTAATAAAATTCGTAGATTTTCTGTTCTTTCTTCAGCCCAATCTACAAACTTATTCAGGCATTTTTTATCGTACGCTAATTCTTCTCGAGTATTTTTCTTTTTTGCAAACGGACAATAATGGCAATCGTAATTACAACTGTCTAAACTTCCTCTGTAAAGTATGTTCCAGTTTACTTCCATTCAAAATCTTGCATTAGTTGTTTACTATTTTCTGAATATAAAGCCGGACCAATAACATCTTCATAACACATTCCTTCTTGATTTAAGCTGTAAAGTTCAGGATGCATTTCAGTTAGCCAATTTCTTTCAACCAATTCATTCAAAAGTTCAAATTCGTAGAATGGATTTACATCAAAAATATCTTTGTAAAGTTTTGTATTTAAATCTCCTCCATCAGTTAAAGATTTTATTAAAAATCGTCTTTTTTGTTCTTCTGTATTTAAAGCGACACCATAATTTATGTTTTTAAAATCTTTAGTGTCCATATAATCATTAATGATTGTTTTTATTTCCTTACGATTTACTGCATAATCAGTACTGTAATGTAAATTTTTGGTATAAGAACGCGCACCAGCTCCAACGCCGATCATATTATCAGTAATTGAAGAATAATTAGCTTTAGGTCGACAATCAAATGCTTCTTTTCTTCGAAAACATCGCATACTTGTCTGAATATAACCATTGCTCAGTAAAAAATCTCGACCAGTAATATAGAGTTGAAATTGATGCTGACTTTGTTTCTGATTTTTGATTCCGAGTCCAGTTAATTTTCTGATATACAAAGGGTATAGGAAAATCTCTGTTGGTTGATATGCAATTGTTTTTTCTAAAGAATATAAAAACGACGATTTAGTTTGATTATGAGCTCCATAAATCAAATCTAAGTTGAACTCTTCTACATTAGATTGAGCAATGTTTTCAACAGCTGTTAATGTTGTAGCTATTGTTTGAGGCCTCCCTAATACTTTCATTTCATCTTGTACCCAAGATTGAATCCCCATACTTAAACGAGCTATTTTATATTCTTTAATAAGCTCTATTTTTTCTGTGTTTATTGTTTTAGGTGAAGCTTCAATAGAACCAAAAAACTGTAGTGGATGTACTCCAAAGTCAACAATACTTTTAAATAAAGATTCAAGTTCATCAACAGTTAAGAACGTTGGAGTTCCACCACCAATAGCATAATTTTTCAGTTGTAAGTTTGGAATTACTTCTGAAATCTGTTGCAATTGTAATTGCACAGTTTCTATATATTTTGAAACTCGTTCTTTTGGATTTGAAATTGTAAAAAGATTACAAAAACCACAACGCATTTCACAAAACGGAATATGAACATAGAAAAAAGCAGCGTTTTGTTCTTGCCATACATCCTTTAAGTCAATCGGAGTTAATTCTCGGTAAGTAGATTTATGCGGATACGAATATGTATATCCTTGATAGGGTTGTGATATGTCTAAACTATTCGAAACTAACATTTGCTAAGGTATTGTAAATACGGAACTGTCATTACAGTTTCGTGTGCGTTTCTATGTCCCCAATGATCATGTTCGCCGTAAGCAGTTCCATGATCACTACAAACTATAATTAATTTATTAGTATTTCTTTCTGTTAAAGCTTGCTGTAATATTGGCAATTGAGAATCTACATATTGTAAAGCCGCAGCGTGAGATTCTATATCATCTTTTTCCTTATCATCTAAATAAAAATGAGTAGGTTGATGTGTTGCAGATATATTTATGAACAAACACAAAGGATCTATATTTTGCAAATATTTTTCAGCTGTCTTAAATTGAAAATATGTAGACTTTTTTTCAGTAACTCCAAGTTGATCTGTCCATTCACTGTGCTGAAACATTCCCGGTAAAACATTTCCAATTGCGTTTTTTTTATTAAAAAAACCTACACCACCGATACAAACAGTTTTATATCCTTTATTTGCTAAAGCTTCAATGAAATTTGATTCTTTAAAAACAAATGTATTTTGATTTGTAGATTCACTTCCTTCAAAACTACTAGCAAAAAGTCTAGGAGTGATTTGCTGACCAATTTTTGTTGGTAAAAAACCTGAAAAAAAAGCTAAATGTGCAGGATAAGTAAAACTAGCAGGAGTATACCTTTTTTCCCAACCAGAATTAGGTAGCCACTTGGAAAAATTAGGAAGTTTGTTTTCCAAAAACAATTCTTGACTAACATCGTATCGCAATGAATCTAACGTAATGAAGATAATATCGTAACCCGGTATTAAATTATTAAGGTTCATGAGCTGAAAAGCAATTTATTTTTCTCGAAGATACGGTATTAAATCTTTTAAAGCACAAATTTTATCATTAAGAATTAAGGTACGATTATGTGATAACCATACGCTCTTCCAACCCAATTTTTTAGGAGCTAAAAAATCTTGTTCATAATGATCACCAATCATGATAATTTCACTTGAAAGGCAATTCAAGTTGTCTTGTATGTGTTTGTAAAAGTTTGAGTCTGGTTTTTTATATCCAATGTTTTCTGAAATGTACACATGATCTACATATGCTAAAATTCCTGCAGCTTTTAGTTTATTAGTTTGATTATGAGTTCCTCCGTTGGTTCCAATAACTATTTTGTACTGTTCTTTTAAACATTTCAGAATAAGTAAGGTTTCTTTATTTTGAGAAATATATTGATACAATTCGTTTGCACATAGCATAATTAACTCATCAGAAGAAATTGATAACTCATATTTTTTAATTAACCAGTTATAAAAATGATGTCGAGATGTATATCCCCAATTATCATAATACAAAATCAAGGATTTGTCTATACTTTTACATTCGTGTAAAACTTTATTCTTTAGCCATAACCAGTAGGCTTCATTTCTATCAATTAATGTATTATCTAAATCAAAAACAAGTATCATAACTTACTTACGAGTATACGGTCATTTTTAGAGATCTAAAAATAGATAAGCTATTTTTCTCAAACTCTTTTTGATGAAATGAAGATTAATGTCATGTTAACAACGATTTAGAGAATTTATTAAGGAAGTATTTTTAGCGATTATTATTTTTTTGAAAATAAAGTTGACTTTTATTTGGATATAACTAAGAAAAAGACCTATTTTTGCCGTCCAATATCGCGGGATAGAGCAGTAGGCAGCTCGTCGGGCTCATAACCCGAAGGTCACTGGTTCGAGTCCAGTTCCCGCTACTAGATTTGACAAGGCTTCACAGAAATGTGGGGCCTTTCTTTTTTGCTATGGGTACAGAATAGGTACAGAATATTGATTATTTCATTCCGAGTCATAGCATTTAGTGTTATTTGAATTAAAACAAACTTAAAAGGCACTTTTGCATTCACTTCCCTCTTTTTATTTACGAAAAGAAGCATCGATTACTTAAGTCTTGGACAGAATAGTAGGTTTGGAGCGATTAAACTTCTGTTAAACAAAATAACGAATTGTTAAATTTTTATACCTTTGCAAATAGTTATGAAGCAATTTTTCCATAAAATAATGTCCTTTGTATTGGCATTTGTAGTGTTATTTTCTACAATGTCATTTACTGTGAATATGCATTATTGTGGAGATACTTTGGTAGAAACTGCCATATTTCATAAAGCCAAAGGTTGCGGAATGGAAATGGAAAAACCTTCAACTGAAGGGTGTTCTATTACTAAGAAAAACTGCTGTAATGATGAGCAATTAGCAATTGAAGGTCAAGACGAACTACAACTGCAAGTTGATAAAATAACGTTTGAGCAACAAGTATTCATAGCTTCATTTGTTTACACTTACATTAACCTTTTTGAAGGTTTAGACAATAACGTATCTACTTACGAAGAATACAAACCGCCGCTCGTCATAAGGCGTATCTACAAGATTGACGAGACATACTTAATTTGATTTTTAAACAATAGACTTTTTTATCCTATGACTGCAATGTCGTAAGGATAATTTGCTGTATTCGGTGTTTTCCAAACACCAATGTCTAATTGTTTAATTATCAAAGCTAATGCTAAATAAAAGCATCAAATTTTTAATAGAAAATAAACTCGTTGCGGTTCTGCTACTCGTTCTTTTTGTGGGTTGGGGAACAGTAAATGCACCTTTTAATTGGGACACAGGTTTATTACCAAGTAATCCTGTCGCTGTAGATGCCATACCAGATATTGGCGAAAATCAACAAATCGTATTTACTAAGTGGGATGGTCGCTCACCGCAAGATATAGAAGACCAAATTACCTACCCACTTACAACGTCGCTACTCGGTATTCCGGGAGTAAAAACCATCCGTAGTTCCTCTATGTTTGGCTTTTCAAGTATCTATATCATTTTTGAAGAAGATATAGAGTTTTACTGGAGTCGTAGTCGTATTCTCGAAAAGCTCAACTCACTACCAAGTGGTTTATTACCCGAAGGTGTTAATCCTGCTTTAGGTCCAGATGCCACAGGATTAGGACAAATATTCTGGTACACACTTGAAGGTCGTGATGAAAACGGAAACGTAACTGGTGGTTGGGATTTACAGGAATTACGTAGTATTCAAGATTACTACGTAAAATATGCCTTATCCTCTGCAAGTGGTGTTTCGGAAGTTGCTTCTATTGGTGGTTATGTTCAGGAATATCAAGTGGATGTAAATCCAGAATTGATGCGTCAATATAATATTGGATTGCATCACGTGGTAAAAGCTGTTAAAGAAAGCAACAAGGATATAGGTGCACAGACTTTGGAAATTAACCAAGCCGAATATTTAGTCCGTGGTTTAGGTTATGTAAAATCCATTTCCGACATCGAGAATGCAGTAGTCACTTCCGAAGATTATACAGCAATAAAAATCAAAGATATTGGAAAAGTCTCTTTAGGTCCTGCATCTCGACGTGGTTTATTGGATAAAGAAGGTGCTGAAGTTGTTGGTGCTGTTGTGGTGGCTCGTTATGGTGCAAACCCAATGGAAGTCATCAATAACGTAAAGGAAAAAATTAATGAATTAAGTGCAGGTTTACCTTCAAAAGTATTAACGGATGGCAGAACTTCCCAAGTTACCATAGTACCCTTTTATGACAGAACAGAACTAATACAAGAAACTTTAGGCACACTCAATGAGGCATTGACTTTAGAAATACTTATAACCATTCTGGTCATAATCATTATGGTGTTTAATCTTCGTGCTTCGGTACTAATTTCTGGACTATTACCTGTTGCGGTTTTAATGGTGTTTATTGCTATGAAACTCTTTGGTGTTGATGCTAATATTGTCGCATTATCTGGTATTGCTATTGCTATTGGAACGATGGTCGATGTTGGTGTCATACTTTCAGAAAATATCATTCGGCATTTAGATGAAGATGATGGAACACAATCTATTAACACGGTAGTTTACAATGCAACAGCTGAAGTATCTGGTGCAATCGTTACCGCAGTAATGACCACAATTATCAGTTTCATTCCAGTATTTACAATGATTGGAGCAGAAGGAAAACTATTTAGACCATTAGCATTCACAAAAACCTTTGCATTAACAGCATCCATTATTGTAGCGTTATTTTTGATTCCACCGTTTGCTGCATTCTTATTCCGAAAGAAAAGCATTAAAAACACTTTTAAATATGTTTTAAATGGTGTTTTAATAGCGTTAGGTATCGCTGCAATTATCTATGGGTATTGGTTAGGGTTGATATTAATAGCTTTTGGAATTACCGCACTTCTCAATCTTCAAAATAAGATAACAGACAAGCAAGCTAACCTTATTAATATTATTATTTCAGCATCAGCAATAGTACTCTTGTTAGCAGAATATTGGAGACCATTAGGTGTTGATAAAAGCATTTTCTGGAATCTCATTTTCGTTAGTGTTATTTGCTTTGGTTTATTAGGTGTTTTCTCATTATTCATCAAATATTACACACGCATTTTAAGGTGGTGTTTAGATAATAAGTTACTCTTTTTGTCTGTCCCAACAGCAATTGTAATTGCAGGTTTTTTCATTATGAAAAAAACAGGTAAAGAGTTTATGCCATCATTAAATGAAGGCTCATTTTTATTAATGCCAACCTCAATGCCTCATTCTGGCGTGGAAGAAAATAAAAGGGTTTTACAGCAATTGGATATGGCAGTAGCCAGTATTCCAGAGATTGAAACCGTAGTTGGTAAAGCAGGTAGAACGGAATCAGCTTTAGACCCAGCACCTTTATCAATGTATGAAAATGTCATTCAGTACAAACCAGAATATATGCTGAATGAAAATGGTCAACGACAACGCTATAAAGTAAATGATGATGGTTTATTTGAGTTGAAAGATGGGCGATTTATTGCAAATCCAAATAATTCTGAAAATGTCACTTTAAGCACAGTCAAAAGGTCTCAATTAATAGAAGATAACAATGGCGAGTTTTACCGTAATTGGCGACCAGAAATAGAATCACCAGACGATATTTGGAATGAAATAGTAAAAGTCACCAAACTACCTGGTGTCACTTCTGCACCAAAATTACAGCCTATTGAAACCCGATTAGTAATGCTGCAAACAGGAATGCGTGCACCAATGGGAATCAAAGTGAAAGGTCAAGATTTAAAACAGATTGAAGCGTTTGGCGTACAATTGGAAGACATTTTAAAACAAGCCGAAGGTGTAAAAGATGAAGCTGTTTTTGCAGATAGAATAGTAGGTAAACCCTATCTGCTCATTGATATTGACAGAGAAAAGATAGCACGTTATGGTATATCCATTGATGATGTGCAAAACGTACTAAAAGTTGCAGTTGGTGGAATGGTCTTAACCCAAACTGTTGAAGGTCGAGAACGCTATGGTGTACGCGTACGTTATCCAAGAGAATTACGAGCAAACCCAACCGATTTAAAACAAATTTACGTTCCAGTTGAAAAAGGAAGCCCTGTGCCTTTAAGCGAATTGGCAACTATAAGATACGAACAAGGTCCACAGGTCATTAAAAGTGAAGATACCTTTTTAGTTGGCTATGTATTGTTCGATAAAATGGATGGATATGCAGAAGTCAATGTGGTTGAAAGCGCACAAGCCTTAATTCAGCAAAAGATAGATAGTGGCGAATTAGTAGTTCCAAAAGGTATTAACTACCAATTTACAGGAACGTACGAAAATCAGTTACGAGCTGAAAAAACCTTATCGGTTGTTGTTCCTTTAGCATTGGCAATCATTTTCTTGATTTTGTATTTCCAGTTTCGTTCTGTTGGAACATCCTTAATGGTATTTACAGGCATTGCTGTAGCATTTGCAGGTGGTTTTGTAATGATATGGCTTTATGGTCAAGGATGGTTTTTAAACTTCAATTTCTTTGGTGAAAATCTACGTGATTTGTTCCAAATGCACCCAATTAATTTAAGTGTTGCAGTTTGGGTTGGGTTTATTGCACTCTTCGGTATTGCAACCGATGATGGTGTTGTAATGGCAACCTATTTAACTCAAACATTCGATAGAAACACACCGGAAAACAAAAAACAGGTGAGAGCATCAGTTGTTGAAGCAGGTGAAAAACGTATCAGACCGTGTTTAATGACTACAGCGACCACAATTTTAGCATTATTACCAATACTTACATCAACAGGACGAGGAAGCGACATTATGATACCTATGGCAATTCCAAGTTTTGGAGGAATGCTCATTGCTTTAATCACTTTGTTTGTTGTACCGGTATTGTACAGCTGGAAAGCAGAAGTTCAACTTAAAAGAACATCAAAATGAAAAATATAATTCTAATAATCAGCATTTTGTTTGTTTCCGCTGAAGTTCATACTGAGCGAAGACGAAGTGCGAAAGCCCGCCTGAACGCATTCGTATTTTTAGTGTTACTTCTGGTTGGAATTGGCGGGCAGGCACAAGAGCTTCAATCCTACATTCAAGAAGCAGAATCAAACAATCCAGAAATTCAAAAGTTTGAGTTGCAATATAAAAGAGTTTCGGAAAAAGTAAACGAGGTCAACACCATTCCTAATACTGAATTTGGTGTAGGATATTTTGTAAGTGAACCGGAAACCAGAACAGGTGCGCAACGCTTTAAAGTGTCGGCGAAGCAAATGTTACCGTGGTTCGGAACCATTACGTCGAGAGAAAATTATGTGAGTTCTTTGGCAGATGCCAAATATGAAGATATTGTTATCGCAAAGCGAAAGTTAAGGGCTTCGGTATCACAATCCTATTACAATTTGTATGCAAACAAGTCTAAACAAGAGGTGATAGCTGGTAATATCAAACTATTGGAGACCTATGAAACATTAGCCCTAACATCGGTAGAAGTAGGTAAAGCATCAGCAGTAGATGTATTACGATTGCAAATGCGTCAAAACGAATTGCAACAACTAAAAGATGTGTTACACCAACAATTTTTAGCGGAACAAACCAAATTCAATAACCTATTGAATCGAGAAAATGATATTACGGTCAATGTGATAGACAGTTTAATGATACCATCAGAAGACTTTGAAATCACTACTGAAAATTTAGCATTACATCCCGAATTGTTGAAATATGATAAACTTTATCAATCCATAGAACAATCAGAATTATTGAATCAAAAAGAAAGTAGTCCGATGATTGGTTTCGGCTTGGATTATATCAATGTTGCCGAAAGGCCAAATATGAATTTTAGTGATAACGGAAAGGATATTGTAATGCCAATGGTTTCGGTATCTATCCCAATTTTCAATAAGAAATATAAATCCCAAACCAAGCAGAATGAGTTGCAACAGCAGGAAATTACTGCTCAAAAACAAGAACGTTTAAACATCTTGGAAACTCTTTTAGACAAAGCGATTAACGAACGCATTTCTGCAAGAATAAGTTATGCTACCCAAACCAAAAACCTAAAGCAAGCCAAAGATGCAGAAGACATTTTAATCAAAAGCTATGAAACAGGAACGATTGATTTTAATGATGTTTTAGACATTCAAGAGTTACAGCTAAAGTTTCAAATGAACCAAATAGAATCTGTGAAGACCTACTATGTGCAGACAACAATAATTAATTATTTAACCAATTAAACAATGAATAAATCAACATATATAACCCTATTGACATTCTTATTAATCGCCTTTACTTCTTGTCGAGATAATAGCGAAAAAAGTGCTTCGATAGAAGTAAAACATTCGGGTGCTTTAAGAACTATAATGTCTGGTAACATTCAACCCGTAATTAGTTTAGATACACTTTCAGAAAAGAAACATCTATACGCTCTTGGTGCTGTAGATAATCTCAAAGGTGAAATACAAATATTTGATAGCAAACCGAGCAACAGCTTTATGGTTGATAGTAGTTTACAGATTAAAAACTCATATAGTCTAAAAGCGTCTTTATTAGTATATGCTGAAGTTGCAGCCTGGGATTCTTTTCAAGTTGAGAATAGTAAAACAAAAAGTGATTTAGAAGAACAAATTTTTGAACTTGCCACAAGTGGCGGAATCAATACTGAAGAACCATTTCCCTTCTTATTAGAGGGTACAATCGCCTCTCTAGATTGGCACGTTATAAATTGGAAAGATGGGGATACCATCCATAACCATAAAAAGCATAAGGAATCTGGTTTAAATGGAACTTTAACGAACAAAAAAGTTCAAATTATAGGTTTCTATTCCACAAAGCATAAAGCAGTTTTCACTCATCATACTACCAATATGCATATGCATTTTAAAACTGATTATAATGCTATGGCTGGCCATATTGATGATTTATCATTAAATCAAACAGTAACACTAAAGCTGCCAAAACAATGACACACACATATCACATACACGGAATGACCTGCAATGGTTGTCGCAGTCACGTTGAGGAAACGCTCACTAAAGTAGATGGTGTTTCAAAAGCAATAGTCAATTTAGATAAGGCGGAAGCTACTATAGAAATGGAATCCCACATTCCTATAGAAACTTTTCAAGAAGCCTTAAAAAAGGATGGTGATAGGTACAGTATTCATAAAAAAAGCGAGCAGCATCAGCATTCCGAACATAAAAAGGAAAAGCAACCTAAAGGTAAAGGTACAGGCACATTTTATTGTCCTATGCATTGCGAAGGCGATAAAATCTATAACAAACCAGGTGATTGTCCTGTTTGCGGAATGGATTTGGTCGAAGAACAAAATCTATCAGCAACTTCAAAGGAACAATGGACGTGCCCTATGCACCCAGAAATCGTGAAAGACGAAGCAGGTTCGTGTCCTATCTGCGGAATGGATTTAGTGCCAATGCAACCCGACCTTTCAGCAGAAGAAAAGACCTATAAAAAGCTATTAAAAAAGTTTTGGATTGCCACAGCATTCACCTTACCAATTTTCTTAATTGCTATGAGCGAAATGTTCAATAACAATCCATTATTCGATATAATGGAACAGAAATATTGGAATTGGATTCAGTTTGCATTGTCAATTCCAGTCGTGTTTTATGCCACTTGGATGTTCTTTGAACGTGCCTATAAAAGTATTAAGACTTGGAATCTCAATATGTTTACGCTCATTGGAATTGGTGCAGGCGTAGCGTGGTTGTTTAGTGTAATTGGAATGTTATTTCCCGATGTGTTTCCAAGTCAATTTAAAACAGAATCAGGTGCAGTCCACGTCTATTTTGAAGCAGCAACGGTAATTCTAACATTGGTGCTTTTAGGTCAATTATTAGAAGCTCGCGCACATAGTAAAACAAATTCAGCAGTAAAAGAACTGTTGAAATTAGCACCTAATAAGGCCATAAAAATTGTGGATGGTGAAGAAGTTGAAGTCAGTATTGACGAGATAGAACTCAACTATATTCTAAAAGTAAAACCGGGCGATAAAATTCCTGTAGATGGTGTCATTACGGAAGGCAATACAAGTATTGACGAATCAATGATTACTGGTGAACCCATTCCAGTAAATAAAGCTTTAGATGATAAAGTAAGTAGCGGAACAATAAATGGCAATCAATCCTTTTTAATGAAAGCTGAAAAGGTAGGTAGTGACACTTTATTATCACAAATCATTCATATGGTGAATGATGCCAGTAGAAGTCGTGCACCTATTCAAAATTTAGCTGATAAAGTTTCGGGTTATTTTGTACCAGTTGTAGTTATCATATCTGTAATCACATTTATTGTGTGGGCAATTTGGGGACCAGAACCTGCTTACGTCTATGCGTTGGTTAATGCAATTGCAGTTCTAATTATAGCCTGTCCGTGTGCATTAGGTCTAGCAACGCCAATGTCTGTGATGGTTGGTGTAGGTAAAGGTGCTCAAAATGGCGTATTGATTAAGAACGCCGAAGCACTTGAAAAAATGGATAAAGTAAATACGCTTATCGTTGACAAAACAGGAACAATTACAGAAGGTAAACCAACAGTTGAAACCGTAGGTGCTTTTAATGATGCCTTAAGTGAAAAAGAAGCGTTACAATACATCGTTTCACTCAACACAAATAGCGAGCATCCGTTAGCAGAAGCTACCGTGAAATACGGAAAAGAGCATAGTGCTGAAATACTAAAGTCCGTAGATTTTAGTGCTGTTACTGGAAAGGGTGTTGAAGCTAAAATTGATGGCAAAAATGTAGCATTGGGGAATCCTAAAATGATGGAATATGCCAAATCAGACATTACATCGACAATGAAAGATGAAGCCAAAACCTATCAAAAACAAGGTAAAACGGTTTCTTATTTAGCGATAGATAAAACCGTTGTAGGCTACGTGGTCATTGGCGATAAGATAAAAGAAACAAGTGCCAAAGCTATTAAAGCACTTCAAGGTAAAGGCATTGATGTAATAATGCTTACAGGCGATAATCACGATACCGCACAAGCAGTAGCATCAGAATTGAATCTGGCAGACTTTAAAGCCAGTATGTTACCAGAGGACAAACTCAAAGAAGTGGAAAAATTACAAGAAAACGGAAAAGTAGTTGCTATGGCAGGTGATGGTATTAACGATGCACCAGCATTGGCAAAAAGTGATGTGGGTATTGCTATGGGAACAGGAACAGACGTAGCTATTGAAAGTGCAATGATAACGCTCGTAAAAGGTGATTTAAACGGCATTGTAAAAGCAAGAAATCTAAGCGATTCAGTAATGAAGAACATCAAGCAAAACCTATTTTTTGCACTTATCTACAACACATTAGGTGTGCCTATTGCAGCAGGTGTTTTGTTCCCGTTTTTCGGAATATTACTCTCACCAATGATAGCCGCTTTAGCAATGAGTTTTAGTTCAGTTTCAGTAATAGTAAATGCATTACGATTAAGAAATATTAAAATATAGTAGTATGAAAAAATATATAGTTTATACGGGAATATTATTAGCGGGACTGCTATTAGGTTGGATACTATTCGGTAGCTCATCAAAACAAGAAGCAGAACACAATCACTCTGAAGTTGAAGAGAGTAATCAAATGTGGACGTGCTCTATGCATCCGCAGATTATGCAACCAGAATCAGGCGATTGTCCTATTTGTGGTATGGATTTAATTCCTGCTGAAAATAGTGCAGATGGCCTGTTAGCAGACCAATTCAAACTCACAGAAAACGCAATGGCTTTAGCAAATATCCAAACAACCGTTGTTGGTAAAGGCAATGCAGAAGGCAATACTATAAAACTATCTGGTAAAATTGCTGAAAACGAAGAAGCCAACGCAGTTCAGGTCAGTTACTTTTCGGGTAGAATTGAACGTTTGAATGTAAGTTTCACTGGTGAAGAAGTTCGTAAAGGTCAGCTTTTGGCAACAATCTATTCGCCAGAACTCTATGCAGCACAACAAGAATTGATTACAGCAGCATCCTTAAAAGAATCGCAACCTGCTTTGTACAAAGCGGTTCGTAATAAACTGAAATTATGGAAGCTCTCTGAAAATCAAATCAATCAGATTGAAGAAACTGGAAAAGTGAAAGAAAACTTTCCTGTGTACGCAACTGTTTCGGGAACAGTCACGGAAAAACTGGTAGAGCAAGGCGATTATATCAAACAAGGTCAACCCTTATTAAAAATCGCCAATCTCAACACGGTTTGGGGAAATTTTGATGTCTATGAAAATCAGATTGACCGCTTTAAAAAAGGGCAAGAAGTGATGGTAACAACCAATGCCTATCCTAATAAGGAATTTAAAGGTAAAGTTGATTTTATAGACCCGGTTTTAAACACGAGAACAAGAACAGTAACCTTGCGTGTGGTTCTAAACAACAAGGAAGATGTATTTAAACCAGGAATGTTTATAACCGCAAATATTGAAAGTAGTAAAGCTAACAATGACGAAGTATTAACAATTCCAGCATCTGCTGTGTTATGGACAGGTGAGCGTTCTGTGGTGTATTTAAAAGCAAATGCAGACCAACCTGTTTTTGAAATGCGTGAAATTAAATTAGGTAATCAAATTGGTAATGAATATGAAGTTTTAGAAGGCTTGTTTGCCGGAAATGAAATAGTAACTAACGGAACATTTACGGTTGATGCAGCAGCACAATTACAGGGTAAGAAATCAATGATGAATAAAGATGGTGGTAAAGTAATGACTGGTCACGAGGGTCATTTAGGTATGGATAACAATTCATCCAACAAAGAAACTGACCACACCAATATGAATGAACGTTTGGAAGTATCAGAGAAATTTCAACAACAGTTAAATAGTGTTTACAATGAGTATATCAATTTAAAAGATGCTTTAGTAAAAGAAGATTCAAAAAGTACTTCAACAAGCGCATCAACTTTACTAAACAATTTAACCAAAGTAGATATGAAATTGTTATCAGATAATAAGGCGCATAACCATTGGATGTCATTAGAAAAGGAAATAAAATCTTCAGCGACCTCAATTTCTGAAACGTCCGATATAAAAGTTCAAAGAGACCATTTCAAGCATTTGTCATCACATCTAATCAATGCTGTTCAACTATTTGGTGTAAATGAAAAAGTCTATTTAGAATTTTGTCCAATGGCAGATAATAACAAGGGTGCGTTTTGGTTGAGCAAAGAAGAAAAAGTAATCAATCCATATTTTGGTGATGCAATGCTAAGCTGTGGAGAAGTAAAACAAATAATAGAATAATAACAATTAAATTTTAAACAATGAAGAGAGTAATTTTAAGTATCGCTGTAATAGCAGCGTTAGGTTTAACAAGTTGTAAAAACGAAACCAAAAAAGAAACAGAAACTACAACAACTACTGAAATGTCTAAAGATATGGCAATGACAGAGCTGTCTTTTGGTGTAAGAGGAAATTGCGGAATGTGTAAAAACACCATCGAGAAAGCAGCAAATGGTGTAGAAGGTGTTGCAAGCGCCAATTGGGACGTTGATAAAAAGAAGATTGATGTCTCTTTTGATGACACAAAAACTGATGCAATGGCAATTCACAAAGCAATTGCAGCTTCAGGTTACGATACCGAAAAAGTGGCTGGTGATGAAGAAGCATATAATGGTTTGCCAGGGTGTTGTAAGTATGACCACGAAATGGCAATGAATCAATCAGGTGAAACAAAAAGCGATGACCATTCAAATCACGACCATTAAGCTAATAATGAAAGAGTCTTTGTAAAGAGGCTCTTTTTTATTAAAAAGGAATGCTATAAGTTCTTTGCACTACAGTTGCATCAAAATCTTTTTATCTTTGCATTGTGAAATTTTTTGCAATCATACTATCATTTTATTTCTTGGCACTTCAAGTAGTGCCCTGTAATGATGATGCAAATATTGTAGATGATTCTCAAACTATATCAGTAGTTGATTTTGACGGTGACCACGACCAAGATTGCGAAATGTGCTCACCTTTTTGTCATTGTCACTGCTGTCACGCCCACGGCATTTCCGCCCTTAATTTCTTCACCGATACGGAACACCAATTAATTGATGGAGAGATTACTTCAAAGGATATGGCTATTGTCCAAGATGTCTCGTTTCGCTTCTTTCAACCACCTCGTAGAATTGGCTAAAATTTTAAGCGATAAAGAATCGCCACTTACATTATTTAGTCAATTTATTAAAAATACATATGAATAAAAGTCTATTAAGCCTTTGGCTTATGCTACTATTTTGTGCTGTTGGTTACGCTCAAAATACGTTAGAAATAAAAATTTTTACAGATAAAGAGAAGGAACCTTTGCTTGGTGCAAGCGTGTATATTGAAACCCTAAATAAAGGTGCAATAACTAATTTTGATGGAGTTGCTTTTTTAGAGGATATCCCAAATGGCGAATATAAATTGCAAATTTCCTTTTTGGGCTTCGAAACTTTGGAAAAACTCATCACAATTCCCTCAAATGAAGAATTGATTTTCTATTTAAAAGAAAGCTCAAATGCTTTGGACGAAGTTGTACTACAATCTACACGAAGCACAAGGACAGTAAGAAAAATACCTACACGTATTGAGTTTATCGGTGCTGAAGAATTAGGAGAAAAGGCAATAATGAACCCAACCAATATTTCTATGGTGCTTCGTGAAAGTACGGGAATACAAATGCAACAAACCTCATTAAGTAGTGCAAATACCAACATTAGAATACAAGGTTTGGATGGGCGCTATACGCAACTATTGCGTGATGGTTTTCCGCTCTACGGCGGTTTTTCAAGTGGATTGAGCATTTTACAGATTCCACCATTGGATTTAAGGCAATTTGAAATCATCAAAGGTAGTTCGTCAACATTATATGGCGGTGGTGCTATTGCAGGATTGGTCAATATGGTTTCAAAAACGCCAAACGAAGAACCAGCTTTGGATATTATGCTAACCCAAACACAGGCCTTAGGTAGTACCGCCAATGTTTTCTATGGCGAACGAAGAGATAAATGGGGCTGGACACTTTACGGTTCAGGTCATTATCAAAAAGCATATGACCCAGAGGATGATGGTTTTAGTAATCTACCACAGACTCAATCTATAAGCTTTAATCCTAAATTGTTTTATTATCCCTCAGATAATACTACTTTCTGGTTTGGAATCAATGGAACTTATGATGATAGAAAAGGTGGTGATATTACAAAAATTGAAGATGGCGAAAATGGAATCCATCAATATACTGAAGAAAACCTATCCAAACGGGTAAGCACACAAGCCGTTTTTGAATCTCAATTTGATTCTGTTCAATCTATTTCCGTAAAGAACAGTATTGCTTTTTTTGATAGGAGTTTGGACATACCAGATTTATCTTTTAAAGGCAGTCAATGGAACACCTTTACAGAAGCTGCTTACCAAAAGCAAGGAGTAAAAGCAGATTGGGTTTTAGGAGCAAACTTATATTCTACAGTATTTAATGAACGGGGAAATCCTTTAGAACGTGACCAAAAGGACGTTACAGTTGGATTGTTTGCAAATAACATCTATGACCTTTCGGAACAATGGATTCTTGAAACAGGACTGCGCACCGATTATGCTATTGATTGGGGATTCTTTGCGCTGCCAAGAATTTCTCTTTTGTATAAATCCAACAACAACTTTTCTAGCAGACTTGGGGGTGGTTTGGGCTATAAAGTTCCAGATATTTTTACTGAGGAAGCGGAATTTATCAATTTTCGAAATGTCTTACAGATTGATAAGGATGCTTTGAAAGCGGAACGTTCTTATGGTCTTAACCTAGATTTTAACTATCAAACAAGATTGACCGATGAAATTGGTTTTTCCGTAAACCAATTATTTTATCTGACAGCTATTAGAAACGGATTACTACTTAATTCTGTTGATGGTGATTTATTTCAGTTTGAAAATGCTTCTGGAGAAATTCTAAGTAAAGGGGCTGAAACCAATATCAAGTTTACTTATAAAGATTTTAGGTGGTTTTTGAATTACGCATTTATAGACACGCGCCTAAATTATCTACCTGGCAATCCACAGAAACCACTTACTGCAAAGCACAATGCAGGGAGTGTTTTGATGTATGAATCTGAAAAATGGCGTATTGGTTATGAAACCTATTACACAGGAAAACAATTACTTTCAAATGGATTTGAAACAACAGATTTCTTTACAATGGGCTTACTTGTAATGCGTAATTTTAAATGGGGAAGC
Organism: uncultured Tenacibaculum sp.; assembly: GCF_947495995.1. Lineage (GTDB taxonomy): Bacteria > Bacteroidota > Bacteroidia > Flavobacteriales > Flavobacteriaceae > Polaribacter. The sequence continues at coordinate 255,055 of NZ_CANMAX010000003.1, forward strand.
ACATTTGTAAATTTTGAGAACTTTACAGACCGAAGACAAAGTAGGTTTTCGCCTTTGGTACTGCCGCCACACGAAAACCCTACCTTTCCAGAAATTTATGCGCCCACAGATGGTTTTATCTTTAGTGTAGGAATCATTTTAAAACCCTTTGGAAACGAAGACGACGATTAATTATGCAGACAATAGAAGAATTATTAGAATCAAAGGGAGTTCGGATAACGGCAATGCGCTTGCTGATATCCAAGTTCCTTGCAGGAAAAAAGGTGGCAGTTACTTTGAGTGATATAGAAAATGCTTTCGCGAAGGCAGATAGAACCACCCTCTATAGAACTCTTAAAACATTTGAGGAAAAAGCAATTGTACATCAAATAGATGATGGCACTGGCATCACCAAATATGCGATGTGTGAAGAAGGTTGCAATTGTGAAATGGAACAAGATTTACACCTTCATTTTCATTGTAACAATTGTGGAGAAACAGTGTGTTTAACGGAACATAAAATCCCACAAATAAAAGTCCCCGATGGTTTTGTTTCAGAAAATGTAAACTTGGTAGTAAAAGGTATTTGCGATAAATGCAGTGCCTAATAAATGCACTTCCGTTGCACAGACTATTAAGCTACTTTTATCCAAAATAGATGGATATGAAGTTTAATGTAAAAATACCGAGACATCTAAAAGAAGCTTATAGTTCAGAGTTAAAATATTATAGAGAATACCTCATAAAAAAGCAATATGCTAATGCTTGGTGTCACTTAGAGCGTAGTCATATTATAGGTCAATCTTACCCAATAGAGCATACTTATTCCCATTGGTTAATGCTAAGGTTTGGTTTAATGCAAAGAAGCACCAAAGAAGTCTTTGGGCAAATAATAAGGCTAGTTGTCGGAGGTTGGAAATCATTTATAAATCACGTTCCACTTGGTAATACAGGTGGTGCAAACGTACCACCATTAAAACGTATGCCTATTCCAAATGATATTGAAAAATTATTAGATATTAAATGAAAAAAAAGAAAGTCAATTTAAGAGATTTAAAATCAAATTCAGAGACGAAACATTCTCACGATGATGGTCACGACCACGGAGATGGAAGTGCATTCAAAACATATATTCCTGCAATCATAAGTTTTACAATGCTAATTGTTGGAATAGGATTAGATTTTTTTGATATTTCTTTTTTTAAGGATTGGGTTCGTATTGCTTGGTACAGTATCGCATATTTACCTGTAGGCTTTCCGGTAGTAAAAGAGGGTTGGAATAGTATTAAAAAAGGTGATGTATTTACCGAGTTCTTTTTAATGTCTATTGCCACAATTGGTGCATTTGTTATCGGTGAATATCCAGAAGGTGTTGCTGTAATGTTGTTCTATGCAGTAGGTGAATTATTTCAAAACGCAGCAGTTAACAGAGCAAAAGGAAATATAAAAGCGTTATTAGATGTTAGACCAAAAGAAGCCAATGTGTATCGTGATGGTGATTATAAAAGTGTGTCGCCAGAAGATGTAAATATTGGAGAGAAAATACAAATTCGCGTAGGCGAAAAAATACCGTTAGATGGTATTTTATTATCCGAAAAAGCATCTCTAAACACCGCAGCTTTAACGGGTGAAAGCAAACCAGATTCCATTCTGAAAGAAGCAAAGGTTTACGCAGGTAGTATTAATTTAGAAAGCGTTATCGAAGTTGAGGTAACCAACAAGTTTGAAGACAGTTCTATTGCGAGAATATTAGACTTGGTTCAAAATGCGACAGCACGTAAATCCAAAACGGAATTATTTATCAGACAGTTTGCACGAATCTATACGCCTATTGTAGTCTTCTTGGCTATTGGGGTTACTTTTCTGCCTTACTTTTTTGTGGAAGATTATGTCTTTAGAGATTGGCTGTACAGAGCCTTAATATTCTTGGTGATTTCTTGTCCTTGTGCGTTGGTGATTTCTATTCCGTTGGGTTATTTTGGTGGATTGGGCGCAGCCTCTAAAAATGGTATTTTGTTTAAAGGCGCTTCCTTTTTAGATGCAATAACCAAGATAAATACATTGGTAATGGACAAAACAGGAACCGTTACTAAAGGTGTTTTTAATATTAAAGACATAAAAACTACTGGTTGGGAAGAATCTGAATTTATGAAATACCTAATGGCTATGGAAGAGCAATCAACACATCCAATAGCAAAAGCCATAATGGAATATCAAGAAAATGAAGAAGATTTTGAAGCTAAAGAAGTTTCAGAAATTGCAGGTAAAGGCTTAAAAGGAATTGTAAACGGTAAAACCGTTTTAGTAGGAAATAAAGCCTTAATGACTGCCAATAATATTGGTGTTCCATCTGAAACGAAATCTATTGTAGAATCCATAGTATTAGTAGCAATCGATAATCAATTTGCAGGTTATGTCGTGATAGCAGACGAGTTAAAAGAGGACGCTAGAGAAACGATTACTACATTGCATAAAGTAGGTGTCAAAAATATTATGATGCTTTCAGGTGATAAAGATTCCATCACCCAACAAGTCGCTAAAGAGCTAAATATTGAAAATGCTAAAGGTGGACTACTACCAGAAGATAAATTAAACGAAGTAGAAGCTTTAAAACAGAATCCTAAAAATAAAGTAGCTTTTATTGGTGATGGTATTAATGATGCACCAGTTTTAGCAGCAAGTAATGTTGGTATTGCAATGGGTGGTCTAGGTAGTGATGTTGCAATAGAAACGGCAGACGTCATCATTCAAACCGACCAACCTTCAAAAGTGGTTAGAGCCATTAAAATAAGTCGTTCCACACGTAAAATTGTTTGGCAGAATATCATATTAGCATTTGGCGTTAAAGTTATCGTTTTGATTTTGGGAGCTGGAGGTTTAGCAACAATGTGGGAGGCGGTATTTGCAGATGTTGGTGTAGCATTATTAGCAATTTTAAATGCGGTTAGGTTACAAAGAATGAAATGGTCTTAGCTTGTAAATTAAGGGTTTTAAAAAGTTATTTTTATCATCAAGCAATCCCTTTTTTATTGTAAAATCTTCGGGTCAAGTTTATTTTAACTCAAATTTGTATTTAAGTATTTGCTTAAATAATTACATATTTATATTTTTGCTCAAAATAAGTTGTATGAAACTTGAAACTAGTTGTATTAGAGCAGAAGCAGACCAAGCTCAAATACTTCGTTGTAAAGAAGATTTAAATGAGGTATCAACTTCCATTGAAGGGATAAGTAAAATTATGGCACTGGCGGGTAATGAGGTTCGTTTTAAAATATTGTTTTTGTTGCAAAGGGAAACCGAATTGTGCCCTTGTGACTTTGCTGATATTTTAGAAATGAGTGTTCCCGCTATTTCCCAACATTTACGTAAGATGAAGGATATAAATGTTATTTCTGCCCGCAGAGATGGGCAAACCATCTTTTATAGTATTTCAAAGGAGAACGAAGCATTTTTGGCAGCTATTTTAAGTAATGTAGCATCTGGAAGAAAAATTGCATAATATGAAAAAAACAATGACATCTAATCGAACTGCTTTTGCTGGATTGTTTTCAGCTATTGTAGCTTCTTTATGTTGTATTACTCCTGTCTTGGCATTGCTTTCTGGTACTACAGGAATTGCTTCTACTTTTTCTTGGGTAGAACCCTACAGACCCATTTTAATAGGTATAACCGTTCTGATTCTTGGTTTTGCCTGGTATCAAAAATTAAAGCCACGTCCAAAGGATATTGATTGTGCCTGTGAAGACGAGAAACCTAAATTTATTCAATCGAAAAAGTTTTTGTTTTTGGTTACAATATTTGCAGGTACAATGTTGGCATTTCCGTATTATTCACATTTATTTTACTCCAATTCTAATGCTGAAAAGCAAGTTGTTTATGTATCTGAAAGTAACGTAAGTGAATTGACTTATTCTATTCAGGGAATGACGTGTGCAGGATGTGAAGCCCATATTAAAAACGAGGTAAATAAGCTAGAGGGCATTTTAGAAGTGGATGCAAATTATGAGACTTCCAAAGCTTTTGTAAAGTTTGATAATAGTAAGGTAACTGCTAGTGAAATTGCAACTGCCATTGGAAAAACAGGATATAAAATCATAGAATAATGGAAGCTATTTTAGAATCTACAATTACGTGTCCCAACTGTGGACATAAGAAAGAAGAAGAAATGCCAACAACAGCTTGTCAATTCTTTTATGATTGTGAAAATTGTAAAGAAGTATTACGCCCTAAAGAGGGCGATTGCTGTGTATTCTGTTCTTATGGCACCGTGGCTTGTCCACCTATTCAACAGGATAAAAGTTGTTGCAGTTAATGAATTATACTGCTAAAAACATTAGGACTTTTATTGGTGCTCGCCGTTTTAATGAGTCTCGCACTTTTTATAGAGAATTAGGTTTTGAAGAAGTAATACTCAATGAAAAGATGTCATTGTTCAAAGTGAATGAGAATCTCGCCTTTTACCTACAACGCTACTATGTGAAAAAATGGATTCATAATTCAATGATATTCTTAGAAGTAGATGATATTGAATCTTGTGAAAAAGACCTTAAATCAAGAGGTCTTCAAGACAAATATAAATATGTTCGTTTTACCGAAATTAAAACTTTTGATTGGGGACGGGAATTATTTATGCACGACCCTTCAGGGGTGCTTTGGCATTTTTGCCAGTTTAGTTGAACTCGTCAACTCGAAATATTAAATGCCAAAATATTGTTCTGGCATTTGGAATAAAAACGATAGTATCTATTCTGGGTACAGGTGGCTTGGTCACGATGTGGGCAACAGTATTCACCGATGTAGGCGTAGCACTATTGGCTATCTTGAATGCCATACGAATACAAAGAATGAGTTAGAAGTAAATCCCACTCAGCACATTCCCTTTCATTCCGTTACTCTCCATTTCAGGAAAAGAGCTTCACTCACAGATATCTTGGACCCAATCCACAATTTTGAGTTTCCATTACGTTAACCCTTTCCGCAGAGGCTGGAAAGGAACACTTCACTCCATCTAAAAATTGCGGATTACGTCCGCTTGATAGGAAAATTGTAGTTGCATTTTGTGCTACTTCCTATGATTTTATATTTCTCTAAAGCGGTTTTAACCCACTTCCCGAACCGCCACTATCGGCTTTTTTGACAGCAAAATAACAACATTCATTCTTGGACGACGGCATAAAGCCAGGCTCCTACGTCGCTCTTTTTTATACGTCTTACCAAGCCTGAATATTGAAAGGCACAAGCAACAAAAAAGGTAACAGCGACGGCTCTATGGGAAGTAAATCAAAACTGAATCTTATGAAATCTTACAAAATCATCAAAAAGGAAGCAGCACAAAAGTTAAAAAAACAACAAAAGGAAAACGCTTCAGATATAATAAGTAAATCAATTTTTAAAACAAATATTAATTCTTAAATCATTTATTATGAGTACTCTAAAAAACAAAGTGCAGTTAATCGGAAACGTGGGAAATGCTCCCGAAATCAAGACCCTAGAAAGTGGTAAAAAAGTTGCCAATTTTTCAATTGCTACCAATGAGTTTTACAAGAACTCTAACGGAGAAAAAGTACAGAACACCCAATGGCATAACATTGTCGCCTGGGGTAAGATTGCCGAAATCGTAGAGAAATACGTTGGCAAAGGAAAAGAAGTTGCCATAGAGGGCAAATTGACATCGAGAAGCTATGAAACCGAAGCAGGTGAAAAACGATATGTTACCGAGGTGGTAGCTAACGAAATTCTATTGCTTGGTGTAAAAGGCGAAGAATAGATAAAACATAAAAGAGGGCGTTCCTGTGGAAAGATGCGCCCTCTTTTTCATTTATAACCTCTTAAAGAAAATTACAATGAAGAACAAAGTTAATGAAATAAAAATAAGCTATATAGGTGGTGTCAAATCTCATCTATGGCGAAAAGTGTCGCATTCTAGCGATGCGGCAGAATTGCTATTTGAAAATTGGGATAAAGGCACGATTGGACTGTTTGAAACCTTTAAAATTCTGCTATTAAATAATAGCAATAAAGTAAAAGGAGAACATATAATTTCACAAGGTGGTATAACGGGAACATTGGTCGATATGCGCATCCTTTTTGCAACGGTATTAAAGTCGCTTTCGGTAGCGATAATTTTAGCCCATAATCATCCAAGTGGTAAGTTAGAACCGAGTGAAGCTGATAAACTTTTGACCGACAAAATAAAGAAAGCAGCTTCCTTTTTTGACATTAAGTTATTGGACCATTTAATCTTTGCACCCGATGGAGACTATTTCAGTTTTAAGGATAGTCATATTCTCTAAATTTTGAATTATGGTTTATCTCAACTACAGTAATCTCGATGCAGAAACGCAACAAAAGTTAATGTCAAATTCCAAAGAAGATGTAGCCCGTAAATTTGGAAATGACTTGAAAAAATACGCCAAAGAAAATCATATTAACTATGAAACCCTTTTGGAAGAAGAAGCAATGCGAAACCTCTATTCGTATGACTATATTTTTAATATCTAAATCACGAATTTTATGTAACCAGACCTTTGAGAAATCGGAGGTCTTTTTTTATACCTCATTTTGTAATTCGCAATGAAAATTCAATTCTCTTAGAAATACTTTTAAAATTGAGTTTTTCAACTCTTAAAAATTCGTGTTTAGTTTTCCAGCAGTATAAAAGCCATTACATTTTTGGATGTAATGGTACTTGTTTTTTGTCCCGCACACGGGACGAAAAGGAATAGCAAGAGGGTAACACGCTGGCGCGATGTTTCGATATTCAGTTTTTTCAAAACCCAAGTAAAATCGATGGTTAACAAGGATTACTTGTTTTGATTTTAAAATTTTAAGTAGTGTTTTTTCAGAAAAAACTCTTGAAGCCCAATAAAACCAACAAATTTTTTCAGAAAAATGGATAAAGGCTATGAAAAAGAACGATTTGAGAAGCTCGGAATTAAAGTATCCGTGGCAGAACGATTTCGTGTTTTCAGCAAGAAAATGAATAAATCTCAATCGATGACTTTGCTTTTAATGATTGAGTTTTTTGAAGAAAATGGTATCTCACCACACGAATCTATCGGACCAAATATGCAAACGTTAGAACATAAAATTTCGCTCCTTATCAAAAAGAGAATCAACGGTGTGATAGCGATTATGAAGGACATTGAAAAGAACCAAACCAAGCCTACAGCAGCTATGATACAATCGCTTTTTGTCGAGGCAGAACCACCAAAAAGAAAACGGATGGTTGAAAAGAATGACCCCTATAAAAAGAACGAAATGCGCTTTCGCGAAAAACTAGAACCGGATAACGAATTGTAAAAGTTGAAGAAATGTATATCACTATAACAGCGCAAAAATTGGGAGGGCAATATTCACAAAGTGTAGCCAATTTTGTGGACTATCTAGAGAAGGAAAATGAAGGTTTGCAGCAAGAGGAAATGGAACACTTTTTCAATCAATATGGTGATGAAATAAGTGCGTCTGAAGTGGTTAAAGATATTGACGGAAACACTGCAAAATTGAAAAAGAAAGAACCTAAATTTTATTCAATTACGGTTAGCCCTAGCAAATATGAATTACGAAAACTACAAAACAACCGAGAGGATTTAAAGACCTACACAAGAGCCATAATGAAAGATTATGCGGCATCTTTTAATCGGGAAATTAATGGTAAACCCATCACGGTAGATGATATAAAATATTATGCTAAAATCGAGCATCAACGCACGTACAAAGGAACGGATAAAAAGGTGCGCGAGAACCAAACTTTTGCTACCAAAATCCTCAAACTTAAAAATGAAGTTCGGAAAATTGAACGTGGTGAAGCCAATGGTAGTGTAAAGAAAATTCAAAGGAAAATAGCAAAACTAGAAGCCGAAGCGCCACACCAACAAAATGGAAAACGCATTGTCCAAGGAATGCTAAAGGAAGGTAACCAAAGTCATATTCATATCATCGTAAGTCGCAAGGATGTATCGAATTCTGTCAGTCTATCTCCAGGAAGTAAGTACAAAGCTTCTGAAGTGATGATGAATGGTAAATTGGTAAAGCGTGGTTTTGATAGGGATTCTTTTTTCGCGAAAGCGGAACAGACCTTTGACACCACTTTTAGGTATAGGCGCAACTATGCAGAATCTTACAAATCGAAGAAGGACTTTATCAAAAACCCGAAGCTCTATTTTTCTACATTACTAGGTTTGCCAGCAAGTGATAAAGCGATAGCCTTTAAAATTTTAGGGAAAGCAGGAGTGCCTATAGCGAGCATTCCAACCAATAAAGTTCAGTTGGCTCTAAAGACCATTCGCTATTTAAAGCGAGGTGTGGATATCGCCATAAAATCAGGCTCAATAGGCGTATGATATGGAACAAGAAACTATATTATTTATCGTCGGATTATTGTTTGGAATGGGATTAGTATTTTCTAGCCTATTCAAGCTCACTCGCTACGCTTATGGCATCAATCTTTTATTGAGTGTTTTCTGTTTAGGAGTGCTTTTTAAAACGAATCGATATCTACTACAATCAATTGAACAGCTTCTTTACATAGGTTGTCCATTATTACTTCTCAATACAGTTTTATACGTTTTTTTACACAAGGAAAACGAAACATATAATGCAGACGATAAGTATTTAGTTCGTTTCAAAGTACAGCGAGGTAGCTTTAAAATTGACAACATCAAGCGCGGAGCTTCTATTATCGGTTCTGCAGGAAGTGGAAAAACCGAGAGTGTTGTTTTTAATTTACTGACTCATTTTAGCCAATATGGATTTTGTGGCGTGATACACGACTACAAACATTTTGAAATTACGGAAATGGCATATCCACTTTTTGAAAAACGTGGTATTGATTTTAGAGTCATTTCCTTTGATGATATCTATGACCGTGTGAATCCAATTGCACCACGATATATGCAAAATGAGGAAAGCGTGAATGAAGTAGCGCGCGTACTTATTGAAAATCTTTTAGAGCAAAAGGAATCTGGAAGCACAGGTGCAAGTAAATTCTTTAACGATGCCGCAGAGGGATTGATTGGTGGTTTGATTTGGAAATTGCGCTGCTCATATCCAAAATACTGCACCTTACCACATCTTATAGCGATTTACCAAATACTGGAAACAGATGACCTAATCGATTTTTTAAGTTCAAATACAACCTCTAGAGCAATGGCAGATGCTTTTATAAGTGGCAAGGATTCTGACCGACAAACGGCTGGAGTTAAAAGCACCCTGGCCAATGCGCTTAAAAAGATTAGTACGCAACGGATTTTTATGGTGCTCTCTGCCGATGATATTTCGTTGGACATTAATAGCCAGGAAGAATCATCCATTATATCTGTGGTGAATAATCCAAAATACGAAACTGCTTACTCGCCGATTATCGCCACCATTATTCACACCATTACAAAACAAATGAGTGTAAGGAACTCAAAACATTCGTTTTTAATGATGGAAGAAGCGCCTACCATTCGATTACTAAATATGCATCGTATTCCGGCAACATTGCGTAGCTATGATATAGCCACCATTTACGTAATGCAGGATAAAATTCAGAATGATATGATGTATGGAGACAAAGCTAGTAAAGCAATATTGAGTAACTTATCTTATCAGTTTTTCGGGAAAGTAAATGACCCTGACACGGCTAAATACTATGAGCGTTTTTTTGAACTCATTAAGCGAGAAACTACGAGCGTAAATCGAGGGCATAATCTCAATTTTGACACTCGCATCACAACAGGCGAACGTGAAATCCCTAAAATTAGAGCAGACGTATTCTTTAGATTAAAGCAAGGTGAGTTTATCACATTTGCTGATGGTGAGGATAAGAAGGTACAGTTTAAGTTGGCTAAGATTGAGAAGCGGTTACCAAATAAAAAACAGGCATTTACTCAAGCTGATTTAGAGGCTAATTTTGAAAGAATTTATCGTGAGGTTAGGGGGATTTTTGACGAATAAACTATTGTTTTCTGAGGATAAAAGGACTCATATATCTATTATTAAAAATGATATGAATATCTTTAGAAAATAATATTTACAATAATTTGAGTTCAAAAAAACAAACTAATGTTGGTCCTAGAGATTATAAGATTTCAGATATCAAAAGGCTCTTTGCACTCTCTGGAAATCAATGTTCAAAACCAGAATGTACAAGAGCATTAATTGCCGAGGATGGATTGACGGTAATAGCTAAGATTTGTCATATTGAAGCGGCGAAAAAAGGTGGAGCTAGATATAGAGAAGATATGGACGATGATGAAAGAAGGTCTTATGAAAACCTTATTCTACTATGTGATGAGCATCATCAAACTATAGATAATAAGGCAAATAAAGATGAATTTACAACGCCTATCTTAAAAGATTGGAAAGAGAAGCATACTTCAAAAAATACCGCAACTTCTTATTCTCCTAGCGAACATATCATAGAGCATTTTATTGAAATCACGAAATTGCATTATGCAAAATTAGATAGTATTGATGGACCATATGCACCTGTAATCTCTTATGAGTATGTTTCAAGAGAAATAGAGACAACTTTCTTACCTATCTTAGAAGAAAAAAGTTGTTTGTTGCTAACAGGTATTTCTTTTTGTGGTAAGTCAGAAATGGCTCGTAATTTAGCGAACTACTATTATCAGAAAGGCTACATCTATAAGCGAGTTTCCAATGTTAGAGATGCAGGTTCATTTTTAGAATCAGTTGGTACGAATAGGGTTTGTTTCCTTGAAGACCCATTTGGTCATATGTTGGGCGATGAGAAGCCAAATGAGCTTAAGCGTTTACAAGACCTTCTTCAAAATATACAAGAGAATCATAAACTGATTATTACTTCCAGAAAAGAAATTGTACAATCCATATTTGGTACTTCTAGTCTTATGGAATGCCAAATAGAAAGCAACAGTTGGTACGATATAACCGTTAGTGATATTTCTTTTTTAAATAAAATATGGAGTAACATTGTCGCTAAGCGTGAACTCAAAGAAGAAAATGTAGTTAATGTAAGAACTCTACTTTCTTCAAATAAATTACTTCAACCTGGACAGTTAGTTTATTTGGCAAAACTTCCTGATTTAAAATCTAAAGTTTATGATACTAATAGGCTGTACCAAATAGCACAAATAGATGCGAGAGAGTTCAGACAAGCTATAATTAATATCGACGATTACACTTGGAAAATCTTTTTGTTGCTTGGTTTGGGATGTGATACTATTAATGGGTGTACTTATGAAGATTTGCGATATGCATTAGATTCTAACAAAAAAGAATGTTCATTAGAGCCTAAAAGAGAGGGATTAAGTTCTTTCTTGGGAAAAGAGCCTACAGATTTTGTATTTCCAGATTACCCCGATACCACAAATGATATAGACGGATATGAACGGGGAATTAACCTCTTGGAAGAACGTGGTTATGTACGTTTAGAGCATAATGAATATGTATTTACACATCCTCAGTATCGAGAAATAGCAAGAGGGTTTATAAGAAATATGAACGCTATTAAACAAAGGAAAATTCTTCCTTTTATTCATAATTTGCTTACTTGTCTTAACTCAGAAGTAGCATACAATACAGCTAAAAATTTAGAGCTCATATTTAAAAACTTTAATGTCACTTTTTCGACAGAGTTAACTAAAACGGTTTTCGATGTAAGTGAAAGTAGCTATTTCCCAAAAGTTTTAGACCAGTGTTACCTTTATTTATTGCAAAATTTCAGGGCGAATAATGTAGAAGAGTATCAACAAGGTTTATTGTTTAAACTGCAATCATCCACGGATAATTCCAATATTGTTTTTATTGAAGGAAAGCCAATAAAATATAGAGCTGTAAGTTCATTGTCACAGTTATTTATTTCCTCTGAATTGCCATATTCGAGAATACTTGAAAATATCAATAATGCAGAACCAGTTTCATCTGAAAATATTTGGAGTACGCTTTTATCAGTGAATAGACTTGAAGAAGAATTGAGCATAGAGTTTTTAGAATATGCTTTTAAGAACAATGAAGTTTTTATAAGAAACTTGGCTGCATACAATTACTTTTTAAATGTCAATAAGTTTCACGACTCTATACTTAAAGACAAAATATTGATTGATGAACAACCTTCAGTTCTTTTTTATGCACTTAAGGGTTTCTTACAAGGAATCCCAAATAATGGTAAGTATCTAAATAAGGAATTGATGGAAAGGTTTCTTTATTTTTTCAATAATGATGAAATATTCTGTATTCGTTCAAGTAATCTAATGACAAACTTTTCAACAGATTATGCATCAGATAGTATTGATTGGAAGGTAATAAATCACAATCGTAAATTTTGGGTTTGGCGCATTTGGGCTGATTTGTTTATTGCTTTTATGAAGACTTTTCCAAAGAATGCAAGGTTTTCACATACTCCTCGCTTTTCTGGAATGATGACCAGAGCTAAAGAGTTTGTTTATCCTGAACAAGCAGTAAAGATTTCTAAAGGTTTACTTGGTTATATAGAAGCAAATTTAAAGACAAGAGTTCCTGATAACTTTGAAATGCATTTAATGGATTTCTTAATAGATGCAACTCAAGAAAAACCACATTTAAGGCTAACTGTTTTTAAGAAACTCATTTCCAATCCATACACTACAACTTTTAATGGTTATAGTTTAAGTTGGGCAGTGAGTAGATGGGAATTATTGGAATTGAAGGAGAGACAGATTATTATGGATTTGATTACTTCATCAAGAGTGGATGTAGATTGGCTAAAGGCTATTTTGATTAATTCTTGTTTAGAAGCACCTCCTGAATTACAGGAAATTATTTTTGGGCAAAGCGATTTATTATCTCAACCAATAGAGAATATTATTGCAAACATCCCAAAACCTTTTTTAGAAAAGTTAATCATTGTTTACTCTGGAAGAGATGGCGCACTTGATGAAATTGGTCTGAGTCATCGTAACATATTATTGAAAAGTATCACACTACATATTGCCAAAAATAGTATTGAAATAGAATATGAAAATTGTGTTTTACTATTCCTTACAGATATTCTAAATGGAATTAGGGAAGAAGAATGGGAAAATGTCAAAAGCGATTGGCTTCAAACAGTGCAGAGCAGTTCAAACATTGATAAGCTCGTTGAATTGGTTATAAATCAAGTGTCGCGTACTAGCTTTATCGTAAAGGAAACAAAGTATGTATTCAAATCAATAATTGATAAGTACACAGAGTCTGGTAGAATTGATTATTTGGCTAATCTCATTGCAAATAATATTGAAAATTTGACATACACTTCTGGTGACCGAGATGTATTCTATGTGTTAGGTTCAAATAAGTTCTTATCAAAATTGGTTTTTCCGTTAATACCTAGAAATAATCTTCTGTTAAATCTATTAATCGGTTTGGAAAAGGATAAAGTTACCAATGACGATTTTAGAAAGTATCTTAAACCTATTATTGATGAGAAAAATGAGCCAATCCATTTTAGGTTGATATTTGATAAACTCAAAAAACTCTACAGCAAAAAACTACTTGAAGAAGATATTTTTGAACAGTTAAATACGATTCCGAATAATATAACTGAAAGGCAAAAAGAATATTTTGAAACTGAAGAAAGGACTGAAAAACTCAAAGACTTTATCTATTTCTTGAATTAGAGATTAGGTCTTTATATTAATTGTCGTTATAGTGTTCATTTCACTAACTAGTTGGTTTTTTACCAACTGAATTCAAAGTGTCTAAAAAGAAATTAATATTGTTAATCGCACTTAATAAAGAAGGAAATAGAATAAAAGCATTTAAAGGCGGGCTTGGCAAATGTCAAGTATGCAAAAATGATGTAAGGGCATACTGTGGTGAAATCAATATACACCATTGGAGGCACATTGATTTGGAAAAATGTGATTTCTGGAAAGAAAACGAAACTGAGTGGCATCGTAAATGGAAAGAAGAATTTCCTGAAAATTGGCAAGAAGTTATTGTAAAAGACGGAGAGCAAATTCATAGAGCAGATATAAAGACCCCTTCTGGTTTAGTGGTAGAATTTCAAAATTCCTCTATTTCATCAGCAGATGTGAAAAAACGAGAGCGATTTTATGGTGATATGATTTGGCTCATTAATGCCGAAGAATTTAAAGAGAATTTTAATTTGTGGAGTGAAGTAAAAGCTCAACTTAGGTATTTAGAACAAACTAACTCTAGTTTTGATTATGACTATTATTACTCAAAAGACAGTCACGAAGTAAGTTCCCTGAAAGAAGATATCTCAGAAACCGACAGTGACATTACATCGAATGAATATGAGGTGTCCAAGACTAAAAGAATTATTCAGGAATTAAAAGAGCTAGAAGGAGATTTAAAACAGACTACTAATAGATTTTTCGAAGAATATTATGGATACTATAATCCAATGAAAAATTTCAAGTCTGATATAAAAGAAAGTTACCCTAAACTCTCTGATTTTCTGAAAGAACTGTCCAATTCATTTAAACACAAAAACGAGCTATTAGAAAAAATTGAATCTTTTGAAAAGTGCAAGATTGGCGAACTTGAAAATTTTTCTATTGTGGAATACAAGTTCATTAACTCAAAGCACTATAAAATCTGTAAAATGATTAAGAAAGAGACTATGAATTCTTTCTTTCCAGACGTAATAAATTTTACTTCTACTCAGGATTTTGAAAGGATGGCTCGAAATGAAAATTATATACTAATCATTGACTTTAGAACTATTAGAGAGAAGCTTGAATTGGAGTCTTTGAAGATAAAAGATGAAATTTCTAAGACTAAGAATGAATTGAAGAATCAAAAAAAAACTTTAAAAAATCAGATTAAGAAATACCTGAAAGCTGAGAAGTCTAATGCCAAAAATAGTTTAAAGAAACTGAAGGAGATGGAATTAGATTTACAAAATAAATTATATCACCAAAAGGAAGAATTAAAAGAAATAAAGCGGCAAGAAAAAGAGGAAGAAATAGCCAGTAACGCTAGAGCAGCAAAAGAGGAGGAACTGCGCAGATATAGTATTATGAAAGATTACAAAGGCCTTTATGGTTATCATTGGAAGTATAAAAGAAAAACTTGGGACTTCTCTGAAAAACCGATTTATTTAGATTTTGGAAACGCTATTTTTCATATTCAAAATAATTCTACACTTAAGAAAATGACACATCAAGAGTTTATTGATGGCGTTAAGTTTGATTTTAATTAAAAAGGACTCTTCTCCTTCAATCCCTTTTCGGTAACCAACCATTTACCATCCTTCATAACTAGCTTAAACGTTTCAGGCTTTTCCGCATATGCCGAAGAAAATTGTACCCAAGCGGTTTCACCATCTGATGTTTCGTTTAGGACTTTGAAATTTGAATTGCTTACTTCTGGGTCTCCAGGTGCCATAACATTCTGTATGGACATAAAAGAGGCGTAGCTATCGTCTGTGGTATGTTTCTTTAGAGTAGTATTTTTCTTTTCATAAAAGCTCTCGACTACAATCTTTGCAGTATCTGTATGTGATACTTGGGTCTGGCTGCAGGCCATTAGGACCAGCAGCATAACAAATAAGGGGATATGTTTCATCTTCATTCTAATTTGGATTATTGATATGTTCATTGGAGATTTTCAATTTTATATTGCGTTCCCCATTGGTTTCATTAAGCTCTAATACTACCGAACGTTCATTGCTTATGGAAAACTTAGGTAGTACATACACTAAGGTTTTGCTTTCGTTTTCTTTAATCTTTTCAGGTAGCTTGTATGTAAAATTTGGCTCTTGATATAGGCTTTGTAACGATTTTTTCTTTCCTTTTTTTCTGGTTTCAATTGAAAAGTTCAAGAAGTTCAAATCATAGTCTAAAGAAGACCTGTTTTCAATCTTGATAACGAAGTACAATTCCTCTTTATCAAAAACGATATTCTCAACGGTTAATATGATACCGCTGTTTCGCTTTTTAAGTCTTCCAATACGCTCTTTTCGCTGTAATAAATACGAACAAAAACGCTCATAATATTTCGACTTATCGAAGCGAGGCTCTTGTTTTTTAGTTGTAGTTAGTTGGTCGTCCATTGGTTTTTCATTGCCAATGGAACTTGTTAAAGGAATAAAATAATTGAGCTTAGACAGCTCTTCCTTATACTTTACAATATACGAAAAAATTGACCCATTATTATTGATTATCAGTAAATTACTTTCGTTTCCCGGCTGCGCCTGAAGCAAGCCAAAGTATTGTTCTTGCTCTCTATTATAGGTGAATACAAAGTTCTCTGAACCCGTAATACCTTGTCGTATCGGATTAGGAAAAAACAGGGCAACATTGTTTTGGTCATTGGCATAAATGGTATCGAGAATTTCTCTTTGTTGCGCTTTCGCGAAAGCGGAAACAAAAACAAACGCTATGAGAATGATATACTTTTTCATAATTGTGGTTTTAAAATAAGTTTGTAATTATTGACGATGGTAACTTTTACGTTCCGGTTACTACGCTGAAAGAGTTGTTTTACACCAGTTACTTGTGGTACTCCCGAGATATTAATATCGTTCACGATGTCTTCAACAACTTCACGTTTAGCATCAGCTCTAAAGCTGTTTTCTACATAGATGCCTTCGCTACCATCTTGTAAATCGAAGGCTTTAAGACTGACAGGCTCGTGTATAATGTTTGTAATTTCAATCATTGCCCGATTGGGTTGAAAACTTAAGAAGCCAAAAACAGGGGTGTTCTTCGGAACGATTTTATTATTAATGAGTGCATCTTTGGCAAGTCGCATACGTAAGCGAAAATCTGCCTTGACCGTTTGGTTACCATCCACAACAACCTGAATGGTTGCATCGGTTTTGGTATTAAGTATTTTCGGATTTTTCTGCGGGTTCGAAGCAAAGAATAATTGATGCTCCAAGCCTAATTCCTTGGCTGCAATTTCTTTTTCAATTGGGGCAATGATTGTATCTATTGGTTTCGACTCTACTACTTTTGGTTGTGCAGTTGATTGATTGCGATAGGTCATTGCTTTATAGTCAATCTTACCAGAACTATAGATGCTATCTACAATGCGTTGCTTCTCTTTAATAAGATTATCTGGGTCGTAGAAGCCGAGGGAATCCAAATACTTTTCATCGTAAATGCTAGGCGCATTCGTTTCTCGTACCTCTTTGAGGTCATCAATAGCTTCTAATTTAGACGTATAATCTTCCTGCTCTTGCTGAAGCTCCGGTACTAATGTCTGTTTGAGATTTTCGGTTTCTGCTTCGTCATTACCTAGCATTAAAATGCTATATGAAACAATGAATAAAACAACAACACCGAGTATAGCCCCAAAGACAATTTTGTTTTTTTTAATCTTCATAACTTATTTTTTTTAAAGTGTTTTCAAAGTAATTTGTGATGAGTAGTCCGTGTGTGTTTTTGGGATAGTTGCGGTCTACTACAATGAGATTTCCAGTAGAGATAAGTTCATACGTATCGACTACAGTTCCTCTATTAATTTCAAAGACGGTTCTTGTTTTAAAGCCATAAATGTCTCC
Source organism: uncultured Tenacibaculum sp. (assembly GCF_947495995.1). Lineage (GTDB taxonomy): Bacteria > Bacteroidota > Bacteroidia > Flavobacteriales > Flavobacteriaceae > Polaribacter. The sequence continues at coordinate 272,495 of NZ_CANMAX010000003.1, forward strand.
GTCAATATCTAGTTGTGATTCAATGCTCAACACTTTTTGAACCAGGGAAAATTGAAGTAATCTGTTATACACACCATCTGCTTTTTTCTGCCGGTATAGATTATCTATAGAGCTATTTCCTAGCCATAAGGCTTTCTCTAAATTCTTTTCATAATTACTAGCGTCAATGTCGTAGAAATAGCTGTGGAAAAGTTCTAAGTGGGCTAAAGCCTCTACTTGAAAATTCTCTTTCTGCGCTACCCATTTTAGGGGGATTACTGTACCATCGGTATTAATAGCAAAGGCGCTGTTTAATGCTTTGTTATGGATGTCATAAACAATCCATCCACAAAAGGCACTAGAACCGAGGGCGCATAGAATCACAGCCAATACAATAAAGCGATTGATATTGAGTACTGCATAGATATTTTTATATGATGTTTTCATAGTTGTATTTGCTTTAGCCTGTGAAAAGTTTTAGTGTGAATGTTGTGGCTCGCTTGTAGAGCTTGAATTTCAGGAAGACAATAAAGACCACAGAACCCAATTGAACCACGGGAGCGAAAAAACGACTGCCTACATCGGTTCCAAACAGATTGACCCAAAAGTTGGTGTTGATTTCCGTATAAATGGCATTGATAAATACATTAACCAAAAAGAAAGCTGGCACGAGCATATAGACTGCTGCATATAATTTGAAGAAATTGTACGCCATAGACCTAAACTTTTCAAACACCGCAAGGCTTAATACCAGAGGGAAAAAGGCTTGCATTATGCCCAAAAGAAAATAGCGTTCTGCTAGAAATAAAGGGTAAATGAATAAGTCTAATATCCAAAGCCCTAGACTGATGATGAAGGCAATAATTTTCCAACCAAATAGTGGAGTAACGAGCGCATCATATAATAGTGCCATAGCCTTTTTGGCGGCTTCCAATGCGCCCACATCTTCTTCAATAGGAATGTCCTGCATTTGAAGCGGAAGGAGCGCAGGAGCCGTGTTACGGTACTGACCTTCGATGGCGACCAAAATACCGTCAAAAAAACCTAGAATTTGAGTCGAGAAAATGACCAGGAGAACAATTGCAAAATTCTTTGCCAGTTCTCCCGGGCTCAATCCCCACGTATAACCATCTTTGTTGGCAACGCCTTCATTGTACTTTTTTAGGATATTGATTAAAAAGAACAGTACCGCAAGTGTTTTCATCCCAGCAATGGTGTATTGAGAGAAGTCACTAGCCTTTATCGTTTGAAAAACGGCATCGATATACTCTAAACCAATTCCTAAAAAAATCATTGCTGTCATCGCTAATAGTTTGTTTCTCTATTATTGATTTTATCTTGCATTTTTCTGAAAGAAATAATGTCTTTATAGCGTTCTACTTTTGAATTGATTTCGGCAACCATTTCTGCAGATTCTCGCTCTTTTTCCTTTAGGACTTTGGCACGCTCTCCGTCAGTCATTTTTAGGTAGTCACTTGATAGGACTTCATCCACAAAATCAACCGCATTTATGGAGTTTTCGATGATGGCATTAAATGAATTTGTAATAGCATCAATCTCTCCAACTTTGATATAAGGGGAATTGAGGATGTCATTCAAATCATTCTGTAGGACATTGAATAGCGCTTGATTATTGCTGGCAATTTCTTGCACAGCTTTGAGTTGTTGTATTGCGCTATTTACTTTCTCGATGCTTTCTTTGGCATCTTTTAAGAATTGTACCGTCTTTAAAAGTTGTGAGGTCTGTTTTGCAGATTCTATAAGCGATTTTGCAAGGCTTATAAAATTGGTGTTGTCATAAACTGGCATTCCCTGACTCGTAGCACGGGCAGGCAATAAGAGGGTTACGGCTAGCGTAAGTCCAATAAGTATCGTTTTCATTTTTGTCTTCATTGTTTCTGTATTTTTAAGATGAATATTCAGTGATTGCTTTTTCCATATCGTGATGCTTCTCGTAGAGTTGCATTATGGCTTCGTTTTCTGAACCGTCCGTTAAATAGGCAGCAAATACTTTCTTCGGTACTTCCAGACGAAAGATGTTACTCTCCTTGCCAATTTTGATAAACATTTCAGTGTACTTCCGTGGTCCAGTCAAATTGTTTTTGATGGATTTTAGTTGGTTCAGGTCGTGGCTGGAAAGGCTCAATCGTTTTACCAATTCGTCATAACCTTTTTCATTGTTCAAACTGTAAATGACCTGGGTGTTTTCCAAGATGCTTGCCGATGTAGAATTGTTAGGAAGCTGATTGATGGACTGTAAAATGATGCCGATAGCGCCATTCTGTTTTCTAATTGCCTGGTAATAGAATTCGACGCTTTCGAGTACGTTATCGAACTTCAATTGTTTGGCAAACTCATCGAATAAGATGATACCTTTTTCGGCTCTGTTTTTCCAAATGGTTCTTTGAATGGCAGACTTGATGAGTTTGAGCATTACAGACAAAATCTCTTTGTTATCCTTTACTTCATCAAGTTCAAAAACAATTAATCGTTTGTCTTCAATTTTATAGGTTTGGTCTTCGCTCACTTCAAAGAGAAAGCTGTACAAACCATCACCTACATACTCTGACATAATGTGCAAGAAGTTAGTAATGTTGAAGTAATCTGAATGGATTTTAAGGCGTTCCAGTAAGTTATCTGCATTCGTTTCTATAAAAGCATAAAAGCTATTTAAAGAATGTTGAATTGTTACTTCCTTGTAATAATGTCGCAGTATCTTTTTTACGGAAACCGATTGTGCTTTGGTCACTTTCATATCTGAAGCAAACAGCTCAAACAGAAAAACCGATAAGTCTTCTAGTCGCTCTGGAGTAAGGTCATTGGCATCACTTATAAAAAAAGGATTGATACCAAGATTCTTTCCACTCTCATAGCGCAGTACAGTGTATTTTTCGGGATAGAGTTTGGCAAACTTGGTGTATGAGCCACCTAAATCGATAATAACCAGGCGTACACCACTTTCAAAATATTGGCGCAAGATGTTATTGGCCAAAAAGGACTTGCCCTCACCTGTAGGTGCGAAAATGGCAAAGTTTCTAGCCTTAATACGTTTCTTTTGTTCGTCCCAAACATCTTTTAAAACAGGAATGTTATGCTCCCGGTCATTGAAAATAATTCCGGTAGCATCAGACTTGTAATTGCTGTTATTAATAAGTAAACACAAGGCGTGTTTTAAATCGGTGACATATAAATCCTCGTTTGAGAAATTAGAAGAAAAACAGCAGTAGCTATTCAAAATATAGTTCTTACGTTCTTCACCTCTTGGGTAGTACGGAATGATATCGACTTCCTTGAATTCGGTTTTAATCTTCGAGCCAATGCGTTCAAGGTTTTCAGCTTTCTTATCCCAAAATACAATGTTCAGATGCCCACGAATTACACGAGCTTGGTCGTCTGCATTTATTTGGTCAAGAATATGCTGTATTTTCTGTAGAACCACTTTGTTCTGTGAACCAAAATTGGAACTCTTGTTAAGCTCTTCGACTTTCTTATCGAGTTGTTTGCGCCATTTTTGCTTATCATCTAGATAGATAATTTGATTTACGATATGATTCTCATTAAGCGTAAGTCCCAGACCATCAATAAAGCCTTGATGAAAAACAAAATCATCTGATGTAAAGTGTTCATTGGTTTTACTAGTTTGTACGCTTTCGCCAAAGCATAATTCGCTGTTTATGGCAAGTGCGTCAAAGTAATGTTCACCAATATTCGCATTCTTTTTATCCAACAGAATATCTGTATCAAAACCAGAATTAAAGCCATTGAAATAGCTATTGGTCAGGGCGTGTATTTCTTTCGCTTCAAGTGGAACAAATTCTATTTTTCGGCTGTTATTGATAAAAGACACCGAATCACTCACCGAACCTATAAAGCTGTTGAGCGTTTCATCAGCTTCACGTACAATACTCTTTGAGACTTTGCGAAATGGGTTGATGAACTTTTTGTTGTTAAGAGCGTTGTTCTTGGTCAAAATGAAGAACAGATAGCTTTGATGTTCCATAAACTCACGACCTTTAAAGTGCTCGTGTGTGGCTTTTTCTAGGAAGGTATTATTAGGTAGTTGGCTCGATGTATATTTTTGTTTTAAGTAGATATCCTGTTTATGGACGACACATCCTGTAGGTAGCGATTTGATTGCCTGAAACCAGGCACCGTGCATATCTTCAAAGTCCTTTTCTGAAAGAGAATATATTTCAGGAAGCATCCCTTTAAAACACAATACGACATTGCCATTATTGGCAAAAACCACGTTTTCTTGAATATCCACGATGGGATAGTGCGATGCTAGATTAATCTTATTCATAGTTGAGTGATGAGGATTTCTTATTACTAATGTTCTTGGGAAATACCTTGGCGAACTGAAGCAATTGTGGGTTGTGTGCAAACCTTGTCAGTGCTATGTAAAGTGTAGCATTAAACGCTAGTACACCAATGATAACCCCAAAACTGAAGGAGAAAATGATGACCAATAATGAAGCTATAATGGCAATCATCATAAGGGCAAACAACGACACGGGCAATCCAAAAATCATTGCCCGTTTTCGTATGTTTTTATAGACCTCAAATCGTTTCATTAGACTACGATTGAGATTAGGTACGTGAAAATGCCCACGACTGCGCCTGCGATAAGTACAAAGACCAGTACGCGAGTGATTCCTTTTTTAAGGTCGGCATTCTCACCGAAGAAATGTCCTGCGTTAAACAAGAACCCAATTAGGAAGATAACCCCCAAGAGTATGGGAAAGATGGCTCTAATGGTATCTCCCACATCGTTTACGGAGTCTTCAATACCTCCAATTTGTGCAAAACTTGGTGATGTGACCAAGAGCAACGCCAATAGTAATAGAATTGATTTTTTCATTGTAATAGATTTTGCTTTTACTGCGATTCGTAAAAATGTTTTGCGAAATCTATTGTGGTAAGTCCTGTATGCTCGAAATCTTCTAAAATTTAACGTGATGTGCTGTTAAATTTTGGAAGATTCTTATGGAAAGAAGGTAATCGTTGCATTTTGTGTAAACTAAAACTGTAAGTATGAGAGCACCACACAAATTAATTGGAGCGTTATTTTTAATTGGGATGTTAAGCACTTTAAATGCCCAACGAGATGTTGCAAGTGACCAAAACCCAATTGTAATTATTGACCCAGGACACGGTGGTGCAGATGCGGGAGCGATATCAAGAACTGGAAGTAAAGAAAAAGACATTACACTAAGTGTTGCCTATAAAATGCTTGTATTGAATAATAGGCTTAACAAGAAGCCTGTAGAACTATATTTGACGAGATATATTGATACCCTAATTTCTTTGAATGATAGAACACAGCTCGCTAAAAAGCTGAAAGCGGATGTGTTTATCTCCATTCACTGTAATCAAGCTATTAACCAAACTGCTGCAGGAACAGAGGTTTATATCCATCCTAAAAGTGAAGTACAAGCGGAGGAATCTGCCTATTTCGGCTTTATCATTCAAAAAGGGTTGTCTGATATATTAGGTATTAAAAGTCGAGGTATTAAATATGGGAACTTTCAGGTACTGCGGGATAGTGAAGCTGATTGCGCTACTGTCCTGTTAGAGCTTGGTTTTTTATCCCAAAACGATGAAGCGGTCTATCTTACAAAAGAAGAATCACATCGAGCTATTGCGTTTTTGTTATTGCAGTCTATTACTAAATTTTTGGAGTTATGATGGAGTTGTATTTGGAAGTAGTTAAGTGTTTGAAAGAGGTAATGATATGCTTTTTAAAAACTATTGTATCAATTTTAAATGAATATCAATGTTGATTTGCCTTCAATTGAGTTAGTTTTTTTCCATTGAAATATCCGACGTAGAAATCTTTGCGACCAACTATTACCATCAAAAGAAAATTCTCATTAATTAAGTTTTTCTTAAACTGATTCTTTATCATTTTAATATCCGTTGCGGATGGTGTGGGATAATCTTCGGGATGTGTGTGCCATTCACCAATGTAGATGGTTGTGCCAAGACTGTTCAAAAATTCATAATTGATAAATAATTGCGCGGACTTTTTATTTCTATGAAAGCCATATCGCTTGCTTTTATCAAATAATGTGGGTGTAGTCGCCTTGGTAATAACAATTTCATTTTGTTTTAAACATTGCCCTAAAAGTATACCTCCTTTTTCATATTTGTTACCAGTTTGCTTAAAGTGACTAAACACATTCAAAACTCCTTCATTAAAGGATAAATTTATTTTTCCATCAGAATAGGTCATAAAGTGTTTTCAATTAGAGAATACTTCTCATAAGAATCAATTGCTAGGTTCACATTTAGTTTTTTTGCTATTTCTATATCGCCAACCCAAGAATAAAACAAGCTTTGGTTATCCCCATTTTCGATGACTTCTACTATTTTGATATAAGCTGCCGACAAAAAGAGTGATAAATGAGCGGATGAATATGGGGAATAAGTAGTTTGGCAACCACTTTCTTTAAGGGTGAATAAATCTCTTTTTTTCTCAAACTCTTCGGGTGAAATTATTGAGAACTTGTATTTGTAGACATCGGTGAACAAATCATCTAAATTTGCAAGATTATCTGGATGGAAGTATAGCAATTGAGCACCTATCAAGTAAGGTTCTACCCAAAGGATGAAAGTGGGTTTTTTTAGGTTGCCGTTAGATAGCTCTTTGATAAACCACTTTTCCAAATTCAATTTCCCTAAACATAGGAATATATAATCCTGTTCATTAAATTTTTGTTTGTTGTGGTTGTAAAAATCAAACATTGAAGATTCGCTGATTTGAATCTTTTGACTTGGAAGTTTATGTTTTAAATAGGTTTTTACTGCAAGTGCTTTATTCTGATTTAAGTAATGAAATCCTAGTAAATGGCGCTTAATATTTTCCGAACTTAGTTTATCGTTATCAATTAGGGTAAATTCAGGATTATTAAGATTATTTAAAAGACCTACTAGATTTGAACCAACACTTCCAATACCTGCTATGAGAAATTTGTAGTTATTTGGTGCTAGAATTTCTGAAGCTGTTCTTTTAATTAATCTCTGTTCAGTAAGACTATCCGAAGAGAAGCGCTTAACATTCTTCCTATGACCAGGCAAACCTTTTTTGAAAGTAATATTATAAGGCGTAAGCTGACTTGGGCGAAACCCTTTTATCTTAGAATTAATATCTGGATAGCTCCACCCAAAATACTTTTTTTCACCATTTATCGTCTTTCCAAAGACTAAAATTCTAATTGAACTTTTGTTGAAATAATTTCTAAAGTTTTTTTGATTCTCTTCCTTGATAAATTTTAGACTCTCAAAACAACTGATGGAGAACGGCGGTCTAGTTAGCTGTATTTCATTCTTAACCAAAAACACTTCATATTCTTTTGGCGAGTAATCTAGACTCTCAAAATACTGTTTATAGGGTTGAATTAAATCCTCTTCTTTATTATAAAGAATACCAGCCGATATCGTGTCTTTTTCTGATGATTTAATGCTATAAGTAAGTAAAGACAGAGAGTTGTAATTTTCTGGTTCTTTATCTATAACGGAGTAAATAGATTCACTTAGTAATTTATCTTTATAATTTCCTGATGTATTCCAATAGGCAACGAATTCATCTTCAAAATCTTCTAGGTTATCTCCTTTCAAACCTTCGATTAGGGTTTTTTTTGCCTTTCCAAGTTGGTCCAGTAGGATGCCCGTTGGATTTGATTCATCCACAATAACAAATTCATCATACACACATACATCATTTCTTAAAAATGAAGAATGAGGAATATATCCCAATTTCTCAAAATCATTTTTATCGTAATATATTTTGGCGGGCTCTAGGGGAAATACCGAACCAAGAGCTATATACATAGTAAGTTCATCAACAAGCCAAACCGATTTTACGCTATCATATAATCCTGTTTTTACCTCCCAGACTTCAAGATAATCATCGGATTCTAAAAAGTTCGCATCTTTCGGATTAGTAAGTACAGTTATTTCATCGTCGCTGATACTTTTTAGCTCAGTATAAGTATCATTTCTTATTTGCTCAAAGTAGTCTGACATTAAGCACTAGTAGCGTTAACATTAATGACTGCTGGTGCGGCATAAGACTTCGACTCGTTTTTAGATGAATCTTCTACATTCGAGCAAGCAAACCTGTCACCTAGATATTTTTGCCATTTTTTACATCCTTCTTTTGGATTACTATGAGCAATAGCAGCATCACCTGCACTTATAAGCTTGGACAATCTATCCATAAAATGAGTTTCACTATATTTTTGAAATAAATCTTCGCCTTCCTTTGTCGTTGGGCGTTCACATTTAAAATCATCTTCTAGTTCCGACTCGATTGCTTTCAAAGTATCTCTGAAAGAAATATCATCACGGTCATTGGCAACATAGTGATTCGTTGCAAGAATAGTTAATATTAAACCACTTGGCATTTTAGTACTATAAGATTTGTTTTGCTTGTCTCTCCAGGCCTTCAAATAGCGAACCAATCTCTTTAACTGGTCATTTGCCTCTCCATTGAACCATTTGTAAAACTCTCTAGGGTCACTATCCGTATAACCCTCAGATTTATGGGCAAGCTGTGGAATGGTTTTTTCGTCGTCTGATTCTATTTCTTTGAAGTAGATAGGCAGGTCAATATTGTGACCGTCAGAATATAAAACACGAATACAGGTGTTCTTTTTAAGCGCTCCTTTTGAAGTATGGTCTTTGACAGCATTATAAATCCAATTGTGATAGGTTGTCACTGATTTTCTATTGTCCAATTCATCAATAAAGTAAACGCCATCATCTAAGTCATAAGGATATAAAGTCTTTTCATTACCATCGTCATCAGTCTCGTAGTTTGGAAGAGGGTTTACAATTGTGTGCATCATAAAAGACCCTTGTGCTGAATATTTTGGTTTTGTCTCATTCTCCTTATTGTTATTGAAATAGTCTGTTATTTTCTTTCTTAAAGCATCTCTGTTTTTCCTTAGTTCGTTCTTTTTTGAGGAATCCAAGGAAACAGTTGTATTAAATTCTATGAATTGTTCGTGATTGTTTGCCATCTTATATATGTTTTAATTCTTTTGTTTGAAAATCTACGCTAATAGTTCCGCCGTTACCTTTTGAAAGGCTATTCTTGGAGAAATAGCCTCCTTCTAATCTTTTTAGCTTACCATCTTCTTTAAGGGTTAAAGTGTTAAACCCATCTCTTATTGGAATAGAACTGTCATTACTGCCCTTTTGTTGATAGTAAAAAAGTAACTGATATAGACCGTTATCTTTTCGGATTAAATCTTCAACAATACTTTCAGATTTAGTTTGAGTACTAGATATCTTTTTTCCATTCTTGTCTTCATCCCAGAAATAACAATCTACCTTAATATCTGAAGTAGTTTGATAAATTATTAGCTTACAATGCTTATCGCCTTCAACACCTTGGTAGTTGTATTTTACGTTTCCTTTATACGTCCCTCTAATCAGGGGTACTTTAATGAGAAGCTTCCATAAGAAAGGAATTTTATGTAATTTTTTATTTATTAGCCAGAAAATGATACCAAGTAAAATTGTCGCAGGATAAAATCTATGATATTCTATGTTGTATGCCTTTAATAAATTAATTATTAGGTTTATCAATGCTTCAGAGCCTACGTAAAGAAGTATTACGAGTAATATCAGCTTTGATTCGTCGTAATATTTAAAGTTAAAATCCGGTTTCATATATTTTTATTGTAAAGAGTTCATTATCAAAAAGTAATCCATTTTTAGAAAAAATTAACAAGTATTTTGTTATAATCAATATTAAGACATAATGTCATTTAATTATGACGACACCTTTAAGAAGCCGCCATAATTAAGCTTCTAATTAGACTGTTCTAACATTGAAGCAATGCCACTAATAACAACGATGGTTGCAAGACCAAAAACAATTGCTCTAGCAACGTCGCCACGAACACTCACGCAACTATTTTTGTGACATACACTAAGCTCTCCTTTGGAGAATATTATAGTATTCATAAAATGAATTTTTAAGTTATACAATCTCCATTCAGAGCTGTGGAGTTCCGCTCATTACTTTCCTTTACTATCCTTTCTGTTGCTTCTTATATGTTCTTTTACAGTAATTGTTTTGCCACCAATTTTTCTTTTGTGTTCTGGTATTCTATTGAACTTTTTACCTGATGAATCTTTTGCCATAATTTCATTTTTTGTTTTAAGGGAATTTTCTATATTTGGATACTCCCTATAGTTATTAGCACCTAATTTTTATTATTTAATCACAAAGGTTTGTGAGCATCTTTCACTCATATACCATAATAGATATATCCGTTTTGGTATATAGATGAATACAAACACGAAACAGGACATAGAATTCGCAAAAACACCTAGTATTGAACTGCTAGAGTACATATCTTTTAAAGATGAATTCCCTGCCGAAGCACAGAATGCTTTTGTAGAATTCTGTTATCGTTTTGAGAAAGATTTGAAACGTAAATCAGAGATTTATTGTAACAAGTATGGATATAATGAAGTGGTAGCCTTGGAAATTGCAAATTGTACCTTTTCAAGAGTATGGAAGTATCCCACTTTTAAAAAGGAGAAATCCAAATCTAAAAATTTGGATAAAGGCATACTTATTTGGATGTGTCGTATCCTATACACACAGTTAATAAAATACGGCGAGCTCAATACCTGTGCAGAGCCTACTAAAGAAGAGGACTTAAGCCTAGTCAATGATGCTGATGAACTTTTAGAAAGATTTGATGCTCCAGATATTGAGGCAAAGAGAGAGGTTAGAGCTAAGCTTCAAACTATAGAAAAGGCTTTGACGCAATTATCGGAAAAACACAAGATTATTTATTTTACCTATCGTGCTTATCAGAAAGAAGGTAAAAAAGTACCCCGTACTATCACTAAACTGCTAAGAGAAAAACTGGGATTAACACAAAAATCAGTTAACACCTACTATGGTGATGCACATAGACACGTTACTAACTATTTAAACATTATGAATGGCCAAGCCTAAAAAAATAGAACTGATTGAAGTTGGAGTTTTGGACAGTTGGTTAGGTTCAACAGGTTTCCTGTTTCCTAGTAATGAACTTGAACTTGATAGGTTTAATAAGTTATATGAAGATTACGATTATAAGTTAGATGACTTATCAATTGACCCTCTTGCTATTATCAATAATACATTTCATAGAGAGCCTAAAGTTCTTATGATGTTTGAAAACGATATCACTGAAGAAATGGAAGGCTTAAGAATGGTGGCACGAAAGGGCAACAAAGATTTGGCACAACATATTATTGATAAAATGAGGAGAAAGCACAATCAAGGTTCAAGTGAGGAGGAATAGAAATAGTATAAAAAAGTTAGCTGAAGCAATAGCTTTAGAATATGAGGAAAAAATTACTCCTTTAGATAAGATTGTTGGGGATGAGGGTTTATCAGTATTTTACGATAGTTATGGGAGAGATACTTTCGATGGAATGACTATTTATGAGAATGGACAGTTTTATATTCATATAAATACGGACTTAGGTAATAAGAAAGATTCACCAAGAGGGCGATTTACGTTGGCTCACGAGCTTGGCCATTACTATATTGACTCCCATCGTTTAGGACTTAAAAAAGGACTGCTAGAGCCACACCCTTCGAGAACAAACCGAAAGCAATTTAATCAAATAGAAAGAGAAGCAGATTTTTTTGCTTCTTGCCTTTTAATGCCTGAAGCAAGGTTTACCAAAGATTTTCATAGAAAGAGCTTTGATATAACTGTAATTGATTTTTTAAAGGAAGAATATAATGTTAGCAGAACTGCTTGTGCGTTTCGGTTTGCTGATATAGGTAATCATTCAATTATGATTATTTATGCAGAGGGCGGTAAGTTAAAGTGGTATCATTGCAGCGAGCATTTTCCTTATCAATATCTTCTTTACGATAAGGTTGTAGCTCCTAATACAGTAATGGGAGAATTCTTCAAAGGTATATCTGATGATATATTTAAAACTGAAGAAATTTGGGCTGTAGATATGTTTAAATATGTCAAAGATGACGACATTAACAGTAAATTCTTTGAGCATTGTATAACATACCGCGACAAAGCATTAAGTATAATTTGGGGAGATTAAACCTCAATCTTCCCCCAAACCACAGGATGCCTACTAGCAGCATTGTGTTTGCTTGTAACCGATTTGTAAATAGACCATTGTGGACGCTTTTCCGGCCATACCGCCTTACGGTTAATGCCACTATCTATTAATTGTTTGAAGAGGTCTGGTGACAATAGCATATAGTCCTTTTGCTTGATATTTACACCCAATCGGTATGCACCCAATCGGAAATAGGAAGCGTCTTCTCCTTCATCTATATCGACCTCAAAAGAAAGATGCTTGGTTATGTCTTTAACATTAGTTTTTTGAAGTAATGGCGATAGAGAATCGCAATACGAGGGAGCATTGAATGTTCCATTAATAATCACATTTTTCTTTCCTTCAGAAATAAGCTTTTCATAGATTTTTGAAATGTTCCGGACTTGACTTTTACGAATCACATCGGCTGTTTTTTCATCTACATCTTGTTTGGCGAGATAAATGGATAGCAACCATATCTTTTGTGACGATGGTGTCGTAATTTCATATTCTACAAGGTGTTGAAATTGGTCGCTGTAACCCCCAATAAGATGCGTTTTTATCGTATTGAGCCTATACCCATCACGTAATAGAATAGCCGTTTCTAACCCTTTCATTTCGTTGCTCTGGATAACAAAGGAATGTGCATAGGGTTTACAATCAAATTTAGGCAATACTTCTTGGTTAAATTCTTCGACAGAGCCTCGGTCTTCAACTTCGTGTAAGAGCAAAATATCCGCATTTACATCTGCAATGACTAATGCTTTATTATCAGTTGCCGTAGGTCTTATAGGGAGTGTTTGTAATTCTATCCAACCATTCCAGTCGGTAAGATGATTGGCTTTGGTTTCGATAGAATGGTGGATGCCTTTCATATATAAAAAGCCCGCTTTTCTTCGCATTATAGCATACGGCCTAGGGCTTGTTTTTTCGAAACCTATTAAGAATGAAAGTTCTCGTATGCGGTCGTGTTCTGGGATGGACTTAACGGTTTTTCGCATAAGCGAGTCGAGTTCGGTAATCCAATCGGTAATCATCTTACTTATGGATTTCTCAATAAGGCTTTTATCCCGGTGAAACAGGTTCTGGATATTAAATGTTGCTATTTTCATACTATTTGCGTTTGTCACTGGCATTCTTATCGAAGGCAATGAGGTTGAACAATTCACGCATACGACTGCGCACTCGATTGCCATAGAGGTCTTCTAGTTCCTGGGCGTTCAAATTGGTAGTAGCGTGTGTCTTTATTTTGGTTTTTAAGAAGAGTTCGTGCCGAGAGAGTAGTATTTCACCCATTACATTGCAATCCTTTCCGTAATGTCTTCCTATAGGTTCTACACCTAAATCATCAAAGCAGAAGAATTGCCCATTGCCGTAATCTTCAATGGTTTTAAACCCGATATGGTTAAACCCGAACACTATATTTCTCGATGGAGTCATTATGTAGGGTCTTTGATGGGGTACAAGGTTTTTGAGCAAGCGCATTAAACTGGTTTTGCCACAGCCCACAGGACCAGAAAGCAAAATCCCTTTGTTAGGGTCAATTTCATTGCGCTCGCAGTTAGCTTTATCCTTTACGATATAGTTGCAGAGTTTCAAGATGATTTCGTGGTCTTCTTCATAGATTTTGAAGTCTTTCCCGAAGAGTAGTTTTCCTTTAGCATCGAGGTATATCAAGATTTTTGGAAAATCATAGACTACAGATTTCCCATCGAACTTTCCTATTGAATATTCGATACCACCTTCCACTATTTTAGAGGGGTTGACCATAGTCTTTGTGTTTACTAGTTCGCAAGTTGTCCTTGTTTTGAGACAGCTCGTTTTTTGTTTCTATTTCTTCTGCTTTCAACATCCAGTTGCTTGCGGTGGCTTGCCAGTCCACAATTTTTATTTTGCCACCTACTTTCCAACCGATGGACTGATAGTGGTTGTAAAACTTCAAAGCTTCAGTAGCTGGCCATTTTTCATTTTTAAAGAATTCAATGACTTCAATTTCATTTTTTGGTAGCTTACGTTTATTACTGTTTTCTATTTGTTTGTTATTCTTTGTATTAGGTACCAGTGCTTGTTTCACATCTTGTTCACTGCTTGTTCCAGTAGTAGGTGCAGTACTTGTACCAGAGGTTGTATCAAAAATGAGCATCTTGACTTGGCTACCTTTATAAGGGTTATGGGAAGGGAAATAATCGAGATAATTCCAGTCTTCGAGTTGTTTCAGACAGCGATGATAGGTCGCTTTTGAACCTACCTTTCCTAACTTCATTATCTCTTGTCTGTCTAGGTAGAATATTTCTGGAAAACGACTCAAATTCCAAACTTGAAACAAAGCCATATAGAGGCTTATATGTGCGGGGTTTAACCGAGAGTCTTCCCAGAATTTCTGAAACACAGCGTTGAGATGTTTTATATAGTTCATACATCATTTTTCCAGATTATGGTTTACTCGATTTGTGGTCATTAGTTTTTGTATTTCTTCAGCTTCATAGAAGATAATGCCGCCTACTTTGGTGTAAGGAAGTGTGCCGTTTACTCTTAAGTTTTGAAGTGTTCCTGGACTAATCTTTAGCAGCTCCATTAATTCGGAAGATTTGAGATATTTTTTTAGTCCCGTGTTGCTTTGTTGTAGTAACAACTGCTTGATACTATCTAGCAATTCTAGTTTAAAATCTATAAGGTCGTCTGTAGTAACAATACTTGCTGGCATAGTCGAATTATTTAGTAAATAAGCAGCTCATTGTAAATGTTGATGCTTATCTAGGTTTGCTAATCTTTCGACAAAATTGCTATGGATTGTTCGGTTTTAATCACAAGTTCCACCGGAGTACGGTGAAAATTTAACATCTTGAAATTTGATGCTATTTAAGATGATATGGTGGTTATGAGTGCGCTTTCGCGAAAGCGTAACAAGTTCGAATCGATAAGAAAACGGAAAACAGGAGGTCAACCGAGTACGGTGTTTAGTTTTTCAAATTTCTGACTTATCCATTTGAGAGAGTAAGCCGGCAGATAGGTCGTCTAGAAACTTGGTTCGGCTAATTTTACGCGCCTTAATTTCGGAGTAGGTTTTATAGAAGTCTCCGATATCAAAATGAAATAACTCTCCCAAGGCATCGGCAATATCTTTAATATCTGTGTTTCCGTTATTTATGATGCGGTTGGAATGTAGTGCGTAAACCAATTCTGTTAGCGCTGTTTTTGAAGATGTCCATTTTAAATTATACTTGCTTCCATTTAGCGGAACACCTTCCGATGGGGGTGATATCAGTCTGTTTTGCAAGTAATTTATTAAAGAGTCATACGCTTTTACCTTACCTAAGAGCATATCTCTGGGCGTTGAAAAATCGGGGTCTTGAAAGTAGAATTTAGAAGATACTATATGGAAGGAGTCTAGAAAAGCTCTTGTATAATATTGAACGTCAAAATGACTAAAACCGCGTTCTGTATATTGTATAAAGTCTAAGTTATTTGTAAAGAATCGATTTAGTTTTGCAAGCTTTCTTTTTATGAATTTCTTCTGAGAATGAAAATCTCCTTTAGGGAGTTGTAGTTCGAAAGAGCGAATTTCTGAATAGTAAATGAGGGGTTGTAAAGCTATTTGTTTGGTCTTCTTGAAAAAGCTAATTTCATCTTTAGTGCTTACTTCTTTTTCTAGTAGTCGTTTCTTGAATTGATATAGGGTGTTTCTACATATCCTAATCATCTTATCTGAACACTCTAACATATTTGGGGTGTCAGATTTAATGATGTCAAAATCTGATAAAAATTGATTTGATATTTCTTTAAACTCCAAAACCATTCGACTAATAGGTTGTGTCAACTGCCTTGGAAGTCAATTAAAATTCATTAAAGAAAGGGATATTCACTTGGGTCCAAATACAGAGGTTTGGAAAAATTTTCTTTTCCATCATAGCTAACAATATCTACTTTAGATATTGTTACTAAAAGTAGTCGATAAATAAAGAATTGTGCAGAAAATACAACGTATTTATGTACGGATTGAGCTATTACGATGCTTAACGAGTTCTATTTAGAAATAAATCTTTTATAAAACTCGGTTCGATTTTTTACTCCGGTCTTTTTAAAAATATTTGAGGCGTGTTTGGAAACGGTACTTTCTGCAATAAATAAATCTTCCGCAATGCGTTTATAACTCAACTTGGATAAAATAGAAATAGCGATTTCAATTTCACGCCGAGTTAGATTTCCATTGATGACTTGTGATTCATTGATAGTGTCTGTATTGCCCCTGTTGAATAGAAATACTTCGTATAATTTGTTCTTGTTTTCTAGGAAGAATAGATGCCTATCCACCTCAATAATACTTATGGCGTAAAAGGCCATATTCATTACGGTAAAGGTCATCCATTGATAATCGCCTATTACAGTACAGATTGGAAGTAATGCAATAGCGGTAACACTTATTATAGACAACTTATTTCTTCTCAAAATAAAACGATTAGGGTTTCTTGGATGTGAAATCCTCTTATAGAAAATGATAAGAAAGACAAACGCAATTGCCGACATCGGAATGGTGTATAGCAACCGAGCTGTGTTGAGTGAGTTTGTAAATATATACGTCAAAAGATAGAGTAGCACAAAACCGCCTAATGCAACTAAAGCCAGATTTCGTATAGATGAGCGGTATGCCAATACGACAATATCATATTCCTTATACAAGTAGTAGACTATATAAACACAAAGAGCAATTGCTACACTGTAAGTGATAATATATTGAAAGATTAGTGGTCCTGGAAATCTATCTGAAGGTAAAAAACCACCAGAGGCATTGTAGACAATAAAAAGTAACCCTAAATATAAAAACCTCACAAGGCTATTCCTGTTTAGTTTTCGAGATTGATAAAAAGTAAACAATACAATGACTGTATCTATTAAAAGATAGAAGAATGTTGTCCAATGTATTGAGGTGCCAAACACGTGCTATTCATCTTTGTGCTCAAATTTGTTGGTTTCTAAATTTTTGTAAACGTTGTTCCAATCAAAAATTTGACCGTTCATTGCCACATAAACACCTTGTTTTAGAAATTGTAAAGAGCTAATTGCATAACCTAAATTAAATGGGGCATCTGTATTGGCAGATGAACCTAAAAGAAATGACCCAACCAGAACAATCGTTTTATTCAGGTTAAGTTTTCCTATATATCTTGCGGTTTCTTCCATCGTGAAAGTACCGTGTGTAATCAATATTTTTGTCGCAGGAGACGACGTAATCTTACTAACTAATATGTTGCGGTCATTATCATCTATTGCTCTACTGTCTTTTTTAAATGCGGTTTCTATGGAGTAATCTATGGAAACATTGGCAGCTTCAAGAAAGTCTGATATAGAAACATTAGAGTTTGTGATGCCACTTTCATCAACATAATCTAATCCCTCTATTGTACCTCCTGTGGTTAAAATTTTAATCATTGAAAATCGTTTAATGCCTCTTTCTAAAGAGGTAAAATCTAGAAATTGACCACACTGTCAAGCGCTTCATCTGCATCTTTATGGATGAAATTTGCTTGATAATTTAAGGTTGTCTTTAAGTCGCTATGTCTATATAGTTTTTGGAGCATTAAGGGATGGATTTTATCTCCCGCAATATTGCCAAAAGTGTGTCTTGCAATATGATTTGATAAGTTCTTTTCTATATCGCACATTACAGCGATACGCTTTAAATACTTATTAAATAGTTTTGTGGCGTTACGTAGTTTTTTAAAGACCTCTTCATCGTTTCGAGGGTTGGTGTCTTTAAGAAAAGGAAAAACGTAACCATTGTTTTCTTCACGGTGTTTTCTATACTCTTTTAGAATTTTCAATGCCTTATCTGGAATTTTAAGACTAACCGGCTTTTCATTCTTATCCATCGTGTAAAGAAGTCTGTTATCCTTAAAATCTTCCCACCTTAACTTAACACTATCAGAAATTCGAATGCCAGCAAAATAAAAAGCAATGAGCCATACGTTTTTAGTATGCCACATTGATGAGCCTGCATTTGTATTTAGGTTCTCAATTTTTTCAACCTCCTCGATGGTCAACCCTATTTTATGACCAGAACCAATTCGTATCTTTTCTTTCTCACCACCAAACGGGTAATACTTTGAATCTACCATACCTTGCTTTATGGCTTTATTAAATAGAGTGCGAATAAAAATTAACTGGTTAGTAATAGTCCGGGATTTTTGCTGTAGGTATACGGTGCAAAAATCTTTGTACTTACTCAAAAATGCTTCATTAATGTCTTGAAATTTTAGCTTCCTATTCTTTTTAAAATATTGAACAGAATCCATAAAAGTTTGTTCGCCTTTTCGTCCTTTGCTAATCCGTATTTTTCTACGGTTCTTGATTTCTAGAATTACATCTTCCTTATCTTCAGATTTATTAAGATTCAGAAATTCTTCCAAATTGTAAAGAATTGATAATTCAGCTTTAGCTACAGAAAACACGCCTTTCTCATATTTGTTTTTAACTCTGTCCGAAGCTACACCAAAGAAAGATTTAGTGCCACCAGCTCCTTTCAATTTTAGTTTGACTTCTTTTGGAGTAAGGTTCTTCTTGGAGTCAAAGTAAACATCATTTGCTTCGGTCAGTTTTTTGCGAAGATGGTTATTTAATTTCTTCGCATTAGGATGAGACCTTTTAACTTTGCCTGCATCTTTATCCCAATCTTTTTCGAGAACATATTGTCCCAAAAACTTGTAATTTGTTGTGTAATTATGGCTAATTCTTAAGGCGAGTGGAGCAGTACCGTCTTTGCGTTCCTTGTTTTTTCGTCGTACTATTTTAATGCTAGCCATAACAACAATTTGTGTTTTATAAAGATAATTAAAAGAAATTAAAAAGGGTACAGAATAGGTACAGAATAATCTGATATTTGATGAGTTTAAATAACATCAAAGTTTATTTAAGAGGTTGTAAATCATAGGTTTTGAAGGGAATTGCGATATATTTGGCTTTGTTACCTTTAAGCTCATAACCCGAAGGTCACAGGTTCGAGTCCTGTTCCCGCTACTAAAGAAAGCTTCAGAGTTTAATCTGAAGCTTTTTTATTTCCACACATTTTTCCTTCATGAATTTCAAATTGTTTTATAATTAACAAAAAAGTTTGATTGTGTAAATTTTTGTTTTTAAACGATTTATATGTGTTGAAGTACGCAAACGTTAACATTTCTTTCACGATTATCAGCTTTTGTAATGTTTAACTTTGGTAGAAATAAATCAAACAATGAAAAAATTAATACTCACACTAATTATTGGATTGTTATGCATGCCTACCTATGCAGTTGATTCATTAACAGAAGATTTTGTAACTGGAAATCCAGAAATTGGTTCAATTAATGCCATGACTTTTGGTCCAGAAGGAATATTGTTTTTAGGAGATAGTAAGAATTCTCAAGTTGTAGCTGTAGATATGAGTTCAGCAAAAAAGGCAACAAATCAAAAATTATACTTAAAAGATATTGAAGCACTTTTAGATCAGCTTTTAGGATCAGATAGTGATCAATTACAAATTATCGATATGGTTGTAAATCCTGTAAATCAAAATATTTATTTAGGAGCACAACACAGTTCAGGAAAATCGTTTTTATTTTTAGTAAACAACAATACATTAGAAAATGTTCCATTAAAATCAGTGTCATTTTCAAAAGTAAATGTTTCTAATGTAGTGAACGCAGATGCAAAAGATAGAAGAGGCAGACCGTTACGTAGTTTAGCAATTACCGATATTCAATTTGCAAACGGACAAATTATGGTTTCTGGTTTAAGTAATGCTGAATTTGCTTCAACTTTTAGAGCAATTCCTTTTCCTTTCACAAACAAGCAAAGTGATAGTTCTTTAGAAATTTATCATGCAGCCCACGGAAAATATGAAACTCATGCACCAATAAAAACGTTCATGACTACAACTATTAATAATCAGCCACACATTATTGCTAGTTATACATGTACACCATTGGTTGTTTTTCCTATGGAAAGTTTGACTCCAGGTTCTCATACAAAAGGAAGAACTGTTGCTGAATTAGGAAATTGGAACACACCTTTAGATATTATTGAAATGACGAATAATAAAGGAAAACGTTTTATTCTAATGGCGAATTCAAATAGAGCGTTAATGAAATTTAAGGTTTCAGATATCGAATCTTTTGGAAACTCACTAACAACAAAAGTTAAAGAACGTGCAGGAACAGATGGTGTTGATTTTATTAATTTGCCATTTGTAAACGTGCAACAATTAGATAAGCTTAACGAAAAAGAGTTTGTTTTTATACAAAGAGAATCTAATGGGAAATTAGCTTTAAAAACAAGTTCTAATCGTTGGTTATAACCATATAATTAGAATTCAATTTGATACGATTAGGAATTTTCACAATAGTATTATTGATGACTTTGGAGGTGTTTTCTCAATCTCCAAAGTTTTCTTTTTCACAAGAGTTTATTGAAGTAAAAACAAGTGAAAATATACAAGTAATAAAAGTGTATAAAGGTTCATTTACTTCACACGAACAATTAGCAAATAAGGAAGCTATTTTAGGAGATCTTTTTAAAGACGAGTCTAGTTTATCTTTTACTCCGGTGTTACCTTTTCAATTAAACACAACATATACAGCTATTGTAAACGATTCTTTTTTCGAGTTTTTAATTCCGTTAAAAACAGATTATAAAAAATTAAGTATAGCAGCAATTTATCCGAATACATTAAAATTACCTTCCAATTTTTTGAAATGGTATGTTGCCTTTTCAAAACCAGTAAATCCGGCTAATATTTATAATCATATTATGCTGATAAATACTAAAACAAAAGAAAAAGTAGATCGTGCTTTACTGCCTTTAGAAAACGCTTTGTTATCTAACGACGGAAAATTATTAACCTTATGGATTGAACCTGGAAGACAAAAAAGAGATTTAGGTCCAAATAAACATTTAGGAGAAGTTTTAAATGAAGGAGCATCGTACACTTTACTAATTGATGAAAAATTAAAAGATACAGATGGTGTTGCTATGGGAAAAACATTTGAACATAGTTTTCGTGTTGTTGGTTCAGATAGAATTCAGCCAAGTATAAAAAAATGGGAATTTGTTTTACCAAAATCAAATACAAATGAGTCTTTAGTAATTCAATTAAATGACAATTTAGATTTCGGAAGTCTACATAATAGCCTAGAAATTATCAATAAAAAAGGACAAGTAATTTTAGGGAGTTTTAACATTAAAACTAATGAAAGCACAATAGCATTTACTCCAAATACTTCTTGGAAAAAAGGTGATTACATTTTGAAATGTGATAAGATAATCGAAGATGTTTCAGGAAATAATCTAGAACGTTTATTCGATAGAGATATCACAAAAAAGAAAACAAAACCAATTTTAGAACGTAAATTTTCTATATCAAAATAATTTAAGAAACTAATCGAGTTAATTCATGTTCTAGTTTTTCTAAAATCAAAAGTTCAGCTTTATTTTTTCCTTTAAAAGCTTCAGCAATACGATACGAAGTTTCTATAATCAACTGCTTAATTTCTCGAGTAAAGAAATAAGAATAGTTGTTGTAGTATTCTAGAAAGTCGGTAAAACAATCTTCAGTAGTTGCATTTTTACTGTATAACCAATCAAACACAACTTCTATTTGATAAGCCGTATCTGTACCAAACATATCAAAAGTTTCATCAATCATTAGCCATTTGTCTTTTACAACTTGTTTTAATGCTTTTATTTCATGCACATTAATACTGTTGTCAGACTTCGCAACTGCATAAAAAACTTTGGCAATATTCTGATAAAACTTGATGTTCAGCTTTTGTGTTTTCATTATAAAATACTATTCAAAACAAAAATAAGATCGATATGTGAGGCAAGAAATGATAAATATCAGCTATAGTCTTTTTAATAAAATATATCTTTATATCAAATTTCTAATTGAATGTTCGACAAGGAAGAAAGAATAATTTTTGATACTCTTTTTGAAGCTGTTTCAGAAGGGATTATTGTTGTAGATGAGAATCAAAAAATCATGGTTGTAAACTCATCAGCAGAAGCAATGTTTGGTTACAATAAAGGTGAGTTGTTAAATCAACAATTAAAAACATTAATACCTCAAAAATATAAAGGAACTCACGATGCACATTTTAATTCATTTTTAAAAGTGCAACAGAAAAGACAAATGGGCCACGGAAGAGATTTGTATGCCGCACATAAAAACGGAAGTGTATTTCCTATAGAAGTAGGTTTAAATCCGTTTGAAATGCAAGGAAAAATGTATACAATGGCATTAGTTGTAGATATTTCTTTGAGAAAACACCAAGAATTAGAAATCTTAGAATTAAATACCAAACTAGAAAATAAGGTAAGAGAAAGAACAAGAAGTTTAAGTGAAACTGTAGATGAATTAGAAAAAATGAATCAGCAGTTAGATGAAGAAAATAAGAAAAGAATTGTTGCAGAGAAAAAAGCGAAAGTAGCATTAAAGAAAGAGCGAGAATTAAATGAATTAAAAACAAAGTTTTTATCATTAGTATCGCATGAATTTAAAACGCCGTTAAGCGGAATTTTAACGTCTACAATGTTGTTGTCGAAATACAAATTAACCGAACAACAAGAAAAAAGAGAAAAGCATTTATCGATTATAAAGAACAAGGTTCATTATTTAAATAATATCCTAAACGATTTTTTATCTGTTGAAAAACTTGAAAAAGGAGAGATTAAATACAATTTGACTTCTTTTCAGATTAAAAGAACGATAAAAGAAGCGATTAGTGGAGCAAGTTTACTATTAAAAAAAGGTCAGGAAATTGTGTGTAATTCAGATATGGAAGACATTACAATTCACCAAGATGAAAAGATTATGGAACTTACTTTTCTTAATCTTTTAAGTAATGCTGTAAAATATTCTCATGAAAATACAACCATAACAATTTCGGTCCGACAAAACCATTCAGAAACTACAGTACAAGTAGAAGATCAAGGATTTGGAATTCCAGAGAAAGATCAAAAAAATATATTCCAACGTTATTTTAGAGCCGAAAATGTATTGCTTAATGAAGGAACAGGAATTGGTTTAAATATTGTAAAAAGTCATTTAGAAAACTTAGGCGGAACCATTACTTTTACGAGTAAAGAAAATGTAGGTTCAACATTTATAGTCACGATACCAAACAAAGCTGAATTATGAGAAAAATTCTATTAATTGAAGACGATATTACATTAAGAGAAAACACAGCAGAATTACTAGAGTTAACCGATTACTATGAAGTAATTATGGCTGAAAATGGTAAAGTTGGTATAGAAAAAGCGTTAAGCGAATTACCAGATTTAATCGTTTGTGATATTATGATGCCTGAAGTTGATGGCTATGGAGTGTTAGAAATTTTATCTAAAAATCCTAAAACACAGTTTACTCCTTTTATCTTTTTATCAGCAAAAACAGAACGAAGTGATGTGCGAAAAGGAATGAATCTTGGTGCCGACGATTATATCACAAAACCTTTTACTGAAGAAGAATTAATAAGCGCAATTGAAAGTAGATTGGCAAAGTCTTCAATTTTAAAAGAACAGAAAACAGTTGTTGAAGAAATTCCGAATGAAAATGAACTTAGAGATTTAAATGATCTAAAAAATTTCTTTGATGATAACGGAACTGTTTTTTCATTTCAAGGAGAAGAAAAAGTTTATGAAGAAGGCGATAACTCTAATTATATTTATTTGGTAACGAAAGGCGGAGTGAAATGTTCTAAGCTCAATGAACAAGGTAAAGTGTTAACGACTTCGTTATATAAAGAGGACGATTTATTCGGGTATACTTCTTTCTCTCAAAATATTCCGTATCAAGAAACTGCTGTAGCAATGGAAGCAACAGAACTTGTCGGAATTCACAAATCGGAGTTGATTTCAGTTTTACATAAAAATCATAAAGTTGTATTAGATTTAGTTGATCTTTTAGCTGATAATTTAAAAGACGTAAAAGAACAATTATTAGATATGGCCTATAATTCTGTTCATAAAAAAACAGCAGCAACACTACTAAAATTTGCTGAACGCATGAATAGAAATCCAGATGATGTTATTAGAATAGCACGACACGATTTAGCTAGTGTTGCTGGTATTGCTACCGAGACTTTAATCCGAAGTATTTCTAAACTTAAAAAGAGCGGGATTATAGAAATTGAAGGCAGAAATATTAAAATTGTTGATATGGAAGCCTTAAAATTGGTAGAATGATTTTTATCATTTTTTAGGAGTACTACGATACATATTTTTATCATAATTAAACATGTCGATTATGAGAATTGTATCTTTTTTAATAGTGGTATTAGCAATTACTAGTTGCAAGTTAGACAAAGAACCATCTCATAACGCTGCTGAAGTTAGGAGTGAAGATTCATTAATCATTAATGATACTGTTACCATTCAACTTAATACTGAAGAGTTACAGCAAAATGTAAAAATTAATCCTATAAAATCAGATGAAGATGATAGTAACTTCATCAAAGATTATGTGGTGCATAAACAGCTGTATAAAGAAACTGACAATTATATAATTGATTTCTGTTATCCACAGTTAGATGAAAATTACAATCCGAAATTTGAACTTTTTAACGATTTTGTTGAAAACGAATTAATACAACTTTCTAGAATAGAACAAGATGTTTTAGAAAGTCAAGAACTCTTATGTGATACACTACAGAAAAATCCAATTCGAGAACACAGAATAGGAGAATACAAGATTTATCAGCAAAAAGAAACGCACATAAGTGTACTCTTTTATTTAGAGAATCATTACGCACAAACTAAAACAGCTTACTACACTTTTAAAACAGTAAACTTTGATAAGATAAAAGGAAAATTACTTCATTTTGAAGATTACTTTTTACCTGAAAGTTTATCAGAAGTTCATCAAATTTTAAATTCAGAAATTAGAACACAAATCGCTAAAGGAGATTTATTTTACGAATGTTTTGAAGTAAGTTTAGATGATTTTGAAGTGGCTAAAAACGATTTTGTAGTTAACGATAATCATATTATTTTTTACTTCAACGATTGTATTATGTGTCCTTCATTTGTGGGAACATATTCTATCGAAATTCCTTTAGAAAAATTAAAGCCAGTATTACAACAAAACTGGTCAGATCGCTTCATTTTATAAGATAAGAACTGATTAATATCATAGTTTATTTTTCTTTTCATGCAGAAATTTGCTTTACGTAAATCGTGTATATGAAAACAACATGTTATCACTGTGGAGACGAATGTAACGAGCATCAAAAAATAGAATTTGATGATAAATCGTTTTGTTGCAATGGATGTAAAACAGTATACGAGATTTTTTCGCTAAACGATTTAACATGCTATTACGATCTACAAGAAAGTCCGGGAGCAACCCCGCTAGATATTCAAGGAAAATACGATTATTTAGATGATGAAAGTATCATTCAAAAATTACTTTCGTTTAACGATGAAAATGTTCAGATTGTAGATTTATATATTCCGCATATTCATTGTAGTTCATGTATTTGGGTGTTAGAAAATCTTCAGAAACTTCAAAAAGGAATCGTAACTACACAAGTTAATTTTCCTAAAAAGAGTGTACGTATTACATACAAAGTTGATCAAATTAGTCTCAAGGAAATAGTGGTATTGCTGAGTTCCATTGGTTACGAACCTTATATTTCTTTAGAAGATTATGAATCAGGAAGTAAAAATGTTGATCGTAGTTTAATTTATAAATTAGGTTTGGCAGGTTTAGCTTTCGGGAACGTAATGTTACTTTCTTTTCCAGAATACTTTGAAGTAAATGAATTTTGGTTAGAAAAGTATAAACACACATTTCGTTGGTTGATGTTTGCTTTTTCTATTCCTGTAGTTGTGTATGCAGCTAAAGATTATCTGATCTCTGCGTATAAAGGATTACGATCTAAATTATTGAATATCGATGTTCCTATCGCATTAGGAATTTTAGTACTTTTTATCAGAAGTATTGTTGAGGTGTTGTTTGATTTAGGAAGTGGTTTTTTCGATAGCTTAACGGGGTTGGTTTTCTTTTTATTATTAGGGAAGTTTTTTCAGCAAAAAACATACAATTACTTATCGTTTGAGCGTGATTATAAATCTTATTTTCCAATTGCTGTCACGAAAGTGAATAAAAACGGAAATGAAGAAACCATTCAGATTTACAAGATTGAAAAAGGAGATCGTATTTTAATTCGTAATCAAGAATTAATTCCAGTAGATGGAATTCTAATCAATGGAAATGCACAAATCGATTACAGTTTTGTCACTGGTGAAGCAAATCCGGTTCAGAAAAAATCAGGAGATAAATTATTTGCAGGAGGAAAACAATTGTCAGGAGCTATAGAAATTGAGGCAATCAATTCTGTAGAACAAAGTTATTTAACGCAATTGTGGAGTAACGCCGTTTTTGAAAAAGATAAAACCAGCAGATTTACAACCATTACAAATAAAATAAGTAAAAATTTCACCATTGCTATTCTTTCCATCGCTGCTCTAGCAAGTATGTTTTGGTTTCTCACAGATGCAACTAAAGTTTTAAATGTTTTTACAGCTGTACTTATTATCGCTTGTCCATGTGCAATTGCGTTAGCAGCTCCATTTACTTTAGGTAATATGTTACGAATTTTTGGTAAGCAAAAGTTCTATTTAAAAAACGCTACAGTTATAGAACAGTTAGCGAAAGTAGATGCGTTGGTTTTTGATAAAACAGGAACCTTAACAACTAGAACAAATAGTGAAATAAAATATACAGGTTCTGTCTTAAGTTTTAATGAAGAAAAAGCGTTAAAAGCAACATTACGAGCTTCTAATCATCCTTTAAGTAGAACAATTTATGAAACTATGACGAACATTCCTTTGGAGAAAGAGAATCAGGTTTTTGAACATGCAGGAAAAGGATTACAAGCAACTGTAGCTACTGTTGATGTTAAAGTTGGATCTGCTTCTTTTGTGAAAAATGAAAAGGAACAATTTAGTTCAGATACTTCTGTGCATGTAAGCATTCAAAACGATTATAAAGGAAAGTTCACATTAAAAAATACTTATCGTAAACATGTAGATGAAGTATTTCAGACGTTTTCAGCATATGATCTTTCTGTTGTATCAGGAGATAATGAAGGAGAAAAAGCGTATTTGAAAAAAAGATTGCCAGAGAACACGACATTATTATTCAATCAAAAGCCAGAAGACAAATTGACTTATGTTTCTCAACTTCAAAAGAAGCATAAAAATGTCGCCATGATTGGAGACGGATTAAATGATGCCGGAGCTTTAATGCAAAGTGAAGTTGGTATTGCAGTATCTGAAGATATTAATGTGTTTTCACCTGCATGCGATGCAATTTTAGATGCAAATCAGTTTGAAAAACTACCAAAATTTATAAAAGCTACAAAACAAACGATGCGTGTTATCCAATACTGTTTTATCATTTCTCTGATATATAATAGTGTCGGATTGTATTTCGCTGTAACCGGACAATTATCTCCTGTAATTGCTGCGATTCTAATGCCTTTAAGTTCAATAAGTATTGTGGTGTTTACCACTATAGCAACTAATATTTTAGGAAAAAAACTATAATATGAAATCACTAATTCAAAAATATAACATTCCCGGTCCAAGATATACGAGTTATCCAACTGTTCCATATTGGGATGCAACTACGTTTTCAAAAGAAAAATGGCTTAAAAGTTTTAAAAAATCATTTGAAGAAAGTAATCAAGAAGAAGGAATAAGTTTATACATACATCTACCTTTTTGCGAAAGTTTATGCACATTTTGTGCTTGTCATAAACACATTACAAAACGTCATGAAGTTGAAATTCCATATATCAAAACTTTAATTAAAGAATGGGAATTATATAAAGAAAAAATGACTCAAGTTCCTGTGATCAAAGAAATTCATTTAGGTGGAGGAACACCGACTTTTTTTGCTTCGAAACAATTAAAAGAACTGATTGATTCAATTTTAGAAGGAAGTCAAAAACACCCTGATTTTGAGTTTAGTTTTGAAGGTCATCCGAATAATACAACAAAAGAACAATTGGAAACTTTATATAATCTCGGATTTACACGTGTAAGTTTTGGTATTCAAGATTATGATAGTATTGTTCAAAAAGCAATTCATAGAATTCAATCTTTTGAAAACGTAAAAAAAGTCACAAAATGGGCTCGTGAAATTGGATATACATCTGTGAGTCACGATTTAATTTTTGGATTACCATTTCAAACTAAAGAAAGTATTACCGATACAATTTTAAAGACAAAAGAATTGCTTCCAGATCGAATTTCTTTTTACAGTTATGCGCATGTGCCTTGGGTAAAAGGAGTTGGTCAACGTGGTTTTAGTGAAGAACATTTACCTAAGTCAGATGAGAAAAGAGCTTTGTATGAATTAGGAAAAGAAATGCTAACCAACATCGGATATCATGAAATAGGAATGGATCATTTTGCGTTGCCTTCCGACAGTTTGTTTAAAGCGACAACTTCACAAAAACTCCATAGAAATTTTATGGGATACACATCGAGTAAAACCAAACTCATGATCGGTTTAGGAATGTCGGCAATTAGTGATTCTTGGTACGGATTTGCACAAAATGTAAAAACCGTAAAAGAATATCAAATGTTAGTCAATAATGGTGAGATTCCAATATTTAGAGGTCATATTTTAACTGATGAAGATTTAGTGATTCGAAAACATATTCTAAATATCATGTGTCATTTTTCTACGAATTGGAAAGCAAAAGAAATGCATTTTGAAACTTTACCTAAATCAATAGGATTATTAGAAGAAATCGCTTCAGATAATTTAATTGCAATTGATCGTAATTCATTAAATGTAGCTCAAGAAGCTCGACCATTTATTCGAAATATTTGTATGGCTTTCGATGTACGATTACAACAAAAGAAACCTGAAACAAAGTTGTTCTCAATGACGATATAATTCGATAGAAGAAATTACGTCAAATAAATATGATTTTTTCTAAGAATAAACCCCCGAACATGACCAATATCATAGTATAAAAATCTTTCCAAAACTACTTTTGAAATATAATTAATAAACTAACAAGATGGGGGTAATTTATGTATTGCTGGCAGTAAGTGTTTCAGTAGCAATAGTCTTTTTTATTGCATTTATAATTTCCGTTAAAAAGGGACAATATGACGATACCTACACTCCTTCAGTTAGAATGTTATTTGACGACGAGTTAGTAACCAAGAATACAAATAAAGAATAGATTTTTAATTCAATTTAAATTATGGAAATGCAACAATTTTATTACGATAATAAAATCGTAAAAAAATTTATTTACGCTACCTTATTATGGGGAATCGTAGGTTTTTCAGTAGGGCTTCTCTTAGCTTTTATGTTTTTATTCCCAAATATAACTGATGGGATTTCATGGCTTAGTTTTGGTCGTTTAAGACCGTTACATACTAATGCTGTGATTTTTGCTTTCGTAGGAAATGCAATTTATGCAGGTGTATATTATTCTCTTCAACGTTTGTTAAAAACGAGAATGGCAAGTGATCTGTTGAGTAACATTAATTTCTGGGGATGGCAGTTGATTATTGTAGCAGCAGCAATTACACTTCCTTTAGGATATACAACGTCTAAAGAATATGCCGAATTAGAATGGCCAATAGATATTGCAATTGCTGTAGTATGGGTCGTATTTGGTATAAACATGATTTGGACGATCTTAAAACGTCGTCAACGTCACTTGTATGTTGCTATTTGGTTTTACCTAGCAACTTTTGTTACTGTAGCTGTTTTACACATTTTTAATAGTTTAGAATTACCAGTAAGTGGATTGAAAAGTTATTCTGTTTATGCTGGAGTTCAAGATGCTTTAGTACAATGGTGGTACGGGCATAATGCTGTGGCATTTTTCTTAACTACTCCTTTTTTAGGATTGATGTATTACTTTATTCCTAAGGCGGCAAACAGACCGGTGTATTCTTATCGATTATCGATTATTCACTTTTGGTCTTTAATTTTCATTTATATCTGGGCAGGTCCGCATCACTTATTATATTCTGCTTTACCAAACTGGGCTCAGAATTTAGGAGTAGTTTTTTCAATTATGTTAATTGCTCCATCTTGGGGAGGAATGATCAACGGATTATTAACCTTAAGAGGTAGTTGGGATAAAGTTCGTGAAGATCCAGTTTTAAAATTCATGGTCGTTGCAATTACAGGTTATGGTATGGCAACTTTTGAAGGACCAATGTTGTCACTAAAAAATGTAAATGCAATTGCACACTTTACCGACTGGATTATTGCTCACGTTCACGTAGGAGCTTTAGCGTGGAATGGATTTATGACTTTCGGTATGATTTATTGGTTAGTTCCTAAATTATTTAAAACAAAATTATATTCTAGAGCTTTAGCGAATTTCCATTTCTGGATAGGAACTTTAGGAATCATTATCTACACATTACCAATGTATGTTGCTGGTTTTGTTCAAGCTTTTATGTGGAAACAATTTAATCCAGATGGAACATTAACTTATGCAAACTTCTTAGAAACAGTTC
Source organism: uncultured Tenacibaculum sp. (assembly GCF_947495995.1). Taxonomy (GTDB): domain Bacteria; phylum Bacteroidota; class Bacteroidia; order Flavobacteriales; family Flavobacteriaceae; genus Polaribacter. Next base: position 303,104 of record NZ_CANMAX010000003.1, read on the forward strand.
AAGAGATTTTACCAATGTATTGGCTACGTGCTATCGGAGGTAGTTTATACATCATCGGAGCAATTGTAATGGTTTACGTTATTGTGCAAACGATTAGACAAGGTGAAAAAGTAACTGATGATTTAGCTGAAGCAGCTCCATTAACTAAAGTTTCAAAATATAGAACAAAAGGAGAAACATGGCATACTTGGTTAGAGCGTAAGCCAGTGAAATTAACATTGTATGCAACCATAGCAATTTTAATTGGTGGAGTAGTACAAATTGTACCAACATTAATGGTTGAGTCTAACATTCCGTATATCGAAGCTGTAAAACCATATTCTCCATTAGAATTAGAAGGTAGAGATATTTATATCTCAAATGGTTGTGTTTCGTGTCACTCACAAATGATTCGTCCATTTAGAAGTGAAGTAGAACGTTATGGAGAATATTCTAAAGCAGGAGAATTTGTGTACGATCATCCTTTCTTATGGGGAAGTAAACGTACTGGTCCAGATTTACATCGTGTAGGAGGAAAGTATAACGACAGTTGGCACTTTAATCATATGTACGATCCACAAAGTACTTCACCAGGATCTATTATGCCAGCTTACCAATGGATTATCAAAAATAAACTGGATAAATCGGAAACAGAGAAGAAAATGCGAGCCATGATCACTTTAGGGGTTCCTTATACAGAAGAAGATGTGAAAAATGCTCAAAAGAGTATGGATGAACAAGGAATGAAAATTCAAGAAAACTTATATGAAGATCCAGATTTTGCTAGTAACTACGATGCAAGTAAAAAGTATGCAAAAGCAAATGATATTCCTTTTGTGGAAATGAAAGACAGAGAAATTGTAGCACTTATTGCGTATTTACAACGATTAGGAGTTGATATTAAAGTAAACGATGTAAAAGACAAATTATCAAAAAAATAGAACCATGTTAAAGTTTGTAAAAAATCATTTAGAGAGTATCACAGGAATAGAAATCTATCCATTGATTTCATTAAGCATATTCTTCACCTTTTTTCTATTGCTTTTTTGGTGGGTCTTTACAGCAAAGAAATCATACATAAAAAAAGTAAGTCATATACCATTAGATAATTAAACAGAAAAATCATGAAAAGAGTTTTTCAATCGATCATATACCTACTATTTGTTTTTGTAAGTTTTTGGGCTTTAATTAAAGCAATTACTTCATATGAAAATCCATTTAGTTTATACGAAAACCCATTAGTTTGGATACTGTTAGTCTTCTTAATATTAGTCATTTTAGTCAAAGAATACTTTAGTTACACTGTGTACAAAATGACTGAGGAATTAAAACTAGAAAAAGAAGGTTTTAATCCAGAAGAAATAGAAGATGAATGGGAAGTATGGTTCAAAAAGATCCTGAAGAAATTTACAAGATCTAAAGCAATAGAAGAGGAAGAAGAAATTGTATTAGATCATAACTACGACGGCATAAAAGAATTAGATAATGTGCTTCCGCCATGGTGGGTGTATTTATTCTATGCAACAATTGTTTTCGGAGTAATTTACTTGATACGTTTTCATATTGCAGGAGGAGATACTCAAGAAATGGAATATGAAAAAGCAATGGCAAAAGCCAAATATGAAATTGAACAGTATAAATCTACGACACCAAATTTATTTGATATTACCAAGGTAGAGTTGTTAACAGAAGATTCAGATTTAGCAAGAGGTAAAGCAGTGTTTAATTTGAATTGTGCATCGTGTCACGCTCCTGATGGAGGTGGAGGGGTAGGACCAAATCTTACAGATGAATATTGGATTTTAGGTGGTGGATTTAAGAATGTTTTCAATACAGTTTATAACGGAGGTAGAGCAGGAAAAGGAATGGTGCCTTGGAAAGGAGTTCTAAAACCTCAAGACATTCAAAAAGTGGCGAGTTATATTATTTCTCTTGAAGGAAATACAACAGCCAAACCAAAGAAACCACAAGGAGAAATCTGGAAAAAAGAATAGTTAGTAATTAGTTTTGATAGTTGACAATGGGAACACCTAAAAACGAAAAGTTTAGAGATAGTATTGGTACCATAGACTCCGAAGGAAAACGTGCTTGGGTGTTTCCTAAACAACCTAAAGGAAAACTATACAATTATCGTAGTTATGTGAGCTACGCATTGTTACTTTTTCTATTGTCTGCACCATTTATAAAAATTAAAGGAAATCAATTTTTATTATTTAATGTTCTAGAACGTAAATTCAATGTGTTCGGATTTCCATTTTGGCCGCAAGATTTTCATTTGGTAGTAATATCAATGATTATCGGGGTTGTGTTTGTAACTCTGTTTACGGTTGTTTTCGGAAGAGTTTTCTGTGGATGGATTTGTCCGCAAACTATTTTCCTAGAAATGGTTTTCAGAAAAATAGAATACTGGATTGAAGGAGATCGAGGAAAACAAATACGCTTGGCTAAACAACCTTGGAATGCTGAAAAGATCAGAAAAAAGGTATTAAAATGGTTTGTATTCTTTTTAATTTCATTTGGTATTGCGAATGTGTTTTTAGCATACATTATCGGAAGTGATGAACTTTTACTATACATAAGTAACGGACCAGCAAATCATGTTTCAACATTTATAGCGCTGTTAATTTTTACTGGTGTTTTTTACTTTGTTTTTGCATGGTTTAGAGAGCAAGTATGCATTATCGCTTGTCCGTACGGACGATTACAAGGTGTTTTATTAGATAATCAATCTGTTGTTGTTGCTTACGATTACAAACGAGGAGAAAAAGAAAAAGGAAGAGCAAAATTTAATAAAAAAGAAGATAGAGTTGCTTCTGGTAAAGGAGATTGTATCGATTGTAAACAATGTGTTCATGTTTGTCCTACAGGAATAGATATTCGTAACGGAACTCAATTAGAATGTGTGAATTGTACGGCTTGTATAGATGAGTGTGACACCATGATGGAAAACATCGGGTATCCAAAAGGATTAATTCGTTTTGCAAGTATTGAAAATATAGAAAAAAAGAGCCCGTTTAAGTTTACTGCTAGAATGAAAGGTTATGTTGCAGTGCTTGTCATCTTATTTGGAGTTTTAACAGGAATGTTGTTCTTAAGAAATGATGTTGAAGCCAAAGTATTTCGATTACCAGGTCAGTTATATGAACGAAAAGCAGACGGAATAATCAGTAACGTGTATTCTTTTAAAATTGTAAATAAAACTACTGAAGAAATTAACAATATACATTACGAATTATTATCTCATAAAGGGAAAATAGAAATTGTAACACATCAAGACTTTACAATTCCTAAACAAGGTATGGCAGAAGGTTCTCTTTTTATTGAGTTACATCAAAGTCAGTTAAAAAAAGATAGAGTGAAACTCAAAATAGGAGTATACAGTAAAGACAAACTTATAGAAACTACCACAACAAATTTTTTAGGACCTAGAAAATTTTGGTAACACTTTAAATTAAAATCAATATGAAACTAAATTGGGGTACAGGTATAGTAATAGCAATCATAGCTTTTATTGGATTTATCATGTTTATGGTTACAACAATGATAACAGACCACAAATACAATCACGATTTGGTAACCGACAGATATTATCAAAAAGAATTAAAATATCAAGATAATATCAATGCAGAACAAAATGTATTAGCAATAAAAGATGCTATAGTTATTCAATCAAATCAAAAAGGTTTAGAGCTTCTATTCTCAGAAGAATTTCAATCAGAATTTATAAAAGGAAAAGTATTCTTATACAGACCTTCAGACAAAACTTTAGATAGTGAGTTCCCTATAGTTTTGAAAAATCGTACGCTTCATATTCCTGAAAAGTTTTTAGTTGGGGGACGTTGGAATATTACAGTTGATTTTACTTACAAGGGAACTCCTTTTTTATATCATAAAGAACTTACACTTTAATGCTATATACTGCTTTCATATTGGGTTTATTGGGAAGTCTACACTGTTTAGGTATGTGCGGACCAATAGCTTTTATGTTGCCATTAAATAGGCAAAATCAAGTAACGCAGTTTTTTCAGCTAATGAGTTATCATTTAGGAAGACTATCAACTTATGCTTTGTTAGGTTTGGTATTCGGATTATTAGGTAGAGGTTTTGAATTATTTACATTTCAACAACATTTATCTATTTTCACAGGAGTTCTAATGATTGTAATCATTTTATTCCCCAAAATTGTTCACCGATTAAAAATTACCAATTCATTAAACAGGTTTGTTATCAAAGTAAAATCTGAATTAGGTAAAGAACTCAAAGAGAAAAAAAGAAATACATTTTTCCTTATTGGTTTTTTAAATGGATTTCTTCCTTGCGGATTGGTTTATATGGCTGTATTGGGAGCTATAGCAACTCACAATGTCGTTTACGGAAGTTTATATATGTTTTTATTCGGTGTAGGAACAATTCCGTTAATGAGTTCAATAGTTTATCTAGGAAAATTTACTCACTTCAGTTTCTATAAATGTTTCCGAAAAATAGTTCCGTTTGCTGTTATCATTATTGGCGTATTATTTATTCTTCGAGGTTTAGCTTTAGATATTCCTTATATCTCACCAGCAAATTCTGTGAGTAATTTAGTTGAACACAAAGCCGTGTGTAGATAATTTGCTGGAACATGATTTTACTCATGTTTTTGAATAAGGTAACTGATTGATATCATAGTTTTTATTTGAGAGTTGAAGTAGTTTTACACTATTAATTATTAAGTCTCTCTATTATGAAAAAAATTATTGTACCAGTAGATTTCTCGTTACATTCTGAGAATGCTTTAAGAACAGCAGCTTCATTAGCAAAACAATTCAAATCAGAAATAGTTGCAGTTCATATGTTAGAATTGTCTAACGCATTAATTTCAGTTTCGTCATCATATATTAACGAGCAGGCAGTGTATCAAATTAAGTTGGCAAGACAAAAGTTTGAAGAGTTTTTAGATAAACCATACTTATCAGACGTTACAGTTTCAACATTAGTTCAGCCGTATAAAGACTTTAGTAGTTTTCACGATCTAAAAGGTCAAGAAGATGCAGATTTAATTATTATGTCTTCACAAGGAACCACAGGTTTTAAAGAAATGTTTTTAGGATCGAATTCAGAAGTAGTAGTAAGAAACTCAACGATTCCGGTATTGGTTATTAAAGGATTACCAATTTCAGAACCATTTAAAAAAGCTGTCTTTGCTTGTGATTTTTCAAAAGTCTTTGTTGAACCGTATAAACAAGCTAAAGAACTTTTAGATGCATTTAAATGCAAAATAGAATTAGTTCATGTAAATACTCCAGGAGCTAAGTTTAAAACTACAAAAGAAAAGAAAGAGCGTATCGATAGTTTCTTATACAGTGTCGGAGCAGATTTCGATAACAAACCAAAAATTGTAGAAGTTTCAGATTATAAAATCGAAGACGGAATTTTAGAATACGCACAATTGAATGAAAGTGATTTAATCATTATGCCAACGCATGGTAAAGTAGGAATAGAACATTTCTTAGATGGCAGTATCGCAGAAGATGTTGTGAATCATGCTACGTTACCCGTATTAACTTTAAAAATATAACAGTAGACTTAGGCTACAATTTTAATATCCAATTAATCTATTTATTATGAAAAAAAGAACACCTGTATCAAAAATAATGAGTACTAATTTAGTAACATTAAGTTCAATAGATGATTTAACAACTGCAGAAGAGTTATTCAAAACTCATGAAATACGACATATACCAGTTGTGCAAGGTGAAGAAATAATAGGAATGTTGAGTCACACCGATTTACTAAGAGTAAGTTATGCCGAGACAGTTCAAGAATATGAAACAGAAGTAGATATTGTACTGAATAGCATTTTTACAATTGAGCAAGTAATGACAAAAAATGTAGTTACAGTGAATGCGAGCGATACGATTAAAGAAGTAGCAGAAGTATTGTCGACTCGAGAATTTCATGCACTACCAGTTATAGAAAATAATGTGTTAGTTGGAATCGTAACTACTACCGATTTAATTAAATATTTATTAGAGCAATACTAGAAATACTTTTATAAAGTTTTCTAGAACTTTCCCCCGATGAATAAGGTTGTAAATCTATACAGATTTTCAACCTTTTTTAATTTTTATATAGGAACATGATCGCAGTTTAGAAGTTCAAAAGTTCATTTTGGAAACTTATTTATGTAATTTAAGTCAACTTCGTTGTATTTTTATACATAAAAGCGAATTATAAGCTTAATTTTAGAAGTGATCCCGAAGTACATGAGAATTTTAATAACTCTTTTCTGTTTTTTATTAGTTGAGGTAGTTGTTGCACAGCAACCTATGGCAATAAATTTAACTGAAAAAGAAGGGTTGCCAGATAAAGAATTTTATAGATTATTAGAAGATGATAAAGGTTTTGTTTGGTTAGCTGCAGATAAAGGATTGTACAGGTATGATGGATTCAAATTCAAACAATATATACATCCAGATCAAGTAGGATTATCTGTGTTTTCAGTAGTAAAAGATAGAGATAATATAATTTGGTACACAAATTTATCAAATCAAATATTCTACATTAAAAACGGAAAAGTTCATTTGTTTAAAGAATTAAAAGAATTCTTTAGAGGTAATGTAGTTCAAATTTTCACACACAATAACGCTGTAATATTTCTAGGATCATCAAGGCTAATGATTTTTGATAAGAACACTGGAAAATTATTGTTTAAAAACAATACAGACAGAACTCGATTTTACAGTGAGATTATTTCTAGAGATAATAATATCTATGCTTTCACTTTAGAAGGACATTTAGTAAGAATAGATAGCACTTTTACACTTACTGATTTAGGGAAAAAAATGACTTTTGCCAAAACAAGAGTTAGAGGAGCTACATTAAGACAAATAGGAGATGCTTATTTAGTTTCGACCTTACACAGAGATAAAAGTAGCAAGTTTTACATTTTAGATACCGATTTTGATAAGAGGTTTAGTTTTTCAAAATCAAGCATAGATGAGAAATTTATAGTCAATAGTCTTAGAATTTTTGACGATGAAATATATCTGCTAACAAGCAGAGGAGTATATGTTTATACATTAGTGAATCAAAAATTAAAGCTGCAGCGAAAGATTTTCGAAGGAACAGTAGTAAGTGATGCTTTAAAAGACAGCAAGGGTAATTTATGGCTAACTACATTAAACAATGGTGTGTATGTAGTACCGAATCCAGATTTAAAATCAAATTTCAATACTCCTGAATCGTATCGGATTCGAAAAATGTTTAGAGGAAAAGAAAATGAAATCTTTCTAATTGGTACGGGAAATGAATTCTACATATTAAATACAGATACGAATAAAGTAACTACTATTGAGTTCAAAAACTCTTCGGAAATTGAGTATTTATTTTACGAGAAATCAAGAGACTTATATTATTTACAAAGCGTAGAATCATTCAACGCTGTTAGGTTCAAGAATAATAAAGTAAATATTATTAAACAACATCAGAGTCACGTTATTAAAGACCACTTCTTTGTCAATAAAGATACCTTGTTGATAGCTACAGGTATAACATCAAAGTTAGTTAACTTACAAGATGTTTCTAAACCTAGGTTTGATGCAAAAACTTCATATGGTAGATCGTATAGTTGTTATGGAGATAAAGATAACAAGCAGTATTATTTTGGAACCGTAAAAGGATTACATGTTTACAATGATAACTTTATAAGAGAAGAAATTAAAAAAGAAGATAAATCTATTTATATAAAAGATATTACTTCTTCAAAAGATACTGTTTGGGCTTTATCCTTTAAAAAAGGAATATATAAAATAGAGAATAGAGCAATCTCAGCGCAACTGACTTGTAAAAACGGATTATTATCTAATATAAATTCGTTTATAAAATACGATAGCATTAATAATTCAATTTGGTTAGCAGGAGATAGAGGGATACAAAAACTTGATTTAACAACTAATAAGTTTAATAATCTTACCAAGAATAATGGAGTTTCATCTTACGAGTTTCTGGGGATAGAAATTATAAATGGAAGAGTTTATGTAGGAACAACAACCGAATTATTTTCATTTAATGCTCAAAAGGTTTTTAATAAAACTAACAAAGAAAATAAACCGTTACCTTATTTCAAGGAAATAAAGATTGACAATGTTGCTCAAGAGTTTGCTAATACTTATACAATTTCTAGCGATGTAGAGAAGATAGAAATAGCATTTAATACCAACGGTTTTTTATCAAAAGAACATACTTCTTATCAATATAGGTTACTGCAAAATCGAAAAGAAGATATTCCTTGGCAAGAAGAAACATCGCAAAGTAATACGGTTGTTTATAATAAACTGGCTCAAGGGAATTATATATTTCAGCTCAAAGCTAAAGAAGGTGAAAATACGTCAGATGTTCAAGAATTACGATTTACAGTAAAAGGTGTTTTTTATACACAATGGTGGTTCTTTTTATTAATTACAATCTCAGTTTCTTCTTTTCTTTGGTATTATTTTAATAGAAAAAACAAGCAGTTAAAAGAGAAACAAAAGTTAATTCTAGACAAACAAAATAAAGAGTTAGAAAATATATTCTTGAAGTTAGAAAGCTTACGAAGTCAAATGAATCCACATTTTATTTTCAATGCATTAAATTCCATTCAAGATTATATTCTAAATAATGAGAAAAAACTAGCAAGAACATATTTAGTAAAGTTTTCACGATTAATTAGAATGTATCTAGAGCATAGTCAGAAAAATAGAATTACAGTTAGAGACGAGTTAAGTGCATTGAACTTTTATTTGGAGTTAGAAAAAGATCGATTTGAAGATTCATTTTCTTTTACCATAAATGTAGATGAAAACTTAGATCAAGATGCAGTTGAAATTCCAACGTTTTTAATTCAGCCATATGTAGAAAATGCCATAAAACATGGATTATTACATCGAAAGGAGAACAGAAAATTACAGCTTAATTTTAGAATAAATGAAAAACAAAAAGTGTTAGAATGTTTAATTGAAGACAATGGAGTAGGTAGAGTATTTTCAAGAGAAATTAATAATAGAAAAGCTTTTAAACCAAAATCTTTTTCTTCAGAAGCTAATGCAAAAAGAATTAGTTTATTGAATAAAACGAGAAAAACCCCGATAAAATTAGAAATTATAGACCAATACGATAATGCTGAAAATCCAACAGGAACTCTAGTGAAATTAGAAATTCCAATAGACTTTTAGTGCTATCTAAAAAAATAAGGAAGTATGAAAGCAATAATAATAGATGACGAAGCTAAAGCAAGAAGTGTATTAAAAACACTTATTAAAGAAGAGTGTCATAAAATTAAAGAGATAGATGAGGCTGAAGACTTATTAACTGGGATAGAAAAAATTAAACAAAATCAACCAGATATTGTTTTTCTAGATATTGAAATGCCAGAATATTCAGGATTAGAAATCTTAAACTTCTTTTCAGAAGAAGAAATTACATTTCAAATCATATTTACAACAGCATATAGTCATTATGCAATTGAGGCATTTAAATTGAATGCTATCGATTATTTATTAAAGCCAATCGATGGAGAAGAATTGAGAGAAGCTGTAGAAAAAGTAATTACATTTATAGGGAATTCTCAAATCAATCAGCGATTAAAAGAATTAAAATCAAGTTTAGAAGAAGCAAACTTTAAAAAGATTGGCTTGCCAAATGGTAACGGAATTAAATTTGTAGATTTTAATGATATCATTATGTTAGAAGCAGACGGGATGTACACGAAAGTTTCAACAACAAAAGAAAATATCCTAGTAAGTAAACCACTCAAGTTTTTTGTAGAAACATTACAGAAGATAAGTACATTTTATCGTCCGCACAGATCGTATTTAATTAACCTGAGGTTTTTAAGAGAATACGTTAAAAAAGATGGTGGATATGTAATCATGGAAAATGATAAAGCAGTGTCTATCTCAAAAGACAAAAAAGAAGAATTTTTAACTATAGTTCAAAGTATATAATTTTAACTAACCAAACTTTTAAAAGACTCTATTTTTAGAGTCTTTTTTATTTGCATTTAGTTTTTTACGAGATAATTGAGAAGTTCAAAACGAACTTTGAGAAGTTTTAAAGGGTTTACTTCGTGATAATTAAAGAATTTTAAATCATTAACAGCAAGTAAAAGCAGTAGCTTTTCTATCAAAAACAAAAGAAATGATTAAAATTAGTAAAAGAGGTTTATTCCATATTGCATTGTTTAGTGCAATATTATTTTCAGTACCGACTGCAAATGCTCAATTTTTTAAAAAAGTATTAAACAAGAGTAAATCATCCAAAAAAAATAAATCATCGAATAAGGCTTCAGCAACTGCAGCTAAAGGAGGGAAACAGTTCGTGTCTAAAAACCAAATGAGTTCAAGATTTGCTAGTGGTTTTACAAACTTAGAAATGCGAACAGCAAAAGAAAAAAGAAAAGGGAATGAGTTTAATGTATATCATTTTGGTTCTGGAAATAAATTAGCCTTTAAATTATATCCAAGGTTTGCTAAAGACGATTATAGTAGAGATATAGACGGTGTTTATTGTAGTAATTTCGTAAAAAAAGGAGAAGAGGTTTTTCATATAGACGAATTAAAAGATGTAACAGATACAAATGGAACCAAGCACTCGTTTACTCCAGTTCCTTCTCCATCAAAAAGAGTAATTAAAACTCCAGATAATGTGTACTTAATTTATGCCTTCGACGGAGGAAAAAAGATTGGTGGAAAGTATCCATATTTTATGTCATCAAAATCAAAAATCACAGGACCGTTTGTTATCGCAGCACCAAGTGCAGAAAAGTTTGATGAGTGGAGTGGAGAAAAAGCTTTGACTTATGTAAAAGATTTTGAAAAAAGAGTAAAAATAGGATCGTTCAAGTTTATGCCTAAAGAAGGAAAATTACATTCACCTGAATTAGCTAAGCTATGTGAACAAGCAATTTATAAAAAGCTAAAGCAATATAGAAATAATGCTAATCTTAAAATAAGAAAATTAGTTGTGTACTCAGATGAATGGAAAGAGAAAACAGATCGTGTAACTGATGAGGTAACAGATAGACAATTAATTGCTTATTATTTGTATGTTAATGGAGATGATACAGATATTAATGCAGCAAAAATAAATCAGAAGAGTACAGAAAATGGTTTTTCTAAAGAATTAGTAATAGAGAAAAATTATTCAGATAAATTTTCAAAAGATATACCAGTAAGTCTTGTTAATAAGTACTTTAAATAAATTAGTTCTTATACCCGTTATTTAAATAACTTAGCTAACTAAAACCGCACAGAACTCTTGATCTGTGCGGTTTTTTCTATGTTGTAGAATAATATAAATAGATAATAGTTAGCTGTTTATATATAAAACTTCAATTCAGCAATTCAAATAGAGATTTCAGAAAGTGTTTCACAAAAAATTAACACAATTGGTGGAGTTTTGTGCATATAAGGACTTTAAAACACGATTATGAGACTAAAATTACTTTATCTATTATTTTTTATAAGTAATATAACTTTTGCCCAGTGGCAAATTGAAGGAACAGCAAGATTTTCAAACGATGCTACAGATTTAGCTATTGCATCAGATAATAATGATGTTCCTTATGTAGCTTATGCTGATAATACAAACGGAGAAGTACACGTTCAAAAGTTTGACGGTACTAATTGGGTTGATGTTGGAAGCAATGCAACAGGACTTGTAACACCAAGTTTGATGGCAATTGCAATTAATCCAGTAACTAACCAGCCTTGGGTTGCTTTTCGTAACAATACAACAAACAGACTTGATGTGATTAGATTTGATGGAACTAATTGGATTACAGAAAGAACATCGCTAACTGGTTTCGCGCCACATAGTAAAACGATTTTGAAGTTTTCGGCTACAGGACAAGCTTTTATTGGAACTTCAAGAGCAGGATCAAGTATCACAAATTCAGTTTTCTACTTATATTCAAATAGAAATGGTTCTTGGACAAATGAATTCAATAGAACTATTTTCGAAAATTGTTATGACTTAATTTCTGAAGATAATTTAGTAGTTGGTTGGGGATATAGATTTGGAAATTGGAGACCAAGAGCTACAAGATATGCATACGATGGTAGTGCTTGGAATATAGATGTAAATACTTCGTATACACCACCAGGTGGAGCAAATGCTTACATGTATACAATGGCTGGAGTAAGTAATAGAATTATTCACCATTATAATTATCAAGGTACTGTTCCAACTAATAGAATTGAGATGATTTCAGGAACAAGACCATCTGGAGCAGATTCTCCAAAAAAGAGAACTTTGTTCATGGAGTATAATAACTTAGATAATAATTCTTATGCTTTATATTACAACAGCAGTGATAATTTAATTATTAATCAATTCAATCAGTATTTAAACTCTTGGAGTGATTTAAATATTGGTTTAAATTTTACAGGAGTAGATCCAAAAGCAAAAATTACTGTTAATAATACAGGAAATAAAGTTTATGTTGCTTATTTAGATAATAACAGGGTTACAGTTCAGTATTATGGAGTTACTGCTCCAGCAGCACAAGTTTATGTAGATGTTGATGCAACAGGAAACAATGATGGTACTTCTTGGACAGATGCTTATACAAACCTACAGGATGCAATTGACAATACTAATTTGCCAACTCAAATTTGGGTAGCTGAAGGTACTTATTTACCAACTGCAGGAACTGGAAATGGTAAAACTTTTAAGTTAGAAAATAAAGTTGCTGAAATCTATGGAGGTTTTAATGGAACTGAAACTGCTTTAAATCAAAGAGATTTTAGAAACAATGTTACCATTTTATCTGGAGATTTAAATGGAGATGATAACGCTAATATTAGCAATACTGAAGCAACAAGAGCAGATAATTCATATCACGTAGTTTCTTTAAAAGGAACAGGAATTGGAACTATCATTGATGGATTTACAATTTCTGATGGAAATGCAAATGGCTCAAATAGTACTAGTTGTACAACTTCAGCTACAAATCAAGATGTTGGAGGAAGAGGTGCAGCTATAATCGTTCAGCCATATAATACTGGTAGAATTTACAGTACAATTCAAAATTGTATTTTAGAAAATAATTCGGGTTCGGAATATGCAGTATATGCTCAGTTTAACCCATGTGGACAAACCAATATTATAGGAGATACTGATTTCAAAAGTTGTATCATAAGAAATAACTATTCAGATACGCAATCTGCTTTCTTATTTGTTGGATCACAAAATTTCTCTCAATTTGGTAGAGGATCGGTTGTAAATAGTCTTTTTTATAATAATGTGTCGCGAACTAGTGCTTCATGTATGCGTTTGGTAACTGGTTCTGGAGGAAATATAACTGGTATTGATGTAGATATCATCAATTCTACTTTTGCGAAAAATACAGGTAATTTAGGAAATGTTATAAAAATGGAGAGAGCAGCAAATAGTACTATTAAAAACAGTATTATTTTTGATAATGGTTCAATATCTCCTTTCGATGCAACAGGAACTCCTTCTTCAGTAAGTAATTCTATTGTTCAAGGTGGTCAAGCTGGAGGAATGGCTTCTGACCCATTATTCACTGATGCTGGAAATAATGATTTCACTTTACAAGCAGGTTCAAATGCTATCGACGGAGGTTTAAGTGCAGACTTGCCTTCTGATATTACTGAAGATTTAGCAGGAAATACTAGAGTTTCAGGTGGAGCTGTAGACATGGGAGCTTATGAAACTACAGTTACACAATATACGTTAACGTTAAATACAACTGATGGAACAGTTACACCAAACCCAGCTGGAGGAACTTATGATGATGGAACTTCTGTTACTTTAACAGCAACACCAGATGCAGGATACGAGTTTACTGGTTGGAGTGGAGATGCTTCAGGAACGACTAATCCATTAACTATTACCATGGATGCTGATAAAACAGTTACTGCAATATTCACAGTAATTCAAAGAACATTAACATTAAATGCAACTAACGGAAGTGCTACTGCAGCACCAAATCCAAGTACAGGAACTTATGACGATGGTACTGTTGTTACGTTAACAGCTACACCAGACGCAGGATATGTGTTTACTGGTTGGAGTGGCGATGCATCAGGAACTACAAATCCATTAAATATTACTATGGATGCTGATAAAACAGTTACAGCAAACTTTGGTCCTATTCAAAGAACACTAACTGTAAACGCTACGAATGGTTCAGTTGCTACAAATCCAAACCCAACCGGTGGAACTTACGATGATGGAACTTCAGTTACTTTAACAGCTACACCAAATGCAGGATATGAATTTACTGGTTGGAGTGGCGATGCATCAGGAACTACAAATCCGTTAACGATTACTATGGATGCTGATAAAACAATAACAGCTATGTTTAGTAGAATTCAACGTACGGTTACTATCAACGCAACAAATGGTAGTGTTACAACTAATCCAAATCCAGTAAGTGGAACATACGATGATGGAACTTCAGTTACGTTTACAGCAGTTCCAGACGCAGGATTTAAATTTGATGGATGGAGTGGTGATCTTACAGGATCAACAAATCCAAGAACAATTTCAATTGTTTCAGATTTAAACATAACGGCAAACTTCAGTCCAATTCAAAGAACATTAACATTAGGTACATCAACGAACGGATCTATAACAGCAAATCCTGGTCCAGTAAATGGAACTTACGATAATAATAGTGTTGTTACTTTAACGGCAGTACCAGATGCTGGTTACGAATTTTCAGGTTGGAATGGTGTAGCTGGAGGAACTACAAATCCAATAAATATTACAATGGATGCTGATAAAACTGTTTCAGCAAACTTTACACCAATACAAAGAACATTAACATTAAATGCTACAAATGGATCTGTTACTCAAAGTCCAAATCCAAGTACAGGAACTTATGATGATGGTAGTGTTGTAACTTTAACAGCTACTCCAGATGCAGGTTATGAATTTACAGGATGGAGTGGTGACGCTTCAGGAACTACAAATCCATTGAATATTACTATGGATGCAGACAAGACTGTTACAGCAATGTTTAGTTTAATTCAATATAGATTGGTACTTGGTTCAACTAATGGAAATATCTCTGTAGATACTACACCTGATAGTGTAGATCCAGCGACTGGTGTTGGTTCGTACAATGCAGGTACAGTAGTTCAATTAACTGCAACACCTATTACAGGATATCAGTTTGACGGTTGGGCAGGTGATGCTTCTGGAACTAACAACCCTATAAGTATAACAATAGATGGAGATAAAACTATTACTGCTAACTTTTCAGTAAATACTTTAAGTGTAAATGAAGAGGAGTTCCCAGTGGCATTTAAAGTTTATCCAAATCCTGTTAAGAATTATCTAAATATTGAAACTAAAGAAGAGATAAGAGCAGTAAAAATGTATTCAATGTTAGGAAAAGAAATTAAGGTAAATGATTTTTCATCAGGAAGTATAGAGGTTGCTAACTTAAGTAACGGAATTTACTTTGTAATGATAAAAACAGATTCAGGAAAAGGTATACGAAGGTTTATCAAGAAATAATAAATGAAGAGGAGTAAAGATAAATACCGATTTGAAATAACTTTGGTCGTGTTGTACAGTTTCATTCTGTATGTTTTGACAAAGTTATAATCAAAGGGGATTAATTCTTAAAGAGCTTATATTTTTATAAGCTCTTTTTCTTTTTTCTGATTAAAAATTTGTGTTGATTCTCATTATGATATTATGCTTTTTTGTATCGAATTTTTAAAATAATGAAGAAGTTACAGGTTTAATGTTAATTTTTAGTATGTTGAATTGAAATCTAATATATTTGCGCACTGTTAATATTGCAAATGAAGCTATTGAATAAAATAACTACTCTTACTTTTTTGTTTTTCGGATTACTTTCTTTTTCACAAGAAACACTTCCTATTTATCAAGATTATCTTTCTGATAATGTGTACTTAGTACATCCAGCAGCTGCCGGAATAGGAGAGTGCGGAAAAATAAGATTAACAGCCAGAAGTCAATGGTTAGGTATTAACAATGCACCACAATTACAAACTTTAAGTTTTCACGCAAAATTTAAAGAAGATTCAAAAGCAGCTTTTGGTGCTATTTTATTTAACGATAAAAATGGTTTTCATTCGCAAAGAGCAGTTCAAGGAACTTATGCATATCACTTAAGTATGAGTAAAGGTAATGTCTTTAATCAATTATCATTTGGTTTATCATTATCAGCAGTCCAAAATGAAGTAGATCAAAGTACATTTAGTGGCGATCCTCAAGTTCGTCAAATTATTGAGAGTGATTTTTATTTTAATTCAGATTTCGGATTAGCGTATCATTACGGAGGATTTTCAAGTTATTTAACAATAAAGAATATTTTTTTAACAGCTAAAAGCAATTTAAATTCTGAGTTTGATGCCTTAAATCTTAGAAATTATATTTTAGGAGCTGGTTATTATTTTGGAAAGAATTCTAAACTAAAATATGAACCTTCTTTCATGGTTCAATACAAAGAACAAACAGGAGAGAAAATTGTTGATTTAAACGTTAAAGTTTATAAGCAATTAAAAGGATCTTTGTTGTGGGCTGGTTTATCATATCGTTCTTCTTTTGGTGGTAATACATTTGAAGATGCAACGTATTTTTCACCAATCTTAGGAGTTAATTTCAAGAGGTATATGTTCTCTTATACTTTTACTAAACAATCTGGAGACGTAGTTTTTTCAGAAGGAGGTTTTCACCAAATATCTTTGGGGATGAACTTATTTTGTGCTAAAAGAAGATTGGCTGCTTGTCCTAACATTAACGGACAGTTATTTTAGAAATTTTTTTCTTCTACTTTAGTATAATCTGAGCCATTTAAAATATCTTCGAGTACCTTTTTGTCTTTATTGATATAAAAGAGCTTAGAAGGGATATTTTTACTTTCATTTAGTAAGTTCTGTTGTTCCAAAATTCTTTTAGTTTGTCGAGCAACAGCTTCACCGGAATCAATAATACTAATCGAATTATTGGTTATCTTTTTTATAGCATTAATCAAATATGGATAATGTGTACATCCTAAAACTAAACAATCAATATTTTGATCTAACATTGGTTGTAGATATGAATTCAGAAGTGAATCCATAGCCTGAGTTTCTATTTTACCAGCTTCAATAAGTTCTACCAAACCTTCACCAATCTGTTCAATGATTCTAATGTTATTGTCAATAAGAGAAGAGGTTTTCTCGAATAATTCACTATTCAGTGTTCCTTTGGTTGCCAAAATACCAATGGTATTTGTTTTTGTTTGTAAAGAAGCGGGTTTAATAGCTGGTTCTATTCCAATGAAAGGAACAGAGTAATTTTCACGAAGGTATTTTATTGCATTTGTTGTAGCAGTATTACAAGCTACAATTATAAGTTTACAACCTTGCTGAATTAGAAATTCTGTGTTCTTTATTGAAAGTTCTAAAATCTCTTGTTTTGTTTTATGACCATATGGTGCATTAAAACTATCTGATAAATAAATAGTGCTCTCATTAGGTAAAAGTCGAGTTACTTCTTTCCAAATAGAAGTCCCACCAATACCTGAGTCGAAAATACCTATAGGGCGATTTGAGTCTTTCATTATTATTACAAAAATAAAAATCCTGCTTTATTAAAGCAGGATTTTTATAATATGGTTAACTAAGATAGATTAGAATCCTAATTTTGCTTTTACAGCATTGTAGATATCTTCTCCTTTATCGAAAACGATTAAACCTTTTCCTGGAGCAGCATCTAAAACATAAACAATACCTTTCTCAGAAGCTACAGCTTTAATA
Organism: uncultured Tenacibaculum sp.; assembly: GCF_947495995.1. Classification (GTDB taxonomy): domain Bacteria; phylum Bacteroidota; class Bacteroidia; order Flavobacteriales; family Flavobacteriaceae; genus Polaribacter. Next base: position 320,851 of record NZ_CANMAX010000003.1, read on the forward strand.
GCATCTTCTGCTTTCTTTAAGATTGGCGCAGTTTTTTCTTTATATTTCTTAGCCATCTCTTGGTTCATTGTTTGCTCAGCTTGAGCAATCTTTTGTCTATCTTGTTGAATTTCTTGAGCTCTTTGTGCGTTTACTTCTGGAGTTTGAGATTTTCCTTCAGCGTCGTATTTTTTAAACTTAGCTTCTAAAGTTTTAAACATTCCTTCAATATCAGCTCTGTAAGTTTTTTGTAATTTTTCTAACTCTGCCTTTAAAGCTTTAGTTTCAGGCATTTCAGCTAATAATTTATCGGTATTAATATGTGCAGTTTTTTGTGCATTCACCGCTCCACCTAATCCAATCGTAAAAATCGCAACTAATAATAACGTTTTTAAATGTTTCATGTTTGTTTTAATTTAAAATTTTTGTTCTCTTTTCTGTTCTATAAATTAGTTTTTATCTTTTTGCTCGTCTTGCTCTTGTTTTTTCTTTTCTTCTTTAGCTTTACGTAAAGCTTCCTTCTTTTCTTTCAGCAATCGTCTCTTTTCTTCTCTAGCTTTTAATCTCGCTTGTCTCTTTTCTTCTATTGCTTTTAACTTCGCTTCACGATCAGATAATTTCTTTTGTCTTAAAGCTTCTTTTTTAGCATCTCTTTGCTTAGCTGCTTCAGACTTACCTTCGGTATCTAATAGCTTTTTTCTAGCTGCTATCTTATCCCTTTTAGCTTGTTTTTTAACGTCAATTTTGATCAGTTTTAAAACCGTCGAGCTAATATCGTGTTTTTTGTTAGAATATAGCATTACTAGTTCACTAGATTTGTCAAAAACGAAATCATATTTCTTTCTAGATGCTATAGTCTGAACTGCATTGTAAACTTGATCTTGTATTGGTTGAATTAATTTCTTCCTTAAAATATACATGTCCCCATCAGGTCCAAAATATAAAGATTCAAGTCTTCTTAATGCTTCTTGCTTAACTTGTATGTCTTCTTCACGTTCCTCAATTAAATCTTGAGTTAAAATTGCTTTTTCATTAGCTAAGTCCGTTTTCAATACTTCAATCTGTCTGGCCTCTTTATCTAGATTAGCTCTCCATTTTGCAACTTTATCATCTAAGGAATTTTGTGCTTCTATATATTGAGGAATATTCTGAAGAATATAGTCCATATCAATATAGGCTATCCTTTGATTTTTTTGTGCAACGCTTACACCTACTGCAATAAGTAAAAGAACGAACGTTAGATTTATTTTTTTCATTGTTTATAATGTATTTAGAAAAAACCGTGCCAAAAACCCAAAACGTTACAAATGTAGTATTTTAGAACTGTCTTCCAATAATAAAATGTGTTTGCCAACCAGATTTTTCTGTGAACCCAGGTAAAGGGTCGAATCCATGTGCGAAATCTATACCTAATAATCCGAAAGCAGGCATGAATATACGAACACCTAATCCAGCTGAACGCTTTAATTCAAACGGGTTAAATGTACTAAAATTGTCGTAAGCATTACCAGCTTCTAAAAATCCTAATGTATAAATAGATGCAGAAGGCTTATCTGTAATAGAATATCTTAATTCTAATTGGAATTTATTATAAATAGATCCTCCATCAATTGAAGATAAACTATTGTTTTCATATCCACGTAAACCTACAATTTCTCTACCATCTAACTGTCCTTGAGCAATTCCATCTCCACCAACAAAATAACGCTCTACAGGAGTTAATCCTAAATCATCATTGTATGAACCTAAGAAACCAATTTCAAAATTAGACATTAAAACTAATTTCTTTGCTAATGCTGTATACCATTTACCTTTTGCAGATAACTTATAATATTCTAACCATTTGAATCGATCTGCTAAGAAATCTTGTTGCTCTTCAGGAGTTAATCCGTCTGGTTCATCAGATAAATCTTTTCCGTTTATTAAAGAGTAAGGTAAAGTTGCTTTAGCTCTAATCGAGAATTCAGAACCATACGTTGGGAAAATTAAACTTGGTCCAGCAGAATTTCTACTTAAAACAGCTGTATATGATAAGTTGTTTAAGTTTCCGTTACTTAATACTGCGTTAGACGATCCTACTCTATATGGGAAATCATTTAATCCAATTCTTTGGTAACTGATACTTTGTGATAAAGAGAAGAAATCATCTGGCCATGTTAAACGCTTTCCTAATCCGATAGTTGCTCCAAAAATATCTAAACTCTGACTTCTATCTACATCTCTAGTTTGGAAATTGAATCTAAACTGATTCGAATAGAAAATAGAGAATGATAACGATTGCGGTCTTTTTCCACCTAACCAAGGTTCAGTAAAAGAGAAACTATATGTACTGTTAGTTCTACTTGCTTGTAAACGTAAAGATAAACTCTGACCGTCACCCATTGGTAATGGTTGATAAGCATCTTTATTAAAAATATTTCTAAGTGAGAAGTTGTTAAAAGATAAACCTAAAGTACCAATGAAAGATCCACCACCGAATCCACCTTGAAGTTCAATTTGGCTTCCTCCTTTTTCAACAACAGAGAATTCGATATCTGCAGTTTTGTTTTGGTAATCTGGTTTTACATCTGGAGTAACATTCGTATCGAAGAAACCTAATTGACCAATCTCACGAATAGAACGAATAATATTTTGTCTACTAAATAAATCACCTGGTTTAACCCTAAGTTCTCTGTAGATTACATGATCGTTAGTTTTATCATTACCTACTACAGTTACTTTACCAATAGTTGCAGGTTCATCTTCTCTAATTCTAATTTCTACTGTGATAGAGTCATTTTTAACTCTAGTTTCTACAGCATTTACAGAAGAGAATAAATATCCGTTGTTGTGATACAATGTTTGAATATCTTGAGAATCTGGAGTTCCATCACCAGAAATTCTTTCTTTTAATACCTTTCCGTTGTAAACATCTCCTTTTTCAATTCTTAAAAATTGATTTAAGAACTCATCGTTGTATTTTTTATTTCCAACAAAAAGAATATCTCCAAATCTATATTGTCTTCCTTCTTCAAGTTCAATTTCTAAGTTGATCGTATTATCATCATTCCAAGTTAATCTATCACTTAAAATTCTAGCATCACGATATCCTAATTCACTATAAGTTTCAAGAACACTTTCTAAATCTTCTTTAAAATCATCTTCAATATATTTTGAAGATTTCCAAAAACGACCTAAGAACTTTCTCTTTGTATTCTTCATAACTCCTCTTAATTTCCCATCAGATAGAGCTTTGTTCCCTACAAAATCAATGTTTTTAATTTTAATACGATCTCCTTTGTCAATATGAATAAACATATCTACAATATTCGTATCACTAGTATCTTTTTTAGTTGTTAAAGATACTTTAGTTTTAAGATAACCTTTATCTGTATATTTCTTTTTGAAGTAGTTTCTCGTAGTAACAATTAAGTTGTCTGTTACTTGAACTCCTTTTCTAAGTTCTGCTTCTTTTTGTAAATCTTTAGCTTTAGATTTACTAACTCCAGTAATTTTAATATTACTAAGTTTAGGTAACTCAACAACGTCGAATTGTAAGTAAACAGTTTCACCATCTATTTTAGCTAAGTAAACATCAACTTCACTAAATTGTTTACTGTCGTAAAGCTTTTTAATAGCACTTGTTAATTTATCTCCAGGTAATTTAACTGGCTGTCCAATTAAAAGTCCGGTATAAACTTTTACAGTTTCTTCGCTAAACTTTTGTAATCCGGTAACTGTTATTCCTCCAAGAATATATTCTCTACCTCTCTCGTAATTTATCTTGCCAGTTTTTTCCTTTGTGTTAGGAGTAATACTGTCTTTTGGTGATTCTTGAGCATTTAAAATTGCGGTAAAAGCAATAAAAAAAACTGTAAAAAATAAATTCTTATACATTGGTATCAATCTGTTCACTTGTCTTTCCAAATCTTCGTTCTCTGTTTTGATAGTCTATTATGGCGTCAAATAAATGATCTTTTCTGAAGTCGGGCCACAAAACATCTGTAAAATAAAGCTCGGCATAAGCCATTTGCCATAGTAGAAAGTTACTGATTCTTTGTTCCCCACTTGTACGTATCATTAAATCAACGTCGGGCAAATTAAATGTATATAAATGACTATTTATAATTTTTTCGTCAATTTTTTTTATATCAATTTCGTTATTAACAACTTTTTTAGATATGTTTTTGATAGCATTAACAATTTCTTCACGACTACCGTAACTTAGTGCAAACGTTAGTGTTATTTTAGAATTCTGACTTGTTTCTGCTATTACTTCTTGTAGTACTTTTTGCGCTCTTTTAGGTAGTTGTTCTGTAGAACCTATACTATTAACTTTTATTCCATTTTTATGAAAATCTGGAACTTCTTTCTTTAAAGAGGTTACTAATAAGTTCATTAAAGCGTCTACTTCTAACTTTGGTCTATTCCAATTTTCAGTAGAAAAAGCATAAAGTGTGATGAATTTTGAACCAATTTCGCTGGCTCCAGCGACTGCTTCTCTAACAGCAGTTAATGCGTTTCTGTGACCAAAAACTCGTTGCATACCCTTTTTTTTAGCCCAACGACCGTTACCATCCATAATAACAGCGATATGATTTGGGATTTTATGTAAGTTTATACGTTGTAGTTTTTCGCTCATAAATTATTCTGTATCTGCATAACATGCAGGTCTTCCAAAAGTATAAACTATTGAGAAACCTGTAAATGTGTAAAAATCGTTACCATTACCTCCAAAGTCAAGTATTGGTATTTCACTAGTCGTGTAATCAATATCATCATCAAAAGTTAAACGAACAGCAACTTCTAGTCCGTAAGCTAAATGATCTGATATTCTACCTTTTATTCCTACTCCTAACGGAATAGCAAGAGAGAACTTGTTCGTAAAAAGAATATCAGCTCCTTCTTGTCTTTTTGGTGTTTGGTAATTATTACCAGCTACCTGAGCTAATATATAAGGTGTAAAAGATTGTTCTCTAACTCTAATGTTATAATCAAAGAAATTAAATTCTAAACCTACTGCTAATTCGTGTATAGTATTAGAAGCGGTAAAGTCTCTTTGTTGTCTGAATAAATTATCTGAATCTGCGTCTACTGCATTGATAGAGATGTGATTGTAATTTCCGCGTAAGGCAATTCTTGGGTTTAAATTGTATTTGTAAACCAAGCCACCAGATAGTTGATTTGGGTATACATAGTTAGTGCTCCCGATATCTCCAATTAAATTAGAACCACCCAGAAAAACACCAATTTCGTGAATTTGCGAAAATGAAATGCTTGAAACACAAGCCAATAATAATGTAAAAATATACCTCTTCATCTCTTGAAAGCGTGCAAATATATGGAATTGAATTTGCTTTAAAAAGTTAATAATCTGTCTTTTTTGATTAACTTTATTTTTAGAGATTTATTGTAGTAAGTTTCGTTAAGTGTACTACTTATTTCGAGTGTCTTCACCCCAAAGTAATTTTTTTCGTAATGTTTTTAAATACGATTGATTTTCTAATAAGATTGTTTTTACTGAAAATGGAGCTTTTTGTATTTGAACTACAGTCTCTTGCGGTACAGTCGTAATTCTAGAGTCTAAAGAAATTAAAAAATCTTTCTCTCTAGCGCTTACTTCTAATTGAATATTTGTTGTTTCAGGAATAACTATTGGTCTTGCATTTAAATTATGCGGAGCAATTGGTGTTATTACTAAACTTGTTGAATCTGGTAAAATTACAGGTCCGCCACAACTTAAAGAATAACCAGTAGATCCTGTAGGTGTTGAAATAATTAAACCATCTGCCCAATAATTTGTCAAGTATTCTTCATCTAAATAAGTCTTAACACCAATCATAGAAGTTGTATTTCTTCTGGCAATTGTAACTTCGTTTAAAGCAAAGTTTAAATCACTAAATTTAGATGTTTCAGGAGTTGTTTTAATTTGTAGTAAAGAACGTTCTTGTAAACTGTATTTACCTTCCATTATAGAAGTCACGGCTTCTTTAATTTCTTTTTTCTGAACTGTAGCTAAAAAACCTAAACGGCCTGTATTAATTCCTAAGATAGGAATGTTTAAATCTCTGATGTAAGTTACGGCTCTTAATATAGTCCCGTCTCCACCAACGGTGAATAACATGTCGAAAGAATCTGATAAATCATTGAAGTGAGAAAATACTGGATACTTCCTATCTAATACTTCATGTTTAGTAAGAAGATTGTAATATTCTTCTTCAATGAAAATTACAATATTATGTTTTTCAAGAGATTTTATTAGTGTTTTAATCTCTTTCTCTGCATTCAACGAATAAGATTGCGCGTATATAGCTACTTTTTTCAATTGTTCTTTTGTTAAAAGTTTGGTGGGGATTTACATATCTAAGTATTTCCTTAGATAATTAGCTCTATCTTTTAATTCTTCTAAGTACGAATCATCTTTATGTTGTGAAATTACAGCATAATCGTACCTTCTGAAAGTTTGTATTACTTCATTTATTTCTTCTGTAGATAATTTAATTGTGATTTCTACATTATCTGCATTTTCTTTGGAAACATATAGACCTAATAATTTTGCTTTATTACTTTCTACAATTTGTGAAACCTGACTCATTGAAAAATCTGATTTAGATTTAGCAACGATCAACGTTTCATTGTCTTGATGCATAAACGGACTATCAGCAAAAACGTCTAATATGTATCTCAACTCGTAATACCCTACATAATTTAGTTTTTCATCTAATACAGGAATAATATTACAATCATTTTCTGCAAATAATGTAATAAGCTCTAAAAGAGTTGTTTTTGTATTACAATGAAATTGATGAAGTAGGTAAGTATATTCACTAAGGTTAGCTACTTTATTTTCAATAGTTTGAATATCGTCCTCGGCAAAACATCCAATTAACTTATTTTTCTCTACAATAGGAATATGAGTTATTGGTAATTCTTTACATAAATCGTCGGCTACAAGCACTGAATTATCTAATGTAAGTGCCTTTATTTCTTTAAGGATATAATCGTTTATATTCATTACTACGAATATAGTTTAAAAACTTTTAATACGTTATTTTTGTACTCTTAAAATACAATAATGACAAAGTTAAGCGTAAATATTAATAAAATTGCTACGTTACGTAATTCTAGAGGGGGTAATATTCCTAATTTGTTAAAAGTAGCATCAGATATTCAAGATTTTGGAGCTGATGGAATTACGATTCATCCAAGACCAGATGAACGTCATATTCGATACCAAGATGCATACGATTTAAAACCTATTGTAACTACCGAATATAATATTGAGGGAAATCCAATTCAACAATTCAAAGATTTAGTTTTAGCTGTAAAACCTACTCAGGTTACTTTTGTGCCAGATGGGGAAGATGTTTTAACTTCTAATGCAGGATGGGATACAATTAACCATCAGTCGTATTTAAAAGATGTAATAGCAGAATTTAAAGAAGCTGGAATTAGAACTTCTATTTTTATTGAAACAGACTTGGCTCTAATTGAAGCTGCTGCAACTACAGGAACAGATAGGATAGAGTTGTATACCGAGAATTTTGCTGCTGAGTTTGCAAAAGGAAATAAAGAAGCTGTTAAACCTTATACAGAAGCTGCTAAGTTAGCTCATGAGTTAGGTTTAGGTATAAATGCTGGTCACGATTTGAATTTAGAGAACATCAAATTCTTTAAAGAAAACATTCCGAATTTAGCTGAAGTTTCTATTGGACATGCTTTAATCGCTGAAAGTATTTATTTAGGGTTAGAAAATGTAGTAAATTTATATTTAGATAAACTTAAATAATGAGTTCAGTATTACATAGTAAAATTGTTGGAGAAGGAAAGCCATTAGTTATTTTACATGGTTTTTTTGGAATGGGAGATAATTGGAAAAGTCATGCGAATAAATTTGCTGAAGATGGTTATCAGGTCCATTTAGTAGATCAAAGAAACCATGGAAGGAGTTTCCACTCAGATGATTTTAGTTATGAATTATTAGTTGAAGATTTATCAAATTATATTGAAGAGCATAATCTTGAAGATATTTATTTACTGGGCCATTCTATGGGTGGAAAAACAGCAATGTTGTTTGCAACAGAATATCCAGATGTGGTTAAGAAACTAATTGTTGCAGATATTGCTCCGAAAGAATATCCGCCGCATCATCAAGATATTATTAAAGCTCTAGAATCTGTAGACTTTGAAGTGCAAAATTCGAGAAAATTGATAGATGAAAAGTTATCTGAATTAATATCAGAAGTAGGAGTTCGTCAATTTATATTGAAAAATACTTACCGTAAAACAAAAGATACTCTAGCTTTTCGTTTTAATTTAAAATCATTGTCGAAAAACTATCCTGAAGTCGTAAAACCTTTACCTTCGTTTACAGTTTTTGACGGTGAAACTGTTTTTTTAAGAGGAGAAAAATCTGGGTATATTTTAGATGAAGACGGTTTTTTAATTAAAGCTCATTTCCCAAAAGGAGAAATAAAAACAGTACCAAGAGCAGGGCATTGGTTACATGCAGAAAATCCTGTTGATTTTTACAAAGAAGCAATTACTTTTTTAAATAAATAAAATAACCTTGGCGAAAGCCAAGGTTATTCCTGAAAAGTGCCTAAGAAGGCTGAACAAGGAAATTTAACTTCTTCTGTCTTCGATTCTTTCTCTTCTATCTTCATTAATTTCCTTAAAATCTTCTTTTAATTCTAGTTTAGTTGCTTTAATATCAGCTTTCATAGTTTTTGCAAACTCGTTTAATAATCTAGAATTTGTCATCAATTTACGTTTGCCATTAGCTTTTTTAGCTAAGAAATTGAAGTTTCTAATTGATTGATAAATTTCTTTTTGTCTTTCTGTACGAGCGATTTGATTTTTTAGATCTCTTTGATCATCTTTTAAATCTCTTCGATCGTCTCTTTTGTCACGTCTATCATCACGTAACTCTCTTCTGTTTTTCGAAGTATTTCGCCTTATAGCATCATTTCTAGAATTTCTAAGTTCTCTTTTCGAACCTCTAAGCTCAGCTTTACTTTGCTTAATTTCTAGTTGATCTTGTTTGATTTTACGTTTACTTTGTCTGATTTCTCTCTTCATATCAGAAAGAATATCAGCTTTTAAAACTTTAACGCGTTTTGAATTATGACTAATAAATGCGTCTTCAAAAGCATTAATTTTTTGTTCAAAAGAACGTAATTGATTTATGTCTTTTTGTAGTTGTTGTTTTCCAGTAACAACAGCAATAAGATTATCTAAATTCTCTTTTGCGTTTCTATTATGTTGTGCATTAGTTAAACCGAAACTAAAAGCAAAAACCGCAATCATTATAGTTTTTAATGTCTTCATAATCTATTGTTTTGTTAGTAAGACTTGAGAACTATAAAAAGGTTTAAAATAGCTATAAAATAATTTAGATAAATACTTTGTAAGTGTCTGTGTTATCAATTTCTGTAACAACTCCTTCTAGTTTAATATTAGTAATGTTTATTACAGTATCACAGCATCCACTTGTTGTTTCTTTAGTAGCTTCCGCAGTTATATCAAATATTTTATCTGAAGATAATAGTACAGAGTAATTTATGTCTTGAGAATCTGGAATAAAATTAGAAAACGCAAAACTATCGTTTGAATCAACACGGAATAATTCTATTTCTGAATTATCTGCGTTATTAATAATTTTTAAATCATCTAAACTAATTGTTCCATTAGTTAAAAGATTTTCATCTGTGTCTTTATCTAGTAAAGCAAAGCTTAATTGAAAGGAATTAGGACAGTAAATGACTATAGAGTCATCACAATCGTCAGTAATATTACAAGAGTTCAAAAAAACTAAGACTGTTAAAAAAATAAACTTTTTCATATGTGTTGTTTTATATCTACTGAATAGATATAAAATACATAGAAAGGTTGCGTGATTTTAATGTTTTTCTTTAGATAATTTCTTCTGATAACGACCTTGAACAATGTCGGTAACGATAAGTACAGCTATTACAAAGTAGAATGTAGTTTTGCTCATTGGTTCAACAGGATTACCAAATAATTTAATGTGAGCTAAGTGTCCACCTTCAGTAACTAACATGATTCCAACAATTAATAAAATAAAAAGTCCAAGTACTTCATACATTCTGTTTTTTGCTAAGAATTTAGATATTCTATCAGCTAAAACTAACATTAATAAACCACTAATTACAATAGCTATTGCCATTACAATAAAAGCTGTAGTTGGATTTTCTATACTACTAGTTAAACCTATTGCAGCTAAAATAGAATCGAAAGAGAAAACTAGGTTCATTATTACGATACTTACGATAGCAGCATTAGCAGTCTTTTTTCCATTATCTTCTGCTTCTGGATCATGACTTAAATCTTTGATGGAAATCATGTGCCATATTTCTTTTATTGCAGTGTAAATAATAAAACCACCACCAATTAAAACGATTATACTGTGTCCGTTAAAAGCAAACTCTACAACGTCTTTTGCTCCACCAGTTAACCAAGAAAATGGCTTTTGAAAAAACTCAATAACAGAAATTAAAACAAAAAGAAGTGCAATTCTAAGTCCGATTGCAATTAAAATTCCGGTTTTACGAACTCTTTTTCTGTCTGCTTCTGGCGCTTTTTTAGATTCTAAAGAAATGTATAATAAGTTATCGAATCCTAAAACTGCTTGTAAAAATACTAGCATTAAAAGCGTGAAAATAATTCCTAACATAATAAGAAAATCTTTTTTTAAGTTTTTTGGCTAATTTATGGTAAATAAGAAAAGTGATCAAATTTAATTTCTATACGACTAGATTATTTGCTTGTTGATTTTTTAAGATGTTGAAACTTTAGTTTTGATTTTGAGGTTTTTAAATGTTTTTTTTGTGTTTTAATATAAAATATGCTTTTAAGAGAAGTTGAAAGTTATAAAACTCTTGGTTCTCAATCAGAAAAGTATTAATTTTGCACCCAATTTTTTAAGAAGATAGTCATAACATGAATATTACAAAAGAAAATATAGATGCGTTAAACGCAGTTGTAAAAGTTGATATCGTAGCTGAAGATTACAAAGAAAAGGTTGCTGAAGTTCTAAATGATTATAGAAAGAAAGCAAACATTCCTGGTTTTAGAAAAGGTCATGTGCCAATGGGAATGGTAAAGAAGCAATATGGTAAATCCGTAATGATTGATGAAGTAAATAAGCTTTTACAAGAGAGTTTAAACAAATTCTTAGTTGAAGAAAAGCTAGATATTCTTGGTAATCCATTACCAGTTGTTAAAGATGACTTCTCTTGGGATACTGATCAATTCACTTTTGAATTCGAATTAGGATTAGCTCCTGAATTTAGTGTTGATTTAGAAGGTAAAAACAAAATCAAAGAATATAAGATTGTAGCTACTGACGAATTAATTGAAAAAGAGGTTGAAAATATTCAAACTCGTTATGGTAAATTAATTTCTCAAGAAGTTGCTGAAGAGCATTCTAATGTTACTGGAACTTTTGTTAACGAAGAAAAAGGAATTAACAAAAAGTCGACTTTCTTAGTAAATGATTTAAAAGGAAAGAAAAACGAAAAGAAATTAATCGGAGCAAAAGCTGGTGATGTAATTGAGTTAGATACTAAGAAACTTTTCGAAGAAGACTTTAAATTACAACAAGTTTTAGGTGTTTCTAACGAAGATGCTAAAGACTTAGACGTTACAGTTACTTTCACAGTAGAAGAAGTTAATAAAACTGAATTAGCAGAATTAGATCAAGAATTATTTGATAAGTTATTTGCTGATGGTAGCGTTAAAACTGTTACTGAGTTAAAAGATAAAATTAAGGAAGATGCTGAGAAGCAATTCCAACAACAAGCAGATCAACAATTATTAAATGCAGTTACAGAGCATTTAATCGAGAATACTAAGTTTGATTTACCTGAAACTTTCTTACAAAAGTGGTTACAAACTGCTGGAGAGAAAGAATTAACTTTAGAAGAAGCTAAAGAAGAGTATACAAAATCTGAAAAAGGTTTACGTTACCAATTAATCGAAGGAAAGATTATGAAAGATAACGGAATCAATTTAGAGTATGCTGAGTTATTAGACTATGCTAAAGGATTTATTAAAGCTCAAATGGCTCAATTTGGAAACATGAATCCAGAAGAGGAAGAGTTAAATAACATCGCAGGTAGAGTTTTAGCTAACCAAGAAGAAGCACAACGTTTACAAACGCAATTACTTTCTCAAAAACTTTTAGGTTTCTTTAAAGAGAACATGAAGTTTAAGAGTAAAGAAGTTTCTTACGAAGACTTTATTAAAGAAGTTTACAAATAAGATTGTAACTAAGATAAAATCAAAAGCGAGATGTTTTCATCTCGCTTTTTTTATGAGTAAATTTTACTATAACAATTCAAAATAGAATAGTAATATGGCTATAGAATCAAAGAAACCATGTATGGCTATATTTAACCATAAATTGTATTTGTGCTTGTAGAATATAAAAGATAAAGTCGCGCCTAAAATTCCTGTTACGATTTGACCTGTAATTCCTTGATAGGAGTGTAACATTCCGAAAAGTATTCCGAATAAAATAATATTGAGAGATATACTTAATTTCCCTTCTCCGAAAAGTTTTACAAATTGCTTCATAAAATATCCTCTCCAAACAATTTCTTCCCCAAAAGCAGCAGAAATCCAAATGAAGACCAATGAAACAATTAAAAGTGTTGGGTTGTTTTTAATGGTGTCGAAAGTAGAGAAATCTATAGGTTGTTTCGTTAAATAAGTTGTTCCAGGAACTAATACAAAATAATACAATGCAAATAGTCCAACTGCATATAATGGAGCTTTAATTAATAAAGTGTTTAATGCGAAATCTTTTTTCTGAAAACCTAATGATTTTAAAAATTTAGATTTGAATTCAATGTAACTAACAAGAAGTACAAATAATGTTGCTAAAATAATTTCGAAATAATCAACATCTAATGGGAGTTTCCAAAAAATAAAAAGGAAAAGAATTGAAAAAACAGGTAGTAATTTTGATTTAAATAGTGAAATGTTCATGATTTGTATTTGTTGTTTTCGATGGCGAAGAAAAATCAAAAACAGCTACTTTTCCCAGCTTTTCAGAGGGTTTTTACTGAATGGTAGTAAAATAATTACTGAATAAACACTAGTTAGCAACCTTATTTTCAAACCAAATCATAAACTCTTTCTTTTTATACCTGCTAATTATTAATTCTGATAAGTTTTTATCTGAAGGATTTGGTGCTAAGGACAAAATTAACTTTCCGTTTTGTCCGGAAATAATTTCTTCAACAGCATTTATATGAACAATAACTTGTCGATTCGCTCTAAAGAATAATTGATCATTTAATAGTTCTTCTAATTTTTGAAGTGTAAATTCAGTTACAACAGATTCATTATTTTTCTTAACTAAATAAACAACCTTTTCTTGACTGTAGAAATAAGCTATGTCATCAAAAGGAATTATAGAAGTTTTTCCGTTTTTCTTTATTGTTAACTGACCTTGGATTACACCAAACTTATGAAGTTTGTATATTTTTTCACCATAAAGTAAAGCAATGGCAATTATACTTAATAGTAAAGTCAATAATAAACCTATAAAGAAATAGTAGAAAAGAAATTCAACATCAGCAAACCAAATGGCTAAGAAATAAAAAGGGAGATAGGCTAAAATAATGAATCCTAAAGTTGAAAACACATAATAAGAAATGGTTGTCCAGTTTACGTTTTTGAACAACTGTTTTCTTTCAAAATATTTAAAGTTTTGATCTGCTATAATACCAATTACAGTTCCTATTATTATAGAACTTATTGTAGATATTAAAGGAAAACTGTAGCCTTCATCAGGATCGTAATCTGTTAAGTGGCTTGTGAATAATGAAAGGAGTGTTAATATCAGTAAATTTCGAATTAAACTTCCTTTTTTGTTAATGAAAGCCAGTGCACTGTTTTTTAAACTCATGAAAAAGTGAAAGTAGCTATAATATTATTATAACCAAACTTTAAAAATGAATAAAAATGTTTAGTTGTAAATTACATCAAATTGATAAACAGGATCTTCATTTTCAAATTCAAAAATTCTTGAATAGTCCATCACATTCGAAATGTTTTCTAATTGACATAAGTAATCAACAACAGCACATAATCCGTTAAATAAAGTGTCTTTGCTAGTTGGGTTTAAAGGTTTTTCATTGTAGTGACAAAGTGGTACTGTAAAACCACAAGCTTCTAAAAAAACTTTTTCAGTATGTAAAAGTTCTAAAGGACTATAACCGTTAAATTTTCTACCTAATTTTTGATGAACTCTTCCTACATAACTTAATTCAGTAGAACCGTGTTCATCAGATAAATGTTTCCAACTATCATGATTATCTAGAATATTTCCTACAGCACAAGCCGAACAACATTCAGGATTCAATTCATTATTATGGAATGCATTATACAATTTAATTAAAGCCTGTTCTAAACGTTTTGGTGTATTCATCTACATTACTATTTATCAACATAAATATACGAAATATTGGTTGTACCTTTGCGGAAATTAAGTTAAATGACAGCTTTCGAAGATTTAGATTTATCAAATCCATTACGAAACTCAATTGAAGATTTAGGGTTTTCGCATCCTACACCTATTCAGGTTCAGGCATTTCCTGTAGTAAGATCAGGAAAAGATGTGGTTGGAATAGCACAAACAGGTACAGGAAAAACATTCGCATACATTTTACCAATTTTACGCGATTTAAAATTCTCTAAGCAGTTAAATCCAAGAGTGCTTATTTTAGTTCCTACACGAGAACTTGTAATACAGGTTGTTGATGAAATAGAAAAATTAGCAAAGTATATGACACTTCGAGTTTTAGGAGTGTATGGAGGTGTAAATTTAAATAGGCATAAACAAGCTGTTGCTGAAGGTTGCGATATTATAGTTGCAACTCCAGGTAGACTTTACGATTTAGCATTAAGTAGAGTGTTAAAGATGAAATCAATTCAGAAATTAGTAATTGATGAAGTTGATGTAATGCTAGATTTAGGATTCCGTTTTCAATTATTAAACATTTTTGATTTATTACCAGGGAGAAGACAAAACATAATGTTTTCTGCTACCATGACTGAAGATGTTGAAGCTTTAATTGATGATTTCTTTGTTGCGCCACAAAAAATTGCAATTGCAGTTAGTGGAACACCATTAGATAATATTGAACAAACGACATACGATATTCCTAACTTTTACACGAAAATTAATTTAATTAACTATTTACTTTTCGATAAAAATGAATATCATAAAGTATTAATATTTGCTCCTAATAAAAGAAATGCCGATCGCATTTTTAACTTATTAGAAGAAGAATTTCCTGGGCATAACTGTGTAATTCATTCGAATAAAACTCAGAATTATAGGATTAAATCTATTGAAAACTTCAATGAAGGAAAACATAGAATTTTAATTGCTACAGATGTTATTGCACGTGGATTAGATTTACAAGAGATTTCTCATGTTATCAACTTTAATCCGACGCATTATCCAGAAAACTACATGCACAGAATTGGTAGAACGGGTAGGGCAGAACATAAAGGAAAATCTATTTTATTAGCAACCGAAAAAGAGCAAGAAGCAAAAGCTAGAATTGAAGAGCTAATGGATTATACCATTCCAAAGCTAGAGATTCCTGAACAAGTTGTTATTTCAAAAGAACTTACAGAAGAAGAAAGACCTAAAGAAGATAAATCACAATCTAGAAATAGAACTTCACAAGAATATGTTCCGGGTCCTGCTTTTCATGAGAAGAAAGAAAAAAATAAGAAAGTAAACTTAGGTGGAAGTTATCGTCGTGAGATCGCGAAAAAGTATAAGAAACCTAAAACAAGAGGAGATAAGAATTACAATAAGAAAAATAGAAAGAAGTAATGAAAGCACTTACAAAACAAGAGTTGCATAATTTGGCAATGAATATTGTAGGGAAAAAATTACAAGAGATGGGGTATGAGTTTGTAGCTGTAAATAGCGAACTTAAAAAACATCCACAGTTTGTTCTTTTTAAAAAAGGCGAGCCAACTATTTTTGTAATTGTTAAAGCAACGAATAATCTTCAAAACCCAAATGAGTACGATACCATTTGGATGGAAACCTTTTTAGCTCATGCCAAAAAATTGAATGCAAAAGTTTGGTATGCCGGTGTTGGTATAGCAAATGCAGAAAGTGTTGATTTACCGATGTTTAAAGATCAGCCATACTATTTTGCGTTCGATAATTTCTTGAAATTATAGTGTTGATAATCAGAGTGGTGCAAAATATGTTAAATTTTTGTCCATTTATAAGTATTTCTAAACATTTAATACAAAATAGGAAAAAACCTTAAAAAAAACGCAACCTTCTGTGTATCTTTGTATTGGGATTATTTTAAATTATTAACTATCATGGGGAAATTATTACTTAAGAGAGTTAGTGGTTTTTTTAGAAGTTTATTCGGACTATTAGCAGACTTCGGGAGTGGAGCGAGCTACGCTTTAAGAAATTAAAAGAAAAACCGTTAACGGAAACACTTATTACCGACTAAGTAATAAGTGTTTTTTTATGTTAATAATCCAATGAAACAATTACTTCAAGAAATTAAAGGCTGCACAATCTGTGAAAACTACTTAGAACCTAGACCAGTAGTGGAGGCAAGTGCAAATTCTAAAATCATTATTATAGGTCAAGCTCCAGGAACAAGAGTACATAATACAGGTATTCCTTGGAACGATCCGAGTGGAAGACAATTACGTAAATGGTTAAATGTTACCGATGAACAGTTTTATGATACATCTCTTTTTGGAATAGTGCCTATGGGATTTTGTTATCCAGGAAAAGGAAAATCAGGAGATTTACCACCAAGAAAAGAATGTGCTCCGCAATGGCATCAATTATTATGGGATAAAATGCCTAATGTAGAGCTGATCTTGTTGATTGGAATGTATGCTCAAAATTATTATCTGAAAGATAAAGCAAAACGCACTTTAACGGAAACGGTAAATAATTACGAGACCTATTTACCGAAGTATTTTACGTTACCACATCCTTCACCAAGAAATAGATTTTGGTTAACTAAAAATCCGTGGTTTGAAAAATTTGTAATTCCTGAGTTACAAAACAGAGTTCACAAAATTCTGACTTAAAAAAAGTGTTTTATAATCGTTTTCTTGAAATATTTCAGGAATTAGAATTTCTTGTAAAATACACTTATCAAGAATGAAAGAGAATACCTTTTCATGCAATTGACTTGGAGTGTACGTTTGTTTGATGTCGTCGTCTGCTAACAATTGATTACATAAATCTACGGTTGAAATTTCTTCTTCAAAGTAGAAAACTAGATTTTCCCAATCAACAAGTTCAAGTATTTCAACTTTGTTCATTTGCGGACTTATAAATTCTAACACAGAAGTAGTTTCTCTTTCCGTGAATTTTACCGTTGGGTTTAATTTGAATTTAGTTTTATATAAAGTTTCTATTTCGTTAGATCTTAGATAATCGTATACGTTAAATAGATATTTTTTTCTTCGTTCAGATATTTCAAAACGATTTTCCCAAAGTGAATTTTCAATTCCCTTTTTGGTAATGTTTTCATAGGCTTCAGGATATTCATACATCAATAAAGCCTCGATTTGTTCACAAGCATGCAACGACTTTTTGGCGTAACCAATAGCGTGTACATAATTTGTTTGAAAACCAGCAAGATGAAAATTGGTCAGTTTTGAGAAATTAGGATCTACATTTTCTAGTAATGAATGAATTTCAATTTCATTCTTACTCGCAATAGCATGACCTAAGAATTGCTCAAATATCATATTAAACATTCCAACATCTATTTTTGGGAATAAATGCTCGTTTTTATGAATCATTTCTAAAGCTTTTGCATGGAGTTTTTTATAAAAATCAGTGTTGTTTCCACCAATAACTCCAGCATTAAAAGCCAAGATTCTTTTGTTGTTATACAAAGAGTTTATAATTTCTGTTGGAACGAAATCAAATATTTTTAAAATAGCATCTAATGTTTCTTGATAAACAGGGTAATTGTCTTCTATATTCTGACAAAAAATAGCTCCATTTATTTTAGCTTCAGGAAACTTCTCCCAAATAAAAACATCAGTATCTACATGAATGAAAGGTTTGTCTTGTAAACTATAAGTATAAAGTTTTGGTAATGCCCAAAGATTGGCATCAAATTCATTTAATTCATCTAGTGTAGTATGAATTTCTGTGTAAGGTAAGTCTAGAATATCACCAAGTATTTTCTTTCCGTATTCGTCAGTATACAATGTAATTTCACCATAATGTTCTTTAAATTTTAAACAGCTTAAAGCAATACTATAGTAGAAGTATTTTTCGTCTAACCAACCTCCTTTAAATCGAGCGTTCGGATGGTTAGAGTTTTTTAAAAAAGGTTTAGACCAAAAACTTTGTACAATCATAATAGGTAAGGTTTTACAAGATGAAGAAGAGATGAGTAAAACTCATCTCTATATAATTGAATTGTTTGCTTAACAGCTTACACAGTAATTAGAAGCAAATTGTGGTGCGTAATATTTATAACGTCTGTCGTTAGTACATCCGTTTACATTAATAACTCCATGACTTTGAGACACGCTACTTGGACAACAAACGAAGAAACAGCTGTAATCGTAGTTATAATCGTATCCTCCAGAGATTGTTTTAGACTCTTCCTTAGATAAAAGAATTGCTCCTTTTACTTTGTTTAAAAAATCATTTTTCATTTTTATTTGATTTAATTTATTACCTACTCGTAAGCTTTTCGGTTTCCGCTATATAAGATAAAAGTGAAGTTTAAAGACGTTTACTTTTTATTGGTCTGGATTGCGCAATCTATTTTTAATAGATGTTTTCAAATGCTGAAATCATCGATTTGAGTGTATAATAGGAAAGAGTGAAAAATGAAATTTCTAGCAATTCATATGAAATTAAAACTTCATAAATCTTTCATAACTCTTTTGGGTTTTATTTAATAAAACCTGTTGAATTTTAAATTTACAAGAAAAAAACAGTGAAAAATAAATGGAAATCTTAAAGTTTAGCACTATCACGTTTTCGTGTTGATAACTTTTGGTGTAAATATTAGAAAAACGACTTTATGCTTTAGTAACATAAATGAATTCTTATTTTTAAGAAAAAAAAAGAATGGCTAAAATACTCCCGAACTTACCAATAGATAAATTAACCAAAGAAAACGATTATATAGGAATATTAACCAAAGGAGATATCATCAAAAATTTTTTTCTAACTCATAAACATGATTTTAATAGAGTTAAATTTTTTGCATTATATGGAGAATGGGGAAGTGGAAAAAGTACCTTAATGAAATATTTAGAAGAAGAATTAAAAGATTCCTTCAATACTTTTTTCTTTGAAGCGTGGGAATATGAAAGTGATCACAACTTACCAAAATCTTTATTAGAGTTTTTGAATTATAAATCAGATACTAAAGTCGATACCTTTTTTAAGAATGGAGCTAAACTTTTAGAAGGTTTTGCAAGATCAATTACATTTAAAACTCCTGTTTTTAATATTAATTCAGATAAAATTATAGAAAGTGTTGAAGAGAATTCGTTTTTTGAATTGAAGCAGAGATTCAAAGAAGATTTTGAATCATGGGAGAATAAGATAACAGAGTGTGATAAATGTCCAAAATATAATATTGTCTTTATAGATGACTTAGATCGTTGTGAACCAGAAAATGTTTTGAATTTATTATCGGCAATTAAATTATTTTTTACTTACGGAAAGAAAACTATTTTCTTGTGTGGAATAGATAAAAAAGCAGTAGATGAAGCAGTGAAAACTAAATATAAAGATGTTGTGAAAGCAAATGAGTATTTAGAAAAGGTGTTTGATATATCTTTTTCAATGCCTAAGGAAAATGATATAAGTAAGCTTATTAAAACATATTTTAATAAAGAGGAGTATTTTGATGTCAATGGTGAAAAAATAGATTTACCTAATGAAATAACAATATTTTTAAAAGCTTTAAAGTTTGAAAACCCTAGAAGAATAAAGAAAATTTTAAATAAATATTCATTAATTACATCTTTAAAAGAGCAAAATAACGAAACTTATAATTTGCCTAATATCATTACTGAAAACTCAGGAACTTTATTTGAAACATTATTAACATTGTATTTACTAATAATTAAAGAATTTGAATTACAGATTTTCGATAGTTTTTTAGATTTAATTTTTAAAAAACAAAGTATAAAAATGGCCTTAGAAAATTATTTTAACAAAAGTTCTAATTCGAATGAATTTTTTCGAGAATATGCTAAAATAATAGATGTGATAAATAAGGCAGTAGATAAAAATATTATCAATCAAAAAATTTCAACTTTTGGTTTTACGGATTTTGCTACCATTTTTTTACCATTTAATTTAAATAGCATTACGCCTAATAGTTTAGACAAATTAGATTTATTTAATACTGGAGTATCTATTAAGGAGAAAAAAATAGACTTTTATTTTTGTGTTTTTTTTATAAATAGTAATAGAATATCAAACATTATAAATAAAGATCGCAAAAACTACAATTATTCTTTAATGGATTATAAAAGAATGATTGTGAATCTATCGTAATTTAATTTAATGCGCTTCTAACCAATTTTCTCCTAAACCAATTTCAACATCTAAAGGAACAGCTAGTTTAAAAGCATTTTCCATTTCATGTTTAATAATTGGTTTAATCGTTTCTAATTCGTCTTTATGAGCATCAAAAACCAATTCATCATGTACCTGTAATAACATTTTTGATTTAAATCCTTCTTTCTTAAATCGTTCATGAATATTAATCATGGCTAATTTAATGATGTCTGCTGCACTTCCTTGAATAGGAGCATTTACGGCATTTCGTTCTGCTGCACCACGTACAATTGCGTTTCTAGAATTAATATCTTTCAAATAACGTTTTCTTCCAAGAACAGTTTCCACATAACCATTATCACGAGCAAAATCTACTTGTTTTGCCATGTAAGCTTTTAGTTTTGGATATGTTTTATAATAAGCTTCAATTAATTCTTTAGATTCTGAACGCGTTAAATTTGTTTGATTACTTAATCCGAAGGCAGAAACACCATAAATAATTCCGAAGTTTACAGTTTTTGCATTACTACGTTGTTCACGAGTAACTTCATCTAGTGCTACATTAAATACTTTTCCGGCTGTAGAAGCATGAATATCTTCTCCGTCTTGGAAAGCTTTAATCATAGTTTCTTCTTCACTTAACGCAGCAATAATTCGAAGTTCTATCTGACTGTAATCGGCAGCTAATAAGGTATAATTTTCGTCTTTCGGAATAAAAGCCTTACGAACTTCTTGTCCGCGTTTTGTGCGAATAGGAATATTCTGTAAGTTCGGATTATTAGAACTCAATCTTCCTGTTGCAGCTACAGCTTGTGCGTATACAGTATGAACTCTATTCGTTTTCGGATTTAATTCATTTGGTAACGCATCAACATAAGTACTTTGTAGTTTTTTACATTGTCTGTATTCTAAAATATCAGCAACAATTTTATGTTCTTTTAAAGCTGATAAAATATCTTCTGCAGTAGAATATTGTCCCGTTTTTGTTTTCTTAGGTTTGTCTACTAATTTTAATTTTTCAAATAAAATCGGACCTAATTGTTTTGGTGAAGCAATATTAAATTCTTCACCAGCTTGTTCGTAAACAGATTTCTCTAAGCTTTCAATTTCACTAGAAAGTTCTTTAGAGAATGAACCTAAATATTCAGTATTTAAGTTAATTCCTTCAATTTCCATAGCGGTAAGTACAGAAACTAAAGGTAATTCTACAGTATTAAAAAGTTTAGTAAGTTTTCCTTCTGCTAATTCTTTAACAAAGTGTTCTTTTAATTGTAACGTAATATCTGCGTCTTCTACAGCGTATTCTGTTTGTTTTTCTAATTCAACAACACGCATAGAAAGCTGGTTTTTCCCTTTTTTACCAATTAAATCAGTAATAGGAACAGCTTGATAATTTAAGTATGTTTCTGCAAGAATATCCATACCATGACGCATATCTGGATTAATCAGATAATGAGCAATCATAGTATCAAACAATTTCCCTTCTACAGGAATATTATAATTAGATAATACTTTAATGTCGTATTTTATATTATGACCAATCTTTTCAATCTTTTCATTTTCAAAGAATGGTAAGAACTCATTTAAAATAGTTAGAGTTTCTTCTTGATCTTCAGGAAAAGCTACATAATAACCTTTGCCAGCTTCCCAAGAAAAAGCAATACCAATTAATTCTACTTCTAAAGCTTTTAAACCTGTAGTTTCAGTATCAAAACAAACCGAAGTTTGTTGTAATAATTTAGAAAGTAATAATTTTCTAGAAAGTGGTGTGTTCACCAATTGATAGAAATGAGATGTATTGTTTATGGTTCTGAAACCATTAATTTCTTCAGTTTTATTTCCTCCTCCTGGAGTAGCAAACAAATCAAACTGAGCTGGGTTAGAAGCTTTTGATACAGTCTTTGTAGCTGTAGTAGTATCTGCTGCAGGTGTTGCTCCAAAAGTTTTTAAGAAATTATCTGTTAATCTTCTAAACTCAAGTTCAGTAAAAATCGCTTTTGTCTTTTCTATATCTGGTTGCTCAAAAATTAGTTTATCCTGTTCTAATTCAACAGGAACATCGAGCATAATTGTTGCTAGTTTTTTAGAAAGTAAACCTAATTCTTGATTCGCTTCTACTTTCTCTTTCATTTTACCTTTTAGCTCATGAATGTTTTCAAACAAGCCTTCCATACTTCCATAAGCGGCAAGGAATTTTTTAGCTGTTTTTTCTCCAACACCAGGCAAACCAGGAATGTTGTCGACAGAATCTCCCATCATTCCTAAAAAGTCAATTACTTGCTCTGGTCGTTCAACTTCAAACTTTTTTTGAACTTCTTCAACTCCCCATTTTTCATAACCATTCCCCATTCTTGGTGGTTTGTACATGAAAATGTTTTCAGAAACTAACTGTGCATAATCCTTATCAGGAGTTACCATATAAGTAACCAAATCTTCCTTTTCAGCTTTTTTGGCTAGTGTTCCAATAATGTCATCAGCTTCATAACCTTCCTTTACAATTGCAGGAATGTTCATGGCTTCTAAAATTTGTTCTATATACGGAACAGCAATACGAATTGCTTCTGGAGTTTCTTGTCGGTTCGCTTTATATTCAGGGAACATTTCATTTCTATCTACACTTCCTCCACGATCAAAACATACAGCTAAATAGTCTGGCTTTTCTCTTTTGATAACATCTAATAAAGAATTCATAAAACCTAAAATAGCCGAAGTGTCTAGTCCTTTAGAGTTTATTCTTGGATTTTTAATAAAGGCATAATAACCTCTAAAAATAAGTGCGTATGCATCTAATAAAAAAAGTCGTTTTTTAGTATCCATTAGTTATATAGAATTGAAGATTGTAAAACTACAAAATAGTTAGTTGCTCTGCGAGAGAATTACATGAAAATTGGAAACAATACAAGCGTACTGTAAATTATGAATCGATAGAATTGTTAAGAATTAGAACTTAAACAATAGTTGTTTCTAATTGAAGTAAGCTGATTTTTCTGCTGAA
This sequence comes from uncultured Tenacibaculum sp., assembly GCF_947495995.1. Lineage (GTDB taxonomy): Bacteria > Bacteroidota > Bacteroidia > Flavobacteriales > Flavobacteriaceae > Polaribacter. The sequence goes on from NZ_CANMAX010000003.1 coordinate 344,400, forward strand.
ATTAACAAAGAATGAATAAAGAAGCCTTAACTTTTATGTAGTAAGTACGTGTTGAATTTTTAAGAGTTCTTCTTGTCTTTTTCGGAATGAAAAATATAAATCCAAATGACACGAGATAGTTTAAAATTTACAGCAAATAAAAATAAAGATAGAGCAACAATACCACCAAAACTAACAAACCAATTTAAGTTTAGTAATAATCGTAGTATAACAAATGTAGCTACACTTTCTGCAACAATTAAAGCATAACTTACATACATTGCACCAAAAAAGAAACCAGGTTCTTTTTCGTAGGTAAATCCACAATGACTACAATTTTGGTCCATTTTTCCAATACTAAACGGATTGAAAATAGAAGTCTTAAAAACATGACCTTTTTTGCAATTAGGACATTTGTTTGAGAGTATATTAATTAAAGACTTCATGTAAATTATTTTGAGGCAAAATTATAAGTACCGTCTTAAAATAGACTTATACGAAAGTTGTTTATTTTTGTATTATCGAGACATTTTCTATGATTCCTATTCTGAATATTAATAATTTTAAACAGCAGTCATCAGCTAAAGATTACTTTTATAGCAATCATTTAGACGTACATTTAAAAAAGAATGTGCATCATTTTGAAAAGCCTCATAAACACGACTTCTATTTATGTGTTTTTATAGTTGAAGGAGAAGGAATTCATGAAATAGATTTTCATAATTACAATATAAAACCAGGTAGAGTTTTCTTTTTAAAACCTGGTCAGACTCATTTTTGGAGTTTCTCTTCTACGGTTAAAGGATATATCTTTTTTCATACGTTTGAATTCTTTAGTTTAAGTATGAGTGAATTACATTTAAATGAATTTCCTTTTTACACATTGAATAAATCTTACTTAGATCTTTCGGAAGATAAAGCTGTTCATTTTACATCTGTATTCAAAAATATCTACGAAGAATATAGTAATGATTTAGCTTTTAAAAGAGCTCGTTTATTAAGTTTAGTGAATTTGCTGTACATCGATTTCTTAAGAATTTTTAATGAAAATACAATTCCAGATCAAAGTCAGTCGGCAAATGATTTACTGGTTGTTGAGAAATTGAATGTGTTAATAGAAGAGTATTACAAAACTGAAAGGAGAGCTTTGTTTTATGCTGAAGAATTAAATATTACAGTACGTCATTTAAACAGAATAACAAAAAAAGTATTAGGAAAGACTTTTACTCATTTGTTACACGAGAGAATTGTGCTAGAAATCAAACGTTTTTTAGTGCATAGTAAATTATCACTTGCAGAAATTGCTTATGAATTAGGTTTTGAAGATTATGCTAACTTTTCTAAGTTTTTCAAACAGAAAACAGATGAAAGTCCAACAAAATTTAGAAAGCGATATTAACCAATTGATTAGAAATATTGAATAGATTCTAAAATCTCGTTATGTTTTTTATGTAAATATTCACAATTACTTCAAAAATTAATACAGCTAATCACCGTATCTTTGCGAGGTTTTTAAAATTATAACATATGCCTAGGTGGTTGATTTTTATTGTATTGGTGTCATTAGTTATTGCAGTGTTCGAAATTTATACATTTCAAGCTGTAAAAATGGTCACTAAAAATAGATTGTTAAGATATTTATGGTTTGGCTTAAGTTTAGTGGCTTACATTAATTTCTTCTATACAATTATATCTTCAGATAGAAGTTCTGGGCAAACAAGACAATTTCAATGGGCAGCTGGGTTTATGTTATTAGCATTACTACCAAAAGTTGTAATTGTACTTATAATGTTTGGTGAAGACATTGTACGACTTTTTCAAAAAGGAATTTCAATGGTATCTAGCGAAGCAACAAAACCTCTTGCAGGAAGAAGAAAGTTTGTAGCTCAGTTAGCTTTAGGTTTAGCAGCAATTCCTTTTGCAAGTATGTTGTATGGAATTTTTAGAGGGAAGTATAACTATAAAGTTTTAAAATATCAGTTAGCTTTTAAAGATTTACCAGAAGCATTCGATGGTTTTACAATAACTCAAATTACCGATATTCATTCGGGAAGTTTTGATAATAAAGAAAAGATTCAGTACGGAGTTGATTTAATCAATCAACAACAATCGGATATGATTTTATTTACTGGTGATATTGTAAATAATTTCGCTCATGAAATGGATGATTGGATTGATGTGTTTAAGCAATTGAAAGCACCTCGAGGAAAATATTCAATTTTAGGAAATCATGATTATGGAGATTATTCTTCGTGGAAAACTGATGCTGATAAAGAAGCTAATTTTCAAGCGATAAAAGATATTCATCCAAAGATTGGTTTTGAATTACTACTAAATGAAAACAGATATATAGAGAAAGATGGAGAGCGAATTGCTTTAGTGGGAGTTGAAAACTGGGGAAAAGGATTTAAAAAAGAAGGTGATTTACAAAAGGCTTCTGAAGGAATTAAAAAAGAAGATTTTAAAGTATTGATGAGTCACGATCCAACACATTGGGAGTTAAAAGTAAAGGAAGACGATTTTAATTACCAATTAACTCTAAGTGGTCATACGCATGGATTACAATTTGGAATCGAAATTCCAGGTTTTCTACGTTGGAGTCCATCTCAATATGTATACAAACAATGGGCAGGATTGTACGAAGAATTTGGTCGTTATATTAACGTAAACAGAGGCTTTGGGTATCATGCTTTCCCTGGAAGAGTAGGTATTTGGCCAGAAATCACAGTTATTGAGTTAAAAAAAGCTTGATTTTCAGCTTTTTTCCAGTGTTTTTATGGGTTCTTAATAAAAAAATAGTAATTTTAGACACTGTATAGTTAAAATTTTTTAACAAATGACAAAGTTTGGAGAAATCATTAATATTAAAAAACCGGTATTGATAGATTTTTATTTCGACTGGGACGATTCTGAAAATAATATCGATACACTTCGAGATGTTGCTGCTGCTTTAGGAGATAAAGCTAAGGTGATAAAAATTGATATTAAAAAGAACGAAATTTTAGCATCTGCATTAAAAGTAAAAGGAAATCCTACATTCATTATCTATAAAAATGGAGAAATGATGTGGAGAAAAACAGGAGAGCAAGATGCAAATACCTTAATTGGTTTAGTACAGAAATACATATAAATTCACTATATAGAATAACAAGAGTTGCCTTATGGTGACTCTTTTGTTTTATGGTCTAGTGTAGCTGAAATAATTTTTCTTTGTGTCTGATATATTCGTTAAATATCGCATACATTTTTTCTTCGTAGTCTTTCAGACTTTTGTCATTACCGTTTAAATGTTTTTCAATAGTTGTAGCTGCTTCTTTCGCGGTGTAAATAGCATTTGAAATTCCGTGAGAAGAAATAGGATTAAAAGCCATGGCAGCATCGCCTATACTTAATACATTTTGAAATACAATTTGTGATGGAATAGAAGAGTTAGCTTGTTTACCAAAAACTTTAAAATTCCCTTTTGTAGGCATACAGTATTTTAAAAAAGATGTTTCGTTAAGTAAAGTATTCCATTTTTTATAATCTTTAAAATCCTTATAAAGTTTATTTTCTTTTGTGGTGTATAAAGAAACAATTCTCGTTGTTTCATTTAAATCCGAAATTGTTCCCCAAGCATTACTGAAAGATTCAGTGAAAAAGCCGTATTTTAATTCTGGTCCTGTTTTAGGTAAATAACATAAATAAGCCAAGTTATTATCATATTCAATATTTTCGATATTGGCTTGTTTTAAGATATACCTTTTTCGTCCAGTTGCATCGATAATTAAATTGCAATTGATAGTTGCAAGTTTATTATTAAGTCCTTTTACAGATAAACTATTATTGCTGTCTTTTATTGATATCTCCGAAATATCTTTGATTTGAATAATGTGTTTGCTTTTTTCTGCTAAAGCAGTACTGATTTTCTGTTTATTGATTTTTAGACCATTGCTAAATTTTCCTTTTAAGAAGAAATTTTCATCGCTAATTTGTGGGCTGTTCCATTTTGATTGATAACCATATGTTTTTGTTGAATAAGCCTCAAAAACTGATAAGAGATCAATTTCATCTAAGATTTCTAAAGTACTAGGAGGAATAGTTTCTGCTAAAGGTAAATTTTGTTTTGAATTAACTTTATCAATAAGAATACTATGGATTCCTTTCTTTTCTAATAGTAATTGTAAAATGAGTCCTGAGACTCCTTTTCCAACAATTAAAACATCGGTGTTTAAAAGTTCAGGACTCATTATGGTGTATTATTTAAAGATTAAAAAGAATTCAGAAGAACCTTCAGATCCACCACATTTATCGATATAATTTATTTCTATCGTAACAAATGAATTGGCAGCTTCTTGTAAGTTAGATGTAATATCAATTGGAGCTTCAGGAGTAATTTTTCCACTACAATTATTGCTGAAATCGTGAGTAAAAACAGTATTACCGTTAATTTTCATTTCAAAAACATCGTCAACATAAACATTACCTGTTCCTTCAAGATTAGACGATAAGAATGCAGATGCGTTTTCTGGAATCCACACCATTTCTCTTGTGTTTGAATAAAATACACTTGGAGGAGCTAATCTCACAGGTTTAGCAGGAATAGCTTTTCCTAAAAATACAGAAGTTATATCTTTTACATTTTTACTTTCAGAAGCTACATAAACAAGTTCTGGAATTCCGTTTACATTAGATTTTCTACCAGCAACAACACCAACATTTTTCCATTTGTATACCATGTTAATTAGGCCGTTCATGTAACCACCTTCTGCATGATAACCAACATAACCAGTGTCAGTAGTCATCAGCCAAGGAAGTCTGTTCGCATAAACATATTGAATAGTTTCAGGTTTTAATTCAGAATTACGCATGGCAACTAAACTTTCTTCAGTAAGCACATCTACAGGTAAATTTGCAGCCCACCAAGCAGGAATTGGATATTGACTATCTAAGAATACTTTTTGGCAACTACCAGCATCCGATTGCCAAGGAATTCCCATCCATTTAGTTAAATCACCTGGCGTACTTTTCCATAACCAACCTTTGTCACTATTTCCGCTGATAGATTCTTTTACATCATCAGAATTCATTTGAAATCCAAAATCATTATAAAATATTTGACTTTGTTCTTCTGGAGTAGCTGCACCAATTCTTACTTCACGTAATCCGAAGAAAGAATTTCCAGGAGTAACGTTTGCATACGCTAAAGAGTTTTCAGCATACATTTGTGCATGTCGCATTGGCCATGTTAATTCTACACCAGGATGGAATCCTCCACCATATAACGTTTCTAAAACGGAGCGAGTCATTAATAAAGCTGTTTTAGCTGGATCTTTAGCTGCTTCTAAATATTGATTTTGATAATGCTTTCCAAGCTCGTCCATGGTAGTATAATCTCCTTCTAGTGAAGTAAAGTTACCATCTCTCCATTTTCTCAATTCATCATATAAAACTGGAGGAATAGCAAACCATTGTGCTGGACTCCCAGGGTAATTAATTCCATCTCCAGGATAAAATGGATATTGTAATTCTTGAGTTCCACTACCAATATTTGTGATGTCTGTTTTACTCTTACTAGGAATTATTGGTTCGTTGTTATAGTTGTATAATGGATCTCTAAATAATTGGAAGATCTTATTACGAACAGGTTGTGCAGCTTCAGAATTACTATATAAAGCTTTAAATTCTTCAGTTGTCAATTCATCTATAGTTTCTCTAAAAGAAGGCGCAAGGAAATCACTTAAGTTAACCCATTGCATTCTATATAATCTGTAAAGAACAGGGAATATTAAACTAAAATCTGTAGTGAAACTTTCGTTAGCTATACCACAAATAAGATCGTACATTGTCGCTAAAGGTTGAATTTGTGGAGCATAATCTGGTGGAGCAGAAGCAACCCAAGCAGCAGAATCAGCATCATTAAGTTCATAAGTTGTTCCATTCATGGTTACTTTAGCAGTTACTTTTCCATCACAAATATCATCGTACCAATTTGAATTATCAGCAAAATCAGTGTTTAAATCAGAAGGATTTAATGCTGCTGAAATTCCATCACCCGGATAAAAAATAAGCGATCCTTCATCGTATTCAATAGCTCCTAAGTTTACGTCTCTAGCATTTAAGTTCATTGCGTTTGCAATAAAACTATTGTTTTGTCCTTCTAAAGGAAAAGGAAATTTACCGCCTAATGCTACTGGTGATGTGTTTTTAGAAGTAATAGTTGTAGGAGCTGGACTGTTGACCAATTCCTTTCTGTAATCATAATCTTTACCGTTAATTAATTGTTCGTTAAGCACATTCGGATTTCTTCTAGAAGTACTTATTCCTGGAGCGATTTTTTCAGTGAAAAAATTAGGGCTTAAATTATGATTATCTGTATTTACAGACAAATCTAAACTATTATTAAAATCGTACCAGAAAGGTTTTTTGTTGGCAACTTCAACAGTCCATTCAATATCACAAGAAGCTGGATCTATTTTTCGAATTGGTTTTCCGTTATCGTCACATTCATAAATATAAAAACGTTGTGCTTGTTTTTTAAGAGCTCCGTCTTTGGTGTGAAATTCTAAGTTTTCTTCATATAAGTTTGCCCATGGAACTTCTGGTGTAAATACTACATCAGCTTTATTGGTTGGACCATTTCCAAGTCTGGCAATTCCTATTGATGGATAAATTCGTAGTTTCATTTTTATCTGATTTAAGGTTCATAATCAAATTTAGTTTTAGAAACGACGGCTTTAGAAATAAATGCAATGAGGCCTCGAAATAGAGGAATAAGAAAGGTGTTTTTTGGGATAAATGTATTTGGTGATTTTTATCAAAAAAATGTAGAATAAAAAAAGAGTGCCTGTTTTAGACACTCTTTGGTAATTTATTTAGCAGGAATTGAATCTGCGAGTTTCTTTTGAAGCATTTCTATGGAATCTAATAATTGAAGCTCTTCTTCGTTTAATTCCGGTAAGTTTGGTGCCTCTTCAGGCATTTGAATCAAATGATTGAGTAATTTGATCTTACTTTCAAACATTTGATCAACTGCATTTTGATAAGCTTCATCTTTATCAAATCGATTGATTTGAGATAAAATATTTTGATACATAAAGATTGTAGTCTCTAAATCATCTGCGATGTAAGCGATATCATCGTAAGTGCTGTAATGCTCTAATTGTTGATTGAAAATATCTAATAATGTTTCTGCAGTTTGCCTTGCTTTATCTTTATCACCAATTCTATAATATAACTCTGGATAACCTAAAGAAATGCTATAGTGACCGAAATCTTTAATCGGCATTTTGTGAACAGATAAATCTAGAACTTCTTTAGCTGTAGCTGTATCTCCTTTGATTAAGAATTCTTCTGATAAACGCATTAAGTTATTTCGTAAAGAAATTACATTACGTTTTGCTTGTTCGTCTAAATATATTTCTCCGTTATTAATAGTTTTCCAATCCCATTTTTTAACGTTGTTATACATTTTTTCAGGATCTATTCTACCCATGTCAAACATAGATCGACCAGCAATTGGAGTTCTAATAGGAACCAATTTATAAGCCATTCCGTCTAATTGTAAATAATCTTTTAACCAAATGTATTCTTCATCTGCACCAGCTCCACCTGTAAAATAAATAGGTCTTTTCCAGTCAAAATTATTTAAGATATCAAGCATCAAAATTCTATTCTTAGTGATAACATCATCAATTTCAATATCAATGTAATCCACAATTTTATCAGCATCTTTTGGAGATACAATTCCAGATTTTAAAGCATTCTCTTTGTTTACTGGAATCCTTATTCCTTTTGTTGGGAATAATTTCTCTTTTAATCCGTTTTGAGTTTCAAAATATGTAGCTTCATGATCTGTAGCAATCCAATCCATAAAAGATTTCAAAGGAATTACTGAATCTTTTAATTTAGGATGCTCAAAATAATAAGCAACATCTAATGTTCCATATTTATACTGATGATGTTGTAGTTTTGAAGGTATTGGATCTGCATCATATGTTTTCTTCTTCATTTGATCGATATACCAATCCGTAGCGAATAAACTAGTGTTGATTATTTTAATATCTCTACGTACTCCTTCAATTTGTTGCATGTACCAAAGCGGGAACGTATCGTTATCACCAATAGTAAATATAATAGCGTTTGGATCACAACTTTCTAAATACGTTTGAGCGTTTAATTGTGCTATATAACGATCTGCTCTATCATGATCATCCCAGTTTTGGAATCCCATTAAAGCAGGTACACTCAATAAAGAAACTATAGATATGGCTAAAGCGATAATAGGTTTTTTGCCATACATTTTTAAAGCTTCGTAAATTGCTAAAACTCCAAAACCAATCCAAATAGCAAATACATAGAAAGAACCAACTACAGCATAATCACGTTCTCTTGGTTCAAAAGGTTTAGGATTGGTATAGAAAATAATGGCAAAACCAGTGAAAACGAAGAATAAACCTAGTGTATACCATCTTTTCTTGTCTTCTTTTACATGATATAATAAACCAATAATACCTAATAGTAGAGGTAGGAAGAAATACGTGTTTCTACCTTTATTGTTTTTTACATCGTCAGGTAGTTTTTCTTGAGGAATTCCAAAGAATTCATCTATAGGTTTAATACCACTTAACCAATTTCCGTTATTGTCTAAATGTCCTTGAATATCGTTTTGTCTACCTACAAAGTTCCACATAAAGTAACGACCGTACATATAACCAAACTGATAATTAAACATAAACTTTAAGTTCTCGGTAAAAGTTGGTCGTCTTCTACTACGTGCAGGAATACCGGCAATTTGCTTATAGTATTGCTCTGCGTTTGGATCAACCATTCTAGGGATGAAACCTTTATGTTTACCAGACCATTTTGGAACAGCATTTTTGTATTGGTTTACAATTTCATACTTTCCTTTAATCTTTTCGTATTTAGGTTTATCATCTACATAAATTTCATCTCCAGAAGCATCTCTTTCTTGTTCTTTTTTATAAGCAAAAGAATAGTACTTGTCGTAAAATACATTTGCATCACCATATTGTTCACGGTTATAGTACGCTAATAGTTCTCTTGCACTAGAAGGATTGTTTTCATTAATAATAGTATCAGCATTAGCTCTAATTGGTAACATTAACCAAGAAGAGAATCCGATCATGATAAATAAGATCGATAAAATTGCAGTGTTAGCTAATACTAGTTGTTTTTTTCTTGTGTAATGTAATCCGTAAACAAATAATCCGATTAAAACTAATCCTGCGATTATTGTTCCAGAATTATAAGGAAGTCCTACAGAATTAATAAAGAATAACTCTGAAGCACTAAAGAATTTTAATGTAAAAGGAAATAAAAACTTAAATACAAAAGCTAAAACTAAAATTGAAACAACAGTTGCAATTGAAGTAGTTTTGATATTGATTTCTTTGTAATTCTTAAAGAAATAAAGCATTACAATCGATGGTATCACTAATAAAGATAAAATGTGAACTCCAAAAGATAAACCAACCACATAACTAATAAGAATTAACCATTTGTTACCTCGAGGTAAATTCATTTCGCTTTCCCACTTTAAACCTAGCCAAAATAAAACAGCCATTAAGAAAGAAGACATAGCATATACTTCACCTTCTACAGCACTAAACCAAAAACTATCCGAGAACGTATAAGCTAAAGACCCTACTAATCCACTACCCAAAACAGCAATTTTTTCACCAGTAGTAAATTGTCCATTTTTATCTACTAATCTTTTTGCAAGATTAGTGATTGTCCAGAACATAAAAAGAATAGTGAATGCACTGGCTAATCCAGACATGAAGTTTACCATAAATGCCCAGTTACTAGGATCGCTACTAAACATTGCAAAAAATGCACCTAACATTTGAAATAACGGAGCACCAGGTGGGTGACCTACTTCTAAGTTAACTGCGGTGGAAATATACTCTCCACAATCCCAGAAGCTAACAGTAGGTTCTAAAGTTAAGGTGTACGTTATAAGTGCAATACCAAATGAAACCCATCCTAAGATTATGTTCCATTTTTTGAAACTAAAGTCTTTCATAATTTGAATAAAAAATCAATGCGAATGTACTAAATATTTTATGTTAAAAAATATAGTAGTTGCCTCTTGTAATCAATAGGTAGCAAAAATAACAGAAAGGTAGTGTTTGGGTGGTAAAGTTCTGTTAAAAGAAAAAAAAGTTTGCAGAATAAATAAATAGTTTTAAATTTGCAGCCGCATTAGTAATTGGCCTATGGTGTAATGGCAACACACCGGTTTTTGGTACCGATATTCTAGGTTCGAGTCCTAGTAGGCCAACTTTTAAAAAAGCTTCTACAGTTCGTAGAAGCTTTTTTGCATTTCATATTTTTCGAAAAACGGGTTAAGCTTTCAGTGTTTCTTTTTATCTATAGTTAAAAACGGTTAAACGAATCTTTAAAGAATAAGGCTTTGTATGGTGGTAATTTAGCAAGTGTAAAACCCCGTTATCATGAAAAAATTATTACTATTATTCGTCTTTTTAACGCAATTAACGATTGCTCAAAATTATAACTATTTAGGAACGTATACATCTAATGGAACGCCAAATTATCTTGTGAATCCTGGTGATGAAGTTTCAGTAGAAACTTTAGAGAAAATAAGTAACGCTCTTCCAGAGTCTTATCCAGTTCCAGATTATAACCCACAATACATCACAGCTGGTTACGACACAAATGTAGAATTAGTGCAGGCAGCTGATGTTTTTATCACTTTTGTTGCTGAAGGAGCAGGATATAGAAATGTATTAGGTTTTTATACTTATGATTTAGACAATCCGCCAACATCAGCACCTTCAGAAGAAGATATCACAATTATATTCCCAAATGCATCAGCTTTAGGTAGTGGTGGTGGACTACAGGTTGGAGATAAAGTGAAGATTGGAAGCTTTCCAGCAAATACAGGTATTGGTTGGGTATTAATAGCAAATGCGTGGAGTTCATCTCAGCAAAAAGTTGGTTATGGTCACTGGACTTTATTTTCAGATCCAGATTTTAATCCAGAAGCAAATGAAGAGTTAAGACATCATAATGTATTATTATCTGATGCAGAAAATGAAAGAATTATTTTAGGTTTTGAAGATATAAGAAGAGATTATAGAAGTTGTGACAATGACTTTAATGATGCAATCTTTTACATAACAGCTACGCCTTTTTCGGCTATGAGAATAAATAATGTAGCAGATGTTGATTCAGCAAGTAATGTTACATCTTCTTACGATGGAGGTTTAGAGAGTAACGGAAAATTAGCTCAATTAATAGCAAAAAGAAATTTAAATAGAAGTAAGAATAAAACTTTTAAAGGGTTAAAAGAATTTCAAGCAAGATTTGATAAGCAATTATTAAGAAGTAGAGGAGGAAGTGGTGTAATGAATTATTTACCAGAGACAGGTATGTATGGTGTAGAAACAGCTTCGGTATCTAGTCCAAATGATTTATTAGGCATTACTAATGCTTCTGAAGTATTTGCAGCAGATTATTACAATGGAAACGATAGGGTTTCAGCAATTTTAGCAACAAAAACAGAAGGTTCTGTATATGATCATTCAAAAGCAATTTGCGATCGTTTAAATAATTCTTCTATTGAAGATGTAAGAACAGTGATTTCTAGAGGTCATAAAATGGTAAGTTCAAAAATTAGAAGAGCAAACGGATTAGTTGAGTATACAGTTGGTTTCTCTGTGAAGATTGGAAGTGCTCAAAACGAACTACACAGTTACTGGAATATTGAACAATATCCAGAAGGAGATTATTACAACTTCCAGGTTTGGGGAACTACATATTCACAAGTGTTTTCTAATGTGAATTTCATCTTAGATACTTTCTCAAATGAAAAAGACTTAGTGAGTGACGGAACAAATACTGAAATTCCATCTGTGTTTGTAAGTTCAGGGAAATATGCTAACGGAAAATTATACTTAAACATTATTAATAAAAATCAATCTACAGAGGTAATGTTTAACGGAAATATTCAAGAAACTGAGGTTTCAGATTCTTCAAATCACTCAGAAATGTTGAGCTTATCAGGAGCTTGGAACGAGTCTATCGTAGTTGATACAGGAGTTTTGTTTGATATAGGTTTCTCTTTAACAACTTCAACTTCTAGTGCTACAGATGGGTTATATTTAGCAGATGGTCCATGGGGAACTGATTATTTAGAAGATTATGCTTCAGTGACTAGACTAAATATTTCTAATGAAGATATTAATGATGAAGAAGGAGCTCATGAGATTAATAGAAATATCGAAGTACAAGGTGAAGTAAAAGGTAATATGAATGTGTTCAGACATGTTTTACCAGGAGATCAAACATTAAATGTAACAGATTACAATTTCATCACATTTAAAATGCAGACAACTAATCCAATTGAATTAGTATTAATGACAGAAGGTTTAGAAAACTGGGATAATAGATTAAGGTATTCAATTCCTGCAAACAGTGAAGAAACGTATTATGAAATCTCTTTCGAAGATTTTAAAGACGGTGAAGGTAATAGTGTAGATATTGAAGATGTAAAAACAATTGTGTTCTCTGTGTTAGGAGATTATACGAACAGTGTTGCATACGATTTAAGTATAAGTAATGTTGCATTTAGAGCAGATAATTCAACGCTTTCAACAGACGATGTTTTTGTGAGTAACGATAACAAAAAGATAATGAACTATCCTAATCCATTCCAAGGTTCTACTACAATAAGATTACCTAGAGAAACAAATGAAGTAAGTATAAAAGTATTTGATTTATTAGGTAGACAAGTATACACAGCAACATTAGAAACAAAAGGTTTAGACAGAAGAGAAGTAATTTGTAATCCTAGAATAAATAATAGAGGAATATATAAGTATATCGCAACAGACGGGGAAGGAAATATGTATAAAGGTAGTTTTATGCATAGGTAAGAAACAAATAGTAATATTTTTTCAAAAAAAACAAAGTTTGTATTTGGTGATACAAACTTTGTTTGTATATTTGCACCCACAAAATTGGCCTATGGTGTAATGGCAACACACCGGTTTTTGGTACCGATATTCTAGGTTCGAGTCCTAGTAGGCCAACTTAAAGTCTTTAAGAGTAATCTTAAAGACTTTTTTGTTTGTTGTAATTTTAAGTAGCGAGCTTGGTTTTTAGTTTTTTTAAGAAAAATTTATCAATCTAAGGGTTTTGTCTACAAATAAATTAATCTTACCTTTCTATATTTGTAAATGATTTAAATTAATTAACCTCCGACTGCAAATATTGCAGTAATAAATTTAAAGAAAATGAAAATATTTATAACTGATGATCACGGATTGATCATTGATGGTATTGAAGCCATTCTGAAAACATCCGTTCATCAAGTAGTAGGTTCGGCTAAAACTGGAGCTGAACTAATTCAATGGTTAGATTTTAACGAATGTGATGTTGTAATTCTCGATTTAAAACTTCCCGACATGAGTGGTGTTGAAGTTTTAAAACAAGTCTTCGGAAAAGAAAATGCGCCTAAATTTTTAATAGTATCCGGTTCCTATGATATAAAACAGATTCAAGAAACGATTTTGTTAGGAGCTTCAGGTTATATTTCAAAAGTAAGTCTTAGTAAAGAGTTAGATGAAGCTTTGCTGAAGTTAAGTCAAGGTAGAAGATTTTATTCAGATTGTGTTATTGATGCTATTATATCAAGGCAGTTAGAAGAAGATTCTATGGTTACTTTAAAAAGCATGTTGTCACCAAGAGAAGCACAAGCACTTCAAATGTTAACAGATAATATGGAAACTTGTGATATCTGTGATGAAATGAGAATCACAAAAAGTTCTTTTAATACATTAATATCTAGAATGACCAAGAAACTTCGGGTGAAGAAGAAAATAGGATTAGTTGTATTAGCAATAAAACACAAATTCAATAATTCAATGTAGAATTAACAAAGCGACTAGGGTTTTAAAATTTTTAATTTTAGTGGTTTATTAAAATTAAATCACAATATCATGAAAAATTTATTTAAAATCTTAGTAGTAGTTTTAGTAGTAAGCTTTGTTTCTTGTACAGAAAACCAAGAAATAGTTACAAACAATGGGAACATCATTGACGCAGAACAATTCGGTGTCGAAAAAGAAGAAACCGGAACTAATGACGGAGGAACCTCTAATTCAGATGATGAAGAAGAAGAGTAGTTCTATAATTGCCTATTTATTTTTAGGGGTGTTAACCGCATCTTTTCTTTTTGCTTTTGAGTTTTTAGAAAAAGAAAGTAATAGAACTGTAGTGTCTAAAAAAGAGACTGCAGAAGCAAGAAAAGTTAATTCAAAAGAATTGAGTGAGTTAAAAGAATATGTGAAGAAAAATAATCCTAAGCTTTATGCTGAATATGCCGAGGCTAATGATAAATTGAATAAGTCTAAAAAAGAGTATAAAGCAGCGTTAGAAGATGATAAGTTTTTAGGTTTTCCTAATTTTAGGATATTCGCATATAATTTTTTTCCTACTTTATTGTTGTTTTTCTATGTCGTTTATCATTTGTATTTAACAACAAAGAGTCAAAAGAAGAATATAGGGATAAAGTTGATTCATCTTGTGTTTTTACTGTATTTAACTACTCGAATATATTGGGTTTTTCAACCTTCAGCAGATTTAAGTAAAGGTGAGTATTATATTTTAGCAATAATTACCACCGTTTTAGTTTCGCTTTCAGTTTGGTTATTTCATAAGAAAGAACTTACCTGGAATCGAAAAGTAAAAAAGAAATTAATGAAAGTCTCTTATTATGCAATGGTTAATTGCGAAGAAGACAAGGTTGAAGATATGGCAAAAATTATAGAGCAGCCTTTGAAATAAAATTATGAACCGATCTTTAAAAGGTCGGTTTTTCGTTTTATTTAGTTCTCGTAAAAGATGTAATTTGTCTCGTTTTTTTCTGGCGAAAGCGTTTGATTTGATTGTTTTATTGAAAAAATAATGAAATCTAAAACGTTTTTTTAGCAAATTCCTAGAAAATTCAACTTGAACAGTAAAGTTTTCTTTATTTGTTTGGTATGTTATAAGTTATTATATTTGCACAGAAATTCTCGATAAGATAATTGCAGGGGACCAAAAGTCCCCTCTTTTTATACCTAAAATGAATCAAGATAAAGTAAAAGAATTATTACAAGAAGCCTTAGATGAGAACCCAACATTGTTTCTTATCGATTTACAGTTTCTTGCTAATAATAAGATAAAAGTGATTGTAGATGGAGATTCTGGTGTTCCTTTAAGCGAATGTGTAAGAATTAGCAGGAATATTGAACATAACTTAGATAGAGAAGAAGAAGATTTTTCTTTAGAAGTTACGACTCCAGATATATCACACCCTTTAAAAGTTAAAAGACAATACAATAAAAATATAAATAGAACTTTAAAGGTTAAAACAGAAGATAAAGAAATAGAAGGAGTATTATCTGAAGTTACTGAAGATAAAATCGTTCTAAAATGGAAAACGAGAGAACCTAAGCCAGTAGGTAAAGGAAAACATACAGTAGAGAAGGAAGCTGAAATATTGTATGGAGATATTAAAGAAGCAAAAGTGAAGATTATATTTTAACAGCAAGAAAATGGAGAACATTGCATTAATTGAGTCATTTTCAGATTTTAAAGACAACAAAAGTATAGACAGGGTAACCTTAATGTCTATCTTAGAAGAAGTATTTCGTTCGGCTTTAAAACGTAAGTACGGTTCAGACGATAATTTTGATATTATTATCAATCCAGATAAAGGAGATTTAGAAATCTGGAGAAACAGAATCGTTGTTGCCGATGGTATGTCTGAAGATGATAATGAAGAGATTGAACTTTCAGAAGCAAGGAAAATTGAGCCTGATTTTGAAATTGGAGAAGATGTTTCTGAAGAAGTTAAGTTAATAGACTTAGGTAGAAGAGCAATTCTTGCGTTACGTCAAAATTTAATTTCAAAAATACACGAACACGATAGTACAAACGTGTTCAAGCAGTTTAAAGATCTTGAAGGAGAGATTTATAGTGCAGAAGTTCACCACATTCGTCACAATGCAGTGATTTTATTAGACGACGAAGGAAACGAAATAGTTCTACCAAAAACAGAACAAATCAGATCAGATTTCTTTAGAAAAGGAGATGCTGTAAGAGGTGTAATCAAAAAAGTAGAATTAAAAGGAAATAAACCATCAATAGTATTATCAAGAACATCACCAAATTTCTTAGTGAAGTTATTTGAACAAGAAATTCCTGAGGTTTTTGATGGATTAATTACTATTGAAGGAGTAGCAAGAATTCCTGGAGATAAAGCAAAGATTGCTGTAGATTCTTATGATGATAGAATCGACCCAGTTGGAGCTTGTGTCGGAGTTAAAGGTTCTCGTATTCATGGAATCGTTCGTGAGTTAGGTAACGAAAATATCGACGTTATTAACTATACTAAAAACGAACAATTATTCATTTCAAGAGCTTTAAGTCCTGCTAAAGTTACTTCAGTAGAGATTCTTAAGTTTGATGAAGAGAAAAATGGTAAAAAAGGACGTGTAAATGTACTTTTAAAACCAGAAGAAGTATCGAAAGCAATTGGTAGATCAGGAGTTAATATCCGTTTAGCAAGCCAATTAACAGGGTACGAGATAGACGTTCAAAGAGAAGGTATCGAAGAGGAAGATGTAGAGTTAACAGAATTCTCTGACGAAATAGAAGCTTGGGTAATTGAAGAATTCAAAAAGATAGGTTTAGATACAGCGAAAAGCGTGTTAGAGAAAGACGTTGTAGAGCTTGTTAAAAGAACAGATCTTGAAGAAGAAACTATTATTGAAGTTCAAAGAATTCTAAGAGAAGAATTCGAAGAGTAATAATAAAACAAAAGGTTAATCGATTCCTTAAAAATCGAAAACATATTGCACTAATTGAATAGCAATATGTTCATTTAAAGTATAATAATAATTTATGGCTGAAGCTAAAACATTAAGACTAAACAGAGTTTTAAGAGAATTAAATATCTCTTTAGATAGAGCGGTGGAGCACTTGTCTAAAAACGGACATGATATCGAAGCACGCCCTACTACTAAGATTTCTGATGCTGAATACCGAATTCTTTTGGACGGTTTTCAGACAGATAAATCTAAAAGAGTAGCTTCTCAAGAGGTAAGCGAAGAAAAGCGAAAAGAGAAGGAAGAAATTCGTAAAAGACTTGAGGCAGAACAAGAAGCTAAGCGTTTACAAGAAGAAGCAAAAAAACAAGAAGTTTTAAAAGCTAAAGCCGAAAAGCCTCAACTTAAAACTGTTGGTAAAATTGATATCAATAAACCAAAGCAAGAAGTTAAAAAAGAAGAGGTGAAAAAAGAAGAGGTAGTTGAAAAACCAAAAGCGGTGGAACCAGCTAAACCTGAAGTAAAGAAAACCCAAGAGGTAAAAAAGGAAGTTGAAAAGCAGGTAGAGAAACCAAAACCAGCACCAAAAAAATCAATTCCTCAAAAGCCAATCGATAAAGCTTCTGAAATCTCTAGAAGGCCAGAGAAAAAGGATTTTGCTAAAAAGCAAGAGCCTAAGAAAGAAGCTGCAAAAGAGGTTACACCAGAAAACGCTGAGAAAATTAAAACAAAGTATCAGAAGTTAGATGGTCCTAAAATGACAGGTCAAAAAATTGATTTAAAACAATTTGAAAGACCTAAGAAGAAAAAACCAGAAAACAAGGATAATAATTCTAATAATGATAAGAGAAAGCGTAGAAGAATTACGAAACCTGGTGCAGGAAATAATAACCAACAAGGGAACAACAATAACCGAGGAGGTCAAGGTAATAACAACCGTGGCGGACAAGGAAATAATAATAACCGAGGTGGACAAGGAAATAACCGAGGAGGTCAAGGAAATAACAACCGTGGCGGACAAGGAAATAGAAGAGGTGGAAACCAACGTAGAGGGAGAAGACCTGAGGTTAAAAAAGAAGAATTAACAGAAGCTCAAATCCAAAAACAAGTTAGAGAAACTCTTGAAAAGCTTCAAGGTAAATCTAACAAAGGAAAAGGAGCTAAGTATCGTAGAGAGAAAAGAGATCAACACCGTCAGCAAGCTGAGGCAGAAATGCAAGCAGCACAAGAAAACATCCTTAAAGTTACAGAGTTTGTAACTGTAAGTGAAGTTGCTACGATGATGGATAAACCAGTTACAGATATCATTTCAGCATGTATGATGTTAGGAATGATGGTAACAATGAATCAACGTTTAGATGCTGAGACTCTTCAAATAGTTGCAGAAGAATTTAATTATAAAGTAGAATTCGTTGGAGCAGAAGTAGAAGAATCTATTGAAGAGGTTGAAGATAAACCAGAAGATTTAGAATCTAGAGCGCCAATTATTACGGTAATGGGTCACGTAGATCACGGTAAAACTTCGTTATTAGATTACGTACGTAAAGCAAATGTAATTGCAGGTGAGAGTGGAGGAATTACACAGCACATTGGAGCTTACAGTGTAACTTTAGATGGCGGGCAAAAAATCGCTTTCTTAGATACACCAGGTCACGAGGCCTTTACAGCGATGCGTGCACGTGGTGCTCAAGTAACAGATTTAGTAATTATTGTTATTGCAGCGGATGATGATGTAATGCCACAAACAAAAGAAGCAATCTCTCACGCACAAGCAGCAGATGTGCCAATTGTTTTCGCAATTAACAAAGTAGATAAGCCAAACGCTAATCCAGATAATATTAAGACTCAACTTTCATCTATGAATTTATTAGTAGAGGATTGGGGAGGAAATATTCAGTCTCAAGAAATCTCTGCTAAAACTGGTCAAGGTATTGATGAGCTTTTAGAAAAAGTATTATTAGAAGCAGAAGTATTAGAATTAAAAGCTAATCCTAATAAGAATGCTTTAGGTACTGTAGTAGAAGCACAATTAGATAAAGGTAGAGGATATGTTTCTACAATTTTAGTTCAAGCAGGAACATTAAAGATTGGAGATTACTTATTAGCTGGTAAGCACAGTGGTAAGGTTAGAGCAATGTTTGATGAGCGTGGAAACAAAGTTAAAGTTGCAGGTCCATCAACTCCAGTATCTATTTTAGGTTTAGATGGAGCTCCACAGGCAGGTGATAAGTTCAATGTATTTGAAGACGAAAGAGAAGCTAAGCAAATCGCTGCTAAACGTTCTCAATTACAACGTGAGCAATCTGTAAGAACTCAGAAAACTTTAACATTAGACGAGATTGGTCGTCGTATTGCTTTAGGAGACTTCAAAGAGTTAAACATTATCTTAAAAGGAGATGTGGATGGTTCAGTAGAAGCATTAACAGATTCTTTCCAGAAGTTATCTACTGAAGAAATTCAAGTAAATATCTTACACAAAGGAGTTGGAGCAATTACTGAATCAGATGTATTATTAGCATCGGCTTCTGATGCAATTATTATTGGATTTAATGTACGTCCTCAATCTAATGCACGTGTAGTAGCGGATAGAGAAGAAGTAGATATTAGAACATACTCGATTATCTATGACGCTATCAATGATCTTAAAGATGCCATGGAAGGAATGTTATCTCCTGAAATGAAAGAAGAGGTTATTGGTAATGTAGAAATCAGAGAAGTTTATAAAATTTCTAAGGTTGGAAATATTGCTGGATGTATGGTAATGAACGGTAAGATTACAAGAGATGCTAAGGTTCGTATTATACGTGAAGGTATTGTGGTGCACGATGGTGAATTAACTTCATTAAAACGTTTCAAAGACGATGTTAAAGAAGTAACTAAAGGATACGATTGTGGATTACAAATTAAGAACTATAATGATATTAAAGAGAATGACGTTATTGAAGCTTATATTGAAGTAGCAGTTAAGAAAAAGCTGAAATAATTAATTCCTTATAAATAATAAAAAAGCCTGTTAAGTTAATTAACAGGTTTTTTTATTTTATGACTTCGGGTTTAAATTAAAATCTTTTTCAATATCTCTAAGATGTAATATTTTTAATATGATTAAACTTGAAAGTAAAGCAACAGCATAATAACATTTTGGTGTGCCTTTAATTAAAGTCTTTGGGCATACAAAATCTCCTTTTATATGCATTATAGTAGCAGTTGTGGCTACTAGTAAAGCAAATCCAATACTAATAAAATAGAGATAGTTTCTCTTTTTAGTTACATGTGAAATTAAGGCTATTATAAAACAAGCAAAAACCACATAACATACAGGTATTTCTTGAACTTTCGGACAAGTAGTTCCTGTTTTTATTTGCAGAATAACAGCTCTAAGAATACCTAAAAACCCAACAGTAAAAAATAGATAAATAGTTATGGAGATTATACTTTTAAACCCTTTCATGAATTAAAAAAGCTTTATTGTTGTGCATAATACTTTTAAGATTTTGTCTTTTTGAAATTGTTATTTTTCTAAAGTATTAAAGCTATGAATTTATTTTAAAAATTAAAATTTCTAACTGTACTTCTTGATGCTGTATGTAGTTGATTATTAAGATAATTTGATTCTATTAAAAAATCAAACTATATTTGATAAAATAGTTTGATTTATGATTTCAACTTCCAAAGCTAAAATTGCATATCCTACAGTATTCCTTTTTTTAGGATTATTACTAGCATACGCCTTATTGTATTATTTATTTAGCGCTAGTATGCTAAATGAAGTTATAGTAATTCTAATTGGAGCTTTTCTGGCTTATAGCATGTTTACAGTGGTTCATGAATCTAGTCATGGAAATATTTCTAGAGGTAATGCAAAATTTTTCACTTTAGAAAAAAGGATAGGCTGGGTTTCCGCTAGTTTTCTTTTTTTTCCATTCAGTGCTTTTAAGGTAATTCATCTTAAACATCATGCACACACTAATGATTCGGAAGAAGATCCGGATGGTTATGTTAGAGGAAAAAACTTTATGATAGTTTTCTTTAGATGTCTGACTTTAATAGGCCATTATTACACGACTTCTTTAGGAGCTGAGAGTAGAAAGAATGAAGCTATGAGAAAAACTAGAAATCAAACTCTGACTTTTATTTTGTTCATTTCAACTATCATTATTGCAATGGTTGTATTCAAATTTTGGTACGAATTTATAATCGTATTCTTATTGCCGGCTTTAGTTGCTGCACCAATTTTAGGTTTTACTTTCGATTGGCTTCCTCATTATCCACATCATAATATGGATAAACATCATAACACAAGAATTGTAACAATACCTGGTTTAGAGTTTTTATCATTTTTCCAGAGTTATCATTTAATTCATCATTTGTATCCTCGTGTTCCTTTTTACTTATACAAGAAAAAATATCAATTAGTAGAGCAAGAGTTAAGAAATGAAAAATCTCCAATTGAAGGATTTGGAGTTAATGAATTAAAAGTTCTAAAGCCAAGAAATACATACGCAGATATCATACAAGATAAAACTTGGAAATACTCCTTAGAAGTAGCTCAAGTGCGAAAATTAACGCATGATAGTGCAGAGATTCAGTTTGAAAATTTAAATGATATTCCATACAAATTTGAAGCAGGACAAT
This sequence comes from uncultured Tenacibaculum sp., assembly GCF_947495995.1. Taxonomy (GTDB): domain Bacteria; phylum Bacteroidota; class Bacteroidia; order Flavobacteriales; family Flavobacteriaceae; genus Polaribacter. The sequence goes on from NZ_CANMAX010000003.1 coordinate 365,855, forward strand.
ATGTGGTGATTTCAATGTTAGTTGACGGAGAGAAAGTAAGTCGATGTTATTCGATTTGTTCTAATCCAAATTCTGGAATACTAAAAGTTGGAGTTAAACGAGTTTCTGGAGGGAAGTTATCAAATAGGATATTAGATCATTTATCGGAAGGTAAATATGTAAATGTTGCGGGTCCGTTTGGAACTTTTAAATTCAAAGATGAAACAGATGTAGAGCATCATGTTTTTATTGCTGGCGGAAGTGGAATAACACCAATTATTTCAATGCTTCAAAAAATACTTCAAGATGAAATAACTAATGTGAGTTTGATTTATGGATGTAAATCAGAAAAAGATGTAATGTTTCATAAAGAATTAATTGATCTTCAAAACAAGTACCCTAATCAATTTTCATTGAAGATTACTTATGATTTGTTAACTCATACGTATCAAACAGAATTATTGAGTCATTTTGAAAAAGCAAATTATTATATCTGTGGACCAACTCCAATGATGGAAGCATCAAAAGAGGTTTTGTCTAAAAAAGGAGTTGCTTCTGATCATATTATTATTGAAGAATTCTCATATCAAGAAGTTAAACCTTTTGGTAATTTATATAATGTTTCCATAAACAATAAGAACTTTTCTGTTTACCAGTCTGAAACAATTTTAGAAGGAGCAAAAAGAAATAAAGTTGCAATTCCTTATGCCTGTAGTATGGGACAATGTGGAACTTGCAAGTGTGAATTAGAAAAAGGAAAAGTAGTTTGGAAAACAGATGAACAATCTGTGTTGTTAGAAAACGAAAAGAAAGAAGGTTTCATATTAACGTGTATGTGTAAACCTAAATCTGATATTAAACTCAACTCATAACATATGACGAAAGATAAATACGATTACGTAATCATTGGAAGTGGTTTTGGCGGTTCGGTGAGTGCCTTACGATTAGCTCAAAAAGGATATTCTGTTTTGGTAATCGAAAAAGGAAAATGGTTAAAGCCTAAAGATTTTCCGAAAACAAACTGGAATCTAAAAAAATGGCTTTGGGAACCTCGATTAAGATTGTTTGGCTTTTTTAAAATGACATATTTAAATCATGTAAGTATACTTTCTGGAGTTGGAGTTGGAGGTGGTTCTTTAACTTACGCAAATACATTGCCTATTCCTAAAAAGGAGTTTTTTACTTCTGGAAGTTGGAACGGACTTAAAGATTGGGAAACCGAACTTGCTCCACATTATAAAGAAGCATATCGAATGCTAGGGGCAGAAGAGAATCCTTATTTCGGACCAGCTGATCATTTGATTAAAGATTTGTCGAAAGACTTAGATAGAGAAGAACATTTTTCAACGACTAAAGTTGCAGTTCATTTTGGTAAACCTGGAGAAAAAGTAAAAGATCCATATTTTAATGGTGAAGGTCCAGATCGAGCTGCGTGTAATTATTGCGGTGCTTGTATGACGGGTTGTAGATTCAATGCTAAAAATACATTGGATAAAAACTATCTCTATTTTGCTCAGAAGCTAGGCGTAGAAATTATAGCGGAACATGAAGTGTTAGATGTGTTGCCTAAAAATAATGTGAATGGAAAGTCTGGATATGAGATTCATTTCAAAAAAAGTACATCAACATTTTCTAAAACAAAGAAAGTTGAAGCAAACGGAGTAGTGTTTTCAGGTGGAGTTTTAGGAACTGTACCATTACTTTTAAAATTGAAACAAAAGAAATCATTACCTAATTTATCCGAAATGGTTGGTGGAAATATTAGAACAAATAATGAATCGTTATTGTTACTAACATCAACAGAGAAGAAATCAAAAGATTATTCAAAAGGAATAGCAATAGGTTCTATTCTACATATCGATAAAAATAGTCATCTTGAACCTGTTCGTTATGGAAAAGGTTCTGGGTTTTTTAGAACACTAACAATTCCTTCAGTGCAACATAAATATGCAATAGTTCGAATTTTAGGAGTTTTTGGTGTGTTATTTAAATCACCTGTTCAGTTATTTCAAACAATATTCACAAAAGCTTATAGCAAACGAACAACAGTATTGCTATTTATGCAGACTTTAGATAGCACATTACGATTGAAGTTAGGAAAAGTAACACAGTTGAAAACTGAAAAAGAATCTAACGAAGCACCAAGTGGTTTTATTCCTGAAGCATCTAAACTGGCAAAAATATTAGGTCAAAAAGTAAAAGCGATTCCATTTTCGAATTTTGCAGATGTATTATTAGGAACTCCAACTACAGCTCATATTTTGGGTGGAGCAGTAATGGGAGAAACTAAAGAAGAAGGAGTTATTGATAAAAACAATAAAGTCTTTGGTTACGAGAATATGTTTGTATGTGATGGATCGATGATTTCTGCAAACCCTGGAGTAAATCCTTCGTTATCGATTACAGCAATTTCAGAACTAGCCATGTCTAAAATTCCAAATAAAATTGAAACTCAAATAACAAAATAAATAGTATTGAAAGCAAAACCAATTTTAGAAGAGTTTGAACTTCCTTGTGGAGTTACGATTAAAAATAGAATTGCGAAAGCAGCAATGACTGAGCGTTTAGCAAATAAGAAACAGCATGCGACCAAACCAATAGTTGATTTATATAAGCATTGGTCTTCTAATGGAACAGGTTTATTAATTTCAGGAAATATTCTAGTAGATAAACATTACAAAGAAGCTTCAGCAAATATTGTTTTAGAAGATGAAAGTGGTATTGCAGCTTTACAAGAAGTAACAAAAGTTGCAACGCAAAATGACACACAGTTTTGGGCTCAAATTAATCATGCAGGTCGTCAATCGTCTATCTTTTCAACGTTTAAACCGATAGCTCCATCAGCAATTCAGCTTAAAAAATTAATGCTGTTTGCTAAACCTAAAGCGATGTCTTTAGATGAGATTAAAGATGTTGAAAATCGTTTTGTAACCACTGCTGTTTTAGCAAAAAAAGCAGGTTTTACAGGAGTCCAAATTCATGCCGCTCATGGATATTTACTAAGTCAGTTTTTATCTCCAAAAACAAATAAAAGACAAGACAATTATGGCGGTATTATTGAAAACAGAGCCAGGTTACTTTTCGATATTGTTAACCGAATTCGTAAGGTTTTAGGCAATGATTTTCCAATATCTGTTAAGTTAAATAGTGCCGATTTTCAACGAGGTGGATTTAACGAAGAAGATGCAATGTTTGTGATTAAACATTTAGAAAAATTAAAGATAGATTTACTTGAAATTTCAGGTGGAACGTATGAAAATATTGTTTTTTTAACAGAACGATACGAACGTGAATCAACACGTAAAAGAGAAGCTTATTTTCTAGATTTTGCAAAAAAGATAAAAGCAGAAACCTCACTGCCTATAATGGTTACAGGTGGTTTTCGATCTCAACAGTTTTGTGATGAAGTTTTAGAAAATAATGAATTAGAAATGATAGGATTTGCGCGTCCGTTTATAACAGATCAAAACTTCCCAAAAACGTTTTTAGAAGATGAAAGTTATAGGGTAAGTGATGCTACTTTTGATTTTAAAATTAAGAAAATGAAAGATTTTGCAGAAGCTGGTTTCTACGATTATCAAATTCATCAATTGGCGAAAGGAAAACCATTAAAGCCAAAGTATAATCCCTATCTTGCTGTGCTTAGATTAACAATAAACGAATTGAGAAAAGGCTGGTTTTAATTTATGGGAAGAAAGGCATTAGACAGAGAGCGAAAACAGTTATCTAAAAAAGCGGAAGCTTGGGTTAAAGAATTGTTCTATAAAGTTCAATACGAGAAGTTAGATAAATTAACTTTAGACGAACTAGCAGTATTAGTACAAAAAAGTAAAAGTACAATTTATACCTATTTTAAAACCAAAGAAGAGATTTACGCAACAATGGTAGGTATGGTTTTGCAAGACTTAGAAGAAGTAGTTTTTGATGAGCTAGAAGATGGTGCTGATGTAATTAATATTTACGAAACTATATTGTTAAAAATCAGTGATAGCATAGAAGGTATTTCAATTCATTTTCTAGATGAAATTCAAACCAATTTTCCTCAGATTTGGAATGAAATCAAACAAGTAACAGATCGCGTATTATCTACATTTTCTTTGATTTACAAGCGTGGTATGAAAACTGGTGTTTTTGCTGACTTTAATATAAATTTATTGCTAGCGATGGACAATACTTTTATCATGAATATTATGACAGATCACGATAGTTTTAAAGACGAAGATTTGAGTTTGAAAGATATTGTAAATCAGTATTTAAAACTCAGAATAAATGCTTTAACAAAATAAAAAAGGTTCAAACATTGTTTGAACCTTTTTTTGTAAGTATGTTTAATTTTCTAGTAAGGAATAACAATTGCTCCTGAAAATTTCTCTTTTATTTTATTTAAGGCTCTGTCAGCTTCCAATTTTGTGTTAAAACGACCAACTCTAACTTTCCATTCAGGTAATTCATAACTCATCTTTGGTTTTCCATATTCAGAAAACTTCAAAATGAAGTTTTGTCTAACGTTTTTTGCACGTTGTTCAGTACCATTATACAACTGAATTCTGTAACCGCTTCCGTTCTTTTTATTGTACTTTCTTTTTTTAGCTAAAAGTGAATTAATGTTTTGATCACTAGTGTAATTAGATTGTGCATAACTCATGCAAAATCCTAAAAATAAAAACAATATAAATGCTAAATTTTTACCCTTTATCATATTTCGTTTATAGTTTCAACAAAAGTAACGACTTGTGATCGAATAGATTGCTAGAAATATTTATTTAGAATCGATATAAATTACAAATTAGGAATCTCTTAACATTTCACATTTTATAGAGAAGTAGTAATTTTGTCGGAGTTTAAGCACCCGGTAATTTTTTACCACAAGTGTAAACGTTATACAAAATAGATACGAAATATATATTTTTATAGTATGAAAAGTGTGAATTATCACAGTAAACTTAGTCGAGTACTACTTAACAGCCTTACTTTCTTATTCATTTTTTTAGTAAGTATTTCTGCAAATGCTCAAGATGTCGATATGGATCGACAAAAAGCGGGTAGAAAATTATTTAATGCCAATTGTGCTTCTTGTCACAAATTGGATAAAAACATGACAGGTCCAATGCTTGGTGGTGTTGAATCTAGAAGAGAGAATGCTTGGTTAAAGAAATGGATACGTAACAATGCAGCATTAAGAGCTTCTGGTGATGCAGATGCAAATGCATTGTATGAAGAGTGGAACCAGGCAAACATGACTGCTTTTCCACAGTTATCTGATGAGCAAATCGATAATATTTTATACTACACAACAGTAGGTGAAATCAAACCAGTTGTTACAGGTGGTCCTAATGGTGGTGGTGATGTTGTAGTTGCTGGTCCTCCAAAATGGGTGTTATGGATTTTAGCTGCGGCTATTATCGTTGCTTTCCTAATTATTGCTAGTTTACTTAAAACTGTAAGTGAATTAAAAGGTGCGCCTAAGACTCCAGGTTTAATGGGACAAGCTGCTGAGTTGTGGGAAGGAATTAAGAAGAATACATTCTTACATGTGTTATTCGTAATCTTCGGAGCATTAATTACAGCATATGTGTTATTTGGTACTTTATTTAAAGTTGGTGTAGATCAAGGTTATCAACCGGTACAACCAATTTTATTCTCGCATAAAATTCACGCAGGAGATAATAAAATAGAATGTCAATACTGTCACTCTGCTGCCAAGCATAGTAAGCACTCTGGTATTCCTTCTTTAAATGTTTGTATGAACTGTCATAAAAACATCGCTGAAGTAGCTGAAGGTACTAAAGTAGTTTTAGAAGATGGAGGAAGAGTTGTTGGTAAGGCAGAATTAGATAAAGAGATCGCTAAGATTTACGATCACGTAGGTTGGGATCCTGAAAAATTAGAATATACTGGTGAGCAAAAGCCTATCGATTGGGTTAGAATTCACAATTTACCAGATTTTGCATATTTTAACCACTCACAACACGTAACAGTTGCTGGTGTTAAATGTCAAAAATGTCACGGTCCAGTAGAAGAAATGGAAGAGTTATATCAGTATTCTCCATTAACTATGGGATGGTGTATCGATTGTCACAAGGAAACAAATGTTGACTTGAAGGGTAATGAATACTATGCTAAGATCCATGCGGAGTTAGCTAAGAAGTATGGTGTAGATAAAGTTACCATCGCTCAGTTAGGTGGTAAAGAATGTGGTAAGTGTCATTACTAAAATTAATTAATTAAGAATTCTATAATTGAGAGTGTAAAAGCTCTCAATCATTTAATAAAAACAAATAAATGGCTTCAAACAAAAAATACTGGCAAAGTGTTGAAGAACTTAAAGAAAGTTCAGTTGTTGAAACGTTACGTGGTAAAGAGTTTGTGCAAGAACTTCCTACAGATGAGTTTTTAGGAGATCAAGAAACTCTTGAAAATACTTCAACGTCTCGTAGAGATTTCTTGAAATATGTAGGTTTCACAACAGCAGCAGCTTCTTTAGCAGCATGTGAAGGTCCAGTTAGACAATCGATTCCTTATGTAGTTCAACCTAATGACATTATTGTTGGTGTAGCAGATTGGTACGCGACAACGATTTCTGATGGTTTCGATTTTGCCAACGTATTAGTTAAAACTCGTGAAGGACGTCCAATCCAAATCATGCCTAACAAAGAGGCAGGAGGAACTACTACAGCGAGAGTTCAAGCATCTGTATTATCATTATACGATGAGAAATTAAGAGTTAAAGAACCTAGAAAAGGTGAAACTCAAGTTTCTTGGGAAGATGCAGATAAAGAAATTATGGCTAAGTTAGAAAGTTTAAAAGCTTCTAACGGATTAGTATATTTAATGACAGGAACTTTAGCGAGTCCTTCAACTGAGAAAATTATCTCAGATTTTATCGCTAAGTATCCTAATGTAAAACACGTTGTATACGATGCAGTTTCAGAAAGTGCAACTGCTGATGCTTTTGAAGCAATGTATGGAAAGCGCGCTTTACCAAACTACGATTTAAGTAAAGCAGAAGTAATTGCTTCTTTCGGTGCAGATTTTTTAGGAGACTGGCAAGGAGGATACGAAAAGTCGTATATAGAAGGAAGACAAGTTGATACTGGTAAAATGTCTTACCATGTTCAAATAGAGAGTAACATGTCTTTAGCAGGAGCGAATGCTGATAAGCGTTTAGTAGCTAAGCCATCTGCTCAAATGCATGCTTTAGTAACTTTATATAATGCAATTACTGGAGGAAGCTTACCAACTCAAGCTACACCAATTGATGCAGAAATTAAAAAGTTAGCTAAAGAATTAAAGAAAGCAGGAAAGAAAGCTGTTGTTCTTGCAGGTATCAATGATGTAAATGCACAAACGATTGCTTTAGCTATCAATAAAGCTTTAGGAAGTGTAGTTATAGATACTGAATCTGTGAATTTATTACGTCAAGGTAGTGATGCAAAAGTTGCTACTTTAGTAAAAGATATTACTTCAGGTAAAGCAAAAGGTTTAATTACTTATAATGTAAATCCAGCATATTCAATCGCTGGTTTTGGAGATGCTGTTAAGAAATTAGGTTTCTCTGTTGCATTATCTACTCAAAATGATGAAACTGCTGTAACTACTCAATATACTTTACCAGCACCTCATAACTTAGAAAGTTGGGGAGATGTAATGGCTACTGAAGGAAAGTACAGTTTAATGCAGCCTACAATTGCTCCTTTATTTAAATCACGTCAAGTACAAGATGTATTATTGAAGTGGAGTGGAGCAACAAAAAATTATTATGATACATTAAAAGAATTCTGGAGTACAAACGTACTTAATGGAGCTTCTTGGAATCAAGCATTACATGATGGTTTCTTTAAGGCACCAGCACCAGTAGTTGAAGCTGTTGAAACGACAGAAGAAACAACTTCTGAAGAAGGTGCAGAAGAATTTAGCGGAGTAGCTTTAGGAGTTTCTGTTTTAGAAGCTGGAAAAGCGATTGCTAAAGTTCAAGGTTCAGAATTCGAATTAAACTTATATACATCTGTAGCATTAGGTGATGGTAATCAAGCAAACAATCCATGGTTGCAAGAATTCCCTGATCCAATCACACGTGCTTCCTGGGATAACTATTTAACAGTTTCTCCAACAGATGCTAAAACTTTAGGTTTTGATAATCCAGTTAAAGATAACGGAGCAATTGATGGAAACTTTGCTGAAATTACTTTAGATGGTCAAACATTAAAGGTTCCAGTTATCATCCAGCCTGGTCAAGCACAAGGTTCTATTGGTTTAGCTTTAGGGTATGGTAGAACTCAGAACTTAAAAGAAGAAATGCAAGTTGGGGTAAATGCTTACCCATTATATAAAGATAGAAAAAACGTTCAGTTAGGTGTTACTGTTAAGAATGTAGGAGGTTGGCATAAGTTTGCTTGCTTACAAGTTCAAAGTACTTTAGCTGGTCGTCACGATATCTTAAGAGAAGCATCTTTAAAAGATGTAAACGATACTTCTTTAAATCCAAAACATACTTGGAACAAGCCTTTCATGGTATCTTATGATCACCAAGAAACTGAAGGAAGTAAAATTGACTTATGGGATGATCATGATAGAAGTTTAGGTCACCACTTTAACTTATCTATTGATTTATCTTCATGTACAGGATGTGGAGCTTGTGTTGTAGCTTGTCATGCAGAAAACAACGTTCCAGTTGTTGGTAAAGATGAAGTTCGTGTAGGTAGAGATATGCACTGGTTACGTATCGATCGTTATTATTCTTCAAAAGTTCAAGGAGATATGACTATCGATGAATTCAAGGCAGAGTTTAAATCTAAGTTAGTTGAGAAGTATACTGCTCTTGGAAACAATCCAGAAGAGGCTAAGAAAAATGCTGAAACTGAATTCCATAAATTCGCAGATCAAGAGTTAGAAAGAAGATATGCTACTGAAGCTTTAGGATTAAGTAAAGGTAAATTATTTGATGCTTTAGAGAATCCTGCAGATAATCCTCAGGTTACTTTCCAACCAATGATGTGTCAGCACTGTAATCACGCACCTTGTGAAACAGTATGTCCGGTAGCTGCAACTTCTCACGGTCGTCAAGGTCAAAATCAAATGGCTTATAACCGTTGTGTAGGTACTCGTTATTGTGCAAACAACTGTCCTTACCGTGTACGTCGTTTCAACTGGTTTAACTATTCAAACAATGAAGAGTTTGACTTTAACATGAATAACGAATACGGAAAAATGGTATTAAACCCAGATGTGGTTGTTCGTTCTCGTGGAGTTATGGAGAAATGTTCTATGTGTATCCAAATGACTCAAGCGACTATATTAAAAGCGAAGAGAGAAGGAAGAGCAGTGAAGAAGGATGAATTCCAAACTGCATGTTCTCAAGCTTGTTCTACAGGAGCTATGACTTTCGGAGATTTAAATAACTCTGAAGATACAGTGAGCAAATTAAAAGAAGATAAGAGAGCTTTCTACGTGTTAGATTACATTGGTACAAAACCAAACGTAGTTTACCAAGTAAAAGTTAGAAATACAAACGAAGCTTAATAATTAATATAAGTAAATAGATTATGTCGGGTCATTACGAATCGTCTTATAGAGAACCTTTAATATTAGGAGATAAAAGCTATCACGATATTACAGAGGATATAGCAAGACCAATTGAAGGTAAAGCCAACAAAAATTGGTACATCGCATTCTACATTTCTTTAGCAGCAATGTTATGGGGATTTGGATGTATTTTCTACACAGTAGGAACAGGTATTGGAGTATGGGGGCTTAGCAAAAACATTGGTTGGGCTTGGGATATCACCAACTTCGTATGGTGGGTAGGTATCGGTCACGCGGGTACATTAATCTCTGCTGTACTTTTATTATTCCGTCAGAAATGGAGAATGGCAATTAACCGTTCTGCAGAGGCAATGACAATCTTTGCCGTATTCCAAGCGGGACTTTTCCCAATTATTCACATGGGGCGTCCTTGGAACGGTTACTGGGTATTACCTATCCCTAACCAATTCGGTTCATTATGGGTAAACTTTAACTCACCACTTTTATGGGACGTATTTGCGATCTCTACATATTTATCGGTATCATTAGTATTCTGGTGGACTGGTTTATTACCTGATTTCGCTACTATACGTGATAGAGCTGTAAAGCCTTTCCAAAAGAAAATTTACGCTCTATTATCTTTCGGATGGTCTGGTAGAGCAAAAGATTGGCAACGTTTTGAAGAAGTATCTTTAGTATTAGCTGGTTTAGCTACTCCTTTAGTACTTTCTGTACACACGATTGTATCTTTTGACTTCGCAACTTCTGTTAACCCAGGATGGCACTCGACAATTTTCCCTCCTTACTTCGTTGCTGGGGCGATCTTCTCAGGATTCGCAATGGTACAGACTTTATTAGGAGTGATGCGTAAGGTAACAAACTTAGAAGCTTACATTACTCGTTTACATATCGAGTATATGAATATCGTAATTATTTTAACAGGAGGTATCGTAGCTGTAGCTTATGCAACTGAATTCTTCATTGCTTGGTATACAGGATCACCTTATGAGAATTACACATATTTATCATTTGGAGCAGAAGCTGGAGCTTATGGTTGGGCATTCTGGTCATTAATGATTTTCAATATCATTATTCCACAAATTTTATGGATTAAGAAATTAAGGAGAAGTTTTGTTGTTTCTTTCTTAGTTTCTATTGCAATTAACATTGGTATGTGGTTCGAGCGTTTTGATATTATCGCAATTGTATTAAGTAAAGGTCAGTTACCATCTACATGGTGGCGTTTTGAACCAACGTTTGTTGATGTTGGTATATTCATTGGAACTATCGGATTCTTCTTTGTATTATTCTTATTGTATGCAAGAACATTTCCAGTAATTCCAACGGCTGAGGTTAAAACAATATTAAAGTCATCTGGAGAGAACTACAAAAAATTAAGAGAGGAGAACAATGAGCACTAATAAAGTAATTCACGCATTATACAATGATGATGATATCTTAATGGATGCCGTTAAGAAAGTAAAAGGAGAGCATCATCATATTGAGGAGGTTTACACACCTTTCCCAGTTCACGGTTTAGATAAAGCATTAGGGTTAGCTCCTACTCGTTTAGCGATTACAGCATTTTTATATGGTATTACAGGAACATCTGTTGCTGCATGGTTAACATGGTATACTATGATTGCTGATTGGCCACAAGATATTGGTGGTAAGCCAAGTTTTTCTTGGGCAGAAAACATGCCAGCATTCGTGCCAATTTTATTCGAATTAACTGTGTTCTTCGCAGCTCACTTAATGGTAATTACATTTTACATGCGTAGTAGAATTTGGCCATTTAAAGAAGCTGAAAATCCAGATCCAAGAACAACTGATGATCATTTCTTAATGGAAATTCCAGTTCATAATAACGAAGAAGAATTAACAGCATTATTAGAGTCTACAGGTGCTGTAGAAATTAAAGTTGTAGATAAGCATTAATATTAGATTATGAAGAGTTTAAAAATAATTATTGCTTTATTAGTAGTTACAGTATTTGTCTCTTGTAACAATAAGCGCAAGCCTCAAGTTCAGTACATGCCAGATATGTATGTTTCTGTACCTTACGATGCAAACGGTGCTTCATCTGCAGGTGATATTCCTGTAAATAGATTACCTGTAGCAGGTACAGTGAGTAGAAATGGAGTTGTAGCATACGATATCCCAGATACAAATGATGGATATGAAAAAGCTAAATTAGAACTTAAAAACCCATTAAAGAGTACTAAAGAGAATTTAGAAAATGGTAAGAAAATGTATGGTATCTACTGTGCAGTCTGTCATGGAACTAAAGGAGATGGAAATGGTATTTTAATGGAGAGAGAAAAGTTCTTAGGTATTCCTAATTACAAAGACAGAGACATTACTGAAGGAAGTATTTACCATGTGTTAATGTATGGTAAAAACATGATGGGATCTCATTCTTCACAGCTTACTTACAAAGAACGTTGGCAAGTTGTTCAGTATGTTCAGAAATTAAGAAGTGAATTAAAAAAATAAGTCTATAATAGATAGTTAAGATATGTACCAGTTTTCAGGAAAATTAAAAATGCTTGCTATTGGATTAATGGTGATAGGACTTATTGGAACTGCTATCAGTTTCATGAGTGCCCCTAAATCATTACAAGAAGCAAAAGACATTTTAGCGAAACAAGAAGCATCACATCATGGTGGACATGGTGGAGGTCATGGAGAAGTAAAAGATCACCATGCAGATGCAGAACATAAGACTGTTGAGCATAAAAAAGAAGATGCTCATAAAGAAGATCACAAAGAAGCTAAAGCTGTAGATACAACAGCTCATACTAATGATCATAAAGAAGTTAAAACTGATTCTACAGCTCACAGTACTGAACACAAAACTGAAGAGCATAAAGAAGAAGCACACGGAGAAGAAGCTGCTAACCATGCAGAAGATACTCGTTTAACGGATAGTTTAAATGGTCATGTAACTGAAAAAGCTCACGTAAATCCAGCACATGATTCTGGTGCACACCACGCAGAAGAAGGTCATCACGATGATCACCATGCAGAGCATGCATTTCACCAAATGCAAAACAAGCCCTGGTCTGCTGTTTACGTATCTCTAATTTTCTTTTTAGGAATCTCTCTTTTAGTAATGGCTTTTTATGCTGCGCAAAGAGTTGCTCATGCAGGTTGGTCTATTGCTTTATTTAGAGTTATGGAAGCTATTACGGCTAACTTACATTATGTAAGTGTAATCATGTTAATATTCATCATCATCACTGCGATGCACATGAATCATTTATTTCCATGGATGGTTGAAGGTACTTTCGATCCATTAAGTGATAATTATGATCCTATTGTAGACGGTAAGAAATGGTTCATGAATTTACCAGGTTGGGTAATTAGAAGTATTTTCTATTTATTAGTTTGGAATGGATTCCGTTATTTCATAAGAAAGAAATCTATTGAGCAAGATAATGGTGATTTAAAATTACACAAGAAAATATACAATACATCAGTAGTATTCATATTATTATTCATGATTACTGAAAGTATGATGTCTTGGGATTGGATTATGGGTATTGATCCTCACTGGTTCTCTACATTATTCGGATGGTATGTTTTAGCAACTTTATTAGTATCTGCTTTAACAGTAATTTGTTTAGTAACTCTTTACTTAAGAGCTAAAGGGCACTTACCATTTGTAAATGATAGTCATATTCATGATTTAGCTAAATTTATGTTTGGTTTCTCTGTATTCTGGACTTATTTATGGTTTGCTCAATTCATGTTAATATGGTATGCAGATATGCCAGAAGAAACTACATATTACGCTTTAAGATTTAAAGAGTATGTTGTTCCTTTCATCGGTATGATCGCTTTAAACTTTATTTTCCCAATCTTATTATTAATTAATAGTGAGTTTAAAACAATTCCTTGGATATTAGTAATTGCAGGTGTATTTATTTTAGTTGGACACTATGTAGATTTATTTGTAATGATTATGCCAGGTACTGTTGGAGCTCATTGGGGATTCGGAATAGGTGAAATAAGTGCTTTCTTATTCTTCTTAGGATTATTCATCTTTGCAACATTTAATGCTTTTTCTAAAGCTAATCCAATTGCAAAAGGAAATCCATTTTTACATGAAAGTGAGACGCACCACTATTATATTATAGAACATAGAGGAGAAGATAACGCTCATCATTAATAAACAGAATTAAAAAATAAGTATATAAGTATGCTAGCTTTATTTTATATTTTCATTGCAGTAGCAGTAGGAGTAAGTTTTTGGCAAATCACTCGCGTAATGAACTTACGTAGTGTAATTGCTAATGATGACGATAATAACAAACAAGGAAAGATTGCTCTAGGGTTTATGGTGTTTCTATACGCTATGATGATCTATTGCTTATTAGCAATGAATGTGATCATGTTACCTGAGAGTGCATCTATTGAAGGTGAACACGATGATAGACTTTTTAATATCACATTTATTTTAATAGGTGTTGTTCAGTTTATCATGCAATTCTTAATCTTCTTCTTTACTTACAAGTATAGAGGTAATAAAGATAAGAAGGCTTTATTCTTTGCAGATAGCCACAAGTTAGAGTTAATTTGGACCGTAATTCCAGCAGTAACAATTGTATTGTTAATTGGATATGGTTTATGGCAATGGAATAACGTAATGTATGTTGGTGACGATGAGAACCCAATCGTAATTGAAGTTTATTCTCAACAATTCCGTTGGGATGCACGTTATGCAGGGGCTGATAACGAATTAGGTTTAGGTAACGTTAACTTTATCGATATCAACAAAACCAACACAATGGGAGTTGATATGTCTGATCCAAAAGCTCAAGATGATAAACAAGTAACTGAACTTTACCTTCCAAAAGGGAAAAAGATATTATTCAAGTTCCGTTCACAAGATGTTTTACACTCTGCTTACATGCCTCACTTTAGAGCTCAAATGAACTGTGTGCCTGGTATGGTAACTCAATTCTCTTTTACGCCTAAATTCACTACTGAAGAAATGCGTAAAAACCCTGAGGTTATCGCAAAAGCAAAAGGAATTAATAAGATCAGACAAGCAAAAGGAGAAGATCCTTATGTGTTCGATTATTTATTATTATGTAACAAGATTTGTGGAGCTTCTCACTACAACATGCAAATGAAAATTACAGTTGTAGAAGAAGATGACTACAAAAAGTGGTTAGGAGAGCAAAAAACATTAGCTCAAAGAATTCAATAAGATTTTAAGTAAAATTTATTAAGAAAAAATAAATTATGTCAGGAGAACATCACCATCACAAAGAAACATTTGTAACAAAGTACATTTTTAGTACTGATCACAAGATGATTTCGAAGCAATTCTTGATCACAGGGATGTTTATGGGTATCATTGGAGTATTTATGTCAATGTTATTCCGTTTACAAATTGCATGGCCAGAAAAATCGTTTTCTATAATTACAGCATTTTTAGGAGATCACCAACAAACTGACGGTGTAATGAACCCAGATACATATTTGGCATTAGTTACAATACATGGTACTATCATGGTATTCTTCGTATTAACTGCAGGTTTAAGTGGTACATTCTCTAATTTATTAATTCCATTACAAATTGGTGCAAGAGATATGGCGTCAGGTTTCTTAAACATGGTGTCGTATTGGTTATTCTTTATTTCATCAGTAGTAATGGTAGTGTCTTTATTTGTTGAAGCTGGACCAGCATCAGCAGGTTGGACTATTTATCCGCCGTTATCAGCTTTAAAACAAGCGATTCCAGGTTCAGGTTTAGGTATGACTTTATGGTTAGTATCTATGGCGATTTTCATTGCATCATCGTTAATAGGTTCACTTAACTATATTGTTACTGTATTAAACTTAAGAACAAAAGGAATGAAGATGACAAGATTACCATTAACAATGTGGGCGTTCTTTGTAACAGCTATCATTGGTGTAATCTCTTTCCCAGTTCTTTTATCTGCGGCATTATTATTAATATTCGATAGAAGTTTCGGAACTTCTTTCTACTTATCAGATATATTCATTTCAGGTGAAGTATTACACTACCAAGGAGGTTCTCCAGTATTATTCGAGCACTTATTCTGGTTCTTAGGTCACCCTGAAGTTTATATCATTTTATTACCAGCATTAGGTATTTCATCTGAGGTAATTTCTACAAATGCTAGAAAACCTATCTTCGGATATCGTGCAATGATTGGTTCTATCTTAGGTATCGCATTCTTATCAACAATCGTATGGGGTCACCATATGTTTATTTCAGGAATGAACCCGTTCTTAGGATCTGTATTTACATTCACAACAGTATTAATTGCAATTCCATCAGCAGTAAAAGCATTTAACTATGTAACTACTTTATGGAAAGGTAACTTACAATTAAATCCAGCAATGTTATTCTCTATCGGATTAGTTTCTACATTCGTAACAGGAGGTTTAACTGGATTAGTATTAGGAGATTCTGCTTTAGATATTAACGTACACGATACATATTTCGTAGTAGCTCACTTCCACTTAGTAATGGGTGTATCTGCTTTATTCGGAATGTTTGCTGGTGTTTACCACTGGTATCCAAAAATGTATGGTAGAATGATGAATAAAGTAATGGGATACTGGCACTTCTGGTTAACTATTATATCTGCATATGGAGTATTCTTCCCAATGCACTTTATAGGGTTAGCTGGTTTACCAAGGCGTTACTATACAAATACAAACTTCCCAATGTTCGACGATTTAGCAGACATTAACGTATTTATGACTGTTATGGCAATCATCGGAGGTGTGGCTCAGTTAATTTTCTTAGCAAACTTCTTTATCTCTATGTATAGAGGACAAAAAGCTTCGCAAAACCCATGGAAATCTAATACTTTAGAATGGACTACTCCAGTAGAACATATCCACGGTAACTGGCCAGGTAAAATTCCAGAAGTTCACAGATGGGCTTACGATTATAGTAAAGTT
Organism: uncultured Tenacibaculum sp.; assembly: GCF_947495995.1. Taxonomy (GTDB): domain Bacteria; phylum Bacteroidota; class Bacteroidia; order Flavobacteriales; family Flavobacteriaceae; genus Polaribacter. The sequence goes on from NZ_CANMAX010000003.1 coordinate 382,307, forward strand.
GATGACAACGGAAACTATGTACACGGACAAGATTTTGTTTTACAAACAGTACCTTTAAAAGACGGTGAAGAGCCATCTTAAAAAGTGAAAAATATAAAAACAAAAAGCCTTTCTATTAAAGAAAGGCTTTTTTATTATCCATATTAATACTTATAAGTATATTAGCACTACCGAATTTGATTTGATGTATGAACGAGCATTTAAACCCTGAAAATACCAATTATTCTAATGAAGAAATGGACGTTGAAAAAAAATTACGTCCCTTATCTTTTAGTGATTTTACAGGACAAGATCAAGCTATTGAAAACCTACAAATATTTGTTGAAGCAGCAAATCAAAGAGGTGAAGCTTTAGATCATACATTATTTCATGGACCTCCAGGTTTAGGGAAAACTACTTTAGCCCACATTTTGGCAAATGAATTAGGAGTTGGTATTAAAGTTACTTCAGGTCCTGTTTTAGACAAACCAGGAGATTTAGCCGGATTATTGACCAATCTTGATGAAAGAGATGTTTTATTTATAGATGAAATTCATCGTTTAAGTCCGATTGTAGAAGAGTATTTGTACTCTGCTATGGAAGACTATAAAATTGACATCATGATTGAATCTGGACCAAATGCTAGAACAGTTCAAATCAATTTAGAACCATTTACTCTAGTTGGTGCAACAACAAGATCAGGTTTACTAACAGCTCCAATGAGAGCTCGTTTTGGAATCAGTAGTCGTTTACATTACTATTCTACGGAATTATTAACTACTATTATTCAACGTAGTTCAGCAATCTTAGGAGTTCCAATTTCTATGGAAGCTGCTATCGAGATTGCAGGAAGAAGTAGAGGAACACCTCGTATTGCTAATGCGCTTTTAAGAAGAGTTAGAGATTTTGCTCAAATCAAAGGTGATGGAAATATTACTATTGAGATTGCAAAATTTGCATTAAAAGCATTAAATGTAGATGCACATGGTTTAGATGAAATGGATAATAAAATTTTATCTACAATCATCGATAAATTTAAAGGTGGTCCGGTAGGAATAACAACATTAGCGACAGCAGTTGCTGAAAATGCAGAAACTATTGAAGAAGTTTATGAGCCTTTTCTAATTCAACAAGGGTTTATCATGAGAACACCGAGAGGAAGAGAAGTAACAGATTTAGCTTATAAACACTTAGGAAGAATTAAAGGAAGTAATCAAGGAGAATTATTTTAAGTGAGAATACAAAAAATCATCCCGCTTTTAGATTGGTTGCCAAATTACAAGAAATCCCAATTTAAAGGAGATGTTGTTGCAGGTTTAACTGTAGCAACTGTACTTATTCCGCAAGGTATTGCTTATGCTTTAATCGCGGGTTTACCTCCAATTTATGGATTGTATTCTGCATTAATTCCTCAAATTATATATGCTATTTTCGGATCTTCTAGACAAGTAGCTATTGGTCCGGTAGCTACAGATTCTTTAATTGTAGCGGCAAGTGTATCTACAATAGCTTTAATGGGATCTGAAAGTTATATCGCTATAGCAATTTTCTTAGCACTACTAGTTGGAACGATTCAGTTTTTAATGGGAGTTTTCAGGCTAGGTTTTATAGTAAACTTCTTATCAAGACCCGTAATTACAGGTTTCACTTCAGCAGTAGCCATAACAATCGGTTTAAATCAATTTAAAAACTTTTTTGGAGTAGATTTTCTACAAAGCGATCAAATACATATTCTACTTGAAGATATATTGAGTAGAGTTACAGAAGTAAACTTAAAAACAACAATAATTGGATTAATTACTAGTGTAATAATTATTGTTTTAAGAAGTATTAATAAGAAAATTCCAAATGCTCTAATAGTTGTTGTTTTAGGTATTGTGCTAATGGCATCATTTAGTAGTTTCTTTTCTGAAGTTGCTATTGTAGACAGTATTCCTTCAGGTTTGCCAAGTTTTGCTTTTCCAGAGTTAAATTTTGGTTTAGTTAGAGAATTGCTACCAATGGCTTTTACTTTAGTAATGGTAGGATATCTAGAAACAATTTCTATTGGTAAATATTTAGAGGCTCAACAAGATGAATATAAAATAGATCCTAACCAAGAATTAATTGCATTAGGATTAAGTAACATTTTTGGTTCATTTTTTAAATCTTACCCTTCAACATCTAGCTTTTCTAGATCGGCAATTAATTTTGACGCTGGAGCTAGAACAGGTGTAGCTGCTTTTATTTCTGCTGGCTTAGTAGTACTTACATTATTGTATTTAACACCTGTGTTTTACTTTTTACCAAAAACAGTATTAGCAGCAATTATTATTGTGGCAGTATTTAGACTGGTAAATATTAAAGAGGCTAAATTTCTTTGGAAAGCTAACATTCTTGATTTTTGGTTATTAATGTCCACCTTCTTTTCAACATTATTTTTCGGAATCGAATATGGTATTTTAATCGGAGTAAGTTTATCATTAATTGTATTAATTTATAGAACATCTCGACCAAATGTAGTAGAATTAGGAAAAGTACCTGATTCAGATTTTTACAGAAACAAGAATAGATTTAAAGAAGTAATTTTAGATAACGAAGTTTTAGTTTTTCGTTTCGATGCTCAAGTTTTTTATGCTAACGCAAGTTATTTTAGAGAACGTTTAGAGTATATGGTGAAGAAAAAAGGAAACGAATTAAAACTAATCGTTTTAGATGCAGAAAGCATTAATAGAGTAGATAGTACAGGAATTGAAATGTTAAAACAGCAAGTTCAATTCTATAAAAATAAAGGAATAACATTTTATCTTGCTGGAGTTAAAGGTCCGGTAAGAGACGATTTATTTAGAGGTGGTTTATTAGATATTATAGATTTAGATCACTTTTTTATGCGTGCCAATGGTGCCGTAACATTTTTCAAAACAGGAGATAATACAAATCAGAAAAAATACGCTCAGTATATACATCAAGCCTATAAATAAAGAAACTGAATTATGAAGATTGAACAAATTTATACCAATTGCCTATCGCAAGGAACTTATTATATAGAAAGTAATGGAGAAGTAGCCATTATAGATCCTTTGCGAGAAGTACAACCATATATTGATAAAGCAAAAGAAAGCGGAGCAACAATCAAATATATTTTCGAAACTCATTTTCATGCTGATTTTGTAAGTGGCCATATCACTTTAGCAGAAAAAACAGGAGCAACGATAGTTTATGGTCCAACTGCGGAAACAAACTTTACATCTCATATCGCAAAAGATTTAGAAGTATTTAAGTTAGGAGATATTGAAATTATAGCATTGCACACTCCTGGTCATACTTTGGAAAGTACTACGTATTTAGTAAAAGATGAATCAGGTAAGAACCATGCTGTTTTTAGTGGAGATACTTTATTCATTGGAGACGTAGGAAGACCAGATTTAGCTCAAAAAGGAGATATTACTCAAGATGATTTAGCTGGATTGTTATTTGATAGCTTACGAACGAAGCTGATGACATTAGAAGATGAAGTGATTGTGTATCCTGCACATGGAGCTGGTTCTGCTTGCGGAAAACATTTAAGCAAAGAAACTGTAAGCACAATCGGAAATCAGAAACAAACAAACTACGCTTTAAGAGCGGATATGACAAAGGAGGAATTTATTAAAGAAGTGACTACTGGTTTACTTCCGCCACCTGAATATTTTCCTTTAAATGTAAAACTGAATAAAGAAGGTTATAAATCTATTGATGATATTATAGCGAAAGGATCGAAGTCTCTTTCTGTAGATGAGTTTGAATATGTAGCAAATAAATACGAAGCTCTAATCTTAGATGTAAGACATCAAGCAGACTTTATTCAAGGATTTGTACCACAATCTATTTTTATTGGTTTAAATGGCTCTTTTGCGCCTTGGGTTGGAGCATTAATTAGAGATACAGAACAATCAATAGTTTTAATAGCTCCAGAAGGCAAAGAAGAAGAAACAATAACAAGATTAGCAAGAGTTGGTTTCGATAATGTTTTAGGTTATTTAGAAGGAAGTTTTGAAAGCTGGAAAACTGCAAATAAAGAATTTGATACATTATCATCGGTTTCTGCAAATCATTTAGAAAAAGCAATCTCTGAACAGGCAACTGTTTTTGATGTTAGAAAACCTGGAGAGTATGAAGCAAATCACATAAAAAATGTAGATAACACTCCATTAGATTATTTAAATGATTATATTAGTGTATTCCCTAAAACTAAAGATTTCTATATCCACTGTGCAGGTGGCTATCGTTCTGTAATTGCAGCATCAATTTTAAAATCTAGAGGATTTCACAATGTAATAGATGTGGCAGGAGGATACAAAGCCATTAAAGATACTACTATAGAAAGAGTAGCTTCTGCTTGTGCATCTAAATAATTTGAGATGAAAAAAGTCATTCTATGGTTTATGTGTATTAGTATTTTTATTTCTTGCTCTAGTAGTAGTGATGAAATACAAACTATAACTGTAGATAAACTTCAAGAGATAATTATTAAAGACAGAAATATTCAAATTTTAGACGTAAGAACATCAACAGAAGCTTCCGATGGAGTAATTTTTAATGCCATTCAAGTAAATTTAGTTTCTGGTAGTTTTAAGTCTAAAGCAATTGATCTTCTAGATAAAGAAAAGCCTGTATATGTATATTGTAAATCGGGTAGAAGAAGTAAAATAGCCGCAGGGATTTTATATAAAAACGGTTACGACGTGTTTAATGTAAGAGGTGGTTATGTTGCTTGGGAGAAAAAAATGATAAAAAATATAAATAAGGAATAAAAAAAACCGAGTGAATTCACTCGGTTTTTTTGTTTAGAACTTTAATGTTGCTCCAATTAAAAAGTTTCTAGTTGCTTGTGGATAAAATCCTGCACCATCAACCGTAGTTGTAACTCCTGGATTCGACCAAGTATCATCAAAGAAGAAATAATAACCTCTGTCAACATATTCTCTATCAAAAATATTATTTACTAATCCTGTTAATACTATAGAATCAAAGATCTTATTAGTTTTGATTTCATAAATAACATTTAAGTCACTCGTAAAGTAACTATCTAGTCGTTCATTATCAGAAATTCTTCCGCTTAAATTCCCCATAAATTGTTCACCTACAAATTTTGATAAAAATGAAATCTGTAAATTTTCAATAGGCTTATAGTTTAAAGCATTACCAACGATTACGTTTGGAGAAAAAGAAATATCTGTGTTTCCTAAGTTTTCTATAGCACCATCGATTGGAACTCTAAAATCACGATTTTTATTAGCACTAAAAGCCACATTTGGTTGTATTGATAAAAAGTCAGTTAAAATTACACTGGCATCTATTTCTAAACCTAATCTATAGCTACTTCCACTAGTTTCTCTAAGTGGCTCACCAACATTGTTAATCGCTCCTGATAATACCAATTGATTTTTATAATCCATGTAGTATACATTCGTGTTAACTTTAATACTACCTGTATTTAATCTCCAACCTAACTCAAAATCATCTAAAGTTTCATGTTGAGAATTACCACCTTCAAAATCGTTTCTGTTTGGTTCTCTATTAGCTCTTGCATAAGATGCATAAAGACTATTATTATCGTTTACTTGATATGTTAAACCTAATTTCGGATTGAAAAAGTTAAAATCTTTATCAACATCTAACGGATCACGATCTGAAGTTAATCCGTTTGTTCTGTAGCTAACAAATCTTCCTTGTAAATCTACATACGCATTAAGTTTATCATTAATACTAATGTTTGCTTTTACAAAAGAACTTAAGTCGTGCTTTTTTGCATCACTAAAATAATAGCGATCACGAATATTTGTACCCGGAGCTAAATCACTTCCCCAGATTACTTCTCCGTAATGATCATTGCTATAATTACTATAAGATCCTCCAGCAATAATTTCTAATCCTTTTAACGTGTAAGTTGCAGAAGCATTAACTACATAAAAATGATTATCTAACCATCTACGAACAATTACATCACTATTATCAGCAATAAGATTATTAAAATCAGCAGCATCTTCATTTTCTTTAAACTGTTCAAAATATCCTTTACCACGTGTATAGTTTAAACCAATATTAGTTGAAATTTTATCACTGAATTTTTGATTCCAATGTAGTTGATAATGATCTTGCCAATAATTATCAGTTTCGTTATCGTATAAATAATGATTGTATCTACGATCTGAATTTCTAAGATTATCTGCTTGTTCTGGAGTTAATCCGTTATTCACAATAAAATCTTCAATTCCTTGTTGATCTCCAGTAAGACGAGCTTCAGGAGTTCCGAACCAAGCTTGGTAAGTTTGTTCAGTTCCACCAAAAACAATAGCTTTAATTAAAGTATTATCATCAATATAACTTCCTTGTAAAAAGTAAGATTTTAAATCTGTAAAAGCTCTGTCGATATATCCGTCAGAATAAATATTAGACAAACGACCAGAAAGTTCGAAATGATTATTTAATAAACCAGTAGTAAACTTTACAGTATGTTTTCTAGTACCAAAAGAACCAAACGAATTTGATACTTCACCACCAGCTTCTTCAGAAACAGCATCAGTTAAAATATTTAAACTAGCTCCGAATGCTCCAGAACCATTTGTTGATGTTCCAACACCTCTTTGTAACTGTAAACTTTGTGTTGAAGAAGCAAAGTCTCCTAAGTTTACCCAAAATGTACCTTGGCTTTCAGCATCGTTGTACGGAATTCCGTTAATTGTAACATTAATTCGAGAAGCATCAGAACCTCTAACTCGCATATAGGTGTATCCAACTCCAGCTCCAGCATCAGAAGAAGAAATTACTGAAGGTAAATAGTTTAATAAAACAGGAATATCCTGACCTAAATTACGTTTAGCGATTTCTTTTTTACTAACGTTAGAATATGTCATAGGGGTTCCTGCTTTAGCTCTAATGGAAGAAACTAAAACTTCTTCTAAAACATTTTCTTCTGAAGTAAGTTGAATAACTAAATCTTTTGAGTTAGTAGAGATTTTCTTTTTAATAGTTCTGTATCCTAAATAAGAAACTTCAAATAAATACTTTCCTTCAGGTAATTTAATTTTAAAATTTCCATCAGCATCTGTGGTAGATCCTTTCTTAAGTTCACGAACAATTACTGTAGCACCAATTAATGGTTTTTTTGCATCGTTTACTACTTTACCTGATAACACAACAGATTGAGCTTGAACTGATAATGAGATTGAAAAAAATAAAAGAGGTACTAATATCTTCACTCTTTTACAAATGGTTAAAAATTTCATTTTAAATGAAGAATAAAAAGAGGTAATTATTCTATTGTATAATTTTGAATAATTAATTCATAGACACCGTTGTAAAAAGGCATAATTTTCTTGCCTTAATGCTCTAGTGTGTTTTCCCTAAACAGCATTACCTGTTCTAGGTTCAATGGGTATGATCTCAGCCAGATTTTTAAAAATAAAAGTTCAAAAATAAGGCACCCCTTTACGAGAACGTTGCAAAGTTAAGTTGGAATTTTTAAATAGCGAACAATAATTAGAACTAATCTATTTTAGGTTTCTTACGAAGTTGTTTTTTTACTGAATGAAACTGTTTGTTTTTAGCTTTTTTAATTACTGAAGCACGAGTTGGTTTAGTATTTCTTCGCTTTTTTTCTTGAATAAGATTTTGTGATAGCAATTGAAATAATCGAGTAATTACAAGTTCTTTGTTTTTGTGTTGCGATCTACTTTCTTGACAAGTTAAAATCAGAATACCTTCTTTTGTTAGTTTCTTATCAAGTTTACGTAATAACAATTCTTTTTCTCGAATCGAAAGTCCGTTTGAATCTTGTAAAGAAAAGCTAAGTTCTATTTTAGAAGATACTTTGTTTACATGTTGTCCGCCAGCACCAGAACTTCTAACAGCTTTAAATAAGAGTTCTTTTTTAATAACCTCAAAAATCATTATACATATGATTTTCCATGTTGGTAGTATGATGTAAGAAATGAAGATCTAAATCAATTAGAGTATCAGAAGTAGTAGATTCTCTCTTTTGAAGTAATTCATCGATAAGTTTTACAGCTTTTTTGAAACGAGTTTCTTTATCTCCTTTTAGTAAAATATACGGACGATCATATTTTTCTAAAGCATTTTTAAAAGCTTTAAACATTTCTTCACGTTGTTCTGGTCGATCTCTTAAATCATCAGCTTCCCAAGGAGTGTCGATATAAGTTAGGAAATATAAATCATATGAATTTTCAACAGCAGCTTTATCAAGTAAATCATCAACAAAACCTCCATAATACTCTTCAGAATATACTTTAGTTTCTAATAGATCGGTATCGCAAATTAAAATGTTATTAGCTTTTTTCGCAAGATTGTTTTCTAAAGTTATTTGTCCTTCAGCAATAGGAATGATATCTTCTTGCTCACAAATTTTTTGTTCTCTGTTCCATTTATCCTGTAAGTATTCTCTAGCATATTCAGGAACCCATTTGGTATTGTAATGTTTTGCCAATTGACGCGATAAAGTTGTTTTACCTGTACTTTCAGGTCCAAATAAAACGACTTTAATTATGCTGTTTTCCTGTTGTCTAAGTCTTTTTTCCATGCTAAATATCCTAATACAGCTATAATTGTAAAAATTAAATATTGAAAACTAGTAAATGTAAAACCTTTATAAAGATACAAAGGAACGGAGATAATATCACCAATAATCCAATAAATCCAGTTCTCGATTTTTCTTCTGGCCATAAGCCACATTCCTACAAAAAATATGGCAGTAGTAACAGTATCTATATAAGCTGTCCAGTTATTCCATTTGTCGAAAATTGCATATACAACATACACGAAAATTAATGTAACAAAGAAAATAACAACGCTAATTTTCTTTTCATAAGGCGTGGTTCTAGAAATCGGAGTAACATTTGTATCAGAAACTTTACGAGTCCAAATATACCAACCATAAACACTCATGATAAAGTAATACCCGTTAATCATCATATCTCCTAAAAGTTCCCATTTTAATAAAAGATATACGAAAATGGCAGTACTAATCATTCCGGTAGGAAAAACCCAGATTTTATTTTGTTTAGAATACCAAACAGATAAAAAACCGAAAATAACAGCGATAATTTCTAAATAAATATCTAGTGTACTGTACGAATAATATTGACCGAAAAGAAAATCAAAAATTTGGTTCATAATTACTACGATCAGATTTAACAATTTTCATTTGAAGTAAACCATTATCGATAAGCTCAAAAGCTTCTTTAATCTCTTTGGTTAATAACTCCATTACGGTATCATATTCTCCATAAACTTGAGTGCTTAAAGGATTTTCTAGAACTATGATTCCAGAAGCTCTTAATTTTTTGATGAAATTAATAATAGGTTCCTCAAAGTTATCTTGTAGTGGAGTGAGTGTTAGCTCTACTGATATTTTCATTGAATAGTATTTCCGACAAAAATAAAGACTATTATTCAAATAGTCTTTTTAGATCTTCTTTAGTAGTTTTTTTAAGATTCGGATTAAGTAATTTATTATTTAGATTTTGATTAAGTTTTATTTTATCTGAATAATAAACGCTTTTCTTTCTGTCAATAATATAATCTTCTTTTATAACAATTAAGAAGGTTTTTTCGAAAACAGGAATGTCTTTAAAGTTTAGAGGATCATTAGGGAATTTTGTGATTTCACTATACATTTTAAGATTTTCATAGTAGATAAAAAACCTTGGTTGAAAATATTTATTTCCTTTCTTTTTAAAATTGAAACTTATAGATTTTTTAACCTTAATAAAATTAGGAATAAAGACCGATTTAAGGTTTTTTGGAATAAAAAAGTTATAGCTATCAGTTGTTAACCGAGGATATTTTTTATTGTATTCTTCTTTGGTAAGGAATTTTCTATTACCTGATTTTACTTTTTTTGCAATCGAGTCTTTGTGAAGCGAAATCTTTGTGTAAATACCACCTCCTAATAGAATTATGACTTCATCATATAAATGACTTGCAACAATCCATTTTACGTTTTTTGACTCTTTTTCCGAATGAAATATTTTGTGTTCTTGATATTTCAAATTATTATTTGGAAGAAAAACCTCTAATTTTTTACCTTTTTTCAACATTATCTGTTTTCCTTTATCTGATTTAAATGAAAATTTTAATGATTCAATTGTATTTTTCTTTCCGTTATAATTTTCTCGTAGTTCTAGAGTTAATTTTGAATTTGGACTAACGTTTAAGTCATCTTTTAAAAAGTAAATTACTGTGCCTTTTTTACCAGTTATTTCTTTTTCTACAATTGTATCTAAATTAAAATATTGTACCTCTTGACTTAATAATGACAAAGAATGCCAGAGCGAGATAAAAATGATAAGATACCTTTTTTTCATAGTAATTCAGTTTTTAATAATGAGTAACGTGTAAACAAAACACATACCAAACTTTGACTACGCTGTAACTCTATGTTTAAAATTAAATTAAGCAGAAAAAAATATCGATATGAAACTAGACTTGAAGTGTGTATGTTATGATTTATATGTGGTTCATGAAAAGGTGTTTAAATTTTTAAATGACTTTTTCTTTATATCAGAAAAAACATAGTAATTTATCCCCAAAAATTATTTAAAATGAAAGATCAAAGATATATGTTGGATTTTGAAACCACCATAGATATTGATAGTAGAAAAATGATTATTCCTAGTTTAGATGGAGAGTATGTTAAGAATAGAGAAGAGTTTTTTGATATTCCTGGTCATGCTAACAAGGTATTTGAAGAAAATAAGGAATTTGATTATTTAATTCCTAGATATTCAGATGAGTATATTGAGGTTGAGTTTTTATGTGATTTTCATAGTTGGATAGGAGAAAAGCCTAGCTTTTTTTCAGGGATACCGATTTCAAAACGAATGAAAGAAATTGTAGAAAAATTCAATTTATATCCAAATAAGTTTTACGGAGCTAAAGTGATGTTTAAAGGTGAGTATCATGAATATTACATATGGCAATTTTTTTTAGACGGATTTAATAAATTCGTGGATTTAGAGAATAGTACTTTTTGTGAATGGAAAAGGAGAAAGAGAATAGGTGATGATATTATAACAGTTTCAAATTTGGATGAGTTGTTAGATTATGAAGACGATCATGAATGGTGGAATTGGGGTTTTGAACGTGCAGTTATGAAAAAAGAGTATAAAGATATTGATGCAGCCAAATTAGCTTATCCTTATGGTATACTAATAAGTGAACGTTTAAAAAATGCATTAGAAAGAGCTGAATTAACTGGTTTTAAGATTACTTCATTTCCTATGAAATTTGAATATTTATAAATAAGAGAATTTAGATGTTATCAGGTGTATAAAAAAAATAAACTAAAAGAGATATTAATCTATTTTGTAAAGGAAGTAAATCAAAAAAGATATTATCGAAAATATTACTAGTTCAGCCCAATAAATTTGTTATTCATTTTAACAGATAAAAACTTATTGCCAAGTCACCAGAATATTAACTTTGATTACTGATTACTGATTACTGATTACTGATTACTGATTACTGATTACTGATTACTGATTACTGATTACTGAATCACAACGCATAAACACAAGTAAAATCTTCAATCTCTAAGAAGTTAATATCAAAATTAGAAGTAGTTCCTTCGTAAAGAATTTTTCCAGTAGTAGTATCATTTTCAAAAGAGAAATCTTCCACATAAATATGGTCTAGAAAAAGTAATTTTTTCTTTCCATAAATTTTATACAAACTCTCTTTTGCTCCCCAAACAACAGTTAATTTACTAACTAAAGCGTCGTGGTTTGCAATAGATTTATATTCTTCTATTGGAGTAAACTTATGGGCAATTTTTACAATCTTATCACGCCTTTTTTCTATATCAATTCCCACTTTTTTTTGCTTAGAAACGATTAATGCAGAAAAAGTAAAAGAATGCGTAATAGAAATATGAGTTCCGTCTTTTAAATGCGGTTTACCAAACTCATCATAAAATAAATCATGATCATCATAACCTACTTCTCTAAGTAAATGACGCACACTTAAGAAACCTCTTTGATGTAATTCAGATTTCATATTAGAAACACGCTGAAGGCTTTGAGGAGTAAGATTGATGTCTCGAAATAAGTCGTCATAAGACTCTTCAATCTTCCAAATCAAAACTTTAGCAGTATTATTAACAGTTATTGTTTTGTATAGAGGCATGTTTTAGAAAGTTATTTTGTAATTTTGCGACTCAAATTCAAGAAAAATAAAGATACAAAAATATGAGCACAAAAACCGCTGCGTATGTTCCTTACAAAGTTAAAGATATTTCTTTAGCAGATTGGGGAAGAAAAGAAATCGAATTAGCTGAAGCAGAAATGCCAGGTTTAATGAGTTTACGTGAGGAGTATAAAGATGAGCAACCTTTAAAAGGAGCAAGAATTGCAGGATGTTTACACATGACGATTCAAACTGCGGTTTTAATTGAAACTTTACAAGCTTTAGGAGCTGAGGTTACTTGGAGTTCTTGTAACATTTTCTCTACTCAAGATCAAGCTGCTGCTGCAATCGCTGCTGCTGGTACTCCAGTTTATGCTTGGAAAGGAATGAACGAAGAGGAATTCGATTGGTGTATCGAACAAACTTTATTCTTCGGAGAAGATAAGAAGCCATTAAACATGATCTTAGATGATGGTGGTGATTTAACAAACATGGTATTAGATAAATATCCAGAGTTAGCTGAAGGAATCAACGGATTATCTGAAGAAACTACTACTGGAGTTCACCGTTTATATGAAAGAGTAAAGAACGGAACTTTACCAATGCCAGCAATCAACGTAAACGATTCTGTAACTAAATCTAAGTTTGATAACAAATACGGATGTAAAGAATCTGCTGTTGATGCAATTCGTCGTGCTACAGATGTAATGTTAGCAGGAAAAAGAGTTGTTGTTTGTGGATATGGAGATGTAGGTAAAGGTACTGCTGCTTCTTTCCGTGGAGCTGGTTCTATCGTTACTGTTACTGAAATTGATCCAATTTGTGCTTTACAAGCTGCAATGGACGGTTTTGAAGTAAAGAGATTAGAGTCTGTTGTAGGAAACGCAGATATCGTAATTACTACTACTGGAAACAAAGATATCGTTCAAGGTAAACATTTCGAAGCTTTAAAAGACAAAGCAATCGTTTGTAACATTGGACACTTCGATAATGAAATCGATATGGCTTGGTTAAACGAAAAGTATGGAAATACTAAAGTTGAAATCAAACCTCAAGTTGATAAATATACAATCAACGGAAACGACGTAATCATTTTAGCTGAAGGACGTTTAGTAAACTTAGGATGTGCTACAGGTCACCCAAGTTTCGTAATGTCGAATTCATTCACAAACCAAACATTAGCACAAATCGAATTATGGAATAATGCTGATGCTTACAAGAATGATGTATATATGTTACCAAAACACTTAGATGAAAAAGTAGCAAAATTACACTTAGCTAAGATCGGAGTAGAATTAACAGAATTACGTCAAGATCAAGCAGAGTATATTGGTGTAACTGTTGAAGGACCATTCAAACCAGAACATTACAGATACTAAGATTAGTAGCTCGTTATATATTTAAAACCTCGTCATTAATTGACGAGGTTTTTTTATTTATGATTTTGTTAGTAAAATTCTAACAAACATGTATTTATATTCGCCTCGTTATAAACATGAAGAGCTATATGTTGTTGGTGAAAAAACTATTTGTTAAGATTTCAGTAAGTTTCTTTCTTTCAGGGTTTTTATTTGCACAGAAAAATCCTAATGTAACTTCAAGAAAAGGATTTGTTAGTCAAATTGGAAATATAAAAATGAAGCTTAACTCAAAAGATAAAGACGACAAAACGAATTTAATATTTAATTCAACCATCTTCTTTGATTCAAAACTTTTAATAGAAGAGAGTTTGTTTGATAGCTTTAAGAACTGGGAGAAAAAGAAAAAAGGTTTAGAAGGTTTGTTAGGAGACGATGGAAGAGATGAATATGATGGAGTTGCGCATCAAATTGTAAAAGATATAGATAAAGAAATTCGTTGGACAAGAGAGCTTTTCAAAAAGAGTGATTTTAATATTAATCTTGTTTTTGGATTTTAACATAAAAATTAAACCTCGTCAATGGCGAGGTTTAATTTTTTTAGGAAGAATTAAAGAGCTATTTATTAAGTTTGCGAAAACTCAATAAATGCTATGTTATACCTATTAAATGCTATTATAATCTTTATGTTATTCGATGTGATAAGTGTATCAATAACATACCTTTTATCCTCGTATTATAATATTAATGTTGAAGAAATAAGACTTTGGTGTAATTCAGAAAAAAGAGCTTTGGTAAACTTTAAATTAAAATACCCAATTTATATTGGGTTGAATCCTATTGCTACAGGAGTTAAGTATAAAAGCAAACCAGATGAGTTTGATGAAAATTTTGAAGAAGAAAAATCTGATTTCATTTATTTTGAAGACTTAAGATTTAGAGATCGTTCATTTATTGCTTTAACTAACAGTCTTATTTATTTGGTAGTATTCTTTATCTATTTTTCATATCGCATAGATATGCCAAGAGAAGGTTTAGGTTCTATTTTAGAATTATCTTTAATTATAGCAGTTGTAACAATTTTAGCTTTAAAATTCTCTCTTTGGCTCAAAAAAATCAAACTATCAGTTATTGAATCTTATGTAGTAAGTAAAATATTGTACATATTTCTACTCTTAGGAGTTTTAGTGATAATTGACAAAAATTACATACCGTTTTATACACAGATTGAAAATTTATTTGCCTGGAAATATTATATTAAAGATTTTATAAATAACCCAAGTTTAGCTAAATCTGTAGAGGTTGCTTTTTGGGCAAGATTTCTTATTTATTTGCCATCATTATTTCCAACTCCTTTTGGTATAGGAAAGTATTTTGCTATGATAATTTATCTGTTATTCACTGGGAAATATTACAAAGAGAAAAAGGATTATGGCTTTGAGATTTTAATATATCCAATTATTATCTACGGAGCTTATATATGGATACTATTAGGTTTATTTTTTACACTATAAAAACAAACTCCACAGATTTCATTACATTTATATCAATCAAATAAACTACAAATGAGATCTATACTATTTTTGAGTGTTTTATTAGTCTTAGGTGCTTGTAATTCTAAAAGCGAAACAAAAAAGGAGGAAATGAAAAAAGAAGCAGTAATACAACAGCAGGTTGAGTTGCCAAAATTGAATCTAGCGCAAGCGAATAAATTAGCGTCACTTCCAATTCATTGTATTAATGTAGAATATCCTAATAAGTTAAATCAGACTATAGGAAGTGCAAAAGATTTACAATCACCAAAAGAATTGCATCCTGCATTTTATGGTTGTTTTGATTGGCATTCTTCGGTTCATGGACATTGGAGTTTAGTGGCTTTACTAAAACAATTTCCGAATTTAGATAATGCAGAAAGTATAAAACAACAGTTACTTCAGAACATTTCAAAAAAGAATATAGAAAAAGAAGTCGCTTATTTTGACGGGAAGTTTAATAAAAGTTACGAGCGAACTTATGGCTGGGCTTGGTTATTAAAACTATCAGAAGAATTATATACTTGGAATGATCCTGTAGCAAAACAATTAGAACAAAATTTACAGCCATTAACCAATTTAATGGTTAGAAAATATATAGAGTTTTTACCAAAATTAAAATATCCAATTCGTGTTGGAGAACACACGAATACGGCATTCGGACTAACATTTGCTTGGGATTATGCAAATACAGTTAATAATGTTGAACTAAAATTATTGATAGAAACTAGGGCAAAAGAGTTTTATTTAAAAGATCAAGATTGTCCTTTATCATGGGAACCGAGTGGTTTCGATTTTTTATCGCCTTGTTTACAAGAAGCGGCTATTATGAAAAGGGTATTACCTAAAGAAATGTTTAAAGACTGGTTACAAAAGTTTTTGCCGAAATTAAGTAGTACCGATTTTCAATTGGCTGTTGGTGAAGTTTCAGATCGTAAAGATGGAAAATTAGTGCATTTAGATGGAGTAAACTTTTCTAGAGCTTGGGCTTTATCTAGAGTTATCAAAGACATGCCAGAGTACAATCATTTAAAAACTTCAATTAAAGAACATATAGAGTATTCATTACCAAATTTAGTTGGAGATAGTTATGAAGGCGGACATTGGCTTGGTAGTTTTGCTATTTACGCTTTAAATGCAGCTGATAATGATTAAAAAATGGTTCAAAAATATTGGTCCGGGTACACTTGTCGCGGCAGCTTTTATAGGTCCAGGAACAGTTACATTATGTAGTATTGCGGGAGCAAACTTTGGTTTTAGTCTTTTATGGGCTATGTTAATTTCTATTTTAGCAACCATTTTTTTGCAAGAAATGGCAGCTCGTTTAGGAATTGTAACACAAAAAGGATTGTCTGAAGTTATTAGAAATGAAATTCAAAATCCGTTACTAAAAAAGATTATGATCATTTTAATTTTAGTGGCGATTGTAATTGGAAATTCATTATACGAAGCCGGAAATATAAGTGGAGGAGTTTTAGGACTTGAAACAATAATCGGGAAATGGGAATTCTCTTCAGGTTCGTTTAATGTAAACTTCATTAGTATTACCATAGGAATAATTGCTTTCTTTTTATTGTACATCGGGAACTACAAATTTTTAGAAAGAGCTTTAGTAAGTCTAGTAATCTTAATGAGTATTTCTTTTGTAACTACGGCTATTATTACAAAACCTAATTTACTAGATATTTTCAAAGGATTATTTGCATTTAAAGTACCAGAAAATGGATTGTTAACTGTTATTGGTTTAATAGGAACCACAGTTGTTCCGTATAATATTTTCTTACATGCTTCTTTAGTGAAAGAAAGATGGAATAAAAAAGAAGACTTATCTGCAGCAAAAAAAGATACTATAGTGTCAATTTTTTTAGGCGGATTAGTTTCAATAGCAATTATTATTTCTGCAGCAGCTGTACAATCAAGTACAATAACTAACGCATCAGATTTAGCTCAAGGCTTAGAACCTTTATACGGAAGTTTAGCAAAGTATTTCTTAGCAATAGGTTTATTTGCAGCTGGTATAACTTCAGCAATTACGGCTCCTTTAGCAGCAGCTTATGTAACTAAAGGATGTTTAGGTTGGAATGTAGATTTAAAATCGAAACAATTTAGAAGTGTTTGGATTTTTATTCTTGTGCTTGGAATTTTGTTTTCATCATTAGGAGTAAAGCCAATTCAAATTATAAAAGTTGCGCAAGTTGCAAACGGATTATTATTACCATTAATTGCAGGAATTCTACTTTGGGTAATGAACAAAGAAACTATTTTAGGAAGATTCAAAAACACCAAGTTTCAGAATTTTATTGGATTGTGTATAGTAACGTTTACCATTTTCTTAGGATTAAAAAGTATTTTGAAAGTATTCCATGTATTTTAAAAATGTAGATATCAATTCTGATGTAGGTGAAGGTGTAAATAACGAAGCGATTTTAATGCCTTTAATTTCTTCATGTAATATTGCATGTAATGCACATGCTGGAAGTGTAGAAATTATAGATAAGGTTATTGATTTAGCAGTACAGCATAATGTGAAAATTGGAGCACATCCATCGTTTCCTGATCGAGAAAATTTTGGTAGAAAAGTTATCGAAATTTCAAATGAAGAATTAGAGCAAAGCCTGAAAGATCAAATCCAATTATTAATTGATAGATCAACAAATCAAAATGCTAAAATTCATCATGTAAAACCTCACGGAGCTTTATATAATATAGCTGCTATAGATAAAAACTACGCAACTATAGTTTTAAATGCTATTGAAGAAACAATCACTGATGCGTATTTATATGCACCATACAATTCAGTAATTGAAACTTTAGCAAGAGAGAGAAATATCAAAGTGAAATTTGAAGCGTTTGTAGATAGAACTTACAATAATGATTTATCGTTGGTATCTAGAAGTTCGCCAAAGGCTCTAATTACAGATAAAGAAGAAGCTTGGCAACAACTTAAAGAAATGGTACAACATCAAAAAGTAAAGACACTTCATAATAATATTATCACTATTGAAGCCGATACTTTTTGTGTACATGGAGACAATGCACATGCTATTGATATGTTGAAATATATTAATCTAAAACTTAATGAGTTTAACAAGTGATTTAAGTTATAAACGCTACGGAGAAAACAGTATTCTAATTAATTGGAATATGGAAGTTTCGCCTTCTTTGGTTGATAAAATCGTAAGTTTTAAAAATCAAATTCTTCAAGAACAACAAAAACGAGTTCAAGATTTTATTGTCGGTTATAATTCGTTACTAATTGTTTTCAAAGAACATGATTTAAAATTTTCTGAAGAGGTTTCCTACTTAAATACATTATATTCTAAACTAGAAGTAAAACTAAAGTCAAAATATATTTGGGAAATTCCCGTATGTTACGACGAGGTTTTTGGTTTTGATCTAGAACAATTGTCTAAACAATTACATATTTCTTCAGAAGATTTGATAAAGCTACATAAGAAACAATTGTATACTGTTCATTTTATTGGTTTTTTACCTGGCTTTTTATACTTAGGAGGTTTAGATAAACAATTACACGCACAGCGAAAATCTACACCGCTTTTAAAAGTTCCTAAAGGAGCTGTTGCAATAGGAGGAGAACAAACAGGAATTTATCCAAATGAAAGTGCTGGAGGTTGGCATATCATAGGAAGAACACCAATTAATTTCTTTAATGTAAATCAAGATATTCCTTGTTTTGCTAAAGCAGGAGATAAAATTCAGTTTAAAGAAATTAATCAAGATGAGTTTACTGTTGTAGAAAGAAAAGTAGCAGAAGGGAGCTATGTTTTACAAAAAACAGAAATGCATGATTAAGGTTTTACATTCAGGTTTTTTTACTACAATTCAAGATAGAGGTCGGTTTGGTTATGCACATTATGGAGTTCCAGTTTCTGGAGCAATGGATTTGTATGCTCATGAATTGGCTAATGCAATTTTAGATAATAAAAATAATGAAGCTACTGTTGAAATTACTTTTGGTGGAGCGAAGTTTGAGTTTTTAGAAGATTGTACAATTTGTGTTACTGGAGCTGATTATGAAGCTAAAATAAATGGAATAACCTTGGTTCTAAATAAAATGTTGTCAGCAAAAAAAGGAGATGTATTGACTTTTGGTAAACGAAAATTCGGAGTTAGAACTTATTTAGGAATCAAAGGAGGAATAGAAGTAAAAGAAGTACTACAAAGTAAGAGTTTTTACAAAGGAATTACAGAACAACAAGTCTTAAATAAAGGAGAGGTATTAACTACAAACAAGCAGAAGAATTCAATAAGCAATACCAATACTAAAATTAGTGTAGATGTTAATCGTTTTATTACACCAGAAATAGAATGTTTACCAGGACCAGAGTTTGGTAGTTTATCCAAAAATCAGAAGAAACAGTTACAAGACAATATCTTCACTATTTCAGGAAATAATAGCAGAATGGGATATTTTCTTGAAGAAACCATAGAGAATTCTCTTCCATCAATGTTGTCATCTGGTGTTTTACCAGGAACGATTCAATTGACACCTTCAGGTAAACTAATTATTCTAATGCGAGATTGCCAAGTAACAGGTGGTTATCCAAGAATTTTACAATTAACATCAGCATCAGTAAGTAAACTGGCACAAAAGACGACAAACGATACAATCAGCTTTGTTTTATAAGTTGTATATTTAGAATCTAAAAAATAAATTATTATGAGAAAATCAATTTTAGCATTAGGTAAGGTACTTAATGCAAAAGAACAAAAAGAAATCAAGGGAGGCGATGAAGTAAAATTAAAAGGCCCGCCGTTAACTGGTTGTGATCCTAAAGACTGTGGAGGTAGACCTTGTAGTTATAATGAAAATGGAGATATTATTTGTTCTGTTGTAGATCAAGTAGCTTATGTTTACCAAGGAGGTAAATTAACCAGTATTCATCCTTCATATAAATAGAAATTGTCATTAAACACAGCATAAAAAAAGCTTCCAGAAATGGAAGCTTTTTTATTTAACTATTTAAACGCCATTTTCAGCAAACATTGCTTTCAAGGCAGGATCAGATGGTCTAGGAGCATCTGCACTTATAATATTTCCATCAGGATCAATAAAAATGAAACGAGGAATATCTTGTATGTTATAAGCTTTAGTAAAACTTAAGTCTTCATTAGCAAATAATTGAATACCACCAAGGTTTTTCTCATCTACCATATCATTCCAAGTAAAATAATCGTCTCTTTTATCAATAGATATACTTATAAACTCAATGTTTTTACCCTTATATTCTTCTTCAAGTTTTTGTAAATAAGGAATTTGAGCTAAACAAGGAGGACACCAAGTTGCCCAAACATCAATAAATACATATTTACCTTTAAAATCATCTAAAGAATAAGGAGTTCTATCCGGAGTCTCATATTTTGAAAACTTTGGTGCAGGTTTACCCTTAGCTAAAACTGTTTTAAAATATATTTTATCACCATGAATTCTAGTAACCTGCTCTTCTAGATTATCTATACTCTTAGTTTGAATAGAAACAAAAGCTGTATCTAAAATTTTATTAGACAATCTAGATCTAAAACCAGAAACATAAGCGCCAAGCTTCGTGTCAAATTCAGCTTTAGGTAACTCGATCAGTTCTTTTATTCCAGCATTAAATTCAATTTGATTTATAGCAGTAGTTGCGATAAAATTACTTTCCGCAGCTCCTTTACCAGCAAATAAAATTGTTTTTCTAGGATCAGCAGCATTAATAGTCATTACTATTTCGTCTCCATTTCTTAAATAAGTAGTCGCATAATTTTTTCCATCAAATAAAGAGAAAAAACCGTTATCAACTTTTAAAGTATCTTTAAAAGTACCATCTTCATTTATTTTTATTGTTTTTGAGTATGCCTTTTGTGGATTAGCAACAACTAAAGAATCAGAATTCTTGTTTTCTATTTTTCCAGAAAAAGTAACAAAATCGTTGTTTTTACAAGAGAAAAAGAATGCCGTTGCACAAAATAGATAAAAAACTTTTTTCATGTTTGTGGGCTATAAGTATTTATGGATAAGTAAAAATAAGAGAAAAACTCGAATAACAACTTTTCTTAACAATAATAGTGAATAAAAATAAAAACCTATTGCTAAAATAAATCGTAAATTTACACTCTAAAAATCACATCAATTTTACGGAATGTATTTAATCTTTGATACAGAAACAACTGGTTTACCTAAGAGTTGGAATGCACCAATTACAGATACTGATAACTGGCCTAGAGCAATACAAATTGCTTGGCAGTTGCATGATGAAATGGGAAGACTAATCGAGCATAACGATTTCTTAATTAAAGCTGATGGATTTAACATTCCGTTTGATGCCGAACGTATACATGGTATTTCGACAGAGTTAGCCAATGAACAAGGAATTGGTCTTGCTGAAGGATTAGATCTATTTAATGAAGCGTTAAAAAAGACAAAGTTTGTTGTTGGTCAGAATGTAGGATTCGATGTAAATATTATGGGATGTGAATTCCATCGATTAGGTGTTGAAAATAATTTAACTGAATTACCTGTTTTAGATACCTGTACCGAGTTAACAGCTTCAATGTGTCAAATCCCCGGAGGTAGAGGAGGTAAATTTAAACTACCAACCTTAACAGAGTTACATCAACATTTATTTGGTGTCGGATTTAACGAAGCGCATAATGCAACGGCCGATGTTGAGGCAACAACACGTTGTTTCTTAGAGTTATTACGTTTAAAACATTATCCACTTGAAGTATTAGATGTTCCAAAAGATTACTACGCAAAGTATTCTGAAACAAATCCAATGCCGATTCAGCTTATTGGTTTAAAGCATTTAAACCTAAAGGCAGAAAGTGATAAGATTAGAAAGCGTTTAGCTGCTGAATTTGATCAAGGAAATGCACAGTCAACTTCAGAAGGTTTAGCGCAATTAGAAGGAGTTCAATTTGCACATTTACATAATCACTCTCAATTCTCGGTATTACAATCTACCATTCAAATTAATGGATTAGTTGCTGCGGCTGCAAAAGATAACATGAGTGCAGTTGCTTTAACAGATACAGGAAATATGATGGCGGCATTCCATTTTACGTCTGCAGTTGCCAATCATAATAAATCTGCTGAAACACCTTTAAAACCTATCGTGGGTTGTGAGTTCTTTATTTGTGAAGATCATAAAGACAAAACCAGAAAAGATAATGGTTATCAGGTTGTTTTATTAGCGAAAAATAAACGAGGGTATCATAACTTAGCTAAAATGTCGTCAACGGCTTTCGTAGATGGATTTTATTATGTGCCTAGAATTGATAAAGAGATTGTAAAACAATACAAAGAAGATGTTATTGTTTTGACAGGAAACTTATATGGTGAAGTTCCTAATAAGATTTTAAATGTTGGTGAAAAGCAAGCTGAAGAAGCTTTGTTATGGTGGAAAGAAGAGTTTGGAGATGATCTCTACATAGAGTTAATGCGACACGGACAAGAAGATGAAGATGCCGTGAACAGAACATTATTGGAGTTTGCTAAAAAACACGAGGTTAAACTTGTAGCGACCAATAACACCTATTATTTAGGAAAAGAAGAAGCGAATGCACACGATATTTTATTGTGTGTAAAAGACGGAGAGAAACAAGCAACTCCAAAAGGTAGAGGTAGAGGTTATCGTTATGGTTTACCTAACGATGAGTACTATTTCAAATCTACTGAAGAAATGAAAAAACTTTTTGCTGATATTCCTGAAGCAATTAGTAACATTCAAGAAATTGTAGACAAAGTAGAAGCGTTCACCTTAGCACGTGATGTATTATTACCAGCCTTCGAAATTGGTGAAGAATTTCAAGATGCACAAGATGAAGTCGATGGTGGTAAACGAGGAGAGAATAATTATCTACGTCATTTAACTTATGAAGGAGCTAAAATCCGTTATGGTGAACTTACAGAAAAGATTACAGAGCGATTAGATTTTGAGTTAGATGTAATTGCAAAAACAGGATATCCGGGATATTTCTTAATTGTAGAAGATTTTATTCGCGCAGCACGTGAAATGGGTGTTTCCGTAGGACCAGGTCGTGGATCGGCTGCAGGTTCCGTAGTGGCATATTGTTTATGGATTACCAATATCGATCCGATTAAGTACGATTTACTTTTTGAGCGTTTCTTAAATCCTGAACGTGTATCCATGCCCGATATCGATATTGACTTTGATGATGAAGGTCGTGGTCGTGTAATGGATTATGTAATCGAAAAATATGGAGCCAATCAGGTAGCACAAATTATTACTTATGGTACCATGGCAGCGAAATCTTCGTTACGTGATACAGCCAGAGTATTAGATTTACCATTATTTGAAGCGGATAGAATTGCAAAACTTGTTCCTGGAATTAAGCTGAAAAACATTTTCGGTGAAGATGAAAAGAGTAAAGGAAAAGTAGCTGGTTTACGTGCAGAAGAAAAAGATAATGTAAATGAATTAAGATCTATAGCACAAGGATCAGGATTAGAAGCCAATACAATTAATCAAGCCGTTGTATTAGAAGGTTCGGTCCGTAATACAGGTATTCACGCCTGTGGGGTAATTATTACTCCAGATGATATTACGAAATTCGTTCCGGTATCTTTAGCTAAAGATTCTGATATGTACGTAACACAGTTCGATAACTCGGTTGTGGAAAGTGCAGGATTACTAAAAATGGATTTCTTAGGGTTAAAAACATTAACCCTAATTAAAGATACAGTTAAGATTGTAAAAGCACGTCATGGAGTAGAACTCGATCCCGAGAATTTCCCTATTGATGACGAAGAAACATATGCATTATTCCAAAGAGGAGAAACCGTTGGTATTTTCCAGTACGAATCTCCTGGGATGCAAAAATACATGCGTGAATTAAAACCTACAGTATTTGCCGATCTTATTGCCATGAACGCATTATATCGTCCGGGTCCATTAGAATATATCCCTTCTTTTATCCGAAGAAAACATGGAGACGAAGAAATCGAATATGATCTTCCTGCGATGGAAGAATATTTAGCAGAGACTTACGGAATTACGGTATATCAGGAGCAAGTAATGCTACTGTCTCAAAAACTAGCAGACTTTACCAAAGGTGAGGCCGATGTACTTCGTAAGGCTATGGGTAAAAAGCAGGCGGCAGTTCTAGCAAAAATGAAACCGAAATTTGTAGATCAGGCAAAAGCAAATGGACATGATGAAAAAGCTTTAGAGAAGATTTGGAAAGACTGGGAAGCATTTGCATCGTATGCCTTCAACAAATCGCACTCTACATGTTATGCTTGGATTGCCTATCAAACTGCATACTTAAAAGCACATTATCCGGCAGAATATATGGCAGCGGTACTTTCCAACAACATGAATGATATTAAAACAGTATCGTTCTTTATGGAAGAGTGTAAGCGTATGGGATTAGAAGTATTAGGTCCAGATGTAAATGAATCGTATTCTAAGTTCTCCGTAAATAATCAAGGAGCAGTTCGTTTTGGTATGGCTGCTATTAAAGGAGTAGGAGCTTCTGCGGTAAAAGCAATTATCGATGAACGAAAAGAAAATGGAAATTATAATTCAATCTTCGATGTTGCGAAGCGTGTAGATTTACGTGTAGCGAATAAAAAAGCATTCGAAGGATTGGTGTTAGCTGGTGGGTTTGATTCCTTTACTAATGCACACAGAGCGCAATATTATGTTAGAGATGAAAAGGAACAAACGTTTTTAGAAAAAGCGATTCGTTTTGGAAATAAATATCAAGAAAATCAGAATTCTTCTCAGGTATCTTTATTCGGAGAAGCAAGTGAAGTAGATTTACCAGAGCCAATTATTCCTGAGTGCGATACTTGGGGAACAATGGAATTGCTTGCTAAAGAAAAAGAAGTTGTAGGAATGTATATTTCTGCACATCCATTAGATGATTTTAAAAACGAATTAAAGTTCTGTAATGGTAATGTGAGTTATTTTAAAGATTTAGCGAAATATGAAGGTATGGCGATAACCTTTGCAGGAATTCTTACAGATGTTCAACACCGTGTTTCTAAAGCAGGAAAAGGATGGGCTTCATTTATTGTTGAAGATTATAACGATAGTTTTGAGTTTCGAATCTTTGGAGAAGAATATCTACGTTTCAAACACTTTTTAGTGCCAAATTCATTCTTATATGTAAAGACGATGGTAAAGCCAGGTTGGGTGAATAAAGAAGGAGTAAAAGGTGATCCTAGAGTCGGATTTACAGAATTTTTACTCTTACACGATATCATGGAAAAGATGTGCAAGAAATTAACCATAAAGCTCGCACTAAAAGATGTTAAAGAAGATTTTATAAAAGATTTCCAACATCTTTGTGTATTAAATTCTGGTTCACATTCGTTACGTTTTGTGATTTACGATGTAGAAGAAAAATTAGAAATAGATATACCTAGTAGAACTACGAAGATTAATATCACTAGCGAGTTTTTAGCAAAGCTAGATGAAGAGCATATCAATTATAAGTTGAATTAAATGTCTCAAAATTATCAAGATAGTATTACTTTATTAACTGAAGTTGTAGATAATAAGTTATACGAAAAATTGATAAATCAATTAAACAAAGACTTTCAACTTGTTAGTTTAGATGTAGTTTTTCATAAAGAAAGTTCACCTTTAGTATTAAAAACTAAATTACAAGAGGTTGTAAAGTCCTTATTATTGAATGATTCCGATGGGTATTACAATTTGCTATACCGTATCGATGTTTCTGAAATTTCTTTAAAAAATATAAACACATCAGAAATTGATTCTTATTCAGAAGAAGTTACTTTTTTAATTCTAAAAAGAGTTTGGAAAAAAGTTTACTTTAAAAATAAGTTTTTTAACTACAAATAGTAAGACAGCCCGCCAACCTGAATTGATTTCAAGTTCTCATAAAGAATAGCTTGATGAGACTCCGAAACAAGTTCGGAATGACGTTTTTTCGTTTGTTAGCGTCATTGCGATTAAAGCAAAGTGAAAGGAAGCAATCTTTTATTAAAACACAAAGCATTAAATCAATAGTATCATAGAAAATACAAATTATAAATAGTGTTTATCTCTTTTGTTTTACAATAATTTTGCTTCAGTAAAATAAAAACATTGTATTTTTGTTTAATATTTTTAAATATTCATGAAACAAAATAAAAACGGAGTTTGGGTTAGTTGGAATGAAAACTTAAAGTACAACTACAAATCTTTATACACGATTAAAACAGAAGAGGAATTACAAGAGGTTATTGCTAAAAGTGAAAAGATACGTTTTTTTGGAAGTAAGCAATCTTCTGCGGATATCGCAGCAGGAACAGAGACCTTAATTGATATTACTGCCTACAACAAGATATTAGAATTTAATGATGCAGATAAAACTATCACAATACAATCTGGAGTATTATTAAAAGATTTGTTAGAAGCTGTTGAAGCAAAAGGTTGGTGTATTCCTTGTTTACCTGATATTAATACCGTAACTGTTGGTGGAGCTTTAGCTACGGGAACACATGGTACAAGCGGAAAATTATTAAGTGAATATGTTACGCAATGTAGATTAATATTAGCTGATGGTTCTGTAAAAGATATTTACGAAGGAGAAGAATTAATGGATGCTGTTCGTGTTTCATTAGGAGTTTTGGGAGTGTTTTCTACGATAACTTTTTCTTGTGAAGAAATTTACACGCTTCATGTAAAAGAACATCCAGAAAGTGATTCAGAGTGGTTGCCAAAAATTAAAGAACGTTTAAAACAACACGATTTTTTAAGAGTATTATGGTTACCACACACAGATAAAGGTTACGTGATTACTGGAGATAAAATAGGTCCAGATACAGAAGTAAAAGAAGACTTAGGTCCAGAATATTTAAAGCACAGAAGAAAAGCTTCTAAAATTTTATATAAGTACACGCATCTTTTCCCATGGTTTACTGCTGTGGCAAATAAACTGTTGTATAGAGGTTTTTTCAGAGCGACAAAAGAACATAAAGGATCGTTGTATCAAGCAACAGTTACCAAATCTAGAGGTTCTACTTTAGAGTTAGCAGAATGGACAATCAGTTTAGATGTCTTTCCAAAGGTATTCGAAGAATTAAAAAGAGAAATCAATAAATGGTCAAACAAATCGTTTATTCATATTCCTATGGATGTTCGTTTTGTATATAAAGACAAATCTTGGTTGAGTTACGCTTACGGACAAGATACGGTTACTATGGGTTGTGTTTCTAGAAATGCTGCCACTGCAGATTCTTACGAGGCGTTTAGAAGTGTAGAAAGAATTTTCCTAAAATATGGAGGAAGACCACATTGGGGAAAACGTTTTAAAGCAAAAGATACAGAACTTTCTCAAGTATATGAAAGATGGGATGATTTCAAAGCATTACGTAAATCATTCGATCCAACTAATAAATTTTTAAATCCGTATTTAACAGATTTATTTAACGAAAAAGAAGTTGAACATGCCTACGCCTAAAGGAGTTTTATTTGATTTTGATGGAGTAGTGGTAGACAGTTTTGAAAGCCATTATTCAGCTTGGTCATCAGCGTTTAGAGAATTGTTTAATGAAGAAATAGCTCCATATCCGAAGAGTCATGTTGGTAAGTCTCCAAGAAAAATAGCGAGATATTTTTGTGATCAGATTGGCAAAGGAGATCAGTTTGAAGATTTATTTTTTCTGAAGGATAAACATTTAGAATTGTATTTTAAAGTTCCGAATTTATTACCAGGAGTTACTGAGTTCACTGATTATTTATCTACAAACAAAGTACCTTATGGAATCGCAAGTAATGCTACAAAATTATTCTTGAGACAATCGATAAAACACCTGAATTTAAATTTTCCTGTAGTTTTTGGAGTAGAAGATTATAAAAAACCAAAACCAGCACCAGAGGCTTATATAACTTTAGCTAGAGCTTTAGAGTTTACTGAAGAAGAATTTAAAGATTTGTGGGTTTTTGAAGATAGTTTAACAGGAATATCAGCAGCAAAATCTGCAGGAATGCAACCTATTGGAATACTTTCTAAATATTCAGCAGAAGAAATGAAAGCAGCAGGAAGTACTCAAGTTTTTCAAAATTTGAAAGAAGCTTTTGATATATTAATTTTAAAAGAATAAAAAATACAATAGAAAACGTTAGTTTTCTATTGTATTTTTTTAGGTATTTTATCCTTGAGGAACGTACCAAAGTATTAATCTTTTCACTTTATCAGAAGAGTCTCCTCCGTAAACGGTAATTAAAGACTTTCTTTCAATAATAGTTTTATTTTCTTTTTTAAACATTTCAATAGTTTTTTTCATTTTCTAATAATTTTTAAATTACCTACTCTTTTCTGGTTTTTCGGTTTACACCATTTTCTTTAATTTATTTCGTCAATTCTCTAAATAGAGTCTCCAAATTTTTATTTTCTGAATTCATCTCTAAGATTTTTAATCCGTATTCTTGAGCAAAATCAAATAATTTCGGACGCATGTCTTCTTCAGTTTCAAACGTAAGTGTCCAAGAATTATCGTAATTATTTTTAATCGTAGTAATATTTGCTAAACGTTGTAAAAATTGTTCTTCAATCTTATAATCGAATCCGACTTTAATAGTTTGTTTTTTGTCTTCTTTTAAGTCAACTAATTTTTTGTCAATTACAATTTCTCCATTATTAATAATAATAACACGATCGCAAACAGCTTCTACTTCTTGCATAATATGCGTAGAAAGTAATACGGTTTTATCTTTACCTAATTCTTTAATTAAAGCTCTAATTTCAATTAACTGATTCGGATCTAAACCTGTAGTTGGTTCATCTAAAATCAATACAGACGGATTATGTAAAATGGCAGCAGCTAATCCCACACGTTGACGATAGCCTTTAGATAATTGACCTATTTTCTTATGAGATTCTTTATCTAATCCAACTTTTGTAATACAATCAGGAATAGCATCTTTTGAAATGTTATGAATATCAGCATGAAACTGTAAGTATTCTTTTACATACATATCCAAATACAACGGATTATGCTCTGGTAAATAACCTACTTTTTTTTGAGCTTCAATCGGATTTTTAATCACATCAATATCGTCAACCAAAACAGTTCCTTCATCTGGTTGTAAGAAACCAGTTAATACTTTCATAGTAGTAGATTTTCCGGCTCCATTCGGACCTAAAAACCCAACAATTTCTCCTTTTTTAGCTGAAAATGAAATATTGTTTACTGCTTTTTGAGTACCGTATGTTTTCGTTATTGATGAAAGTTGAATTGACATAATTAACGTTTTAATTGAATTTTAATAGCTTTTAATCCTGAAGCGTCTAAAGTAATATCTTCAAAGAAAGTAAAACCTAATTTTTTGTAAAAACCTACTGGAGATTTATAGGTAGTTCCGTCTGCTTTTTTATAGTCATTGTCACAAACTACCCAGCCATTTAAAATAGTGTATTCTTGTTTCGCTTTTTCGATAAGTTGTTTTCCAATTCCTTTACCTTGATGTTTATGATTAAGAATCATTAAAAACCATTGTTCATTATCTCTTGAAAAGCAAGCAAACCATCCTGAAATGTTATTGTTTTCTAACACTAAAGTATGATTAACTTCTGATAAAGAATTTAAATAACGATCAAAATCGTCAATGGTTTTATGTTGAATAATCCTTGGATATTCAGCATTCCATAAATTCTTTAAAGCCTCTTTTTGAGATAAGTTTAGTGAATTGGTTTTAAAAAAATGCATTATCGTCTTTCGTAAGAAACGAAACTATAATCATGTTTATTTTTCTCATCGGCTTTAAAATCCTCACGAGAAACTTCTTTCCAAACTTCTGTATCTATCTTAGGGAAGAAAACATCAGCTTCAAAATTTTCATGAACAAGCGTAATATCTAAACAATCAGCTAAGTTGTTTGCCAATGCTTGTTCGTAAACTTGAGCTCCACCGATAATAAACGCGTCTTTTCCTTCAGTAAGTTCAATCGCTTTTTCTATACTATTAGCAATTAAGCAACCATCTTTAAAATAATCGTTGTTTCTAGTAATAATAACACTAGTTCTATTTGGAAGCGGTTTACCAATACTTTCAAAAGTATTTCGTCCCATAAGAATATGATGACCAGTAGTTACTTTCTTAAAACGTTTTAAATCTGCTGGTAAATGCCAAATAAGATCGTTGTTTTTTCCTAATTCGTTGTTTAGGCCTATAGCCGCAATAATAGTAATCATAAATGTGTTAAAATATTACATGTCTTTAACCCATTCCTTAATATAACCAACTAAATCTCTTTTATCGGTTACATCGCTATCTATAGTATTTGAGTGTATATTCTGTATTATGGTTTTAATAGCTAATAACACATTCTCATCATCTATTTCAGCAACTATATCATAGATATCTTCTTTTATGGTATCAATTTCTGCTATCATTTTATTAAAACTTAAGTAGGTTTAGGTTACTAATTTAATCAGATTTTGGAAATCTGAAAGTGTTAAAATAAATAAAAGAACGTTAAAAATAAAACTATACAGCCACGGTACCTTTGATATGTGGATGTGGGTTATAATTTAACAGTTCAAAATCTTCAAATGTGAAATCTTCGATATTCGTAATTGAAGGGTTTAATTTCATTGTAGGTAGTGGTCTAGGATCTCTACTTAACTGTAATTCTAATTGTTCTTTATGATTGTTGTAAATGTGAGCATCACCAAAAGTGTGAATAAATTCACCAGCTTCGTAACCACAAACTTGAGCAATCATCATTGTAAATAAAGCATAACTAGCAATATTGAAAGGAACGCCTAAGAAAATGTCGGCACTTCTTTGATATAACTGACACGAAAGCTTTCCATCAGCTACATAAAATTGGAAAAATGCATGACAAGGAGGTAAAGCAGCTTTACCATTCGCAACATTTTCTGAAAAAGAAACTGAAGTATCTGGCATTACACTCGGATTCCAAGCAGAAACTAACATTCGTCTACTATTAGGATTCTTCTTTAATGTTTCAATAACTTCTTTTAACTGATCTATTTCTTCACTGTTCCAGTTACGCCATTGATGTCCATAAACAGGACCTAAGTCTCCATTTTCATCAGCCCATTCATTCCAAATTCGAACACCATTTTCTTGTAAGTATTTTACATTAGTGTCTCCTTTAATAAACCACAGTAATTCATAAATAATAGATTTAAGGTGTAACTTTTTAGTAGTTACCATAGGAAAACCTTCACTTAAATCGAAACGCATCTGATATCCAAAAACACTCTTAGTTCCTGTTCCTGTTCTATCTCCCTTTTCATTTCCGTTTTCTAAAACGTGCTTAACTAAATCTAAATATTGTTGCATTTATTTA
Organism: uncultured Tenacibaculum sp.; assembly: GCF_947495995.1. Taxonomy (GTDB): domain Bacteria; phylum Bacteroidota; class Bacteroidia; order Flavobacteriales; family Flavobacteriaceae; genus Polaribacter. Next base: position 413,639 of record NZ_CANMAX010000003.1, read on the forward strand.
TCAAATTATGATTGCAAAAATAAAAAAGCCTAGATTAATTGAATTAAAAGCTTTAGAATTGTTATCATGAAGTTATTAACTAAAAAAAGCATCAACAAATGTTGATGCCTTTCTACTTTTTTTATTTTTTTGGTTTCTTATGCCCAAATGCATCCTCCACGAACACAGTAACCGTAATCGCAGAATTCGAATCCATTTACCATAACACAACATTGTCTGTTTCCTTTACAATAAGGTCGATTGAAGTTAGCTCCATGAATTTCGCTTAATTCTTCTTTAGAAAGTACTTTAAGTCCAGTTAAATTTTTTAGTTTTTTCATAAGATTGATGTTTAAAGAAATCTATAACCTTATAGTTATAAGGCTATAGATTTGAAGGTTAAAAAATTATTTAGTGATTGAAAAAGATTAGAATTCTAGATTAATAAAAAACGCATCCATAAATAGAGCAACGACCTGGTTCACAGTATTCCATTCCGTTAATTATAAAACAACATCTGTTTCTGCCTTTGCAATAAGTTCTAACAGATCCTTTAACTTGCTTTAATTGTTCTTTGTTTAAAATTTGAACACCTTCTAGTTTGAGTAAGTTTTTCATTATTTAATAGGTTTTGGTTAATATTTACGCTTGGCGTAACCTCAAAAACTAAAACTCATATTTAAAAAGAAATAAGGGAAATTATTGAGAGATTAAAATGATAATAGTGGATTAATAACATTAAGGAAATGTAGGACGTATTAATTTGTAATATCACGAAATCTTGATGTTTACATAAGGATGTAAGTTTTCTTTTTATTATTTGTTTTACTAAGAGGTTGTGTGTAAATATAATAAAAAAACCTATTATTTTTTATTTTTTTAACATCACATGTGTTTTTTTGTTGAAGTAAATTCAAAAACCTGAGCTAAATAAACTTCTAGCTCCTCTCATACCACATTTCTGATATTTATGGTAAGCTTTAGCTGCACTTTCTTTTATTTGAAGAGAAGAAGATTGGTTTAACCATGTTGTAATTGACGCATCTAAAGTATAGGCTTCAGGAGCCATTAAATTTGTTGTCCATAACAAAGGATTAGCATTTGCTTGTTTAATTTCTTTAGAAAAATAATGTTTACTAAAACAAGCAAGTATAATTACATCTTTCTTTTTCTCTTTACACTTTTGATAATCTATGTTTACATCGAATTCCATTAATCCATCATGACCAACATAAGCTATTAGATTTGAAGCTCCACCGAATTTAAGTTTGATTGAATCAGTAATTATATTTTCTTCGTTTTGATGATTCGAAGCTTTTAAAAAGTCTTCAGTGCAAGTCTTGATTTTTTTACCATTATAAGCATCTGCTAATAAATAAACATCTCTAGTTTTATGTTTAAAGAGTACACGTTCTAAAATATCTGAAGAGTTAGTTTTTAGAGTAGAAATCATTTTCCAATCTTTTGCTTTGTATTTAAAGAAAGATTTTACACCATACAAAGCTCCCCAATACAAATTGTTTTTTGGATCTTGACCGTTTCCTAATTTTTTAGGAACAGGAACAATATCTTGATTTTTATTATCACATAAGGCTACAAATACATGTATTGTTTTTGTTTGTGAAAACGATTTTACAGCAATAAATGAGATAAGGAATAATACTATTGTCTTTTTCATATAGCATTTAACGAGTTAAGACCGAAAATAGTATTGAATTTAAGAGAAGAAATATAAAGCTATTGCTCCAATGATAACTGCTAAAAAGCCCATGTATAAAATTAATGAAGGGGTGATCTTCAAATCTTCTAAATCTTCTTTTTTGATGTTTGCATTTAATTTTTTGGCGATTAATAAACCTATCGTGGTATCAAAAACGCCAATCATAAAAGCTGAAACTAACCCCAAGTAAAGGTTAGTAGCTTTAGTAATAAATATTGTGAAAATACCGTAGATAATAAAAGAGCCAAAAGCAAACCATACATACTCAACGTTTAAACGTTTAGAAAGTATAGAACATAAAGCGTCGTATATAGCAACAGCGGTAAATCCAATCAAAATTATGATTAGTGATTCCAAAATAAATTTTAATATTGAGGTTTTATCCTATTATCATTCCAGCAATTGTGGCAGACATCAAAGAAGCAATTGTTCCTCCGATTAAAGCTTTTATACCAAATTCAGAAAGTGTTTTTCTCTGACCTGGAGCTAAAGAACCAATTCCTCCAATTTGTATACCAATTGAGGCAAAATTCGCAAATCCACATAACATGTAAGTAGCCATTATTACAGACTTATTATATGTTAAGTGAGTTGCATTAGCAACATTTTTTAATTCAGCTAATTGAATGTATCCAACAAATTCACTAGCCGCTAATTTTATACCTAATAACTGTCCCATTAATGCAGTGTCTTCACTAGCAACACCAATTAACCACATTAAAGGAGCAAAAATATATCCTAAAACAGCTTCTATAGATAAACTTGAATATGCTGTGTTAGCAGCCATCCAAGTATTTAGATTTGTTACATCTCCAACCCAACCTAAAATACCATTAATCATAGCGATAAAAGCAACAAAAACTAAAAGCATAGCACCTACATTCATGGCTAATTGTAATCCTTCAGTAGTACCATTCGCAATTGCATCTAATACATTAGAACCTATCTTTTCTGAAGATACCTGTACATCTGTATTGATGTCTTCAGTTTGAGGATATAAAATTTTAGAAATCACTATAGCACCAGGAGCTGCCATAACAGATGCTGCAAGTAAATGCTTAGCAAATTGTAATCTTAAAGCAGGATCATCGCCACCTAAGAAACCAATATATGCAGCTAAAACTGCACCAGCTACAGTAGCCATTCCACCAATCATTACTAATAGAATTTCAGATCGGTTCATTTTTTCTAAATAAGCTTTTATTAATAAAGGAGCTTCTGTTTGACCTAAAAATATATTACCAGCGACAGATAAACTTTCAGCACCAGATATTTTTAGAATCTTAGATAAAGTCCATGCCATTATTTTAACTACTTTTTGAATAACGCCTAGATAAAATAGGAGAGAAGTAAGAGCAGAGAAAAATATAATGGTAGGTAATACTTGGAAAGCAAATATGAAACCAAAAGTATCCATATCTACAACTAATCCTTCAAATAAAAACTTACTACCAGCTCTTGTAAAATCTAACACGCTTACAAAAAGTTGACCAATAGCATCAAACATTTTTTGAATTAAAGGGATTTTTAAAACACCTACAGCAATAAAAAGTTGGAATATTAATCCAAGTCCTACTGTTTTCCAGTCAATCGCTTTTTTGTTATTACTAAATAAAAAAGCAATTAATAACAATACAAACATTCCAAGAATACCTCTCCATAAGCTATTTACAGAAAAACCTTGGCTAGCTATAATTCCTGTGTTGTCTTCTTTAGTAAGAGTTTTTACGTTAGAGGCTACAGCTTCTTGTTTGGTCGGTTTTGTAGAAAATTTATAAAGAACATCTTTTTCAGAAATGGTAAGTATAGAATCATTAAGAGTTACAATATTGTAATATCTAACTGTATCTTTTGGTTCTTTATAATTGAATATTAATAAATTATTCTGGTGTATATAACTTCCTTTTGCAGTTAAACTATCTTTTGCAACTAAAGAATAAGAGAATTCACCATTTTTTAAGCTAAATATATCATTAGCATCAATCTCTATTAAAGATTCACCAGAGTTATTTTCAATGGTATTAAATTTCCATGTTTTATCTATGTTTTGCGAGAATACCGCAAAAGAGAAAACACACATTAAAAGTGTGATAAATTTTTTCATTCAAAAAAGTATTTTACGAACGTTTGCTAATTTCGTCTCTAATTTTAGCTGCCAACTCATAGTCTTCGTTGTTAACTGCTTCAGCTAATTGTTCTTCTAATTCATTTAAAGAAAGGTCAGAAAAATCGGTTACACTAGTAAATTCAATTTCTGATTCTATTTCCAACTCTGTACTTTCATGTTCTTCAGGAACCCCAAGTTCGTCTTCAGTTTTTAAGTAAATACCAGCTTTGTCGAGTATGTTTTCGTAAGTAAAAATTGGGGCTTGAAAACGTACTGCTAATGCAATAGCATCTGAAGTTCTTGTGTCTATTATTTCTTCAGTTCCATCTTTTTCACAAATTAGGCTAGAGAAAAACACTCCATCTACTAATTTATGAATTATGATTTGCTTTACAGAAATAGTAAAACGCTCTGCAAAAGATTTAAATAAATCATGTGTGAGAGGTCTTGGTGGTCGAATTTCTTTCTCTAACGCTATAGCGATAGACTGAGCTTCAAAAGCTCCGATAATAATTGGTAAAGTTCTAGTTCCTTCCATTTCGCTAAGCACTAAAGCATATGCTCCGCTTTGTGTTTGGCTATATGAAATTCCTTTAATAGTTAGTCTTACTAGGCTCATGTATCTATCTTCATACAAAAAAAGCGGTCTTTTATTAGACAGCCTTTAGGGTGCCACAATTTAATAAAAAATATGACTACGAAAAGATTTATTTTAAAAAATAAAAACTCTAGAAAATCATTTGATTTCTAGAGTTTTTACAACTATTGTTTATGTTCTTTATGCTTGTTTAAAAGCTTTTAATTTTTCAATTAATTGCGGAACAACTTCAAAAGCATCACCTACGATACCATAATCAGCAGCTTTAAAGAAAGGAGCTTCAGGATCGTTATTAATAACAACTTTTACTTTAGAAGCATTAACTCCAGCTAAATGCTGAATTGCTCCAGAGATACCAATAGCGATATATAAATTAGAAGCAACAGGCTTTCCTGTTTGTCCTACGTGCTCACTATGTGGTCTCCAACCTAAATCAGAAACTGGTTTAGAACAAGCAGTTGCAGCACCTAAAACATCAGCTAAATCTTCTACCATTCCCCAGTTTTCAGGTCCTTTTAATCCACGTCCAGCAGAAACAACAACATCAGCATCAGCAATTGTTACTTTACCAGTTGCTTTATCAATAGAAACTGAAGAAACGCCTAATTCTGGTAATGAAGCATCAAAAGCCTCAGCAGTACCAGAAGCAGCATTTTCGTGAGCACCATAAGAATTCTTAGCTACTCCGATTACTTTCTTAGCTGTTAAGATTTCAGTATTGTTAAATCCTTTGTTAGAAAAAGCTTTACGCTTTACAACAAAAGAACCTGAAGTATCTGGTAAAGCTACAGCATTAGAAGCATAACCAGCTTCTAAACCTACAGCGACTAATGGGGCTAATGTTAATCCATCTACACTAGAATCGATAACAACTACATCAGATCCTTGAACTTCTGCTACTTGTTTTACAATTGCAGCATATCCTTTAGCATTAAAAGAACTCAAGTCGTTTTTTACTTCAACAACTTTTTCTGCACCGTATGTATATAATTCACTTGCATCTCCACCGTTAATAGTAAGAGTTACAAGATTTGTTCCTAATTGCTCAGCTACTTTTTTTCCGTATGATACAACTTCAAAAGCTGTTTTTTTAAATTTTCCTTCCGTAGAATCGGCAAAAACTAATACAGACATAATTTTTAATTTTTTGAGTTTTTAATGGGTGTATGTTACTACACCCACTAAAAAGATTTGATTTTAAATTTAAATTGCTTTAGCCTCGTTGTGTAAAAGATTAATTAAATCATCTACATTATCAACTAATTTAACCTCTCCTTTTGGAGCAGGCTTCTCGAAATTCTTAGTGCTTGTAGAGGCAGTGTTTCCTGTTGGTTCAACAACACTTAAAGGCTTTTTACGAGCCATCATAATACCTCTCATATTTGGTATTCTTAAGTCTTTTTCCTCAACAATACCTTTTTGTCCAGCTACAACTAGAGGTAAACTAGTAGTAACTTTCTCTTCTCCACCATCGATCTCTCTATCTAAAGTAGCATTGCTACCCTCTACTTCTAAACCAACACATCCGTTAACGAAGTTAAAATCTAATAAAGATGCTAACATTCCAGGAACCATTTGTCCATTATAATCAGCAGATTCTTTTCCTGCTAAAACTAAATCATAACCTCCAGATTTTACAACTTCAGCTAATTCTTTTGCAACTAATAAACCGTCAGTTGGTTCTACATTAACGCGAATAGCGTCATCTGCTCCAATAGCTAAAGCCTTACGTAAAGTAGGCTCAGTAGCAGCTCCTCCAACATTTACTACAGTAACAGATGCACCTTGCTTTTCTTTAAACCACATAGCACGAGTTAAACTAAACTCATCGTACGGATTTATAACAAATTGAACTCCATTAGTGTCAAACTTAGTATCGTTATCAGTAAAGTTAATTTTTGAAGTGGTATCAGGTACGTGACTGATACAAACTAATATTTTCATATAGGGTTGTTTTTGTACGCTTAATTTGTGCTACGAATTTACATATTTTTTTTGATTTATTATGCGTGCATAATAAATTTGTTAGTAAAAAGTGTACATTTTAACATTGTATTAATTTCTTTAGTGAAGAATTTCATACTTTTGCAAATCAATAAACAACAACTACTTAATAAGACATATGAAAACAGTTCAATTTAGAGAAGCTATCTGTGAAGCAATGAGTGAAGAGATGCGTCGTGATGAGAGCATTTATTTAATGGGGGAGGAAGTTGCAGAATACAATGGTGCTTACAAGGCAAGTAAAGGAATGTTAGATGAATTCGGAGCAAAGAGAGTTATTGATACTCCTATTGCTGAATTAGGTTTTGGAGGTATTGCAGTAGGATCTGCAATGAACGGAAATAGACCTATTGTTGAATATATGACATTCAATTTCTCTTTAGTTGGAATTGATCAGATTATTAATAATGCTGCGAAAATTCGTCAAATGAGTGGAGGTCAATTTAATTGTCCAATCGTATTTAGAGGACCAACAGCTTCTGCTGGTCAATTAGCTGCGACGCACTCACAAGCTTTTGAAAGCTGGTATGCAAATTGTCCAGGTTTAAAAGTTATAGTTCCATCTAATCCTTATGATGCTAAAGGATTATTAAAAGCTGCTATTAGAGATGACGATCCAGTTATTTTTATGGAGTCAGAGCAGATGTATGGAGATAAAATGGAAATTCCAGAAGGAGAATACGTATTACCTATTGGAGTTGCAGAAATAAAAAGAGAGGGAACAGATGTAACTGTGGTTTCATTTGGTAAGATTATAAAGGAAGCTTATAAAGCAGCCGATCAATTAGCAGAAGAAGGAATTTCTGTTGAGGTTATAGATTTAAGAACTGTTCGTCCTATGGATCATAAAACAATTCTTGAGTCTGTTAAAAAGACAAATAGATTAGTGATTTTAGAAGAAGCATGGCCATTTGGTAGTGTATCTTCAGAGATTACTTTCAGAGTACAAGATGAAGCATTTGATTATTTAGATGCTCCAATTAAGAGAATTACAACAGCAGATACACCTGCACCGTATTCTCCAGTATTATTAGAAAAATGGTTGCCTAACTCGGGGGACGTTATACAGGCAGTCAAAGAAGTTATGTATATAAAATAATAATAAACTAGATTACAGTTATTTAAATCCTTTCAGCAGACAACGTTGAAAGGATTTTGATGTGTAAAAGAGCCTATGAGATTAAAATTTTTGATGCTATCGGTGCTGTTCGGGATGGTCGCAAATGCACAGCTGATAGTGAAAGGGAAAGTGGTGGATGAATTTGACAATCCAATGCCATTCGTGAATGTGTACATTCAGGGAACAACTAATGGTACCACAACAGATGATGATGGACGATTTGCTTTTCAAATGAAAAAGAGAAGAGGGGTTTTGGAAGTTTCTTTTGTTGGTTTCCAAACTCAAACAATCACAATAACTCCAAAAACAAAATTTCTGAATATTGTTCTTAAAGAAGGAACTGATGTTTTAGAAGAAGTAATTGTTGTTACTAAACCTAAAAAAAGATTAAAGAAAAAAGAAAATCCAGCGTACAAGATTTTAAAAGAAGTCTGGAAACGTAAAAGAAAAAATGGAATTGATTTAGTTGATCATTACCAATATAAAAAACACACTGCTATCGAAATTGGGTTGAATAATCTGGATACTGCTTTTATCAAGCAGATGTTCAAGAAAGATTATAATAATACCATTAATGAAATCGAATACGATAGTGATGGAATAAATTATTACATACCTATATATATTAATGAGCAAATTGCTAAAGTATATGGTAATAATAAGATTAATGAAGAAAGAGAAGATATTGAAGCTGAAAAATCTGAAGGTTTAGGAGCGCAAGGTTTTGTTTTTGACCGTATGTCAAGAACTTTTCAGAATATAGATGTCTTTAGAAATAATATCACTTTACTAAGAAAATCATTTGTAAGTCCTTTGTCAACAGATGGTTTTGCAACCTACGATTATGTTTTATACGATAGTGTTGTTAAAAACAATACTAAATTATATAACATTTATTTCTTCCCGATTAGAGATCAAGATTTAGCATTTAAAGGAAACTTCTGGATTGCAGATAAAGCATATACCTTAAAGAAGTTACGAATGGAAGTTGTTAAAGGAGCAAACTTGAACTTTGTTAGAGGCTTAACTTTTGAAAAAGAATTTGATGTTAGAAATGATAGTATCTACATTCCAACTAAGAATGCTTACGAAGGAGATTTTACTTTTTTAGATAAAAATGAAGCGAATAAAGGTCTAACTATAAAAAAGACAATCAATTATAGTGATTACGTTTTAGAGAAACCTTTATCTGATGATTTTTATAAAGGTCAAATTCAAAAGATAAGACCAGATCAGTATTTCAGATCAGAAGAATATTGGTCTAAACAAGATATAGAAGATAATCAAGATAAATATAAATTAATCAGTTCTGTAAAGGAGAAGAAACAGATAAAACGATTAACTGGTTTTATTAACACAATTTCTAGTGGATTTGTTAATCTACCATTCTTCAATATGCAATTAGGTCCGTTTTGGACTGCCTTTGCAAGTAATGAAGTGGAAGGTTTTAGAACTCGATTAGGTTTTAGAACATTTAAAACAAAAGACGATCGATTTAGATTGTCAGGACATTTAGCTTACGGTTTTCAGGATAAAGAATTAAAATACGGATTAGAAGCTCAGTATTTACTGTCTTACGAACCAAGAATTTCTACAAGTGTAGCATATCAGAATGATATTGAGCAATTAGGAAGTGCCTTATTAAACACAACACAATTATTAGGAAGAACATTCGGTTCTACAGCTCTTTTCTCTAGAGGAAACAACTTCTTCTTATCTAAAGTAGAAAAGTATGCTACGAATTTTGATTATGCTGTACATAATAATTTTCATATCGGATTCAACTTTTCACACTCTAGAATAGAATCAGCAAGTCCAGAAAATTTTTCAGGTACATATTTAGATGGATTAGGAAATCCACAATCTACCGTAACAGATGTAGCTTCAGATGTATACTTAACATTTACTCCGGGTAGATTTGTATACGGATTAGGAGTAGAGCAACGTTTTGGTAGAAATGTTTTCCCATCTATCGTTGTTAACTATCGTCACGGATATAAAGATTTCCTTAACGGAACTCACGAATACGATAAAATTCAAATCAAGTATAATCAACCTATTTTATTAGGTAAGTTTGGTTTATTAGATACAACTATTGAAGGAGGTAAAATCTTTGGAACGTTACCATCTTCATTATTAAGTTCTGTTCCAGCCAATCAATCTTTCTCTTTAGTGCCGAATACATTCTCGTTATTAAATTATTACGATTTTGTAACAGATGAGTATGTTTCTACGCATTTTGAACATCATTTTAATGGTTTCATTTTGAATAGAATTCCATTAGTAAGAGAACTTAAATTGAGAAGTTTATTAACCTTTAGAGCAGCTTACGGAACTATTTCTGATGAAAATAGAGCTATAAACGACGGAGTTGTTAACAGTCTTAATACAGAAAACATATTATACAATGCACCAAATAGAGTGTATTATGAGTATGGTTTTGGTATAGAGAATATTGGGTATGGAAACTTACGTTTTCTTAGAGTTGATGCTATTTGGAGAAGTAATTATACACCTCCATCAAATAGTATTGCAGTACCAACTCCAAAGTTTGCAATTCGTATAGGAATTAGACCAGATTTATAAAACATTAATTAACTTAAAAATAACTTCAAAAATCCGTGTGCAAACTGCATTTTATATGTAGTTTTGCTTTCCGATTTTTAGAAACGAAATAAAAAATATGACAGCCAAAGAAAAACAAACTGTTGATGTATTAATTGAAATACCAAAAGGAAGTAGAAATAAATATGAATACGATTTCGATTTAAAGAAAATCCGTTTCGATAGAATGTTATTCTCTTCAATGATGTATCCAGGTGATTACGGTTTTATTCCTGAAACATTAGCTTTAGATGGAGATCCATTAGATGTTTTAGTTTTAGGAGCTGAGCCATGTTTTCCAATGTGTATGATGGAAGTTAGACCAATTGGTGTTTTCCATATGGCAGATGAAAAAGGTCCAGATGAAAAAATCGTATGTGTGCCAATTTCTGATCCAATTTGGAATAAGTACAAAGATATTTCTGATTTAAATCCACATAGAAAAGAAGAAATCACTCATTTCTTCCAAGTATACAAAGATTTAGAGAGGAAAAAAGTTGATGTTGGTGGATGGGGAGATGCTGATGAAGCATATTCAATTTTAGATAAGTGTATCGAACGTTACGAAAACAGCGAACACAAAGCAAACGGAGATTTTAAAGTATAATCTCTGTATTGAAAATATTTCAAAGCTTGTTACTTAGTAGCAAGCTTTTTTTTGTTTAGAGTTTGATTTTGTTATATTTAAAGCAATAAACTAATCAATTAATTAAATATTATGGAATCAAACACAGTGTTTTTACCAGTCATCTTGGCTGTGGTAGGCTTGGTTTTTATGTTCATTAAAATGTCTTGGGTAAAAAAGCAAGAGGCAGGTGATGAAAAAATGAAATCAATATCAAAAAGTATAAAAGAAGGAGCTTTAGCATTTTTAAATGCAGAATATAAGCTCCTTTTAATTTTTTCGATAATAGCCTCAATAGCACTTTTTATCATATCTCAACTTGTTGATACAACACATTGGATTATAGTTGTAGCATTTATTATCGGAGCCATTTTCTCAGCTTTAGCAGGTAATATCGGAATGCGTATTGCAACAGATGCAAATGCAAGAACAACAGAAGCAGCCAAAACAAGTTTACCAAAAGCGTTACAAGTCTCTTTTGGTGGAGGAACTGTAATGGGGTTAGGAGTTGCAGGTTTGGCAGTTTTAGGGTTAAGTCTTTTCTTTTTCTTATTTGTAACTATGTTTGTTACAGGTGAAGGAAGTTTCTACAAAGAAATGACAGTTGCTTTAGAAGCCTTAGCTGGTTTTTCTTTAGGAGCTGAAAGTATTGCTTTATTTGCAAGAGTTGGCGGAGGTATCTACACTAAAGCAGCAGATGTTGGAGCCGATTTAGTAGGTAAGGTAGAAGCAGGTATTCCTGAAGATGATCCGAGAAATCCAGCAACAATTGCTGATAATGTAGGAGATAATGTTGGTGATGTTGCAGGAATGGGGGCAGATTTATTCGGAAGTTATGTGGCTACGGTTTTAGCGGCTATGGTTCTTGGAAACTATGTTGTTCGTGATATGTCTACAACGACACAATTTACAGATGCTTTTAATGGAATGGGGCCAATTTTATTACCATTAGTAATAGCTGGTGTTGGTATTATAGCTTCAATTATCGGGACTTTCTTAGTCAAAATTAAAGATAATTCAGCAAAAGAAGCTGAAGTTCAAAAAGCTTTAGATTTAGGAAACTGGGCATCTATACTTATTACTTTAATTGCAAGTTGGTTCTTAATTCAATGGATGTTACCAGAAACATTAAAAATGAGTTTTTTCGGAGAAGGAATAAAAGAAGTACCTTCTCGTCATGTGTTTTATTCAGGAATGATTGGTTTAGCAGTAGGAGCTTTAATTTCTACAGTAACGGCATATTACACAAGTTTAGGTAAAAAGCCAGTCTTAGATATTGTTCAGAATAGTTCTACTGGAGCTGCAACTAATATTATTGCAGGATTAGCTGTAGGTATGAAGTCTACATTTTTATCAGTAATCTTATTTGCCGCTGCTATTTATGGTTCTTATGCCTTAGCAGGTTTCTATGGAGTTGCTTTAGCTGCTTCAGCAATGATGGCAACAACAGCAATGCAATTAGCTATTGATGCTTTCGGGCCAATTGCTGATAATGCAGGAGGTGTTGCAGAAATGAGTGAATTAGAAGATCACGTGCGTGAACGTACAGATATTTTAGATTCAGTAGGAAATACAACTGCAGCAGTAGGTAAAGGTTTTGCGATTGCTTCTGCGGCGTTGACTGCTTTAGCTTTATTTGCAGCTTACGTAACATTCACAGGAATAGATGGAATTAATATTTTTAAAGCTGATGTTTTAGCAATGTTATTTGTTGGAGGAATGATTCCAGTAATCTTTTCTGCTTTAGCTATGGAGTCTGTAGGGAAAGCAGCTATGGAAATGGTGCAAGAAGTTCGTCGTCAGTTTAAAGAAATTCCAGGAATTATGGAAGGAACTGGAACTCCAGATTATGCGAAGTGTGTTGATATTTCTACTAAAGCTGCTTTAAAAGAAATGATTTTACCGGGGTTAATTACGATAATTACACCAATAATTATTGGAATTTTGTTTAAAGCTGAAGCATTAGGTGGTTATATGGCTGGAGTTTGTGTTAGTGGTGTAATGTGGGCTATTTTCCAAAATAATGCTGGAGGAGCTTGGGATAATGCTAAAAAGTCTTTTGAGGCTGGTGTAGAAATCAATGGAGAAATGACTTTTAAAGGTTCTGATGCACATAAAGCAGCTGTGACAGGAGATACTGTTGGAGATCCGTTTAAAGATACTTCTGGACCGTCAATGAATATCTTAATTAAACTTACTTGTTTAGTTGGTTTAGTTATTGCACCAATTTTAGGAGGTCATTCAGCTGAATCACATGCTTCAAATACACAATTAATAAAAGAAGTTCAGATTGAATCTGAATTAAAAGATAATGGGCAATCTGTAGCAACAATTACTACTACAGTTGTTAAAGATGGAAAGAAAGAATCTAAAGAGATAAAAGTTGAAGGAACGAAAGAAGAAGTCGCTCAAGCAATAAAGAAAGCACAAGAATAAATTATCCTCTTATATCCAATTTAAATAGTTTAATAAAAGCCATTGCACATGCAGTGGCTTTTTATATTGAGATTTTTGTTGAGTTTTTAATAGCTCCAATTGTAAAAGAACTTTGTGTACTACCAATATATTTTATTGAAGTAAGTTTATTTACCATAAACTCACGATATTCTTCCATGTCTTTTACGTAGATTTTCAAAATGTAATCGTAATCACCACTGATATGAAAACATTCTGCAACTTCGTCTAATTTTAATATTTCGCTTTCAAAAATTGATAAGTATTCTCTAGAATGTTGAATCAGTTTTACTTGACAAAAAACTAAAAAAGATTTATCTATTTTTTTAGGATCAATTCTAGCGACATAGTTTGTTATAATTTGTTCCTTTTCTAGTTTTTTTATTCTTTCATAAACAGCAGTTACAGATAAGTTAAGCAACAAAGAAAGTTGTTTATTTGTACGTTTACTATCTTCTTGTAAAAGGTTAATTAGTTTATTGTCAATATGATCTAACTTCATTTTGAAAAAATTTCAGTAAAGTTAATTGATTTAGTTTAGATTTAGTTTTTTTTACATTTAAAATTGATTTTATTAGTTTTTAAAACTATATTTTATCTAAAGTGTTGAATAATATTTAGTTTTTGTGTTGTTTTGGGGAAACAAATACTAGTTCTAATGAAATTCAAACCAGCTAATAAAATTCAAGATTTACAGTACTTCGGAGAATTTGGAGGTGTAAATCCATCTATTTCAGATTCATCAACGTATACATTCCTTTCAGCAAAAACAATGTTCGATACATTCGAAGGAAATGCAGACGGATGTTACTTATACTCAAGACATACATCACCTTCAAATTTATATTTAGGTGAAGCATTAGCAGAAATGGAAGGAACAGAAACTGCTACAGTAACAGCTTCAGGAATGGGAGCAATTACACCAGTTTTATTACAGTTATGTAGTGCTGGAGATCATGTTGTTTCAAGTAGAACTATTTATGGTGGTACTTATGCATTCTTAAAGAATTTTACACCAAAATTAAATATTCAAACAACATTTGTAGATATTACTAAATTAGATATTGTTGAGGCAGCGATTACAGAAAATACTAAAGTTTTATACTGTGAAACAGTAAGTAATCCGTTATTAGAAGTTGCAGATATCGAAGGTTTAGCTGCTTTAGCAAAAAAATACAACTTAAAGTTAGTAGTAGATAATACATTCTCACCATTATCAGTATCTCCTGCTCAGTTAGGTGCAGATGTCGTAATTCATAGTTTAACTAAATTCATTAATGGGTCTTCAGATACTGTTGGAGGAGTAATTTGTGGAACACAAGAATTTATCGATAACTTAAGAAATGTAAATGATGGAGCTTGTATGTTATTAGGTTCTACTATGGATAGTTTAAGAGCTTCTTCAGTATTAAAGAATTTAAGAACATTACATATCCGTATTCAACAACATAGCAAAAACGCAATGTATTTAGCGAAGAAATTTGAAGCAGATGGATTAAAAACTGTATATCCAGGATTAGCTTCTCATCCTTCTCATGAATTATTCTCATCAATGTTAAATGAAGAATATGGTTTCGGAGGAATGTTAACTATTGATGTTGGTTCTTTAGATAAAGCAAATGAGTTAATGGAATTAATGCAACATAAAAACTTAGGATACTTAGCTGTTAGTTTAGGTTTTTATAAAACATTATTCTCTGCTCCTGGAACATCAACGTCTTCAGAAATTCCAGAAGACGAACAAGCGGAAATGGGCTTAACAGACGGATTAATTCGTTTTTCTATTGGTTTAGATAACGATATTGAAAGAACTTATCAAATGATGACTGAGTGTATGAGAGAAGTTGGAATTTTAGAATTAGTTTCCTAAAACTCTATTCCAAAACTTTTGTAAATCTTCCTTAGTCGGAGTTTTATCATATAATGGCATTGCTTCCCAGCGATTGCCATTTTTTTTGATCTCAAAACTAAATACAGATGAATTTTTATCTTCAGGATTTAATAACGGATAACGTAAATCATTATATCGAATTCGGTTGCTGTCAATTTGTTGAAGATTATAAAAATTATTACTAAACCAAGACAATTTCTTTAAATCAGCATTTTGTTTCATTGGTAAAAGTTCATGATTTTTAGGTAAGCTGATAAAGTTATTTTTTGGTTTTTGCGTATCAAAATGAGAATAAAAACTCACTTTATAATCTTCTTTGGTTTCTACTATAGCATACCAAAGTATATTGTTGAAAATTGTTGGTTGAGCCGAATATCTTTGATAATCAATTTTAGATTCAGAAAGAGCATTTTTAAAAACGCGATCGATGTATATTTTATTTCCGATAGTAAACAGCAGATAAGCAGAACTTATATACACGCCAAACTTTAACCAAAAATTACGTTTACTACTCGTTCTCTTAAAGAACATTAAAATGATTAAAGAGATTAAAAAAGGAATAGTGTATATCGGGTCAACAACAGCAATTGTATTAAAAGCCACACGGTAATCTGAAAAAGGTAAGAATAGTTGTGTGCCATAAGGCGTAAAACTATCTAAAAGAGGATGAGTAAAAATCGATAAGAAAAATAACCAAATCCAGTCTTTAGGAGTAGTAGTACCAATTCTCTTTTGGGTATTGTATAATTTGTAAGTACCGTGACCAAATACATAAGCACCCAAAAATGCAAAGACAATAGAATGCATAAATCCTCTGTGAAAAATGAGTTCGTCAATTGAATTTGAATAGAATAAACTTCCTATAAAAACATCCAAATCAGGAATTGTACCTCCAATAGCTCCAAACAATAAAGCTTTATTTCCAATCTTTTTACCAAGTGCAATTTCACCACATGCGGCACCTAAAACTATTTGCGTTAACGAATCCATATAAAAGCAAAAGTAGCAAACGGTTTTCACTTGCGTAAGTCTTAACAAAATCGTAACATTACACAACCAAAAAAATCGATCAATGCAAGAAAACCAGAACAATTCTGAAATTAAAATTGAAGATCAAAAAATCCAAAAAAATCCTAATTTATCTATTTGGGAGGCTTTAATTCCTGTTTTAGCACTTATTGGAATGTTAGCTTATAACGTTTATGTATTCGGAGATGATGCATTAAGTGGGAGTAATCAATTTATTCTTCTTTTAGGTGGAGCTGTAGCAGCTCTAGTTGGGTTTAAAAACAAGGTTAGTTTTCAATTGATGATGGATGAAGTTGCAGAGAATTTAAAATCAACTTCTAGTGCAATTTTAATTTTATTGATGGTTGGTTCTTTAGCTGGGACATGGTTGGTTAGTGGAATTATTCCATCAATGATTTATTATGGATTACAAATTTTAAACCCTACAATATTTTTAGTAGCCTGTTTAATAATATGTGCGGTAATATCTGTAGCGACAGGTAGTTCTTGGACTACAGCAGCGACTGTAGGTATAGCATTGATTGGAATAGGAGAAGCATTAGGTATTTCTTTAGGAATGACAGCAGGAGCGGTATTATCTGGTGCATATTTTGGAGATAAAATGTCACCAATGTCAGATACTACAAATTTAGCCCCAGCAATGGCTGGAACAGATTTATTTACGCATATTAAATATATGATGTATACTACGATCCCAACATTTATTGTGACATTTATATTTTTCTTAATACTTGGATTTACACAATCTGCTACAGGTGATGCTAGTACTACACAAATGTTGTTAGATATAAAGAAAGCATTTAATGTATCGCCAGTATTGTTTATAGTTCCAGTATTAGTAGTGATTTTGATAATTAAAAAAACACCTCCATTAATAGCGTTGTTAGCAGGAACTTTGTTAGGTGCCATCTTTGCTTTAATTTTTCAACCGGAGGCAGTTGCTGAAATAGCTGGAGTTAAAAAAGAAAATTTAGGTTTTAATTCTGCATATAAGGGAATTATGAAAGCTATGACTGTAGATACTTCTATAGCTACAGATAACGAAGTCTTAAAAGACTTATTTACAGCTGGAGGAATGAAGAAAATGATGGGAACTATTTGGTTAGTTATTTGCGCCATGGTTTTTGGAGGTATAATGGATGCGATTGGAGCTTTAGCTAAAATTAGTAGTTTTATGTTAAGTTTATTCGATAGTATTTTTGGATTATTTGCTAGTACTGTATTTACCTGTATTGGTTTAAATTTTACAGCTTCTGATCAATATTTAGCATTAGTTGTTCCTGGTAAAATGTATGCTAAGGCATATAAAGATAAAGGTTTAGCGGCTGAAAACTTAAGTAGAACTTTAGAAGATAGTGGAACTGTAACTTCTGTGTTAATTCCATGGAATACTTGTGGAGCATACCATTCTGGAGTTTTAGGTGTACCAGTTGTTGACTATGCTTTTTATGCAATGTTTAATTGGTTAAGTCCTTTTATGACATTAATTTTTGCTGCTTTTAGAATCAAAATCAGACAAATAGTTTCTAAGTAAAATAGTATATAGTTCTTTCTCATAATTTGTATATTTAAATCAATAACCTATTAAATATCAAATCATGAAAAAACAAATTTTAAGTTTAGGAACTAAATTAGAAAAAGATCAACTAAAGAACGTTAATGGAGGACTTTCTCGTTTAGAATTTTGTAGAGAAGTTTGTTCTCGAAATAGATATTATCCAGATCATTATTATGTAAGATGTGGATGTGCGTAAGCAAAGAAATAAAAAGCGCCTTATTGAAAAATAAGGCGCTTTTTATTATATGTTATTTCTGTTGTTTTATATAAACCAATTCCAAACCAATCCAAAACGTATGGACATGTCTCTATATGGATAATTAGGAGCAGAGAAGTAATTTCTATTTGATAAAAAGCTAGAAGTAATATTATCTATTTTAAAGAAAATACGCGTTCTCTTTACTCTTGCATTAAAGAATACATCTACAGATGGAAATCCGATTTCTGTATCATTTTGAACTGTAAATTCGTTTACAATAGGATTAAAAGCATTTGCTTTGTATTTTGAGAAGTAGTTAAATGTTGTTCCTATTTGCACTAAAATAGGCTTTCCTTTAAACCATTCTCCAGTGTAGTACAATGTATTCCTAGTTACAAATTCAGGAACTCTAAATACTGCGTTTCCACTAGAAACATTTTGGTACATAAGTGTATTATCAAAAGCAAAGTTTTTAAAGAATTTAAACTCTTTACTGGCTTTAACTTTTAAATAAGTTATAGATTCTCCAAATTGCTTCGGAGTGTTGTCAGAATCAAAATAAACGTAGTCTTCTATATTGGTAAAATCTAAACTAGCATTTCCCCATTTAGAGTTAAAAGAAAAGCCAATATTTCGAGTATCAACATTTGTAAAGTTATTATCCCAGTTGTAATCGTTGTATACACTTTGAAATAATTGTGTATTAAATCTAGGTGCTTTAGAGGTTAACAATAAACTTCCTTTAACTGTGAAAACACTGTCTTTTTTATACATTGCTTCACCACTAAAATGATTTCCTGCTAAATAACCACTTCCTGGAGTGATATTAGCACTTGCATTAACTTTAAAGTTCTTAATTCTACCATTCCAATCGGCACCTAAAGAAATAGCATCACCTTTTAATCGGCTTCTATTAATTAATACATTTCCGTTATGAATCGTATCGTAACCATAGTTTACAGTAGTGTAATTTGCTTTCACTTTAAATTTTCCAAGAATATATTTTGAGTTGAATTCTAAGTATCCTTGGTTATTAAACAAAGTATAATCTACTCTTTCATCAATTCCTCCAGAAGCTTTACTTGCATCTCCAAGAAAATCTGTGTCAAGACTAGATTGTCCAAATCGATATTCTTTACCCTCATAATGCAAAATATGTCCAACTTTTAAGTTGGTAAAATTCTTGGTGTTTGTTGAATCTTTTTTACTAGAGAATAATTTGAAATTATGATCGGCATATATTCTAATACCTTCAAAATTACTTTCGGCATTATCTAAGTTAACATCTAAACGACCTCTATTGGTAAAGTTAGGATCGTTGGTTAAAAAGTTTTCTAAAGCTTGTGTGGTTAATCCACCGTTTTCTTGGTTTACAAAATCTTGAGAAGTAACCTGTGCTCGAATTCTATATTGATCTTTTGGTGTGCTGTAGGTTAATGTGGATCTAAAATTACCGGAACTAGATAATGATCGACGATATTGACCTAAAGAACGTAAGCCTCGGTAGGCAAAACTTAAATTTAAACGTTTAGATAAGTTAAAAGTAAATAAAGCATCTAAAACCTGACCTTGCTCTTGCCCTGTTCGATACATAATTACAGTAGTAGGTGTAGGAACACGATAATAATCGATATCCTCTATTTGCATGTAATTAAATTGTTTTGCAGTAAAACCGATATCAGGAAATTGAGAAATATTTCTAAAGTTATACCCTAAGTTATTGAATGTTTGTCCTTGATTATGAAAAGCAAGTAATTCAAAATTATCTTTTCTTCTGAAGTTAAATAAATATTCTTTTTGAATAGTTAATGTCGTATCTACAATGCTAGTGTCTTTTTTAAAACTGATGATTTTGTAATCGGTATACTTAGTTTTTCCACTAAGTTTTACATTAATTTCGTCATTAGAAATGGTGTCTAATCTATTTACTCCTTGGTTAAATCCACCTAATCCACTTCCTAATGATCGTATCTGAGCATTTGTAACAAAAGAACTAATAACGAAAAGAATACCAATGATATATTTCATAGCGACAAATGTAAAATAATAAAACGAAAATTTATGTGAATAATATCTATGAAAACTGTTAATTTGTTTTATGTTACAATTGAATTTTAGCGGTTTTAGTTTAGAAGCAGGAACAGATGAAGCAGGTAGAGGATGTTTATCGGGACCAGTAGTTGCAGCAGCGGTTATTTTACCTGAAGATTTTCATCATGAATTTCTAAACGATTCTAAACAAATCTCGGAAAAGAAACGCAATATTTTACGTCCTTTTATAGAAGAACATGCCACTGCTTTTGCTGTTAGTTTTATAGATAATGAAGAAGTAGATAAACTAAACGTTTTACAATCTTCAATTACA
Source organism: uncultured Tenacibaculum sp. (assembly GCF_947495995.1). Taxonomy (GTDB): domain Bacteria; phylum Bacteroidota; class Bacteroidia; order Flavobacteriales; family Flavobacteriaceae; genus Polaribacter. Next base: position 433,892 of record NZ_CANMAX010000003.1, read on the forward strand.
GGAATGCATAGATCTTTAGATGGGTTGAAAGTAACGCCTGAATATGTTATTGTTGATGGAAATAAGTTTAAACCTTATAATGATATTCCATACGAAACTATAGTAAAAGGAGACGCAAAGTTTATGAGTATTGCAGCGGCATCTGTATTAGCTAAAACTTATCGAGACGATTTTATGGAGAAAATTCATAAAGAATATCCACAGTACAATTGGAAAAAAAATAAAGGATATCCAACCAAAGAACATCGAGCGGCAATTAGAGAATTCGGAGCAACGAAATATCACAGAAAGTCGTTTCGCTTATTGCCAGAACAATTAGAAATTGATTTTTTAAAGTAACTTTTTGTTAACCTTAATAATCAATAGAACTTATATTACTTGTATAGTTTTGCTGTAATAATAGTTTACAAGTAATTCCCCATTAATTTAAAAAGTGCGACAAATTAAATCTGCCGATTCAGTCGCACTTTTTTATTTTCAATTTATTTTGATTTTACACCAACAAAATTGTCAGACTTTAGTTTAAATAACACATTAAAGGTTGTTAAACTACCGTAAATACGTGTAATATATTGTTGTAAGTCAATCTTATCTTGATCTTCAAGTGTTTTGCTAGAATTAATTTTTTGTTCCATTACTCTAATACGATCTCTCACCATTACAATTTTATGGAAAAACGTATCAATCGGAATTTCTTTAGAAGCTAAATTAGTATCAGCAGGTTCAATAATTAATTTTCCGCCTTTAAATTTATCTGAAATAGGAACAACTTCAGAAACATCGCTCCACTTCTTTAAAATATTACGTAATGTATTTTCAACTTCAGAAAAACTTATGGTATCTACTTCATCTTCTACAGCTTCGATAACTTCAAATTCAGCATCCAAACCAATTGTTTCCAATCCGTTTTCTTGAAAAGTTACCCAATAATACCTACTATCAACGTTAGTAACAACGCCAAAACCATATTCAGAATGATTAATTCTAGAACCAATTCCTAATAATTTCATATTTCAACTATTTTAAACGATACTAAAATACGTATTTTTGTGACCTAATTTTTTGAAAAATGATTAAAAGAACTCGAGCAGAACTAACAAAATGTATCATTCATAAAGTTGCGAATAAGTACAATAGTGGTAAAAATTCATTATCAGAAAGTTTAGTTCGTTTTGATGAAGAAAGCTACGAACTATTAATGCCTTTTTTATTAAAACCTTTTGGTACAGTAACACAGAGTTACCGTTTTAATCATCATGCAGATGTTCGATTAAATGAAATTAATAATTACGCTTCTAAGATTTTTGAAGATGAAGAAACTTTTATCGAGCATTCTAAGAATATTGTGAATCATTTATACGAGCAGTCAAATTCTGCACAAATTAAAACAGGAGATGTTTTAGTTGTGTTGTTTGAAGGTTTAGAATATAAAGATGTATTAACGGAAGCTGTTGGAGTTTTTAAAATTGAGAATAAGGTTGATTTCTTTCAAACTTATTTAGATGATGATAGTTTTGATGTTGTTGTTCAGAAAGGAATTTCTACTAAAAAATTAGATAAAGGTTGTTTAATCTTAAATTCTTCAGATACAGAGGGAACTGTAGTGTTGTCTGTAGATAATAATAATTACGATGCGCAATATTGGATCAAGAATTTCTTGAATGTGAAATATGCAGATGATAGAAATTTACATACGCAGCATTATTTAGAATTATGTAGAGATTTTTCTGAAGAAATTATTAAACCTGAATACGGTAAGCACGAACAAGGGAACTTTTTAGCTAATACAGTTGATTATTTTAAAGAGCATGAAAGTGTAGATTATCATACATTTAAAGATGAAATCTTTGAAGATGAAAAGCATAAAGACATGTTTGAAGATTATAAGAAACATTTCGAGAAGCTAAATGATGTATTAGTAAGGAACAATTTCGAAGTTTCTGATATCGTATTAAAGAAAGAAAAAGGGAAGCTTAAAACAGAAATTAAGTTAGATACAAATATTCAGATAAAGATTGATATTGATGCACCTGATGCTGCTTCTGAATACTTAGAAAGAGGTTATGATGAGGATAAAAAAATGAAGTTTTACAAAGTGTATTATAACGCAGAGAAATAAATAAAAAGCAGCCATTAAAGCTGCTTTTTTTATGAGTTATATTCTTTTATTTCATTTTCTAATTCTGCTTTTAAAGCATTCAACTTGCGTAGTTTTTTATTGTTTTGATATTTTGAGTTGAAATGAAATAACAAACAAAAAACTGAATATATTAAAGCAGACATTATCACTAAAGTGATGTAATTGTAATCTCCTTTTTCTACTAGAGAATCTCTTCTGTGTAAAGCATCACTTCCTCCATATGTTGGAGCCCAGAAAGAAAATACAATTCCAAAAACAATTACTTTCCATAAATGTTTTAAAATAAAGTTTTGTTCTCTTTTTACATTTTCAATTTTATAAATAGTGGCTTGTAGGTGTTTTTCTTTTTGCTGTTTAGACATTTTATAGCTTTTTTACATATTTAGTGACGATTACAATATTTTGTCCGTCTACTTTTCCTTCAATATATTCTGCATTTTCAGCATCAAGAGAAATTCTTCGTACAGCAGTTCCTTGTTTACAAACCATACTAGAACCTTTTACTTTTAAATCCTTAATCAATACCACAGAATCTCCAGCTTGTAAAATAGCTCCATTACTATCTCTATGAATTACTTTTTCACTTTCATCTAAGTGTTCACCAGTAGCTTCAGCAAAACGAAGTTCATCAGCTTCTAAATACATCATATCTAATAAATCTTGAGGCCAACCTTCCTTTTTTAAACGATTCAACATTCTCCAAGCAACAACTTTAACAGGAGTAAATTCACTCCACATACTATCGTTTAAACAACGCCAATGATTTACATCTGTTGTTTCAGGATTTTCAATTTGTTCTTTACAAATATTACATATAAGAATATTACCATCTACACCACCAGTTGAAATCGGCGGAACTTCGTAAATAGATAAGTTATCTTTCGCTGCGCATAACTCACATTGTTTATGACTTCTATCTTGTAATTCTTGTAGTAAACTCATTGCTTTAATTTATATCTGCGAAAGTAATGTTTAATTTGAAAAACTTAACAGGAAGTATCTGCAATAATCTTCCATTCTCCTTTTATTTTTTTGAAAATCACCATAAATATTCCGTCTAATTTTTCTGTTTCACGAGTTATGTGATATTCTCCCATAACATAATAACTTTTGCTCTCAATCTTGGAAATGGTTCTAATTTTGAATTTCAATTCTCCTGAATCTTCTTGATACGGATAACTCTTTTTGTACTTCTCTAATGTTTTTTGCCAACCATAAGTAATTCCTTTTTTACCTTGAAACTTTAAAGAATCAGATTTCCAATACCCCAGCATAAAACAATCTAAATCATGTCTAGACCAATCAGAAGCTTGGTGTTTCATTAGTGCTCTAATTTCTTTTTTATCTTGTTCTTCATTAGAACTTGCACAAGAACATAAGATTACGGTAAGGAGTAAGATTAGTTTTTTCATGATAAAAATATTTGTACTATAAGATATAACCTTTTTTTAAAATCGTATTATTGATATAAAATTAGAGTTATGCGATTAGAAAGTGAACGATTAATTATTAAAGACGCAGAAGTTAGTGAGGCTCCTTTTTATTTTGAATTATTCAATGATCCTGATTGGATTAAATATATTCATGACAAAGGATTAAAATCTGTAGAAGCAACAGAAGCGTACTTAAATGATATTTTAGCAAAGAATGCAAAACTAAATGGTTTAGGTTTCTTCTCAGTGTTATTAAAAGAAACGAATGAATTTATTGGAATGACTTCTGCTATTCAGCGTGAAAAATTAGACTTTGTTGATGTAGGTTACGGATTTTTACCTAAAGGAAGAGGGAAAGGATACGCAAGTGAAGCAACTTTATTAATGATAGACTATATTAAAGAGAAGTTTAAACAAGAAAAAGTATTAGCCTTTACAGTACCTGGGAATGAAAAATCACAACAATTATTAGAGAGATTAGGTTTTAAATATGTTGGATTAGAAACTATTTTTGAAGGAGAAGAGGATTGTGTTTACGAATTTAAATTTTGATTATGAAAATCGAAGGATTGCATCATATAGCTATTATTTGTTCCGACTATGAAGTATCTAAAAACTTCTATACGGAAATATTAGGATTTACTATTCAGCAAGAAATATATCGAGAAGAGCGAAAATCGTATAAGTTAGATTTAGCTTTAAATAATACTTATTTGATAGAGTTATTTTCTTTTCCTCATCCTCCGAATAGACCTTCTTTTCCTGAAGCAACTGGATTACGACATATCGCATTTGCGGTAAAAGATTTAGAAAATTGGAAGTTGTATTTAGAAAACAAAAACATACATGTACAAGATATACGATTAGATGAGTTTACCGGAAAACGTTTCTTCTTTTTTAATGATCCTGATAATTTACCTATCGAATTGTATGAAATTTAAATAAAAAAGAACTATGAAAATAAGTGGGAATTTTATTCTTGGAGCAATAACGTCATGTGTTTTATTATACTTAATTTTTTGGATGGTACAAATACAAACAAAACAAGAAAGAGAAGATATAACTGATGCAGTGATTTCAGAAAGAGTATTGAAAAGATCTATCTCTAGAGGAAAAGAATTGTTTATTAAGGAAGATTGTTACAGTTGTCATAAACCTGATAAGTTACAGACACCGTCGTCTATGAAGCTGATTAATATCTCATATATTAGAGATAAAAAATGGTTATTTCGATTCATTAGAGATGAAAAATCTTTATTAGAAGTTAAAGATTCAGAAGTTTTAGAGTTAAAAAAAATATATAAATGGGCAAACGGTAAACATGATAAAAAACATTTAACTGATGATCAGTTACATGATATTTTAAATTACCTAGATAGTTTTAAAGTGAATTAATTCATAAAGTTGTGAAATATGAAGTTGTCTGGGAATATAATTTTAGGTAGTATACTATCAGTTATCTTAGTATTAATGATCGCTTGGGTAGTACAAATTGAAACAGCGATTGATGATAGTGATGTAGATAATTTTACATCTAAAAAAGAAAAAATAGTTAGACTTTCTAATTCTTTAAAACAATCAAAGGAAAAAGGGAAGAAACTATGGAGAGAAAATAATTGTATTAATTGTCATAAAATCCATATTCGTGATGGTCATCCTTTGCCAGGGGTAAAAGATAGATATCCAAAAGAATGGTTAATTAAATATGTGAAAAATGAGCAAGTGTTAATTGAACAAAAAGACCCGGATGTTTTAGCTCTAAATGCTGAATGGAATTCTAACAAATCAGAACATAAAAATCCTCATCTCACTGAACAAGATGTACTAGATATTTTAAATTATATAAATAGAAAATAAATGGTGAACTAAACTGAATTAATAGTTGTTATTCAGTTAAATACAAGTCAATAAGTCCTTCTGGAGTTTCTACTGCTATAGTTTTATTTTCGCGATCTACCTTAATAATAAAATCATCAATCATTGGAATAAATATTTCTATTCCATCTCTATCAATTTCAAATAAAGGTTGTGCAGCTGAATCATTAATGTTTGTAATTGTACCAACATCACCGAAATTTTTATCAGTAATAGTAAAACCAATTACTTCATGATAATAAAACTTATTCCCTGTAAGTTTTGGAAGTAAAGTTAAAGGTAAATAAATCCCAGCTTTCATAATCGCTTCAGCATCAGCTTCAGAATCAACGTCTTCAAATTTTACACGAAACATTGTGCTTTTACTTAAAGATGATTTTTCTATAAAAAAAGGAACCAGATTATTGCCTAATTCGACAAAAACTGATTCCAAATTTTTGTAAAGATGAGGTTCATCAGTATCTAACTTAATAATTACCTCGCCTTTAAAACTGTGTTTTTTAACGATTCTACCAAGATAAAAACAATCTTTAGTTTGCATTATCGTTATACTTTTTTACTCTTCGCTATCTCCACCTTCTTCAGTAGCAGCATCTTCACTATCTACTACAGGAGCTTTTGCAGCAATACGAGCTTCGTTAACAGCTTTTTCAGCTTCTAAAGCTTTTGCTTTAGCATCTTCTTTAGCTTTTGCTAAACCATCTACTTTACCAGCAACTTTACCAGTTTTTTCTTCTAACCAAGCGTTAAACTTAGCTTCAGCTTGCTCTTCTGTTAAAGCACCTTTTCTAACACCTCCAGCTAAGTGGTTCTTTAATAAAGCACCTTTGTAAGATAAAAGAGCTTTAGCAGTGTCAGTTGGTTGAGCACCATTTTGTAACCACTTTACAGCAGCATCAACATCTAAGTTAATTGTTGCTGGGTTAGTGTTTGGGTTGTAAGTTCCGATCTTTTCTAAGAAACGACCGTCTCTTTTTGACCTAGAATCGGCAGCAACTACCCAATAAAATGGTTTTCCTTTTTTACCATGTCTTTGTAAACGAATTTTTACAGGCATACTTGTTAAATTTTAAGGTACACGACCTTGATTATTAATCTATTAATTTAAAATTCGATGTGTTTCGAATTTTGAGTGTGCAAATTTATAAAACTTATTTTAATAAACTGCTTGGTTTAAAGTTTTTATTTAACCAAAAAGCATCTGAAAAACAGATGCTTTTAAAAAATTAAATGTTGTTATATATTAAATTACTCTAACACTTACAGCGTTTAATCCTTTTTTTCCTTCTTTAAGTTCGAACTCTACTTCATCACCTTGTCTTACTTCATCAATTAGTCCTGAGATATGTACGAAATACTCTGTACCTGAGTTTGACTCTGTAATAAACCCAAATCCTTTAGATTCATTAAAGAACTTTACCGTTCCTTGTTTCATTATAAAAATGTATTAAATATTAAAGCCGCAATTTACTATTTAATTCTCAGTAAATCAGTATTTTTTAAAAAATATTTCTTAACTATCTTACAATAAGCGTTTTTGATTTTCAAAAAAAGAATCTCCTTGTAATTTCATTAAATTTTGAGCCATTTTTTGTTTATAATTATACAGTTCTTCTTCTGTTTTTAAATCATTATACACTTCAGCATTAATATGTTTATCTGTATCTACGATTTTTTCTCTTTGATTGTTTTGCTGAACAATCCAAGATTTAATTTCAGACTCACTATTTTCTAATTTATAATCGTACTCACTTTTACTACTAATTAGTTTGGTGAAAATAGGAGAAGTTTCAATAGCTAAAAAAAGTAGAAATATAAATAGTGAAGGTAATGCAGGAAGTTTATTTAAAGCATTTATACGAGCCATTAAACCATCGTAATTTGCAATAATTGGTTGTGCGTTGGTTTCACTATTTTTTTGTTGTTGTAATAATGTTGCGATTTCAGTTTCTTTTGAAGCGATTTTTTCATTGTTCGCTTTTTTTAATTCTGATAATTGAGCAAGTGAAGCGTCGTGTTTTTCTCTCTTTTCTTTGTAAACTGGCCCTTTGCCTTTAAGTTTTGTTCCTTTTCGTCCTTCCGCTTCAGCAATATAAGTTTCATAAAGTTGATTTGTTTCTTGTTCTTTCTGATCAATTTCTGCTTTTAAATTAGAAATTTCGGTTTCTAATTTTTTAATTTGAGGTGTAAATTGTTGTGCAATCTGATTTTTATTATCAAGTGTCATTTGATTTTGTTCAGTCAATAAAACTTGATTGATTTCCTTTTCAAAAATCTTTAACTCTAAAGGCTTAGAAATTACAACGGCAATAATAATGGCTAATAATAATCGAGGAAATGCTTGAAGAAATTCTTTGCCAAAACTATTCTTTTTGCGAAGTGTAGAAACGATATATCGATCTAAATTGAAAATAAGTAAACCCCATACTAATCCAAAAAAGATTGATGTGTAAATATTTTCAAAAACAGTATATAAGGCATAACTACTAGCTATAGTTGCCATTAAAGCTGTAAAGAAAACTGTGGCTCCTATACCAGCATATTTATTTTGTTCACCATTAGAGCAATTTTGTATCAGGTCTAAATCTACACCCGAACATAAAAGAAAGAAACGTTTCATATATTAAATAACGATCTAGGTAAGTGTTTGTTACAAGAAAAGCCTCTTTTTAAGAGGCTTTTAACAAGAGTTATTTTTTGTTGCTTACAGCATACAAGCTTTTATTTCCATCTTTATCTCTTATGATATTTACAGTAGCAATTTTTGAATAATCAATTTTTTCAAATTTTTCTTTGCTGATTGATTTATTATCTAAGTAATAATTAGAGATTACATTCTTATTACTCAAAGGAGAGTTCTTAGAACTGAATAATTTGTTAAATTTATTACCAGTTGAATTCCTTTTAGCTATTACTTTTCTTTTAGCAGTAAAATTTCCTTCTTTAGGTTTAGGAGGTGGCGGAATATTACTTTTTTCACCTTTCTTAACTTTAGGATACGTTCTTTTCGGTGGAGGTGGAATATTACTTTTCTCTCCTTTTTTTACTTTTGGATACCTTCTTTTCGGCGGAGGCGGAATATTAGTTTCATCTCCTTTTCTTACTACTGCTCCATATTTTGATGAACTTTCTTCTGGAGTAATTAATTTTCCTGATTTAGTAACTTCTTGTCCGAAGCGATTATAATATTGTATACCTTTTTTGTTTTTTACATAAAATAGTTTTTCGCCATTCGCATCGTAAATTTCCTTTTTATGTTTCTTCATACGAGGCGGAGGAGGTGGCAGCATTTTTCTTTCTTCAGGAGTTAGTTCAGAAGTTTTCTTTGTTATTGTTTTGCCATCTTTATTGGTGTACGTAAAAGTGCCTTTCCTACGGTTTACAATCTTAGGATTCGAACGTTTAGGAATAGAATCTTTACTTATTTTTTCAATAGGCTGACTTTTTCCCTTTTTAGCTGCTAACCATTTTTTGAAAGCTTTTTGTTGTTTTTCTTTTCTCTTTTTTCTGAATTTTGGAGTTTCTAGTGAATACTGATATTCTTGAGGAAAACGTTTGCTCCTAGCATTTTTATGAACAAAACTTCCAGAGTAATCTTCGAAATCGGTATTCTTGTATGAATTTAGTTCTTTGTTGTCAGCAACTTTCCCGTCGATCCAAATAGCGTATTTTTCTTTGTTTTTTAATTGCTCAATAAGCGCTTTCGATGGTTTTTTAGGAGCTGAGTTTCCAGAGAAAAGTTTAATTTGTTTCTTTTCTTCTTCTGTTAATTCGCTATACTTTTTTGTTACTGTATTACCATTTTTATCCTTAACAGTTACGATAGCATTTCTGTAAGCAAAATCTTTGTAAGTGTATTCTGAAGAATCTTTAGGTTCTTGTTTGTTTATACCATCATCAGAAGATGTTAAAGCACTGCTGTCGTCAATAAATGTAAAAGGCTTTTTTTCAGAAGCCTCAACCCGTTCAGCAAGTATAAATAATAGTCCACATAATAATGGGATAACACTCATCTTTTTCAGCAAAATTGCTTTGCCAGATTTTTGTTTAGTCATCATAAGTAATCTTTTTTTAGTTAAAATAAAATTCAAATTACTGGCCAAGTAATATTCTTTTCTACCAGAACTTCTTTTCAGTAAAAGCTCTTGATATGTAATTGTATTGTCGTGTATGTCTATAACTGAAGCATCTGCAATAAATTCATGATTTAAACGAATTGCTTTTTTTAAGTAAATAAAAACAGGATTAAACCAAAGAATAGCGTGCAATATTTCAATTAAAATAATATCGAAAGTGTGATTTTGAGTTACATGTGTTAGCTCATGCGTAAAGAGTTCTTTTTCTATACTATCATTATTATATTCATCTTTGTTTATAAAAATGTAATTCCAAAATGTATGTGGAGCAATTTTATCGTTAACCAATACAAGTTTAGCATTATGAAAATCTACAACTTCATGTTGGCGTATTCTTTTGATAATATTGAATAAATTCTTGAAAAACCTGAATAAAAATAGTCCTGCAATAACTGTATATATGACTTTAAAGAATAGTAAAAAATCAAAATAGTTAGTTGCTTTTCCTGTTTCGCCAGGATTTAGTGCTATTGTTTCATCTAAAATATATGGGATTATAGATTCAGGATGAATTCCAGAACTTACATATATTGTGTACTGAGGAATTAAAAAAGAGAATACTAAACTTCCTATTAAAAAGAATCGATTAAAGTTATGCATCTTTTCTTTTTGCAATACAAAATGATAGAAAGTCAGCAAAACAGTTAAACAAATTGTAAATTTTAGAATATAACTAATCATTATTTTGCTCTTTAATTTGATTGTCTATAATCTTTCGTAATTCTTTTAATTCATCTACAGATAAATCTGTTTCTTTAGTGAAAAATGAAGCAAACTGACTCGCAGAATCGTTAAAAAAGTTTTTAATTAAACCATTTACATGTTTAGAAAAGTAATCTGTTTTTCTAACCAAAGGGAAATATTCTCTTGATTTTCCAAACAACTTGTAGTCAATAAAACCTTTATCTCTCATACGTTTTAATAACGTAGCCAGTGTAGTTGTTGCAGGTTTAGGATCTGGAAACTCTTGTAATAAGTCTTTCATAAAAGCCTTATCTAATTTCCATAAATATTGCATTACTTGTTCTTCTGCTTTAGATAATTTCATTTCTACAAGATTAGAATTTACTCTACAAATGTAGAGATAAAATTTAATTCTACAAGTGTAGAGTAAAACTTTTTTAATTTTGAGTGTGTATTTTTGTGATATGAGATTACTTTTTTTGTTGAGTTTTTTTATGGTTTTTAAGTTAAGCTCACAGTTTAAATACGAGAGAGAATATAGGGTTTCAGAAGAAAAAGTTCCGAAATCAGCTATTACATTTTTAGAACAGTTTCAGTTGTCAAAAAAAATTAAATGGTACGGAGAAGAAAGTCAGGATGGAAAAACTTTTGAAGCTAAATTTTACTATAAATCTCAAAAATATAGTTTCGAATTTGATGAAAAAGGTAAAATAATTGACGTTGAAGTAAAGCGTAAATTGAAAAATATAGAAAAAGAAGATCGCCTAAATATTGAAGCGAAATTAAAGACTCTTTTTAGAAAATACAGACTTAAAAAATTACAGATTCAGTTTTCTGGAACTTCTCAAAATATTGTTGAACAACTTACCAAGTATTTAGAAAGCGATAATTACGATAGCGCGTTGTTTGAACTTGTAGTTTCTGGTGTAAAAAAGAAACATCGTGATTTATACGAGTTGCTTCTAAACTCTAAAGGAGAAGTTTTAAAGGAGTTGAAATTTAAAGAGTTGAATTCAGATAATTTAGAGTTTTAATGCGACGAGTTTTAGTGTTGTTTTCAGTATTATGGATAGGAAAAGTCTTTGCTCAGTCTACTTTTTCTGCAGGTTTGTTGCCTAAAGTTGTTACTTCTTTTAAAGTTTCACCGAATATAAAATGGGCGAATGGAATAGAATCGAGAACTTTTATTTATGATGAAGAGTTTAAGTTTTCTCATAGTTTAGTTGATGTATCTTCAATTTTTTCATTGAAAACAAGAATGAATAATAAATTAAATTTTGGATTTATTTTTCGTTTTAAAGAAGGTAAAGTAGAATACAGATCGCTACAGCATTATAATATTATTCAAAGATTAGAACATTTACAGTTAGGTCATCGTTTTGCTTTTGAACAATTTTACGATGATATTATAAATTTAAGAGGAAGATATAGAGTTACATTACAAAAAGCTTTGAATGGAGATAAAATAGATGTTTACGAATGGTATATGAAGTTTAGTAATGAGTATTTGTGGCAGTTTAATGATGAAACTTTAGAAATTAGATTATCACCTAATTTAGGTTATAGGTTAAGTAAAAAGAACAAAATAGAAATAGGAGTGGAGTATCGCGCTTCTGATTTTACAAGAACGATTGATAAAAATCAATTATGGACACGATGTACAATGTATATCAGTTTATAAAAAAAATCCGCTTTTATGAAGCGGATTTTTTATTGTCTATTTTTTCTTGAATTCAATATAGCTACTTTGCATATTAATTACTTCGTTGTAAAACTTCTTTATATAATGATATTCAATTTCGTTGTAAACAGCTTTACTAAAAAAAAGCTTATTGTAAATTTTAATTTGATCGCCTGTAGTTTTTACGTTCAAAATTGCTCTTCCTCCTTTATTTGGTAATGAAATTGCTTTAGTTTTTGGTAGTTGAGAAACCTCATAGCCTTCAGGAATTTTGATCGTAATATTAAAAGCTTTAGACCAAGCATGACCAAAATCAACAGGGAATTTTCTTTCTTTTAATTTAAAAGGATTCACACTATTTCGATCAATAATAAAAGGATTAATTCGAATCACATTTTCTAACTCTAAATCTGGTATGGAAACACTGTAAAATGTTTTAAAAGAATCTTTACCATTTTTAGAAGGAATGGCATTAAATTCATCTACTTCTATGAGTGGATATCTAGTTTCAAAATCTTCTAAATATTTATCTTCAGATTTTGAACCGAAAGCTTTACGCTCACCAATAGCATAATATCCTTTTTTAGCTGTAATTATTTTTCCAACAAAGACATCGTCTTTAAATTCTAGATTAATACTATGATTTTTATATGATTTGAATTTAGGTTTAATTAATTCCCAATAACTTCCCTTTTTAAAGTCTAAAACACGTCCTTCACCATTTAAACATCTGTATGGAATTTCCCCAAACATTAACTGTTTGTCTGTAGCATCTAAGAAATACGTTTCTCCATCAATTACTGTTTTAATAATAACATAATTAAATTCTGATATAGAAGGATAAAGTTTAGTAACAACTCCGTTTTGACGAGTTGATAAAACAACTAAATAGGTTTCTATATTAGCAGCAGTTAAAGCATTATATAGTGTTAAGTTAATTGCATCTACAGCACCTACTTTATCATCATAAATATTTTTAACTTTTATCTTTTTTCTACTCCAATATTTATCATTCCAATTTAAGCGTTCTTGAATGTGTTTGTATACAGCGTCTGCTCGTTCAAAATCATTTTTTATGGTTAATAAATTAGATGGTAAGTTTCTTTTAAAGTAATTTTTCTTTGAAGTTTGTCCGTCGAAAAAATTGTTTTTTAACGTCTTATCTGCATCTTTCCAGGTACTGGTGTAGTTTGTAACTTTACCATCCATTGCTGTATAAGAAATTGACTCAAAAATAATTTTAGATTTAAAATTATCTTCAGCAAGCATAAAGTTTTCTCCTTTAAAAGCAGGAATATTATCTAATCCGTATTCAATAACCCAACAATCACCATCACCAACACCGTCTATGTGAACACAATTATTTTTGATGTAGCTATTACTTCTGTCTAAAGGTCTACTAGATCTAAGTCGAACATTGTGTTTCCAGTTTCCTAAAATAGAAGCTGTAAAATCACTTTTCATCTTTGGAATATCAGACTGAAAATTCCAATCGTTCAATTGAGAATACGGAGAAATTATACTGTAGGTGTATTCAATTACACATCCTACTTTTAAGTCAGGTAACGTAAAACTAGTTTGTTTCCATGTTTCAGAAAGTTGTTTTCTGAAAATGTTTTTATCTGATACATATGTTCTTCTAATAAAATCTCCTTGTAAACTATAAGTAACAGCTTTAATGTTTTTAACATCTTCAGATTTGTAGGTGTTTATTGCAATTGTTGCTCTATCAAACTCTTCTTTACTGAAAATTTTTACTCTTTTGTATACATCTCTTCTGAATCTATAATTATTTTCACGATCTACATATTGATATCCTCTTTCTTCTAAAACCACAGCTTTAGCAGTGCTATCTTTGTCATAAAGTTTCATAGCTAGCTCGTCTTTAGAGATGTAGCCTAGTTTTTGAAAATCTTCCATTTGTGCAGAAAGACAAACTGTAAAAACTAAAAAGTAAAGTTTAATAAGTTTCATAGTGGTTGTTTATAAAAGGTTATTTTTTACTTAAAACAATTTTTTCCATTTGTTTAGCTACGATTTGTTTGTAAAACTCTTTGGTAGCTTGATAATATACTGGCGAAATCATTGCTTGATTTAATTGTAAGATCGAACTAATTTGAACTCCTTTTTCAGTAGCTGTTGCTTTGAATTTGAAAAGTCCTAAACTTTCTGGTAAACCTATGGCTAATTGTTCTGGTACAAATTCTACTTGATAACCTTCAGGAATTTGAATAGATATATTGTTCTTAATTTTTCTAGGTGTAGCAAATTCAATAGGGAATTTACGATCTTCACTTTTAAAAGGATTTTCTTTCTGTGTTAGGAATAAAAGCGGATTTATATATAGCTTACTGTTAACTTCTTCAATTAAATTATCAGAAGAAAACTTAATCATTCGACTTAATTTTTTTCCAAGGTTTTTCTCGTTTCTACTTTTAAATTCTTCAATTTCAATATCGTAAAGTTCTTCGAATTTAGAGATTAAATCTTCTTTTTGAATATGATTGAATCTTTTTCTGTCAAGTAAAGCGTCAAATCTTGTAGAATTTTGCATTATATATCCACTTAATTCACTTTCATCTTCAATTTTTACTTTGATGTTATTCTCTCTTGTTGAGTGTGTAGAAGAAGTTAATTTAACCCAAGAAGAAGCTCCTGCTCGTGTTACTTTTCTACCGTTCCAGTTTAATGCTCGAATTGGAAGTAAATTCGGAATAGAATATGGTTCTGTAGCATCTAATAAAACATATTTTCCATCTGAAAATTCAATCATAGAAATTACATAGTTAAATCCGTCTATTGTTGGGAAAACTGGAACTCCATTTGATCGAGAGCTAACTAAAACCGGATTAGCATTTAATCCAGCAGATCTTAGCATAGATGTTAGCATTAAATTAATATCAGCAACATTTCCAACACCTTCTTTGTATGCTTTTTTAACTCCAAATTCAGCTGTAGTTCTGTAATTTCCATTCCATTTTACTTTAGCTTTTACAAGCTGAAAAATTGCACCAGCTTTTTCATAATCATTAGTAGCAGCGCTTAATACAGTAGCTAAATCTTTTTTGTAATATCCGCTCTTTTCAAGCTCGCCTCCAAAACTTTTGTATTTGTAAATACGTTTACTAACGTCTTCCCATGTAGTTGCGTAAAATCGAGGAGAACCATTAGGGTATTTTACGTAGGATAATTCATATTTAATTCCTCCTCTATAGTTTGCGATATTGGCAACAAAAGGTTCATCGTCTTTTAAAGCAGGAATGTTACTTGCATTAAATTTATCGATATTAAATTTTAAATCTTGATCGTAACTGCTCCCTCTTTTTGTTAGGCCAAATTCATCTTTATACTCTTGAACAAGATGTATCGTTCCATTTCTCGTTGATTTTGTAACAGGTACACTGTAGTATCCTTTAGAAGCTTTTTTAAAGTTGAAATATTCAGGAGCTTCAATTGTTACTTCTAGTTTATTTACTGGAATATCATATTGAAATTGAACAGGATCAATATTGCTGATGTAAGGAGAAGTTGTTGTATATTTTAAATCAATAATACTTCCTTCTTTTACTTCAGGAAAAGCAATTTTTACAGCAGTTAAATTATCTGTGATTTCTTCATTAAAACGATGTTCCTTTTTTAATTTAACTTTTGTTACTTTATCGTCTAAATAGTTAAAAGTATATCCTTTAATAGATTTGATCTTTTCTCTATTTCCACTTGCGCTAAATAGCATAATTCTAAAGTTCGCCTTATCTAAAGCTTCTTTATTATAAATTTTTATTCTTTTGTGTATTTCGTTAATTAAATAGAAACCTTCACTATTACTATACCTGTAGTGTGTTCTTCTTTTGTTGAATAAAAACGCAGCGTTTGCTGTTGAATCTTTTTCGTGGGATTTTTGTAAAACTTCTTCTTTTGAAACTTTACCAAATTTAATTTCTTGAGTAAAGCCATGCTTAGCTACAGCTACTAAGCATAGTAGCATCATTAGTTTATTTCTCATAGTTTTAGGGTGATTATTGTTTTTTATAAATAGCAATTCTAATGTTCTCTAATTTTGCAATTTTCTTTCTGAATTTTCTATACAATTTGTAATCTTCTTTAGGATATGTTCCAGCTTTAATTAAAATGGACTTTTTATACTCAAGAGTATTACCATCTACTTTTTTAATAGACATTTTATAGCTTCCAAACTTCGTTTCAATTACTTTTTCCTCAGGAAGCATTTTTACGACGTATTCTTCAGGAATAGAAATTTTGTAAGTGTCAGTATCCTTAAAACCTCTATCGATTTGTAATGGCATTTTTCTATTTCTATATCGCTTTGGAATATATCTGTTTCTATTAAAAACATTTACACGAAACAAAAAATCATTTTCATTAATTGTCGCATAATCGTCTATAGAAACATCTAATTTTTCAGTAAATACAACATTAGTTTTGTCATTTTTTAAAGCAATGTTATTAATAGATGTATTGTTGTTGTAACTCCAAACGTTAGAGATGTAATATTTTTCTAATTCTTTCTGAGACTTATTTTCGATCTGGAATTTACCATCGTATTGTATTCCTTTTGAAGTGATTTCAACATTAGCTTTTAAACTCCCTTTTGCATCGAAAGTAATATCCGCAGTGATGTTTTGAGAGTTAAATTCATTTTTATAAGAAGGAGTTCTTTTAATTACACCTCCTTCAGGAGTAATAACAAGTACATCACGATCGTCTGTGAAATCACCTAAAAAACCAAAAGGCATGGTCTGACTGGTACATTCTAACCAAACATCTTCTCCGTTCTCATTAGGAATGTTTAAAATCACATGATTTCCTTGCATTGAAGTGAAATCTTTATCAATATCTCTTCTGTTTTGAGCATATACAACAGAATAATTAGCAGGAACGCCAACAGCATTCAACAAAGCTTTAGTGTAGTTGGTTAAACCTTTACAATCTCCATAACCAAGTTTGTCTACTTCTTTAGCAGGAATAGGTTCCCAACCGCCAATGCCTACTTGAACACTAATGTATCTAGTTTTGTTCTGCATGAATTCATACAAAACCTTTGCTTTTTCAATATTGTTGTCTAAACCTTTAACTAACTGTTCAGCTTTAGCTATTGTTATTGGACTAAGTGTAATTTTGTCTTTTAATAATTTGGTTTCCATCCATTTTCCGAATTCATTCCAATTACTACCGCTACCAGAAACTCTTTTCAAAGTAAACTGATTTAATGCAGCCATTAATCTAGGGAAATAATCTTGTGGAGAAACCGAACTACGTTCAAATTCAATAGCAGTTTGATTTTCGATGCGATAATGAATTTGATCTTCTGAAACACGTTTGATAGGGAAATTTGTGAAATTCTTTTCCTTGGTACGGATTTCTAAATTTAAAGGATTTAGGATTTTATATTCAGATTTTTGAATAGCCGTGTAATATGCTTCTATCGGATTCCAAGAAGGAATAAAACCTGTAGATGAAGTTTCGTGTTCTGATTCAAAAACAACAGTGTAAGGATATTCAGTAGGCGTGTAGTCTAAAATTTTTATTCTATTATCTGAATACAAAGTTCCACCATCTACAGCACTTACATCATTAAATTTACTTTTGGTAAATTTCTTTAATTCTTTTCCAAAGCTATTATAGATTTTGGCAGAAAGCTTCTTGATTTTTGTATCATCGTCATAATGCGCATAAGCATCAATATTTTTGTCTCCTGCCTTATTTAATATCGTGATAATTCTTTTCTGATATACCACCATATTGTTTACTTTTTCAAGCTGAATTTCAATGTAATTATCTCGAATTACAGCATTTGCATTTTCTTTTAATTCTAATGGTATTGTTAATATAGATAAATCTGTAGTCTGAGCTTTCATTTGTAAGGATAAACAACAGAAAGCTAATAGTATAAGTTTTTTCATAGTGTCTTTTGAGCGCGAATTTAACAAAAAAAAGAAAACCCCAAAAAGGGGTTTTTATCTTATTTGTATAATTCACTAAAATATTTGTAGAAGTAAGGTATGGTTTCAATTCCTTTTAGATAATTCCATATTCCAAAATGTTCATTTGGAGAGTGAATTGCATCAGAATTTAAACCGAATCCCATAAGAATTGTTTTACTTTTTAATTCCTTTTCGAATAAAGCAACAATAGGAATACTTCCTCCGCTACGTTGAGGAATCGGAACAACGCCAAATGTTTCTTGGTAAGCCTTACTCGCAGCTTGATATCCAATATTATCTATAGGAGTAACATAACCTTGTCCGCCATGATGTGGAGTAACTTTTACCTTAACACTTTTCGGAGCAATATTTTCAAAATGGTTTTTGAATAAAGTTGTAATTTCTTCCCAGTTTTGATTAGGAACTAAACGCATCGATATTTTTGCATACGCTTTAGAAGCAATAACGGTTTTAGCACCTTCACCAGTATATCCTCCCCAAATTCCATTTACATCTAAAGTAGGTCTAATCGAATTTCTTTCGTTTGTAGAATATCCGTGTTCACCATAAACATCATCAATGTCTAATGCATTTTTATACGCTTCTAGAGAAAACGGAGCTTTAGCCATTTCATCTCTTTCAGCTTGAGATAATTCTTCTACTTTATCGTAAAATCCAGGAATTGTAATGTGATTGTTTTCATCGTGTAACGAAGCAATCATTTTACTTAAAATATTAATTGGGTTAGCCACAGCTCCACCATATAATCCAGAGTGTAAATCTCTGTTTGGTCCAGTAACTTCTACTTCAACATAACTTAAGCCTCTTAATCCTGTAGTAATTGAAGGAATGTCATTAGCTATCATTCCAGTATCTGAAATCAAAATAACATCATTAGCTAATTTTTCAACATTTCTAGGAACAAACCAAGCTAAACTTTCAGAACCAACTTCTTCTTCACCTTCAATCATAAATTTAACATTACATGGTAGTTTTCCTTCAGAAGTCATGTATTCTAAAGCTTTAACGTGCATGTACATTTGTCCTTTATCATCACAAGCTCCTCTAGCAAAAATTGCACCTTCAGGATGAATATCTGTTTTCTTAATTACAGGCTCAAAAGGAGGAGAATCCCATAAATCAATTGGGTCAGCAGGTTGAACATCATAATGTCCGTATACTAAAACTGTAGGTAAATCCGAGTTAATTATTTTTTCACCATAAATAATAGGATAACCAGGTGTTTCACATAATTCAACTTTATCACATCCTGCCTCTTTTAATGATTTCATAATACTATCAGCAGTATTTAAAACATCTTGAGAGAAAGCAGTATCTGCACTAATTGAAGGTATTTTTAAAAGTTCAATAAGTTCATCAATAAAACGTTTTTTATTTTTATCTATATATTCTTTAACGGTATGCATTATTACTTTGATTATTTATGCTAAGTTACTTTTTTTTACTAAAAAACAGTAATGTTAAATGTTGCTAATGAAGCAGGTTTGTGTTTTTTGTTAAGATTTTTTTAGAATTAATTGTATTTAAGTTTGAGAATTAAATTCTTTATGTATATTTGCACACCAAATTTTAGTATTAGCGGGTGTGGTGGAATTGGTAGACACGCTAGACTTAGGATCTAGTGCCGCAAGGCGTGGGGGTTCGACTCCCTTCACCCGTACAAGTTAAAGAACGCAAAACAAGGCTACAACATAATGTCTTAGTTTGCGTTTTTTTTGTTTATTTTAGTTAGTATCTTTTAAGTCAAAATAGTAGAACGTGGGGGGAATCAAGAAAATACTATTTTTCATACTGTTAATAGTGCTACTATACGGATGTCATAATTCGGATAGTAAAAAAGAATATGTAATTGGCTATTCACAATTTTCTTCAAGTGAAGATTGGAAAGAAGCTATTATGAAATCGATGAATATAGAAATCGGATTTCATGATAATATCGAACTTTTAGTTTCAGAATCTAGTGGAGATGTAGATAAACAGATTTATGATATAGAGAAGTTTATCGATCTTGGTGTAGATGCTATTGTGGTATCACCGATTGCGCCAAGACCTTTAAAAGCTATAATGAAAAAGGCGATCGAACAAGAAATTCCAGTAATAGTTTTAGATCGAGAAATAAGTACTTACAATTCATTTATTGGTGTAAATAATTACGAAATCGGATTAAATGCTACGAAATATTTACAGTCTTTAAAAAGAAAATTAAATATTGTAGAAATTAAAGGTTGGGCAGGAACCACACCAACTAGGCATATTAGTTTAGGTTTTCATAAGTTTATAAAGGAAGATGAAAATTTAACTGTTTTAGGTAAGGTTCAAGATAGTTATGATGGTTCAGGAATAGAAGATAAACTTCGAAATCTTCTTTCAAAGCACGATAATGTCGATTACATTTTTGCTCATACAGATGCATTAGCAGAAAAAGCGCATAAGATT
Source organism: uncultured Tenacibaculum sp. (assembly GCF_947495995.1). Taxonomy (GTDB): domain Bacteria; phylum Bacteroidota; class Bacteroidia; order Flavobacteriales; family Flavobacteriaceae; genus Polaribacter. The sequence continues at coordinate 454,240 of NZ_CANMAX010000003.1, forward strand.
ATAAAGACTTTAAACTATAAAGATGTTAAGTTCATAGGAGTTGGAGGTTTAAATTCTGAAAATGGAGGAGTAACATTAGTGAAAAAAGGAATTTTAGAAGCAACTGTACTTTGTCCAACTGGAGGGAAAGAAGCTATAAAAACTGCATTAGAGATTATTAATAATGGAAAGGCGAAAAAAGAAAAATTATTGCCTTCTGTTGTAGTTGATTCAACAAATGTTGATTTATTAAGTAGACAATTATCTTTAATAGATACGCATGAGTCTGACATTAAAAAGCAACATCAACTTATAGAAGAGCAAATAAAGTTATATAAATCACAAAGAGATTTTTTAATAGCAACACTAATCTTTTTAGGGATTATTATTACGTTGTTGATTATCACTTTACGAGCTAAAAGAAAGCTTGTCCAACAAAAAAGATTATTAGTCAAGCTTATTGATCAAATTGATAGTCAGAAAAAAGAAATAGAAAAAATAGCAGACGATTTAAAAGTTACAAACGAGATAACCAATAACTTCTTTACTGGAGTTTCTCATGATTTTAAAACACCAATATCTTTAATCTTATCTTCTACAGAAACCTTAATTGGTTCTAAAATTGAACAGAAACCTAAGGAATTTAATCTGATTTATAATAACTCTAAGCGATTGCTTCGAATGATAAATCAGTTGTTAGATTTTAGAAGAGTTGAAAGTAGAAGTTTTAAGTTAAGAGCATCTAAAACGCATATTGAATCTTTTATTACATCAATATTTTTAGATTTTAACAACGAAGCAGAAAAAAGACAAATAGATTTTTCTTTACAAGTAAAAGTTAAAGATCCTGAAGTGTATTTAGATCGTGATTTATTCGATAATTTGTTATTTAACTTATTGTCTAATGCATTTAAATTTACACCTGATGGAGGGAAAATTTCAGTAATTCTTGAAGAGAGTAAAAACAATATTTTTATTGCTATTAAAGATTCAGGGATAGGGATTTTAGAGCAAGAGAAAGACAAAGTGTTCAATCAGTTTTATCAAGGTTCTAACAACAAGAAAGCAAGTTCAGGAATAGGATTATACCTAACGAAAGAATACGTGAAACTCCATAATGGAGAGATACGTGTTATTTCTGAAAAAGACAAAGGAGCAGAGTTTGTTATTTCACTTCCTAAAGGAAAAGCTCATTTAAAAGAAGAAGAAATTATCCAGAATCAAGATATAAAAGCGAATGGATATCTTAATCAGGATGTATTTGAAAAAATAGGACAAAGAAATACTTTAGATAATAAAGAAAAAGAAACTTTATTAATTATAGAGGATAATAACGATTTACGATTGTATTTAAAAGATAAGCTTTCAGATTATTATGAGGTTTATGATTGTAACGGAATTAAAGTAAAAGAAAAGATATTAGATATTATTCCAGATGTTATCGTAAGTGATGTTAATTTACCTGAAGTAAGTGGTTTTGAAATTTGTGAAATGGTAAAGAAAGATGAAAGAACTTCTCATATTCCTGTATTAATATTAACAGCATTAACTTCTGATGAAGCACATCTTAAAGGATTGAGATCTGGAGTAGACATGTTTTTAACCAAGCCATTTAACTTATCTGTTTTATTTCAATCGATTGAGAGCTTATTGTATAACCGAAAGAGAATACAAAATCACTTTAAAGAAGCGGTAAGTTCTAATAATGAAAAAGAGAAGAAACCGAAAAGTAAAGAGCAAAATTTTCTTGATAAAATAGATGAATTGATAGCTAATAATATTGATGATTCATCTTTTACGGTAGAGGTTTTAGCTGAGTATTTAAGTATTTCTAGAGTGCAACTATATCGTAAAATAAAAGCACTTTTAGGTATAACGATTAGTGATTACATTCAAAATATAAGATTAGAAAAAGGTAAAGAGTTATTACTTTCAGATGAAGAATTAAGTATCGCTGATATTGCCTATTCTGTAGGTTTTTCTTCTCCTAATTACTTTTCAACAGCATTTAAAAATAAATATCAAGTAACGCCAAATAAATACAGAAAAGAAAATAATTAATAGTAACATTTCTAAACTTAAGCTTTTTGTAAGTTATTGTTTTATAGCAGTTTTTCGTTTTTTATTAGGGTGTAACATATTTAAAGTATTAAGAAGTGGAATAACTGTAACTTTGTTGCAATAATCAATTATTTGTGATTTCTTTCGAGAAAGAACTGGTAAAAGAATTGGGGGATTATTTTACACTTCATCCAAATAAAGATTATAAACTTTAAGCGCGATTTTTAATCGCGCTTTTTTTGTTGGGAACTAGAAATCATATGGTTTTAAAATAAAAAACTTACTTTTACCGTAATTGTTAAAGAAAAAGAAATGCTAGTTAAAGTTTTTGGATCTGCTCTGTTCGGAGTGGATGCTACCACAGTTACAGTAGAGGTTAATATAGATAAAGGTATAGGCTATCATTTAGTCGGTTTACCTGATAATGCTATTAAAGAAAGTAATTACAGAATTGCTGCTGCGCTACAAAATATTGGTTATCGAATTCCAGGAAAAAAGATCACAATAAATATGGCTCCCGCAGATTTGAGAAAAGAAGGATCCGCTTACGATTTAACTCTGGCCATTGGTATATTGGCCGCATCAAAACAAATTCAAGCAAAAAATCTTGATGATTATCTCATTATGGGAGAGTTATCATTAGACGGAACTTTGCAACCCATAAAAGGTGCTTTACCTATTGCAATTCATGCCAAAGAATCAGGTTTTAAAGGTTTTATTTTACCAAAGCAAAATGCTAGAGAAGCTGCTGTTGTTGATGGATTACAAGTTTTTGGAATAGATAATATCAAGGAAGTAATCGGCTTTTTTGATGTAGGAAAAGATTTACAACAAACAGAAATCGATTTGGCAAAAGAATATGGAGAAAAACTTAACAATCCTGAATATGATTTCGCAGACGTAAAAGGTCAAGAAAGTATTAAAAGATGTATGGAAATTGCCGCTGCTGGTGGACATAATATTATTTTAATTGGTCCTCCAGGTTCTGGTAAAACAATGTTAAGTAAAAGGTTGTCTTCAATTCTACCACCAATGACACTTGAAGAAGCTTTAGAAACAACGAAAATTCATTCTGTTGTTGGTAAAGTAGCAAGTTCTGGATTAATGATAGACAGACCTTTTAGAAATCCACATCATACCATATCAGATGTAGCTTTAGTTGGTGGAGGTTCTTATCCACAACCAGGTGAAATTTCATTGTCTCATAATGGTGTGTTGTTTCTAGATGAATTACCAGAGTTTAAACGAAGTGTTTTAGAAGTAATGCGTCAACCATTAGAAGATAGAGAAGTAACAATTTCTAGAGCAAGATTCACGGTAACGTATCCTTCATCATTTATGTTAGTAGCAAGTATGAATCCTAGTCCGGGTGGTTATTTTAACGATCCTGAAAACGCAATGAATTCTTCACCTGCTGAAATGCAACGATATTTAAGCAAAATTTCAGGTCCGTTATTAGATCGAATCGATTTACACATTGAAGTGAATCCCGTTCCTTTCGAAAAACTTTCAGAAGCTAAAAAAGGAGAATCTTCTGTTTCAATAAGATCAAGAGTTACAGAAGCGAGAGCTATTCAAACTCAACGTTTTTTAAGTATAGAAAAAGTGCATTATAATGCACAAATGAACACAAGGCAAATTAGAAAATTTTGTCAATTAGATAAAGTTTCTATGGATTTGTTAAAGTCAGCAATGGAAAGATTAAATCTTTCTGCAAGAGCTTATGATCGTATTTTGAAAGTAGCTAGAACTATTGCTGATTTAGAACAATCTGAAAATGTAGAATCTAGTCATATCGCCGAAGCTATTCAATATAGAAGCTTAGATAGAGAAGGTTGGTTGGGATAAAAATTTAACTGTTTTGTAATTCTCATTTAGTATTTTTGCCGAATGCTTTCGAGGACAAGTAATACATTTTTTCTGGAGAATCCTGCCGATTTTAAAAAGCGATTATTAAAATGGGGTTCGATTCATGAGACTGCTGTTTTTTTAGATAGTAATCAATATGAACAAAACTATTCTAGTTTTGATTGTGTATTGGCTGTAGAAGAATTTACATCTATAAAAACAGATTATTTTAATGCATTCGAAAAGTTAAAAGAATATCAGTCATACACTAAAGATTATTTGTTTGGCTATTTATCTTACGATGTTAAAAATGATGTTGAGCAATTATCATCAAATAACTACGACGGATTAAAATTTCCTGATGTTTACTTTTTTCAACCTCAGAAGATTATACAGATAAAAGATAATACAGCTGAATTTTTATATTTAAGAGCTTTTGATGATGAAATTGAAGAAGATTTCGAAGCCATTTTAGAAGAAAATTTAAATGCAGAATCTGTTGAAAAACAAAAAGAAGCAATTAAAATTAAATTAAGAATTCACAAAGAAGAATATTTTGATAAGCTAAATACAGTTTTAGAGCATATTCAAAGAGGAGATATTTACGAAGCAAATTTTTGCCAAGAATTTTATGCAGAAAATGTTACGTTAAATCCATATGAGATTTATACAAACTTAAATGCAATATCAGAACCACCTTTTGCTACATTTTTTAAGCATGAAGAATTGTATTTACTCTCTGCTTCACCAGAAAGATATTTAAGAAAAGACGGAAGTAAAATTATTTCACAACCTATAAAAGGTACTGCGAAAAGATTAGTGAACTCTATAGATGATGGAAAAATCGCTTTTGATTTAGCTAGAGATGAAAAAGAGAGATCAGAAAATATAATGATCGTAGATTTAGTTCGAAATGATTTATCAAGATTAGCTAAAAAAGGATCAGTAAAAGTCGAAGAATTGTGCAAGGTGTATTCTTTCAAACAAGTCCATCAATTAATATCTACAGTAGTTTCCGAATTAGATGAAGGCGTGCATCCTGTAGATATTATTCGAGAAACTTTTCCAATGGGAAGTATGACTGGTGCACCAAAAATTTCAGCTATGAAAATCATTGAAAAAGTGGAAGAAACAAAAAGAGGATTATACTCAGGAGCTTTTGGTTATTTCACACCAGAAGGAGATTTTGATTTTAATGTAGTGATTCGAAGTATTCTATATAATTCTGAAGAAAAATATGTATCTTATTCGGTAGGCGGAGCCATAACACATAAATCTATACCAGAAAAAGAGTATGAAGAATGTTTGTTAAAGGCAAAAGCCATGAAATACGTATTAACCAAACAGAGTAATTAAAAGCTTATGCATAGTACATTAAAATTCAAGCACAACAACACCAATTTTTTTGGGCAATATTGGAAACCTCAAGAATATAAAGCTATTGTTATTATTCTACATGGTTTAGGAGAGCATTCTGGTAGATTTTCTCATGTTGCTGAAGAGCTTGTAAAGCATGATTATGCAGTAATTGCTTTTGATCATTATGGACATGGAAAAACTGAAGGGAAACGAGGACATAATCCTGGCTATGAATATGTAATGGATAGTATTACAGCTTTCGCACAACAAACTGAAAAAGTTTTAGGAGAGTTTCCAACGTATCTTTACGGGCATTCTATGGGAGGAAATGCAGTATTGAATTTTATGCTGTCTAGAGATAATACTATTAAAGGAGTAATCGCTACAAGTGCTTTTCTAAAGTTAGCATTTGAACCACCAAAATGGAAAATTAAACTAGGTAAAATGTTGCAAAAAATAGCACCATCATTAACATTAGATAATGAAGTAGATGCAAGTTTTATTTCTAGAGATGAAAATGAAGTAAAACGTTACATTAACGATCCATTAGTACATTCCAGAGTAAGTCCTAATTTTTCTTTAGCCTTTATAGATAAAGGAAACTATGCGATAGAAAATGCTTCAAAACTTAAAGTTCCAGGTTTGTTACTTCATGGAACAGATGATAAGTTAATTAGTTATTTAGGAAGTGAGCAATTTGCAAACAAAAATGATATTGTTCAGTTAAAATTGTATAAAGATGCATATCATGAATTACATAATGATTTATGTAAAGAAGAAACAATAAATGACATCATTACTTGGTTAAACGCTCAACAATAATTTGAATTAATTTTTGTGCTTCATCATTTTAAATCACATATAAAAACTAATTTCTCGTTTTTAGAAGAGGAACCATTCTTAATAGCAGTATCTGGAGGAATAGATAGTGTTGTTTTAGTACATTTATTTCACAGTTTAGGGTTTAGTTTTAGTATAGCGCATTGTAATTTTAAATTACGAAGTACAGCGAGTGATTTAGATGAAAAGTTTGTGAAAACGCTTGGAGAGCAACTAAAGATAAAAGTGTTTGTAAAGGAGTTTGATACATCTCAATATGCAACTTCAAATAATTTGTCTATACAGTTAGCTGCTAGAGAGCTACGTTATAACTGGTTTCATTCTCTGTTAGAGATAGAACAATTGAATTATATTTTAACTGCTCATCATGCAGATGATAACTTAGAAACTTTTTTAATCAATTTAACTCGAAGCTCTGGATTAGATGGTTTAATAGGAATTCCAAAAAAGCAAGGAAACTTAGTTAGACCTTTACTTCCATTTTCTAGAGAAGAAATTGAAAATTATGCAAAAGAACAAGGCATAAATTGGCGAGAAGATGAAAGTAATGCAGAGTTAAAATATTTAAGAAACAGAATTCGTCATAAAATAATTCCAGAGCTAAAAGACATAGCTCCTAATATTTTAAAAAGTTTTGAAAAAGTTTCACAAAATCTATCCGAAAGTAAAGTGATAATTGACGACAGGATAGAAGAAATTTCTGAAAAACTATTTGAAAAAGATGAAGATTTAATAAAAATCAACGTCGAAAAAGTGTTAAAATTATCAAATCCTAAAGCTTACTTGTTTCAGTTATTAAAAGATTACAATTTTTCAGAATGGGATAATGTTAACGACCTGTTAAATTCACAATCAGGGAAACTTGTGAGTTCTAAAACCCATGAAATTCTAAGAGATAGAGACTATTTGTTGATTTCAGAAAAGAATAAGGATAAGGTTGAAGAAATAAGGATTAAAGTAGGTTTAGGAACCACTAAAATTGATGAAAATACAGAGATCAAAATAGAAAAATACAACAAAAATCAACTACTAGACAAAAAATCTATTCTAGTTAACAAAAATTTAGTAACTTTCCCGATGATAATAAGGAAATGGGAAGTTGGAGATTTTTTCTATCCTTCAGGGATGAAGGGAAAGAAAAAAGTAAGTAAGTTTTTTAAGGATGAGAAGTTTTCTAAGTTTCAAAAAGAAAAAACTTGGTTGCTTTGTACTAAAGAAAATAAGATCATTTGGATTGTCGGAAAAAGACAAGACAGAAGATTTACTACTTCTACTTCTACAAAGGATGTATTAAAAATAAGTATATAAATAACCCCAATGACAATGAAAAGAGTTTTTACCCTGCTTTTGTTTATTCTAGGATTTTCATTCGCAACTTTTGCGCAAGATGATGACCCACTAGAAGTAGAAACCTCTGTTAAGAAAATCTCAGATACTGAGTACGATTTAATCTTCACTATTTTTATTGAAGACGATTGGCATCTTTATTCACAGTACAACCCGAAAGATGCATCTTTACCAATGACGATTAAGCCGTCTGTTGGTGATGAAGGTTATACTTTAGTTGGAAAAGCCGTAGAAAGTGAAACAACTACTGAGTATAGCGAGATATGGGGAGTAGACGAAATTTTCTTTACTGAAGAAGCAACGCTTACTCAACGTATAAAGTTAGATGACACAAGTTTAAGACAGATATCACTTAATATAGACGCCCAAGTTTGTAAAGAGTTTTGTTTACCATATGATAATGACTTCACTTTTTCTTTAGATGGAGGTGATATCGTAGAAACAGTTGCTGAAGTAAGTGAAACAAGTAAAGAATTAACAAGTTCTTTAAACTTAGACTTAAAAAATAAGGAATTATTAAATGCAAATGTTAATGGAGCTACCGACGAGGAGAAAGGAAATTTATTCAATATTTTCTTACTAGGATTCTTAGGTGGTTTAATTGCTTTCTTAACACCTTGTGTATTCCCATTAATACCTTTAACGGTTTCGTTTTTTACAAAACAATCTGAGAAGAAATCAAAAGGTGTTACAAATTCGATCTTATATGGTTTCTTTATTGCTGCTATTTATGTAGCTTTAAGTTTACCATTCCACTTTGCAGATAGTTTAGATCCTGAGATCTTAAACACTATTTCTACAAACATGTGGTTAAACATATTCTTCTTCATAGTACTTGTATTTTTTGCTGGATCTTTCTTTGGATTCTATTCAATTACATTACCAAGTTCTTGGAGTAACAAAACAGATAGCGCATCAGGAATTGGAGGAATCATTGGTATTTTCTTCATGGCTGTAACTTTAGCTATCGTTTCTTTCTCTTGTACAGGACCAATTTTAGGTTCTTTATTAGCAGGGTCATTAACTTCTGATGGAGGTCCAATGCAATTAACTGCTGGTATGGGAGGATTTGGTGTAGCATTAGCTTTACCATTCGCATTCTTTGCACTTTTCCCTAAGTTATTAAGTGCTTTACCTAAATCTGGTTTCTGGATGAAGGCAATTACTGTAATGTTAGGATTTATTGAATTAGCTTTAGCATTCAAATTCTTATCAAACGCAGACTTAGTAGGACAGTGGAATTTCTTAAAGAGAGAAATCTTTATCGGAATCTGGATTTTAATTACTGTATTAGCAGCATTATTTATGTTCGGAGTAATTAAATTCCCTGGAGGAGAAAAAGTTAGAAGAGTATCTGGATTAAGAATTGTTATAGGTTTAGCAGTATTAGGTTTCGCAGTATATATGGGGCCTGGTGTAACTCAAAAGCCAATCTGGAATCAAAACTTATTAAGTGGTTTTGCACCACCTCAATTTTATAGTGTTTACGAATTACAAGATAACAAGTGTCCTTTAGCTTTAAATTGTTTTAAAGATTTTGACGAAGGAATGGCTTATGCAAAATCTGTCAATAAACCAGTTTTATTAGATTTTACAGGATGGGCTTGTGTTAACTGTCGTAAAATGGAAGAAAACGTTTGGAGTGAAAACAACATCTATAATACATTAAAAGATGATTACGTATTAATCTCTCTTTACGTAGATGATAACGAGAATACTTTACCACCAGAAGAGCAATTTGATTTTGTAAAGCCTAGTGGGAAAATTAAGAAAATTAGAACCTATGGTGAAAAATGGGCTACTTTACAAACTGTAAACTTTAAGAATGCTTCACAGCCTTTCTATGTACAGTTAAGCCCAGAAATGGAAGTTTTAAACTCACCACAACAGTATACAGATAAGTTAACTTATTACAACTGGTTAAAAGAAGGTTTAAAGAACTTTAAAGAGTAAATCTTTAAATATATCCGAGTAAACAAAAAAGGTTTCGTTTTAAACGAAACCTTTTTTGTTTTTATAGATTATTACTTAAAAGACCATTTTTTATAATCTTTAGAAGTTTCTAATTTATTTTCTATGTTATCAGGTAAGTGCCCAAAGAAATCTATTCCTGTTTTCTTTTCTATGATATCTATAGAAGTAACAAAGTCATATAACGGTTTTTTACTTTCCTTATGTGGAATTAAAAATGCAATTGCTTTTATTTCTGGTTTTGTATAATCTAATACAATCTTGTAGAAAGTATTTGGAACAGTAACTTTTTCTTTTCCTATTGTTTTATTTCCTGAGTTTAAAATACCTCCGGTAACTACATAAACTTGCTTATTTCTTTTAGCCCAGTAACGAACTTTTTGTTCTAAACGATTCCAAATTCCTGCGTTAAAATCATGTTTTTGCGGCGTTATGTTCGATGTGTAGAAAGTTTCATTAAAAGCTTTTAAAGTAGCTTTTCTGTCTCCAGCAGGACATAAATGGCCTTTGTCATAACCAGATTTCTTGTAGTTTCTCCAATCAGAGGATTGAGTCTTCACTTTAGGGTCTTGAATAAAATAAGGTCTTTTGAATTTTGAATATGCAATATCGTTACTATGTAAACGATACGCTACCCATTCTGCTTGTTCATGTTTCTCATCATAAGACAAAGAATACCCATTATGATGAATTATTTGCCCAGTTGTTGAGCTAGGCAAATAATTAAATTTAGAACTATCATTAGGTGTTTTATTCTCAGTTGTATTAACATCTTTTGAGATGACTTGCTCTTTTTTTTCAGTATAATAATAAGCGGTCATTACACCTAGGACAAGTAAAACACTGATGACATTTTTTTTACGCATTAGTTTTTAATTCTATTAGCTTAAAATCTTCAGTTCTTTCGGCATCATTAAAAATAACTTGGAACTTTTCTGGTGGAACAGTTAATTTTCTTTTGGCTAAATCTAACCAAGCACCATAAACATTGATTACAGCAGAAAGTTGTCCTTTTCCGTTAAAAACTTCGTGTTGAATTTTCCAACGTTCACCTTTACCAGATAAACCAGTAATTTTTAGATTTACAGAAATATCTTCCCCTAAGTGAATTTCTTTTAAAAATTTAGTGTTTTCTTCGAATAAAATCGGACCTACTTTTTCTTTAGTAAAATCGTGAATTGTAATTCCGAATTGATTAAAATAACGCAGTCTTGACTCAGCAGCATAATCATTATAAGCTGTATGCCTCATATGAATGTTAGCATCAAAATCTGCCCATCTTGTGGTAAAGTTTACAATAAAGCTCATGTGTATTTTATAATTTGAACGAGCTAAATTACAAACTTAACTTTTCACATCCAATGCATCTCTAAGTGAATTACCTAAAAGCATAAATGCCATTACTAAACTCATAATTGCGATTCCTGGAATTAAAGCTAAGAAAGGTTTTCCAAGAATAATATAGTTGTAGTGATTTTTAATAATTGCTCCCCACGATGGAGTAGGAGGTTGTGCACCGATTCCTAAAAAACTTAAACCGCTTTCAATTAAAATTGCAGCAGCAAAGTTCGCTGCAGAAATAACAATTATTGGAGCTGTAATGTTTGGTAAAATATGTTTGAATATAATTCTAAAATCAGAATAACCTAAAGCTTTAGCAGCTTCAATATATTGCTCTTGTTTAGCACTAATTACTTGTCCGCGTACAATTCTTGCGACTTCTACCCACATTGTTAAACCCACGGCTATAAATACTTGCCAATATCCTTTTCCTAAGATTAAAATGAAAGCAACTACCAATAATAAAGTAGGAATAGACCAAGTTATGTTGATAATCCACATAATAAATGCATCTACTTTTTTACCGTAATAACCTGCCACAGCTCCAACAGGAATTCCGATAAGCAAGGAAATAAAAACAGCAATGAATCCAATAAAAAAAGAAATTCGTGTTCCTATTAATAATCTGCTTAATAAATCTCTACCATATTTATCTGTCCCGAACCAAAAAGTACGTTGCGTTATAAATTTTTTAGGAGCCTTACTGAAAATAGAAGTATTGTAAAACTTTGGCAATCCATCGGAGTATTTGATCACTTTTAAAGAATCATTTTTAACTTCATAACTTTTAATTGGAAGTTCTTCATGATTGTTTGTTTTACCATTTAAAATTTTAGAAAACCAAGATTGTGAATCTGATGTTTTAGTAGTAGGAATACTTAGCATTAAAACAGAAAAACCAGGTGATTTTGAATGGATTTCTAAATGCATTTGATTTCCTGAATTACTATTGTCTGGAGCAATTGCATAACAAAAGATAGCAATTAAACCACATAAAAAAATGTAGCCTAAGCTGATTAAACCAATCTTATTGCTTTTAATCTTTTGAAATACTTGACTTCGGAAAATATTAAGATTCATTCGTGTTATCTTTCAGGTTTACAACATCTAAACTTGACGGATTTTCAAAAACCTCTAAATTAAAGAAACCTATACTTGCGAAAATATGATCGAAAATATCAGACATAATACGTTCGTAAACAATCCATTCTTTTTCACTACTGAAAGCATAAATTTCTAAAGGAATTCCGTTTGGAGTCGGAGATAATTGTCTGCTCATAAACAACAATTCCTGATTGATTTTAGGATGTTGTTGTAAATATAAATCGATGTATTTACGAAATACTCCAAAATTGGTAAGATTTCTACCGTTAATCAATAGCGATTTATCAATGTTATGAGTTGAATTATATTCATTGATTTCACTAGATTTTTCAGTAATATAATCTTGAATTAATGCTATATTTTTATAATCTTCAATTTCCTTTTCTGATAAAAAATGAATGCTATTAATCTTGATATGAATTGCACGTTTTATTCGCCTACCACCCGAATGATTCATAGCACGCCAATTCTTAAATGAATCAGAAATTAAAGAATATGTAGGAATGCTGGTAACTGTGTTGTCGAAATTTTTAACGATAACAGAAGTTAAGTTGATTTCAATTACATTTCCATCCGCACCAAACTTTTCCATTGTAATCCAATCCTGTAAGCGAACAGTATCATAAACAGAAATTTGAATACTAGCTACAAAACCTAAGATTGTGTCTTTAAAAATTAAAAGTAATACCGCAGAAAAAGCTCCTAGTGCAGTAAAGAAACGTAACAAAGGTTTTCCTGTGATGATTGAAAAAGAAACAATAAAAGCTATGATCCATAAAAGAATCATAAATATCTGAACATAACTCTCTAAAGGTTTGTCTTTAAATGCAGGAAGTGTTCTTAAGAAATCTTTTATACTTTGTAGAATACTTTTTACAAGTCGTACAAAACTTATAACAATGAGTAAATTAACGAAACGTTGTGCATATTCTAAAAAGTGAGGAAAATCAACTAGAATATAATTTAGAGACCCATAAGTGATAATTAAAACTAATACTCTAGCTAAACTTAAAAAGAAAGAGTTCTTAATTAAAATATCATCAAATTTAGTTTTGGTTTTTGTTGCTAGTTTTTTCAAAAATTTACTACCATAGTAACGAAGCACTTTAAATAACAGATAACCTATTATTGCTATTACCAATAAATTAAAAAATACATTAAAGTAACTAGCGGTAGTATGATCTAGACTTAGTTTGTCTTTTAAAAAATTATAAAAAAATTTATTCACAGCTTTATACGTTTGTTAAATACCTTGAATTTCTTCCCCAGTTTTTAAGTTAAATTTCTTTTTAAACAAATAAACTGCAAGGTAAAGAAGAGGAGTGTCTAACGCAGCAATAATTATTTTAAAAATAACTCCACTAACCAACAACCCTAAAAATTTATCCCATGCTATTATTTCGAAAGAACAAAGTAAAACTAATACAGTAAGAGTATCTATAAATTGAGATGTAAAAGTTGAAAAATTATTTCGTAGCCATAAGTACTTTCCTTTGGTTAAGTTTTTCCAAAAGTGATATACTTTAATATCGATAAATTGAGCGAATAAGTAAGCTAACATTGAGGCTACTACAGCTAAAGGAGCAGCTCCAAAAACTAGATTAAAAGTTTTATCATTCACTGGAGACCAAACTGTAGCTGGAGCTAGTTTTCCTGCATAAATAATCAATAATGAAAAAAGTGAAGCGAATATTCCAGCGATTACTACCTGATTGGCTTTTTTCTTTCCGTAAATTTCAGATAAAATATCTGTGATTAAAAATGTAATAGGATAAGGCAATAACCCTACAGAAACCTCAAATAATTTAACTCCGAATATTTCAGTATTGAAAGGATACCAGTAGAAAAATTTTTGAAAAATTAAATTAGAGGCAACTAATGAAGCAATAAACAATGCTGCCAAAATGAGATAAATATTTTGAGCGAGTAGTTTGTTTTTATCGGTCATATAGCGAAAATAACAAAATTAAAATTGATTATGTTTGCATTATAAAACAAATGACAAAAAGAAATTTATGAAGGCATATGTTTTTCCTGGACAAGGAGCACAGTTTACAGGAATGGGATTAGATTTATATGAGAAATCTTCCTTAGCTCAAGAGCTTTTTGAAAAAGCGAATTCGATTTTAGGTTTTAGTATTACTGATGTAATGTTCGAAGGTAGTGCTGAAGAATTAAAGCAAACGAAAGTAACACAACCAGCCATATTTTTACACTCAGTTATCTTAGCTAAAGTTTTAGGAGAAGAGTTTAAACCAGACATGGTAGCAGGACATTCTTTAGGAGAATTATCTGCTTTAGTTGCAAATGGAGTATTATCTTTTGAAGATGGTTTAACCTTAGTTTCTAAACGAGCTTTAGCAATGCAACAAGCATGTGAAGCACAAGAGTCTACAATGGCTGCTGTTTTAGGTTTAGAAGATGCAGTAGTAGAAGAAGTTTGTGAATCTATTGATGGAGTTGTAGTGGCAGCTAATTACAATTGTCCTGGACAATTAGTAATTTCTGGAGAGATTGAAGCGATTAACAAAGCTTGTGATGTTTTAAAAGGAAAAGGAGCGAAAAGAGCTTTAGTACTTCCAGTAGGAGGAGCTTTTCACTCGCCTTTAATGGAACCAGCTAGAGAAGAATTAGCAAAGGCTATTGAAGAAACAACTTTTAATACACCAACTTGTCCAGTGTATCAGAATGTAGCTGCTAAAGCAATTACAGATCCTAATGAGATTAAAGAAAACTTAATCGCACAATTAACTGCGCCTGTAAAATGGACACAATGTGTTCAAGCAATGATTGCTGATGGAGCAACTGAAGTTATTGAAGTTGGTCCTGGAAAAGTTTTACAAGGTTTAATGCGTAAAATTGACAGAAGTATAGCTGCTAGTGGAGCAAGCTTCGGAGAATAATAAAACAAAAAAGCCCTTTTAAAAAGGGCTTTTTTTAATTTAGATTTTATTGTTTTACTTTTTCTTGAAGTTTATTAAGTAAGACCGGTTCTCCAAAACCTAATTCTTTCATTCTTTTTAGTTGTGTTTCTGCATCTCCAACAACTAACCAAATCATTTTATTCGGATCTACATATTGATTTGCTAATTCTTGAATTCTAGGAATAGTCATTTCAGAAACTATTTTTTCTCTATCCTTCATATAATTGTTAGCTAAGTTATATGTACTTATGTTTTCTAACATTCTTAGTTTAGCACCCATAGTTTCAAAAGCTCGAGCATTACTTTTAATCAAGAAACCTTTAGTAGTTGCTAAATCTTTTTCAGAATAATTTTTCGCATAGTTTTCTAGAATTTGCTTTACTAATTGAGAAGCTTCTAAAGTAACATTACTACGTACTCCACTACCAATAGTAAATGCACCTTTATCTTTTCCTCCAGAGAAACCTGATCGAACTCCGTATGTATATCCTTTTCCTTCTCGTAATTGTTGTGTTAATTGAGAAGCAAATCCACCGCCACCTAGAATGTAATTCATTACAGTAGCAGGATAATAATCAAGATCATTAAAAGCTAAAGCTGGAGCCCCAAAACGTAATTGAGATTGTTTTGCATTTGGAATATCATAGAAATATACTGTAGATTTTTCAGGAGCTTCAGGAATTTTAAAACTTGGAACGGTAACTTCTTTCGCAGCCCAGTTTGTATCAAGTTCTTGTAAAGAAGTCATAATATTTTCTTTATCAATATCACCAACTACATGCATTGTTGTTATTGAAGGAGAAAAGAAATTATTGTAATACGCTTTTAAATCATCAATAGTAATAGATTCAACAGATTTTATATCCCCTAATATATTTTTAGAACGAATATTGTCTTTTCCGTAGATAAGTGCATTATATTGATTTGAAGCTATTGAAGTCGGACTAGCTTCTTGAGATCTTAAATTCGTGATTGCTCCTTTTTTTAATAACTCGAATTCAGCTTCATCCCATCTTGGTTCTAAAAGCATTTCTTGAATTAAAGCTAATGTTTGTTTGTAATTACGTTTTAATGTATTACCAAAAACACGAATATTATTTTTAGTAGCAAAAATACTTACTGATGCACCTAATTGAGCTAATTCATCTTCTAACTGACTTACATCTTTATTTTTAGTTCCTTTTTCTAATAAACTAGCTGTTAAATTTGCAACACCTAATTTATCCATGTTTTCAAGTAATTGTCCACCTTCGATAACAAAATTGAATTGTACTAATGGAACTTCATCACTTTGAATTCCAAATACTTTTAAACCGTTTTTTAATTCATCTTTCCAAACATTTGGAGTTTTTGATTCCGGAGCTTTTCCATATGGAGGCTCAACAGAACGATCAAAAGATGAAGGAGTTTTTTCATAAGTAGCTGCAATAGATGAATCAAACGATTCTTCTGCACCGATAACTATTTTTTCCTCAACTACATTTGCTTCCACAGAATTAGATAACGCTAATTCTTGTTGAGTTTTAGGAACAAAACTAGTAGCGATATAGTTTTTACCTTTAATATACTTATTGTAAACAGCCATTACATCTGCTACAGTAACAGCTAATGTTTCATTTAATTCTTTAGTAACATAACCAGGATCTCCAGTATATGTGTTGTAAGAAGCCAAACGAGAACCTTTACCAAGAACACTAGATAAACTATTGTAAAAATCTGTTTCTAAACCAGCTTTAATACGATCTAAATCTTTTTGAGGAATTCCATTTTGTTCAAAGTCAGCGAATGCTGTTTGAATCCCTTTTTGAACTTCGTCTAATTTTGTGTTAGAGAAAGCTCTAACAATTAATTGAATTTGACCAGCAATTTCTGAAGTAAAGTTAAACATAGTTGTTCCTGAAGTTAATTTTAAATCATCAACTAAAACTTTGTTTAAAGGAGCTTTCTTTCCGTTACTTAAGTATTCTGATAAAATATCTAAAGCATAAGCATCTTTATGATATTGTTCAGCTGCAGGCCATGTTAACGTTAGTTCTGGTAAACGAGCAAAGTTATCTTCGTAAACTAAGTGTTTAGTTTCCTTAACAATTCCAGGTCTTTTTTGAATAGGAGCAATGTCTTTACCTCTTGGTATTTCATCAAAATATTTATGAACCCATTCTTTAGCTTTAGCAACATCAATATCTCCAGATAACACTAAAGTTGCATTGTTTGGTACATACCATTTTTTGAAGAAGTTTTTTACATCTTCAACTGTAGCATTTTGAACATCCTTCAAAGAACCAATTACTTGCCAATTATATGGATGATCTTTTGGATACAGATTCTTTCCAATTACATACTGTCTGTGTCCGTAAGGTCTATTATCAACACTTTGTCTTTTTTCGTTCTTTACTACTTGTTTTTCTTTTGCTAAAACAGGATCAGTAACAGTATTAATAAACCAACCTAATTTATCAGCTTCAGCCCAAATCATTTTTTCTAAAGCATCGCTAGGAACGGTTTGTAAATAATTTGTTCTATCTCTTGAAGTAGATCCATTAGCTCCAGAACCACCAATTCGTGCACTCATTTTATCAAGTCCACCTTTACCAAGATTTTCCGATTCTAAGAATAGTAAATGTTCAAAAAGGTGAGCAAAACCAGTTCTACCTTCAAGTTCTCTAGCAGATCCTACATGAACCATAAGTTCTACAGCAACAACAGGATCAGATTTATCAACGTGAAAAATAACATCTAGTCCGTTGTCTAGTGTAATTTTTTCATAATCAATTTTTAAAGCTACTTTTTTAGGTTGTTTCTCTTTGGTAGTACACCCTATTAAAAAGCAAAATAAGAGTCCCCAAGTTAAGTTTTTTATCATGTTTGTATCTCTAAATTTAGGTTTTAAAGATACTAAATGAAGGAAAAGTTAAATTCCCTAAAATTTGTTAAAATGTAAAAAGCAAAAAGTCGATTAATTAACATAATCGACTTTTTGTTTAAAATTTTTAAAGTTATTAGATAAACTTTTTAAAAGGCTCATCTACTTCTGTATTGGCAATATGGTTTACGTAATTACTAATTACTTTTTGAGAAAGTCCTAAGATAATTTCTAAAACATGTCTTTCCGTATAACCAGCTTCATAAAATTTATCTAATTCTGGTTTAGAAATGTTTCCTCTGTTTCTTAAGATAATAAGTGTTGTATCGTATAATGCTTGTAATTTAGCATTTGGCATAGCACTTTTATTTCTTAATGCATCTATTAATTCTGGACTTACTTTCATCATGTGTGCAATTGCAGTATGTGCAGGAACACAATAATGGCATTCGTGCTCTACATTTATAGTTTGCCAAACTACAGTTAATTCTTCTGCATCAAAAGCTGTTTGTGTAGAGAATAAATGATGTAATGTTTTATATCCTTCTAAAATAGCTGGAGATTCAGCTAATACACCATGTAAGTTTGGTAACATACCAAATGCTTTTACAGATTCTTCTAATTGTCCTTTACTTTTTTCAGGAGCAGTTTCGATAGTGTGAACAGTTAATGTACTCATATTAAAATTGATTTTAATAACTAAACAATCGGTTAGTTATTGGTTAAAAAAATTATGTGTTACTAAATATGTTTTCTATAAAAATGTGTAATTGTGGTTTGTTAAATACTCTAGAAGCTGAAGATAAACCGAACATAGAAACAATAAAATAATCTGATTGTTCTTGAATTTGAACTTCGGAAAAACCAGCTTCTTGTCGAACATTACTTTCAAATAAACCTCTTATTTCTTTAGTGAAATTTGATAACTGATTTTTAATTATTGGATCAGAGTCTTCGTTTAGCTCATTAGCCGCATTTGTAACTAAACACCCTTTTATAAAGTCGTTGTTATCTTTAGCAAATTCTAAAAAATCGTAGAAATATTGTTTAATACCCTCAATACCATTTTTTGAATCTTTTAATTTATCTGTGATAGCTAAAAGCTTTTTTCTATAAGACTTTACGCATTCTAGAAAAACTCCTTTTTTACTTCCGAAACTAGAATAAATAGAAAATTTATTAATGCCCATTTGTTTTTCGAGCATTTGCATAGAAGTAGTTTCATAACCATTCTTCCAGAATAGTTCCATTGCTTTATCTATTACTTCAGATTCTATGTATTCTTTCTTTCGTGCCATTTACTTTACAAAACTAAACAATTGTTTAGAAATAAAAAACTAGTTAACAAAAGTTTAATATTTTATCTAAATTTTAGGTTTGATTATTTTGCCATTTCCAAGCGGATAACAAAGCTTCCTCTATACTTTTTTCAGTTCGCCAGTTTAATTTTTCGTTAGCAATATTTGTGTCGGCATAAGCAGCTGTGATGTCTCCAGCTCTACGCTCAACTATTTTGTAGTTTAAATTTTGATTGGTGGCTTTTTCGAAAGCTTTAACAATTTCTAAAACAGAACTACCTTTTCCTGTTCCTACATTAAAGACTTCAAAAGCTGTTTCATTTTTCTGATTTAGTAAGCGGTTTAAAGCAGCAATGTGCGCTTTAGCTAAATCAACAACATGAATATAATCGCGAATGGCAGTTCCATCAGGAGTATCATAATCATCACCAAAAATTGATAATTGTTCTCTAATTCCAGCGGCAGTTTGTGTTACGTATGGAATTAAATTTTGAGGAACACCTAAAGGAAGTTCTCCAATTTTAGCACTTTCATGAGCACCAATCGGATTGAAATATCGTAAAGCAATGGCATTTAAGCCATTTGCTTTACAACTATCTTGTATAATTTCTTCTCCAACCTGTTTGGTATTTCCGTAAGGAGATTCTGCAGGTTTAATTGGAGCATTTTCAGTTATTGGTAATTCATCTGCTTGTCCGTATACTGTACAAGAAGAACTAAAAATGAAATTATTTAAATTTCTATCTCTCATTTCTTGAAGAATGTATACCAAACTTCCAATATTATTCTCGTAATAATCTAAAGGTTTTTGTACACTTTCTCCAACTGCTTTATAAGCAGCAAAATGGATAATACCATCTACATTCACTCTCTCAAAAAAGTCTGTTACTTCTGCTTTCTTCTTAAGATCTAGTTGAAAAAACTCTGGAACTTTACCTGTGATTTTTCCAATATTTTCTAACACTTCTATTTTAGCATTAGAAAGATCATCAATAATTACAACTTCAAATCCTGAATTTTGTAATTCTACAGCAGTATGTGAACCAATGAAACCAAGGCCACCAGTAACAAGAATTTTTTTCATTTATGAAAGAAAATCATTTATAGTTTTGGTAATAAAAGCTAATTGCTCTTCGTCTAATTCTGTATGCATCGGAAGAGAAATAACTGTATCTATTAATTTATTAGTAACGGTAAAATCTTCTTCGTTATATCGCTCATCAGCATAAGCTTTTTGCTTGTGTAATGGAACAGGATAATAAATTGCATTTGGAATATTGTTGTCTAACAAATGTTGATGTAATTCATTTCTTTTCCCATTGGTAATTTGTAACGTGTATTGGTGAAAAACATGACAATCACAAGTATCGCAAATAGATCCACAAGAAGATGAAGAAGGAGTAATAATATTTTCGTTATTAGCAAAAGCATTATTGTAATATCTAGCCGCATCTCTTCTTGCATTACAATATGCATCTAAATTTGGAAGTTTAGCTTTTAAAACAGCCGCTTGAATGCTATCTAAACGAGAGTTTACACCAACAACATCGTGATAATAACGTTTGTACATTCCATGATTTACAATTCCTCTGATGATATGTGCTAAATCGTCGTCATTAGTAAATATTGCACCTCCGTCACCGTAACAACCTAAGTTTTTAGATGGGAAGAAAGAAGTTGTACCAACATCACCTATAGTTCCAGCTTTTTGCTTTGTCCCGTCTTTAAAAGTATAATTTGCTCCGATTGCTTGAGCGTTATCTTCGATAACAAATAAATTATGTTCTTTGGCAATTTCTAAAATAGCTTCCATATTCGCTACTTGTCCAAATAAATGTACTGGAACAATAGCTTTTGTTTTTGGAGTAATTGCTTTTTTAAGCGCTTCAATGTCTATATTGAATGAATCTGGTTCAACGTCAACTAAAACAGGTGTTAAGTTTAATAATCCGATTACTTCCACAGTAGCAGCAAAAGTAAAATCAACAGTAATAACTTCGTCTCCAGGTTGTAATCCAAGTCCCATCATTGCTATTTGCAGAGCATCAGTTCCATTAGCACAAGGAATTACATGTTTAACGTCAAGATATTTTTCCAAATCAGCTTGAAATTCTTTTACATAAGGTCCATTCACATAAGCTGAAGAGTTTAAAACTTCTTGAATAGAAGTATCAACAATATCTTTAATTTTTTGATATTGACTTTGTAAGTCAACCATTTGAATTTTTTTCATCTAGACGTTTGTTTGTGTATTCAAAAGTACAAATTTAAAACAGTTATATTTGATAAAAAACCATAACACATGAAAGTACTTAAAAAACTATTTTTTTTTCTTTTCATAATCATTGTATTACTAGTTGTAGGATATTTTATAGCAGGTTCTTATTTTAAGCCTAAATACAATGGAGAATTAAAATTAAGTGGTTTACAAGATAAAGTTATAGTTTTTTATGATGATAATGGTGTTCCACATATAAATGCTCAAAATCAAAAAGATGCATATAAAGTTTTCGGTTATGTACATGCACAAGATCGATTATGGCAGATGGAATTGATGCGAAGAATTGCAGCTGGTAGATTAAGTGAAGTATTTGGAAAAGATTTGGTGAGAACAGATAAGTTTTTTGGAAGTTTAGGAATAGAAGAAGCTGCAGAAAATACTATTAAAAATCTAGATGCAAATTCAAAAGCCTATCAATTAGCTACTGCTTACCTAGAAGGAATTAATGAGTTTATTAAAGAAGGAACGACTCCGTTAGAGTTTCATTTAGTTGGAATAGAAAAAGAAGCCTACACGTTAAAAGATATGTATAATGTTTTTGGTTATATGGCTTTTAGTTTTGCTGCTGCACACAAAACAGATCCATTGTTAAATGAGATAAAAGAAAAATTAGGAAACGATTATTTAGCTGAATTAGGAATTCCAACAGAAAAAGGACAACTAATTAAAAATGCTAGAAAGCCAGCAATACAATCTCAAATGACAGCTGAGATTAATGCTATTTATGAAAAACTACCAGTATCAAGTTTTATAGGAAGTAATTCTTGGGTTTTAGGTCCGAAGAAAACAGCAAATGGGAAAGTGATTTTTGCTAACGATCCGCATATCAATTTTTCTCAACCTTCAGTTTGGTATCAAAGTCATATTAAAACTCCAGATTTTGAGTTGTATGGTTTTAATTTGGCTTTAACTCCATTTCCATTATTAGGACATAACAAAGATTATGCTTACGGTTTAACTATGTTAGAGAATGATGATGTTGATTTTTATATAGAACAAGATCATCCTGAAAATTCTGAGCAGTATAATACAGCCGATGGTTTTAAAAATTACAAAACCTATTCAAAAACTATTAAAGTAAAGAAATCAACAGATGTAACTTACCAAGTTAGAGTAAGTCAACACGGACCAATAATGAATGATATTATTGAACAAGTAAAAGACAAGCGACCAATAGCAATGCAATGGATTTATACGCATTTACCGAATCAGTTATTGGATGTCTGTTATGAAATGTCGCATGCAACTAATCTTAGTGAATTTAAAAAAGGAGTTTCTAAAATTCATGCACCAGGATTAAATGTAATGTATGGAGATGCTAAAGATAATATCGCTTGGTTTGGAGCAGCAAAATTATATCAGTATAGAGATAGTTTAAACACTAAAGTTTATTTAGATGGAACGTCTGGAAAAGATGAAATCCTGAACTATTTAAACTTTGGAGAAAATCCACAAGCGACAAATCCAGATTGGGGTTATGTGTATTCAGCAAATAACCAACCAGATACTGTAGCTGGTAAATTATATCCAGGTTATTATTTACCAGAAGACAGAGCTAAACGTATTGTTAGTTTAATTGAAAATAAAGACAAGTTTACTAAGTATGATGTGAGTATAATGATGAATAATGTTAACTCAGTAGTAGTTAAAGAGGTAATAAATTCAGCATTTCAAAGTATTTCTGATAGTGAACTTACAACCGAAGAAAAAGAAGCTGCTACAATTTTAAAATCTTGGGATGGAAATTATGATAAAGAGAGTTTAGCAGCTACAGTTTACACACGATTTATTTATCAGTTTTTGCAAAATACTTTTGAAGATGAAATAGGAGAGAAGGCATTTATTCAATTATTAGATGGAGCTCCGTTACAGAAAAAATTAATTGCTGTTCAAATGCATAAGAACAATTCGCTTTGGTGGGATAATGTTAATACCAAAGAGGTAAAAGAAGACAAGAAAGTAATATTAACAAATGCATTTAAAACATCTGTAGCCTTTTTGAAAAAGCAATTAGGAAATGATATTAATTCGTGGAAATGGAAAAGAGTTTTATCTGTAGAACACGAACATCCGATAGGAAAAGCAGGTGGAGTTTTACGTAAATTCTTTAATGTTGGTCCGTTTGAAACTAATGGAGGAAATGAAGTAATTAACAATCATATTTTTAAGTTAGATAGTACTGGGATTTATAAAGTAGTAGCCGGACCATCAACTCGAAGAGTCATTGATTTTTATGATGTTGAGAATAGTATTTCAATTTTACCAACAGGGCAAAGTGGAAATAGATTCAGTCCGTATTATAAAGATCAGGCTCAAAAATACTTGGAAGGAAATTATATTCCGATGTTACTTAATCAGCAAGAAATAGAAAAATCTAAAAATAAATTAGAGTTTTTACCAAAGTAGGAAACTACTTTGGTGTTGGAATTATTTCTAATGGAGGTTTTACAAAAAAATCGTCATTTAAAGATTTTTTTTCTACAGAAATAAGTTCAATACAACTGTAAGAATCTTCTAAGTCGCCAATTGCTTTAATAGATATAGCACCATTGGTTTTTTCAGCAAAGAAATGCCATAAACCAGATTTATGAGTTTTATAATATTCTGGATTAGTTCTTAATTTTGGACTATAATAATACTTATGAATTCCTTTATTAGTTTTTACAACTAATAATTTGCATTCGTAATTCAGAATTTTTAAATCGGTCTTTTCAAATTTATGAGATAGAATTTTTTCTTGTTCTTTATTAGTAAGACTATACATGAGTTTATCACTAATAGCCATTTTTGTAAATAAGGTATCTTTTCCTTCGTGATAAGCAGTTAATTTAAAAGCACCATTTAAAGAAGAGCGATATTTTTTTCCTTTTAAATAATAAGTTTGTTTTGTACCCATTATATATTTTATCTCATCATCAGGCATTTTTCCTGTTTTGTCTTTAAAATCTATTTTAAATTTTAAGATGCCTTCAAAATCATCTTGAGCAAATAAGATATTAACAGTTAAGAATAGGAAAATAAATAGTTTTTTCATCACTTAATTTTTTTGATAAAAGTAAGTATAAAAATCTATTCTGTCTTTTACGGATTGAAAGGAGAAAAACTAACAAATTCCCAATTTGCTTTTTGGTACGTTTCAGTTTGAATCCATTGTTCAGGAGTAAATAACCAATATCTACCAGTTCCCATTGTTGTTTCTAAATCTTCCGAAGATTCTTGATCTAATACTAAAGTTGTTCTTCCTGTTAATTGTAAAGCACTTCCGCTCTCAAAATCAATAAACAATAATCCGGCTTTCGGGCATTGTAAAAAATTACCAAGTGTATTGAAAAGATTATTACCGATGTAATCTGGAATTTTTAAGGTATCGTTTTCTAATAGTTCGATAAAACCTTCCGGTCCACCTCTATGAGAAGCATCCATATTATCCTTATTATTAACGCTTCCAAGAAAAAAAGTATCGGCAGTTTTAATCCATTGTCTTTGTTTTTCAGTTAAAGTAGTTCCTTTTATTTGATTGTTTTCTTGAATGCTACTTTCTTCATTTACAGTTAAAATTCGTTGCTGAATATATTTCGGACAATTAGGATAAGCCTCACTTATATGAAACTCAATTTTATGATCGATAATTTCTGCTGAAGCATTCATTCGATATCGTGTTCTAGAAGCAGTATCGATAAATAATAAACCTACATTGTTTTGAGCTATGATATTTGAAAATAAAATGTCGTTCTGATTGCTTTGTACTTTTTTTAAATCGATAGTTACATGTTTAGGAGATTCAACTTTAATGAAGTCTTTTTGCCCAATTAACATCGACGTCCAAATATTTTTAGCTTCATCTGTTGAACTAATAATTACCGTGGTTTGTTGTTCTATAAAAGGAATCAACTGATCAATTATATGATCTTTTAATAAACGTTTTACTAATCCTGGAGGATGATATGCTTTATATTTTTTTTGAAGAGCTAATTCGCCTTCGTGAAAAGTATGTGCCATAACTGAGTTTAATTTTATGTGTAATTATTTTTATTACAGTTTTAATTAAAAAAATTAGAACCTATTTTTAAAAGATTCTAAACTAACGTCGTTGAGTTTTGTATAAATAGCTTCATCAATTTCTTGATATAAACTCTTTAGATTAGTATTGATTTTTTTGCCAACCTTACAAGTTTTATCAGGAGAGTTTGTTCTTAAAGTAAAAACATGATCTTCTTTTTTTATAGCTTTAAAAATATCTGATAATAAAATTTGATCAGCAGACTTTATAAGTTTAACGCCACCATTTTTACCTTCTTTGCTTTGAACTAATCCAGCATTTTTTAAAACACGAAGTTCTTCACGTACCAAAACAGGATTGATATTAATACTTTCAGCAAGTATTCTAGAAGATATCCATTTTTCAGAAAACATAGCTAAAACTGTCATAATATGTAGTGAAGTTGAAAGACTACTTTTAATCATATTGTTATATTATTAATTCAGAAAGTTCTTCAATACTCATTCCAGATTTTCTATTTCCGTAGAAGCCTTTTTGTAAATCAAATTTTTTCTCAACTACGTAATATGCAATATCATGATTTGGAAGATCTGGGTCTAAACTGTAACTTTTAGAAGTATTGTTATTTCGTTTACATATTAACGGTTTGTGTATGGCGCATATTCTGAAGTGTATGCACTACATACTCTGTTAGATAGTTATTTTTCTTATTTTCGAAATTTGTTTAGCATATTCATACCCTGTAGGTTTTTGAATTCCATATTTTTTATAACCTAAACTTTCAGAACCTTTATCACCATAAAAAAAATTAAATATTCTATCGTATTCTTCTGAATTTTTATTCTCTGAGTAATATTTTTCTATTTTGATAAAATCTGATTCTATATAGTCTTGAAAGTAATTGTTTTCTAATTTTAAAGAAAAAATTTCCTGTTTCAAATGTTCCCTTAGTGTTTTGGGTTGAGGGTTCTTTAATCTGTAAAAAGTCCTATTTAAATATTCTAAAGTTCTGTTTGTAATTAATTCTGTTGAAAATAATTCGCTAGTCCAAAAATAGGGAACACAAAAACTTCTATTTATCAATGGGGTTAGTTTAAATTTGCTATCGAAATCTGTCGAAAAGAAATTTGTCCAACCTCCTTTTAAATCATCGGCAATATTAAGAACAACTGTTATTTCTTTAGAACTAGATTCAACCAACTTGGTATTGAAATTTTTAATAGTTTGTTCCATTATAGCTTCCGCTCTAAGGTTTTCTAATTCAGATATTTTCTGTAAGATATGATTTTTAGCCATTGGGTTAAATCCTCCAATAGGCAAAGCTAAATCTCCTTTTGTATCTCCTTGAAGTTTTGAAATATACTCTTTAAACCTTTCAGCTGATATAGGCTTTGAGTATAGTTCTTTCATTTCAGATAATATTGGTTTCAGTTTAAATTTCATTTATTTTCTCTAATTTGACCTAATGTATTTCTATCTTTTCCTTTTGTAATTATAATTTCCATTTTTCAGCAAAATAAATTAATGATTTAAAGATAAATAATTATTAAACTCTATCAAGCATAGACATAGAATTTAACAGGCAATGTGCGATAATTAAAGGCCATAAGTTTCGTCCGAATTTCACGTAAGCAATTCCCATGATAAGTCCAATTAAACCTACACGAATAGATCTGTCGGATAAATCATATGTATGTCTAAATCCGAAAATCAAAGCTTGTAAGATTACAGCAAGAAATGTTGCAATATTAGTTTTTGAAAATACCTTTTCAAACCAATGGATTAAAAAGCCACGATCTAATAATTCTTCTAAAGTAGATTCTAATAAAACGCCTGGCATAATTGTAAAAAAAAGTATCCAGTTACCTTTTAATTCTCCAAACTTACTCGCAGAACTTTCTCCATAGTTTTTTTCAGGAATAGAAAAAGGTAAAGCATCTTTAAACAGTTCAAAAGCTATTATAGATCCTACAACTGTAACTAAAATTCCAGCAGTAATGAATATAGTTTTTTTTAAGCTTTCAGGTTTTTTTAGTCCCAAATCATACCAAGAAACATTACGGACTTTCATACGCCACATGGCAATTACTAATGTAGAAAGCGACCAAAATAATCCGTTGACTATGAATCCTAGTTTTTCGATATAAATTTCTCGAATTAAAAACATTACAGAGAAATAAATAAGTAAATCGAAAAGGAAATTTTTATAGTTAGGAGATGTTTGTGTTAGTTGATTTTTCATACCGGAAGCTTTTACCACAATGAGACAGCTTTTTTGAAAAACTGTTACACTTTTTGAATAAAATATAAGTATCTCTTTTTAAGAAAGTTGTTTCTGAAAAAGCGTGTTGGTAGAAAGTTTACCTTCTTTAACTCCAACTTTTTGAAAACCTATTCGTTCGTAATAATTACATAATCCTATGTTTTTAGAAACCGCATCTAAACGAAGAAATTCGCAGTTTTCTTGCTTCGCAATCTCAGTAATTTTTTCAATAACTAAACTACCCAATCCTTTTCCGTTGTATTGGTCTTTAATCACTAACGAATGTATATATTTTGCTTTGTCGTTTGTAATTCCCCAATAAGGTTCATCAATATTCATTATTCTCACCATTCCTATTTGTTCAGTATCGTTTAAAATAATGAAGAAGAATTCATGATTTTGAATTCCTGTTGTAACCCATTCGATTTTTTCTTGTGGAGGATTTTTCCAGTATTGCCAATGATCTACATTCTTTTTATTGATTTTTTCTGCTGCGGTTTTAAAAAACTCCAGCACTAAAGAAAGTTCTGATATTTTAATTTCTTGGAATTTGAGATCACTCAATTGTATAGTCACCTTAATTTTAGCTTTTAAGATTTAGAGAAATAATTATTGATTTATTTTATAAAGTATATTTCCTTTTTTACTAGTTACATGCTTTACATGTCCACTAATTTTTAATTCTTCCAATACTGTTTTAATTTCTTTAGAAGTGAAAATCTCTAACTTTTCAAAGTCATTTTGAAGCGATCCCCATTTTTGAATTCTCAAAGGAGAAAATGCCCATTTAGAGTATTTTGTTAAGAATACTTTTAATAGTTCAGCAAGAGATTCTTCTTTGGTTTGTGTTTTATTCCAGTATTCAGTTTCTAAATAATCAGATTTGAAGTTTAGGAATGATTGTGATTGAAAATCGTATTGAATGATTGGAGTATCATTAACATTCTCTGGAAGATTCTTGTTTTTAGGAACAATAATTAACGGTTGTATTTCAACAGAAATATTACGTTCATCTAAATAATTACGATATAAGTCAACGTAAGAATTTAGTTCTGTGTTTGCTGCTTCTATATACAGCATTTTATCGGTTTTCTTTACCTCAATTACGTAGTGCGTATCTTTTGTTTCAATAATTACATCAACGATATAACGAACTCTATTTGAAGTTAAATGAACTTTTCTTTTTAGTCTGTTGAATTTAAAAGGAATTGTTTTTTTGTTTAGCTTTTGTAGTACTGTTCTCTCAAAATTTAAAGCTTGATGAACTAAAACAGCTGGATCATCGTGTTTAGGAATTGAAAGTACATCAGCTATTCCTTTAGGTATAATTTCAGGTTCATCTATAGATTCTACTTCATCAACATCATCTATTTGTTCATTCGATAAATCATCTTCAATTTGCTTTTTCGTTTTATCTTCAATTTCGTTGTTTTTAGCTTTACCTTGAAGATAAGTCCAATACTCTTTACGATTCCAGATTAACGCAGCTATTTTTTCTAAGAATTCTAATTCTGTTACTAATGTTGCGATTATGAAAATAGCAATTGTATAGACTATAACACTATCGGCATATAAACTAATTGACATTACAAATAACGAACCAACTAGTTGAATTTTTGTTGTTGGTTTACTGCCAAAAGCGAGAAATATGAGCATCACCAATCCAGAAAAAGCAAATAAATCTGCTATTTTGAAGGTTTCAAAAAACTCTTGTAGAAATTGCATAACGCTTTTTAGTTATTTGGTAATGGCTTTAAATTTAGTCAAAAAGCTTGACAATTGAAGAAACAACACGAAAAATAGTGTTTGAGTTTAGAAAGTTTACTTTTCATTTTCTTTTAACCAAGCTAAACTCTGATCAAAATATTTACGGATTGTTTTTTTTAGATGAGAACTATAATCTGTATTTTCATTACGCTCTTTAGACAGCCAAGCCATTACATATGCAATAATTTGTTCAGGGAGATATCCTTGGACGCTCGATTCCCAACCAAATTCTTTTGAATTGAATTGAAAACGAGAATTCCCTAAGAAAATTCCAAAACCATATACTATTGCAGTAAGGTCTGTTAAATATTCATCATTTTCTTCAATTCGATTTTCACCTAATAAAATTTGATGAGCTAGTTCGTGAGATATCGTTGCAATTAGGGAAACAGGATTTTTTAATTGTTTAGTTTCAATTGAAATTATAGTTTCTGTTTCAGTTTGCTGATAAGTTCCACTAGCACTTTCCCAGCTACCATCAATATCTGCAGGTGTTGTTAAAATTGTTCCATCAGCCATTTCGATAGGAGAATCAGAAAAATATTCTAAAGTAATATCAATGTCTTTAATATTCATTAATTCCATTGTACGCTCAAGAATAAATTCTGCATCTTCTTTAGTGCCATTAAAATTCCTTTCAAAAAAATCTTCTGTAGGCGTAACAGTTCTAATTAAATTGAAATGTTCTTTACCGAATTCTTCTCGTAACCAGTTCAATTCTTTGTCAATCCAAACTTTATCGGCTTCAGTAATAGGTAATTTATTTTTTCTTTTCCAAAACATTATCAATAGTTTTATATAACATGTATTCCTTAAAAACTGAAATTTTCAATTGGAGAAGAAACATCAATTAAAGTTCCGTCAGGATCTTTTAATAATACTCTTCGTTGGCCGTAGAATGTATCAGCAGGCTCTTGTACAATTTCAAAACTTTCAGCGACTGCAATATTAAATATTTCATCTGCATTATCAACTACAAAAGTAATGTAGAATCCTTGAGGCTTGTTTTGAAATTCTTCTGGAACAATTTCATTAGTTCGATCAATTATACCTAATTCCAAGTTTTTATTATCAGTAACCAAATGAATAAACCAATCACTTTCAAAAGCTATGTTTAGCTTAAAAATTTTTGAGTAAAAATCACGGCTTTTAATTAAGTTATCTGAGCATGTGTTTGTCATTAATCGATTCATAGTCTTTACTTTTTTAAATTTTAAACTTTAATCATTGTATTGTAAATGTAGCTGTAAGTCCGACACTAAAATTTCTAGGAAGTTTGTGAACGCCAAAGATTGCTCTTGAATGTTGACCTTTTTGTTCGAGTATTTTTAAAAAAAGATCTGATGCACCATTTACAACTTTTGGAGATTCATCCCAATCTTCACCTGATTGAAAATAAGCATCAATATGATTTAAACCGACAATATTATCAATTCCAACATTTTTATCGATTTGAGCTAATACATTCAAAGCAGCTATTTCCATAGCTTTGTAACCGTCTTCAGTTGAAATTTCATTACCTAATCGACCTTGATATTTATATGCTTCATTCCAAATAGGAAATTGAATTGCAACGTATGCAATTTTTTCTCTAATGTTTACTGATACATAACTTCCGCCAGGAGTAGAAGCTTCAGGTAATTCGTAATTGAATTTGTTTAATCGTTCTTTAAGTGTCATTTTACTTCTATGTTTTCTTTTTAAATTATTTCTTTTTTTGAATAACTATAAGTGTGTAAGTCCATAATTTCAACCGATATGTTTTCTATGTCATACAATTTCATAACACTACTTAAAATACGCTGACTTAATTCCTTTTTTTGAACGCCACTTCTTCCTTCCAGCATTTTTACTGTAACATGAATAAATGATTCTTCTGTTCCGCCAACTAAATAATCGTCAATAGGAATCGCTCTAGTTTTAATTGTTCGTTTATCAAAAAGTCCTGAGTTTTCTATATCAACAGTAACTGTTTTTACAGTTTCTTTTATATGTGTATTTAAGTCGTTAGAAAACTCAATAATGCAATGCGGCATAGTTTTATATTTTACGTAATAATATTAATGAGATTTAGAGTCATTGAATTGCCATAGCACATTAACCAATTGCCATTTTCCGTTCAGTTTTACAATGTGCATATAATCTACCCAATCATCAGCAATTAGTTTAACAGAAGCTATTTTGTTAAAAATATCTAGAATAATAATTTCCTTTTTCGGTTTCTTAGGAAATTTATCTTGATTCTTATTATAACTTTCAGCTAATAAAATCATAGCATCGGTAAATGTTTCTCTTAAATATTCTTTATTCGTTTGCTTATTTTTCCAGAACGTTCTTTTCACCATTCTAGGATGAGCAGCTCTTTCAAATTGTTTAGGTTTTACGTTATGTTGCGATTCGATATAATCTAAAGCTACTTGTTTAATAGCTAAAGAATCTTTTTTTGTTTGTCCGAAACAATGCACACTGAAGATTAAAAAGTTAGTTAATAATAGAAAAGATATTTTATTCATAGTTTTTGATTTAAGTAATTTATATGTAGTAGTTAATGTTATAAATTTAATTTAAAATAAAACCCTAGATGATTATTATTAACCGTCGGAATTAACATCATATTATCTTTCTTTTTAAACGGATTCCAGTTTTTTAATGGTTCAAAATGATAGACGAGTTTCGTAACTAAAATTCCTAATCCTGCACCAACCAATACATCAGAAACCCAATGTTTATTATTTACAACTCGTAAAGCGCCCACAACAGAAGTTATTGCATAGCCGCTAAAGGCAAAAGTAGGAGAGGAGTCTTTAAACTCTTCATATAACACGCTTGCATTTGTAAAAGAAAAAGAAGTGTGACCTGAAGGAAAAGCAT
The DNA here is from genome assembly GCF_947495995.1 of uncultured Tenacibaculum sp. Taxonomy (GTDB): domain Bacteria; phylum Bacteroidota; class Bacteroidia; order Flavobacteriales; family Flavobacteriaceae; genus Polaribacter. The sequence continues at coordinate 486,357 of NZ_CANMAX010000003.1, forward strand.
GTAAAGATCCGTTAGGCCTTTTTTTATTTATAATGTTCTTTCCAGCATGTGTTAAAGCTGCCGTAACAATATTAGCAATAAAGAGATATTTGGTTTGATCGAACCAATGATTTTTCGATTTAACACCTAATAAATCCGCAGTATATAATTCTACAATTGGAGCATACTGAATTAAATCATCAATAGGTAAAGAGAAATCAATAGCATTTTCTGAACCATCGTGAAAACTTCGTTTTATTTCTTTTTCGAAATGACTTCCAGATAATACAGAACCTACTAAAATTAATGAACCAGGTAAGATGAGGTTTTTTATTTTTAGTTGATTCTTATCCTTTGCGACTAAAGTATCCGATTGTATTTGTCCAAATACAAACAACGGAATTAGATAAACAGTAAGCAATAAGTTTTTATGCATAGCTTTTACTTTAAATTATTCAACTCCCATATTCCAAACAGGAAGCTTTAAAGCATTACTGATTTTTACCATATCACTTAACATAAAAGTTTTATCTCCGTGATTTAATAAATTAAAACGTTCTCCTTGCTTTGTTACCAAATTGAGTTCATAGCAATAATAACCACCTGTTTTATTTCCTTGAATAAATTTATGCAAGACTTGTAATGCATGTAACTGATTAAAATGGATGGTTTCGCCTTCTACTTTTATCGTTTGTTTCTGCTTGTTAACATAGATTTTTGTTGGAGTTACTTGAAACAATAAGAAGAAACCAGGCAACATAAATATTCCACCAGAAGTGAAAAATAAATTTCCAGCTTTCATAAAAGTGATGGTTTCTTGATTCAATTGAATTGCTTCAACGAAGGTCCATACAACAGGATTAATACCAAGGATAATAAATCCCCAAGCGATATATTTCATAAAATTACTCGGAGCAATTTTATAACCCGAACGAGTTTCTTCTAAAGCAGTACTAACAAAATTACTTCCAGAGTTTTTTACAGGGTTCCAAGAAATTTGTTGTCCAATATGATCTACATAAGGATCTGAAAAAGTAAAACTTACTTTTCTATTCTTCGGAGAAGATTTTTTTCGTTTTATCACGTAACTATAACCAAAGAATAGCGTTAGAAAAACTAAAACAAAAACAACTGTACCACCGTGTTTTAAGTATTTGTATTTTCTTCTAGCAATTGCTGTTTCATGAACTGGTACTAGAATTTCTAGCTTTGCAATTTCATTTTTAGCTTTTTGATTCGGATTGGCAATTTGTTTTAAGGAATCTAATTTATAAACATTAGTTTCATGTTCAATTATTTCTCGATTAAAATCAGTGCCTACTCTTTGTAGTTGTGGAAATACCACAAAAAACAAAATACCTATTACAGGTAAAAAAACAAGCCATGAATTATTAATTGATACTTTTTTCATAGTAAAATTTAGTTTTTATATAAGTGTATTTAAAATTGATTTTTTTGATTAGTCTCCAGCTACAATTTTCCATTCTCCGTTTTCTTTACGAAAAATTCCAAACCAAGTATGTGATTCAACCTCTTTTCTGAATGGAAGTAAAACAAGATAATCTCCTTCCTTAGATTCGTACGAAAATCGTTTTATAGGTCCTTTTTCTTTTACCAATTCTTGATAGTTCCAAATGGTTAATTTTTCGAGATCTAAAATCTCTTCTACTGTTTTTCCTTTGATATTATTAAATTGTTCAGACCGTACAATTTTTTCTAACTTTTCTTTCCATTCTTTGAGATCAACTTTTCCTTCTCCGCTACCGCCTCCAAGATCCGTAAGATTAGAAGAATATATTTTAAAATATTCAGTGATTTTTCCATGAGCTAGATAATGGATCTGTAGTTTAGCCAAACTATCTATTATTCTTTTATTAGGATCTTTAAATTCTTGAGCGTATGTATACACTGGAATGACAAGAAGTACTAGTATGATTTTCTTAATTTTTAACATGTTTTATTCTTCTTCTTTATTTGAAACCTTTAGTTAAATGACAACCAATTACTTCTGGAGTAATAAGATTTTGGGGACCTTCGTATCCTCTTTTTTCATTGATTTTAATTATTGCAATTCTCCCTTTTTTAGGCGAAGGAATACAACCAACAATTGCGGAGTTTATTACCTTCCATTTATAATTTTTCTTTTCATATACTGTCTTATTTCCAAATGCTGTAGTATGAATAATTATGGATTCTTTTTCAATTTCGTTATACCCAAAACCTTCGTTAAACTTATGTGTTTGTTTTGAATTAATCGTATAGATAATGTTATTAATTTTAGCAGGAAAAGCTTTGAAATCGTAGCCTTTATCTAAAACTGTAATATTATACTGACGAAGTTTCTGACTAATCATATTTTTATATTCATTCCAAACTTTGGTAATATTATAGTTGGTTTTTTCATCCCAATTTTTTTGTTGATACTCTTTAAAAGACCAAGTCCAAATAATAGTATCGTTTTTCATGTTTTGAATGTTTATCGTAAAATCGTAACCACCAATAGCTTCATTTTCTGGTTCAATACCCCAAGTAAAATAATTTTAATCTTCAGACCAACCGATAGGGAAGAAAGTTTCCACTAAACACTTTTTGTTTTTGCAAATATTAGCAAGTATCTTTTTAGGTATGGATAATTTTTCAGGAACCTGAAAAGCTGTATGTTGTTTTAAATCGTTAATACTGTTTTTTTTATTGAATTTTTGACTAGAACTTTGTCTGCTAAATAAAACACATAAAATTGTTATAAAACCCAAGAGTTGTTTTTTTACAGGTTTATAACAATTATTGTTTTTAAATATTGATGTTACGTTAGAATCTATAAACATTATATAATGATGATTAAAATAGAGCAGAGGAAAGTATTATTTTTCGTTAGATAAAAAATTTTAAAACCTTGTTTTTTATCCTCTGCTCTCATTATTAACCGACCCTAAAATTTTTAGTTTATCACGTTAGCCGTTATATTTAATTTTACTGGTTCAACCATATCATTAATCGTTTCTTGACCTACAAACTGTGAATAAAAAACAGCAGTAGTTTTGTATTCAGAAGCTGGTAGATTACCCACAACAAGTACGTTTACATCAGCGCTTTCACCAGGTTTTAATCCTCCTACAGGAAAGATTCTGTGAGCAGTAACAGCATTTTGCATATTTTCAGGAATTATATTCTCATACGTATTTGCAGATTGAAGTTCAATGCTATGGTTTCCAATGTTTTTCCAATGAGTAATTCCTGTAAATGTATTCACACTCACGTCTCTATCAATATCACCAGTGTTAACGTGGTTGTCTACTAACTGCATTGGATTTTTTATATCAACAAAAACATTCACCCATTTCATTCTATTATTTGAATCGTCTTTTAAAACAATGGTAAAGATTTTTGGATAGGAAAAATCAAAACTAGTCTCTGTCGTTGGAAACGGAGTATCAACATCTACAGTTGGAATAGAAGAATCTTGTGTATAAAAAACATCTTCAGCATCAAAAGTAGCCGTTGGAGTTAAATCAGAAAAATCTGTTCCTTCTGGTACAAATAAGTATATTGTTGAACTATTAGAGTTCGGATCGTTAAATACTCGTTCTATGGTAACATCTTCTGTTAATTGCGCATTTTTACTAGCTTCAAATTTAAAATCTGTAACTGTTAATGAAGATGGAGTAGGAGGAATTTCAGCTTCAATAGTAACAACATAGTGTAATAACTCTTGACTTTCATTTAAAGCATTAACAATAGTATGCGTATGACTTTGAGACTCATAAGAAAGAGCTGTATTGCCTCCAGGAATAATAGCAAACTTACTTAGGTTTAATTCGTTTGAAGTGATATTTGGTACAATATGAGGTAAAAAAAGTGGATCAGAAACTACTATATTGATTTTACCATATTCAATTTCTGTATTGTTTTCAATTACTGGTTGAATAATTTCTACAGAAGTAGGAGTAATTCCTAATAAAGGAAATGCAGTTAATTTAGCCTCTTCAAGAATAAATTCTTCAGTGTTATCAGTATCGTTGTCATCACTACAACTGATATAGAATACTGTAAAAAGAGAGAGCATAAGAGCTGTTAGAATTCTTTTGTTTTTCATTTTTTTAAAATTAGATTTATTCAGCAATTTTACTAAAAGTTAGTTCTGACGTCAATAACCCGAACGGGGGGTTTTTATAAATCGTTTTCATTATTTGCACGCTACTCTTTAATGAATTTTTTAAACACCAAACCGTTATTAAATTCTAAAGCAATAATGTATAAACCTTTAGCTAAACCAATCGTTGGTATGTCGATTTCTTTACCTTGTAAAGTAGTAGTTCCAGAAATATTATAAATACTGTAGTTATTAAATTGTATAGTATTAGGGTGAGAAATCTTTAATCTATTTTGTTGGGTAAATACGTGAACAGAATTTTTTAAATCTATATCAGAAATACTTAAAGCAGAATTTTCTGTAATTGATTTAAAACCTGTCCATTCTGCTGCAATATATGCTGATCTTGTGCCGTCAGGAATTATCAAATCGATATTACTACGATCGGTAAAAACATTGTCTCCAAGACCTCCTGATGAACTTCCTGTTGTTATTGCTGGAGTCTCACCTTGAGCTGTAACACTCATTAAAGGATTATTTGCAAAAGCCTTTTGATTTATATGTGAAATACTATAAGGAAGCACTACGCTAACTAATTGATTATTTTCAAAAGTTGATCTATTAATAGTAGAAATACTATTTGGAATAGTTAAACTAGTTAGTTTATTATTTTTAAAAGCTAGTATTCCAATATTAGTAACACTATTAGGTATAACTAAATCTGTTAATTCATTGTTTTCAAAAGCTTGACTTCCAATATTAGTAACACTATTCGGTATCAATATATTATTTAGTTTATTGTTTGCGAAAGCAGAGTTTTTAATTATGGAAATACTGTTAGGTAAATTTACGTTTGTAAGTTTATTATTATCAAAAGCACTGTGTCCAATACTAGTAGTACTATTTGGAATAATTAAATTGTTTAGCTTATTGTTTGCAAATGCTGCACTTCCTATAGTAGTTACATGATTAGGAATGGTTACGCTGGTTAATTCGTTATTGAAAAAAACAGCTTCTTCAATAGTAGCTATACGGTTAGGTATTGTAATGTTAGTTAGTCGATTGTCGGAAAAAGCAAATTCGCCAATATGTATGACATTATTTGATATGTTTACATTAATTAATTGGTTGTTAGAAAAAGCTCCTTCTCCAATACTAGTAACACTCTCAGGGATATTAAGATCAGTCAGTTTATTTTCCTGAAAGGTATAATCTTCTATTTTTAATATATTATTCGATAATATAATGCTTGTTAATTCATTATGTGCGAAAGCAAAACGCCCAATACTTGTAACGTTATTAGGAATAGTTATATTAGTTAATTGATTATTTCCAAAAGCATTTTCTTCGATAGAGGTAACACTATCAGAAAAGTCTATACTAGTTAGTTTATTATCAAAAAAAGCTCCTTTTCCAATATGGGTAACACTTTCAGGTATTGTCACTGTTTCTAATTTATTACCTGCAAAAGCAACATTTCCAATACTAATAACACCGTTAGAGATAGTTATACTGGTTAATTGATTATATCCAAAAGCCCCACCTCCGATATGGCTAACACTTGCTGGAATAGTTATCGTTTCTAAGTTATTAGAATTAAAAGTATCTGATCCAATATACGTAACACTGTTAGGAATGGTTACACTCTTTAGTCCACTTTTGTAAAAAGCATCATGATCAATACGCGTAACACTATTGGGAATAGTTACATGATTTAGTTGATTATTTGAGAAAGCAGAATCTCCAATGCTAGTAACACCATCTGGTATAGTTACACTGGTTAATTGATTTCTATAGAAAGCATCATCTCCAATACTCGTTACATTATACGTTATTCCACTATTTTCAACCTGAGCAGGTATTACTATGTCTCCCATGTTAGTATTATCTATGATCTCTACATCATTTGTACCTGAAATAACTTCATATTGTATATTATCAATTGTAAAAACTTGAGAAACCCCTTCTGTTACAGATTTAAAATTTGTCCAAACAGCAGTAGTATATGTTGCTGCTGTACCTACAGGAATAAACAAATCAATATTATTACGATCAGGAAAAACATTGTATCCAAGACCACCTGATGAACTTCCAGTTGTTATTGCTGGAGTTTCACCTAATGCAATAACACTTATTAAAGGGTTATTTTCAAAAGCATTATCACCTATATTAGTAACACTACTAGGAATGGTGATACTAGTTAGTTCATTTTCTTTGAAAGCATGATTTCCAATGCTGATAACATTATTAGGAATGGTTACGCTAGTTAATTGGTTATCATGAAAAACGGCATCTCCAACATTGGTAACACTATTAGGGATAATTATACTAGTTAATTCACTACTAGCAAAAGCCCCATGTCCAATACTTATCACATTGTATAATTCTCCATTATGTTCAACTCTCTCTGGTATTACTACATTTCCTGTGTTAGTATTATCAGTTATTCTTAAAGAGTTACGGATGCCGATCATTACTTCATATTGTATACCATCAATTGTAAAGACTTGAGAAAATCCAGTAAAGGCTATTAGTAAAGTAAATATTATAAGTAGTTTTCTTTTCATTTTGTAAGATTAGAATTGAAAGACAATTTTACAGAAAGAAAAAACCACGATCAATCACCCGAATAGGGGGTTTTACGTAGTTTTTTATTAAAAATGAAGTTGATAAATAAAAAGCGAGATAGAAAATACAATCTATCTCGCTTTTTTAGCTAGTCGTGTATGGAATTAAAATCCGCTTCCTGGTGGTTCTGGACTAGCAGCTTGAGCTTTTTTAGGATGTAAAATTAAATAGGTGCCCAATGCTGTTAATGCAGTGTACTTTCCATATTTTCCTATTTTTTGTAAAGCTTCTTTTCTATTTATTTTTTCCGATGCTTTCATACTTTTATATTAACTACTTAAATATTACTTTTTTTGTTATTGTTCCTTGTAAGCTTTCAACTTTTACAATATAAACTCCAGTATCTAAACGATTTGATTGTATTGTTAACATTCCTTGAGGAACAACTATTTGTTTATAGATTTCATTTCCTAAAACAGAATATAAACTTACTGTAACTTGCTTATTTTTAGCTAAACCTTGAATCGTAATTTCTTGTTTTCCTGACTTAACTATTTCTACGTTTTGTGTTAATTCAATTTCATCTTCAGTGTTTAAAATTTTAGAAGAAGTGTGTAAATAAAATCTTCCTATTCCTTCTAATTTACTGGTGGTTTTAAACGTGTACGGTTTTTCTTTAGTTAAGTTGATGAATTTTCCTGTTGCTGTATCTTCTAAGTATATGTTAAGGTTTGCAGGAATATTATCTGTATCAACAGTTAAACTAATTTCTTTTCCAGCATCAGATTGTAATCCTATAGGAATTACTGTTGTTTCGTAATCTGAATCTGGTAAGGATTGAATGGTGAAGTCTGTATTTTCATTACCTTCCACTAAATGGGTAAATACATCAAAAGAAGCACCTTTAAAATTTCCAATATCATAACCAGGATCTAAACCTTTTGTAGTATTATTGATATAATTAATTTTCGTAATTACTTGAACATCATTTTGATTTGCTATTAAGCGAATACTAGAACGGTTACGACTTCTTGATAAAGTTGTCGTTGTAGCATTTGGTAAACGATGACTTTCTTTAAACGTAATTGATGAAACACCTGTGTTAGTTTTAATCATGAAACCTTGACCTACATTTAATAAAGTATCACCATCTGATAGTGATGCAGTAACATATTTGTTCTGACTCGCATCCCAAATGTAAACACTTTGATAAAGCGGATCTAGTTTACTTAAATTCTCTTGAATAAAGTTATTATCTGAATTAGCATTTATTGGTAAATAAGCAGTATAAGGGTTTCCAATGGCATTCCATTGATCTGCATCTACATCTATACTCACATCATTAGTTTCTATATTTCCTGTAAAATAAACTCTTCCATCAGTAGCTCTAGATATAATATAGCTTTTTCCTTTTTCAAAAGTAATGGTGTTTGAAGCTAAATCATCAGTTGTATAATATACCCATTTCGATCCTTCAGCTTTGCTATCATTATAATAAGCAACAGCATATCTATTAGGTGTAACAGTTGTATTTACTCGAATATCGTTTCCTGAATTTTCTACAAAATTTTTAATGCTTTGTCCAGAAACAGGTGCAGTAATTAAACTCCATTGGTTTGCTAGTAATTCATATTTATAAAAAGCGATTCTAGCATTGACTTCGCCTTTTACTATAAGACTACCGCTTGTAGCGGCCGATGAATTAATGTCAATTCTATAACCACCATTTAAGTCACCATTTACAATAGCAGCCCCGTTATCTTTTATAACAAAATATGTAGAGTTACTCATTAACAAATCATTCATTTCAACTAAAACTCCTGAAGGAATAACTGGGGAAAAATTCAAGAAATTAGATACAATTACATTTTGATTAGTAGTTGCAATAGTATTTTTAGCCCAGTTTGCAGGATCTGTCTAATCACTTCCATTATTACCAGACCAAATTGCTACTTCTTCAGTTATTTCTTTAAACCCTGTCCAACCAGTTGTAGTATATGCATTTGTAGTTCCAGGAGGAATCATCAAAGTTATGTTAGTACGATTAGAAAAAACATTGTCTTCAAGTTTTTCGAATGTACTATCTTTAGTTGTTGGAGGAGTAGAACCTAATGCTATAACATTTATTAAAGGATTACCGTAAAAAGCATATTCTTCTATATTTGTTACACTTTCAGGAATAACTACACTGGTTAATTTGTTACCAATAAAAGCAGAATCTTCTATATTCATAACACCTTCAGAAATTACAATATCTGTTAGTTGATTACCAGAAAAAGCATAAATTCCAATATCTTTTATACTGCTTGGAATATATACTTCCATTAATAGTTTGTCAGCAAATGCGTAATGTCCAATAGCTGTAATATTGTAGGTAGTTCCATCATATGTAACTTGATCAGGTATTATAAAAAAACTAGGAAGTGAAGTATAATCGAAAGGATCAGGATTTTGAATTATCATTACTTCATTATTTGAAGTTGTTTGATAATATATATCATCAATCGTAAAGACTTGAGCAAATCCAATGAAGCAGAAGATTGATGTAATGATTGTAAGTAATTTTTTTTTCATTTTGTAAGATTAGAATTGAAAGACAATTTTACAGAAAGAAAAAACCTCGATCAATCACCCGAATAGGGGGTTTTACAGTAGGTGTTCTGGTACCTGAAAAGAGGAAAAGTTCATTGATATAATTATAGTATGTTATTTTTATTTACTTTCGTTTAAGAATAAAAAATAAAATGAAAAAGATAATTATACTTACTTTGGCGCTGTACTTAGCGTTAAATAGACTAAGTGCTCAATCAAATACAATTTCTTATGAAAAGTCTTTAAAAAAAGCAGAAATAGTATTTAATAATAAAGATTATTCATCTGCTTTAAGTATCCTAGATTCTATTGTAGTAAATAAGTATAGAATAGATTCAGCAATAGAATCTTTGTATGTCAAAATATTTTTGGCTCAGGGAGATGATTTAAATACGTTAAAACATTTAAATGGATATTTTAGAGGTGTAGATGAAAATGCAGAAGAATACGAAATAATGCTAAATCATTATATCAACCTTAAAATTGTTAATGAAAAAGAATATTTTAGAGAAGGTTTGTTAGCAATTGGTATATCACTCAAGAATGGGAGAAAGGCGGGTTTGTTGATAAAACAGGTAATATTATTGTACCATTCAAATATGTTCAGGTTGAAGACTTTTACAATGGGTTAGCGAAAGTAATAAACCATGATTTTCAAGAAGGTTATATAGATAAGAAGGGGAAAGAAGTTATACCTCTCAAGTTTGATTTTGTTCCTAATAAATTTGGATTTGATTTCGAGGGAGTCGAGTATAAAGGTAAATGGGGTGTTGTAGATAGGAATGGAAATATAATAATTCCTTTCAAATATGAACGATGTTATGGATTTCGAAAAAATGAATTTTCTGTTGCAAAAAGTAAAGGTAAATGAGGTACGATAGATGAATCAGGAAAAACTATTTTACCTTTTAAATATGACAGAATCAAATATGTTAGAGAGGGATTAGCTGGAGTTAAGTTAAACGATAAATGGGGATTTGTTGATAAAACAGGGGGAATAGTAATACCAATTATATATGATACTATTTCAAGTTTTTTTAATAACGTCTCTGTTGTAGAATTAAATTATTCTTGGGGAGCTATTAATAGGGTAGGAAAAATTATTATCCCTTTTGAATATGATGAATTTTATTATACTCCTTTAGGTTTGAGAGAAATGGTTGTTTTAAAAAAGGATACAAAATGGGGAGTTATGGATAGAAAAGGTAGAGTAATTTTACCATTTAAATATGAACAACCGAACGAAGAATTGAAAAAAGATTTGAATTTGATCAAAAAAAGAAAAAAGTAATCAAATTTTATCATACTGATATCCTAAGCAAAATCTAAAGACATTTTTAAAATATCAGCAAGGCATCATTTTAGAAAAAGTCTAAAAATTTATATTAAATTAACAATTAAAAGAAAAATTAATTTAATGTTTTTATACTTGAGATGTCATAATTTATAAATATACACTTACCACAAAGCACCTTAATCAAGGTGTTTTTTTATGTCTGATATTTAGTAAACGAATTATAAAATAATTGTAGGATATGTGTTACAAACTAATGTTCAGATTAACAAGGTTCCTAAAGTATTTCAAGCATTCATTAAAATGCATTTTGAGTATTTAACTGGGAATTAACACTGTAAAAGAGTGTTGGTAGACGTTTGTAAGTGAGGAATTTGAAAACTAAAAAATCTAGGAATTAATAAATCTGTTATAATTTTGATAACCAGAGCCAAAATGGAAACTTTAAAAATACATAGACTAGGATTGATACAAATAGATTTATAATAATTGTCTTTCTTTTTTCTTTGAAAAAAAAATGATAACAGTAATAAAAGAAACGCAATCACTCCTATAAGAGAGGCTGGTAATATAATCCAATGCAAAAGATGGTAAAGCCCATAAAGAGCTCTTGTTTTTCCAACTGCTTCTATAAAATTAATATATAGGTCAACTTGCATCCATAAACCTAAAAGGATTGAAATAATACTTAAACCAAAAGATAATCTTGAAATCAACATTTAGTGAAAGTAGTAAAAACAAAATAAATTAAAAGAGAAGAAAGCATGAAAGGTAAATAGAAGAAAAAAGCGACTCGAAAGTCGCTACAAATTAGCATGCTTCTCCACATGCTTCTACTCGATCTGAACCACAAGCGATAACAGTTTCACCTGTTAGGCAACGACAATAGAAACATCTAGAACTGCTGCCTCCTGAAATAAGTTGTTGTTTAGTTTTAGATAATTCAATTCCCAATTTAGAAACGTTTTTTAGCATAATAAAAAGTTTAGAAGGTTAATAAAGCAAAAAGATACAAAATAAAAACTCTTTAATATGAATGGTTTTACTTTCTGTCCTTAAAAAAATTATCGCTTCTTATTCCAAAAATTTTAACGCATTTAAGACAAATTAAAGTAACAATTACCATTACAATGATTATAAGAATAAACATATATGATTCCATGATTCAAATATATAAACTTAAAAAGTGATTAAAGAACTTTTATTAACCATTCAATTGCTTTGAATAACAAACAAATACTATTAAGAAAACATAATGAAAAAACACCTTGTTTTTTTTGAGTGCCAAGATTTTCTTTTTGGATTTTTAGATAAGTAAAGATAATAAGCTAAATATTCAATTATGAAAAAAACAAGAACTAAAATAATGCCAGCAATGTATGGATTCATAACAACTATTTTAAGCAAATATAGGAAATCAATTAAAATTTAGATTTTAATCATTATCAAATAGGTCAATGTCAAAAGAGTCTTCATCATTTTCATGTAAATGTGAATCAAAGTCAATTTCATTTGACTTTCTCTTATCGATAATCAATAAAAAAACTACTAATAAAATTAATCCAAAAAATACTATGTATCCCAAAATGTCAACCATTATTTAAATATAACCAAACTAAAAATAAAACAGTAGATTTATTGATAAAGTTTAAAAAAGATGTTTATACCGTTAAAAGTTACAAACTAAATTAAAAATGTAGGTTTTTATTAAAAATGAAGTAGAAAAAAGCGAGATAGAAAATACAATCTATCTCGCTTTTTTTAGCTAGTCGTGTATGGAATTAAAATCCGCTTCCTGGTGGTTCTGGACTAGCAGCTTGAGCTTTTTTAGGATGTAAAATTAAATAGGTGCCTAATGCTGTTAATGCAGTGTACTTTCCATATTTTCCTATTTTTTGTAAAGCTTCTTTTCTATTTATATTTTTCGATGCTTTCATACTTTTATATTAACTACTTAAATATTACTTTTTTTGTTATTGTTCCTTGTAAGCTTTCAACTTTTACAATGTAAACTCCGGTATCTAAACGATTTGGTTGTATTGTTAATATTCCTTGAGGAACAGCTACTTGTTTATAGACTTCATTTCCTAAAATAGAATGTAAACTCACTGTAACTTGCTTGTTTTTTACCAAACCTTGAATCGTAATTTCGTGTCTCCCTGACTTAACTATTTCTACGTTTTGTGTTAATTCAGTTTCATTTTCAGTGTTTAAAATTTTAGAAGAGGTATGTAAATAAAATCTTCCTATTCCTTCTAATTTACTTGTGGTTTTAAATCTGTATGACTTTTCTTTAGTTAAGTCGATAAATTTTCCTGTTGATGTATCTTCTAAGTATACGTTTAGATTAGCAGGAATATTATCTGTATCAACAGTTAAACTAATTTCTTTTCCTGCATCAGATTGTAATCCAACTGGTATCACTGTTGTTTCGTAATCCGAATCTGGTAACGATTGAATGGTGAAATCTGTATTTTCATTACCTTCAACGAGATGTGTAAATACATCAAAAGAAGCACCTTTAAAATTTCCAATATCATAACCAGGATCTAAACCTTTTGTAGTGTTATTGATATAATTAATTTTCGTAGTTACTTGAACATCATCTTGACTTGCTATTAAACGAATACTAGAACGGTTACGCTTTCTTGATAAAGTTGTCGTTGTAGCATTTGGTAAACGATGACTTTCTTTAAATGTAATTGATGAAACACCGGTGTTTGTTTTAATCATGAAACCTTGACCTACATTTAATAAAGTATCACTATCTGATAGTGATGTAGTAACATATTTGTTCTGACTGGCATCCCAAACATAAACACTTTGATAAAGCGGATCTAGTTTACTTAAGTTTTCTTGAATAAAGTTATTGTTTGAATTACCGTTAATAGCTAAGTAAGCAGTATAAGGGTTTCCAATGGTATTCCATTGATCTGCATTTACATCTACATCAATATCATCAGATTCAAAATTTCCTGTAAAACGAAGACTACCATTAGATGCTTTTGATACAACATACCCTTTTCCTTGTTTAAAACTATTTAGATGGTGTATGTAATTAGTTGTATAGTAAAACCATTTTGATCCTGCTGGTTTTCTATCGTTATAATAACCAAAAGCATATTTTTTAGGCGTAACACTCGTATTTACTCGAATATCATTTTCAGGATTATTAATAAAATCTTCAAAAGTTATATCTGGTATAGGAACCGAAATTAAATTCCATTGATTTGCTTGTACCCCCTTTTTTTTCAAAGTAATTTTTCTTTTTACAAAAGCAAAATCTTTTTCTGCTATATTTCCCTTAACTATTAGTGTTCCACTTGTGGTAGTAGAAGAATTTATAGCTATTGTGTCTCTATTATCTAAGTTTCCGTTTACAATAACAGCACCTTTATCTTTTATAAAAAAAGAAGATAACCTGTTAAGAAATAAATCATTCATTTCAACTGTAGTTCCTGAGTCAATTACAGGGAAATTATTTAAATAGCCAGGGATAATAATGTTTTGATTGTTAGATGGTAAAGAGTTTTTGTGCCAGTTTTTATTATTATTCCATTCGCTTCCCATCATTCCAGACCAAATAGCAATATTATTTATATCTATTTCTATTATAGAATTAAATTTTATCCATCCAGCATCAATGTATGCATCCATAGTGCCATAAGGAATGAATACATTTATCATGTGATCATTACTAAAAGGACTTTCTGATGGGTTATCACTTATTATTACTGGAGTATTAGCTTTCATGATAATAATATCAATAGGATTAGCCCAAAAAGCATCTTTATCGATATTCGTTACACTTTCTGGGATTATTATTGTGTTTAGTTTATTTTTTTCAAAAGCATATTCTCCTATTGAAGTAACACCATTAGAAATTGTCACGTTTGTTAATTTATTGTTACTAAACGCTAATCTTTCTATAGAGCTAACACTATTAGGAATGGTAATATTAGTTAATTGGTTGTTTTTGAAAGCATTTTTTTTAATATTAGTAATACCTTGTTCGAGAATTAAATTTGTTAATTGATTATTTCGAAAAGCAAAAGCTTCAATATTAGTAACATTACCAGGTATAGTTAAATCATTTAATTGATTTTCTTCAAAGGCATATTCCCCAATACTAGTAACACTATTAGGAATTAAAATACTTGTTAATTGATTATTACTAAAAGCATAATCTCCTATACTTATTATATTATTTGGAATGACAACATTTGTCAATTTATTATTTCGGAAAAGGGAATTCCCAATACTAGTAATACTATTAGGAATAGTAATATTGGTAAAATTATTGCTTGCGAAAGCAAAAGCACCAATACTAGTAACGCTATTGGGAATTGTAATACTATCATCTGTCAACTGATTACTACTAAAAGCTCCCTTTTCAATACTGGTAACATTATTAGAAATGGTTACTGATGTTAATTGATTACCTGTAAATGTATTCTCTTTAATAACTGTAACATTAATAGGGATATTGATTCTTACTAATTTGTTAAAACTAAAAGCGTATTTTTCAATATTATTAACGCTATTTGGAATTACAACACTTGTTAATTGATTATCCTTAAAAGCAAATTGGCCTATCTCAGTTACATTAAAAATAGTTCCATTATACTCAACTGTTGATGGTATTTCTAAATCTCCTGTATTAGTATTATCTAATATTTTTACTTCATTTTCATCAATACAACAAATAATTTGATACGTTATTCCGCTGAGTGTAAAGGTTTGAGCAAATCCAATAAAACAGATGGAGAGTGTAATAAGGGTAAGTAGATTTCTTTTCATTTTTAAAATTAAATTTAGAGTGCAATTTTATTGAAAGAAACCTCTTACGTCAATAACCCGATCAGGGGGTTTTATTATTGTCGCTTAGATTTAAATCAACTGATTTTTTAAAGCAAAAACAGTTAATTCTACAACACTAGAAACATTGGATTTTTTGAATATATTTTTTTTGTGACTTTTAACAGTATGATTAGAAATGAATAATTTATTTGCAATTTGATCTTCTGTTAATCCTTTTGAGATATAGTTTATAACTTCAATTTCTCTCACCGAAAAAAGATTTTTGGTGGTACTGGTATTTGAATTTGGGTTAACAGTATTAATTCCCATTTCTAAAGCAGCAAATAAAGATTTTTGATGTATAGGTTTTATAATGTATCCATTCGGCTTTACATCTTGAGCTCTTTTAATGGTTTTTTTATCTGCATATGCAGTAAGGAAAAAGATATACGGTGTGTAAATTTTCAAGATTTCTTTCGCTAACATTATACCGTCTTTATCTTCATTAATTCTAATGTCTAACAATAAAATATCAGGTTTTAAACTGCTGATTTTTTCAAAGGCAGTTTCCCAGCTTTTTGTTGATCCTAAAACTTCATAATTTAGATCTTCCATGATCATTTTAATTTCTTCAGAAACGATTAATTGATCTTCTACAATAAATGTTGTCATAGTGTTATTCTTTGTCATGGAGAATTAATTTTCGTAGCTATATGTTAATTGATACATAACACCGTTTTCGGTTTGTATCTCTAGTTTTCCGTTAATTTGTTCTGTTAAGAGTGTTATAATTTTTGAACCTAAACCTTTGAAGCTTTTTTCAGAATTTAAAATTCCGATTCCATTATCTTGAATGGTAAGTATTTTAGTTTTTTGATCAGAGGAATTGAATTCAATAGAAATTTTAGGATTTTTAATTCCAACGAAAGCATATTTAATAGAGTTCGTTATGGCTTCATTAATAATTAACCCGATATATAAAGCTTCATTAGAACTTAATTCTTTTTGTTCTATTTTTAGTTCATATTCAATTTCTGTTTCACTAGTATATTTAAAGATTAATCCAGCAACAATATCTTCTATATACTTTTGAAAATTTACAGTTTCATTGGAATCGTTTCGATATAACAGCGTATGAATTTTACCCATTGCGATGATTCTGTCTTTACTCGTATTTAATCCATCGATAGCAGCTTCGTCGTCTAATCTATTTGCTTGCAATCCTATTAAACTTGAAATTAATTGTAAGTTATTTTTTACTCTATGATTTAATTCATGCAGTAGGAATTCGATTCGTTCTGTTTTTTCGTTAGATTTTTTTCTCTCAAATTCATATTGATTTACCAGCCAACGAATAAGAATTATAAATAAGATTAGTACAATAATAAAACTTAAAGAAACATCTAAAAATCTTATAGATTCACTAGAATAGGGAACAACCCAGGTAGTGAATTTTTCTAAGAGAATTAACCCAGAAGCATTTAGTAAAGCAAAAATTATAAAGGAACGTAAATACTTTTCTTCAATAAAAATGATAAAGCTAGAAGCACTAACAAGTACATATAATAGCATAGCGCCTTTTAAACCACCAGATTGAAACCAAAGAATATCAATCATAGTAATAGAAAACACAACTATTACAATTGAAACTTGTTTGTATCTGTTTTTACAACGAGCATGATAGTAACAAATACTGTATACTAAACCAACGATTAAATTTAAAACATGTACTTCTATGTCTACATCTGCAACGATATTGATCACGGCAGAAGTTGAGCCAACTAAAATCCCTATGATGAGGACAATATTAATTAATTGATAGCGGAAGTTAACTTCGTTAGCATTGGTTAAAAGCAATGATAACTTTTTTATACTCATAAAACTGTTTTTGTACTTCAATTAAACATTTACGCTACAAATAAACCTAAATTTATCCTCAGTAAACGCACAAAACAGTTGTTGGTATAGTTAAATATTTTTTAAAATTTAACGAAAACGTTTGAGTAGAAATGATATTCTTTCGATGAATGATTTTTTAACAATTTTTGCTTCTGATGAATCGATCCATTGCTTGAATAATTCTATAAAAACATGTTGATTTATTAGAAAACCTTTGTTGATATAATCTATGATTTTTCCTTTTTTGAATAGAAATATTTCACCACCACCTTCAATTGCAACGCGACCTATTTCTTTATTATATTTATTTAAATATTCATTGAAGAATTGATATTCTTCATTTGAATTATTGATTAAATACTTAGGTAAACTGTTAAATTGTTTTTCTTGTAAAGCATTGAAAATTTTAGCTCTTCCAGCTCTCTCGTATCCACTCCAATCAATTTGTATATAGAGTACAGCTTTTTCTTCTTGTAGTAAGTTTTCAAATTGTTGCTGATTATCAATAATAATAAAATCACTTTCTTGTATTAAAGCGTTTAGTGATTTATTAGATTTCAACTTCTTATTGAGTTGAGTATTTTCTTTATTAACTTCATAAGATTCAGGAATTTCTTTAATGAATTCTTTTTCACGAAAAGCATCCATTCCTAAAGCAGTAATTTTACGTACGAGAATAATGTTCTTCTTAATTTCGTTTTCCGATAATTCTTTTGAAAGGTAATATCTGTTATCCCTGTAATGTATTTCTCTATCGGTTATTGTAGTTATTTTTTTGATAGTTTTTACAGGAATATTCTTTTTAATGAGAATTATAACAGTTGGTTTTGTATGATTTTCATTACGAATAAGTTGAATTTTATCGCAAGGAGCATCAATAACAATGTCATTAGTATTCTTTACTAAAGTATATTCTAAATATCTCAATTTTATCAGTAATAGTTGAGAAAGTTAAGGAATAAATTTTAATCGTATTTGTAACGATAGGTACTGAAGAATGCGTAAAACAAAAAAGCACAAAAGTAAAATTTACTTCTGCGCTCTTTTGTTTTGTAGTATAGTAACTTAAATAGTTAAAACTCCAGCTTCAGCAACAATATGATCGTTTTCAACAGTACTTCCACTAACACCTATAGCACCAATAATTTCACCAGATTCGTTTTTAATTGGTACACCACCAGGGAAAGTAATTAATCCGTTGTTAGAATTTTCGATATTAAATAAAGGTTGTCCAGGTTGTGATAACTCACCAATATTACCAGTATTCATATCAAAATAACGAGCAGTTTTTGCTTTTTTGATAGAAATATCAAGTGAACCTAACCAAGCTCCATCCATTCTGCTGAATGCAACTAAATTAGCCCCAGCATCAACAATAGCAATATTCATTTTAGTATCAATAGCTGTAGATTTTTGTTTTGCAGCTGCGATAGCTTTTTCTGCTTGTTCTAAAGTTATATTCATTTTTTCGTTGTTTTAGTATTGTAATTAATTTGATGCAAATGTATTACGAGAGTTCAGATTCGTATTTACTAAAACAGTTCAATAACTTATGAAAAAAGGTCAACTTGAAAAATGATTTTATTTTTGATTTATAATTTGATTCGGACTTACACCAAATTTATTCTTGAACGCAGTGCTGAAATTAGATAAGTTGTTGTATCCGAAATCTAGATAAATATCTGAAGGTGTACTTGTGCTTTCTTCTAGTAACTCTTTAGCCTTATTGAGTCTTTTGTCTTGAAGCCATTTTCCTGGAGAAACATTATATTCTTTAACAAAATGACGTTTGAAAGTAGATAAACTCATGTTGCATAAAAATGCAATTTCCTCAAGTTTTAAGTTAGAATGAATTTTGCTTTCAATAATTTTTTTGAAAGGTGAACTTTTTTCAATAATTAAAGAATGCAAGTAAAATTCAAATTTCTGTCCATATTTCTGAAGTAAATACAGCATTAATTCTTCAAATTTTATAGCCAGCAAATTCTCATTTAATGCCATCGGAATTTCATTAATTGCTGATAATGAATTTAAATATGAAGAAATATAAGCGTCGTTTTTAATAGTGAAATATGGAGATTCTTCTTTTACTGTGATATTATTCTTAGTGTGTTTTTCAAGGAAGTTTTTTAAAACTTTTTCAGAAAAGAATAAAAGTTTACAATAATATTCAGCTTCAGTATCTAATAATTCTGTCCATAACCAATTCCCTTTTTTCAACAATAAAGACTGATCTCTATTTACAGCTACAGATGTGCCTGCAAAATGGACTTGCTTTTTACCAACTTGTAAAAAACTGAACATGTTCATTCTCAGATTAACTTTACTTTTAACAACATCACTTACCATTTTAAAATCATAAACAAATACATCAGGATTTTTATTATCATCCTTAATGTAAATCTCTGGAATATTTTCTATTGGCATGAGTGTTTGACTAGTAGTTTACGATAAAGCTAAATTAACTAATCTTTTTCTTTTGCTTGTTTCAATATCCAATCCATAAGTTCTTTTTTATCAATATCATTCCAAGTAGATTGTGCATTTTTCTTTTTTTGTGACGGTTTCGGTTGTACAACAATCAGCTCTGTATTTTGATTTCCTGCAAGCTTTAATTCTGCTAAAAAACCAACAATATCTGTAGTGTTGTTTTCGTATAGTGTTCTTATATATTTTTCTAATCTATACTTTATTGCAGGCTCAGCATAAGCTCTAACAGCATAATTTTTATACGTAGCAATATTTCGATTTTCTTCATCAAAATAGCTATATGGAGAAAACTCATGATAACGATTAGGAACAGTTTTAGGTGTGCCTTTCAAATGTGTTTCTAACATATAGTTCATCAGTTTTGCTTCCCAAAGATTAATCTTATTTATTCTAATATCACGTTTATGTTGATGCCATTTTCTTGTCCAGTCTAAAGTGAAATTACAGATTACAATTCCTTTGGTATTTAGCTGAAATTCTAGTTTGATTTTTTTTATAAATTGAATGTATTGCATTGCTCTATGACCAACCAAACTAGCACCTAAAAAGAAAATGTTTTTATTAGGTAAGTCATATTTTTCAAATACTTCTTTAATGGTTTTATGAGCAGAAAGTATAGAAGAATTAGAAAAGTAAAAATCAAGCGGGATTTCTGTTGAAATTGATAAAACAGCAAAATCTTTTTGAGAAGCTAAATCGTACATTTGTTTCGCACTTCTATTTTTTTGATCATATTTAGAATCTTCAAAGAAAACTAAGACACCTTCTACAGTTTTATTTTTAGGCAACATTAATGTGTAACCACTTTGAATAAAAGGTAAAAAGTCTTTATCACCAATTCCAATTCGTAAACTGTCATTTTTCAACGGTTTATAATCTTGACTTATTTCTTGTGAATGAATATTACTTACGTAAAAAAAAGATAACAAGAGTGTGATTAGAAGTTTTGTGAGTGTTTTCATAAATGTTTTATAACTTATAGATAGTGAAGATTTATAATCGCTTGATGTATTTTTGATTGAAAGATTCTTTAATCCATTTAGCTATTTCATTAACTTCAATTTCATTATTTTTAATTGTTTTCTTTTTTTTAACTTCTTTTCTAACCTCAACCATTTTTTCTGATAAGTCAATTGTTTCAATAAGGTTTCCTTTATCAAAAGTAAGTTCAAAAACTTTTTTGAATTTCCAAGCAGGGTGGAACCCCATATGCACATATAAATCTCTTATAAAACCTTTACCAATCAATATTGATCCCGTATATACTATTTTTAAATCTACATTTTCATATGATTTATTAAAGAATGACCTTTCTTTAGTATTAAGGTTAGGTTTAACTCCGTTTATTTTCGGACCAGAAATATCTTTCTCAATATTAGCATCGTTTACATTAAATTTTTTAAGTACTAATTCATTATTTACTATTGAAAATATTCTGTAAAAACCTCTCCAACATGCAGAAGAAGCTCCTTTAGGAGTAATTTCATAATCACCAGGATAAAAAGGAATTTTATCTGTAAAACCAGTTAAAGAAAAATCTTCACCATTAAAAATAAAGCCATCAGATATTTGTGCAGTCATGTTTACAATTTTTTGTTTGTAAACATAAATAAAAACTGAGTTCTTTTATGATTTGAACTGTTATAAATTATTTAATAAAAAACTAAATAAACTATTAAGTTTAGTTATTTCATCTTTTTTCTATTCAAACTGAAATTTATAGAAAAGTTTAAAATAGCTGAGTTTACGGGCTTAAAATTTTTATTGGATAAAATTACATGAGGATTAATAGTTAACTTAAATTTTTCTCCTCCAATTCCAATGAAAGGAACAAATCTTACAGTCCAATTATCAAAATTAGTATAACTTATTAGTTCAGCTCCAAAAGCAAGAAACTGATAATATAAAGTTCCGCTAATTTTAGGTCCGATAATAAAGTCATTAGTATTTAAACCAATTTCAGTACCAATACCATATTGATAACCGCCTCCATGTCTTCCTCCGTAAACAGATTTATTAACTCCTAAGTCAAGAAGGTGAAAGTCTTTGTCTGTAGCATTTCCAAAACTATAATTATATCCAGCGTTTATATTTAGAGATTTGAAATAACCATAATCTCTTGATTTTTTTTCAACCTGTGAAAAGCTGGAAATTATACAGCAAATTAAAAACAAAAGTGTAAGAATGTTTTTCAATTTAATATTTCATTATTATTCATAATACCTAATAATTTGACCTCTTACTTTGCCTTCGACACTTCTAGCATAAGCATTAATAACTTTATACATGGGAACAGGGTTGTGACCAGGAAAATAATCTTTATACTTTTCATATGCATCTTCAACCATTCCTAAAGAAACTACATTTACTCTAATTTCATTTTCTAGTTCAAGATCAACAGCTTTTACGAAACTATGAATAGCTCCGTTTACCATTGCTGCAC
This sequence comes from uncultured Tenacibaculum sp., assembly GCF_947495995.1. Lineage (GTDB taxonomy): Bacteria > Bacteroidota > Bacteroidia > Flavobacteriales > Flavobacteriaceae > Polaribacter. The sequence continues at coordinate 508,512 of NZ_CANMAX010000003.1, forward strand.
TCGTTGTTTTTTCCACAGGATCATCAGCTAAAATTCCAGTAGACAAGGTAATTGAACCTTTCGGATTCAAGTATTTTCGACCAATTCTAACAACATTTACTTGTCCCATTATTTTACTTTTCAAACCAATGTAGAAATCATCTTCAGTAAGTTTATCAAAATTATCCCATTTGGCTTCACCTGCAATACAAACAATAGCGTTTAGTTTTCCTATTTTTTCAAAAGCTTCTTCTATCGATTTACTTTGAGCTATATCAATAAGAACATCACCATTGGTTCTACCGCCAATAATCACTTCATGTTTTTGCTTAAAATGATCAGTTACTTTTTTTCCAATGGTTCCGTTTCCTCCAATGATTAATATTTTCATATGCTAGTTTTTATTTTCAATAATTAATGCTGGAATATTTAACGATTTGTACAAACTATTATACTGGCTCATTTCCGTATTGATTATCGCATCTCGTTCTTTTTTATAAACTTGCCAATCGTTCATAAGATCGTTAAAACGTTCTTTCGCTCCTTTGGTAACTTTAGGATCGGCCTGATCGATATAATTTAAAAGTTGTAATAATTGCGAGTTTAATTTGTTATTGAAATTAATAACATCTTGAAACGTTTTTTGCTTTTCTTGTATTAAGTTTTCTTCCCAAGTTTTGATACGCTTTAAAAGTTTTTCTCCTTTATCAATAAGAGGTTTTGCATCGCTATTACCTTTTAAAAGTTTAGCATAACGGTGTAATTGTTTTTTTACCGAACGTAATTGATTTACAGATGTGTGCATTTCTCTTAAAGTAGTTTCAATACGAACTAGTATATTTTGTTGTTCTTTAAAATCTTGCGGAGTAGATTGAATTGCAGGATTTGGTAGAATCATAGCTTCTGTTGAAACAGTTTCTCCTTCTAAAGAAAGCTTTAGTGTATAATTACCAGGAGCTACACTAGATCCTGAAAGTCCACCAAAAACAAAAACCTTATTAATAGCAGGAATAGCTTCTCTATTAAAATTCCAAGTGAATCTATTGAATCCTTTTTTTGAAGGAAGAATTTGTGGTCTAGATGGTCCACCAGGCCAAGATTTAAATCCTTTTGGTTTTTTATTGGTGTAGGTTCTAATAACTTTTGAACCTTCTAATATTTCTAGTTTTAAATCTAACGTATCTACTTTTTTATCTAAATAATAATCGAAAGTTACACCACTTTTAGGATTTTGTCCTTGTCCAACAGCTCTAGAAACACCACCAAAAATTCGATAACTTGGCTTTGGTTTAAAAATTTGAATTGCTTTTTTATTTGAAGACATGTTTTGTAATACACCTAAATCATCTAAAATCCAGAAACCTCGTCCAGATGTAGCCGCAACCAAATCATTATCTTGAATAGTTAAATCGTTAATAGCTACCACAGGTAGGTTCAGTTTTAAACGTTGCCAATATTTTCCATCGTCATTAGAAACGTATAAGCCAGTTTCAGTTCCAGCATATAATAAACCTTTACGTTTTTTATCAGCTCTTACAACTCGAGCAAAACCATTAGAATCATTTAATCCGTTTACAATTTTAGTCCATGATTTTCCGTAATTGGTAGTTTTAAAAATATACGAGTTTAAGTCTAACGATTTATATCGCATAATTACAATATAAGCGGTTGCTGGATTGTGTTCAGAAACTTCAATACTATTTATAATTCCATCAGAAATTCCTTTCGGAGTAATATTTTCCCAATCCGCACCTCCATTTTTAGTAATGTGTAACAAACCATCATCACTACCAGCGTATAAAACTCCTTCTTGATGTTGAGATTCTACTAAAGCCGTAAGTGTATTGTAATTTTCTCCACCAGCAGCTTCGTTAGTGTAAGGTCCACCACCCGGACCATGTTTATCTTTTTCGTTTTTAGTTAAATCTGGACTAATTGTTGACCAGCTAATTCCTTCGTCTGTAGTTTTAAAAACAATATTTCCTGCATGATAAATCGTTTTTCTATTATGAGGAGAAGAAATAATTGGTGCATTCCAATTGTAACGATATTTTGAATCTTTAGGCGCAATACTTAATCCTAATTCAGGATATTCTTTTAAAGCTTTTTGAGCTCGAGAAGATTTTGTCCATTTACTAATATTTCCTTGGTAAGTTCCACCGTAAACAGTTTCTGGATTATCTGGATCAAAAGCGATAAAAGCACTTTCACCACCAGCAACAGAATACCAATCCTTCCAATCGATTCCGCCATCATTTGTTCTACTCGCTATTGCAATTGCAGAATTATCTTGTTGTCCACCATAAACATTATAAGGAACTAAATTATCTGTAATTACACGGTAAAACTGAGCAGTAGATTGATTTTGTTGTGTACTCCAACTTTTTCCACTATTGAAAGAAATATTTGCTCCACCGTCGTTAGAATTAATCATGTTTGTGTTGTCATGCGGATTAATCCATAAATGATGATTGTCTCCATGAGGAACTGGAATATTAGAAAAACTTTTTCCTCCATCAATAGATTTCATTACTGGAGCATTTAATACGTATACAATATTTTCATTCTGAGGATCAGCAAAAATCTCCATATAATACCAAGAACGTGCAATATTTACTCTATTTCCATTTACTTGTTTCCATTTTTTACCAGCATCATCAGAACGATACACACCACCTTTTTTACCTTCAGCTTCAATAACAGCAAAAACTTTTTCAGGATTTGCTCTAGAAACAGAAATACCAGATTTTCCAAAATCTTTAGGTAAACCAACTTTCATTTTAGTCCAAGTATCACCACCATCAACAGATTTGTATAAACCAGAATGCTCACCACCAGATTTAATAATCCAAGGAAAACGTTGATGTTGCCACATTGAAGCATATAAAATTCGTGGATTTGTCATGTCCATAGACAATGAAGAAGCTCCTGTAGTTGTATTTATATATAAAACTTTTTTCCAAGTTTTTCCTCCATCAAGAGTTCTATAAATTCCACGTTCTTCAGTTGGTGCATACTGAGCACCTTGCGCTGTTATGTAAATAATATCTGGATTTGTTGGATGAATAACAACATCAGAAATATGACGTGTTTTTTCTAAACCTAAATGTGTCCAAGTCTTTCCTGCATCCATAGATTTATATACACCATTTCCCATAGATGTCATAACTCCACGAGCAGCATGTTCTCCCATACCAACAACAACGATATTAGTATCACTTTCTGAAACTGCAATGGCTCCAACAGAACCCGTTTTAAAATATTTGTCAGAAATATTTTTCCATGTAATTCCAGCATCTGTTGTTTTAAAAACACCTCCACCAGTTGAACCCATGTAATAGGTGAGTGGCTGACCAATAACTCCTGAAGATGTAACACTTCTACCACCTCTAAACGGACCGATATTTCGCCATTTTAAACCATGAAATAGAGAATCTGTAATTTCTAAATCTGGTTTTTGAGCTTTTCTTTTTCTCTTTTGTGCGTTATTAGTTAAAGGCAATAATAGTACACAAATGAGTAACAGTTTAAGTGTTTTCATGAGGTTGTTTCGTTTGGTTGATTAGATTTTTGAAAAAAAGAAATGTTTTACTTTTTATCAATGATCTAAAATTAAGTAATTCAATTGATTTATAGGAGTTAAAATTTTACTTGAATTACTTGGGTCTTATTGCTTTTTGATATCGTCAATAACCCATTGTAGCATGTTGTCAATACCATTAATATAACTTTTCCAATCGTATTGAATAACAACATCTGGTTGTACACCAGCTGTTACTTTCTCTTGAAATCTGAATAATCGCTTAGAATAGGTAACAGTTCTACCAGAATTTGGTAATGTAAATTGTCCCATATCTTGATAACCTGTAGGATTTGAACCTGTAGGCTCTCCAACAATTTTTGCGTTTAACATTTGTCGAAACTGAGCAGCATTAGTTGTTGCTGCAGAAAACGTAACCTTATCAGTTAAGACATAAACACCAGATCTCCAATTGATACTATCGGCTAAGTTTAAATAATAAGCTAAAAAAGTACCTATAAAAAAATCACCTCCACCGTTATTTCTTAAATCAATAACAACTTGTTTTGAAGCATTTTCGTTGATAAAAGTTAAAACTTTTAGACCAAATTTTTCCATGTCTTCAAATGAAGGATAACTTTCAAACTTTATATAAACTGCTTTAGTATTTTGTATCTGGCTAAACCAGAGAAAGTTATGTTTTGTGTCTTTAGGTTTTTGTATTTCAGGAGTTGAGGTAGAAAAAGATTCGAATGCTGTTGTAGAATAGTAATCTTTATCAATAATGGTTTTTAAAGATTTTTTAGTTTCATTTTTAGCATCATCAATAAAAGTAAAATTCGCTTCATTAATACTATTAGTCAACTTTAGCCCAAATAGAATTTCTGAGGTACTTAAGTATCGACTAGTTCGTATGGTTTTTGATTGTTTATTCTCGATATATTGAGCAACTTTACTTACTTCTTTTGCGATTTTATCGATAGGTTTATTGTCAATTTCTATTAAGATTTTTCCTAACAAATCTTTATGCTCTTGGGTAGTTTTAATTACTCTCCATTGCTTATTAATTTTATACAATTCTATAGGGAATAAATGAGTTTTCATCCCTCGTAATGAAAAAGCAGTATGACCATCTCCAATTTTACGAGTTAATCGCATTAGATCTATAATAACCTCTAATTCAGTTTTGTTATCCAGACCAGATTGTATCTTTTGTAATTCATTTTCAAATTGAGTTTTACTTATGTTATGATAAAGATCAATATGAAGTTTTTCTAAATTAGTTTTATAGGCTTTTAAATCTTCCGTCCATTTTACAACATCGATTTTTTGAGCATAAATATTTGAAAGAAATAAAAAAGTTAAAGCAGTAATAACGTTTTTGAACATAATGAATTTTTGCTGTACTAGTTTCATAACATGTGAAATGAGATTATTAGAAATTAGATGTAATCTGTTTGTTTTTATTGAAGTTAAATTAGAAAAGACCTTTATAGGAATTCAAATATCCATTATTTGTGAAACCATATTTTTTATAAATAGGCGCACCATATTTAGAAGCAACTAAATGGACAGTTTTGCTATTATTTATACAAGCATTATACAGTAAATGTTCAGTCATTTCTTTTCCAAAACCTAATCCTCTATATTTATGATTTACTCCAATCATATGTAACCCAGAATTACCTTTACTATCTAAAAATAGAATTCCGCAACTCGCATATTGATCTTTGTGTTTTCCTATGAAAAGCTGGACTGAATTATTTTGTAATACATTACTTAATGAAGATTTGTCTATTGTATAACCAAAAGCTTTAGAAGCTATAGTTGTAAAATGATGTAAGCCTATTTCGTCTGTAACTTTAGTAATGTTAGCAGAAGGTTTAAAAGACATATGAGATGAAATGTTTAATGACATGGCTTCAACAACAGAAGATTTTATAAAACCATGTTCTTCCAACTTTGTGTTTAATTCGTGGTTACTTTCAATAGCTATAGCTCTTGGAAGTTTATGCTGAATAATGTCTTTTTTCAATTTTTCAATATCTACATTTTGTAGGTTGAAAATTTTAAAAGGCCAATTTCCTTTTTGGGGTTGCAGTACAGTATACCCGTCAAATAGACGGATATACGTACCAACCTTCCCTAATAAACACCAAAATTCAAATTGATGCACAATTGTTTTAGATTCCATAACCTATGATTTTATGAAGCTTTTACTAAAGCTGCTGAATCTTCGTAGAATCTATATTCTTTAATCATCTGATCTTCTATGACACAATATTGAATCCAGTTACTATTAAATAATTTGCCAGAATCTTTTACAAGATGTGAAAATGTTCCTTTAGCAATTACAATATTGTTTTCGGCTTCTGTAATTGTATCTACGGTAAAGTCTTTAGTCTCAAAAAGAGATACGATATTGTTTAAAAACTGTTTTGCTTCTTCTCTAGATCGGTAAATTCCATGTAGCGTTTCGGTAGAACGCTCTTCTTCTTTTACACTTACGATATAGCAATTAGGATGAAATGTATTGAGTACACTATTTAAGTCTCCTTTTGTAAATGCATCAAAATATGATTCGACCACTTTTTTATTATTCAGATAAAGTTTATGTTCATCAACAAATAAAGAAAAAGCTGTGTCAAGTTTTTCGATTTCTAAATCATTAGTAATTATTGTTTTATGATTATCGAAATTAGAATTAAAATCGCCTAAAGAATAACTTGCTTTATAATTTCCACCCCAAATTGGAACTAATTTGGAAAGAGTTTTTAAATGTGTACTTGCTCCTGTAATTCCTGGTGAAGTACTCAATAAAAGTACAGGTTTACTGTCGAAAAATTGTTGAGTAATAACAGATAACCAATCTAACGTATTTTTAAAAAAAGCAGTAGGCAAACCATTGTGTTCTGGAGAAGCAATGATAAAACCATCGCTTTCTTTAAAAATATTATACAAATCTAGAATAGCTTCAGGAATTCCTGCTGTAGCTTGTATTTCTTGAGAATAAATAGGAGCATTAAAGTTTTTTAAATCTATAAATCGAATGTTGTAATCCGAATACTTTTGAATAACAGCGTGAATTAATTTTGTATTTATAGAATCTGGATTATTGCTTCCAGAAAAGGCTAAAATATTTTTCATGATTATAATTGTTTAATCTATAATTGAGCTTTTGTTCGTTTTTTATTCAAGGTTTTCACCAAGTTGACTTATTTTATACAACCACTTTTTACGTTGTTCTGGTGATGAATCTTTAATTGGAGCTAAATAAGTTGTCTTTACAGGTTTAATTCCGCAAAATTCTAACACTCCTTTTTTCATCTGATTAATTACAGGTTTCTTCATGACTAGATTATGATACCAACTCACAGTATCTGCTGTAATAATCATTCTAGAAGTTTTTCCTCTGAAAAGTTTCTTAGGAAAGATTTTTCCTTCTTCATATTTAAATGCGATGTTTGGAAGAAATACTCTATCAATAAAACCTTTTAAAATTGCAGGTGTACCATACCACCACATTGGAAAAATCCAAACAATATGATCTGCTTCTTTTATTTTTAAAATAGCATTTTCTAAATCTGGTTCTAAAGGATAAGGTATTCGATAACCATATTTTAAGTTGAGATCAAATTTTAAATCAATTAAGTTTAAAACATCAACATTTGCTTCAGCCATAATAGCACCTTTCATATAACTTTTTGATAGTGCCCAATTGAAACTATCTCGATCTGGATGACCATTTATTATGAGTATATTTTTCATGTGTTCTAAGTGTTATTAATAAAATAGGTTAGCTGTTTTTGAGTAAGTAAATCCATATAATTCTAGATACTCTCAGATTAAAAGAAGACATTAAAGCTAAAACTGTAATTAGAGCGATTAATATGTTAAGATGAAATATAGTATTGTAGAAAAACGAACCAATAATTACAGTGATTAGAATTTCAATAACATTTAGCGCATAACTAACATACATTGCTCCAAAGAAAAAACCTGGTTCCTTTTCAAATTTAAAACCACAATGATTACAAGATTTATGCATCTTATTGGTTGTGAAATTGAAATAAATATTCTTGTTGCTATAAATATGTCCGTGATCACAATTCGGACATTTATTCGTGAGTATCTTTTTAATGGTAGACATTACTTATTTTTTATTTTGAATTTCCTCCATATAAAAATCAAGAAGTTTATGACTTCCGTAGCGTTGAGCTACATTATCTTCTTTCATAAGTGTTAGAAAGAATTCAATAGGTCCGTATGTTTTAACTGAAGTCAGTTTTCTTAATAACCAAATAGTTACAGTTCGCATCCAATTTGGTAAATGAAGAATTTTAGCTTTTCGATTATGAGCTTTAAAAGCCATTTCTGCAATTTCATTTTGTGTAAGTACTTCAGGACCTCCAACAGAAATTTCTTTAGTGTTACTATTTACTAAGTCTAAACAGATTTCAGCAAGATCGGCTCCATGAATTGGGTTTAGTAATTGTTGACCATCGCCAAATAGAAAAACTTTTCCTTTCTCAGACATCTCTAAGAAATCTTTCATATCAGAAAAGAAACCATTCGGACGAACAATAGTATAATCGAGTCCAGAACTTTTTAATTCATCAACGAAAGCTTCTTTAGCTTCCATAATTTTCAGTTCTCGATATTTATCACCATTAATAACCGAAACATAGATGAATTTTCGAACTCCCGCTTTTTGAGCTTCTCTTAACAGATTCACATTCGCAGCATAATCTACATCCATGTAAGTCAGTCCATCTTTTTGTCGTGTAATTCCTACAGTAGAAATAACAGTATCAACACCAATACAAATCCCAGATAAAGTTTCAGGTTTTGTTACTTCTGCTTTTACTATTTGTGTAGTAGGAGAGTTGAATTGTTCTAACTTTTTAGTATTACGAGCAATTAATTTTGCAGATAATTTTCTTTTCTTTAATTCTTCAGATATATGTCTTCCAAGATATCCAGTAGCTCCTGCGAGAAGAATTGTTTGATTATATTTTTGAGACATCATTAATTTTTTTTGATGCAACAAATGTCTGATGAATAAGGAAGGCAATCGTTCTAGAATGAGATTCCGAACTTATGAAGTGAGATATAGAACTTTTTTACATTAAAAAATGAAAAAAATGACTGAAATTAGTTTAAGAATTACTTTTTAACCAAGCTTTTGGCGTTACACCTTCTACTTTTTTAAAGTAAGTATTAAAAACTGTTTTAGAGTTGAAACCGCTATCGAAAGCCAATCCTAATAAAGTAACATGTTTGTTTTCTGGTTTAATCGCAATTTCTTTAAAATGATTTAAACGATAACTATTAATAAGCTCATTAAAATTCGTACTTAAGTTGTCGTTAATGAACTTAGATAGTTTATTCGGATTTATTCCTAATTCTTTAGCTAAAGAACGTAGTGAAATTTCTGCGTTTAAAAACAGTTTAGCATCTTTCAATAATTTTTCTAACGCTATGTTTAATTCTGATAATTCATCGTTTGTAAAAAATGATGAACTATTATTTGAAGGTTTGGATGAAGTAGAAGCTGTAAAGTGATTGTTTTGAAAAGTAACTTCAACTAGTTTTTGATATCTTTTTGTAGTTCGTAACGGTTTTAAAAAAGGATCAAATTGAAAGTTTATAACCTGTCCAATTCTATTGCTTACATGATTTTCAAGTTTACTTAAAGCTACATCTGTTTTGTTTGAATATACTAAATAATACAAATCCCAAAAAACCATTAAGTTTTCATTATCAGATAAAAGGAAGTTATCAAACTCTATTTGTTGATCGTTGTTAATTGCGTTAAAAATTTGATCAATTATAATAACGTATTTATCACTTAAAAACGTTTTGGCAAAACTAATAGCACTGGTTTTGTTATTTTGAAAAATATAACAAGCTAGTTTTAAATGTCTACTTAAATCGAAGCTATTGTCAATTTTTAAAGAGCTCTCAAAACATTTAATAGCTTTATCGTACTTTTTAGTTAGAAAGAAAATATTTCCTCTTGTATAATAATGATTAGGTGAAAGCGGATTTATTTTTAAAATATGATCTGTTTCTTGTAAAGCTTCATCAAACATTCCATTGGCTGTGTATAATTCAGCAAGAGCTTCGTTTGCTTCACTGAAATATGGATTTACAGCTAAGCACTGTTTAAGTTCTTCATATCCTATTTTAAATTCCCAGTTTCCCCAAAAACTAATGGTTGCTTTAGCAAAATGTCCCATGTACGATTCTGGATTTAAAGCTTTCCCTTTTTTTACAAATAGTTCGGCTTTTTTTAATCCTTCAATTCTATCTACATGACGCCAACTTGCAATAATAGCATAACACCAACCAATGGCTACTAACGGATCTGCATAATTCGGATCAATGCTTGCACTTTTTTCATAAAAGGTAATGGCACGTTCCATATTAATCAAATTCCAACTTAACTGTAATTGCCTACCTTTTAAATACCATTGATAAGCTTTAAGATTTTGAGTATGAATTGTTGCTAAAGAATCTTCAATTTCAATATGACCAAAATTCTCTCGGATTTTTTCTGCAATTAAAACACTAATTTCATCTTGCAAAGCAAAAATGTCGTCTATTTGACGATCAAATTTTTCAGACCATAATAAAAATCCAGTATCTGTTCTTGTTAACTGTGTAGAAATTCGAATTCTATTTTTTGAAATTCGAATACTTCCTTCAACAGCATTGGTAACACCTAATTCATTACCAATTTTTCGAATATCAATTGGTTTGTTTTTAAAAGCAAAAGAAGAGGTTCTGGCAGTAACTTTTAAACCTTCTATTTTAGATAGCGCATTTATGATTTCTTCTGTAATTCCATCAGAAAAATAATCATATTCATCGCTACCACTCATGTTTTTAAATGGTAAGACAGCAATCGATTTATCTATATCTGTTATGTTATTACTAAAACTTTCCAAAGAAAATTACACAAAGAAATTAAGTTACGAAGTAATAAATATAAGGTTAAAGTTGTAGACTAACAGTAAAATTGATTTTAGAACAAGTAAAATGTTGTTTATCAGTTAAAAATTAAAAGTCAAAACTTTTAGATTATTGTTTAGGAAACTGTCTTGTTTTGTAAATACCAACACCGCCTAAGTATGTTAAGAATACACCAAAAAATGCAACAACATATTTATTCATTACATGTTGATTAAAAGCAACAAAGAATATGATGTATAAACCAAGAAGTAAAAATATTCCAAAAATTATATAAAGTGATTTAGGATTTGTAAAACCAATTTTCATACTAAAGTTTTATAATATTATTAATTTCATCAAATGGAGTAAGAATAAGTTCAGGAAGAGGCATCGTTAATTTATTCTTAGTAATTAATTTCTGATTTCTATACAATCGATAATCTTCGATGTTTACTACAATTGAATCTCCAATTTTCACATTATTAATTGAATTAAAAACTAAATCTGCTTGTCCGTTTTTTATAACACCTAAAAATCGTTTACGTTGCTCTCTTTCATCATATTCTTTTGTGTTAGTTTTATCAAGTTTAATGGAAATTACACCAAAATTATGGCCATATTTTAAAGCTTCAAAAGCCGTGATTTTTCCATTTAATTTAATATTTACAGTTTTATAATATGTAACGTCATCTTTGCTGGCGTTTACTTGTTGTCTAAAAAACATAATGAATACAATTAAAAGTATTCCAAGAATTAAAAGCGTTGATTTGTTACTTAGTTTCATAGTTTTCTAATATTATTTGCTAATAAAATCTGTTTCCAGAAAATTAATTTCTTCTTGTTTAGATATGTTGTTAGATTGATGTAGAGGTTTCAAAGATAACATCATAGAATTAATGACTCGAGTTTGATGTAAATCTTGCTCAATAATTTCAGCTTTGTGTAAAACTCCAAAAGTTTTATTGCTGTTTAAATCGCTATTATTGAGCAGTACTATTTGAAATGTATTGTTGTTGAAATTTTCAATTTCTTGGATATAGGGTTGAAGTAAAGTTTCTCCATCTTTAAATATTGGATTGTGCAATTCGTAATATTTATCGACAGGAATGTTTTTATCTGATATGAGTTGATGATAATCAGCAAACGATAATTTACTTTTAATTTTAGAAGGCTCGTAGCCTAACATTAAAAAAGAATCTGAAGGTGCATTATCTCTATGGAATTTAGTCGTGTTTTGTTGATCGAACCTTCCTAACCAAAAATAATCTAATTCTTTAGTAAACTTATGGACACATTTTTCTGATAATCCTTTTTTAATATCAACCATGTGTTTTCTCAATATACTAGAGTTTATGTTCCTTTCAAAAGAGATAACTATAAAACCATAGTCGTTATAATTATCTCTAAATACACTTGAAAATATTTTTTCTAGATGTTCTTGAGTTACTTTTTCTGATATTTTAATATGAAAGCTCATAGCTTTTTGAGCGATTTTTTTAGTGGATTATCAGTAGTAAAACTAAATAAAAAGTTTGAATTAATAGAATAACTATTACAACTTACATCTTGTTTAAAATTTTGAAACTAAAAATTAAGAGAGCGATTTTGTTTTTTTAATCTAGAATCTAACAGTATCTGCTAAATTTTCTCTTTTCATGGTATGTGATATTTATCGTTTCAGCAAATCTATACTGGAATTAGATGTATTGATCACGTCAAGATAACGTCATCTTTACGACAAGTGGTTTAAAGTCAATTAATACTTGATTATTTGATCATTAGTACGATTCTCTTTTTCCCTGGAACAAAATAATCAGTTACTACTTTTTTACCATTTTGGGTTATTGTTTCTTCAATAAAATCAGTTAATATTAATTTATCTTTTTCAAATTTCCAATGAAATTGTTTGTATGTATTCTTTTTTGAATTTTTTAATGTAATTACATCTAAGTTTTTATGCGGATGTAATGTTCCGAAATAATTTCTTACTTCATATTCATCGTAATCGTCAAAGTTTTGTAAGCTTCCATCTTTACCAAAAACTACAGTTGTATTGTTTTTTAGATAGGTTCCAGCAATTAATTTTTCATTAAAAAATCGAGTAATACTTTTACTAATTCCGTACAATTTTTCTTTTTTATTATCGAACATATTGTAAAAACTGTCTTTATGCTCAATTAAAAACTTTAAATCATCATGCTTAGAGTAACTATACGTTATAGTATCTTTTTGTTCATGAGATTGAACTTGTTTTAATAGTAGCGTATTATTCTTTTGAGTTAAAGTATAAGGAATTCCAAGAACATCGATAAGTGCCAAAGTATCTGTGCTACGGTTTATTTTCTCTTTCAAATCCATAATTGAACCAAACGTAAATAGTGAGTCATTATGGATTTTAATTAAAATAGCAGACCAAGAAGGTGGTTGAATTCTATGTTTAGCAATAGCTTTATCAGCTAAAATATTATTGAAATAATCGTTGAGTTGCCAAATACCGTTATTACTATTTTCTTGTGAAATCGTTTGTTTAGATTGTTTTTGTATTTCTTTTTCTTTCTCTTTTTGAACTTGAGTACAACTACTTAATATACAAATTGTAATTACAAAAAACTTCTTGATCATATGTGCGCTATTAAATTAATCATCATAATAATTAAAACTATTAAAAAAGTAAGTAGTAGACCTTCTATCTTCATATTTCCCTAAATGAACATGTGTGTAATTAGGGTTTTTAGAGTAATAGTTTACAAAAATCTTATATCCTTTACATTTTTTTCTATCCGCTTTACTGAAATCTCTTACTCCTAAAGTTTTAAAATATAATCTCCCATTGACTTTGTACTTATATTTTATACTATGCTTATTTGATGAATCATCATATTTTATAATGGTTCCTATAGTTTGTTTCTTATAATTAATAATTAGATAATCTTTTCTGATTAAGAAGGTGAAAAATCCTATTATTATAGTGAATACTACTACACCTGCAATTTGATCGCTTAATTTTGGTTTGTTCTCATTCATTTTTTAATAACAGACCTTTATTTAATATTTAAGAGTTGAAATTATTATGTGATATAAGAAGAACACTACGATTAAAGCGAATAATGAAAGACGAAAATATTTTTGTTGCTTTGCTTTATGATCGAAACCATCTTTTTTTAATTCCCAACTAAATAATAATTCAACTAAAGTTTGAATAGGTAAAAAAATAAAATGTAAAATACTATATCCTTCTTTTGCTTTTGTTGTTCTGATAATTCTTTCTCTTTTTTCGTTGAGGTATTTAGCCGTTTTGATTTTATATTCTTTAACACCTCTTTTTAATAATTCTGTGTTGGCTAAACTCACAGCTTTAGGATTCCATTTTTTTGGAGCTCCAACAATTTCTAACAACTCTTTAGTAGTTCTCGATTGTATTGGTGGATTAAAATCATCTGTCATCTTCACTTCTTTTCAGTTTTAATTTAAAATTCTGTTTTCAAATAAGGTTTTCGCATAACATCCGTCTTGATAAAGAATTACACTATACCCATTTACTTTTTTAATCAGATTGATGAAATGATTGATTAATAGCTTAGAATCTAAACAAACCTGACCACCGTGACTAAAGGGAGGCCAAAAATCAAAATTAGAAGTTCCATCACTATAATCAACTATAGATAAGTTAATACTTCCGATAATTATTTTATGTTGTATTGCGCGACTAAAATCATATTCTTTTTTAAACCACATGGTGTTTTCTTCTTCTTCAATTAGAAAGCAAATATCAGATTCTGGTTGAATTAAATCGCTATCAAATGTGTGATTATTGGTGTTAATACAGAAATCTTTTAAAGCAGTAATAGCTTTTTCTTTATCCTTTGTGTCAAAAGAGAGTATAAAGTTAATATCGAGTTTCATGATTTTAACACTGTTATAGCTTAATCTTTACTTTTATAATTTGGAAACTTATTTTTTTGAAAAGAACTTTTAGTAATAAGATCTAAATAATCAGAGGTTATAGGCTTAATGATTTTATTATCAATTACAAAACCCAACTGAAAATTATGACAAATATTGATGATATTCTCTATGAAAGATGTAGAGTTTGTTCTTAAGTCAAATCGAAATTCAAAAGCAGAAATCAATTTAGTCTCTTTATCAAAAATTAAAGTTACATCATTGTCTTCATAGTTTTCAGTGTCGCCTTTCCAATATATCCAATCTTCAGAATTAACCCAATCTGCTCTAGATATAAGCTTATCTAATTCTATAATAATACCTTTAGAATTTAATTCTCTACGTAACCATATTTGTTTTGCAACACTTTTATCTGTTAACATAACATTATTATCAGCTTGTAATTGATTTAAAGGAAGTATAATGATATTCTTTTGCCAAAAAGCCATAAGTTATTTTGTCTTTTAATTTTTAATGTAATTCAAAGCCTTCTATAATCAGTTTACTCCATTTTTCTTTCCACTGTTTTTTTGCTAATCGATTTTTATAAGTAGTTAAATTAAATTTAGGTGTAGGTTTAACGATTAAATTGAATAAATCATTTAAACCATACGGGGCTATATATTCAATTTTATTATTCTTGTTTAATCGCACAGCTATTGCCGTAGCTGTTTCTGGCCAAAAAGATATAGCTTCTTTACAATTAGCATATTCTTGATGATTATTTCTAACATGCATTCGAGCTTGATTTTTTACAGACCAGTTTAGTTTAGGATAGTTCTTCTTCAGTTTGTTTTCAATAGCAATATCAAATTCTTTTTTGTTATGTACTGAGTCAAAATAAATAACATCAATATCATTAAGCTTAGTTCTCGTTATTTTATGTTCTTCATCCCAAATTTTATTACGAACAAAACCAGCTCCTATCCAACAATCGTTTAGACTTAAATCACGAACAATTTTCAAGATTTCAATCATCCAATTATCGTTTTCAATACCATTAAGAAAATCAGCTTCTATGTTTCTTTTCAATTTCGTTTTATCTTTCTTTTTAATGTAGTCCAAAAACTTTCTTTCTTCGTAGGATTATCTTTAGTTAAATCAAATGTAATTGAGCTTATTTTTCCCTCATCAGTATATGTAATCTCATCTGCATTTTTTGAACCAACATCAAGAAACGTTTGAGTTAATATTTCTGATTGTTCTCTTAAGCCTTTATTAAATGGAGCATCAAAGATTTTGTTTTTTGCGTCTTTAAGAGTAAAATCAAAATCTTGAACTAAAGTGTACATTTTCTGAATTGTAGAAATCCCAATATATTTTAAATCTAATATTAATCGATCTATATCAGGTTTTTCTTTACTGTCTTTTACTCGAGATACGAGTTCATTTTTCAGGTAAGATCTTGCGTTTTCTTCAGCTTTTTGTCTAGCTATCTCACCATTAATAAAAATGTTATTGTAGTCATTTGAACTACTGATTTGCTTTTCGTTATCATGTAAATCATAAACGCACCACCACCAATGATTGTCATCCATGCATTCAGCACCTAATATTAAGCCACACCATTTAGCAGTACAGTCATCATTAAAATCTCCTTTCCAAGCTAATTCTTCTTTATAATTTCTTTTCAATCTCTGATTTTTTATATTCTTCAATAATCTCATCATTGGAACGATACCAACCTAATCGGACAGAATCAAATTCATCTTTTCCTTCATGTTTGTATATCCCGATAGTTCTCAACGATTCATTTATCGCATCCTCAACAAGAATAGCACTAGAGGGAATTTTTGGATTTTCAATTCCATCAAAAGAAATTAAAGGCCCGAGAATTTTTTTACCATTATACCAAACTTCTGATATCTGAAAACCTGGACCACCATAATAATCTGTTTCAATATATGCGCACTTCCCTTTAAAAGAAAGTTCTTTTAAAACTTTACGTGTTTCTTTAGTTAATTCTTGAAAAGGTTCAAGTATTGTGTCTGAATAATTAGTGCCATATTTGTTTTTAAAGGGAATTAAATAGTAGTTTCCTACTAAGACAACATTAGGAAATTCACCTTCATATTTAAAACTTGTTATAATTCCATTAATCGTATGTGCCATTTTTGAAACAATTTTGATGAAAGTATAAATTTTAAATCTCCTTCCAATTATATACGTTCAAGTTTGAATAATCAATCTTTAACTGATCTTTTAATTCTTTAGTTTCTGTAATAGGTATAACTTTATCAATATAATTTCCATCACACCAATTTTTAGGATACTTAAGTAGGTGTTTTAACCTTAATTTTTCTTCAGTACCATCAAATTTATACCAATCATAAACCAAAGGTATATATTTTAATGGTTGTGTAACCAAGAGTTTTCTTATCATGAATTCTTCAGAATTTTCAATACCATAACTATCTAATATTTCACCGTTACAAATTCGTATTATTCCTGCAGGTCCACCAATAAATTCAGGACAACTTGCTAGAATCGTAAAATTAATCTTCGGATAAGTTTTTGAAATTTATTGAATTACCCAATAAGGAGCATATTTTCTTCTTTGGTAATGATAATATAAAGTATTAGTATCTTTTTCAAAAGAAGAATTCATTTCGTAACTCTTTCCATCTTTTTCATATATAAGTTCTTTTAGCTTTTTAATATCATTTCTATTATCAATATTTTCAGCTATGATTGTTATTTCAGTATCCCAACCCATTACAATTGTATTTTATTTAACTATCTATGAAGCTTACGATTTCTCTGGTTTTAATGTGTTGCCAACCGCTAAAAGTTTGACGATAATTAATCCATGGAAGATAGATTTGAGATCCTTGTAAATCTCCATAAAAATTATCTAGTATATGAGTTATTGATATCATACCCATATTTAAATCTTGAAATTTAGAATATAAAATCTCTCCAAGATGTCTTTCTTTCTTATGATCAATTTCATTGTACGAATCAACTATTTTGACTTCGTTATTTTCGAATGCTTTTTTAGCTTCAATTACAAAGAGATTAGTGTGTAAGTATGTTTTTCCGTTTTTAATACCAATATACTTTACAACACTTTTTAGTCCGCTACAAATTCTTCTAACTCTACCTAATGTAATACAATTGTATCTAGGGCTGATTTCATCATTAACACAAGAGATTTTTACAAATTCAAAATCGTTTTCAGAAGCCTCATAAATATCCCAAATTGGGTCTCTTACTTTAATGTTAAAGTGAACTGTTCTTTTGTAATCTTCTTTAATTAAATGATTCAATTGTAATATTGTTCCAACTTCAATTTTATTATCGTTGATAATTGTTGTTTGGTCTTTCTCTAAAATATATTCTTCAAAGTTTTGATCTACTTTGTTCTTATTCGTTTTATGAATAAAGGTAAATCCAGTTTTTGTAATTGCATGTTCACAATCTTTTAAAGTGAAACTTTTACAAAATTGTTGAAATAACAAAGAAAAAGCAGTGTTCCAATCTTGATTTGTTCTAAAAGCATATGTATCAATTTGAGCATGCCAATAGAGATGTCGAATATTAAAATTATGGTATAAGAATGTTGCAAAGAGAGAAGTTATGTATACATAATTTTGATCTCGTCTTTTTTTAGAGTTGAAGTTTGGAGATAAAGCTATATCAAATCCATTTATAAAGGCAACTATTGTTGCTTGGTTTTTAGGAATAGCTGTATTCCAATTATTCTGAATATGTTCAAAAAGTGTAATAATATTACTTTTCTGAACTCTTTTTAAAACGTTATTTTCCTTTTCTTGAAAAGCAATTTCTGCTCCTGTTACAAAAGCCTTTTTAGTGTTTTCGTTTTTTGGAATAATATTGTTCCAAAGCATTTCAATTCTAAAATTGATTTCATCTAATTTTTCTTTTTGCATTTAAATCTAGAGTTATTCTTCCTTCCAATAATTATTAATAATATCAAATAATTCTTTTCTAGTAATATCTTCTTTAATCGGACTAAGATTCCAGCTTTTAAGTGCTTCGAAAAGCATTCTATATTCAGTTACAAATTCATTAAACTCAGCATCTGATAAGTTTTCAAAATCCGCTAACTCATCCGGTAAAGCTCTATTTTCAATTTTTGATAAATAACTTTCAGGACTTTTATCACTATTACTCCACCAATCATCTCCAAAATCTTCCCAAATTCCAATTAAACCTAAAACTACTAAAGGTGAACTTCCTACAAATCTATGAGTTTTATTTATAGCCCAATATTCTCCAAAAAAATCATCTCGCTTATCTGGAACTAAAAATATTTTATATCCTTTTTTTACAATTACAGCTAAAGCATAATTGTAAGTGTTTCCAGCTTCAGCCATTATAAAATTTTCCATAGCTTGTTTATTTTACAGAGAAACCATTGTTTTTTCTTTTCTATACCAGTCAAGAAATTTAATATACTCTGAATCGATACATGCAGACCAAGAATATCCATGCAGTTCTTTCCATTTTTTAGTTTCCATATTCCAAGTAAATTTATGAATCACTTGATTGTTATTTGTTAATTCAATACTGTTGATATTGTGGTTTTTATGTCTTTCGATTTCTTGAAAAACGTCTCTCAACAAGTTTGTTTTTTCTGAAGTATTTAAAATTAGTCCATCTTCAAAAAGCAATCCATTCAAATTAGTGTTTTCATTGGCTTTTAAATTATCAATTGAATTCCAACGATCATTTGAAGCTTGATAAAAAAGTTTTTTATTACAGATATAATGATCACTAGTCACACTAGTTATGGTAATTTCTAAACACTTTATGAGTTTATGAATAAAATCTTTATTGAATCCGATGAATTTTATTTGATCTGTTTGATAATAACACACAGAAGCATAATTAAAAGTACCATCTTCTTTACTCTTATAAAATTTAGATCGACAAGAAATAGTATCCGTAGAAAAGTCTTCATCGGAATTGATTTCCCAATAATGAAATTTTTCTAATACACGATCATTTAAAAAGAAATCAACAGGTTTTTTAGAGGTATATAAAAGGTCTAAACAATTGTAATCATTGTGCCAAAAATAATAGCAAAATGAAACAGAATTTATTTTCTTTAAAATAGAATTTATTTCTTCTTGATCGATTTGAAAATTCACAGGGAATAATCGTATATGTCTAGAAATATAATTCATGTTTCTGTATTAATTTGGCCAAATTACTATTCAATCAGGTTTAGATTCCACAATAATAATACTTTTTGATACAGTACATTTAATTTAAGTATACTAAGATGGAACTAACTATTCTATGTGTCTTAGAAATTCGCGAGGTACTTCTAACAATTCTTGATAGCACCAACTATTCGGACAATCATTATTTAATTCTGAAGGTTCTGCAATTCTTATTGTAATTGTATTCTGGTTTTGATCGATTCCAGAAAATGTCTCACCGACTTCAAAAGTTCTTTCCGTAGTTCCAATAATACCACCTACAGTAATATTAGTTGTATATGGAGTTACGAATTCATATTCATTATTTAAAGTTTCGTCATCAGAATTACAAGCGATTGTCACTAAACCTAAAATAAAAAGAAGAATTATTTTTTTCATACATCTGTTTTTCAATAAGATGCTAAAACTTAGGATTAGTTGCGTGGAAACGAAATAAATCTTAAAAATGAATTTAAAACCAATGAACTCTTTTATAATTTTTTAGAAAAGTAAATTCGTCTTTTCCCTGCAGGGAAATTTTTTAACTCTCCAAAAGGTTCATAACCATTCTTTAAGTAAAAATCTTCAGCTTGAAAATCGAATGTATCTAGCATAGCAATTGTTGCACCTTTTTCTTTAGCTACTTTTTCAATATGATTTAAAATCTTTGTTCCTAACCCTTGTTTTCTATAGGATTCTTTTACCCATAAAATTTTAATTTCAAGACCATTCCAGTATCCAATACCACCTAAAACACCACCGATTTCAATTCCGTTTTTGTCTTTTGCAACAAACTCTAAGGGAGTCCAAACATCAGCAAGTGGAGGAACTTTACTTAAATTATATTCGTTTATTCCGTCAACAATTTTCTTAATGTTTTCCTTTTCACATATTGTAATAGTATAGTCAGTAGTCTTTTCCATGAAATAACTTGCCTCTTGAAATCGCTAGCAATGTAGAAAATAAAACATAGAGCGATAAAAAAACTCTATGTTTTATTTTTTTGTGTTTTCTATGGAATTAGCATTACATAATCTTGAATTATCAACCACTTGTTTTTAATTTTTACTAGTGAGTAAAAATTCTTTAAAGTTGGTTTACCTGGGCTAGTTAAAGTTACTTTTACAGTAGCCATATTTTTTTCTATGAACTGAAAATTTTCAAAACTTGCCTTTCTTTTATAACCACCAAATTTTTTAGATTCAATAAATGATACATAAGTAGCTTTATCTAAAATAGATACAGCATTTTTCTTATCATCGTACAAAGCGACTCTAAAATTTGGGTGCAATTGTGGATTCAATTGAATTACATTGTTTGTGTCACCAGCATTTATGTAAGATGTTAAAGTAGATTTTACTCCTTTCTTATCATTTTTCTGAGCATTTGTTGTACACGATAAAAGAGTTAAAGTAGTTAAGAAGATTAAAATTTTTGTTTTCATGATATTTAATTTTAAAGTTATTATTTTAGTTAGCTAGACAACTATTTAATTAAAAATTAGTTCTCTAATTTTTTTCTTATTTTTTCTAAAATGATTTTTACACTTTCTTTTTCACTTTCAGAAAGTTCACTTAGACCAGAAAAACGAATGTTTTCTATAATAGGGTAGAGACTACTGATAAGTTCTTTTCCCTTTTTAGAAATTGATAATTCAGTTTTTCTTGAATCTTTAGCAGAAGTGTTTTTTACGATTAATTCTTTCTTTTCTAAATGACGAACCATTCTCGAAATTGTGGGCTTGTCTCGTACAAGCTTTTCTCCAATAACAATTTGACTAACAGATTCGTTTTCATGAATTACATTTAAAACTAACCATTGTTCTATGGTAATATCAATACCATGAGCTTTAAGTACATTTTGCCCGTATTGTCTTATTTTTCTGGCTGTAAGTTCTATCTGAAAGTAAGTGTTATCATTAATCATGTTACAAATATATTAAAAATAGTTAGCTGAACAACTAATTGTGGTTTGCTGAATAATTTTTATAACTATTTTAAGAAATAGATTTCTTCGGTAAACTGAATTTAATTCATACATTTAGACCTTAACTTTAAAAAATATATCATGAAATTTCCAGGAAAAGTATTAGGAAAACAAGAATTGCTAAGTATCCACGGTGGAGGTCCAAGTTTAAGAAAATGTCAGAGATTAATAAGAAGATCAGATAGACATAGATCAAGAGGAGACAAAGAAGGAGCACAGCGATTAATTAAAAAGTTCGAAGATATAGGATGTGCTAGTACTACATTTACAACATCTAATTAAATTCCTTTACTAAAAAAATAAAAGCCAAGATTAATCTTGGCTTTTTTCATTTGGTTCTATTTCTTCTAAAGAATATTCTTTTATTTCTGGTAAGATGTTATGAAGTTTAACGTATTTTTTCTGTGCAAGTAAACTATCTTTTACCTCTTTTAATTGTTCTACAAGCATTACATTAACCTGTAACTCTTTTCTTTTTTGATCTCTAGGTTCATATTCTAGTTCTTTATCAAGTATTATTTTAGATCTATTCACCAATAAAATTTCTTCTTTTAAAAGATTGAAAAGCTCTTTCGTTTCATTTGAATTAGGATTGAAGTAACCAATTTGTTTTAAAATATCTTTAGGTAAAGCATATTTCCAATTCATTACAGAACGTGGTTTGTAATAATATCTGCGATTATAACTGCCTTTTAAGTCATGAATAATAATTTGTTGTATAATGATAGTGTCTAATGATACTTTTTGATTGTAGGAAAAAGAT
Source organism: uncultured Tenacibaculum sp. (assembly GCF_947495995.1). Classification (GTDB taxonomy): domain Bacteria; phylum Bacteroidota; class Bacteroidia; order Flavobacteriales; family Flavobacteriaceae; genus Polaribacter. The sequence continues at coordinate 530,830 of NZ_CANMAX010000003.1, forward strand.
TTTTTTATATCCCAAATTTGATGTCCAGAACTCACATACTTACGTTTTTTAAGCGTACGAATGGCATCGCTGTCAAATTTAATATTGTACTTTTTTTCTGATGTTTTTATTTCATTATCAATATATTCTAGTGATTTTAGATAAGGCTTAAAATAAATATCGTTTAGTATTTCTTGATTCACAGTTGTTGTTCTATAGAGGATAAGTATCGTAAAGAAAGAAACTACGATTGAAATTAAAATCCATTTTATTGATTTATATAGTAACCTTAATAAAGACCAACTATTGATAAAAATTACTATTGGTAAGAGCACAAAAAGACTGGAACAATCTTTATACAAATTAATAGGATGTCCAGAATTGCTTGAAACTTCAGCTGCTATTAGAAATATAAAAAGATACGCCAATTTAACGGCTAAAAATAGAATTATCCAGAAAAACAGTACTGTATTCGTTCTTATTTGTTGTTTGAGAAAATTATGTTTTTTCTTTTTACTGATTGTGCTTTCAACCCAAATTCTGATAGTAACAGAAAGTCCGAGAGCAGTACATAGTGAAACAATAAAATAATTAAAAAAGGCAAGCTCTGCATCTTCAAAAGTTAAAAGATCTTCAGATATGCTCGTTGAAAAACGAATAATTTCTCTAGCTCTATTAAAAATTAGTGAAAGTGTAGTGGCAGTAACAAAACCAGAAATAATTCCAATCCAAAATCGAAGTTTTCCTATGTTTTGTATTGAAATATGATCTTTTTTAAAGTTTATTTTTCTCATTCAGTCTTAAAGCAGAATTTTTAAATTGATTTTCCTTTTCCTGTTAATAGAATTTACGAACGCAATTGAGCAATTTTAGCATCTAAACCAAGTTCACCATAACCACTTGATATCAATAATTCTTTAAAGAAAGCTTCTAATGTTCTGTCTAATACAAAGAGTTTCTTCGTTGTTGAAAGAGTTGTCGTAAATATGTAATTGATAGCTTTATCAGTATATTCCTTTTTACATTCTTCAAATTTTTCTCTGATAAAGTTTTGAGATTGTTCAATGGTATTTTGATTCATCATTTCAACAACAGCTGTGAGTTTCTCAAAGTTTTCACTATCAGGTTGTATAAAATCATGCAGTAGATTATCAATATGAATAGTATTCTGAACTTTCTTCATCCAAATAAGTATCGCTACAATAGTTTCAGAAATTAGGAGTTCTTTTCCTTTTATATTCGGATCATTATTAAATGTTGTATATGTCGTTGTAATGGTTTTATTATTCTTTTCTTCTACAACTATTTTTTTAATGAGCGTTTTATTTTCAATTTCAAATGTTTCTGTTTTTTCTTTATGCTTTGCAGATTCTTTGATGACCTGTTTTAAGTCTTTGTAAATTTCATCTAACTGAGATTTATTTTCATCTAGTAATAATTGAGTTTTAGTATTATTAAAGTCAATTATATATAAGTTATGACCAAGAGCAAAAGAAGAAGATCTTTCTACATTCTTGATATCAGAAATTTTCATTTTCTTAAAATCATTCTTTAGAAAAAGATTATAGAAATCATTGAATTTCTTTGATCCATGATTCAATTTTGGGTGATAAAGAATTTCTTCAGGAGTAATTTCAAACTGAATAATTTTGTCCGTTTTTTTATAGAAATATATCCCAAGTAATAAAGTGACAATAAAAAATATGATGAAAAAAGGAGCTTTACTTAAAATGAAAAATACAAACATCATAACGGAACAAAGTATATAGATAAATGATGTTCTTCGCATTCTTTTATTACTCAAAAAATATTTTTTAGTCATAGTAATGTAAATCTAGGTTATTACTCCATTGATAAATATAAGTAAAGTATATACAACTTAAATTCTCATAAGTGTTTACTGATATGTTTTAAGTTTTCCATGTTCTTTTAATTTTTCTAGAATTTCAATTTCTTCTTGGTTCAATATTTCAAAAGGTAGATGAATTGTTTGTTTGTGTTTTGTGATTAAAACGTAATAGTTTTTTCTTTTTTTAAGATCTCTAAATTCTGAATAATCTAGTTCCGATTTACTTTTTTCAGTTGCAATAATGAGTTTATTAGGAGTAACAGTATAATTAAGATCAAACCTTTCAAACCAAGTTTTGCTACTAATAAGTAAAATTAAAGGTTGAAGTGTATAATAGACTCCAAAACCAATAAATAATAATCCTTTATAGTTTCCTGGAGTGTATAAATTATATCCAATTATTAAAATAAGTGGACCAGCTAATATTCTTAAAAGTGTATAAAAAACACCATAACCGAAATAATACTCTTCTAAAAATATTTTATTTTTTTGAGTTTTAGATAAACCTTTACTTTTCATAACATTTTTAATTACTAACAAATAGGTGAATTGTTAGTTACGGACTAAATTACAGATTATTATTTTAAAGATTGAATATAAAATGAACAGACGTTTGATTAAATACCAAACGTCTGTTTTATTTATAGTTTATGTGTAATTATTTCTTGTTGAAAAGCGATGTTATTTCAGATTGATTTAAAGCAACGTTATAAATTCTAACTTCATCTATTTTTCCTTTAAATGTATTCGATGGCAAATTTAAACGAGTTCCTATTAATAATGGTTGATCATTATTTAAAATACTTCCTTGTATTTCTTCAGTAGCAATTAGTTCATTATTTACATATAAAAACATTTTCTGATCTTTTAATACACCAGTAATTAAATACCAGGTATTTATCTCATATCCGTTTTTTTTGACTTGCTTAAGTTGACCTTCAGAATTAGTTGAGAAAATTAATTCATTTGCTGATGATGATAATCCGTAAGGCCAAGCTCCAGTTCCACTAATAGCACTTCCTTTTCTAAGAATAGTTTGAGATTTTTTTTCTTCTGGATAAATCCAAGCAGAAATAGTGAACTCATCATCTAAAAATAACTGAGGGTTGTTTGGAACTTCAATCCCGCTATCATCACCATTGAAATAATAAGCAAAATTTTCAAGAGCCAATTGATCACTCGTTATAGAAACTTCATTTGCAATTCCATGATTGTTATAACCACTTTGATCAAAAGGATTTTTTTCAAAAGGATAGTAAGCCAACAAATTTTTATACCTGACTTGTTCTGAGCTTACATCATCGTTAATTACATCGTCGTCGTCTCCGCAAGAAATGAAGGTTAAAAAAAGTAATAGTAGTGTTAAGTTTAAGTTTTTCATAATTTAAAATTTTTACGAAGAACAACCATCAACTAACATACCAGATTCGTGTTTACATGTTACGTTATTGTTAAGTTGAATTAAGCTTTTTTGAATAAAAATCTTTCTTAAAAATGAGGAAGCTGATTTTAAGTGATTTACAGTTTTTGTGTTAGTTCGTTTTATAGTTAGCAACTTTCAATTCTAACAAAGCAAGTAGAAGTACAATTACAATTTCTGCAAAAATGTAGCTCCAACCCAAAGAGGTAATTGTTTCCTTGTGATACAATGCAAAACCAATTGATGTACAACAGTAACAGATGTTTACAAAAGCAATTGCTTTTATGAAAAAAGCTATGTTTTTATTAGTGTTGAAATAACAGTAAAAATCATACATAGCAAAGAAGCAAGGTAGCGTAGCAAGTAGGTACAAGGTTTGTTTTGGAATACCAAAAAAAGATTCAAATCGAACTAAGACAATGCCAAGTAGAAAAGCAGATATTATAGCACCAATTCCATCAATTAGAAATAGTTGTTTCGGATTTGATTTTAAGTGCTTTAATACTTGTTTCAAAATAAATTTTTGAATTAAATAGTAATTAATCAGGATTTACAAATCCAGACCATTTACTCATATAATCAATAAAGTTTTCACCTACACCTTCATTTTTTAAATATGCTTTTGAAACCGGAATTTCGGTAGGTTTAAAGTTGATATCTTTTATTACTTGTTCAGGAAAATTATGATGAAGAATTGCAGAACGCCCAATAGTAACAAAATCTACGTTTGAATTTAAAACTTTTTGAACATCTTCACCATTTCTGATATTACCAGCCACAGTTAAATGAACATTTTTTAAATCTAATGCTGTAAAATGTTCAAGCAAAGATTTATGTTGATGTTCTTCTTCTTCCGGATGTTTGTATACATCCCATAAAGAAACATCAAGGAAATCAATTTTAGTTTCTTCAACTAGTCTTTCACAAACTTGTTTTATTTCAGATAATTTAAGTCCGAATCGTTCAGGAGAAAGTCTAACACCTAATAAAAATTGTTCGCCACAAGTATTTCTAATACCATTTACAATTTCAAATAAAATACGACTTCTGTTTTCTAAACTTCCACCATAATTATCGGTTCTGTTATTTATACTTGAGCTTAGAAATTGAGCTAATATGTAACCGTGGGCACCATGAACTTCAACACCATCGTAACCACTTTTTTGAGCTCTTTTTGCAGCATTAATAAAATCGTTTTTTAGTTGTTGAATTTCTTCTGAAGAAATTTCACGAGCACCATGTTTTTCGTTGTTAGAAGGGCAAAGAGGTTTTTGCTGAATCAGTTCTTCAGGAGATCGCATTCCTGCATGGTGAAGTTGAACAACAGCTAAACTACCATATGATTTAATTTTTTCACTTAATCTTTTATGTCCTTCAATATGATCATCAGAAAAAATACCTAATTGTCCAGGAAAACCTTTTCCAGAAGCTTGAACGTGAGAAGCACAAGTCATAACCAATCCAAATTGACCTTTAGCTCTCATTGTTAACCACTGATATTCATCTTCAGATAATCGTCCGTCTTCAAAACTTTGAGTATTCGTTAATGGAGCTAACATGAATTTGTTTTTCATGGTTAATCCACAAGGGAATTGAACAGGTGTTTGTAAAAGGTCTTTCATTCTGATTTACGCTTTCTTTTTGTAAAATTTAAGTGCTTTACTAATTTTTGTAAAGTTAACTAAAAAGAAAATTTTTTAGAAAGATTGTAACTTAAAGCGTTTGTTAAAAAAGGAGAATTGTTTTCTTCTTAAAATGTTAATTTATTAGGACTAAGTTCTTTAAGAAAATCAGTGATTTGACTTTGTATTTCAGAAGTAATATCAATCTTTTTTAGGATGTCAATTTTCATTGTTATTTTTACTATTAAAGGATTCTTTCTTTTCCTTACATTCTAATAATTTCTTGATTGCATTCTGATTTTCTGGATTTAATGTTAAAGATTTAGCATAATTAATTATAGCTTTATTCCATTCTTTATTGTCTAAATAAGCTTCTCCTAAACTATCATAAAGATCAAAATCATTAGGCATTAATTTAAGTCCGTATTTAAAAACTTTTATGGCAGTTTTTGGATCCTTTTTATTTTTTAACCACTCATAACCTACAACATTAATTCCCCAGTTTACGCCTTTATTTTTAAGTTCTTCTTCTGAATATTGTTCAGGGTTCATTTTTTCTTTCAGAAATAAAACTGGATTATTTGAATCGTTATATTTAGTATAAAATTGATAAGCTATAGAATTTGTGTCTTTTTCAAATAAGTCAATCATCATTGTTTTATGATTTCCTTTCTTGAGTTCTTTTTTTAGATCTAATTCAACATAATTAGAAAAATCAGTGTATAGGTATAAACGAATTTTAAGAGAAGTTAAATCGTAAATTGTAGAAAATTGTGTGGAGGTAACTTCAGAGCTTTCGGTTTTCATATTATCCATTACTTTACTACAATAATCAAAAGATGCTTTGCCTTGTGTAGTATTTAAAAACTGTTGCCCTTTTTGAAACCTAGGAATATCAACTTCAGATAGAGAGTTTATTTGTGAGTAATAAAAATTAGAAAACGATTTTTCAGACTCTTCTCCAATTATTAATAGTTCACCTTCAACTATTAAATATGTTCCAGATTTATCTACAAATACAAGCATACTACTTGAAAGAAAACTTAAATCAATAGTTTCTAAGTATTCTTTCACTTCTTCTACAGTTGCCATAGATTGCATGATATTGCGAAGAGCGTTAACTATCGAAACTTTAGTCTTTCCTACGGTATTTGTAACGGCTAATTCAGAATTAGCAAATCCATCAAAAACTAAACCAGCTTCATTAATTGCACCTTGAGCAAAATTATTGATTCTACCCATGTACATAACTCCAAATTTTTTATCACCAGCTACTTCAAACCAAAATTGATTATTCGGACTTAGAAAATCTTCGTTATTCCCCACAATAGTTCTTCCGTTTTTAGTGATTTTATACATACTGCATGTATTTCCGATTAATGGAAAAAGCAAAAGAATGGTAGCAAAAAGAACGATGATGTTATTTTTCATTTTGTCTTTATTAATTTTTAATAAAGACAATGTATATGTTTATATGTTACAGTTTAAGACTAATTTGTAAATGATAGATAACAAATAGTTTCCTATTTTAAATTTAACTGCCAAGAAACGCCAAATTGATCTTCAACAAAACCAAATTTTGTGCTGAATCCATAATTATTTAAAGGCATCATTACCTTTCCGTTTTCGGATAGTTTTGAAAACAATTTGTTTAATTGTTGTTCATCTTTACATTCAACAAAGTTAGAAACAGCAGGAGTAAAACCCCAGTCGTGAATAGCAGGACTATCACTACACATAAAAAGTTTATCATTTAAACTAAATGTGGCGTGCATAATGGTTCCTTCTTTTCCTGGAGCACCTTTTTCCCAACGTTTTATATTTATAATTTTTGAATTGTTAAATAGTTTGATATAGAAGTTCATTGCTTGTTCAGCATTTTCTTTTTGAAATGTTAAGAATGTTGCAATTTGTGTTTTTGAACTATTTTGATTTTCAGTAATTATCTTTTTAATGCTATCAAGTTCAGTTTGAAGTTTAATTACATTCTCGTTCTTATTATTTTCAATGTTAGTACAGCTTAAAATAAATAAAGAACTAAACAGAATTGTTAAAAATCTTTTCATGTTTAAAGTTTTTGTTGTTAGATCCTTCAATATAAGTAAACTAGATTTTTAATTGCAATTAGCTTTTAAATTTTTGCATATACTGTTTTATAATATGTCTTATTTCACAAATATCTTTTTTATTTGGTTCTTTATTAGCTACTAAATAAAATTTACGAATCCACGGTGTATTTTCAATTTTACAATGGAATTCATATTTGTGAAGTAATTTATCTTTAAATTTTGTTTTCGTATGACTTATGATAACAATTTCTTGTGATGCTATAAAAATTGTGTCTAAGAAGTTCGGGTTTTTCTTTTGAAGTTCATTATTGTTATTTTGAACATCATAAGAAGAATATCCTTCTAATTTAATGAAAGAGGAATCAGACGTTTTTTGAGCTAATAAACTATTTAAATCTCCTCTAAATTTACCCGTCCAGTATTTCGGAAGCTTAAGAGTGAAATCAGTATACTGGTCATAAAGTGAAATAGAATCTTCTACAGAATAGTTATTACAATCCTTAAAAAAATCTGTAATTGTATTTTTTTGAGCATTGCTAATGAATGTAATTAAGAAGCAAACTAGTATTTGAATTTTCGTTTTCATATAGTTGTAAAAATGTTTTTATTACCAGTTTTCTAATGCAATTAATTTATCCATTGTAGTTGTTATCCAATTGTAATCTTGTAAAGTTTCTAATTTAGAAGTCAGTTTTATGGGAATAGCATGAAACCCGATTAAAGAACCAGCTATTTGTCCTGCAATTGAACAATTTGTATCGGTATCTCCACCGATTTCAATAAGCTGAGCATACATTTGTTCAATTCCAATTTCTTTAACTTTATTTGCTGCTGCAATTGCTAATGGAACAGAATTTACGACATATCCATCGTTGCCAATTTTTCCTATCTCAAGAAGATTTTCTATGTTTTTGATTTCAATAAGTCTATCACGAACTCTGGTATCAGGAATTTGATCAATAATTAGTTCTAATAAATTCGTTGTACCATTCCAGTTACCATTTAAAATTTCTCTTATAGCGATTATTACACTTTTAGCTCCAATATAAGCTTCATCATTATTGTGAGTGATAATACAAATATCTCTGATTTCAGAATATGTAATTTCTTCTCTAAAAGCTATTGGAGCTATTCTCATAGCTGCTCCGTTTCCTGCTGCATATTCGCCTCTTCTTCCCACTTGACTCCAATGTCCGCCAAAGCTTAACTCTTTTAAAGATTTTAAAGTACTTGCTCCAATTCCTCTTAGCTTTCGTTGTTGGTAATATTCAACGAACTTGTTCGCTATTACTTCAGGATTTACTTTTTTATTTTCACACATTACTTCGATTGTAGCTAAAGTCAATTGTGTATCGTCTGTAATTCCCCAAGTAGGCATTTTTACATTTGGATTTCCAAGAAAATAAAATGTATCACCATCTTCTTCAAATTGATTTTCAAAACCGCTTCCCCAAGCATCTCCAATGGCACCTCCAATTATACATCCTCTAAACCTTTCTTCTTTAGTCATCTATACAGTTTTTAAAATTTGATATGATTATTCTCTTCCTAGAGAACTGTTGGCTACTATTTTCCTGATTTCATTTTCAAAGTGATAAATGATATCATTATTTATTGAATTACCACTTTTATAATAAATATTCTCTAAAATTATAACATCAACTTTATTCTTAGGGATATAAAATTTAAAAGAAACAAAACCTAAACCTTTACCACCATGACCAATATATAATGTTTTATGTTGACTATGAGTTCTTATTCCATATCCATAACCAGTTGTTTCATTATCAAAAGCAGAATGTTTACCCATATTAGTTGGAGTTGTCATTTGTTTATATAAATCGGAACTTAAAATTTCTCCATTGTGTAATTTATTATCCCAAATATTCAAGTCAAAAACATTAGAAACAATACCGCCAGCAGGAATGTAATTTTCCCAACTGTCTTTAGTGAAATCAGTATATTTAAATTCAACAGGATAAGCAAAGCTTCCAAGTTCGTAGCTATTTATTATCCCCTTGTTAGGTTTGTCATATTCATAGCAATAAGTATTATTCATACTTAATTCTTTAAATAAATCATTAGCTAATTCTTTAAATTTTCTATCAGTTACTTTTTGAAGTATTTTACCTAGCAAACCATAATTTTTATTATTGTACATAAATCCATTTCCTGGTTCGAAAAGTAATGTGTTGTTGAAATAATTTATACCAGCAGACATATTTAGTAAATTATGGATAGTAACTGAATTTGTCCAATCGGCTTTTATCTCAGGTAAATAATCATGTACTGTTTTATTCAAATCAATGTTTCCTTTTTCTACTTCTTTTAAAATTAATACAGCTGTAATTTGCTTACTATTCGATTGAATTAAGAAATTATCACTTAATTTAATTGGAGTCTGTTCTTTAAAATTAGAAAACCCATATTCTTTTGAACATTTAGTTTTACCATTTTGAGTTATCAAAATTACACCGTTAAATTCTCTTGGTGTAAAAGTTAATATTAGGCTATCTATTTTAGCTGAATAATCATCTATCACAGATTTTTTGCTGCGACTACAACTAAAAGCAATACATGTAAGTATTACAAGAGTAAAGAGTTTTTTCATTGAATTTGTTTGATTTTATCATTTCTAAGACCTAGCATAAAAACCAATGCGATTGTGCTTATTGGAGAAATAATTAAAGAGGGGGTCAACCTTATAATGAAGGTAAGTCTAAAAGAAAATACAGCAATAGAAAGAAGAAGAATATAGAGAGCAAAAAGAGCTATTGTCTTTTTTATTCGTGAATTAAATCGTTCAGTTATTTTTTTGTGGAAATACATTGTTAGAAATATTGGGTTTAGAATTACCCAACATAACAGTATAATAAACAGTTCTGCGTATGGACCAGTTGCTCCAATCATTTAATAATTATTATTTTTTAGCTTATTTCAATTAAAATATTTCCTTGTAAATCCGGGGAGATATTAGTTGGTATGTTCTTTAAACTATTAATTTTAAAATTAGAACATGAGATTTTAATTGTTTCTTTAGAGATAAAAGTTAATTCAATTCCTGAGACTAATTTAATTTTTCCCGTTTTCATTGTATAATCTACAAGAGTATGAAATTCATTTTCAATAAACTTTAAAGAGTCGATTTCTTGTCCGATTAAATTTTTAATCTTAGGTAAGTTATTCAAGTTTATTTCATAGAAATGAGAAGTTTCTAGATTTCGGTTTTCTTGAAATTCAAAATTTTCAAGCTCAAAATTCCAAACAAAAGTAACTGTCGTTTTAAATAAATAAACCTGAATAGCTCCGTCAATGGCATAACCGTTATCAAATTCAATGTAATTATCATTACTGTTAAATACTCTTATGTCAACAATTTTCTGATTGCAATTTTTTATCCCCATTTTTCTTCTATTTTTTCATAATCCTTTTCATAAAATAACATGAAGGCTTCAAATGCATCTTCTTTTGTTTGTCCAGGAATTACACTACAAAAATCTTTATCATAGAAATCATAAGTAACTAGTCCAAACCATTTGCTCTTTTTATAAGTTGTAGGTCTTTTGTAGCAAATATAAAATTCGTGTTCATGTAAATTACCAACTATTGAAACCGCAATTCCATCACCTTTTTCATTTTCAATATTTAAAGAAGGAGATCCATATAACTCTTTTGCGCTTAGCTGAAGTTTTAATAATTCTACCCATTGAAAGTTATTAAACTTATTAATAAACTCATCTTTAGTTAATAATTGTTCGTTTACCAAATTAGGTTTCAAAGGGTGCAATTCTGAATATTTTAGTTTTTCCATTTTATTTAGCAATTATGATTTAAAATGAAGTTTGTCTCAAGTACAACTTGCAATTTTAGCCATAAAGTTAATTAAAAACTTGAATTTTAGATGCTTTGTGAAATATTAGATCCAATAAAGTATTTTATTCTTCTGGTTTAGTGTAAGTCACAATATCAATCCCAATGTTATTAGGATCAACGATAGCAAAATGTCGATCTCCCCAAGGTTCGTTACGAATTTCAATTTCTATAGGAATGCTTTTCTTTTTTAGTTTCTCATATACCTGATCTACATTTTCTACTTCAATTGTTAGATAAACACCTTTACCATTAAATTCTGATTGAAAAATAGGTTTCTGACTGGCATGATTCGGTAGTAGAAAACTGAGTTCTGCTGAATGGTTTGGTGTATGAAGTAATAGATAAAATTCATTTTCAAAACTTACGCTAAAATCTAAAACTTCGGTGTAAAATTTCTTTGTTTCTTGTAGTTTTTTAGTAATTATTCCAGCGTTTAATTTCATCTTGTTTGTCGTTTGTGCATTCATCCAGTTAAGTGATAGAACAAATAGCGTTAATAATACTTTTTTCATTGTTAATGATTTTCTTATGTCAAATTTAAATTGACAAAACCATGAAGTATTGTAAAAATCGGACAAGCTTAATGAAAGGCTTCGGAAGGAGTTACGCCGTAGAAAGTTTTGAAGTTTTTAATGAAATGAGCTTGATCGAAAAAGCCAACATCAAAGTATAGTTTATTTTCTTTGAGACTTTGTTTTGACGGATTAGCGTTTAAAATATATTGAAAGCGAACGACATTACTAAACGATTTCGCTGTTGTTCCTAAATAAAAGTTGAAAATTCTACGTAGATGTCTTGTGCTTAATTCTGAATTAAGGTCTTCTTCTGTGTCTAAATGCCCATGTTGTTTAAAGATCATTTTTAATGCTTCTAAAAAACGAACATCGTAATTAATTTCTTGATTATTTATTAATTGGAATATTTTCTTGTTGATGATTTCTGTAATATCTTCAAAAGAATCCGTTGATTTAATATTTGATGTTATCCATTCTGAAAAATCAGGAAGTACGTTGTATAAATCTTGAGATTGATTGCTTAAAGTTTTAGCGTCAATTCCAAATAAAAGAGAAAACATAGCAGGTAAAAAACGGATACCGATATAATCAAATTCTTTCCCAATTGAAAATTGAACAAACTTTCGGCAAAATCCCATAATAAAGTTTTCTGTTGGTTCTTTATGATTGAAAAAAATATCGATACAGCCATCAGAAACAACTCGGTAATTATAGTCGCTATTTAGTTTTTTCTGTGTTTTAAGTTGCCAGAAACAAAACACGAAATCCTTAATTTCTTTATTAGGAGGAATTTCTCGATAATTGATTTTGTTATCATTAATTGAAACAGCTGGCTGAATAGGTCTGTAGTATTCTCTTATGAATTGTAATTCATTCACTGCTTAAGTGTATTGCGAAATATTTCAAAATTAGCATATGTGGGAAGAAAGATGTTTACCATTTAGTGTAATCTCCATTCTTTTCAGCCTCATTAATATTATGTTTAAACGTTTTTTTTAAATCGTAGAGACTTCCTTTTTTGTTTAACTCTATTGCTTTGTAGACTGTTGAAAATGGAAAAAGATTCATTTTATAAACTTTATGAATTACAGTGAAATCACTTCCTTGATTATCATAATAAATTTTCCATTCACAATTAAAAAAGTCATTTAAATCTTTACCGAAACTTGCACCTATTAAAGTCATAATCTCTTTTTTAGATTCTTTATTTGGACTTTTATTCTCTTTCCACTTTTCAAGAACTAAATCTAAATTTTTAGCATTAAAAATATTACTCTGTTGAGGTGAATATTTTTCAATTAAGATTTTAGCTTTCTCTAAAAGCATGTGATATTCTTTAAGTTCTTTTTCTCCCCAATCTTGTAATTTAAATCGAACACCAGAATCTGAAACATGATACTTAACAACATCTAGATTATTGTTTTGTGGTTTTTGGCTATTTCCTTTGCAAGAAACTAGAATGAGTAGTGTTATTAAAAGTAAGTAGTTTTTCATTTGTACTTATTCACTAACTTTCTATGTAATACTAATTATTAAACCTCTGTATAAATATCTTCAAAAGGAACTCTAAAGCGTTTTCCATAAACACCTTCAGGTTTACGAATACCACAAGAAATAATCATGTTAATTTCAGCACCAGAAGGTAATCCTAAAACCTTTTTTACACGCCAAGTATCAGAACCTTCCATCGGGCAAGTATCGTAACCTTCACCAGCCATACTCAACATAAAAGTCTGTGCAGCTAATCCAGCACTTTTATGAGCAACAACTCGCATGTCTTTTGCGCGTACTTCTCTGTAAATAGGTTTGAATAATCCTGTAATTAAAATTGTTAAATATTTAAAGAAGCCAAAAATCCCTAGAAAATCATTGTAAACAAACGGAATGAGTTTCTTGTAGTAATTTTTAGCAAATTTTTCTCTGCTAGATTGTTTTCCGTCGGGTTGAGGTGGATAAACTTTATCTAGATATTCTAAATTTGCTTTAGCTCTCTTTTTCCATAAATCTTTTCTTACGGTAACCACGACCATTTGTTGCGCAGTTTTAGCAGCATTTTGGTTGAAACAAAGTGGTATTAATTTATCTATAACAGATTTAGAAGTAACATGATAAAATTCCCATAATTGCATATTGCTACTGTTGGGAGCTAACGAAGCCTGTTCAATACATTTCTTTACGATTGAAGTATCTATTTTTTTTGTGTCATCGTATACACGAACCGATCTTCTATATGCAATAGCTTCGCTTACAGTTTTTTCACTCATAGTAATATTATCCTAGTTTCAATAATGTTTTTAATTGTTTCAGTTTTCCTTTATAAGGCGCATATCTTGTAGGGACATCTAACCAGTTTCCTCTTGTAACAACCCCTTTTTTATGTGAAAAAGTCTCGAAAGTTTGCTTTCCATGATAGCTTCCAGTTCCACTTTCTCCAACACCACCAAATGGTAAATTATGATTAGCAAAATGTACTGTAGTATCATTAATAGTTCCTCCACCAAAAGAGTAACGTTGAATCATTTTCTTCGCAAAAGATTTATGACCAGTAAAGACATAAAATGCAAGTGGTTTATCAAACTTACTAATGATATTTTCTAATTCACTTTCAGACTCGTAAGAAAGAACTGGTAAAATAGGACCGAAAATCTCTTCTTGCATTACGTTACTGTCTAAGCTTGGCTCGTCAACAAGAGTAGGAGAGATGTAACACTCTTCACGATCAGTTTCACCTCCAGTTAATAAAGTTTCATTTTCGATCATTTTGTGTAAACGATCAAAGTTTTTTGTGTTTACAATTCTTGGAAAATCAGCTGAAGCTTTAGGATTTGTTCCATAAGCTTTTTCAATTTCAGAAATAAAAGCGCTTGTAAATTGATCTTTTACTTTCTTATGAATTAATAGGTAATCTGGAGCGATACATGTTTGTCCTCCATTTAAAAATTTACCCCAAACAATTCTTTTAGCAGCAAGTTTTATTTTTGCTGAATCATCTACAATACAAGGACTTTTTCCTCCTAATTCAAGAGTGGTAGGAGTAATATGTTCTGCAGCAGCTTTTGCTACAATTCTACCTACAGGCACACTTCCTGTAAAGAAAATATAATCCCATCGTTGAGCTAGTAATTCTTGTGTTTCTGGAACTCCTCCTTCAATTACAGCTACATGTTTCTTGTCAAAAACAGCTTCGATAATTTCTCTTGTGATAGCGCTTGTGTGCGGAGTAAGTTCCGAAGGTTTTAAAACTACTGTATTTCCAGCTGCAATTGCTCCCACTAAAGGAGAAAAAGCTAATTGATATGGATAATTCCAAGGAGAAATAATTAAGGTAGTTCCGTAAGGTTCTGGATGTATTTTGGCTGATGAAGGAAAGTTTAATAACGCAGGAAAAACACGTCTAGGTTTAGACCAAGAACGTACGTTTTTAATCATCATTTTCAATTCAGAAAGTACAATCCCAGTTTCAGTCATTACTCCTTCATATTCAGATTTTCTGAAATCATTGTGTAGTGCTTTTAAAATATCATCTTCTCTTCGTGTGATTTCTTTTAGTAACTTTTGTAAACTCTTTTTTCTGAAAGAAATATCTTTAGTTTGTTGTGTGGCAAAAAAACGACGTTGTTCCTGAATTAATTCAGGAATAGCTTCAGTAATAACTGTATCGGTCATAAAATTATATTTCTTGTAATTTTTTATTCATTAATCTAAACCAAATGGGCGGAATTAAAGATAATAACATCATTCCGGGGTAACCCGTTGGCATTTGTGGACTTTCGGGAAGTGATTTTAAAATTTGATAATGCTTACTTCCATTATAATGATGATCTGAATGTCTAGATAAGTTAAATAAAACTAGTTTTCCAATCACATGATTTGAGTTCCAAGAGTGTGTGTGGCGAACTCTTTCATATCGTCCAAATTTATTCTTTTTACGCATTAAACCGTAATGTTCAATGTAGTTTACAGTTTCTAAAAGTAAAACTCCTACAATAGCAGCAGCTAGAAAATATAAGGTTACAGTAATTCCAAAAAAATAAAAAATTGAACTAATTAAAATGATGTGCGCTAGTGTATAAACAATCATTCTGTTTTGATGATGAAACCAACTTCTTTCAGAAGTTTTTAGTCTTTTGTTCTCTATTTTCCAGGCTTCGATGTAACTCATGAATTGAGAGCGAATCCAAAATAGATATAAAGCTTCGTTTTTTCTTGCTGTGGCTGCATCTTCAGGAGTCGCAACATTAAAATGATGTCCTGCGTTGTGGTATGGCAAGAAATGAGTTTCTAAAGAAGTAAGTAATAAAATCTCTCCTAAAAGTTGCTCTAATCTATTACTTCGATGTCCAAGTTCGTGTCCCACATTAATTCCAATAACTCCACACATAATTCCCATGGCTAAAATTCGTCCGATAAGATCTACGGTGTTAGTGGTGTTTTCAATCACAGATAAAAACCAAATTAAAAAAGCTACTTGTGTTGGAACAGTTAAATATAGAATATAAGAATATAGCTTATTATGCTTTTCAACTTCTTCTTGTTCTTTATCAAAATTACTTGCATTAACTTTTAGAAAAAAATCTGCCAATGGAACAATTCCAAAAACATAGATTAGAGTAGAATATGTAATCCAACCTGTTGATGTAAATGAAATATAGGTAGTTAAAGGTACAGTGAATACCAATAAATATTTTAATGCTTTCATTGTAGTAAGATGATTTTGAACTAAATATACGAATTAGTTACATGCATCCCAAACACCATCATTAAGTGGAGTAGGAGCGTTTACAGCAATTTTATCTTTACTAACAGGGTGAATAAATTCAATTTTTTTAGCCAAAAGATGTATGCTGGCGTTTTTGTTACTTCTTGGAAATCCGTATTTTAAATCACCTTTTATAGGGTGACCAATGTTTGAAAGCTGACAACGAATTTGATGGTGTCGACCAGTCTCTAAATCAACTTCAAGTAAAGAGTAGCGATCGAGTTTTCTTAACACAGTATAATGTAAAATAGCTTTTTTGCTTCCAGAAACTTCGTGATTATAAGCTTTAGATTTATTATTCTTCGGATTTTTCTTAAGAAAATTGGTTAAACTATCCTTTTCTTTGTTAGGATGTCCTTTCACCACTGCCCAATATGTTTTCTTAATTTGCTTTTCACGAAGCATTTTATTTAAACGCTCAAGAGCTTTAGAAGTTCGTGCGTAGATTACAATACCAGAAGTAGGACGATCTAATCTATGAACAGTTCCTAAAAAAACATTTCCAGGTTTATTGTACTTATCTTTAATGTATTCTTTTACTACATCACTAAGAGGTTTGTCACCTGTTTTATCACCTTGAACAATATCGCCAGAGCGTTTGTTGATGATAATTAGATGATTGTCTTCATGTAAAACTTGTAAATTGTTTTTTGTAGAATGCATTTAGATTTTATTTAAAATCGTCTGCGACATCTTTGTTTACCTGATCAATAAAACTTAAAACTTCTTCTCTTCCAAGTTTGTTTGAAGAAGAAGTTAAAAAGTTAACTGGTAAAGTTTCCCAATGTTGTAATAATTTTCTTTTGTAAGAAAGAATTTGTTTGTTCAGTTTAGAACTAGGTAATTTATCCGCCTTGGTAAAAATAATAGCAAAAGGAATGCTATTTTCACCAAGAAAGCGCATAAATTCTAAATCTATTTTTTGTGGATCGTGTCTACTATCAACTAAAACAAAAGCACACACTAATTGTTCACGCTCTTTAAAATAGTTTTCAATAAAATATTGAAATATAGTTCGTTTCTTTTTAGAAACTTTAGCATATCCATAACCAGGTAAATCAACTAAAAACCATTCATCATTTACTTTAAAATGATTAATTAATTGTGTTTTTCCAGGAGTTCCAGATGTTTTTGCTAATTTTTTTCGTTCCATCAACATGTTAATCAATGAAGATTTTCCCACGTTAGAACGACCGATGAAAGCATATTCAGGTATTCTGTCTTTTGGTGCATTTATAACATTACTGTTACTCATCACAAACTCAGCAGATTTTATTTTCATCGTTTAAATATTACGTTTTTTAAACCAAGCTTCAAGTGTATTGTTAAACTCTTCAGGATGTTCCATCATAGGAGCATGTCCACATTTATCAACCCAGAATAAATCACTGTCTGGTAAAAGTCTATGGAAATCTTCTGCTACATCTGGCGGAGTTACAGTATCGTTTTTACCCCAAATTAAGCATGTTGGTTGTTGCATGTTAGGTAAGTCGTTTGCCATGTTATGACGAACAGCACTTTTTGCAATAGCTAATGTTTTAACTAATGTATTTCTATCATTAATTACGTCGTATACTTGATCAACAAGTTCTTCTGTAGCTATTGATTTGTCATAAAAAACTTCCTGAGTTTTTGTGCGTACAAATCCTTTGTCTCCTCTTCTAGGATAATTATTTCCCATTGAGTTTTCATACAATCCAGAACTACCTGTTAGTACCAGAGCAGAAACATCTTGAGGATAATGTTTGATGTAATAAAGAGCGATATGTCCACCAAGTGAATTACCTAAAAGCACAACGTCTTTCAATTGTTTAAATTCAATAAAATCGTGTAAAAACTTAGCAAGATTCTTAACATTTGTCTTTAAAATAGGTAATGTGTAAAGTGGAAGTTCTGGTATTAGAACTTGATACCCTATTTTAGAAAAATGATCAAATGTATTGTCAAAATTACTTAATGCTCCCATTAAACCGTGTAAAACGATAATAGGCCTTCCTTCACCAGCTTCCGCGTAAGTAAATTTATCTTCTTTCTTTAAAAAATCAGTCATTAGCTAACATTTGGCTAACCGCAAAAATAAACCTTTTTTGTTATATGTCAATTTCTTTTTTGAAGAGGCCTCTTTTACGGGGTTAATCATAAGTTTTTTAGGTAATTGGGTGTAAAGTGGTGTAAGTTATTAACAATGTGGTAAAAAGTGGTAAAAAGTGGTAAATATTTTATACTTTTGAATATTACTATATAGTTTTTGTGATAAATCTTATTGGAACATATGAGTGTAAAGCTGATGCCAAAGGTAGGCTTATGCTAGCTTCTAGTCTAAAGAAGCAGCTATCTCCTGTGTTGCAAGAAGGTTTTGTGATTAAACGTTCTGTGTTTCAGTCTTGTTTGGAGTTGTATCCAATGCAAGAGTGGAATGTTATGATGAGTAAAATCAATAAGCTGAATCGTTTTGTGAAGAAAAATAATGACTTCATAAGGAGGTTTACAGCAGGAGTGAAGATGGTTGAGGTTGATGCTACTGGTAGGATTTTGATTCCAAAAGATCTGTGTGCTTTTGCAGAAATAAAAAAAGAAGTGGTGCTTTCTAGTGCGGTGAATATCGTTGAGATATGGGATAAGGAAAATTATGAGAAGGTTATTGAAGATTCAGCTGAAGATTTTGGTGATTTAGCTGAAGCGGTAATGGGAAATATAGAGTTAGATGAATAATTATCACGAATCGGTGTTGTTGAAAGAGAGTGTTGATGCTCTTGATGTAAAGGAAGATGGAGTTTATGTGGATGTTACTTTCGGTGGAGGTGGTCATTCAAAAGAGATTTTGAAACGTTTAGGTCCGAATGGTAGATTGTTTGGGTTTGATCAAGATGATGATGCGAGAAGAAATATTATTGAAGATGATCGTTTTGTGTTGATTGAAGAAAATTTTAGATACATATCTCGTTTTTTAAGATTTCACGGAGTAAAAAAGGTTGATGGTGTTTTGGCTGATTTAGGTGTTTCTTCTCATCAGTTTGATGAAGCGGAAAGAGGTTTTTCAATTCGTTTTGATGGTGAGTTAGATATGAGGATGAATCAAAATGCGAAAGTTTCAGCAAAAGAAGTAATTAATGATTTTGAAGAGTCTAAGTTAGCGGATATTCTTTTTTATTATGGTGAGCTTAGAAATGCAAGAGCGATAGCGAAAACAATAGTTGCTGCAAGAGCGGAAAAAAGAATTGAAACAAGTTTTGAGTTAAAAGAGGTGTTGAAGCGTTTTTTACCTAAAATGAAAGAGCATAAAATCTTAGCTCAGATTTATCAGGCAATTCGTATAGAGGTAAATGAGGAGTTAGAGGTGTTAAAGGAGTTTTTAAATCAAATGCCTCAATTATTGAATGACGATGGTCGTTTAAGTGTTATCTCTTATCACTCATTAGAAGATCGTTTGGTGAAAAGGTTTATAAGAACAGGTTTGTTCGAAGGTGAACCAGAAAAGGATTTTTATGGGAATATAAGTGTGCCGTTAAAGAAAGTTGGGAAATTGATAGTGCCAACGAGTGAAGAAATAGTGGTGAATAATAGAGCGAGAAGTGCGAAATTAAGAATAGCAACAAAAGCATAAAATGAAAGAAGGATCGGGAGTTTATGATTTGTTAAGAGGGAGTTTTTTAACTGATGATTCTGCGGCTAAAAATTGGAGAGTGATCATTTTTGTGGTCGGACTCTTATTAATAATGATATGGAGTGCGCATTCAATAGATGAAAAAGTGGTGAAGATAGCTGAGTTGAATAAGGTGAAACGAGAGTTGCGAGCGGAGTATGTTGATACAAGTACGATTCTGATGCGGATGAAGTTAGAAAGTGCAATACGAAAAAAAGTTATACCAACAGGTTTGGAACCGGCGCAAGAGCCGCCTCAAAAAATAAAAGTAATAATTAAATAAAAGATAAGGGGAGTTGTCAGTAATTAAGAAAAGCATATTAAACAAGTTGTACGTAGTTGCGGTGTTGATGTCGCTTTTTTTGTTGGTTATAGGAGGTAAGGTTTTTGAATTGCAATATCTAGATGGTGAGCGATACAAAAAGATGGCTTTAGAATCTACGATAAAAAATGATACCATAGCGGCAAATAGAGGGAATGTGTATGCTTCTGATGGAAATCTTTTAGCTACTTCTGTATCGAATTATACTATTCGAATGGATCCTGTTGCGGTAAGAGAAAAGGATTTTGAGAAACATATAGCAGGTTTAACAGAATCGTTGTCAAAAATGTTAGGTAAAACACCGCAGTATTATGAAAAGAAAATCCGTGATGCTAGAGGTAGAAAGAATAGATATCTTTTAATCGCAAGAAATTTAGGTTATAACGATTATGCGAAGATGAAGAGTTTTCCGATGTTTAATCTTGGTGTGTATCGTGGTGGTTTTATTGCAGAGCAAAGAACTGTTCGAGAGCATCCGATAGGTAGAATTGCTGAACGAACTGTAGGGTATAGTGATCATCGTGGTGGAGCTGGTATTGAGGGTGCTTTTTCAGATTATATGAAAGGTGATAATGGATGGAGAGTGAAACAAAAAATAGCTAAAGGTCAATGGAAACCTTTACGAGATATTAATGAAAAGGAGCCGGAAGATGGTAAGGATGTGATTACAACTATAGATGTAAATATTCAAGATATAACTCACTATGCACTTTTAAAGCAGTTGGAGTATTTTGAAGCAGATCATGGTTGTGCTGTAGTTATGGAAGCTTCAACTGGAGAGATTAAAGCAATTTCAAATTTAGGAAGAACTTCTAAAGGAAAATATTACGAAAAAAGAAATTACGCTGTTTGGGAAAGTCATGAGCCTGGATCGACATTTAAGTTGGCGAGTTTAATGGCTGCTTTGGAGGATAATGTTGTAGATACTGCAGATGTAATCGATACTGAAAAAGGAAGAATATTTATTAATAATAGAAAGGTAGAAGATAGTAATCATGAAGGTTATGGAGAAATATCTTTAGCTAGAGTTTTTGAAGTTTCTTCAAATATCGGAATTGTAAAAGCGATCCAGAAAAACTACGATCACAATCCGAATAAATTTATAAAAAGAATAAAACAGTTTGGTTTAGATCAGCAAACTGGAGTAAAGATTGTTGGGGAAGGTAAACCTATTATTCCACTACCAAAAACAAATAGATGGAGCCCGATTGCTTTAGAATGGATGGCTTGGGGTTATGGAGTTTCTTTAACGCCTTTGCAAACATTAATGTTCTATAATGGTGTGGCAAATAATGGTGAATTGGTAAAGCCAAGATTTGTTAAGGAGCTACGAACTGGAGGTAAAACTGTTGAGAAGTTTGATAAGGTTGTCCTAAAAGAGAGAATTGCTAAACAGATAACAATTAATAAGGTGAAAAAGATTATGGAGAATGTGGTTAAAAAAGGAACTGCAGAAGAAATTTATTCTCCAAACTTTTCAATGGCAGGAAAAACAGGTACAGCAAAAAAATGGATTCCAAGAAAGAAGAATAGTAAAGGAGAATATGAAGGAGGTTACTATTCGAATAAGAAGTATGTTGCTTCTTTCGCTGGTTTCTTCCCTGTAGATAAACCTAAATATTCTTGTATCGTCGTGATTCACGAACCAGATCCTTTAAAAGGATATTATGGAGCAAAAGTTGCGGCTCCAGTATTTAAAGAAATTGCACATAAAATTTATACATCAACTCCATCAAGTGTACAGCGAGTGACAGACTCTGTAGTTGCAGCATCTATAAATAAAGATTACAACAGGTATTATGATGTAATCAATAAATATAAAACAATAATGCCAAAAGTAGTTGGAATGTCTGCTATGGATGCGATTTCAATTTTGGAAAATATGGGATTGAAGGTTCAGGTAAATGGAGTTGGAAAAGTAACAGAGCAATCGATTAATAAAGGAGTAAAAGTTCGTAAAGGAACTACGATATATTTAAAACTATCATAATTGAGAATAGTAAAAGACATATTATATAAAGTTGGAGTGAATTCAATATTTGGTGACACAAATGTTGAAGTTGCTAATGTGGTTTTTGATAGTAGAGATGTTGTTGAAAATGATTTGTTTGTTGCGCAAAGAGGTGTTACGGTTGATGGGCATCAGTATATAGATAAAGCGATAGGTTTAGGAGCAAAAGTTATCGTTTGTGAAGATGTCCCGGAAGAGAAAAAAGAAGGTGTGACATATGTTGAGGTTGATGATAGTAACAAGGCTTTAGCAAATATTGCTTCTAATTATTATGGTAATCCTTCAGAAAAATTAAAGTTAATAGGGGTTACAGGTACTAACGGAAAAACAACTGTAACTACGTTGTTGTATCAGTTGTTTAAAAAGTTAGGTTATTGTTCTGGATTGTTGTCTACAGTCAAAATAATGGTGGATACAATTGAGTATAAAGCCACGCACACGACACCAAATTCACTTGCTATAAATAAGTATTTGGCTGAAATGGTAGATCAGGGTGTTGAGTTTTGTTTTATGGAAGTGAGTTCTCATGGAATCCATCAAAAACGAATTGAAGGTTTAGTTTTTGAAGGTGGAGTATTTACGAATTTATCTCATGATCATTTAGATTATCATAACTCATTTGCAGAATATCGTGATGTGAAAAAATCGTTTTTCGATGGTTTGAGTAAAAATGCATTTGCTTTAACAAATATTGACGATAAGAACGGAAACATAATGCTTCAGAATACAAAAGCAAGTAAAAGATCTTATGCGCTTAAAACGCTTGGAGATTTTAAAGCGAAAATCTTAGAGAAAAGTTTTTCGGGTTCATTAATTACAATTAATGGAACTGAGGTATGGACGAAGTTAATAGGTGATTTTAACGCTTATAATCTTCTAGCAATTTACGGTGTTAGTGAATTGTTAGATCTTGATAAAATGGAAGTTTTACGAGGAATTAGTGAGTTACAAAGCGTAAGTGGTCGTTTCGAATACTTGGTTTCTAAAGATAAGGTTACGGCAATTGTAGATTATGCGCATACACCAGATGCATTAAAAAATGTTTTAGAAACTATTAATAATGTAAGAACGGGTAACGAGCAAGTAATTACTGTAGTTGGTTGTGGTGGAGATCGTGATAAAACGAAACGTCCAAAAATGGCTAACATAGCTTCTTTGTTAAGTTCTCAAGCTATATTTACTTCAGATAATCCAAGAACGGAAGATCCACAGGTAATTATTGATGAAATGGAAACTGGAGTTACTGCTGAAAATTATAGAAAAACAATTTCAATCGTAGATAGAAAACAGGCAATTAAAACAGCTTGTAAGCTGGCGCAATCAGGAGATATTATTCTTATTGCCGGAAAAGGACATGAAAATTATCAAGAAATAAATGGTGAAAGACATCATTTTGATGATTTAGAGGAAGTGAAACAGTGCTTTAATCAATTAAAAATATAAAGAATGTTGTATTATTTATTTCAGTATTTAGAAAACGAATTTAATCTTACAGGAGCGAGTGTATTTCAGTTTATTACATTTCGTTCTGCTGCAGCATTTATATTGTCTTTATTAATTTCTACCATTTTCGGAAAAAGAATTATCAATTTCTTAAGAAGACAACAAGTTGGTGAAAGTATTAGAGATTTAGGTCTAGATGGACAAATGCAAAAAAGCGGTACGCCTACAATGGGTGGTGTCATCATCATCATGGCAACATTAATTCCGGTATTATTGTTAGCTAAGCTTGAAAATATTTATGTAATCATCTTATTGATTACAACTGTTTGGATGGGATTCATTGGGTTTGCTGATGATTATATAAAAGTCTTCAAAAAAGATAAGGCAGGATTAAAAGGAATTTTTAAAGTTTTTGGTCAAGTTGGATTAGGGCTTATAGTTGGAGCGATTTTATACTTCAATGATGATGTAACTATAAAAGAGCAATTGCCACAAGAGCAACAAGTAGTTATGGAGAATGGTAAGAAGAAAGTGTTTAGTGAGGCGCATAAGTCAACTAAAACTACTGTTCCGTTCTTAAAAGATAACGAATTAGACTATGCTAAAGCTTTAAGTTTCTTAGGTGAAGGTTATGAAAAATACGCATGGTTAATTTTTATTCCAATAGTAGTTTTTATTGTTACTGGAGTTTCTAACGGAGCAAATTTAACAGATGGAATCGATGGTTTAGCGGCAGGTTCTTCTGCTATTATGGTAGTAACTCTGGCGATTTTCACTTGGGTTTCTGGTAATATCATTTTTGCCGATTATTTAGATGTAATGTATATCCCAAATTCTGGAGAAATGACAGTCTTTGTGGCTGCTTTTGCAGGAGCGTTAATTGGATTTCTATGGTATAATACATATCCAGCTCAGGTTTTCATGGGAGATACAGGAAGTTTAACAATTGGTGGAATTATCGCTGTAATAGCTATTGCAATTAGAAAAGAATTATTACTGCCTTTGCTTGCAGGAATCTTTGTTGCTGAGAATTTATCTGTGATTTTACAGGTATCGTATTTCAAGTATACAAAAAAGAAATATGGAGAAGGAAGACGGATTTTTAAAATGTCTCCTTTACATCATCATTATCAAAAGTTGAATTATCACGAGAGTAAAATTGTAACACGTTTTTGGATTGTTGGAATTTTACTAGCAGTATTCACTATAGTAACGCTTAAGTTAAGATAATGAAAAGACTAGTTGTTTTAGGTGGAGGAGAAAGTGGAGTAGGTGCAGCTATTCTAGGAAAGAAAAAAGGATTTGATGTTTTTGTTTCAGATAAAGGAGTAATTACAGAAGAATACAAGAAAGTTCTTGAACATTATAAAATAAAGTTTGAAGAAAATCAGCATACAGAAAGTGAAATTTTTAATGCTGATGTAGTAATGAAAAGTCCTGGTATTCCAGATAAGGTAGCTTTAATTCAAAGTTTACTAGCTAAAGGAATAAAAGTGATTTCTGAAATTGAGTTTGCTGGAGAATTTACCAATGCAAGTTTAGTTGGAATTACAGGTTCTAATGGAAAAACAACAACAACAATGTTAACGCATCATATTTTAAAAAGTGCGAACCTAAATGTTGGAGTTGCTGGAAATATCGGAGATAGTTTTGCGAAACAAGTAGCAAATGAAAGTTATGAGAATTATGTCTTAGAGTTGAGTAGTTTTCAGCTTGATGGAATCGAAGAGTTTCGTTGTCATATTGCAATGATTACGAATATTACTCCAGATCATCTCGATAGATATGATTATGATTTTAATAAATATATCGCTTCAAAGTTCAGAATAATAAAGAATCAAACAGAAGATGATTTTTTGATTTATGATGCAGATGACGAAGTGATTACAAGTTGGTTGGATAAACATCCTGTTCAATCAAAATTAGTTCCATTTTCAATAGAGAAAGAATTGGAACACGGAGCATTTTTTAAGGATGATGAAATAATAATTAGAATAAACGAAGAGGAATTTAGAATGGATAAATCTTATTTAACAATACAAGGAAAGCACAATACAAAAAACGCAATGGCATCTATGTTGGCATCAAAATTATTACAAGTTCGTAATAATACGATATCAGAAAGTATGTCGAATTTTGAAGGTGCTGAACATCGTTTAGAAAGAGTCGTGAAGATTGAAGGAGTAACATATATCAACGATAGTAAAGCAACAAATGTTAATGCTACATTTTATGCTTTAGAATGTATGGATAATCCAACGGTTTGGATTGTAGGTGGAGTAGATAAAGGGAACGATTATACAGATTTATTGCCTTTAGTTAGAGAAAAGGTGAAAGGTATTGTTTGTTTAGGTTTAGATAACGAAAAGATTATAAATACGTTCCAAAATGTAGTTGACATTATAGTAGAAACAGCTGGAGCAGATGAAGCAGTAAAAGTTGCGCACAAGATTGCTCAAAAAGGAGATTCAGTTTTATTGTCTCCTGCATGTGCGAGTTTCGATTTATTTGATAATTACGAAGACAGAGGGCGACAATTTAAAAACGCAGTAAGAAGCTTATAAAATATTGAAGACAATATTTAAACATATAAAAGGAGATCGAGCTATTTGGGCTATAGTTGCCGTTTTGGCAATACTTTCTTTTATGCCTGTATATAGTGCAAGTACAAACTTGGTTTATGTGGTTGGTAATGGTTCTACAACAGGACATTTAATTAAGCATGTTGCGCTTTTAATTATGGGATTTGGTATTCTCTATGGAGTGCATAAAATTCCGTATCGATATTTCAGCGGAGGTTCAGTTTTAATGTTGCCTATAGTGATTTTATTACTGGTGGTTACATTGGCACAAGGAACAACTATTGGTGGAGCAAATGCAAGTAGGTGGATTAGAATTCCGTTTGTAGGTGTTGGTTTTCAAACATCAACATTAGCAGGTTTGGTTGCAATTGTTTATGCGGCAAGATATCTAGCTAAAAATAAAGAGAAAAAGATTGTATTTAAAGAGAGTTTATTGCAGTTGTGGTTGCCTGTTGGAATGATTTTAATTCTCATTTTACCAGCAAACTTTTCTACAACAGCAATTATTTTTTCTATGATAATTATGTTAGTGTTCATAGGAGGATATCCAATTAAATACATTGCAAATATTTTAGGAATTGGTATTGTTGGTTTAGGATTATTCATCCTAGTAATAAAAGCTTTTCCTGATGCAATGCCAAATAGATTGAGTACTTGGGAAAGCCGAATTGAAGGTTTTTTTAATTCAGAAAATCAACCAGAAAACTATCAAGTAGAAAAAGCAAAAATAGCCATCGCAACTGGAGGTCCATTTGGTAAAGGAGCAGGTAAAAGTGTGCAGAAAAATTTCTTACCACAGTCATCATCTGACTTTATTTACGCAATTATCGTAGAAGAATATGGAATGTTAGGTGCGTTATTGGTGATTTTTATGTATTTCTTGCTGTTATTCAGGATAATAATAGCTGCAAAAAAAGCAACAACAATTTTTGCAACTTTATTGGTAATTGGCGTAGGTTTGCCGATCATTTTTCAAGCCATTATAAACATGGCTGTGGCAGTAAATTTATTTCCTGTTACCGGACAAACTTTACCATTAATAAGTAGTGGAGGAACATCAATTTGGATGACTTGTTTTGCTATTGGAATGGTGTTGAGTGTGAGTGCGTCGAAACATGAAACAGAAGAATCAATTTTAGATGATAATCCGTTAGATATTTTACATGAAACCATATAAATAGAATAAAATGGAAAAGTCAATAAATGTAATCATAAGTGGAGGAGGTACAGGAGGTCATATTTATCCTGCTATCGCAATAGCTAACGAAATAAAGTTACGCTATCCAACTGTTCGTATTTTATTTATTGGTGCAAAAGGTAAAATGGAAATGGAAAAGGTGCCGAACGCAGGGTATGAGATTAAAGGATTATGGATTTCCGGCATTCAACGAAAATTAACAATAAAGAATTTGATGTTTCCATTAAAGTTAATTAGTAGCTTATGGAATGCAAATAAGATTATAAGAAAGTTTAAGCCAGACATTGCAATAGGAACAGGTGGTTTTGCGAGTGGTCCTGCATTAATGATGGCAAGTAGAAAACGAATACCAACAGTTATTCAAGAACAAAATTCTTATCCAGGAATTACGAATAAATTACTGTCAAAAAAAGCAAATAAAATTTGTGTTGCTTACGATAATTTAGAGCGTTTCTTTCCGTTAGAAAAGATCGTGAAAACAGGGAATCCTGTGCGACAAGATTTATTGTTGATTCACACAAAGCGAGAAGAGGCACAAGAGTTTTTTAATTTGGATAAGAAAAAGAAAACTGTATTGGTAATTGGGGGAAGTTTAGGAGCTAGAAGAATAAATCAGTTGATTGCAACCGAGCTAGATTTTTTTGAAAGTCAAAATATTCAAATAGTATGGCAATGTGGAAAGCTATATTATGAAGAATACAAAGAGTTTGGAAATAAAGATCATGTGCAGATTCATCAGTTCTTAAATCGAATGGATTTAGCATATGCAGCTGCAGATTTTGTAATTTCTAGAGCCGGTGCAAGTTCGGTGTCAGAATTATGTATTGTGGGTAAGCCTACATTGTTTATTCCTTCTCCGAATGTAGCAGAAGATCACCAAACAAAAAATGCAAAATCTATTGTAGATAAGCATGGTGCGATTATGTTAAAAGAGAGTGAGTTAAATACGTTTCCTGTAGTGTTTGAAACTTTGTTAAGAGATCAAGGAAAGCAGGAAAGTTTGAGTGAAAATATTAAAGAATTGGCGTTGCCTAATGCAACAAGTCATATTGTAAACGAGATTGAACGATTAATTAGTAAGTGAATTTAAAAGATATACATACAATATATTTTATAGGAATTGGCGGTATTGGAATGAGCGCCTTAGCAAGGTATTTCTTTGCTAATGGTAAAATGGTTGCTGGTTACGATAAAACTCCGTCTCCAATTACTAAAAGTTTACAAGAATTAGGAATTGAAATTCATTTTGAAGATGATTTGGAATTGCTTCCAAAAGAAGTATTTTCTAAAGAAAGTTCTTTGATTGTATATACACCAGCTGTGCCTAAAAATCATAGCGAATTAAATCATTTTATTGATAGTAATTTTAAAGTTTTAAAGCGAGCTGAAATTTTAGGAAGCATAACTAAAAACACATATTGTTTAGCAGTTGCTGGTACACATGGTAAAACAACAACATCTTCAATATTAGGTCATATTATGCAACCTTCAGAAGCTACAGCTTTTCTAGGAGGAATTGCAGAGAATTATAATTCGAATCTAATTTTAGGTAAAGATGAAATTTCAGTTGTAGAAGCAGATGAATTCGATCGTTCTTTTCTACATCTTTCACCAAATATCGCATGTATTACTTCTATGGATGCTGATCATTTAGATATTTATGGTGAACACGATGCTTTATTAGACTCATTTCAGGAGTTTTCAAATAAGGTTTCAGATACTTTGGTTATTGCTAAAGGTTTGCCTTTAGAAGGATTGACATATGCTATTGAAGAAGATGCAGATTATATAGCTCAAAATATTAGAATAAGTGAAGGTGTCTACATTTTTGATATAAAAACACCAAAAGGAAATATAGAAGATATTGAGTTTTCTTTACCAGGAAGACATAATATTATGAATGCGTTAGCGGCATTAGCGTTAGCAGATATTTATGGTGTTTCTTTAGCAGATATAAAAGAAAGATTAGCGAGTTTTTCTGGGGTACAACGTCGATTTGTATATAAATTAAAAACAGAAGAAAAAGTTCTAATTGATGATTATGCACATCATCCAACAGAGATTAATGCTGTAGAAAATGCAGTTCGTGAAATGTTTCCAAATGATAAAGTGACTGTTGTTTTTCAGCCACATTTATTTAGTCGAACAAAAGATTTTGTTGATGATTTTGCGTCATCACTTTCAAAGTTTGATGAAGTTTGTTTGCTAGATATTTATCCAGCTAGAGAGTTGCCAATTGAAGGTGTAACTTCTTCATGGTTACTAGATAAGATTACATCAGAAAGTAAGCAATTGTTATCTAAAGAAGCTTTGGTAGAGAATATTGCAAAAACGAATTCAAAAGTTGTTGTAATGTTAGGCGCTGGTGATATTGGATTACTTGTAGATGAGGTAAAAAATGAATTAATAAAAGAATACAATTTAGAAGGATGAAGAAGTTGTTGAAATATTTTGTGTTCATAGGTTTGTTAATTGTAATGCTGTTTTTATATGGTTTTACAAAGAATAGAAATCAAAGAAAAGTAGTAGAGGCAATAGCTGTAGAATTTAATGAAGGATCGAATCCTTTCTTAACACACGAATCGGTTAATAAATTGTTAATACAAAGTCAAGTGACGGTTAAAAACGAACCGAAAAGTGTATTAGATTTACACCATCTAGAGAATAGGGTAACGTCAAATCCTTATGTTGAAAAAGCGCGAGTTTTTATAACGCTTGGGGGAGTGTTGAAAACTCATATAACGCAAAAGGAACCTATTGCTAGAATTTTTTCTGATAACGAGGTGTACTATATTGACAAAGAGGGAGCTAAGATCCCGTTATCATCAAGCTTTTCAGCACGTGTGCCAATAGTAAATGGAGATAATCTGTCTGATGATTTACCAGAAATAACAGAATTAATTCTGCTCATTTCTAATGATGATTTCTTACAGAAAGAAATAACTGGTATTCAAAGATCAGCAAATGATGAGTATGTTTTTACTGTACGAAGTGGAGACTATAGAGTTGTGTTCGGAAAGTATCAGAATGTAAATTTGAAGTTTAAAAAATTGAAAGCTTTTTACAATAAAGCAATCAAAGACAAAACGATAAAAAAATATAAAATAATAAACCTTAAGTATCACAACCAAGTGGTATGTACAAAAGAAAATCAAGATGGAGAACAATAAAATCGCAGTTGGTTTAGATATTGGTACAACCAAGATTGTTGCCATGATTGGTCGTAAGAACGAATACAATAAAATAGAAGTTCTTGGCATTGGTAAAGCAAAAAGCTTGGGTGTGAAAAGAGGAGTGGTGAATAATATCACACAAACAATTCAGTCGATACAACAAGCAGTAGATGAAGCAGAAAGTGTATCTGGACAAAGAATTGAAAATGTAGTTGTAGGTATTGCTGGTCAGCATATCAGAAGTTTACATCACAGTGATTACATAACTAGAACAAATGCTGATGAAGTAATTCAAGAAGAAGATATTGATAATTTAGTAAATCAAGTACATAAACTGGTAATGTTACCAGGTGAGGAAATTATTCATGTTTTACCTCAAGAATTTAAAGTAGATAGCCAACCAGATATTAAAGAGCCTATTGGTATGTATGGAGGAAGGTTAGAAGCTAATTTTCATGTTGTTGTAGGTCAGGTTTCATCAATAAGAAATATTGGTCGATGTGTAAAAAGTGCAGGATTAAATCTTTCAGATATTACACTAGAACCTTTAGCATCTGCTTCAGCAGTATTAAGTCAAGAAGAGAAAGAAGCCGGAGTTGCTTTAATTGATATAGGTGGTGGTACAACAGATTTAGCCATTTTTAAAGATGGAATTATTCGTCATACAGCTGTAATTCCTTTCGGAGGAAATGTAATTACTGAAGACATTAAAGAAGGATGCTCAATTATTGAGAAACAAGCAGAGTTATTAAAGATAAAGTTTGGTTCAGCTTGGCCAGGAGAAAATAAAGAAACAGAAATTGTTTCTATTCCAGGTTTAAGAGGAAGAGAGCCAAAAGAAATTACGTTAAAGAATTTATCTAAAATCATTCATGCTAGAGTTCAGGAAATTATCGAGCATGTATATTTAGAAATCAAAAATTACGGACACGAAACTCAAAAAGGCAAACTAATTGCAGGTATAGTTTTAACAGGTGGAGGTTCACAATTAAAACATTTACGTCAATTAGTAGAATACATTACAGGTATGGATACTCGTATTGGTTATCCTAATGAACATTTGGCTGGTGGTAGTGATGATGTTTTATCGAGTCCTTCTTATGCAACAGCAGTTGGTTTATTAATGGAAGGTTTAGATAAGTTTGATAAAGAAGAACCAATAATCGTGGTAAATGATATTGAACCTCAAGCTAAAGTTGAAGAAGAGCAACAGGTAGTTGAAGAAGAAAAAACAGAAAAGAGAGAAGAATATAGGCCAAAGCCTAAGGGTAAATCGTTTTTAGAGAAATTTACAGAACGATTTAAAGAGTTTTTAGATAACGCAGAATAAGAGATAAAGAAATTAAGGGATTAAACAAACAAAAAGAAGAGTTATTATGAGCGCAGAATTTGATAACATTTCATTTGATATGCCAAAAACACAATCGAATACGATTAAAGTAATTGGTGTAGGTGGTGGAGGTAGTAATGCAGTAAATCACATGTATAGTAAACAAATTCATGGAGTAGACTTCGTGATTTGTAATACAGATTCGCAAGCATTAGAAAACAGTCCAATACCAAATAAAATACAGTTAGGAGCACACTTAACTTCTGGTTTAGGAGCAGGAGCAAATCCTGAAATTGGTGCACAAGCTGCAGCAGAAAGTATACAAGAAATACAGCAAATGTTAAACACACATACAAAAATGGTGTTTATTACTGCTGGTATGGGTGGTGGTACTGGTACAGGTGCTGCACCAATCATAGCAAAAATTGCTAAAGATATGGACATATTAACGGTAGGAATCGTTACTATGCCTTTCCAGTTTGAAGGAAGAATGCGCTCAAAACAAGCTCAAAAAGGAATTGACGAACTGCGTAAGAATGTCGATTCTTTAATTGTTATCAATAATAATAAACTGCGTGAAGTTTACGGAAATTTAGGATTCAAATCTGGTTTCTCTAAGGCAGACGAAGTATTAGCAACTGCAGCCAAAGGTATTGCAGAAGTAATTACACATCACTACAAGCAAAATATCGATTTACACGATGCAAAAACGGTATTAGCAAATAGTGGAACTGCAATTATGGGATCGGCTAAAGAATCTGGTGCAGATCGTGCAAAGAATGCGATCGTAAAAGCTTTAGATTCTCCGTTATTAAACGACAACAAGATTACAGGAGCTAAAAATGTATTATTATTAATTGTTTCTGGAACGAATGAAGTAACTCTTGATGAAATAGGAGAGATTAATGATTACATCCAAACCGAAGCAGGTTACGATGCAAACATTATCATGGGTATTGGTGAAGATGAAAGTATAGAAGAAGGTATTTCTGTTACTATTGTAGCAACAGGATTTGCTTTAGATCAGCAGAATACAATCAATAATACAGAAACTAAGAAGATTGTTCATACTCTAGAAGATGAGCAAAAAGCTACATATGAGTTTGACTCAAAACCAGTAATAAATACTCCTCCAGTTAGCGAGCCTGTAGCTCCAAAAGTTGAAAAGGTTGTACATGTTTTAGATCTTGAAGAGAAAGAAGAGCCTAAAAATACTTTAGTTAAAACTACAGAAGCAATAAAAAATATCGATGTAGTTTTTGAAGAAGTAAATTACAGAGCTGTTGCAGAAGAGGATTTCATCATTACTAACATAACAGAACCTGTTGTAGAGGAGAAAGTTGAAGAAACTCCACCGATTCAGCAAAATTTATTATTTGATTTACCTTTAAATTCTTTTGAGGAGATAAAGCCAACATCAACAACTCAAAATGATTATATAGAAACTACTGAGGCTATAAAAAATATTGAAGTAGAGTTTGAAGAAGTGAAGCCACAGGTTGAAAAGCGTTTTGTTTTAGAAGATTTTGATATTAAACCAACAATTGGTAAAAGCTCTACTCCAGCAATCGAAATAGAAGAGGAAGCATTACAATTTGAAGTAAGAACAAAAACAGAAGATGAAATTAATTCAGAAGATGATTCAGATGCTTCTCCATTGAGTTTAACAATTTCTGAACTTCAAAAAAGAGCGCAGGAGCGAAGAGAAAAAATGAAAGGATTCAATTATAAGTTTTCTGATAAAGTAAACAAAAATATTGATGAAATAGAACGCCAGCCAGCTTACAAAAGATTAGGTGTTGATTTAGACGTGAATACTAAATTGAGTGAAAAGAAAACACCTTTAAATACTAAGGATGATGAGTTTTTACGTTCTAATAATTCATTTTTACATGATAATGTAGATTAATATTATAAAGAAATAATAAAATGAAAATCCTGAGAAATCAGGATTTTTTTTATCGTTATATTTGAAAAAAAGAGAACTCATGAGTGTACAACAAGAAGTAATGAATAAAATGAAAGAAGCTATGAAATCGAAAGATACTGTAGCTTTAACTGCATTAAGAGCTTTAAAATCTGCTTTTATGTTAGCTAAAACAGAAGCTGGTGCTGGCGAATTATCTAGTGATCAAGAATTAAAAATAATTCAAAAGCAAGTAAAGCAAAGAAAAGATAGTGCAGAAGTATTTGTGAGTCAAAATAGACAAGATTTAGCTGATCCTGAATTGGCTGAAGCTAAAGTTTTAGAACAATTTTTACCTGAAGCTTTAAGTGAAGAAGCAATAGCTGAAGTTGTTGTTGCTGTCATAGCAGAAGTGAACGCTGAAGGAATGAAAGATATGGGTAAAGTAATGGGAATTGTTTCTAAAAAATTAGCAGGTCAAGCAGATGGAAAAACAATTTCTACCATAGTTAAGCAAAAATTAGCTTAAATAATATAGGACGACCTAGTAGTTCAACTGGATAGAATATCAGATTTCGGCTCTGAGGGTTGGGGGTTCGAGTCCTCCCTGGGTCGCTATTTCATATATGACTTAGCACAATTTCTAATTATTATTTACTGTAATTAAAATCTATCAATAGTAGATGTAATAGCGTTGGTATTAAAATGCGTATCTTTAAAATCGTAAATGAATCGTGATTATATCCATATTAACGACTTTGTAATTTTAGTTGAGGAAGCCAATTCAACTGAAATTGAAACTGATACTTGTTATTTTGATGAACCAGTAATAGCTGTTGCTTTTTACGGAGCTGGTAATGTAGATTTATCAGTTAAATATGGAGAAGATCAAAAAGATTTCAATTATACAAAAGGGTTATCACTTTCTTTTTACGCAGACCAAAATGTAGAGTTTGAACATACCGTTAGTTCCAATAAAAGTTTAAAATGTATTGTTGTAGCTACGAAGTTGAGTAAGCTTGAGCAATTACCAAACGAAGAAGGAGAATTATTTTCTGATTTATTAAAAGAATTAGTAAATCCTAAAGACCATTATGTAGAAGGACCAAGTTTTTACATGACACCAGAAATGGAAAATATTGTTGATGGTTTTTTCTCTAATGCATTTACAGGTAAAACTAAGATGATGTTCTTTAGAAGCCAAATTACGGCTTTATTATCTCATTTCTTTGGCCGATTAGCGTTAAAGCAAGAAGAAGCATCAAAACCACATCATAGAGAGCAATTGAATAAGGCTAGAACTATTTTATTAGAAAATTTAGATAATCCGCCTTCACTTTCAGAACTTTCTAAAGCAATCGGATTTAATACTACTAGACTAAAAAAAGAGTTCAAGGCAATTTTTGGAGTACCAGTTTTTAAATATCTTCAAAACGAAAGGTTGATTTCTGCTCATAAACTTATTAGTGAAAAAGAAGCTACAGTTCAAGAAGCTGCTTGGCAAGTAGGATACGATAGTTTAAGTTCGTTTTCTAATGCTTTCGCTAAAAAATTTGGTTATCGACCAAGTCAAATTAAATAATACACAATACACTTTTCGAACAAATCTTACTTCCGTTAGAATAAATCATTCATAGCGCTTCTATGCAATTTTGTGTCATCATAAATTTTAAAAATAAAAGTGATGATCGTTTTAGCAAAATTAATCTTAGGAATTTGTTTTAGTTATATAGCTGAAAATAATACACCTCAAAAAAATAATGAATATACAGTCCTAACCACTGTTGATTCTTATGCAGTAAAAGATTCAATAAAAACCAAAGCGTTTGAAGTATTAACGAATAAATGTAATGTTTGTCATAAAAGACGAAACAGATATAGAGTTTTTACTGAAGACAATATGAATGGTTGGTCTAAAGATGTATATGTACAAGTTTTTGTAAAAAAACGAATGCCAAAAGGTAGAAGAATTAAATTAACTGAAGAAGAATACAAAGATCTAGAAACTTGGATTTCAACTGTAAAAAATAAAAATTAATATCAATCAATCCCTCATTAGAATTTAGGTTTTAAAACCTAAATTATATATTGAAGTAAAATAGAAAAACTTCACAAAGAAAATCAAAAGTTTCACAAAGAATTATCCACACCTCATTAGTGTTTTAATTGTATCCATTGTAAATAAAATAATTTTACTGTCTAACTATATATCTATAAATCAATCAAAAAATGAAGTCAGTAAAAAATATAATCGTATTAGTTTTTTCAGTAGTTACACTTACATCTTGTGGAGGTAAGAAAGAACAAATCCAAGATAAAGAATTAAGTAGTTTCATGTTAGGAGGAATCTACTTTTTAAATGGTTACGGAGGTACAGATAATGTTGTAAAAATGATGAAAGATGCTGATTATACATCTGATGAACAATTGGTGAGCGGTTACAAAGAAATTTTTCAATTTGCTTTCGAAAAATCTCAAGGAAGAGACATTAAAAGAATGTTTAAATCTATGTGGGATATTTCTAATAAAAAGGAACTATTAGAAAGTATTAATGATTTAAAAACTAGAGAGCATAAATATAAAGCTTGGGATTATGCTCGTATCATTAATAACGCATCTATGGGATATGCAGCTAGTTGGTTGTCTAAAGACGAAGTAAAGCAAATTGTACAAGAAATATTACCATTAGCTCAGGAAAGATTTGAAAATTGGGAAACTTATTATGTAGATTTTAATAAAGGAAGAATCGATTGGAATGCAAATGATGATCAGGCTGAATCTTTTGAAAAAATCGCGAAGAATATTACTACTTACGAAAACTCGATATACAAAATATTACCATTACATACAGCTGAATAGTTTATGATATTTTAAAATAAGAATATGCTAGAGGATAAAAAATACGAGTATAAAGACAGAATATCATATACAAATTTTATATGGCCAGTTATTGGTTTTTTTTCTATTTATACAGGATTAACAAGTACAGCAGGATTGGCTTATCGAGGTAAATTAATTTTACCATATCCAACAAGTTCGTACTTTTTAATTTTAGTTGGTTTTATATTATTACTACCGCTTATTAGATTGTTTTTTACAATGAGGAAAAAGCATTTTGTAATCTTGACAGAAGATGAGATAGAGTTTACCAAAGGTTTTTTTAGAACTAAGCATGTAGAAATTAATTACAGTACTATTAAGGCTATAAATTTTGAAGAAGATGAAGAGGATGGAAAATCAGTGCTAATTGATTTTGGAAAATTTTTTGATCATGAATTACATGAAAGGAAGTTTTCTTCATCAAATGTTTTTTCTGATTTTTCAAGAGAACTTCTTGAAAGAAGAAAACAAAGTAACGATCAAGAACTTCGAAGTTTTATGCTTGGAGGAATTTATTTTATATATGGATATGGAGGGATAAGTGAAGTACAGAAAATAATCAAACAAGATAAACCTTCAGAAAAAAGAGTACATGAAGCTTTAGTGAATAGTTATAGGGAGATTTTCGTTTTTGCTTTTGATAAAGATCAGGAAGAAGAAATTAAAGATACATACAAGCAAAGATGGGGAGTTTACGATAGAGAAAGTCTTTTGAAAAAAATTAATGATTTTAAAACTAGAAATAGTAAGTATAAAGCTTGGGATTTTACTAGAATTATACAAATAGCTTCAATGGGGTATGCTTGTAGTTATCTAGAAAAAGAAGAAGTTAAATCAATAGCTTTAGAAATATTGTTTTTAGCACAAAAGGAATATGAAAATTGGGAAGCGTACTATCTAGATTTCATCAAGGGAAGAACAGATTGGAATCCACAAGATCATGAAAAAGAACTTTATAGTGATTTAGCTAAGAATTTAAGTGTTTATGATAATTCTATATATAAAATACTTCCGCTACGTGATTCGTAGTGTCTTTTAATAAAACAAATTATTTTTAAGTTAATAATATGAAAAGGTGGAACTATTTAGTTCCACCTTTTTTAATTTTTATTTCGTCTTTTTAATTCGCTTTAGTAATTAAAAACAACTAGTTGTATCGTATAGACATACACCAGAATTGCCGGATCCGAATCTCACACATGCAAATATGCAAAACGGACTGTCATCTAGAATACAATCTGAATCTGTAGCACAATTGAAAGGTACCATACCGCCAGTAATGTTTTTTTGTTCGTTTTTACTTATTTCTTTAATCCCTTTAATATTTGAAAATTTTTTAAACATAAGTTTTACGTATTAAAATTAGATTTATTTCTCTGATCTATTTTCGACATTCAGAGTTTATGTCTATTTCCGTACGCGTTAAGAAATTCAAAAACTATAGCATATTAAATATAGAAATCATTTATTCAAAATTTACTCGTCCCATCAAAATGTGACGTAATTCATTGAATTGTATAAGAATTAGATAGTTAAGGGATGAAATTAAATAGTTTTTAAAGCTTTATAAATAGCTTTAGCTATTTTTTCTTGACCTTTTTCAGATGTTAAGTTGTTTTTATCCTTAGGGTTAGATAAATATCCTAATTCAATTAATGTAGACGGGCATTCAACTTTTTTCAATATATGTGAATTCATATTTTGAATAGTATTCACTTTTAATTTCTCAGACATTGATGTTAGAAAAGATTCTGTTATCGTTGTCGATTTGTCTTTATATTCACTCTTATTACTGGTGAAAAAATTAATGCCATTCATTTCTTCTAAACCGCTACTAGCAACATGCAAAGAAATCACATAATCTGCTTTTAAGTTATTGATGTATTCAACTCTTTTATTTAGCGATATAAACTGGTCAGAAGATCGAGTTAAGAAAATTTCTATTTCCTTATTATTTTTTGAAAGTTCTTTTACTTTATTAGCAATAGCTAGCGTGATTCTTTTTTCTTGAAGTTCTTCTGTAAAAACACCACTATCTCTACCACCATGACCAACATCTAAGATGATTGTTTTTTTCAAAATCCCTGTACCAAAAGGAGATTTAGCATTCAGATCATAATCACGATAAAAACCAAATTTTTTCTTTTTAGAATTTAAGTTATCAGCAAAGAAATAACCATTGAATCCATCATTACAATCAACAAAACATCCAATAGCAGAAAGCTTATTATCATTATCAAAAGTTAGTTGTTTATAATCTATGGTAATGCCTTTATTCTTTAAGTTGTTTTTAATAGTAATTAACTCATCAAAAGTTAATTCGTTTGTAAAAGCAACTTTTACAGGTTCAATTAATTCATTTTCACTAGTAATTGTGATGGCAGTATTTTTTGGACCTTGAGCATTTATTTTATTAGTAAATAAAAAAATAGATGTAGCAATAAGCAAGCAGAAACTACTTAGTATAGAAACTTTTTTCATTGTATTTGTTTTTAGGTTAAATAAATCTTTAACAAATTCAATGGAGTTACGAAAAGTATCTTTTGATTTTTTCTTTTTAGAAATGTTTGTGTCCGGATTTTCATATGCACGAAAAAAATCAAAATCTAAAGCTTCGGCAATTTGTTTTATAGTGTAAGCTCTAGGAGTAACTTTACCTGCTTCAATTCGCTGAATAGTACGTAAAGAAATATTACATAAATCAGCAACTTCAGTTTGTGTTAACCCTTTAGATTTTCTTACCTCAATTAATTGCTCTCTGAAACTCATTTTTTTCATTCCATTAGAATTTTTAACAAGATTAAAGTCATTTCAAAAAAACTCAAAGTTTTTACCTTGTATTTCGTACGACATTTATATGTCACTTGCTTGTATAGTGTTGGTTTTTAGTAGTTTTTGAATAAAAGAAAACACATGCATAAAAACTTTAATTAAAGCTTTATACATGTGTTTTAAAGATACTTATTATGTTGTTTAATTACAAATTGCTTTTAAATCTGCAATAGTTTCAGTAGGATTATCACTTTTAAAAACGAAACTTCCAGCAACTAAAACATCGGCTCCAGCTTCTGTTAATTGTTTAGCATTTTTATTGGTAACTCCACCATCTATTTCAATTAAAGTACTTGCATTAGCAGCTGTAATTAATTCTTTTAATTGAGAAACTTTCTTGTATGTGTTTTCAATAAATGATTGTCCACCAAAGCCCGGGTTAACACTCATAATACATACTAAATCTAAATCGTTGATGATATCTTCTAGAACTGTTACAGGAGTATGAGGATTTAAAGCTACACCAGCTTTCATTCCATTGGCTTTAATAGCTTGAATAGTTCTATGTAAATGAGTACAAGCTTCGTAGTGTACTGTTAAAATATCAGCTCCTAAATCTGCAAAAGTCTTAATGTATCTATCAGGATCAACAATCATTAAATGTACGTCGATTGTCTTCTTAGCATGTGAAGAAATTGCTTTCAATACAGGCATTCCAAAAGAAATATTAGGAACGAAAACGCCATCCATAATATCTATATGAAACCAATCAGCTTTACTGTCATTTAC
Organism: uncultured Tenacibaculum sp.; assembly: GCF_947495995.1. GTDB lineage: Bacteria > Bacteroidota > Bacteroidia > Flavobacteriales > Flavobacteriaceae > Polaribacter. The sequence continues at coordinate 570,965 of NZ_CANMAX010000003.1, forward strand.
TAGTTCTACATCACGTTGTAGATTTCCAAAATCTGCAGCTAAAATAGAAGGTGCTATTAATTTACTCATGTTTGTTGTGTTGTGTTTGTAATTGGCTGCAAAAGTATATATAAAAAAAGAAAACTCTCTTTAAATAAGAGAGTTTTCGAAATATATGTAGTTAGTTTTTTACTAATTACCCTAAGTAAGTCATAAGGATCTTACTTCTAGATGTGTGTTTTAAGCGTCTAATTGCTTTTTCTTTAATTTGACGAACACGTTCTCTTGTTAAATCAAAAGTTTCACCAATTTCTTCAAGAGTCATTGGTTGGTGTTCTCCTAAACCAAAGTATAATCTAACAACATCAGCTTCACGTGGAGTTAACGTTTCTAAAGCTCTATTAATCTCGATACGTAAAGATTCGTGTAATAATGTTTTATCTGGATTTGGTGATTCACCAGAATTTAATACATCATATAAGTTAGAATCTTCACCTTCAATTAAAGGAGCATCCATAGATACGTGACGACCAGAATTCTTCATAGATTCTTTTACGTCACTTACCGTCATATCTAATTTCTTAGCAATCTCTTCAGCACTAGGAGGTCTTTCGTTCTCTTGCTCAAGGAAAGCATACATTTTATTGATCTTGTTAATCGAACCAATTTTGTTTAATGGTAAACGAACAATACGAGATTGCTCAGCTAACGCTTGTAAAATTGATTGACGAATCCACCATACAGCATAAGAGATAAATTTAAAACCTCTTGTTTCATCAAAACGTTTTGCAGCTTTTATTAAACCTAAATTACCTTCATTAATAAGATCTGGTAATGTTAATCCTTGATTCTGATATTGTTTAGCAACCGATACCACAAAACGTAAGTTGGCTTTAGTTAATTTTTCTAAAGCTCTTTGGTCACCAGCTTTAATTCGCTGCGCTAACTCTACTTCTTCATCAGCAGTAATTAAATCTACTTTACCAATTTCTTGTAAGTATTTATCTAAAGACGCAGTTTCTCTGTTGGTTACCTGTTTTGTAATTTTAAGTTGTCTCATACACGTTTAATTTTACTTTATCTAATCGTTCCATGTAGTTATACGTTCACATATCAAAAAATGTTACAAAAAAGTTTACTTTTTTTTGAAAAAAAGTTTTCAATTGAATTTGAAGTGTTAATTTTAACATTGAATTGATTAAAAAGTGACCTTATTAATTTTTTTGTGTCTTATAAAAACTCGACCAAAAACTTTAGTAAGAAAAAGACTATTGAAGACTAACAATATTAATAAATTAAGCGACGAAGAGCTTGTACAAAAGATCGTAGAGAAAAACGATACGCATTTGTTTGCTGTGCTGTATGATAGATATGCAGGATTAGTATACAACAAATGTTACGGTTTCTCTAAGAGTAAAGAAGAGGCTCAAGATTTAACACATGATGTGTTTGTACGCCTGTTTATTAAATTGAGAAGTTTCAAAGGACGATCTAAGTTTTCAACTTGGCTGTATTCTTTTACTTACAATTTTTGTGTAAATTATGTACAGAGAAACACAGCAAAGAAAAACGAAAAGATAACTGTAGTAACAGATGTGATAAAAGATGAAGACGCAGATGTAGATGAAATTGACGATGCTTCTTTATTTGAATTAAAATCTGATAAGCTAGCTAAGGCTCTAGAAATAATAGATCCTTCAGATAAAATGATATTATTAATGAAATATCAAGATGATATGAGCATTAAAGATATTCAGTTAGCATTAGATTTAGGATCGAGCGCAGTAAAAATGCGTATAAAGAGAGCCAAGGAAAAAGTAGTTAAAGCGTATAACGATTTATAAAATGGATAATCCGTTTAAGAAAATATTGACAAATCAAGAGCTACCGGAAGTACTTAAAGAAAAAGTGCTTAACGACGTAGCTATGATAAAACTGTCTATAGATATGGCGGATTTATTCGTGGTTAAATACCCGAGTGCTATTGGGGATTTAATTTCTGGAGGAGGTAAAGATGAAACTCAAGTGAAAAAGAAAGAAAAAGGAGACCAAAAAGATGATAACCAATCTGATAAAGAATAAATACTAACTAATAACTAAATTTATGCAAGAACAAGTAAAAGAAACTGTACAAGGAGGAGGGATAGATGTGTTGAAGCCGTTTCAAGAAGTTTTTCAAAAAATAGCAGATAGTTTACCTACTGTTGCAGGTTTTATAGCTTATGTAATTGTAGCGTGGATTTTGATTCGTGTATTTTTATTTGTTTTAAGGAAGTTTTTAGCAAAAACTAATATAGATCAATGGTCTGAAAAATTAAGTGAAACTAAAATTTTTGGAGATAGTACAATAAATATTGTTTTAACTAAGGTGATATTAGGAGTCATAAAATGGTTCTTAATTTTGGTTTTTGTAATGGCAGGTGCTAGTATTTTTGGATTAGATGGCGTGTCTAGAGGTATAGCAAGTTTCTTCTCTTATTTACCAAATCTAATAACAGCTCTAGCTATTTTTGCTGGAGGAGCTTATTTGGGAACTATGGTAAAAAAAGCTATTCAAGGAATGTTTAAGTCGCTTGAAATTAGTGGAGGTAACGTAGTTGGTAATATAGCTTTTTATTTAATAGTTGTTTTTCTTTCTATTACTGCTCTAGATCAAGCAGGTGTAGATACTTCAGTAATAAAAAGTAATTTAACATTAGTTATAGGTTCTGTATTATTAGCATTTACCATTGCTTTTGGTTTAGGAGCAAAAGATGCTGTGACAAGATTATTATTTGGATATTATTCAAGAAGAAATATTACTATTGGTGTTACGATACAAATAGGTGATGTAGAAGGAGTAGTAGTTGCTATTGATAATATTTGTATGACAATAGAAACGAATACCGGAAAAATCATACTTCCAATTAAGGAAGTAGTTGATAATAAAATAATTATTAAGAAATAATTATTTTATTAATATTTTTCGATTATATTTGTGATGTTTACTTTGTATTATATTTATAAGAGATTTTCTCTTAGAAAAATTTAAATATAAATTATTTGGTAGATTTCGGGGGACTTCTATCTACAGATTTGCGTAGTGAGCAAATCATTAAAAGGACTAGTTTACTAGTCCTTTTTTGTTTTCTTAATTATTTTTTCACTGAAAAACCTTTTGATAAATAGGATGTTAAAGCTTTTTTCGAGCTTTTTCTGATTTACGTTGTGACTTAACTTTAATTTGAGTGTCTTAAGAATATGAAGGATTAGGTATCGGGGGGCACCATTCCTTATAAGAAAGAAAAGAGTTGCAATTTTGCAACTCTTTTTATTTTGTATTTATTCAAATGATAAATGGAGGAATATACCTCGTGTTCCAAAAAAGTCAATTGGATCGGTCCACTGACTTGGTCCTCGATTATCATATTTAATCTCATTAGTAATTGCAAAGATTCCTCTAATAGAAGGAGAAAATTTGAAATAAGGCAAGTAAAAATCCATTCCTATACCAACTTCATACATAAAGGCACTTGCATTTTGTCTAAATTGTCCAGAGAAATTATCATCTTGATTTTTTTCATTACTAGAAAAATTAAAATCAAAAGAAGCTCCACCTAAAATATAAGGACGTACATTGTTTAATCTATTCGTACTAAACTTAAAAATAAAAGGTAAATGTAAATAGGTGTTACCTACTTCTCTAGTTCCTTGAGTTTCGTTTGCAATATGAGTAAAACGTAATGTTTTAGTATTAGATATTAGTCCAGGTTCAAAACGTAGATTAATATTGTTATGAAGTTTTAAATCTCCAATTAAACCAACATTAAATCCTACATCAGAAACTACATCTACTTGTGCATCTGGGAAATTACTTGGTCTGTATGAAACTTTAAAACCGTTTGTGTTTAAACCTAAGTAAAATCCGTAGTGAATTAAACGTTTATCAAAATTTGGTAAATTTTCGATACGTTCTCTTTGTGCAGCACAGTTAAAAGCTACTACTGAAAGTAAACCAGTGACTAAAAGTTTTTTTAACATGTTATTTTGTAGATGAATAAATTGAAGCTACACCAAATGTAACTGGCAAGCTTTTCACATTCTTAAACCCATTTTTTCTTAAAATATTGTTGAAAGCTTCTCCAAAAGGAAAAGAATTTGCACTTTCAGATAAATAAGAATACGCTACTTTATCTCTAGAAAATAGTTTTCCAACAATAGGTAAAAATACGTTAGTGTGTAATTTATATAATTGTTTGAAAGGAAACTTAGTTGGATTTGAAGTTTCTAAGACTACGAATTTACCTCCAGGCTTTAAAACACGTAATATTTCTTTTAATCCTTTGTCTAGGTTTTCGAAGTTCCTAACACCAAAAGAAACTGTGATAGCATCAAAAGTATCATCTTCAAAAGGGATGTTTTCACTATCTCCGATTACCATATCGATTTTGTTGTCAAATCCTGCCTTTTTAATTTTTTGTTTACCTACTTCTAACATACCTGCAGAAATATCTAAACCAACAATTTTTTCAGGATTTAATTTGGTCATCATCATCGCCAAGTCACCAGTTCCTGTTGCTATATCTAAGATAGTTTTAGGATTGTTTTCACCAATAAGACGAACAACTTTTTTTCTCCAACTAACATCGATTCCAAATGAAATTACACGATTTAAGCCGTCGTAGTTTTCAGAAATAGTATCAAACATCTGAGCAACTTGCTCTTTTTTGCCTAATTCTGAATCTTTATAAGGTTTTACTTGTTTATCCATTTATAGCAATAACTTCATTAATTTGATTAGGTAACATTTCTTTCAACATTGTTTCAATACCATTTTTTAATGTTATTGTAGATGAAGGACAACCACTACAAGCTCCTTGTAAAATTACATTTACTTGTTTTGTCTCAGGGTCATAACTTCTAAAAGCAATGTTTCCACCGTCAGAAGCTACAGCAGGTTTGATGTATTCGTCAAGAATCTCAACAATTTTAACTGAAGTTTCATCTAAATTCTCTTGGCTAACTTCATTTTCAGTCGTTGCTTTTTGCTTAGGGATTTCAGAGATGATCGTTTTATTGTCTTGAAGGTAAGTTCTAATGAAAGATCTTATCTCTTGATAAACCTCGTTCCATTCAACTACATCATATTTTGTTACAGAAATATAATTTTCAGAAATAAAAACCTCTTTCACAAAAGGAAAACCGAATAATGCTTTCGCTAATGGAGAATATGAATTAGCTTCTTCTATGTTTTTTAATTCAATGTCTGTTTGAGTTAAAGCTTTATTACTTCCAAACTTCATTACAGCTGGGTTAGGAGTAACTTCAGCATACACTTCTATAGCTTCTTTTTTAGATTCTTCATTATTCTCTTCAATTACTTTTTTACCAGTATTTAAATATGCTTCAATTTGAGTTCTTACTTCTTCTTGAACATCTTCCCACTCAACGATATCATAACGTTGTATTGCAATAAAATTCGCAGCAACAAAAACTTTTTTCACAAAAGGTAAGTAGAAAAGTTGTTGAACAAATGCTGAGCTTTTTGCTTCGTCTATATTATTAAATTCATAGCTACCTCTATTCACTATGATTGAATCACTAACAAACTTAATTATAGTATTGTTAGTAGTATTTTCTATTTTGATATTGATATTTTCCATACTAAGAAATGAGATTACAAAATTACAGTAAAAAACTGATTAAATAAAAAGACCTCTTAGTTCAGTTTTTGACAAACTTTACTAAGAGACTCTTTAAAAATCCCCAATAAAAATTTTATAAGCTAAAAGTTATACTTGCAGCTATTCTTGAAGTTGTATTATCAATATTTATGTCTCCTATATTATATAGAGTATAGAATTCGTCATTCATAGATCTTAAGTATGATACTCCGATTTGAGTATTCCCAAAATTATAACCTAGTCCAGCGGTAAATCCTCTGTAGTTATCTTCGTTTGTATTTCCACCTTCTCTTAAATTAGGATTTTTCTCATAGAAATACCCACCTCTTAAACTTACACGGTCAAAACGCCATTCTGTTCCTAGGTTTAAAGCGTGAGTTGCTCTAAAATCTGTTGAGAAGAAATTATTAGGATTCACTAATTGACCACTAGCGTCTCTAAAACTTACATCATCTGTATATCTGAAGTTAGAAAAATTTCTATAGGTGTAATCTAAACTAATAACTCCATGTTTTCCGAAAATTAAAGCTCCACTAGCTGTTAATTTACTTGGTGTTCTAAATCGAAGAGAAAAAGGTCCTCTGTTAGATCTGTCTCTTAATAAAATAGATTGGTTGTTCGGATCTGTTGTATCAAAAACAGCAAAATCATTTAAGCTTTCTTCTAATACTTCACTATACCAAGTAGGAGATTCATAAGATGCTCCAATTCTGATGAATTTATTTAGTTTGTAGATAAAACCTACGTTAAAAGAAAAACCTGTTCCGTCAATAAATTGCTCATTAATATCGTCAAATAATAATGGAGTTCCGCTTAAGTCATCATTATCTTCTATAGAAATAGCACGTTCTCTATATTCTAAACTATGAAACTTTAAAGAAGCTCCAACAAATAATTTATTGTCGTGAACAGCAGAAATTCCCATGTTAAATACACTGTTTATTCCACTAGTTTCTTTAGAGAATTCCTGATTGAAAGTTTGATAGAAAGTGTTATTAGGAGCAGCTGTTCTATCAAAATTATTATCATAAAAACTTAAACCACTATTTCCATTACCTTGATAAAAATTATCAAAATCGGCTTTTACTTTATAATTGAATGAAATTGCAAATCTATTCCAGTTTGTATTATTGCTTCCGTCAAATACAAAAATTGCTCCAGCCTGACTTAAGTTTATTCTTTCGTCTCTTGTATTGGTTGTGTTACCGTAATAATTGACGTTATAATCATTATTAATACCTTCAAAAGTTACAGCAACTTTACTTTTTCTTGCTACTGCTGCACCAGCTGGATTAATATCTGTTGATGAAATATCGCTACCTAATGCTCCAAAGGCTCCGGCCATTGCATTAAATCTAGCAGTACCAGTTCTCTGATCTCTAGAGAAGAGAATTCCTAGATCATTATAATCGGTAAATTGAGAATAAGTAGTCCCTATTGTAGCAAAAATTGCTACAAAAAATATAATTTTTTTCATGTCGTAAAAATAATAGCTAAATATAAAGTATACAGTAGTTTTTTATAGATTATCTTCTGCTTCTTCCTCTTGAACTTCTGCTAGAAGAAGATGATCTTGAGAAACTTCTTGATCTTGAAGAAGAACTGTTAGAAAAACTTCTTGAAGAACTACGTCTACTAGGTGTATAAGATCGACTACTTCTTCTAGAAGAACCACTATTATTATAGTTTCTAGATCTACTACTTCGATTAATACTTCTGTTTGTTCCTCTCGAATTTGAGCCTCTACTAATTCTAGTAGAACTAGAATTTCTTCTTACTCTTGAGTTTCCTCTATTTCTTGAAATACTTCTACTGCTTCGGTTTACAGATCGACCATTACTACGTCTAACAGATCTGTTATTTCTTCTATATACACTAGATGAACGTCTAGAAGCGCTTCTAGAGTTACTTCTTGAATAAGTTCTTCTGTTATTGGAAGCATATCGGCCTCTTCTACTATAAACACCATTTCTGTAACCGTATCTACTGTATCTTGCATTCCCGTATCTAAAACCTCTGTAAGTTCTGAAACCTCTATTGATACCAAATCTATTGTAACCATAAAATCCAGGAGGGCAGTAGAATGGATCGTAAAAACCACCAACACCTACATAGAATCCAGAATTCCAGTGATAAGGATGCCAATAAGGATTGAATCCCCAACGATATCCAAATCTTCCTCTCCATGGATTTCCCCAAAAAGGATCACCCCATACATTCCAATAAGGTCCATAACCCCAATTGTTTCCAAATGTATTTACATTGATTACAACATCAGAATCTCCATCAAATCCCCAAGGTTCTCTATTTGTTGAAATTTGACCTTGATCTTCGTCTTCTATTTCATCTTCGAAATCATAATCATCAGAACTATAATTTTCGATATCAGTTAAAATATCTGTTCCATTTAAATCATCTAAACGTTCAACTTCTTTTTTGAAGTAATTTTCGTTATAATCATCATATTCTCGATCATTCGTTTGAACAATTCTTCGTTGAGGTCGTTCTTCATCTTCCGCATAAATACCATCATCATTACCAGAAACCGTTTGCGCAGCTCCGCATGAAACTAAAGTAGTAACCACGATTAATGATAAGAAATATAATGCAAGTTTGGTTATAGTGTAATGTGATTTCATATTCTTATCGTTTTATTAAATTTAACGTTTTTTGAAATTATCAGCAAAATAAAACAAGTTTATTGTAGTAGTTACTAATTTAACGTAGTTTTGTTGCTGTAATTTACAACAAAAAAATAGCAATTTTTGTGCCAAACTTTCAATTATGAGTAAACATTTAACAAAACGAGCTGAAGATTATTCAAAATGGTATAATGAGCTTATTGTTAAAGCTGATTTAGCTGAAAATTCTGCCGTACGTGGTTGTATGGTGATTAAACCTTATGGGTTTGCAATTTGGGAAAAAATGCAAGCTGAACTTGATAGAATGTTTAAAGAAACAGGACATCAGAATGCGTATTTTCCATTATTAGTTCCCAAGAGTTTGTTTGAGGCGGAAGAAAAGAATGCAGAAGGTTTTGCGAAAGAATGTGCAGTAGTTACACATTATAGATTAGAAACAGACCCTGATAACGAAGGAAAGTTACGTGTTGACCCTAATGCAAAATTACAGGAAGAGTTAATTATACGTCCGACTTCAGAAGCTATTATATGGAATACATATAAAGGATGGATACAATCGCATAGAGATTTACCATTATTAATAAATCAATGGGCTAATGTAATGCGTTGGGAAATGAGAACAAGGCCTTTCTTAAGAACAGCTGAGTTTTTATGGCAAGAAGGACATACAGCTCATGCTACAAGAGAAGAGGCAGTTGTTGAAGCAAAACAAATGCAAGAAGTATATGCAACTTTTGCTGAAGAATTTATGGCTATGCCAGTTGTAAAAGGAGCAAAATCTGAAAGTGAACGATTTGCAGGAGCTGAAGATACATATACAATTGAAGCTTTAATGCAAGATGGAAAAGCTTTACAAGCGGGAACATCTCATTTCTTAGGTCAGAACTTCGCAAAAGCTTTTGATGTTAAGTATACATCTAAAGAAGGAAAACAAGAATATGTTTGGGCAACTTCTTGGGGAGTATCTACACGTTTAATTGGTGGTTTAATTATGACACATTCTGATGATGCTGGATTAGTTTTACCTCCAAAGCTAGCACCAATTCAAGTTGTTGTTGTTCCTATATATAAAGGAGAAGATCAGCTGAATGCAATTTTTGATAAGATGAAACCTATCGTTGAAGAATTGAAGTCAAAAGGAGTTTCGGTTAAATTTGATGATAGAGATACAATGAGACCAGGAGCTAAGTTTGCAGAGTACGAATTAAAAGGAGTTCCTGTACGTGTAGCTATTGGTAATAGAGATTTAGAAAATGGTACTGTAGAGGTGGCTAGGAGAGATACTTTTGATAAACAAACAGTAGAACAAAGTAACCTAGTTGATTTTGTTTCTAATTTATTGGAAGAAATACAATCTAATTTATTCAATAAAGCATTAACATACAGAAATACACATATAACTAAAGTAGACTCTTTTGAGGAGTTTAAAGATGTTATTGAAAATAAAGGAGGTTTTGTATCAGCTCACTGGGATGGTACAGAAGAGACAGAAGATAAGATTAAGGATCTAACTAAAGCAACTATTAGATGTATACCTAATGATGTTGTTGAAGAGGAGGGAACATGTGTTTTTTCTGATGGAAAATCTACTCGAAGAGTACTTTTTGCAAAAGCATATTAATTTTTTTTAGAAAAAATTATGATGTTTAAAAAATAGTCTTATATTTGCACCCGCAAACTGATAAAGATTGTTTTGCTCCGTTCGTCTAGGGGTTAGGACGCCAGGTTTTCATCCTGGTAACACGGGTTCGAATCCCGTACGGAGTACAAAGCTTCGAATTTATTTCGAAGCTTTTTTTATCAAGAAAAATATTCTAGATAAAATTGCAGGTATAGAAAATTAGTTTTATATTTGCACCCGCAATCACAAAGAGGTTGCATCCCGCTCCGTTCGTCTAGGGGTTAGGACGCCAGGTTTTCATCCTGGTAACACGGGTTCGAATCCCGTACGGAGTACAACGTTTTTATAACTATTAAGATTTTATAAAATGGCAAATCATAAGTCAGCATTAAAAAGAATAAGAAGTAACGAAGCTAAGCGCTTAAGAAATAAATATCAGCATAAAACTACACGTAATGCTGTTAGAAAATTAAGAGCTACAACTGATAAGAAGGAAGCAGAAGGAATGTTATCTACTGTTATTTCAATGCTAGATAAATTAGCTAAAAACAACATTATTCACAAGAATAAAGCAGCTAATTTAAAATCTAAGTTATCTAAGCACGTTGCTGCATTATAAAAAAAGTTTTAAGGTTAGTTAATATTAAACACTTCGATTTTCGAAGTGTTTTTTTGTTTATAATTGTTTTAAGAAAAGAAAAGTATTTACATGAAAAAAGGTGATATCGTTTATTGTATCAACGAGTCTTCATTTTCTGACCATATTCTCAAAAGAAAGAGCTATGTCATTCAAGACATCAAACAAGATTTATTAAGAGTTTTTAATACTAGAAACAAACTTGTTTGGTTACCCGAATATTGTTTTACTAAAGAGGAAATGCCAGATATAAAATCTATAATTATTGATGATGAAATAACAGATAGTCATAATGATTATATAGAAGTTACTATTGAATTTAGTGATGGGGTGAAAAGATGGACAAGTTTTATAACAATTAATAAGTTAAATAGTCTTTTTAATGAGTTTAGAGATTATGTTTTAGGAAATGAATTGATAATCGTTAAAGAAGTAAACGAAACAATAATAAAAAGGACAATTATCGAATTAGATAAGAAAGATGAATTATATGAAATGACAAAAGAGTTGTAGCTTCAGGAAAGCTATAGAATAAATGACACTAATAGTCATATTTTTTATGTGCATCTAATCTTATAAAAATAAAAATCAACAGCGTAAAACCCCATAAAGATGAACCTCCATAGCTAAAAAAGGGAAGCGGTATTCCTATTGTTGGTAAAAGTCCAATTACCATTCCTATGTTAACTGCAACATGAAAAAAAAGTAAAGAAGCTATTCCGTAGCCATAAATTCTCGAGAATTTATTTGTCTGTCTTTCTGCTAAAAATATAATACGATAAAGCAAACACACAAATAAAATAATCACAAGAGACGATCCCCAAAAACCCCATTCTTCGCCAACTGTACTAAAAATATAATCGGTATCCTGCTCAGGAACAAAATTTCCTTGTGTTCTATCACCTTGAAGAAAACCTTTTCCCCAAGGTCCACCAGATTTAATCGTAAGCTCAGATTGGTAAGTATTATAACCAATTCCTTTATTGTCTTCAATTTTACCTAATAGAATATCAAAACGATCCTTTTGATGCTGTTTTAAGATGTTCGTATACGTATATCCAACAGCTGAAATAAAAATAGCAGAAACAATATATGTGATTAAAATAACTGGCCAGTTAAATCTAAAAAATTGTTTGTTTCTATATATAATGTATGCGAAGATTAATGTTAAAAGAATTAAAGTAGCAATTAATACTATCTTTATATCAAAATATATTGTTAGTAAAAAGAGGACTAAAGCTGTAACACCCAAAATGAAATATTTTAATGTAAGACCTTCTCTATTCAGAACAAAAAAGAAAGAGAAGTAAATTAAAACAGATCCCATATCTGGTTGCAGTGCTATAAAAAATGCAGGCAAAAATATAATTATAAATGCCTTAATTTGATTTTTTAAAAGGTCTAAATTATACTGGCGATCACTCATTAATTTAGCTAAAGCAAGAGCTGTAAATGCTTTAGCAAATTCTGAAGGTTGTAAACTAATACCTCCAAAGTTATACCAAGAAGTAGCACCATTAATTTTTTTTCCTAAAACCAAAACTCCAGCGAGAAGCACTAAAGAAAAAATATAAATAAGACTTGCAAATTGTTCGTAGAATTTAGAATTCAAGAATAATATCAATACGATTAGAGGTGCACTTAAAACAATAAAAATTAATTGCTTACCATATCTTGTACTGAAACTAAATATATCTGCTTCGTTACCTGTAGATGAAGCAGCGTAGATATTTAACCAACCAAAAAAAACTAAAATAGTATATAGTAGTATTGTTAGCCAGTCGATATTTTTAAATATATTATTCTCTAATTGTCTCAATAGTATCCTTTTTTACAAGTAGCTTATCGTACTCTTCTTTTAAACTAAGTTTAACCATTCTTTCTTCTAAGGCTTTTCTTTCTACGTTACCGTTCAGATATTTTTCAATCATTAAACTAGTAATTGGCGCTGCTATCGTAGATCCAAAACCACCGTTTTCTACAAAAACAGCCATAGCTATTTTAGGATTTTCTTTCGGAGCAAAAGCAATAAGTATTGAGTGATCTTTTAGTTGTGTTTTTTTACCATCAATAATAGCAAAGTTTTCTACAGTTCCTGTTTTTCCACAAATATCAATTCCTTTTACTTGGCTGTATTTTCCTGTTCCTGTTTTAAAAACTTCATGCATAGCTTCAACTACTACCGGAAAATGTTTTGCATCTACAAGGGTTTGTTTCTTAGTTACGAAATCAGAATTGTCAATTTTTTTATTGTCAATTTCCTTAACAATATGTGGTGTGAAATAAAAACCTCGATTAGCAATGGCAGCTGTAGCATTTGCTAATTGTATTGGAGTAGTTTCTACTTCTCCTTGTCCAATAGCATTTGAAATATTAGTAGTAGCTCCCCATCTAAAATCATATCTATTATCGTAAAATTTAGAACTAGGAATTCTTCCTTTTTGACCTACAGGTAAATCATAGCCTAAATAATTACCTAAACCAAAACTTTTAACAGTGTTACTCCACCTGTCAAATCCTTCTTTTGTGTTTTTAGATTTGTCTATAATTTTTCTATAGGCATCAGAAAAATAACTATTACACGAATTTGCAATTGCTTTTTTAAGACGAATTGGACGACCATAAACTCCACAGTGACATTTCATGAATTCATGCTTTCTTTTTCCGTAACGATATCCTCCATAACAATACACAAAAGACTTTTCGTTGATTACACCTTCTTGTAATCCAACTAGACCATTTAGAATTTTGAATGGAGAACCAGGAGCATAAAGTCCTTGTAAACCTCTATCGTAAGTAGGATTACTAATGCTATCATTAAATAGTATTGTTGAATGTTTTTTTCGTTTTCTTCCTACTAAAACATTTGGATCGTAAGAAGGAGCTGTAACTAATGCTAATATTTCACCAGAAGAAGGTTCTAAAACAACAATACCACCTCTTTTACCTGTCATTAATTTTTCTCCATATTGCTGTAAATCTGTATCTATGGTTAACATCAAATCTTTTCCGGCTACAGCTAACGTATCGTATATTCCCTCTTTATAAGTTCCAGTAATTCTATTTAGATTATCTCTACTGTAATATTTTTTACCCTTATTACCTCTTAAAGCTTTTTCATAATAATTTTCTACACCAGCTTTACCTATTAATTCTCCGTTCTCATAGTCCGGATTGTTTTTAGCTTGTAATTCGTTTACTTCAGATAAATATCCTAAAACATTAGCTGCTATTGGGGTAGGATAATTTCGTATTGTTCTTTTTTGAATATAAAATCCTCTAAATTTATGTAATTTTTCCTGTAGAAAAGCATAATCTTCTTTTGCTAGATGTTTGATGAAAACTGCAGGAAGCCAAGGTGCAAATTTTTTAGGATTTTTAATTTTAATGGCTTTTTTTATGTATTCTTCTTTTGTGATTTTAAGAAGTTTACAAAACTCTAAAGTATCAATAGATTTTAGTTCTCTAGGTATTGCCATTACATCATAAGAAACCTCGTTGGCAACCAGTAATTTATGATTGCGATCATATATATAACCACGTTCAGGATAATCGTATTCAATTTTAATAGTAGCATTACTGGTAGGATTTGAATCACCACCTTCTAATATTTGAAATTGAAACAATCTTCCTATATACAACAGTCCAACTATTGTAATTAAAAAAATTAATAAAAAGCTTCGTTTCACTATTGTTGTTTTCTACTTAAAATAAAGTTCCCTAAGAAATATAAAATTAAAGAAAATATCACTGATAAAATGGTGTTAATAATAACATTTAAGAAATTATTAAAACTAAAGTTTATCAGTATAAAAACGGTAAAATGATGAATTAGTGTAAGTGTAGCAACAAAATTGAATATTTTTCCAAAAGATTCTTGATTCATGTTGAAGAACTCGTAGTCTACTTCTGTTTTTTGAAAGAATGTTCTAAAGAAATTTGGACGTAAATATGCAATTAAAGTTGTGGCAAATGCATGAATACCACCTGAATCTGAGAAAAAATCAACAAATAAGCCTAAAAGAAAACCTAAAAATAAGATAGGAAACCTATTAGTTCTGTATGGGAAAATAAAGATGAAAGCGATATAAATATATGGATTGATTCTATCAAATAACATAATATTATTTAATACTAATCCTTGAATTAGAATTAAACAAATAAAAGTAATAGCAAGATAGAAAGGTTTTCTATTCATCGTTTTTGTTTTCTACAGCTTTAATTTCTTGTTGATGAAAGTTTTTAATGATGTATATATTGTCTAAATTACTCATATCATTAAATAATTTAATATTAATATTTTCATCATTACTAAGAACTGTTCCAATTAGAATTCCTTTAGGAAAAATAGCAGAGTTTCCACCAGTAATAATTGTATCGCCAATATTAATTTTAGCTTCTCTAGGGATATCTAAAAGTTGAACAATATTATGATTTTCTCCATTCCAACTTAAAGATCCAAAATATCCACTGTTTTTAAATCGAGCATTTATTTTACTGTTTCTATTCAAAATAGATCGAACTCTTGCATAATTAGAAGAAGCATCATCAGTCATACCAATAATTCCTTTGTCATTAACAATAGCCATTTCTTCTTTAACTCCGTGTTTTTCTCCACGGTTAATAGTAATGTAGTTGTATGGTTTATGGAATTCGTTTTTATAAACTCTACCGTTTATGTATTCAAATTGTTGATTGTAATTATCAGTATCCACTAAAGTTTTAGCTTCAACACTATCAAGTAGCGATTTAAATTTCTCGAGTTTATTTTTCAGTGCTAAATTTTCTTGAATTAAATCGTTATTCTCTTTTCTGAGATTCAAATAACTATTAAGATTACTTTTCTTTTCATATAAACCACCAGTAATAAAACTAGCAGAGCTAACAAATTTACTTCTATGATAGCTATGATTATTTATTATTAAAGCAAAAGCAATAATTTGTAATAGTAAAAAGAACAGAAAATATTTATACTTCTGAATAAAATAGAGAAGCTGTTGCATAAATTTAGCTAACTAATACGCTCTTATATTTGTTCAAGTTTTTCAGTGCAATACCAGTTCCTCTAACTACAGCTCTTAATGGATCTTCAGCTACGTAAACTGGTAAGTCTGTTTTTCTAGATAATCTCTTATCTAACCCTCTTAACATAGAACCACCACCAGCTAAATATATTCCAGTATTATAAATATCTGCTGCTAATTCTGGAGGTGTTTTAGATAATGTTTCCATTACAGCATCTTCAATTCTTAAAATTGATTTATCTAATGCTTTAGCAATTTCTCGATAAGAAACTTGAACTTGTTTCGGTTTACCACTTAAAAGATCTCTACCTTGAACCATCATATCTTCTGGAGTATCGTCTAAATCTTCGGTAGCAGCACCTATTTGTATTTTCATTTTCTCAGCAGTAGTTTCACCTACATAAAGGTTATGCTGAGTTCTCATGTAATACATAATATCACTAGTAAATAAATCACCAGCAACTTTTACAGATTGATCACAAACAATACCAGCTAATGCGATAACTGCGATTTCTGTAGTACCACCTCCTATATCAATGATCATATTACCTTTAGGCTCCATTATATCTACACCAACACCAATTGCAGCTGCCATTGGTTCGTAAATTAAATAGATTTCCTTAGCATTCATATGACGAGCAGAATCAATAACCGCTCTTTTTTCTACTTCGGTAATTCCTGAAGGAATACAGATAACCATTCGTAGAGAAGGTGGGAATATTTTTTTTCTAATTGCAGGAATCTGTTTTACAAATTCCTTTATCATTTCTTCTGAAGCTTGGAAGTCGGCAATTACACCATCTTTTAGAGGTCTAATTGTTTTAATATTTTCATGGGTTTTACCTTGCATCTGTTGGGCTTCTTTACCCGTTGCAATAATTTTTCCGTTTACTCTATTCCTGGCAACAATCGAAGGACTATCGATAACTACCTTTCCATCATGTATGATAAGGGTATTCGCAGTACCTAAATCGATTGCGATATCCTCTGTCATAAAGTCAAAAAATCCCATAAAAAATATTTAAAAGTGTAACCCGTTTATGTATTCTCACAAATCTAATAAAAAAAATGATAGAAAAGGCACCTTAAACATTAATGTTTAAAGTGTCTTGTTCCTGTAAATACCATTGAAAGACCATTATCGTTACAATAATTGATACTTAATTCATCTTTTATAGATCCTCCTGGTTGGATTACAGATTTTATACCAGCATTATCAGCGATTTCAACACAGTCTGGAAAAGGGAAAAATGCATCACTTGCCATTACTGAATTTTCTAAGTCGAAACCGAAGTTTTTAGCTTTTTCAATTGCTTGTCTTAATGCATCAACTCTACTTGTTTGTCCAGTTCCACTTGCACAAAGCTGCTTGTTTTTAGCTAATACAATTGTGTTAGATTTTGTGTGTTTGCAGATTTTCGAAGCAAAAAGTAAATCATCAATTTGTTCTTGTGTTGGCTTTTCGTTTGTTGGGTATGATAAATCTTCAAGAACATCAGTTTTGTTGTCTTTATCTTGAACTAACACACCGTTTAAAGAAGTTCTAACGATTTGGTTAGGTAATTCAACTTCTTTTTGAACTAAAATGATTCTATTTTTCTTTCCTTTTAAGATTTCAAGAGCTTCATTAGTAAAACTTGGAGCAATTACTACTTCACAGAATAATTTGTGAATTTCCTCAGCAGTTTCTTTATCAATTTCTACATTAGAAATTAAAATACCTCCAAAAGCAGAAACAGGATCTCCAGCTAAAGCATCAACATAAGCTTGATAAACAGTTTCTCTTTGAGCAAAACCACAAGCATTGTTATGCTTCAAAATTGCAAATGTTGGAGCTTCTCCTTTAAATTCATTGATAAGATTTACAGCTGCATCTACATCTAATAAGTTGTTATAACTTAATTCTTTTCCGTGTAACTTATCAAACATTGCATCTAAATCACCAAAGAAATATCCTTTTTGATGTGGGTTCTCTCCGTAACGTAATGTCTTAGCAGTAGTTTCACTTGCTTTGTAAACTACTTCCTCTTCATTAAAATAATTAAATATAGCTGTATCGTAATGAGAAGAGATATTAAATGCTTTAGCAGCAAACTTTTTTCTATCTGCGACAGTAGTTTCACCATTGTTTTCAGAGATTAAGTTTAAAAACTCATCATATTGTTCCATTGAAGAAACAATACAAGTATCTTTAAAGTTTTTAGCTGCAGCTCTGATTAATGAAATCCCTCCAATATCAATTTTTTCAATAATATCTTGTTCGCTAGCACCCGAAGCTACTGTTTTCTCGAAAGGATATAAATCTACAATTACTAAATCTATTTGTGGAATATTAAACTCTGTAAGTTGTGCTACATCACTTTCATTTTCTTGTCTGTTTAAGATACCACCAAAAATCTTAGGATGTAATGTTTTTACTCTTCCACCTAAAATAGAAGGATAATCAGTAACACTTTCTACAGGAACAACATCGATACCTAATTCTGAAATAAATTTTTCAGTACCACCAGTTGAGTATATTGTTACTCCTAATTCATTAAGTTTTTTTGCGATTGGACCTAAACCGTCTTTATGAAAAACAGAGATTAATGCAGATTTAATAGTTTTGTTGTTGCTCATGATTGTTGTGTTGTTAATGAGCGCGCAAATTTACTAAAAGTTGGATTTTACTGCAATTGTTAGGGAAGGTATTTAAAAAGAAAACCGAAAAAAACTTGTTAACAACTTGAAGTTTTTTTCGGTTTTAAGTTTTTTTATTGACTTACTATTCTGCGTTTTCTAAGAAATCTCTTACCCAAAGCGCTATTTTTTCTAGCAAAGTCAACTTTCCAGCCTCGGTACTCTTACCTAAGCTTTCATAACTAGGGATATTCTTACTCATCTTTAGGGGATTTAAGAGTTAGTAATAAAATTGTTGATAACTTTTTACAAATCTATACAAAAAAACTTTATAACCAAGTGTTTACACGTTTTTTTACAATAAAAACGAAACTTTTTCGCAAATATATTCTAAAAGTTGCTCGTCTTTATCTGAAAATGGATTAACAGTATGAGAATCAATGTCTATTTGACCGATATTTTCACCATCAACAAAAATTGGTATTACAATCTCAGATTTAACCTTCCATCCACAAGAAATATAATTGTCTTGTTCAGAAACGTCTTGTACTACAAAATTTTCATTGCTAACAGCTACTTGACCACAAATACCTTTTCCGAAAGGAATAATTGTATGTTCTGTTGGCTCACCAGCAAATTCAGCTAATTTTAGCTCTTCTTTATCTCCATTTTTAAAATAAAAGCCTACCCAATCGTAATACGAAACTTCTTCTTTAAGGTAATCACATATAGCTTGTAACTTTTCTTCTTTAGAAAAAGTACTGTTAAATATATCGTCTGCTTTTGCTTTTAAATCATCAAAATTCATTTCTTATAACATTTTTAAGTTGTTTATTTCTTGTTGAGTTAACGTTCTCCATCTTCCTCTAGGTAGATTTTTCTTCGTTAATCCTGCAAAGATAACTCGGTCTAATTTTACAACATGGTAACCAAAATGGTCAAATATTTTTCTTACAATTCTGTTTCTTCCAGAGTGAATTTCTATTCCTACTTCTGTTTTCTTTTCACCTTCTACATAAGAAACAGCATCAATAAAAACTTTTCTACCTTCAATCACTACATCACCACGTAATTTTTCAAGATCAGAAAGTGTTAACTTCTTATCTAACGAAGCATGATATAGTTTTCTTACATTATGTTTCGGATGTGTTAGTTTTTTTGCTAATTCTCCATCGTTTGTAAACAAAAGTAAACCTGTTGTATTTCTATCTAATCTTCCTACAGGATATATGCGCTCTTTAGTCGCATTAGCTATCAAATCCATTACAGTTTTTCTACCACGATCATCTTCCATGGTTGTAATGTAGTTTTTAGGCTTATTTAAAAGAACATATCTTTTTTCTTCCATTGAGATTAAAGTACCATCGAATCGTACTGCATCATCAGGTTGAACTTTGTATCCCATTTCAGTAACTAGTTTACCATTTACAGTAACGCTACCGTGTTCAATGTATGTATCTGCTTCTCTTCTAGAACAAATACCAGCATTAGAAATAAATTTATTTAATCGTACTCCAGGATTTTCTTGTGACTGTGAAGTAGTAGGTTTCTTTTTAGGAGCGTTACGTTTGAAACGAGGATTGCTGTTCTTTCCAGCTTGTCGTCCTCTCGACGAGTTATTTTTATTCATTTGAAATAATTTTAAAACGGGCGCAAATATACTCTAAATATTTGGCTTCCAGTAAAAAAAAAGAGTAAGTCTTTTTATTTGCAAATTTAACCATATTTTTCTATGATTTCTTTCTTGCTATTCACTTGAAGTTTTTCGTAAATGTTTCTTGTGTGGGTTTTTATGGTGTTTATAGAAACATAAAGTTCATCTGCAATAGAGGCGTAACTTTTGCCTTTAGCTAAAAGATTTAATATTTGATTTTCTCTTTCGGAAAGTTCTTTTTCGTTTGGAGACTGAAAAGATTCAACTACTTTTCGTGCAATGTTACTACTCATAGGTGCTCCTCCCTTTTGAGTTTGCTCAAGAGCATTAATTAATTCTTTCGGAGAAATATTCTTGGTCAAATAACCAATTGCACCTGCACAAAGAGCGTCGAAAACATATTTAGAATTTTCGTGAACAGAAATTATGACTGGTAAAACATTAGGGATGTTTTTTTTGATTTCTTTAATTGTTTGAATTCCATTGATTCCACCAAGTTGAATATCAACTAACATAATATCAATATTCGATTGCTTTTTTGTGAATTTAATCGCTTCTTCTCCAGAAGTGAAACCATTAATAACTTTAAACTTTGGGGAGCTATTAATAATTTCAATAAATGAATTTAAAATGTTTTCATGATCTTCTATTACAATAACATTAGTTGTTTCCATGTACTTTATTGTTTTTCAAGTTTCCTGTAAAAGTTATTGTTACACCATCATCGGTTTTAATTTTTAACTTTTGATTTAGCGTTTTTGCACGAAACTTCATATTTTGTATTCCGTTAACTCTCTTTACAGCATCGATATTAAATCCTATACCATTATCGTATAAGATAATTTTTAAAGTATCCTTTTTTATTGTGAATTTTAAAAATACTTTTGAAGCCTTACTATATTTTAATGTATTTGTCATAGCTTCTTTAAAAATTAAAACGAGCTGTTTGCTCCAATAATAGGGAAGTATAATTTTTTCTTCAGTGAAATTATGTGATGTATAAAAAGATATAGGAGAATTGTTAAATAATTCTTCTCCAAAATCGGTTAAATAAATTTGTAGCTGATGCAGATCATCATTTTTGTGATCTAAAGACCAGATAAAATCTTTCATTCCGCTGTATAAATAATCAGCATCTTTTTTAATCTGTTGCAGTTTTACTTTCTTATTTTGTTTGTTTGAAGAAAATTCATCGTCAATAAGTAGGTTAGAAGTAATAGCTATACTAGCGAGTTTATTACCTAGCTCATCGTGGAAATCCCTAGCTACATTCTTGCGAACTTCTTTTAAAGCTGTTTGTAGTTTTTCTTTTTCAAGTATAGTTTTCTTAAGTGCTTTGTTTTTTTCAATACTCTTTTTTAAGCCTTTTAATAATAAGACTATTAAAAATCCAAGGAAAAAAGAGGTGAGTGTAACAAAAAACCAAGTTTGCTGATGCCACGGAAGGTTTACACTAAAATAATAATCAGGAGTATATTTCCAATTGCTCAAACTGTCTTTGTACTTGAATCGGATACTATAGTTGCCTTCTTTCTTATCATTAAAATCTAAAAAATTATCTGTAGTTAAAATCCAATTTTCATCATCAATTTGATATGCTAGTTTTACCGAAGTAGAATTTATAAAGTTTATTGTGTTTAACGTAAAAGTATTTTTGTCTTGTTCAACGATAAGTTGTGTGTTGTGAGCTGTTTTAAAAGGAGTAGAATTGTTCATTTTAAAAAGCCCTTTATTTCCAATAGCGTATAAATAATTATCTTTTTCTGTGATTTCTCTTATGGAAGAAGATATTTGTCCCAAGTTCTCATCAATACTGTAGAAGTTGTTTTGATGTAAAACATTTAATCCTTTTTGAGTTCCTGCCCAAAGTTTCTGATGAGAATCTATAAATAGGTCGTTAATGTGATTACTAGAAAGTCCTTCTTTTGTAGAAAAGTGAGTTGTGCTTTTAGGAGTTATTTTATAGGCTCCTTGATTAGTAGCAAACCAGATGGTGTCTTTATTAACAACAAGATCATTGAAAATATTGATATTAAAACTTTCAGAGAAATTCCATTTGCTTTTTTCTAGTGTTTTTAAATCGATAACATACACACCTAATCTTCCACAATTAATGAGTACTTGATTTTTATATAATGTTGCATTTTTAAAAAAGTGCTCAGGATCATTATGAATTACATCACTTTTTATAAGCTTTCCATGTTTTCTAATTTCATACCTGTCATGATATAAATCTACTTTTAATGAATCTTTTTCAAATGAAAACGTTTCATTAATCTTGTTAGAAACTTTATGAGAATTGAGATAAGTGGTGTACGTTTCTGAAGTTCTACCAGGAGTGATTAAATTAATTTTATCATCGTCAATTTGAAAATGCTCTGTGTAAAAAGGGATCTTTTTTGTTTGAATTCCTTGATCATTCAAAAGGTAAATTAAACTGTGAGAAGATATAATAATATCCGAGTCAATAATATCAATGTCTCTAAGATCTGTGTTTTCTAATACATCTTCTGAAAAGAAATTATTCTTCGTATTCAAAACCTGAAAAACACCTTGTCCGTATGTTGTAATCCATAAATTGTAATCGCGATCTATTAAGATATCTGATATTGAACTTTTAATCGAAAGTTGATCTGATAATGAAGAAACAGTTTTTGAATTGAAATTGTAGGTGTAAACTTTCCTAATATTATCTACATCGTGATGAAAAACAAAATACAATATTTCAGCTACGCGAAACATTTGAATAATTTTCCCTCTTTTCAAAGGAATATTAATTACCTTATTTAGTTTCTGATTCTCATAAAGGTAAATCTTATTGTAGGAACTAATAATGGATTCATTTTTATTAAAGACTAATGCATGTACATATTTATTGTTAAGCTCTTCAATATTAAAATGTCTTACGTTTAATTTGTTGTCAACTAGGTTAATTCCTTTTTTAGAAATACTTAATTTGTTTTCTTTTTGATTCGAAAAGAAGTAAATGTTATTGTTGTAAAAGTCGCTGTTTAATGCAAAAGGCAGGTCGTTTGCACTGTGCTTTTTTAAAAATAATGATAAAGATGTTTTATTTTTAGAAGGACTCACCAATTGCATCTTATTCATAGTGTTGTCTTTCAAATCATAAATAACAACAGATGGTGTTCCTATATTCGTACCAATAACTATTGAATCATTTAGTTGATATACTTTATTAATATTAGTTGTTCTGTCTGCAGAGTTGTCGAACTTTTGAATAGAATCATTTTTGAAAGTATGTAACCCACCTCCCCAAGTAGCAAGTATAAATTGATCATTGTATTTGTCTTCAATAATATCAATTATATAATTAGAACGTAAACCATTATCGGTGTAGTTCTTTATTGATTTTCCATTGTACATGGATAAACCATCATCTGTACCAATCCAAATAAAGCCTTTGCTGTCTTGAATGATTTGATATGTCTTGTTATCACCTAATCCGTCTTCAGTTGTTATATGTTTATAAACTGGAACTTGACAGAAGGTGTTTATACAATGAAACAAGACTACTAGTAAAAATATTTTGCGGGATAATTTCAAAATAAAAACTATGATTGAATCACGATACAAATATCACGAAAAAAAAAGATGTAAAATCACCCAAAAAGGGTGGTTTGATTGTTTTATGCTTCATTTACTTTTGTTTGGAGTGATTTGAAGTTAAGTAAAAGATCGGATTACTTAGTTTTTTCATAACTACCTTGAAGGGGAGGTTAATACAACGAATCGTCTAAGATTGTTTAGGCGATTTTTTAATTGTGTTCATCAAAAGGTAGTGGGGGG
Source organism: uncultured Tenacibaculum sp. (assembly GCF_947495995.1). Classification (GTDB taxonomy): domain Bacteria; phylum Bacteroidota; class Bacteroidia; order Flavobacteriales; family Flavobacteriaceae; genus Polaribacter. Next base: position 594,611 of record NZ_CANMAX010000003.1, read on the forward strand.
AGTGTTTAATAAAAAAAAGAAAATTTGAAAATGAGATGTCCAAGTTGTGATTCGCATCTAATTAAAAGAAAAAAAAGACATGGAGTAATGAAGTTATTGCCATTTGTTCGTGCGTATAAGTGCGGTGTTTGTAAAACGAGTTTTATAAAAATTAAAGTTTGATACGAGAATCACCTTTTTCGGGTGATAAGATCCGTAAGGTATTTCGTTAGTTTTGCTTAACAATTTTAAGGGGAGGAATTGTTAGGGGATTATACATTAGGTATAATAATAGTTTGCTTTCTATACAAAGAAAAAGAAGATTAGAAGTTTTGAAGATCGTTTAGGAATATATTCTTAAACGATTTTCTTTTTTAATTAAGTTGATCTATAACTCGATCTAAAAGAAGAGATTTGTCAATTAGTAATAAACTAAAAACACCAATTAATAATAAGATTTTTAAAATATTATGTATGCGTTGATATTGTTTTTTGGTATTTGATTTCCAGATGAAAAAACTAATGAATGTAAGTGTAATTGCAGCAAGAAAGAAATAGTATTTCATGTACTGAATTGCTGGATAATACGACAATATAATAACTGGAAGTAAACTTAGAATAAGTAAAAAAATAATAAATTTTTTCGTTTTTGTTTCGCCGTAAACAATAGGAAAAGTATTATAGTTGTTAACGATAGCGCCTTTAATATTTTCTAAATCTTTGATTAACTCTCTAACAGCAATTACTAGAAGCAAAAAGAAAGCATGAACAAAAATTACTTTTGAAAAATTCTTATAATGAATAAAAATTACAAAAAAAGGAAGTATAGTTAGTACAGTAACACTAAATAAACCAAATAAAGGATACTTTTTTAGTTTGTGAGAGTATAACCAAATTCCAAAAATGTAAGCTGCAAAAAAGAATCCAGCACGCCAAGAAACCAGCCATCCAAACGAAAATCCAATGAAATTTAATAAAAAGTATAATGAAAGTTTTGTCTCTTGTTTAATCTTATCGTCAAGAGTACTTTTTATGGGTTTGTTTATTTTGTCTGCTTTTACATCATAAAAATTATTAATAATGTAGCCTCCAGCAACAACGCAAACTGTAGCAAGAACCAAGTAAAGTAAATGCCAATCTAGTAAAACATGTTTTAGAGATTTATTTTCAGAGAAAATAAAAATAGCCGCGAGATATTGAGCGGCTACTAATACTAAGATATTATATCCTCTTACAACAGATAAAAGGCTTAATAGTTTTACTAAAATATGTCTGTCGTAAAACTTAAGACTCATACGTGTTAGAATCGATAAACTAATTCAAGTTTATAATCTTTTAAACTATTTTTTGCTTTTTCGTAATCTTCAGTAAAACCTAAGATGTATCCACCACCACCAGAACCACAAAGTTTAAGGTAGTAGTCATTAGTTTGAATTCCATTTTCCCAAACTTTATGAAAAGCATTAGGAATCATAGGTTTGAAGTTTGTAAGAACAACTTTAGATAATTGTTTTACATTCTTAAATAAAGATTTTACGTTTCCTTTTAAGAAATCTTCAATACAAGCATCGGTATACGTAACGAATTCGTCACTCAACATTTTTCTGAAACCTTCATTTTTCATTTTACTCATAAAAAGAGTAACCATAGGTTCAGTTTCACCAACTTGTTCAGAGTCTAATAAGAATACAGCACCTTTACCTTCTTTTTGAGAAGGAATTCCTGTAGCCTCAATATTTTCTTTTGAATTGATAAGGATAGGTAAACTTAAGTAAGAATTCAAAGGATCTAAACCAGAACTCTTTCCGTGGAAGAAAGATTCCATTAAAGAAAAAACTTCTTTTAACTTTAATAGTTTGTCTCTAGTAAGATTTTCAAGAACAGTTATTTTATCATTTGCATACTTATCGTAAACAGATGCTACTAATGCTCCAGAACTTCCAATTCCATATCCCATAGGAATAGAAGAATCAAAATACATTCCTGCATCAATATCATTTTTTAATTCAGATAAGTTAAAAGAAACAACTTCAGCATCAAGCTTAGATAAATAATTGTAAAAATCTAATAAACACTGATTAGATTTTAATGCTTGTCCTGATAAATTTTTAGCTGTTTTTAAAGCTCCTTTGTAAGAATTAAAAGGAATAGCTAATCCTTTAGAATCTTTTATGATTCCGTATTCTCCAAAGAGTAAAATTTTGGCGTAAAATAAAGGTCCTTTCATTTTCAGAATTCTTTCGTATTACAAAGATACTTAATATTTAATAAATGTTCTTGTAGAAGGTTTTCCAAACTCCTACTTTTTCTCCTTTTTTATATTTTCCTCTAGTTTTTATTTTACCGTTTTTATAAAAAGTTTTCCAAACTCCATCTTCTTTTCCGTTTCTATAACGACCAACAGATTTTAATTCACCAGTTGAAAAGTATACTTTTTTAAGTCCATTTAGCTCTCCGTTTCTGTAGCTTTCTTTCTTTGCAATACTACCATTAGCGTTGTAATAGTTTACAACACCTTCGTAAGCTTCGTTAGTAATTTTGCTATCTGTGCTAAATCCTTCAGTATATTTTTGTCCGTTTTTATAATACTTAACAATCCAATACCCGTTTTTTACTTTTTTCGGAATAGGAATGTAATATGCAGCTTCTGATTGACTAACTTTTTTCCAATTGTTGTTATACCAAGTTTTTTCTTGAGCCCAAGAAAAGAAAATTGAAAAAGAAAAAAATAAAATAACTAAAGCTCTCATACTATTTATATTGATAACGCACCTAAACCAGCAAAATCGTGAATAAATTGACCTTTTTGGCAATATTGAACTAATTTACTTTCGATAAAAGAATGGATTTGCTCTTTCTCGTTTTCAGGGTATAACATATGAACATTTGCGCCAGCATCTAAAGTAAAACATACATTACTTCCAGTTTTTTCTCTGTAACTCCAAATTTCATTGATAATGTTTAACGTGTTAGGTTTCATTAAAATAAAATAAGGATCACTAGTAAGCATCATTGCATGCAATGTTAAAGCTTCACTTTCTACTAATTTTATAAACTCTTTAATATTACCAGTTTGTAATATTTTAGATAGTTTACTCAAGTTCTCATTCGCTTGTTTAAAACGATTTTCAGCATAAGGATGATCGTGCATTAAATTATGTCCAACTGTACTTGAAACTTGTTTTTCTCCTTTGTCAACTAATAAGATTGTATCTTGGTAATTGTCAAAAATAGAATGCACATAGTGTGGAAATTTAATTCCATATAAGTCTGAACTTTCATCAAAATCTGGATGATCTCCCCAAATAACCAATGGTCCTTCAATACTTCTACTTGCACTACCAGAACCAAGACGTGCTAAAAATGAAGCTTTTTGATTAAAAAACTCTTCAGAAATAGCTGGGTTTAGCTCTTTTTCTAAGCTCATTAAACACATTGCAATAGCACTCATTCCACTTGCAGAAGAAGCAATTCCGCTACTGTGTGGGAATGAATTTTCTGAATGAATTTCCATTTTGTATTCTAATACATATGGACAATATGTTGCTATTCGTTCAAAAAATGTTGCAATTTTCGGCTTAAAATCATCTTTCTTTTTTCCTTCAAAAAATAATTCAAAATCAGCTTGCTGTACTTTTTTAATTTTACTGAAGATAATTTTTGTAGTTGTATGACAATTACTTAATGTAAAGCTAATTGATGTGTTCTTTGGTAATTGTGGATTTGTTTTTCCCCAGTATTTCACTAAAGCAATATTACTTGGAGTTTTCCAGGTTACTGTAGTGTCTTTTAAAAGAAATTTTAAATCTTTAGGAATAAAAGAAGTTGTATTGATACTCAAAATCTTGAAATTTTGTGTAAAGATAAAATTTCACTTAAATACCAGACAACTTTTGAAGCACACTTTCTTTATAATTTCTACTAATAGGAATAGCTTTTTTATCAATTTCTACATATTCGTTTGTGTAAGCTTCAATAAAATTGACAGAAACTATGAAGGATCGATGTACTCTAATACATAATTTTTCAGGAAGTTTAGTTTCAATATTACTAATAGTTTCTCTGGTAACAATAGTTTTATCTATCAAATGAATCTTTAAATAATCGCTTAAACTTTCGATATAAATAATTTCGTTAAAATTTACTTTTACCATTTTTCGTTCAGAGCGAACAAATAAAAAATGATCTTCAATATTTTGTTTTTTTACTTCTTGTTGTTGCTGTTTTTTCAGAGGTATTTTCTTAATGGCTTGTAAAAAACGATCAAAAGCAATTGGTTTTAATAAATAATCAATCACATTTAAATTAAAGCCATCAATAGCATAATCTCTATATGCGGTGGTGAAAATAATATGCGCATCTGCATTTACAATTTTAGCTAAACTCAAGCCATTAATTTCTGGCATATTAATATCTAAGAAATAAATATCTGCTTCGTTTTCTTGAGCAAATTGTATTGTTTCTAACGCATTAGAAAAGCTTGCTTTTAGAGATAGATTCGGGGTTTTTTCAATAAATGACTCAATAATTTCTCTAGCAATTGGTTCGTCATCTACAACAACACAAGTAAATATATTATTCATTTTTCGCAGGTATTTTTAAAAAGACTTCGTAAGATGTATCAAGTGAATGTATTTCAAGAGTAAATTTGTTTTGAAACAACATCGTTAATCTCTTTTTAATATTGGTAAGTCCTATTCCTTTTTTAGAATTCAACATTTTTTTACAAGAGTTTTTAATTCTGAAGGAAATAGTGTTTTCTGAAGTTGTAATTTCCATTGCAATGTTTAAAGTTCCGTTGATTTGAACTCCGTGTTTAAAAGCATTCTCAACAAATGGTAGAAAAACCATTGGAGAAATAAGTAGAGAATCATCATGAATGTTTTTTGAAAAACTCACATTCAAAGCATCTTGAAATCTCATTTTTTCGAGGGAAATATAATCTTCAATATGTTGTATTTCATTTACAAGAAGTACTTGTGGTTTTTCAACTTGATATAAAATATAATCTAATAAACTGGATAGTTTTAAAATCATATCCGGAGCTTCATCTGCTTTTTTAAGAGCAAAACCATATAAAGTGTTTAAAGTATTAAATAGAAAATGAGGGTGAATTTGCATTTTCAAATACTTTAATTCTTGTTCCTTTAATTGTAATTGTGTTTGTAGGAATTTGTTTTTTAAATCTTCGTCTCTTAAAGTTGATTTATAATTTTGGATTAATAACCCTATCATAATTGTAATTAAAACAATAAAATAAACTCCGAAGATTATGAATAAAACTGTTTTTTTAAATGGTATTACATTGTTTACAAGTAATTTTTGAGAGAAAACCATTCCATACAGAATTGAAAGAACGATAAAGAAAAAAGCTATAATAAAAGTATAAGCCGTGTATAAAATAAATAATCCGATTTTTTTATTAAGTAAGTATTTTGGGATAAGAAAATATAAAAAGAAGTATCCCATGCTAATAGTTACTGGCATTAAATACAGAGAAAAGTTATTTATATACGCAGTGTTACTCGTACCATAACCTAAAAAGTAAGTATAAAATGTGTATACTCCTATCCAAAAAAAGATGTGTAGGAAAATGAATAATGTACGACGTATGTAAACACTTGGAATACTCATAGCGTGCAATATCAGTTTTTTTTCATTGAAAAGTAATGTTTTGAGATAGAATTCCAAAAAACATAGGTAAATAACGAATTTATTTGATAAGCTTAAAAAAATGGTAGATTTAAGGGGTAAATTTGTTGAAAGTCGATAAAAAAAGTAACCAAAGGAAATCAAGAATAGATTTGAGGTATATTAACTTTAAAAACAATTGATTATGAGATTTTTATTTTTTGGACAATTTTCTGATAGAATGAGAGAAGGTGGTGCAGATTTTATGTACCCTATATTATTAATGTTATTAATATGTATCGGTCTTAGTATTTATGCTTTTTTGAAAATTGAAAAGGTGAAAAAACTTAAGGAAATTATTAGTCATGTGAGTTTATTTGCTTTAGTGTACGGTTTTTTGGGAATGATGATCGGCTTGATTGGTGCTTTTGATGCTATTTCTGTAGCGAATGATTTTAGTTCTAGTGTTTTAGCAGCTGGATTAAAAATAGGATTACTGTCTCCCACATTTGGAATGTTTACTTTTTTAATAGCACGTGTAGGTATTATCGCATTAACAATTAAAGCAAAGAACGAAAACGCTTAATTAAAATCTATTTAATTTTTTAAAATTCAATAAAATGAAAAAAAGTATCTTTTTTTTAATGGGATTCCTATGCGTTTTTTTAACCTGGAGTCAGGATGAAAATTTAAAAGAAATAGAAAACTTATTTGCTGATTTGGCTTCAGAAAATAAAGCGATGGGAACACTATCTATTTTTAAAGAAGGTAAAGAAGTGTTTAATACGTCAACTGGATTTATTTCCGTAGAGGATAAATTAAAAGCAAATCGCTTTTCTAATTACAGAATAGCATCTATAACTAAAACATATACGGCTACAATAATTTTACAATTGATCAGTGAGCAAAAACTAACTTTAGAAAGTAAATTAAGTGATTTTTTTCCTGAGTTACCGAATGCTGAAAGAATAAAAATTCAAGATCTTTTGTATCACAGAAGCGGGTTGTTTAATGTAACAGAAATAGAAGGTTTTTCAACCTGGATTTCTAGCTACAGAACTCGAGAAGAAATGCTAGGGAAAATAAAAGGTAAGAAGCCTAACTTTAATCCAGATACAAAAACTGCTTACTCAAATACCAATTATATTCTTCTTTCATACATAGCTGAAGATATAGAAAAGAAAAAATATGCAACGATTTTCAAAGAGCGAATAGCAGATGCTTTAAATCTAAAACATTCGTATTTAGGAAAAGATGTTGAGGTAAAAGATAATGGGGCAAAGTCGTATTATTTTGAAAATAAAAAATGGAATCCAGTAACGATAATCACAGATATTAACGGACCAATAGGGGCAGGTGGAATTGTATCTAATGCTACTGAAGTAAATACTTTTTTTGATGGTTTATTCTCAGGGAAATTATTATCGAATACTTTTCTAAAACAAATGACAACGACTAAAGAAGGCTTGGGTATGGGACTTTCTATGTTTCAATATCATGGAATGCCTTTGTACGGTCATAATGGAGCAATTGATGGATTTCGTTCTATAGCTGGATATATACCAAATAAAAAAGTTGGAGTTGTAATCACATGTAATGGAGTACACCAGATGAATTTATCTAATCTTATTTTCAAAGTATTAGATCTTTATTTTAAAAATGATGCATCTATGAAAAGTACTTCTTTAGTAGAACTTAAAGTTTCAGATTTAGAACCTCTTTTGGGAATTTATGGTGGCGACACTTTTCCTTTCAAAGTAACATTTACAAGAGAAGAGAATAGGTTGTTGGCTCAAGCAACAGGTCAACCAATATTTAAATTAATAGCTTTAAAAAGAAATGTTTTTAAATACGATGCTATGGGAATTCTTTTCAATTTCAATAAGAAAGATGATAGTGTTTTAGTCAAGTTCCAAGGGAAAGAACATCTGCTGAAAAAAGAAAAGTTATGAGAAATATAGTATTAACAATTTTGATTTTTACTTGTTTGTGTTTGTATTCTCAAAATGAGGGAGATAAATACAGAAGAGAAGGGGATTTAGAAAAGGCAATTCAAGCATATACAGAAGTGTTAGATAAAGATCCTGCTAACTCAAATAATACATATAATTTAGCATGTGCTTATGCTTTGTTACATCAGATAGATAAAGCTTATCATTATTTAGACAAGGCTTTAAAGAATGATAATACACTATGGGTTTTAGCAGATAATGATCTTTTGTCGTTACGAGATGATATGAGGTGGAAAAATATTGAAGTGAATCAATTTAATAAATATCAAAAGAACAAAGGAAAATTAAAGAAACCTGAATTAGCAAAACAATTATTACGATTAATTGGTGAAGATCAAATGTTTGATTATCACATGGGTTTAGCTAAGCAATTTTTTGTTAAAAACGGAAGAGCTCCGCATTGGTATTATCCATTAGGATATGTAAAAAAACAAAAAGCGGAAGATAATTTTCGTAAACTAGAAGAGTTGATAGAGAAATTTGGTTGGCCTACATATAGTGACGTAGGAAAATTAGCTGCAGACGGACCATTGTTAATAATAAATCATCACGAAAAAGAAGAAATTCGTTTAAAGTATTTGCCTCTAATAAAAGAAACTTGTGAAAAACAAGAGGGGAGTTGTGTTGAATATGCTAAAATCAAAGATCGAGTATTGGTAAATACTGGTAAAAAGCAATTATATGGAATGCAGTTTGCTTATAATGCTGAAAATAAACTTGAACCATTACCGATTTTTGAACCTGAGTTTGTAGATCAAAGAAGAGAGAAGATAGGTTTACCTTCTCTTAAAGAATATTTGAAAAGAAAAATTAATTATGATTTTAAAGTAGCGCAGAAAAAGAAATGATTTGACTTGTAGATTGGCTTATCCTATACCCATTTCAATTTAGAAATGGGTATTTTTGTGCTATGAGTAGAAAAATAAAATTGATTTGGGATTTTAAAGGTCCAGATGCTTTAGAAACTGCCAAACATCACTGTGTTCATTTAAAAGAATTTACACAAATAGAAAATCTGAGTTTTCACGAAGTTAACTTTAAAGAAGTTAATGAAATGTACACTTTAGCATACGTAATCGTAGACGAATCGGTTATGAAAATATTTAGAGATGCATTAAAACCACATCGAGGAGAACTAGCCAGTTAATTGTTCAAATCTTTTAAGTTTTACTAAAAGTAAACAAGCTTATTATTGTATATTTAAGTTGAAGTAACCAAATTATGCATAGTAAACTATTTTTTACCCTGTTCATGTTTAGTGTTTCGTTTCTTACAGCGCAGCACACTTATGTAACAAATAGAGGGCACGAATCTTTAGAAAAAGCCATACATATTAGTCACGAATTAATTGAAGGTAGAACAGCTTTCTTCGAAAGACAGGCTGAAGATAAACCTTTAATGTTTCAAAAAACAAGAGTGTTAATAGGTGAATTAAATCGATTATCAAACAATGTGAAATCTTACATCGATACGATTCAAAAAGAAGTGAATACAGAGCAAATTGTTTACGATTTGCTATCTGAAAATTTTTATAAAAAAGTATTGTTTACTGATAACGGAGGTTTAACAAAAAGAGGAAAACGATTAAAAATTAAAATTGATAGTTTATACGACTATTCATTAAAAATTAACGTACATAGGTTGTCTCAACTAGAGAACTTTTCAAAAGATCATTTTAAAACATCTAATATGTATTATGATTTTGATGAGAATGAGTTATCTTTTTTTGAACATCTTTTTTACGATAAAACGAACTATGGTATAATGATGTCGATGTATTATCTCACTTTAGATGTGCAAACATTTCAATTATTGTACTATGGAACAGTAATGAGTTATTAATCAAAAAATAGAGAAAATGTATTTAATTAATTTACATGCAGTACCAACAAAAGAATCTGAGTATTTCGAGAAAGTAGTAGGAGCTTATGTAAGCGTTTATATAGATTATGTTGATGGAGAAGGAGCCGTTCAATTAGCAAAATATTACACACAAGAAGAAGGTTGGATAGTACAAAATGTAGAAGAAGACTTTTTTGAAATTGAAAATCCAGATGAATTAGAAGAAGATCTTAAACAATTTTATGATGAAGCCAAAGAATACGGTTATACAATGATCTTTAATTGCTATGAATCTGTTTTAGAAGAATAGTAAAGCTACATAAAGTTAGTAGTTAGAGAAATGAGAATTATTCTGTTTGTCTAACTACTAATTCTCTGCAATTGCATTTGCACAAATATAACCTCCAGTCCACGCATTCTGAAAATTAAATCCGCCTGTAACTGCATCAATATTTAAAATCTCACCTACATAAAATAAGTTTGATTGTAATTTACTTTCGAAACGTTTAAAATTAATTTCTTTTAAATCGATTCCTCCAGCAGTAACAAATTCATCTTTGAAGGTTGATTTACCTTCCGCAGAAAAAACACAATTCGTTAATTGATTAGCAAGGTTAGTAACTTCGCTTTTAGTTAAGTTGGCCCAATTTTGTTTTAAATTAATATTTGAAGCTAGTAATAATCTTTCCCACAGACGTCTTGGGATTTCTGAAAAAGGAGATTTTAATCCAATTTGTTTCTTGGCGTTGGCTTTTTTTAAGCCATTCAGTTCTTCAGTTATCTGATTTGTACTTTTAGAAAGCCAGTTTACAGCAACTTTATAACTGTATTTTTTATCAGCTAATATTCTAGCACCAAAAGCAGAAAGTTTTAAAACTGCGGGTCCACTTAAACCCCAATGTGTTACAAGTAATGGTCCAAAGTTTTCTAGTTTGGTGTCTAAAATTTTTACACTGGCATTTGGAACAGAAACTCCTCCAAGATCGGTAATTCTTTTGTCCTTTATGTTGAATGTGAATAAAGAAGGAACTGTATTGATAACTGTATGTCCGAGTTCGTTCGAAAGCTCCCATATTTTTTTACTGCTTCCTGCGGCAACAACTAATTTATCAGCAATAAACTTGTCATTTTTAGTGTTGATAACCCAATTTTCATCTTGTTGATAAAACGAAGTTACATTTTGATTTGTTAACACTTTGATATTTAGTTTTTCAACAGCTTTTTGAAAACAATTGATAATCGCTTGTGAAGTATTAGCTTCAGGAAAAACACGATTGTCGCTCTCGATTTTTAAAGGAACACCTCTGTTTTCAAACCATTCGAATGTATCTCCAGTCATGAACTGATGAAACGGACCTAATAATTCTTTTTTTCCGCGAGGATAAAACTTAACCAATTCTTTAGGTTCAAAACAAGCATGAGTTACATTACAACGTCCTCCACCAGAAATTCTTACTTTTTGTAAAACATCTTTACCTTTTTCAAGAATTGTGATATCTAAATCAGGATTTAACTCTTTTGCATTAATCGCTGTAAAAAAACCAGCTGCACCACCACCAATAATTATAATTTTACTCATAACGCCATTTCATTAAAAGGAATAATAGTTTCGTATCCTTTATTTTTAAAATATTCAGGTGTGTTTTTATTACCAGTTACTAAAACAAAATCTCCACCCCAAGCACCTAAACTTTTTATCGCACCAAAATAATCAGGAAATAATCTAGCTTTAACCGTTTGCATTTGTATTATAGCACTAATAATTCTTTCGTGTTCTATAATAATTTCATCCAATTCGTTTATCGATTTTGCTTCAAGAAAAGCATCAGATAATTCAGAAATTCTAGAAATTTCTTTAGCTATGTTAGTGTTGTTTTTTCGATACTGTGCAATTCCTTCTCTGCTATTTTGTTTCTGATTCAGAAATACAAAATATAGTTGATCCGCAAAAGCAGGAGAAAACGTAGTGTTTTCAATACTAGGTTTTTTGTTGTCTAGCTGATAAAAAATAGGATTGTCGTGTTTTGCACAAGCAATATCATAACCACTTCCGGAAAAAGCATTCCAAAGTAAATCGAACGGATTAACTTTTGCCCAAGAGGCAATATTATTGATTAAGGTAGAAGAACTTCCTAATCCCCAATTTTGAGGAAAACTTAAATGAGTTTTTACAATAAAACCATTGTTGGTTTGTAAAAAATCAGGATTTAAATTTCTTGCTTCCTGTAAAATATTTTGTAAAGTTTCAGCGATTTGGTCAGAACTTCCTTCTTTATCTGAGTTAAAAGTAGCTGAGGTTAAACGAAGATTAGGTAAACTAAAAGCTGCTTCGAACCAACATTCACTAGTGTTTGTAAAACTTCCCCAAATTAATTCAGGCTGTTCTATTGGAGTTACGGTTAAATCTTGACCATATTTAGTCGGAATAGCTAGAGATTTAGCCCCATCTAAAACAACATATTCTCCTGTAAGTAATAATTTTCCGTTACTGTAATATTTATCCAAAACTAATATTAGGTCGTATGCAGCCGAAACCTTTTTATAATTTAATTGTTACTCGACTGCACTCGAGTAAATTTTGTTTTTTGATGTTTTGTAAACTCTTTAAAACTTTTAGAGAAACAAAAAAACAGTATTGCCATGCAATAAATAACAATATTAAAGTTTGAGCTATAGTTGTAATTAATTCTACCTGATAACGTGTTTTTAATAGAATAAAACCATGAAATATTACCTAAAGCATAATATATTTTATAAGAGAAAAAGCTAATTAAAAAATACATAGTCCATTTATGTCCTTTGTATATTGCAATTAAAGAGTATAAAATTATAGCTAAATAGAAAATCTCTAAAACTATTTCAGATTTGAAATAGTTTAAATAATAGTCGTGTAAAGTACTGTAATAAATATAAAAACCAATAATATATAGTGAAGCTAGAACGATAAAACTAGATACTATAAAAAATTGTTTTCTTCCTATATTTATTAAAAAACTATCCATTTACACCAATCCAAATTGTTTAAAATGATGTGTGAAATGCTTTACTTGAAACTTTTTCCAATAGTCAAAATTCAATTCACCGAAAAAAGGATGAACCACAGTTCTTGAACTGTCTTTTTCAAAAACATCGAAAAATACTTCTAATTGAGTAATCAAATCATCAATAGCTTCTTCAATAGAATTAAATTTTAGCGGAGTTGGATTATCCGATAAAAATGACGCTCTAAAACCAGGTTGTATTTCTTGATTTGTATCTAAAAAAGGTCTTCTTCTTGCTGTTTTTTCATCATCAACAAATATATCAACACTCCAATTTCCATTCGGAATTTGAGTTACAGCACTTAAATGTTCTATCATTTGTTGAGCATTCATAGTACCAAAAACAGGTTTGTCACTATTAGAAAGTTTACGAAGAGTATTTCTGATTTCACTTTCATTAGTAATATCAACCCAATTGATTTTAGGTTTACGAATCTCTTGTAATTTTTCAACTACAGCACTATGAGAAACAGTTTTTGATTCAAAATAGTTGCTGATTTCTTCTTTCTCAGCCACAGTTGCATCATGCTGATTTAAGATATTCATTAAATGCATTTTCATATGTCCGTGCTGAATACCTTTAGTTGTTAAAGCTCTTAATGCAGCAAAATTCTGAGCTAAACCAGCAGCAGCAATAATTTGCATTAAGGTTCTTGCATCTGGTTTTTGCATAATATCTAACGATAATTTAGCCATAGGATGCAAAGCTGTTAATCCACCTACAGTTCCTAAAGCTAAAGGAATTTCTATCCAGAATTTAAAAATTCCGTCTTTAACCTCGCAATGTGTTAAACTAGAATAACTCCCGTTTCTAGAAGCATATGCATGAGCACCAGATTCAATAGCTCTAAAATCATTTCCAGTAGCTAAAACAACTGCGTCAATACCATTCATAATTCCTTTATTATGAGTTACGGCACGATAAGGTTCTATTTCTGCAATTTTAACAGCTTGCTCAAATTTATAAGCAAATTTTTCTGGATTTTCTCCACCTAAATCTTCGATAGGACAACTAACTTCTGCTCTTACTAAACATTCAGGTACGTAATTGGATAAAATACTCATGATGATTTCAATGTCATCTTTCTGAAATTTCTTAGCAATAGCTTCTAAACAAGAGTTAATAAAATTAGCTCCCATACTATCTTTCGTTTCAAAAGTAACATGTAGTTGATAGTAATTGTCTAGTTTAGAAGTCTTGTCTTTTAATTGAATATCTAAAATTCCACCACCACGCTTTTCCATGTTTTTAGTAATGGAAGCAGTAGCAGCAAATAATTCAGTTTTATTTAATTTAAAATAGGATTCTAATTCCGACTTGTCACCAGCATAAATAAAATGTACCTGGCCTATTTTGGTAGTAGAAATCACTTCTGTTTTAAAACCACCACGAGTACTCCAGTATTTTGCAACTTTAGAAGCTGCAGCAACAACAGAACTTTCTTCAATAACCATAGGAATAGCATAGGTTTCGTTATTAATAACAAAATTTGGAGCTACACCATAAGGCATGTAAAAATTAGAAATTGTATTTTCAATAAAATCATCATGAAGTTGTTGTAACTTCTCATCAGCATTCCAATATTGTAGGATAGTTTGCGTAATTTCAGGTTGATTATTGAAGTAGGTTTGAGCTAACCAATCTATTTTTTCTTGTTTAGTTAGCTTAGAAAAGCCAGAAATAATCTTCGACATTCATCTTATTTTTAAAACAGAGCAAAGATAAATCTTTCAATTAAATCACATTTTATAAATGTAGTTTTCTGTTAAATTGCAGTAAAATTTATTATTTTTTCGTAAACTTGGCAGTCGTTTTATTAAATCATCAAATAAATAAGATACTTCATGAGAAAATTATGCTTTCTAGCAATTTTGGTGACTTTTTTTTCTGCTAAGAGTCAATCAAATACAAACAACCTTAAGGAAATTACATTAGAAGAGATTTGGGGTGGCGCTTTTTCTGCAGATAGAATGAATGCCTTAAACTCTATGAATGGAGACTTTTACACCGTTTTAAATTTTAATAGAGAAACAAGAAGTTCTTCTGTAGATAAATATAGCTACGAAACACAAGCAAAAGTGGCTACTATTGTTGATAGTAAAGATTTATACAATTTATCTTTCTTTAGTTCTTATTCATTTAATGCAAATGAAACAAAACTATTATTAGGAACGAACTTTAAACAAGTATATCGTCACTCATATAAGGGTACATATTACATCTACGATATTGCTACTAAAGAATTAACTTCTTTAGGAGAAGATATTCAGGAGCCAACATTTTCACCTGATAGCAAGAAAGTAGCGTATGCAAAAGACAACAACTTATATGTTAGAGATCTTGAGCAAAATAGAGAAGTAAGAGTAACTAACGATGGAAAAGTTAATGCTATTATTAATGGTACAACAGACTGGGTTTACGAAGAAGAATTTGCATTCGTAAAAGCATTCGACTGGAGTAAAGACAGTAAGTATGTAGCTTTTTTGAGATTTGATGAAAAAGAGGTAGCGCAATTTTCAATGAACGTTACTGGGAATGAATTATACCCATCTACAAATACATTTAAATATCCTAAAGCTGGAGAAAAAAATGCAGTAGTAACATTACAATTATTTAATGTAGCTGAAAAAAGTGTGAGTAGAATTGAATTAGGTGAGTACGAGTATATTCCAAGAATTCAATGGACGAAAAAGCCTGAAGTGTTATCTATTACAACATTAAATAGACATCAAAATGATTTAAAGTTATTCTTTTACAATACAAATACTAAAGAGTTAAAAGTAACATTGAATGAAAAAGATGAAGCTTATGTAGATATTCAGGATAATTTAACTTTCTTAGATGATAATAGTTTTATCTGGACAAGTGAAAAAGATGGTTACAATCATATTTACCACTATAATGAAGATGGAACATTAAAAAATCAGATTACGAAAGGAAATTGGGATGTTACTAATTACTACGGGTTAAGTAAAACAAACAATAAAATTTACTACCAATCAGTTGAAAACGGATCAATAAATAGAGGTGTGTATTCAATTGGTTTAGATGGAACAGGAAAGAAACTATTGACAAATAAAAGTGGTCATAGTAATGCTTCGTTCAGTAAAAATATGAAGTATTTCATAAATACACATTCTTCAGCAACTGAAGTTCCAACATATACTTTATACAATGGAGAAGGTCAGAAATTAAAGACTTTAAAAGATAATATTGACCTTTATGTAAAAATGAAGGGATATAAGATGAGCAAGAAAGAATTTTTCACATATAACATTAATGGAAATGATTTAAATATGTGGATGATTAAACCTGCTGATTTCGATCCGAATAAAAAATATCCACTATTATTATTCCAATACTCAGGTCCTGGTTCTCAGCAAGTAGCAAACAGATGGAATTCTAATAATGACTACTGGCATCAAATGTTAGCACAAAAAGGTATAATTGTTGCATGTGTTGACGGACGAGGAACTGGTTATAAAGGAAGAGATTTTAAGAAAGTAACTCAAAAAGAGTTAGGTAAATATGAAGTTGAAGATCAAATAGCTGTAGCTAAGTTCTTTGCAGGAGAAAACTATATTGATGCAGATAAGATTGGAATTTGGGGATGGTCTTACGGTGGATTCATGAGTACGAATTGTATTTTAAAAGGAAACGATGTGTTTTCTATGGCAATTGCAGTAGCACCAGTTACTTCTTGGCGTTTTTATGATACAGTTTACACAGAGCGTTATATGACTACACCTCAGGAAAATCCAACAGGTTACGATGAAAATTCACCAATTTTCCATGCAGATAAATTAAAAGGAGACTATTTATTAGTTCATGGTTCTGGAGACGATAATGTACACGTACAAAACACAATGAGAATGGTGAATGCTTTAGTTGAAGCAAATAAGCAATTCGATTTATTTGTTTATCCAGATAGAGCACACGGAATTTACAGAGGAAAAAATACAAGACTTCATTTATTTACTAAAATGACAAACTTTGTATTAAAGAGTTTAAAAACCAAATAAAACTAAACTAATTATGAATACTTCTCAAAAGGATATATTGGGGCATCCTTCAGGACTCTTTTACCTGTTTTTTGCCGAGCTATGGGAGCGTTTCTCATTTTATGGAATGAGAGCGTTATTAACCTTATACATGGTTAATGAAATTTTTAAAGCTTTAGCAGAAAAAGATGTTGCAGCAGCAGCAGTTTATGCATCCTATGGTTCGTTAGTATATGCATCAACAGTTGTTGGAGGTAGAATTTCTGATAAGATTTTAGGAATGCGTCAATCAATTTTCTTAGGAGGTATTCTAATGGCATTAGGTCATTTTGTATTAGCTATAGAAAACGATATAGCTTTTTTCTTAGCGTTAGCATTTATAGTAGTTGGTAATGGTTTTTTCAAACCTAATATATCAACGTTTGTAGGTTCTTTATATGAAGATGGAGATAGAAGAAAAGACTCAGGTTTTACGATTTTCTACATGGGAATTAACATAGGTGGTTTTATAGCACCTTTACTATGTGGTTGGTTAGGTAAAGCTTATGGGTGGCATTATGGTTTCGGTTTAGCAGGTATTGGAATGCTTTTAGGTTTAATTTTCTTTTGGAGTGGAATTAAGAAGAATGTTTTTGGAGACAAAGGTTTACCACCAAGTGAAGAAGTTTACAATAAGAAAGTTTTAGGAATGCCGCAAAAAACATTAGTGCCAGTTTTAGCTTTCTTATCAGCACCAGTAATCGCTTATTTGTTAGCAGAGTATAAGGCTATAGGAAGTGGAGATACGTTTTTGGGAGATCAAAATATCGTTAATGTACTTTTCAAAGTAGTTGGAGTAATAGTTTTATTATACCTAGGTAAGATTATGATGGGAGCTACTGTAGAAGAAAGAAAAAAACTGTTTATGGCTGTTTTAATTACTTTCTTTATGACGATTTTTTGGGGATTCCATGAATTATCTGGAAGTGTAATTACTTTATTTGCTGATAGAAACGTAGCACTAGATGGGATAATGAATGCTAGTCAAACGAATTCATTAAACTCGTTAGTAATTATATTATTATCAATACCAGTTTCTTTACTTTGGACATACCTTGCAAAGAAAAAGTTAAACCCAAGAACACCATACAAATTCGGAATGGGATTATTATTAGCTGGTATAAGTTTCTATATTTTATCTTTAAGTAAAGGAGCAGCTAATGAAGAAGGTATGGTTCCTTTCTTTTATTTATTAGCAATGTATTTTGTGTTATCTATTGGAGAACTTTTTATGTCTCCAGTTGGTTTATCTAAGATCACAGATTTATCTCCAAAAAGAATTATAGCTTTTATGATGGGAATTTGGTTCTTGTCTTCTACTTACGCTTTTCAAATAGTAGGATTTATATCAAAAGAATTAGCTGTAGAAAGCACAGATACTAATATTGGAGGATTACAAACTTTAGCTTTATATACTGATGGATTCGGATTAATTGCTAAATATGCAATAGGAGCAGGAGTGTTAGTTTTATTAACTTCTCCTCTAATGAAGAAATTAATGGGCAAAGTTCACTAAAATTAAATAAACTAAGTTTTTCATATGAATAATAAAGATATCGATAATCTATTTAAAGATACAGTATTAGGACATCCAGCAGGATTGTTTGTACTATTCTTTACAGAAATGTGGGAACGTTTTTCTTACTACGGAATGCGTGCCTTATTTGTTTTATTTTTAATTAGCTCAATTTCTGACGGAGGTTTCGGATGGGCGAAAGCAGATGCATTATCACTCTATGGTACTTATACCATGGGAGTATATTTAACACCTGTATTTGGTGGTTTAATAGCTGATAAGTTATTAGGATACAGATGGGCCGTTATATTAGGAGCTTTAATTATGACTATTGGTCATGCAGCAATGGCTGTAGAAACACCATTGTTCTTTTATATAGGTATTGGATGTTTAATGGTTGGAAATGGTTTATTTAAGCCAAATATGACATCTATTGTTTCTTACATGTATAAAAATCATGAAGAGAAAAAAGATGGAGCTTATTCAATCTTTTACATGGGAGTTAATGCAGGAGCATTTTTAGGTATTATGTTATGTGGATATATCGGAGAAAATTATTCATGGTCATGGGGATTTGGTTTAGCTGGTATCTTCATGTTTATTGGTATGTTACAATTTTATTTTACTCAAAATATTTTTGGAGATATAGGATTGTCGCCTAAAAAAATGAAAGAACTAAACTTAGATGCTATCGGTAAAGATGGTGATCAAGATTTTGTTGAAGAGCCAGCTGATGAAGAAGTTTCTTCTAAAGTAGTTATTGATAGATTAATTGCTGTTGGTGTATTCTGTATTTTTACTGTATTCTTCTGGGCTGCTTTTGAGCAAGCTGGAGGATCAATGACAATTTTCGCTGAAGAATATACGCAAAGAAATTTAACAGGTATTTACGGTACAGTGTTTAAGTATGTAGATGCTTTACTTACAATTTTACCTTTAGGAATTATAACTTATGTACTGTATCTTTTATTTAAAAAGACGTTTGCAAAATTTGCTATAGGTAATATAATTTTATCACTAAGTTTTATTGTGATTTGGGGAATAGTGGGGTGGAAAATTAGTGTAGATTTCGCTAAAGAAAGTGTTGAAGTACCAGCAACTTGGTTTGGTATTTTAAACTCTTTATTTATTATTACACTAGCTCCATTGTTTTCAAAATGGTGGGAGAGTAAGTATAATCTTTCTGGAACTATGAAATATGGATTAGGACTTTTATTATTAGGTCTTGGCTTTGGTTTCTTAGCAATGGGATCTCAAGGAATAGTAGCTGGTGAGCCAATAGTTAAGGTAAGTATGTTTTGGTTAATTGCCGCTTATCTGTTCCATACAATGGGAGAGTTATGTATTTCGCCAGTAAGTTTATCTTACATTAGTAAGTTAGTACCAGCAAAATGGATTGGATTCATGTTTGGAGTTTATTATTTATTCATAGCTATGGGTAATAAATTAGCAGGTACAGTTGGTAGTTATATTGAAGAAATAGAAAAAGCTTATTCAATTTCAGGATTTTTCTTAATCTTCACTGCAATTCCAATTATTGCAGGATTAATTATTGCAGGATTAAGTCCTTTAATGAGAAAATTAATGCACGGAGTTAAGTAATAGAATTTACTCGAACAGAATAAATTGAACCTACCAAGAGAAACTTGGTAGGTTTTTTTGTAAATTTGGAATACTTATTGAGACATATAGAGTATGAAAAATATTTTTTTAGTGGCTGTTTTTGTTGTATCGGCATTCACAGCTAAAGCGCAAGAAGTAAATTGGATGTCTTTTGAAAAGGCATTAGAGTTGAATAAAACTACCCCAAAACCTATTTTAGTCGACTTATATACAGATTGGTGCGGATGGTGTAAACGAATGGACGCTACAACGTATAAAAATGAAGTAATCGTTAAGTTTATTAATGATAACTATTACGCTGTTAAAATGGACGGTGAAGGTAAAGATGATATTACTTTTAAAGGTCAAACATTTAAGTTTGTTCAACAAGGAAAAAGTAAATATCATGAATTAGCTGCTGCTATTATGAAGGGTAAAATGAGTTATCCTTCTACTGCATTTTTTAATCAAGATCAGCAATTAATTCAAACTGTACCTGGTTATTTAGAAAAGAATCAATTCGAAAAAATATTGGCTTATTTCAGTGGTGAAGCATATAAGAGTACGCCTTGGAAAGACTTTGAGAAAAATTTCAAAAGTTCTTTATAAAGAAATTACTCTTTCAAAATATAAGCACCATCCTCATACGTAGTATGAAATGGTGTTTTTTCTTTTTTACATATTTCTTTCCAATGTTTAATATAACTTTTATAATTAGTTCCATCTGCAACTATTTGAATCGGATTTAAATCTCTAATAAGCCTGCTCAAATTAATTTTTGGAGCATGTTTTAAAAGTATTATAAGCTTCCCATTTCTCTTTTCTGAATAAATACCTAAGCTATCAATTACCAATACCTCATGTCTTGATAATTTAAAATAATCTTTACTAGGTGTTATTTCACAACGATTTATTTTTTCATTAGATAAATACGATTGTAAAAATTTTGTTTTATAAATGTCTTTTTGGTTTAAATTACTCATTAAAAGTAATTCTGTTTTATTTCTAAAAGCAGTTATAGAGTTTTTTGCTTTATGAAAAACAATGAATTCTTTTCGGGTATTTGTTTCATACTTTTGATACATATAAGTCGCTTGAATTGAAAGAACACCCGCCAATAAAATAAATATATATTTTACTTTTAGTTTATTGAATATTACTATAGAAATTAGAATTAACATATACCATAAAATCATATTAATAAATGGCATATTGAGATTTGTAAGTACAAACTGCTCGTAAGAAGAAACCCAATTTACAATTGAATTCATTATTGAAATTATTCCACCATAGCATTTAACAAACAAAGAAGGTAAATAATTAATATAAGCTAGCATAAGTATTAGAAAACCAAATCCTAGAATGATACTCAGAAAAGGAATGATAATAAGATTTGCAATTAGAAATAAGCCAGGTATTTGATGAAAGTAATATAAACTAATTGGAAGTGTACCAATTTGTGCGGCTACAGATACTGTAGTCAATTCCCAAAACTTTCTTGTGATTTTAAACTTTGGATTCCAAATTTTAAAAAGGAGAGGTTGTATCCAAATAATACCAAATACAGCTAAATAACTCAATTGAAATCCAATACTAAATAAGAGAAGAGGTTGTATTAGTAAAATGAATATCATGGAACTTACAAGAGAAAATTCAATGGGTTGTTTTACTTGACGAATACTTCCAATAACTACAAAAGTAAACATTGTTGTAGCTCTCACTACAGATGGAGATAAACCTGTGATAAAGGCAAAAATCCACAATAACAATACGATAATCATGCCTCGTATTAGTTTACCTTTTTTGAAAAATAATAGCCATTGTAAAACAAAGTTTAGTAAGTAAAGTATTATACCGATATGAAGACCAGAAATAGCTAAAATATGTATCGCTCCAGCTTTTGTATAACTTTCTTTTAAAGTGTTCGATACTTCTCTACGTTGACCTAATAATAGTGCATTCATTATAGAACGTTGCTCTTTTGTAAATGAATGTTTCTGAAGCTTACTTTCTATTCTATTCCGTATTTGTGAAGCGGTTTCTAACAGTGAAAAATAGCTAGACTGATCGGTTATTGTATAGTTATTATTAATGAATACCTGATGAAATATTCCTTTTTGTTTTAAGTATGCTTTGTAATTAAATTCATGTGGATTCTTTGGTGGTTTTATAGTTATTAACTTTGCCTTAGGAACGATTAAAGTTTTATAAAGAATAGAATCTTTGTTCTTCTTCAAATTTAGATTTACGATAATATCTCCATTAGCAATTGTATTATTTACTTGAATTATTTCTCCAATGAATCTATGATTATATAAGTTTGATTTTAATTGCTCTTTAATCCGTATTACAATCGAGGATTCATTGAATTTTTGATTCGTGTAATGTTTATCATAAAGTTTTGGATTATTAACATACGCAGCGAAATTTCCAATTAGAAAAAATCCTAAACTAAAAAGTAAAATAAATTTTATTGAACTCCTTCTTAAAAGGAAAATAAAAAAGAAGCATATCCATAAACCACCAAGTGATATTAGAATACGAATATCAAATATTGTATACGTGTATTGTGTGTAAATACCAAGTACAATACATAGCAATATGTACGTAGGTAAATACCTAAGTAAATTTTTCATAGCGATGTAAATATATAAAAAATGTGAGAAACGTACTTAAAAAGTATTGTTTTGAAATTTCTTAATCATATTAAATTCTAGTAGGTAAATGTGTCGTTATTTACAATTTTGTAGGTCTAAATTTTAATTAAAAACATTTTTATTGTCTGTTTTTTAATGATTTATTAAAATTAATTGTATTTTTGGTAAACCAGATTGGTTTTCCAGTTTGGTTCACCAACAAATCAAAAACCCCTTAATAAAAAAAATAATGATTAACACAATTTTGAAACAAAAGACAAACATTAGAATTTATACACTATTAGCGTCTTTAGCATTATTATCATGTTCAGATAATGAATTAACCACAAACGAAGAACAATTAAATGATCAAATCTCAACTTCAGCGCTAAAAAGTAGAGTCGTAGATGCAAGTCAAATTACTGTATCAGCAAATGGAGACGATGGTAATATTCCTGAAAATACAATAGACGGAAATCTAAATACAAGATGGTCCTCTAAAGGAAGAACGGGGAAATATATTACTTATGATTTAGGAGAAATCAAAAGAATAGATGCAGTTCGTATAGCATGGTACAAAGGAAGTGAACGAAAAACATATTTTCAAGTTGCTGTAGGAAATACAACATCTTCTTTTAATACAGTTTTGAATAAAAAAACAACCGGATCTTCAGGTAGTACTAATAATTTAGAATTTTATGAATTGCCAGATACAGACGGGAGATTGCTAAGAATTAGAGGTTTTGGAAACTCAAGTAATGATTGGAATAGTATTACAGAGGTAGAGATTATCACCACAGGTTCTGATGGAGTTACAACAGCAGTAAAAGTTCCAGCAAGAATTCAAGCAGAAGATTTTACTGCTCAAAGTGGAACAAGAACAGAAAATACTCAAGACAGTGGCGGAGGTGTAAATGTAAGTTATATTGATACTAACGATTACTTAGAATATGAAATAGATGTTCCTGAAACGAAAGATTACAATTTTGAATTTAGAGTAGCTTCATTAAATAAAACAATAAAATTTGATGTTTTAAGTAACGGAAATCGATTGGCTAGTGTTAGTAAAGAAACTACTTCTGGTTGGCAAAATTGGATTACAACTAAAAAAACAATCCGATTAAATCAAGGTAAACAAACATTACGACTATTAGCTACCGATGGAGGCTGGAATATTAATTGGTTAGAAGTTAAAGAAAGTCAAGGTACAACAGATCCAGATACAAATCCTGGGAATGGTTCTCCAGCTGCTGTTTTAGGCGGATTAAAGAACTGGAAGTTGAATGGGTATTCAGGGACATTAAGTTTAGGAGCTTCAAATAACGGTTTAACTTATGTGGATAAAACTCCAAATCTAGCAACGTTTAGTAATCCAGAGTGGTTTTATACTGATGGAACTTGGACCTATTTTAAAGCTTATCCAGGAAATCCGACTTCTAGTGGTTCTGGTAACCCAAGATCTGAGTTAAGAGAATTAACAGCTAATGGAAATGATAATATTTACTGGGACGGAACAACTAGTAGAGAGCACAGAATGATCTGGAAAGTAAAAGTAGATCGTTTACCTCAATCTGGAAAAGTGTGTTTCGGACAAATACATGATAAAACAGATAAGTTTGATGATGTAATACGTGTGCAATGTCAAGGAGATCCTTTTCAAACTTCTGGAGAGATTACACTTAGAATTAATGGTTATGTAACAGAAGTGTTAGAAGGTGGAGGAAAATCTGTTGGAACTATAAGAATGGGAGAAGAGCTATACTACGAACTTACATATCAAAACAGTATTGTAAAATTATATGAACTAAATAGTAGCGGAAATAGAGTAAAAACTATTTATACATCTAAAAAAGCATCAGCAAAAGAAAATTATTTTAAAGCAGGTTGTTATTTACAATCAGTAAAAGGTAAAAAAGCTCAAGGATCTAAAGATTTCGGTTTAGTAGGAATAAAAGAATTAAAAGTTTTCCATTAAGCGATTTTGAATTATTGTGTACATAGAGCTATTGCAATTTGTCAATAGCTCTATTGTTTTGAACTAAAAAGACCAATCCTTTATAAGAATTGGTCTTTTACAATGTTATGATATTTTTAAAGTTAATTCAAGAAAAACTCAATAGGGAACTCATATTTAGCATCTACTTTTTTTCCGTCTTTTAATCCTGGTTTTAATTTAGGAAGTTTTTCAATCAATCTCTTAGCAGCTTTTTCTAAAATAGCTCCGTCTTTAGGTCCTTTAGCTCTTAAGTTAACAATTTCACCTTTAGTACTAATTACAAAAGAAACATAAACTATACCTTCAATATTATTGTCAATAGCATCTGTAGGATATGCAAAGTTTGCCACAACATGTTTCTTTAATTCAGTAGCAAAACAATCAAATGCATTACCAGATTCAGAAGAACAATTTTTAAATGTCGGAACTTTTTCAAGCTCATCAAAAGCATACACTTTATCAAGTTCAACATTCTTTACTTCTTTTCTAATATTACTTCTTTTAACACCTGGAATGTTAAACTTCATTTTTAAGCTGTATTGAACGTTTACCTTAACTCCACTTTGTTTACCAGGAATAAACCTTGGTAATTTTTTTACAATTCTATTAGCCTCGTCTCTTAATTCTTCTCCTTTATATGGGAATAAAGTATTTGTAATTTCTACATTTCCTTCTTTGTTAATAATAAAGTTTACTAAAACTCTACCTTGTATTCTCTTACGATACGAATTTTTAGGATATACTAAGTTATCGCTAACATGTTTATTAATTTGTGAACTAAAACATTTATTTTGTTTAGCTATGGCAACGTCTTCACAAGAGTCAAATAAAGGAATTTCGTCAACTTTAAAGAAAGAAATTACACCGCGTTCATCAACACCTTCAATATTCAAACTGTTTACGATCTGAGTATTCTTCTTTACGTTTGAAATTTTCTTAGAGAAATTACTATTTATTCCTTTAACTAAATCTTTTTTTCTCTTCACTCTTCGTCTTGAAGAAACTTGAAAAGAAACTTTCTTATTTTTCTTATCCTTACCATTATTTTTTTCAATAGTACATTTCGTAATACTATTTAAATCTAAAGTAGGTTCGTCTTCAGAAGTGTAACAAGTATTTGAATTTTGAGCAAAAATAGTCGTAGTAAGTAATACTAATAAGGGGAAAATAGTCTTCAAAATATTTCTATTTAGGGGATTTAAGGGCGGCAAAAATATGATTTTTAAAATACCTAAATGTTCATAGTGAAGTAATTAATGATTTTTTAAAGGATTTTAAGTTAAGTTAATGTTTATTTAAACAAAAAAACAGCCCTTTTTTGGACTGTTTTTTGTATATGTATATTGAATGTGTCTTATACTAAATTCACAAATAAACCTTCGTCAGTTTTTTCAACTTTAGCTAGGTTGTTTTTAGTTAAGCCTTTAATGGTTTTATCCCATTTTTTGTTACTTAATCCAGATTCAGATTTAAGATCGTTTAAAGCTATTTTTTCAGCCTTTTCAAGAATAGCTAACACTGCTTTTTCTTCATCGTTTAATTCTACTGTTGGAGCTTTCTTCTCAGGTTTCATTTGTGGGAAGAATAACACTTCTTGGATAGAAGGATTGTTAGTTAAATACATAATTAAACGATCCATCCCAATTCCTAATCCAGAAGTAGGAGGCATTCCATACTCTAAAGCACGAATAAAATCTTGATCGATAAACATTGCCTCATCATCACCTTTTTCAGAAAGTTTTAATTGCTCTTCAAAACGCTCACGTTGATCAATAGGATCATTTAACTCAGAATATGCATTTGCGATTTCTTTACCACAAACCATTAATTCGAAACGCTCAGTTAATTCAGGATTATCTCTGTGTTCTTTACATAAAGGAGACATTTCTTTCGGATAATCTGTAATGAAAGTTGGCTGAATGTAGTTTCCTTCACATTTTTCACCAAAAATTTCATCAATTAATTTTCCTTTCCCCATGGTTTTATCAACCTCAATTCCCATTCCCTTAGCAGCTTCAAATAACTCTTCTTCAGATTTTCCATTAATATCGAAACCAGTAAAGTGTTTAATCGAATCAGCCATAGTAACTCTTGCATATGGAGCTTTAAAATCTACTTCATGCTCTCCAAAAGTAGCTTTTGTAGTTCCGTTTACAGCTAAAGCACAATGCTCTAATAACTTCTCTGTAAACTCCATCATCCAGTTATAGTCTTTGTAAGCAACGTAGATTTCCATTGCAGTAAACTCCGGATTGTGAGTTCTATCCATTCCTTCGTTACGGAAGTTTTTAGAGAATTCATAAACTCCATCAAAACCACCAACAATTAATCTTTTTAAGTATAATTCGTTAGCAATTCTCATGTATAAAGGAATGTCTAGAGAATTATGATGTGTTATAAATGGTCTAGCTGCAGCACCTCCAGGAATTGGTTGTAAAATTGGAGTTTCTACTTCAAAATAACCTGCGTCGTTAAAAAACTGACGCATAGCATTAAATAACTTTGTTCTTTTAACAAATACTTCTTTTACATGTGGATTAACAGCTAAATCAGCATAACGTTGTCTATAACGCATTTCAGGATCTGTAAATGCATCATATACTTTACCATCTTTATCTGTCTTTGGTAGTGGTAATGGTTTTAAAGCTTTACTTAATAATTTAAAATCTTTAACCATTACTGTAATTTCACCAACTTGAGTTTTGAATAATTCTCCTTCAAGACCAATAAAATCGCCTAAGTCTAATAATTTTTTAAACAATTCATTATACTTCATTTTGTCTTCACCCGGACAAATTTCATCACGATTAAAGTATATTTGAATTCTACCTTCACTATCTTGCAATTCAGCGAACGAAGCTTTTCCTTGTACCTTCTTAGACATTAATCGACCAGCGATAACCACCTTTTTACCTTCTTCAAACTTCTGTTTAATTTCCTTAGAATTAGAATCTAATGGAAATAAATCGGCTGGATATGGATTAATACCTAGCTCTCGTAATCTAGCTAGCTTCTCTCTACGTACAATTTCTTGTTCTGATAATTGCATTGATATTCGTTTTATGTAATTGAAATTAAAGGCGCAAAGATACAATCAATTGTAGTATTAAACAATTTCCTTTTTTAGATAAAAAAAGTTTTTTTTAAATATTTTTTGGTGGGTAATTTAAAAGTATATATATTTGCAGGCTGTTTTGTTTTAAAAGCAGCGTTTAGTTGTGTTGTTCGGCAAGAAATTGCCAGGTTTTGTTAACCAATGGAAAGCTTCCCTGAGATGGGTTGCTTTTTTTATTTATACTAAAAACTAAAAAGTCCTTCTTTATATTCCCAAACCTTCATAAAGAATAATACAAGATAAATTGTAGCAACTATAAACTTTATTCCTGTAGAAGCTAAGAAGCCTATAAAAGCACCAAAAGAAGCTTTAAGTGCTGCGTTAGTATCTTTACCATCAAAAACAACTTCACCAACAAAAGCTCCACTAAATGCTCCAATTAATATTCCGAATGGAATAGGAGATAGCAACCCTATTATTAAACCTATTGTAGTTCCGTATGCACCATATTTAGATCCACCAAATTTTTTGGTTCCCATTGCAGGAATAAAATAGTCTAGGATAAAAATTTTAATAGCAATAAATAATGTGATTCCTAAAAAAGACCAATTTTGAGGAATCGTCTTGGTTAAGTGTAATATTAATAAACCAAACCAACTGGTTATTGGTCCTGGTAATACAGGTAAAAAAGAACCTACAATTCCTAAACAAATAAATACAAATCCTAATAAAGTCAATAATAAATCCATCTAAATATAAGACGTGAAAAAGTTTAAAATGTTACTTTGTAACTAAGAAATTAGTTTAAACTAATTTTTTAGTTATATTTGTAAAAAACAATTAAAGCTATGAAATGAAACAAGTTATATTTTTTTTGATGTTGATTTTTGTTTTTCAGTCTTGTGAAAAGAAAAAAGATAGAGTAGTTAGCGTACATGAAAATGTAAAGTTTGAAGAACTTAAACAATTGAATTTAGATAAAGCATATGATAATTTATTAAATCCGAATCTATCAACTGATGAAGAGTATACTAAGATTTTGAGCTCTTGGCAAAAGTTTCATGCTAAAGTAAATGCGGTACTAAAAGAAAACGGATTTTCCTGGGATGCTAAAACTCCTTCAGTAACTATAGTGAATAAAGTATATTTTAATAGTGAAGGAAAAGTGAATTATCTTATCGCTAATATTTTGAATGATGTTGTAACGAAAGCTAAAAAAGATGAATATGTAAAGTTGCTTTCAGAAAACATTAATAAACTATCCATAGATTTAAAAAGAGATCATCAATTTGCTCAATGTGGCAAAGTAAAATATAAGAATCATGAGTAAACAATTAACTAAAGCAGAAGAACAAATAATGCAAGTATTATGGACATTAGAAGAGGCTTCTGTAAAAGATGTAATAGCAGAACTTTCTGAACCTAAACCTGCCTATAATACAGTATCTACTATTATAAGGATTCTAGAAACAAAAGAATTTGTAGGACATAAACCTAAAGGAAGAGGTTATGTATATTTTCCGTTGATTAAAAAAGAAGCGTACAGCAATCAAAGTATTCACAAGTTGATGAATGGATATTTTGGCGGATCATTTAAAAGTATGGTTTCATTTTTTATGAAAGAAAATAAGATGGACTTGAAAGAGTTGGAGAGTATTTTAAAAGAAGTAGAGAAGAATAAAAAAGAATAATTATGCTTAATTATATCATACAAGTTATTTTATTTCAGTCTTTGTTCTTAGTTGTATATGATTTAGCATTAAGCAAAGAGACATTTTTCAATAAAAACAGATGGTATTTAATAGGAACCATAATTTTATCTTTTGTGTTACCACTGATTAGAATTACTACGGTTCAAGAAACAGTAAACGAAGAATATTTGGTTTTACTACCAGAGATAATTTTGTCACCAGAAAAAGTTATTGAACAACAACAATGGTATCAATCTATAGATTATTTAGATATCGTCTTTTGGTTAGGGTTGCTAGTTTTTTTGTCAATTTTCTTAATTAAAGTAAAACAGTTATTTACCCTTGTATATAAAAATCATGTAACAAAAAAAGAAGGTTACAGCTTAGTTGCATTGCCAAAGAGTACAAAAGCATTTTCATTTTTCAGTTACATTTTCTTAGGAGAAAATATTACAGATGAGCGAAAAGAAAAAATAATAGCACATGAACTAGTTCACATCCAGCAAAAACATTCTTTGGATTTACTGTTTTTAGAGATACTTAAAATAGTAATGTGGTTTAATCCTATAGTAAGAATTTATCAAAAAAGAATCACATTAGTTCACGAGTTTCTGTCAGATGAAATAGTAAGTAAAACTGCAAATCAAGGCAACTATATCAATAATTTATTATCTGAAGTTTTTCAGGTACAAGAGATGTCGTTTGTCAATCAATTTTATAAAAATTCATTAATAAAAAAGAGAATAGTTATGATGACAAAAAGTAGATCAAAACAAAGTAAGCAATTAAAGTATTTAGTTTTGATACCCGTTTTAATAAGTATGTTGTTTTATACGGCTTGTTCAGAAAAAGAAAATATATCTATTTCACCAGTTTTAGAAACTCAGAAAATATTCACAAGTTTAGATAAAAAACCTGTAGAAACAGATCGACAAAGTTATATGGATTTTTACATGGGTGATAAATTACCTAATACAAAAGAATATTTATTAGAAGAATTGACAGAGGAAGAAAAAGAAGAGTTTTTAGCAATGACAGAAAAGTTTAAAGATAATAGTACTGTACAACTAAAAATTTTCGAAGGATTAAATAACAGAAAAGTAGTCGCATTCTCACTTTTTATCAATAAATCTGAATTAGGAAAATATGAAAGAAAACAAGGAGATATGGTTCCGATGATTGAGTTAGATGTTTTTCCAACTTTTCCAGGTTGTTCAGATGGAGATAAAGATTGTTTTTCAAAAAGTATGATCGCTTATGTAAAAGAAAATTTTGATGTTTCGCTAGCAGATAATTTGAATTTAAGAAAAGGAAAGCAAAGAATTTTTGTGAAATTTAAAATTACAAAGACAGGAAATATTGAAGATATTGAAGTAAGGGCACCTCATCCAGATTTAAAATCTCATGCAGAACAATTAGCAAAAAATCTTCCGCAAATGAAACCAGGAGAAAAAGATAATAAAGTTGTAAATGTAGGTTACGTTTTACCAATTACATTCAATGTACAGTAAAATGAAGTTGTTTAAAGCGTTACTGTTTTGTTTTTATAGTTGTTATCTATTTTCTCAACAAATTCCCGATAGTTTATATCTACCAAATATTACTAAAGAAAATAGAAATGTTACTGTATATGTAGATGCAGCACATAATAATTTTCATACAATAAATAATCGTTTTTATCCTTTTGCTAATGTTTTAAGAAAATCAGGATATAAAGTAGAATCCTTTACAGAGAAATTTTCAAAAAAATCATTAGCAAATATCAAATTGTTAGTTATTTCAAATGCATTGCATGAAAATGCACGAGGTCCGTTTGTAATTCCAACACCAAGTGCTTTTAGTAAAGAGGAAATAAATACGATTAAAGATTGGATTAAAAAAGGAGGAGCTTTGTTTTTAATTGCAGATCATATGCCTTTTGCTGGAGCAAGTGAAGAATTAGGTAAAACATTCGGGTTTCGTTTTTATGATAGTTTCTTATTAGACGAAGATATGAGAGGTATTTTCGATTTTAATAAAAGGAATAAGACGTTAGCTGATCACGATTTAACTAAAGGAACAGTAAGATTCAAAAAAGTAAATTCCGTAAGAACTTTTACTGGTCAAGCATTTCAAATTCCAGACAAAGCAATTTCAATTTTAAAAACAACTGAAAAACAAACTGTTTTTTTACCAGATACAATGTGGAGATTCAACAAAAGCACAAAACGTTTTCCTGCAAAAGAATTATCACAAGGAGCCATTATGAATCTAGGAAAAGGTAGGATCGCAGTTTTTGGAGAAGCAGCAATGTTCACAGCTCAACTTGCCGGAATAAATCGGTTTAAAGTAGGAATGAATTCACTAGAAGCTTCAGAAAATCATATTTTATTGCTGAATTTAATTGAATGGTTAGCAAAAGAATAAAACATTTTATATTGTAAACTTATTAATAGTCCATGAGAAAGAGAATTTTATTAGTTGTAATTGTTATTTTATTTATAAAAGCTGAAGCACAAACTTCAGCTTTTAAAGCGATTGATAGTTTAACTCAAATAGGAAGATATAAAGTAGCACTAACAAAGCTAAAAGAGCAACCAACTTCGTTTGAAGCCGAAAGAAGATTAGCTAATATTTTCTATGCTTTAGATCATCATACAAAAGCGATATCGCATTATAAGAAAGCATTAACTCTTAAAGATGATTATAAAACTAAAATTCGACTAGGAAAGTCACTTTTAATAGAAAAGAGAATTCAAGAAGCGGTCAAGTTGTATGAAGATATTTGTACAGAAGATTCAAATAACCTGTTAGCAAAATATACATTAGGTAAAATGTATTTAAAAGTACGACAGTATAAGAAAGCTCGATTGTTATTTCAAGAATTAATAATGAAAGACGATTCGAATGCGAATTATTATTATCAGTACGCATTAGCGAATCCGCAACCAAAGAAAATTTTTAAACGTATCGATTATTACTTACTAGCGTATAAAAAGAACAATCAACATTTTAATGCGATAGAAAAATTAGCGAGAGGTTTTACTACTATTAAAGACAGAGACTCTGCAAATATATTTATAGAAAAAGGATTAAAGATTCGTCCGAATCATATGGATTTAAACCGATTAAAAATCAATCGTTTATTTATTCAGAAAAAGTATAAAGAAAGCTTAGCTTTATTGTTAAATATCGACTCTATTCAACCAAACGAATTGTACACAAAAAAAATGCTAGGAAGATGTTATTTTAATTTAGAAGAATACGATAAAGCTAAAACTCATTTTCAAAAAGCAAGTCAATTAGATACAGAAGAGTTTAAGAGTTTAATCTATTTAGGAGATATAGCGCTAATTGAAAAGGATACAAAATCAGCAATGTTTTTGTACATGAGAGCTACTCGAAGAGGTAAGAAAAAAAGAGATAGAGCTTACATGGGATTGGCAAATGTTTTTACAGAAATGAAAATGCCCAAAGATGTTTTAACGTCTTATAAAAGTGCTGTTGAAGAAAACCCTAAAAACAGAAAAGCACTTTTTGCGTATGCAAAGCAAACAGATAATTACTATAAAGATAAAAAGCAAGGTTATAAATTATACCAACGTTACAAAGAACGATTTGAAGGCAAAGATTCAATCACAGATATTTTTGTAGAAGCTAGATTAAAACAAATTAAAAAAGATTACTTTTTCAAAGGAGAAGAAATAGAATAACCATTTTTTTCATATTTTCACTCTAAAATTCTTAGAGCGTGCTTTTTAGAACCATCTTTTTTTTAGCTGTAATATCACTGTGCATTTCTTGTGAGTATATTTCTGGTGGAAAAAAAACGAATGTAGTTGCAAACGACACCATAGTTGATTTTTCAACTGTTGATGCTTCACCAGCTTTTATAGAGTGTGCAAAACTTATTGAAGATGAAAGAACTAATTGTTTTCGTGATTTAATAGGAAAGAAGTTTTCAGATAGACTTAAGAATTATAATTTGTCTAGTAACGAAGCAATAAATGAAACTGTAACTGTTGTTCTGATTGTAAATAACAAAGGAGAAATGGAATTGAGTGATGTAATTTACTCGGATGAAATTCAAGAAAAATTACCCAATTTACCAGATGTTTTAGATACAATTGTGTCTACAATGCCAAAGTTATTGCCAGCAACAAAAATAGGAATAGAGGTTACAACTCAGTACGAACTTCCGATACGAATACAAACAAAAGAGTAAAATATACCTGTTTACTCATTCAAAAATTAAGATAACTAAAGCAGATATATATTGTAAAGACTAAATTCTTAATTTTCGCGTTAGTTTTGAAAAAAAAGTTATTCAATGAAAGTAATTTCAAAAATTATTTGCGCTAGCATATGTTTAGCTGTCGCGATAGGTTGTAATTCAGAAAAAGCAAAAAAAGAAGCAGTGATAAAAGCTTTAAATATCGAAAAAGAAATAGCAAAAGATATTAAAGAGAATATCACTAAAGCTTATGTGAGTTCAGAAGAGCTATTTATTAAAGATCAAACAATATCTGTTATCGATGTTGATAAAGATGGTTTGTTAGATGCTGTCGCTTTTCTAAAAATTTTTAACTCAGAAGATAATTCTTTTGTGAAAACAATTGTCACATACTATAAAAACGTCAACGAAAAGTTGGTTTTTAAACATGCAATTGCTCCAGCATATTTTATTTCACCAGCAGATAAAGGAGAACTCATAAAAGGAAATGTAATTTATACTAAAGGAATCAAGCCAAACGATTTAGGAGAATTAAACGAAGCATCATCACTAGATAGTAAAGTTGTAATTAGTGACGAGAATTTGTTTTATAGATCAGGAGAAACTGAAAGTGAAGAAATCAATGAAGAAGAGCCTGTTGCTATAAATGATTCATATAAGTTTACTTCGGCCATAAGCGGACTCATATATAGAGATAAACCAGATGGTAAAGTCTTAGGTAAATTTCCATACGGAAAAGAGTTACATATTATCGAGAAAACAGGAATTGAAAAAACAATTACTGATGCTGGAAATGAAATAACTGGTGAATGGGTTGCCGTTGAATTTGATAAATATTCAAAGAATAAAGTATATGTTTTCGATGGTTTCTTGAAAGAAGAAAACGAATTGGATGTAAGAGAACTTACGAAAAGAACTCCAGCAGTTTTTGAAAAGAGTAGAACTAAAGGATTAATAGTACCAGGAACGTATAAAATCTATGATGAGAAACTAAAGCATACGAGTAGCATAACAGTTGATGCGATTAGTGATGTTTATGTTGTAGAGAAAACAAAATACAAAAGACCTGAATTTAAAAATCAAGAATATTGTAATTGGGCTAATTATGTAGAGGTTGTGTTGGCAAGAGAAAGATTAATCTTATTTGGAGCGAAAATCATTTCGATTTCAAAAGAAGAAAAAATTACCTTAGAAAAGGGTAAAGAAGTTTATCTTGTCTTAGGAGAAAATTATACAGTTGAAGCTTCAGATAAAAATGGATTAACTGGTTGTGATGATTTTAGCGAAGTGTTTATTAAAATGAATAACACATATTCACATATTTACGATAAGAATATATCGGATATGGGAAAGCAAGTTGTAAAGCGATTCTATCATAATGAAGGTGTTTCAGAAGAAATCACTGCAATAAAAGAAAAAGATAATACCATCGAACTTAAAGTAGCACAAAGCTTTCAAGAGGGAACAGGTTCTTATACACTAAAAATATTTAAAGGTGATCAATGGTATTATCAAACAACTGATGTTAAGAGGGAATAATATTTCTTTAGAATAAAAACCAAAGTATAACCATTAATAGTAATGGAGATATTAAAATACCTACAGAGAAAATAATCCAGAAGGTTAACTTCAAACGATTAAATGCTGTAGGTGTTTTTTTTAATAGTAATGCGTTGACTTCATCTACGGTTAAATTCATTATCGATGATTTATCAATTTCCTGATCGATTAATCCGTTGTAATGCAATCCTTTTTTATAGCCATCAATTACTTCTTTTGGATAAAAAAGTAAACTGAATCCCATTGCCCAAATACTCATAATACCAATAGGAAGATGTTTCCAAATTCCTGTAGCAATTTCCCATCCAGCAATATATGCTTCTCCTTTCCAAGTAGTATCACAATCGAAAAGCACATGTTGTATATCATGAATATAAACTACTTTTTTTCTGAATTCTGAGTTGGGTAATTTTAATGAAAACAGTTTAAAATGCAGATAAAAGAAATTCTCATTTTCTCCACCATGTTCAGCAAGGTTATTTTCTATGTAAAAGCTATCTAATTTTTGAGATACTGTCATATATCTATTGTGTTAATGTCGTTAAGTATTGATTACATTAAAATTACAGCTCTTGTTTTGAAGAAAACTTGACAATTATCAAGAAATTATTTTGATTGTTTTTTACAGAGAAAAATTAAAATAGTAGTTTTATAGTCAACTAATTTAACTTGAAATTATGAAAAGAATCGCTAGTTTATTTTTGTTTGTAATGATTTCTACATTAATCGTTGGATGTGCTGTAGAATGGGAGACAAAATTTAATAAAGACGGAGGAGGAAAATATAGTATGATTATCGATATGTCTGCTATGATAGAAATGACTTCTGGAATGTCTAGTAACAAAAAGAAGAAAGAAAACGAACTAAAAGATACTGTAATAGATTTCTCTAAAATTCTAGAGACAAAGAAAGATAGTATTGCTAAACTTCCTATTGAAGAGCAAAAGAAATTAAAGGAGTTAGAAGATTTAAAAATCTCTATTGAAGCAGATACTGCAACAAAGAAAGCTGTTATTCGTATCGATTACGATTTTGATAGTTTAGAAGATTTAAAGTCAGTTGGAGAAAAAATAAAAATGGCTGATCTTGATGAGTTTGTGAAATTAGGAAATAAAAAAGATAGAAAGTCAGATCAAAAAGTTACTGAAGATGAAAAAGACGAAAAATTTCCAGCGATTACAGATATGTTGAACATAGAATATACTAGTTCTAGATTTTCGACTAGAATGACTGAAGAGTCTGTAAAAGAAGTAAAGAAAAACTCAGGAGAAGATAATCCGTTTGCTAGTATGATTAAGTTTAAAATGAGATATATTTTTCCTTACAAGATTAAGAGTGTAAGTAACGAAGATGTAAGAATTCTTTCAAGCTTTAAAGGAATAGAATTTGATGCAAGTGTCTCAGATTTAAGTAAAAATCCAGAATACTTAAATGTTGATGTAGAATTCGAGAAAGAATAAAAACACAACAACAATATTTTAGTGAGTTTTATGAAGCGTTAAGTATTTTCACTAACGATTTATAAAACTCATTTTTATTTGCATTATCTGGTAATCCGGCAACTTGTCCGTCTCCTAATTCCATAATAATCCATTCGCCATTTTTCTTTTGAGTAATATCCATTGTGAAAAAGTTACTCTCCACATTATTAGCAATGCTAATAAACTCATCTAAGTTAGGTTGTAAATCCCCATAATCACCTTCATCCCAATAATTGAAAACCTGAACAACTTTTTTGTTCAAAAAGAAGATTCTAAATTCCTTTGTTAAAGGCATATCACTTTTAGAATGTTTTGTAAGAAATTCAAGTTCTTCAAACTTCCTAAAGACTAGACCTTCATTTAAAGAGTCGCCACGTAATTCAATAAAGGTTGAAGTTATTTTCTTGACATTGTTTTCATCAGAAGCATCGGGAATAAAACAAGCTTCATTCCAATGATGTTTTTCAGATTTCACATAATCTTTTACAATAATAGCATTTGTGCCAAATGATTTAGCCATTTTTAAAATAGAAGCTTCATCAAGAGTGTTCGTCCACTCAGACTTAGGAGTTTTTGATTCTATAACGTGGTAAGAATTGGGTAAATAATGACAATGTTGGTAAGAAGTCGGAGTATTAATTAATCGAACTCCTTTATCTAAAAGTCCGTGATATAAATCAGCATATATTTTTGGAGTAAGCATCCAACCTCTGTAAATTCCTATTTCTTCACTTTTCGAAGGTTTTACAAGTTTTAAAGCGCCTTTAATATCGTTTTCTAATAAAGTTTCAAAACTAATTAAAGAATAATCGAACGCTTCGTTTAACGCAGCATTTAATTCAGCCTGATAATCGGGTTCTATAGTTTTATGATCAAAAACAGCATCACAATAAATAATTCTCATAGCTTTTAAATGTTTATAATCCGGTTGATCTTAAAGTTTCTTCTTCCCAGTTCAGTATTATGTATGAGGTTAATTTGTCTTTGGAGAAACTTAGCTTGGAATTTATTTTATGATAGGATATCTTTTTTAAAAATTCAAACCGAATACCAGAGTTGAAGTTATTTAAAGCATTCTGATTTATGGGTAGAATTTGTGAAATACTTAAATCCGAATTTACGATCACTTTGTATATAAAGTAGCCTGTAAGCTTTTTATTAAATAAACTGTTTTTAATTTTTCCGTTAAAACGTTGTTTTAAGTTCGTGTCAACAACTTCTAGTCTACGTTGTTTAAGTAGGTTTATATTCTTAATGGAAGAAGGGTTAAAAGCTGTACATAAAGAAATTTCAATTTGTCCATTTTCATTCTTACTGCCTAGAATAAAGTAAGATGTATTTTCTTCAGGTATAAAATTACAAGAACTTCCTTTTTGACTGTTTATAAAGATCTTTTGTACTGTATTGCCTTTAAATAATTCTTGAATTTTAACTTCGGAGGCGTAAAGTCCATAATCATTAATTTCTATTAAATTTTCAAATTGAACTGTTCCAATAAAATCGAAATACGAATATGCGTTTATAAAACTAATGTTAGGGCAACTACAACTAAAAGAATTAAAAGTTGTGCATAAACATAAAAGAATAACGTAATATCTAATTTGTGTTTTCAACATATTATTTTCCTCTAATTCTACTAAAAGTTTCAGGAGTCATCCCTAAAAAAGAAGCCAAGTGTTTAGCTGGAACTCTATTAAAAAGTTCTGGCTTTTTAAGAAACAGTTCGTCGTAGCGTTCTTGTGAAGTATGTAACAAAAGACTGTCTAAGCGTTCTGCTAAATTGATGTATAATTTCTCAAGAAATAATCTTCCTAAATGTTCAAGTTTATGACTTTTTGCAGAGAGTTTTTCAAGTTCTTCTCTTGAAACCATAAAACAAGTAATATCTTCAATAGCTTCTATGTTGTATTTGCTTTTCTTTTGCTGAATAAAGCTATCAATTGCTGTAATACTTTCCTGTTCTTGAGCAATATGAACTGTAATATCTTTTCCTTCTCTAAAATAAAAAACACGTCCAATTCCTGAAATGATGATATAGAAATGTTTACAGATACTATTTGCAGGATGAATTAATTCTCCTTTTTTAAACTCTTTGTAGACAGCAATTTTTTCTAAAGCATCGGTTATTTCTTTATGTTGAAGCAAGAATTCTGCATTTTTAAGAAATTCTTCCATAGCATTTGGTGTATTATTACTTACAGTTTAGAAGTGTAAATTTAATTAAAAGAGATGAGTTTTTTGCTTTGTAAAGATTTACGTTAGGTAACAAATCGGCGAGGTAAAAATCGAAAGAATAATTATAATGATTTATAACTAATTTACTTCTAAAAGTTTGTGGTTAATTACGATTCCATTATCTGTTTTAGTTGTTGAGTACAATTCACCTAAATTTTCACAACCACAACCAGTCCAAGTACCATTTAATTTTTCTGTTCTTCCATCATATTCAACTATAAGAGTCTTTTTTGATTCTATAATTGCACAGTCATATTCTATTCCATTGAAGATCTTTTTTACATATTTTTTGTGAGTTGTGTGTCCTTGAAATTTTCTTGAAATCATTTTACCATTAAAAGGTATTTGATATTCAGATGAATTCCAAAAAGTTCCAAATTCACAGTACCTGTTACCTATTACAGAATCTTTTGTTATTAAAAAATCAGGATACTCATCTACTTTTGTATAAGATTCTTTGACTTTTGGTACACCATTACTTACAGTAAATATTGTTGAATCAATTACAGTACCTTGTGAACTTTCAATAACACTAAAAAGTAAAGAATCTTTGTTGATTTCTAACCAACGTCTTTTTTTAAAAAGTTTGGGTTCATCCTCACTATTAGATTTTAAAGAGTAGAGGAAAGTTTTTCCGTTAGTTAAGTTACTAATTGGATCAATGTAATTTAAAAGCTTTAGATTATTACAATCTTGATTTATCGAATCAATTTTGTTTCCAGAATTTTTACAACTTAAAAGTACTATAATTAATATGATATATAGAAGATGCTTCATTTTGATTAAAATCAATATTAAGGATTGTGATTTTTACGATTAGATGTCTTAGTTTTAGTTAAAATTGATTTATAAATCCCGAACCAAATAGTATTGTAGAATTAACGATAAATTTTAATAATAATTAATCTACAACAACTCATTTAGTTCCTCAATAAAATCTCTTTGATTTGATAATCTAGGAACTTTATGTTGTCCGCCTAATTTTCCTTTTAATTTTAACCAATCGTAAAACAATCCAGTTCTAGCTTGATGTACTTTAGGCATGCTAAGCGTCATATTATTATAACGTTTAGCTTCATAGTCGGAATTGCAATTTTTTAATGCGTTATCTAAAATCTCTGTGAAGAATGATAAATCGTTAGGTTCTTTTTCAAATTCTATAATCCATTCGTGACCACCATTTTTATCACCATTCATAAAAATAGGAGCAACGGTATATTCCTTAATAACAGATTGTGTTTTTTCACAAGCTGATTTTAATGCTTCTTCAGCATTTTCAATAATTAATTCTTCACCAAAAACATTGATATGATGTTTTGTTCTTCCTGTAATTTTTATTCTGTAAGGAGAAGTTGAGGTAAACTTTATTGTATCTCCAATAAGATATCTCCAAAGTCCGCCATTTGTAGTAATTACAACAGCATAATTAACTCCTTTTTTTACTTCTGAAAGTGGAATTGCGGTAGAGTTTTCTCCTTTGTATTGATCCATCGGAATAAACTCATAAAATATACCATAATCAAGCATCAACAATAATTCGTGTGAATTGTTTCGATCTTGAATTGCAAAGAATCCTTCTGAAGCATTATACGTTTCGTAATATCTAAAACTATCTTTTGGAATCAGTTTTTTGAATTGTTCTCGATACGGATTGAAATTTACACCGCCATGAAAATAAACTTCAAGATTAGGCCAAACTTCTAAAATATTATCCTTTCCAGTTTTTTCTAAAACTTTATTTAATAAAACTAACATCCAAGAAGGAACACCAGCTAAACTTGTAATATTTTCTTCAATAGTTTCATCAATAATAGCTTCCATTTTAGTTTCCCATTCGCTCATTAAAGCAACTTCTTGTTTAGGAGCAGAACTATAATCAGCCCAAAAAGGCATATTTTCAATTATAATTGCAGATAAATCTCCAAAATAAGTATCGTTATCTTCATAAATAGCAGAACTTCCACCTAGTCGAAGTCCTTTCCCAGTAAACAATTGCGTGTCTTCGTTATTGTTGATATACAAACCGAGCATGTCTTTACCAGCGTTAAAATGACATTCTTCTAAAGCTTCATTACTTACAGGAATAAATTTACTTTTCGCATTTGTAGTTCCGCTAGATTTCGCGAACCATTTGATTTTTGTCGGCCAAAATAAATTTTGTTCTCCTTTTCTACAGCGTTCTATTAAAGGTTCAATTGTTTCGTAACGTTGAATAGGAACAGCGTTTACAAAATCGTCGTAGTTTTTAATTTTCGAAAACTTATGTTCTTTTCCGAACTCTGTGTTTTTTGCCAATGCAACTAAATGGTATAATAATTCTTGCTGAACATCAACAGGATATTTTATAAACAGTTCCATTTGATGTTTTCTCTTTTTTAAAAACCAAGTGATAATAGAATTTATAAACTGGAACGGCATTTTTGAGTTCGAATTTGTAAGTTTGTTCTTGGCTAAAAATAGTAAATTTTACAACATGCAATACAAAGGCGTTTTAAAAAAAATGAGTACAGAAAATCTAGATACTGTACAATATTATTTAGATATGAAGACAGATTTTGTTAATGTAAATCAGTTGCTTAACAAAACAATTAGTTTGAAGTTTGAAACGTACGAATGTTTATCGTGTGGTTTAGAAAAAGAAATTTACCGTCAAGGTTTTTGTAAATCTTGTTTTTTTGAAACTCCGAATGCAGGAGATTGG
Source organism: uncultured Tenacibaculum sp. (assembly GCF_947495995.1). Classification (GTDB taxonomy): domain Bacteria; phylum Bacteroidota; class Bacteroidia; order Flavobacteriales; family Flavobacteriaceae; genus Polaribacter. The sequence goes on from NZ_CANMAX010000003.1 coordinate 635,843, forward strand.
ATTATGAGACCTGAATTAAGTAAAGCTCATTTAGACGAAGAAGATAGAGATTTAGAGTATGAGAAAAAAGTACAATTACAACCACACATTGTGTATTTAGCTAATTCGAGTAATGTAAAAGTTGGAGTAACTCGAAAAACGCAAGTGCCTACACGTTGGATTGATCAAGGAGCTCATGAAGCGATAGAAATTGTTGAGGTGCCAAATAGATATTTAGCTGGTATTACAGAAGTTGCTTTAAAAGAACATGTGGCTGATAAAACAAACTGGCGTAAGATGCTGAAGAATGATATAGAAGATGAAGATCTTACGAAATGGCAAGAACGTTTAAGAACTTTTATACCAGAAGAAGTACAAGAATATTTTATAGAGAATAATAAAGAAACTCAGATTAATTTTCCTGTTGAGAAATATCCTGAAAAACCAAAGAGTTTAAATATTTTAAAAGAGGGAAGTTACACTGGGAAACTAGTTGGAATAAAAGGTCAGTATTTTATTTTTGAAGATAACACTGTTTTCAATGTAAGAGCGAATGAGGGTTTTGTAGTTACTTTACAGGTAGAATCTGTATAATTAAGATTTACTATAAAATTATAAAAGGAAAAAAGCCGATCTAAACAGATCGGCTTTAACTTTATTTCTTAACTAACTCGTAGTTGTTTTTCATTTTTAATTGACTTAGTACATTTAAAGCTTCATCTAGATAAATATCTTTCTTTAGATTTTTATGCCATGCCATTCTTTTATCTTTCAATACAGTATCTTTTTTGAATAAAGAAGTTTCGTACTTAGGTGAAGAGAAGGTTAAGTTAGATTTGAACTTGAAAATATCATTAAACTTTTTCGCTTCTTTTACTCTATCTTCCGACTCTTTCTTGTAAGTTTTATAGTTTAAAGAGAACGTATTGTCATCTTGATTTTTTCTCAACCACTTTGCATATTCATTAATTGATACAAATTTTGAGTTTTTATTAATTCTCTCTTTACTATCGTTAATTACTTCTCCAAAGTTGCTGTAAGAACTAGTTTTTGTGTATTTAGCTGGTTCTACGCTATCCCAAGGTAAAGCTCCGTCTAAATCTCTTTCTCCGAATTCCATATAACTATAACGATCTGGCATAGCAATATCAGAATATACGCCTTCTATCTGAGTAGAACCTCCGTTAATTCTATAGAACTTTTGAATGGTCATCTTTAAAGCTCCTAAATCACCAGGATACTTTTTTACGTAATAATTTAGCGGTAATAAATTTTGTACAGTTCCTTTACCGTAAGTTTGTTTTCCACCCATAATAACACCACGACCATAATCTTGCATTGCTGCAGCAAAAATTTCAGAAGCAGAAGCAGACATCTCATTTACCATAACCACTAATGGTCCATCCCAATGTGTACTTTTATCCGTATCATTTTTAATATTAGCAGGTTCACCTCTATATTTTACTTGAACGATTGGTCCTTCATCAATAAATAAACCACCTATATCAATAACAGTTTTTAAAGAACCACCACCATTATTTCTTAAATCAACTATTAAACCTTCTACATTTTCTTTCTTTAAACGCTCAATTTCACGTTTCATATCACTAGCAGCATTTCTCTGGTTTGTATCATTAAAATCAATGTAAAACTTAGGAAGATTAATAATTCCGTATTTCTTACCATTTTTTTCTACAACACTAGACTTCACAAATGTTTCCTCTAGTTCAACAATATCTCTAATAATTGGAATTACTTTCGTAGAACCGTCTAATTTTTTCTTTACCGTTAAACGAACTTCAGTACCTTTTTTTCCTTTGATAAAAGTAATCGCATCATCTAAACGCATTCCTACTATATCCAAAGGTTCATCATCACCTTGAGCAACTTTAAGAATAATATCACCAGTTTCTAAGTCACCTTGTTTCCAAGCAGGTCCACCAGAAATAAGTTCTACTACTTTGGTATACATTCCTTCTCTTTGTAAACGAGCTCCAATTCCTTCTAATTTACCAGACATATCTTGGTCAAACCTAGATTTAATTCTTGGTGACATATATGAAGTATGCGGATCGAAACCACTAACAACACTATTTAAAAATGTAGAATACCAATCTGAGTTTTCAAGCTCTTCAATACGAACATATAAATCGTCCATATTTTTTAAAACTTCTTGTCTAGCTTCTTTTTCAAAATCTGAAAACGATTTTTTAGCAGCATTTTTATCTTTCTTTAGTTTTTCAGCTTGCTGATCTTCTAAATCTTGAATTCTACTGATAACTTGTAGTTTTAATTGTTTTCTCCAGTAATCTAATAGCTCAGTTTCATTTTTAGCAAAAGGAACTTTATCGTAATCGATATCAATATCTTCTTTTTTACTGTAGTTAAAAGGTTCTTTCAATAACCCTTTATAAGTTTCTTTAGCTGTACCGATCTTATCTAAAAATCTACCGTAAACCAATTTATAAAAACTAATATCAGATTGTTTTAGTTGATTATCGATTTGGAATTTATACTGAGAAAATTCTTTTAAATCATTTTGAGTAAAATATCGTTTACTAGGGTCTAAACTATTAATGAATTCATCATATACATGTTCGGAGAAATCATCATTCAAATCCTTTTGAACATAATGTCCACGAGTAAGTAGACTTTTTAATACGTAAAGTATTAGTTTGTCCTTTTCAGGATCGCTTTTTTGAATAGTTTTACCGTATGAGTTACTGCATAGTAATAATGCAGCTAATAATGGAATAAGTACTTTCATCTTCATAAATCTTCAGTCGTTTAAATAATTTTAAAATTACTGGTATTTGCTAAGCTACTAAAATAATGCCAAATTAGCTAGCTCTTTTTTCTTTTGTAAATGCCTTTAAAGGCTTCTTTAATTAATTTATTATCGGAACCAATATACTGCCATGTTTGTGTAACTGTTCCGTCATCATTTTTCTTCCAAATGATTTTGTTATAATATTTTTTATTTTGATTTTCTACTAAATCACTTTGTAATGTCATTTCATTTTGAGAGAAATTTCCACTGGTTTTAAGAACAAATCCTTTATTGTCGATCCATAACTGATGCCATTTATTATCAGCACGATCAAAATAACTATAACTCGTTCCTAGAGAGTTACCATTATTGGAAGTCCAATTTTCTTGTATTGCACATGCATTTGGCATTGCTTTAATCAAATTGTTTCCGATAAGGTTTCCTTTAGTGTCATAAACATCCCAATCGCCAATCCAAAAATCAAACTGATGATAAGCTTCATTATTGCATGGATTTGCGGTATTCTGCGCTAGTATACTTGAAAAAAATAAAGAAATAAAGTATAAAATGAGTAGAAGAATAAACCGTAACATGATAAGAATGATTTAGTTTACTACAAGTTTAGGCATTATTTAACCATAAATATCTTTACGAAATGTTAAAAAGATCAGCTAATTTTTTAATGTATATTTGTTACTAACAAATTAGAAAAGAATGCAAGAAAAACCTTTGATTTTAGTAACGAATGACGATGGAATAACAGCTCCTGGACTTAGGATGCTTATCGATATTATGAATGAAATAGGAGAGGTGATTGTAGTAGCACCAGATAGTCCACAAAGTGGAATGGGACATGCTATTACTGTTAATAATGTGTTGCATTGTAACCCCACTTCTATAGACGACGGACCACAAATAGAATATAGTTGTTCTGGTACACCAGCAGACTGTGTTAAAATGGCCAAGAATAAAATTTTAAATAGAAAACCAGACTTGTGTGTTTCAGGAATTAATCATGGATCTAATTCTTCAATTAGTGTGATTTATTCTGGTACTATGAGTGCTGCCGTTGAAGCAGGTATAGAAGGAATTCCAGCGATTGGATTTTCGCTATTAGATTACAGTTGGCATGCCGATTTTCGTTCTTCTAAAGAATTCGTAAAAAAGATAGCATTAAATGTTTTATTAAACGGATTACCAGATGGGGTTGTTTTAAATGTAAACATTCCTAAATTAAAGAAGGATGATATAAAAGGAATAAAAATTTGTAGACAAGCAAACGGATATTGGAAAGAAGATTTTGATAAACGTAAGAGTCCGATGGGTAAAGAATACTATTGGTTATCAGGTGAGTTTGTAAATAATGATAAAGGACAAGATACAGATATTTGGGCTTTAGAAAATGGATACATTTCTGTTGTACCAGTTCAATTTGATATGACTGCGCATCATGCAATTCAAAAATTACATTCATGGGATTTATAAACAAAGATGTAGTTATAGGATTTTTAGTTTCGCTTTTCGCAACTTTTTGTGGTTTCTTCATTTACATTCAATATGTTTCACGTTTCGGGTTTTATGAAACCATAGAAATGTTACAACAAGGAGGTGTATTCGGACCAGTAATTGCTTTATCAGCTTTACCAAACCTATTTGTATTTTTTATCTATTTAAAAAAGAAACAAGATTTAAGAGCAAAAGGAGTATTGTTAGCTACTATTTGTACAGCAATCTTTACTTTTATTTTAAAGTTTATATAATTCAATGAAATATTACATTGTAGCTGGAGAAGCATCTGGTGATTTACACGGATCGAACTTGATGAAGGAAATCTTCAAGCAAGATAAATCTGCTCAAATAAGATTTTGGGGCGGCGATTTAATGCAGCAAGTAGGAGGTGAGCTTGTAGTTCATTACAATGAGCGATCTTTTATGGGGTTTATTGAACCACTTTTGAACATTAGAAAAATCTTAGGTTTTTTTAAAAAGTGTAAACAAGATATTACTTCTTTTCAGCCCGATGTAGTAATTTTTATAGATAATTCAGGTTTTAATTTACCAATAGCAAAATGGGCAAAAGAAGAAGGTTTTAGAACCAATTATTATATTTCTCCTCAAGTTTGGGCAAGTAGAGCAAGTCGTGTAAAAGCTATTAAGAGAGATGTAGATCAAATGTTTGTGATCCTTCCTTTTGAAAAAGATTTTTATAAAAAATATAACTATGAAGTTGAGTTTGTTGGTCATCCTTTAATCGATGGAATTGTTGGAAGAGAGCAAGTTGATGAACAAGAGTTTAGAAATGAGCATAATTTAGGAACTAAAGAAATTATCGCTTTATTACCAGGAAGCAGAAAGCAAGAAATTACTAAAATGCTAACGACCATGCTAAAAATGGTTGACAAATTTCCAGATTATCAATTTGTTGTAGCTGGAGCACCAAGTAAAACAGAAGCGTTCTACCAATCTTTTTTGCAAGGTAAAAACGTGAAGTTTATTTCAAATAAAACGTATGATTTATTGAGTATCTCTCATGCGGCTTTAGTAACTTCAGGAACTGCTACATTAGAAACTGCTTTATTTAAGGTTCCTCAGGTTGTTTGTTACAAGGGAAGTTGGTTATCGTATCAAATTGCGAAACGAATTATTACGTTAGAATATATTTCTCTTGTTAATTTAATAATGGACAGACCGGTTGTAAAAGAATTGATTCAAAACGAGTTTAATGAATCGAATTTGGAACAAGAATTGCAATTGCTTTTGAATGGTGAAAAGAGAAAAGAGTTTTTCTTAGATTATTTTGATCTTGAAGAAAAACTAGGAGGGAAGGGAGCATCAAAAAAAGCGGCTCATTCAATTATAAAAGGTTTAACGTAAATACATAATAAGTGATAAAAAAATTACCCCAAATTTTACTGATTTTATTTTTAGCATATGGATGTTCTTCATCTAAAAGTACAAGTTCCTCAAGAAGATATACCAAAAAGAAAAGAGTAGTTTTTAAAAAGAGAAACAACACAAAAGTTAAGACCTATAAATTAGCTGACAAAATAATAGCTACAGCAAATACTTACAAAGGAACTCGATACAAATATGGAGGAGTTACTAGAAAAGGAATGGATTGTTCAGGTTTAATAATGACATCTTTTAAACGTCATGGTGTTTCTTTACCGAGAACATCAATAGATATGTCTAATCAAGGTAAAACAATTAGTTTAAAAAATGTTAGAAAAGGAGATTTACTCTTTTTCAAAACTAATCCTAGAAAACCTAGAAGAATTAGTCATGTTGGTCTAGTAACCTCAGTTAAAAACGGAGTTATTTATTTTATTCATGCTTCTACAAAACGTGGCGTAACGATAAACAACATGTCTCAAAATTATTACAAAAGGAACTTCGCTAAAGTAAAAAGAGTACTAAAGTGAGAAAAATAGCATTCTTTTGTATTGTAATGTTACTTCTTTTATTGTATCGATTTGCGAACAAAGAAAGAAATAATACAGTTTCTGAAGTACATAACGATTCTAATAAAATAACTAAAGTGTTAACTTCAGCCAATGCTTATATTGGAACTCCGTATAAATTTGGAGGAACAACAAGTGCGGGAATGGATTGTTCTGGTTTAGTATACACGGTTTTTAAAGATGAATTAGGAATAAAATTACCGCGTTCATCTAGATCAATGAGTAAAGCTGGTGTACAAGTAACTCTTGAAAAAGTAAAAAAAGGAGATTTATTATTTTTTGATATTGATCGTTTACAAGGAAATATTAATCATGTTGGTTTAGTAATTTATGTAAACGGAAAAGAAGTTAAATTTATTCATTCGAGTACATCAAAAGGAGTTGTTATTTCTTCTTTAGATGAGTCGTATTGGAAAGATGCTTTTGTAAAAGTGAAAAGAATAATAGATTAATCTACAATTAGAAAGCTATAAGAATCAAAAAAAAGCTTTCTTTATTTTTATTAATAATAAGTATAAAGAAAGCTATGATATTTTAATTCAATTTAGACCAAAGCTTATCTTTTAATTCTGTTAATCCCAGTTGAGCAACAGAAGAAATAAATAAAGTCTCGATACCTTCGGGTAATTCAGCTCTAATTTCTGCTTTTAATTCATCGTCTAACATATCAGTTTTAGATATGGCTAACAAACGATCTTTATCTAATAACTCAGGATTGTGTTGTTTTAATTCATTTAAAAGAATTTTATATTCCTTTTTAATGTCATCACTATCCGCAGGAATTAAGAATAATAATAATGAGTTACGTTCAATGTGTCTTAAGAAATAATGACCTAAACCTTTTCCTTCAGCTGCACCTTCAATAATTCCAGGAATATCTGCCATTACAAAACTTTGATGATTACGATATTCTACTATACCTAAATTTGGTTTTAATGTAGTAAAAGCATAATCAGCAATTTTCGGTTTAGCAGCAGTTAAAACAGATAAAAGTGTAGATTTTCCTGCATTAGGAAAACCAACTAAACCTACGTCAGCAAGAATTTTTAATTCTACTCTAAACCAAGCTTCTTTTCCATCTATTCCTGGTTGAGCATATCTTGGTGTTTGATTTGTTGGAGATTTGAAATGCCAGTTTCCTCGTCCACCTTTACCACCTTCAAGAACAATAATTTCCTGACCGTCATCTGTGATTTCGTAAAGAATTTCATCAGTATCAGCATCACGAATAATTGTACCTAATGGTACAGGAATAATTACATCTGTTCCATCTTTACCCGTACTTCTACTAGAACCACCATCACCACCACCTACAGCTCTAAAATGACGTTTAAATTTTAAGTGAAATAATGTCCACATACTTTTATCTCCTTTAAAGATAACATGTCCACCACGACCACCATCACCACCATCTGGACCACCTTTAGCGATATATTTTTCTCTATGTAAGTGAGCAGATCCACGTCCTCCTTTTCCAGAAGAAGCATATATTTTTATGTAATCAACAAAATTTCCTTCAGTCATTTCTCAAAAATTAAGATTCCCGCCAAAGCGGGAATGTTTTATAATGTGTCAAAAACGTCAGCTAAACGCTTAGTAATATCATCTATAGTTCCAACACCATTAACGCCATAAAAATTACCTTGAGCTTCGTAGTAATCTTTTAAAACTGCAGTTTTAGTATTGTATTCGTTAAAACGGTTACGAATTTTTTCTTCATCAGTATCATCAGAGCGTCCACTAGTTTTTCCTCTTTCTAAAATACGCTCAACTAACATGTCTTCTGGTACTTCTAATGCTACCATTCCATTGATTCTTTCGCTCTTTTCAGCTAAGAATTCATCTAAAGCTTTTGCTTGATCTTCTGTACGAGGAAAACCATCGAAAATAAATCCATTAGCTTTAGGATTTTTATCAACTTCTTGCTTTAGCATGTTAATTGTTACTTCATCAGGAACTAGATCACCAGCATCAATATATTTTTTAGCTAATACTCCTAATTCAGTTTCGTTTTTAATATTAAATCTAAAAACATCACCAGTAGAAATATGAACTAAATTATATTTTTCTTTTAATAATTCAGCTTGTGTACCTTTTCCAGCACCTGGAGGTCCAAATAATACTATGTTTTTCATTTTAGGTTGTGTTGTTAATTGATAAATAGCAGGTAAGTTTCTACCTAAACCATTATAATCTAAACCATAACCAACGATAAATTTATCTTCTAAATTTCTTCCGATGTAATTAATGTGTAACTCTTTTCGATACACATCTGGTTTAAAAAATAAGGTTGCTATTTTAAGTTCTTTAATGTTCTTGTTTCTGAATATCTCGTAAATCTCTTGTAATGTAGTACCAGTATCAATTATATCCTCCAATATAATTACAGTTCTACCAGAGATGTCTTCATTTATTCCGATTAATTTTTTTACTGCTTCTGAAGAAGAAGTACCTTCATATGAAGCTAGTTTTACAAAAGTAATCTCACAATCTCTGTTGAATTCTCTTACAAAGTCTGAAGCAAATACAAAACATCCGTTTAAGATACCTATAAACAAAGGAACTTCACCTTTAGGTAAGTCTTGTTTGACTTGGTAAGCTAGTGTTTTTACAATGCTTTGTATCTCTTCTTTGCTTACTATTTCTTTAAAGTATAAATCGTGAAGTTTCTTTATTTTCATATGTAGGTAAATATACTAATTAAATAAAAAAAACCGTCTTGTGTAACTGATTTACCAGTAGTAACAAAACGGTAGTTTTATAATTTTATAATGGATTTACTCGTTAGTTTCTTTATTTTTAGTTGCGTCGAACATGATAGGCGTTGCAACGAATAATGAAGAATAAGTACCAACTAATACACCAATAATTAAGGCAAACATAAATCCTTTAATACTATCTCCCCCAAAGAAGAAGATTGCTAACATTACTAATAATGTTGTTAAAGATGTATTGATTGTTCTACCTAATGTACTACTTAATGCTTTATCTACTAAACTAGCAGTAAATGTTGATTTGTTTTCTGCGTATTCTCTAATTCTATCGAAAATTACCACGGTATCATTCAGCGAGTATCCAACTACGGTTAATATTGCTGCAATGAATGATTGTCCGATTTCCATATCGAAAGGCATAACTTTGTATAAAATAGAGAAGATACCTAATACGATTAATACATCGTGGAATACGGCAGCAACTGCACCGATAGAGAAAGAAACTTTTCTGAATCGTAATAAGATATATAAGAATACTACTAATAAAGATCCAAATACAGCGAAGATAGCTGCTTGCTTGATATCATCAGCAATTGTAGGATCTACTTTTCTAGCACTCATAACACCTTGTGCGTTATCTCCTTTTTCAAATCCTGGTTTAAAGTTTTCGTAACTAACACCAGTTAAGTATGGTTGTAAACCTTTATATAATGTATTTTGTACTAATTCGTCAACTTCTTTACTCTTATCTTCAATCTTGAAAACAGTAGTAATTTTTAATTGGTTACTTGTACCGTAAGTTTTTACTTCTGGAGCAGTACCAAAAACATCTTTTAAAGAGTTAGCAACTTCGTTAGCATCCATACTCTTGTCAAAACGTACAACGTAAGATCTACCTCCTTTGAAGTCTACACCTTGTTTTAAACCGATAGTAAAAATAGAACCTAAACCAGCTAAGATGAAGAATCCAGAGATGATATAAGCAATTTTACGCTTTCTTAAGAATTCAATACTGATATTCTTAAACCAGTTTTTAGAGATGTTAGTGTTAAACGTTAAGTTACTTCCTTTGCTAACTGCACCATCAACGAATAATCTTGTGATGAAAATAGCAGTAAATAAAGATGTAGCAATACCAATCATTAATGTTAAAGCAAAACCTTTAATCGGACCAGTACCAAAAATATATAAGATAACACCAGTTAAGAATGTAGTAATGTTCGCATCAAAAATAGCAGATAATGCTCCTTTGAAACTGAATCCTTCACTAACAGACTCGAATAAACTCTTTCCTGAGTTAAGTGCTTCTTTAATTCTTTCGAAAATAATTACGTTGGCATCAACCGACATACCAATCGTTAAGATAATACCTGCAATACCAGGTAATGTAAGTACAGAGTTGAATGATGCTAAAACTCCAAAAATGAATAAGATGTTTACTAATAAAGCGATATTTGCATATAAACCAGCTTTACCGTAATATAATACCATCCAGATTAAAACTAATAAAATAGCTAATCCGAAAGACCACATACTTGCGTTGATAGCTTCTTTACCTAAAGATGGTCCAACTACTTCTGATTCGATAATTCTTGCAGGTGCAGGTAATTTACCAGCTTTTAAAACTGTAGCAATATCTTGAGCTTCCTCAACTGTCATAGAACCTCCAGAAATAGAAGATCTACTACCTAATTTTCCTTTGATAATAGGAGCAGAGTAAACATAATCGTCTAACACAATTGCAACGTGCTTGTTGATGTTCTTTTCTGTTAAACTACTCCATAACTTAGTACCATTACCATTCATGGTCATGCTTACCTCAGGTCTTCCTGTTTGATCAAATTCTTGAGTCGCATCAGCAATAACATCACCTTCGATATTTGCTTCATCATTTCTATTAGATTTGATAGCATATAAAGCGATAAGACTTTCTGAATTGTCACTATCAGCTGCTTCAGCACTTGGAGTTAAAGGTTTGTAATCCCATAAAAACTTAGTATTTCTTAAGTTAGCTGGTAACAAAGCAGTAATTTCTCTGTTTTTTAATAAGCTATTAACTTTAGATGTATCGATTACTTTAGCATATCCTACTACAGAACCAAACTGTTGACTAGGAATGAAAAAGTTAAATAACATTTGAGAGTTAGCAACAGCAGTAGAGTCACTACTATCATTTAATAAATCATCTATGTTGCTTTTTTCAGTACTATCTTTCTTTTCAGTAACTTCTTTTTCAGAATCTTTCTTTAAAAGATCAATAGATTTGATGTTAGCTTGTGAAAGGAAAGGTAATACTTCTGTACTTGAGTAAACTTCCCAGAATTGTAATTTAGCTGTACTTTCTAATAATTTAGTAACACGTTGTACATCTTTAGCCCCAGGTAATTCTACTTGAATTCTACCTGAAGTACCGATTCTTTGAATATTTGGTTGTACAACCCCGAATTTATCAATACGACTTCTTAAAACTTGAAAAGCTGTATTGATAGAACTATTAATTTCCTCTACTAAAACAGCTTTAACTTCGCTGTTTGTGTTATTGAAGTCAATTTTTTCGCGTAGTAACTTATTACCAAAGATTGATGGATCACTTAATTTGATAGATCCGTTACTCGCTTTTTCAAATTCTGCGTAAAATAAATCGATATAATCATCTTGAGAATCTTTTTGTGCTTCATCTGCATTAGCTAATGCAGTTTCGAAAACTTTGTTTTTAGATTCATTAGATAATCCTATTAAGATATCTTTTACTGATACTTGTAAAATAGCATTAATACCACCTTTTAAATCAAGACCAAGATTCATTTCTTTGTCTTTAATGTCATTGTAGGTGTTACCTAATACTATTTCCTTATTTCCAACACTATCTAGATATTTTCTTTCTAGTCTAGCTAATTCTTTACCACTTTTATTTTCGCCAAGATTTGCTTCAGCATAAGCTTTAGCTTCGTTTTCAACCTTGTTACCAAAAAATGTAAATGATAATTGATATAAGCTTACTAATCCAAATAGGATTGCAAATAATCTGATTAGACCTTTGTTTTGCATTTTCAATAATTTAAACTGACTTCTTTTTTAAAACGTGCAAATATAGTATAACAAAAGTATAAGAAAAAAGAAAACCCTAATTTTTACGTGTAATGATTGTTATAATCTTTTATTTTTAGAGATTATTCAATGATTTCTTTTCTTTTGATAGATGTTTGTTAAGAATGTTTTAAAAAAATGATTTTAATTGGTTAATTTATTTGTTGTATGTACGGAATAAAAAAAGAGAAGTGTATTAAACTCCCCTTTGTTTATTTATTTCGTCCTGTAATTGTCTTCTTAATTTTTGTTCTTTTTCTAAAGATTTTTTTCTGAAACTTTCAAATTCTTGTTCTATTTCAGCTAAATCGTTTTTAGCCTTTTTAGTTAAGAAGTTACTACTTTTAAATTTAGAGATAAAGAAAACTAATGCAAGTAATAGTATACCAATTAAAGACCATGTAAACATATTATATGTAGTCTTGTTTGTGGCAATACCTAAAACACTAATTTGGTTTTCTTTATCTTGAGAACTAGTTAAGTCATTTGAAACTTTACTAACGCTTTCATTTAAAGTTGTGATTTCTTTTTTTTGAGAATCTACAATTTCTTGTCTTGCAACAATTTCTTTTCTTAATATAGTAACGCTATCAAGTACGTTTTTTTGGAAAACTAAAAATTCATTTCTAGGAATCATTTTATACTCTTTCCAAGTATTTGATAATCCATAAGCTTTTTTAAATTCATTCTCTATTGTATTTGGTAATTCCCTAATCTCTTTTTTTGTCAATTTTGTTTGAGCGAATAAAGAAGTTGAAAAAAGTAATACAAATAAAAAGTTAATAGTTTTCATCAGATATATTTAGATTTCGGGTTGATTTAAAAAAACCCAAACGAAAAAGTTTGGGTTTTTAGTATAAGCAAGGTTATTAAACTTATTTTACTTTATCTACGATTGCCTTAAAAGCTTCTGGGTTGTTCATAGCTAAATCTGCTAAAACCTTACGGTTTAATTCGATGTTATTAGCTTTTACTTTACCCATAAACTGTGAGTAAGACATTCCGTACTGACGAGCTCCAGCGTTAATACGTTGGATCCATAATGAACGGAAGTTTCTTTTCTTGTTTTTACGGTCACGGTAAGCATATTGTAATCCTTTCTCAACCGCATTTTTAGCTACTGTATAAACGTTTTTTCTACGTCCGAAGTAACCTTTAGCTTGCTTCAAGATTTTTTTTCTTCTATTTCTTGAAGCTACAGAATTTACTGATCTTGGCATAATTTTCTTGTTTTTGTAGTAGGCGACTAATTAAATAGTTCTTTATTGAGCCTAACTCCATGGTTAATAATTAATTTTACTACCTAGCGAACTATTATTTTAATAATAATTGTTGCTTAATGTTACTCTCGTCAGACTTGTGTACTAACGTAGAGTGTGTTAATGCAAGCTTACGTTTTTTAGACTTCTTTGTTAAGATATGACTTTTAAACGCGTGCTTTCTTTTGATCTTTCCAGAACCAGTTAACTTAAAACGTTTCTTGGCACTAGATTTAGTTTTCATTTTAGGCATTTTCTGCTATCGTTTTTATCTTGCTTATATATCGTTGTTATTCTAAAAGAATAAATTACTTCACTTTTTTAGGAGCGATAAACATAATCATACGTTTACCTTCCAATTTTGGCATTTGTTCTACTTTACCATATTCTTCTAATTCTTGAGCTAATTTTAATAATAAAATTTGCCCTTGTTCTTTAAATATGATAGAACGACCTTTAAAGAATACATACGCTTTTAATTTAGCTCCATCTTGTAAGAATTTAATCGCATGTTTCTTTTTGAATTCGTAATCATGCTCATCTGTTTGAGGTCCGAAACGAATTTCCTTAACAACCACTTTAGTCGCTTTTGCCTTTAGGGCTTTTTCACGCTTCTTTTGTTCGTAAAGAAATTTCTTGTAATCGATAACTTTACAAACAGGAGGGACTGCTTTAGGAGATATTTCAACTAAATCTAACTCTTGTTCTTGAGCTATTGCTTTAGCTTTTGCAAGTGAATAAACACCTACTTCAACATTGTCGCCTACTAGACGAACTTCATCAACATACTTAATTTTGTCATTAATTCTATGTTGATCTTCTTTAATAATTCTTGCGGGTCTACGTCCGCGTTTTCTTCTAATTGCTATGGCTTATACTTTTTTAAATTATTCTCTTTTTAATTACTAGTGTTAAACGTAACTAACGTTTTTTGAACTTCCTTCTGTATTAATTGGACAAATTCTTCAATAGTGAAAGTTCCTAAATCACCTTCACCATGCTTCCTTACAGATACCGTGCCATTTTGTTCTTCTTTTTCGCCGACAATAATCATGAAAGGAATCTTACTAACTTCCGCATCTCTAATTTTACGGCCAGTCTTTTCATTTCTATTGTCTACGAGGGCGCGAATTTCGGAATTTTCTAACAAAAGTAAAACTTTTTCGGTATATTTTTCGTATTTCTCGCTGATTGGCAGTATTATAACCTGCTCTGGGGTCAGCCAAAGCGGGAAATTACCACCTGTATGCTCTAATAAAATCGCAATAAATCTTTCCATAGAGCCAAAAGGAGCACGGTGAATCATTATTGGTCTGTGAAGTTCATTATCACTTCCTTTATATGTTAAGTCAAAACGTTCAGGTAAGTTGTAATCAACTTGTATTGTACCAAGTTGCCAACTTCTTCCTAAAGCATCTTTAACCATAAAGTCTAATTTTGGTCCGTAGAAAGCCGCTTCACCAGATTCAATTACGTAATCCAATCCTTTATCTTTTGCAGCATTAATGATTGCTTGTTCTGCTTTTTCCCAGTTTTCTACACTACCGATATATTTTTCAGGATTATCTAGATCTCTAACAGATACTTGAGCTGTAAAATTGTCAAAACCTAAAGATTTAAATACATAAAGGACTAAATCAATAACGTTTTTAAATTCACTATCCAATTGTTCTGGTGTACAGAAAATATGAGCATCATCTTGAGTAAAACCTCTAACACGTGTTAATCCATGAAGTTCCCCACTTTGTTCATATCTATATACTGTACCAAATTCAGCAAAACGCTTTGGTAAATCTTTATATGAATAAGGCTTGAAATTATAAACTTCACAGTGATGTGGACAGTTCATTGGTTTTAATAAAAACTCTTCATCTTCTTTAGGAGTAGTTATTGGTTGGAAACTGTCTTCTCCATATTTAGCATAATGACCAGAAGTCACATATAATTCTTTCTGACCAATATGTGGAGTCATTACCATTTCATATCCAGCTCTTTTTTGAGCAGTTTTTAAGAAATCTTCTAAACGACCTCTTAATGCTGCACCTTTAGGAAGCCAAAGAGGTAAACCTTGACCTACAGTTTGAGAGAATGTAAATAATTCTAACTCTTTTCCTAACTTTCTATGATCTCGCTTTTTTGCCTCTTCTAATAACTCTAGATATTCAGTAAGCATTTTTTGCTTTGGGAAAGAGATTCCATAAATACGAGTTAACTGATTGTTCTTTTCATCTCCTCTCCAATAAGCTCCAGCAACATTCATAATCTTGATGGCTTTAATTATTCCAGTATTTGGAATATGTCCACCACGACATAGATCTGTAAAGTCGCTGTGATCACAGAATGTAATATCACCGTCTTCTAAACCTTCTATTAATTCTACTTTATATGAATTATTTCTTTTCTTATAATAAGATAAAGCTTCGTCTTTTGTGACTGAACGCATTTTAAACTCTGCTTTTTCACGAGCTCTTTCTAAAAACTTCTTTTCTATAGAAGCAAAATCTTTCTCAGATATTGTTTCGTCACCAAAATCTACATCATAATAGAATCCATTGTCAATAGCAGGACCTATAGTAAGTTTAGCATTTGGATGAAAATCTAAGATTGTTTGAGCTAAAACATGGGCAGATGAATGCCAAAATGCTTTTTTACCTTCAGGAGAGTCAAAAGTATATAGTGTAAGATTACCATCGGTCGTTAAAGGTGTGGTAGTTTCAACAGTGTTGTTATTAAAGTTAGCAGAAATAACATTTCTAGCTAACCCTTCACTAATGCTCTTAGCAACTTCAATAGGAGTTGTGTTTTGTTCGTACTCCCTAATACTTCCGTCAGGTAATGTAATTTTTATCATTTTATATAATATTATGTTATGATTTTCCTACAAGTGAAAATCTTAATGCGCAAATATATTGTAAATCGATTTTTAATACAATATATAGTATGTTATTGTTTGTGTTTTTTCAAACATTGATTAAAGAATGAAAAAGTAAAAATCACAAATCATTGATTAGTTGTTTGTTATAAAAAACTTTCAAAAAAAGTGTAATTTTTTGGTTTAAAAGTTTGGTGGGATTGAAAAGAGTGTGTAGTTTTGCACCCG
>NZ_CANMAX010000004.1 GCF_947495995.1 uncultured Tenacibaculum sp.
CCATACAATTTTAACGATAGACCATATTGGATTTTTAACTAGTAAGATTTAGTCACTCGAATCCTTTAGATTGCAGAATAAGAGTAAGTAAAAACAATAATTAAATATGCTAATCACAACATTTTTATAATTGTTGTGGCTTTTTGTTTTTAGAGAATTGTTTGCAACCAACAATTATATATCAAAGAAACTAGTTACTCATCCTAAAAACAAAACCTTGAAATTCATTTACAGAATTTCAAGGTTTTTTATGTGTTGTGATTACTTAAAAACTAAGCAATTTGTCTTTCTAAAGCTAAAAAGTGAGTGACTTCATCGTTATCCTTTAATGGGAAAATATGAATCTCACATTTGTATTGAGTTTTATCTTTCTTATGATTTATAATTACTTCCTTAAAAGGATTACCTAAAGCTAATTTCTTGCGAATTCTAGATCTAACAGTATCAGAAGTAGCATTACCTTGTAAGAAATTAGGTGTTTTACGTATTGCGTAATTTTTAGGATAACCAGTCATTTTAGAAAAACCATCGTTTACCCAAAGAATATTTCTATCGATATCCGTTAGAATTAAAGCTTCAAAAGAATTCTTAGAAAGAATTTGTTCAATATTACTTTTCCAAGTAAACTTTTTCGCTAGATTTTGTAGTGAAAATATGTCTTGTTGTAAAGAAGACTCTTCACACAAAAAATTATAATTCTGTAAATGGATGTCAAAACTTAACATATTAACTCTCGCCCTGTTGTCTGAAACTAAAGATCCTTTAATTTCTTCGTATTGTTTTACAGATAAAGAATTAACATAAATATCTAAACTCTTCATCTCTGTTATAGCATTTTTCATTGTAGTTTAGTTTAAAAAGTTAAAAATAGTTAAATATTCTTCATATGCAAGTTAATTCACCATAAATATGGCATTTGCAAAGAAAAGTTTTCCATTATCCCAAAAGCCTCTAAATAATGGATTATCAGTTAAGTAAATAATATTTCCTCTTCCGATATTCTCATTTCCAAAAATTAATGAGTTTTGTTGCTTTTTTAAAGTTTCAGCACCTGCAAATCCAGAAACTACGGTATTGTTATCTAATGTAACTACATTCGATCCGTTTTTTAAGTAATCGTAAGTACTACTTCCTAATTTTAGCGTGAAATAGTCGTTACCATAACCGAAACCTAAAGGATGTGAATTGTCAATTTTAGTTTTAAAAATTGCACCAGTAATTAACTTCTTAATATAATCTCTCTCTTTGTCTTTATGTAGAATCAACTTTGTTGTTTTACTTTCTTCTTTTTTCTTATCCTTTTTAGATTTTTTAGGACTTAAATTGAATAATTTACTTGAACTAAATACTTGATTAGCGCTTCCAATTGCGATAACTTTTCCTCCTTGACTAACCCAAGATTTTAAAGCTTTTAATTTCGATTCGTTTAAAATGTTGCGGTAACTTCCGTTAGGTAAAATTAAAGTGTTGAATTTCGAAAGTAACTTAGCCGATAAATTTCTTGCAGGAATTGCACTGTAATCGTAGTTTAAATCTTGCTCTAAGAAATAACGAACTTCACCGTAACTTAAAGTAGAAATTCCTCTTCCAGATAAAACAGCGATTTTATTTTGTTTAATTTCTCGAACACTAGAAGATCCCATATCTACACCTTTTGTAGATAATCCTGTAGTAATATGGTGATTTACTTTATTATGTTTTTTACTAATTTTTAAAAGTAGTGCATCAAAATTAGCAATGTGTTTATTGTCTCTTTTTGCAACGATTAAAGAACCTGGAGCTAAATTATGATTGCTATTCACCATCATCTTTTCATTAGTTCTTACACGCACTTTATTATTTAATAAATCAGTTAATAAAGCAGCGTCTGTAATATGATTCCAATCAAAAACATAGGCGTAAACATTGTTTTTTAACGTAGCTTTTGGTACAGAAGAACTGTAACGACTCGTATTAACTTTATTTTTACTAGCAACAGTATTTAATCCGTATGCATATGGTAAAGACCAAGCCGTAATATCATAAGTTAAGGTATCTTTAATAGTCGCTTTTGGTTCAAATAAAACTTCTACTAATTTTCCTTTAGGCTGATCTGTATTAATGGTAATGTTATTTTGATCAATTTTAAGCTGACCGTTTCCATTTTTTGCAAATACATATCCAGATACAGATTTGCTAGTTGCTTTTCCGTATTGAATTTCATGACGATCTAATAATTTTTTTAATTGCTCAATTTTATCAGGATTTCCTTGTAATACATAAGAAGCATATTTGTAGTTCTTATCATTGTAATACTTTTTAAATTCAGAATTTAATTTGCCAGCATTTTTAGCAGCTACTTCTACAGTTGACAATCCTGTTGTAGTGTGATGTAATAATCTGTCTTTTAAAGTTAAAATATCACCTTCAGCAGTTTTTATACCTAAACCAGCCATTCCATGACCAGCTTGCTCGTAAGTCATACCAATCGCTCCGTTAAAAGTTGGGTATGTATCTCCATAACTAGGATATAATAAATCGAAACTTTCTTTAGTGAAATATAACCAACCTTTTTCATCGAAATATTTCGCATGGTTTTTTCCAATTTCTCCTTGGAAATCTTTTTGAAATTTAGTTACAATTTCATGAAAAGGTTCAGCAGCAGGAGCAAAGTAATACGGATTATTAATGTATTGTTCGTGGAAATCTACATGAATGTGAGGTAACCACTTGTTATAGATTTTTAAACGTTGTTGAGATTCGATTTGAGTTGCCCAAGCCCAGTCTCTATTTAAGTCAAATAAATAATGATTTGGCCTTCCTTGAATCCATGGTTCATTGTGCTCAATTGCAGCAGGATTCGGATTTATATTTCTATTTGAAACTTGTGTAAACCAGTTTACATAACGATCTCTACCATCTGGATTAATACATGGATCTAAAATCACAATAACATTTTCTAACCAAGCTTGCTTTTCAGTTAATAATTTGTAAGCTGTTAAAATTCCAGCTTCAGTTGCAGAAGCTTCGTTACCGTGAACATTATAACTTAACCAAACGATAGCTTTATCTTGTAAAGGCGACGTGTTTTCTAGTTTAGTATTTGTTAAGTGTTGTTTTCTAATTTTTTCTAAGTTCTCAATATTACTTTTACTACTGATGTAAGCAACTTGTAAAGGTCTTCTTTCATATGTTTTACCATATTGCTCAATGGTAATGTTTGGAGAATTTTGAGCTAAATGCTTAAAGTAATCAACAACTTGATGATGTCTTGTAAATTGAGATCCTAAAGGATATTCAAAGAATTCAGAAGGTGATTTAATATTCTGAGAAAAAAGATTAATTGTAATAACAAGTACTGCTATTAAAGTAGTTTTAAAGCGCATGAAACCTAATATTTGATTGATGATCAAATGTAAGGAAATAATTTTACTAAAATTTCTCAAAAACACCTAAACCAAAGAGCGCAAAGTCATATTTAACAGGGTCGTTGCTGTCAAATTTCCTTAGGGTTTCATCCAGCTCTTTTATAGCCTTCCAATCGTTTTGCTTTCGAGTTAAAATTTCAAGTTTTCTTGCAATATTACCAGTATGAACATCTAACGGACAATGTAAATGTTTTGAGGAATGTGTTTTCCAAATACCAAAATCAACTCCTTTTTTTGCATCTCGAACCATCCAACGTAAAAACATGTTTATACGCTTTGCAGCAGAACCTTTTACAGGATCGGAAATATGTTTTTGAGTTCTTTGTAAATGTGGAATTTCAAAGAAAATCTGTTTAAAATTATGAATAGCTAATTGATAATTGTCAGCATTTTTAGGAAGTAAAACAGCTTCTAATCCATTATGATTTGAGTAAATGTTTTTTAAAGAACGGATAAAGAATTTAAAATCTTCAGCATTAAAAGTTCGATGTACAAACCCATCAAAATTATCAAGTTGATCTTCAGAATGATTTAAGACAAAATCATAAGGAGAGTTTCCCATTAGTTCCATCATTCGACTAGAATTCTTAATAATCATTGTTCGGTTTCCCCAAGCAATAATAGAAGAAAGAAATCCAGCAATTTCAATATCTTCTTTTAATGTATATCGATGAGGAATTTGAATTGGATCACTATCAATAAATTGATCATTCTCGTAAAAATCTGCTTTTTCGTCTAAAAACTCTTTAAGTTCTTTAGTTGTCATATTTCATTATGTTGGAAGACCAACAAAGCTAAGGGAAATAAAGAAACCATTATAGCAAGCATGCAATAAAATACTCCATCCTAAACCAAAACGAACACGAATAAAACCTAAGTAAGCTCCTAAAATAATTTGAGGCGCAACTAAAATCGGAGTTAATAAAAGTACATTAGTGGTAATGGTATAGTTTGTAAGATGCACTAAACCAAAGATAAGTGCGAAAACATAAAAGGCAATTTTAAATGCTTGTCTGTCTTTAAATAAAGGCAAAGGCGCTCTAAAAATTACTTCTTCTATTAATGGGGCTAAAATAGCTGCAAGAAAAAATACAGCAATTTTCGGAAATTTCTCCATCATTTCTACAACCGCATGGTTTTCCATATCCACCAAACCAGAAGCTTCAACTAAACCTAATAATGGAGTTAATACACCAATAGAAATAATACTGATCACTAATAAATGAAAGAACTTTGTCAGTCTATATTTAGGATCAGTATTAGGGTCTTGTTCTAAAACAGGATTTTTTAAGTATGCAATTAATTCATTAAAGGTTGCTCTCATGACAAATGTGTTTGTCAATAAGTAGACTTTTGTATGAAAAAGTTACAAGAAAATTAATATTTAGCAGCACCAACGTTTTTTGAGCTTTTTAAAATAAAAGCACGTAAATCATCATTAGCCTTTTCTAAATCTTCTTTTCTTAAGTACATCATATGTCCGCTTCTGTATCCTTTAAAAGACATTCTGTTTTTTAATTTTCCACTAGGATCAATTTTTCCCATAGTGTATTTAGCAGCACTATATGTAGTTGCACCATCGTAGTAACCAGATTGTACTAAAAGTTGTAAATATGGATTTTCAGCCATAGCTTTTCTTAAGTTCTCTCTGGCATTATTGTTTGAGAAATCCCAAGGACGTACAGGTCCGAACATATTATATTTTACATCTGTTTTAAAATTTAAAACATTTTGTGTGTAGTAATTAATCGCAGGAGTAAAAGAGTGTAACCAAGAAACTAATTCTGGACTATAATCTGGACTAGTTCCTGTTTCTCTACGATCTAAACCTAAATATCGACTATCTAAACGTCCAATTGTATTTCCTGAAGAATTACGTAATAATTCTTTCCAGAAATAAGGTTTCGGAACTTCTAAATTGTGCTGAAGAATTACTTTTTTATCAATTCCAGAAAAGTAAGCCATTTTTTCAGCAACAGCATTCTTTTCTGTTTCACCAATATAACCACCTTTTGCTAATGCAGGAAGTAAATTGTTTACGGCAAAGTTTTCAGATTCAGGAAGTATATCTAATAAATCTTTTTGTTGTAATGCTGCTGGTAATCTTTTGTGATACCAAGCTGCAGCTGTAAAATATGGGAAGTTTATCGCATAATCTTCAGAACTTTCTGTACGTAATAATTTATAGTCTGCAGGAGAAACCATAATAACTCCATTTAAATACATCCATTGTCTGCTTTGCAATTCATAAGCCAATTGCATTACACGTGTTCCACCATAACTTTCCCCAATAATATATTTAGGAGCTTTCCATTTATTATTTCGAGTTACAAAAGTATTTAACCAATCTGCTAAATATTTTGCATCTGCATTAACTCCGAAGAAATATTTTTTGTCAACTTTTTCTCCTTTTTTAACTACTGGTCTTGAATATCCTGTATTAACTGGATTTACAAAAACGATATCAGCAACATCTAAAACTGAATATGGATTGTCTTTAATTCCATAAGGTTGAATAGGATTTCCTTCATCATCAATTTTTAAAGTCTTTGGTCCAGTATACGCAATATGCATCCAAACAGAAGCCGATCCTGGTCCGCCATTAAAAGACATAATTAAAGGACGATTTTCGCTATTTGTAACATCGGTTCTATGGTAATAAGTGTAGAATAAAGTTGCTTTAGTATTTCCGTTAGCATCAAAAACAGGTTGTGTACCAGTTTGCGCTTTATAACTAACACGTTTTCCTTTTATAGTTACTGTGTTTGTAGTTATTACAGTAGTATCTACAGGAACTCTCATGTCTTGAGCTTGAATCGCTACAAAACTGAAGAATGTAAATAATAGAAAGTATTTTTTCATTTTGAATAGAGTTTGATTTAGATATATTTGATTGTTGTGCTTAAAATTAAAATTACAATAAATAAAAGTATTCCATATAAAAACATAATAGTTAAAGCTTTAGAAATATCTTCTCCTTTATGTTTTTTTTCGCTAAATATCGAATAAATAAAAAAGGTGAGTATAATGTAAACTAAAGGATTAAATATTAAAGGTATTTGTGTAATCAGTAATAAGACTGTTCCTAAAAGTGTTGCTTGGCCAAACATAAAAGCACTAATGGTAAGATGTTCCCAAAAATTATATTTCCTGTAAAATAGATTAGTTACTATTGCCATAGGAAATATGCAAAACGCCCAGAAAAATTTGAAATATTTTCTAATAAACGCACCTGTTTTGTAACTAAGAGAATATATTTTTTGTTTTTCAATTTCGGGGCTCACATCTATAGTAAATCCTGATTTTGAGAACCCTTCTAAAATGATATAGATTGTAGTGGTGATTATAAGGAAAGAGATAGGGTTAAATACACCTTTTCTTTTACCGTTTAAATAATCTATCACCATCTTTTTAGGAGAAATACACAAGTGTTTTACATTGTATAAAAAACCTTTGTCCATTTCAATTAAACTTTTGGAAGAAGTAGCAATCAATGAGGTTAACGTAATAGTTTTATTATCTGCTTTCTCACCACAATTAGGACAAAATTTTTCATCATGTTCATGACCACATGAAATACAAATCATAGAATTTAATATTTCTGCTAAAATTAAATAAAAAGTTTTAGAGTAAAGTTGTTGTTTTTCTATACATAGTAAATCGCTATTTCATGCAGCTTTATATAAACTTTATGACATTAAAGTCGACTTCAAGGTTTTTTTATTTTCTCTTTGTTATAGAATTATTTGTTTTTTAAAATTGATAATTCTATAACAATTAATGTAAACCAAGAAAAACAAAGTAACATGAGTAGCGAATTAACAAACAGTGTAACGAAAAGTAAAAAAGAGTTAGCAAGAATTCCGGGATATAAGATCACGAAAAAAGATAAGCTTATAAAAGTTTCGGTAGGTGAAGGTCAAGATTTTGCAATTCCGATAGATTTCGGAGTAGAATACCCAGGAGTTTTAGCACCAACAGTACTTACCTATTTAAGAGGAGAAGGCAAAGAGAAAAATATTTTTGTTCAAGGAGTCGCTTTTGTAAATAGTGATTATGGAGTTAAAAAAGATCAGTTTGAATTTTATTACAACTTTACGTATAAATCATCAGGTGAATATCAATTGAATATTTATATGACATTTATTCATAGCGATAAGAATAATGAACAAGGTTTTAGATATTATCCATTTCTGATGGAGTTTTGTGACGGAGCAATTAAATGCAGCGAAAAAGAGACAGTTCCAGTAGATAAAATAAAAACAGTAGAATTGTTTGTAATTAATAGAAACCCAGAAACTTCAAGAGGAACAGTAACTACAGTGAAACCATCTTCGGGTACTCCAGGATTTTAAACTAAAAACTTCATAAAAAAGTGGTGAATCTTTCACCGCTTTTTGTATTTTAAAAACCACCAAATAAGTTTTTAAAATGCCTACTATTAAACCTCTTTTATTATGTTTTCTATTGCTCACATTTAATGTTGTTTTCTCACAGAAACAAGAACTTTTAGAGTTAGAAAATATAATATCTTCAAAAACTGAACAATTCTCAAATGATGTAAATTTTAAAAAATCCCTTGAGTTATTGGTAAATGAAAAATGGGATTCTACACTACTATATACAGCTAAAATTCTACAAAGTGATGAGGCTGTAAATTTAGAGCTTCAAAAATATTATCTCTTTTTAAGAGGCTATAGCTTACAAAGAAAGAAAAATAATGAAGGAGCAAAAGAAGTTTTTCATAAAATCAAAAATCCATTTGCACTCTCATCCCATGTTCAATCTTATTTAGGAGAAATTGCTTTAGAAGAAAATAATTTTTCAAAAGCATTGGGTATTTTTCAGAAGATTGAAAAAGAATGGGATTCAGAAGTTAAAGGAATTTCATTAAGTAATGTAAAGCACAATATTGGTTTATGCTTTTTACATTTAAAAAAGTTGAAAAATGCAGAAGAATATCTAACCAATAGTATTGAGTTGTATGAGAAAGATAAAGACACAGTAGAGTTGGTTGGAGCGTATGGAGATATCGCCAATTTATATTACGAACAATATAAAGATGATTTAGCGATTCCTTATTTCATAAAAGCCTATAAGTTTTCTAAAAATGTAGATAACTTCACATTAAAAAAGAATACAGCAAAAAATATGGCTGTAGTAGAAGAAAATCGAAAAGATTTAACTGCTGCTTTAAAGTATAGAAAAGAATATGAAAAATGGAATGACTCTTTAAATAATCATAATAAAATATGGGAGTTAGCACAGTTAGAAAAAAAGTTAGCAGTAGAAAAGAAACAAGTTGAGGTAGATCTTTTAACAGCAGAAAACAACGCAAAAGTTGCAGAACGAAATAGTTTCTTTTACATAGTAATTGCGCTTGTAATTTTATTACTGGTGATTACTTTTTTTTATAGGTTAAATGTAAAATCTAAAAAAACGATTTTAACTCAAAAAGAAGAGCTAGATGTATTAAATGCTACTAAAGATCAGTTATTTTCAATAGTAAGTCATGATTTACGTTCTTCAGTAAATACATTAAAACTGAGTAACAAGAAAGTAATTCGAAATATAGAAAAAGAAAATATTAGTGAAGCTCATCAAATCTTACAGCATAATAGTACTGTTGTTAGTAGCGCTTATAATTTATTAGACAATTTATTGAATTGGGCAATGCTACAAACCAAGCAGTCCTATTTTGAAATTCAAGAAATACATTTACATTTTACTGTAGAACATGTGGTATACAATTACATTCCTTTGCTAGAAGAAAAACAACTTCAGTTCACAAACTCAGTGGCAAAAGGAATTAAAGTTTTGGCAGATCAAGAATCATTAAAAATAATACTGAGGAATTTATTGGATAATGCGATGAAGTTTTCTGAAGCTAAAGATGAAATTAAGATTTATACAGAAGAAATTAATGATGATTCGATTGCTATTATTGTTGAAGATTCTGGTATTGGAATGGATCTTAAAACTCAAGAGAAATTATTAGCAACAACAATTACTGTAGAAAAACGTACACATAAAAACATAATTGGTTCAGGATTAGGTTTACAGTTATGTAAATCGATGATTCAAAAAAACAAAGGAAAACTATCTATTCAAAGTGAACTAGGAAAAGGAACAAAAATGATTGTATCTTTACCTAAACCTCTTGTGAATGGATAATGTAAATGTTTTTATCGTTGAAGATAATCCTGTTGAAAGTGAAGCATTAGTAGATGTTTTAGAAACTCATAATTATAATGTAATTGGCGTAGCTCAAAATTTTAAAGATGCGATAGCAACATATTTGTCAAGAAAAGATATTGATCTGGTTATTATCGATATTTTTTTAGGAGAACATCCTGATGGAATTTCTTTCGCAGAAACTATAAATAGTTTAAAAGATACCAAAAGACCATTTCTGTTTTTAACAAGTTCTACAGATAAAGAATTGTTTGAAAGAGCAAAAGCTACAATGCCTTTCAATTATATGGTAAAACCTTTTAATGAATTAGAATTGCTGTTTTCTATTCATTTAGCTATGGAAAAATTTTACGGTCAAAACGATGTTTTTACAAGTGACGATCAAGATACCATAGTAAGTAATGATTACTTATATATTCAAAAAGGAAAATCACTCAAGAAAGTACTGATCACTGAAATTATCTTTATTGAAGTTGAAGGACGTTATTGCAATATCATAACAGAAAAAGGAAAGTTTGTCATCTTAATATCATTAACCAAAGTCTTACAATTATTAGATCCTAAATTATTTAGTAAAGCGAGTAGAAATTTTGTTGTTAATGTATCTATGATAGAAGAGATTTTCCCTAATGATAATTTGATAATTCTTTCTGGTGGATATAAAGTTACATTAAGCGATAAGTATAAAGATATTATAAAGAAGAATATCGTTTTAAGATAATCCACATCAAGCATAGAATTCTATACATTAAAATTACAACTCTATGTAGCGTTTTATAGAGTTGATGTCAAAAAATAAATTAACACATCTTTTTCAAAATAGTTTTACGGTGTAAGTAATAAAAAACATCATGTTTTTTAATGCTTTTAAACCAAGTATAAACTAAAAAATTAAAAGATGATTAAAACCTTTTATTTCTACAAAGGAGATGTGCAATTCACTCCTTTTGAATTTGATGAAAGTACTACACTGAATGAGATTAGAAGTAAACTAGTCGCATCAGGATTCATGACAACAACTGAAAGTACAGACAACTTCAGATTTATCAATTACCAAAATACCAATTTAAAATATGAAGATATGGTTATTGGTATGGGAACCGAAAAATACGTGCCTTTGAGTGGTGTCGTAGGAATTAATAATCAAGCATATTTAACGAACGTAAATAAAACAAGAGAAACCGATTTAATTGGTTTTAGTACCGATTGGTGGTTCGATAGATACATGTCTTGTAGAATGCGATTGAATACTACAGATGAAGAAGCTAGAACTGCCAACTTAGGAAAGTTTCAACCTTTTATGTTAACCAATGTAAAAACTGCTAATCCAGATTTACCTGGTGTTAGTTTAGAAAATGTAGTGGTTTGTGAAAAAGACAGTATTATTCAATTCGAACTTAGTTCTTGGGCAGCAGCAGGTTATGGTTACACTATAAAACCAACTTCAGGCTCTCCAATTAATAGCGAACCTTTATATAGAACGTATACAACTTGTCCTACGGATGGAGGTAACTATGGAAGATCAACTTTACGTTGTTACTTTACAAAAAATCAGAGTCAGCATAAAAGTATGATCAAAGTTGTTGCTACTGATAGTTTAAATATTGGAGGAAGTACATTGAATTACATGAAATTTTCGATAAGAACTTGGAAAGTGACAGAGTACAAATCTGATGGAAAAGTGCACAAATGTAATTTACCATTACCTGTGCCTTACCAAAGCGAATCTGTTAAAAGCACTTCAACGGTAACAACTCCGTACGCTAAATTGGTTAACGGAGACGAATCGGTAATACCAGGAACAACTATAGAACCAGGAACAACAGTTCCTTCAGGATCACAATCACAGCAAAATTTCGGAACAATTTATAATGTAAAAGATAGTCAGAGTCCAGAAAATATTATTGGAGAAGTAATCTTTTATGTTTTTGTATTCATAAGTAAAGCAGATGCAGATGCTGTATTTGGACAGATGAATAACATAGATCCTTCAATTTGGGAAGGTTAATAGTTGGTAAATAATTGAGTTCAATTAAAATTAAGAAAACATGGCTAAAAAAAGTATAGAGAAAAATAGCGATATAAAATTAATAATATTTCAAAAAGCAGGAGCAGAGTCAATTTCGTATCTTTTTGATATTAATACTAAATTATCTGAGGTTAGAAAAGTATTAGAATCAACGGAAGTTGATAACTTCATGAAAAGAGAAGATCATTTTTTAAATGAAGGAAGCAAAATTTTACTTTCTACGGAATCTCAAATTGCGTTAAGCGTTTTATTGAATGAAGGAAACACTGTAACAATTGGGGTATTAGATCTTTCAGATCCATTAGATCCTCAAGATGGTGTTCAATATTATATGGATTTAAGTCCGACTGAAAAATTATCACTTTTTGAAAATGTGCAAATTTATAACGGACTAACTTTCGATCCAGAAAAAGGATTTACAAAATCATTTAAAAAATTATATTCATGGAAAGAAGGTAAATTTCCTGATGCATTAGTACCAAGAGTACTTACGGAAGTTGAGAATAAAGATGCGTATTCTAAAGTAACACATTCATTACAAGAAACAAATACAAATAGTGGTTCGGTGTCACTAGCAAGTCCGACTGTTGGAGGAGAAGCAGAATTTAAATTCGAACAAAGCAAAAATCAATCGAGTAGTAAAGTAACTCAATATATCACAGGGAAGTTTTTAGTGAGAAAAGTTGCCTTACAAGTAGATATTGATAACTATGTAGCTTCCGAAGATTTTAATGAGGCGATCAATCAAGCTTTACTTAAATATTCAGATAATGATTTTAAAACTTGTAAAGCGGTAGTTGAGGTATTGAATGAATACGGATATTATGTTCCCAAAGAATATAATTTAGGAGGTGCATTATTTTCTAGCGATTCTACAACAATAACAGAGTTTAGCGAGTCAGAAACGAACAGACAAGAGTTTGGAGGTTCTTTTAAAGCTGCTTTTACAAGTATTGGCGGTGGAGCGTCGTATAATAATGCTTCTGGAAGTACAGAAACAACAACTGAAACAGATAAGTTTCAAATTACTTCTTTATTACAAGTTGGAGGAAGAGCGGGTACTTCTAACGATTATAGCGAATGGGCGAAAACATTAGATAAAGCCATTTATTGGGGAGTAGCAACTTTTGATGAAATGTTGCCTTCTGTTGCAATTTTAAGCAATGCATCAAACATGAATAAAGTGATCGGTTTGTTCGATAAGTATAGTTCTTATCCAGGAATTGTAGAATTACAACCTCACATTAATTTGTTGGATTATGCAACTTCAATTCAGAATCTTTTTAATCCTTGGGGATAAAAAATGAATAACAGCTAAGGGTAAAGAATTTTCTTTGCTCTTAGTTTTTTACACTATAAAAAAGGATTGAATTATTCATTTTGATTTACAACTAAACCGTCTTTCATTTCTAAAGTTCGGTCGGCCATATTCGCCAATTCTTTATTATGTGTTACTAAAACAAACGTTTGTCCGAATTTATCACGAAGTTCAAAAAATAGTTCATGTAGATTTTTAGCAGAACTAGAATCTAAATTTCCAGAAGGTTCATCAGCAAAAATTACAGACGGATTATTAATTAAAGATCTAGCAACAGCAACACGTTGTTGTTCACCACCAGAAAGTTCGCTTGGTTTATGATTTTCTCTGTGTGAAAGTCCAAGAAAAGCTAAAAGTTCTTTAGCTCTTTGTTCAACTTCTTTTTTAGGTTTTTTAGCAATGAATGCAGGAATACAAACATTTTCTATTGCAGTAAATTCAGGAAGTAATTGATGAAACTGAAAAATAAAACCAATATGTTGATTTCTAAAAGTAGCAAGCTCGTTATCTGAAAGTCCTTTTATAGAAGTGTTATTTATTGAAAGTTCGTAATCTTGCTCTTTATTGGCTTTGTCTAAAGTTCCTAGAATTTGTAATAAAGTTGTTTTACCAGCTCCAGACGGACCAACAATAGCAACAATTTCTCCTTTTTCAATATTGATGTTAACACCTTTTAGAATTTCAACATCACCATAACTTTTATGTATATTTTTTCCTGAAATCATCTCGCTTATTCAATACAACGAATGTAAAAAAAAGAAATCAGACTAAAAGATTTAATCTGATTTCTTACAAAAACAAACTAACGGAATGTTAGAAAATCTTTTTTATGTTGTTATAATCTATGAAGTATACTAATCGTAAAGAAAAAGTGTGCATCATGTTTTCATCGAAAAGACGATTAATATTATCACTAAAGCCAATATCAGCAGGCGCAAAATCAGAATTCGGATTAATAGAGTTTCTGTAGAAAGCAATTAATTGACTTCCAGGAGCGAATTGCCAAACGTAATTTAAATCTAAATTCCAACTGTTAAAGTTACGATCGTAATTTCCTCTGTGCGAACTCGGAATTAATTGTCCGTTTGTTGTATCTAATTGTAATAATTGTTCTTTATACGGAACTTTACTCCAATTGTGTCTGAAAGCTAGAGATAAAGAAGCGTTTGTGTTAAAACTATATTTACCAGATAACGAGTTTTCGTAAGTACTTCTATTTCGATCTCCGAAAATAATATCTCCATTATCTAACTTATCTACATAACCTAAATCATTATCAACTTGATTGTATTCAAAAGAATAGGTCATAGAAAATCTATTATTGAATCGATATCTAGGTGTTAAACCAAACCCGTAAGCATCTTTTTCAATATTATCGAAGAAAGTGTGGTAGAAGAAATAATCTAAAGCTAATTTTTTTCTAAAATCTGTATTTCCCCAGTGGTTAAAATTCACTCTAGTTGGTCTTTCAAAGAAAACTCCAGAAGTACTTCCTTCTCTAGGTTCAAAATAATCTTTAGTAGTTGTTCTAACATTCAAGTTCCCTCCGAAATTGAATCTATTACGTGTTTCAGACCAGAAAGAAAGTCCGGTATTCGTTCCAGTATAAATACCAGATTCATGTTGAAAATTAATATTATACCACCAGTTAACTCCGAAGTTATTAAATATTCCGACAGGTTTTAATTGACGATATCCTGTAAAACCATACACTGTTTGTTCATTATTACTGAATAGAATTCCTAAATCGTTCGGATTGAAATCTTTGTTTTCAAAATTATATCCGATTTCCCAACGCCAAGCTCCAGATTGTTTTCCAATACTAGTATCAAAAGAATAACCAGTACTCGCATTTGCAGGATCGTCACTAATATGAGTCATTCTAAAACTTCCATCAATATTATAAGTACTAGATTTATCTTCTACGTGCCATAATAATCCAGTAGCATTTGCATCTCTAAATCTTCCATCTCTGGTAACATTAGTGTTGATTAATGTGATAGCAGAGTTTTGGTTAAACTGCTTATCTAATACCATAATGTTATAGTTGGTAAAAGGTTCTGTTACAGCTTTACGTTGACTTTTAGTGGTTACTACTTCGGTTCCTATTTGTGTTTGTTCTGTTTTTTCAATGGTAGCTTCAGTCTTTTCAGTAATAGCGTTAAAGAAACCAATTCCTAATCCATCTTTTGTTCTTCCTGAAATTTTGATGGCATTTAACATTTGAACTTTATTTGGATTGTCGACAATTTCTTCATTGATTTTTTTACCATTAACAAAGTTGTCGTCGTTTTGTAAATTTCCGCCAACATCAAATTGATCTGTTGGAGAACCTCCAATTCTTCTTGAATAAAATAAACGTCCTTTTGAAAATAACTCAGTTCCTTCTGTAAAAAATTGGCGTTGTTCTGTAAATTGTTGTTCAAACGGACCTAAGTTTAGTTGTACATTATCGAATCCAACTTGACTAAAATCTGGAATT
Organism: uncultured Tenacibaculum sp.; assembly: GCF_947495995.1. GTDB lineage: Bacteria > Bacteroidota > Bacteroidia > Flavobacteriales > Flavobacteriaceae > Polaribacter. The sequence goes on from NZ_CANMAX010000004.1 coordinate 15,432, forward strand.
AACGTGGCATCTAAAGTGAAGTTTTCAGTTAAACCATATTTAATATCCATACCAACACTCCAATCACTATCCGTATTTCCTTCTTCAGTTATAACAGTTCCAGAAGCATAAGGATATAAGTTTAATCGAGTAGGCGGAGTAATATTGCGAAATCCTTCAACTAAACCGTCATATTGTGTCCATCTTCCTACAGAATTGTCGATGTAATTCCAAGTATAACGTTTATTTAAGTTTCTAACTTCTCTGTGGAAATTAACTCCCCAAGATTGAACTTCGTTATTAGCAAAACGTAAAGCGCGATAAGGAATTTTCATTTCTACATTCCAACCGTAATCTGTGAACTTGATATCACTATCCCAAACAGCACTCCAGTTGTAATCTTCATTATTACCATTAGATACTTTTGCATCGATTTGTACACCAGAAGCATTAACAATAAACATGACCGGATTTTGCCCATCATCGATAGGATTGATCATAGCAAAAAAGAAATCAGAATTTCCAAAATTATCTCTGTTAGTAAATTCAGCTGGAATATTTTTAGGATCAGGATCAAACATTTTTGCTGAAATGTAAATCGCATTATCATCATAAATCAATTTCACTTCAGTTTTATAATCGGCCAATTCACTTTTACCGTTGTCAGGTCTAAATTCAAGGAAATCTTTTGCTACTGGAACATTTTGCCAAACAGCATCGCTTAAATCACCGTCTATTTTAGGAGAACTGTTTACTCTTGTTGCAGGTAATTTTTTTCTGTCTTTATTTACCTGAGCATTAAGAAATATTGTGTTTAGTAGGCAAATGAATAGTAAGATAGTTAGGTTTTTCATTTTATATATAGCACTTGTAAGTTATGTATAGTAATTGGTTTAGTTAGTTGTTTTTTAAATATTGATCAATTACAGTAAAGACCAGCGAAAAAATAGACCGTTACAGATTTTGTTTTTTTTAACAATTTTTTAGGATAGATAGAATTAGAGATAAATAGCTAGGCTAAAAGAAATATGATAATTTTTTAATGGGGTAAAGCTATTTTAGTTTGAATTGAATTTGTATTTTTGTTCGACTTTTAAAATTCATAACGAATGAACTTACACGAATATCAAGGTAAAGAAATATTAAGTAGTTTCGGCGTTCGTACACAACGCGGTATAGTGGCTAGTACTCCTGAAGAAGCTGTTGAAGCAGCAAAAAAATTAACTGAAGAGACAGGAACTGGTTGGCACGTAATTAAAGCTCAAATTCACGCAGGTGGACGTGGAAAAGGTGGAGGGGTTAAATTAGCTAAGAATTTAGATGAGGTGAATAACATTTCTGATAATATCTTAGGAATGATGTTAATTACACCTCAAACTTCTGCAGAAGGTAAGTTAGTAAACCAAGTTTTAATTGCTGAAGATGTTTACTATCCTGGAGATAGCGAGCCAAATGAATTTTATATGTCAGTTTTATTAAACCGTGCTACTGGTAGAAACATGATTATGTACTCTACTGAAGGTGGTATGGATATTGAAGCTGTTGCTGAAGAAACTCCACATTTAATTTTTACTGAAGAGGTTGATCCAGGTACTGGATTATTACCTTTCCAAGCTCGTAAAATTGCATTTAACTTAGGATTAAGCGGTGGTGCAATGAAAGAAATGGTGAAGTTCGTTACTGCTTTATATACTGCCTATGTAAAGTCTGATTCTGCGTTATTCGAAATTAACCCAGTATTAAAGACTTCTGATGATAAAATTTTAGCTGTAGATGCTAAAGTAACTTTAGATGAAAATGCTTTATTCCGTCACAAAGATTATGCTGCTTTAAGAGACGAGCGTGAAGAAAATCCTATCGAAGTTGAAGCTAAAGCTGCAGGATTAAACTATGTAGATTTAGACGGAAATGTAGGATGTATGGTAAACGGAGCTGGTTTAGCAATGGGAACTATGGATTTAATTAAGCAAGCAGGTGGTGATCCAGCTAACTTCTTAGATGTTGGAGGTACTGCAGATGCTAAGCGTGTTGAAACTGCTTTTGAAATTATCTTAAAAGATCCTAACGTAAAAGCAATTTTAGTAAATATTTTTGGAGGTATCGTACGTTGTGATCGTGTAGCACAAGGTGTTGTTGATGCTTACAAAAACATGGGAGATAAAATTAATGTACCTATCATTTGTCGTTTACAAGGAACAAATGCTAAAGAAGCTAAGGAATTAATCGATAGCAGTGGAATGGAGATCATTTCTGCTACAGAATTCCAAGAAGCTGCTGATAAAGTAGGTGAAGTATTAAACTCATAAAGATATTAGTGTGTAAACTAATTCTTAATTAAATATAGTAAACCTCATTCTTAATTGAATGGGGTTTTTTGTTGCAATCTATTAAGCTTTAATACTGCTTATTACGAACTTTTTATGACTTCTTAAGTTTTGTATGTGTCTTGAATAATTTATTGTATTTCAGTGTTTTAATTTAGTGTTAATACAACTGCTCTTACTTAACGTTAAATATTGTTTTGTATAACGTATTGCTATTCTTTTGTTAATTGTTACCTAACTATATAACAAGGGGTTACGTGTATTTTTGTGTCGGTTAAGCGCTAAAACCAAAAGACCCCCGATTAACATTAGTTAAAGAGAAGAAACCTTAATTAATCAAAAAAAACAGAAAGCAAAAAAATCTTACACTATGAAGTCTATCAAATCATTATTAATCGCATTAACATTAGTTTTTACATCTTTTGCTTATGCAACAAACTCAAAGCCTACTGATAAAAGAGTAAAATCAGAAGTTAGTCAAGAAATTCAAAAATTATTAAAGAACCCAAGTTTTTTAGTTGAAAAAGATATCAAAGTAACAGTTAGGTTAACAGTGAATAAAAAGAATGAAATTGTAGTTTTATCTGTAAATTCTAATGCTAATACTTACGAAGTAGAAGGATTTATAAAAAGTAGATTAAACTATAAAAAGTTATCTAAAAAAATCGATGCTAAAATCTATACGTTACCAGTAAAAATGGTTTCTACAATTTAAGTTAAAACACTTATCCGTTTTAAAGCTTCATAATTCTTTTATGAAGCTTTTTTATTACCTATTATATATATGGTATAAAATCTAAATAAAGAAGGTCTAATAGTTCTTTTTTAATTTCATTGCCTTTTCCAAAATTGATATAACTTTTTTACTACTGAAAAGTACAATTTTTCCAAAACAAGAATCTTTTTGCGATTTTATGTGTTTTAAAATGGTAAACTTCAACAAAAAAACTGCATAAAATCATGTTTTGATATGAGCAATATTTAGATAATTAAAATTGCAAACGTTTTAGTAAATAGCTTAATTTCTTTACGTAAAATTAAAGTTAATTAATTGTAAATAAAAAGTAAATAGATTTAATTTGGAAATTGTTTATATCGATAAAATAGTCAAAAGAATTTTGATAATATGCAATTTTATAACTCAACTTTTTTACGGATTGATAAAGAATTATTTTTTTAAGTTTTTCAGTGTGTGTAAAGCTCAAAAACTCAACCGTTTTCGTTTCAGTAGTAGCTTTTTTTGTTAAAATTAGGATAACATTGATATTATTTTCCTGTTGTAGTTTTACATCAGATTTGCAAGTCAACAATAGGATCATTATTAACTAAGCGTTAAATGTTTTATTAATAGAAAAATCATTAAATGACAATAAAAAAACGATCACTATGAAATCAATTAAATTATTATTAGTAGTTATTGCATTTGCATCTAGTTCGATGACATTTGCTACAAACCCAGCATTAGACAACAAGAAAATAAGTGTAGAATTGAGTCAACAAATTCAAAGTTTGTTAACAAACCCAGAATTTGAGGTACAGAAGAGTATGAATGTAACTGTAAAGTTTACTGTTAACGATAATAACGAAATTGTAGTGTTATCAGTAAATTCATATTCAAACGTAAAACAAATATCTAGTTTTATTAAAGAAAGATTGAATTATAAAAAACTAACTACAAAAGTGAAATCTAAAGCAATATTCATTTTGCCTGTAAAAATGATCTCAGTAGTTTAATTAGTTATATTATATAATTTTAAGTCGCAAAAAAGCCTCACTATTTTAGTGAGGCTTTTTATATTAACTAAACTTTTTAACTTTTCTTTTCCACTTATTTCTGATCTTATTGAAGAAACTTTTTTTGAGTAATTTATGTTTTGGGTTTTCAGGATCCTTACTCGTGTAATAAAAACTTTCATAAAATGATAAATGAAATTCTCCATTAGGATGAATAACTATGACTTTATATTGTTTTAAAGTTTCCTTAAAAAAGTTTTTAATGATAAGATTATAATCTTTTATGTATTTATGCTTAATTAAAGTTTCATTTGAAAAACCATAATTCTTGGCATAAAAATGAAGTAGCTCTGCTTTTTTTCTTCTTTTAAATTTCCCTTCTTCTTCTAAGATTTCTTTCATATAATCATCATAGTTTTTAAGGTGTCTATGTGATTTAGATTTAGCCTCCATTTTTTTAAACTTTTTTTTGGGCTGTCCATTTGCAATAAATCCAAGATATTTACCTTTTTTATCATAGTAAGCACTACCAGAGTATTTTGGCATTTTTTTCTCATCAGGTATAGAATCTATATAATGAATAAACCAAGCTTTAGTGGTATCAATTTGATGTCTAAGACTATATAGCTTTTTTAATTGATGATGCTTTTTTGCATCTAATTTCCCAAACATTTCAATATAAACTAACTTTTTTACTTTCGTTGTATCATTTTCAAAAACTATAGTTTTGAATAAATTCGATTTTTGCTTTCTTTTGAATTTAGACGATGAAATTTCATTTAGATTAACATCATAATAACGATGTGATTTTTTTTGAGCATTGCTATTAAATACAAGTAAAGCAAATAACATAAAAAGAATGTTTCTCATAATATTATAGTTTCCTATTTTAATTTTTTACAGTAAGAAGTTCTTGTTTTCTAGTCTTACTAGAAGAAATAAGATTGAAATTTGGAATTAAACTAAATGTTCTTTTAAAACTTTAATTTCATCTCTAAGTTTAGCTGCTTCGATAAAATCTAAAGCTTTTGCAGCGGTTTCCATTTGTTTACGCTTGTCTCTAATACGTTTTTCAATTTCTGGTTTAGGTAAGTATTCTAAATCTTGTTCAGCTGCTTTTTGCGTAGCAGATTCATATTGATAAGAAGTCGTAGTATTTTTTGATAACGTATTATCAATCTTCTTATTGATTTGTTTTGGAGTAATTCCAAATTTCGTGTTGTAATTTACTTGTTTTTCTCTTCTACGATTCGTTTCATCTATGGTTTGTTGCATACTGTTAGTAATTTTATCAGCATACATAATAGCTCTTCCGTTAACATTACGAGCCGCTCTACCAACAGTTTGAGTTAAAGATCTATTAGAACGTAAAAAACCTTCTTTATCAGCATCTAAAATAGCGACTAAAGAAACTTCAGGTAAGTCTAAACCTTCTCTTAGTAAGTTTACACCAATTAATACATCGAAAAGTCCTTTTCTTAAATCCTGCATAATTTCAACACGCTCAAGTGTATCAACATCAGAATGAATATAACGACAACGAATTTGTATTCTAGTTAAATATTTCGCTAATTCTTCAGCCATTCGTTTTGTAAGTGTAGTAACCAGAGTACGTTCATCTTTTTCTACACGAATTTGAATTTCTTCGATTAAATCATCAATCTGATTTAAACTAGGACGAACTTCAATTTCAGGATCTAATAATCCAGTCGGACGAATTACTTGTTCAACGAAAATACCTTCTGTTTTTTGTAATTCATAATCTGCAGGAGTTGCAGAAACATATATAACTTGGTTTTGAAGTGCTTCAAACTCTTCAAACTTTAAAGGTCTATTATCCATTGCAGCAGGTAAACGAAAACCATATTCTACTAAGTTTTCCTTTCTACTTCTATCTCCACCATACATGGCATGAACTTGAGGAACAGTTACGTGACTTTCATCAATAACCATTAAATAATCGTCTGGAAAATAATCTAATAAACAGAACGGACGCGTACCAGCTTCTCTTCCGTCTAAATATCTCGAATAGTTCTCAATTCCAGAACAGTATCCAAGCTCACGAATCATTTCTAAATCAAATTCTGTACGTTCTTTTAAACGTTTAGATTCTAAATGTTTCCCAATTTCAGAAAAGTAATCACATTGTTTTACTAAATCATCTTGAATTTGGTGAATAGCATTTTGTAAAACATCAGGAGAAGTCACAAATAAGTTTGCTGGATAAATATTTAGATGTTCAAATTCTTCTACTATTTGATTGTTTTCAATATCAAAAGCTTCAATTTCTTCGATTTCATCGCCAAAGAAATGTACACGATATCCGTTATCTCCATAAGAAGGGTAAATGGTTACAACATCTCCTTTAACTTTAAAAGTTCCGCTTTTAATCTCAACTTCAGAACGTGCATATAAACTTGTAACAAGTTGATGTAAGAATTTTGTTCTCGATATTTGCTGACCAACTTCAATCTCGATAACATTCTTTTTAAACTCGATAGGATTTCCAATACCATATAAACAAGATACAGATGCAATTACGATAACATCTCTTCTTCCTGATAATAGGGAAGAGGAAGTACTAATTCGTAATCGTTCAATTTCATCGTTTATAGAAAGATCTTTTTCAATATAAGTACCAGTTACAGGAATATAAGCTTCAGGTTGATAATAATCATAATACGAAACGAAATACTCTACAGCGTTATCAGGAAAGAACTGTTTAAATTCTGAATATAATTGTGCAGCTAATGTTTTATTATGAGCTAAGACTAAAGTCGGACGATTAACAGTTGCAATTACGTTGGCAACACTAAACGTTTTACCAGATCCAGTAACACCAAGTAGTGTTTGATATTTTTCATCAGCATTAATTCCATCAGCTAGTTGTTTTATAGCTTGTGGTTGATCTCCAGTAGGTTGAAATTCTGAAACAAGTTTAAAATCCATATAACAAAAATAAGGATACTTTGTCTTAAAACCCTATTATGTTATATGGATTATTTTATTTTCTAAGTAGAGAAAAATGTCCTCTTCTTGTAAATGTTTTTCCGTTTCTATCTGTCAGTTGAATGTTAAACCAATAATCGTTTGATGGTAGGTTTTTACCATTATATAAGCCGTTCCATCCTTCACTATCGATTTCTAAAGAAGTAATTAGTTTTCCGAATCTATCGAAGATATTTATACTGCTTTGCGGATAGAAAAATGAATTTGTTCCTTTAATATTCCAGAGATCATTAATACCATCATTATTAGGTGTAAAGAAATCTGGGAACTCTAAAACAGAAACATCTAACTGTGCAATTCCACAATTGTTTTTATCACGAATTAAAATGGTGTAAATACCACCAGTTAAGTTTTCAAATCGAGGACTGTCTTGAAAGTCAATTACAATTCGATCGTTTTCATCTTGTAAAGCGAATTCATAATCTCCAACTCCTAAATTGGTTCCGTTGTTATTTACTGTTATAGTATTGTTTTCAGAATCATCAACTATTGCTAAATCACTTTGGTTCACAGTTGCTATAATAGATTCATTAACTACTATAGTTTGTGATCTTCTACATAAAGTTGTTGGATTAATAGCTGTAACAGTATAAGATCCACCCTGCGTTAGACTTAATTGCTGGGCATTTCCAATAACCGTTGGGTTACTATTTCTAGTCCACTCATAATTGTAATTGTCATCAGGATTTTCAACTTCGATAGATGAAAGATTATTTAAACATAAAATTTGTGGAGTTGTAATATCGAACTCAGGTAACGGTAATGTTCTAATGAAAAGTGTACCCAATCCAGTACAATTATTGTTGATCTTATTGATTATTTTAACAAAAAGTGTTTGTTGAGTATTGGCTGGAATATTCGTATTTCTATAGTTACTAATATTTGTAATTTGATTAATTACAGCATCTCTGTCAGTTTCTGTTTCGAATAATAATACATCTAAATCGTTTCGAATAGCAGGTGCAAATAAGTTTTTGATATCTGTTTCAGCTTCAGAAAGATCAAAATTTGTAATTCCATCTCTATCATCGTTGTTCAAATTGTTATTTCCATCAGCATCTAAAAAGTCATCACAAGATGTAAATTCACGGGTATATGAAATATCAGCAGCAAAATTAATTGCAATATTTAATTCTGATATTCTGTAACAGTTACTAACTGAAATTGTTCTAACCCAAATTCTATCTCCATTATTTGCAGGATAATTTACCGGGTCTGTTATTTCCGCAGTATCAGCAATTGCATCGGCTTGTGACGGATAATATTTAAAAGTTTCGTTTGTATGATTATTTGAAATATTAATTTGAGCTTGAGTTAAATTAATAGTTGCTGCGAAATCACCATCGTTTTCACATTGTTCAATAACAAAAATTGGATTAGCAAGAACAGGTAATGGGTTTACGATTAATCTAAAAGGTAAAAAACTAGTTCCAGATTCAGAAATAGCATTACAGTCTGTATTAATTCTATTTTCTACTCTTACGTAAATTGTTTGTTCGTTAATCGTAGTGTTTCTGTATGCAGTATTTTTATCAATAACATCGGTTGAAGAATCTGTTTGAGCTCCAGTAAGTGTCGTGTGATAACTTACATTGTATTGAGCAGCAGAAAGACCACCTAGTATTTCGCTATCTTTAGTAGCTAACATAAAGTTATTGTAGAAACCATCAGTATCTCCACCGTTTACAACATCATCACAAACTTCATAATCGATAGGTTGTGTTGGAGCTGGAAGTCCATTTACATTTAAAGCAAAAGAAGTTGTATCAAAACATACGTCTGTATTAGCTGTATTATGGATTCTAGCATAAATTACTTGATTACTTTCTGCAGTTGGATTTCTATAAGGATTAGGCAATGCATTTGCGGTATTGTTGGCATCAGCATCAGCTTGATTCAAATAATACACAACTTCAAATTGAGTAGCACTTTGCGCTCCTAGTATTTGAGGAGTTACATCAGTTTGAAGATCAAATTCATTAAAACCATCTCCATCAGGATCACAGAAATTAATATCTGTAGCAGGATTTGCAACAGGAACAGGGAAATATGTGATTTCTACATCATCTTCTGCGACATTTCCTGTATCATCAGTAATAATTACTTTATATGTTCCTGAACGATTATCATTAATTACTAAAGTAGCATTTGTTTCTCCAGGTATCGTAGTAAAACCAGATCCTGTATCGATCTGCCATTCATAAGAAGTAGCAGTTCCTAAAGTTGGAGTTCCATCTAAAGTTACTGGAGTTCCTTCACAAACGTTTTGATCTGCACCTAATTCTCCTGTAACAATAGAACAATCTGTTTCACCAGCACCAGGCATACCAAAGTTAGTTTGTTGTAATTTTATTTGTCCAGGTAAATTGGCAAAGTTGGTGATTAATAAAACATAAAATTCACCAGCTTGAGCATTATTGATCGTAAATGTTTCAATAGGAGACGAATCATAACTACAATCTACCATATTGGTTCCATCAGTATTACTTGTGTAGAAACTTGGCGAAAAAGTATTACTTTCACAAGCAATTGTATTTCCAGACGCATCAATACAAGTTCTGGCTAATGACGTACAATTACTATCTGGGGTTGTAAATGGTCCCCAAGCAACGAAGTCTACGTCAATTCTAGTTCCATCTGGATTACCAGCAGCATCAAAACTTGTGGCTTGTATAATTTGAAAATTTAGATTTCCTGTTTCTTGAACTTTAATAAAAAACCAAGCAGGATTTGGAGTTGTACCTAAGCAACCTATAGTTCCTTCACCAGCAACATTTACAACATTATTAAATATTTTTACTCCTGTAGCATCAGAACACATCGGCTCTGCAGCATCACAAACAGATGCACCATTTTGAGCATTGATATATAAAATTGAAGAGCAAAATAGTAAAAAAAGTATTTTTTTAATCATAGTTTCAAATAAGAGGGGAAATATCTTAAATAAATTTTAATCTCTTATTATAATAACAGTTAAAAAATTATATTTCCTACTCTTATTTTTTATGATTTTATTTTCTTAGTAAAGAAAAATGTCCTCTTCTAGTAAATGTTTTTCCGTTTCTATCAGTAAGTTGGATATTAAACCAATAATCGTTGGAAGGTAAGCTTTTACCATTGTATAAACCATTCCAACCTTCGCTATCAATTTCTATAGAAGTAATTAATTTTCCGAACCTATCAAAAATATTGATACTACTTTGCGGATAGAAAAATGAATTTGTCCCTTTAATATTCCAGAGATCATTAATACCATCGTTATTAGGTGTAAAGAAATCTGGAAACTCTAAAACAGAAACATCTAGTTGAGCAATTCCACAATCGTTTTTATCACGGATTAAAATAGTATAAATTCCACCAGTTAAGTTTTCAAACTCAGGCCTATCTTGAAAATCAATTACAATTTGATCATTTTCATCTTGTAATGCGAATTCGTAATCGCCAATTCCTAAGTTTGTTCCATTGTTGTTTATGGTAATCATATTATTTTCTGAATCATCAACGACTACAACATCATTTGGAGTTACAGTTGCAATAATAGATTCATTAACAATAATGGTTTTAGATCTTCTACATAAAGTTGTTGGATTGATAGCTGTAACAGTATACGATCCACCACGAGTAAGATTTAATTGTTGTGCGTTTCCAATAATAGTAGGATCAGTATTTCTTGTCCACTCATAATTGTAATTTCCATCAGGAGCTTCAGCTTCAATAAATGAAAGGTTGTTTAAACATAAAATTTGTGGTGTGGTAACATCGAAATTAGGTAATGGTAATGTTCTAATGAATAATTTACTTAAACCAGTACAATTATTGTTGAGTTTATTTACAATTTTCACAAAAATAATCTGCTGAGTATTAGCAGGAATATTAGTGTTTCTATATGTATTGATATTACTTATTTCATTAATTACAGCATCTCGATCGGCTTCAGTTTCAAAAAGTAAAATATCTAGATCGTTACGAATAGCAGGTGCAAATAAATTTTTAATATCTGTTTCAGCTTCAGAAAGATCAAAAACAGTGATTCCGTCAGTATCATCGTTATTTAGTGTGTCATTTCCATCAGCATCCAAGAAGTCATCACAAGCAGTAAACTCACGATCATATACAATATCAGCAGCAAAATTAATTGCGATGTTTAATTCTGATATTCTAAAACAATTTTTATCAGAAATTGTTCTTACCCAAATACGATCACCATTATTTGCAGGGTAATTTACAGGATCTATTATTTCAGCAGTATTAGCAATAGCATCTGCTTGAGTAGGATAATACCTAAACGTTTCGTTTGTGTGATTGTTTGAAATATTAATTTGCGAACGAGTTAAATTAATAGTAGCAGCTAAATCACCATCATTTTCACACTGTTCAATTAAAAAAACAGGATTTGCTAAAACAGGAAGTGGATTAACAATTAATTTGAATGGTAAAAAACTAGTTCCGGGTTCTGAGACAGTATTACAATTTGTGTTGGCTCTGTTTTCAACTCTTACGTAAATAGTCTGTTCATTAGCTGTAATATTTCTGTAAGAAGTACTTTTATCAATTGCATCTGTAGTTGAATCAGTTTGCGCACCTGTTAGTGTAGTGTGATAGCTTACATTATATTGAGTAGCAGAAAGACTTCCAAGAATTTCTGTGTCTTTCGTAGATAACATAAAGTTATTGAAAAATCCATCAGTATCACCACCACTTACAACATCATCACAAGCTTCATAATCTAAAGGCTGAGTTGGAGTAGGAAGTGCAGTGATAGCCAATCTAAATTGTGTAATATCAAAACAAGCATTAGGAGCATCTTTATTGTGTACTCTCACATAAATATCACTATCTATAAAAGCTGTTCCATTAGTATACGGTGAGGTAAGTGCATTTGCTGTATTGTTATTTTGAGCATCGATAATATTATCAAAATAAAATACTTCGAATTGTGAAGCACTTAAACTACCAAGAGCAGTTGGAGTTAAATCTGTATCAAAATCAAAAGTATTAAATCCATCTCCATCAGTATCACAGAAATTGATGTCGGCTAAAGGACTTGCAGTAGCTGGTGCAAAAACCTCTATAGAAAAGTTACCTTCTAATTTAGTTACCTCACCACAATCGTTAGTTAGATTTACTGTTAAAGTATAAGTCCCGTTATTGGAAGAATCTAAATTGTTTAATGTTAATTTCGGAAGGTTTGAAACTGTAGTTGTTGTGGTACCGTTATCAAAAGTCCATTCGTAAGCAATACCAGTTCCAGTTACAGATCCAGAATCAATTTCTATAGAATCACCGATACAATATTGTCGATCTTGGTTGTTTATAATTTCGTTTGAAGTAAGATCAATAATTTCAATAGGTAATAATAAAGATGAGATAAATGGAGGTAAACCTTGAGTAGAAAATCGTCCAGCTAAATTAATAGCATTTTTAGTGAAAATAATATCTCGAGCATTAGCGGTTGGATTTTCAATAACATCTAAATCAGGATCATCGCCTCTTGGATCATCAAATGCTTGTGGAATTGTTACGTAAATTCTACTATCAGGACCTAATTGAAGTCCGCCTCTAAAACCTGCTTCTTGATGAATCAAATTTTTAGAACCAGGAATGTTAGCTTCATTTAAATCAAACTGAAAAAGCCTATATGTAGTTGCAGGATCGCTAAGATTGAACCTAAAACCAGAAACTGTTGAGATGTACAGTTTTCTAGAGTCAACAGAGAATTCAACTCCATAAGGTTCTCCATCTCCAGAATTAGTTAATATAATTTCATTATTTCCTACAGTTCCATTAGTAGCATTAAAATCATATAAATTAGCAGTTCCTAATTGATTAGCAACAGCTAGTTTAGTTCCGTCAGGAGATAATTTTAAATATCCTCTTCTTGTTGTTGAGTTTCTAACAGTAGATACAACAGCTGTAGTATTTACTCCAGTATCATCTACTTTATAAGCATGAAAAGTATTGTTTACAGCAGATACAACCCAGAAAGTATCACATTCAGTTCCTCTAACTGCAGCTACTTTTTCTGACCAAATATCAGATAAAGCACCTGAAAGACGAACAGGTCCGTCTACAACTTCACCCAAACCACCATTACGAGAAATATCTATTGTATATAAATTCAAACCATTTCCAATAGTTCCTCCTCCACTAGGACCGTCATCTACCGTAAAAAGATAAAAGATTGTTGAAGATTTTGGTTTTGGTATAATCATACCAGATTGACTACTAGAAGGATTTCCCAAAAGATCAACTGCAAATCTACCATCAGAGTACGTCATGATATCATGGTTTCTATTCCAAACTGTAATTCCATCAGAATAAAAAAGTAGATTTCCGTCTTTATCAGAAAATGTAGAACACCCCTCTAAAGTATTTAATTGACCATCTGTTAAGGCAGTTGGAGGAGAGGTGTTGAAATCTATTCCTGCATTTCTTCCGAAGTACCAAATATTAGCTTCTTTTTGAGCAAAAATATTTAGACAAGAAATCAGTGCAATTAGTAAGATCGTTTTTTTCATTTGAACTTCAAATTAAAGAAGATCAAAAATAAGGAAAACGCTCTATAAATCACGCTTTTTTAACAAGGCGTAAGAAAGATAGATAAATACTGCAGTCCAAAATATAACTATTATAATATCTGTATACCTTACAGAATGATCAACAGCAATATTTTCTCCAATTTGTTTAGCTACAGATCTTACAGCTCCTAATCTAGAAAATGGCTCTCTAATTAGATTTCCCATAGCTTCTAAAGGGAAAAACTGCATGATTTCATTCATGTGAGTGAATGATTCTTGTTTCAAATGTCTGTAGTTCCATAATAAATACCCTTTGAATAAGCTTTCTACAACTAGCCAAACGATCATTCCTGCAACAGCAAAAGCAGATCTTTTGATTAAAATTCCAAGGAAAAGTCCAAAAGAAAAGAATCCAACTAATTTTATAAAGAAGGCAAGAAGATATTCTAAATCAGAAAAAATGATGCTTATTTCATTAAAATCAGAATAAATTAATCCTAAAATCAAAGAAACTACAAAAACAAATACTGTTGAAATAGCAGCAAAAGCAATAACCGTATAAAATTTAGAAAGGATAAACTCTTTTTTGCTTAATCCGTCAATAAGGTTTTGTTTTAATGTCTTATAACTATATTCGTTAGCCATCATGGAAACAATAACCAGCAGTAAGAAAAACTTTAAAATACCAGCCATAAATGTGTTAAAGTGCCAGATATAAGGAAAGTTAAAAATACCTTGTTCAGCTAAGTGAAACTTTATCGGTCCGATATTAAATTTAATAGCAGCAATTAATGCTATCGATGTTAATAATCCGAAATATATAATGGATAAAACTTTACTTGCACGATTGTGCATAAGTTTATGGAATTCTATTTGTAATAAACGTATCATAGTTAATTTTTAGTGGTTAGTAAGGTTAAGGAATTGTTCTTCTAAGCTAGGTTTTCTTTTTACAAGATGAGAAACAACAATGCCTTTTTCAAATAAGTATCTGTTTATTTCTGCAGCAGAAGTCTCATTTTCTAGTCTAGCAATAATTAGATCGTCTTCTACATTTACTGTAGCAACATCGTAATAGTTTTTTAAAACATTAATAAGTTCTTCTCTATTATCTTCTGCTTTAACTTCAATAATACCATTAGAAGCAATCATATTATCAACTCTACCACTATAAAGTTTTTCTCCTTTTCTAATTACAACTACATGAGAACAAACTTTTTCAACTTCATCAAGTAAGTGAGAAGCTAATAAAATGGTTGTTCCTGTTTTTGCAATACGTCTAATAATTTGTCTAATTTCATGAATTCCTTGCGGATCTAATCCATTAGTAGGTTCGTCTAAGATTAAAATTTCAGGATTGTTAAGTAGTGCAGAAGCAATAGCTAAACGTTGTTTCATTCCTAAAGAATACGTTTTAAACTTACTGTTTTTACGTTCGTAAAGATTAACAACTTTTAGTTTTTCGTCAATATTATCTTGAGAAACTCCTTTTATTTTACAAATAAGTTGCAAGTTTTGAACGGCTGTCATGTAAGGATAAAAATTAGGTCGCTCAATAATAGCACCTACTTTTTTTAGGGCTTCGTGTGTAGATGCTGTTCCGTTGAACCAAGTGAATTCACCAGAAGTTTTATTTACAACATTAAGAATAATACCTAATGTAGTAGATTTACCACTACCATTCGGACCTAAAATTCCATATACATTTCCTTTTTCAATATCAAATGAAAGGTTTTTTACAGCATGAACTCGACCATATTTTTTGTCGAGATTTTTAATAGACAGTATCGTATCCAATCGCAAAAAGTTTAATTAGTTTCTTATATGACGAACAAGATACCAAATTGTTACTACTAATATTTATTTATGAGCAGTTAAATCTTTAGAGATTGAAGTTTAATGGTGTTGTTAATTAGTGTCTTAAGACTAATTAATATTTGTCGAAGTCGATATCATCAATATTATCGAAATCATTAAAAGAGTCGTTAAACTCAGAGTCGAAATCATCAGCAATATTATCAGATTCAAATACTTTATCAGGAGCTTCATTAGGAACTTCTCCTACGCTTAAAACGATTTTTGGTTCTTGAATAGCTTCAGGAGATTTTTCAATTACTTCCACGTAAAATGTCCACATGTGTAAAAAGTCGTACACATAAATAAGTTTATCGTTTTGGTTCGGTAAAATTTCTTTAAGAATACATGTACTCATAGAAAGTCCAACTTCAGATTCTGACATGTCGAATAAAGGAATTTCTTCACCTTGATTCCATCCATTATCACTAGTGTAAAAAGAAGCCATTTCACTACCATCAAAACCAAAAGAGTTTGCAATGGTTTTGTGCAATTGTTCTAAAGTTTGATTTTCATCAACCAATATTGTTCTAATTACATCTTCCTCTACATCTAAAATTACGCGAACTTTGTACATTATTCAATTTTTAATCATTGCAAAAATACGTATTTTTATGCTCTAAATTTTATGTTGAATTTTTTTATAAGAAATGAATAAAGAAGAAACGCTACAACGGTTAAATTCAATGAATAAGAATACATTGATGGAAACATTGAATATTGAGTTTGTTACTGTAGGAGATGATTCTTTAACGGCTAAAATGCCAGTAAACTCGAATGTGCATCAACCTTTTGGAATTTTACATGGTGGAGCAACTGCTGCAATTGCTGAAACAGTTGGAAGTGTAGCTTCATTCTTGTTTTTAAAAGATAAAGAAAAGGTTGTTAAAGGAATTGAACTTACCATAAATCATTTAAAAAGTGTAAAAGAAGGATTTGTGTTTGCAACTGCGAAACCAATTCATAAAGGTAGAACAACGCATTTATGGGAAGTAAAAGTTACAAATGAAAAAGACGAGTTAATTTCTATATGTAAATTGACTAACATTATTTTAGATAAGTAATTAGATGTTAAAAAAAGTGTTTAAAATAATTGGAATAATTCTTTTGTTGATTTTAGTTGGGCTGTATTTTGCTTTTCGAGTTTTTACAGCGCCCAAATCAGATCAAAAGATTTTAGAATCTTATAAAAGTAGTGTGGTTAAACCTGTTTTAACTAAAGAGAATTACAAAGGCTTCGATTATAGAAAACTGTCTATCCATAGTAGTGATTCTTTACCAACTTTGGTTTTTGTGCACGGAACTATTGGTTCTATTAACGATTTTTCAAAATACATGTCCGATACGCTACTTCAGAAGAAGTATAATATGTTAGCTTACGATCGTATAGGCTATAATTATAAAGATAAAAATCATGCGCAAGAAAGTATCGCTTTTGAAAGAAACATGTTAAAAGATGTGATAAAGAATTTACAACCTAATAAAACAATTTTAGTTGGGTATTCTTATGGTGGGCCAATAGCACTTTCAGTTAAGGAAAAATTAAAAGATGTAATTCTGTTAGCTCCAGCTTCACATAGTAAAGTTGAACCAATGCCTTGGATGGTTAATTTCTATAAATGGAGATTAACAAGATGGTTGGTTCCTAAAGTTTGGAAAGAAGCTTCAAAAGAAAAGCTTTCACATCAAAAAGATTTGAAACAATTTGAAGATGATTGGCAGAGTACATCAAATTCAGTAACAAGTATTCATGGAGATGCAGACTGGATTGTACCTTATGAAAATTCAAAACTATTAGAAAAACAATTTTCTAAAGATCAATTTAAACTGATAACAATTCCTAAGGCTAGTCACGCTTTAGTTTGGTCTAATTTCGATTTTATAAAAAAACAATTATTAAAGATTTCAGATTGAGAATTTTTGAAGAAGTATATAAATCTTTACAAAATAATTTACCTTTTGTAGTTTATAAAAAACCTAATGCAAAGCAAATAAAAAGTTTTTTTCAGCAGAATGATGAACTTTTTCTTTCGGAAGATTTTAATGAATCTGGTTTTGTTTTTGCACCTTTTGATAATAAAAAAACAACAATTTTAATTCCAGAAAATAAAGCAGAAGTTATAACTGAAGACCTTTCAGGTATAAATACTTTTAATTTTAGCCAGAAGAATGAGACTGAGTTAAATGATGAAATAAAAAAAAGTCATGTCGATCTGGTAAGGAGTGGAGTAGAAGCTATTGCTGATGGAAATTTTAAAAAAGTAGTGCTGTCAAGGTGTGAAACTGTTAAAACCAAAGGTTTTTATGTAGTTAAAAGTTTGCAAAAGATGATGCAAACCTATTCAAATGCTTTTGTATATCTCTGGTTTCATCCAAAAGTAGGAATGTGGATGGGAGCAACTCCGGAAACATTATTAGACGTTGAAAATAATGTATTTAAAACAATGTCGCTAGCAGGTACCCAGTTGTATAAGGAAGGTGAAGAAATTGATTGGGGAGCTAAAGAGCTTGATGAACAACAATTAGTAACTGATTACATTATTGAAAAATTAAAAGAAGTTAGCTCTGATTTAAAAGTTGCAGCTCAAGAGACTTTTAAAATAGGTAGTTTGCTTCATTTGAGGACAAAAATTACAGGAAAAGCTTTAGCATCTAATATTCAAGATGTAGTTAAAGTTTTGCATCCTACACCAGCTGTTTGTGGTTATCCTGCAGAAGTAGCTAAGGAGTTTATTCAGGAAAATGAAAATTACGACAGAGCTTATTATACAGGTTTTCTAGGAGAACTGAATTTAAAAGTAGGAGAAAATACAAATTCAAGTTTGTTTGTGAACTTACGTTGTATGCAAATAAAAGAAAATGAAGCTTTGGTTTATGTTGGAGGTGGAATTACGCTAAGTAGTAATCCTGAAAAGGAGTGGGAAGAGACCGTAATCAAATCTAGAGCAATGAAAAGTATGTTGTAAAAGAAAAAAACCATCAAAGTAACTTAAAAAGTTAATTGATGGTTTTACATTGTGTAAATTGAATTTGAACTAAAACGTTTATATGTCGTCAAACGATACGTCTGTAAAGCTTTCAGCAGTTTGCTCTACAAAACTCTCGCTATTTTTCTTAAAGTCTTTTTGATGTCTTTCGCTAATTACCTCGCTACCTTTTTGTGCGATAATGTAATCTGTAGCTTTGTTTAACATCTCTTTGAAATCGCTAAAATCTTCTTTGTAAAGGTAGATTTTATGTTTCTGATAATGAAAAGATCCATCATCATGAGTAAATTTCTTGCTTTCAGTTACAGTTAAATAATAATCATCAGCCTTTGTTGCTCTTACGTCAAAAAAGTATGTTCTTCTTCCTGCTCTTAATACCTGTGAAAAGATTTCTTCTTGTTCAACTCTCTCACCCATAATTCAAATCTTAAAATACTAGTTAATTGTTTTTTCCTTAACAAATCTAACAAAATATTTTACTTGTCCATAAAAAACGCTAAATTTCTTTTTCTAAAAGTTGCTGTTCGTAAAGAGATTTGTATACTCCGTTTTCTGTTATTAATTGATTGTGAGTTCCTTGTTCTACTATTTTTCCTTCGTCCAAAATGATGATTTTGTCCGCATTTTTAGCAGAAGACACCCTATGACTTATAATAAAAGTAGTCTTATCCTTAGAAATTCGCTGTAAATTACTAAGTATTTTCTCTTCAGTTTCCGTGTCAACGGCAGATAGACAATCATCGAAAATTAAGATTCTCGGGTCTTTAATAATAGCTCTAGCAATAGAAGTTCTTTGTTTCTGTCCACCAGAAAGTGTAACTCCGCGTTCACCAAGAATAGTTTGATAACCATTAGTGAAATTAGAAATGTTATCATGTATAACAGCATTTTTAGCTGCAGTTATGATTTCTTCTTCAGTGGCGTCATTTTTACCAAACTTAATATTGTTTTCAATTGTGTCTGAGAATAAAAATGGATCTTGTGGTACAAATCCTATTTGATCTCTTACATCATTAAGATTTAAATCTTTTATAGGTGTGTTATCAACTAATACAGTTCCGTCTGTTGTATCATACATACGAGAAACCAAATTAGCAATAGAAGATTTTCCACTACCAGTTTTTCCCATTATGGCTATAGTTTCACCTTGATTTACATCAAAACTCACATTAGATAATGCTTTAATGTTAGTATCATCGTAAACTAACGAAACATCTTTAAATTGGATTTTACCTTTTACAGTTGTTGCAGTTTCTGTGTTGTTTCTTATTTCTGGAACCTGTTGTAAGAATTCGTTAATTCTTTGTTGGGAAGCTTCTGCTTGCTGAACAATAGAAGTAACCCAACCAACAACAGCTACTGGCCATGTTAAGATGTTTACATATAAAATGAATTCAGCAATTACACCGATTTGAATTTCACCAGCGATGTATTGTTTTCCTCCAATGTATAAAACAAGAATGTTACTAATACCTATTAATAATATCATTAAAGGAAAGAATAAAGCTTGAATTTTAGAAAGTTCAATATTCTTTTCTTTAGCTTGATCAGCCAACTCATTAAAGTTATTTAGTACTGATTTTTCAATTACATACGACTTAACTACATTAATTCCTGAGAAGAATTCTTGATTGAATGTTGTAAGCTTTGAAAGATATTCTTGAACAACAGTTGTCTTTTTGTTGATTTGTTTACTAAGGATGAAAATAGAAACAGATAAAACAGGAAAAGGAATTAATGTATATAATGTTAATTCAGTGTCTGTTTTTAACATTTTAGAAAAACCGATCGTAAATAATACAATCATGTTAAGTGAATACATAATTGCTGGTCCGAAATACATTCTTACTTTCGAAACATCTTCAGAAATACGATTCATTAAATCACCAGTTCTATTTTTCTTGTAGAAATTGACAGATAACTTTTGATATTGCTCGTAGATTTCATTTTTAAGATCAAATTCAATTAAACGAGACATAACAATTATAGTTTGTCGCATTAAAAAAGTAAAAAATCCAGCAAGTAAAGTAATCCCAACAATTAACAAAATATTATAAAAAAGTTGCTCTTTTACCTCTGTTAAATCTGTTGTTTTACCGTTTAAATAGTCTTCAACAATATTTAACGAGTTTTTTATAATTTCTGGAATTTTTAGCGCTAATAACTTGGATAATACAGTGATAAGTATCCCGATTAACAATCTCCACTTATATTTTATAAAATATTTATTTAAGTATTGTAAGGCTTTCAATTTATATAATGTAATTATTGAGTGAGTTTTTTGTTTATTCTTAAAAGAAAACATCTTCTTTTTGTGTACTTTTCAATTTACAGGTCTTTTTTTGGTTTGTAATTGCAGAATCTGTATTTTAGCAGTCCTAATATTAAGGAATAGTTAAATTCTTTTTAAGTAAAACGTAACATACTATGATGTCTGAAATTATTGATACTAAAGACCTTAAAAACGATCCTGTTTTCGGACAGTTGTCTTTCGATGGTCACGAACAAGTCGTTTTTTGTAATGACGAAGATACAGGTTTAAAAGCAATTATTGGTATACACAATACAACTTTAGGTCCGGCACTTGGAGGTACTAGAATGTGGCAATATAAAACAGAATGGGAAGCTTTAAACGATGTATTACGTTTATCAAGAGGTATGACGTATAAGTCTGCAATCACTGGATTAAACTTAGGTGGTGGAAAGGCTGTAATTATAGGTGATGCTAAAACTCAAAAGAACGATGCGTTAATGCGTAAGTTCGGAGAGTTTGTTAACTCTTTAAGTGGAAGATATATTACTGCTGAAGATGTTGGAATGGAAACTAGAGATATGGATGTAATTCGCGAAGTAACTCCTCATGTTACTGGTGTTTCTGAAGCTATTGGAGGTTCAGGAAATCCTTCTCCTGTTACTGCTTATGGTGTTTACATGGGAATGAAAGCAGCAGCTCAATATAAATTTGGTTCTGATAAGTTAGAAGGTAAAAAAGTTTTAGTTCAAGGTGTTGGTCATGTTGGAGAAACTTTAGTAAAATACATTACTGACGAAGGAGCTCAGGTAATCTTAAATGATATTAACGAAGCTAGATTAGAAGAGTTAAGTAAAAAGTATAATGCAAATGTTGTTTTAGGAAACGATGTTTACGGATTAGATTTAGATATCTATGCACCATGTGCTTTAGGAGCTACAGTAAATGATGAAAGTATTGCTAAATTAAATGCTAAAGTAATTGCAGGAGCTGCAAACAATCAGTTAGCTAATGAATTAAAGCATGGTAAAATGTTGCAAGAGAAAGGTATAGCTTATGCACCTGACTTTTTAATTAATGCTGGAGGAATTATAAATGTATACGCTGAAGTAGCTGGATACGGTAAAGAAGAAAGTTTAAAAAGAACTGAAAATATTTACAATACTACTTTAGAAATTTTCAATTTAGCAGAAAAGGAAAACATTACAACTCATCAAGCAGCCTTCAATATTGCGCAAGGAAGAATTGATGCTCGTAAAAAAGAACAAAATAGCTAAGGCGAATCAATAAAAATTTTATTTTTGCAAGGCGATAGAGAAAATTCTATCGCCTTTTTTAAAGTCCTCAATTGAATGATAAATAGAAGACATATTCGTTTAAAAGTGATGCAGTCTGTATATGCAATGCAGCAATCACACAATACCGATCTTGTTAAAGAAGAGAAGTTCTTAAAATTTAGTGTGCAAAAAATGCTAGACCTTTATGCATTAAATTTTCAACTTTTAGTAGAAGTACAGAAATTAGCTCATAAAAAAATAGAGCTTTCAAAGAAGAAAATCCTAGCAACTAAGGAAGATTTAAATCCTAATACTCGTTTTGTCGATAATCTAGTGCTAAATCAAATTAGAGAAAGTGTTAGCTTAGAAGGATATGTAGAGTTAAATAATCTTAATAATTGGGATTTAGATGACGAGTATATCAAAATCATTTGGGAAGAGTTAAACAAAAGTGACTTATATAATGATTACATGAATTCTTCAGACGATTCGTATAATTATCAAAAGAACTTTGTTATTGCGTTTTTTAAAGAGTTTGTAGCTCCTAATGAAAAGTTAGCAGAATACTTTGAGGATAAGATGATTTCTTGGGTAGATGACATTCCTTTTGTAAATACATGGGTTGTTAAAACATTGAATAAGCAGAAAGCTTCTTCTCCATTTGTTTTAGGAAAACTGTATAAAGATGATGAAGATAAAAGGTTTACTTCAGATTTATTCAAGAAAGTGATGTTGAATCAGCATAAATATGATGATGATATTAAAGAGAAAACTCCTAACTGGGAAACTGATAGAATTGCTGATATCGACATGATTTTAATAAAAATGGCGATTACAGAGTTTCTTCATTTTTCTTCTATTCCAAGTCGAGTAACAATTAATGAATATATTGAATTAGCTAAAGATTATTCTACGAATAAAAGCGGATATTTTATTAATGGAGTTCTAGATAAGTTATCAAAAGATTATCTAGAGAGTAATAAAATGGTAAAAATTGGTAGAGGTTTGTTATAGCTATTACAATTGATTATTTTTAACCCTTATAAATTTTAAAAAATGAAAAAAATAATAATCGCATTAACAGCTGTGCTTTGTTCAGTTTCGTTAACGTCATGCAAAGAAGGAAATGCAGCTTCTAAAGTAAAAAAAGACAATGTAGTTGAAGCTCAAAAAAGAGATGAAGCTATTAATGTTGGAGCTCCAGAAGTAGTTTTCGATAGAGAAGTTCATGATTTTGGAATTGTAGATGAAGGTTTTGTAGTTGAAACATCATTTAAAGTAACAAACTCAGGAAAGTCAGATTTAGTAATTACAAACGCTAAAGCATCTTGTGGATGTACAGTTCCTACTTGGCCAAAAGAACCAATTAAGCCAGGAGAAACTAAAGAAGTTCAAGTAAAGTTTAATACTTCAGGTAAGCCAAACAAGCAAAGTAAAACTGTAACATTATATACAAATACAGTTAAAGGTAGAGAAGAGGTTAAAATCTCTGGAATGGTAACACCAAAGAATAAAGCATAACTATGTATAACATGATTTTTTTACAAGCTGATGCAGGAGGATTAATGTCAATGCTTCCTTTTGTAGCAATGATTGGAGTTTTATATTTCTTTATGATTCGTCCCCAAATGGCAAGACAGAAGAAAGAAAAACAATTTCGATCTGAGATTAAAAAAGGAGCTAAAGTTGTAACTACAAGTGGTATTCATGGAAAGATTGCTGAAATCAACGATACTAATAATACTGTGGTTATAGAAACTGGAGCTGGTAAAATTAGATTTGAAAGAGCTGCTATTTCTATGGAATTAACTAAGAAAGTTTCAGAGAAATAATATCAGTTTTAAATATAAAATACGGGTGAGCTTTTGCTCACCTTTTTGTTTTTAAGTAGATTGCAATAAAATTCCTTTGGCTAAAACATTAAAAATACCTAAAATCTTTTTCGGTTTTCTAGCAGCCTCATTCCTAATGTGGATGTTGATTAATTTATCGAAATCTTACACGACAAAAGTGAATTATTTTGTTGAGTATTTAGATTTGCCACAGGATAAAATTCTTCAAGAGCAACCAAAAGAAACCGTAACATTGATTGTTAAAGGAAGCGGATTTAAATTATTAGGAACAAGTTTTTCTTCTAAAAAAATACCTTTTTCATTAAAGAAA
Organism: uncultured Tenacibaculum sp.; assembly: GCF_947495995.1. Classification (GTDB taxonomy): domain Bacteria; phylum Bacteroidota; class Bacteroidia; order Flavobacteriales; family Flavobacteriaceae; genus Polaribacter. Next base: position 39,528 of record NZ_CANMAX010000004.1, read on the forward strand.
CTGGTGAAAAAGAATGAAACAGATTATTATTTGTTGACTAATAGCCAAAAGGAAGAAATTCAAGATGGATTAAATTCGGGAATAAGCTTAGTGAAGATCGATGGAGATTCTATACATTTTAAGTTGGGGATTTTAGCAACAAAAAAAGTTCCAATACAGTTAGATGTAAATTTGAATTACAAATTAGGTTACGGAACAGAAAAAATAGAATTAGATAAGGATAGTATCTTAATTTCTGGGCCAAAACAAAATCTAGAAAGCATATCCTTTTTAAAAACAAAACGAGTTGTTTTAGAAGAATTAAGTGAAGATGCAGAAGTAGATGTTGAAATAGAATTACCTAAAAATGTAACCGAGTTAAAACTGAGTGACACAAAAGTAAAAGCCAATATTTTTGTAGATAAATTTACCGAAGGTAGTTTTGAAATTCCTATTGAGATTGTTGGAGTTCCGAATGATCTTAAATTTAGCACATTTCCAAAGAAAGTGAAAGTAATTTATAAAGTTGGGTTAAAAAACTATCAGAAAATTACTGCAGATTTATTTAAAGTTGTTTGCGACTATAGAAAGACTCAAAAAGATAATTTAGAGTATTTAATTCCAGAAATAAAGAAGAAACCTGAGTTAATTTCTTCAATACGAATTACGCCACAACGAGTAGATTTTTTAATGCATAAATAATATGTTAGTAGGTATTACAGGAGGAATAGGTAGTGGGAAAACTACGGTAGTAAAACTTTTTTCTCAGTTTGAGAATGTAGCTGTGTATTATGCAGACATTGAAGCGAAGAAATTAATGAACACTTCGTTGGAGATTAGAAAGAATTTAATTGCTGAATTTTCTGAAGAAGTCTATAATGAAGAAGGTTTAAATAGACCTTTTTTAGCGAAAATTGTTTTTGAAAATAAAGAAAAGTTAAAAATATTAAATTCAATAGTGCATCCAGAAGTGCATAAACATTTACAAAATTTTATAAAAGAAAATAAAAATAGAGATTACATTCTTTATGAGAACGCAATACTATTTGAAAATGGGAGTCATAAAATGTGTGATGTAATTATCACAGTAACAGCTCCAAAAGAAATAAGAATACAAAGAGTTATAGAAAGAGATAAGGTCGCTCGTGAAGCGGTATTGCATAGAATGAATAATCAATGGCCAGAGGTTAAAAAAACCATTCAATCAAACTACATAATTGAAAATCTGGATTTAACAAAACTGGCTAAAAATGTAGAGATAATTCATAATAAATTAACAGAATAGTTTTAATTAATTATCAATATCTTAACATATTTCTTAAAATTCTCTTAAAAACATATTATCTTTGTTAATCTAAGTTAAAAGCAAACTGCCTTTAGCTTATTAGTTTATTTTTGATCAATGGGAAAAAGAATTTTTATTCTAATTGTACTGCTCATGAGTATTTCCCTAACCGGAATTATAGCAGTTCAATTATACTGGGTGAAAGATGCAGTAAAGAGTAAACGGGCCGAATTTCAGAGTAATGTGAAGATAGCTTTGGCCAAAACATCCGAGAGGATAAAAGAACGAGAGTATAACGAATTTGTTGATAAACATAAAAAGGTCTTTGAAAATAGTGAATCTATAAGTACAGCTGAGCTTAAAAACTACTTATTCCAACAAATAGATACGGTTGCAAAGAAAAAATTTACTTTCGGAGCTACTATTCTAGAGGAAAACTTCAAAATCCCCGTAGATTTCGTGAATAGCGATACCATAATTATTAAGAGGTTTTCAGGAAAAGAAGATTTTACACAAACGATCACATATGAATCTGAAAATGGAGATTTTAAAACGTATACAGATGAAAATCAGTATACAAGAATGTTAAAGTATCCAAGTTGGCAGAAGAAACAAGTCGAATATTTGTTTCGTCAAAATCAGAAGCATATGCCAATTCATAAAAGATTAAGTAATAGAGAACTTAATAATACTTTAAAAGATGAATTGAGAAAAAGAGGTATAGACCAAGAATTTAAATTTGGTGTATACGAAGGTGGTTTGGCAACTAAAATTAAGTCAGGATATTTTAAAATTGATGAGAACAGTAGCTATTTCTTTCCGCTTTTAGAAGACGATAATGGAAATAGTAATTACAAGTTATATGTTACTTTTCCTAATGAAAAGGAAAGTCTTATTTCAAGTATGATGTATGCACTGTTATTATCACTTTTCTTTATTGGGATAGTAATAGCAGCTTTTTCTACTTCTTTGTATCAGTTAGTGAGACAAAAGAAAATTTCTGAAATAAAAACAGATTTCATCAATAACATGACTCATGAATTCAAAACGCCTATCGCTACAATTAATTTAGCTTTAGATGCGATTAAGAATCCGAAGATTATTAAAGATGAAGAAAAAGTTAAGCGATACGTTAAGATGATTCGCGATGAGAATAAGAGAATGCATGGTCAGGTAGAAAATGTATTGCGTATATCGAAATTAGAAAAGAATCAAATCGATATTACAAAAGAAGCAGTAGATGCTACAGATATCATTGAAGAAGCTATAGATCATGTAAGTTTATTAGTATCGGATAAAAACGGAACTATAAACACTCATTTTAAAGCAATCTCTTCCGAAGTATTAGGAAATCAATTCCATTTAACCAATGTAATTGTAAATATGCTAGAGAACGCTATAAAATATTCTGAAGAAAAACCTAAAATAGATGTTTACACAGAAAATACGAATAAGTACTTCATTTTTAAAATAAAAGATGAAGGAATAGGTATGAGCAAAAATGCTCAAAAGTATGTTTTTGATAAGTTTTATCGAGAACATAAAGGAAATATTCACAATGTCAAAGGTCACGGTCTTGGATTAGCATATGTAAAAGAGATCGTAGATAACCATCATGGCACGGTTCATGTGGCAAGTGAGAAAGGTAAAGGAAGTATATTTACAGTAAAACTACCATTAATATAAATTGAAGGGTAAACAATGGGAACTAGAAAAATTTTATTAGTAGAAGACGATCCAAATTTTGGAACGGTATTAAAAGATTACTTAGCATTAAACGATTATAATGTTACGCATGCTAAAGATGGAATTGAAGGATTAATTATGTTTAAAAATTCTGAGTACGACTTATGTATTTTAGACGTAATGATGCCAAGAAAAGATGGTTTTTCTTTAGCACAAGATATTAGAGCTACGAATAAAGAAGTGCCAATTATTTTCTTAACGGCTAAAACAATGAAAGAAGATGTTTTAAAAGGATATCAAGTAGGAGCAGACGACTACTTAAACAAGCCTTTTGATTCTGAAGTTTTATTGCATAAAATTAAAGCGATTTTACAAAGAAAAGAAACTGAAAAATCTAAAGATGACGATCAGTTTGAGTTCACTATTGGTAAGTTTGCCTTTAATTCTAAGTTAAGACATTTATCTTTTAATGGTGATGATCCTTTAAAATTATCTCCAAAAGAAAGTAAATTATTACGTATGCTTGCTGTACACAAAAATGATTTAATGCCAAGAGAATTAGCATTAACTAAGATTTGGAGAGACGATAACTATTTTACATCAAGAAGTATGGATGTATATATAGCTAAGTTGAGAAAATATTTAAAATTAGATGATAAAGTAGAAATTTTAAATATCCATGGAGAAGGTTTCAGACTTATAGATAACGAAGCATAACTACTAAACAATATCAATAAACTTCCAACATTAACCAAGTGTTGGAAGTTTTTATTTACAGCTTTATAAAGCATAATATATGGCTCAATTTTTAAAAATATATAACGATAACCCTAATCAGAGAGAAATAGAAAAGGTTGTAAAAGTTTTACAATCGGGCGGATTAATAATTTATCCTACAGATACTGTTTATGGTTTAGGTTGTGATTTTACGAATATGAAAGCAATGGAAAAAGTTGCACGAATTAAAGGAGTTAAATTAGAAAAGTCTAATTTTTCTTTCGTGTGTAACGATTTAAGTCATCTTTCAGATTATGTAAAACAAATTGAAACACCTGTGTATAAAATTTTAAAAAGAGCTTTACCAGGTCCGTATACATTTATTTTGCCAGGAAGTACAAATCTTCCAAAAGCATTTAAAAAGAGAAAAACAGTTGGGATTCGTGTGCCAGATAATAATATTGCCAGAACTATAGTTGAGCAATTAGGAAATCCGATAATTTCTACTTCTATTCACGATGAAGATGAAGTGATTGAATACACTACAGATCCAGAACTTATTTTTGAAAAATGGCAACATATTGTAGATTTGGTAATCGATGGAGGTTATGGTGATAATCACGCATCTACTGTAATAGATTTAACTCAAAGTGAACCAGAAGTAATAAGAGAAGGTAAAGGTAGTTTAGATGTTATTTAGTTTTTTACAGAAATTTCCAAATGATACAGGACCAATCTATCAAGAAACGATAGAAGGTAGGTTACCCGTAGAACCCTTCAATACATTTAGCAATCTAATATTTATTGCTATTTTAATTTATTTTGGAAGTAAAATCTATAAAAAACCAAAGCAACATCCGTTTTTCTTATTTGCTATTCCTGTAATTTTTAGCAGTTGGATTGGAGGAACAATGTTTCATGGAACTAGAAGTCACCAGTTTTGGCCCATTCTAGATTGGTTACCAATAATGATAGTTTGTCTTGGCGGAATTATTTATTTCATAAGTAAAATTGAACGTGTTTGGTGGAAAAGAATATTATTGTTTTTGGGCTTTTTTGGGCTTTCAATTTTTCCGAGAAGAATTCCTTTGCCAGACGAATACAGAATTTCTTTTGGGTACTTAGTTACAGCAATTACAGTTGTAACTCCTTTCGTTTGGTATGCTTATAAGACGAAATGGAAAAATGCGAAATTTATTTTCTTAGGCTTTTTTATTTTCGGAATCGCAGTTTCATTCAGGACACTAGATAATTTAGTAGTAAAAGGAGAAGTTTTACCAATACTACCGATGGGAACGCATTGGTTATGGCATACTTTCGGGGGAATAGTAGTTTTCTTTTTACTAAACTATATTTATAAAGACAGCGAAGAACTTTCTAATGAGTAATAAACCTCGTATTTCAAGATTAACAGCAATCATCACGCAATTACAATCTAAGAAAATTGTTACGGCTACATATTTGGCTGAGAAGTTTGGTGTGAGTGTACGAACAATCTATAGAGATATTAGAACTTTAGAAGATTCTGGAGTTCCAGTATTTACTGAAGAAGGAAAAGGATACTCTTTAATGGAAGGTTATTATCTTCCGCCAGTAATGTTTACTGAAGAAGAAGCTAATGCTTTAATTACAGCTGCTCATTTAATTTTTAAAAATAAAGATCAATCATTAGTTGAAAACTATGGTAGTGCAATTACTAAGATAAAATCAGTTTTTAGAAAGAATCAACAAGAGAAATCAGAGCTATTAGAGCAGCGAATTGATTTTCGTTATAATCCTGAAAAAAATATAACAAGTACGAATCTAATTAAACTACAAACAGCAATCACAGATTTTAGTTTATTAGAAATAGAGTACATGTCGCTAGAAGAAAAGTTTACAAAACGGATAGTTGAACCTTTTGCTTTGTATAGTACTAACGAAAATTGGTTACTTATTGCCAATTGTAGATTACGAAACGATTTTAGAGTTTTTAGACTCGATCAAATTCAAAAAATTACTGATTTAAACGAGAAGTTTTCTCCGCATAAAATGACACTTCAAGAGTATTTTGAAATATGTAGAGCAAAATTTTATAAGACCTCTGACACACCGTTGACATAGTCCGTTTCTAGATTTGTGATGTAATTTAAAAATCACAAAACAATGGAAAAAACACAAATGACTAATTTCAATATTATCGGAATTAAATTAAGAACGACTAATGCAGATATGCAAGCTGCTAAAGATATTCCTGCATTATGGAATAAGTTTATGAGCGAAAATATTTCAGACAAAATTGAGAATAAATTAGAGGATTCAATTTATGCGATTTATACAAATTATGAATCAGACTACACTGGAGCTTACGATGTTATTATTGGCTATAAAGTTGATTCTTTAGAAAATATTCCGTCAGATATGATAGGAATTCAAATTCCGGAAAGTTCATACGAGCAGTTTAAAGCAGAAGGAAAATTAAAAGATAATATAGTATACAACAAATGGATGGAAATTTGGAATACTAAAATAGACAGAAGGTATGAAGCAGATTTTGAAATCTATAAAGCTAATACTACAGAAGACGCAGATACCGAAGTAGAAATTTTAATATCAGTAAGCTAAAAACAAAAAAATAAGCTCAAGAAATTGAGCTTATTTTAAATTATTAAATTTTCGTCGTTGTAAAACAAAATGCTGCCAAACAACCGAAGTATGAATGCTATAATTTGATTTACGTTGAATTTGTTTTCTCTTTTTTATAAACTTATTTAAGTTTTTATAGAAACTGATATGTGCTTTTAAAACAGACCATGTATGAACAGGTCTAAGTTCTAAAGCGAATTTTAATCCTGCAACACCATCTAAAACTAAACGAACAAAAATCACCAAAAATAAATTTTTACCGGGTACATTTTTAACAATATTAAGTAAGCTGTTTCTAAAATTTAAGAATGTTTTTCTAGGGTTAGACTCTTGTAATGTCGCACCACCAACATGATACACTGTTGAAGTACCAACATATTTTACAACAAAGCCTTCATTTTGAGCTCTCCAGCATAAATCAATTTCTTCTTGATGCGCAAAATAATCTTCATCAAAACCTCCTAGTTGATGAAATACTGTGCTTCTTATAAAGAAACAAGCACCAGATGCCCAAAAAATTTCAGAAGTTAAATTAAACTGATTGTTATCTGTTTCTAAACTATTAAAAACTCTTCCTCTGCAGTACGGGTAACCAAAAAAGTCAATAAATCCTCCGCCAGCTCCTGCATATTCAAATTTAGTTTTGTCTTTAAAATCTAAAATTTTAGGTTGAATAATAGCCGTGTCTTTTTCTTTTTTAAAAAGATTAACAACTGGAAGAATCCAATTTTCTGTTACTTCAATATCAGAATTAATAAGGCAATAAATATCTGCATTTATATGCTTTAACGCATCGTTATAGCCTTTGGCATATCCGCCATTTTCTTTATTGATAATAATATTTACAGTTGGGTAATTGTCTTTAATAAAAGTAATAGAATCGTCTGTAGATGCATTGTCTGCTACATAAACATCAACATTTTCAGGAGTAAAATTGAGAATAGAAGGTAAAAATTGCTCCAATAACTGTCTTCCATTCCAGTTTAATATGACTACAGCCGTTTTCAAGTTTGCAAACATACATCATAAATATTACTTAAAAATGTAAAGAAGTATTAATTTTTTGAAGAAGAAAAAAATATTTAACAGGGTAGGGATTTTTAATGTTCAAATGTATTATTAATGTACGTTGTTTTCTTTTTGGGGGGAGAAGAAAACTAAAGTTGAATATTAACCTGTAATTATATCTGTTTAAGCTGTAAGTTTTTGATTAAGAGCACGACGGAAAAATATAAGGGGCATAAAAATATATTTTAATGAGGTCGATAAAAATTTTATTGATAGATGGAGACGTAGACTTTGGAATGGTTTTAAAAAACTATTTACAGTTAAATGGCTACAATGTCACTTTTACCAATACACTAAAGAAGAATTTATTTCTAGGAAAGTCAGAATTTGATTTACTAGTTACAGATTGTAAAATAATAACTCAAGACAAACTAGAGTTTATTAATTCAATACGAAAATATAATTATGACTTTCCGGTGATATTTTTATCAGAGGAAGCGTTATTAGAAGATATTTTCGAAATTAACAAAATACCATACGTAGATTATTGTTTTAAAAAACCATTTTCTACAGAAGTTCTAATAAAGAAGATCCAATCGATTATAAAATTGAGAGAAATCAGTTTTACAAGTCAGTATAGTACTATAGAGTATACAATTGGAGATTTTACTTTCAATTACGGAACACGTCAATTAACTTTCAAAGGAGATGAACCTAGAAAGTTAACACCAAAAGAAAGTAAGTTATTAAAGTATTTATCTGAGTATAAAAATACGATAATGCCTAAAGCAATTGCGTTAACCAAAATATGGAGAGACGATAATTACTTTACAGCAAGAAGTATGGACGTTTACATTACTAAGCTTAGAAAATACTTAATGTTAGACGAAAACATAGCCATAGTGAATGTTAGAGGAGAAGGCTATAAATTATTAGATAATACAGCGCAAAGTGCCTAAAAATTAATTGTTGCTGTAATCAGGGATATCTTTTAGAAAGATATAGCTTTCTTCTTCTACATTAAGCATACAGAAATAATGCTCAAGACCGTTTGTTACAATTAAATATTTCGCATTTAATTTTAAGTTGTAACGAGCGATCTGATCAAAAGTATCTTGAGTTATTTTTACTGAAGGAGCTTTACATTCAACAATGATATTGGGAGTGCCATCTGAATTAAAAATTAAGATGTCGCTCCTTTTTTTTAGATTGTTAATTACCAGTTGTTTTTCAATAGCAACTAAAGACAAAGGATAATTTCTTTCCTGAATTAAAAATTGAACAAAATGTTGTCGAACCCATTCTTCTGGGGTTAATACAATATATTTTTTTCTAATTTCATCAAAAATCAGATAGTGTTTTTCATTACTTTTGATCTTGAAAGTATATGATGGTAGATTCAATTTTTGCATTAATCAAAAGTAACAATTTACAGTTGTTTTATTAGCTTAATTCTGAACTACTATTTGTAAGATACGACAAAAACTAACTAAGAGATGAACGAGGTAAAACATATAGTTGACGATATAAAACAAGGCAATCTTAAACCTATTTATTTTTTAATGGGAGAGGAGCCGTATTATATTGACAAAATCTCAAGTTTTATTGAAGATACCGTGTTAGATGAATCTGAAAAAGGATTTAATCAGGTAGTAATGTATGGTAGAGATGTTAGTGTAGATGAAATTGTTTCTTCTGCAAAACGATTTCCAATGATGGCAGAACATCAGGTTATTATTGTAAAAGAAGCCCAAGATTTAAGTCGTACAATAGATAAATTAGAAACGTATGCAGCAAATCCGCAACCATCAACGATACTAGTAATTAATTACAAGTATAAAAAACTAGACAAGCGTAAGAAAGTTTATAAAGCTGTAGCTAAAAACGGAGTTATATACGAAAGTAAACGTTTATACGAGAATCAAGTTGGTGATTGGATAGCTAAGGTTTTAAAAGGAAACAAGTTTAGTATAGAGCCTAAAGCTGCACAAATGTTAGTGGAGTTTTTAGGGACAGATTTAAGTAAGATTAGCAACGAGTTAGATAAATTGACTTCTGTTTTAAATGAAGGAACAATAATAAATCCTACTCATGTAGAAGAAAATATTGGAATTTCTAAGGACTTTAATAATTTTGAGTTGCGTAAAGCTGTTGGCAATAAGGATGTTGTAAAAGCAAATAGAATAATAAATTATTTTAGTCAGAATCCTAAAAACAATCCTTTGGTAATGACAATTTCATTATTAAATAGTTTTTTTACCCAGCTTTTATCTTATCACGGATTAAAAGATAAATCGAAAGCTTCTGTAGCAAGAACTTTAGGAGTAAATCCTTATTTTGTAGACGATTATGTGAATGCTGCTAGAAATTATCCGATGCGAAAAGTATCCCAAATTATTGGTTTGTTGAGAGATGCAGATGTTAAAAGTAAAGGAGTTGGAGCAAATCAAACACATTCAGATATTTTAAAAGAATTGATATTTAAAGTATTACACTAGATAAAAAATCAATCATGAAAAACATCTTTACTAAAGAAATAACAAATGAAGTTATTTCAAGAATAAACAATCTTACACCAGAAACACAACCTAAATGGGGTAAAATGAATGTGGCGCAAATGATGGCTCATTGTGCGGTATCCTATGAAACTGTTTATACAGATAAACATCCAAAACCAGGAGCAGTAGCGAAGTTTTTTATTAAGCTATTAGCAAAAAATCAGGTTGTATCTGAAAAACCTTATCCTAAGAATGGTAGAACCGCTCCTTACTTTTTAATAACCAACGAAAGAGATTTTGAAAAAGAAAAAAATCAGTTGATTGCTTATTTATATAAAACTCAAGAATTAGGTGAAACTCATTTCGATGGAAAAGAATCACATGCATTCGGTAAGCTTACTAAACAAGAATGGAATAATTTATTCTATAAACATATCGATCATCATCTTCAGCAGTTTGGAGTATAATTAGAAAAGACCGATATCGTATAAGTAAATTAAAGAAACGATTATAATTGTAAGTATAATTGAGTACTTAATTAACAGTTCTCTTTTTTGGTCTCTTTTAGCTTCCTCACCATACTTTCTAATAGCGTTTTAGAAGCTGTAGGAAAGTTAAACTTTGTTTTAGAGTAAACATTAGAAGTTAACTTTTTATCTCTAGCATTTTTTAGTTTTTTCTTTCTTTGTTGATTGCCTTGTTGTCTATTCATCAACATTTTTAATGCACCCCATCCATCCATAATTTATTTTTAGCAATTTATTTTCAATATATAATATAGAGAAAATAACTCAAATTTCATAATTTTAAAGGCTAACCAAACTTTATAGTCATGCCAAAAATCAGTATTTCAAAAAGTATAATCATTAAAGCATCACAAGAAAAAATTAAAGAATTTTTAGCAGATTTTCATAATTGGAAAAATTGGTCACCTTGGTTAATATGTGAACCTGAGGCAAAAGTTGATTATGCTGCAGACGGAAAATATTACAAATGGGAAGGAAAAAGAGTTGGTAGTGGAGAAATGAAGGTAATTGAGGAAACTGATAGTAAAATAGATTATGATTTAACATTTTTGAAACCATGGAAATCTGAAGCAAAAGTGTATTTCGAATTTGAAGAAAAAGCTGAAGGTACTAAAGTAACATGGTTAATGGATAGTTCGCTACCATTTTTCATGTTTTGGATGAAAAAAGCAATGATTACTTATGTTGGAATGGATTATGAGAGAGGTTTGAAAATGCTAAAAGAAGAATTAGAAGAAGGTAAAATTCATAGTGAATTAGACTTTGTTGGTAAAACTACTTTTGAAGGATATGATTTTATTGGAGTACGTACTGAAACAACTTTTACAGGAATTGGAGAAGCAATGGCTAATGATTTTACGAAGCTTCACGATTATATAAAAGAAAATAATATAGAAGCAGTTGGAGTACCATTTTCTGAATATAGAAAGTTTAATCCTGTAAAAGATAAAGTGGTTTATGTAGCAGGAATACCTGTAAAAAATAAAGAAAACGAGTTAAGAGATGGATTGTTTTATGATAGTTTACCAAAATCAAACATTGCAACAGTTCGTCATACAGGAAAATACGATCATTTAGGAAATGCATGGTCTGCTTTAATGATGATGGATAGAAGTAAAGAAATAAAGAAGTTTAAAAAAGGTTTCCCAATGGAAATTTATATAAGTGATCCAACTTCAACTAATTCCGAAGAATTAATAGTGGATATTAGTATTCCTGTAGTTTAATTAAAAATAAAGTAATAAATCTAATGAGTTCAAGTGATTTTTGGCATTATGACGATGAGCGAACTATAGGTTGGTGGCATTTTAAATGGGATTCACAAGAAAGTAAAAAAGAACTTCTTAAGAACTTGAGAGAATTTGGTAGTTCTTATGTTGATATTGTTGAAAAGTATAAAATATTAGTTCCTTTTCACGAGATAGATATTAATGATGTTTTGAATCATTCAAAATTCAATCTTAATAGATTTTATTACAAAGAAAAGACTAAAGAATTAATCTATCCATCGGTTTTATTTAAGGGTAAAGGGAAAGAAATATGTAAAGAATTAGTTTCAAATATTGATGTGTCAAGTTCTGAACCAGTTTATATTTGGAATCGTTTTTTTCATGATGAAATTAATCTACCCTACATCTATATTCAAATATGTAATGATGTTTTTTTTGAGCATTTACAAAATGATAAAACATGGAGGTCAGATGATTTAAAACTCAAAAACAAAGGAATTGATAATTCCAATTTGGCATATTTAAATACGCCTAGATTAAATAGTTTTTTTAGAGATTTAAAAGAATTGTGTATAAATTATGGGGCTAAATTCTCTTTTGAAAGCTATGGTTTTGATGAATGGGTTTCTGAAGATGGAATTTTCATTGATAGAGAAATAGTTTATTATGAAGATATAGTTGATATCTTGGAAGATAAATACAAAATAGTAACTTAAGTATTTTAAAATGATTGAAATTCCTGAAGAAATTTTAAATAGAAAAGGAGCCAGAAGCACAAAGGATTTAAAACCTGAAGTAATAGAGTTTTTAAATAAAGGAGCTGTAGAAACTAAAAATTTAGTAGAGTGGTTGGCAGTGAGTCAATTAGAATTGCTTAAAGTTGTTTTAAAAGCTTTAGAAAAAGAAGAATGGTATATTGATTTTCAAAAAGCTGTAGAAGATCAAAAAAAGCCAACAGCCAATAGTAATACTAAAGTTATTGGTTACACTTTTGGAATTCTAACAAAGAATGAAGATGTGTTTACTTACTTAAGAACTCACAGTTCAGATGTAGTTAGGTGTTGGGCTTGTTGGGGAGAAAGTTTACACTACGATGCAATTCCAGATTTATTAAACGGAATGCAAAAATATGCCGCCGATAGTCATTTCGGAGTTAGAGAAGTTGTAATTTTCGCTACTAAAGAAAGAATGATAGATGATTTAGATACTTCAATTAATATGCTATCTGAATGGACTTCAAATACAGATGAAAATATTCGTCGCTATGCTGCTGAATCATTAAGACCTGTTGGAGTTTGGACTAAAAAAATAGCTGCTTTCCAAGAAAATCCAGAAAGAGGTTTATTGTTGTTGGAACTATTAAAATCTGATAGTTCAAAATATGTAAGAGATGCCGTAGCAAACTGGTTAAACGATGCGAGTAAATCTCATCCAGAATGGGTTTTAAATATTTGCAAACGTTGGGAAAAAGAATCTGATACTAAAGAAACAGCTTACATTATTAAACGTGGATTAAGAACGATCAATAAAAAATAGATTTATTGTATTAAAACTAGTGCTAAAGCTATAATTGCAGGTAAGCCTTGAACAAAGAATATCTTCTTGCTAGCAGAAAGTGCACCGTAAATTCCAGCTACAGCAACACAACCTAAAAAGAATATAGAAACATTAGCTTTCCATTCGATATTTTCAATAAAGAATGTCCAAATTAATCCAGCAGCCAAAAAACCGTTATATAAACCTTGGTTTGCTGCTAATGTTTTGGTCTTAGGAAATAGTTCTTTAGGAAAATGTCTGAAAACTTTCGGACCTCTGGTTTCCCAAGCAAACATTTCAAACCATAAGATATAGATGTGAAAAAAAGCTATAATTCCGATTAAAATGCTGATGATAATATTCATAAATAAAGTTTTTCTAAATATATAAAAATAAAAACTCGCCTTAAAAGCGAGTTTTTGATTTTATTTTTCAGCTTTATCAACTATAAGTCGAGCTTCTCTATTGGCTACTTCCCAAGCAGTATAAAAAACTAAACGAGTTCTTTTTTCTAACATCTCGTAGTTTATTTTATCAGGAGTATCTGTTGGTTTATGGTAATCTTCATGTACTCCGTTGAAATAAAAAATAATAGGAATATTATGCTTTGCAAAGTTGTAATGATCAGATCTGTAATAGAAAAAATTAGGATCAGTACGTCTGTTGTATCTGTAGTTTAAATCAAGTTGAGTGTACTTTGTATTCATTTCTTCAGAAATATTATGCAACTCAGTACTTAAACGATCAGAACCAATTAAATAAATGTAATTAGGATTATCTTTATGTCTAGGATCAACTCTTCCTACCATATCTATATTTAAATCTGTAACAGTATTCTCTAAAGGAAAAACAGGGTTCTCTGTATAGTATTTTGATCCGATTAAGCCTTTTTCTTCTGCTGTAACATGTAAAAATAAAACAGATCTTTTCGGACCTTGGCCAGCATCTGCTGCTTTTTTGAAAGCTTGGGCAATTTCAAGTACAGCAACAGTTCCAGAACCATCATCGTCGGCACCATTATAGATTTTTCCATCTTTAGCACCTACATGGTCTAAATGTGCAGAAATAACTACAATTTCATCTGGTTTTTCAGATCCTTTAATAAAAGCTAACACATTTTCTGAAGCTTTTAGTTCGCCTCCTCTATGGTTCTTAGTTAAATAAGAAGACGGAATTTCTTGGAAATAATCGTCTCCACCTAATGGAGAAGCAATACCTTCTTTAATGTAAAAATCTTTCAAATAATTTATAGCCTTCTTTTGTCCAGCTTCACCGGTATCTCTACCTTCAAACTCATCGGAAGCATAAATGTATAAATGCTTACTTAAGTCTTTAGCTGTAATAGTTTCAGCATAAAATGTTCGATCTTTATTTTTTTTGGAGTTGTTTGATGAAGTTGCTTGTTGTCCTGAACTACAAGCTAACATAACAAACGCGCATGCAGCGTATGTAAAATTCTTCATGATAAATAAAATGGTTTTATAAAAATAGGGAGTTCAAAAATAAGTTAAAACTTAGTTTACATCAAATTTACTTTTTGTTGATGACGAATTGTTGTAATTTCTTGTTAAAACTGATGCTGTCTTTAGGGAATAATTTAGAAAAAGCATCTTTAGCAATCAATGTTTCTGCGTTACCATGAAAAAGTTCGTCTTCAGTAAGTAATAAAAAATCATCAGCCAATTGAATAGCCAAATTAACTTCATGAGTAGAAATTATAATTGTTTTTTGAGTGGTTTTTACTAAGTTTTCTAAAAGAGAAAAAACTTTATAAGTGTGATGAATATCTAAATGTGCTGTTGGTTCGTCAAGAATTATAATTTCAGAATCTTGAGCCAAAGCTCTTGCAATCAAAACACGTTGTAGTTGTCCGTCACTTAATTGGTAAAAAGGTTTGTCTTTTAAATGACTAATATGAGTTAGTTCAAAAGCATTTTCTATTTTTTCTAAATCGCTAGGAGATAATCGATCTAACCAGTTAGTGTAGGGTTGTCTTCCTAATGCAACAATTTCAAAAACAGTTAACTGACTTTTAGGTAAACGTTCCGTAAGTACAATACTCAAGATTTTAGCAAGTTCATTTTGAGTATAGTTTTCAATATTTACATGATTGATAAAAACATCTCCTGTCAAAGGTTTTTGAACTTTGCTTAATATTCGCAGAAGAGAAGATTTTCCTGCTCCATTTTTTCCCAATAAAGCTATTAGTTTACCTTTTTCAAGATTGAAATTAATAGTTGATAAAATGGTGTTTGTTTTCTTTTTGGTTTTATAACCAACAGAAAGGTTTTCAACGTTTAGGATTATATTTTTATCTTCTGTAGTCAATCTTAAATGTAAATTTTCTTTTTTCTAATTAAGAGCCAAATAACAACAGGAGCTCCAAATAACGAAGTTATAGCATTAATTGGAAGTGTAAATTGATATTGTGGTAATTGTGCTATGGTATCACAAATTAATAGAATTATAGCTCCAGTAATGGCAACTGCAGGTACTAATATTTTATGGTTAGATGTTTTAAAAATCAATTTAGTAATATGAGGAACAGCTAAGCCTATAAAAGCAATTGGTCCGCAAAAAGCAGTAATAATTCCGGTTAATAAACTGGTAATTACTAAAATGATATTTCTACTTCTTTTGGTATTTATACCTAAACTTTTAGCATAATTTTCACCAAGTAAAAAACTATTTAGAGGTTTTATAGAGAAGAAAATTCCTATTGCTGAAAGACAATAAACTCCAGAAAAAATAGAGATTTCATTCCAAGTAAGGTTTCCTAAACTTCCAAATCCCCAAAAAACAAACTGTTTTACTTGTTCTGCTTCACTAAAGTAAGACAATACATTAATTATAGATGAAGTTAGCGCGCTAAACATTAGTCCGATAATTAATATCGACATGGTGTTTCTAACTTTATTGGCAGCAATAATAACGGCAGTTAATACTAAGAAAGCACCTAAACTAGCAGCTAATGGTAAGCCTAAATTTTGAATACTCAAACCTAATATACCACCAAATACACCAGATCCTAAAACAAATAAAGCGACACCTAAACTTGCACCAGAAGAAATTCCTAGAACAAATGGTCCAGCAAGCGGATTTCGAAATAAAGTTTGCATTAATAAACCGCTAACAGCAAGTCCAGAACCAACTAAAATAGCTGTAATCGTTTTAGGTAATCGATAATTAATTATGATTGTTTTCCAACTAGCTTTGGAAGGTGTGTTTCCAATGAGAGTTGATAAAATTTCTTTGAAAGGAATACTAACAGATCCCCAATTTATATTCAAAAAGCCAAATAATATTAAGCCAAGAATTAGAGCAATAAAATGAAAGTAATATGTGTTTTTTGTGAATGACAATTACTTTAATTTTTTAAGGAAGTCTACTAATTTTTGAATTGCCAAACCACGATGACTAATTGCATTTTTATCAGCAGAATTCATTTCAGCAAAAGATAAAGAATATCCTTCTGGTTGAAAAATAGGATCGTAACCAAAACCTTGTTCTCCTTTTTTTTCTGATAAAATATCTCCTTTACAAATGCCATCAAAAAGAAACTGTTTTCCGTCTAAATTTAAACAAATAGATGTTCTAAATTGTGCTTTTCTATTGTCTTTATTGTCAAGGTTTTGTAAAAGTTTGTTCATGTTGTTTTCTGCATTAGCAGGTTCACCAGCATATCTAGCAGAATAAACACCTGGTTCACCTTGTAAAGCTTCAACTTCCAGTCCAGTATCATCAGCAAAACAATTGTAATTATAATTATTAGTTATATGGTCTGCTTTAATTTTTGCATTACCTTCAAGTGTTGTTGCTGTTTCTTCTATTTCTTCAAAACAATTAATGTCTTTTAAAGATAATAGTTCAATAGATTGAGGAAGCATTTCTTGAACTTCTCTTAATTTATTTAAGTTATTGGTAGCAAAAACAAGTTTCATATCTAAAAAATTATCAAACAAATGTAGTATTTTTTATCATCTTTGTTAAGGTTTACAGACAAATTAAAAATAGAGCAATATATCTCTAATACCAGTAAATAAAGGAAAGTCGGGTAAAAGTCGGGTGTAATTCAATAGAAATGTTTCAATATTTTAAAAACCTAAAGTAAGATTGTATGGAAAATAAAAATGTATTTACAATGAAACAACCAGAACTAGGTAGAAAAATAGTAAACTTAAGAAAGCAGCAAGGGTTAACCCAAGAAGAGCTAGTTGCCCAATGTAATATAAATGTGAGAACGATTCAGCGTATAGAAGCAGGAGAAGTAACACCTAGAAGTTATACGTTGAAAAGTATTTTACATGTTTTAGATGCTGAATTTGATAATTTAGAAGAAAAAGAAAGTGTAAAAGAAGTTGACGCTAAAAAATTGATTAATAAAGGTTGGAAAATGGTGTATTTACCAACAATCTGTATCATTTTTTTATGTTGTTTTATACTTTTCTTTGCGTATGGCTTAAAAAGTGGACTTTTAGCTTGGTTGATAAGCAGTATTGCAGGTTGGTATTATTGGGATTTTTCAATAAAAGAATGGATTCGTATTGCAGATAAAGAAGGTGCAACGAAAAAAAGAATTATTGAGATTTCTAAATTGGGTTTATTATTTGTTAATGAAAAAACTATTGATAAAGCTTTAAAAGATTAATTAAAAAGAAAGGTTTATTTATGATTATTCGTGATGATAAGGTTCATT
Organism: uncultured Tenacibaculum sp.; assembly: GCF_947495995.1. Lineage (GTDB taxonomy): Bacteria > Bacteroidota > Bacteroidia > Flavobacteriales > Flavobacteriaceae > Polaribacter. The sequence goes on from NZ_CANMAX010000004.1 coordinate 57,314, forward strand.
TTTTAAAATTGTAAATCCGCGATAAATCTGTTCAACAATAAACAAACGAATCATTTGATGCGAAAAAGTCATTTTAGATAACGAAAGTTTTCCGTTAGCCTTTTTATAAACAGCATCTGAAAAACCGTAAGGTCCACCAATAACCAATACCAATTGTTTAATTCCAGAATTCATTTTTTTCTGTAGGAAGTTTGCAAACTCGATGGAAGTATAATGTTTCCCTTTATCATCTAAAAGAATTAGTTGATCTGTATTTTGAAGTTTAGAGAGAATTAATTCACCTTCTTTTTCTTTTTGCTGTGCTTCAGAAAGATTTTTAGCATTTTTAATATCAGGAATAATTTCAAGTTCAAACTTTACATAATGTTTTAACCTGTTTTGATATAATGTAATTAACTGAATTAAATTTTTATCATCTGTTTTACCTACAGCAAGAAGTTTAATTTTCATAAATATGCATTAAAAGTGCAAAGCTAAATTAAAAAAACAGTTAAATTCCTCTTTCGTATTAAGAATCAAATAAATAATTTTACAACGTAAACGTTTGAATACCAATTATTATGAGATTCCCCCCGAAGAACAGTATAATAATCTTATTGTGTTGTGTTTTATTTTCATGCGCAAAAGATTATTCAGAAGAAAACATTGATAATACGTCAATAACAAAGCAAAAAGAAGAAAAATTCTACAAGACTTGGAGTTTAGAAAACGAAGATTTAGATCTTGAAAAAATAGTTAATGAAGAAGAAGGAATTGACTTAACTTTAACTCCAATCATAGGGGACAATTTACTACAAAGAAAAGCAAGTAAAACAGGAAAGAAGATTTACGTTCATTATATGCCATGGTTCCAATCAAAACCAGTAGATGGGTTTTGGGGACAACATTGGACAATGACAAATCAAAATCCAGATGTTGTAGATGCGAACGGAAAAAGACAAATAGCATCACATTATTATCCTAAAATTGGGCCTTATTCTACAAATGATAAAGATCTTCAGCAATACCATCTTTTATTAATGAAATTAAGCGGCGTTGATGGTGTAATTTTTGACTGGTACGGAATAAGAGATGTCCTTGATTTTGAATTGATAAAAGAAGGAATGGATAATATAATTCCTGAGTTAGAAAAAACAAAAATGAAGTTTGCTGTAATGTACGAAGATCGAGTGATAAGAGAGCAAGCTAGATTTTTATCAGACTTCCAGATAAATCAGGCTAAAGAAGATATTAAATACATAAAAAGGAAATATTTTAAGAAAAGAAATTACATTAAAATTAACGGTAAAAAGTTACTAATGGTTTTCGGACCAAATTACATAAATGAACCTTCTGATTGGGAAAAGATTTTAGAACCAGTAAAAAGACAAAGTAAGGTATTATCGCTTTGGAATGCTAGAGAAATTATCGGTAACGAAGTGTGTTCAGGAGAATTTGCTTGGATAGATAGAGATCATTTACAAACATTGCAAGGTTATTATAATTTTAATGCAAATTTTACAGATGAAGTTATTGGAGGAGTTGCATATCCTAGATTCCATGATTTTTATACTGAAGGAGGTTGGAGAAATATAACCGACGATAAGTGGGATTTGCCAGGAAGAGGAACAGATACTTTTTTAGAATCGTTTTACGAATCTGAAAATCAAAATACAGATTTTATTCAAATTGCTACTTGGAATGATTTCGGAGAAGGTACAATGATAGAGCCAACAGAAGAATTAGGTTTTAGTCATTTAGAAAAATTACAAGAAGCTACAAGTGTTCGATTTAAAAAAGAAGACTTAAGAATACCATACTACATTTATAAGTTAAAAAAACAATTTCCTAATGAACGTGCTGTTCAGTTTTTAAGTAACAGAGCATACAAATATGCAATAAGAGGAAAACTAAAAAGAGCAAAGTTCTTAATTGGATTATTGTTTTATTACTACGGAGACGACTTCATATCATAGTTACACTGAGTTAATAGTTCGAAACGGGTTTTATTTATAGTGGTAAAATATTATTTTTACCACTATAATAAAATTCAAAATGATATCTCAAGAACAATTTAATAAAGAACTAGATCTAATAATTTCAAATGCTATTCGCGAAGATATAGGAGAAGGAGATCATACTTCTCTTTCTTGTATTCCTGCAGATGCTACAGGAAAAGCTAAGTTATTAGTAAAAGACGAAGGAGTTATTGCAGGTGTTGAATTTGCAAAGCAAGTATTTGCTTATGTTGATAAAGATTTGCAAGTAGAAACACTAATTAATGATGGAGAAAAGGTTAAATATGGAGATATAGTGTTTTATGTCTCAGGAAAATCTCAATCGATACTACAAGCAGAGCGTTTGGTATTAAACGCAATGCAACGAATGAGTGCTATCGCTACAAAAACCGCTTATTTTATGGGATTGTTAGAAGGTACTAAAACTAAAGTTTTAGATACAAGAAAAACAACACCAGGTATTCGTGCTCTAGAAAAATGGGCTGTAAAAATTGGTGGAGGTGAAAATCACCGTTTTGCATTATACGATATGGTAATGATTAAAGATAATCACATCGATTTTGCTGGAGGAATAACACAAGCCATTACAAAAACAAAAGCATATTTAGCAGAGAAAAATTTAGATATTAAAATTATTGTTGAAGCTAGAGATTTAGATGAAATCAAAGAAATTTTATCTAATCAAGGTGTATATAGAATTTTAATAGACAACTTTAATTACGAAGATACTAGAAAAGCTGTAGAACTTATTGGAGAACAATGTTTAACTGAAAGTTCTGGAGGTATTAATGAAGATACTATTCGTAAGTATGCAGAATGTGGCGTAGATTTTATTTCTTCAGGAGCGTTAACTCATTCAGTTTATAATTTAGATTTAAGTTTAAAAGCAGTAGATTAATTTATGAACGGACCTGATAAACACACTAAATTTCCTTTAGCGAATTATGAAAAACTATGTTTTCTAAAAAACATAATTACAAATCCGAATATTATAGTTGGAGATTATACTTATTATGATGATTTTGAAAATGTAGAAAACTTCGAAAAAAACGTAAAATATCATTTCGATTTTACAGGAGATAAGTTAATTATCGGTAAGTTTTGTATGATAGCATCTGGAGTTAGTTTCATTATGAATGGAGCAAACCATCTTACTGATGCAATTTCTACGTATCCATTTGCCATTTTTGGAAATAGTTGGGAGAAAGCTATGGAAGGTAAATCCTATCCAAATAAAGGAGATATTGTTATAGGAAATGATGTTTGGATTGGTCATAATGCTACAATTATGGCTGGAGTAACCATTGGAGACGGAGTAATAATTGCAACAAATTCAACTATTGTTAAAGATGTTCCACCGTATACTATTGTTGGAGGAAACCCTGGAAAAGAAATCAAGAAACGTTTCGACGAAGAAACTATAAATAAATTATTAGCGTTAAAATGGTGGGATTGGCCAATAGAGAAGATCACTGAAAATCTTCAAAATTTAACAGATAATTTGATTGATAAACTTACATAATAACAAACCAAAAATGAAAAAACATATTATAGCAATTACAGTACTTGCTTTGGCATTTGGCTGTAATACTAAAGAACCTAAAAAAGATAATACCGAAGATATGAGTACTTCAGAAAATCCTTTATTAGTAAAAAGTAGTTTAGACTACGGTGCGCCAGACTTTACAAAAATAAAGAACGAGCATTTTATGCCTGCTATTTTAAAAGGAATGGAAATTCAAAATGAAGAAATAGCAAAAATTGTAGCAAATTCTGAAGCTCCTACATTTGAAAATACGATTCTAGCATTAGAAGAAAGTAGTAAAACTTTAGATAATGTAAACGCTGTTTTTTCTGCTTTAGCCGGTGCTCATACAAATGATACAATTCGTGCAAATCAAAAAGAATTAGCACCAAAATTTTCTAAACATAGCGACGAAATTTTATTAAATACTAAGTTGTTTGAGAGAATAAAAGTTGTTTACAATAATTTAGATAAGTTAGAATTAGATTCAGAGTCTAAGCATTTAGTTAAAGAATACTACAAGAACTTTGTTAAAGCTGGAGCGAATTTATCTGAAGCGCAAAAGCAAGAACTTAAGGATATTAATGCACAAATAGCTAGTTTGTCTAACGACTTCGGAAAACGAGTTTTAGATGCAATGAAAAAAGGAGGAGTAGTTGTAGATGGCAAAGAGAAGTTAAAAGGTCTTTCTGAAGATAAAATAAAATCTATAGAAAAAGAAGGTAAGTACGAGATTCAATTAATCAACACAACTCAGCAACCATCTTTACAAAGCTTAACAGATAGAGCAGTAAGAGAAGCGTTATTCAATAAGTCTATTCACAGAACTGATGGTGGCGAATACGATACTTCAGATTTGGTAAAGCAAATGGTTGAATTAAGGGCTAAAAAAGCTAAGATTCTTGGTTTTGATAATTATGCAAGTTGGAGTTTACAAGGAACCATGGCTGCTACGCCAGACAAAGTTTTTGATATGTTTAAAAACTTAATCCCAGGTTCTTTAGAAAAAGCAGCTTCAGAAATAAAAGAAATTCAAGCAGAGATTAAAAAAGATGGAGGAGATTTCAAGTTAACAGCTTACGATTGGAATCATTATGCAGAAAAAGTTAGAAAATCAAAGTATAGTTTAAATGAAGAAGAGATTAAGCAGTATTTTGAAATCAACAATGTACTAGAAAAAGGAGTATTCTTTGCAGCTAATAAATTATACGGAATTACATTTAAAAAACGTACATATATTCCTGTGTATCATCCAGATGTTGTTGTTTATGAATTGTTCGAAGAAGATGGAAGTAAACTAGGTTTATTCTATGGAGATTTCTTTGCCAGAGATTCTAAAAGAGGTGGAGCTTGGATGAGTGCTTTTGTAAAACAATCTAAGTTACGTAAGCAAAAGCCAGTAATTTATAATGTTTGTAATTCTCCAAAGCCAGCAGACGGTGAACCAGCATTAATTAGTTTTGATGAAGTAGAAACAATGTTCCATGAATTTGGTCATGCTTTACATGGTTTATTCGGAGATCAAATTTATGCTTCAATTTCTGGAACAAGTACAGCAAGAGATTTTGTTGAATTTCCATCGCAGTTTAACGAAAATTGGGCAACACATCCAGAAGTATTAAATAACTATGCATTGCATTATAAAACTGGTGAAGTAATTCCAGATAGTTTATTGCAAAAAATTAAAGAAGCAGGTACTTTTAATCAAGGATATTCTATCATTGAAAATTTATGTTCATCTAGTTTAGATATGAAATGGCATACGATTGGAACAGATGTAAATATAGAAGATGTAGCTAAATTTGAGAAAGAAGCTTTAGAAAGCATGAAATTAAATTTAGATGAAATTCCTCCGAGATATCGTTCAACATATTTCTCTCATGTTTTTAGCGGAGGTTATGCTGCAGGGTATTATTCGTATTTATGGACAGAAATGTTAAGTCACGATGCTTACGATTGGTTTAAGAATAACGGATTATTAACTCGTGAAAACGGAGATAAATTCCGTAAAGAAGTTTTATCAAGAGGAAGCACAATGGATTATGCAGAAATGTATAAAACATTTGCTGGTCGTGACCCAAAAGCTGAACCAATGTTAAAAGCTAGAGGTTTAAAATAGATTATTAGTATACAGATATACATTTAAAACGGTCAGAATTAAATTTTCTGACCGTTTTTTGGTTATTAAACTATACTTTTAAGATCTAATTAAAAATCAAAAAAATGCGCTACATTTCTATACTATGTTTACTATTCCTTGTGTTTTCAAGTTGTAAGCAAAAATCATTGCAAGAAGATATAGAACATATCAAAAAGTTAGAAAAAGAAATTTCATCAAAAGAAGTTATGATAAAAGATTTGCAGAGTAATAAAGATGAAAGTGTAAAAAGCTTAGAAGTAAAATTGAAGAATCTAAAGAAAAGTAAAGATTCTATCCATCGATTACATAAAGTTTATACAGGAATAGATGTAATGGCAAATTCAAATGTTAATACAAATTATTCTAAAAAATTAGCTTATAAAACTTTACCTCCAGATAAATATTGGACAAGGGGAACTTACTATGTTTCAGAAAATAAAAACGAATATTTTTATAATGTAAGAACATCAATAATTAACGATCAAGCTAGGTTTTATTTTATAGGAGTAAAACAGCCTTTTGATGAAAAAAATCCTGTAGGAACTATTTATGAATTAGATGAAGACAAAAGTTTACATGTAATTGATACGATAAACTTATTACCTAAAATGAAAGGAGAAAAAGGATGGGAACTGCATTCAAATAAAGAAACACATTTGCAAGAATTTATGTTGTTTCAGTTAGACAACTTAATCGTAAAAGATGGAAGATTATACTATTACAAGATAAAAGAAGTAGAAAGAAGTTATTTATTTAGTAATGCTACTAAAGAATATTATGAATATATAATTGGAACAAAAACAAGTCCAAAAAGGATAGATAATATCGTACTTTCTAATGTAATTGTAAATACAACTACAGATTCAAAAATATTAAATCCTACAAAAACAAAACTGGCTGTGAACTCAGGAGAGTTGTTAGATTTTTATGAAATCCCAAATGTCAACACATTATACGATAGCTTATACTTAAATGACAAATACTACACTTATATCGAAAGCTTACCTAAAATAGATTTTAAGTTATCTGATTTTATAAAATTAGAATCTGATCAATTATACACAGATACCGATTCAAATGAAACACTTTTGTTTGGCGGAGTTTGCTGGCATTCTAGAAAGAATATTTTGTATTTTGATAATAGCGGTATGTTATTCAGATGTATATGGGAAATTGATTTTGATAAAAACAAAGTCACTAAAATAGTACCAGAACACGAAGCTATTCATCCTTATTTTTTTGAAATAAGAGCTAAAGCTTATATTGCTTATGTAGAGAAAAATAAGATTATGTTATGTGAACCAAAAAGTAACTTTAATTAATGTGGATGAGAGCGAGATTTTGTGTTTTACTGATATTGCTTACAATTACAACTCAAGGTCAAAAAATAGAAGAGGTCTTTTTAAATAAGCCATTTACAGCAAATGTAAACTCTGTTTGTGAAGAAATTCCAGATGATAATCCTTGCGCAGGAGAAGAAATCTATGTGGTTGCTATGTTTACAAAAGATAAAGTACAGCTTGCAGAAAAAGGAGTTTCGTCTTGTGGAGAAGAAACCTATGTGCTGAATTTTACATACAATTGGAATATTAAACAAGATGAAATTGTAATTTTAACGAATCCGAAAGAAGTTAAAAATACACATCTCAAAAAGATTAAATTTTCTATTCAAGATAAAAAATTAATAGGATACATAACTTATCCTAACGGAAAAGTTATTGCATATCATTTTAAAGAAGAGAAAAAGTAAAATATTTAAAGCTATGAAAAAGATAATTTTATTACTTCTACTAGTAGTTATTTCCTGTACAGGTAAGGAAAAGCAAAAACTAGTAATTGAAAAAGAAAGTAAAATAGCGTATTCGGTTTTTGTAAAAGATATAATAACCAAACGAGATGTTTTATCAGAAAAATATACTAAGTCAGTAAATTCAGAAGAAAAAAAGGAAGTAATTAAAGAAGCAAGATTGTTTCTAGTGAATACTATAGCAACTGAAATTTTTCCTTATTGGTACGGAACAAAATGGAGTTTTAGTGGTATGACAAGAACTCCTCAAAAAGGTAGAATAGCTTGTGGTTACTTTATAACAAATGTACTAACAGACGTTGGTTTTAATATTCCTAGGATAAAATGGGCACAATCTGCTTATCAAAATTTTATCAAAAAAAGAAATTAAAAGATTTATGAATAAACCAATAACTGATGTTGAAGAATATCTTATAAATTCGGGAAATGGTTTATACTTAGTTGGACTCGATTCGCATACAGGATTTATATATGTTGATCAAGATAAGGTTAGATTTATTCATGCAGATTATTATGAACCTGAAAAAGGAGTTGTATCAGAAAAGTTAAATTCATACAGCCCAATAGCACATTCAAAATACAGAGTTATTGGTAAATTAATGTCGGATCAGATGATTATTTCTTGGCTAAAGAATGAAAGAATTTATTAATTATGAATTTAGTACTAAATTTTAGCCAGTTTTAGAGGTTTTAACTTAAATGAAGTTATAAAATGAATGATTACTACGATAATGAAGAATTTGTAAAAACGAACTTTACCAATGAAAAAATAAGTAGATCAGATTTTGATTCTTGTACATTCAAGAATTGTGATTTTACTGATATGCATATTGTTGGTTCAGAATTCTTAGAATGTGAGTTTATCGATTGTAATTTTAGTAATACACGATTAAGAGAAACAAGTTTTAAAACTTGTCATTTCTATGCAACAAAATTATTGGGAGTGAAATTCTATGAGATAGATCCATTTTTATTACAAATGAATTTTACCGATTGTCAGTTAGATTATTCTTCTTTTTATCAGTTAAAAATGCAGAATTTTCAGTTTGTAAATTGTAGTGTAAAAGAAGTTGATTTTACAGATGCTGATCTACAATTTAGTTATTTTGATGATTGTGATTTACTTGGGTCAATTTTCGAAGCTTCAGATTTAAGAAATGTAAATTTTAAAACTGCGCGTAACTTTTCTATCGATTTAGAGTCTAATAAAGTAGAAAAAGCAATTTTTTCAAAAGATAATGTTGCTAATTTGCTAGAAAAGTATAAAATCAAAATTGTTACATAAATTGGATATAAACTCCATCATTTCAACTTTCTTTATTTCTATCATGATCTTGTTTTTTATAACAGGTGTAATGTATACGATCAATCAAAAAAAGAAAACAATGCATTTACTTTCTGAAGAGCCATTAATAAAATCATTTGCTAATGTTGAAATAAAAAATATAGAATCCATAAATAGAAGTTTTTGGATTGGTAATGTGAAGTTATTTAAAAATTATATTCTAATACAGAGTAAATTTAATTAGGATGTAATCCAATTAAATCCGAATTTTAAAAATGATATAAAGTTTAAAATTCTATATCAATCTTCATCAATAGAAAGCAAAACAATTAAAATTATTGGAACTAAAAACAGACTATTTGAAAAGAGTTCTATTCAGTTAAAAATTAAATTTGATAGTGAATCAGATTCAAAAATGGTCTATTCATTTTTAAATCAGGGATAAAAATCAGATTTTTGCATTAATGTCAAAAAGAATAGAAGAAAATCTAGAGAAAATTCCAGTTGTAAATTGGCTAGTTAAAATAGGAAAGGAAGTTAAAATTCCTGGTCTAGAAGGATTATCTTTGTACGATGTTATAGAAATGTACATTATTGGAATTGTAAAAGGAGCGTTAACTACACGTGCTGGCGGAATTGCTTTTAGTTTCTTTATGGCAATTTTTCCTTTTCTGTTATTCATTTTAACCTTAATTCCTTACATACCGGTAGATGGTTTTCAAGAAGGATTATTCGATTTAATTCGAGAAGGTCTTCCTCCAAAAACTTTCGATGCTGTAGATGGAGTAATTAAAGATATTTTAAATAATCAGTACGGTGGTTTACTTTCATTTGGTTTTCTAACTTCTATATTCTTAATGACCAATGGCGTAAATGCAATCTTTGGTGGATTCGAATATTCGTATCATGTTCAGGAGTTTAGAAATGTTTTTAAAACATATTTAGTTTCTTTAGGTGTGTCACTATTAATGTCTTTCTTCTTAATTATTGTAGTCTGTTTGGTGGTTTTGTATCAAATAGCATTATCAAGAATAGATGAAATTGGTTGGTTTGATACTGGTGAATTAAATTTATTTTATCTAGGAAGAGGTTTCTTATTTTTAGTTATGATTTATACAATTGTGTATTTATTATTCAGATATGGAACAAAACAAGGAAGTACAATAAAATTCTTTTCAGCAGGAGCTTTCTTAACAACAGTAGTTTCTTTGTTTACATTTTATCTCTTCGGAATTTACGTTTTAGAATTTGCAAAATACAATCAGCTTTATGGTTCTATCGGAACATTATTAATCTTAATGTTATTTGTTTGGTTAAACGCCATAGTGTTGCTTTTAGGCTTCGAATTAAACGCTTCTATCTATCAATTAAAACGTAGAAATAAAACTTCATAATCCGCCGATAAATTCGGATATTTGCAGGCTTAAAACGAAGTAATTAAAGAATTAAATAGCATATTCTATATGAAACCAGGAATTCCAAAAGGAACAAGAGACTTTTCATCAACAGAAGTAGCCAGAAGAAATTTTATTTTTAACACAATAAGATATGCTTTTGAGTTGCATGGTTTTCAGCCAATTGAAACACCAAGTTTTGAAAATTCTTCAACCCTAATGGGAAAATATGGAGAAGAAGGTGATCGTTTAATTTTTAAAATTTTAAACTCTGGAGATTATTTAAATAAGGTTGATGACGAACTGTTAACATCAAAAAACAGTACAAAAGTTACGACTAAAATCTCTGAAAAAGCTTTACGTTACGATTTAACGGTACCATTTGCGCGTTATGTTGTGCAACACCAAAATGAAATTACATTTCCATTTAAACGATATCAAATTCAACCAGTTTGGAGAGCAGATCGTCCTCAAAAAGGAAGATTTAGAGAGTTTTATCAGTGCGATGCAGATGTAGTTGGTAGCGATTCTTTATGGCAAGAAGTAGAGTTTGTTCAATTATACGATGCAGTTTTTAGTAAGTTAAATGTAAAAGGAACGACTATCAAGATCAATAATCGAAAAATACTTTCAGGTATTGCAGAAGTTATTGGTGCTAAAGATAAGTTGATAGACTTTACAGTTGCTTTAGATAAACTTGATAAAATTGGTAAAGATGGAGTTGTAAAAGAGATGCTTTCTAAAGATATTTCTGAAGAAGCTATTGAAAAAGTACAACCGTTATTTGATTTTACAGGAAGTAATGCAGACAAATTGGCATCATTAAAGTCAATGCTGTCAGGTTCCGAAGAAGGATTAAAAGGAGTTGAAGAGTTAACTTTTGTAATTAATAACATTGCAGAGTTAGGCTTACAAACGGCTACTTTAGAGTTGGATGTTACTTTAGCAAGAGGTTTAAATTATTACACCGGAGCAATTTTCGAAGTTGCGGCTCCTAAAGAAGTGAAAATTGGTTCTATTGGAGGAGGTGGAAGATACGATGATTTAACCGGGATATTTGGCTTGAAAGACGTTAGTGGAGTAGGGATTTCCTTTGGTTTAGATCGTATTTATTTGGTAATGGAAGAGCTTGGACTTTTTGAAACAGTAGCTTTACCAAAACCTAAAGTTTTATTTTTAAATTTCGATGAGAGTGAAAGTTTAGCTAAAATGAAGGCGATTAATGAATTAAGAGCTAACGGAATTAAAACAGAATTATATCCAGATGTGGCTTCTAGTAACAATCAGCAGAAGAAACAATGGAAGTATGTAGATAAAAGAGGCATAGAGTTTGTAGTAACCTCTATAGAAAAAGATGGTAAGTTTAAGTTCAAAAACACTCAATCACGAGAAGAAAATGATCTTACTATCAAGGAAATAATAAAAAAAACACAATAAAAAGAACTTTTTGTTTTATCTTTACATAAAAACATTAAACAAAAAGTTATGTTCGAGATCCACAATAATATGACAGACGAAAGAATAGACGAAATAGGAGAAAACCACGTAGGTACATCTGCTACAACACCACTACGTGCTGATGCTTTTGATATTTCGGACGAAGAGAAGATAAAAAGAATCCAAGAAAGTGTAAAAGATATATTAGAAACTCTTGGAATGGATTTAACAGATGATAGCTTATATGGTACGCCTAAGCGTGTAGCAAAAGCTTTTGTTAATGAGTTGTTTATGGGTTTAAATCCTAAGAATAAACCTAAAGCATCTACTTTTGATAATAACTATAAGTATGGTGAAATGTTAGTGGAAAAAAACATCGTTGTTTATTCTACTTGTGAACATCATTTATTACCTATAGTTGGGCGTGCTCACGTAGCTTATATTTCTAACGGAAAAGTAATCGGATTATCTAAAATGAACAGATTAGTCGAGTATTTTTCTAAAAGACCACAAGTACAAGAACGTTTAACAATGCAGATTGTACAAGCAATGCAAGAAGCATTAGGAACAGACGATGTTGCTTGTGTTATCGATGCGAAACACTTATGTGTAAACTCTCGTGGAATTAAAGACATTGAAAGTTCTACAGTAACAGCAGAGTTTGGTGGTAAGTTTAAAGATAAAGATACTAAAAGAGAGTTTTTAGACTATATAAAGCTAAATACAAGTTTCGACTAAACAAACCGGTCGAAAGTATACTATAAATAATAGAAAAGTGCGGTGTAAACCGCACTTTTTGTTTTTACCAGCCTAGGTAATAATTTTCGTCTAACCATTTTGGACATTCTAAACCATATTGTTCTCGCATAATGTGTTCTGTCACGCAGAATGCTCCTTCAACCCATCCTTGTTGATCAGAATAAGCTTCACCAACAATAAAAATGCGTTCTTTTTCGTAAGGTTTTCTAATGTAAGGCATTACTTCCCAAACTTTATAATCATTTTTCCAAGCATGATAACCGCCTCCATACGGATCTTTGGTCCAATCTTTATAAGCAGATGTGTAAGGAGCCGGAACTTCTACATTTGGTCCATGAAGTTCTCTTACTTGACTCACTACTTCTTCTACCATAGTTTTACTAGCGTGCTCGTAGTTCGGATAAATTGTGTTTTTGGCTCTTACTAATTTAGTTTCTCGTGTTTGAAATTTTTCCCCTTTTTCTAAAGCTTGCCAAAAGCTAACTGTTCTCATATCGTTGTAACTTGCTAAAAATAAAGAATGAGAATTTTTTGAATCTACTCCAAAATAATAACATTGTCGCATTGGTAAATCTGTAATAGATTCTCCAGCCATGGCACCTAATCCTTTTTTCCACCAAGGCTCTTCAAAACCAAGTAGAATTTTTACAGAAGGTTCCGGAATTACAGAGTTTAAATTGTTGTGTAATTTGTGCTGTTTTTCTGGATTAAAAAAGAAATTATCTTGATCTAAAAGCTCTAGAGAACGTTTAGGCATTCCTAGAATTATATCTTTAGCTTCTACTTCCCAATATTCTTCTTTGTCTAAATTGTAAAAAGTTAGAATGTACTTGTATTTACTAGATTTTTTCGGATTCTTTTTAAATGTTTTTAGTTTGTTGCGTGTGTAAATTTTTCCGCCTTGTTGAATGAAATCATCACCTAAACATGTCAAAACTTGATCGTAACCACCTTCAATAGTTTTATATTTTACAGCGTCACTTGCAAAATCTCCTACCATATATGGAAAAGCTTCTGCTGCATTCCAATTTATAGTGTTAGAATAATAACCTCCTGCTTGAGCTAAAAATTCATAACATTCTTGAGAAGACTGATCTTTTAATAAATTCCAAAATCCTATTTCATATACTTTTAAACCTTTATAAGGACCATCGAATTGATATGTAAGTTCTTTTTTAACTCTATTCCACTCTTCTCTAGGATTAGGATTCTCTTGAATTTGTTTTAGAGAATAACCATCCGCTTGTAACACGTCACTTATAATTTCCGTAAAAATATCATCAGAACTTTTGCCTTCAAATCGTTCTTCGACAAAATATCTAGTTTTAAAATGTTCTCCAGTTATTTTAGTTTGTGAAAAACGATTGGCAAAAAATCGTTGTTTTCTGAGATAATACAAATGGTGATTCGCATCTCCCATAGGAAAATCGATAGGATTTAAACCATATTGGGTAGAGAAAACATCTTCAATTAATGCAGTTACAATTTTCTGTTCTGTCATATAACGCATTCCTCCAAGTTCACCCACAACATTCATACCTGGAAGTTTTATCGATTCTAATCGTCCACCAATACGATCACTCATGTCAAAAATTCCAACATCTAAACCTAATTTTTTCCCATTTTTATCTTTTCCGTTTAATAATCGATAGCCAGAGTATAAGCCAGAAGCACCAGCACCAACAATAGCAACATCTAGTTTTAAACGTTCTACTTCTTCAGTAATAAATCGATTGCTTACTTCGCCTCTAACAACTGGCCACTGAATTTTAAAAGGAGAAATATCGAAATTTGTTTTCCCTTTAATTGCGATGTCGGCAAGTATTTTTCCTAATAAAGGAATAAATTTAGCGGCCCAACCTCCAGTATACACAATTATATTTTTATGGTTGTGAACCCAGTTAGGCAAAGTGTCTAGCATTAATTCTTTATTGTTATTGTTTAATGTTATTAAACAAGTAGAGGTAAATTCAGGCTTATCATCTAATCCTACCATATGGTTTTTTACCCAATCAGAATTTAGTTCTAAACTTTTTTCACTAGGAATTCCAGTTCTTTCTGCTGGATTTTTGATAATACGATCTGGAATATCTGGAGCTACTCTTATGTATCCAGGATTAGCCCAATTTTCTTCTGGGAAGCCATAAAATAAACTTGTGTTTTGAGGTTTTTGAAATACAAACCATGTAGGAAGTTTAATATCTTCATTTTTTTTGTAGTAAGCAGAAGACATTTCCCAAATATCAACATTTACAGATAAACCAAAATGTTTTAAAACATCGTTGATGTACGCTCCAGGGGTTATAACTAATTTTTCTGTAGTATATGTATGTTCTTGGGTAGTTACGTTAATAATTCCAGTATTTAGAGATTCTATATTAGTAACAGAAGTAAATTCGAGTAAATCAATATTTTTTGCTTTTTCAGCAATAGTAAATAACGCTTTTAAAGTGGCTTTTAAATCTATAATTCCACCTTCTTCTTGAAAGAATCCAAAATAATCTTTTGGTAGTTTTTTAAATGGAAATTTTTTCTCTATTTCTTTTGCTTTTAATTTTGTGTATGGAATATTTAATTCATCCATAACATCCATTGCTGCCTGAATTCCTCCTTCTTGTGAGCTTATGCTTGGATCACCAAACCATAAAGAACCAACTTTATCGATTAAAGTGTCTTTTGTAGTTTTTTGAAGTTTATCCCAGTAGGGTATAGCGTCTAATGCTAATTGAGCCATATATTTTTGAGCGTATTGAACTCTAAATTGTCTTGATAAGCCGGCAGAACTTCCTTTGTCATTAAAAAAAGCAAACTTTTCTAATACTAGTACATTTTTTTTAGAGTTGGCTAATTCTGCAGCTGTGGCTAATCCCATAGCGCCACCACCAACAATAATAATATCGTATTGAGTTTTCATTTTTGAAATTTTAATAAGTTGTATTAATTGATATACTTAAAAGTAGGTGTTTTTTTAAGTGAAGTTTTTTTTGGAGTTTTAGCCGTATGATATTCGATTATAAGCGTATTCTTAATGCGTAGATTAAGAAAATAAAATGACTATAATTAGGTAGTTAATTACTTATGTAATAATTCTTTTTGTTCTTATTGAATTGTTATATTTGGCAAAAATAATTGTCAACTTCAAAAAATTTTAATTATGAAAAAACTATGTTTTTTGGCATTAGCAATATTTGCTAGTGTTTACATTACTTCATGTAGTAGCGATTCTTCACCAACCACAGGAAATGAAGAAGTAGCAGAACAACAAAATGCTTTAGAAGAAAATAAAACTCCAGTATCAATTTTAGAAGAAGGAATTGCTATATCTGGAGCAGTAAAAGAAACAGGAACTCCACCTACGCCAACTGGAAACTTAGATTTTCAAGTGAATTCAGAATTAAAAACAGGTTTTCAAGGTTCTGGTTTTGAAATCAAGTTTAGTTCTAATGATAACGTAGCCGGAGCTTATATTAGATTTAAAGACAGTGATGGAAATGCTACAGATTCTTATTACGATGTTCCTTCATCTTCTTTTTCAAACAGAGTAGCTAGTAGAAATTCAAACTTCAAAAGTACATTAGCATTAGGTAGAAATTCAGTTTCTAGTAGAACTGATGATGAAACTACAATCAATGTAAATTTAGAGAACACTGTGCCGGCAGGAGAGTTCTGTTATGAAATTTGTATTTACGACGAAAATAATAATATTAGTCAAATACAAACAGTATGTGTAACTATTGAAGCTTGGGGAGGAAACGCTTCTATTGTAGGAGAGTGGGTTCCTGAAAACTTTGCTGATGGAGAAGCTACGGAAATTACATGTGCAAATGGAAATACAATTACTGTAGATTATGAAGAGCAAAGTGAATCTATTGGTTATGTTAGTTTTAAAGAAGATGGTTCATTTGAAGATCATTTTAAATTAAGTTTTAAACCTTTAAATTATGATGCTACAAGGGCTAGTTGCTCACCAGTATATCAAGATCTTATAGAAGAAGAATTTAAAGGAAAAGGAAATTGGGCATTTAATGAAGATGATAATTCATTAACGGTAATTTACTTTAGTCTTTCGGGTTCAGACGGTACTGAATTTTTTGAATTCGGAGATGTTATTGTAGATGGATTATATATTAAAGAAGTGACTTCAGATGTATTAGTATTAGAGCAAAGAAACGATTTTGTAGATAATACTGAAATACGTTTAAGAAGAAGATAGTAAAGAAAACTATATAAAAGATAAGAGCGTCTATTATTAATAGACGCTCTTTTATGTTTAATTAAGTTACTTTGTTAGAAATAACTTAACTATTATTGTTGTTAGCAATCAACTACACAAGCATCGTTTACTACGCTTCCATAACATCTTCCTCCTGGGAAAAAAGGATTTGATGTAGGATATGAGCAAGCTCTTCCACAAGAATTAGGTCCTCTTTCTAATACGAAGTTAGAACTTGGGGGACAAGGATTTTTTAATCCAAAACCTCCACTAATACTTTGTTGTTCTGCTTTGTTTAATGATTTTCCTAAATTTAAGATTGATTTTTTCATAATACTTTGAATTTTTAAAATTTATTTTCCCTTGAGCATTTATAGACATTCAAGGCGTATGTCTGTTATCACGAAAATTTCTTTGGTTGTCTTAGCTAATTATTTTTGAGTAATAGCAGAATGAATTAATGCTATATGTAAAAAGGAAAATAAATTGTTTTTCCTAGCTATTTTTCTCATCTCAAATTTATAAAGTGTTTGATGAAAAACAGAGGTTTACGGCTGTCCATAAAAGAAAAAGTATATACTTTTTATAAAATGTCGCTTAGAATTCTTGCTTATTTTGTTTGAAAGAAATAAGATTAGTTATTCAAGATTTTTTCCGGAAGTAAAGATTTTACGTAGGCTACGATTTTATAAAGAGGAGAATTTAATTCCGAAACATAAAAAAACACATAGCTAAAAACTTATACTGAATAAGATGATTAACTATGTGTGATTTTTTATAAAATGATGCGATTTTAAATGATAAATTGATAAAAATCGTATCGATTTAATAAGAAAAAATTAAATAACTGGTATCTTAATTATATATTCTTTCTTAGTCTTGTTATTTAGTTTGGTTTCTCTCAACCATGGATTAACTAATTTTAATTGCTTATAGGTAATGTTGTACTGCTTAGCGAAATCTGCTAAATCAGAGATTGGGTAATCTACCAATATCTCTTTTACATTTGGGTAAGTATATAAATCTTCTTGATCAAATACAAAACCGTATTTTTTAGGGTTTGTCATGATCTCTTTAAGAGCAAGAATTCTAAAAACATATCTTCCAGTTTCAGGATTTAATAAAAGATCGTAATAATTACTTACTTTTTGTTCCTTTAAACGTTTAGAAATTCTTCCGTTACCAGCATTGTATCCTGCAGCGGCTAAAGTCCAACTACCAAATTTATTTTTAGCTTTTTTTAAATACTCAGCAGCTACTTTTGTAGATAATTTAAGATTGTAACGTTCGTCTACGTTTGTGTTAATTTCTAATCCGTATTCTTTTCCAGTTCGTGGCATAAAGTGCCAATATCCAGCAGCTCCTTTGTAAGAAGGTACTTGTATTAAAGCGCTTTCAGCAACACATAAATACTTAAAATCATCTGGTAAACCGTATTCTTTTAATAATGGTTCAATTAAAGGAAAAAATTTATTAGCTCTTTTCATAAGTAATAAACCATTCGATTGCCAATAAGTATTTACTAATAATTCTCGATCTAATCTTTCTTGGATATCAAGTTGATTTAAAGGAACTGGTTCTCCAGCAAATTCCATACTCTTAGGAAGTTTTACCGCTTTTACTTCATACAAGTCACTAACATTCTTCTTGAGTTTTACTATGCTACTGTCTTTTGTTGAAACTGCTTCTTTTTTGGAAACCTTCGGATTAGTTAAGTTTAATAAAAGAAAGCCTATACTTAAAAAAGATAAGACGTAAAAAATGCGGAATAACTTTACCTTCATATGTTGTTTATTTTTAGCTTGAAGCTGCTACAGTACTAGAACAAACCTTTTCTAAAATGGTAGAAATAGTTTTAGCTTTATTCAAAATCATAATATGTGTACCATTATCAACTTCAATTGAGTTTTTAATGTGTTTTATAGGAAATACTTCATCTTTATTTCCATGGATATGAACGATGTCTTCTAATTCATAATCTTGTTCCCAATTTAAAACATTATGAATCGCCCATTGTAAATAATCTGCATCTCTAATAGAAAGATACATTTTATATAATTCTGCTCTTTTCTTTAGAAAGTCTCCGAAGAATAAATGCTCGTAATCTTCAATGTTCTCAACAATTTTAGTCGGAAATAATTTATAAGCCTTAGTCTTTTGCGCTAATTTTAATCGAACAGGTAATTCGTTATTACTTTTCATACTAGAAATTATAATAACTTTTTCGCAAGACATTTGCTTACTCATTTCTTGAACCATTACACCGCCAAAAGAAACACCAATTAAAATCGGATTTTCATGTTTAATAAAGCTACACATACGTTTTGCATAACTCTCAATAGTTTCTTCAACAGATAATGGCAAAATCCATTCCAAAAAGTGGACTTCAAATTTTTCTTCAGGTAGCTTTATATACTCAAAAATCTTTGTATTTGCTGCTAAACCAGGAACAAAATACAATTGAGTTTTATTTTCCATATTATTTTTTTATTCAAATAGTTTCTTTTTCAATAAAACACCTTCTATATACTCGTGTAAATCCATAAGTTCTTCAGGAACTTCATCATTCCATAAACGAACTTGTACTTGTTTACCATCGTGTAAAATATAAGTGCTAGGTAAATCCATGATATTTGGATTATCATAAACATCTTTAAAAGATGAAAATTTATTTTTTGCTAGTTTTTCAGAAAGTTGTTTAAACTCATCATCAGAAAGTTTAAATTCTTTAACACCTTCTACTAAAACGTATTGTTTTCCATTAAAAGTTACTTGTCCTTCTTTATCTATAGAAACATTATATGATGGGCAATCACCAAAACATCCTGTTTTTCGTAAAGCAATTAAAGTGTTTTCTTCTTTTTTTATTAAGTCTTTAACAATGTTCTTTGCGTTTACTTTTACATCTCTAAATTCGCTAGAAGATCCTAAAGCTTTTAACCAAAAATCATATTCATTATTCGGAATTTCTACAACAGCAATTTTAGACATTCCATTATCAAATACTTTCTTTTTCCAAGAAATACCACTGTTTTTTAAATATTCCTTTGTTTTATCTTCTCTAGTCGGATCGTTAAGAACTAATACCAATTGACGGTCATAAGATTCAGACGCTTCCTCTGTTATTTTATTGGTAGTTTCTTTTGTTGTTCCAGCTTTAGTAGCTTCTTCCTTTGGCGCTCCACAACTTAAAGCTAATAGAAAAATAGATAGATAAAATACCTTCATAATAGATTGTATTGAAATGTTTTTTGATTTTATGTGCAAACAATTTAATGAATAACTTCCGTATCAACAAAATCAAAACGTACTAATCCGTCTTCATCAATCTTCGTTAGTTTTACATTATGAATAGTATTTACTAACTCAGGATTCCAAGGTGCTTTTACTTTAACATAGTTTTCTGTAAAACCATGAATATATCCTTCTTTGTTTTCTCCTTCAAAAAGCACAGACAATGTATTTCCTATTTGACTCTCATAGAAAGCTCTACGTTTTTTAACTGAAAGTCCGCGTAACATTTTACTACGTTTTGCTCTAACGTTTTTAGGAACAACACCATCCATTTCAGCAGCTTCTGTATTTGCTCTTTCTGAATAAGTGAAAACATGTAAATAAGAAATATCTAATTCAGATAAATAATTATACGTTTCTAAGAAAAGTTCATCAGTTTCTCCTGGAAAACCAACAATAACATCAACACCAATACATGCATGAGGCATAACTTCATGTATTTTGGCAACACGATTCGTATACACTTTACGTAAGTAACGACGCTTCATCTTTTTTAGTAACTCATCGCTTCCTGATTGTAATGGAATATGGAAATGAGGAACAAAAGTGTCTGATTTAGAAACAAAGTCAATAGTTTCATCTTTAAGTAAGTTAGGTTCGATAGATGAAATTCGAAGTCTATGTATTCCTTCAACTTTATCTAATGCTTGAACCAATTCTAAAAATGTATGTTCGTGTTTTTTGTTTCCAAACTCACCTTTTCCATAATCACCAATATTAACACCAGTAAGTACAATTTCCTTAATTCCTCTTTCAGAAATCTCTTTAGCATTTTTTAAAACATTTTCTAAAGTGTCACTTCTGGAAATTCCTCTAGCTAAAGGAATTGTACAATAGGTGCATTTGTAATCACATCCGTCTTGTACCTTTAAGAAAGCACGAGTTCTGTCTCCAATAGAATAAGAACCAACATAAAAGTCAGCATCTTCTATTTCGCACGAATGTACTTCACCAACATTATTTTTTGTTAAATCGTTAATATAACTAGTTACATTAAACTTTTCGGTAGCACCCAAAACTAAGTCAACACCATCTACAGCGGCTAATTCTTCAGGCTTAAGTTGGGCATAACAACCTACAGCAATTAAAAAAGCTTCATCGTTTTTTTTCAGCGCAGACTTAACAATTGTCTTAAATCTTTTGTCAGCATTATCTGTTACAGAGCAAGTGTTAATTACATATATATCAGCTTCTTCTTCAAATTCAACACGTTCAAAACCTTCGTTTACAAAGTTTCTTGCAATAGTTGAAGTTTCAGAAAAATTTAGTTTACAACCTAATGTATAAAAAGCTACTTTTTTTTCCGCATTCATTCTTGTACATTTAACCAATTGCAAAAGTACAATATTGAAAATGATTTTTGAAACTGAAAGACTAGAAGTTAGATATCTTAAAATAGAAGATATTGAAGGATATTATAAATTACAAAGTGATCCTTTAGTTTTGAAATATGCTACAGGCGAAGTAGATACTTATGAAGGAATTGAACAGAACTTAAAAGAAGTTATAGCAAAATATACATTACCGAATAACGATTTCTGGATTTATGCAATTGAAGATAAAAAAACTAAGATTTTTTTAGGGACATTAGCATTAGTAAAAGATGAACAAAATGAAGATGAAATAGGGTATCGATTTATTAGAGAATATTGGGGGAATGGATACGGATACGAAATTTGTGAAGGATTAATAGCGTATGCTAAACAAATAAAAATGACCAAGCTAATTGGTAATGTTGTGAATGAAAACATAGCTTCAGCAAAAATCTTAGAAAAATTAAATTTTAAACCAGTACATCAGTTTGTAAGCAAAGACATTGGCTTACCTGAAACTAAATACGAATTGAAATTATGATTGCCAAAATTTTCGCAGCTCCCTATTATGCCGTAATATTTACAACAATATTAACTGACGATATTGAAGGATATCAAGAAATGGCTGAAAAAATGGATGAATTAGCTAAACAACAAGAAGGTTATTTGGGTATAGAGTCTGCACGAAGTGAAATTGGTATTACAGTTTCCTATTGGAAAAGTTTAGAAGCTATTTCTAAATGGAAAAACAATGTAGAGCATACGTATGCCAGAGAATTAGGAAGACAAAAATGGTACAAACAGTATCAATTAAGAATTTGTAAAGTAGAGCGAGAATATGGCTTTGAGAAATAGTGTAATACTATTGTTATTGATTTTGTGTTCGTGTAAAACGAAGAAAACTAAATTTAAAGATCATGAAGTTTTTCGATATAACGAACATTCAAATATAGCTTCTTTAGATCCAGCTTTTGCTAAAGATCAACCCAATATATGGGCTACACATCAGTTATTTAATGGTTTAGTTCAATTAGATGATAATTTAAATGTTCAACCAGATATAGCCAAAGAATGGAATATCTCTGAAGATGGTAAAACTTATACGTTTTCATTACGAAAAGATGTTTTATTTCATAAGCATGTTTTATTTGGAGAAAAGAAAACGAGAAATGTTACTGCACAAGATTTTGAGTATTCATTTAATAGATTATTAGATCCTAAAGTGGCTTCACCAGGAAGATGGGTATTACAACATGTAGATCGATTTAAAGCAATTAATGATACTTTGTTTAAGATTGATTTGAAACAACCTTTTCCGCCTTTCTTAGGATTATTAAGTATGAAATATTGTTCTGTAGTTCCAAAAGAAGCAATCGATTATTTTAAAAATGATTTTAGAAGTAATCCAATTGGTACAGGGCCTTTTCATTTTAAACTTTGGGTAGAAAACACAAAGTTGGTATTACGAAAGAATAACGATTATTACGAAAAAGATGAAAAAGGAGTTTCATTACCTTATTTAGAAGCTGTAGCTGTTACTTTTTTACCAGATAAACAAAGTGAATTCTTACAGTTTATTCAAGGGAATCTAGATTTTATGAAAAGCTTAGATGCGTCTTACAAAGATGAAATTTTAGCGACAGATGGAACTTTACAAGAAAAATATAAAGACAAAGTAAATATGCAAAAGGGAGCATATTTAAATACTGAATATCTTGGTGTGTATGTCGATGTAGAAGAAAATTACCCTACGAAATCAAAATTGATTAGAAAAGCAATGAATTATGGTTTCAATAGAGTTAAGATGATGAAGTTTTTAAGGAACAATATCGGAACTCCAGCTTTACATGGATTTATACCTAAAGGATTACCTTCTTTTACAAACGCTAAAGGGTATACTTATGCACCTGAAAAAGCAAAAAGTTTAGTACAACAGTTTAAAAAAGAAACTAATGTTAAAGAAGTTAATATTACCATAAGTACAAATAGTAATTATTTAGATTTATGTGAATTTATTCAAAGAGAACTTCAAAATATTGGTTTAAAAGTGAATGTAGAAGTAATTTTACCTTCAACTTTGCGTCAAGGTAAAGCCAATGGAAAATTACCAATATTTAGAGCTAGTTGGATAGCAGATTACCCTGATGCAGAAAATTACTTATCATTATTTTACAGCAAAAACTTTACGCCTAACGGACCAAATTATACACATTTTAAGAATAATACTTTCGATGCGCTTTATGAAGAATCTGTAAAAGAAACAGATAATGTTAAGCGTTATAAGTTATATACTAAAATGGATAGTATTTTAATTGAAGAGGCCCCTGTAGTTCCATTATATTATGATGAGGTTATTCGTTTTTCTCAAAAAAATGTAAAAGGCCTTGGTATTAATCCTATTGATTTGTTGAATTTGAAAAAAGTTAATAAAAGCTAGATTGTTTTATTTTTTAAAAGTTTATTTAACACTTAGTTTGTTTAATTTTTAAATTTTTATGTTAAAATAAAACAAAATTTACGTTTTCGTTAATTTGGATTTGTAATTTTTATTAAGGGTTTGATTTTGATAACTTTAGAACAGTTAACCTTTCAAAATCAAATACAAAATGAAAAAAATCTACATTACTGTAGTGCTATTTCTTGTGCTACAGTTAAGTTACTCCCAAAATTCAAGTAAAGATTTAAATGTTTTAGATAAGCATTTTAAATCACTTCAAAAAAAGAGCGAAGATTCACCTTCCGATTACGCAGAGTGGAGAGTTACAAGTACTGCTTCCTCACTTAAAAAAGGACTTACACATTATTATGTTACTCAGTTTCATAAAGGTATTCCTATTGTAAATGCAACTAGTAATCTTTCAGTTTTTAACAGCAAAGTAAACTTTGAGAAAAATCAATTTATTACTGGGTTAGAAGCAAAGATTCCTAAACAAAGAGGTGGTGGAATTACAGAAGCAGCAGCGATTAATTCTGTAATTCGTTCACACAATTTAAAGCCTGCACAACGTTTAGTAAAAGCATTAAGTCGTTCATCAGATGGTGTTAGTGTTAGTAATTATACGAATACTGGTATCACTCAAGACAATGAGCCAATTACAGTAAAAAAAGTATATGTTTCTCATAATGGAAAAATCCATTTATGTTGGAATGTAACTTTATATGAAGAAGGCGGACAAAACTGGTGGAATAGTTTTGTTGATGCTTCTACAGGTAAGGTTGTTGTTGAAGATAACTGGGTAATTTCTTGTAGTTTTGGTGGACATGAACATAATCATGTTATCAAACACAAAGAAGAAATTAAGGAAGAAGAGAATCATGTTATGGCTCCTTATGCAGACAAATCTATGATGTTTGCTCCAGATTCTTACAATGTTTATCCAATGCCGTTAATTAATCCAGATGATGGAGGTAGAAGTATTATTACCAATCCAGCGAATACTACAGCTTCTCCTTTCGGATGGCATGATACTAACGGAGCAGCAGGAGCAGAATTTACAATTACTAGAGGTAATAATGTTTGGGCTCAAGAAGATGCAAATGGAAATAACGGAACTGGAGCTTCTCCAAGTGGTGGTTCTAGTTTAGATTTTGATTTTCCAGTAAATTTAAATCAAGCTCCTAGTTCATACAGAGATGCTTCAACTACAAACTTATTCTATTGGAATAATATTATGCACGATGTATGGTATCAATATGGTTTCGATGAAGCAAGTGGTAACTTCCAAGAAAATAACTACGGAAAAGGTGGTGCAGGAAGCGATTCTGTAAATGCAGATTCTCAAGATGGTAGTGGAACTAATAATGCAAATTTTGGTACTCCACCAGATGGAAGTAATCCAAGAATGCAAATGTTCCTATGGAATAGAACAAATCCAGGTAGAGACGGTTCTTTTGATAATATTATTATCGCACATGAGTATGGTCATGGTATTTCTACACGATTAGTAGGAGGTAGGAATTCAAATGTACTTGGTGGTTCTGAGCAAATGGGTGAAGGTTGGTCTGATTGGTTCGGATTAATGTTAACTATGAAAGCCGGAGACCAAGGTTCGGATAGAAGAGGAGTTGGTACTTATGTATTAGGACAAGGATTAGATGGTTTAGGAATTAGACCAACTGTATATTCTACAGATAGATCTTTAAATGATACAGATTATGCCGATATTGGAAGTTTAGCTAGACCGCATGGTGTTGGATATGCTTTCGCAACTATTTTATGGGATATGACTTGGTTGTTAATTGATCAAGAAGGATTCGATCCAGATTTCTATAACGGAACAGGAGGGAATAATATAGCAATGGCTTTAGTAATTGAAGGATTAAAGAATACAGCTGCAAATCCTGGTTTTGTTTCTGGTCGTGATGGAATTTTACAAGCAGATCAAGATTTATATGGAGGTCAGTATAGTTGTTTAATTTGGAAAGCTTTTGCTGAAAGAGGAGTTGGAGAAGGTGCAAATGAGAATAACAATGGTGGTTCTAATGGTCAAACAGATCAGACAGTTTCTTTTACGAATCCATGTGATGGAGGAAATCCTACACCAACAGATTGTACTACAACTGTAAACACTTTCCCTTATAGTGAAAGCTTCGAAACTAATGATGGTTGGACACAAGTTACTGGTGATGATGGAAACTGGGTAAGAGATGCTAACGGAACACCATCTAACGGGACTGGACCTAGCACTGGAGCAGATGGAAATTTCTATATGTTCTTAGAAGCTTCTACAAATGGAAGTACAGGACAAATAGGAAGTAATGCTACAGCAATTTTATTAAGTCCGTGTTATGATTTAACAACGTTAACTTCGGCAACATTCTCATTTAGTAATCATATGTTTGGAACTAGTGTAGGTTCATTAAGATTAGAAGCTTCAACTGATGGTTCTACATGGACAAGTATTTGGAATCAATCTGGAAATCAAGGTGATCAATGGAATGCTGTAAATGTTAATTTAGCTTCTTATTTAGGAGAAAGTTCAGTGAGATTACGATTCGTTGGAACTACAGGTACAAGTTGGTCTAGTGATATAGCTATTGATGCTATTTCATTATCTGCTGGCGGAACAGATCCAGACCCAGATCCAGGTTGTAGTGCTTTAAATTTTAATGATTTTACAATTAACTCATTCTCGAATCAAGATTCAGCTGGAGATTTTTCAATAGGAACAAGTGGAGCATCAATAACGTTAACTAATAATACTTGGAAATATATTCCATTAAATTATACAGTTACTGCGAATACTGTAATAGAATTTGAGTTTAGTAGTACTTCTCAAGGAGAAATTCATGGTATTGGTTTCGAAGATGATAATACGTTAACATCTACACGTTACTTCAAAGTGCATGGTACTCAAAATTATGGTATTACTAATTTTGATAATTATTCTAGTGGAACGACCACGTACGTGATTCCTGTTGGAGATTCGTATACAGGAACTATGGACCGTTTAGTGTTTATTAATGATAACGATTCTGGTTCTGGTAATAATTCTACTTTCGCAAATGTTCGAATTTATGAAGGAACATGTTCAAGTTCTGCTGCTGTAGTAGAAAATCAATTTGGAACTAGAGTAGATGTGTTAGGAGATGAAGATGAAGGTATATTAGCTTCATTAACTATTGCACCAAATCCTGTTCAAAAAGGATATTTACTAAAGTTAATCGGTACGGATAAAGATTTAACAAACACAACATATACTATTGTAAATATGTTAGGTCAAGTAATCGAGAAATCTGCTTTAGAAAATAAAAGAACAATTAATATTGATCGATTTGAGTCAGGAGTTTATATACTTAGACTCGAAAACGAATATACTAAGGTGAATAAACGATTTATTATTAAATAGTTTATAAAGGACTAATTATTAAAACCTCTTGATTTTTCAAGAGGTTTTTTTATGGTTGAACTTTAGTTTAAAAATGAAGTTTTTTTAATTAAAGGTTAAGAAAAAGATTTAAAAGAATTTCATGTTTCATTTATTTACAATAGCATCATAATAACTTAATTGTAAGATTCTCTTTAGTTTAAAAACGGAAAGTATTTTTATGAAACTTTCAATAAATTAAAAAAATGAATCAATTACAAAACTGGTTTTTCCATCAAATACACGGAAAAAAATTAATCTATAATACTTGCTGGGAAGATCCGCGTTGCGATCGAGAATTATTGAAGTTAGATCATAATAGTAAGCTTGTTATGATTACAAGTGCTGGAGATAATTTATTAGATTATCTATTAGACGAACCTGCTGAAATTTATTCTGTAGATATGAATTTCAGACAAAATGCTCTTTTAGAATTAAAGCGAAGTATGTTAGAATTTGGTGATTATGAATCGTTATTTCAATTTTTTGGAGAAGGGAATCATGTAGAAGCAAAATCTTATTACGAACAAAACTTACGAGATAAGTTACCTGAATACGCTCAAAAATATTGGGATGAGCACATTCGTTATTTTCAAGGAAAAGGAAAAAGGAATTCTTTTTATTACCGAGGAGCATCAGGAGTGTTAGCGTATTTATGCAGAAGATATTTATACACGAGTAAAAAAATAAAACAGAATTTAGAATACTTTATGGCTTCAAGTAATTTGAAGCAACAAGAGAGTTATTACACAATTCTAGAAGAAAAGATATTCAATCCTTTTATTTCATTGTTACTGAATAATCATTTTACCATGTATTTAGCAGGTGTGCCGAAAGCACAACAAGCTTTAATACAAGAAAGTTATGCAGGAGGAAATGTAGCCTACATTAGAGAATCACTTCGAAATGTATTTACGCAATTAGATATTGGTGATAATTATTTTTATCAAGTGTATTTGAAAGGTTTTTATACCAAAGAATGCTGTCCAGAATATTTAAAACAAGAAAACTTTACAAAATTACAAAAACATCAAAGTAAAGCTCGTAGTTACACAACTACGTTGAGTGGTTTTTTAAAGGAAAATCCAGGTGATTATTCTCATTATGTACTTTTAGATCATCAAGATTGGCTTGCTGCTAATAATGTACCTGCTTTAGAAGAAGAGTGGGAGTTGATTTTGAAAAACAGTAAACCAGGAACTAGAATTTTAATGCGATCTGCAGCTAAAAGAATTGATTTCTTTCCGGATTTTATAAAAGATAAAATTGATTTTGATTACGAATTATCAAATCGATTACATAAAGAAGACAGAGTAGGAACGTATGCAAGTGTGTATTTAGGAATTGTAAAGTAGTAGTTTATGAATGTAGAGAACTCAATTAAACAAAGCCAGTTAATTCAAAATTATTATAATTTTCAATCCACTATTTATGATGCTACTAGATGGTCGTTTCTTTTTGGAAGAAAATTAATTATTGATAAAATAGCTAAGGTAACTTCTCCAAAAGTTATTCTTGAAATAGGATGCGGAACAGGTTATAATTTGAAAAATCTAAGTAAAGTATTTTCTAATAGTAAGATTTTAGGTTTAGATGTTTCAAAAGATATGTTGAATATCGCTAAGAAAAAAGTAAAGGCAAACACGAATATTCAACTCATAGATGGTGCTTACGGAAATACGAATATTATAAATGAAAATGCGCCAGATGTAATTTTGTTTTCGTACACGTTAACTATGGTGAATCCGGAGTTTTCGGCAATGATAACTCAAGCATATGAAGATTTAAATCCAGGAGGATATATTGCTGTTGTAGATTTTTACAACTCAAAACATACGTGGTTTCGTAATCATATGGGAAATCATCACGTGCGAATGGAGAGTCACTTAACTCCAGTGTTAGAAGAAAAATTTGAAACTATAGATAATAGCGTCTATGAGGCTTATCTAGAAACATGGGAATATTTCACATACATCGGGAAGAAAAAAGAGTTAGTTTAAAAAACTAACTCTTTTACTTTTCTGGTGATTGCTTGTTTGATATCTGTAGGATACGATCTGTCTCCATGAAAAATATCTGCCATAGCATCACTAAAACGTTGTCCGTATTTCTTTAATAATATATTTCGAATCGTTTTTTGCTCGTAAAACCATTTCGCTAACCAAAGTCCTGTTTGAATCTCAGGAAGTAGTTTTTCATTCAGTTTCTCAAGGTATAACTCTTTAGCCTTATCTAAATTATTATTACTTTCACTAATAGCTTTAGCAGCTAAAACTCCACTATAAATAGCATTTGAAATTCCTTCAGCTGTAATTGGGTCAGCAAAACCTGCAGCATCACCAATTAAGAATACATTGTTTTTTACAAAACCATCTGTTCTTGGTGCGATAGGAATTTGAAATCCGTGTTGAGATTCTTTAATAATTGTATTAATACCAAGAGTTTTTAAGTATTCTTGGTAGTATTGTTTTAAATTGATTCTAGCCTTTTTTGTTGAAGCAACCCCCACAGATAAATGATTTTTCTTAGGGAAGCTCCAAGCATATCCATACGGAATAGCATCAATATCAAAACGAACACTGTCTTTTAATCTATTGAAATCCTCTTCAGGAACTTCTATTTCATATTCTAAAGCAGGAATTAATTTTCTAGTTTCTTCATTCCATCCAGCCATTTTTGCAGTCGGACTTAAAGCTCCATCAGCCGCAACAATAAAGTTAGCTGTGATTTCTTGTTTATCTGTTGTTAAAACAGTTTTATCGTTCTGAAAATCTAGAGAAATTAGTTTGTTGCCTTCAAGTAAAGTAACGCCTAGTTTTTTAGCTTCTTCTACAATTAAATTATCAAAAGAATCACGCATTATCATTGTAATAGTAGGATCTTTTCGAATTGTTTGAAAGTGAAGTTTACTTCCTAATAAAATATCTACAGTGTTAAACTCTCTTTCTACTACGCTGGCAATATCAAAAGGTAAATCTTTTCGTCCTCTGTACACAAAACCACCACCACAAGTTTTATAGCGTGGTAAAGTTTCTTTTTCAATAATTACAGTTGAAATTCCTTGTTTTGCCAAATGAAAAGCAGTAGAAGCACCTGATGGTCCACTTCCAATAACTGCGACTTCAAAATGTTTCATAAAGAGTAAATAAATTTTGTCGACTGCTAATATAAGCTATTCAAAATTTATTCGAGACATGATCGGGAAATGATCTGAGTATTTCGGAGTATAGGTCTTAAAATTATTAATTTTAGTAGTATTATCTGTTAAAATAAAGTCGATTCGCATTGGGAAAAAGTAGTTGAAGGATTTTCCAAAACCTTTACCAGCAACTTCAAAAGCATCCTTTTTTCCTTTACATAATTGTCGGTAAACCCAAGAGAAAGCCGTGTTATTAAAATCACCACAGATGACCTTTTTCTTAGTCCATTCTTTTTCGTGTTCTAAAAAAACTTCTACTTGAGAAGCCTGTTTTTTAAATCCGTTTTTTAAACGTCCAATTAACTTTTCAGAACTAGCTTCACCAAAGTTTTCCTTTTTCGGATTTAAGCGTAACGATTGTAAATGTAAATTATAAACACGAACGGTATCTTTATTTTTAACAATATCTATGTAAATAGCATTATTAGCACTTTTTTTAAAATCTAAAGAGCCTTTATTTATAATCTTATACTTAGAGAAAATAGCGAGTCCAAAATTGTTTTTCTTAGACTTTGGGACGTAATATGAATACGGATATTTTAAATTTCTTTTTTCTGAATGATGGTATTCTTGTATGGCTAAAATATCTGGATCTTTTTCTTTAATAAATGAAATGATTTTATCACTGATTCCTTTGTCTTCAATCCAATTATATAAATTGAACATTCTAACATTATAGCTCATCACTTTTACATCGCTATTACGAGCTGTATTTTTAGAAGAAAATTTTACAAAAGGAGGAAGAGAAATCCACCCTAAACACAAAACCAATCCTGATAATAAAAAATGCTTTCTTAATTTAAATATCCAATAGACACAGAAAATAACATTAGCAATAATTAAAAAAGGAACTGCCAAACTAGCTACTGAAAATACAGGAACTGTTTTAGGTGATATAAATGCTAAAAAATAAGATAAAAGTAAAGCTGTAGCTACAATAGAATTTATGAAGTACAGGAATTTATCTAAAAATGAATATTTCTTTTTCGTTGGCAACTTGCTTATTTTTTTCCTTGTTCAAACAGAAAATCTTTTTCTTCTTGACTTAATGAATCATATCCAGAATCTCCGATTTTCTCTAAGATTGTATCAATTTTTTTCTGATGTTCAGATTTTGTTCTGTACGGACCTTTAGGTGTAATCGTACTAGATCGATGTACAGTTTTTAATTTAGTTTTTTTCTTTTTTGTGGTTTTAAAAGAGAATAAATCCATCTCTTTATTTCCATAATATTTTACAAATAAGAATCCGAAAAGTGCGCCTCCTAAATGTGAAAAATGACCACCGCCATTTCCTCCAGATAAACTAATTAAATCCATTAGAATGAAAAATACAGCCAAGTGCCATACTTTAATGTAAACATTAATTAATGGAATACGAAGTTGATAGTTAGGTATATGTGTTGCTGTACCAATAATTATAGCAGAAACACCTGCAGATGCTCCAACAATTGGAGGTTTAGAACCGCTAAAAATAGGGAAGTAGTTCATGGCAATTAAAAAAGCCATTCCTCCAAATACAGTTCCTAATATGTAGAAATTCAAAAGTTGTTTATCAGAAAAATATTCAAGAAATAATCTTCCGAAAATGTATAACCACAAGCAATTGAATAAAATATGTCTAAAACCAGCGTGTAAAAAACCATAAGTAGCTAAAGACCATGGTCGAGTTAAAAATTTATTTAAATCAGAAGGTAAAGCAAACCATTCAGTTATAAAACTAGTTCTAGTACCATATAAACCAGAAAAAGAACCTAATAGTAAGCTTAAAATAAATACAGCTATGTTTATATAGATTAGTTTTTCGAGCATTGTTGCTGTTGAAAAACGTTGCTTTATGTTGTCTACAAATTCCATTTAATAATGTCTAAATTGATTTTTCTTCCAATACCAAGCAATTATAAAACCTATGATAGCTCCTCCGACGTGAGCAAAATGAGCTACATTTCCGATAGAGTATTTTGTAACTCCAAAAAATAAATCACCAAGTATCATTAAGGGAATGAAGTATTTTGCAGCTATCGGTACAGGGAAGAATATCATTGCTAATTTAGCATTAGGGAAAGCTAATCCAAAAGCAACTAAAACTCCATATACGGCACCAGAAGCTCCAACTGCTGGCATTTGATATAATAATACAATTTTACTGAATTGTTCTTGGGTTAAAACATTTGCTAATCTTTGATCTGTTGTACTACCAGATTCAAGTATTGAAATTATTTCAGAACTATTTAAACCTGCTGAAGTAAAAATTTCATAAATACCATTAAATTGATAGTAATTCACTAGTGTATAAATTAAACCTGCACCAATTCCAGCAGAGAAATAGAAAAATAAGAATTTATTTTTTCCCCACATTTGTTCTAATGGAGTTCCAAAAGCCCATAAACCGTACATATTAAAAAGGATATGAGGAAAGCTCCCGTGCATAAACATATGCGTAACATATTGCCAAAAGCCAAAATGATCGTTTTTTGGAAAATGTAATGCTAAAATATTAGTCAAGTCTAAATTCAAGAATTGAGGTGCAAAAAATAGAATAGCATTAATTATAATTAAGTGTTTTATTACAGGAGTGAGTTGTTGCATAATTAATTACTAAAAATATTATCAATTTCTTGTAAAGTTAAGGTTTTAAATGTTGGTTTTCCAAGGGGAGAAACACTAGGTTCTTTACAAGAAAATAAATTATTTACTAAAGTCTCTTGTTCTTTTACAGATAATACAGTTCCTGTTTTTATAGCTAAAGACTTTGCGAAAGATTTAGCCATAACATCATAATGACTAAAACTTGCATCAGGTACTTCTAGTTTTAAATCATCTAAAAGTTGTTCTAATATCAAACTAATCTGACTTTCAGAAATAGATGTAGGAATTCCTCCAATAACCACACTTTCTTTCGTGAATTCGTTGAAGACAAATCCTGCGCTTTCTAAATCTGATTTTATACTAAAAATCATTTCAATATCTGATGAAGAGAATGAAATGTTTATAGGGAATAATAATTGCTGACTATTAGCATCTTTAACTGTTATATTTGTTAAAAACTCTTCATACAATACTCGTTGATGTGCTAATGATTGATGAATTAAAACTACACCAGATTTAATAGTGCTTAAGATATATTTTTTTTGAATTTGAAAAGTTTTTCCTGTTTCGGTTTCTTTTTCACTTTCAAATAATTTTTCCTGAGAAACACTATCATAAGTGTTTACATACAATGACTCCCAAGAACCTGTATCACTTTTATAAGAAGTGTTA
This sequence comes from uncultured Tenacibaculum sp., assembly GCF_947495995.1. Classification (GTDB taxonomy): domain Bacteria; phylum Bacteroidota; class Bacteroidia; order Flavobacteriales; family Flavobacteriaceae; genus Polaribacter. The sequence goes on from NZ_CANMAX010000004.1 coordinate 90,804, forward strand.
AAAGAAGGAGAACTAGGAGTGCTTTGCGTACTTGTTTTCTTAGGTGGAGCAGCGCTAACAGTATTGTTTTTAAAAGGGTTAAAGTCAGGGTCTACAGTTATTTTTGGTGTAGAAACCGCTGGTTTATCTTTAAATTGATACGGTGTGTCTAAGGTTGCATCTCTGTTAAAATCTAAAACAGGAGCAACACTATATTGTCCTAAACTATGTTTTACGGTTGCTCTTAAAATCGCATACAAAGCTTTTTCATTATCAAATTTCACTTCAGTTTTAGTTGGGTGAATATTGATATCGATTGTATTTGGTGGTACATCGAAATAAATGAAATATGTTGGGTGATATCCGTTTTCTAATAAACCATCAAAAGCATTATTTACAGCATGATTTAAATAAGAACTCTTAATAAATCGATCGTTTACAAAAAAGAACTGTTCACCTCTTTTTTTCTTAGCGTAAGAAGGTTTTGCAACAAAACCTCTAATTTTCATAATGTCTGTTTGCTCATCTAAAGGAACAAGTTTTTCATTCATTTTGTTACCGAAAATAGCAACAATACGCTTTCTTAAATTACTTTCTTTAAGATGATATACTTCATTTCCATTATGATGCAATTGAAATGCAATATCAGGATGAGCCATAGCAACACGTTGAAATTCATCAATAATATGTCGAGTTTCAACAGTGTCAGACTTCAAGAAGTTTCTACGAGCTGGAATATTGTAAAAAAGGTTTTTCACAGCTAAACTAGTTCCTTTAGCGGTAGAAACAACTTCTTGAGATATTACTTCACTTCCTTCAATTTTTATTGCAGTACCAACTTCTTCGTTATCTTGTTTCGTTTTTAATTCTACATGCGCAATAGCAGCAATAGATGCTAAAGCTTCACCTCTAAACCCTTTTGTATTTAGGTTAAATAAATCTTTAGCATCTTTAATTTTAGATGTTGCATGTCTTTCAAAACATAAACGAGCATCGGTAGTACTCATTCCTTTACCGTTATCGATAACTTGAATAAGTGTTTTACCAGCATCTTTTAATAAAAGTGTAATACTAGAAGCTCCAGCATCGATTGCGTTTTCTAAAAGCTCTTTTACAACCGAAGCAGGGCGTTGAACAACTTCACCAGCTGCAATTTGATTTGCAACATGATCGGGAAGTAATTGAATAATATCTGACATTAATTTTTTTTACTAAGAAAACTTGAGAATATAAGCAGCAATTCCAAATAGGATAGCTATGATTACTGCTATTCTTAAAGTTGAATTATAATCGGTACTAGATTTATTTTTTTTCCATGCATTTCTTAAATTACCTTTTTCGAAGGTAATTGTAATATCTTCTAAATCTTGGTGTTGTTGAGGTATAACCGCTTCAGAAGTATATTTATCTTCTAATTTTTTTAAACGTTCTTTTCTTTCGTCATAATAACGAGGTTTATAGTCAAAAACGTAATGAGATCGTGTCTTAAAAACTTTATTCCATCCAAACATAATAATTGATTTTTTAAATTTAATGTATCAATTCAAAAACCACACCAAATACATAAATCAAAATTACGGAATTAATGATAAGCTATCAAGCTGTGCTCATATTAAATTAAAAAAGCCAAGTAAACACTTGGCTTTTTTAACATATATTTTTATTCAAAAAGTTAAAATCCTACTGCGTTTTTTTTAACTCCTATATTTTTTAGCTCAGCCATTTTAACTGCAGCAACAGCACATTCTATTCCTTTGTTACCTAGTTTTCCACCAGAACGATCAATAGATTGTTGACGAGTATTGTCTGTTAATACACAAAAAATTACAGGAACATCATAAGCGATATTTAAATCTACTATTCCTTGTGTAACTCCTTCACAAACAAAATCAAAATGTTTTGTTTCTCCTTGGATAACGTTTCCAATAGCAATGATCGCATCTAACTTTTCAGTTTCGATCATTTTCTTACATCCGTACACTAATTCAAAACTTCCAGGGACATCCCAAGAAATAATGTTCTTTTTGTCAGCGCCACAATCAATAAGTGTGTCTATAGCACCTTGATGTAAATTTTTAGTTATTTCAGGGTTCCATTCAGAAACAACAATCCCAAATCGAAAATCTTTCGCATTTGGGATTGTGTTTTTATCGTAATAAGATAAGTTCGTAGTTGCCATATAATTTACTTAGCGTATTTAGCACTGTTTAAATACTTATCTATATCTCTACCGATTTGAGTAGTCGAATATTTTTCTTTTACAGTAGTGAAAAAAGCTAAAGCTTTATCGTGCTTTCCTAATTTCATTGCTGTTTGTCCTGCTTTAAATAAGAACATTGGAGTTGTAAACTCATTGTCTTTTTTGTTTGCAGCCTTTTCGTAATATTCTAAAGCTTCTTCTGGTTGGTTAATATCAGCAAAAGCGTCTCCAATTGCTCCTAAAGCAGTTGGACCTAATAATTCATCATCAGAAGTAAAATCACTTAAATACGAAATCGCATTTTGGTAATCTTTTTGTCTTAAGTAAGTGATACCTGCATAGTAATTTGCAATATTTCCAGCTTTAGTACCGCTAAAAGTTTTTGCGATATCTAAGAAACCGAATTTACCATCAGCACCACCATTTAAACCTAAATTGTATAAGCTATCTGCTTTAGCTCCTGCAGCTTTTTCAGCTTGATCAAAAAATGATCTTGGGTATGCTAACTCATTTGAAGCATTTACTTCGTTAGGTTCACCAACAAACTTGTTGAATGCTAAATAACCTAAAATAAGAACAGCTATCCCAACTAAACCAAAGAATAATGGACGACTATTTTTTTCGATCCATTGTTCAGATTTATTAGCAACTTCATCTAGTCCTTCAAACGTCTTTGCGACATCACTTTGTGACTCGTCAAATGTGTCTTCAATAACTTCTTCTACAACCTTTTCTTTCTTAGGTTTATATCCTCTCTTTTTATATGTTGCCATAATTCTTATAAAATTAGTGGCGCAAAAATAGTTTTTTTAATTGGATTTTAAAAGCCGATTTTTCGTTATTTTGCGTTTCCTGTCTGAAAACAAATGTAGTAGTGTATTTGCAGAAATTATCTTTAGTGAATTTTAAAAATATTGAAGCCCAAACTTTTAGTTTTGAAAAAAAGATTAATTGCTTTGTTGGGAACAATGGTGTAGGTAAAACAAATGTGCTTGATGCGATATATTATTTGTCTTTTGCTAAAAGTTATTTTAACCCTATAGCTGGACAAAATATTCGTCATCATCAAGATTTTTTTATGGTGGAAGGAGATTATTTAGTTCATGAAAGACAAGAAAAAATAATTTGTTCACTAAAAAGAGGTCAGAAGAAAGTACTGAAGAGAAATGGAAAAGTATATGATCGTTTTTCAGATCATATTGGTCAGTTTCCTTTAGTGATTATTTCACCTGCGGATAGAGATTTAATTATTGAAGGAAGTGAAACACGTCGTAAGTTTATAGATGGTGTTATTTCACAACAAGATAAAAAATATCTTTCCTCTTTAATAGCTTACAATAAGGTTTTAAATCAGCGAAATGCGTTGTTGAAGTTTTTCGCGGCAAATCGAACTTTTGATGAGTTAAACTTAAAAGTATATAACGAACAATTGGTTCAATATGGAGAAGAAATTCATTTAAAAAGAAAGGAGTTTTTAGAAAAATTTACACCAATTTTTAACAAGAAATATCAAGTAATTTCTAATGATAAAGAAGCGGTTAGCTTATCTTACAAAAGTCAGTTAAATACTGTTGAATTTTCTGAGTTATTAGATAATCAGCTAGAAAAAGATAGAGTTTTACAATATACATCTGCAGGGATTCATAAAGATGATTTAGTCTTTGGAATTGGAGAATATCCTATTAAAAAGTTTGGTTCTCAAGGACAACAAAAATCCTACTTAATAGCTTTAAAATTGGCGCAATTTGAATTCATAAAAAAACAATCAGAAATAACGCCTATATTGTTGTTAGATGATATATTTGACAAGTTAGATGAGCACAGAGTTGCTCAAATAGTAAACTTGGTGAATGATGATGAGTTTGGACAAATTTTTATTACTGATACTCATTTTGAGCGAACTGAGAATGTAGTTAAGTTGAGTAATAAACCGTATCAGATTTTTAATCTTTAAACTATGGCAAAGAGACAAAATAATAGTATTTCGATAAAAGATTTAATGGGAGCCTTTATTAAAGAAAATAAATTAGAAAAAGGTTTTCAAAAAATAAAAATAGAAGAAGCTTGGGAGAAGTTAATGGGACCAGGAGTACATTCATACACAAGTGAGGTAAAGCTTCAAAACGGAACTTTAATAGTACGATTAAATTCTTCGGTACTTAGAGAAGAGTTAAGTTATGGAAAAGAAAAAATAGTACGAATGATTAATGATGAAATGGGAGAAGAAACAGTGAAAAAACTTATGTTAGTTTAGTTTTTTTTAAAAATATGCGAAAATTTGAAAAAGTAGAGTGTACTAAACCTTTAGTGTTACTCTTCATGCTGATGTCTACATTAGGTGTTCTTGGAGTAACATTATTTATTTTAATTAAAGAAATTGGAGGAGGTTTAGACAAAGTATTAATAGCACTTGTTGTTTCAGCTATTTATTATTTTTTATTCAAGAAAAACTTTTCTGTCAGTAAAATAGATTTCAATCTATCAAAAGATAGATTAGAATGGGAAGATAATGTGGTGGCCTTTAAAGATCTTAAATATTATAAAATACATTGGATGAAAGGAGCAGGAATTAAGTTTAAGTTTAAAAACGGAAAAGTGCTACGAATAAGTTCTAATAATAACTTTTGTAATGCTGAAAATTTTGTTGATTTATGTGTTAAAATTGACAAGAACCTTAAAACTAATTATAAAGAAGAAGTAACTAAAAAGAAAACATTCTTTGAAACAAAATATGGTTATTATTTTGCTGTAACATTAACTATTTTTGTTGTAGTTATATTAATTGTAGGTCTATTCAACGGTCGTGAGTTTGATTTAGGGAAGATAGGAGTAATTACAGTTTCTTTAGCAACTGTATGGAGTGGCGTTCGATGGAAAAGAGACCCAAAAAACTAATAATATCTGTTTTTGGGTGTAAAAATATTTGATAAGTTTTTAATTATTTTAACCAACTATAAAAATTTAAATTATGTTAAAGAACATTGTAAATTTAGGAACAGCTTTAAGTAAAAAACAACAAAAAACAGTTTTAGGAGGATTTGGATCTTCAACAAAAACATGTGTTACTTGTTCAAATGGGTACGAAAAGTGTTGTACAGGAGATGAATCACCTAATGTGAATTGTGTAACGAAAACAGGAAAATGTGAGAAAACTCAGATTCCTAACACAGGAGAAGGAGGAGGAAAACCTGGAGGAAATCAAATCGAATAACTGTTGCATCAAATTATTTCAACACTTATTATATTAAAATAAAAAACGCGCTAGATATCTAGCGCGTTTTTTTGATGTTATATCTTTCTGTTCTTAGAACATTTCTCTTCCAGCAAAGTGGAAGTTTCCTTCGATTTCAGCGTTTTCATCAGAATCAGAACCGTGTACAGCATTTTCTCCAATAGAAGTAGCATATAGTTTTCTGATTGTTCCTTCAGCAGCTTCAGCAGGATTAGTAGCACCGATTAAAGTTCTAAAATCCTCAACAGCGTTATCTTTCTCTAAAATAGCAGCGATAATAGGACCACGAGTCATGAATTCAACTAATTCTCCGAAGAAAGGACGCTCTTTGTGAACTCCGTAAAAAGTCTCAGCATCACGCTTAGTCATTTGCGTTTTCTTCATTGCTACGATTCTAAATCCAGCAGCATTAATTTTTTCTAATATAGCTCCAGTGTGTCCGTTTTCAACAGCATCTGGCTTAATCATTGTAAATGTTCTATTTGTTGCCATTCTATGTTTTTGTCAAATTTAATTTCGCGCAAAAATACGCTTTTTAATGTTACGAGCAAGTTAAGGATAAATTTGAGAGATTTCTTGAAGCACTGCATTTCCATTTCCACGCATTTGAAAAATCACTTTATTGCTATCAAAATCAAATTGTAATACACCAAAACTTTCAGTAAAGATTACATTACCAACTCTTTTATCGTTAGTTTCTTTAGTGAAACCTTTATATGCATGTGTTAGTCCGCTCGATGTAAAATCAATAATTGGATAAGGAATACCTTTAAATTCTTCTTTAGAAAACTCAGAAATATGTCTGTCTCCAGACAATAAGATGGTGTTTTTAGCTTTAGAAGTTTTAATAAGTTGGATTAGTTTTTTGGTTTCATGAGGAAAATTAGCCCATTTTTCAAATCGATGCTGACTAGAAAGTACTTGAATGCTACTCATGATAATATTAAAATCAGCTTTAGAGTTATTTAATTCCTGTTCTAACCATTTCCATTGTGCTTTTCCTAAAATAGTACCTTCATTAAAAGTATTTGCAATATATTTTTTCTGACTACTATTTTCATCTCTTTTCAAAGCGGTTCTATGATAGCGAGTATCTAATACAAAGATTTTTACTGTTCCTTTTTTTGTTTTAAATTCTTCAGCATGATAAACGCCTTGTCTTTTTCTTCTTGAATCGGTAGAACTAACATTAAGAAAGTCTAGAAATAATTGTTGACTCTCCTTTTTCTTTACGTATTCTTCACCAGCATCGTTTTTGCCATAATCATGATCGTCCCAAGTGGCAAGAATTTTAACTTTTTCAGTTAATTCTTTGTATCCTTTTTGTTTGAATTGAGCATCGTATTTTGCTCTCATTTCAGTCATGTTATCAGTGTCAGCATAAATATTATCACCACCCCAAATCCAAACATTAGGATTTAGTGCGATAATATCGTCCCAAAATTTATTTTCAACTGAAGATTTATTACAAGATCCAAAAGCGATTGTAAAATCATTTTGACTGTTAGCAAAACAATACGTAAACACCGTGAATATTAAGATAAAATGTCGTTTCATTTAGATTAAAAATTAGTAAACAAATTAACAAATCAGATATTATTAAATATTTAAAAGAATATTAAATTGTATATTCGCTGTCTATGATTCTAAAGAATTTTAAAGAACTTTCAAGTTATCTAGAGACATCGAGACGTATAGTAATTATAGGTCATAAAAATCCTGATGGTGATGCAATTGGCTCAACTTTAGGGTTAAAACATTATTTTGATAAAAAAGGGCATACAACGCAAGTGTTAATGCCAAATGAGTTTCCAGATTTTTTACATTGGATTCCTGGTGTTGAAACTGTATACAGATTCGATCGTCAGAACAATCAATGTGTAAAAGCTTTATCTAAATCAGATATCATTTTTCTGCTAGATTTTAATGCATTGCATAGAGTAGGAGATGATATGAAAAATACATTAAGTAAATACGAGAACGATTTAGCTTTAATCGATCATCATCAACAACCAGACGATTTTACGTATATGTATTCAGATACATCAATTTGTTCAACGTGTCAAATGGTGTATAATTTCATAGAAATGTTTGATGATCTTGATTTAATAGATGAAAATATAGCAACCTGTTTATATACAGGAATTATGACGGATACAGGTTCTTTTCGCTTTAGATCTACAACGAGTAAAACGCATAGAATTATTGCCGATTTAATTGATAAAGGAGCAAAAAATGATGTAATTCATAGTAATGTTTACGATGCAAACTCGTTTAATAGATTACAACTATTAGGAAGAGCGTTAAGTAATTTACAAGTACTTCCAGAATATAAAACAGCATTTATTCCGCTTACTCAAAAAGATAAAGAATCATTTAATTATCAAAAAGGAGATACAGAAGGAATTGTAAACTATGCTTTGTCTGTAAAAGGAATAGTATTCGCAGTTATTTTTATTGAAGATGTTGAGCAAAGAATCGTGAAAATTTCTTTCAGATCTAAAGGAAGTTTTTCAGTAAATCAATTTGCGAGAAATTATTTTAATGGAGGAGGACATGATAATGCAGCTGGAGGAAGATCAGAAGATAGTATAGAGAACACTATTCAAAAATTTACAGCGTTATTACCAAAGTATAAAAACGAATTGATGAATTCTTATGAGTAATAAATGTATAGCATTAGTAGCTTTAATTTTTATTTTGTGTAGTTGTAGTTCACCAGAAGCTCGTCGACCAAAGACTCATACAACATCTAATTTCTACAAAGAAGTTATTGCGGAAAACATAAAGCTTAATAATTTAGAAAAATCGCATATAGAGAGCTTTCTAAAAAAAGATACAGTAAATAACTTTTTAAGTTCTCCTAAAGGATTTTGGTATGCTTATAATGTTAAAGACACATTAAACAGTATGAAACCAGTCAAAGGAGACGTAGTAACACTAAGTTATAACATAAGCAACTTATACAATACTACAATCTATAAAGATCAAACAATAAGCTATAAAGTAGATAAAGAAGATTTCATTCCTGCGTTGCAAGATGGAATAAAGTTGATGAAAAAAGGAGAAACTATTACATTTGTCATTCCTTCGTACCGAGCTTTTGGGGTAACGGGCGATGGAAGCAAGATTGGAATGAACCAAACATTAAAAAGCAGACTAACATTAATCGACATTAAAAAACTAAATAATGAAATTAACTAAGATTTTGGCTGTAGCAGCCGTTGGAGTGTCTATTATTTCTTGTAATAATCAACAAGTAAAAACAAAAGCAAGTTTAGATACTTACATTGACTCAGTGAGTTATGCTATTGGATTAAACACAGCAGTGAGAATGAATATGGATGAAGCAGCAAAAAGCTTAAATCCAGATTTATATATTCAAGGATACTCTGAAGGAAGAGATTCTGCAAATACAACTTTAATTGATAGAAAAGATGCTGAGAAAATCATCAGTGGATATTTCCAAAAAGTTAGAATGGAGCAGATGAAGAAGAGAGAAGAAGAAATGAAGAAAAAAGCTGAAGTTGACTTCAAAGATTACAAGAAAGAAAACGAGCAGTTTTTAGTAGATAATAAAACTAAAGAAGGAGTAAAAACTACAGCAAGTGGTTTACAGTATATCGTAGTTAAAGAAGGTGCTGGTGAAGGACCAAAAACTACAGATAGAGTAAAAGTTCACTATCATGGTGCTTTAACAGATGGAACTGTTTTCGATAGTACAATGGAACCAGCTAAGAGTCCTGCTGAGTTTGGTGTAACTCAAGTTATTAAAGGATGGACAGAAGGTTTACAATTAATGAAACCAGGAGCAAAATATAAATTCTTTATTCCTCAAGAGTTAGCTTACGGATACCAACAAAGAGGTCCGATTTTAAAGCCTTTCTCAACATTAGTTTTTGATGTAGAGTTGTTAGAGGTTTTACCAGCTGCTCAACCAGCTCAATTAGGAGCAGGACATAGCAAAGGAGACGGACACGGTCACTAAAAAATAAATTTTAAAAGACATTGATATTACTTATCAATGTCTTTTCTCTTTTAATTTAAAAATATGAAATCAATAAAGTTTTTAATAGCATTAACTATAATTGCGATATCATCTTGTAAAACAGTTAAGTATCCAGAGCTGGCTGAAGGTTTGTATGCAGATATTCAAACAAATAAAGGAGATATTTTAATAAAGTTACATTCTGAAATTGTTCCGATGACTGTGGCGAATTTCGTTTCTCTTGCAGAAGGAAATAATCCTAAAGTTACAGATTCATTAAAAGGAAGACCTTTTTATGATGGAATTAAATTTCACAGAGTTATTAAAGATTTTATGATTCAAGGAGGAGATCCAACGGGTACTGGTAGAGGTAGCGGAGGATATCGTTTTGATGACGAGTTTCCTTTAAATGAAAATGGAGAATTAATATTTAAACATGATAGTGCAGGAATTTTATCAATGGCAAATTCTGGACCAGCTACAAATTCTGCACAATTCTTTATTACACACAAAGAAACACCTTGGTTAGATGGTAAGCATTCTGTTTTTGGAAAAGTAACTTATGGTCAGAATATTGTAGATACTATCGTACAAAATGATTACATCAATAAAGTTGAAATCATTAGAGTTGGTAAAAAGGCTAAAGATTTTAATGCGCCAGAAGTTTTCTTAACTGAATTATCAAATTCAGAAGAAAGAGAAAAAGAAAGAATAAGAAAGATAAAAATAGCTAAAGAAAATGTAAAAAAAGAGCTAGATTATTATAGTGCTTTTACTACAAAGTCTGGTTTAAAAGTAGTAAAGTTAAAAGAAACTACAGGAAAAAAAGTAAATCCAGATTTACCTACAACTGTACATTATACTTTACTAGATGATTTAGGTGTTAAAATAGCATCTAGTTTAGATCAAAGACAGCCTTTTACATTCACGATTAACGATCCGAATTATCCTTTAATAGCAGGTTGGAAAGAAGGAGCTTCTTTATTAAAAGAAGGTGAAAAAGCACGTCTTTTTATTCCTAGTTATTTAGGTTACGGAGAAGTAGGTCGCTTACCTGTAATTAAGCCAAATACGGATCTTATCTTTGAAATTGAAGTTTTAAAAGTTGGAAAATAGTTTACTTGATGCGCTCATTGCAAAAGATAAAGCGCTTTTAATTTATCTTAATAATTTAGGTAGTGAACAATGGGATGCGATGTGGTTAGCAATAACACATCAGTTCAATTGGATTCCTTTATTTGTTGTAATTCTTGGTTTAATTACTTGGAAATTTGGTGTTAAAAAAACACTATTTACATTGTTGTTCATAGCAGTTTTTGTTGCGTTTTCAGATCAATTTACGAACCTAGTTAAGAATTTAACAGGAAGAACTAGACCTTGTAATGCAATTGATATGCAAGAATATTTAAGACAATTTTCTTATAAACCTAGAGGGAAAAGTTTCTGGTCTGGACATGCATCTTTATCAACAACGTTTACAACATTTACAATCTTACTTTTAAGAAATAAGATTAAGTATATCTATTTACTTGTATTATTTCCTTTAGTTTTTGGATATAGTAGAATTTATTTAGGAGTTCATTATCCGATAGATGTTTCTACTGGTTTTTTATCAGGAATTGTAATTGGTACATTATTCTATAAACTATATAGAATTTTATTTCAAAAGATTTTTAAAGAAGCATTATAAAACTATTCTTTAAATAAACATTCTGTCATTTTACTAAATCTTAAGGGAATAACTTTAGTATTTGTTGTTCCTGCGATTTGAATATGAGTAGGTGTCCAGTTTAACTTAGGAGTTGTAAACACTACAGTATTGTTAACTAGTTTAGCTTTTGTGACAGCTCTAGAACGTTGAGCTTTAAATATAATTTGCAGTTCTAGTTTGTCAAGTTCAGAAATCAAATTTGTATCATAAGAAACAGAAATAATACTTTCTTTTTCTTTATTTACTACTGGATTAATCAGTTCAAATTGAGCTTTACTTCTTTTTTTATAACCATTTGTATTGGTCTCAATATACAACAAGCTTTTATTCTTTTTAATAAGAGAATCGGTAGCATTACCAGTTTTATTGAAAGTAACTAAAGCAAACTTATTCAAATCAAAATTTTGATTGTAATCATATAAATCATACTGATTTTTTCTACTTCTCCATGAATTTATTTGTAATGGTTTCTTTCCAGAATAGAACCAATAAAGAGAAGTGTTCTGGTAAGAATTTAAAAATAACGGAGTGGTATTTGCTAACTGTTGATCTAATTTTTTAACCCACTTTTTATTTCCGTGCATCTCAAATTGTTTAGGAACTAAACCATCATTAGCAACGATTATTCGTAGAGCTATAGTTGCTAGTAACGTTACTGACGCTAAAATTTTAAAAGCTTTTATTTTTTTGGGATTATCTATTAAATAATAAAAAGGAATAATAATAAGAGGTATTGAAATAGGAACCACCCACTGTGCTTGAACGCGACTTTTAAAAGATGAGATAAAAAAGAAAACAGCAAATCCAATTACTAAAAAACGTAAAGCTTTTTCAAACTGATCTTTAACTCGAATTCTTTTAAAAAAAGCCAAGTATACAATAGGGAAAGTTAATCCTATAATTGCGATTAGATTTAAGATGTGATTTGTTGTATAATCTATTCTGTAACTTTTTGTATTTCTTTCAAATAAGTGATATTTAATTGAAGCAAAATCATTTAAATATTGCCAATACAAGTGAGGAGAAAATAGTACTATAGTTGCCAAAGTTGTTGCCCAAATTTTCCAGTCTTTTAATACTTTTAAGTTTGAAAGTAAAACAAAGAAAATAATTAAAACAGCTTGATATTTACTATATAACATTCCTGCCATGGCTATTGCTATAATAGCATAGCTGCTAAATTTTTGTTCAGAAATATACTTTTGATAACCAACCAAAAACAAAGCAAAAAAGAAAAGTAATGGCGTATCTGGTACAGTTATAAACCCATAAACATTAAATAAAGCTGTAGTTGTTAGTAATAATAAAAACAATCCAGTGTATTTATTTTTTTCAGGATGTTTAATAAGTGTCCAAACAAAATAAAAAGTAAGGCTTAATGTTATTGCAGAGAAAAAACGAATACTTAACTCTCCTGAACTAAAAAAGAATTTCGATATGGTAATCCATAACGCTATCATTGGAGGGTGGTCAAAATATCCCCAATCTAGATTATTACTATAAGCCCAATAATAAGCTTCATCAGCTAAAAGTTCAGTTGAATATCCTTGAATTACATTCAAAATAAATAATAAAATAAGAAAAACAGGAACTGTGTATTTAGATGTTAAAATCGCTTTCATTGCGACAAAACTAAAAAAAATAAAAGGTCTATTGAGGAGAATCACTCATAGTTTTTTAGGAGAAATACCTAAAATTGGGTAATAGTATTGAATTAAGTTTTTATATTTTTACATAAACTATCAATACTATATAAGATGAGGAAGATTTTATTATCGCTTTTTATGTGCTCAGCAATAGGTTCTTATGCACAAGAACTTGAAACTATTTTATTGGCAAGGGAAGATGCTGCAAAAATTACTAATGCATATTTACAACCTGCTTTTAAAGGATTTATTTATAGTATGAATAACGGCTGGTACCATACGGCTAAGGTTCATAAAAAGTTTGGCTTTGATATAACTATAGGAGCTAGTACTTCTTTTATACCAGAAAAAGATGAGATTTTTGATTTAGCAGCTATTGGGTTGTCGAGTAGTACTACATTCGACAGAAATTTAACACCAACCGTTGGTGGAGATTCAGCTACACCAGCTACACTTACATATCAATCTACAGTTGCTGGGCAAAACGTCTCAGCTAACTTTCAAATGCCAAATGGAGTAAAAGAAGACTTGCCATTTAATTCGGTGCCTGCTCCTTCAATTCAAGTTGGTATTGGTTTACCATTTAAATTAGATGCAATGGTTAGATATACTCCAAAAGTAGGTTCTGATGATGTAAAAGGAAGTGTTTTTGGTTTTGGTTTAAAGAAGGAAATTACAGATTGGTTTGGTATTGTTGATAAAACACCTTTACATATTTCCCTTTTAGCAGCATATTCTAATATGAATGTGGATTACGTAATCGGAGATGTTAATGATACGCAAATTTCAACTCAAAATGCTTTAACAGAGTTTAATTTAAATGCATATACTTTTCAAGCAATAGCATCATTCAATCTTCCTGTAATTAATTTTTATGGAGGATTAGGTTTCAATTCTGGTAGTACTACATTAAACATGCTTGGAGATTACACTTTGACTTATAGTACAAATAATCCATTAGTGCCGTCAGTTCAAGAAACAATTACAGATCCTTTTTCTTTAAAACAAGACGCGAGTAGTTTTAATGCTACAATAGGAGCAAGATTAAGCTTAGGATTCTTTAAAATCTTTGGTAGTTATACGTTACAAGAATACAATACTTTAAACGCAGGTATTGCTTTTAGTTTCAGATAAAAAATATAAAATAGTATTAAAAAAAGCCTAGGGATTTCCTAGGCTTTTTATTTCTCATTTATTTGACTAATTTAGCGAACTTTAACATAATTTAACATAGTTTAATATTAAAACCAATTATGAAGGCTAAATTAATCCTCGGGCTAATACTTTTATCTTTTATAAGTTACGCTCAAAAAAGTCCAGATCAATCTATCACGCTAGATAGTAAAATTGTAAATATTAATTTACATCAAATTACAGGTATTCCAGTAGTAACTACCAAAGGAGCTGTTTATGGAATAAATGGTGAAACAGGTGAAAAAATCTGGGAATTTAAAGAAACAGGTCTTGTAAAAAGTTTAAATCAATTAGGGCAAGATCAAGGTTCTTCATTTACTGAAATTCCAAACTCACCTTATGGTAAATTTAAAGAGACTGTGTTCAATATTAAATCTGGAAATAAAATTATTGACGACCAAAAAAACGCATTTAAAAGCATTATTGATACTAAATATATTTTTGGAAAAAAAGCAACATTATTCTTTGCGAAAGTAGAAAAAACAAAAGCAAAACTATTTTTAGTTGGTATCGAAAGTGATAATATACTTTGGGAGGCTACTATTGAATCTAATAAGAAAATGATTAGCACCTTAACAGGGTTAGGAGGTATTGGTAATTTTATTCAGAACGAAGATAAAATAGCATTCACTACTGGAAAAACTGTTTTTCTTATGAATAAAGCAGATGGAAAAGTAATCTTAACTGAAAAATACAACGCAGGAAAATTATTTTTTACAGAAGATAACAAAGCTTTAATAGCTGTAGAGAATAAAAGTAGTTCATTAATTGGAGGGGCTATAAAAGCAGGGTTTACAATGGGATTATCTTTACTAGGAAAAAAAGTTATTGGTAAAGAACTATTAGCTTTTGATGTAAATACAGGTAAAGAAGTATGGAAGAAGCCAATAAAATTAGATGAAGGTTTTGTAGATTATCAATTTGTTGATCAAAAATTATTCGTAATTCACAAAGACGGTGCTAGCCTTTATGATCCAGCATCAGGAAAAGAAGTATGGAAAAAAGAGTTCAAAAGAAAGAAAGTGAAATATGCTGAGAAAACTCCTGAAGGATATATGGTGTACTACAAGAATAAAAAACATTTAGTAGACAATGTTGGAAAGAAAATTTGGAAAAGACCTGAAAAAGTAATTAAAAATGTTGATTTTGAAGTTGATGATGAAGAAGAGTTTACTTCTTTTGAATACGATCAAGGAGTACTTTTTGTAACACCATACAGAATTGAATACTTTAAAAAAGGTAAAGAAAAAAGAGAGTATAAAATTAGTTTAGATGAAGAAAGCGATAAGTTGGCTTACGATCAAAAAAATAAAAATCTAATTTTATTAAAAAAGAAAAAACTATATGTTTTAAATCCAGATAAAGGATTAGGAAAAGATCAAGTAAGAAAGATTAAGTTTGAAGAGCATGCAGCCATACATTCTGTAGAGGTTAGAAGTGATTCATATTTTATGAATAGTAATTGGGAGTATGCTATAACTGATAATCAAGGAAATGTAACAAAGCAAGAGTATTTTAAACAACCAGGAGAAGGATTACGTCATTTGAAAAATGCTGGTGCTTTTGCTATTGGTGTTACAGGGAGTGTTACTAAAATGTCAGGAATGTATAATATGTCAACAGGAGCTGGTCTTGCAGGAACTGCTGCCTTTGTTGGAAAACGAAATCTAAGTAAAGAAGGAGAAAGAAGGTTTAATAAAGGGATGAATCAGTACTATACTGGCGCAGCTATGGAGAATGTTGCTAATCTTTTATGGGACGATAAGCGTTACAGTGCATTTAAAGCAACTAAAAACAGCACGTTTTTTTATACTAAGAAAGACGGAAAAAAAGTATTACTTCAAATAAATAAAGACACTGGAGATATTATAGAAAGTTTTGAGTTTGGTGTGAATGAACCAAAATATAAATTAGATGAACCTTCAAAGAAAATATATTTCAGAAATGGAAGTGATTTAAAAATTTTCACATTTAATTAAAATACGTTAAAACCATCGAAATTCGATGGTTTTTTTATAAAACGAGCTTATTTTTTTCTTAAAAAAGAATTATTTTTGCTCATCTTAGATTATTAATTTTCAACAAAAAAATATATAAAATGAAAGTAACAGTTGTTGGAGCAGGTGCTGTAGGCGCAAGTTGTGCAGAGTACATTGCTATTAAAAATTTCGCTTCTGAAGTCGTATTAGTAGATATTAAAGAAGGTTTTGCTGAAGGTAAGGCAATGGACTTAATGCAAACTGCTTCTTTAAACGGATTTGATACTAAAATTGTAGGAACTACAGGAGATTACAGCAAAACTGCAGGTTCAGACATCTGTGTTATTACTTCTGGTATCGCTCGTAAGCCAGGTATGTCTCGTGATGAGTTATTAGGAATTAATGCAGGTATTGTAAAAACTGTTTCTGCTAGCTTAATCGAGCATTCTCCAAATACAATTATCATCGTAGTATCTAATCCAATGGATACTATGACATATTTAGTACACAAAACTACTGGATTACCAAAGAATAGAATTATTGGTATGGGTGGTGCTTTAGATTCTGCTCGTTTCAAGTATAGATTAGCAGAAGCTTTAGAAGCTCCAATTTCTGATGTAGACGGAATGGTAATCGGTGGTCACTCTGATAAAGGAATGGTGCCTTTAACTCGTTTAGCTACTCGCAACTCAGTTCCTGTTTCTGAATTCTTATCTGAAGAAAGACTTGAGCAAGTAAAACAAGATACTAAAGTTGGTGGTGCTACATTAACTGGTTTATTAGGAACTTCTGCTTGGTATGCACCAGGTGCTGCAGTTTCTGGTTTAGTTCAAGCTATTGCTTGCGATCAAAAGAAAATCTACCCATGTTCTGCTTTATTAGACGGAGAATACGGTTTATCTGATTTATGTATCGGTGTACCAGTTGTGTTAGGTAGAAACGGAATTGAAAGCATCGTAGAGATTAACTTAAGTGATGCTGAAAAAGAGCACTTAGCTGCTTCTGCAGATGCAGTAAAAACTAACAATGCTAACTTAAACTTATAATCAAGTTTTAAGTGAAATAATAAAAAAAGCAATCTCATCGAGATTGCTTTTTTGTTTTTATCTTAGTTGTAAAATATTTGAAAGTGAGTGCAATTTATAGAAAAGTAAAATCAGAAGATAATTCATATTTAGCAACAATAATTCGAAATATTATCGAAGAGTTCGATGCGCCTAGAACAGGAACAGTATATTCAGATGAATCTACCGATCATTTGTATGAATTATTTGAAACACCAAATTCAATATTATGGGTAGCCGAAGTAGAAGGTGAACCTGTTGGTTGTTGTGGAATTTTTCCTACTGAAGGCTTAGATGAAGGATACTGTGAATTAGTGAAATTTTATATTTCAAGTTCGGTAAGAGGCAGAGGGATAGGAAAAGATTTAATGTTGAAAAGCATTGATTCTGCAAAAGAAATGGGGTATGAGAATGTATACTTAGAGAGCTTACCACATTTTTCTAAAGCCATAGCGATGTATGAAGAATCAGGATTTAAAACATTAGATACTCAATTAGGTAATTCTGGACATTCAAGCTGTAATGTTTGGATGGTTAAAAACGTGAATTAAAGCAGAAATGTGAAAGAAATGTTAAAGTCAAAAAGGTTTTGTAAGAACATAAATGTATGTGCGTCTACATTGCCAGAGACGTATTTAAAGTTTCTTTTTCATAGTTTTTCATAGCAATTTCCCGCTTCTGTTTTGAAGCGGGTTTTTTTATTTTTTATATTGATGAGGGTTTTCCCTAATCCCTTTTTTAAATAAAGTTCTAGCAAAATTTCTTGCCGAATTATCTATTCTCAATAATAAATCTTTTATTTTTTCTCCAGGTCTACCTCTAAAAGAAGTAACATGGAAAGTATCTGATGTGAGAACAGGAGTATCAGAAAAATAATAGTTAGAAACACAACATCTAGGTTTGTCAACTAAAACTTTACTAACAGAATGCCAAGAATTTTGGTGTGTAGCCATTACAACCAATCTATTAAACTTGCTTTCTATAACAATCGGATCGTTTTTAAGACTATTAGGCCATAATTCTAAATTCCCGCCATTTTCAACTTTCCAATCAGGGGTTACATAATAAAGTAAATTTAAAACTCGCCAATTATTTCTATCCTTATCGTGAGAATTATCTAAATGCGGATTTAAATAACCACCTTTATCCATTAAAGAAAGTCCGCCAGCATATAAGTGTGGATCAGCATATAAATTATCAAGCGTACAGATTTCAGAAATTATATTAATAATTCTTGGATCTTGAAAAGCATAAATAACTTCTTCTAATAATGAATCGTATTTGTTCATTTGAAATGCAACAAACTTAAATTCTCTTAAATCTTTTCTTTTTACAGATTGATCTTTAGATGGAAAAACACGATGAATATCCTTAGCTAAATTTTCAGGTAAAAGATTATCGATATAGAAAAAACCTATTTTATCTTTTGATGCTTGAAATTGCTTCTTTAATGAAGTTTTTTCTGCATTTAATTGATTAAAAATAATAGTTGCTATGGTTTCTTTTTTGTACTCCATGTCAAACAATATTTAATAAATACTAATAAATAGAAGAAAGGGTAAAAGATGTAAGAACTAGAATCACTTTTTAATAGCGCTTCTTCTTTATAAATACTCCAATTTCCTGTTTTAGATACACCAGAAGATAAACATTCTGCAATACAAAGATCTGTAATTGTATAGCTTTCTTTGGATTTGTATAAGGCTATATTTAAATGGTAATCAGATAGAATTTTATATTTTAAATTATATTGTCTATCGTAAAATAATTCTTTGTTAAAAAGTGTTCCTTGATGATGAACAGCATTTCTTATCCAGATTTTCCAATCCCATGAAGGATGTTTGTAGATTTTTTTCTGATTATATATAAATGGATAATAATCTTTAACTTTATATTTAATTTTTCCAAAAATTAATTTCACTTTTTTTTCAAAATAAGCACTAAGAGTATCTAAAACATAATTGTTATAAAACCGATCATCTGCTCCCATAAAATATAACCATTCTCCATTAGCCAAATTAATACCTTTATTCATAGCGTCGTATATTCCCTTATCTTTCTCAGATATAAAATGAAATCTAGAAGGTAAAGTTTTTAAAAACTCTATCGTTCCGTCAGTAGAAGCACCATCAATTATCCAAACTTCAAAATTAGTGTAGCTTTGCGCTTGTATGCTTAGCAAACATTGTTTTAACTTCTTTAAGTTATTAAACGTTGGAATAATTATGGAAACAGTAGGGTTTATGATCTTTTATGATTTAAAAAATTCACTTAATTTTAATTGTTCTTTTTCCCAACATAATTCTTTGCTAGCTTTACGTTGGTTATGCTTGATTTTATTATATAAATTCTGATCTTCTAAAATTCGTGTTATTGCTTTAGCTATAGTTTCAGGTTGATAAGAGTCTACAACAATACCAACTTTGTAGGAGTTTACAATATTAGAAATTTCTGGTAAATTTCCAGAGATTAAAGGTAGTTCAGCATGAATATAATCAAAAAGTTTATTGGGTAATGAAAATTCGAAACTTTTACCGAGTGGTTCTTCTAAAACCATACCAATATCAGCTTTTTTTGTGTAGTTTGGTAATTTTTCATGGGCTATTCTACCTAAAAAATGAACTCTTGATTCTAGGTTTTCTGATTGAACAAAATTCCCTAATTCCTGTTCAACTTTTCCATAGCCAATAATAACTAAGTCAACAGATGGGAGTAAGTGTAAAGCCTTAATCATAGGTTTAATTCCTCTACCAGGATTGAGTACACCTTGATATAAAATAACCTTGTTTTTTGTAGGAAAACTTACTTTCTCTTCAATAATTTTTCTATTAAGTACAGGTAAATTTCTAATTAGCCCCATGTTGTTCTTATGTCGATCATTGTAGAACTTAACAATTGACTGACTAACAGTGTAAGACTTTTTGATTTTTGGTAGAAAAAAAAATTCCAGCTTACGCCAAAAGCCTTGTACAAATTTACGGCCTTGTAATTCTGGTCCTTCAGAAAATAATTCATGACTATCGTATACTAATTCTGTGTTTCTTTTTAGAGAATTAGCAAAAAAACAAGCAGGTAATGTGTCTAAATCATTAGATAGTATGTAAGAATATTTACCGAAAAGTAAATAGAAGAATAATCGAATATTATATTCAGCGTAAAAAAGAAAGTTATTGTTAAACCAATGTTTTTTTCGAATTACTTTATAAGGTCGATCAATTTCGATTGTATTAGGTAAAACTCTACCGTATACTAAAACATCAAAGTTGTTTTCTAAAAGAAAAGTACAAACTTTATGAACTCTTTGATCTGTAGAAATATCGTTAGTAACAGCAACAAAAATCTTTTTTTTCAATAATTAAGTATTTTCATTTTCACTTTGGTTTTGTGGTGGTGGCATTTGCTGAACAACCTCAAACAATTTACCTCCTTCACATTTAACAGTTTTCTGTTTAAATTTTACAATTAGTTGATAATCGTGAGTTGCCATAAAAATCGTTTTCCCACTTTTATGAATTTCATTAAGTAACTCCATAACCTCTAAAGAAGTTCTAGGATCTAAATTACCAGTTGGCTCATCAGCTAAAATAAGTTCAGGATCGTTAAGCAAAGCTCGTGCAATAGCAACACGTTGTTGTTCACCACCAGAAAGTTCGAAAGTTTTTTTGTAATACTTTTCTTTCATACCAACTTTATCTAAAACTTCGTAAATTTTATCTTTACGCTCGTTTTTATCTTTCCAACCAGTTGCTTTTAGTACAAATTCAAGATTGTCAAAAACATTGCGATCATTTAATAACTTGAAATCTTGAAAAACAATTCCTAGTTTTCTTCTTAAGAAGGGAATATCTTTTTCTTTCATTTTTTTCAAATCAAAGCCAACAATGCTACCCAATCCACGTTGTAATCGAAGATCACCATATAAAGTTTTCAATAAACTACTTTTTCCACTACCAGTTTTACCAATCAAATAGTAAAAATCACCTTTATTTAAGGTGAAGTTAATTTTCGATAAAACCAGAATGTCTCTTTGGTAGATATCTGCATTTTCTAAATGCAGTATTGGCTCTTGCATAAAAAGAAAGTTTTTACAAATCTATTATTTATTATCAATTTAAACCACTTTTTTTATTTTTGGCGATTATTGATCAAACAAAACAAAAAAAATAGCGTTATCTTACAGGGAACGGTATAAAGATAAATTCTAACATGAAATATAAATATTTATTTATAACACTCTGTTACTTTTTCAGTTTTTTAAGTGTAAATGCACAAAATACTGAGGTGCAAACAAATATCGATGCGAAATTTCATAGAGCAATAACTTTATATAACAATAAAGCGTATTCTGGAGCACAACGGGTGTTTAAAGAAGTGTCTGAAAATACCTCAAAACACAATCTACAAACTGATGCTGATTTTTATGATGCGATGTGTGCAATTAAATTAAATCAGACAGATGCAGATACAAAAGTGTTAGATTTTGTAAAAAAACATCCATATAGTAGTAAAAAAGAAAAAGCATTTTTAAATGTTGGAAATTACTATTTCGCAAACAGAAAAGCTTCTCATTCTTTAAAGTGGTATTCAAAAGTGAATCCAGCGCTTTTAAACACAGAAGAGAAAAAAGAATTAAACTATAAAATGGGATATGCGCTTTTAGTGTCAAATTATTTTGAAGATGCTAAGAAGAAGTTTGCAACATTATTAGGAGATCCTAGATATGGAAATGATTCAAGATATTTTTACGGATATATAGCATATCGACAAGAAAACTATGGAGAGGCTGAAGATAATTTAGCGCAGTTGGCAGATAACGAAACGTATAAATCTGAAGCGAATTATTACTTATTAGATATGGCTTTTAAAAGCGGAAAGTTTGAAAAAGCAGCGCAGATAGGTGAGAAGATTTATCCGAACGCAAAAGAAAAGCAAAAATCAGATATCAGTAAAATTATAGGTGAAAGTTACTTTAACCTAAAACAATACGATAAAGCTGTTCCTTTTTTAAATCAGTACCAGGGGAAAAAAGGAAAGTGGACAAATACTGATTATTACTATTTAGGATACTCTTATTATAAATTAGAAGATTATGAAAGTGCAATCGGACAATTTAATAAGATTATTAACGGACAAAATAATGTGGCACAAAGTGCTTACTATCATTTAGGAGAATGTTATTTAAAAGCTGGAAAGAAAACAGAAGCTTTAAATGCATTCAAAAATGCCAGTGAAATGAATTTTGATCCTGTAATTACTGCAGATGCGGATTTAAACTATGCTAAATTGAGTTATGAAGAAGGAAATCCGTACAAAAGTGTTCCAGATGTTTTAAAAGCTTATTTATCTAAATATCCACAATCACCAAATACACAGGAGATTTCAGGGTTATTAATCACATCATATTTAAATCAGCAAGATTATCAAGGTGCAATAGATTATTTAAAAGCTAATCAGAGTACAGAAAATAATGCTTTAGCAAACGAAGTTTCATTGTATAGAGGGATTCAATTATTTAATGAGCAAAAGCTTAGTAAATCGTTACCTCATTTCTTAATTGCTACAGATGCTGTAAACGATACAATTAAAAATAAAGGTCATTATTGGTTAGGAGAAACGAATTACTTATTAGGAAACTATAAAGGAGCTGTTGAATCTTTTTCGGCAGTAAGTAGTGCGAATTTTGAAGAAGCCAAATATCTAAACTATAACACAGCTTATGCATACTTTAAGCAAAAAGATTATGATAATGCTGCGACTTATTTTGAAGAGTTTTTAAAAGAAAATATAGATGAGAATGATTTAAATGATGATGCTTCAAATCGTTTAGGTGATTCATATTATGCCACAAAACGTTATGGAAAAGCAATGCAAGCTTATGATAAAGTGATAAAAGAAGGTGGAGCAGGTTCAGATTATGCACAATATCAAAAAGCAATGAGTGATGGTTTAATAGGAGATAGTAGCGCAAAAATTAAAGACCTTAAAAAATTAATTCGAGATTTTCCATCATCGAATTTAAAAGACGATGCTTTATTTCAGTTAGGAACAACATATACAGCTAAAGGAAATACAGTTCAGGCTAAAAAAGCATACAATCAACTTTTAACAGAACACAGTCAGAGTGGATATGTGCCAACGGTATTACTTCGTCAAGGATTATTACAATACAACAAAGGAAAAAATAAAGAAG
Organism: uncultured Tenacibaculum sp.; assembly: GCF_947495995.1. Classification (GTDB taxonomy): domain Bacteria; phylum Bacteroidota; class Bacteroidia; order Flavobacteriales; family Flavobacteriaceae; genus Polaribacter. Next base: position 113,987 of record NZ_CANMAX010000004.1, read on the forward strand.
CTTTAACTAAGTTTAAAGAAGTTGTAGCCAAGTTTCCAGGATCTAATGAAGCTAAACAAGCTGTTGCGAGTGCAAGAAATGTTTACGTAGATATAGGAAAAGTAAATGAATATGCTGCTTGGGTAAAAACAATAGACTTTGTTAACGTGTCTAATAGTGATATTGATAATACTACATATGAAGCCGCTGAAAATAAATTTTTTGAAAATGATAAAGTAAGAGCGATAAGCGGATTCAAAGAGTATATTCAAAATTATCCAAACGGAATTCATGCGTTAAAAGCAAATTTCTATTTGGCTAAATTATATTTTGACAGTTCAAAGAAGCAGAATGCAATTCCATATTATTCATTCGTAATAAACAAAGGAATAAATGAATTTTCTGAAGAAGCTCTAGCAAAATTAAGTCAGATTTATTTAGAAAAAGAAAACTGGAAAAAGGCTATTCCTTTATTAGAACGTTTAGAGCAAGAAGGGAATATAGATCAGAATTTAATCTTTGCTCAAAGTAATTTGATGAAAGGATACTATGATAGAAAGGATTATACTAAAGCAGTTACTTATGCCGAGAAGGTATTAACTAACGGTAAAATAGATCAAGTAGTAGGAGAAGATGCTCAAATTATTTTAGCTCGTTCTGCAATTAAAACGAACGATTTTACTACTGCTCAAGATTATTACAGTGCTTTAGATAATACTGCTACAGGAGAGTTAAAAGCAGAAACATTGTACTATAAAGCATTCTTTTTACATGAAGAAGAAGCTTACGAAAGTTCAAACGAAGAAGTACAAAACTTAATTGCAAACTATGCAAAGTATCAATACTGGGGAGTTAAAAGCTATATTATTATGGCGAAGAACTATTATAAACTTAAAGATGCTTACCAAGCTACTTATATTTTAGACAATGTCGTTAAAAACTTTACACAATTTAAAGATCTTAATGAAGAAGCCAAAAACGAGCTGAATAAGATTCGAAGTAAAGAAGCGAAAACAAATGAATCAATTAACTCTAAACAATAAAAGTTAAAAGAGAATGAAAAGAGGAATAGTAGTAACTATAGCAATGTTTGTAGTAGGCTTTAGTGTAGCACAAAGTAAACCTAAAACCGAAAAATCTAAAGATAGCATCATAAAAACAGAAGTTGTAGAGGTTGTAACTTCTTATGCACCAAAAGTTACTGATGCTTTTAAAATAAAAAAGAAACCAGTAATTAAACTATCAGATAAAGCGAAACGTAAATCTTTAGAGTATAAAATTCAACCCGTTTCTGTAGCATCAAAATTTAAACCTAAAAGTGGTGTTTTAAAAGGAATTGATGTTGGTGATCGCGAGCGTTTATTTGATAATTATCTTTCTTTAGGTTTCGGAAATAACTTAACACCTTTTGTTGAAGCTTATTTTCAAAATACAAGTGCTTTTGAGTATGAGTATGGAGGAAAAATAAATTTTATTTCATCGAGTAATCCAGTTCAAAATACTGTATTAAATAGTAGTTATTATAATGCAAGTGTAGATTTATTCTTAAAACAAGAAATGCGTTATTTTGATTGGAAAGTTGGATTCAATGCGTATCGAAATAAATACAATTGGTATGGTTTACCTCCAGAAATAGTGTTTTTAGATACTACAACAAGTACTATTGAAGAAGAACAATTGTATCAATATGTTAATATTTTCGGGTCTATATTTTTTCAGAATAGTGCTACAAAAGAAGTAAACGCATCGATTGCATATTTTTCTGATGACCAAGAGTCAGATGAAATTCATGCAGATGTTGATGCCAACTTTGCCGTTTCTTTAGGAAGATTTGGTTTGAATTATGAGGATTTAGACGTGAGAACTTCATTAAACTTCATTATGGGAGGTTTCGATAGAGCGTATATCGATCCGCTTCAAAAAATAAATTATAGTTTTCTTACCGCAGGTGTTCATCCTTCGTATGCTTTTTCAATCAAAGATTTTGATATTAAAGTAGGAGGTAAAGCGTATTATTCTTTTGATGTAGAAAATACTCAAGGAAAGTTTTTTGCTTATCCAGATGTAGAGGTTAATTATCCTATTATACCAAGATTTGCAAATATCTATGCTGGAGCTACTGGAGATTTAACAGTGAATTCTTATGAAAGTTTTTCTTCAGAAAATCCACATGTTTCTCCAACATTAAATATTCAACAATCTAGTGAGGCGTTTAATGCTTTTGGAGGTTTTAGAGGAATATTAAGCGGTAACTTAAATTATAATGTAAGAGCTAGCTTTAAAAAAGAAGAGAATAAGGCATTTTTTGTGTTAAATGAAGCACTTTCAAACGGAATTAATATTGGTTACCCAAGCGGAATTTTATTTAGAGGTTACAATTATGGAAATTCTTTTAATGTAATTTATGATGACATTACTACAGTTGGTTTCTTTGGAGAAGTTACGTATGATTTTTCTAGAAAACTTAACCTAGGATTAAATGTTTCTTTTAATACATACAATACAACAACTCAAGATAAAGCTTGGAATTTACCACAAATAAAAGCAGATGTTTTTGCTAATTATAAGGTGAAAAAATGGTATGCTGGAGCGAATTTATATTTTATAGGAAGTAGAACAGGAGCTCAAACAAACGGAGCAACTTTTAATGCTATAGATTTAGATGCTTACATTGATTTAAATCTTAATGGAGGGTATCATTTTAATGATTTATTTTCAGTGTTTTTACAAGCAAATAACATTACGAATAGTAATTACCAGCGTTACACAAACTTCAACGCACAAGGATTCCAAATTATTGGTGGGTTCATTTGGAAGTTTGATGCGCTGTTTTAGGTAAATACTACTTTTTAAAATATAACAAAACACAACTATAATTTATGGTTGTGTTTTTATTTTAATAAAAAAACGTACCTTGAAAATATGTTAATTCATATTTCAAATTACATTACAGCATTAGTATGCTTGATCACATTTTTCGTTATTCAAAGAATATATCACAAAGAAAAATCTAGAGAATTAAAAACGAATTCTGTTGAAGGTATAAAATGGTTCGCTTTAGCTATTTTTTCTTGGGGATTAGGAGCTTTTTTGAACATAATGCTTATCGATTTCTTTAATGTATCCGCATCAAATAGTATTATAATAAGCATTGGAGTTTTATTTTCGCTATTAAATTCACTTTTCATTTTACTATCAATTCCTTCGATACAACATAATGAAAAAAGAAGTATTGTAATTCGAATTATAGAACGATTTACAAATAAAGAAGTGTTCATCATTTTCGGAGGAGTATTAACTATGATAGCCTCAGTTTTTATAATCTCTTTTTACACAAATAATCAAGTGAATTCCAGTAATAATGTAATTTGGTTAATCGATATTCCAATTTCTTTAGTGGTAGCTTTTGCATTATTACAAGAGTTAAACAAAGCATTTAAAAATAGAGGAATGCGTTTTATGGTGTTGCCTACATTAGCTTTGTTTTTATTGATTGTTGTTGCAGTTACACATCGAATTTTTCCAGAAGAGAGCGTGGCAAATTGGGTTGATACTAATATTTGGAGTGTTCTTGGTGTAATATCAAGTATTTCATTCAAGTTTTTATTTATACTCTTGTTTACGATCTTACTATACAGTTGGAAATTATTAGCTGAGAAAGAAGAAAAACAAACAGAATTACAAAATACAAAGCTCTTACAAGAAGATTTAATTCTTGAAAATGAAAAGCTACAAATAGCGAATGAAAGTCATTTAAGCACAATAAAAAGTTTGAAATCAGAAATTTTAGCAGAGAAAAAGAAATTCAAAGAGTTGCAATTAGCTTCTAAAGTAGAGTTATCTGATCGTCAAAAAGAAGTATTAGGAAATTTAGGAATTTGTGGAGAAGAAAAATCATATACTGAAATTGCTGAGGCAATGAATATAAGTGTAGATGGATTTCAAACTCACATTTACCAAATCAAAAAAGTACTTAATATTTCAGGAACAGGTGGAAAAGAGCAGTTAATTGCTTACGCTAAAGATCACGAATTACTTGATTTTGCTACGATTCAGCATGATTAACCATATGCTTAATCATTGCTACTTTTAAAAAGAGCATTGTGTAACCTTTACATGCTTTGTCTTTAAAAACATTTTTGTGTGAAACATTTTAATCACACAAATTATGGCATTTCTCATTCAAGAAGCACAAAGTTTAGATCAACAAATCAATCAATCTTTTCATGAAGCAACGAGTTGGTTTACCGACGCAATTTTATATCAAATTCCGATAACAAATACCATTTCCATTCCTTGGGTATTAATTATTCTTGTGCTTGGCGCATTATATTTTTCAATCTATTTCAAAGGAATAAATATCCGTAGTTTTTTAACTTCAGTAAATATCATTAGAGGAAAATATGATCATATTGATATTCCAAATCAAGAAGATGTTAAAGAAACAATACGAGTTGAAGGAAATGGAGAAGTATCACATTTTCAAGCATTAACAGCTGCACTTTCAGCAACAGTGGGTTTAGGTAATATAGCCGGAGTTGCCATCGCTTTGTCTATAGGTGGAGCTGGAGCTACATTTTGGATGATTATTATTGGATTACTCGGAATGGCGTCAAAATTTGTAGAATGTACTTTAGGTGTAAAATACAGAGAAATTGCAAAAGATGGAACTGTTTTTGGCGGACCGATGTACTATCTTAAAAAAGGTTTTTCACAATTAGGTTTTTCTAAAATAGGAAAGTTGTTGTCAGTTGTATTTGCAGTAATGTGTGTTGGAGGTTCTTTCGGAGGAGGAAATATGTTTCAAGTAAATCAAGCATTTAAACTATTCGAATATGTTACTGGAGCAGAAGAGAGTTTTATTTATGGAAAAGGTTGGATTTTCGGATGTATAATGGCAATTTTTGCTGGAATAGTAATTATCGGCGGAATAAAAAAAATAGCCAAAGTAACAGATAAAGTTGTGCCTGTTATGGTGGTCGTATATGTGTTCGCTGTTATTGTAGTTTTATTGACTAATTTTTCTGAAATTCCAAATGCGATATCACAAATTATTGAGGGAGCGTTTAATCCTGAAGGAATCGCTGGTGGTTTTATTGGTGTTATGATTCAAGGTTTTCGTCGTGGTGCATTTTCAAATGAAGCAGGAATCGGATCTTCTTCGATAGCACACGCAGCAGTGAAAACGAATTATGCAGCTAGCGAAGGTTTAGTAGCTTTATTAGAGCCTTTTATAGATACTGTTATTGTTTGTACTATGACTGCTCTAGCGTTAATTATAACAGGACAAATAACTGCTGGAAATGAAGTGTCTTTTGAGCAAGGAGCAATTTTAACTTCTAAAGCTCTAGAAAGTAGTATTTCTTGGTTTCCGTATGTATTAACTATAGCTGTGATTTTATTTGCGTTTTCTTCTATGATTTCTTGGTCGTATTATGGCTATCAAGCTTGGACCTTTCTCTTCGGAAGAAATAAAACCATTGGAAATATTTACAAAGTAATCTTTTGCATATTTACAGTTGTTGGAGCAGCAGCTACTTTAAATGCAGTAACCGATTTTTCTGATGCTATGGTTTTTTCTATGATGGTGCCTAACATGATAGGTTTGGTTGTATTAGCTCCGCAAGTATTAAAAGAACTAAAAAAATATAAATTAAAGATCAAGCAAAATAAACATTAATCAAAAATGTGTTTATAAGAACATGAAACTTACTAGGAAAAAAATAAAACCGTAATTTTAAACTCCATTAATTAAACCAAAACATGAAAAAAACTCTCATTTTTTTATTGGCAGCAACTGTAATTAGTAGCTGTAATACAGATAAAAAAGAAAAAGCTAATGAAACCAAAACTGTTGCTATTGTAAATAAAGCAGAGCAAAAGAAAGACAGTGCTAATATTAAACACTTTTTCAATGCAGCATTAACTGAAGGAAAATCATACGAATGGCTACGTGATTTAACTCAAAATATTGGAGGTCGTTTATCGGGTTCTCCGCAAGCTGCTAAAGCTGTTGTTTGGGGTGAACAACTAATGAAAGACGTAGGTTTAGATTCTGTGTGGTTACAACCTGTTATGGTGCCACATTGGGTTCGAGGAGAAAAAGAAGAAGCGTATTATACTGTAAACGGAAAGAAAAAAGATGTTCCTGTTTGTGCTTTAGGTTTTTCAATTGCTACTCCTGCATCTGGAATTAAAGCTGAAGTTATTGAGGTGAAAAGTTTAAAAGAAGCTGAAGAATTAGGCGACAAACTAAAAGGAAAAATAGTATTCTTTAACGGAGCTTTTGATGAAACTTTAATTAATACTTTTCAAGCTTACGGAGGTTGTGTCGGACAACGTTTTTCTGGAGCTAGAATTTGTGGACAGTTTGGTGCTAAAGGAGTAATTGTTCGTTCAATGACTAACGGAATTAACGATTATCCTCATACTGGAACAATGAGTTACGGAGAAATGCCAAAAGAACAATACATTCCTGCAGCTGCAATTAGTTCGAGAGCAGCAGAAAATTTAAGTGCAGATTTAAAAAAGAATCCAAGTTTACAGTTTTACTTCAAGCAAAGTTGCGAAACATTACCAGATGCGCCATCTCATAACGTTGTTGGAGAAATAAAAGGAAGTGAAAATCCAGAAAAAATTATTGTTGTAGGTGGACATTTAGATTCTTGGGATTTAGGTGAAGGTGCTCACGACGATGGAACAGGAGTTGTACAATCTTTAGAAGTTGCATACTTGTTAAAAAAGAATAATATAAAACCTAAAAATACAATTCGAATCGTATTCTTTATGAATGAAGAAAACGGAACTCGTGGAGCGAAAGAATACGCTAGATTAGCAAAATTGAATAAAGAAATTCATGTTGCTGGTTTGGAAAGTGATGCAGGTGGACATACACCTAGAGGTTTTTCTATTGATGCAAATGCAGAAAATACGGCTTTAGTTCAAAGTTGGAAAACGTTATTGGCTCCTTATGGTTTGCACGATTTAATTAAAGGTGGAAGTGGAGCAGATATTTCTCCGTTAAAAGACGATCATGTTACTTTAGCAGGATATAGACCAGATAGTCAACGTTATTTTGATTATCACCATACATCTACTGATACTTTTGATAAAGTAAATAAAAGAGAATTAGAGTTGGGTAGTGCATCTATGACAAGTTTAGTGTACTTAATGGATAAGTATTTGTATACAGACGAAAAAGTAAAACCATAATATGGAGCAGATGTTTTTGTATTCAAGGTTTCTTATGGCTGTAATGTTAATAGCTATAGGGTTTCATCATTTTTATAAACCTAAATTTTATTATCCAATCATACCAGCTTTTTTTCCTAAGCTTTTTGTTACGTATGCTTCAGGAATAGTAGAATTAGTTATAGGAATAGGTTTGTGTATTCCAAATTATCAGAAATATGCAGCTTTAGGAATGGCCTTGCTTATGATTGCATTTTTACCATTACATATTTGGGATATCACAAGAGAAAAACCAGCAATGAAAACAAAAAAAGGAGCTTACATTAGGCTTGTTATTCAATTTGTTTTGATAGCGTGGGCATGGTTTTTATTCAAAAAACTAAACTAACTTAAATGAAAAAAATAATTCTATTATCAGCATTAGGATTCTTAGCATATTCTTGTCAACAAAAGCAAAAGGTTGATGTTATTGTTAAAAACGCGAATGTTTATACCGTAAATAAAAACTTCGAAACTGTTGAAAGTTTTGCCATTCAAGATGGAAAATTTGTAGCGGTTGGATCAACATCAGAAATTGAAAATAAATATGAAGCAGCTTCAGTTATTGATGCTGAAGGAAAAGCAGTATATCCAGGTTTCATAGATGGACATTGTCATTTTTTTAGATTCGGATTACAATTACAAAAAGTAGATGTTACTGGAACAGAAAGTTACGATGCTGTTTTAGAGAAATTAGTTGCTTTTCAGAAAGAGAAAATCCTTCCTTTTATCACAGGTAGAGGTTGGGATCAAAATGATTGGGAAGTAAAAAAGTTTCCCACAAAAGAGAAATTAGATCAACTTTTTCCAGATACTCCTGTAGCAATCACAAGAGTTGACGGACATGCGATGTTGGTGAATCAAAAAGCTTTAGATGTTTCAGGAATTACAAACGATTCTAAAGTTGAAGGAGGAGAATTTATCAAAGACGATGGAAAACTAACAGGAGTATTAATTGATAATGCAATGGATTTTGTAAAAGTTCCTTTGGCTTCTAAAGCAGAACAAATTCAAGCATTAAAAGATGCAGAAAAAATCAATTTTTCTTATGGATTAACAACTGTTGTTGATGCAGGTTTAGATCAAGAAACAATCGAACTAATCGATAGTTTACAGCAATCTGATGATTTAAAAATCAGAATGTATGCAATGGTTTCTGCAACGCAAAAGAATTTAGATTACTATATTAAAAAAGGAATTATTAAAACAGATCGTTTAAATGTTCGTTCTTTTAAAGTTTACGGAGACGGAGCTTTAGGTTCTCGTGGAGCAGCGTTAAAAAAGCCATATAGCGATCGTCATAATCATTTCGGAGCATTAATTTTTTCTCCTGAACGTTATAAGGAAATTGCGAAACAAATCGCAGATTCAGAATATCAAATGAATACGCATGCCATTGGAGATTCAGCAAATTATTTAATGTTGAAAACATATCAAGAAGTTTTAAAAGGTCAAACCGATAGACGTTGGAGAATCGAACATGCACAAATTGTAGATCAACAAGACTTTGATTTGTTTAAAAATGTTATTCCATCTATTCAGCCTACACACGCAACTTCAGATATGTATTGGGCAGCAGATCGAGTAGGAGAAGAAAGAATAAAAGGAGGTTATGCTTTTAAACAGCTGTTAAATGTATACGGAAAAGTAGCCTTAGGTACCGATTATCCTGTAGAAAAAGTAAATCCGTTTTTAACTTTTTACGCAGCTGTTGCTAGAAAAGACTTAAATAATTATCCTGAAAACGGATATCAAATGGAAAATGCGTTAACCAGAGAAGAAACCTTAAAAGGAATGACAATTTGGAATGCATATGCGAACTTTGAAGAAAATGAAAAAGGAAGTATTGAAGTTGGTAAAATGGCAGATTTCATCATCTTAGATCAAGATATAATGAAAGTTGATATTAATAAAGTGCCTAAAACAAATGTTTTAGAAACGTACTTGAATGGAGAGAAGGTAAAGTAAGTTTCCTCGAGTTATTCAATAAAAAATAAGGGTTATTTTAAAATTCTGTGTAAGGAATTGAGAAATAACCCGTTTTTAATTTTATGAGATCTATAAAAATATTCATCGGACTATTGTTTTTAGTATTGTCTATTTATGGACAGCAAACTGAAAAGGAAGCATTAAAAAAACTATCTTTTTTAATTGGAGATTGGAAAGGAATATCAACTTCATATGGTAAAGACGGTACTTCTAAAGTACCTGTGCAAGAAAATGTACACTATATTATGGATGGTGATTTAATTGTGTTAAACGTAAAATCTGAATGGATTCAATTACATACAATCATCAGTTATAATGTAAAAGATAAAAACTACTATTATTATCCGTTTTCAAAAAAAGGAAATAAACAGGGTTACAAAAGTGAAATTGTAGATGGTAAGTTTATGGTGTATTTCAATGAAAGTGCACGATTAACTTTTACAAAAACAGCTAAAGGAGAATTTCATGAGTTTGGTGAGCGCTTAGTTGATGGAAATTGGGAGAAATACTTTGAGGATATTTTAGAACTTCAAAAAAAATAAATTACAATCTGCGTCTTTTTAAAAAGTTTCATGTCTATTAAGTGAAATTTTAAAATAAATATTATGACGTATAAAGGAGAATGCACCTGTAATTGCGATGGATGCAAAACAGGAAGTTGTACAAATTGCACTTGTGAAAACTGTACATGTTCAAATTGTAACTGTTAATTAAAAATAATTTAAATAGAGTTTCGATGCGTTGTTGTTGAAACTCTATTTTTCGTAAATTATCTTTGTATATATGAATACTCATGAGATTTGGATAAATTACAGTGAAGATTTAAAAAGGTTCATTCTTAGTAAAGTTAAAGACGAGGCAACAGCTGATGATATTTTACAAGATGCTTTTTTTAGGATTCATAGTAAACTAGCTACATTAAAAGATGCATCTAAGCTAAAACCTTGGGTGTTTACAATAGCTAGAAATACTATGTACGATCATTTTAAAGCTTTAGGTAAAACAGTTACATTCGATGTAGTAGATATCGTTTTTGAAGATGATAAAAATGAGCATTCAAAACGAGACTGTTTACCGGGAATAATCAAAAATCTTCCGAAAAAATATAGAACACCATTATTCCTATATGATATAAAAGGAATAAAACAACAAGAAATAGCTGCACAATTAAACTTACCTTTGTCTACAGTTAAATCACAAGTCCAAAGAGGAAGAAAGTTGATCATGAAAGGTTATATGGATTGTTGTGGTTATACAGTAAATGAAAAAGGAAAACTAGTAGGAGAAATCAAAGAAAAAGAAGATTGTAAAGTCTGTAAGTAATGTTAACCAAAGCAATTGTAGATCGCATATTTGATGGTATAGATTTAACTATACAAGAAAGAGAAGTAATTTTCTCTAAATTAGAGTATGTTACAGTTAAAAAAGGACAAGTATTACTAACTCAAGCTCAAGAAATAAAAGATCAGTTTTTTGTTGTAGATGGTTGTTTGCGAACATATTATTTAGATGAATCTGGGAAAGAATACACATTGCAATTCGCAATTAAAGATTGGTGGATAAGCGATTATATAGCCCTATGGACTGGCGATCAAACGGTTTTAAATATTGAATGTATTCGAAATTCAGAATTAGTTAGTATTAGTCAGAAATCATTAGATCAACTTTTTATAGAAATTCCTAAACTGAATGCTTTTTTCAGACAGAAGTTACAAAATGCTTTTGTTCGACAAGAAAAACGAATCTTATCAAACTTAACCAAATCGGCTAAAGAACGTTATTTAGATTTTATTAGAGTTTATCCCGATTTTGAAAAGCACATTAAAAATTTTCATATAGCTTCCTACTTAGGAATAACTACAGAAAGCTTAAGTAGAATACGAAAAGATATCGCACAAAGCGTATAAATTACCATACATCAATTTTTATCTCAAAGCGCAGTTTTACTTTTGTAACATAATTTAAATCACTTATGTATGAAAAAAGTATTATTTGTATTAACTAGTCACGATAAGTTAGGAAGTACAGAAGAAAAAACAGGTTTTTGGGTAGAAGAATTTGCTAGTCCGTATTATTATTTAGCAGATAAAGATGTAGAAATCACTTTAGCATCTCCAAAAGGAGGACAACCTCCAATTGATCCTAAAAGTGAATTGCCAGATTTTCAAACACCAGCAACAGAGAGATTTAATAAAGATGAAAACCTTCAAAATCAATTAGCAAATACAAAAATATTAGGTGAAGTAAAAGCAGAAGATTTTGATGCTGTTTTTTATCCAGGTGGTCACGGTCCATTATGGGATTTAGCAGAAGACAAAGATTCAGTTCGTTTAATTGAAGATTTTTATAACACTAATAAACCAGTAGGAGCAGTTTGTCACGCACCAGCGGTTTTTAAAAATACAACTAGTAACGGAGAGTCTTTAGTAAAAGGGAAAAAAGTTACTGGATTTAGTAATACAGAAGAAGAAGCTGTTCAATTAACAGAAGTTGTACCGTTTTTAGTAGAAAATATGTTACAAGAAAATGGTGGTCAATATTCAAAATCAGAAGATTGGCATCCGTATGCAGTTGAAGACGGACATTTAATTACGGGTCAAAATCCAGCATCATCAGAATTAGTAGCTGAATTATTATTAAAGCAATTATAATAAGATCAAAATAAAAAACCACTCAAGTAATTGAGTGGTTTTTTTCTCTATGAAAAAGAAAAACTACTAAAAATTGCGAAACAACATATAACTTATTTTTTGTAGTATATTTTAAATATCTTCTCGCTTAATTTTTCTTTAGTAAAGCTTTATTAGTGCCTAATCGCATATCCTGCTGCTTTACCGAGTTGTCTTAAATTCATTAAAATTATTTTTATTAAATCTCTCATAATCATTTATAATTAATTGGTTAATTATTCCTTTCATTACAAAAGTACGATCAAGATCCAAGTCGTATTAACTCAAAAGATTTAGATATTAGCTCATTTACGATTTTGAGCTAAAACTGGAATCACTTCATTATAAATGTTACATTTGGGAATAAGTAAGGTTCTTTTTGTAGAACTATAAACTATAATATTTATAAAATTAGTTTTGGAACACACATTAGCACTTATTCGTTATATCAATAAAATAGTTGAGTTAAATTCAAATGAAGAACAAGTTATAATTGATGCTTTAACACATAGAAAATATTTAAAAGATCAATATATTGTTCAACAAGGAGACGTTTGTAAATGCATCAATTTTATTTTAAAAGGATGTACAAAAACATCTTACATGGATAGTAACGGTCAAGAGCATATTGTTATGTTTTCTATTGAAGACTGGTGGACATCTGATATGGGGAGTTTTATAACACAAACACCAGCAGATTATAATATTCAGTGTATAGAGAATACAGAATTGTTCCAGTTAAATTATACTACAGTTGAAGAATTATTTGTGAAAATTCCCAAACTAGAACGATTTTTCAGAAAAATAACAGAAAGAGCTTTAGTAGCTTCTCAAAAGAGAATTGTTACAAACTTTAGTGAAACGGCTAAAGAAAGGTATTTAATTTTTAAAGAGAATTACCCAGAAATAGAAAAGAGAGTACCGCAATATTTATTAGCATCTTACCTTGGTATTACAAAAGAGTTTTTAAGTAGAATAAAGAGTAAAATAGCAAGAGAACCTAAAAGTTAAACTAGTTTAATATGATTTCATAAAATAGATCATTTTTGCCTTCGTCTTTCTTGCGGAAATTTGTCGTATAATTTTTATTAAAAACAAATACGATGAAGAATTTATTCAAAAAAGGATTAGGAATTGCTTTAATTTCATTAGCTACAGTTTCTTTTACAACGATTAAAAAAGAGAAAAAACAAATCAATATTAGCGAAAGTAATATTGAATGGAAAGCTTATAAAGTAACAGGTTCTCACAAAGGAAAAGTTAATGTTAAATCAGGATATTTAAGTTTCGATGATGGTAAATTATCTGGAGGATCAATAACGATCGATATGACAAGTATTAATACTACAGATTTAACAGGAGATTATAAAAATCAATTAGATGGTCATTTAAAGTCAGGAGATTTCTTTAGTGTAGAAAAGCATAATACTTCAATACTAAATTTTACTAAAGTAAAAGCTAAAGGAAAGAACACTTACGAAGTAACAGGAAAATTAACTATTAAAGGAATTACGAAATCAGTAAAGTTTTTAATTTCTATTTACGGAAATAAAGCAACAGCTTCTTTAAAAGTAGACAGAACAAAATTTAATATTAAATACGGTTCATCTAGTTTCTTCGATAACTTAAAAGATAAAGCTATTTACGATGAATTCGATTTAGTTGCTGATTTACAGTTAAAATAAGGAGTATAGTTTTATTTTACATTTTTAAACACCATTTTAAAACTTAAGTTTTGAATGGTGTTTTTTTATACATTAGAAGTGTAGATAATTGTAATGTTGATATGAAATCTTTAGAAGAGTTTTATTACAGTCAAGAAGATGAAATAAAAGAGTGTTTACTGGCTTTAAAAAGTATTATATTGAAATATAATGACGAGTTTACACATAAATGGTATTATCGATTGCCTTGCTTTATGTATAAGAATCAGATATTTTGTTATTTGTGGATTGATAAAAAAAGTAAAACACCTTACATCGCTATTGGAAAAGGAATTCATATCAATCATCCTGATTTGATAAAAGAAAAACGAACCTTTACATCAAAATTAATGGTTGAAATACACAAAAATATTCCAACCACTAAAATTTATACTATTTTCGATGAAGTAATGAAGTTGTATTAAATTACCTTCTCCTTTTCTTTTTAAATCCTTTATTCTTTCTTCTCGATTCTTTTACGCTAGTTACTGTGTCGTTAAACGTATTTTTTGTTTTTCCTGGTTTGTTCTTTCTCCAAGATTTATCTTCAGGTAATAGTTTTTTTACTAAATCTGTTTTTCCAACTTTAGTCAACGTGTCTTTAATCCACTTTCTGTTTTCCTTTTTGTACCAAAAGAAAAACTTATGTTGATCTAATTTTTCTTGACGTGTTTTCGCAGTTTTAACTGGTTTTAAAGTATAAGGATGATAACCACTATAGTAAATCACTGTAGCAACTGTCATTGGAGTAGGAGTGAATCCTTGAACTTGTTCTAACTGGAATCCCATATCTTTAGTTTCAGCAGCTAAGTTTGCCATGTCTTCTGGTTCACAAGCTGGGTGGCTAGAAATGAAATACGGAATTAACTGAAGTTTCAGTTTGTTCTTTTTATTTAAACGATCAAAACGATCTTTAAACTTATGGAAATACGTAAAAGATGGTTTACGCATTAATTTTAAAACAGGATCTGAAGTATGTTCCGGAGCAACTTTTAATCGTCCAGAAACATGATTTTTCATCACCTCTTCAGTATAGTCATCTAATTCTTGCGGATCAGCATTTTTATTGAATTCAGGAACTAGCATATCATGGCGAATTCCACTTCCAATAAATGATTTTTTTACTTTCGGATGCGCATCAACAGCTTTATATAACTCTGTTAATGGTTTATGTGAAGTATCTAAATTACTACAGATAACAGGTGAAATACAAGATGGAGCAACACATTTGTCACAAATCGATTGTATTTTTCCCTTCATCTTATACATGTTTGCTGAAGGTCCACCGATATCAGATAAATATCCTTTAAAGTCGTCCATTTGAGCAACTTTATCAACTTCTTTTAAAACAGATTCCTGACTTCTACTGGCAATAAACTTTCCTTGATGCGCAGAAATTGTGCAGAAACTACAACCACCAAAACATCCTCTATGAATATTAATAGAGAATTTAATCATTTCAAAAGCAGGAATTGGTCCGCGCTTATTGTATTTTGGATGTGGTAATCTTGTATATGGTAAATCAAAAGAAGCATCAATTTCGTTTTCCGTCATCGTTGGAAAAGGAGGATTGATAACTAATTTCTTATCTCCAATTTGCTGAAAAATACGTCGAGCAATTAGTTTATTAGATTCTTGTTCAATGATTTTAAAGTTAGAAGCAAATGTTTTTTTATCCTTTAAACAAGCTTGATGAGAAGCAATTTCTACATCTTCCCAATTTTTGTTTTTAGGCGTTTTCTCATCAGGATTTACTAAGAAAGCAGTTTGCTTAATTGTACGTAAGCTAGAAAAAGGAACACCTTTTTGTAATAATTCTACAATTTCACGTAGCGGTTGTTCTCCCATTCCATACACTAACATATCGGCTTTAGAAGTTTCTAAAATAGAAGGAAGTAATTTATCCGACCAATAATCGTAATGTGTTACTCTTCGCAAAGAAGCTTCAATTCCACCAATAAGTACAGGAACATCTGGGAATTTTTCCTTTAATATTTTTGAATATACAGAAGTTGCATAATCTGGTCTAAAACCAATATCACCATTAGGTGTATATGCATCTTTATCTCTTTTCTTTTTGTTTGCCGTGTAATTACTTACCATTGGATCCATACATCCACCAGTAATAGCAAAGAAAAGTCTAGGAGTTCCTAATTTTGAAAAATCTTGTAGATTATCATTCACATTAGGTTGTGGTACAATAGCAACACGTAAACCATAGCTTTCTAAAATTCGTCCAATTACTGCAGGACCAAATGATGGATGATCAACATACGCATCTCCACTAAACAAAATCACATCTAATTCATCCCAACCACGAAGTTTTACTTCTTTGTTAGTCGTTGGTAACCAGTCAGAAAGTCTTCTTATCCTCATATTTTGCAAAAATACGTTAATATTAACTAATTCCCATATATTTGAGCTGGATAAAACAACGCGTACTAATAAATGAACTGTAAAAATTGCAACGAAGTTATAGAAGATGATGCTTTATTTTGTGATCATTGTGGAGCAAAGGTTTTAAAAGATCGAATTACTTTCCGATTTTTATTGAAAGAGCTTTTTATTAGTTTGGGATGGGATAGCTATTTTATATTAACTATAAAGATGATGTTCTCCAAACCAGATAAGGTTTTACGTGAATATGTAAATGGTATTAGAAAAAGATATTTAAATCCGTTTACTTACATTGCTATTAGTGCTGCACTATCGTTAATCATTTTTAATGTTTTTTCAAAAGATTTTACTAAACTTCAAAATACTATTAATAACACAGAAGTTGCAGCATTGAAAAAGCTAGTAGATCAAGACTTAACAAAGTTAAAAGATGTAACTCCGGAACAATTAAAAGCATTACAGAAACAACAAGTTGCAGCTAAAATTAGGTTAGATGTACAAGATAAAATAATGAAGCTTTTTCTAAAGTACTTTAATATTTTCATGTTTTTATTAGTGCCTTTTTACGCTTTAATAAGTAATTGGACATACAGAAAACCCTACAATTATGGAGAACATATTGTAATGAATAGTTATTTAGTAGGTACATCTATGTATTTTACTATTATCTTATTTTTCTTAGCAATAATAATACATCCAGCTTTCTACTTTTCGAACATCTTTATTTTTACAGCTTATTACCTGTATACATTCAGTAAATTACACGAATACAATCTAAAACAAAGTTTATTGTCTTTATTAAGATTTATACTTGTAGCGTTTATAGTTACAGTTGTATTAATTGTAATTATAGGATTAATAGCAATACTTGTTGGAATACTATATGCGTTAAAAAATCCAGATATATTTAAAATGTAATATTATGGAACTACTAAATGCGGAACTTTAGTAACATCCCAGTCAATTACAAGTCCGCCAGAAATAGATTTTGCTATTTCTTTACCATATAATAGTTCACATAAATATAGTGCAGCTTCAAAAGATTTTGCTCCACCAGCAGAAGTGATAAGATTGTCATCGTGAACAAAAAGTACTTCTTTTCTAATATCTAAACTAGGAAACATTTCACGCATTTTATCAATGTCGGAAGGAAAAGTGGTTGAAACTTTGTTTTGTAATAAACCTGCTTTCGCTAGCACAAATGCTCCGTCGCAATGAGAAGTAACAAATTTAGCATCTTTAGCTACTTTTTGAACGAACGCTATCATTTCCTTGTTTTCTAAATCAGTATCTAAATGATGTTCAGCACTTGGTACTACCAAAATATCAATCTTTGGTAATTGATCTTTTAGGTAATTAAAATCTGGTAAAATACGCATACCTTCAAAAGTTGTTACAGGAGTATCAGTGTCTGCCACAGTAAATACGTTCATAGGTTTTATCCCTTTTCTGAATATTGTATGCTGAAAAATATCAAAAGGAGCAGTAAGTTCTGTATTATATGTTCCATCCATAATTAAAAACGCAACATTATACCTGTTAGGTTTTATTTCAGGAAAGGTTTTAGTTGTTTCTTGTTCTTTTTTAGTTGGTTGACATGCAACTAAACTCACAGTAAAAAGGAAAAGTAAAATTTTTTTCATTTATTAATTTATTATGATAAATTTTAATGTTTAAAAATAAGTATTTTAAATAAGTTCTGTTTTTATTAAGAATTGTTGAGTTTCTTTAACATTATGTTAAGAACTAATGGGATGTCCATTTATTAATTTCGATAAATTTTTTTCAACAAATTTAATAATGAATATAAAACTAATCTCAAGAATTCTTATTGTTTTCATGACTTTAGGTATCACATTAGATGTAGATGCACAAAGAAGAAAGAAAAAAAATAAGAAGGAGGATGCTAAAAAAACTGCAACTCCACCTAAAAAAAGACCTAAAAAAGGCGGTATACAGCCTTATGCCAAGGTAGTTACTAAAAAACACAAAACAGACGAAGGGTTATTTAAAGTACACCAAAAAGATCAAAGTTATCTTTTTGAAATTCCTGATTCTTTATTAGGAAAAGAAATGTTAATGGTAACTAGAATTGCTAAAACAGCTAACGGAATTGGTTTTGGTGGAGGAAAACAAAATACACAAGTATTAAGATGGGAAAAGAAACATAAAAATATATTATTACGTGTTGTTTCTCATTCTGTAGTTGCAGATAGTATTTTACCAGTTCATGAAGCTGTTGTAAATTCTAATTTTGCACCAATTTTATTCTCTTTTCCAATAAAAGCGTTTAGTAAAGATTCTACAGCAACAGTTATTGATGCGACTCCTCTATTTGCTACTGATGTTAAAGCTTTAGGTTTTCCTCAGTCAAGAAGAAGACAGTATAAAATTACAAGAATGGATAAAACAAGATCTTTTGTAGATCGTGTAAATAGTTATCCAAAAAATATTGAAGTTCGTCATGTAAAGACTTACTTTTCTAGCCAACCACCATCGAATGGTAGTGTGGGTTCTATTTCATTAGAGTTAAGTAACTCTATGATTTTATTACCAGAAAAACCAATGAAGCGTCGTTACTTTGATCAAAGAGTAGGATGGTTTGCAAGATCTCAAACAGATTACGGATTAGATGTGCAAAAAAGTAAATCTGTTCGTTATTTAGATCGTTGGAGATTAGAAGTAAAAGACGAAGACAAAGAAAAGTTTAAAAGAGGTGAATTAGTTGAGCCTAAAAAGCAAATCGTTTACTACATAGATAGAGCTACTCCAGAAAAATGGAGAAAATATATCAAGCAAGGAATTGAAGATTGGCAAGTAGCTTTTGAAGCAGCTGGATTTAAGAATGCAATTATCGCTAAAGATCCACCATCTAAAGAAGAAGATCCAGATTGGAGTCCAGAAGATGTACGTTATTCTGTAGTACGTTACTTAGCTTCTCCAATTCCAAATGCAAACGGACCTCACGTAAGTGATCCAAGATCTGGAGAGATTTTAGAATCAGATATCAACTGGTATCATAATGTAATGACATTATTACACAATTGGTATTTTATTCAAACTGCTGCCATCAATCCAGAAGCAAGATCAAATCAATTTAAAGATGAGATCATGGGACGATTAATCCGTTTTGTTTCTGCACACGAAGTAGGGCACACATTAGGATTACCACACAATATGGGAAGTTCAGTAGCTTATCCTGTTGATTCTTTACGTTCGGCAACATTTACTAAAAAATATGGAACAGCTCCATCTATTATGGATTATGCTCGTTTTAATTATGTAGCACAACCAGAAGATAAAGGTGTAGCCTTAATGCCAAATATTGGAATTTACGATAAGTATTCAATCAAATGGGGTTATAAGCCAATTTTAGACAAGACTGCTGAACAAGAAAAGCCTGTTTTAGATCAATGGATTTTAGAGCATGCTGGAGACCCTATGTATCGTTTTGGTAGACAACAATTCGGAGTTATTGATCCTAGCTCTCAAACTGAAGATTTAGGAGACGATGCTGTAAAAGCTAGTTTATATGGTATTGCTAACTTGAAACGTATTTTACCTAATTTAATCAGATGGACTGGTGAAGAAGGTGAAAACTATAGTGAGTTAGGAACTATGTATGGTCAATTACTTGGACAGTACAACAGATACATGGGACATGTATCAGCTAATATTGGAGGAGTATACGAATATTATAAAGCTTACGGTCAAGATGGAGCTGTATATACTCATGTAAGTAAAGCTCATCAGAAAAAAGCAATGAAGTTTTTACAAGATCAATTGTTTAAAACTCCAACTTGGTTAATCGATGAAAATATTTTTAACAAAATAGAGAATGCCGGAAGTGTTGAGCGTTTAAGAGGAACACAAGTAAGAACGTTAAACAACGTTTTAGATTTCGGAAGGTTAGCAAGAATGATTGAAAATGAAACGCTAAATGGTAGAGAGGCTTACACAGCTATTGACATGTTAGGTGAGTTACGTAGAGGTTTATGGAGTGAGTTAACTAGCGGTAGAAAAATAGATACGTATAGACGAAATCTTCAAAGAGCTCATATCGAGCGTTTACAATTTTTAATGGAAAAAGAACAGCGTCCTGTTCCTGCAAGATTTAGAAGATTTTTCGGAGGAACTAGAGTTGATGTAAGTCAATCAGATATTAGAGCTATAGTTCGTGCAGATTTAAAAATTCTTAGAAGAAATGTTAGAGCTGCTATAGGTAGAACATCAGATCGTTTAAGTAGATATCATTTGCAAGATGCTGTAGAACGAATCAATAATATTTTAGATCCTAAGTAGTTAGGAGTACTTTAAAGAGGTCTTTTGTAGACCTCTTTTTTGTTTTATATTTACTTCAAAATCAATCAAAACTAAACATGAAAACATTACTAAAGTTAGTCTTAGTTGCCAGTTTCATTCTAAGTTGTAATACACCAAAAAGCGATGAAGGAGAAAAGAAACAAGCTAAGAAAGAAGACACATTTGTTGAAGACAATTACACAAAGCAAGAGGTAAAAATTACCATGCGTGATGGAGTAAAGCTTCATGCGACAATTTATTCACCTAAAGACACAACTAAAACTTATCCTATTTTGTTACAAAGAACGCCATATAGTTGTGCGCCTTACGGAAAAGATAAGTTTAGAAAAAGAATCGGACCGAATCCAAATTTAATGAGAGAAGGTAACATTATTGTTTATGAAGATGTTCGTGGTCGTTGGATGAGTGAAGGAGTTTACGATAACATGCGTGCGTATATTCCAAACAAGAAAGAAAAAGAATCTGATGAGACTACCGATACTTACGATACAATAGATTGGTTGGTGAAAAATGTAAAGAATAATAATGGTAAAGTAGGAACTTGGGGAATTTCTTATCCTGGGCATTATGCAACAGTTTCTACCGTTGATGCACATCCAGCATTAAAAGCAGCTTCACCACAAGCATGTATTGGAGATTTCTTTTTCGACGATTTTCGTCATAATGGAGCGTTCTTGTTAAGTTATTTTAGAGCAATTTCTCTATTCGGAACATACAAAGATCAACCAACAGATACAGCTTGGTATTCTTTTCCTGATATGAAAACTCAAGATCAGTATCAGTTTTTCTTAGATAAAGGTCCTTTGAAAAATTTAAATGAATATTTTCAGTATGATAGATTAGATACTAAAACAGCTACCACTAATAAAAATAGAATTGATGATTTCTTCTGGAAAGAAATTGTTGAGCATCCAAATTATGATTCTGTTTGGCAAAGTAAAGGTATTATTCAGCATTTAAATAAAGTGCCTTCCACAGTAGCAACAATGATTGTTGGTGGATGGTTTGACGCAGAAGATTTATACGGTCCGTTAGAAACATATAAAGGAATTGAGAAAAACCAGCCAAATAACTACAATACTATGGTTTTCGGACCATGGGACCACGGAGGATGGTCTAGAAATAGAGTACAAAATAAAGTAGGGAATTACTATTTTGGAGATTCTATTTCTTTAAACTTCCAGAAAAATATTGAAACAAAATTCTTTAATCATTTCTTAAAAGGAGACGGTTCTAAAAATACAGGTTTACCAGAAGCTTATGTTTTCGATACAGGTAAAAAAGAATGGAAATCATACGATACTTGGCCGCCAAAGAATGTTCAAAAAGAGTCTTTCTATTTAGGAGAAAATCAAGAATTAAAATCAACGAAATCAGGAAGCGCAAAAATCCAGTTTGTAAGTGATGTAAAACGACCTGTTCCTTATTCTGAAGATATTAAAACAGTATTTACGCCAAGAAAATACATGACAGACGATCAGCGTTTTGCTGCGCGTAGACCAGATGTTTTAGTCTTTGAAACAGACGTGTTAACAGAAGACTTTACTTTAGCTGGAGATATTTTAGCAAAATTAAAAGTAGCAACTACAGGTACAGCTGCCGATTGGGTGGTGAAAATTGTAGATGTACATCCGGCAGATTTAAAAAATGATAACAAACAAATGCAATCGCATTTAAAGTTAAGTAACTATCATATGATGGTGCGTAGTGAAGTTATTCGCGGAAGATTCAGAAATAGTTTTTCAAACCCAGAGCCTTTTACACCTAACAAGAAAACAGATGTGAATTTAAGATTACAAGATGTTTTCCATACGTTTAAAAAAGGACATAAACTTCAGATTCAAGTACAAAGTACTTGGTTCCCTTTAATAGATTTAAATCCGCAAACTTATGTAGATAATATCTTTAAGGCAGATGAAAAAGATTTTAAAACACAAACACATACTGTGTTTACAGATTCTAGTATAGAATTTTCTGTTTTAAAATAATAAGTAAAAAACATACAAAAATTAAAAAATCCCGAGCTGAGTATAATTTCTCTTTGCTCGGGATTTATCAATCACTAAAATATAAAATTAAAAAATCGTTTTAATACGCATCTTCGTGTACCATTTTTATAGCTCTACCACTTGGTTCGTTTTGGTTTTGAAAACTTTCATCCCAAGCTAATGCTGTAGGAGTACTACATGCAATTGATGGAACAGATGGTACAGTTAAAGCAGCAGTTTCACTTGGGAAATGCTCTTCGAAGATTGAACGATAATAATATTCTTCTTTTGCTCTAGGTGTTTGCACTGGGAATCTATGATGTGCACTTTTCATCATTTCATCAGTAACTTCACTTTCAACTAATTCTTTTAAAGTGTCAATCCAGTTGTAACCAACACCATCAGAGAATTGTTCTTTTTGTCTCCATGCTACTTCTTTTGGTAAATAGCTCTCAAATGCTTTACGTAATACCCATTTTTCCATGCGTTCTCCGTTAATCATTTTATCTTCTGGGTTAATTCTCATGGCTACATCCATAAATTCTTTATCTAAGAAAGGAACACGACCTTCAATTCCCCAAGCCATTAAACTTTTGTTAGCTCTTAAACAATCGTACTGATATAATTTATCTAGTTTACGAACTGTTTCTTTGTGGAATTCTTCAGCATCAGGAGCTTTATGGAAATATAAATATCCTCCGAAGATTTCATCAGCACCTTCACCAGATAAAACCATTTTTATTCCCATTGATTTTATAACACGAGCCATTAAATACATAGGAGTAGAAGCCCTAATTGTTGTAATATCGTAAGTTTCTAAGTTGTAGATTACATCACGAATAGCATCTAAACCTTCTTGAATTGTAAATGTGATTTCATGGTGAATTGTTCCAATATGATCTGAAACTTTTTTTGCAGCGGCTAAATCTGGTGATCCATCTAAACCAATAGAGAATGAATGTAACTGCGGGTACCAAGCTTCTTCTTCATCACCACTTTCTACACGCTTAGAAGCATATTTTTTTGCAATAGCAGAAGTAATAGAAGAATCTAATCCACCAGAAAGTAAAACACCATAAGGAACATCACTCATTAATTGACGATGCACTGCTGCTTCTAAAGCATCTCTCAACTCATCAATACTAGTTTGGTTTTCTTTAACTGCTTGATATTCCATCCAATCTCTAGAATACCAAGGTTGTAAACCATCTTCACGAGTAAAATAATGACCCGGAGGAAATATTTCAATCTTATTGCAAACACCTTCTAAAGCTTTTAACTCAGAAGCAACATAAAATGTTCCTTTTTTATCCCATCCTATATATAATGGAATAATTCCCATGTGATCTCTTGCTACTAGATATTCATCAGTTTTAGCATCATAAACAGCAAAACCAAAAATTCCATTTAAATCATCTAAAAATTCAACTCCTTTTTCTTGATATAAAGCTAGAATTACTTCACAGTCAGATTTTGTTTGAAAATCATACTTGTCTTTAAGTTGTTTTCTTAATTCTTGGTGGTTGTATATTTCTCCGTTTGCTGCTAAAACAAATCTTCTATCATTACTAAAAAGAGGTTGTTGTCCAGAAGTAGGATCAACTATTGCTAACCTTTCGTGAGACATAATTACTTTGTCATCACTGTAGACTCCACTCCAATCCGGACCTCTATGACGAATTTTTTTCGACATTTCTAAAATCTGAGATCTTAATACTTCAGATTTTTCTTTTAAATCAAACGCACATACAATTCCACACATAACTTTATATTTTTAATTTTATTTTCTACTTTTAATTATGGTTCAAATTACTTGAATGTGCTTTTTAATAAAAACAATAAAATGTAAATTGGTTTATAATTGTAACTTTTAATATGTTTTTTGTTTTTATGTGTAATATTTTTAACTGAAATGTCTAATTTGAATTAAAGTTTGCTATTTTTCAATTGTTTTTTTGTACTAACTTGTAACATTATTCAAGAATAAAAAGATAAAAGTGAAATAATAATGAAGGTATTTCTTAAAATAATATTGTTGTTTTTAACAATAAATGTTACTTCCCAAACTGCTGTTGATAATTTAGATATCAGATATAATCAAATAGGCTATGCTGTTGGAAGAACAAAACTAATCTCTATAAATAGTAGTTCAAAATTTGAATCTATTTACGAGATCAAGAATAAAAATGGTAAAACTGTTCAGTCAGGAAAAGTAAAAGGAAATAGTTTATGGAATGATGCAGGTGAATATGTCGGTATTATAGATGTTACCAAAATAAATAAAGAAGGAATTTACACGGTTACTGTAGCTGGAAATTCAAAAGAATTCAATGTGCTGAAAAATCCTTACCAGAAATTAGCAGACGATGTGTTCAAGTATTATTATTTCAATAGAGCTTCAACTGAACTTACAGAAGAATATGCTGGTGTATGGAAAAGAGCAAGCGGATTAGAAGGTGATGAAGTGAAAATACATAGTTCAGCAGCAACAAAAGAACGTCCAGAAGGAACGGTAATAAAAGCAACTAAAGGATGGTTTGATGCAGGAGATTACAATATGTATGTAACCAATAGCGGAATTAGTACTTACACTTTATTAAGTGCTTTTGAAAATTTTGAAAACTATTATACTAATAAGACTTATGCTATTCCTGAAAATAAAAACGAAATACCAGATCTTCTTGACGAAGTAATTTGGAATTTAGATTGGATGTTAGCCATGCAAGATCCAAATGACGGAGGAGTCTATCATAAACTTTCTGGATTAAAATTTTCAGGAGCTATTATGCCAGATCAATATAAATTAGATCGATATGTAGTTAAGAAAAGTACGTCAGCAGCTCTAAATTTTGCAGCTGTTTGTGCTATTGCATCAAGAGTGTTTTCTAAAGTGAAAGGTAAGAAAGCGTATAGTAATCAACTATTAGAAGCTGCAGTGAAAGCTTACGATTGGGCTAAAAAACATCCTAAAGATTATTTTACCAATCCTAAAGGAGTAAGAACAGGACAATACGAAGATTTTGATTTAGCCGGTGAATTTCAATGGGCTGCTGCGGAGTTATTTGTAACTTCAGGAAATAAAAAATTTATCAATGATATTTCTGTAGCTACAGTATCTAACAAAGTACCTTGGTGGCAAGATGCTAGTGCGTTAACATTATATACTATTGTAAAGTATGGAGAAAATTTTAAAGGTCAGATTCCATTCAAGAAAGCAAAAAACAAGTTTTTAAGCAAAGCAGATGAGTTGAAAAATAGAATACTAAAATCTTCAATGCGAATTGCAATGGATGGATCAGATTATGTTTGGGGAAGTAATGGAGTAGCAGGAAATCAACTAATGTATATTATGAAAGCTTACGAACTCACTAAAGATAAAACGTACTTAGATGCTGTATTTGTTGGTTTAGATTATTTATTAGGTAGAAACGGAACAGGAATTTCTTATATCACAGGAGCTGGAGTAAATGCTGCAAAATTTCCACATCATAGAACTTCAGAAGCAGATAAGGTAGATTTACCAGTGCCAGGAATGGTTGTTGGTGGACCGCAACCTGGGCAACAAGACAAATGTAAATACATAAGTAAAATGCCTGCGAAATCATATTCAGATACTTGGTGTTCTTATGCTTCTAATGAAGTCACAATCAATTGGAATGCTCCAATAGTTTATGTTGTAAATGCACTTCAATACTATCAAACAAAAAAATAAATAAATACTTGTTTAGATAAAAAAGACTTTATAAATTTGTTGCAAATGAAAATGACACAATTAAATAACTGGTGGTGGAAATCTCTTAACTTACGTTAGTGAGACCATCTTGTTATATATAAATAATAACTGAAAAGGCTTATCTCATGATAAGCCTTTTTTTATTGACCAAATACAATGAAACCTACAAAATTTAAAACACTTTTTAAGCAAAAAATCTCAGATACAGTAACACCTGTAGGCTTATATCTGCGTTTGAGAGATAAGTATTCAAATACTTTATTATTAGAGAGTTCAGACTATCATAGTAAAGAAGAAAGTTACTCGTTTATCTGTATAGAACCAATGGTTTCTTTTAAAGCAGATAAAGATGAATTTTCAATTTTTCACAAGAATAAAGAAGTGAGAAAAGATAAAATCGATAGAAATTTCAATGAATTATTTAACGATTTTACAAAGATTATAGATTTAGACTGTGAGCCAGAATTAAAATCATTTAATGGTTTATATGGATACACAACTTACGATAGTGTTCAGTATTTCGAAACTATCAAGTTAAATAACCCAGATGCACCTTCTGCAATTCCAATGATGCAGTATAGTTTTTATCGTTTTGTGATTGCAATTAATCACTTCAATGATGAAATGAAATTAATCGAGAATTTAGAAGAAGGAGAAACTTCTCGATTAAGTGAAATAGAAACAATCATTGAAGCACAAACCTTCAATACGCAGAAGTTCGAAATAGTTGGAGATGAAACTTCAAACCTAACAGGAGAAGAGTTTATCGAAAATGTAAAAAGAGCAAAATCACATTGTAAAAGAGGAGATGTATTTCAGTTAGTATTATCTCGTCAATTTCAACAACAATACAAAGGAGATGAATTCAATGTGTATAGAGCTTTACGTTCTATAAATCCATCACCGTATTTATTCTATTTCGATTATGGAAGTTTTAAGTTAATGGGATCTTCACCTGAAGCTCAGATTAAAATTAATGAAGGAAAAGCGATTATTAATCCGATTGCTGGAACGTTTAGAAGAACGGGGAATATGGCAGAAGATATTAAGCTTGGTAAAAAACTTTCAGAAGATAAAAAAGAAACAGCAGAGCATGTAATGTTAGTTGATTTAGCTCGTAACGACCTAAGTAAACATGCTGCCGATGTTACAGTAGAAGTATTTAAAGAAGTACAATATTTTAGTCATGTAATTCATTTAGTTTCTACAGTACAAGGAGATTTAAACGGAGATCCAATTAAAGTTGTTGGAGATACTTTTCCTGCTGGAACATTAAGTGGAGCGCCAAAATATAAAGCAATGCAATTGATTGATAAATATGAAAATCAGTCACGCGGTTTTTATGGTGGGGCAGTAGGAATTTTAGGTTTAGATGGAGATGTAAACTTAGCGATTGGTATTCGTTCATTTGTAAGTAAAAACAATGTGTTGTATTATCAAGCAGGAGCAGGAATTGTAATTCATTCTGATGAAGAAAAAGAGTTGCAAGAAGTAAATAACAAATTAGCAGCATTAAAGAAAGCATTAACCTTAGCAGAAAAAATATAAACTAGCATCAAGTTATAGGTGAAAAGCTTGAAGATAATCAAGAACTTTTTACTGAAAACTTAGCTCAAATACTAAAAAAATGAAAATATTAATCTTAGATAATTACGATTCGTTTACATACAACTTGGTGCATATGGTTGAAAAAATTACCGATAAATATCCAGACGTATACAGAAATGACGAAATCTCATTAGAAGATGTTGGAGAATATGATTTAATCATGTTATCACCTGGTCCTGGAATTCCAGATGAAGCAGGAATTTTAAAAGAAGTAATTAAAACTTATGCAGGTAAAAAACCAATTTTTGGTGTGTGTTTAGGTTTACAAGCAATTACTGAAGTTTTTGGAGGAAAGATTATTAATATGAATGAAGTATTTCATGGTGTAGCAACAGACATGAAAGTTACAAAACCAGAAGCTGTAATCTTTAATGGAGTTCCAGAAACTTTCCCAGCTGCACGTTATCATTCTTGGATTGCTTCAAATGAAGATTTACCAGCAGAACTTGAAGTTACTGCAATAGATGAAGAAGGTGGAATTATGGCTATTCGCCATACAGAGCATCAAATTAGTGCTGTACAATTTCACCCAGAAAGCATTCTAACAGAAGTTGGAGAACAGTTGGTACGTAATTTTATTAATTCAGTTTCTAAAAATTAATTCAAATGAAATCGATTCTAAACGATTTATATCAGCATAAAAGATTATCGAAATCAGAAGCAAAAGAGATTTTAATCAATATTGCCAAAGAAGAATATAACGATGCACATTTAGCTTCTTTTTTAACGGTTTTCATGATGCGTCCAATTACAGTAGAAGAACTTGCAGGTTTTAGAGAAGCATTATTAGAATTGGCAGTAAAAGTTGATTTATCTGAATTTAATACTATTGATATAGTAGGTACTGGAGGAGATGGAAAAGATACATTTAACATTTCTACATTAACTTCTTTTATTGTTGCGGGAACCGGACAAAAAGTTGCGAAGCACGGAAATTATTCTGTGTCTTCTAAATCTGGATCTTCAGATATGTTAGAAAGCTTTGGTTATAAGTTTACCAACGATGAATCAGTTTTAAAATCGCAATTAGAAAAAGCAAATATTTGTTTTTTACATGCACCTAAGTTTCATCCAGCAATGAAAGCTGTAGGACCAACAAGAAAAGCTTTAAAATTAAAGACATTCTTTAACATGCTAGGTCCTCTAGTAAATCCTAGTTTTGCCCAAAATCAATTATTAGGAACATACAATTTAGAAGTGGCAAGATTGTATAACTATATCTTACAAGAAGAAGATACTAACTATGGTATCGTTCATGCGTTAGATGGTTATGATGAAATTTCTTTAACAGGAGGATTCAAATTATTTACCAAAGCAGGAGAGCAATTAATCACACCAGAAGATTTTGGAATAAACAGAGTTCAACAATCTGATATTTACGGAGGAGATTCTGTAGAAGCTGCAGCTAAAATATTTAAATCGATTTTAAACGGAGAAGGAACAGAAGCACAAAATAATGTGGTTTTAACCAATGCTTCTTTTGCTTTAACTATTGTAAATCCAGAAAAAGAATTTTCAGTAGCTTTTGAAGAGGCGAAAGATTCGTTATTCGGAGGAAAAGCAAAAGCGTGTTTAGAAAAATTAGTGAATTAAATGTCACTTTGAGTACAGTCGAGAAATAATTTAATTCTTGATTCCACTCGAATTGACACAAAGAATATAAAATGACAATTTTAGAGAAAATAGTAAACTTTAAAAAACAGGAAATAGCAAAAATAAAGGCAGAAATTCCTGTTAAAAAACTAGTTGAAAGTCCGAGTTTTAAAAGAACTCCAATTTCATTAAAAGCATCTTTAACAGCACAAGATTCTACTGGAATCATAGCGGAGTTTAAGCGTCAATCTCCTTCAAAAGGAATTATTAACGATAAAGTTACCGTTGCTGATGTTACAAACGGATATTTAGATGCGAATGTAGCGGCACAATCTGTACTTACCGATACTTCTTTTTTCGGAGGAACAATGGCCGATTTAATGGAAGCTAGAAATGTAAATTCGATCAAACCAATTTTACGTAAAGATTTTGTTGTAGACGGATTTCAAATTGTAGAAGCTAAAGCAATTGGAGCAGATGTTATTCTATTAATTGCGGCTTGTTTAACTGCTGAAGAAATTAAGAATTACGGTCAGTTAGCTAACGATTTAGGATTAGAAGTTTTATATGAAGTTCACAATCAAGAAGATTTAGATAAGATTTCAGATTTAGATAATAAAATTATAGGAATTAACAACCGTGATTTAAAAACGTTTAAAGTAGATCTTGAGCATTCTATCAAGTTAGCAAATCAAATACCAAGTTCAGCAGTAAAAGTTTCTGAAAGTGGAATTAGTAATCCTAGAATTGTAACTGGATTAAAAGAATACGGATTCCAAGGTTTCTTAATTGGTGAGAATTTTATGAAGGAAGAAAATCCAGGAGAAGCTTGTTTAGATTTTATCAATCAAATTCGTTAAACGTCATCGCGAGGAAATATGACGAAGCGATCTTATAATGAGATTACTTCACTTCTTTCGTAATGACCAAAAAGTAATTAAGTAAATGAAATTAAAAATCTGCGGAATGAAATATGTAGATAATATTCGGCAAGTTGCTGAATTAAAACCTGATTATTTAGGTTTTATATTCTACGAAAAATCAAAACGAAATTTTGAAGGTATCATTCCTGAAATTCCTAAAGGAATAAAAAAAACAGGCGTATTTGTAAATGAGTATTTAGAGATTTTAATTTCTCTTGCTGAAGAGTATAAATTGGAAGCTATACAATTACATGGAGATGAATCTGTCGAATATATAAAAGAATTGAAAGGTCACCTCGAGAGCAGTCGAGAAGAAAAACGATTACCAAAAGTAGAGATCATCAAGGTTTTTGGAATTAAAGATGAATTTGACTTTTCTGTTTTAGAACCTTATGAAGCTGTAGTTGATTATTTCTTGTTCGATACTAAAGGAAAGGAGCGCGGAGGAAACGGAGTTACGTTCGATTGGAAAGTTTTAGAAGGTTATAATTCTGAGAAACCATTCTTTTTAAGTGGCGGAATTGGATTACATGAAGTAGCAAAAGTGAAAGAAATTATAAAAACAGATTTACCAGTTTATGCTTTAGATGTTAACAGTAAGTTCGAAAAAGAACCTGGTTTAAAGTCGGTAAAAGATTTGAAGAAGTTTATTAATCAGGTTTTATAATGAGAAAGTTAGGTCAATTTTTTATACTGTTTACTACAGTTCTGATTTCTTGTAAAAGTCAAGAAAAAGAAAAAGTAGAAAAGATAGTTGTAGAAAAAAATCAACCTAAAGTTCATAAAATTGAAAATCTACAAGAATTCGTTTTAACTGAAGATAAGACAAGAACATATCAGCAAATAAGAAGTACAGTTCTTGAACAAAAAAGAAATTTGTTAGCGCGTAAACAATTCGATTCTTTAAGTCAGTTTTTTGAAACAGCATTATTACATCGAATTATTCCTCAATGGGAAGGAACAGTTTGGTCTTTTGAGGGACATACATCAATACCTAAAAAAGGAGAAATCGCGTGCGGATATTTTATTTCAACAACATTAAAACATATTGGATTCAATATAAATAGATATCAATTAGCACAGCAAGGTCCCGTTAACGAAGCTAAAACGCTAGCTTTAGAAAATAAAGTAATTGAGGTCTTTGATCATGAGACAGACAAAATCATCCAGAAGATAAAAGAAGTATTACCTGAAGGTATTCATTTTATAGGTTTTGATCAAGGTCATGTAGGATATATTCTTAAGAAAAAAGGAGAATTGTATCTGATTCATTCAAATTATCTAGATGGAAAAGTAGGAATAGAACCTGTACATAAATCAACAGTTTTTGCTTCATTTTTTGAGTTTTATTTAGTTGAATTAAGTACTAATAAACAACTACTTGAAAAGTGGATTAAAAACGAAGAAATAATAGTTAAGAAATAACAAACACAACACACAAAATAAAAGTATCATGAAATATAATCCAGATGAAAATGGGTACTACGGACAATTTGGAGGCGCATTTATTCCAGAATTGTTACACCCAAATGTAAAAGAGATTGAAGATAATTATATTCAAATTATAGAATCAGAAGAATTTCAAGAAGAATATAAAGCATTGTTAAAAGATTATGTTGGTAGACCTAGTCCGTTATATTTAGCAAAGCGTTTATCTGAAAAATATGGAGCAACTATTTATTTAAAGCGTGAAGATTTAAATCATACTGGAGCTCATAAAGTAAACAACACGATTGGTCAGATTTTAATCGCAAAAAAATTAGGTAAAACTAATATTATTGCAGAAACAGGAGCTGGTCAACATGGTGTAGCAACTGCAACAGTTTGTGCTTTAATGGGATTAGATTGTACTGTGTTTATGGGGGAAATCGATATTGAACGTCAAGCACCAAACGTTGCTCGTATGAAAATGCTAGGAGCAAAAATTATTCCTGCAACAAGTGGAAGTAAAACTTTAAAAGACGCGACTAACGAAGCCATTCGTTATTGGATTCAAAACCCAGAAACGTTTTATTTAATTGGTTCAGTTGTTGGTCCACATCCACATCCAGATATGGTTGCACGTTTACAAGCTATTATTTCAGAAGAAATGAAATGGCAGTTAAAAGAGAAAACAGGTAAAGAAAATCCAGATACTATTATTGCTTGTGTTGGTGGTGGAAGTAATGCAGCCGGAGCTTTTTATCATTATTTAGAAGATGAAGAAGTAGAATTAATTGCTGTTGAAGCAGCTGGTTTAGGAGTGAATTCAGGTGAAAGTGCAGCAACTTCTCAGTTAGGTGAAGTAGGTGTGATCCACGGAAGTAAAACCATTTTAATGCAAGATGAATACGGACAAATTGTTGAGCCTTATTCTATTTCGGCAGGATTAGATTACCCAGGAGTTGGACCATTACATGCCTTTTTACATGATACAAAGAGAGCTAAGTTTATGAATGCCACAGACGATGAAGCATTACAAGCTGCTTATGAGTTAACTCGAATTGAAGGAATTATTCCAGCGTTAGAAACTGCTCATGCTTTAGCTGTTTTGCCAAAAATGAATTTAAAGCCAGATCAAACGGTAGTAATTAACTTATCAGGAAGAGGAGATAAAGATTTAGAAACTTATATCAAGCATTTGAAATAATAAAAAATAGCGTTGTCACCTTGAGCGGAGTCGAAAGGTTTGACAATTAAATTAGTTCTCGACTCCGCTCGAACTGACATTATATAGTATAAATACGATGAGAAAATTTACATATTTATTATGGAGTCTTTTTTCACTAGGAATTGCTTTTTTGATTTGCTATATATTTAGTTTTTTTCAAAAGTATTATCCTTTTGATGGATTTATTTTTGCTATACAAATTCATTTTCTAATGATGGCTTGGATGGCAATTGTAATGGATTATCTTAAGGTTAAAGAGATAACAGTTAAATATTTTGAATCTCAAAGTTTTGAGAAAGGTGGTCGTATTTATGAATGGATAGGTGTTAATTTTTTTAGAAGATTATTAGTTTTAATTGGTTGGGAAAAAGTAACTAATCGTATGAATCCGATAATAAAGAAGGATTTAAATGTATTGATAACTAGAGAAAAGAACACGAAATCAGGAGAACTAGCACATCTTATGATTTTCATTATTATACTAATAGTAATTCCATTTATAACAAATTCATTAGAAGAAGCTAAATGGTTATTAATTACCAATGTAATATTTCATTTTTATCCTGTGTGTCTTCAAAGATATAACAGACCAAAATACCGTAAGGTGATAAGTTTAATGCAAAATAGAAGAACTTAAATTATAAAATATACTCGTCATTCCGAGCAAAGTGAAGGAATCTTTTGTTAAGACTACCTTGTCATTTTATTCCTCGTAATAACATATAAGAAGAAAAAACAATGAACTCAATTCAACAAATATTTCAAAAACAAAAACATAATTTATTATCTATATTTTTCACTGCAGGATTTCCAGAATTAAATCAAACTGCTGAAATTATAGATAAATTAGGAAGTAATGGCGTAGATTTTATCGAAGTTGGTTTACCTTTTTCCGATCCGTTAGCAGACGGACCAACAATTCAGCATAGTAGTACTGTTGCTTTAAAAAATGGAATGAACCTAGATGTTGTTTTTGAACAATTAATAGCAATAAAAGATACAAATATAACTCCATTAGTATTAATGGGGTATGTAAATCAAATTATAAAATACGGAGAAGAAGCTTTTTGCCAGAAAGTAGTAGATTGCGGTATTGATACCTTAATTCTTCCAGATCTACCAATGGTAGAATACGAATCACATTATAGAGATTTATTTAAAAAATACGGATTAACAAATGTGTTTTTAATCACGCCACAAACTTCTGATGAGAGGATTCATAAAATAGACGATTTAACTGAATCTTTCATTTACATGGTAGCATCTTCAGCTATTACAGGAGCAAAAGGAGAAATTTCTCAACAACAAATCGATTATTTCGAGCGCATCAAAGCCATGAATTTAAAAAGTAAATTAATTATTGGTTTTGGAATTTCAGATAATAAAACATTTTCAAAAGCTTGTGAATATGGTAATGGAGCCATAATTGGTTCTGCATTTATTAAAAGCTTAGATAAAAATGGAGTTAACGGAATCGGAGATTTCGTAAAAGGAATTAAAGGATAAAATAATATTCACTTTACAATAAAATAAAACCTCACCATGAAAATGGTGAGGTTTTTTTGCAAAACATATAATTAACCTTAACCTATGCTTTGATTGCTTTAGGTTGGGTGAATTCTTTTAAAATAGATTTAAATACTTCAATAGGTTGCGCTCCAGTAACGGCTTCTTTTCTATTAAAAACAACTGTAGGTACAGATCTCACACCGAGATTTTGCCAATATTGTTTATTACGTTGTACTTCAAAGCGAGCATCATCATCTTTCAACTTAGCTAACGCCTCTTCAGCATTTAAACCAACATCTAATAAAGCTTGTTTTAAAACATCTTCTTTAGATACATCTTTACGTTCACTAAAAAAAGCAGTAGTTAAATGCATTTTTAATTCTGTTTGTTTTCCAAATTGTTTGGCATATTCTAATAATACATGAGCATTAAAAGTGTTAACTACTCGCATACCATCAAAATAATCGAAAGTAAATCCAACATTATTACCTGCATCAACTAAACGTTGTTTAGAAACTTTTTGTTGTTCTGGTGTAGAACCATATTTCTGAGTAATATGTTCAGTTAAATCTTGACCTTCTTCTGGCATATGTGGATTTAGTTCAAATGGTTGCCATTCAATTTCTATTTGATCTTCTATATTTAAATCTTCTATTGCTTTTTGTAAGTGCTTGTATCCTACAGTACACCACGGGCAAACAACATCAGAAACGATATCTATTTTTAACTTATCTTTCATGTTTTATTCTAATAAAGATCATTTTCATGATCGTAATTTTATCTATTTGTAGTAATAACTGTTCCGAGCTTACAAAGTTTTTCTATAACAGTTTAGAAGAGGAAATTCATAGTCTGATACTGAAATTTATAGCATAAATTAGATTTGGAAAAGTAAATCGTAGATATGGAAAAATATAATCAATATTGATAATCGAATTTTGTAGTATAATTTTAAATGAAAGAAAAATGAGTACT
This sequence comes from uncultured Tenacibaculum sp., assembly GCF_947495995.1. Classification (GTDB taxonomy): domain Bacteria; phylum Bacteroidota; class Bacteroidia; order Flavobacteriales; family Flavobacteriaceae; genus Polaribacter. The sequence goes on from NZ_CANMAX010000004.1 coordinate 149,256, forward strand.
AAAAAAACAGCTGTTGTTACTGGTGGAAGTAGAGGTTTAGGTAGAGAAATGATTTTAAATCTTGCTGAAAATAATTTCGATATCATATTTTCATATCATAGTAATAAAGCAAAAGCCGAAGAGGTAATTAATGAGGTAAAAGCTTTAGGAAGCGAAGCTGTTGCTTTTCCTTTTGATGCTAATAATTTAGAAAATACAACATCATTTATACAAGCTATTACAGCGTATCAAAAAGAAAAAAAAGGAACACCTAATTTTGATTTTCTAATTAATAATGCAGGAACAGGAACTTACAATTTAATAGCAGATACAACCGAAAGTCAATTTGATGAAATGTTACATGTGCATTTAAAAAGCGTTTATTTTTTAACTCAAAAAGCACTTCCTTTTTTAAATGATTCTGGTCGAATTATTAATATATCAAGTGGTTTAACACGTTTTAGTTTGCCTGGAATGTCGGCATATGCAATTATGAAATCAGCAATAGAAACTTTTACAAAATATCTAGCAAAAGAATTAGGTGAACGTAAAATTACAGCAAATGTAGTTGCACCTGGAGCTATAGCAACAGATTTTGCAGGAGGAACAAATCGAGATAATTTAGAGAAAAGAGCTATTATTGAAAATTTAACTGCGTTAGGTCGAGTAGGAGAAACGGAAGATGTTGGTGGAGTTGTTGCTTTTTTATGTTCTGAAAAAGCAAGATGGATTAATGGTCAGCGTATAGAGGTTTCTGGAGGAATGTTATTATAATTGTAGAACGATGAAAAAACTACTTCATTTTAAGAAAATTTCGGATTATCATAAGTTAGCTAATTTAAAAGCTCCAGAGCATCCTTTAATTAGCTTAATTGATTACAACGAAATAAATTACCCTGAAGATATTAAAGAAATAAAATGGCGACAAGATTACTTTACTATTGGGTTGAAAAGAAATGTAGCATATAAGTTTTTTTATGGTCAACAAGAATATGATTTTGATGAAGGTGTGATGACATTCATCGCTCCGAATCAAGTAATGAGTTTGGGTGAAAATCCGAATATCAATAAAAAACCATCAGGATGGCTTTTGTTAATTCATCCTGACTTTCTTTGGAATACTCCATTAGCATCAAAAATTAAAGATTATCATTACTTCGATTATGTGGTGAGTGAAGCATTGTTTCTTTCAGAAAAAGAAGAAAAGTTAATAATTTCTATTTTAGAAAATATTGCTACAGAGTATGCTTCGAATATTGATAAATTCAGTCAGAATATTATCGTTTCACAATTGTCGTTATTATTAAATTATGCGGAACGATTTTATGAAAGACAATTTATTACTAGAAAAATATCGAATCATAAAATATTAAATGAGTTTGAAACCTTATTGGCGGATTCTTTTTCAAATCCAGAATTAGAAAAAAACGGTTTACCAACTGTGCAATCTATGGCAGAAAAATTATTTGTTTCTCCTAATTACTTAACGAGTGTTTTAAAACATTTAACAGGTCAAAATACACAGCAACACATTCAAAATTCAACCATTAAAAAGGCAAAAGAAGAATTAACAATTACAAACTTTTCTGTAAGTGAAATCGCTTATAAATTAGGATTTGAATATCCATCGTCATTTACAAAACTGTTTAAAAACAAAACAGATATGACTCCTTCAGAATTCAGACGAAGATTTAACTAGATTTTAAGTAAAGGAATTGTTAGTTTTTTGAGCTTTAATAGACAAAGGGAAAAACTATAAGTATTTTTGCTTGAAATTTAATGAATAACGATTTGAAAAAACATCTTACGCTATCTAACATAATTTTTATAATACTATTGTTTTTAATAGTTTATAAACCAACTAGAGCATGGTTTATTCGTCAGATTTCTTTTTCACCAAAAGTTGAAAAAGTAGAAGGTAGCGCGCGTATTTTTGATTATAACTGGAAGTTAACAGGGTTAAATACTTACGATACCAATTTTTCTGAATTTAAAGGAAAGGTGATTTTCTTAAACTTCTGGGCAACTTGGTGTCCAACGTGTATTGCAGAATTACCTTACATACAAGAGTTCTACAACGATTATAAAGACAAAGTCGAATTCGTTTTTATAACTAATGATAGTAGAGAAACTTTAGAACAATTTTTTAGAGAAAATGATTATGAGTTTCCTGTATATCAGTCGAAGTTTGATTTCCCTAAAGAGTTACCCCCAGTTACTTCTATACCAAGAACTTTTGTGATTGATAAGCAAGGAAATATTAGAGTAGATAAATCGGGTTCTGCTAATTGGAATAGCAATAAGTTTCGAAAAAAAATAGATGAATTAGTAGAACACTAGATCTTTTTCTGAAAAACAGCTAACTACATTATCGCAACTGAGTTGTTAAAAAATCTTAAAAAATTAATAACAACCTAGGAAAACTTTAAATTCGTTGCATAAGAAATCTTACTATAATGAATTTAAAACAAACTACTTTAGTAGTATTACTATCCTTTATTGGCTTAACAACCGTGCAAGGACAGTTAATACGCAAACCAGCGATAAGTCCAGATGCTTCTCAAATGGCTTTCAGTTATTATGGAGATATTTGGGTGTATAATCTTAACTCAAAAGATGCAAAAAGGCTAACGATACATAAAGCCTATGAAACAAATCCAGTTTGGAATCCTAAAGGAAATGAAATTGCTTTTACTTCTGATAGAAAAGGAAATAGCAACATTTTTACAACTTCAGTAAACGGAGGAGTTCCTAAACAATTAACGTATTATCCAACAACAAACATTCCAACATCTTGGGATAAAAACGGAGATGTAATTTTTACAACTCGTCGTATTTATGCTGGTCCGGAATGGGATTTACAAATGTATGCTGTAAATGAAAACGGAGGAACACCTACACGTTTGTTAAATGCTTATGGAGAAATGGCTACAGTATCTCCTAATGGAAAGTTAATTGCATTTACTAAAGGAGCTTGTAGAATTGCACGTGAAGATTACTCAGGTTCTGCTCAAAGAGATGTTTGGATTTACAACACGCAAACTATGAAGTATATTCAAATCACTACAAGTAATAAAAATGATCATTCACCAGCTTGGGATGCGGATGGAAACTTATATTTCATAGGTGCTGAAAGCGGTAGATATAATATTTACAAACAAAAGATTGCTTCAAATGGTGAAGTTAGTGGAGCTAAACAAAAGTTAACGAATTTAACTAAAAACGGAGTTCGTACATACTCTGTTAGTAATAACGGAACAATAGTATATACTTCAGGAATTTCTGTTTTCCAATTAAAGAATGGAAGCAGTAAAAAGTTAACTATTGATATCGCTTCAGATAGTAGATTAAATTCTGAACAAACAAGAACTACAATTGGCGGTATTAGAAATTTTGCTATCTCTCCTAACGGAAAAATGGCTGCAATTGCTATCGACGGAGAAATTTTTGTAAAAGAAAATAATAAAGAAAAAAAGAGAACTAACAATGTTAGTAAAGATCCTTACAGTGATAAAAGCGTAGGGTGGTTTGATGATAAAACAGTAGTGTTTTTGTCTGATAGAGATGGTTTATTCCAATTATACAAGGCAACTTCAGCTGATGATAAAGTAGGAATTGAAAGATCATTAAAAATTAATAACGAGAAATTAACTAGCGCAAAAGAAGATATTCAAGGATTTATTATTTCTCCAGATCAGAAGAAAATTGCTTATCAAGTTGGTAGAGGAAAGTTAATTATTGCTGATATTGAAGATGGAAAATTAAAGAATAAGCAAACTTTTATAGATAGTTGGTCTGCGCCACAAGGCGTTTCTTGGAGTCCAGATAGTAAGTATATTGCTTATTCTCAAACGGATTTAGATTTTGATACTGAGATTTTTATTCAATCTGTTGCAGATAAGAGTAAAAAAATGAACGTAAGTATGCACCCAAGAAATGACATCAATCCAGTTTGGAGTCCAGATGGGAAGAAATTAGCATTCCTTTCAAACAGAAATGACATCAATTATGATGTTTGGATGGTTTGGTTACAAAAAGAAGATTGGGAAAAGTCAAGAATAGATCACGAAGAAGGAGACTATTACAAGAAAGAAGATGAAAAGAAAGCTAAAGGCGATAAAAAAGATGCAGCCAAAAAGCCTAAGAAACCAAAGAAAAAATCTGTAATTGTTAAAATAGATGAAGAGAGAATTTTTGACAGATTAGTTCAAGTTACTTCATTATCAGACGATGAATTTAGTTTAGCGTTTAGTGGAGATAGTAATTTTATGTATTATTCAGCAACAGATCCATCTTCTAAAAGAAGAAACTTATATAAAATTAAGTGGGACGGTTCTAAACCTAAAGCAATTAAAGGTGGAGCAAGAGCTGGAGGTTTTTCATTACAAAAAGGAAAATTATACTTTACTGCTGGAGGAGTTTTAAAAGAATTAAATACTAAGTCAGACAGAATTACAGTTTATCCACATAAAGCAATATACACAAAGTATAGAGGTAAAATTAACGAACAAGTATTTAACGAAGGAATTAGAGCATTAACTGCTGGTTTTTATGATCCTAATTTCCACGGATACGATTGGAATTCTTTAGTGAAAAGATATAAACCTTGGGTATTATCAGCTACTACAGATCAAGATTATTCGTATATGTTCAATTTATTATTAGGACAATTAAATGCGAGTCATATGGGGTATAGAAGTTTTACTCCACCAAATCCTTCTGATAAAATTGGTTTATTAGGGTTAGATGTTACAGATACAAGTAACGGAGCAAAAGTAAACTACGTTTTACCAAATTCTGTATCAGATAAATCTAAGAGCAAATTAAATGTAGGAGATATTATTACACATGTAAATGGAATTGAAGTTCCTAAAGGTGAAAGTTTCTATAAATCACTTAAAAACACAATTAATACTGAAACATTATTAACCTTAAGTTCTGGTAAAGAAGTTGTATTACGTCCTCAAGGAAGTTTAAGAAGATTACAATATGAAGAGTGGATTCGTTCTAGAAAAAAGTTAGTTGACCAATATTCAAACGGACAATTAGGTTATATTCATATTCAAGGAATGAATCAACCAAGTTTTGAGCGTTTCGAAAGAGAGTTAAAAGCAAGTGGTTACGGTAAAAAAGGAATCGTAATCGATGTAAGATACAACGGTGGTGGATGGACTACTGATAGATTAATGGCAGTTTTAAATGTAAAGCAACATGCTTATACCGTTCCAAGAGGAGCAACAAAGTCATTAAAGAATCATAAGAAATTCGAAAATCATTATCCTTATAACGAAAGAGCAATATTATCTGTAAACATAAAGCCAGTTGTTGCTTTATGTAACGAGAATAGCTACTCAAATGCAGAAATTTTCGCACATGCGTTTAAGAATTTAGGGTTAGGTAAATTAGTAGGACAGCCTTCATTTGGAGCTGTAATTTCTACTGGTGGAGCAGGATTACAAAACGGATTTATCCGTATGCCTTTTAGAGCATGGTTTGTAAAACAATCAGGAAAAAATATGGAAAATGAAGCGCCAGCTGTTCCAGATTTCTTAGTGAAAAACGCTCCAGGATGGAAAGATAGAGGAGAAGATGCTCAGCTTAAAAAAGCTGTAGATGTTTTACTACAAGATATTAAGTAGAAAAAGAAAATTTTAATTTTCTGAAAAGCGAAGTTGTAAAAAACTTCGCTTTTTTTATGCTTATTTTTGCCGAATGGAATACCAAGAAGTAGAATTGTTAGAGAAGTTAAAGACGAACTTTGGTTATGATAGTTTTCGATTAAATCAGCAAAAAATAATTACAAATATCTTAGAAAAGCAAGATACGTTAGTAATTATGCCAACAGGTGGAGGTAAATCGATTTGTTATCAATTACCAGCTTTATTTTTCGAAGGAGTTACTTTGGTTATTTCGCCTTTAATTGCCTTAATGAAAGATCAGGTTGATAGTTTAAAGGCAAATGGTATTCCAGCAATGTATTACAACAGTAGTCAATCTAAAGAAGATCAAGATGCTGTTTTTAGTGCTGTTGCAGAAAGAAAAATTAAACTGTTATATGTTGCACCTGAAAGTTTACCATTACTTCAAAATATTTTAAATCAAACCTACGTAAGTGCTATAGCTATTGATGAAGCGCACTGTATTTCTTCTTGGGGACATGATTTTAGACCTTCGTACAAGCAACTTGCTTTTTTAAAAAAATCGTTACCAGAAGTTCCAATTGTTGCATTAACGGCTACTGCAGATAAAGCTACTCAAGAAGATATTGTAGAGCAATTAGTAATTCCTCATGCGACGCGTTTTATTAGTTCATTCAATAGAGCTAATATTAGTTTAGAAGTTCGTCCAGGAAATGAAAGAATTAAGCAGATTGTAAATTTTATAAAAAGAGCTCCAGATGAAGCTGGGATTATTTATTGTTTAAGTAGAAAAGCTACAGAACAATTAGCAAGAAAATTACAAGAACAAAATATAGATGCAAGAGCATATCATGCAGGATTATCTTTTGAAGAACGAGCAAAAACACAAGAAGCTTTTGTAAAAGACGACGTTCAAATCATTTGTGCAACTATTGCTTTCGGAATGGGAATTGATAAATCGAATGTACGTTGGGTGATTCATTATAATATGCCTAAAAATATAGAAGGCTATTATCAGGAAATAGGACGTTCAGGAAGAGATGGATTACCAGCGAAAGCATTGTTATTTCATAGTTATGCAGATGTAATACAATTACGTCAGTTTATAGAAAATACAACAAATAAAGAAGTTCAAGAAGCAAAACTAGACCGAATGAAACAGTTTGCAGAAGCGACTGTTTGTAGAAGGAAAATCTTATTGAGTTACTTTGGAGAATTGATTGAAGAAAACTGTGGAAATTGTGATGTATGTAAAAATCCACCTCAGTTTTTCGACGGAACTGTAATTGCTCAAAAAGCCTTGTCAGCAATTTTTAGGTTGAAAGGAAAAGAAGCCATGGGAACAGTGATTGATGTTCTTAGAGGAGCACAAAACGCTACAGTATTAGATAAAAATTACAATACTTTGAAAACTTATGGAGTAGGAAGAGATATTTCATGGAGAGATTGGCAACATTATTTAGTTCAATTAGCAAATCAAGGTTATTGCCAAATTGCTTTTCATTTAAATAATGCATTACAGTTAACAGACTTCTCTAAAAAGGTATTATTCGATGGAGAAAAGATTCAATTAACAGCGCCAGTAGAAGTTAAGAAAGAAGAAAGGAGAGTTGCTTCAAAAAGTACAAAAACTGCGGCGAAAGATACTTTATTCGAACGTTTAAGAGCATTACGTTATCGAATTGCAACTGAAGAAAATATAGCTGCTTATTTAGTTTTTAACGATGCGACATTAAGAGAAATAGAAAAAGAACGTCCGTTAACAGATAATGAGTTCTTAGCTGTAAGTGGAGTAGGGCAGCGTAAACTTGAAGTTTATGGAGGAGAATTTATGGAAGAAATTAAAAATTTCCTTCAAGAAAAAAAGAGAGGGAAAAAGAATACGGCTTTAGAAACATATAAATTATACAGCCAAGGTTTAACTATTGAAGAAATAGCAGAAGCTAGAGCTTTAAAAACACCAACTATATTTTCTCATTTATCGAAACTATATCTAGAAGGAAAGGATATTAATTTAGATCAGTTTACTTCACCAGAAACAATAAAAGAAGTAGCAAATGCTAAGAAAGTATTGAAAAACGAAACAGCATTAAAACCATATTTCGAATTTCTAGGAGAGAAAGTTCCTTATGAACAAATTCGAGTTGCATTAACTATTTTACAGAAGAAATCAGTTTAAAAATAAAAATTGTCATCCTAGTTTGCTAAGATGACGATTATAATTTATTCGTTTTTTAAACCTTCTATTTCGTTAATAAGGTCGTCTAGTTTAGAAAATAATGTAGCGTATAATAATTTGGTAGAAAGTTTAAAAGCTATCATTGAAATTATAGAAACGATAATTGCAACAGATCCTCCAATACCAATAATTTCTAATAAGGTAGTTTCACTATTTATAAATTTAGATAAAAAGCTATTTTCCTTCAGAAAAAAGGCTAAAATAAAAATAGATAAAACTACAAACGGAATTACAAAAATGAACATTCGTTTCGTTGCTAAAGAAACTGATTTAATCACTTTTCGATAATTTTTTAAATACGTTAAATTATCAGATTTTACATCTAAACTAGAAAATCTACGTAGTAATCTATTGTTATAATAATACAAGCAAAGGATTAAAATTGTACCATATAAACCAATAATGGTTTCCGATAAAAGTATGCCTCCAATAGCTACAATTCCAGCCATTGGTAATAAACCTCTGTTATCAAACTCATAAGTTCGTTTAATTTTGCTAACAATAGATTTAGATTTCTGATTATATAAATTATTAATTCTAGGAGCAATTAAAGATTGTTCATCAATAAAAGCTTCATTCCATATCTTTTCAATTGATTTTTCCATCTAATATTTTTTTTAATTGTTTTTTTATTCTGTTTATACGTACTGCTATATTGTTAGCGCTAGTTCCAATAATTGCAGCAATTTCTTTGTAAGGATTTTCTTCAAGATGCAATAAAATTATAGCTCTATCTACTTCAGATAATTTTTTAATTGCAGCATAAAGTAAGTTCAAATGCTCGTTTTCAAAAGCTTTATTATTTTCAGAAAGCTCAGAGAAATGTTCTGTATTTATAGGCTTTCTTTTGTTCTTTTTATCTAATGTTAAACAAACATTTAAGGTAATTCGATACACCCATGTAGACCATTTTGACTTTTCTTGAAATGCAGCTCTACTTTTCCAAATTTGTAGACAAGCTTCTTGATAAAAATCTTCAAAATCTTCTTGAGAGTTTGTATATGCTCTACAGATTTTAATAATGATTCCTGCATGAGGCAGAATTGATGATATGTAAAAATCGTTACTCAAAAAATATATTTTACATGATTAGTAAATCCTGATTTAAAAATATTACACAAGAATAAAAAAAATAAAAATTAATAAGTTATTTATGATATTATCTGGAATTATATTTTACTTTATTTATTGAGATTAATATATTATATAGTGCTTTGTAATGAATGTATCTTTTGTACTATTTTTTAGGCTTATTTAACTTGGATTTTAGAAATAAGTTGCGTAGTAATGGAAAACAAAAATATTTTATTTTCAATAATTTTTGAAAGTTTAGAAAAAACATATATATTTGTCGCATGAAGTTAGAAGACGCAAAAATAAAGTACATACAAACTTGGGGTAGTTTAGCAACAAGTTGGGGTATAAATAAAACGATGGCTCAAGTACATGCGTTACTACTAGCGACTAATGAAGCTTTATCTGCAGATGAAATTATGGAAGCTTTAAAAATTTCTCGTGGAAATGTAAACATGAATGTTCGTGCATTAATCGATTGGGGAATTGTAAGAAAAGAGTTTGTAGCAGGAGAGCGCAAAGAATTTTTTGTAGCTGACAAAGATATTTGGGAGCTATTTAAACAAGTAACCAAAGAGCGTAAGAAAAGAGAAATTGAACCTGTATTAAAAGTATTAGAAGAGTTACAAAACGATGTAAGTGAAAATTCTGAAGACGCTGAGGTTTTTCGTAAACTAATGAAAGATATTTTATCTGTAACAGGAATGTTTAACGGTTTATTAGAAAAGGCAATTAAAGCAGACGAGCATTGGTTATTATCTAATTTTACAAGATTAATTAAGAAATAAAAAAATTTAAAAACAAGCTTTCAATAATTTCTGAAACTATGAAATATATAAATAGAATATTTGTCATAATCTTCACATTACTACTATTATTGGGAATTGTTGATATAAATAATTTGATTTTTGCCACTTTATTTGCTATTCCTTTAGGGTTTTGTCAGGTTTTAGTTTGTATAGCTATACTTTTTAAGTGGAAAATTTTAAGTAGAAGAAGCAAAGTTTTTGAAGTCATTTACTTTTCTCTTGTTACTTTTTATTTTGTTACGTGGCATTTTTTTATGTCTTACCCAACGGCAAGTATATCCAAAGAGCTATTTTTTAATATAATGCCAATTATTTTAGCTTTTTCTGTAACTCTATTTCTTGAAAACTTAAAATTAGAGTAAAAAAATTTGATTATTAACTTTCAATAATTTTTGAAAATATGAAAACTTTAAATCAACATACATTATTATACGATACAGATTGTCCGTTATGTAACTTTTATACTAGCGCTTTTGTTAAAGCTAAAATGTTAGATACAGAGGGAAGAAAGTCTTTCGGTAAAATAACAGCAAAAGAGAGAAAGTTTATAGATGTAAAAAGAGCTGTAAATGAAATAGCTTTAGTCGATAGAGAAAATAAACAAGTTACTTATGGTATCGATAGTTTATTAAAAGTAATAGGAAATTCATTTCCAATTGTGGAAAAAATAGGAAACTTCAAACCTATTAAATACGGATTATCAAAGTTATATTCCTTGATTTCTTACAATAGAAAAGTAATTATTCCTTCAGAAAAGAAAGCATCTGAAGAGTTAGAATGCATTCCAGATTTTAATGTGAAATACAGATTGTTATTTATTGTCTTAGGAACTTTAATAACGTCAATAACATTATTTCAATTTTCGCATATAATTCAGGCTTTACCAAAAGCAAGTTTTACAAGAGAAATTTGGCTAGCATTAGGTTTAATAGTTACTCAAACTGTATTTATTATCAATAAAGATTTTAAAATCATTTTGAATTACGTTGGAAACCTCATTACTGTTTCATTAATCGGTTGTATTGGTTTGTTTCAATTAATCGTATTAAATAGTATAGCTAGTTTTCCACAATGGTTGATCTTATTTGCTTTTTCTGGAGTTGTTGGTTTCATGTTTTTTGAACATAAAAGAAGAATCAAATTATTAGAGTTACCAAGTTACTTAAGTTGGACTTGGATTGGATATAGAGTGATCATTTTATTTTTCATCTTAAACGGATAATACTATGGATATTGTAACCTACATAGTTTACATTCTCATCTCTGGAATTATTATAGTTTATGTTGGAAATGAATGTTATCAAAACGGAAAAATATACATAGCTAATTTTTTTCCAAACGATCTAAATTTCGCAAACGGAATCAATAAAGTATTACGAACGGCTTATTATGTATTGAATTTAGGAATTGTTGTTTTCACGCTAAATAGTTTAAATAACATCGTAAATATTCAAGAATTGATAGAAGAAATTACTGGCAGATTGAGTTTTGTTTTATTACTCATAGCTTTTTTACACGGAATAAATCTTATCACAATATATATATCACACAAACATTTTAAAAACAAGTAATTATGAACACAACACTAGTATTAATAGCTTATGCAATTTATTTACCAATTAGTACAGGATTAACCACTTTTGTATCGCAACATTTATTTAAGAATAGTAAAATATTTATGCTAGATATTTTCAATCAGCAACAAGAAATTGCTATGGCTACAAATAAATTATTTAAGATTGGTTTCTACTTAGTAAACATTGGCTTTGCTTTAAAAATCATAAAAATTTATTCGTTAACAGATTACAAAGATTTAGTAGAAACACTAAGTGCAAAAATTGGAGGTTTTTCAGTGTATTTAGGTGTTGTTATGATAGTGTTTATTATGTTCTTTTTAAAAGGAAGAAAAGCAAGTAAGGCAGAAAATTTAAGAACACAAAGTTAGGGTTAGTTATGAAAATCGTTATCGCTGGAGGAGCTGGATATTTGGGGAAGTTGCTTACCGAATACTATAGAAAAAAGAAAGAAAATCAGATTTACATTTTAACTAGAACACAACAGTTAAATGTTGAAAATGTAAATTACTTAGAATGGGATGGAAAAACGAAAGGCTATTGGACTAACTTTTTAGAAAACACAGATCTATTAATCAACTTAACAGGTAAATCGGTGAATTGTAGATATACAGCTAAAAATAAAGCTGAAATTTATTCAAGCAGATTAGAAAGTACAAGTGTATTATGTGAAGTTATTCAAGAGCTAAAATTTCCACCTAAAATTTTTATTCAGTCTTCTTCAGCAACGATTTACAGACATTCAAAAGATAAATTAATGACTGAAGACGATGGAGAAATAGGAATTGATTTTTCTATGGATGTATGCAAGAAATGGGAACAAGTTTTTAATGCTTTTGAATTACCAAAAACTAAAAAAATAATTACGAGAACATCTATTGTTATTGGAAATAAAGGCGGAGCATTTCCGATAATGAAAAGAATGACAAAATTAGGGTTAGGAGGGAAGCAAGGTAATGGAAAACAATTTATCAGTTGGATTTCAGAGCAAGATTATATAAATGCTATAGATTTTTTAATCATTCAAAAATCGGGAGTTTACAATCTGTGTGTTCCAAATCCTATTAAGAATGCAGCATTTCAAAAAGAATTAAGACAAAAATTAAAAGTTTCATTGGGTTTACCATCTCCAAAGTGGATGTTAAAATTAGGAGCAAAATTCATTGGAACAGAAACTGAATTACTATTAAAAAGTAGAAATGTGTATCCGAAAAAACTATTGAACCTTGGCTTCAAATTTCAAACGGATAATTTTTATGAATTTAAAATAGAATAGTCATTGCGAGTAAGACGAAGCAATCTGAGGTATAGATGGATTACTTCTTTTCGCTTTGCTTCAATCGTAATGACTTTATAAAACTAAACACCATAAAACATAAAATTATGCCAATAATCATGTTATTCACTAAAATAAAAGCACCGAAACAATTAGTTTTCGATTTATCAAGAAGTATCGAGTTGCATAAAATTTCAACTCAAGTAACAAATGAAAAAGTAGTAGCTGGAAGAAAGTCAGGATTAATAGAATTAGGAGAAACTGTTACTTGGCGTGCAAAACATTTAGGTGTTTATCAGAATTTCACATCTAAAATTACAGGCTGTGCTCCATCGAGCTATTTTGCAGATAAAATGGTGAAAGGAGCGTTCAAGAAATTTAGACATGAGCATTTCTTTTCGCATCAAAATAATACCACATTATTGGTCGACGTTATGGAATATATTTCACCTTTAGGAGTACTTGGTAAATTTGTAGATTATCTTTTCTTAGAAAAGTATATGACTCGCTTTTTGGTAGAAAGAAATAATACAATAAAATCTTATGCTGAATCAGGTAAATGGAAAGAGATTATATAATCTTAACACAGCATTAAAGTTCAATTTAAAAAGTTGAGGTAATATTATTTAATACATTTGAAATATGAGTTTTTTAAAAGCAGAATGGCGAAAGTTAGTAATGATTAATTATGCAGTTAAACCAGAAATATTACAACCTTATGTACCAAAGGGAACATCGTTAGATTTCTTTGATGGAAAATGTTATGTGAGTGTGGTTGGTTTTATGTTTTTGAATACAAAATTACTAGGTATAAAAGTTCCGTTTCATGTCAATTTTGAAGAAGTCAACCTAAGGTTTTATGTAAAAAGATCACATGAAGGAGAAACAAAAAGAGGAGTTGTTTTCATTAAAGAAATTGTGCCAAAATCAGCAATTACTTTTGTAGCAAATACAATTTATAACGAACATTACGAGACGTTGCCAATGCAGCATTATTGGAATATTACTGAGGAAAAGATAAATGTTGAATATAAATGGAAGAAGCAAAAAAAGTGGAATCGTATTACTGTAGAAGCTTCAACTACACAACAAGAAATAGTACTAGGTTCAGAAATTGAATTCATAGCTGAACATTATTGGGGATATTCAGAAAAGAATGCAAGAGAAACTACAGAATATGAAGTAAAACATCCAACATGGCAGTTTTATCCAGTATATAAATCAGAAATAGCATTAGATTTTAAGGCAAATTATGGTGAAGATTTTGAGTTTCTAAAAGACGAAAAACCAACATCAGTATTTTTATTAGAAGGTTCAGAAGTTTCTGTAGAAGGAAAAAAATCGCTGTAATTTTTTTAAGTTTACATTTTAAAACTATGAATAACTATGAAAAAGATATTTGCTTTATTTTTTATAATTACACTTAAAATTTTTGCTAATGGTGGACCAATAGATGGTTCAGTATTTCATAAAACAGGAGATATTATTTTATTAAAACATGCCAATATTACATTAATCAAAGAGGATTTAAAGATTAAGTTAAAAGGTGATTATAGCTATGTAATGGTAACTTATGTTTTAAAAAATAAAGCTTATTCTAAAGAAGATATTACATATGGTTTTCCTGTAGAATTTATGACTGATTCAGATTGGAGAGTTGATGAAGATTTATTATCGAGTTTTAAATTTTCAATTAACGATAAACAAATACCATTTAAAAGTCAAACAGATCTTTCTGTATTCAAATCTGAAGTTGAAAGTTTTGCAAATGAAAAAGTTTCTGTAAAAAGAAAATGGCATGTAATGAATTTTTCACTTGAAGAAGATGAAACTATTACCCTTAAAGTAAGCTATAAAGTTAAAAACAGTTTTTTAGATTGGTCAACAAGTAAAAGTTTTTTTGAAAACTATGATGATAGAAAATTTATCTATGACTTCAGTCCTGCCCATAAATGGGGAAATGGAACGGTTCAAACAATGAATATTGAATTAGATGCTACTGAAGTTATTAATAAAGGAGGAAAGTTAGAATTTAAAGGAATAGAACTTAAAGAAAACGAAGGTGTGTACTCGCTTAGTAAAAGTAATTTTGATTTAAAGAAAGAATTACCAATATACGTGTCTTACAGAAACGAATCTGAGAAGTATTCTAAGTTTTTGTTGAAGAAACGAATAAGCAAAAAGTATCTTAAAAAGATAAAAGTTTCTTCTCAATTAAAAGGTAATTATAAAAAATCATACTTGTTTGATGGTAATTTTAGTACTGCTTGGGTTGAAGGAAAAAAAGGAGCTGGAATAGGCGAGAAAATAGAAATTGAGTTAGATGATTACAATTTAGCTGCGATCTGTTTAGTCAACGGATATACAAAAAATGCAAATACGTATTTGGAGAATAATCGTTTGAAAAAGATAAAAGTTGAAAAGGAGTTTATTGATTATAACGATCCTAATAAGACACAAACCTCAAGTTTCGAAAAAACTTTTGAAGACAAGAAATTCTCGAGTATCAATACTGATAATTTTTATGATTTAGTATCCAAGGTGGCAGATTTTGGAGATGGATATTTGAAAATAAAAAAAGTAACAATTACAATTTTAGAAGTCTATAAAGGAACTAAGTATAATGATACTTGTATTACAGAACTTTTTCTTTTAGGCTATAGATGAAAATAATAAGCTGTTATATATTTCTATTATTCTTAGGAATAAATTCATTTAACTCTAAAATACGAGTATCTATAAATCATAATCTTCCTGTTTATGAATCGACAATTCGAATAATTCAAGGAGATCATATAAAACTTGAAACAGATGCTCAGGGAAAGTGGTATAATATCAAGCCAGTTCTAAAAGAATACGATAATTTATCAAGTAAGAAACAAAATATACTAAAGATAGATTATGAGGTTTCTGAAGTACAAAATAAGTCAGAAAGTAAAATACTTAATTTATCTAACCTATCACCTGGAACTTATTATTACGGAAGGTTTAAGAATTCGAAGAGCAAAATAAAATCGAATAAGCCAATTCATTTTGAATCTGAATCGATTATTCAAATCATAGTTAGAAGAGATAATTCTTACACAGGTATTTTAACAGAGCTATTAAACTTACCATTTATTATTCCGCCGAAAACTATTCCAGATTATGGACATCAAACTGATTTAGCAATTGGTAGCGATTGCGCTGAATTAGCAATTTATGGCAGGAGGCAATTGGGACATAAAATTCCGTATTGCGGACCAAGAAATATCTATAAATATGTAGAAGAATCAGATAATATTAAACCAGGAACAATTCTTCATTTTGGTTTTCAAGTATCTGTTTTATATAAAGACAAAGGTGTGATAGGAAAAATAGATGAAAAAGATCTTTTAATACATGCTTTTGAGAACAAAGTTGAAATTACACCTTTCGGAAAAACCAGTTTGATACAATCTCCTTTTAAACTTTATAATTGGAAGTTATAGCAGTTTAAGTCGTTATAATTTATTTTGTCATTAATATAATAGAAACAATAATTGCAATAATTAAAGCTACGATACCTATTATTATAATGATGTTACTTTCGTTGTAGTTTTTTTGGTTAAAAGGTTTAGAACGCTTTCTTCTTACCTTTAAAAATTTAGATACTTTTTTCATAAAATAAACTTGTTTTAATGTTCACTTCAAGATAACTCATTTCGAATTCTAAGATGAACTCAAATGATGTTTTTATTAACCCATTTCCTACTTTTTTAGTTTTTAAATGCTTGTTTTACAGGTTTTTTTAAATGAGTCAAGAATGAAATCATATGAGCTAAAGAAGAAGATAAAGCCTGCTTAATTTTGTAGTGTATTTGTTTAAAAGCATAAATGCAGATGTTAAATAGTAAGCATCTAAAAAGTAAGTTACTACTAACTTTAAAAACATATACATTATGAAAAAAGTATTCACAACAGCATTAATTTTTAGTTTAGGATTGTTATTCGCACAACAAGACATAATTAAAACAGATTACATTAAAACTATTGAAGAAGGAAAAACAAAAGTTTATGAAAATGGTAAATGGATTTACAAAGACATCAAAATTATAACCTTAAAAGAGGAAGACGTTAAATTCGATAAAAAAGACCGCTACAAGTTAAATCAAGATCGAATCGATGCGCCAGTTGAAGTCACAAAAATTGTAATGACAGATAACGATATGGATAAATATTATGACGACGCATATCTAGTCACTTATACTTTAAATAAAGACAATTCTTTATTATCACAAAGTACTATTCTACCCAAAAGAATTTCATTAGATACCGATTCATTTAAGAATATCGAAAACTTTACAGGAGAAGTAGCATTAACAGAAGAAAGAGACTTTAAAATTACTGCAGTAGATAACGAAAACGAGGAATTCGAATTTATACTTACTTACTAGTGAAAGGGATTTTACAGATTTTCGTTTTCCCCGATAACCAGAGTGTAGATTATATACTCTTCACACAGGCTCTGTACAGAGTGCAGAGCCTTATTTAAAGAACTAAATGCATTTAATTAAAAGTGTATTTGATGATAAAGGAGAGGGATTCGAATTATTATTTATTTACCAATAAAGATTACTAGACTTTCGTTTTCCCCCGATAACCAGAGTGTATTTATTATCACTCTTCACAAAAGGCTCTGTAGAGAGTACAGAGCCTTATTTTAAAAAGAATTACGAACACACAATTATCAATTTATATTGATTTCCACATTGTGAAAAAACATTAAACATGAATTATTTAACAAGAAATAAAGAAGAAAACTTATTAGTAGCTAAACAATTAAATCAATTATTAGCAGATTATCATATTTACTATCAAAAATTAAGAAACTTTCACTGGAATATTGTGGGAGAAAACTTTTTTGAATTGCATGAAAAATTCGAGAATATGTATAAAGATGCCAGAGTAAAAATTGATGAAATAGCAGAACGAATTTTAACTTTACAATTTCACCCAGTAAGTAGATATAGTAGATATTTAAAAATCTCATCCATTTCAGAGAATTCTCCGTTTCAAACAGATAGAGATATGATGTTTATTCTGTTAGAAGATCATAAGAAATTATTATATCAAATGAATATAGTAATTAAAAAAGCAGAACAAGTAGGAGATGAAGGTACAATCGATTTAATTGGAGGATACATTAAAGACTTAGAGAAAACAAGTTGGATGTTAAATGCTTGGACAAAAAGTAAAGTGCAACAATTGAAAGCAGACATCGTATTATCATAGAAAATTATAAACTTAAAATAAATCAGAATTAATTAATGAAGTTATTTCACATTAAAAGAAAAACCAAAATAGAAAACAGATTCTCACCACAAATGGGGAGGTTAATTACGAAAGTCACTTACATAAAAAAATATTTTATGTTTCTACCTGTAAACACTTTACATAAATACAGAGAAACATATTACGGAGAAGTTAAAATGTGCGATGACTGTCATTTATATATTTAAAAAAGGAAAAACCTTTTACCATTGGTAAAAGGTTTTTTTTATGATACGAAGTTATCTAAATTTTCTTCCCAAGAATAAGGCTTGAATTTTATAACATGACTTGAAATATTTTTATCTAGTTGTGTTTTATAAATTTCACGAATACCAGAAAAACCACCAAAATCTTTTAAAAACCATTTGAATAACATGGTTACATGTACTTCTTTCTTGTTCTCAAAAAAGTCTGTCTCATTCTCTAAAAAAGATTGTGTTGCCAAATCTAGTTGTTCATCAATTGTATCAGCATTATAAAAAGCAATTGGAGGGCAACTTTTTGCTCCGCAATTTAAAGCAAAGTGTATGCGATAATCAATTGTTGTAACCGCTAGTTGTTTAATTAATTTTGGAGCAAATAAATTAGCGATAAATCCTAACGAATATTTGTAACGATACTTTCTTAAAATTCCGTGTTCAATATCATCTAAACTGAAATAACAACCTGCAATTTTAATGATTTTAGCTCTATATATTTGAGGTTTACTTAGGCGTAGTTCTTTCCTTAAAATTAAAAAGTAAGCATTATAGATATTAATCCAGAATGCTTTCTTTTTAGAACCATCTTGTAAACTTTGTTCTAAAACTTCTAAAGGCGTAAAAGAAAGTTCTAATGTAAACCTAGTGGTTTCGTTATTATTTTTTACGGCTAATAAAAGTTGTTTAGAAATATCAATTATTGATAAATTCATAAGAAAAATCATGTATGGTTACATGATTAGACTAAAAAAACAAAATATCTTACAAGAATCTATTTCTTATGGAATATAGTTGAAAGAAATCGCAGCGAAAAACTCTTTAGCATAGTCACCGATAGTATACATTTTATCAGTCCCATTCACTATTCTTCTAGCATTATACCAATCAGATTTACTTTCGTTGAAATAATTACCTAAAGATTTTCCAGTGAAAACCCCATTAATCATTCCGTGGAATAAAATTTTAGTAGCAATTTCTTGTTCTAAAGCTAAATCAGGATTGTTAACAAGATCTATGGCTAAGATATCTGTATATCTTTGGTAATTTAGTTTCCAAGTCAATTGAACATAACCTCGTCCGTAATAAACTTGTCCGGTTTCTGCATCAGGAATTCCATATTTTCTTCCTCTTCCTTTACGATATTCACGAAGAGGTTTAATAGTTTTATCGGTTTCATGATATGCTGTAGCCAAAACATAAGCAAGCCATCTTACATCTTTTAAGTTTTCATTTTCCCAGTAATCTAAAATTTGATTGTAACCGTCAACCTGACTTTGTTTTAATCTTCCAAAATGTAATTTGAATCTGATATAATCAAAAAAGAATTTTCTATTTATCATAACATATTTAATAAGGTGGTTAATTTAATTTGCAATTAATAATCCTATTAAAAGTCCGGCTCCAATGCCTCCTCCAATAAGACCAAAATTTTTCCAGAACTGTCTTCGTTGTGCACTTTTAATTTGTTTCATGCTAAGTTCTAACGAAGTGTTGGCATTATTTAAAGATTGCTGAGTTAAATTCAATGTTCTTTCAGTTTCCTTTAAAGAAGCTTTTAATTCTGATATAGTTGTTATATATAAGTTTGATTGTGTTTTTGATTTTTCTTCTAACTGATTAAAAAGTTCATTGTTTTCTTCTATAATACGTTCATATTTTAAAACAATATTTTCAATGTCTTTTCCAAAGTCATTTTTAAATAATTCTCTTCTTAATTCTTCATAATAATTAAAACGAATTTGATTTACTAAGTGCAAAGAATCAATATTATTAATAACTACAGTTCCTTTATTAACTGTAATTGGTAATTTTCGAGATCGAGCATATTCTTTTCCAATAGTTATAGTGTCTTTATTCTTTTTTTGACCATAACTATTATTAAAGGAAAGAAGTGTTATAAAGATTAATAAGGTTAATTTAATTGTGTTTTTCATTATTCAAATTCATTGTTTTTTTGACGTAAATACGCTAATCGTTCTGTAATTTCTTGTTGCTTTTTCTTAATGTTTTGTCGCTCTTCCCAATCTTTTGGCGCTTTAGCTCTTTTCTTTAAAATAATAGAATCTATTTCTAATTGTAAAGCTTCATTTTGAAGTTCATATTTCCTGATTTCAGTTTTTAAATTTTTAATTTCTTTCTGAGCTTTATTATTAGATTCTTGTGCATTTAAAACTTCGGTTTGAGCCTTTTTTACAGATTCTTTTGCATTTTTTAAATGACTGTCTAAAGTGAAAATTTTAATAAGATTTGAAACACCAATAATACAGAGTACAATGAGTAAAATGATATTCGTTTTTTTCATGAAATAGGAGCTTTTTCGACTTAATTTTTGTGTAAATTACTTAAAAAATATGGAAGAATACTACTATAAACGATAAAGTTTACATTAAAAATTGAAATTATTTTAAGAGTGGGAACACAGTGTTTTAGTGTTGATTTTTAGGTTTGTACAATAGAAATAGAATACAAATAAGAGGGATGAATACACAAATTACAACAGAAGCTTGTGTGTAATTTAATCCGATCACTTTGAACCAGTTTAAGAAGTCAACAGATTGTTTAAAAAGCTGATCTGAGAATGATTTAAAATCTTTGATAAAGAGCAAAGAAACAAACACAAAACATATAAAAGTTAATACTATTGTATAGTTCTTTAGAATTCGGCTTAATAAGTATAGAAAAAGTGCTGGAATAAGTATGTAGTAAACAATTATATTAATTTCATTATAACTAAAACCAGTAATTTCAGCTATCCATTTTAATAGTTTATATATCCATTGAAATATTGTTTTCATCAGCAATTAATTCTATAGCAATTTACAGTGAAAAATATAAAAAAAAATCCTGAGTAAAATATACTCAGGATCTGATTTTATAAGTCTTAAAGGTTAGTTGTGTTGTTGTGTTTTTATAATGTATTTTGAATCTTATAATTTTCAACATAAGCTTTTAGTGAATATCCCACTGCAAAACCTAATAATAAACCTGTTATACTACCTAGTAAAATTCCTACTGAAAGATTTCCAGTTAAAGTTCCGAAATTAACTCCTAAAGAAGCTCCTAAGCCTGTGGCGAAGATTAAACTAAAGATAAAATATGTTTTACTCATTTATTAATTTTGATTTGCTTACATATATAAGAAGAGTAATAAGTCTTTTTGTTACAGTGTTTTACAAAATATTTTATTTTTTGGGATGAATAAAAATTAAATTTTATCAGATTTTACAAGGCTTCTAAATCAATTTTAATAGGTGATATTTTTTGATGAAATTTTGTGTTTTTTGATGTTTTTTTGGATCTCAAAAGTTATGTTTTTTACTATTTTGAATAAAAAAGAGAGATAAAATCTCTCCTTTTTTAGGTGTTAATTATGTTTTATTTTTTCTAATAAAACCAAAATCCTCCATTATTTCCTGAACATTGTGCTAAATGACCGTTAATTACACAGTCTCCTTCAACACCAACACAAGCTTCAGAATATCCTTCAAAAGATCCTCCACCTACACCAGTTCCCATACATTTTTGAACTAGAAAAGCTCTTCCTCCATTGATTTCTTGTTGCTCTCCTTTGTTTAATTTTTTACCTAAGTTTAAAATTGTTTTTTTCATGATATTAAATTGTTTTACACTAGAGAGTTCAATCTATTTATGAATTGTTACTACCATTAATCATGATTTTTTGAAAAAAATTAAACTATAAGTTCGAATAGCTTTTTTTACTGATCAAAACTGTTTTTAATTTTCATCAATTACAGCAGGAAGTATATATTCTTGCATCATTTTATCTACATTAGAATGAGCATTTGGAACATTATATGCCGAAGAAGTAATAACAATAACAAAAGGAATATTTTTAAAAATAAAGATTTTATTTCCGCCTCTACCGCTACAATATGAAACTTCATAAGTTTTGTTGTTTACAATGTAAGTTTTATTCCAGAAAAGAAAACCGTAATATTCATTTTCTAATCCAATATTTGCTAGCGACACTTGTTTAGATAAGGTTTTTTCTACCCATTTTTCATTAAGAATTTGTTTGCTTTTCCAAGTCCCTTTGTTTTTATATAGCTGTCCGTATTTTGCAAAGTCAACAGCTCTTAATTGAATTCCACCAGCTGTGTTTCCTACTTTTTGAGGTGTATATTGCCATTTGTAATTAGTAATACCGAGAGGTTTAAATAATTTTTTGCCTGCATAAGAAACCAATCCTTCAGGAACAGATTTATGAATTACATCTCCTAAAACAACTACTCCAGCTGTAAAGTAAGTGAAATCGTGACTTAATTTTTTATCTTTTTCCATGGGTAATTTCAATGTGAAATCAACCCAATTTTTAGTTGGATACATTTTTTCTTCATTTCCTGGGCTATTATAATTTGTGTCGTCACCAAGAAAACCAGAAGTCATGGTTAACAAGGATTCTAAAGTGATACTGTCTTTCTTTTGAGTATAGTTTTTAAATGATTTTAAGTTGTAAAAATCTTTTAAAAGCGCTTTTTCATCATTAATATAATTTTCTTGAATTGCTATTCCTAATAGGGTAGAAGCAAAAGATTTTCCTACAGATCTAACATTATGTAAACTGTTTCTGTTGGCTCCATTAAAATATTCTTCAATTAACAGTTCATTATTTTTTATGACAACAATTCCATTAATTTGATCAAATCTTTTTTCAGCTATTTTTCTATTTAAAGCTTCAATTTTATCTTTATCGTAGTTGCCTTTTGAAATTTCCCAATCGTTAAGTGGTTTTATTTTTTGAATTGGAACTAAATGTTCATCAATTTTGATTCTAGCGACTTCAATTTTTAGAGTTCCTTTAGATAAAACAGGTCCTGTTTTTAATTCTTGATCCTTCAAATACGATCTTACTTCTACAATCAGCGAATGTTTTCCTTCAGTTAAAATATCTTCTCCACCACTTAATTTCATAAACTTTAACCACATAAACCAACTCCAAAAATCAATTTGTTCAGGATAAATTAATGGGAGTTTATAAATAAGTTTATTGGTTTTAGTTTCTAAAGTACCGGCACCTTTATTTAAATTTTCGACGTGTATTTTTTTATCATTTACTAAAAAAGTAAATTGAAAATTCCCTTTGTTTAATAATTGTTCATTAGTTAAATTAGGAGCTAATGATTTAAGACTTTTTATAAGTGGTTCTTTTAACGTAAAGTGAATGTTTAAAAACTTATCTTTATGTAATGTGAAATCATCAGTATAATTATCGGATGTGATTTTATTGGTTTTGAAATCAGCCTTAGAAAAAAATAAGGTGTTTTCTGGTGTTTCTAATTGATTTTTTTTCTGTGAAGAACTTATAGTATTGCAAGCAATAAAGAGATAAATGATACAGAGTAAATTAAAATTTAATTTCATGTTTATTAGTGTTTTATTATTAACAAACATAGATTTAACAAGGAAGTCAAACGCTCCAATTTATAAAATGGGACGCATTTAATACTATTTGGAGTTGTTTTCTATGGACTTTTTATACTGCAAAGGAGTGATTCCTTTGATATTTTTAAATACTCTATTGAAAGTCGTTTTTGAATTGAAACCGCATTCAAAAGATAATCCCAATAAAGTAATATGATCATAATTACCACTCTGTAATTTTTCTATAATTGCATTAACACGATATTCATTAATAAAGTCTGAAAAGTTCTTATCTAATCCGTCATTAATTACTTTAGATAACATGTTAGGGTGCATATTAAGATTATCGGCAAGAGATTTTAAAGTCAATTCAGAATTTAAGTAAAAACGATTCTTTTTCATTTCCTCTTTTAACCAAGAAGCTTTTTCAAGAATTTCTTCAGTTGGGCCTTCTTTTTTATGGTGAGTCTCTTTTTTGTTAGCTTCTAAGAAAACAATTTCAGGTCGTAAAAAAGCTTCAGCGCTAATCCAAATTGTAATTATAGAAAGTGCTATATACATAGGATAATAATCACTAATACCTAACTGAAAATTAAATACTAAATAATCTATAAAAGTATACGGAACCCAAAGTATCCAGATTATAGCGAATATGACGATTAATCGATATAACCATCTTAAATTATAAGCATTGTTATCACTATAATTCTCGTTAAGCCATGTATGATAAATTCTGATTTCTTTTAAAGCATAAATACTGTACGAAACAACGGATATAATAGCAAGGAATTGAATAATTGGAATTATTTGATGAAAAATAGTTGTTTCAATACTAGTTTTCTGAGTTGTAAGAGCTTCTTGACTAATTAGAAAATGAACACTAAGTTCTAAAACTACTGGTAAAAAATGAAGGAGTTCTTTTTTAGAAAAGTGAAAACTAAAATTAGTCATTCGTTTCACATAGAAATATAACAATGGACCAAGTGCCAAAGAGAAGTGTAGTGGAATTAAATAAAAGTAAGTAAAATAACGAGTGAACTGAAAATCTATACTTATAACCCAAACATTCCATAAAACAATAATAAATACAACTAAGCCAAGAAGGAAATTAGCTTTTCTATTGATACGTTTGGTAAAAATGAGTAAAGATCCAAATGTAGTGCCTATAAAAATCGACGCAATTATAACGAGATTGAAGATGTTTAAATTTAGTTCACACATTAACTTATAGGTTTGGATTGCATTTTAGTTCAACAATATAATTTCTTTAAAGAAAAAGAGCAGTAAAAACTTAACATTTCTACTGCTCTTGATTTTATATTAGAATAATTGGTTTTGCGTCATTCCGAATTTATTTCGGAATCTCATAAAGCTATTTAAGAAACAGTTTACAATGAGAATCTGAAAAAAGTTCAGGTTGACGTATATAATTATTACATATTTCTTCTGTATTGTCCACCAACTTCAAATAATGCTGAAGTAATCTGACCTAAAGAACAAACTTTAGCAGCTTCCATTAAGCATTCAAAAATGTTTTCGTTTTGAATTGCAGCTTGCTGTACAATCTTTAATTGATCTTGTACCTCTTGCTTGTTAGCTTCATTTAAGTTTTCTTTTGTTTTGATTTGGAATAATTTTTCCTCTTCTGTTGCACGAATAACTTCTTGTGGAGTAACTGTTGGAGAACCTTTAGAACTTAAGAACGTATTTACACCAATAATTGGAAATTCTCCTGTGTGTTTTAAAGTTTCGTAATATAAACTCTCTTCTTGAATTTTAGAGCGTTGATACATTGTTTCCATTGCTCCTAAAACTCCACCACGTTCTGTAATTCTATCAAATTCAGTTAATACAGCTTCCTCAACTAAATCAGTTAATTCTTCAATAATAAATGAACCTTGAATCGGATTTTCATTCTTAGCTAATCCTAATTCTTTATTGATAATTAATTGAATTGCCATTGCTCTACGTACACTTTCTTCTGTTGGTGTAGTAATCGCTTCATCATAAGCATTTGTATGTAACGAATTACAGTTGTCGTAAATCGCATATAATGCTTGTAATGTAGTTCTAATATCGTTGAAGTCAATTTCCTGTGCGTGTAAAGAACGCCCAGAAGTTTGAATGTGATACTTCAACATTTGTGCACGTGGATTTGCTCCGTACTTATATTTTAATGCTTTTGCCCAAATTTTACGAGCTACACGTCCGATAACTGCATATTCCGGATCGATACCATTTGAGAAGAAGAACGATAAGTTTGGACCAAACTTATTAATATCCATTCCTCTAGATAAATAATACTCTACATAAGTAAATCCGTTAGCTAAAGTTAAGGCTAACTGTGTAATTGGATTCGCACCAGCTTCAGCAATATGATATCCAGAAATAGAAACAGAGTAGAAGTTACGTACGTTTTTCTCAATAAAATATTCTTGAACATCTCCCATTAAACGTAATGCAAATTCTGTAGAGAAAATACAAGTATTTTGAGCCTGATCTTCTTTTAAAATATCTGCTTGAACCGTACCACGAACTTGTGCTAATGTATTCGCTTTAATTTCTGCATACACGTCTGCTGGCAAAACTTGATCTCCGGTAACACCTAAAAGTAATAAACCTAAACCATTATTACCTTCTGGTAAATCACCGTTGTATTTTGGTCTAGCAATACCTTTATCGTCGTATAACTCTTTTAATTTTGTTGCTACTTTCGATTCTAAACCGTGTTCTTTAATGTGTTTCTCACAGTTTTGATCAATTGCTGCATTCATAAAGAATCCTAATAGCATTGGAGCCGGACCATTAATAGTCATCGATACAGAAGTCATAGCATGACTTAAATCAAATCCAGAGTATAGTTTTTTAGCGTCATCTAAACAACAAATAGATACTCCTGCATTTCCAATTTTTCCGTAAATATCTGGTCTATGTCCAGGATCATTTCCATATAACGTTACCGAGTCAAAAGCAGTAGATAAACGTTTTGCTGGCATTCCTAAACTTACGTAGTGGAAACGTCTATTCGTACGTTCTGGTCCACCTTCTCCTGCAAACATTCTTGTTGGATCTTCACCAGTCCTTTTGAAAGGATACAATCCAGATGCATATGGGAATTCTCCAGGAACATTTTCTTGCAAATTCCAACGTAATAAATCACCCCAAGCTTGATATTTAGGTAAAGCTACCTTTGGAATATCAGAATGAGAAAGTGATTTTGTATGCGTTTCAATTTTTATTTCTTTATCACGTACTTTAAACGTGTAAATAGGATCTTTATATTTTTGAACTTTAGTAGCCCAGTTTAAAATGACTTCCCAATTATATGGGTCTAAATTCATTTTAACCTTGTCGAATTGCGCAAATAATAATTTAGCAAATGGGTGTTCGTCATTCTGAACTTGTTTCAGAATCTCATCTTGGTTAATTCCATTTTTAGTAAGGAAAGATTCCTTCACTTCGTTCGGAATGATAGATAATATCGTTTGATAAATTCCATATAACTTTTGAGCAACCTTTTCTTGGTCATCTACTTTTTTATCGTAAGCTCTATTATTTTCTGCAATTTCAGATAAGTAACGTGTTCTAGCTGGCGGAATTACAAATATCTTTTCAGACATTTCTTTAGTAATTTCAAAAGTAGATTTTAAATCAGCTCCTGTTTTTTCAACAACTTTATCCATAATCGCTTTGTATAGCGAGTTCATTCCAGGATCGTTGAATTGAGAAGCAATAGTTCCATACACAGGCATATCATCCATGTGTACATCCCAAAGATTATTATTACGCATGTATTGTTTCTTAACATCGCGTAATGCATCTAATGCACCTCTTTTATCAAATTTGTTAATCGCAACTAAATCAGCAAAATCAAGCATGTCAATTTTCTCTAACTGAGTTGCAGCTCCAAATTCAGGAGTCATAACATATAAAGAAGCATCAGAATGTTCTATAATCTCAGTATCAGATTGTCCGATACCAGAAGTTTCCAAAATAATTAAATCAAACTCAGCAGCTTTTAAAACTTCAACTGCTTCATTTACATATTTAGATAAGGCTAAATTAGATTGACGTGTTGCTAAAGAACGCATATACACACGTTCGTTATTAATAGCATTCATACGAATACGGTCACCTAATAAAGCTCCACCAGTTTTTCTTTTAGAAGGATCGACAGATATTAAACCAATAGTTTTTTCTGGGAAATCAATTAAGAAACGACGAACTAATTCGTCTACTAAGCTTGATTTACCAGCACCACCAGTTCCTGTGATACCTAATACTGGAGTTTTAGAAGTTTCATTTTTCTTATGAATAATATCCATAGTTTCTTTTGAAACTTCTGGGAAGTTTTCTGCTGAAGAAATTACACGAGCAATACTTCCAATTTGTTTTTCAGCTAAGTGTTTTACTTCACCGTTTAATTTATCACCAATGGCAAAATCAGATTGTTGTACAAGATCATTAATCATACCTTGTAATCCCATTTCACGACCATCGTCAGGAGAATAAATACGAGTAATTCCGTAATCCATTAATTCCTTAATTTCTTCAGGAAGGATTACTCCACCACCACCACCAAAAATTTTGATATGACTTGCTCCTTTTTCTTTAAGCAAGTCGTACATGTATTTAAAATATTCGTTATGACCACCTTGATAAGAAGTCATAGCAATTGCATTAGCATCTTCTTGAATAGCACAGTTTACTACCTCTTCAACACTTCTATCATGACCTAAATGAATTACCTCTACACCAGTAGACTGGATAATTCTACGCATTATGTTTATTGCAGCATCATGACCGTCAAATAATGAAGCAGCAGTTACAATTCTTACTTTATGCTTGGGTTTATAAGGAGCTATTTGTTCCATTCGTAAATTTAGTTGTTATTTTGAGTTGCAATTTACGAAAATCTCAAAAAAATTAAGCAATGTTTAAGAAAAGCTTAGGGCTTAAAAGTCAATATTTTTGGGTTTATTCCATTTACATAATTGGTAATCATGTCAATGTCTTTTGCGAACTGTGAACCTTGAAACCCTGTAATGTCTTGATGTGTAATGTTTTGATTGTAGAATTCTAAGTAAATTGAAGATAATGGAGCATAGGACCAGTGCCATTTTTCTTCGTTATATCCAGTTCTTCCGTTATCTTTTGACGTATACACTAAATAGAAACCAAAACTGTTTGCGTGTTTCATTAACCATTCGTATTCTTTTTTACCTTTTCCTTGTAAAAAATATTCATCCTCTAAATCATTAATATCAACATCAGTTCCCCAGTGATGTCTTGAAGTTCCTGGCATAGAACTGTATTCTAAAATTTTTAAAGCGCGTTTGTTTTCAGGATATTTTTTGTATTTGTCAGTCCATTTATAATCCCAAATTCTTTTTTGGTGTGGAAAATTTCGAGTTGCAGAAACAGCTTTTAATTTAATTCCTTCTTTTTCTGCAGCATTTACCATATTAAGAAATTGTTCTAATACTTCTTTTCGTAAATACATTTCGCTAGAAGACAAATTCTTCGGAATTTTACCAAAGTCAGGATGTGTTTTATAATCAAATTTCCCTAAGACGTATTCTTTTGTTAAATACTTTGGGTATTTAGGTGTAGTATCTTTTTTAACAATAGCTACTTCAGCTATTTCGATAACTTCCTCTTTTTTTATTTTCTTTTCAGTTTTGCAGTTAAAGAAAATGCTTAAAAATAGTATTGATGAAAATTTTATAGATGTTTTATAAATGCCCAAAACTTCCTGTTTTTTAAATAATTGATGTCTGTTTCAAATGAGTAAGCTTCTCGCTCAAAGCTTAAATTTCGATAAGCAATATAACTATTTTTATATTTTAAAAATTTAAAAAACCATTCAATTCCATAGAAAATATAAAAAGGAATAATAAGCATTTCTATTTGTTGTCGCAGATGAATTTTCTCATGATTAATCGTGATTTTATCATTTTTAATTGAAGAGTTTTTAAGAAAAATAAACGGATATAAAGTAATACCAGTGAAACCTTTAGGGACGAGATGTTTTGAGATTATAATCATAATTTAGGAGGAAATTTCTTGATTTCTAACAATAAGGATTGAAGTATCGGATTTCTGTTTTTTTTATTCCAAACAATCGATAACGTAGTTCGTTGTGATATCTCTGTTAATTCAATAAATTTCACATTAGAGTCGTAGCCATGCTGTAGCGATTTTGGAACTATAGATAAACCAAATCCGTTTTCAACTAATTTATAGATGGAAGCTGCATGAATTGTATTGTGCGATACGATGGGAGCAAAACCACTTTCGTCAAATATTTGTAAAACTTTTTCGTAATAAGAAGGACTGTAAGATGGATCAAATAAAATAAAAGATTCATCTTTTAGTTGTGATAAATTTTTATAATTCGATTCATTTATAGCATGTTCTTTTGGTAAAACTAAACAGAAGGGTTCTTTTAAAATTGGTGTAATTGCAATATCTCTAGGAACACGATCTAATCGCACAAAACCAATGTCTATTTCTTGAGAAAGCAAATGTTCAATTTGCTTTTGATTATCCATTTCTTTAAAACCAAATTTCACATCAGAAAGTATTTCTTTAAATCGAACTAAAATATCAGGAATAATGCGTTGCATAGCAGAACCTACATAACCAAATCTCAGTTCTCCTAATTTACCATCTTGTAAGAGTTTTGCATATTTTAAACTATTATCGATGTTTGTTAAGTGTTGCGTAAATTCTCGTTGTAAATAACTCCCCGCTGAAGTTAGGGCAACTTTTCTATTATTACGAACAAACAATTGAATTCCTAAATCATCTTCCATTTGCTTGATTTGTCTACTTAACCCAGGTTGAGAAATAAACAAGCGTTCAGCAGCTTTTCTAAAGTGAAGATCTTCAGCAACTGCCAAAAAATATTTGATATGTCTAAACTCTAATTGATAACTCATGGTTATTAATTGTTGATTTAAATGATGTTGTTGGTTATCAAAAGTAAAAATAACTTTGTAAATAGAAAACGATTAGGATGTTTAAATACGGTATAGATAATTTAACAGTAGATACAGTAATTTCAATAGCAAAGGGCGAATTGAAAGCTGTAATTAATGATGAAGCTAAAGCTAAAGTACAGTCTTGTAGAGCTAAGGTAGAAAAAATGGCAAATTCTGATGTAGCTGTTTATGGAATAAATACAGGATTCGGACCTTTATGTGATGTGCAAATCACACCTGAGGAAACAAGTAAGCTTCAAGAGAATTTATTAATAACTCATGCAGTTGGAGTAGGAGAGCCAATAGATGGATTCTTATCTAAAATAATGATGATTTGTAAAGTTCATGCTTTATGTCAAGGTTTTTCGGGTGTTCGACTTGAATTGATTGAAAGAATTCTTTATTTTATAGAGAACGATTTATTACCTGTAGTTCCAAAACAAGGTTCTGTAGGTGCTTCTGGAGATTTAGCACCACTTTCTCATTTGTTTTTACCTTTATTGGGTGAAGGAGAATTTTGGATTAATACTAAAATTAAATCTTCAAAAGAAGTTTTAAAAGCGCATAATTTAAGTCCGCTACAGTTACAGGCTAAAGAAGGTTTAGGATTAATAAACGGAACACAATTTATTTTAGCACATGCCATTTTAGGTTTAAAGAAAATGGAATATGTGTTAGATCTAGCTGATTTAGCTGGAGCAATGAGTTTAGAAGGTTTTCAAGGAAGCGCTTCGCCATTTAAAGAAGAGTTGCATAAAATTAGACCTTTTAAAGGAAATTTGAAAGTTGCAGAACGTATGCGAATGTTTTTAAAAGATTCGCAAAATGTAGAGAATCATTTCGAGTGTGAACGTGTTCAAGATCCGTATTCGATTCGTTGTATTCCTCAAGTACATGGAGCTTCTAGAAATGCATATCAGCATTTAAAAGAATTGGCAGGAATAGAAATGAATTCAGTAACAGATAATCCTATAGTTTTAAGTGAAACTGAAGCAATTTCTGGTGGGAATTTTCACGGACAACCATTAGCTATGGCTTTAGATTATGCTTCAATTGCAGCTTCGGAGTTAGGAAATATATCAGATCGTCGTAGTTATTTATTGTTAGAAGGAAAGTATGGATTACCAAGATTATTAACTGAAGCAGGAGGTTTAAATTCTGGATTTATGATTCCACAATATACAACAGCTGCTTTAGTAACCGAAAATAAATCATTGTGTTTTCCTCCATCAGCAGATAGTGTTCCAACCTCTTTAGGGCAAGAAGATCATGTATCTATGGGAAGTATTTCAGGAAGAAAATTCAATCAAATTTTAGGAAATATAGATAAAATTTTAGCTATCGAATTAATGTATGCGGCACAAGCAATGGAGTTTAGAAGACCGAATACATTTTCAAAAATAGTTGAAGAAAACTTTAAGCTAATTAGAGAGAAAGTTGCTAAATTAGAAGAAGATCGTGTATTAAAAGATGATATTAATGCATTGGTAAATATGGTGAAAGCACAACATTTTATAGTGAATTAAAAATAGGAAGATGACATTTAAAGAGCAAATAAAACAAGGTATTCCTTCAGTTTTACCTTCAAAAAAAGAATACGATTTAACTATAAATCATGCACCAAAACGTAAAGAAATTTTATCTGAAGAAGAGCAAAAATTAGCTTTACAAAATGCGTTACGTTATTTTAAAAAAGAATATCATGCAGAATTACTTCCTGAATTTAAGGAAGAATTAGAAAAATATGGTCGAATATATATGTATCGTTTACGTCCAGATTATAAGATGTATGCTCGTCCAATTGAAGAATATCCAGGAGAATCTACTCAAGCGAAATCAATTATGTTGATGATTCAAAATAATTTAGATTATGCTGTAGCACAACACCCTCATGAATTAATTACTTATGGTGGAAATGGAGGGGTTTTTCAAAACTGGGCGCAGTATTTGTTAACGATGCAGTATTTATCTGAAATGAATGATGAGCAGACATTAGTAATGTATTCTGGTCATCCTATGGGATTATTTCCATCGAATAAAAACGCACCGAGAGTTGTGGTTACTAATGGAATGATGATACCGAATTATTCCAAACCAGATGATTGGGAAAAGTTTAATGCTTTAGGAGTTACGCAATACGGACAAATGACTGCTGGAAGTTACATGTATATTGGTCCGCAAGGTATAGTTCACGGAACTACGATTACGGTTTTAAACGGATTTAGAAAATTAGGAAAATCACCAAAAGGAAATTTATTTGTTACTGCTGGTTTAGGAGGAATGAGTGGAGCACAACCTAAAGCTGGTAACATTGCAGGTTGTATTACAGTTTGTGCAGAAGTGAATGAAAAAGCCGTTCATACGCGTCATTCTCAAGGTTGGGTTGATGAAGTTTTTTCTGACTTAGATGAACTTGTAGAAAGAGTTCAAAAAGCAAAAGAAAACAAAGAAGTAGTTTCTATTGCCTATTTAGGAAATGTTGTTGAGGTTTGGGAAAAATTTGATGAAGCAAATATTCATGTAGATTTAGGTTCAGATCAAACATCGTTGCATAATCCTTGGGCTGGAGGATATTATCCAACTGGATTATCTTTTGAAGAAGCAAACCAAATGATGGCGAATCAGCCTGAAGAATTCAAAGAGAAAGTACAAGAATCTTTAAGAAGACACGCAGCAGCCGTAAATAAACATACAGCTAAAGGAACTTATTTCTTTGATTACGGAAATGCATTCCTATTAGAATCGAGCAGAGCAGGAGCAGATGTAATGAACCCTAATCCAAGTATTGGAAGAGAATTTAAATATCCGAGTTATGTACAAGATATTATGGGACCAATGTGTTTTGATTACGGATTTGGACCTTTCCGTTGGGTGTGTACTTCAGGAAAACCAGAAGATTTAAAGAAAACAGATGAAATCGCTTGTAAAGTCTTACAAGAAATTATGGAATATTCTCCTGTTGAAATCCAACAACAAATGGCAGATAATATCCAATGGATTAAAGGAGCACAAGAAAATAAATTAGTCGTAGGTTCTCAAGCAAGAATTCTATATGCAGATGCTGAAGGAAGAATCAAAATAGCTAAAGCTTTCAATAAAGCCATTAAAAAAGGAAAAATTGGTCCAGTTGTTTTAGGAAGAGATCATCATGATGTATCTGGAACAGATTCTCCGTATAGAGAAACTTCTAATATTTACGACGGATCAAGATTCACAGCAGATATGGCGATTCATAATGTAATTGGAGATAGTTTTAGAGGTGCAACTTGGGTGTCAATTCACAACGGTGGAGGAGTCGGCTGGGGTGAAGTAATTAATGGCGGATTTGGCATGCTTCTTGATGGTACTAAGGAAGCATCGAAACGTTTAAAGTCCATGCTTTTCTGGGATGTAAATAACGGAATAGCAAGGCGTAGTTGGGCAAGAAATGAAGAAGCGATATTTGCGATCGAACGAGCTATGAAAACTGAGAAAAACTTGAAAGTTACATTGCCTAATATAGTTGACGATGCGTTATTAGATAATATTTAAACGTTTTATAATTATGAAGTTAACTAAACTCTTTTTGCCGCTACTATTTTTAATTTTTACTTCATGCAATTCTATACGGGTTGTATCTGATTATGACACAAAAGCAAATTTTGAAAACAAAAAAACATTTGCTTTTTATAAACCTGGAATTGATAAAGCTGAGGTTTCAGATTTAGATAAAAAAAGGATAATGCGTGCTATCGAAGCAGAATTAACTGCTAGAGGTATGCAAAAATCATCGAATCCAGATGTATTGATCAGTTTATTTACAAAATCTCGTGAACGTGTTAATATTAACGATAATCTTAACTACGGATTTGGATACGGCTGGGGTTGGAATCCATGGATGTGGGGCGGAGCTGGTCGATTAAATGTAAATCAGTATACTGAAGGAACTTTATTTATCGATGTAATAGACGCAAAAGAGAAAGAGTTAATTTGGCAAGGAATTGGTTCGGGAGCATTGTCTTTAAGAAATGCTGAAAAACGGGAAGAACGAATCAACAAATTTGTAAAAGAAATTTTAGCTAAATATCCTCCGGGAAGCGAAAAAAAATAACAAGAAAAGGATGTCTAAACAGACATCCTTTTTTTATGTTGATCTCTTAAGTTTAGTTTGCTAATGCATACGAAGTAAGCACATCTAAATAATCCATTGCTATTGCACATTTTTTTGGAGATGGTGTAAACTGAAACATGTAGTAACCAATAGTTCCGCTATAAGGTTCACAAAGTGGTAAACAAGCTCCATAAGTTTCACAATCTCTATCCGCTCTTGCTTGTTGTTCAGCTAAATAATTTTGTAAAGCTGCACTACCTAATTCAAAAACATAAAAACCGTTACATGGTTCAGGAGCATAGATGTCGATTATTGTTTGATGAATCATTTTTCCTTGAGCAACAGTATAACTTTCTTCTTTGTTATATACAGTTATATAGTTTTTTAAATCATCTTCCTTTATGCTAAAAGAGATAGTATTTGCATTGTTTTTAGTATCTAATTCTAAAAGTGTGCCTGATTTTTCTTCAGTATTGTTTTTTGAAGCGATTACTTGAATTTTTTCTTCAGTTTCTAAAATAGAATATAACTCGTTTTCTTGTCCGTTTTTTTCGATAAGTGTTTGATAGTTTTCTTCTCCAACTTTACGAATAACATCTTCCTTAGAAATTTTTGTAATCTCATTGTTAGTATTATCATAAGCTTGTAGAAAAGTAGGGAAGTTTTGATTTTCCCATTCTTCATAATTATCTAAAGCAGTTTTAGGAAAACCAATATGAAACTTAACTAATGTTTTTTCGATTTTATCTGAAGAAATCTCATCTTCAGGATACAATTTTCTGTACTGTTCAATTAAAAGATTTTCTACAGTAGTTTCAGTTTTTAAGATATCATCTTTTATGGTAACATCTAATAAATTATAGGCATTCGTTAAGAAAATGTCGTCTCTAATAGTTAAAAAAGGTAATACAACATCTTTAATCGTTAAGTCTGATTTTAATAATAAATCTTCGTGAGTAATAATGTATTTTACATTATCCCAAACTTTAGGTAATTGAACCGTTTTATTAAAGGCTTTACCTACTTTAGTAATAAAAGTTTCATTTACATTGTTTTTAGAAAGTAATTCTTGTTGAGTGTTAACTTGTGTTTCCGACTCAATGATCTCAGTATTCTCTTCTGAGTTACAGCTTGCAAAAATTGCAGCGAAGGCAATTGTGATTGATAAAATTTTTCTCATCTGTTTTATTTTAATTTTACGAGTTCAAAACTACACGAAGAGTTGCTGCTGAGTTAAAGGAAATAGGATATGTTCGCTAAAGGGATTTTCCTAATTTATGTATAGGTGTATTACAGTAAGAAGATTATGATTAAAAGTTGAGTGAAAAATTTATTTCATTTTATAGTTTTTTTTGATAATTATATTATGATTTAACATTTTTTGTAACAAAATCAATTCTCAATCTACTAACTATAAAATCTATTACACTTATCATAATGAAACTAACCATTAAAAATTTAACTAAAACGTATAAAAATGGTGTAAAAGCCATTGATAATTTAAACTTAGAAATCGGGAAAGGAATGTTTGGTTTATTAGGGCCAAACGGAGCAGGAAAGTCTTCTTTAATGCGAACAATAGCAACATTGCAAAGTCCTGATGGCGGTTCAATTACTTTTGATGGAATCAATATTTTAGAAGATAAAATAGCACTTCGAAAAGTATTAGGATATTTACCACAATCGTTTGGCGTATATCCTAAAATGTCTGCAGAAGAATTATTAGATTACTTTGCAACACTTAAAGGAGTAGCTTCTAAATCTGATCGCGAAAAGTTAGTAAGAGAAGTTTTAGAGATTACAAATTTATATGAGGTTAGAAAGAAATATGTAGCAGGTTATTCTGGAGGAATGAAACAACGTTTCGGAATCGCTCAATTACTATTAAATAACCCCAAATTAATTATTGTAGATGAGCCAACTGCAGGTTTAGATCCTGCTGAAAGACGTCGTTTTTTAAATGTACTTAGAGAAGTAGGAACCAACAGTACAGTTATTTTCTCAACACACATTGTAGAAGATGTAAAAGAGTTATGTAACGAAATGGCAATTTTAAATGGGGGAAAAATTTTAAAACATTCTACTCCTGAGAAAGCGACGAGTGAAATTGAAGGTTTAATTTGGACAAAGAAAGTAGATCGAGATGATTTAGAGCAACATGAGAAAGATTATAATGTGTTATCATCAAACTTCAATCAAGATAATACATTGAATATTCGTGTTTATGCAGAAGAAAAACCATCGGAAGAATTTGAAGCAGCTAAAGCACAGTTAGACGATGTATATTTTATCGCTTTAAAATCAGACGAACCTAAAGTTACTTTAGCTTAATCAATACTTTATAACTATGTTTTC
Source organism: uncultured Tenacibaculum sp. (assembly GCF_947495995.1). Classification (GTDB taxonomy): domain Bacteria; phylum Bacteroidota; class Bacteroidia; order Flavobacteriales; family Flavobacteriaceae; genus Polaribacter. The sequence goes on from NZ_CANMAX010000004.1 coordinate 186,151, forward strand.
AACAATATTTAAACACGAGGTAAGGTATTGGTTTAAGAAACCAGCCTTTTATATATATTTAGTCATACTGTTCTTTGTTTCTATCTTTTTTGCTGCAGCTACTGCTGGTATTTTTGATAGTATCACAGTTAGTACAGGAGGTCATAAAATTGTAAATTCTCCTAAAGGAGTTAATGACTTATTTAATGGGATGAGTCAGCTGATTTACTTTTTATTACCATCAATAATAGGGGTAACTATTTTTAGAGATTATAAGAGTGAAATGCACTCTATTTTATATTCATATCCATTCACAAAAACCAATTATTTATTTGCTAAGTTTTTAAGTGGGTTAACTATAGTAACGCTCATTGTTTTTGCTATAGGTTTAGGATTAATTTTAGGTTTTAGATTACCAGGAACTAATCCAGAAATTGTAGGAGCTTTTAGTTTTGGATCATATGTGCATTCTTATTTTATTTATGTAATTCCGAATCTAATATTATTTGGAGCTATTGTTTTTGCTGTAGTTACTTTCAGTAGAAATATTGCAGCAGGTTTTATTAGCGTTTTAGCTGTTATGTTGATTCAAGGGTTATTAGTGTCTATGGTTGCAGAACAAGACAATAGATTATTAACAGGGTTGTTAGACCCTTATGGTTTTGGAGCAATGGATTACTATACTCGTTATTGGACGATCGCTGAGCAAAATGAATCACCATTACCAATTGGTAGTGTGATTATATACAATAGATTAATCTGGTTAGGTGTATCTGCGTTAGTATTCGGATTTGTATTTAAAAAATTCTCTTTCTCTCAAGGAGCTTTTACATTCAATTGGTTTAAGAAAGAAAAAGAAATACGAGCAATTAAGAAAAACTTTGGAGGAATCACTAGAATTAGCTTACCAAAGGTAACATACACACATTCACTTTCACATCATTTAAAAAGTGTTTGGAAACTTTCTAAAATAGATTTCAAATATGTAGTAAAATCTTTGCCTTTTATTTCGATTGCTTTAGTTGGATTAATTATATCTGTAATAGGATTATCACAAACCGGATTAGTATTTGGAGCTGAAACTTTACCAGTAACATGGAAAATGTTACAAATTAGTATGAACGGTTTCAATATCTCAATGATTATCATCACATTTTTATATGCTGGATTATTAGTTCACAGAGGAAGAATGGTTAATGCGAATCATTTGGTTGATGTAACTCCAACACCAAATTGGGTATTATGGTTATCTAAATTTACAGCATTATTAAAAGTTCAGTTGATTATTTTATCACTAGTAATGCTTTCAGGAGTTATTTATCAAACATATAAAGGATATTATAACTACGAATTTGGTCATTATTTTTATGAATTATTCGTTTTAAAATTTTGGCATTTTGCAATTTGGGCAGTATTAGCATTATTTGTACAAACCTTATTACGTAATCCGTATGTTGGATTGGTAGTTTTATTAGTCTTAAGTATCGGAATTCCGTTGTTAGGAAATATTGGAATAGAACAATCAATATTTAAATTTAATCAAGGAGCCGGATTTAATTATTCTGATATGAATGGTTACGGATCTTCATTAAAAGGATATTTTATTTATAAAACTTACTGGGGACTGTTTTGTTTAGTATTATTAATCTTAACCGGATTATTTTGGGTACGTGGTCTTCCACATTCATTTAAAGAGCGTTTATCAATTCTTAAACAAAGATTCAATCTTAAAAGCGGAGCAGCTCTAGCAGTGATTTTAGTAGTCTTTTTAGGTTTAGGAGGAAGAATCTATTATGAAAATAATATTAAAAACGAACGTACTTCTAGTAAGGAAAGAGAAGAGCTTCGAGTAAAATGGGAAAAAGATTATAAAAAGTATGAAGGAAAAGCACAGCCTAGAATTGTAGCGGTGAATGTAAATATGGATATTTTCCCTAATTCATATGATTTTAAATCTGCTGGAACCTATAAAATGATTAATAAAACAAATGAAGTAATAGATAGTTTGTTTTTAAATCATAATAATTATCCAAGTACTTTTAAGTTTAATAAAGCTACAGATTTAGTTCATGAAGATACAATTCAGAACTTCGATATTTATAAACTGAAAACACCATTACAGCCAGGAGATAGTTTAGAATTAGCTTTTACTGTGAAGAATAAACCAAATACATTTTGGAGAAAGAATTCACCTGTACGAGAGAATGGAACATTTATGAATAGTAGTATTTTTCCTTCTTTTGGATATTCAGATGATGGTGAGTTAAGAGATGATAGTACTCGTAAAAAGTACGGTTTAGGAAAGAATGATTTAAAGCCTCATCCTTCAGATAGTACGGCTTTAGGTGATACTTATATTTCAAAAGATAGCGATTGGATTGATTTTGAAGCAACAGTATCTACAAGTGAAGATCAAATAGCAATTGCTCCAGGATATTTACAAAAAGAGTGGAAGAAAGATGGACGTCGATATTTCCATTATAAAATGGATAGTAAAATTTTAAATTTCTATGCTTTCAATTCTGCTCGTTATGAAATTAAAAAAGACAAATGGAAAGATGTAAATCTTGAAATTTATTATCATAAAGGTCATGAGTTCAATTTAGATCGAATGATGGAAGGAATTAAAGCGTCATTAGAATATAATTCAAAAAGCTTTAGTCCGTATCAACATAAACAAGTACGCATTATTGAGTTTCCTAAAACTGGAGGAAGTTTTGCACAATCTTTTCCAAATACAATTCCATATTCAGAATCTATAGGATTTATTGCAGATGTAAATAAAGAAGACGAAGGTGTAGATTATCCTTTCTCTGTAACAGTACACGAGTTGGCGCATCAATGGTGGGCACATCAAGTTATTGGAGCAGATGTGTTAGGTGCAACGATGCTTTCAGAAAGTTTATCAGAGTATGTTTCTTTAAAAGTTCTAGAACATAAAGCAGGAAAAACAGAAATGCGTAAATTTTTAAAGAAAGCTTTAGATGGTTATTTAACTCAGAGAACTTTTGAGAGAAAACGAGAAAAACCATTAATGTATAACGACGGACAAGGTTATATTCATTACCAAAAAGGATCATTAATTTTTTATGCTTTGAGTGATTATATTGGTGAAGAAAACTTAAATAATGCTTTAAAATCGTATGTAGAAAAAGTGAAGTTTCAAGTTCCTCCTTATACAACTTCAATTGAAATGGTAGATTACATTCGTGAGAAAACTCCAGATAGTTTACAGTATGTAATTAAAGACATGTTTGAAACTATTACATTATACAGGAATAAGATTGTAAAAGCATCTACAAAAGAGCTTGAAAATGGTAAATATCAAGTTGATATAGAATTTAATGTAAGTAAGTATAGAAACGATGATAAAGGAAAACGTTACTTTGGAGAAAAATCTGGAGATACAATTTCTTATAAAACTGAAAAAATGAAAAAGCCAATTCTTTCTGTGCCATTAGCAGATTATATTGATATTGGAATTTTCGGTGAAGAAGAAGTTGACGGAAAGGTAAAAGAAACGGAGTTATATCTTAAGAAGCATAAGATAACTGCGATAAACAATACTATTTCAATTATTGTTGATAAAAAGCCAATTGAAGTAGGAGTTGATCCTTATAATAAACTGATTGATACACAATCAGGTGATAATCGAAGGAAATTATAAATAATGAAACGTAAAAAGACTGTTGTAAACAACAGTCTTTTTTATTTTAATAATATTTAATTGATAATGAATTCCTTGTTTAAGGGTGTAATCTCGCTCTTGAGTCTATGTAAAATGTTATTGTTTTGCTTATCGAATTATTATTACAATCAGTAGCGTTCATTGTTAGTCGATACTCATTTTTTATATATTGAAGCGATAAACTAGTTCCTATATACATATTAAAACGGTTTCTAAGATCTACAACAAAATCATCTCCGCTTAAATTTAATCCTGTTAAAGTTTCTGTTATTCCTGTATTAACTTCTGTAAGTGTTAAACTATAATTAGAAACTCCTTTTGATAACCACGGATTAAAAGTAACAGGTTCATTATTTCCATGAAAAACAGTTGTTACACGATGTGGATTACTATTAGGTGGGTGTAAATATTGTTGAGCTCTGTTAACACTATAATCTAAATTCTCTTTAGTTTCATAATGCATGAAAAGTTCTAAATACGGAGAGTTAATCGTGGAAATACTAAAATATCCACCAAGATTTGTAGTACCATTACTATAAAAAATCTGTAAGAAATAACTACCTGGAGTAATAGGAGTATTTTCAGTGTAGACGAAAAATTTATTAGTAGGATCTATGGTCAAGCTTCCAGTTCCACCAGAACCATTGTATACCGCTTTCGTTACTCCACCTGATGTTTTTAATACAACTGAATTGATATTATTTCTATAGTAGTAATTACCTAAAACGCTTTCTCCATCTTTAATAAGTGTTAAATTAACACTAGTAGCATTACTTCCAGTACAGATTTCAGTGCTTTGTGTAGAAAGGTTTGAAAGAGGGAAAGTAGAATTGTTATTACTACTATAGAAATAAGATTGATTAGTACTTAAAAATAAGTTAGGATAGATGTCTAAAATATAATCTAATCCGAATTTATCTTCTGGATATAAACTTTCATAAATTGAATTAAAAATATTCTTGAAAGTTTTTTCTCCTTTTAAAATATCATCTCTAATTCCAATAGCAGCAGAAGGAAGAACATCATCTTTAATTGTTTTTACCCTAAGCATTACATGATCTTCAGTAACAAAATCTTCTACTAACATTGCAATATTATCTTCAAAAATATTAGGAGAAACATTTAAAATAAGATGATCTTCAAAAACTTGATGAGCAGGAACTTCAAAACGCTTTTCTTCAAAAGAATTGTTCGTTAACATTATAATATCATCTTCAAAAACAAAATCTGTTCTCATCATTACATGATCTTCAAATACATATCCTTGAAATTGCGTATTACTGTGTTTAACAGCATTTTTTTCAACAGTTAAAGATAAATCTTTACTTACTCCATCTAAAGCGAGTATTTTGTTGAATACAGTAGCAGCTTTTTGATGTAAAGTAATTTCGCGATTGTTTTTAGTTTTTTCTTTTAAGACTAAAGCATCTTTTTCAATCTCTGTTGAAGTTTCGATTAATTCTTTTTCTGAACATCCAATTGCCAGAAAAAGACTTGCCATACCAATGGCTAGTAATTTTTTCATAATTTTAGATTTAATAGGTTTATAATTACTTCAAAACTAGTTTCAATGGATGGTTTAAAAGTGCTAAAGTTTCCGAATCAAGCAAAAAAGCTTTTGAAAGGTTTTATTTGTTTTGTAAGTGAAAAGTATGTTCTGAAAAGAGGAAGGTAAATTGATAATAATTTATCTTTGTTGATATGAAAAAAATATTGAAGGCTGAACCTCATGAGTATTATACGAATGAACAGGGATATAGAGTTTTTAAAGAAGAATATCATTTAAGAAGAGGTTATTGTTGTAAAAGTGGATGTAAACATTGTCCGTATGGATATGATAAGAATACAGATAGCTTTAAATAATTGTGACCTTATTAGATAAAATGTATCCTAAATAATTAGTAAATAAATTTAAAACACATGATTAAAAGAATTTTAATAGTTTGTATCGCATTACAATTTGTTGGTTGCGACGAATTACAAAAAATAGCAAGTCAGTTACCTAAAACAGGAGCTTTAACCCAAGCACAAATAGGAGCAGGATTACGACAAGCTTTAGATAACGGAATTCAACATCAAGTAAAGAAACTTACAGCGAAAGATGGTTTTTATAGAAATGAGCTAGTAAAAATTGTTCTTCCTAAAGAATTGAAAGCTGTAGATAGCGGATTAAGAAAAATAGGATTAAGTAAATTAGCCGATGAAGGAATAAAGGCTTTGAATAGAGCTGCTGAAGATGCAGTAAAAACTGCGACACCAATTTTTGTAACTGCGGTTAAAGACATTACGTTTAATGATGCTAAAAAGATATTATTAGGAAGTGATAGAGCGGCGACTAGTTATTTAGAAGGAAAAACTAAAAGCCCGTTATATTCAAAGTTTAATCCAGTTATTAAAAAATCTTTTGGTAGAGTAGGAGCAGATCAAATTTGGGCTAATTTAATTACTAAATACAACGGAATTCCTTTCGTAAAAAAGGTAAATCCAGATTTAACAGATTATGTAACTACTGAAGCTTTAAAAGGAGTTTTTACAATGATCGCTGTTGAAGAAAAAGGAATTAGAAATAAGGTAGGATTACGTAATACAGATTTACTTAGAAGAGTCTTTGCTTTACAAGACAAGAGGTAGGTTAAGTCTTTGTTTTTCAGATTTTTATTTCTATATTTATAGAAATAATCGCTTAAACTATGTCACGCTTAACTCAACTTCATCGCTATAGAGAACATTTAGAAGAACGCTATTCAAAATTAATAGAACGGTCTAATGATTATAGGTATGAAGATGAAGCTAAGAGTGACATAGCTTTTTATAAAGCTCTAAAGATTTTAGAAAAAATCAATAGAGTTAGGTATTTAGATAATTCGTTGGTGTAATTTTTTGAAATAATCAAAAGATTTTAAAAGTCTACTTCCATACCACGAAAAAAGCTCTCCGTCTACAAATACAGTTTTGGCATGGTGTGTACATCTTCCAATTTCGAAAGCATGTTCTTCTTTAAAAGGATAAGGTTCGGAAGATAAAAAAACTAAATCAGGATCACCTTCAAGACGTATTTTTTTTAGTTCTATTTCAGGATACCTTTCTTTATTCTTATAAATGTTTTCAAACTTATTCAATTCTAGAATATGATTGATAAAAGTATTATTCGCAGCAGTCATCCAAGGATTTCTCCAGATAAAATAAGCTACTTTCTTAGAGGGTATATCTTTAATGAATTCTTTAAAGTCAGTAATCTTAAATTGTAGTTTTTGAATTATTTTCTGCGATTCTGTTCTACAAGAAAATAACTTACCATATTGTTCTATAAGTTCAATAGCGTCATCAAGTGTAAAAATATCAGAAACATGAACAGTAGTAATTCCTTCACAAGCCTCAACAATTTCTTTGGTATTTTCTTCTTTATTACATAAGATGATATCAGGATTTAATGCCTTTATTTTTTCAATCTTTATGTTTTTTGTTCCTCCAACAATAGTTTTGGTTTGTTTTAAATGGTATGGGTGTACACAGAATTTAGTTAGGCCAACAATACTGTCTTCTAAACCTAAATCGTATAAAAGTTCAGTCTGACTTGGAACTAGTGAGATAATTCGTTTTGGAGTTTTATCTAAAGAGATTAATCTATTAAGCTGATCTTTAATTTCAATATTCATCGCATCGAAATTAATAAAATAATCGGATTATTTGATTCCCATTAACTCTTGAAATTCTTTCTTGTAACCTTTACTAACTCTAAATGTAGTTTTTACGTCAGCAATTTTCACGTCAGTTTCACCATAATTAGAAACGATTATTTCTTCGATAAATTCAGAGTTGATTATTGTAGATCTATGAATTCTCATAAACTTAGGAGAATTAAGTCTACGTATTAAACTCGATAGCGATTCACGAAGTAAATGCATTCTATTGTCAGTAGTAAATATTTCAACATAATAACCCGAAGCAGAAATGTGTTTAATTGTATCTGTTTCTATAAAAAGAATTTTATTTCCAGTTTTAACGCTAATCTTTTTTTGCTCTGTAGCTTCTTTTTGCTGAATTATATTAAGTATGTCTGCTATACTTGTTTGAATGTTCAGTAAGTCGTCTTTTTTCTTATGAGCAATAATATTGTTAATACATTGATAAAACCTATTATCGCTAAATGGTTTTAACAAGTAATCAAAAGCAAGGTAATCGAAAGCTTTATGGGCAAAATCATTACGTTCAGTAATAAAAACAAATAGAGGTTTACTATCTTTTGAGACTCCATCTATAATATCAAATCCTGTAATGTCTTCTAATTCAATGTCTAAAAAAACCACGTCAGGTTTTAAAAAGTTTATATGATCTATAGCTTCTGTACCATTAGATAAACTACCAACATTTTGAAAAGAATTAAAATTGTTTAGTAATTTTTCTATTCTAGTTCTAGCAACTTTTTGATTATCAACTATAATGTATTTCAAATTCATAATGTCTTTATAATTATTGAGTTGATCGGGCGACGAAAGTATAAAAGTAAATGCTTTTTTTAGTAAAATATTATGTTCTTTAACATGGTTATAACTAGAATTTAACATTTGAGTTTTTTATCACTTAAAAACGACTACTTACATCAAAAAAAGGGCGCTTTACTTCAAAAGGATTTTAACAAAGATAGATTGGGAATAAATTTAGCCCCCTAATCAATTAAATTAAATAATTTTATGAAATTTCGTTTTAAAAATGCAATGTACTTGCTATTGTTTTTGAGCGTTATCTTTAAAGTAAACGCACAAGACAAAACAGTAAGTGGTGTTGTATCAGATGATGTTGGCCCACTACCAGGTGTTAACGTAATTATTAAAAACACTTCTCGTGGTACTGAAACAGACGGAGATGGAAGATATTCAATCAAAACTAAGCCAGGTGAGGTTCTAGTGTTTAGTTTCGTTGGAATGCAAACTGAAGAAAGAAAAGTTGGTGTTTCAAATAAAATTGATGTTACTTTAAAGAGTGACCAAATTTTAGAAGAGATTGTAGTTATCGGATATGGTTCTGCTAAAAAAGTAGGTTCTGTAGTTGGTGCGATATCAAGTGTTTCTAGCGAAGTTATTCAAGATAAGCCATCTGCAAACGTAATGGATGGATTACAAGGTAGAGTACCAGGTTTACAAGTTTTAACTTCTTCTGGTGAGCCTTCTGCTACTCCTACATTCAGACTTCACGGTACTGGATCTTTAAGTGGAGGTTCTACTCCTTTAGTAGTATTAGACGGAGTTCCTGTTAATTCATCTACATTAACGTCTTTAAACTCAAATGATTTTGAAAGTGTTACTGTATTAAAAGATGCATCTGCTACTTCTATCTACGGATCGAGAGCTGCAAACGGTGTAATCTACATTACTTCTAAGAAAGGTAGAATTAACACTGATCCTAAAGTAACTATCAGAACTCAGTATAGTATTTCTAACTTAGCGAATACAGATTTCTTCGAAAATGTATTAAACAGTAGACAATTAGCAGATTTCCAAGTTGAAACTGGTTTCAGAACTAGAGCTAATGCTGATCAATTATTATTAGATAATCCTAATGATACAAAATGGTATCAAGTATACTATAAAGAAAATGTTGGTTTAACTCAGAACGATATCTCTATTTCTGGAGGTGGTGAGAAAACTACATACTATATTTCTGCAAGTCAGACTAATCAAGAAGGTATTGCTTACCAATCAGATTTCGAAAGATATACTTTCAGAACTAACTTAGACTCTAAAGTTAAAGATTGGTTACGTGTTGGTGTAAATTTATCTTTAGGATATGACGAAAGAGAGTTAAATCCTTCAGGATCTAACAGTACAAACAGAGGTTTAGCTTGGTTAGCACAACCTTGGTTCTCACCAGTTGATGAGAATGGAGTACGTTTCGATAGAATTCCAGGATGGGGTAGATTTCACCCAGCATATAGAGAAGAAAAATTCCAAAATGATGCTGAAAGAATTCAGTTAAACCCATCTGGTTATGTACAGGTTGAGCCATTCAAAAACTTAAAGATTAAAACTCAAGCAGGTTTAGACTTCTTCGATTTTACTCAAAATAATGTAAGACTTCCTTCTTTCATTGGAAGTTTAGGAAATGGATCAATTTCAAGACGTACTGATAGATCTACAACATTAACAGTTACGAATACTGCAGAATACAAATTTAAAATCAACGATTCTAACAGCTTCACAGCTTTAGTTGGTCACGAGATTTTAGATAACAACTTTAGATCTTTTGGAGCTAGCTCTAATGGATTAACTGATGATCGTTTAATAGAGTTAGACTTAGGTCCAGATAACAGAGATGTATTTGAAGATAACTCTAGTTTTGTATTTGAATCTTACTTTGGTAGATTAGAATATGATTATAACAATAAGTATTTCTTCGATTTTTCTGTAAGACAAGATGGATCTTCTAGATTTGGAGCAAACAACAGAAGTGCAACATTCTGGTCTGTTGGAGGTTTATGGAAAATCAAAAAAGAAAACTTCTTAGATAATGTTAATTGGTTAAACGATTTATCTTTAAGAGGTAGTTACGGTACAAGTGGTAACGCTGGTAACACAGATGTTGATTTAGCTAACATCGGTCAGTCTATCGCTATCAACTTCCAGTCTATTGCAACTGCAGGAGCAAATCAATATAATGGAGGTACAGGTTTCCAAATTGGAAATCCAGGTAACCCTAACTTAACTTGGGAAGAGCAATCAAAATTATCTGTTGGTTTTTCTGCTGAATTATTTAATAGAGTTCGTTTAGGAGTAGATTACTATAACAGAAAGACTAGCGCGATGTTATTAGATGTGCCAATCGGATTAACTACTGGTGTTGAAGATATCAGAAGTAACGTTGGTGAATTAACTAACCAAGGTGTTGATGTTAACTTAAGTTTTGATTTACTTTCTGGAGAAGATTTCTACTTCAGTCCTTACATCAACATTAACTACAACCAAGAAAGAGTAACTGAATTATTCGACGGTAACGATTTCTGGATTATTCCAAATACAGGAGTTGCTTGGGCTGTTGGTCAACCTGTAACATATTTCTATCCAATCCATGCTGGAGTTAACCCACAAACTGGTTTATCTGAATGGTATTTACCAAATGCAGATCCAAGTCAAGTTGTTAACCCTAACACAGATAGAAACAATGTAACTTCTAATTTTAATACAGCTGCTTTACAACAAAGTACTGGTATTAAGAGAAATGCACCAATCAATGGAGGTTTCGGATTCTCTTCTGCATACAAAGGATTCTCTTTACAAGCTGATTTCGCTTTTTCTAGTGGAAAATACTTAATCAACAACGATAGATTCTTCTCAGAAAATCCAAATGTATTCGCTGGATTTAACCAATCTACAAGAGTATTAGATTACTGGAAACAACCAGGAGATGTAACTACTTTCCCAAGATTTGATGGACCTAACTTTACACAATTTGATTCTACTTTAATTGAAGATGCATCTTTCATCAGATTAAAGAACATCATTTTAGCTTATAACGTACCAAGTGATATCGTTAAGCGTGTTGGATTAGAGAATGTAAGATTATTTACAGTAGGAAGAAATTTATTAACATTTACAGACTATTTAGGTGTTGATCCAGAAGTGGATTCTAACATTGCATTAGGTTCTAACCCTAATACTAAGCAAGTATCTTTTGGTCTAGAAGTTAAATTTTAATTAGAAAACAATGAAATTCAATAAAATCATAATAAACTCTTTAATAGTTTTAGGTCTAGGATTATCATCTTGTGATGATTTAGAAAGATTTCCTACAGACGAAATTTCTATTGATGATAGTTTTGAATCAATTAACGATGCGCGTGCCTGGAATAATGGTATGTATGCGAACTTAAGAGCTAACGTATATGGTAACAGAATGTTCACTCAAGATGTTCAAGCTGACCAAGTAAATGCTTCTTTAACATACGGAAATAGAAATGGAGCACCTCATAGATGGTTACCATTTTTAGCTGATGCAGGAATAATCGAAGATTATTGGTTTGGTGCTTACCAAGGAATTGCTGATATTAACTTAGCAATCGAAAATTTTGATAACATAGAAACTGCTGACGCTACTGAAGCAGGTGAGTTAAATGCATTCAAAGGAGAAGCACATTTAGCAAGAGCATATTACTACCATAGATTAGTTGTACGTTATGCTAAAATGTATGATCCAGCTTCTGCTGCTACTGATTTAGGTGTGCCTTTAGTACTTCAATTTGATTTAACTGAAAAGCCATCAAGAAATACAGTTGAAGAAGTATACACTCAAATTTTAAATGATATTGCTGAGGCTAAAACTTTATTAGCAGGTGTTAATGGAGCTTCAGGAGCAATCAAATTTAATATTGATGTAGCAAAAGCTTTAGAAGCAAGAGTTTTATTTTACAAGCAAGATTATGCTAACGCAAAAACTGTTGCAGAAGAATTAATTAATAGTGGAAACTATCCTTTAATTACTACTGAAGCACAATTAAGAAACATGTGGACAAATGACTTCCACCAAGAAGTAATTTCTAGTCTTTTTGTTTCTGCTCCAAATGAATTAGGTAGAGCAAATAACATCTACTTAGGGTTAATCGCAGCTACAGGTAACTATGCACCAGATTTTATTCCATCTCAATGGGTTGTTGATGCATACGAAGATGCAGATTTCAGAAAAAACATTTATTTTGAGCAAAAAGATGTTGAGCAAGAAAATATTGTATACCCAGATATCTGGTTAGTAAACAAGTATCCAGGAAACCCAGCTTTATTTACAGGGGCAAATTCAAACTTCCAACATGCACCAATCTTATTCAGAATTGCTGAAATGTATTTAATTTCTGCTGAATCTGATTTAAATGGAGGTTTAGGAGATCCTTTAGTAAGATTAAATCAATTAAGACAAGCTCGTAATGCTTCTATGTTAACTGGTTTATCAGGTACAGGTTTACAGGATGCTGTAAGAATGGAAAGATTTAGAGAGTTAGCTTTCGAAGGATTCAGATTAGATGACTTAAGAAGATGGAATTTAGGAATCACAAGAAGAGATCCTCAAAATACTACGTTGTTACAAACAGGTACTCAGTTTGATCAATTAACTCAACCAGCAGGAGCTGATAAATTCACTTGGGGAATTCCTACAAGAGATTTAACAGTTAATCCTAACTTAAGAGATCAACAAAATCCAGGTTGGTAATCCCAATCTTTTAATAATCCCCAAAAAGAACCCAATCGGGATACTAATGTGAAGTTAAATTTGTTTAATAAATTTTAGTATTAGTTAGTAAAAAGGCTGTCAATTTTTGACAGCCTTTTTTATGTGTTTAAATCAGTTTAATTCAAAGTTGACACGTTTAATTCAAAATTCAAGCAGCTTACATCAAAGTTACTTTAGGGTGCTTGAAAACGCAGTATTTTTGAGTAAGCAACTATAAATCATTGTATAGTTGTTTGAATTAATCAATCAAATAAGTCAAGGAGTTGTTAACCTTGACTTTTTTTATTTTTAGTTGAGTATAGTACTCATTTGTTCTTGTAATTCTTTTGCTTTTTCCGCCGCAGCTTTAGCAAAGTTTTCGTCATTTCCAGCGTAGATAATTCCTCTAGAAGAATTTATTAATAAGCCAACAGAAGAATTCATTCCGTATTTACAAACATCTTGTAAATTACCTCCCTGAGCTCCTACACCTGGAACTAATAAAAAACTATCAGGAATAATTTGACGAATATCTTTTAAATATTCTGCTTTAGTAGCACCAACTACATACATCAGATTCTGAGAGTTTTTCCATGTTTTAGATGTTTCTAAGACATGTTTATAGACTTCTTTATGGTCTATTTTCTGTGTTTGAAAATCAAAAGCACCAGTATTTGAAGTTAATGCTAACACAATAGTATGCTTGTCTTCAAAAGCTAAAAATGGTTCAACAGAATCTTTTCCCATATATGGAGCTACAGTTACAGAGTCAAAAGATAAATCTTCGAAAAAAGCTTTAGCGTACATTGTAGAAGTATTTCCAATATCTCCTCTTTTAGCATCAGCAATTGTAAAAATATTAGGATGATTCTCGTTAATATAATTGATAGTTTTTTCAAGAGATTTCCATCCTTTTATACCATAAGCTTCATAAAAAGCTGTATTTGGTTTATATGCGACACAAAGATGATGAGTTGCGTCTATAATAGCTTTGTTAAATTCAAAAATAGGATCTTCTAATTCTAATAAATGTTTAGGGATTTTATTTAAATCTACATCTAATCCAATGCATAGAAACGATTTTTTTTGTTGAATTTCAGCGACTAGTTGTTCAGTTGTCATTTTTTGTTCTTAAAAAGTTAAGCAAAAGTAACTATTTTAAAGTTTCTGTTATCTTTGTTTCAGTATGTTTCAATATATATCAACCAAAATTTTTCAAGGCTTTTTTACACTTTTTGGTGTAGTAACTGTTGTTTTTTTTCTATTCAATGTTTTACCAGGTGATCCTGCTAGAATGTTAATGGGACAAAGAGAAGATAGTGAGCAGCTAGAAGTGATTAGAAAGAAATACGGATTTAATGAATCTGTAACTACTCAGTATTTATACTATTTAAACGATTTGTCTCCGATATCATTTCACAGTAAAAATCAAGAAAATTATACAAGTTTATCTTCAGGGAAATACAAATCACAAACCTTGTTTTCAGTATTTAATAGCGATGTGGTTTTAAAATATCCATATTTACGAGAATCATTTCAGAAAAATGGAAAAGCTGTCACAAGTGTCATTTCAGAAACATTGCCTAATACATTTGTGTTAGCCATAGTTGCAATAACAATTGCACTTATTTTAGGAATCATTCTCGGAGTTTTTTCAGCAGTTACGGTGAATAGTTTTTTCGATAAACTCATTGCAGTCATTAGTACTTTGGGAATGAGTTTACCTTCATTTTTTTCGGCTATACTATTTGCCTGGTTTTTTGGTTTTGTATTACATAAATATACTGGTTTAGAAATGACAGGAAGTTTGTATCGAGTCGATGATTTTGGTGAAGGAATTTACATTCAATGGAAAAATTTAATTCTACCAGCAGTAGTTTTAGGTATCCGTCCTTTAGCAGTTGTAATTCAACTTACTAGGAATTCATTATTAGAAATACTAAGTCAAGATTATATTAGAACAGCAAGAGCGAAAGGTTTAACGAGTGTTCAAGTGATAAAAAATCATGCATTAAAAAATGCATTAAATCCAGTTGTAACTGCGATTTCTGGTTGGTTTGCGTCAATGCTAGCAGGAGCAGTTTTTATAGAGTATATTTTTAACTGGAATGGTTTAGGAAAAGAAATAGTTAACGCTCTAGACACTTTAGATTTACCAATTATAATGGGAAGTGTTTTAGTAATTTCTAGCTTATTTATTATAATAAATATATTGGTTGATATCGTTTATGTTTGGTTAGATCCGAGAGTTAAATTGAATTAAATGAAATACGTATATATAGTTTTAGTTGGGATACTAGCAAGTTGTGCTTCTCCGAAACAATTTACAAATGAAGCATTGAAAGAAAACTTATTGACTTTAGACAGAAAGCCGATTACGTTTCAAGAGGTGTTAGAAAAAAATAAAGGGAAGAAAATTTTCGCACAAATTTTTGCTAGTTATTGTCCGGTAAGTCAAGATAGTTTCGATGATGTGTTGAAATTTCAAAAGGAAAATCCAGATCATACTTTTATCTTTCTATCTGTCGATCATTCATATTATGATTGGAAGCGTGGTTTAGAATATGTGAAACCTAAAGGTCAGTTTTATTATATAGAAGAAAAAGGAGATGGAGCTTTAGGAAAGTTTTTAAAACTTAAGAGTATTCCTCGTTTTCTTAAAATAGATGAACAAGGTAATATCGTAGTATACAAAACATCAAAAGTTTCTGATAAACTTAAATAAGATGAGATACTTAGTCCTTATTATTTGTTTCGTTTTATCAAGCTGTACCTTTAGAGTGGAAACAGATTTTTCTAAAGAAGCATTAGAGGAACAGTTTTACACATTAGATAATAAAAAAATCACTTTCGAGAAGATTTTAGAAAAATATAAAGGACAAAAAATAGTAATAGATGTTTGGGCTTCTTGGTGTTCAGATTGTTTAGAATCGTTGCCAACTATTAAAAGTATTCAAAGAAAACATCCAAATGTAGTTTTCTTATTTTTATCTATAGATTATACTTTATCTGATTTACAAGCAGGTATTAAAAAATACGATGTGCAAGGAGAACATTATTTATTACCGTCTGGATGGGATGGTAATTTCGCTGATTTTCTAGGTTTATCGTGGATACCAAGATATTTGGTTGTAGATGAAAATGGAGGTATAGCTGTCTTCAATGCTGTGAAAGCTAACGATAAACGTATACTGTCTGCATTAGAGTAAAATATTACGTTTTCGTAAAAAAATAAACTCATAACGTTTTAACTTCATGATTAAAAAAGTAGTTTTGTGAGAATTCGTCATACATATAATTGATGAATCGTTATCAAATCAAATTTATAATCAAACTTCACAATTGAAGTACTTTACAACTAAACAATGAGACAAAAAATTGTAGCAGGTAACTGGAAGATGAATAATACTCTTGGTGAAACTAAGGAGTTATTAAAAGGATTAAAAAAAGAATTAAAAGGTTTAAAATTAGATAATACGCGTGTTATTATTGCGCCAACATTCGTAAACCTACAACATACAGTTAAAAAAACAGAAAAAAGTAGTATTGAAGTTTCAGCTCAAAATTTACACGAAGCTCAAAATGGAGCTTATACAGGTGAAATTTCTGCAGATATGTTATTAGACATTGGAGTGAAGAATGTAATTTTAGGACACTCAGAAAGAAGAGCATATTTTAATGAAACAGATGAGGCTTTAGCTCAAAAAGTAAATACAGCTGTAGGTAAAGGTTTAAATGTTATTTTTTGTTTTGGAGAGCAATTAGAAGATAGAAATAGTGGAAATCATTTTGCTGTTGTTGAAGATCAATTGAAAAAAGCTCTTTTCGGATTACAGTCAGAAGCATTTAAAAATATTATCTTAGCCTACGAACCTGTTTGGGCAATTGGAACAGGACAAACAGCTACTGCAGATCAAGCTCAAGAAATGCATGAGTTTATTAGAGGTTTGTTAGCTAAAGCTTACGATGCTAAATTGGCTGATGGAGTTTCTATTTTATATGGTGGAAGTGTAAAACCAAATAATGCAAAAGAAATTTTCTCTAAGCCAGATGTAGATGGAGGATTAATCGGAGGAGCATCATTAAAAGCTAAAGATTTTTCAGAGATAGTAAAATCAATTTAATTGGATAATATATATATAGAGTATTCTTTTACAGTAAACCCAAAAGTACCAGCAACAGAGATTTTAATTGCTGAGTTAGGGGAGATGCAGTTTGAAAGTTTTGTAGAAAATGAAACCGGTTTACTAGCGTACATTCAAAAAAAAGACTGGAACGAAAATGTTCTGAGCGAAATTTTTATTTTACAATCAACAGAGTTTGATATAAAGTATACTTTTAAAGAAGTAGAACAAACGAATTGGAATGAAGAATGGGAAAAACATTTTAATCCAATTCAAGTAGAAGATAAAGTAAGTATTAGAGCACCATTTCATGAAAATCCTAATTTAGATTACGATATTGTAATTGAACCAAAAATGAGTTTTGGAACTGGGCATCATGAAACTACTCATATGATGGTTCAACATTTATTATCTTTAGATGTAAAAGATAAAAAAGTGTTAGACATGGGGTGTGGTACTGGAGTTCTTGCTATTTTTGCAGAGATGAAAGGTGCTAAACCTATCGATGCTATAGATATAGATAACTGGTGTTATGTTAATTCTTTAGAAAACGTAGAACGAAATTCTTGTAGTAATATTTCAGTATATGAAGGAGATGCTTCGTTATTAATTAATAAGGAATACGATGTTATTATAGCTAATATCAATAGAAATATACTTTTAAAAGACATGAAAACATATATGAATTGTTTAAATGATTCAGGAGTGTTACTTTTAAGTGGTTTTTATAAAGAAGATATACCAATTATAGATAAAGAAGTAAGTCAGTATAATATGACACTCGACACTGTAATTGATAGAAATAACTGGGTAGCATTAAAATATGTAAAATAGAAATGAAGATGAGTACTATTGAAAAAATTCAGGAAGAACTAGATGTACTAGTGCAAGAGACAAGTAAGCATGAGATTATTTTGTATAATGACGATGTAAATACATTTGATTTTGTAATCGATAGCTTAATAGATGTTTGTGAACATACTTTAGAACAAGCTGAACAATGTACGATTCTAGTTCATTATAAAGGAAAATGTGCTGTTAAAACAGGTGAGTATAAAGATTTAGAACCTAGATGTACTAGATTATTAGAGTTAGGTTTATCTGCTGAAATCGTTTAAAATGGAGAATGTTTTAAAATATTATGATTTTTCTGATTTTTTTGAAGACAAATCAACAGCATTTTCTGGAAACGAAATCGCATTTACCGAGTTAAACGCAGAGCATTTTTTAATTTTTGAAAAAACTTCTGAAAATTTTAATTTGTACGTATCTAAATTTCTGAAAGAAAAAGATATTGGAGTGAATCCACCAGAAATACTAGAATTATTAGTAGAAAATTACGATAAATCTATTCCTGAACATAGAATTATCTTACGAAAATACCTTCACTAAAAAACTCAATTTAATTGAGTTTTTTCTTTTTTGTGACCTTTTTAAAAATCTTGTGTCTTATTAAATGTAACAGTAAAGTAATACTGTTCAATTTTTAAGACGTTCATTGTATTTATATAAAGTTACTTTTAAGTTATAACAATACTTGTAGTTAGTTAAAAACTAAGTTTGATAACCAAAGGAGACTTGAGATAAAATTTTTAGCCTCCTTTTTGTGACTTTTTAAAAACCGATGTGTCTTACTAAATGTAACAGTTTAATTAAACTGTTTTTAAAAGAAGTTCATTGTAATCCCTGTAAATAACTCCAAGTTATATTAAGTAATCCAAAGAACTATTAACTGTATTGTTAATAGTGATAAAAATAGTAGTAGTTAGTTTTTATACTAAGTTTGGTTAGACAAGGAGACTTAAAATATTTTTCATTTCTAGTCTCCTTTTTTGTGACTTTTTAAAAAAAGATGTGTCATAATAATGTAACAAGGTTTTAAAGGTTACAAATCATAATAAAGAAAAGTTCATTAGAATAAAAATATAAGGTAATTCCCAATTACATTAAATAATCCCTAAGCTATGCAAATAGCAATAAAATTTAAGTAGTGTAAATAGTTTGAATAGTAAGTAGTAGTTAGTTTTAAAACTAAATTTGGTTAAAGAAGGGAACTGAGAAGATGGAGAAGTTTAAAAGTTCCCTTTTTATTTTACTATCAAATAAGAAATTAAAAAAGAAAATAGTTTAAGTAGTTAAAAATAGTAGTAGTTAGTTTTTATACTAAGTTTGGTTAGACAAGGAGGCTTCAATTAATTTTGAAGTCTTCTTTTTTTGTTATGTTATATAATTCAATAAAATTTACTGTTTTTGTTCTTTGGTTAAATATTTCATAATTAAAATTATGTTTTACGACTTTTTTTGATGTTTTTTAGATGGATGAATAGCATGGTTTTTCTTTTTCTCTACTTTTTTGATAGGATTTATAGAGCATTCATTTCTCTTATAAATCAATTTTTACAGTTTAATTTTATGTTAATTTTTAAGTTTTAGGTTTAAACTTAGTTTCAGATTTTAACTATTTCTCTTCAATTCAGTTGTTAAAATTCATTATGTTCTATATCAATAGGTTACTGTTTTTTTTTGTTAAAAATGTTAAAATTTTATCCTCATTGTTATTTTATAAACATCAAATTTAATTTTGTGTAAAAACCAATAAATGTTAAAATGATAAATAAAAAGTTATAATTTCGTTAAAAATTAATTATAAACCATTAAAAAACCATTTAAAAATGAAGAAAATGAAATTCTCCCGAATTGCATTATTATTGGTTGGTGCGAGTTTTTTCGCATGTCAATCAGAGGACAACAATCAGCCAGAAGCTGCGGCTGAAAACGGAGTATCTACAGAAATCGTTGCTAGATTAGCAGATTTTGACATGAATACTAACGGTGTTAAAAAGGTAAATTTTGTATTACCAAACGGTGAGTTTACTCCTATGTATCAAGTTGAAGGTGATATTCATATGACTGAAGACAAGATTAATAGCTTACCTGATTTACAAGATCTTTCTGGAAGAAACTACTATACTAACAATTTAGTAGCTCAAAACACTGTAATTAACATTATCGGATTTACTGGTGGTGGAGGTTTCGGTCTTTCTAATAAAGCACAAACTGCTTTACAATGGGCTGTTAACAACTACAATAGATTAAATTTAAGTATCCGATTCAATTTAACTTTTGGTACAAACTACCAACCACAAGATATGGTAGTGTATAACAATCCAAACCAAAACGGTTCAGGAGGGTCTGCTGGTTTCCCAACAAATGGTAATCCTTTCAAGTTTGTTCAAATTTTTGGATTAGAGGGGTTTTCTACTAATGTAAACGAGCATGTTATCACTCACGAAATTGGTCACTCAGTTGGTTTCCGTCATACAGATTACCAAACTAGACAAAGTTGTGGACAAAATACTAATGAAGGTACTGCTGGCGTAGGAGCTAATCCAGTTCCAGGTACTCCTGCAGGTTACGATCCAACTTCTGTTATGATTGC
Organism: uncultured Tenacibaculum sp.; assembly: GCF_947495995.1. Classification (GTDB taxonomy): domain Bacteria; phylum Bacteroidota; class Bacteroidia; order Flavobacteriales; family Flavobacteriaceae; genus Polaribacter. Next base: position 206,573 of record NZ_CANMAX010000004.1, read on the forward strand.
TTGTTTTAATTCAAGTGATGATGGTGAGTTCGGTCCTAACGATATTATAGCGTTACAGTTCTTATACTAATTAGAACTTTAAGAAATTACTTTTAAAAGAAAATCCTGAGATTATATCTCAGGATTTTTGTTTTTTTAATAAAATACTTTTTGTGAATAATCTACAATTCTTAAAAGCTTATCTAATAATTTTATATTTATCTGAGGATAGTTAATGTCGTTATACTCATTTTTAATTGATAAATTAATGTCTTCAGGAAGTACTTTTTTCTCTTCTCCGTTAAACTTCAAATAGTACTTACCTTCTCTAAGCGCTAATTCAGCTGTTTCTACAACTAATTCGTTTTTGTTCTCGTCTACTAGTTCTATTTTAATGAACTCAACCTTACCAACTTCATATAAGTCTATGTTAATCTTATATTCAGTATCTGTTTTTTCTACAAAAGAATAAAATACAGATCCTTCTCTGTTTTGACTAAAAGAGGTCATTGAGATTAAAATGAAACAGATAATAAAAGTAATTTTCTTCATTACGAATTGATTTATTTATGATGCAAATTTATAAAAGTTATTTACACATTAATTATTTACGTGTAAAATATAACCAAGTTCATGCCAAAACGATTTTCGTAAGAATTAATTTTATAGAACCACAAAAAAAATCCTCACCAAAGCGGTGAGGATTTTTAGGATTATTTTGTTGTGAATAATTTTCTGTTATTGTACAGCTTTTAAAGCGTTAATGTTACCGTAACCGAAGTTAGAATTTCTGTTTGGATAAAATTCTCCAGCTCTTTTCATTTTGTCTAATACTTGAGAACGTGTCCAAGTTGGGTTTTTAGCCCATACTAGTGCAGCAATACCAGCAGTTGTTGCAGTAGCTACAGAAGAACCTCCAACATAATTAGCGGCATTGTTGTAAGAACTTAACACAGGAACAAAGTTTCCAGAGTTTCTTTCCATTTCGATAGTAAAATCAATTTTAGAACCTGAGTGACAGTTTCCACATCTTGTATATCTACCTTCTTTTAATCCAGTAACAGCAACTGTTTCATTCATGTTTGCTGGGAAAATAACTCCGTACCAAGTTGTAAATGAAGTTGAAGTACCACCAGCAGCGATAATCATTTTTCCTCTATTGTATGCATATTTAATTGCATCTCTAACTCTAGAAATTCCAAAAGGAGAACCAATAGACATAGAAATAATTTTAACATCACTTCTGTTTCCTAATGCAGTTAATGCTTCAGCAACTCCTCTTTTTTCATGATAATCATCAATTAATACATTTTGTACAGCTCTATAACTAACTAAATTAGCATTGTAAGCAACACCAACAGGTAAGTTATTTCCGTTTCTAGGTGCTGTAGCTACAGAAGCCATGCTTGTACCATGTCCACATTTATCGTTAACTCCATCGTAGTTATTAGACCAAGGCCAGATAGAATCTACATAAGTTCCAAATTTTTGTACAGATCTACCAGAAGATTGACCAGTATTAAAGTTTTGATTCATAAATCTTTGATCTGGAGATAAACCAGAATCAATTACAGCTACAGTAATTCCTCTACCTGTACTATAATTCCAAGCAGCTGGAATATTATGAATATCAAAATTCCAAGGCACTCTAGCAGCAGGAGAAACAGTTCTAAAATCTGAAGAAGCAATGTTCTGAGATCTGAAACCACATCCAAATCCTTCACCAGATCTAGCACTTACCCCGTTGTCTTCTTGAAAACTATATGAAGCAGGCTCTAAGTAACGAACTGTGTTATCTTCTAATAAAGCTTGAATAGTTGCGATATTTTCAACTTTAATATCAATAACATTAATGTTTTCATCTACATATAAGTCATCTGTAGCTCTAGATGCAGTAGCTCCCTTTTCATTTTCAATAGATCTAACTAAGTTGATAAGTTTGTCTTTTATTCCGTTAGAAGCAGCACTTCTTTGAAATTGACTTGGATCATTACCATATCCAATAGTTAGTAAGTTGTTTCCGTGTTTAACAGCACTCCAAATTGTTTGTGCATTAGTGTCCATCCAGTCAAAATCACCCTTAGTTTCTAAGGATTCTTGAATTACAGAATTGATTTTGCTTTTAGATAAAAGTTCAGTTTGAGTTTCAGGGGTTGGTTGATCGATGACTTCGTCGTTATTAGAACACGACACGATAGCCCCAGCCACCGCTAGGGTAAGTAGTAATTTTTTCATTCTTTGAAGGGTTTTTTAATTTGTTGACACGAATATATTAAAAAAAATGATAAAATTTTAAATAATATTCATTTTAAGGGTTTTTAATTGTGTTTTTGATAAATAAATACAGAAATGAGTTCGTTTTTGTTAGGTTTTACTTGTTTTAGTAGGGTTGATTAAGGTTCGGATGGTAAATCAATAAAAAAAGCACAACCAAATTGTAGGTTGTGCTTTTTTTATGAGTTAGTTTTGTGAATATGCTATTTATTCTTCAAGTGTAATTCTGGTAGGTGTATCTTTTCCGTTAATAATAGATTGCGTTCCTACAAAAACAGCTTTAATAGTTTCTGATAATATGGAAACATTTAAAGTCTCAGCTTCATCTGTTACTTGATGATAATCTTTGTCTAAATCTATAGGAGTAGTACAAAATGTATGAGACGGAACTCCTAATCGAGCTAATGATGCATTATCGGATCTAAAAAATAAGCGATATTTCTTATAAGGATCTGGATATAATTTGTATCCAGTACCTTCTAAATTCTTCTGAATAATTTTTCCAAAACTAGATCTTTCAAAACCAGTTAACCAAGCAGTTTTTGGTCCGGTTTTAGGTTCTTTACCAATCAATTCTAAATTAATACCAGCTATAAATTTTTTAGGATCTATTTGTTTTCCAAAGTAAGTCGAACCAATTAATCCCATTTCTTCAGCAGTAAAACAAGCAAATAAAATACTCCTTTCGTTATCACCTTTTTTAGCTAAATATTTCGCTAAAGTTAATACACCAACAACACCAGAAGCATCGTCGTTTGCACCATTGTATATAATGTCGCCTTCACCGTTTTTCTTTACACCTAAGTGATCGTAATGAGCAGACACAATTACAAATTCATCTTTCTTACTTTTTCCTTCTAATACACCTAAAACATTGAACATTTTAATACCTTTTTGTTCAAAGTTTTGACGATAAGTTTTTAGGTTTTGAAACTTTTTTAATCCAATTTTTTTGAATTCATTTTCTATATATTGAGCAGCTTTTTCAATACCAGGTGTACCAGTTGCTCTTCCTTCCATTTCGTCTGAAGCTAGAGTGTATAAATGTTTTCTAACTAAAGTTGTGTCGATAACGAGCACTTCTTTTTTACCTTTAGTATTTTTACTAGTATTGGGTGAAGCTTGACTTATTCCATCAGCTCCATTCTTACCATTTTTTCCAATTTGACCATTTCTAGCGTCTTCACCTTTAGTTCCATTAGTTCCGTCTGTTCCTTTGGTATTAATAGCGCAACTAACAATAAGAGTTAATAAAAATATAAGAGGTAACTTTAAAAGAATAGATTTCATAAGTAAATAAATTAAAAGCTAAAGATAGCTAATATTATTCCTTAAATTTGTCAAAATTTTGATAATGGATTTAAATCTTATACCTAAAATAAAACATACAAATGCTAACAATTTCTTTTTACTTTCTGGGCCTTGTGCGATAGAAGGAGAAGATATGGCTTTGCGAATTGCTGAGAAAATAGTAGCAATAACAGATAAATTAGAAATTCCTTATGTTTTCAAAGGAAGTTTTAAAAAAGCCAACAGAAGTAGAATTGATAGTTTTACAGGTATTGGAAATGAAAAAGCTTTAAAAATTTTAAAGAAAGTTTCTGAAACATTTGATGTGCCTACAGTTACTGATATTCATGAAATAGCTGATGCTGAAATAGCTGCGGAGTATGTTGATGTTTTACAAATACCAGCATTTTTAGTTCGTCAAACAGATTTAGTAGTTGCTGCTGCAAAAACTGGAAAAGTTGTGAACTTGAAAAAAGGACAATTTATGAGTCCGGAAGCTATGAAACATGCAGTGAGAAAAGTAAAAGATTCTGGAAACAATAAAGCTTGGATTACTGAGCGTGGTACTATGTTTGGTTATCAAGATTTATTAGTAGATTTCCGTGGAATTCCTACAATGAGAAAATATGCACCAACAGTTTTAGATGTAACACACTCGTTACAACAGCCAAATCAGAGTTCTGGGGTCACAGGAGGAAGACCAGATATGATTGAAACTATAGCTAGAGCTGGGGTTGTAAATAATGTAGATGGATTATTTATTGAAACACATTTCGATCCTGCAAATGCGAAATCTGATGGAGCTAATATGTTACATTTAGATTATTTAGAGCAATTATTATCGAATTTAGTTGCTATTAGAAAAGTAGTAAACTCACTATAAATGAATTTAGATTTTCCAATTACTGCTGATCTACCTTTATCAATCGCAACACGAGAATTAGGCATTAGTAATTGGAAAAATCTAGTTTCTTACATTCAAAAATTACCTTACGGAAGAAATAAAAACAGACAAGATTTATCTTTAGTTTTAAAAGAAAAGAAAGGAAGCTGTAGTTCTAAACATGGTTTTTTAAAAGCTGTTGCGCAAGAAAATAAACAAGATGCTGTTACTTTAATTTTAGCCATTTATAAAATGAATGGAGAGAATACAGGAATAGGATCTGTAATAGAAACTACAGGTTTATCTTACATTCCAGAAGCACATTGTTATTTGAAAATAGAAAACGAAAGAATAGATATTACTTCATCTAGTGCTGCTTTTGATAATTTAAAAGAAGTAATACTTTCAGAAATTGAAATTACTCCAGATCAAGTAACAACATTTAAAGTAGCATATCATCAAGAATTTTTAAAAAATTGGATTGAAGAAATTCAATTAAATAAAACTTTCGAAGAAGTTTGGGAAATCAGAGAAAGTTGTATTCAATACTTATCCTCACAATCAAATTAAAGTTTTATTTAAATCGTATAAATATAGGTTTTTCAAAATAATAACTAGGTGTATATACAGGTAAATTTGAAGAGAATTTATACCAAGGAGATATATTATCATCTTCAAAATTTTTAAGTAAACACACACTTTGCGCAGGAGTATTTCCTTGAGCTAAGAGAAAAAGTTTTTCTCCTTTATCATTAATAACTTCATCAACAATAATTTCGATATGTCCAGGATATCCTGGTTGAACTAGCATATCACCAATTTGCAGATCTTTAATTTGTACTTTTTTAAGTTCGCTATGTAAAGACGCAGTTCCAGCATAAGTATAAATTAAATTCAGGTATTTGTAAAAGTTTGCTTTAGAGTGATTTGGATTTGCAGTTTTATGAGAACTAACTTTATTACCTTTTACTTTAGCTCGAAATCCTTCAGCATATTTTTTCCAAGAACAATAGTGTCCAGAAGTAAATTTAAATCCGATTTCGTTTTTACGATTCTGATCCCATAAATACTCAGCTCTAATTCGCATTAAAGCATCGGCGCACTGCTGTAATCCGTTTTTAGGAACAGGAATTTCTAAAATAGCATCATGCCAATTTTGGGCAAAATATTTAGTGCCATCATGATTTATGATTTCTGTACCATGTTTTTTTAATTTGTAGTTTCTTAAATATTGCTGAAAAGATGTATTTTTAATCGTACTTCGTTTATAACCTTTGGGTGGTTTTACACGAGTTTTAATTGTTTCTCCTTCTTTATTAATTAAACTTTCTTGAGGAGATAAAATTAGAGCTTCAATGTGATTGGTATATTGTTTTCCTTTCGTAGTTGTTCTTAATAAAAGAAACAGCGCTAAAAGAGCAATGATTGTTAGTGAGAGTATTTTTTTCATAGTGTTTTAATATTGAATTTACCTTTTCATACCGTTTTCTAAATTAAAGAATATTTTTGTACTCCTAATATTTATAAAAATGAAAATTAAAAGTATAGTTCTAATACTTGTCCTAAGCTTTGTTTTTTTAGAAAATATCTGCTCAAACAGCTAAGGTTGAAATCATGCATTATCCAAAGAAATGGAAGTTTGAAAAGATTTCATTTCCACTTGATTTTGCTAAAGATATTACATGGAAGAGATTTGAAGAACTACGTTTTTCTCCAGGAATGTTTAAAGTTGAAAGCAAAGAATATTTCACGTATTATTTTGGAATGAAGGTAGAGGAGAAGACAGTTATTAGTGAGGAAACTATAAAAGATATGCTTGAAAAATATTACAAAGGATTATGTAAAGCTGTTAATAGTCAAGGAAAATTTAAAATTGATTATGAAAAAATAGTCGCAAAAGTGTCTAGAAAAGATGCTCAAACTTTTAAAATTTCAGTTGTTTTCTTCGATAGTTTTACAAATGGAAATCAAGTACTATTATCTATGCTATTAACAACAAAAAAGAAGAATAATGCTACAATGTTGTTGGCTTCTGTAGCTCCCAAGAAAAGTGAAGGTAATTTGATAGAATTACATCGAAAGAATTTAGAGTTTAATTTCAATTAAAAATAAAAAAACAGCTACAAATTAGTAGCTGTTTTTTTATTCTTAAAAATAGCTTTATTCAGATCGTAAAGAATTTACAGGATTAGAACTTGCTGCTTGAATAGTTTTAATACTGATTACAATTAGAGCAAAAACAATCATTATAAAACCACTGATTAGAAAAGTCATAAAACCAATGTCTGTTCTGTAAGAGAAATCTTGTAGCCATGTATGAATTCCGTACCAAGCAATAGGAGAAGCCAATACAAAAGCAATACTTACTAAAATTAAAAACTCTTTACATAACAATGTGTTTATTTGTAAAACAGAAGCTCCAAGAACTTTTCGCATTCCAATTTCTTTTACACGCCTGTTAGTGGTGTAAATTACAAGTCCCCATAAACCTAAACAACTAATTAAAATCGAAAGTCCGGTTGCCCAACTTAATAGTTTAGAAACTTTATTTTCTTTGTTGTAAAACTTAGCAATAGTTTCATCCATGAATTCGATACGATAATCTTCTATTTCGCTATAAACTTCACCATAAATATTTTTAATTTGATCTAAAGTCTTTTTAAAATCTTCATTAGATAAATCATGAAAAGCAACATGCACAGCCATGTATCTACTATATCTAGGTCTATACCAATCTCCAGTTAGCGCCAATGGTGAAATATCGAATCGAAGCGATTGCTGATTGAAATCAGACATAACACCTACAATAGGAGTTTTTGAATCTCCAAAATCTAAGGATTTACCTATAGCATCTTGAGGTGATTTAAATCCAAAAGTTTTGCTCGCAGTTTCATTAATGACCAATTCTCTTACAGTATCATTTCTAAACATTTTACCAGCTAAAAGTTTCAATTCAAATAATTCAGCATAATTGGTGTCTCCAAAAATAAATTGAATATCAGACTGTATTTTTTTTTCTCCATCGGTATACGTTGTAGTAGAAGTATTATAACTGTTGGAAGCTGGAGGTACACCACCAATACTCAAATGTTTAATTTGTGGAACAGCTTTTAGCTTTTGTAAGTACAATTCTTTTTTAGCTAATTCTCGCTCACCTCTTGGACTATAAATTGAAGCAATAGCATCAGTTTTAAATCCTACATCTTTATTCAACAAAAAAGTAATTTGCTTGCCAACCAATAAGGTAGCTATAATAAAAATTTGAGCAATAGTAAATTGAAATATTGTTAAGAATTTTCTCAATAAAGCCTTTTTTTCTCCCGATCCTAAGTTGTTTTTTAACACAGCAATTACATTGAATCTAGACATGATTAATGCTGGATAAAACCCAGATAAAAACGTAACAATTAATAATAATAGAATAATTGCTATGATGATTGCAGGATTTCCAAATAACGAAAATGTTAGTCCTTGTTGAACAAAGTCAGAAAATACATTGATTAACCATTTTGAAAGGATTAATGATAAAACTCCAGAAAGAAAAACAAGTAAAAATGTTTCTCCCATAAATTGCATTATCAATTGTTTTCTAGAACTTCCTAAAGCTTTACGGATACCAATTTCTTTAGATCTTTGAGTAGCTTGAGCGGTATTTAAATTGATAAAGTTGATACAGCCTAATAACAATAGGAAAATTGCAACTAATCCTAAGTTTCTTAATAAAGGTTTACTGGCTTGACTTCTTTCCCAATCATAGGTTCCGTAACTATCATTAAAATGTATGTCATGTAATGGTTGAAGAACAAATTCTTTAGATTGATTGTGTTTACGAGAAAAATCATCTAAATGCTTAGCCGCTAAATCATTCAATTCTTTTCGAATTTGATCTAAATTATTGTTCGAACTTACTTTTACATAAAGTTGAGAACTTGAGTTTGTAGAATTCCAGTTTTTGTTGATAAAATCACCACGCAGTCTGGTGTTTAAAATGGTAGGTTTAGAGATAAATTCTTGAAAAATAAAATCTGTTCTACCTTTTAAATTCTCTACAATTCCGCTCACTTTTATATTCAAAGAATCGTTGTAGACTAAAGTTTTACCAATAATTTCTGATGGATTTAACTTTGGAAAATATTCTTTAGCTCTAGTATCTGTTAAAATCACCTGATTAGGATTTTCTAAAGCGTCATTTTTATTTCCTGCTAAAAAGTTATATTCGAAAATATCAAAGTATTCAGGTGTAGTGAAGATCACATGATTCGGCCATTTCTTAACAATGCTTTCTTCTTTATTTTCTACAATTGAAGGTCTTTCAACAGTAAATCCGTTAATAACTTCAAAGTTAGAATTCTCTTTAATAGCATCTTCTAAAGCAACAGTAACTCCAGAGTTGAAAAACTTTCCGTTTGGACCACTAAAGTTAGAAACGACTCTATAAATTCGATCACTGTTTTTATGAAAATTATCAAAAGTAAAATCATAATAAATCATTAAGCCTATAATAAAAGAGGCGCTTAAACCTATGGTAAGTCCAATAACATTTATTAAAGAAAACACTTTGTGTTTCATAATGTTTCTCCATGCTATTTTGAAATAATTTTTAAGCATAACGTAAGGCTTTGTTTTTAAAGGTTAATAATTAAGCTAAAATGTTTTCAGTAACTTTTTGTCCGTCTAACATTCGAATAATTCGATGACTATATTTAGCGTCGTGTTCACTATGTGTCACCATAACAACTGTAGTTCCAGATTCATTTAAATCAATAAGTAAATCCATAACTTCGTTTCCGTTACTACTGTCAAGATTTCCTGTAGGTTCGTCTGCTAAAATTAATTTCGGATTATTAACAACAGCTCTAGCAACGGCAACACGTTGTTGCTGTCCACCAGATAATTGTTGAGGAAGATGATTTCTACGATGCATGATTTGCATTTTTTCTAAAACTTCTTCAACTCTCTTTTTACGTTCGCTTGATTTTACTCCAGTATAGATTAAAGGAAGCTCAACGTTTTCAAAAACAGTAAGTTCATCGATTAGGTTAAAACTTTGAAAAACAAAACCAATATTGTGTTTTCTTAAGTTTGCTCGTTTGCGTTCGTTGTAATTAGAAACTTCAATTCCATTGAATTTAAAGCTTCCTCCATCAGGATCGTCTAATAAACCAAGAATGTTAAGTAAGGTAGATTTTCCACATCCCGATGGTCCCATTATTGCTACAAATTCTCCTTCTTTAACTTCAAAAGATAATTTGTTTAAAGCAATGGTTTGTACTTCTTCTGTTTTGTAAAATTTTTGTAAGTCAGTAATCTGTATCATAGTACTTTCTATTTATTTTTTTTATTGTAATATCAATTCTTCTATGTCTTTATATGCGTCATAACTAGAGGTAATCACTTTATCACCAGAAGTTAATCCGTCTAAAATTTCGTAGAAACTGGAATTTTGACTTCCAAGTCTAGTAGCAACACGATATGCTCTTTTACCATCTTCACTAACTTTAAAAATCCAATTTCCATTTGTTTGCTGATAGAAACTTCCTTTAGGAACAAGTAAGGCTTGTTTTTCAGCACTTAAAGCTACTTTAATTTGAAGGTTTTGTCCTCTTCGAATTCCTTTCGGAACTTCATCTTTAAATTTCATATCGACTTGAAATTTCCCATTATTCACTTGAGTAAAAACCTTTTTTATGACTAAAGTATATTTTTTGTTTTGAAGTGTTAAACTTCCTGTTTGACCAGGATAAATTCTAGAGATATAATGTTCATCCATGGCAAGTCTAACTTTATAATCAGAAGTAACATCTACCTGGCCCAAACGAGTTCCTTTATTAATTGACTGTCCAATTTCTGTATCAAAAGAAGTAAGTTGTCCATCTATTGGTGAACGAACAATTAAATCACCTACTTTTTTACGCATTAATTCTAGAGCATTTTGAGTTCTTCTGTAGGAACTTTTAGCTTTATTAATTTCTAAATTTGAAGCAATAGAATCTTCAGATAAAACCTGTTTTGCCAGTTTTAATCGTTCTTTTTGATAGTTATAGTTGTTTTGAGAAGATTCAAAATCTTGACGAGAAATTACTCCTTTTTCATACAATTTCTTGTTCAATTTATATTCTCGAGTCGCTTCAATATGACTACTTTCTACATCAGTATATCTATTTTTTCTATTGATAGTATTCTGACGAGCTGCATTTTGAGAAATTTGCATTTGCGTCAATAAATTATACACAGATGTTTCTTGATTAATCAGGTTTAATTCTAAATCAGTATTAGAAAGTTTCAAAATAGGTTGTCCTTTTTTTAATGTAGCGCCATCTTCAACATATTTTTCTACAACATTACCACCTTCTAAAGCATCTAAATAAATGGTTGTGATTGGTAATACAATTCCATTGATCGGAATATTTTCTTGAAATACGTCATTTACAATAGTACTCACGGCAATACGCTCTTTTTTAACATTCAGTTTTGTGTTTCCAGATGACTGTGTAAATATGTACACCAGCAATACAACAAATAATAAAGCGCCAATCATAATTATGATATGTTGATTTGAAAACCTTTTCTTTTGTAGTTGAATATCCATTGTAATAATTTTTACGTTACTTCATTCATATTCAATATAATGCCAAAAACACAAGACTCTGTATGTCAGTGTTTTAGGTTTTTGTTGCGTTTTTAAAGTGTTCGGTTTTGATACACTTAATGTTCAAAAATGCACACTTTTGCTAGTGTTATATTTTTTAGTTTTCTAATTTTTAAAACCTAGTCATAAAATCGTAATATTGTAGTAATGGTATTAAAAAAAGCTACAGTTTTAGTCATTGATGACGATGCAGATGTACTCACTGCTATACGTTTGTTACTTAAACCTTTGGTAAAAGCTATTGTGACAGAAAAGAATCCTAGCAATATAATTTCTCAAATAGAAAAAGCTACTTACGAAATTGTAATTCTTGATATGAATTTTAATGGTTTGGTAAATACTGGAAATGAAGGAATTTTTTGGTTACGAAAAATTAAGGAATATCAACCAGAAACAGCTGTTGTTCTCATGACTGCTTATGCAGATATTGATTTAGCGATAAGAGGTTTAAAAGAAGGAGCATCTGATTTTTTAATGAAACCATGGAAAAATGAAAAGTTACTAGATGCTATTGGTACTATTTTAAATAAGAAAAAAACAGAAGCTAAAAAGACTAATACTTTACAAATAGGTAGTGCAACTATTATTGGTGAAAGTGAAGTTATGCAAGATGTTTTTACTAAACTTAAAAAAGTTGCCCCAACAGATGCTAACGTTTTAATTCTTGGAGAAAACGGAACCGGAAAAGATTTAATAGCAAGAGCAATACATGATAATTCTAATAGAAAAGATAAACCATTTATAAAAGTTGATGTAGGAGCTTTAACAACGACATTGTTTGAAAGTGAATTGTTTGGTTATAAAAAAGGAGCTTTTACAGGAGCAAATGAAGATCGAATTGGTCGTTTTGAAGCGGCAAATGGAGGAACTTTATTTTTAGATGAAATTGGTAATATTTCATTAGGTCAGCAAGTACGGTTATTAACTGTTTTACAAAACAGATATATCACTCCGTTAGGTTCTAATAAAGAAGTTCCGATTGATATTCGATTAATCTGTGCAACAAACCTAACTCCTGAAGAGTTAGCAGACGAAGGAAAATTCAGAAAAGATTTAATTTATCGAATTAATACAGTAGACATTATTGTGCCGCCTTTAAGAAATCGAGGAACAGATATTACGATGTTGTCTAAACATTTTGTGGCATATTATGCTGAAAAATACAATAAGAGTAATTTTAATTTTGATGCTGGATTTATAAGTAAACTTAAAAATCACGATTTTCCTGGAAATGTTAGAGAATTACAATATGTTCTAGAGCGTGCTGTGATTATGACTGATGGATCTGTTTTAAAAGCTGAAGATTTGGTGTTTTCTTCAATAGAGCGATCTGTAACACTAAAAACAAGTAAAAATGAAAGCTTGAATTTAGAAGAGGTAGAAAAGAAAGCTATTCTTACGGTTTTAGAAAAACACCAAGGTAATATTTCAAAATCAGCAAAAGAATTAGGAATTACTAGAGCAGCATTGTACAGACGTTTAGCTAAATATGAATTATAAGAGTTTCATTTTAAAAATATTTTTTAGAGTTATACTTATGGTAAGTGTAATTCTAGCTATTGTATATTTCTCATACACAAATGGGTTTACTTACGCTATTCTCTCAGGTTTAGGATTATTCGTTATAATATTTAACACATACACTTTTGTAAAACGTCGTTTCTTAGTTATTGAAGATTTCTTTAATGCAGTTAAATATCGTGATTTCTCCAGAGGTTTTCCCGAAAACGTAGCAGCGAAAGACATTCGTTTCTTGTATAAAGGATTTAATCAAATTCATCAAACGATTAAAGAGATTAATACACAAAATCATGCGCAATATGTTTATCTGCAAAAGATTTTAGAAATGGTAGATATAGGTATTATTGCATATAATTTAGAAACTGGAAGAGTGTTATGGAGTAATGATTCTTTTCTAAAGATTCTAGATGTTCCTTCATTTAAAAATATCAGTTTCATAGAGCGACGAAAGCCAGAGTTATTCACAACTATTTTTGAAACTTTTCATAGAGAAGAAGATTCAGTAGTAATAAACTTAGAAAATGAAAAAATAAAAACTTTAGTTTCTGATACAATTTTTGAGGTTGAAGAAGATACGTTCAAATTATTAGTGATTCAAAATATAGATAATACATTAAATAAAAATGAATCAGAATCATGGAAGAAGTTATTAAGTGTAATGACTCATGAAATCATGAATTCAATAACACCAATTGCATCGTTAGCCAATACTTTAGAAAGAAATTTAGATGGATTAATTTCTGAAAATGATGAAGCTTCTGAGTTGATAGATTTAAATGCAGGAATTAAAACCATAAAAAATAGGAGTGAAGGCTTGTTGAAATTTGCAAAAACTTACCGAAGTCTTAATAAAGTAACCAATCTTAATTTGCAAAAAATAAGAGTAACAGAATTATTTACAAATATTCAGTTACTAATGGAACCTTCTATAAAAGCAAAAGGAATTCAAATAGATTTTTTAAATACCAATGATCGTTTAATGTTACATATTGATGTGCATTTGATAGAACAAGTATTAATAAATTTATTATTAAACGCTGTTGATGCTTGTAAAGAAAAAGAAGAAGCACATATTCGAGTTGAAGCAATAGAAAGCATTAATCGAAATATAGTAATCAAAGTATATGATAATGGAATCGGAATTCCAGAAGATATACAAGAAAACATTTTTGTTCCTTTCTTTACAAGTAAAGAAACAGGCAGCGGAATTGGCTTAAGTTTGTGTAAACAGATCATGCTGTTGCATAAAGGAAGAATACAGGTAAAAAGTGTTATAGAAGAAGGAACAGTTTTTTCGCTAGTTTTTTAATCAAAGAATGATAGTAAAGAATAAAAAACCATTTGCTTGTATCAAAGAGTTTTTTACTAGATACTTTGTATACTTGTATTTGATGTTATTCATTTTTAAAATTTAAGGTATAGTTATTGATAAATGATGCGTATGAGATTATTTACACTGATTTTTTTCACAGTTTTAGTATCCACAGCACAAGATTTTTCAGCAGTAAATGAAAAAGTGAACGGATACCCAGGTATTATTACCGTTGATAAGTTGGCAAACAGAATACAAAAAGATTTCCCTAAAAAAGAGCATCAGGTAAAAGCTTTGTATCGTTGGTTAACTAAACATATTCGTTACGATTTGCAAGAGTTTTACAATCCGAATAGACAAACACGAACGACATTTAGATATCGAACTGAAGAAGAGAAGCAACAAAAAATTAAAGCGATAAACGACAAGATAGTCAAGAAAACTTTACGAACTCGTAAAGCAGTTTGCGAAGGTTATGCAAGAACATTTGCAGAAGTATGTTCACTTTTAAATATCGAAAATGAAGTAGTTACTGGTCACGTTAGAAATTCAGCTCAGGTTATAGGAAATTCATCATTAAGTGCAAATCATGCTTGGAATGCAGTTAAGCTTAATGGAAAATGGATTTATATAGATGCAACTTGGGGAGCAGGAGCAGAGACTAATGGAAGATGGATAAGAAAATTCAATCCGTATTATTATAACATACCAAAGAAGAAATATTTTAAAACTCACTTTCCAGAAGAAAGTATATGGAGATTAAGAGTTGGTAGAATAACAAAAGAACAATATTACAATCAGCCTATTTATAGTAATGATTTTTTAAAATCGAATGTAACTTTAAAATCTCCAAACTCTGGAATTTTAAAAAGAGGAAAAGGAAATGCTGTAACGATAAAACTAGGTAATGCTAAACAGAAAGAATTTTTTGTTGGTTTTTTAGGAAGTAGCAGAGCTGTAAAACCTGAGAAAATTGTAGGTAAATCAACGACAACAGTTCGATTTGTTCCACCTCCAGGAGCTAAACAATGCTTCTTATTAATGGACAGAGAAGTAGCGATAGAATTTTTAATAGATTAAATAAAAATCCCCTTGATTTCGTCAAGGGGATTTTTGTTCTTATTTTTTAGCAATAAAATCTTCTTTACTAAGTAGTTTAATTTGCTTTTTGTCAGCTTTCAGTTTACGCTTTTCGAATTTTGAAATCTCTTTATTTTTGATTTTTTCGAAATCTTTTTTAGCTTTTTGTAATCGAGTTTCTAATACCTCTTTATTCTCAAGCTGAGATAATGAAGGTTTTTCAAACTGATTAGCAACTTCAGCATATAAGTCTGAAAGTTTTTCTCTTAATTCTGGTTCGGCTTCACCAACATAACTATCTCCAGTTGTAACTACTAAACTTTCTTTTAATGGTTGTAGTAGATTAATCACTTTAGTAGCAGTTTTCTTTAATTTAGGATCAGCTTTAATAGCTGCATTAGCATCTTTAATATGAGTGTCAATTTGATATACTAAATACGCTAAATCTTCCATGTCATCATACAGTTCTAGAGTAGTTTTATGCTGAGCGATTCTATCTTCATTAGAAATTAAAGATTTAGGATCGTTTTTCACTTGAATAGTATTTACATACTCTTTTCTCCCTTTTTTAAGTACAACTTTGTAAGTTCCTGCAGGTACACGAGGTGCTGTAAAACCACCAAAAGTAAAGTTTTTACCAGCTGCAACTTTTGGATTCTTCTGTCTGAATCCCCAGTTTACAACATTTATACCTTTTGATTTACCAGGTACAAGAGTAATTAACTCTTTATCATTCTGATCTTTGATAGTTAACGTCATTTTTCCGAATGTATGACGTTTTTTCAAGTAGTAAATGATTTTAGCAGTAGTACTCGGATTATTACCAACAAACTGTAATTCTGTACTTCCGCCTCCAAAACCACCTTGTTCTTTAATAACTGCAGGTTTTGAATTGAAGAAATGTACATTTTTAGCTAACATTTGCTGATTTACTTCACGTAAAGGAGAAATATCATCAATAATAATAACTCCACGACCGTGTGTTCCTAAAACTAAATCGTTTGTTTGTTTTTGAAGATCAATAAAATGTACAGCAGTAGCAGGCATATTGTTTGTAAAACGAGACCAGTTTTTACCACCATCAATAGTAATGAATAGACCGAATTCAGTACCTAAGAATAATAAATCTTTGTTTACATAATCTTCTTGAATGTTTCTAGCGAATCCAACAATATCTTTAGTAGCGATAGATTTCCAAGATTTACCAAAATCAGTTGTTTTGTATACATACGTATTCATGTCACCAGAAGTATGTCCGTCAAATACGGCATAAGCTGTACCTTTATCATGAGAACTCGCTTCTATATGGTATACCCAAGTATTTTTAGGTAAACCAGAAATATTTGCTACTGTATTTTCCCAAGTTTTACCACCGTCTTTTGTAATTTGAACATTTCCATCATCGGTACCTACCCAAATTACTTTTTCATCTAAAGGAGATTCAGCAATGGTAAAAATAGTTGTATGTGTTTCTGCACCAGATTTATCAACAGAAATTCCACCTGATTCTTTATCTTGTTTCTTAGGATCGTTTGTAGTTAAATCTGGAGAAATTTTAGTCCAATTATCTCCCATATCTTCACTAACATGTAAAAATTGACTACCCATGTAAAAACGATCTGGTTGATGAGCACTTACTGCCATTGGAGCGTTCCAGTTAAAACGTAAATCAGCTTCACCTTTAATCGGTAATGGTTGAATATTTCTGTTATAGTTTTTATCAACATCATATCTCCAAACTTGTTGTGCACCTTGCATTTCAGAATAAATAATATTCTTAGTAGGATGTTTTAATACTCTAAATCCGTCTCCAACACCAACACGTTTCCAGTCTCTAGCTTCAACACCACCAGGAGAAGAAGAAGGTCCGTACCAAGAACCATTATCTTGTAATCCTCCATAAATGTTATACGGCTCTTCATTATCGACACTAATTTGATAAAATTGAGAAAGCGGAAGATTATCTACCATATCTAAAGTAGCACCACCATCCCAGCTTCTGTAAACACCACCATCTGTTCCTACGAACATTGCATCTGGATTTTTGATATCAAATACAATATCATGAATATCAGAATGCATTTGACCTAGATTTTTAAATGTTTTACCTCCATCTCTAGAAATAGAACCATTTAATCCACCTTTTACTAAAATATCTGGATTTGTAGGATGAACAACTAATCGAGAAAAGTAGAAAGGGCGAACAACTAAACCGAAATCACTATTTAAAAGTTTCCAGTTTTTTCCAGCATCATCAGAACGATATAAACCTTTATCTTTTTTGCTTTCTACTACAGCAAACACAGTATTTGGTTGTGAAGGCGCAATTGCAATCGCGAAACGACCTAAATCTCCTTCTGGAAAACCATTATGAATTTTATTCCAAGTTTTTCCAGCATCAGTAGATTTGTATAAAGCACTACCTGGACCTCCAGAATTAAATCCCCAACCTGTTCTTCTAAATTCCCACATAGAAGCATATAGTGTGTTAGGATCTTTAGAGTCCATAATTAAATCACTAGCACCAGTTTTTTCATCAACATAAAGAATTCTTTCCCATGTTTTACCACCATCTAATGTTTTGTAAATTCCACGTTCATCACTATCGCTCCATAATGCTCCAAGTACAGCAACATATACTTCATTAGAATTATTTGGATTGATTTTAATGCTACTGATTCTTTCAGATTTTTCAAATCCAATTTTTTTCCAGTTTGCACCACCGTCTTTAGATTTATAAAGTCCGTCACCTAAAGAAACACTATTTCTAGTCCAAATTTCTCCAGTTCCTACCCAAACAGTATTGTCAGGATCACTTGGATCTAAAGCAACTGCACCAATAGATTGCGCATATTCATCGAAAATAGGAGTAAAAGTAGCTCCAGCATTTTCAGATTTCCAAACACCACCACCAGCGGTTCCGGTATAGATAATTTTAGGATTTGTTGGGTGATTTTCTAAGTCGATAATTCGACCACTCATTAAAGCCGGACCAATATGTCTTGCTTTTAAATTTCCGAAAAGTTCTTTCCCTTTTAGAACTATATCTTGTGCAGTAACACTTGTAGATACAACAAGAGAACCACAAACTATGAATTTAAATATCTTGTTCATAATATGTAGAGTGTCCAGTACTGAAAACAATACTGGATTTATATTTAAAGTTGGTTAGTAAGAGAAATTATTTTTTAGCTGGTAACGCAAAAGACGCAGCATCAACTTCTGGATTTAACTTGATCTCTTTAAATTCCATTGTTTGAAACTGACTTCCCATACTAAAAGGAAAATAAATTCCATCAACTTCTTGATAATCACTAAGTGTAGATTTTACTGTTTGTCCTTTCATTGGTCCTTGATTTACTGTGCTTTCAACAACGATAGGAACAAAGTTTTCAGTATCAAAGTAGTAGTGTGTAATGTTTGGTAAAGATTCACCATTTACTAGAACAGGTTTTTTAGTCAATTTAATTTTGAACGTTTCTGCTCCGTCAATAGTTTCTTTTCCAATTAATTCTACAGTATATCCTTTTTCTTTATAGTTTAAAAATGGATCTGGAAATTGAGCTAATTCATTTTTTAAATTTTGAGTAGCTTCATTATCACTTTTTTCAGCTTCCATAGTCATTTGGTTTCTTTGCCAAGAAACTTGCCCGTCAAAAGCAGACCAAACCATTTTGTTTCCTTGTAATTCTATAGAAACTAATTGTTTTCCGTCTTTTGTAGATAATTGTTCGAAAGGAATTTCCATGCCTTGCATTTTCATATTCCCAATCATTTGAATTCCTTTAAGCTTCTCTAGCTTTTCTTTCCCTCCAATATTTTCGATGTAATTATTAATAATTTCGTCTGCAGTTTGTGCATAACTACTTACAGAAAACATAAGCGCTAACGCAATAGATAAAGTTTTTAGTTTTTTCATTGTATTTGATGTTTAAGGTTGTACTATTCTAATAGGAAGAATAAAAATAGAAAATGTTACAGTTTTTTCTTAAAATTTTTAGGTATTTGTATCAAATGTTTTAAAACTTATCTGAGTTGCTATTTTTTGATGGTGTTTTTAATAAAGTTGTAATTCTATAACTTATTTTTTATTTTTAGCTAACTAAGCTATGTATAATGAAAAAGTTTTCCCTTTTATTGTTTTTAATTCCATTAATAACATTTCCGCAAGATTTTACTAAAGTAGATAATGTAACACGTGCTGCTTATAAAAAAGTAACAACTATTGATGCGCTAGCAGAGCGTATTAATAATGATTTTGAAACTGATATAGAAAAAGTGAGATCTGTGTTTACTTGGTTGACATTTAATGTTTCATACCGTTTGCATTATTCTAAGACACTTGAAGCTCCTGAGTTTTTTGTGTATTTAAATGATGAAGATTTAGAAAAGGTTTTAATAGCAAAAGAAGAGAAAAAAATAACGGATGCTTTTTATAATCGTCAAGCTGTATGCGAAGGTTATTCTTTACTGTTCAAAAGAATATGTGATCTGTTAAAAATAGAAAACGAAATGGTTTTTGGATATACAAAAGCTTCTGGAGATTATGTTGGAGTTATACCTAAAGGTAAAAATCATGTTTGGAATGCCGTAAAAGTCAACAATAAATGGATGATGATAGATGCTACTTATGGAGCAGGATATATTTCTAAGAATATTTGGATTAAAAAATTTAATGATACTTTTTTTGATGCTAAAAAGAAAGTTCTTAATGGAACACATTATCCGGGAGATCCTAAATGGAGACGTTTTTTAGGTCAGAAAGAATTGAGAGAGTTTTGTCAAGATCCAGTAGTTAAGAGCGCATATTTTAAACATAACTTAGATGTTTTAGAACCAAAACAAGGTGTTATTGATTTAAAGAATAAAAGTCATCTAAAATTCAAAATAAAAGGATTAAAGCACATGCAATCATTGTTGTATGTTTATGGGAAAGAAGGAATGATTAGAACACCAGAAGTATCAGGCAAAAAAGAATATAGAGATTATTACTTCAAAAAGCCAAAAGAAGATACTACACTACACATTTATGTAGATAATGAGTTGGCTTTGGAGTATATCGTAAAAGTAGAATAACTACCTTTTTTTGATGATTTTCTTAAAAGTTGTAAATCATTAATCAAATGTTTAATTTCCCGCTTTAAAGCTATTTTTTGAATGAAGAAGTACACATTACTACTATTACTATTCCCTTTTATAATTTCAGCACAAGATTTTACCATGGTTGATAATGTTGTAAGATCTGCATATAAGAACGTAACAAGTATCGAAAATTTAGCCAAGCGTATTGATTATGATTTTAAAACGGATGTAGAAAAAACTAGAGCTGTTTTTACTTGGCTAACTCATAATGTAAGATACCAAGAACATTATTCTAAATTATTGAAAGAACCTGAGTTCTTAGTTTATTTTAGTGAAGACCATTTAAAACGAATCATAAAAACTAAACAAGAAAAAAAGATAAAAGAAGCTTTTGAAGATAGAACAGCAGTATGTGAAGGTTTTTCACTTTTGTTCAAACGAATTTGTGATTTAATGAATCTTGAAAATGAATTGATTTATGGATATACAAAACCGTCAGGAGATTATGTTGGAATTTTAGCAACCACAAAAAATCATGTTTGGAATGCTGTAAAAGTCAATAATAAATGGATAATTATAGATCCAACTTACGGAGCTGGACAATCGTATAATGGAGTATGGATAAGAGAATTTAATCCTACTTTTTTTAATACTAGTATGAGTATATTGAACAGAACGCATTTTCCATCAGAAACAAAATGGTTAAACTTCCAAAAGCAACAAAAATTAGAAAAGTTTTGTAGCGAACCTGTTGTAAGAAATGCTTTTTTTAAGCATAAAGTAGATATCGTTGAACCAAAAAAAGGAGTTATTGATGTAAAAGATAATAATTTGATTAAGTTTAAAATAAGAGGAGTAAAGAATATAAAATCGTTACTTTATGTCTTTACAAATGATGGAACAGTGAGAACTCCGAAAGTTAGAAATAAAGAAGGTTACAACGATTATTATTTTCAGAAACCAAAAGAAGATACTACACTACACATATATATAAATAACGAGTTAGCATTAGAATATGCCGTAAAAGTAGAGTAGGCAAAAATCTATTTTTTGCGCCAAAATCCTTGCTCTTTATTTTTATTGGCTAAAGTCAATACATCGACTAAAATGTCACTATTTATATCTTCGATAGTTGTATATCGAAGTGACCTGACTTTTTTTCTGCCTTCAGAAATTAAAATATCATCGTATTGTTCTAAACCGTTAATACCATAAAAACCAACATCTACATATTTCTTTTTCTTAGAAGGATTTAGAAAACAAAATGGATTTCCGTCTAAATAATAAAAAGGAATTTTCCATTTAAATTCTAATACAACTTCAGGGAAATTCTGTTCTATAATTAATTGAAGATGAAGCAAAATAGATTTAAAAGGTTCTTCTTGAGATAATATATAGGCTTCAGCAGGTTTCATAAATTAAAAGTATAATTTTTTTGGATAACTACTTTTTTTATTTTTACTTTGTATTTCAAAGTACTTTACTATGAGTTCAGAAGAATACTTAAAAGACATTACAGAAATTAAAAATTTAATGAATAAATCTTCACGTTTTATTTCATTAAGTGGTTTATCTGGAATCTTAGCAGGAACCTATGCTTTAATAGGTGCTGCTTATGCTTATTGGTTAGTAACTTCTAGCGAAAGAGGTTATTTGATTTTAGATGGTAAGATTTTTAAGTTAGTATTGTTAGATATGTTTTTAGTGTTGTTTTTTAGTGTAGCAACAGCTATTTATTTAACGACATTAAAAGCGAAGAAGAATGATGAACGAATTTGGGATGCAACGACAAAAAGGTTATTAGCTAACTTTTTAATACCATTGTTTGCAGGAGGTATTTACACACTAATTATTTTAAATCAACAACGATACGGACAAACGGGTGCATTAATGCTTTTATTTTATGGTTTAGCTTTAATAAATGCATCTAAATATACTTTAGGTTACGTAAAATATTTAGGTTACACGCAAACAATTTTAGGTTTATTATGTGCCGTTTATCCAGGTTACGGATTTTGGTTTTGGGTTTTAGGTTTTGGTGTAATGCACATCATTTATGGAATTTTAATGTATTTTAAATACGAAAGAAAATAATATAAATCAGCATTTTTGAAAAACTTACTTAACAATATCAATAAAGCTTTCGATCACCGAATTAGACTTGGAATTATGTCTGTTTTGGTGGTAAATGAATATGCAGATTTTAAAACATTGAAAGAATTGTTAGGAGCTACAGATGGGAATTTAGCAAGCCATTCTAAAGCTCTAGAAAAAGTGGGGTTTATTCGAGTAGAAAAACAGTTTATAGGTAGAAAGCCAAATACAAAATACTATGCAACAGCATTAGGAAAAGAAGAATTTAAAAAGCATGTAGAAGCATTAGAAAGATTACTCAAAGGGGAGTAAAATTTTTTTAAAAATAAACTTTGAAATTCAAAGTACTTTTAATAAGTCGTTAAGGGGAAATTGCTAACAACTACCCAGCTAAAGAACTCAGTTTTTTGGTAGGGTAGTTTTCAAAAGAAATTATTAAAACAGTTATATAAAATGGAAAAAGTAGAACAACAATCAGGAAACAAAATAGGGAAGTGGTTAAAACAATCAATTTCTGCAAGAATGTTAATGATCGGCGCATTAATTTTAGTGCTCTTAATTCCTTTGTCTTACGTGAAAGATTTAATTCGAGAACGAAAATATAGACAAAAAGAGGTGATTAATGAGATCAATCAGAAGTGGGGAGGAGAAGTATTACTGTATGGCCCGATGTTAAAAGTACCTTACAAAACATACAGTGTAAAGAAAATTTATAATTCGACTACAAAAACACATCAAGAAGAAATAGTAAGCAAAGTGAATTATGCATATTTCTTTCCAAAAGAATTAGATATTAAAACTACAGTAAATCCACAACCCAAAAAACGTGGTATATATGAAACTGCAGTATACGGAAGTGAAATTTATTTAAATGGAAGTTTTACAAAACCAGATTTTAGTGAAGTAGATGTAAAAGAGCAAGATATATTATGGGAGAAGTCGAGGTTGATTATAGAAACTTCTAACTTAAAAGGAGTTAGTAGTTTAGTTGAAATTCAGTTTAATAAAAATAAATATGCATTTGAATCGAAATATGATGGAGGAAACTCAAACTCAGGAAAGGTATACGAACATGATGTAGATACATACAGATATGTGAATCTGCATAAATTGGAAAGTAAATCGATAAAAAAGACAGATTTACCAGTAGAAAAAGATGTTGATTTTGCTTTAACGATGAATGTGAATGGAAGCAAACAAATTCGTTTTATTCCTATTGGGAAAGAAACAAATGTAAATATTACTTCAAACTGGAAAACAGCTAATTTCTTAGGAGGATATTTACCTTATAATCCAGATAAAATTAATGATAATGGTTTCGATGCAAAATGGAAAGTTTTAGATATCAATAGACCATTTCCACAACAATCATTTAAAGGAATTCCGAATTTAAAGAGTTATGCATTCGGAGTGAACTTTATGATACCAGTAGATCAATATCAAAAAAGTGAACGTACAACAAAGTATGGTTTTTTAGTAATTGGACTTACATTTTTGGTGTTCTTTTTAATACAAACCATGAGTAAGATTTTAATTCATCCGTTTCAATATCTAATGATTGGTATTGCATTGGTGATGTTTTACACATTATTAATTTCAATTTCAGAACACAGTAACTTCTTAAATGCTTATTTGATAGCATCTACAGCTGTAGTTGTATTGATTTCATTATACTCAAAATCAATTCTTAAAATTCTAAAATTTCCTTTATTTATAGGAACTTCACTAACGATTCTTTACACATTTATTTTTGTAATAATTCAGTTAGAAAGTTATGCTTTATTAGTGGGAAGTGTTGGCTTATTCGTAATATTAGCATCAGTAATGTATGCATCAAGAAAAATAGATTGGCAAAATGGATAAAAAAGTATTTCGTTTCGATGGTAAAAGTTTTATAATCTTCATACTACTATTTCTAGTAGAATTAGTAATTGCAAAAACAAAAGGATTTATAAGACATACATTTGGTGATTTTTTAGTGGTTATTTTACTGTATTATTTAGTGAAATCATTTGTGAATTTTACACCTAAAAAAATTGCTATTGGAGTTTTGTGTTTTTCTTTTGCAGTTGAAATATTACAGTACTTTAAAATTGTAGAAATACTAGGTTTACAAGATAATAAGCTGATGAGAATTGTAATAGGAAGTACTTTTTCTTTCGGAGATTTAATCGCCTATACTTTAGGAATAATTACAGTTTACTTCATTGAAACTTATAAAAAGAGAGCTGCTTAAAATTTAAGCTGAATTATTTAAAAATGAAGTTGCTTAAAAAAAGTTTACAAGTAATAATAATTATTGGAGTAGCTACAGTAGTTTTTTCATTGCTTATGGAGCCATTTAAAGATTATGAATTATTTCAAAAAGAACATGTAAAACTAGGATCGTCTTTAAATTCAAATAAAACAAGATTGTTTTTTGAATTAAGAGAGAAACATCTAACTGTTAAATATCATCTTTTTGATTACGGAATGACTACTGTAGTACTCTCAATATTTTTACTGTTTATAGTGATTAAAAACAAGAAGTTAAAAACCTACAATAAGAAAAACTCGGTTTTTCTATTAGGATTGATGTCTTTTCTAACACTTACAGGTTCAATGTTTATACATTTATTTATAGATTTTGGTAGAGAATGTTTTCCATATTGGGCTGACACAATTGCAATTCCGATGTTTTATCTAGGAATATTTTCAATTTGGATATTACTATATTTTCTATTGAATACTATCGGTTTATTATTGCCGTTTAACACAGGAGTTTCATTAAAAGATTATACTCTAAGTTTTAAAAATTTTAGTTACTGGTATGGATTTCAATTTATAGGAGCTTTTTTTATTCTAATACTATGTATTAATAGAGGAATGTTTATTTCTGTATTTAGTGTTCTCTTATGGCTTAGCTTTTTTTACTCAATGTTTGTTGGAAGATTAAAATTGAAAGTATGATATATATTGTTATAGTTTTAATTCTGTTAGTAATATCAGGCTGGATAGCTAGTAAAGTTTCACTATTAATGAATTTTAAAAATGAGATCAATAAAATAACTTTTATTTCATTTAGTACTCTTGTATTTATAGTGCTAATTCCCTTATTATTAGTGTATAATTATTTATATTATCCTAACAAAGCTTTCGACAAGAAAATCTGGAATTCAGTGGTACATGTGAGATATGAAATGTCAAAAAATATTATTGAAAAAGAATTATTAATCGGAAAATCTAAACAAGAAGTGATTCAATTATTGGGAACTAAAGAGTTTTATACAGAAGATAATAGAATTATGTACACTATTGGTCACATACCAAGTTTATTTAATATCGATCCAAACATTCTTTGTGTCGAACTGGAAAATGATATAGTAGTAAGCGTTTTTCAATACGAATCATAATCAAAAAAATCATGACAAAATTTCTAACAAAACAACAGAGTGGCGTATTAATGTTGGTATTAATGTGTAGTTTTTTAGTCTTTTTAAGAGTGCAAATTACTCAGACAATATTTTTTACATACATGCTTTGGAATATATTTTTAGCATTAATTCCTTACTTTGTTACCGAGTATGTTAAGAGACTTAATCTAGAGAAAACCTCAAAAATTAAACAAGCATTCTTATTTATGGTGTGGTTGTTTTTCTTGCCAAACGCACCATACATTATTACAGATTTTATTCATTTAGATACCAGTCCTAAAAATCCTTTAGTTTGGTATGATTTACTCTTACTTTTTTGTTCGGCAATCACTGGATTAATGCTAACCATGTTATCACTCAGAGATATTTATGAAATCATAATTAAACGATGGGGAAAAACAAAAGCATCAGTAAGTATTCCTATCATTTGTTTTTTATCTGGCTTCGGAATTTATTTAGGACGTTTTTTACGCTTCAATTCTTGGGATGTAGTTACTGCTCCAATAACTTTAGTAGAAAA
This sequence comes from uncultured Tenacibaculum sp., assembly GCF_947495995.1. Lineage (GTDB taxonomy): Bacteria > Bacteroidota > Bacteroidia > Flavobacteriales > Flavobacteriaceae > Polaribacter. Next base: position 232,670 of record NZ_CANMAX010000004.1, read on the forward strand.
AACCATGTACAGTTTTAAATTGCCAAAAGCTTGGTACGTAACGATAGGTTTTGGAATGTTATTATGGTTATTTTTCTATGTTTTTTTAAGTTTTTTCCAAGGAAGAGAAAAAAAATAATGGTTTTGTAATTACAAGGGTTTGTTGTGTAACGTGTTGTAAAAGAGTGGTTAAATTCTTTGTTTTTTTAAATGAAGAAATATTTAAGTTTTAAAGTGTTGTTAAAAAAGTTTTTTTCGTGTAATGGTCAGATTTTTTTTCGACCAAAAGCCGATACTTAAAAAACTTTAATAATGAAAAAAAATCTACGATTAGCACTATCAATATTAGGGATGATAGGCTTATCAACAATTACAAACGCTCAAGGAATGTTAGATGGTTTTTCTCCAAAAAAAGGAGCATTATCAATTACAGCTTCATACTCTAGAAGTCAGTTTGATGAATTCTATTTAGGAAAAGAAAAAGTAGATGGAGTACCTGTACATGGAGAAATCAACCAAAATATTTTTTCTCTTTATGCGAAGTATGGAATCACAGATCGTTTATCTGTAGCAGTAAATTTACCTTTTATTTCAGCTGATAACACTAGTGGTTTAGGAGATCCTGTAAATGGAGAAAACTCAATTTCTGATTTACAAGATATTTCTATTGCTTTAAAATTAAATGCACATACTTTTAAGTTTAATAGAGCAGATTTAAATATTATTACAGGAGTTACAGCTGTAATTCCAACAGGATATGAGCCTAACGGAATTTTAAGTGTTGGTAGTGGAGCATTTGGAGTAGATGTTACTGCAGGTTTACACTTAAACACAGATGTTGGATTTTTCTCAACAATCTTAGCTGGATATAACTTAAGAGGAGATGCTGATAACGATTTAACTCCAGGTGGAGATTTTGGAGTGCCAAATGCATTTGTTACAACTGGTAAAATAGGATATTCTAGTAGTTTTATTTATGTTGAAGCTTGGGCAGATTATCAAAATTCTGAAGAAGGAGTAGATATCGGAACTCCAGCTTTCGTTGGAAATTTCCCAGAAACAAATGTAGATTACAGTAGAGTAGGACTTACAGTGTATAAAAACATTATTCCATCTTTAGGAGTAAGTTTAGGATACGGAAGAGTAATCGATGGTCGTAACCTTGGAAACTCTCAAATCTATACAGCTGGATTAACATATAACTTATCAATCTAAAATATAGATAAGTTTAGTTATTGTATGAAAAAAGGCGTTTTAAAACGCCTTTTTTTTATCTTCTTATTTTTCTTAAAATATCTTCTAGCCCGTTTAGTTTTAGTTCATATACTAAACCCATCATTTGACCAAGTTTTCCTTTAGGAAAGCCTTTGTTTTTATACCAAACCATGTAATATTCAGGAATATCAATTAAGAAAGTTCCTTTATATTTTCCAAAAGGCATTTTCATATTAGCAGTATCTACTAAAAACTGTTTATCGGGAGTCATGTATTATTGTTAATATTTATTAAGTAATCCAAAATCAAAAAGAGTCCAATACGATGCTTTAATTCCGCTTTCTTTAAATCCATCGTTAACCCAAGTATTACAGGTTTTAACAGGAGAATAAGAACCATTGGCTTTAAATAATTGTGATTTCGGATACATAGTTTGTTGAATAACAATCTTTTCTTTATTCTGATTCAATAGAAAAGTATTTTCTATAAATACATTTAATTTTAAAAGTTGTTTGCTATTCACAGGAACTTTAGTCCATTTTTTTTGTTTGTATCGATGTTTAGAAACTTCAATTAATGTCGGATTATTCAGAAAAAGAGCACCAAAAGCATAAGAAAATTTAAAATCATTCCAAGTAGGAGTATTCATATAAAAATTTTCATCACCCCATCCGAAACGAATAAAATTAGTAGTATAATTTATAGCTAGATCATTAGTTAAATTTGGAGATAAATTATCTTTTGGGATTATAACACTTAAATGAATTCCGTTAGAACTTAAGTACACAAATTTATCTTGATTTTCGTGGTGTTCTTCGTTAACTGTAATGTAACTTATAAGAATAGCAATACCAAGATATAAAAGGATACCCAAAAAAGAGTATCCTGTATATTTCAGTATTTGCTTTATAAATTTCATTTATTCTTTACCATCTACATAATCTTGTAAATAACGATAACGTTCAGTTAATTCACCATTGTTATTTGTCATTTTAGCACGTGCTAAAATTCCATCTTTATCATCATTGTAAAATGCAGGAATAACATGACTTAAAAACATGTCTCCAAATCCTTCACTTGCGTCTTTTGGAAGCTCACAAGGTAAATTATCTACAGCCATTACTACAATCGCATTATCATCTTTATAATCAATTTCAGATTCAGAAGCTGCATCATATCCATAAATAGGATCAGCAATTGTAGAAGCTCTTAATGTAGTTGCTACCGGACCATCAACATCACAAGAAATATCAGCTACATACTTGATGTTAAAATCTTCAGATTTTACATCATTACGAGTAAATAAATATGGAGCGCCATCACCGTAGAAATGTCCAGCTATAAAAAAGTCTGTTTCTTTAGCATATGGCATAAAATTACTTTCGTAACCCGATGGATCTTTATAAAACTCAAATCGATCACCAACTTTTCCGTCAGTTCTTTTAGCGTACTCCATTACATCTACCATGCAATACACAGGTTCTGTAAATTTAGATGTTAAATATAACGCATCACTTACTTCTTTAATACCTAAATGATCTAAAATTTCTTTAGCACCATGTGCTACTTTTCCTGTTCCAGAAAGTAAAATTTTAATATTAGGAAGCGTGATTTTATCTAATTCTCTTTTAACCTCATCTAAATCAGCTAAAGATTCAACTTTTGGTAATTCAAAAGAGTTTTCTTTTAAACCAATTGCTCTAAAACCATTGTAAGCACCAACTAAACCGGCGTATCTACCAAAACCGATTAAACGAGCACCGTTTGCTTTAATAATAGTTTCATGATCGAACATTTCGATATTCTTTTCTAGCATAGCTTGCAACAATTTTCTGTTGTAAGGCTGTTTTTTAATAGTATGACTAAAAAAGAAATATTTTTTATTCGGAATTAAGTTCTCTACTGGAACTTCTTTTACCCCCAATAAAACATCACAGTCAGATAAATCTGAAACTATTTCAAATCCAGCATCTTTATATTGTTGATCTGAAAACACTCTAATATCTGAACTTTCAACAACGATTTCAGCTTGTAGAAACTGTTGTTTGAACTCTTTAAGTTTATTTGGTGCGAATACTACTCTTTTATCAGGTGGGTTTTTACGTTCTTTTATAATTCCGAATTTCATGTATGTCTATAAAATTTAAACAATTATCGTGGTATTTGTTGAAAATTACAACAGATGTATGCGAAAATACTTGATTTAGATATACTGTACAAGTAGTATTTTTTTATCTTTGCGATCCGCATTTTTTGAGACAATTATTATTTTGAAGAATGTGTTTTAAAATGTCAAAAAGTCTGTACTTACTTATTGGTACATATTTTGTAGCTATTATTTTAAATTCTTTGACATATTGGGGACGACTGGTTTTGACAGCAAGATTAGTAAAATTGTAAGCATACCGAGGACTGAAATGATTCTCGTTAAACTTATTTCAACAATTTAAATGGCGAAAATAATTACGCTTTAGCTGCTTAATAATCCGAATTATAGTAAGATTCAAGCCTCGGCGCACAAGGTGCGCAAGCTAAATGTCCACGGAAAGCCTTGGTTTACGGCGTTTCATTTCTGGGCATCATAAAAGTAAACATAGAAAATCTAAAGCTTCGATAGGTTTTCGAAATTAAAGAAGATAAGCTAAAAGTGGATCGTTTTTAGTCAGCTTTTAGTCGAAAATTAAATAAAAACTAAGTATGTAGAAAGCTCTTGAGCTACTTGTTTGGACCCGAGTTCGATTCTCGGCGTCTCCACAAAAAAAACACCTTTTCAATAGAGTTTGAAAAGGTGTTTTTGTTTTTAAAATTAAGTAGAATTATTTAACTATCCCTAAGTGAATAATTCTACTACCAGTTTGTCCAATTGGATTAGTGCTTTTACCTATAACAATTCCAGCTTCTGGGGCAAAATATTCTTTTAAAATTGTTCCAAAAACATCTCTTACTGTTGCAATTAAATCTCCTTTTTTTAAATGTTGTGTTAAATCACAATGAACTTGAATTATTCCACCAATTTGGCTGTAAATCCAGTATGATTTTTTACAGATAATCGCTTTTTGATCTTCTTTATCTATAGTTTCATCATACATTTTTAAAAATGAAAGTGTGTTATATACACCAGTTAAACTGGAACGAATCATTCCTTTTTGGAATTTATCAGGATCACCAACTTCAACAGTAATTGCATCAATTCCTAAATCGGCAGCAGCTCCTCTAAGAGTTCCATCTTTTGGAGGAGCATTAAGAATTATTTGTGGGTTTTGCATAAGAGCTAATTGTTTCGCAATTTTAGAAGACAAATCAGCTCTTATGTAATAAGAATTTACTCTACCAAAACTAGCAGTATGGAGATCTAGTAAGTAATCAAAATTTTTAACTATTCGATTAACTATCCTATTGGCATAAACTTTACTTCTGTTACCATCTTTATCACCAGGCATTATTCTATTTAAATCAACTCCATCAACAAATCTTCTTTCATTAGTCAAAATGGAAGGAACATTTACTACAGGAATACCGATTATTGTTCCTGAAAGTTTTTCCAAATCAATAGAGTTAAATAATCGTTGAATTACAGACATTCCATTTAATTCATTACCATGAACTACAGCTGTAATACCTAAAACAGGCCCGTCTTTTATTCCTTTACCAATAATTACAGGAACATAAATTGGCTGAGCAATACCGTTCGAAACTAAATGTATCCATCGATAGGATAACGAGTTATTTTCGTATTGGTCTAGTTTAATTCTTTTGATGATAGGAACTTTCTGGAATTTTGCCATTATATAATTTCTTTAATTAATGAATCATCATCGTTTAACGATTTGAATAGTTTACGTTTAAAAGTGCCTTTTTTATTTAATAGTTGAATAGCCATTTTATCAATAGCTATTGAAGTTAATACAGTCTGAATATAAGCCTCTATTAAGTCATCTAAGCCAATACCTAAGTTGTTAAACTCTTTTCTTTCCATTAATAATAGCCTGTTTGTATCTGAGCCCCAATCACCATTTTCTTTTTTGAAAGATAAGTTTGTACCTAAAATATCCCATGAAGCTTTTCCGTCTTGTAATGTATCCTTTAAAGGAGCTTTAGCTCGTCTAGAGTAAATAGAAATTGGTTTGTAACCTTCTTTAGTAGCGTGAATCATCATTCTAAAGTCTAAAACATAAGATTGTCCTTTTTGATTTGGAACAGTTCCTACATGATAGTATTTTCCTTCAGAAGTGGTAGAACTCCAATTGTAATTACCTACTAAACTTTGAACAATGAATTTATTATAATCGAAATCCATTTTCATAAAATCTTCTAATTCTTGTTCATTAACTATAGTAAAAACTCCTTGTCCTGCATTACTATATGGTGTTTTCACAACGGCTTTTCCGCCTAAATTCTCAACCCATAATGGTATTTCATTTTTATTAACATCCCAAATTGTATGTGGAGTAATAATTTTAAGGTTTTTATGTTGTAATTCTGAATTGTAAAATGAATATGCTTTAGAGGCAATTAATTTATTTCTTCCACCAGCTAAACAAACAATAGTAGGATTAATAATTTTAGTTTTTGAAGAAATTGGTAATCGGTTCCAAGGTTTTTGAGTTAAGTATCTAAAAACTAAATCTAATTGTATCCATTCGTCACCAACTTTTAATTGAATATAGTCAGTAGAGATATTAACATGACTTTTATCTAAATCATTATAAAAAGGAACAAGGTAAACCTTCTTATTTAACATGTCAGCCATTGCATGTGCATAACCAGAAGCTTCCATATAGTTTTTGTCATAAATAACAGCTACAGCATTATTTATTTTCTTTTTTAATAAAGGTTTTATGGTATGTTCCATGAATTTTCTATAACCACCTTGTTCTTTAAATTCATTTAAAAGTGGCATAGATTTTTGTCCAGAAGGACAAGAGTTGTTTTCTATAATTACCATTTGTCTTTTTCCTTTTTCAGTAGTTACATGAAGTAAATCTGCACCAGATAAATGGTAATATTTAGGTTTGTAGTTTAAAATCTCTTTTAGATCATCACTATTTACTTTAGGATTTAAATGGCAATAACGTTTTACTATTCTATCATTGGTTAAGTTTAAAAAATAACTTACCATAGGATGAATAGTTGCATTAAGAGATTTTTCATACCAATGATTTTCAGGTTCAAAGGTATGAGGTGCTATAATTTCTGTATGTTTAATCACGAATTGAAAAAAATGTTTTTATTTTAAATTTCAGTAATTATATGTTTTCATGTTAGAAGAAAATTAAAATCAATTCAACAGTGAGAAAGGTGAACTGATTTTAATTTAAAATAAGTTTACTAACAATTACATGAAAATTTCATCAGACCTTTTAAAGGTTTTAAATTCGATGTAATAACCATTAGGATCTTTAACTATGAATGTATCATGTTCTCCGTTTTGATCTTCGAAAAAAGTTTTCTTAATGATGGTATCATAAGACCATTGTCTATTTACTGTATCATAAGTATTATCCCAAGTTTCATTATCTAAAACCACTCCAAAATGAAAAGAAGGTAACTGTTCACTATCTAAAGAGTAGAAAGGAAATTGAAAATCAAATTTTTCTATGAGTACAAATGTAACTTGATGACCAAATAAATTAATATCAACCCAATTGTTAGTTTTTCTACCTATTTTTAAATCTAATTGATCACGATAATAGCTGATGGTTTCTTCAATATTTTTACAGGGAAGAGATATGTGAAAAGATGTATTCATAGTTATATTAATTTTAAATCTTCAAGTTTTAGTACAACGAAATCTTCATCATCAAGATCATCTATAATTTCTGTATAAATGATTTCAAATTTTCGTCCTTTACATTTATCTGATTTTAAATCGAATTCTACAAGAATCATTTTATTAATTTCATCAAAATCAATAATATCATTATCCTCTAGTACAAAAGTATAATCACCGTTTTTGTAACCAGCGTATACACCAGTAACAATCATGCTACTTTCTGCTCTGTAATAATTCATAATTAAAGTTTTAAATTAGAAATTGTTGTCTGTATAATCGTCAAGATTATTTTCATCAAAAGAATTTTCATCTTCCATGTAATCATCCATAGTTTTTTCAAGCTTTCTACTAATTTTTACTAAATAAATAGTATCATCAGTTCTTACTTCTACAGCACTAATGGTTTCTCCTTTCGAATTTTGAAAAGAAATAATATCATCGTAATTATATCCGTCAGGATACTTTTCTATTAACAAGTCTAATATATTCGCTGTTAATTTTTCGTAATCAACTATTATTCGTTTCATAAGAATTACATTTTTAATAAATAAGCAAATATTAATGGTGCCACAATTGTAGCGTCACTTTCAATAATAAATTTAGGAGTATCGATATCTAGTTTTCCCCAAGTAATTTTTTCATTAGGAACAGCTCCAGAATAAGAACCATAACTTGTTGTTGAATCTGAAATTTGACAGAAATAACTCCAGAAAGGTGTGTCTTCTCGTTCTAAGTCTTGATAAAGCATTGGTACTACGCAAATAGGAAAATCACCTGCTATTCCACCACCTATTTGAAAAAATCCTATTCCATTTTTAGAATTTTCTGTATACCAATCAGCTAAAAATGTCATGTATTCAATACCAGATTTCATTGTAGAAGCTTTAAGTTCACCTTTAACCACATATGAAGCAAAAATGTTTCCCATAGTTGAATCTTCCCAACCAGGAACTACCATTGGTAAATTTTTTTGAGCAGCTGCATACATCCATGAATCTTTAATATCTATTTCATAATGTTCTTCTAAAACTCCTGATAGTAAAAGTTTGTACATGAATTCGTGAGGAAAATATCGTTCACCTTCTTCTTCTGCTTCTTTCCATATTTTGAAAATATGCTTTTGTAATCTTCTAAAGGCCTCCTCTTCTGGAATACAAGTATCAGTTACACGATTTAAACCTTTTAACAATAAATCCCATTCATCTTGTGGTGTTAAATCTCTATAATTAGGAACACGTTTATAATGCGAATGAGCAACTAAATTCATAATGTCTTCTTCAAGGTTGGCACCAGTACAAGAGATGATATGAACTTTATCTTGACGAATAATTTCTGCAAAGATTTTACCTAATTCAGCTGTACTCATAGCTCCAGCTAACGAGACTAACATTTTAGATCCATCCTCTAACTGTTTTTCATAAGCTTTTGCTGCATCAACTAGAGCTGCAGCATTGAAATGAAGAAAGTATTTTTCTATGAATTCAGATACCGGATGTGTATTAGTATTCATCATTATCTTTAAATTTAGTTAGTTTGTTAAAAGGTGATTGGTTGTCATTTTTTTCGTTAAAATTCTCTTCTTCTACTTCTTCAGTAGATTTGAATTTATAACTCAGCATTTTGTAGTATAATTTAGCAGCTAAAAAATCAGAAGATTTCTCTTTCTCATTAGGGCAGAGTTCTACAATATCAAACCCTACCACATTTTTTTCTTCAAATACTTTACGAAGAAATTCTAAAGTTTCATACCAAAATAAACCTCCAGGTTCAGGAGTTCCAGTGCTTGGCATAATTGAAGGATCTATAGCATCTAAATCAAAAGTGATAAAAATATTTCCAGTAAGTTGCTCTAAAACATCATCCATCCAGTATTCATTGATAGCCATTTCATGAGCAAAAAAGACTTTATCTCTATTCATTACTCGTGTTTCAGAAATATCCATACTGCGTATTCCAACTTGAACTAAATTTGTATTTTGATTTGCTTCGTAAACAGCACAGGCATGATTACAAGAACTACCTTCATATTCTTTGCGTAAATCTGCATGTGCATCTATATGCAATACAGTTAAATTATTAAAACATTCATTAAAGGCTCTTATTGAACCAATTGAAATTGAATGTTCACCTCCGAAAAGAGTAACAAATTTGTTTTTATTTATATATTTTTTCGTGATTTGGTGTACTTCCTCAACCATAGTTTCTGGAGAAGAATTTTCTAATATGGGGTCAGTTAAATAAATTCCTTCTTTATATACTTCACTATTGGTTTCGATGTCGTATAATTCCATATTTTCAGAAGCTTGTAAAAAAGCTTCAGGGCCTCTATCAGCTCCTTTTTGCCATGTACTAGTTCCGTCGTAAGGAACAGGTATTAAAACTATTTTTGAAGTTTCTAATTTTCCATATTTTTCAGGAATACCAGCGTAAGTTCTATTCGTTTTCATATCCTAAAATTGATAGTAATTCTGTACTTTTTTGTTGTTCTTTAAATAATTGAGTTATAATTTCTCCGTTTTGATTTTTAGTTATCAAAATATGTTTTGGGTGTGGAATTAAACAGTGCTGTAAACCACCAAATCCACCAATAGATTCTTGATAGGCACCTGTGTTAAAAAAACCAATGTATAAGGGATTGTTTTTTTCGTATTCAGGTAAATAAATAGCATTTACATGTTGTTCAGAATTATAATAATCATCACTATCACATGTAAGACCTCCCAGTAAAACGCGCTCATAATTATGGTTCCATTTATTTACAGGAAGCATTATAAAACGTTTGTTAATTGCCCAACTATCAGGTAAAGTTGTAATGAAAGAGGAGTTTATCATATTCCATTTTTCTCTATCATTTTGTTTTTTTTGATATAAAACTTCATACAATGCTCCACCACTTTCTCCAACAGTAAAGCTTCCAAATTCTGTAAAAATGTTAGGAGTATCAACACCTTCTTCATCACAAGCAGTTTTAATTTGATTGACAATTTCTTCAATCATATATTGGTAATCGTACTCAAAAGCTAATGAATTCTTAATAGGAAAACCTCCACCAATATTTAAACTGTTTAGTGAGGGACATACTTTTTTTAATTGTGTATATACTTTTAAACATTTCAATAATTCATTCCAGTAATATGAATTGTCTTTTATTCCTGTATTTATGAAAAAGTGAAGCATTTTTAAGGCTACTTGAGGGTTGTTAGCTATTTTTTTTTCATAAAAAGAAACAATGTTTTTATAACCAATACCTAGACGACTCGTATAAAATTCGAATTTAGGTTCTTCTTCAGAAGCTATTCTAATTCCTATATTTAATTTACTTTTTGTTTCATCTAAAAGTAGATTCAATTCTTCATAATTATCAATGATAGGAATACAGTTTTTATGACCTCCTTCGATAAGGTTAACAATATTAGCTATGTATTGATCCCTTTTAAAGCCATTACATAAAACAAAGGCACTATCTTTTAGTTTTCCTTGTTTTTTTAGTGATTTAACAATGTCGATATCAAAAGCAGATGAAGTTTCTATATGAATATCATTTAACAAAGCTTCTTCTAAAACATATCGAAAATGTGAGCTTTTGGTGCAATACGAATAATTATAACTACCCTTATAATTAAGTTTTTCAATAGCATTATTAAACCATTTTTGAGCTTTAATAATATTCTCTGAGATTTTAGGTAGATACGTGAATTTTAATGGAGTTCCATATTGTTTAATTAACTCCATTAGATTAATGTCATGAAAAAATAATTCTTCATGTTTTGTATGAAATTCCTCTTGAGGAAAGTCAAAAGTTTGTTCAATTAAATCTTTATATTTAGTATTCATTTAATTTCAATTAAAATTATAGACAACAAACCCTTTAGCTATCTAATAGCTTGATTTGATATAACCAAAATTGAAATTGCGTAACTAAACTATAAGCTCTAAATACACACCTCGTAAACGAAGATTTTGAAGTATGTTTAAAATAAGTTCGGAAGAAACCTTAATTTTTTCGTTGTGTTTCCCAAACACTAAACAACCTTTTATCTTCCTTAAAAAGTTGTTTACGAAACAAGTAAAACTTAACATTTTATTTTACCATGGGTAAATCAAATATAGTTTTTTTTTTTATTCGCCGATAAATTTTGAAAAAATTAAAATAAGAAATTGAAATTATTAACACAGTTTTAAATTAAGTTTTGATTATGAGGTGATTATAGTTGGCAACTTTTATCATCAAAATCATATTTCACTGAAAACAGGGTAGCAAACTAAATTACTCTGATTTATTATTGTAGCATTAAATATAATCTACGTCAATTCATGAGTTATTTTATAAAAGTCAATTGTTTAGGTGAGGGAGATTCTTCTCATTCAGAAGAGATAACAATTGTTAAGGCAAATCAGAATAAAGATTTAGTAGTTGAAGATTTAAAAACAATTTTATCTTCAATTAATGCAACTTTATTGTCATTCAAAGAAAATGATGAACTTTATGAATTCAATTATATATTAAAAATAGTATATAATGACGAAATGGTAATGCAAGTAATTGAGGGAGAATATGCATTGTTTCAAGAAGTAGTAAAGCATGAAGAACTTTTTGATGAAACCATATCTTATATTAATACAGCAGCAAAAGGAAGATATAATAACAGAATATGGGAAGACAGTGAAACACCTTTAGGAAATGGAGCGATATTAAATTTTGTAGAAAAAGATATTAGATACATTGATACTTATATTGATTTTCTCCGAACTTGTGATCTAGACCATGAAGTGTCTCAATGGGGAGATATTAGTACTATTATTACAAGCTATAAATGGAAAAAGGAAACATGTAAGCTAGCTGTTGGTAGACTTATGAGTTGTAGTGGTCAGCATGGAAAAGAACAATTTGAAATTTTTTTAGAAGAAGGATTAACAGATTATATTTCAGAGAATAAATCCACTTTTTTGACATTATTTGTGGAAGAAACTACATATAGTTTATATCATAACAATTATTACTATAATTATTTAGAAGCACCAAAAACTGAGTTTGTAGAAGATGTTTTAGAAAGTATTACCATAGTTACCGATATTCTTGAAGATGAAGATATCGAATTTTATAAACAAGAGTTGACAAGATTATGGCTCAAACATAGAGCTAATTAATGTTTTAGAAATTAAATTAAAAGCTTGTTCATTTATTTAGCTTCTTAGCTTATTATAGTAAAACCTCAGTGTAAAAACTGAGGTTTTTTTATTGAAAAATTAGATATAAAGTATCTTGTGAAAAGACATATATGATAAAGTCAATACTAAAAATAATATCAGAAGTAATAGACTTATAAATATTGAATCTCGATGGGCTATGTGAGCAACGAATGCTGTGATTAAGAATAATCCGGTTCCTACGTAACTCCATTCTTTAAGGAATATTGGTAGATTAGGAATTATAAGTCCAAAAGCAGCTATAGTCTTTAAAACAGCTAATTGTATTCTGAAAAAATCTGGAAATCCAAGAGATTTTATACCTTCAATAGTAGTACTACTAAAAATATAACTGTATGAACTAAGTAAAAGGAAAACAGAAATTAATGCAGTGCTAATCCAATATAAAATATTCATTTTACAAGAAAAAAGATTGTACTTGATTTACCAATTTTGTTCCGTCAGGATCTCCTACAGTTTTTAAATGCCCTAATTTTTCTGCCCATTCAGAAGTACGAATACGAATTGGTGGATTTTCAGATAAGGCTACTTTTAAAACAACTTCAGCAACTTCTTTTCCAGTTTGATAAGGAGATGCTTCTCCATCACCAGCTCTATTTTGCGCTCCACTTATATATTTTTGAAAAATAGGAGCATAATCACCTGTAGCTAGTTCACCTTGTTCATTTTGAGTTTTTTCTACAGCATTAGACATAAATTCTGTTGTAATTCCTCCAGGTTCAACTAAAGAAAATTGAATACCAAATGCAGGAGTTAAATAACTAGCCAAAGCTTCAGTAAAGCCTTCAACAGCAAATTTAGCTCCACAATATAATTCATTAAAAGGTTGACCAACTAAACCGCCAATAGAAGTAATATTAATAATATGTCCGCTTTGTTGTTTTCTCATTTGAGGAATAACAGCTTTAGATGTACGAATTACTCCAGTATAATTAACATCGGTAACCCAATCTATCTCGTCTTGTGAAGCATGTTCTAAAGTTTTAGCAAAACCAGCACCAGCGTTATTTAGCAGAATATCAAGTTTACCATCTTTATTGATAATAGTTTGAACAGTGTTTATTATAGAATCGTTTTTAGTTACATCTAATTCAAGTATTTCTATGGATAAATTTCGAACTTTAATTTCTTTTTGTAAAGAGTCACTTTTATTCAAGTTACGCATTGTTGCATAAACTTTAAAGTTATTTTCAGCAAATAATAATGCAGCTTCAAAACCAACTCCGGTTGATGTTCCTGTAATTAAAATGTTTTTTTTCATGAGTGTTTGTTTTTTTTGGATAGAATATTCATTCCAATTTTAAATTAAATTTTTTTATGCTTTTATAGCATCCCAAACTAAGTTGAGCTGACTTTCAACATAGTTAGGATTATTCTGTTGAACATTCCAACGTATTGTTGATAGTAAAGAACCTCCAATAAATTGAAGTAATTCTTGGGTCGGTATATTTTTAATAATTCCGTTTGCTTTTCCTGATTCAATCAAATTATGGACTTCTTTAGCTGCATCTTGACCAAATTTTCGACTTTCTTCAGTAATAATAGGGGAAGCGTGTAATTGCTCCATAAACTGAAAATACTCAATGTTTTGAGTGAAAAATTCTGTGGCGAGTATATAATATGTGAAAAACTGACTTTTAATATTTTCTTCAGGAATAAAAGGCTTAAAAATATCTTGTTCTTGAGATTTTACAAATTGATAAATATGATTAATTAAAATCTCTTTATTTGGAAAATAATTATAGATAGTTCCCATTCCAGTACCTGCCTCTTTAGCGATTGCAGACATTGGAGTGGCATGAATACCGTTTTTTGAAAGTAAACTTAAAGCGGCTTTTACAATACTATCTTTTTTTGTCATGTTACAAATGTATAATTTTTTGGAATATTTATTCCAATCAAATATATTAAAAATAAAAAAACCGCTAATTCTAAAAGAACTAGCGGAATAAAGATCAAAAAAAATTCTCCCGGTTTTTCTTGATGTGTTTATCTATTTTTTAATAAGTTTCTTTTTGTAGATAATTTCATTGCCTTCTTTAACATGTAAAATGTAAACTCCTGTTGCTTTTACATTCGGAGTAATTTTTTGGCTTACATTATCGTCAATTACTTGTTTCTTTTGAAATACAACTTTACCATTCATGTCAAATAAAGTGATTTCAATTGGCGCGCGAAAGTACATCTTTTTTGTAGAAATAATAATGTTATTTACAAAAGGATTTGGACTAACTTCAAAATTTTCAGCAGAGAAAATAGGAGGGTGGTTGATTGTATTTTGCTCAGAAGATCTATTAACAGTAGTTCCGCAAGCTCCTAAGAATTCCCAATCGTTAGCAGAAGTACGTAAAAATAAGTTACCTTGATAAACAACTTTATCCCCAGCTGAATAGCTCACTCCGCTTCTCCATTCAGCAATACCAGCACAAATATCTGGATTAGTAGTATCTCCACCAGTAGTATAAGAAACAATTAAACGAGCAGCTTTTCCAGATCCACCTTCGTAAGAATCTGCAACACGTTTAGCAGAAGTGCTTGTTAAACTTGTTCCTCTACCTTTAATGATAAAACTGAGATTGTTTCCAGAAGTCCATCCACTTTTATTCACTAAACTTTGAACCATATTCTTTAAGTTAGGAGAACGTTGCGCACTTCCATTTTGTCCGCTAGACCAAGAACTTGGAGTCCAAACTGTTTTAGCGCTAAATGTATTTCTAGCAGAAACATTATTAGAATTTGAGAAAGCAGCAGAGTTACTACTATCGTGTAAGCTAATTTCAAGTTCTGCACTAGCACTATTACTTTCATCTGCATTGAATTGTAAATAAGCACTTGTAATAGTTGCATTTTTAGGAAGATTTACATTTGTAAAACGCAAACCTATTTTTTGGTAACCATTGTTGTTGTGACTATCGTATACTAATTCTAAATCGCTACTATTAATGTACATAGAACCATCTTCACTTTCTTCAACATCATCATTACCAGAAGCAATCGCAACTTCAATAGTTTTGTTATCGTTATCTGAACCACCTCCGCCAGAAGTATTTCTATTGATAGTTACTACACTACCATTAGAAGGACTCCAAACATCTAAATTAGAAGGAATTTGAAAAGGATTACTATTTGAAACAGATCCAACATTAGAAGCATTGTCTACACGAATTGTTCTTGTTTCAATTTTATTTTCATCAACGAATATCCATTTAAATTGATTGAATCTTCCAGAATTACGAGTCCAATCTTTATTGTCATCATTAGAACGTAATGGAGCACCCCAACAACCTTCACCAACATAAACAGTTCCGTTAGTATTATCTCTTACAAAACCTTCATCGCTACCAGAACTTGTAGAAGGTCTTACTGGCCAAGTGGTTTTTACAGTGTGCGCATCACATTCAACAACTAATTGTACTTTGTTATCATAAAAAGTACGAGCCCAATTGCTGTACTGACTATTTCCTTCTGATTTGAAACGAACGTGAGGACGCATAGGTTTATGATATTGAGCAATTTTCCACTTTGTACTTGAATTGTTAGCCAAATCACTACGTAACCAACTTGTTTGATTTCCTGAAATAGAAATTTCAGTATTTAAAGTGTAGGTTCTTACTAAATTATTTCCAAAAGTAATTGCATAATAAACACTAGAAGAAGGCGTGTCGAAAAGATTATAAATACTATTATTGCTATCTTCATGATTACCTCTAGCTGCAATAATTGGGAACATTCTTCCGTCTGAAGCAATAGTTAATTGCCAATCGTTAAACCAAGTTTGCCATTGACTATTTGTATCGTCATCTGTCATATCTCCACCGAATAATACAGCGTGAGGTTTTAATTTAGATACTAATAAGTTAGCATTTCTTCTAGGAGTTCTGTTGTTTCTAGAGTCTCCACCAGCAATAAAAGATAATCTACTGTTATCTGATGGTGCAGTTTTAAACCATAATCTACGACTTGTTCCTTGACTATCTCTAATAACAAAGTAGTAAGCTGTGTTAGGCGTTAATCCAGTTAATCTTACAAAATTATTGTTCATTCCTTTGTAAGATGAAGTTCTACTAGGAGCTGCTGAATTTGGGTAGCTGCTGTAGTTAGTTCCGAAATCTGTAGTTCCAAAATATACTCTTGGATTACTACCAGAAGTTTGATTCCATCCTATTACTATTGAAGTTGCAGGATTTCCTCTTAATGTTAAACGATACTTATCGTTGTTGGCGTTAGCGTTAAATCCAATACAAAAAAGGATCGCTAAAAAAAGAAGTTTTTTCATGATGAAGTAGGGGTTAATTGGTTAAGCTGTGGCGAAAGTAAAAAAGTTGAAAACTATTTTACTTTCAATTTTAATTCTTAATTTAAAATTAAAATACATAACTTTTATTTCAAGTAAATTTAACGTCTTTGTTTTTAATAATTAACCTTCTTTACACGTAATTTGACTTTATGAATAAACCTAACCTCCTAAAATTATCTGTTTTTTTTATTTTCATCGGTAGAGCCTGGCAACACTTGTTTTGGGACGCTCCTTATCGAACTTTTTTCTGGGATGAATCACTTTTAAAACCTATTGTGGAAAATTGGTTTGGTGTTTCATGGACAACTTATGCGACAAGTCCAAATACAGATGTATTTGTACAATCTTTAATTATAAGTAAAGGTATTTTATACTGTATTGCTGCTGTAAGTAGTTTGCTGATCACTAAAAAGAATAAGAAAGTTTTTAAGATTCCTATCTATTTGGGAGGATTAAGTTTAATAATCTTGACATTATTATTAACTAAAGAGAAGTTTTATCATTTCGCTCAATTTTTCGAGCATAGTATTCAGTTCGGTTTACCATTTGTGCTCTTATATACTTTGAAAGATAGTTTCAACTTAGATAGGTTAATTTTCACATTAAAGGTTTTAATCGCTATTACTTTCTTTTCACACGGACTTTATGCTTTTGGTGCTTATCCTGTTCCTGGAAAATTTGTAGACATGGTAATTAATATCATGGGTGTTTCAGAGTCTTTTGCGATTACTTTCTTGTATGTAGCAGGTATTTTAGATTTTGTTTTAGCGGTTTTAATTTTTATTCCTAAGGTTGATACTTATGCATTAATCTACGCTGTAGCTTGGGGATTGTTAACTGCTTTGGCAAGAATTGTAGCGAATTTTTATATTGATTTTCCTATACAATCCATTCATCAAAATTTATATCAAGTTATCTACAGATTACCACATGGTTTGGTTCCTTTACTAGTATTGTTTCTTAATCGAAGTATAATACGGAATGAGCAATATTCTAGAGCATATTTATCTTAATTAACGTATTGAAAGACAATTTTTTATTTGTTTTTGTTGGTTTTGCATTAGTTTAACATAACATAGTGTTAATATTAACTGAGTTTTACGACCATTCATCTATAATTCCTATATTTCAGTCTTATAATTTATAAATTTATATAGTCGAATAATATTAATCCCCAAAAATTATAGATTATGATCACCAATGCCGTGTTAGTCAAAAAGTTGAATTTTAAAAGTGTCGATAAACAAATAATACTTGAGTTAATTAAATCAGAAGAATATTTTAAAAAAGAAAGTACTTTAAGTAACGAAGAATTAGTGCATTTGATTCGTTTACAGGTAAGTAATTAATCTAATAATGATATCTGTAAGTGAAAATATGCGCTTTCGGATTAAAGTTCTTCTTAAAAGAATAGAGATGTGAAAAACTCTTTTCCATGAAGCCATTCAAATTATCACAATATCTGTAACCTTTAGTTTTATACAATGTATTGTTTGTGTAAGTATGTTCAAATGTATAAAACAGTTTTTTTCCTTCTAAAGAATAAGGTTTACCAAGTCTTCTGTGATTGAATAGCGTTGGCGACGCTATGCTAAATTCGCCATAAATATTTTTTACATTATTAGTTGATAGATTCTTAACATAGTTGTGTAACATGTGAAATGAACTAGGCGCATTATAATTACTCTTTAGTTGATATACAAATCGATCTAGTCTACTATTAAAATCATACAATGTGTGGAAAAGCATCATAGCATTATTTGTAAAATGCATTAAATCAAACTCCTCACTATTATAAATATCTTTCAGTAAATTTTTCTCAGGGTTTAAATATTTATCATATTCATAAGTAAATGTATATGTGATTTTTGGATATTTTAAAGTCTCGTCTTTTGTACTTAAATAGTAAGCAAATTCTTTAGCTGTTTTATAAGGCATGTCATATTGAAACTCAACAGGAAACTTGTTTTCCGCTAATACTTCGTAATATTCCATTTCGGTGAATCGCTTTTTGCTATTGAAATGTGAAAGAACATTATTTTTAAAATTAGAGTAAATAGAGTCTGTAGGGAATCTGAAAAACTTATATTCTTCTTTCATACCTATTGTGATTTTAGGAATAAATTCAAAAGTCACTTTAGTAACATTATCATTCTTATAATCGAAAATCAACTTTAAAGAAATAGAATCTTTAGGAGCTCGATAAAATTTATCTTTTAGATAAGTAGGATCTATTTTAATTTCTTTTATGCGTTTATTTTCAGTTTTTACATCAAAGCTAAATTGATTAATACTGTCGAAAGATGAAATAAAACTACGATAAGGGTCATCTCTTTTACCAATATTGTCTGTAGAAGAAAATGTATATTTAAATTGACTATCATTTAAATAATCAAATGAATATAGATCGGTTGTGAACTGAGGATTTTCTTTCCTCTTTTTATGGTTTACAGCTTCTAAACTATCCAGAGCCTTCTCAGATGTCATTAATCGAGCAAATAGATCAGAAGAAACTCGATTAACAATTTTTTTAGGAAAGCTATCTTTTAATGTGATGATTCTATTTTTTGAATCTTTAGTAACTACAAATTTATTTATAGATTTTTTTCTCAGAAAGCGTCCATTTACCGTTTTTGAGAACAATCGAGCTTTAATCTCGTCAGCTCCATAAGGGTTTGATTTACTTAAATTCGGGACATTAAAATTAATAGTATCGAATTTTCCATTTTTATAAAGGAAAACATTGTCTACAACATATTCGCCTTCAACTTCAGGATGCCAAATATGATCATAAATCGTAGAAATTTTACGTAATTTTTTCTGAGCAAAAGTTTGAACAGAAATACATAAGAAAAATACTAGTAAATAGAAAAGCTTATTCATTGATCAATTTTTGATAAAAAGATGTGTTCCGAAGGAACAAATCAATACAATGATTTAAAGTTAGCTTTTATTATTGATTCCACATTTGCAGAATTCAAAAAAAATAAACCTCAATTCAAATTAAGAATTGAGGTTTTATGTATTAACAATAAGACCCAAAGTTAATACAGCTTATATATACTACTAAAAAATTACTTGTTATGATATGCTTTTGATACCGCATAACTATCTTCGAACCAGTTCCAAAGAATTACTTTTCCGTCTTTAACTTTTACACGTAAAGCATATGTGAATTCTTCTGTTTTTTTATTGGATTTGGTAAGTTTACCAATCATTTTACCGAAAAAAGCAGCAGTATTATCTTTAGATAAAGCATCGCTTGGTTCCCATTTTATAGTTTTAAAGTTAGAACCAAAACTAGGTAAGAATTTCTCTAAGATTGTTTTTTTACCTTTCCACGGTCCAATCCATGGCAAACTTTTATCACCTTCGTTATGTCAAACCATATCGTCATGCATTAAGTCCATCATTTTTTTCATATCTCCTTTACCCATGGCTCCCATAAATTCCATAGCAACTTTCATGGTTTCATCAGAAGCACCATTTTTAGGTTTTAATTGTTGCATTGCAGTTGTCCAATCTTCAATATGATTAGTATTTACAAACTTTCCATCTTTCATGGTATGAACGTCAATAGTCATAATTTTAAATGATTTAGAACCATCGGTTTGTAATCCCATAAAGTTTCCGTTTGGAGTTCCAGTAGCAATACTTCTAACCACGTATTGATCACCGTTATTTATAACTTGTTGCACATCCCATTTTAAATCAGGAATTAATTTCCAAAAGAACTCTAATTGTCCCATTAATTCTTTTGCTCCTTTTGCTCCACTAGAGTTAGAAGAAGTATAATTTTCAGCCATTAACGGAGTAAGAACAGTTGTTGGTTGCGTTTCTTTATTAACAGTTAATGCTTTTTGGTAAAAAACAGAAATCGCTTCTTTGTTTTTAGTAACCTCACTAGAATTATTCTTTTGAGCATTACATCCAGTAATAAGAAAAGTTAAGTATAGCATACTACAAAGAGAAATCAATCTTTTCATGATAAATTGGTTTAGTATTAAGTTATCACAAAAGTATATTGAGCTTACATTGTATTGAGGTAAAAAAAGATATTTTTAGGGTAAAAATGAGAAAGTTGTTATTTGTTTAAAGCTTTGAATTCTTTTGGGGAAAGTTGTGTTCTTTTTCTGAAGAATTTAAAAAAGTTTGTAGAAGAGTCGAAACCGACATGATATGCAATTTCAGTTAAAGAAAGTTGAGAGTTGATAATGAGACGCTTAATTTGTAAAATTAAAATCTCATCAATAAAAGATTTAACAGGTTTACCAATAATACTTTGTGTAATATTATTTAAAGTTTTTGAAGTAACTCCCATTTTGTCAGCATAATAAGAAACTTTTTTGCTTTCAAAGCATTCTTTTTCAATGAGTTCTTGTAATTTGATGAAGTTTAAATGATAATGTTGATTATTGAAATTCTTATTGTTTTTTGACTTAATACGAAGTAGTTTTAATATTAAAACTTGTACCAAGCTTCTAATAATGGCAATAGAATAAGAATCGTTATCACGAGAAAATTCTGTTTGAATTTGTACTACAATATTGTAAATCTCTTCAAAATCCTCATTATTTAATTGGATTTTTGGAATACTTAACATTTCATTAAAAAGCTGGAAAAGTTTTAGTGTTTCAAATTTATCAGAGTATTTGATAATAAAATCTTCGGTAAAAACCAGAATATTGCCTTTAGCTTCTGATTTATGAAATTTATGAATGTTGTTTTTTCTTAAGATAAAAATAGAACCTTTTTGATACGAATAATTTTGGTAGTTTATACTGTGAGTTCCATTGCCTTCAGTAATTAAAAAGATCACATAAAAAGAAACTTTATGATGGTCAAACTGATTATGATCTACAGGTTTCAATTCTATAACATCATTTAAATCAACAAAATCAAAATAAAAATGATCAACCTTTTTTTGTTTAAAAGTAACTTGTTGTATTTGTTGCATTTTTTATGAATTGATAATCAATCGAATTAATTTTTTCTTAGTTCAGATCTGCGCATTGGCATTCCATCAATAAGAGTTAAAAGTAATTCCTTTGTAAAAACCTTTTGCTTCACAGTTTTTTTAATGCCTCCATCTAAGCCAATTAATAAGACTTTAAAGTCCGTTTTTCTCGAAGAATATTTTTTGTATAAAGCATCATTTACGAACCAAGACCCAATAATAGTTTTACCATTTGTGTAAGTTATTTCTCGAGCTCTATTTTTTTGAATATCAAAAACTTTTAATTTTCGCTCTTCAAAAGCTTTAGGATTATCTATAAATTCAGATAATTGTTTATGGTATACTGCGTCATTTGTATTGTTGGTTACGATTAAAACAACTCTGTTTTTCCATTTTAAAGACTTTAAATTTATGCTTTGTGAGAAAGAGTTTAATCCCATCAACAACAAAGCATAAAAAATAAGTCCTTTTGTTTTTTTAAGTATTCGCATAACGATTATTTAATTTTCACACGTATTCCTTTAGAATGACTAGAAAATTCAGGAGCATACATGTTTTGTATTGTGGTAATTCCGTTACTAAAATCACCTTTATTATTTACTCGAATATCGTATTCAAAAACATAAACTCCTTTTGGTAAACGATCGAAAAAGAAATTTGTAGCTGCGTCTGTAGTACTTTCATAATAACCTAAGCCATCTTGCCATTTGTATTTCGATAATACATTAGTTGGTTCGAAAGCAGAAGCGCGCATATCTTTCATATGAATAAACTCCATATCTCTATCTACTTTTAATTCAATACGTACAGTAACTAAATCTCCCACTTGTAAATTGTTATCAGTAATATCAATTAGTTTTTTACCTCTGTCTGAATTTACCTTTTTGAATAGTTTTTTAGTTAATTGTAATGGTGTTTTTGCATGAGAAATTTTATCTAAATCTTCAAAATATTGCCAATACAATCCGCCCCAAGCGATACCTTTATTGTTTTTTGTTAAAGTGACTGTAGCTTTATCAGAAGTAACTTCTTTGTTTTTCCAATTGGTTTTAAAATAACCTGTACCAGCTTCAATTTTTGTATTTTCTAATTTAGTCGGATCTATAATTTCTTTACCAACTTTTACAGTAACTAATTCGTTAGAAGCTAACCAATTTGTTCCTTTAAAAAGTAAAGCATAGATAGCATTTGTTGTCGCTTTTGTTGTTTTCCACTCGCTTACTTGTTTGTTTTTAAGTAGCCAAATTTTAAGGTTATCGATAGTTTTTTCATCATTCTTAATTTCAGCAAACGTTTCAATTAATAAACTTTGTGTTGCTATCGGAGCTTGATGCCAATACCATCCACTTTTATTTTCTTTCCAATACATTCCAAATTCTTCAGAAGTAATACTATTTTCTTCTAAAGATTTTAAAATTAAGTTGGCTTTAGATTTGTTGTTCGTTCTAAATTGAATTAAAGCATTTAATCCTTTACCGTACAAGTTGAAATCATTCCAATATTTAGCAGCTTGTTGAGTGTAATAGTCAATTGCTTTTTGAGTCGATTTTTGAATTTTAATTTCATCAAAGAAACTTCTCATGTATAAATATTGAAGATCATAATAACTGATATGAGACTCTGCTAAATATTTATCATAAGCTCTTTTACCGTCTAAAGCTTTTACTCGTTTTGCTCGTTCTAGTAACTTTTCATATTTATTTTCATATTCATAATCTAAAAACTGAATAGCGTCTCCAATAATGTTTTCAGCAGTATGGTCATTAATTTTTATTCCTAACTTTTGTAAATGACCAAAACCAGTTACGATATGATTTGTAATTCCAATATTAGCATATCGTCCTCCTTTAAACCAAGGAAATCCTCCGTTATCCATTTGCATATACTGAAGCTTTCGAATGGCGTTTGTTTGCTCCGCTTGCATTTTATTCAAATCAAATAATAAAGCAATACGCTTTTTTTGTTCTGATTCTGATTGGGCATCACGTAACCAAGGAGTTTCTTGAATGATAATAGATTTTAATTCTTGATTTTTTTCAAGATTACTGATTAATGCTTCACTACTTTTCCATTGATTAAATACAGCTTTAATTTTCGGATTACTATTGGCAATATAACTCGCTAAAGTATTTGCATAATAACGTGAAAATGTTTGCTCTGAACATTCATAAGGATATTCCATTAAGTATGGAAGTGCTTGCACAGCTTGCCAAACTGGATTTGAAGTTACCTCTAATGTTAATTGATGATGTTTAAGCGTAGTAGAAGTATTATTTTTTAGCTTATTAAGTGTGAATGTCTTTGTTTGATTTCCTCGAACCCACATCGGTAATGTTTCAGTAACCAACATACGATTCGAAAGTACGGGAAGTACATTTTGTTCTCCATCACTAAAGTTTCCTGCTTGCGCAACAATTTTAAAACTAACTGCTTGAATTGTTTCTGGAATTGTTAAGTCCCACGAAACATTGGTATTTCCTTCTGCATCTACGGTAAAGCTTTTTTGTGTTTCTAAGTTGTTTAAATCAGTATCAATAGCTTTTCCTGTAATAGGGTCTGTTATTAATAACTGACTTGTTCCTTGCAGCTCTTTATCTGTTAAATTACTAATTTTCGCACTTACAGTAATTTGATCTTTCTCTCTTAAAAAACGAGGTGTATTTGGTATTACCATTAACTCTTTCTGAGTTACTGTTTCTAGAGTTTCTGTAGCAGTATGTAAATTTTTAGAATGCGCTAATAATTGTAATTTCCATTTTGTTAAAGCCTCAGGGATTGTAAAATTAAAAGAAACATTTCCATCTTTGTCTGTTACCAATTGTGGGTAGAAAAATGCGGTTTCTTGTAAATTTTTACGTGCTTCTATATTAGATAATGGTTTTTTGTTTTCTTCACCATATTCATCTTGAGAGTTTTTAGGTGCCCATCCATCGGAATTTTCTTCTGTGCTATCTTCTCTTCCCAGAAAACCGAAAGATTCAGCTTCTGCGGCTTCAGGTTTAGCAAGTAATTTTTCGCTTCTTCCTCTTGTTTTTCTTTTCATAGGAGCAGGAGAAGCTACACCTGCTACAACTACTTCTTCTAAAACAGCATCATCTTCCAAACGTAAAATAATGTTAGAGAAATTAGTTACTTGTATTTCTCTTGTTCTCATGCCGACAAAACTAAATACAAGAATATCTCCTTTTTTTACATCGATAGAAAATTTTCCATCAAAATCAGTTTCTACTCCTTTAGAACTACCTAAAACTTGTACATTAACTCCAGGTAATGGTCCAGAAATATCAGAAATAACTCCTGAAACTTTACCAGTAAAAGTGCCAGATGTAGATAATATAGGTCCGGCTCTTAATGTATTTAAGTATCTAGTATTTTCCCATTTACTATTATTGAAATTAAATCCGAACCAATTGAATCGGTCGTATTTAATTGTTGGTGGATTATAATAGTTGCGATTTCGTTTGTTAAAAATGAAACGCGTGGTTTTAAAACTTCTAGCACTACTTGAACCATTATTGTGATATCTTGGTTTGTAAACTGGATAGAAATCCCATTCATGATTTCTAAACTGATCTAGAGAAGCATCGTACATTCCAGCTAAAAGTTCTGCAGTAACTTTATCTTTTTGACTTCCTTTAATAGTAAAACTCCAAGTTTCATTTGCTCCAGGTTGCAGTTTATCTCTAAATGTTTTTGTGATAATTTCAAGATCTGTTTTTGGATAAGGAACATCTAAAACAAGATTTCCATTTTTAAAATCGTTGTAATTCACAAAATGATACTGAATACCAAATCCGCCAAGATCGTCTTTAGTAACAGGAATTTCTATTGTTTTACTGTTTCTGTTAAGTTTTAAGTAGTAAGAATTTACGGTTTTATAGTTCTTTTCAACGAACAACATTACTGTAACATCTTTAGAGTTTGTGCTTACAGTTACTTTAGCAACATCACCATCTTTATAAGAAGTCTTATCTGTTTTAATTTGAAATAATTTATTGTCTTCTGGATATTTATCTTTAATTGAAGATACACTAATGTATTTCTTATCGGTAACTGTTTGTCCGAATTTATCTTTTGAAGTAAGCTCTATAATATAGCTTCCAGAAGTCCACTTTTTAATTCCTGTTAAAACAACTTCTTTCGATTTTTCGGTATTAAATTTTGTAGTAAATACGCTTTTACCTTTTTCCCAGTAATTACGATTATCTTCATTTTTATATGGATCGTGTGGGAATTTTTCTTCAAATTCAGTTTTAGAAATTGTTTGAAAATCTGGACTAGGCCAAGGTCGATTTCTTAAAGGATATTTAGGTGCTTTTAGTTTATAGATTTTAATTTCTCCTTCAGCAGGAATAAATTCATCGTTTAAATTTTTAGTGTTAATTGTTAAGATATGTTTCTTGTCTGCTTTATTTAAAACGTCATCAATATCTATATTAGCAATTAAGCTATGATAACCAACGTTTACAATTGTTGTAGCACTTCTAGTTTCTCCATTCAGATCAGTAACATCTGCAGAAATTTCATAATTAAAAACAGGAAGTTGATCTTTAGAAACACTTTCATCTGGTAAAGCTTTAAATGTTATTGTAAACTCTCCTTTGTCATTAGTTAAAATTTCTCCGTTTGCTATTTCTTGAGGTTCAGCATACGCAAAAGAAGGTCGATACCAATAATACCAACGAGGAAATTGAACTTTTCTATGAACACGATACACAACTTTTGCATCTGTAATATTTGAGCCAGCATAAGCTTTAGCAGTACCGGTAACAGTTACACTGTCGTTCAGTTTAAAAGATTCGCTTACGGGTTTAAAATTAGTTTCAAATTTAGGACGCTTATATTCTTCAACAGAAATGTTTTCATAACTTCTTCTTCCATTAATCATAGTAACGATTTGAAAGCTTCCAGTTAAACCTGTGTTTGGTAAGATAAATTCTCCAGCTGTAGATCCGAAATCATTTGTTTTTAAAGTCAGTTCTTTTACTGTTTGATTATTTACATCTTTAAGTGTTACGGCTATTTTTGAATTGGTAAGTATACTCGAATTATCATTTTCTTTTTCAAGAGAAATAGTTTTAAAATATATTGTTTGTCCAGGTCTGTAAATACTTCTGTCTGTAAAAATAAATGTCTCTGTTTGCTTACGAGTACTTCTGCTATTCTTGTAACGTTCTCTTAAATATAAGTTTTCAATTAAAATTTTATCATTTTTAGAAGTAATAGTAGCTATAACGTTGCTGTGATATCCATTTGCATTGTACTTAACTTCACCTTTCTCATCAGTATAAAAAGAAACATTAACATGTCTGTTATACCTTGTATTTTCATTTCTGAAATTAATTAATGCTTTAGAAATAGGTTTTCCTGTATTACGATCTAATACTTGATAAATATTGCCACCATCAGCATTTCTAGTAACTAAAGTAAGGTTAGAAATTTGAATTCCTGTATATCCAAAAGCAGTATCTTCTTGCAAAGTGTTTTTTTCTGAAGCGACAATAAAATAACTTCCTTGTTTTAGTTTAGGAAGTATGGCTTCGTTGGTATGATTTAAATAATCAAATTCGTTAGGAAGCTTATGTTGCCAAGAGCTTACTTTAGTTAGTTTTTGAATTAATTCAATTCGTTTTTTAAGAGGATAAGCTTTTCTTATTTCTTCTAATTTCTTGAAATCAATTTTATATACTGAAAAGTAAAGTTGATCTACGTTCTTGTAATTAATAAGTACTCTTGAGTACTTGTTTATAGGAACATATTGTTCAGCAGTAATTTCTATTGATTGCTCGTTAATTTTTTCTTGTAATAACTTACTTTTTTGAGCAGCATAACTTTTCGGGAATTTTTTAATAATACGATTACAAATAGCTAAAGCTTCTTTGTTTTTAAATCTATATTTTTTGTTTTTACCTTTCGAATTAGAATATGCGTTTGCTAAGTTATGGTAGTAATTAGCGATCTCGAATCCATATAAACTAGAAGCTTCATGATTGCTAAATATCTTTTCTGAAGCTATTAAAGTCTCTAAAAACAGTTTGTCTTTATCCAAAAATGTGGCTTTACTTCTAACAAAATCTAAACGCTGTAAATCTGAATCAACTAAAGCATTAAAGTTTTTGTTATTTAGATGAAACTGAATTAAGTTCTTATAAATTTTTAAAGCATTAAACTGTAACGATAATGTGTCTTTAGTAGTTAAGTTTAAAGCAGCAAATTGTTTCGCTTCATACAATAGCTGTTTGTTATCTATTTTAAATTGATAAGATGGTTTTGTAATTCTGGTTTCATCAGTTTTATAAAAGTTTAACGCGTTATGCGCTAAGAAATCATAAAGCGTAGGGCGATATTTTTTAGATTCAATTTCAGGTTTTAAAAGAACACTGAATTCTTCTAACGGAATCTTTTGTAATGTGGTAGTTGAAGCTAAAGAGTTTTGAAATTCAAAATGAATTTCAGCAAATAGAGTTTCTAAATCCCAAGTTCTAAAATCGTTTGAATCAACTTTTGCATTTGTTTTAGTTCTTTGGTAAAATTTCCATCTGTTACTTTGAAAATATTGCCAATACATGTTGGCTAAAATATTTTGCAATACATTTTTAGTCGGAGCAGTATTTTTTTGAATATGCGCTTTAAATTGTTGTATAACTTTTAATTGCGATTCTTCTTCTAAAATCATAGAGAACTTACTTTTATAAAGTAATGTCTTTATAATTTGAGGAGAATTTTTCTTTTGATTTGCTTTCTCGTAAATACGATCTACAATTTTTAAAGCAGATTTAGGTTGGTTAAGTAATTCAAAGTGATGAACTTCTTTCCAAAGCTTTTCAAAATCATTTTGAGCGTGAAGTATTGTAGAGAAAAGAGTAAGCATTAGTATTGCAATCGATTTATTTTTCATGGTATCATTTTTAATACTTTATAACAAAGTACTCGCATAGGTTCAATATACTAAAGTTTAAATAAGTAAACTCATAGAAAGTACAAGTTAACATATCTTTTCGTTTAGTATTACACTAAAATCAATAGCTATACCAAATTTTCTAATTGGTAGAAAAAATTATAGAATTTTCTTCACAATAAACTCACATCTACGGTTAATTTCATGCTGCTCTTCTGTACAAGATTCTTCAGATTTACACTTTACAAGCGGTTGAGTTTCTCCATAACCAATTGCTGAAATACGATCAGGTTCGATTCCGCTTTCTAAGAAATACATACGAACGGCAGTTGCTCTTTTCTGCGATAGTTCTAAGTTATATCGATTATTTCCTCTGATATCTGAATGCGTACCAACTTCAACGATCATATCAGGATATTTTTTCATCAAATTGATTACACGATCGATAGCTTTTTTACTGTCTCTTCGTAAATACCATAAATTATAATCGAAACTTATCTCGTCGGTTTTAATTACGATTCTATCTTTTTGTTTTTCAATATCCTTTTCATTTTCTACAATTTCATTAGCTCTTTTTTCTTTTTCTAGTTCTAGTTTTTCAGTATTTTTTCGTTTTAAAATTTCCTCTTCTTTCAATTTTAAAGCTAATGCATCTCTTTTTTCTCTTTCTAAGATGATAAGAGACTTCAAGGTCATTGAAGCATCGTTATCTTTATTTCTAACCTTCTTTAAAGCTAATGTTTTCTGATTTTTTGTGTAACCAACTTTTGAAGCTTTAATAGTATATTTTGTTTGACAATTTACTTTAAACCTAAATTTTTCACTGTTTGATGTTACAATTCTACCAATTTCTTTTTGATTGACATCTAACAAAACAATGTCAACATCATTAAGAATTTCTCCCGAATCTTCATCTGTAATAAAACCAGAAATAAATTGAGAGCATGATTCTATTTTTAAAGGTTTCTTTTCAATGATTTTATAAATGTCGTCACTTCCTTTTCCACCTTTTCTGTTTGAAGCGAAAAAACCTTCTTTACTGTTGGTGTTTATGTTGAAAGAAAAATCATCGTATCCAGAATTTACTGGAAAACCAATATTGTCTGGTTTAGAGAAATTATCTGTTGAAATAGTACTGACAAAAACATCTAAAGAACCAAATCCAGGATGACCGTTTGAAGAGAAATACAACTTGTTGTCTTCACTAATAAAAGGAAATTGCTCTTTTTTTGGAGTGTTTATCGTCGGACCTAAATTTTGTGGTTTTCCAAAACTTCCATCATAATCAATAGCAACTCGGTATAAATCAAAACCACCAAATCCGTTTGGCATGTCAGAAGCAAAATACAGTGTTTTTTCATCTGGACTTAAAGCTGGATGTTCAGTAGAATATGTGTTTGAATTGAATGGGAGGGAAGTAATATTTTGCCATTCACCTTCAATAAGTTCAGCTTTGTATAATTGAACGTGGGTTACTTTTTTATCATCAGTTTTTCTTTTTCCTTTTTGAAAATTATTCCTTGTGAAATATGCTGTTTTCCCATCTTTAGTGAAAATGATGTTTGACTCATGTAACTTAGAGTTGATTTTATCTGAAAAAGGTTTTGCAATGCTGTCGCCTAAATAAATTTCATTGTTAGAAACTTGATAAATATCTAAATAATTTTGTCCGTTCCAACCAAATCGTTTGGCGTACATTTCTTTTCTTGGAGCTGCAAATAGAATGGTATCTCCTTTTTGTATTGCACCAAATTCAGAATCAGGAGTATTTATACCCAAGTTTTCAATAGAAAAACGATTGCCCAAAGCGGCAACATCTTCAAGGTATTCAATTTCTTTTTGTAATTGCTCGTATTTTGAATTATCGATAGACTTATAATAATTAAGTAAAACATTATTCGCCTTTTTATATTCACCAAGTGCTTTTAACGAATTAGCAAATTTGTGATAATATGTTTCATCAACTTGTTTGCGATAATTTTTAAGCAGATAACGATAATTCACTGTAGCTTTTTCCATATTATAAGTATAATAATAGGCGTCAGCTAAATTTTTTATGGCTTCAAAACTTTCTCTCTCTTTTAAAGCTTTTTCATATAAAGAAATTGCTTCTGTATAAAATGTTCTTTTAAAATATTTATGAGCTCTTTTCAATGATGAACTTTGAGAAAAGCAAGTAAAAGCAGCGAGGAATAACAGTGTGAAACTTATTTTTTTCATAGTAATCTTTTAAAAGAATCTTGGAGATTTATCGTAACCTTTCTTTAAGCCTAAAGTATCAAAGTCGAAAAGAAGCATAAATTCGTGGGTTCCAGAATTAAAACTACCTAGATTGGTTGTGGTATAATCAAAAGCATATCCGAAACGAAATGAATCTAAAACACGAATATTAAACATGACACTAATAGCATCGTTCACACGATATGCTAATCCAGCTTCAAATTTATCATCAAATAAAACATTTACAGCAGTGTCTACAACTAATGGAGAGCCTTTTACAGCTTTAGCCATGAAGGAAGGTTTTAATTTGAGTAAATCACTAACGTGAAAAACATAACCTCCATTTACGAATAAGTGAATTTCTTCACCTCCAATACTGTTTAATCCGTTATTTTCTTCAAAATGTTCACCTTTCACAAGATTCGGAATTGCTGCACCGATGTAGTATTTATCAGTAAAATAAAAAAGTCCGGCACCAAAGTTTACGAAAGTTTTATTTTGATTTTCAAACGCTAAATCGTTTGGAATAAATCCTGTTGTAATATCTTCATCAGGAAATCTAAATCCATTAAAATTTGTATTGAAACTAGTAAATCCAGCTTTTAAACCAAATGATAATTTATGACCTTCACTCACGTTAATCATGTAAGCAAAATCAGCATAAAAGTTATTTTCTTTTAAAACACCATCTCCTATATCATCGGTAACTATGGATAAACCTGCTTCTATATTATTGCTTAAAGGAGCGTGAACAAAAAAGTTATAAGTTTTTGGCGTACCCACAGCAGAAGTCCATTGCCTTCTGTGCATTACTCCGAAATTAATAACACCTAAATCGTTAGTAACATAAGCAGGATTTACAACATTTTGATTGTACATATACTGCGTATATTGAGGATCTTGCTGTGTAAAACCTTTAAGAATAAAGACAAAACAAAAACAAATTATAAATATGATCTTTTTCATTAGCTATTTATTTACTTAAGTAAATTCTTCCTTGCTTAGGTTTTAAATTATCTTGATTGTATTTAAGTACGTAGAAATATACACCACTAGTAACTTCTGTACCATTATTGTTTAAACCGTTCCATTTAGGATTTTCGGTATTTCCAATAAATAAAGACTGACCGTATCGATTGAATATCTCTAATTCATAATTAGGATAGAAAAACTCGATATTAGGAATAAAATAATCGTCGTTATCTCCATCATTATTAGGAGAAAATCCATCAGGAATAAAGAAGTCATAATCTTCAGGATTACATGAAGATAAATTAAAAGTAATTGCGGTTCTTTCTCCTTCACAACCCGTAGTTGGATCTACATAAGTAGCATAATACGTAACATCTTCTTCTATAAGATCAGTAGAACTTAGCTCATTTCCATTTTCATTACTATCAAACCAAGTTAAATCAAAACCAGGTACATCTGTAATTTCAGTTTCTATATCAAAAAGTGTTAATTTGTCTAAAGCACATCTATTAGTGTTTCCTGTGAAATCAGGTTTTGGAGTATTTATAACTGTTGGAATAAATTCTAATCTTTGGTGATGTTCGCAACTTCCTATTTGTTGAACAGCAAAATAACTTTTTCCGTTTTCTAACAGAGTTGAAATCTCTAAAACATTTCCACCTGTAGCGGCATCGTACCAAATTAATGTTCCTGAAGTTATTGAAGAATCTAGATTATCTAAAGTGAGATTGTCTATTGCACAGAAAGTAGGAGTTGTATCACTTGAATTTACAATTGATGTTGTAATTACAGCAGTAGTAACTACATTTCTAGCTGAGCTTTCACAGCTATTAGTAGGATCGCTAGTTGTAACAAAATAGGTTTTACCATCTTCTAAAATTGTATTGTTAGGTAAAAGGACATCAGAAGTTGCGCTATCGTACCAAGTTAAATTTTCACCAGAATCTACTGTAATGTCATTTAGTGTAGGTTGATTTGGGAAAAAGTTAGATACACAAAATGATTGATTATTATCTAGAACAGGAGGATCAGGAATTCCATTTATTGAAAAAGACTCGTTAATTTCAAACTCGAATTGTGTTCTACATGGAGTTGTGTCATTTTGAACACTTTTAAGAATTACATTATAATTTCCTTGTGCTAAACCAGAAATATCAACATTAAAATTAGCAGTTCCACCTCTGAAAATAATATTGTTATCAATTAGAGTTGTTGAAGAGTCTAATTCGGTTACTTCATAAGTAATGGTGTATTCTCCATCACCTAAATCAGGTGCGTCTATTAGAATTTTCATATCTGTAGCATTACAAATATTGTCGATATCTAAATCTAATTGAATGTCTTTTGGAATTCTTTTTATAGAGAAACTACTTTCGTCACAACTTAAACCTATAGCAGTAGGAGAAGACATTTTAATTTTGAAATCTGTGATTTCTTCAGGTAAACCAGAAAAATCTACGGGTATTGTAGCACTACCATTAATAAAAGTAACGTTGATTCCATTCGCTTCAATTACAGTTGAATTAATAGTATTGGAAATTGTATAATCAACTAAATGACTACTATTTGAAATAGTTCCGTCATTTTCTGATAGCTGAGATATTTCAATATCAATAATATCAGAAGTAAAACAAGTATCTTCAACGCTAACATTTGCATCAAAAATAATAAAGTCGAAATCATCAATTTTATAACTGTCACATATTATGCCTTCCAGATTTCTAATAGCAACAGCTTTTATGGTATAGTTTCCAGCGCTTAACCTTGCAGGTGAACTAATACTATATGTGCTTAATTCATATTCTCCAGTTACTGTATTAAAATTGGAATAAATAATATTTTCATAAGTTCCTGAAAAAACAACTGTATTAGTATCAGAGTTCACAACTTCGTAAACCAAATCATATTCCATTTCTACATCTTTCGTTCCTTCATGTACAATAAAGATTCTTGTTGAAGGCTTTGCACACTGATCTTCAATAAAAAATTTTCCAGAAACCTTTGGTAAAAAGACAGTAACAGTACTTGAAACTTCTGGACATACACCATGTGTAGGAAATACAGTATAGGTAAATAAGTATTTACCAGAACCAAAATCATTGTAAATTTCTTCAATATCAATAGTGTGATCTGTTAAAGAAGTAATTTGACCAGTACGACTAACATCATGCCAAACTCCGTCTGTATCGTTTCCAGTAATATAATCGAAGAGATTAATGTTTCTATAAGAACTTAAATCATCTGTATCACATATAATAATATCTGAAGCACTTCCAGCTTCTGCTGCTCTATGAACTTCTAAAATAACTTTTGCAGTTCTAGCCGGACAAGAATCTACCGCAGGAACAGTATATGTTAGTGTGTGAGTTCCAACTCCAGCCAATTTAGCGTTAAATAAATTACCAGTTAAAGCTAGTAGCGGAGTTCCAGTTTCTACACTCCATCTTCCATTAATGTCAGAACTTAAACTCGTTAAATCATTATCTAAAAAAGTAAACAAGTCAACAGCAGTATTACTACTACAAGCATTAGCTCCACCATCAATATTATCTTCTCCAGGATATCCGCCTAGAAAGACAGAAACTGTAGCGCTTTCCCCACAGCTATCATTTGTGTAGATAAATTTATGTTCTCCAGACCTGTTTATTGTCCAAAGATTTAAAATTCCTGTAGATGAATTTAAGGCAAATCTGTTAACCGGATTTTCACTAGACCAAGTTCCTCCTGAAACTGGTGAGCCACTTAATTGGGTAAAAAGATCAAAACGTTGATAATTACTATCTAGCTCTTTATTACAAACAGTTACAGATGCATCGCTACCTGCACATTGAGAGTGAGAAGTATATGCGTATAAAAAGCTGAAAAAAAATAGTAGAAATCGAGAAAGTAGTTTTCTTTTCATTTCACAAAAGCAATAATATATTCCACAAAACTAGTCTATTTTTTATAGTATACAATTTATTTAACTTTTACCCTATAGTTTGACTATTTTTACATCCTGAAATAAAACTTCTAATGAAAATACATTTTATAGCTATAGGGGGAAGTGCGATGCATAATTTAGCACTAGCATTACATCAAAAAGGATATCAAATTACTGGAAGTGATGATACAATTCATGATCCATCGAAATCGAGATTAGAGGCTAAAGGACTTTTACCTGAAATTTTTGGGTGGTTTCCTGAAAAGATAACGAAAGATTTGGATGCTGTAATTTTAGGAATGCATGCTAAAATAGATAACCCTGAGTTACTAAAAGCTCAAGAATTAGGAGTTAAAATTTATTCTTATCCAGAGTTTTTGTATGAACAATCAAAGCATAAAACTCGTGTGGTAATTGGAGGTTCACATGGTAAAACAACGATAACATCAATGATTTTACATGTGTTAAATTATCACGATAGGGAAGTAGATTATATGGTAGGAGCCCAGTTAGAAGGTTTTGAAACAATGGTTCATTTAACTGAAGAAAATGATTTTATCGTTTTAGAAGGAGATGAATACTTAAGTTCACCGATTGATAGACGACCTAAATTTCATTTATATAAACCAAATATAGCTTTGTTAAGCGGAATAGCTTGGGATCATATTAATGTATTTCCAACTTTTGAAAATTATGTTGAGCAGTTTCAGATTTTTGCAGATTCATTAACAAATGGTGGAATTATGGTATATAATGAAGCTGATGAAAATGTTAACAATGTTGTAGAAAAAGCTACAAGTTCAATAAAGAAATATCCTTACGATACTCCTGAACATTTTGTCGATAATGGAATTACATATTTAAATACGTTTGAAGGAGATTTACCTTTAGAAGTTTTTGGAAATCATAACTTGCAAAATATTGCTGGAGCAAAATGGATTTGCCAACATATGGGGATAGATGAAGAAGATTTTTATGAAGCTATTATGTCTTTTAAAGGTGCTAGTAAGCGATTAGAAAAAATTGCTCAAGGAGATACAACTACAATATTTAAAGATTTTGCGCATTCACCATCAAAAGTAAAAGCGACAACATCAGCAGTAAAGGTACAATTCAAAAATAGAAAGCTTATAGCTTGTCTTGAGTTGCATACATATAGTAGTTTAAATGCAGATTTTTTAACTGAATATAAAAATGCTTTAGATCAAGCAGATGAAGCTGTAGTTTTTTATTCTCCGCATGCCGTAAAAATTAAACAATTAGAAGAAGTAACTGAAGAACAAATAGCAGAAGCTTTTCAAAGAGATGATTTAATTATTTATACAAATCCAGAACAATTTAAAGAATATTTATTTTCTAAAAACTTAGATAAAAGTACTGTTTTATTAATGAGTTCAGGTAACTATGGAGGATTAGATTTCGAGGAGATTAAAACTTTGGTCAGGGCCTAAGCTTGTCTTCCTTTTTTGATCCTTTTTAATAACCAAATGGTATAATCTTTTTTGTAGAAAGCTTTAAGAATAATTTTTAGTCTTTTTATTATAAATAGTCTTTTATTCCATTTGTTATGGTGTTTTTTTCTTAGGTTTTGATTGTCTAATAAAAGTGAAAATTTTGTAGAGTATTTTTCAGAAATATTGTTTTTGAAAAAATTAATAGTATTGCTGTTTAATGTGATTTTTGATAGTGATAAAAAATTGTTTAGTGGAATTTTTATTTGATCATCTAAAAGCTCAATACTTTTTTTTGAATCTACCTTTTGAGAAATTAAAAAAACATCATATGCATTTCTTAACGAAATGTCGTTGTAAAAACGACCATCATCATTTATTTGTTTGGCTATTATAGAGAGTTTAAGTTGGTCGCTATAGTGTAAAAAAGATAAATTATCTTTTGAAAATATTTTATTTTCTATAGTTTTAAAATTAAAAGTTTTAGCAAACTTTCCAGTAGTCATTTCTCGATGAACTTCAATAGCGGCAATTTTAGTTTCTTTTTGAAGTCTTGGATAGTGTTTTTCTGCTGGGAAATGATTATCACTTTTACTAACATCTTCGTATCCAGAATTTAATATTACTTCAACTGTATTGGTGAAATTTTCATCACTAACCAAAAAATCAATATCGCCAACCATGCGTTCGGCAATATCTTCATATAACCCTTCGAGTAAATTCCCAGTTCCTTTTAAAAATATAGGAATAATATTGTGAGCAAGTAAAAGTTCGTTGATTTCCTTAGCTTGTTCAATAATTTGTGTGTTACGTTCTCTATTTAATTCAGTTATATGTTCCATGTAACCAACTAAATCTTCAGGCAAATAATGCAAGAAATCTGTTCTTTTTAAATTGCAGTATAAAGCAGGAAAAACATAATGTTCAGTACTTAATTTAACAACATTATCCCAGTCAACTGTACCTTCTTTTAAAAGATCTTCTACAATTTTTTTATTATGATCTTCATGATTAATAGTTAAACATTTTCCAACGAAAAATAATGTCTCTTTATAGGTCATTGTTAATAATGTTTTTAACGGTTTGAATCATTTTTTGATTGTCAGAATAAGTTAATTGATAGCAGTTTGTAGAAGAAAACCATTTTAAGAATGTGGCTACATTTTCAGGGATATCAGATATCCAAGAGTCTGGAATTAACTGTTGAAAGGCTTCAATATTAGATATTGGAGAAAAATCAATGTCACTATCTTTTTTGTACTTAATAAATACTAAATTTTTACAAGGTAGATTTTTACTAAAATCTATTGTTTTTGGTGGTAAAAAGCGAACTATTTTATTCAGTCTTTTGAAATGAAACTCAGCAGAGTTTTTTAATTCTGGATACATTGGAAGTAATGTCTCAAGACTATTTTTCTTTATTGAAATAGCAGAAGGAAATGTGTAGACATGTTGATTTTCGATATCCATAGGAACAAAATCGTCAGCTAAACAACTTAATCCATTTGCTTGTAGAATTGACAAAGAAGTGCTTTTTCCGTTTCCAGAATCTCCTAAAAGTAAAATGGAATTTTCATTATTTCCTAAGCCAGAGGCATGAAAAATACCCATCCATTCTTCTTCTGGTTTATTGTGAATCAACTGTACTACGTACATCGAAAATTTACCTTGAAAATAATGGATTTCTTTTCTTGGCCAAGATCCAATGAAATCATTGTCAATTAGTAAAAAAGTGTAACCTTCTTCTGTGAAAACTTGAAAATGATGATCGCTATTTTTAGGTTCTTGGATTTCTAAATGTGAAAATTTGGGGTGGACTAAATATTCTTCAAATTCAGTTTGAAAATCTACTTTAAAGTTTAATCCGTTTATTTTATAAAACTTTGTTTTTCCGAATTTAGGAAGGGTATAAGAATTGTTTTTTGTTTCTATATTCTCTTTTTTTACACTATTTGGTATATAAAGATTTTCGTGGATATCTTTTATAAAAAGCTCAGCTTCTTCTATTGAGGTGTTAAATTCATCTTTTAAGTTATTACTGATTTCTTTAAGTGATACACCATCATTTATTTGAGTGATCATATCAGCAGTTTTATTTTCTAAAACGACATACTGATTAGAGCTTGAAAACCAAATTATCGACTTGTCTTCAATTTGCTGTTGTATTAGTGTAATTCCCATTGCGGTAAAAATATAAAACCTTAAGGAATTATCTTAAGGTTTTGTATGGTTTAGATTTAAATATATAAACTTAGTTTATTGTAAGTCTAACTTATTTCTCCAAATTGAATCTTTAGTACTGTTTTTATTCCAATAATCAACTTTAATAGTTTTCATTAGTAAAGCTTTAGTGGTTAGCGTTTTTTTATTCTTTCCGTAACCGCTATTATGTGATTCTTCCCAGCTTAATATTTTGTATGGAAATGAAGATTCAAAGTTAATTTGTAGACTTCTATTGATTTTTTG
Source organism: uncultured Tenacibaculum sp. (assembly GCF_947495995.1). Taxonomy (GTDB): domain Bacteria; phylum Bacteroidota; class Bacteroidia; order Flavobacteriales; family Flavobacteriaceae; genus Polaribacter. The sequence continues at coordinate 271,029 of NZ_CANMAX010000004.1, forward strand.
ATATGTAATTTTATATACTGTAGTAGATTCTGTTTTTTCTAATGTAGCTTCTCCTGTATAACTTTTGAAAGGTTTATGTTTTAAATTTAAGAAGAATAACGAAGGGATTATTTCTAGTTTTCCTGTTGGAAGTAATTCTGGGTTCAAACGTATTAACGACCATAAATCGTCTTCTAAAATTGTTTTTTCTATCTTTTTATTCTGAAATGAAGCTCCTTCGAAATATGAATTAAAATTGAAACTAAAGTGATCTTTATTGTTTTTCATGTCTACATAAGTCATACCGCACCATTCTTGCATTGATGAGGCTATTTTCAAAGATGTATTCTCTTTTTCAAATGGAAAAAAAGTGCTATTCATCATTGAGTATGGATAAAATCCTGTATTGAATTTCTTATTCATGTTTAGTTTTAAAACAGGAATATTATTTTGATTAGGATAATCTGCTTTTGTATTTGAGGCTTTAGAGAAAGGTTCAGTAACAAAAATTAAAGTAGCAGTTCCATCGTGATTTTCACCATATCTTGCTTGTGAAAGTTTATAGCTAGATATTTCAGCATTGCCATCGTACCAATATTCTTTTGTTTCTTTTGAAACAATACGATTTGAATTGTTTTCATTTTTTATCAATTCTTTACGTTCTGATGCATTGGAGTGTAAGCAAGAATTCAGACTTAAAAATGAAATAAAAAGAGTAGTTATAATGATAAGTTTTTTCATAAGTGTAAAGAAATAAAAAGACCCAAGTGTTTAGCTTGGGTCTTGAATTTATTCATCGTCTATTTCAGTTCGAGTTTCTTCAGGTTTTTCACCTTTTTCTATCTTAATGGTTAATCTATTAGTTTCATCACTTAGATCCATAAAAATAGAATCACCTTCATCTAATTTAGAGTTTACAATCTCTTCGGCTAAAGCATCTTCAATATACTTTTGAATAGCTCTCTTTAAAGGCCTAGCTCCGTATTGCTTGTCAAAACCTTTGTTTGCGATATAGTCTTTAGCTTTTTCAGAAAGATTTAAATGATAACCTAATTCAGAGATTCTAGATAATAACTTCTTTAATTCGATATCAATGATTTTGTGAATATCTTCACGCTCAAGTGAGTTAAAGACAATCACGTCATCAATACGGTTTAAGAATTCAGGGGCAAAAGACTTTTTAAGTGCACCTTCAATAATACTTTTAGCATGCTCATCTTCCTGATCTTTTTTAGATTGAGTTCCAAAACCAACACCTCCACCAAAATCTTTTAATTTTCTAACACCAATGTTAGAAGTCATAATAATGATTGTATTTCTAAAATCGATTTTTCTACCTAAACTATCAGTAATATGTCCGTCGTCTAGAATTTGTAAAAGCATATTAAAAACATCTGGATGCGCTTTTTCAATTTCGTCTAAAAGAACTACTGAGTAAGGCTTACGTCTTACTTTTTCAGTAAGTTGTCCACCTTCTTCGTATCCTACGTATCCTGGAGGTGCTCCAATTAATCTAGAAATAGCAAACTTTTCCATGTATTCACTCATGTCAATTCTGATTAAAGATTCATCAGAATCGAAAAGTTCTTTAGCTAAAACTTTTGCTAATTGAGTTTTACCAACCCCTGTAGAACCTAGGAATATAAAAGATCCAATAGGTTTGTTAGGGTCTTTTAAACCAACTCTATTTCTTTGAATTGCTTTTACAACTTTAGTAACAGCTACATCTTGTCCGATTACCTTTCCTTGAATTAAAGATGGTAACTCAGCTAAACGGTTGCTTTCAGCCTCTGCAACTCTATTCACAGGAATTCCTGTCATCATAGAAACAACTTCAGCAACATTATCTTCACTTACAGTTTCTCTATGTAATTTAGAATCTTCTTCCCATTGTTGTTGAGCAGAATCTAAAGCAGCTTCAATATTCTTTTCATCGTCTCTTAATTTTGCAGCTTCCTCATATTTTTGTCCGCTTACAGCCTTAGTTTTACGTTGTCTAATTTCTTCAAGTTTTGCCTCTAATTCTAAGATTTGTTGAGGTACAACGATGTTAGTGATATGAATACGAGATCCAGCTTCATCTAAAGCATCAATAGCTTTGTCTGGTAAGAAACGATCTGTCATGTATCTGTTTGTTAACTTTACACAAGCTTCAATAGCTTCATCAGTAAATTCAACATTATGGTGTACTTCGTATTTACCTTTAATATTATGAAGGATTTGAATAGTTTCTTCAACCGTAGTTGGATCTACCATTACTTTTTGAAAACGACGTTCTAAAGCTCCATCTTTTTCAATGTTAGTTCTGTATTCATCTAAAGTGGTAGCACCAATACATTGAATTTCACCTCGAGCTAAAGCAGGCTTCAACATGTTAGATGCATCTAAAGAACCAGTAGCTCCACCAGCACCAACAATAGTATGAATTTCATCAATGAAAAGAATAATATCATCATTCTTCTCAAGCTCATTCATTAAAGCTTTCATACGCTCTTCAAATTGTCCTCTGTATTTTGTTCCAGCAACAAGGCTAGCTAAATCAAGAGAAACAATTCTTTTGTCAAATAAAATTCGAGATACCTTTCTGTTTACAATTCGTAAAGCTAAACCTTCAGCAATAGCAGATTTACCCACACCAGGCTCACCAATTAACATTGGATTGTTTTTCTTACGTCTACTTAAAATTTGAGAAACACGCTCGATTTCTTTTAATCTACCTACTACAGGATCTAGTTTTCCGTTTTCAGCTAATGCGGTTAAGTCTCTTCCGAAGTTGTCTAAAACTGGTGTTTTAGATTTTTTATTCGCCTTTCCTCTTGGAGTTTGTTGTTGACCATATGGTTCAGATTTATCATCTGCAAACTCATCTCCTGGAGTTTCAGCAATAGGATTGATTGGTAAATCGCTTCCTTCTATATTCAGTTCTTTATATAATGCTTTAGCTTGATCGTAATCAACATCGTACTTTTGAAGTAATTTAGTAGTAGGATCATTTTCATTACGTAAAATACATAATAATAAATGAGCTGTGTCTATCGAATTACTTTGGTATAACTTAGCTTCTAAAAAAGTAGTTTTAATTGCTTTTTCAGCTTGTCTTGTTAAATGTAAATTGTTTTTCTGATTTAATTCTCTTGCAGAAACTGGATTTAATCTTTCCAATTTATTGCGTACCAAATCTAAATCAATATCAAAAGTTGATAATATATCTATAGCTTTCCCATCTCCTTTTCTAATAAGACCAAGTAAAAGATGTTCCGTCCCAATGAAATCATGCCCTAATCGTAAAGCTTCTTCTTTACTAAAAGTGATAACATCTCTAACTCCTGGTGAAAAATTTTCGTCCATAAATTAATTTCTTTTGTTGTAAAGTTAGTAAGAATTTTTGTAGAAAAATTACAAAAACAATGCCAGTAAATAAAATTGACAAAAAGGCAGAGTATCTATAAAGAATATATCTTGAAAAAATTCTTTTTAATTGTTAATAAATATAATGAAAATAAAATAAGAAAACTTGGCAAATTTTCACTAAAATAATATCTTGCGTTGCTTATCGGAGGCGATTAAGTATAGCAAAAAGTGAATTTTATAGAAGTAAAATTCACTTTTTTATAAAACAAATACTAATTTTTTAAAAGAAGATTAATATGGCAGATGGTGAAAAGTTGATTCCAATTAACATTGAAGAGCAAATGAAATCGGCTTACATTGATTATTCAATGTCAGTAATAGTTTCAAGAGCTTTACCTGATGTAAGAGATGGTTTAAAGCCAGTACACAGAAGAGTGTTATATGGAATGCATGAATTGGGTATTAGATCTACCGGAGCATATAAAAAGTCGGCAAGAGTTGTTGGAGAAGTATTAGGTAAATATCACCCACATGGTGATACTTCTGTATATGATTCGATGGTACGTATGGCTCAAAATTGGAGTATGCGTTATATGATGGTTGATGGACAAGGAAACTTTGGTTCTGTAGATGGTGATAGCCCAGCAGCAATGCGTTATACTGAGGTTAGAATGCAGAAGATTTCAGAGGAAATGCTTTCTGATATCGAAAAAGAAACAGTAGATCATAAGCTGAACTTTGATGATACTTTACAGGAACCAACAGTATTACCAACAAGAATACCAAACTTATTAGTCAATGGGGCTTCAGGAATTGCCGTGGGGATGGCAACAAATATGGCTCCGCATAATTTAACTGAAGTAATTAACGGAACTGTTGCTTATATCGATAATAGAGATATCGAAATCGATGAGTTAATGCAACACATTAAAGCACCTGATTTTCCAACTGGAGGTATAATCTATGGATATGATGGTGTAAGAGATGCTTTTCATACAGGTAGAGGACGTATTGTTATGCGTGCAAAAGCTACTATTGAAGAAGTTAAAGGTAGAGAATGTGTCATCGTAACAGAAATTCCTTATCAGGTGAATAAGGCAGAGATGATTAAGAAAACTGCCGATTTAGTAAATGATAAAAAACTAGAAGGAATTGCGAGTATTAGAGACGAATCTGATCGTAAAGGTATGCGAATCGTTTACGTATTAAAAAGAGATGCGATTCCTAATATTGTATTAAATAAATTATTTAAATACACACAATTACAAACTTCTTTTAGTGTTAATAATATTGCATTAGTAAAAGGAAGGCCAGAGCAATTAAACCTGAAACAATTAATTCATCATTTTGTTGATCACAGACATGAAGTTGTGGTTAGAAGAACTCAATATGAATTAAAGAAAGCCGAAGCAAGAGCTCATATTTTAGAAGGTTTAATTATAGCTTCAGATAATATTGATGAAGTTATTGCTATTATTCGTGGTTCAGCTAACGCAGATGAGGCTAGAGAAAGTTTAATCAAACGTTTTGAATTATCAGAGATCCAAGCTAAAGCTATCGTAGAGATGCGATTACGTCAGTTAACAGGTCTGGAACAAGATAAATTAAGGGCTGAGTATGACGAAATAGTTAAAACGATTGCAGATTTAAAAGATATTCTTGCTAATGAACCTAGAAGATATCAAATTATTAAGGATGAGTTAATCTTAATAAGAGATAAATATGGTGATGAAAGAAAATCTACTATTGAGTATGCCGGAGGAGACATGAGAATAGAAGACATGATTCCTAATACTAAGGTAGTAGTTACTATTTCACATGCAGGATATGTTAAGAGAACGAATCTAGATGAATACAAAGTTCAGAATAGAGGAGGAAGAGGGCAAAAAGGAGTTACAACAAGAAACGAAGATTTCTTAGAACACCTTTTCGTTGGTACAAATCACCAGCACATGTTATTCTTTACTCAGAAAGGAAAAGTATTCTGGATGAGAGTATTTGAAATTCCTGAAGGAGGTAAAAATACTAAGGGAAGAGCGATTCAGAACTTAATAAATATCGAACAAGACGATAAAGTAAAAGCGTTCTTAGTTACTGATGATTTAAAAGATGAAGATTACATCAATAATCATTATGTAATTATGGCTACTAAAAAAGGAAAAGTTAAGAAAACTCCTTTAGAGCAATATTCTAGGCCAAGAGCAAATGGAATAAATGCAATTACAATTAAAGAAAACGACGAGTTACTAGAAGCGAAATTAACTACTGGAGATAGTCAAGTAATGTTAGCATTACGATCTGGAAAAGCGATTCGTTTCGAAGAAGAGAAAACTAGACCAATGGGAAGAACTGCTTCTGGAGTAAGAGGTATAACACTTCAAAGTGAAGAAGATGAGGTGATTGGAATGGTTTCTGTAAACGATATGGAAAGTAATATTCTAGTAGTTTCTGAAAAAGGTTATGGTAAACGTTCTAAGTTAGAAGATTATCGAATTACCAATAGAGGAGGAAAAGGTGTTAAAACATTGAATATTTCTGAAAAAACAGGTAATTTGGTAGCCATCAAAAATGTAGATGATTCTAATGATTTAATGATTATCAATAAATCAGGAATTACTATTAGAATGGCTGTTGAAGATTTAAGAGTAATGGGGAGAGCTACACAAGGTGTAAAATTAATCAATATTAAGAATAATGATAGTATTGCAGCAGTAGCAAAAGTTATGCATGAAGAAGAGGAAGATGCCAACGAAAATGAAAATGGCACGGAAATTGAAAATCAAACTAATGAAAATTAAGAACTGTATAACAATAACTAAAACAATAAAAATGAAAAAACAAGTTTTAGCACTTTCTTTAGGTTTAGTCACCCTAGTTTCTTTTGGACAAAAAAAGGAACTAAAATCTATGGAAAAGGCCATAGACAAGCAAGATTTCAATGGAGCTATTTCCATAGGAAATTCATTACAGGGTTCTATTGGAGAAGCGGATGAGAAATATCAAGCTAAATATTATTTTTTAAGTGGACAAGCTTTATTAGGAGCTAAGAAATATGAAGAGGCATCTGCATCATTCAATAAATTATTCGATTACGAAGAAAAAGTAGGTAAGCAACGTTATTCTAAGGAAGCTAGACCTATGCTAGAAAACTTAATTCAATCTGTATCAGAAAAAGCAATTAGCTTATATAATAAGGATAAGAATTATAACGAGGCATCTAAGTATTTTTACATGACTTATAAATTAAGTCCAAAAGATACTTCTTTCGCTTATAATGCGGCTATTAGTGCAACTCAAGCTAAAGAATACGATAAAGCAATTGAGTATTACAAAGAGTTAAGAAAGGTAGGATATACAGGAAAAGAAGTAATGTATTTTGCTACTAACAAGTCTACTGGTAAAGAAGAGAACTTAGGTTCTAAAACTCAGAGAGATTTAATGGTTAAAAGTGGAAGCCACATTAAGCCAGTTCAAAAAACTACTGAAGGTAAAGGAGCTATAATCGTTAAGAATATTGCTTTAATCTTAAAAGAGCAAGGAAAAACAGATGAAGCTATCGCTGCAATGTCTGAAGCAAGAAAAGCTAACCCAAAAGATTTAGCTTTAATTTTAAACGAAGCTCAATTATATATTGATTTAAACCAAATGGATAAGTTTGGAGAGTTAATGAATGAAGCTATCAGTTTAGATCCAAACAATCCTACTTTATACTATAACTTAGGTGTTGTAAATACAAACCAAGGTAGAGTAGAAGATGCTATTAAGTATTACAAAAAAGCAATTGAATTAAAGCCAGATTATGCTGATGCTTACATGAATTTATCAGCTGTAATTTTAGGTAAAGAGAAAGAGATTGTAGAAGAGATGAATAAAAATTTATCAAACTTCAAAAAATACGATCAGTTAGCTTTAAAACAAAAGCAAGTTTATAAAGATGCATTACCATATTTAGAAAAAGCAGATAGTTTAAATCGTAGTGTTGATACAGTTAAATCTTTAATGAGTATCTACGAAGTATTAGAAATGTCCGCAAAGTCTAAAGAGTATAGAAACTTATATAAATCTATGCAATAAACTAAGTTCTCTTAGTTATACGATATAAAAAAAGGATAGTTTTAAAACTATCCTTTTTTGTTTTATATGATTTTTCTTATGACTCGTAATTTGTGAGTATGTTGTTGTGTGTCGGTATTATAAATACCACTATGGTCAAGTTTATCTATTCTAACTTTCCCATGTGCATGCATAATATTGTAATCATTCATAACAATACCAACATGAGTAATAATACCTTCTTCATTATCGAAAAAAGCTAAATCACCAGGTTCACTTTCTTCAATAAAGCTTAAAACTTCACCTTGTGTAGCTTGTTCTTTGGCATCTCTTAATAATTGAAATCCACATAATTTATACACAGTTTGAGTAAATCCTGAGCAATCGATGCCAAAAGGAGTTTTACCGCCCCATAAATAAGGAACATTCAAGAAATGATAAGCAGTTTCTACTATAGAAGATTTATTTAAAACACCATGGTTTACTTTACCTTCATAAGTAAAAGTTTTTTCATTTACAGAAAAGCTGTTATTGTTATAATGAGGAAGTCTGGCTCCCATAGGTATTGTAGTCAGATTATTGTCTTTATCAAAGATAAAATCAATTAATTCTCCAGCATAAAATCTATCCTGATTTTCAATTTGACTAAAAATCTCTTCAGGTATAAGTTCATATTGTTTGTTGTCAATATAACCTTCATACCCATCGTAGGCTAGTTTAATTTTACTCCACTTTTTTGTTTTTTCTAAAACCGTAAAATGATCACCAAAAACAAGTTGGTTTACCATTTCTGAAACATCAGCAGGTTCTAAACGAAGTGGTACAATACTTAAATTACAAATTCCGTACAAATAGAAAAACTTTATTTAGTTTAGATTCTTTCAATAACCATTGCGCTAGCACCACCACCACCGTTACAAATTCCAGCAGCACCAATTTTAGCATCATTTTGTTTTAAAATAGATGTTAATGCAATAACAATTCTAGCACCAGATACACCTAATGGGTGACCTAATGAAACCGCTCCACCATTTACATTTACTTTATCTGCAGATAAACCTAAGATTTTAGTATTAGCTAAACCAACTACAGAGAAAGCCTCATTTAACTCAAAATAATCAACATCGTCGATATTTACACCAGCTTTAGCTAATGCTTTTGGTAAAGCTTTAGCTGGAGCAGTTGTAAACCACTTTGGCTCATGAGCAGCATCTGCATAACTTTTTATTTTTGCTAAAGGAGTAATTCCTAATTCTTGTGCTTTTTCAGCAGACATTAAAACTAACGCTGCACCACCATCATTAATTGTAGAAGCATTTGCAGCAGTTACAGTTCCTTCTTTAGTGAAAGCAGGACGTAAAGCTGGTATTTTTTCCATTTTTACATTCTTGTATTCTTCATCTTCACTAAAAATAACTGGCTCACCTCTTCTTTGTGGAATTTCAACAGGCACAACTTCATCAGCAAATTTACCTTCGCTCCATGCTTTTGCAGATCTGTTGTAAGACTCGATTGCAAAATTATCTTGGTCTTCTCTAGAGAACTTATATTCAACAGCACATTCATCAGCACAAACTCCCATGGCTACTTGCTCGTAAGCATCAACTAAACCATCTCTTTGCATTCCGTCTTCCATTTTAACAGGACCGAATTTTGTAGAAGATCTTGCGTGTTGGTAATGAGGGATCATACTCATGTTCTCCATTCCACCAGTTACAACGATATCAGCATCACCTAGTGCAATAGCTTGTGCTCCTAGCATAATAGATTTCATACCTGAAGAGCATACTTTATTTACAGTAGTACATGGAACAGTATCTGGAATACCTGCTAAGATTGCTGCTTGACGTGCAGGTGCTTGACCTAAACCAGCAGAAACTACATTACCCATAAATACTTCGTCAACCATTTCTGGTTTTAAATTTATTTTATCTAGAGCTCCTTTAATTGCTACAGAACCTAACTTAGGCGCAGGCGTTGTTGATAAAGTTCCTAAGAAACTTCCGATAGGAGTTCTGGCAACAGAGGCTATAACTACTTCTTTCATGTTAAATTTGTTTGCTTTTTGTTATGCGAAAATAACCATTTTATAAGAAGTTCTCAAATAATATCAAAAGGTTATATTTACATATTTAATTAAGAAATAATGAATAAAATAATAAATAATCTATACAAGAACAATGCTGCGATATATCGAGTGTTTCTATTTATTATTACTGCTTTTTTTATTGTGTATTTACTTCCAAAAGGAGGTCAGTTTAGATACGATTATTCGCCAGGCAAACCTTGGTCTTACAATAACTTATATGCTCCGTTTGATTTTGCAATACAGAAAACAAAAGATGAAGTTTCAGAGGAAATTATTCAGATAAAGTCTTCTGTAAAACAGTATTTCTCTTTTGATATTAGTGTACCTGAAAAAACTAAAAATGAATTTATTTCTTCATTAGAAAATGATGCGGTTGTATCTGATAGTTTATCAGCAAAAGAAATCAAAAACTTAAAAAATAAGGGAATTGCTGTTATCAATAAGATTTACAAATACGGATTTATAGATGAGGTTTCTAAAGGAAAAGTAAATCAAAATTCAACAATAATTCTTAGAAAAAACAACGAAATATCAGATGTTCCTTTTGTGCGATTGGTAAAATCTAAAGATGTTTTAGTACTTATTGCTCAGGAACTTTCCGTTTTAGAAGATAATTATGGAAGAGATTTTGTGGTGAAAAAATTATCGGAAATTTTAGAACCAAATGTGCAATTTGATGAAGAGTTTTCTCAGAAAGAATTAGATCAAGCATTAAAAGAAATATCTTACACAAAAGGAAAGATTAATAAAGATGAATTGATTATTCAAAAAGGAGATATTGTAGAAGGAGAAAGCCTGAATGAGTTGAATTCATTAAAAGAAGCTTCAAAATCTCAAATATGGACAAAATCTAATTATAATTGGCTGGTTTTTGGATATACGATTTTAGTGTCTTTAGCCTTGTTAATGCTATTATTGTTTCTACACAGATATCGTAAAGAAATCTTTGATGATAATAGTAAAATAACGTTCATTTTTTCAAATATTCTACTAATGATTTTTGTGCAGACATTGGTAGTTAAATACAATCCAGATTACCTGTATGTAATTCCGTTAACTATTTTGCCAATAGTCTTAAAAGCCTTTTTCGATGCACGTTTAGGATTATTTACTCATATATTAACTGTCTTATTATTAGGGTTTATTGTGCCCAATAGTTTTGAGTTTATTTATTTGCATATCATTGCCGGAATTGTAGCAGTTTTATCCACTTCAGAATTATACAAAAGAGCAAGTTTATTTATATCTGTAGCTCAAATTACTTTGATTTATATGCTTACTTATTTTGCATTTTCGATAATTAAAGAAGGAAATGTAAGCAGTATAAAAGGAATTTATTTCGGACTGTTTGCTATGAACGGTTTATTGTCATTCTTAGCTGTTTTCTTTATTTATTTTTATGAGAAAGTTTTCGGATTAGTATCAGATGTTACGTTATTGGAGTTATCGAATACAAATTCGCCATTATTAAGAGAATTAAATGAAAAAGCACCAGGAACCTTTCAGCATTCGATACAAGTGGCAAATTTAGCAGAAGCTGCGGCAAATGAAATCGGAGCAAATTCGATGTTAGTAAGAACAGGAGCTTTATATCATGATATTGGTAAAATGGTAAATCCGAAATATTTTACAGAAAATCAAATCACAGGTGTAAATCCGCATAACGATTTATCCCCAAAGGATAGTGCTCAAATTATCTTAAATCATGTGATAAAAGGGATAGAAATAGCCAAGAAGAACAATTTGCCAGACCGTATCATAGATTTTATTAGAACACATCACGGAACGAGTTTAGTTTATTATTTCTACAAGAAAGAACAAGAAAATAATCCAGATCTTGAAGTAGACGAGAAGAAGTTCAGATACCAAGGACCAATTCCATTTTCTAAGGAAACTGCTATTTTAATGATTTGTGATGCTGCTGAAGCTGCATCTAAGAGTTTAAAAAAGCCAACTGCACAATCTATAGATGAACTCATAGATAAAGTTGTTGAAGGTCAAAAAAACAAGAATCAGTTCATAAATTCAGATATTACGTTTAGAGAAATAGAAAAAATTAAAAAAATTATTAAGAGTAAATTGATGAATATCTACCACTTACGAGTTGAGTATCCAGAATAGTGATTTTTTTTTACGAAAAAGCTTGCGAGATTCTTTTTCTAATCTTAAATTTGCACTCGCAATTTTTAAGTTTTCAAAACTTAAAGGAGAGGTGGCAGAGTGGTAATGCAGCAGCCTGCTAAGCTGTCATCCTTCGGGATGCCCGGGTTCGAATCCCGGTCTCTCCGCAAAAGAATTGCAAAACACCTCGGGGTGTAGCGTAGCCCGGTCATCGCGCCTGCTTTGGGAGCAGGAGGTCGCAGGTTCGAATCCTGCCACCCCGACAAAAAGAGTTACTGGTCGCGTAGCTCAGCTGGATAGAGCATCTGCCTTCTAAGCAGACGGTCACAGGTTCGAATCCTGTCGCGATCACAATAAGCCTTACTAGTTTTAGTAAGGCTTTTTTGTTTTCTAGAGTTTATGCTATCTACAGCGTATATAACTATTCTTTTTATTACATATTCTTATTACTAATAATTCCTTCTTCTAAATGTTTCAAGGTATACATTAAGGTACCCACTTTATTTTTCTGAGGTACCCATTTTCAAAAACTAAAAACAATGAATAATAGTAAAATACATATACTTTTTCTTATCCAAAGAAATAAGGTAAATAAAAGAGGAGATGTTCCTATGAGATGCAGGATAACCTATAAAAAGCAGAGGAAGGATTTTTCTACAGGAATTTTTATTAACCCTAATTATTGGGATGGAAAAAAACAAAAGCTTTTGAAAAGAGCTGAAAATTCAAAAATTATAAATACACAATTAAGCCTTATTAGTCAGAAGATTAATGAGGCTTTTTTATTGTTACAACTTCAACAAAATGATTTTAATGTCGATGATATATATAGTCAATATAAAGGGGAGAATACGAGAGAGGAGAAGACTTTGTTAGAATTATATGATATGCATAATGAGCAAGCTAAAAAATTAATAGGTATAGACTTTAAAGAAGTTTCTTGGTCTAGATATGTTGAGAATAGGAGAAAGGTTGAAAAGTTTATAAAATTCAAATATAAAAGGAATGATATAAAACTTAATAAACTCGATCTAAAATTCATAAAAGATTTAGAGTACTATTTTAAAGTAGATCTAAAGTTAAGTCAGGCTACTATAAATAGAAGTTTACAGAGAGTTAAGAAAATTATGCAATACGGAATTGATGAAAACTATTTAGAGAAAAATCCTTTTTCAATGTATAGAACAACTAAACACAAGACTCAGTTAGTTTACCTTACAATTGATGAGTTGAAGAAGGTAGAGGATTTTAGTTTTAATCAATTAAAATTACGACAGATTAGAGATTTATTTGTGTTTTGTTGTTACACAGGGTTAGCTTATCAAGAGATGTCGTCTTTTAAAATTGATAATATCATTAAGGGATTTGATGGTGATTATTGGATTGAGATGCATAGACAAAAAACAAATTCAAAAATTTCAGTTCCATTACTTCCAAAAGCATTAGCGATTTTAGAATATTATAATAATAGTTTACCAAAAATTTCAAATCAAAAATTTAATTCCTACTTAAAAGAGATAGCTGATATTATTGGAATTGATAAAAAATTAACTCACCACGTTGCTAGAAAAACATTTGCAACTACAGTATTATTATATAATGGAGTTTCTATGGAGGTTGTGTCAGAATTATTAGGTCATTCAAGATTGCAAGTTACACAAGAGCATTATGCAAGAGTGATAAAAAAAGGAGTTAGTAATGAAATTAAAATATTGAAAAAGAAGTTGTAATTACGGAATCTCACAAAACTACAATGTTAAAGGTTAGTAGCTTTACTGTGTAAGTAAAATAGTTTACTATTTTTACCATTGAAACATACAATATAGGTGTTTACTTATCACAAGCTCCTTGTACAGGAATCCGCCAAATTTCAATAGTAACTATAGGAGCAGTACAATAAGTAGATACGCACTCAATTTTGGGTGTGTTATCTCTGTGCTGTTTAGTATAGTTAAGGTTCTTGGCGGAGCCTCTGTGCAGCTAAATAAGTAGGAGAGCACACCTTTCTTTTTTACTAACAATTCTGTTAGCATCTCCACAGAATCCAAATTTATTTAATTATGATACAGAAAAATGTATTCTTATCATTTATGGTTTTAACCTTCTTTGTAGTGTCTTGTAGTAACAATGAAGAGCAGACAGAAAATGACAATCAACCACCAATTTCAAGTAAAGAAAAGCTGATTTCCAAAATTACTAATCATTATTATCAGGATTTACATTCTTCGTATAAACCAGACACTTTAGTTTATCAAAATGGGAGACTAGTAAAAGCATGGTTTTATGGCGTTTCAGGAACAATGTATGAATTTGAGTATGGATCAAACGATAAAATAGAAGTTGTGTATTCTAAATACAATACTCCTTATAATGAGATAGGAAATTCCATTGCTACAGAAAATTATAAGAATAGAACCTGTTATTATGATGCTTCAAATAAGCTTATAAGACAAGTTTTTGAAGATGGTAGAGAGATTACAATTGATTACGATTCAGAGGGTAGAGCAACTAAAATACAAGGAGATATTAGTTTAATAGATAACGGCTTGGTGACTTTTAGTGATTTTGATACTAATGGTAATCCTCAGAAGAATAGTTACAATTATGCTGTGAGTTACGATGATAAATCCAATCCTGTGTATGTGTTATTCAAGAAGTTTGGTTTTTTCAATATAGAAATGGGGAATTCTTTGGATGATAAGAGAGCGTTTTATATTTCACCAAATAATGTTACTCAATCGATTAGAACAAGTAATAATGGCGAGAATATTTTTAGCTCTATATACACTTATGATAGTCACGGTTATCCTATCTCAAGTAATTATTTGATTGCTGTTTTTCCAGAGCCTAGAACAGAAAAATTTGAATACATAAAATAGTTAAAATTGAAGTGTACAATATCTAGAAGTACAAAAAGTAATTCATTATATTAGAAGCATATGGTTTAAGTTAATTTTTTAAAATTCAATTTTTATGAATATGAAAAAAATAGTTACAATAATTTGTTGTTTCTTCCTATTTAGCTGTCAAAAAGAAAAAACAATTATAGACAAGATTAATTTTAATGGTCAGAAAGTAAATGATTTTGCAAAGAAAATGGAAAAAGAAGAAATGATAAGTTTTTTTCGTGAAGATTATTCAGGGAATAAACTGTATAAATCATTTATTAAGGTAAAAGATTCTACATATGATATTTATTTAAAGTTTAATTCCAATAAGTATGATCTACAAACTCTGAAAAATGTGAAAATTTACTATAATAGTAATCCTTTTTTAGGTTTTTCTGATGATACTTTAGGTGTTGTTTATAGAGCTTTTAAAAGATATTTAAATGAAGAGTATAGAGATATAAAAGATACTATTTATAGTAAGAGTTCTCTTGTTTTTCAAAATGTTTCAAGCAAAAAGATAGATACGATTTTTAGTTTTAACCATGGAAATAAGGAGATTTTATTACAAAAAAATAGACCTCTAGTAATAAGAAAAAAGAATTACCAACAAGAGATAGAAGATACCAAGGATTCTATCTTAAATAACCAAATGATTGATGATCTTATTAGATTGGATAATCCAAATGTTTATTGGAGAAAGAGTGGTAAAAATACTATAAAGTTTCATTTAAGTGGAGGAGATGTAGTGAAATTAGACAAGTTTGATTTAAAGGTTATAAAAAGTATAAGATTTAAAGTTTTTATAAAAGATGAGTTTGATGAAACATTACATGAAACAGTTCCCATAACTTTTGAGTTACCAATAAAAATTGATAAAAGCACTCAGTTTGGTACTGCATATGAGGGAAATGAAGCTAAGTTTAAATTGACTTATAACAAAAATGATTTTAGATATAAATCTCTTGAAAAATCACGTTTATATAGAAAAAATAACAATATTAAAGTTGAGTCAAAAATTCTAGCTATTGCTTTTGATGATGGAACAGTTTTAAAAAAATAATTTTTCCAAAATTTTTTATTTTTTCTAGAAATAAGAATGTGAAGTAACCTAAAATTCACCCCCACCCTTTTTTAATTCTGGGGATATACCCCCCTAGTAAAAATTAAAAATTTAAATAACTATGGTTAAAATTGTAGATTTTAAGGTGTATAAGCGTGAAGATGAGACAGAGTTTTGCGTATTAATTGTACAAGGAGGTGTTGAAGCAGTAAAAAGTAAGGAAACGGGTAAAATTTATCTCACAGCAAGACAAGCTAGAGTTCCTTCTACATTTGATGCAACAACATGTAAGAGTCTAGTAGGAACAGATCTAGATGGTTTTGTTAGTAAAGTTGAAGTAGAACCTTATGAATACATAGATGAAAAAACAGGAGATGTTCTAAATCTAACTCACAGGTATGAATATCTCACAGAACAGGAACATGTTTTAAATGAAAACGTGGTTTACGAAGAAGTGATATAACTGATTATTTAAAAAAAGTACAAAAGAAGAGTTTCAAAATTGAAGCTCTTTTTTTATGCTTTGATTAGAAGTTATACTCGCTAAAAATTATAAAAACTAAACAACTAAAATTATGCAAATACAAAAAGCAGAACGCTATCAAGTAAAATTACGATTAGGTATATCAGGAGCAAGCGGATTTGGAAAAACACATTCCGCGCTATTATTGGCTTATGGAATGACACAAGATTGGACTAAAATAGCAGTCATTGATACAGAAAATAAAAGTGCTAGTTTATATTCTCATTTGGGAGATTATAACGTCATCAACTTACAACAACCTTATAGCCCTGAACGATATATTGAAGCTATTCAACTCTGTGAAAACTCAGAGATAGAGGTTGTCATTATCGACAGTATTACTCATGAGTGGAACGGAAAAGGAGGATGTTTACAATTACACGAACAATTGGGAGGAAGATTCCAAGATTGGGCAAAAATTACTCCTCGTCATAATGCTTTTATAGAAGCTATCCTCGACTCAAAATGCCATATAATTACAACAGCAAGGAGAAAAATAGACTACTCGTTAGATATAGGAAAAAGTGGTAGAACTAAAGTAGTAAAACATGGTACTAAAGAAATTACAAGAGAAGGTTTTGAGTATGAACTCACAGTGAATTTTGAACTGATAAACGATCAGCATTTAGCCAAAGCCAGTAAAGACAGAACAGGGCTTTTTATGGATCATCCAGAGTTTGTAATAACCAAAGAAACAGGAGAGAAACTAATAGCATGGTGTAATCAAGGAATCTCCATAGAACAGGCACTATCAGAGATTGCAAAATGTACAACAGTAGATGGACTCAGACATCTTTATAAAAAATATCATGTGCTACAAAAGGAGTTGCACGAAGCAATTGTAAAACGTAAAGAGGTTATTGAAAATTTAAATAACCAAATAATCACAGAACATCAAATCGTTAAAACCTTAGACAATGGAATTAATAACTAATACAAACCCTATAGAAATGATACAAGATGTATCACAAATAGTTCAAGGAACACCAACACCTAGTAAATTTATAGAAGCCAATACCACAGCGGTTAGCTTAGATCACATAAAGAGAGATTGTATTATTCCCGTTTTTGCAAAAGACAATGAAACGACCATTTCTCACTATGATTTTATAAACGCTACCCATGAAGTTGCAACATCTCTTTTCTCTACATCTATTAATACGCCCAATATAAGAGTTTCTCATCAAATTAAAGGTAGAGTTCCAAGTGCGATAAATAAGCCTGCAAGAGAGCTCCTAGAACATGAAAAAACAATATACTATGAGAGGATGGCATTCATGTTTGAGATTCCTAACAAGCAAATTGTCGTGAATAATCAAGTTCTGAACCTAACAATAGGCGGTGTTAGAGCCTACAATCAAGAGAATTTATACTCCAAAAAGACCATTGAGAAATTCAAGGTTTTTATAGGGTTTAAAAATACGGTATGTACAAACCTTTGTATCAGTACAGATGGTTTGAAATCAGAGATTAGAGTCAGTGGTATTTCAGAGTTACAACAGACGATTTATGAGCTTGTAACGAATTATAATCAAGAAGCTCATCTAGGAAATATGGAAAGAATGCATAAGTTCTCATTAAATGAATTTGAGTTTGCACATCTTGTAGGGAAAATGAAACTGTACCACTTTTTGCGTAAAAGTAATAAAAAAGACAAGTTTCCAATTCAGCTTACAGATTCACAAATTACCTCAGTAGTCAAAGGGTATTACAAGGATCCTAATTTTAGGTGCTCAGAGAATAATGATTTGAATTTATGGAATTTGTACAACTTATTCACAGAAGCTAATAAATCGTCTTACATAGACAGTAACTTAGAGCGGAATGTCAATACGTACGAGTTTGTTCAAAACATAGGGAACTCTCTTCAGAATAAGTCTGCTAATTGGTACTTGCAACATATTTTATAGCTCTTTTGTGATTATATGCGATGAGAGAAAATGAATTAATAGAACAACTACAATACACAAATTCAAATGAGTTGTTGGTAGTAACATGGTACAATGAGTTAATTGTTTTAAAGTGTCCTTTTAAAGTAATGGCAGTTGATAAAATTGGGCATATTAAAAAGGGAGAATTTGTTCTGGTAGATAAAGTAAAGGTAACCCCTGATTTAATAACAGTTTTTCTAATTCATAATCAGGCATTTTATTATTCTCACTTTAAGATTCTTTTAGTTTAGTAGATGGTATTGATTTTTTAAGTTAAAACTTCGTTATTAATTACAAAAGTTTTTTTACATTAATCATGATTTTGGTAATGCCTTCAAGTTTATATAGTACAATTAATTTTAGCTTATTGTATGTACTATAAAGGTAAAAACGAGAATCTTACAAAATTTCTATTTTAGTATAACCCAGTTTTGTAAAAGTTCATTAAATAAGTTTATAAGGGTTAATAAACTAGTAACTAAATTATTATTCATAATGATTAAGAATATGATAGAGAAGAATAATAAATTATTTGTACCTAAAAATTTAGATTTAGAGTATTTAGCGCAAAAAAATCCACCAAATTTTAAACCATTTAAGTTAGATAAATTAAAGTATATTTTATCCTTAATATCTGAGTTAAGAGTTTCAAATAAAGATTTACTTTTTGAAGATTATACACCAATAAACGCTAGTTTATTGCAAAAGAAAATTCAGAATTATAAAGATTATTTGAATTACTTGATAGATGATTTACGAATTGTTAAATCAGATAATTCTTATGTAAATAATTTGAAATCTAGAGGGTATCGTTTTGAAAATGGTTATAACACGTTTTTGAAAACGGTTGATGTAACTGATATTAGCTTGAGTAAAGCTATAGATAAGGATATTAAAAAATCTGAGGTTACACTAGATGGCTTAGATTATCTTACAAAGTGGTATAACGATAAATTAAAAATTGATTATACAGCTTGTAAAGAATTCTTAGATAGGGAGTATGAATTAAAAATAATGTTTCCAGAATTGAGAGACTATGATATGATAAAAAAAGCGTACAGGATACCTTTAAATCAATATAATAGCTCTTTTATATCTCTAAGTAAAATTTATACAAAACAGTTTTTTCTGAAACGAGATAGTAATGTCTACAGATTTCATTCAAATTTAACGAATGTCAGCAGTATACTAAGAAATGCTATTACTTATGATGGTCAAAAATTAGTAAACATTGATATAACTAATTCTCAACCATATTTCAGTTCTATATTATTTAAATCAGATTTTTGGAAAAAAAGCCAAAAACTTTCTTCAACAAATAACAATGTATTTAATATATCAAATATTAAAAATAATAATCTTTACATTATGTTAGGAGATATTGAATCCCCTGATGTAACAGAGGATATTATTGAGTTTGTTGACCTAGCATGTCAAGGAAGATTGTATGAGGTTTTGCAAGAGAAGTTTAAAAAAATTGGCTTTGAGTTTAGTACAAGAAATGATGTTAAAAAAGCAATATTTCAAGTACTTTTTACTTCAAATCAGTTTATTGGACAACCTGATGCAAAACCTAAAAAACTTTTTTCTGAAATTTTTCCTCACGTATATAGGTTCTTTAATTTAATTAAAAAAGGAGATAAGACAATATTGCCAAGATTACTACAATCTATAGAAAGTTATGTTGTAATTGATGTTTTGTGTAAGAAAATAGAGCAGGAGCATCCTGAAATACCTATTTTTCCAATACATGATAGTATTGCAACTACAGTAAAATATAGAGATGTTGTAAAAAAAGTAATGTTAGAAGAATGTCATAAGTTATTAGGTATTCCTCCTGTATTAAAGTTTGAGTACTGGGAAAAAGATCTTTTAATTGATAGAATTAAAGAGTTAGAGTCTAAAATTGAAACTAATACTTTTATTGTGTACAAGGCAACTAATATACTTACAAATGAGGTATATATAGGTGCTAGTACAAAATCTCTAAAAGAGAGAGTTAAAGATCATAAATACAAATCTACTGTTCATAATAATAGAAAGTTTTACAATGCAATTAATACTTATGGATTTGATAATTTTAGATGGGAACAGATAGATACAGCCTCTAATTTAGAAGAGTTAGCTTTTAAGGAAAAGAGTTATATTGTAGAATACAATTCTAAGCTTAAAGGCTACAATTCAGATTGTGGAGGTGGCTTTTCCAAGATTGTATATCAATATTCTAAGGAAGGAGTCCTATTAGATCAATTTGATAGTTTAAATGATGCAGCTGCAAAAGTAACATCTAACAAACAGCAAATTAGTCGTGCTTGTTTAACTAGTAATATCTATAAAGGTTTCGTATGGAGTTATAATGATTCCTTTGAGAGTTCTAAAATAGAGGATAGAAGAACAAAAAAAGTTTTTCAATATTCTTTAAATGATGAATGTATTGGAGTATTTGACTCTGTAGCTGAAGCGTCTAGTTATACTGGTTTTAATAGAACAAGCATTGCAAAAGTTTGTAGAGGAGAACGCAACAAATGCGGAGAATTTAAATGGAGCTATGAATAAATTAGTTATAATTGAGAGGAGTGTTAATCACTCCTCTTTTTGTTTTATTGAATATTTTATTTTTAGTAATTTAATTCGTCTAACGATTTTAAAATCTATTTATCCTTTTTATAGTCGCCCACAAGCTTAATTGAGCTTGTAATTCCACTTTCAAATTTAAATCTGAAACCAATTGTATATCTTGATATTGATATAGTTATAGAGTCATTTCCTCTTTTGTTAATTATATAATTTTGACTTTCTTGCCAAGGTATTACATCAAGGCTTGCTTTCTCTTTGTTATAGTTGTATTCTGCGATGATATGATTTTTTCCTGAATCTAAAATTAAATTACACGCATTCAAAATTTGACTTTTGTTAAGTTGTTTAATAGTAGAACCTAGTTCATCTCTCAACAGTCTTAAAAAATTTGTTCTACTTTCATTAGCATGTGAATAGATTTTATCAGCAAAACGAGCTTTAGTTAATCCAACGTTAATTGCATTATTATCAATTTTTTTCTTGAGTATAGAGATATTTGTTTCATTAGTGTTAAGTATTGAGTTTAAAAAATCAATGTAATAACCGTCAAATTTATTGTTGAAACTAAGTTGCTCATTTTTTGCGTTAAAATATTTTTCTAAAAGACTTTTAGCTCCCATATTTTTTGAAAGTATCTGTCTTAAGTTTTTAGCACATTTTAACGAATATGCATTAAAGGAATTATCTATACTTTTAACTTTTATATCGTCAGTTATAGTGTTTCCAGTTGCACCAGAATTTACACCTATGTCATTGATTTCTACAATATCATTATTTACATGGTCACAAATAAGCTCAGCACTTAATTTTCCTATTTTTTTAATAGAAAGTATTTCGTTTTCTAAAAAAAGTTCAGAATGTTCTTTTAGTTTATTATTATCATTTAAAGGAGAGTCTAATATTGCATCAGGAAATTTTTCGTTTAAATAAATACAGGTAAAGAATTGATGAAGTTTTCCAGCAGAGTCTGATTTATTAGCCATAGATTTTTTTTAATTTAATAGTGAGATTTAGTAGGTAAATATATAATTTTGAAAATTAATTTTTAACATGAAAGTAGTATCATTTTTTTCTGGAGCTGGAGGATTGGATCTCGGATTTCAAAAGGCTGGTTATGATATAGTATGGGCAAATGAGTTTGATAAAGAAATTTGGTCTACATATGAATTTAACCATCCTGATACAGTATTGGATAGAAGAAGTATTGTTGATGTTCAATCTAAAGAAGTTCCTGACTGTGAGGGTATAATAGGAGGTCCTCCTTGTCAAAGTTGGAGTGCAGCAGGTTCTCATAAAGGTATAGATGATAAACGGGGTAAACTCTTTTTTGATTTTATAAGGATATTAGAAGATAAGCAACCCACATTCTTTTTAGCTGAAAATGTTTCAGGTATATTAGCTCCTAGGCATTCTAATGCCTTAAAAAATATTATAAGTAGTTTTGAAGGAGCTGGTTATAATGTTGTGTATAAGTTGTTAAATGCTAAGGACTTTAATGTTCCACAAGATAGGAAACGAGTAATTTTTATTGGTTACAATAAAAATAAAACTAATAATAGAGTATTTAAATTTCCAAAGATTAATAATTCTGTAGTAGCTCTAGAAGATGTAATATGGGATTTAAAAGATAATGCAATACCTGCTTTAGATAAGAACTATAGCAATTTAGATAGTTGTAATATTTTAAATCATGAGTATTTTATTGGTTCTTATTCTACGATTTATATGTCTAGAAATCGAGTAAGAACTTGGGAAGAACAATCTTTCACCATTCAAGCAGGAGCAAGGCATGCACCAATACATCCGAATGCTCCAAAAATGATAAAGTTAGAGAAAGATAAACAAATTTTTGCTCCAGGATTTGAGAATTTATATAGGAGGTTATCAGTAAGAGAATGTGCTAGAATTCAGACATTTCCTGATGACTTTAAGTTTATTTATACAAAAGTTGCTGCAGGATATAAAATGATAGGGAATGCTGTACCTGTTAATATGGCTTATTCATTGGCTATGATGGTCAAGGAAGATTTAGAAAGTATGACTAAATTAAATAATGAAAGGGTGATATTAAGAGAGAATAAAATAGATATCAATTTATAAACACTGTTAATATTAATAAAACACCAACAGGTTCGAATCCTGTCGCGATCACAATAAGCCTTACTAAAACTAGTAAGGCTTTTTTGTTGTTGTTAATTACAGATGATTAAGCAAGCGAAAGAGAAAGTTCTTCAATAGGACCAAAAAACTCATAATGAATCTGCTCTGATTTTACACCCAAATTTTCTAAAATCGATAAAGTATTAGCCATAAAAGGAGTAGGACCACAAAAGTAAAAGTAACTATCTGGACTAATATTTAAGTCTTCAAATATCTCAGAAGTTAAATACCCTTTATAATCATAGTCTTTTTTTAAAATATCTTCTTTTAATGGTAAAGAATAAACAGTTTTAGTTGTAATATTTTCATTTAATAATTCATGTATTTCTTCAGAAAAAGCATGAGTATCACTATTTAAAACACACTGAATGAATGTGATTTTTTGACTCTCTCTTGTAGAAGCTTTTTTAAATATACTCATAAGAGGTGTTACACCAATTCCTCCACTAATTAAAACTATAGGTTTTTCAGTTTCCTTTAAAGTAAATTCTCCAGACGGCATTCCTAACTCTAAAATATCTCCTTCATTAATTTTATCATGTAAATAGTTAGAAACTATTCCTTCTGGGTTTCCTGATTCTTTTTTAACGCTAATCCTTAAATAGTCTTTTTCGTTTGAATCTGATAAACTATAATTTCTAGTGTGTTTATGAGTTGTGTTAGGAATATCAACAGTTAATGCAATATACTGACCAGGAATGAATGGAGGAACTGATTCTCCGTCTTTTCTTTTCAAGTAGAAAGAAGTAATTACATCACTTTCCTTTACTTTTTTCGTTACTAAAAATTCTTTAGAGCCTCTATATCCACCTCTGTATTGTTCTCGTTCACTATAAATATCTTCTTCACGTTGAATAAAAATAGCTGATAAGTCATTATAAGCTTCTTTCCATGCATTCATAATTTCTGAAGTTGCTGCGGTTCCTAAAACTTCTTTAATTGCGATTAGTAAATATTTTCCAACAATAGGATAGGCTTCTTTTGGTATAGCTAAACTAGTGTGTTTTTGAGCTATCGATTCTACAGCGCCTTTCATCATTTCTAGTTTGTCTATATGAACAGCATACTGAAAAATTGCGTTAGCTAATACTTTTTGCTGTGTTCCTTTTTGCTGATGTGTCATATTAAATACATCTTTTAATTCAGGATGATTTGTAAATAAAAATTGGTAAAATAATTTTGTAATTGCTTCTCCGTGTTGCTCTAAAACTGGAGCTGTAGATTTTACAATTTCTATTGTTTTTTTACTTGCCATAATAAGTGGTGTTAATCTTGTTTTTTAATAATGAAAAAGAATAAATGATTATTAATCCCGTGAGTGTTGGATAGACAAGAAATATGTATCCTAGTGCTTTAATTTCAGAACTAGAAATCATAGGTATTATTGAAATTGCACCAGCTGGAGGATAATTAATATTGAAAAGATTAATTATCAATATACAAGTACTTATAGCTAGAGTTATTTTTAGAACAACAGCAATATCTAACTGATTAAAAAAAACTCCTAAAAAAGCTGCAATTACAGAACTTGTAAACATTTTGATAAACGATTGAGTGCCTTTTTGTTCTGAAAAAGCTAATACTCCAGAAGCTCCGAAAGAAGCTATAATTAAAGTATTTTGTTCAGTCTTGAATAAGTAACTATGTGTCCAATAAATACTAATAAAACATAAAGCAGTTATAATAAAACCGATGATTTTCTGATATAATTCTATCATTGTATGGGATTAATACTTTGGCAAAATTATGATGCAATGCACAGTAGGTTTATGACTCAAATCATAATGAAAAAAATAGCAGGAAATAAGCAGTGCTAAGGAGGAAAAGCTTTTCTTTTCAAAGAAAGATAAAACCCTTATTTTTGACTCAAATAAATCTGAAAACACCATGCTTACAAATAAAATACCAGTAACTATAATAACCGGATTTCTAGGATCGGGTAAAACAACATTAATTCATCAAATAGCAAAAAATGCGAACGGTAGACGTTTAGCCATAATCGTAAATGAATTCGGTGAATTAGGAATGGATGGAGAAATTCTAAAAGGAAACGATTGTGGATGTGAAGAAGAAAATATTTTAGAATTAAGTAATGGTTGTCTTTGTTGTACTGTACAAGAAGAGTTTTTACCAACAATGCTTCAATTAATGGAACGTAAAGATCAAATTGATCATATTATCATAGAAACTTCTGGATTGGCTTTACCAAAACCATTAGTAAGAGCATTTAATTGGCCAGATTTAAAACCTCAAATAACCGTAGATGCAGTGGTAACTGTTGTAGATAGTGTTGGTCAAGCTACTGGAGAAATTTGCGATAGAGCCAAAGTTCAAGAGCAACGTTTGGCAGATGATAGTTTAGATCACGAGTCTTCAATTGAAGAATTATTTGAAGATCAATTATCATGTGCGGACTTAGTAATCATGACAAAGTCAGATTTAATAGATGGGGAAAAATTCAATGAAGTAAGAGATATTATTCAGAATAAAATTGGAAATCAAATTAAGATAATATCTGGTGTAAAAGGAGATATTCCTGTTGATGTTTTATTAGGCTTAGATGCGAAATCTGAAGATTTCATTGAAGAAAAGCATTCACATCACGAAGCACATCACCATCACGACCATGATCATAATCACCACGGACATCACCATCATCATGACCACGATCATGATCACCACCATCATGATCACGATCATGATGATACAATTAATTCATTAGTATTATCTGTTAAAACACCACATACTCCGAAACAATTAATAAAAGCTTTAGAAGAGCTTGTTGCAGAGTTTGAAATCTATAGAATTAAAGGATTTATAGATGTGCCAAACAAACCAATGCGTATGATTGTTCAAGGTGTGGCAAGTAGATTTGAAAATTATTTCGATAGAAAGTGGAAAGACGGAGAAACTAGAGGAACTCGTTTAGTAATTATTGGAGAACAATTAGTTGAAAGCGATTTAGAGAAAGCAATCGAAAATAAATTAACTGTAACAGCTTAATAAATGAAGATATATACTAGAAAAGGCGATGCAGGAAAAACTGGAGTTTTTGGAGGAAAACGTACGTATAAAAATTCAGCAAGAATTGAATGCATTGGAACTTTAGATGAGGTGAATTCTACGATCGGTTTATTAAGAGCAAAGTTAGGTCCAGAACACGAATGGCAAACTAATTTACATCGTATTCAAAAGGATATGATGGATATGATGTCACATTTAGCACGTCCATCAGATTCTAAAAAAGAAAATCCAAATCCAAAACCAATTGATGGTGCAGATTTCTGTGAAGAATGGTTAGATGCTTTAGAAGCAGGTATTAGTTCACCTTCAGATTATTTTATTTTACCAGGAGGAAACGAAATTTCTGCTTTATGTCATGTATGTAGAACTCAAATCCGTAGAGGAGAACGTACTTTGGTTACTTTAATGCAAGAAGACCCAGATAGTGTAGAAGAATATGTAATGGCATATGTAAATAGATTATCTGATTTATTTTTTACAATGTCTAGAGCAGAAATGGATAAAGAAGGTGTAGCTGAAGAAAAATGGCAATTATTTCTTTATAAACGAAAGAAGAAAAAATAATCTATGGTATATGGAGTGGCTTTAGGCCCAGGTGATCCAGAATTGTTAACCATAAAAGCATTACGTATTTTACAAGAAAGTGATGTTATATTTTATCCAGGTTCAACATTTAAAGGTGTACAAAAGAGTTTCGTTTATCCGTTACTAGAATATCATAACTTAAGAGATAAAGATCTTAGAGGGTTCTATTTAGAAATGTCTGATAACAGATCGCAATCAAAAAAAGTTTATGAAACTACAGCTTTTGAAATTCAGAAATTAGCTGCTAAAGGAAAGAAAGTAGCTATTGTTTGTGAAGGAGATTTAAGTTTATATGCTTCTTTCACTTACATCATGGAACATTTGCAAGAATTAAATGTGCCTATTTCGTTAATACCAGGAATTAATTCATTTAGTTTAGGAGCAGCAAAGCATCAAATACCATTAAGTCTTTTAAACGATAAAATTGCCATAGTGCCAAGAGTAAAAACTATTGAAGAAATCACAACATACTTTAATAGTGTAGATACTTTGGTATTAATGAAAGTAAAAACAAGTTGGGAACATTTTTACGACCAATTGAAAGCACAATCATGGCAATTTTACTATTGTGAACGTTTAGGAACAGCTCAAGAATATATTACTACGAACTTACAAGAAATTTCAGAGAGAGAAATACCGTATTTCTCTCTTTTAATTATAAAAAACAACAAAACAAATGATTAAAGTTGTTGGAATAGGTCCAGGACATCAACAATATATGATTCCTATGGCTGCTGAAGCAATTACAAAAGCAACAGTAATTATTGGGTATCATTACTATTTTCAATTCATTCAACATTTAATAGATCCAAATGCAGTTTGTATTGGAAAAGAGTTGAGCGAAGAAGAAAAAAGAGCAGAAATAGCAATTGAACATGCTCTAAAAGGAGAAAATGTTATTGTTATTGGTTCTGGAGATGCTAGTATTTATGCAATGGCTTCAATAGTATATCAGAAAGTTGCAGAACAAAAATTAGAAATTCCAGTCGAAACTGTCCCAGGTATTTCAGCATTTATAACAGCGGGAAGTAAACTAGGAGCAATTTTAGGTCATGATTTTTGTTGTATTTCTCTGTCTGATTTAATGACACCTTGGACAACTATTGAAAAGAGAATAAAAGCAGCAGCTCAAGGTGATTTTGTTACAGGTTTATATAACCCAAGAAGTAAGAAGAGGTATTGGCAGTTACAAGCTTTAAAGAATATTTATTTAGAGCATAGAGAAACCTCAACTCCAGTAGCTATTTGTAAGCAATTAGGAAGAACTGAAGAAAATATAGAAATTACAACCTTAGGTGAATTAAATGTAGAAGATGTAGATATGTTTAGTGTAGTTTTGATAGGTAATAGTCAAACATTTAGATATAAAGATCATTTAATTACGCCAAGAGGATATTTAAATAGAAAACCTGAAACCGGACAAGAAATTCAGGATGCAAGTTTTAGAGAAATTGTAGAAAATTTACCAGAGAACAATCTAGATAAAGATCATTTATGGGCAGCAATTCGTTGTATTCATACTTCGGGAGATTTCGACTATATCAACTATATAGAAACCTCCGAAGGAGCTATTGAAAAATGGAATGATTATTTGAAGAATGGTGGAGTAATTGTAACAGATGTAACTATGGTAAAAGCAGGAATCACTAGAGCTTTTACAGGAAAATATAATAATGAAGTTGTTTGTTTATTAAACGATGAAGAAACACTAAAGTTAGCAGCAGAAGAAGGATTAACCAGATCTCAAGCTGGTATTAAACGTGCTGCGAAAAAATATCCAAACGCATTATTTGTAATAGGAAATGCACCAACGGCCTTGATTGAAATTGTAGATCAAGTTAATGAAGGAACAATACAACCAATAGGAATTGTTGGGGCGCCAGTAGGATTTATAAATGTGATAGAATCTAAAGAACGTTTAAAAATGCAAAAAGAAACTTCGTTTGCGCTAATTACAGAGCGACGTGGTGGAAGTAATTTTGCAGCTGCTATTGTAAATGCAGCTTTTACTTTAGATGAAGTTTCTAAATTAGAATTATCCTAAAGATGGAAAACGAAACACAACGTTTTTTTAATGAAGAAGAGCAACAGATTCTAGAAGAAATCTTATTGCATCGTAGAGATGTTAGAGGAAATTATTTTAAGAAAGATCCTATTTCAGAAGAGGATGTAAATAGAATATTGCAAGCAGCTTTAGCAGCACCATCTGTCGGGTTTTCGCAACCTTGGGAATTTGTTATCATTTATGATAAAAAAACAAAAGATGCGATACGTGGTTCATTTCAAGAAGAAAATGAAAAAGCCATAGCTCAGTTTTCAGATGAAAAGCAACAAAAATATATTCGATTAAAGTTAGAAGGAATTACCGAGTCTCCATTGAATATTGCTGTGTTTTACAAACCTACAAAAGAACCGGTATTAGGACAAACAAGTATGCCTAATATGGGGAAATACAGCGTAGTTTGTGCGATTCAAAATATGTGGTTAATGGCAAGATCCCTAAACATTGGCATGGGTTGGGTGAGTATTTTAGATCCTGAAAAGGTGAAAGATATTCTAAATGCTCCTAAAGAAAATCAATTAATAGGGTATTTATGTTTCGGTTATACAGATAAGTTCTATAATAAACCTGAATTAGAAATTAAAAAGTGGGATTATAAAAAACTTCAGCATGAAGTTGTAATTCAAGAAAAATATAAATGATATTTCATGTAATCGGTATAGGAAATAAGCAACCTGTTTTTTCAGAAGAACAAAAGAAGTTGATTGAAAATACTACTGTTTTCAGTGGAGGTAAACGTCATTTAGAGTTGGTAAAAGATATACTTCCCAAAAATTACCAATGGATATACATCAAAAGTCCGATGTCAACAATATTTCAGGAGTATGGAAATACACAAACCAATGTTGTTATTTTTGCTTCTGGAAATCCATTATTTTATGGTTTTTCAAACACGCTTCAGAACAAATACCCAAATGCTGTAATCCATACTGAGCCTTATTTTAGTTCAGTTCAATTGTTAGCCAATAAAACTAATACCAATAGTAATGAGTTAATAGCGGTTAGTGTTCATGGTAGAACATGGAAAGCATTAGATGCAGCATTAATACAACAAAAAAGTTTAATTGGTGTATTAACGGATTCGGATAAAAATCCGAAAGCAATTGCAGAAAGATTACTTCAATATGGATTTACAAATTATAAAATAAGTATTGGAGAAGATTTAGAAGGAGAACATGAAAAAGTTCAAACCTTAACATTATCAGAAGCTTTAGGTTACGAATATCATAAACTCAACTGTGTGTTATTACACAGAATAGAGAAAAGAAAACAGCATTTTGGAATTCAAGATGGAAATTTTAAAGGATTACCTGATAGACCCAAAATGATTACTAAAATGCCAATTCGTTTAACAACCTTACATCTACTAGAAATATTAAATGCAAAAGTATTTTGGGATATCGGATTCTGTACAGGATCAATTGCTATTGAAGCAAAATTGAAGAATCCTAATTTAGAAGTTGTAGCTTTTGAAAAAAGAGAAGAATGCGAAGAAATACTATATCAGAATCAAAAAAGATTTGGAGTTCCAGGAATTCAAGGAATTATAGGTGATTTTTTTGAAAAAGATATAGAAACATATAGTCAACCAGATACAGTTTTTATAGGCGGACATGGAGGTAGATTAGAAGAGTTACTCATTAAAGTAAATAAAGTGATAACTTCTAATGCTATTATTGTGATGAATACAGTAAAAGAAACTAGTAGACTATCATTTATAGAAAGCTGTAAAAACTTAGGTTGGAAATTAACAGAAGAGATAAATTTAACCTTAGATTTACATAATCCTATCTGCTTATTAAAAGCAGTGAAAATAGAAGGGAAATAAGAATATGGCAGAACAAGTTTTAAAAGTAGCAATAATCAGTTTTACAGATAACGGATTAGAAATTGCTAAAACATTACAAAATGAGTTTTACAGAAGTAAAGTTTTTACAACAAGAGCAGTTGAAGAAACAAAAGATATAAAACAGATAGATTCTGTAAAGGAGTTAATGGAAGCTTCATTTCAGAAATATGACGCTTGGTTTTTTGTTGGAGCTTTAGGTATTTGTGTGCGAAGTATTGCAAGTGTAATTGAAGATAAAAAAACAGATCCTGCTGTAGTTAATATTGATGATCAAGGAAAATTTGCACAGTCTGTATTGAGCGGACATGTAGGTAAAGCGAATGAACTAACAGCGCAAATAAGTAGAATTTTACAAGCAACTTCTGTTGTTTCGACATCTAGTGATTTACAAGATTTGTGGAGTTTAGATATGTTAGCAGAACAATATGGTTGGGTTCAGAAATGCAATACCGAATTAAATGCTATTATCTCTCTATTTGTTAATAGAAAACCGATTGCTTTAGTTTTAAAAGTAAAAGATAAAGGAACCGAGTTTTTAGAAAAAACTTGTCCAGATTTTGTGACCATTTATTATAGTTTAGATACTGTAGTAACAGATAAACATGAAGCTTTACTATATGTAGGTTATGAGTTAATTCAATTAGACTTACCAACATTAGCTTTTTATCCGAAATGTATTGCATTAGGAAGCGGTTGTTCTAAGGATATCGAACCAGAGTTATTCGAGAAAATATTACGTGAAGAGCTACAAAAACAACAAGTGGCAATTGAAAGTGTAATGGCTATTGGTTCTGCTGATATTAAAGCAGAAGAACAAGCTTATTTAGACATCGTTGCCAAATTAGACATCCCATTAATCACCTATAATGGAGATGAACTTAATAGTATCGATGTAGCAAATCCATCAGAAGTAGTAAAGAAAAAAGTTGGAGTTTATGGTGTTTCTGAAGCTTCAGCAGCTTTAATCGCTAATGAGAGTGAATGGTTGGTAGAGAAGACAAAAGTAAATACCGATTCTGGTAAAAAATTCACCTATGCAATTAGTTTAGTTTCTGATTTTAC
This sequence comes from uncultured Tenacibaculum sp., assembly GCF_947495995.1. Classification (GTDB taxonomy): domain Bacteria; phylum Bacteroidota; class Bacteroidia; order Flavobacteriales; family Flavobacteriaceae; genus Polaribacter. The sequence continues at coordinate 302,346 of NZ_CANMAX010000004.1, forward strand.
TAGAAAACCAAGTATAGCAATTGTTGGAGCTGGTTCTGGAGATCCTGATTTATTAACCTTAAAAGGTCGTGCAATTTTAGAAGTTGCAGATTGTATTTTATATGCAGGTAGTTTAGTTCCAGAAGAGTTAACTCATATGGCTAAAGAAGGAGCCTTAGTTCGTAATTCTGCATCTATGACTTTAGAGGAGCAAATTGATATCATAGATGATTATTATGCACAAGGAAAGAAAATTGTTCGTTTGCATTCTGGAGATCCTTCAATATATGGAGCAGTTCAAGAACAAATGACAATTTTTGATGCTAAAGGATACGATTATTATATCGTTCCTGGAATTTCTTCATTCCAAGCAGCAGCAGCATATTTAAAATCAGAATTTACCATTCCAGAAGTAGCACAAACTATAATTTTAACAAGAGGTGAAGGAAATACACCAACTCCAGAGCACGAGAATATTGCTGATATGGCAAAATTACGTGCGACAATGTGTATTTTTCTAAGTGCAGGAATTGCAAAGAAAGTTCAAGGAGAATTACTAGAACATTATCCGCCAGAAACTCCTTTAGCTGTTTTATATAGAGTAAGCTGGAAAGATGAGCAAGTGTGGACTGGAAAGCTTACAGAATTAACACAAATCATTAAAGAAAATAAATTAACAAGAACAGTTTTAATAGTTGTTGGAGAGGCAGTTGGAGCAAGAAAAAATCGTTCATGGTTATATGATAATAAATGGCATCATATCTTTAGGAAAAAGGAAAAATTAGTAAAGTAATTTAATATGATACTAGTTTTTGGTGGAACAACAGAAGGTAAGCAAGTAGCATCATTTTTAGATGAAGCTCATATTCCGTATTACTATTCAACCAAAACTGAAGTGTCATTTCAAGGTAAAGGAATTCCGATATACGGAGCATTAACAAAGCATGAATTAGAACAATTTTGTATTACAAATAAAGTCAAATGTATTGTTAATGCTTCGCATCCTTTTGCTGAAGTTTTACACCAAACTGTTGCTGCTATTGAAATAACAATTCCGATAATTCGATTTGAACGAGAATTTACAAAAAGAATCAATCATGAATTGGTAACTTATGTAGATTCTTTTGAAGAAGCAATAACAATTTTTCAACAGAAAAAATATAATTCTTTATTGGCACTTTCAGGAGTGCAAACTATACATAAATTAACTTCATATTGGAAATCGAATACAACTTGGTTTCGAATTTTAGACAGAGATAGTTCACGAGCTATTGCAGAACAAGCCAATTTTCCATCAGAACAGTTGTTATATGGTTATCCTCAACATGTAAAAGAAGAGATTTTGTTATACAAAGAGTTAGCTCCGAAAGCTATTTTTACTAAGGAAAGCGGAGTTAATGGAAAGCTAGATCAAAAAATTTCAGCCGCACTAGAAACTCAAATCCCAATAGTTATTTTAAAAAAGCCTTTGTTGTCAAATAGGTATCTTTGTACGAATTCTATTGAAGAATTACATCAAAAGATTATAGTATATATTGAGTGATTTACAAGAAATACCCGATAAACCTCTTCGTAAAGGATATACAACAGGAGCTTGTGCTACAGCTTGTGTAAAAGGAGCTTTATTAGGTTTAATCTCTCAAAAGAAACAGGAAAAAGTTTCAGTAATGCTTCCTGTAGGAGAAACTGCAACATTTTACTTAAAAGATGCTATCATTTCTGAAGATAAGAGCGCAATCACAACCATTAAAGATGCAGGTGACGATCCTGATGTTACACATCTAGCAGAAATTACAGCTAGTGTTTCATTCAATACAACAAAAGAAATTATTTTTAAAAGGGGAGAAGGTGTTGGTTTGGTAACTTTACCAGGATTAGAAATTGCTGTCGGAGAACCAGCAATTAATCCTGTTCCTAGAAAAATGATGACTACAGTTTGTCATAAAATGTTATCAGATTATAATCTTACTGATAAAGGAGTCACTATTGAAATTTCTGTAAAAGACGGAGAAAAGCTAGCGAAGAGAACTTTAAATAGCCGTTTAGGAATTTTACATGGAATTTCTATTTTAGGAACTTCAGGTATCGTAACTCCATTTTCAGCTGCTTCATACATAGCGAGTATTCAACAAGGAATAGATGTTGCCTTGGCGAATAATGAAACTCAATTATTAATTAATTCTGGAGCAAGAAGTGAAAAAGCACTTCGAAGTATTTTTCCTGATTTTCCTGAAGTAGCTTGTATTCATTATGGAAATTGGATTCAAGAAACTTTTGAGAAAATTCACAAAGAGAAAGCTATAAAAGTTGTGAATATGGGAATCATGCTAGGTAAAGCATCTAAGTTAGCTAAAGGTCATACAAACACACATAGTAACAAAACAACTTGGGATAAAAATTTTATTTACAAACTAGCATTAGATTCTGGTTATAATGAAGAAATTTCAAGTAAGGTTTTAGCATTAAATATGGCAGGTAGGTTACAAGAAATCTTTACTTTTGATGCAGAAGAACCTTTTTATCAAATGTTACTTCAAAAATGTTACGAGCATTGTTATAAAATAGCGCCGAATGTGACATTGAATTTGTATTTAATAAACAACAACAACCAAGTTATATCCTATAAAAAAGTATGAGTTTTTTAAACTTTACACGTCCATTAATCGCAGGAGTTTTACATTCTTTTGAACCCGATCATGTTTCTGCAGTTTCAGTATTAGCAGCGGAAAACGCAATCAATAAGAAAAAAGTAACTTTAAAAACTGTTTTTACAGCTTCACAATGGGCTTTTGGACATTCTGTTACTTTATTACTTTTCGGAGGAATAGCATTATTATTCAGATCGGTATTATTATCATTTATCGAGGATATCTCATATTTTGCTGAATTAGCAGTCGGACCAATTATGATTTGGTTAGGAATTACAGCAATCAGAAGAAATCATAAATTAAAAGATATGATGTCGGATCATAAAAAGATCGAAGAACACGAACATGATCCGAATAATATGATTCACTTGCATGGGAAATCTGGAGAGGAAATAGCAATGAATCCAATTAATAGATCTTTTTGGATTGGTATGTTACATGGTCTAGCAGGTACAGGTGGAGCATTAACATCTGCTTTGGTAATTAGTGCAAGTACAATAACAGAAGCTATTTGGATTTTAGTTATAGAATCTTTGGGAGTTATTTTTGCCATGGCTGCTTATAGTTATGTACTTATTTTTACGATGAGTAGATTTATAGAACGTAACATGTCAATTTTTAAATGGTTAAATGCATCAATAGGAATTATATCAATAATTGTTGGTGTTATTTGGGTGTATAAAACTTTATTAGGTTAGCATGCAAAACAAAATCAATTTTCCATTTACAGCAATTGTCGGTCAAGATGATTTTAAATTATGCTTGCTACTGAATCTAATAGATCCAACTATTGGAGGAGTTTTAGCTACTGGAGATAAAGGAACCGGAAAAACAACTACAGTTAGAGCATTAAGTCAATTAATGGGAGAAGATTTTCCGTTTGTAAACTTACCTATTGGCGCAACTGAAGATCGAGTATTAGGAAGTGTAAATTTAGAAGCACTTATTAATCAGAAAAAGACTATTGTAGATAAAGGTTTATTAGCAAAATCACATCAAGGATTCTTATATATAGATGAAATCAATTTGTTGAATGACTATTTAATGGATGTGTTATTAGATGCTGCTGCATCTGGTGGATATCATTTAGAAAGAGAAGGAATCTCTGAATGGTTAGACAGCAGATTTTGTTTAGTTGGTACTATGAATCCTGAAGAAGGAGAATTACGACCACAACTGAAAGATAGATTCGGATTAAGCGTTGCTATAACAACACCGAAAGATATTACGCTTCGAAAAAAAATAGCATTACAACGTTTAAATTTCGATACCAACTCGTCTGAGTTTTATGAAACACTAAAAGAAGAAGAATCAGTATTAAAAGCAGAAATTCTTTCAGCAAAAAATAAATTAGTAGACGTAGTATTATCAGAAAAAGTACAAAACGAAGCAGCTAAATTAACTGTTGATGCCAATGTAGAAGGATTAAGAGCAGATATACTTTTGTTAAAAACTACTAGAGCTTATGCCGCTTTATTAGGAGAAAGCGAAACGACAGAAGCAATGTTATATAAAATAGCACCTTTTGTTTTATCGCATAGGAGTAGTGATTTTACTCCGCCAAATGAAAAAGAGAATTCAACTGAGCAAAATTCAAAAGAAGAAGAGAAGAAAGAAAAAACAGAAACTCAACAAAGGGCAAATTCGTTTCAACTTCCAGAACAAATTAAAAACGGATTACAATTTTCTATTCCTCAAGCCTCAAAAAAAAAAGTAGTAGCACTACCAACAAATAATGAACTCATAAAGAGTCCATATATAGCTAAAGAAGCAGATCGTATTGCTATAGTAAAAACAATTAAAAACTACATTGTAACACAGGAGTTTACTAAGATATATCAACAAATTACTGAAAAAGCATCAGCTAAAATTATTTTTTTATTAGATACCAGTGCTTCTATGGCAATTGATAAGCAATTAGGATATATTAAAGGAATTGTTCAAAAAACAATAGTTTCTTATCCAGCAAAAAAGATTGAATACGCTATTGTAGTTTTAGAAAATTCATCAGCAAAAATTTTACAATATTTTACTGCAGATAGTAAGCGAATACATGAAGCCAGTTATCAATTAAGAGCTGGAGGCAAAACAAACTTAGGAAGTGCTTTTTTAAAAGTATTTGAGTTATTGAAGTCAATAAATACTAAAACCGTACAACTATTTGTGTTAACAGATGGAAAGATTAATACAGGACACGAAAATCCATTTGATTTTGCTGTGAAAAATTACAAAATGTATTTGTCTAAATTATCAAATACCACCATCGTAGATACAGAAAATGGTTTTGTGAAATTAGGTAGAGCAAAACGTTTGGCAGAAATTTTAAATTTACGATACGTACCTTTTTCATCATTATAATTATGGCAAAGGCATTTTTAATAGCAGCTCCTTGGAGCAATTCTGGAAAAACAACGATAACACTTGGTTTAGCACGTTACTTTAGTAATAAGAACTATAAAGTACAAACTTTTAAATGCGGACCAGATTATATAGATATAATTCATCATTCTAGAGCAGCTAAAAGACCTAGTATCAACTTAGATAGTGTATTAATGTCAGATACATACATTCAAGAAGTATTCACAAAATATACTAATGAAGCTGATATTTCTATTGTAGAAGGCGTAATGGGATTGTTTGATGGAGCAGTTAAAGATCAAGGAAGTTCAGCTGAATTGGCAAAAAAACTTAATATTCCAGTTATTTTAGTGGTGAATGCTAAAGCAATGGCGTATACAATTGCTCCTATTTTACATGGATTAAAAACGTTTGATCCTGAAGTTAAAATAGCAGGAGTTTTGTTCAATTTTGTGAAAACAGAATCACATTATGCGTTTTTAAAGGAAGCTTGCGAAACCGTCGGAATTCCTTCTTTAGGATATATTCCTCCAAACGACGATATTAAAATGCCTTCTAGACATTTAGGTTTACATATTGAAGATAAATACGAAGAGTTAATAGAAAACGCAGCAAGTCATATCGGTACACATGCTAATATAAATGAACTTTTAAATGTTGCGACTTCGATTAAAAAAGCTTCAGTTCAAAGTATAACAAAACAAGTAAATCTTTCAGAAAAAAAGAATTTAAAAATAGCTGTAGCTAAAGATGAAGCGTTCACATTTACTTATGTCGAAAACTTAGCTTATTTAAAGCAGTTAGGTGATGTAACATTTTTTAGTCCAATCCACGATACAAAATTACCTGAAGCTGATATTATTTATTTAGCGGGAGGTTATCCAGAATTATATTTAGAACAATTAAGTTCGAATGCTGAAATGAAAACAGCTATTAAAAACGCAGCTGAAGATGGAATTAAGATTTTAGCAGAATGTGGAGGAATGATGTACTTAGGAAATCAAATTATTAATGCTGATGGAATTGCTTTTAACATGGTGGGAGTTTTTGATTTTAGTACAACAATGGAACAAAAGAAATTACATTTAGGATATAGAAAAGTTGTTTTTGAAGACGAAACGATTTGGGGACACGAATTTCATTATTCCTCAATGATTCATGATAAATACGATTCAATAGCAAAAGTTTATACAGCAAGAAAAAGAGAAATAGCAACTAAAGTATTTTCATACAAAAATGTGATGGCAAGTTATATTCATTTGTATTGGGGAGCAGGAAACTTTAATTGGTTTACCAAAAAATAGAAAATTATGCATTTAATAGCAACAATACCTGGAGGTTGGAATCCAGATGATGATGGAGTTTTTTACATTGAACAAAAACCAGGTGATATTGTTTTTTTAAGTGCAGGCGATACCGAAATACACACGGTAAATGAAGCCTATAAAACACTTTATACTCAAGAAAGTGATACACTGCCAAGTTTACGCATGACCAATTTGGTATATCTAAAACAAGAATTGACGATAGATAATTATGTAGAAGACGTTTTAGAAAAAGCAAAAGTTATTGTTTGTAGTCTTTTAGGAGGAATAAGCTATTATAAATATTTAGTAGAATCGTTAGTTGAACTGCAAGAAGAAACCAATTGTGTGTTACTTTTTATTCCTGCTCATGAGCCAGATTACGAATTGATGAAGTTGTCTTCTGTACCATTACAAACAGTACATCATTGTAGACAATATTTACAACAGGGAGGAAAAGCAAATGCGATTAACTTTTTGAATTATATCCGAAAGAATTTTTTCAATCAAACTGTTAAGGTAGCTACAGCTGAACAAATAGACGACTTGTTCTTATATACGTTTGAAAACGGAGTTGTTACACAAGAAGAATTAGATTCAAGTGTAGATCATAGTCAACCAACAACAATTTTATTAGCATATAGAACGCATTTCTTAGCAAATAACTTAGAACCTTTAGAAGTTTTAAGTCGATCTCTATTAGATCAAGGAATACAGTCTGTTGTAGCCTTTGCAAATAATCTGAGAGATCCTGATACATTGGTGAATCTTGAAAAACTAATGACGAATTCAGGTACTAGAAAAATATCAGCCATAATTAATACAACAGGATTTACAATTAAATCTTCAGATATTACTGATTTTATTTTTGATAGATTAGGAATCCCTGTTTTACAAGCTATTTTTTCCACAACAAATAAAACAGTTTGGGAAGAAGGTATGTTTGGTCTACCGCCAACTGATATTGCTATGAATGTAGCTTTACCAGAAATTGATGGAAGAATTATAGGTAGAGCAGTATCTTTTAAAAAAGAAGTTCAAAAAGACGAACTTACCGATAGTACAATTGTAAAATATGAAGCTCACCAACCAGCTTGTGAATTCATGGCACGATTGGCAAAAAACTGGATTAAATTACAAGAAAAGAAAAATGAAGAAAAACGAGTAGCTGTTATTTTACCTAACTATCCCAATAAAGATAGTCGATTGGCTAATGGAGTAGGATTAGATACGCCAGCAAGTTGTACCGTTTTATTAAACGCATTACAAGAAGCAAATTATAATTTAGGAGAACAACTACCGCAATCAGGAACAGAATTAATGCATTGGATTACACAAGTTACAACCAATGATATTAGTACAACGCAAACTCGTCCTCATGCAATATTATATAGTTTATCTGATTTTAAAAAACGATTTGATACTATTTCAAAAACGTTACAAGAAAAGATTATAGAACAATGGGGAACTCCAGATAATGATCCTTATTTCACAGAAGAAGGCTTTATCGTTTCTGGATTTTTATTAGGAGATGTTTTTGTGAGTATTCAACCTTCCAGAGGTTATAATCAAGATCCGCAAGCAATTTATCACTCTCCAGATTTAGCGCCAACATATCAATATTTGGCTTATTATTTCTGGTTACAAGATACATATCGGGCAGATGCTGTAATTCATTTAGGAAAACATGGAAACTTAGAATGGTTACCAGGTAAAAGTGTGTCTTTAGATCCAGAAACTTGTTTTCCAGCGATGTTATTCGATGCATTACCACATTTTTATCCCTTTATCATCAACGATCCAGGAGAAGGAACACAAGCAAAACGAAGAAATCAAGCGGTAATTATAGATCATTTAATTCCGCCGATGACTCGAGCTGAGAGTTACGGAAGTTTAATGAAACTAGAGCATTTAGTTGATGAATATTATGAAGCTTCAAATTTGGATCCGAAAAGATCAAAAGCTTTAGAAGATGAAATTGCCAATTTGGTCAAAGAAACAAAATTGAATGTTGATTTAGGAATTACTTCGGATGATGTAGATGAACTATTGGTAAAATTAGATGGATATTTATGTGAACTTAAAGAAGCACAAATTCGAGATGGCTTGCATATTTTCGGAAAAGCTCCTGTAGATGAACAATTAATTGATTTATTAATTGCTTTACACAGAATGCCAACTTATGAGCAAAAAGGAATTACACAAGTTTTAGCAGAAGATCTTGGAATTGAACAAAATATTTTAGCATTAGATTATGCTGAAAAATTAGAAATAAAGATTGGAGAAAAAGATTGTAAAACTGTAGGTCAAGTTGTTGAGCAATTAGAATCTATAGCAAAACAACAATTGATACAATTTTTAGATGAAAATATTTTATCTGAAGTTTATCCAAAATTAAATGAAGTTTTAGAACTGATAAAACATAAAACCTTAGTTGCTGTACACAATACAACTGAAGAAATTACAAATTTATTAGAAGGATTGAACGGAGCGTATGTTCCTTCTGGTCCGTCAGGAGCTCCAACAAGAGGACGTGTAGATTTATTACCAACAGGTCGTAATTTTTATTCAGTTGATGTTCGAACAATTCCTACCGAAACTGCTTTTCGTTTAGGTGAAAAGAGTGCAAAACTAATTATAGATCGTTACATCCAAGAACATGGAGATTATCCAGAAACAATTGGGATTTCTGTTTGGGGAACCTCAACAATGCGAACAGGAGGAGATGATATTGCTCAAGCATTTGCCTTAATGGGAGTAAAACCAATTTGGAAAAATGCCAATAGAAGAGTAAGCGATTTTGAAGTAATTCCGTTACTGAAATTACAACGACCAAGAGTAGATGTTACCTTACGTATTTCTGGTTTTTTTAGAGATGCTTTTCCTGATGTAATTAATTTATTCAATACTGCTGTAGCTAGAGTTGCTGAGTTAGATGAATCTTTAGAGGAAAATCCGATTCGTAAACGATTTTTAGAAGAAACGAAAGATTGGGAAACTAAAGGTTTACCTCAAGAAGAAGCTAAACAGCGTGCTTTATACAGAGTTTTCGGATCTAAACCAGGTACGTATGGCGCAGGTTTACAAGCTGTGATTGATGAGAAAAATTGGGATACACAAGAAGATTTAGCCAAAGTATATATCAATTGGAGTGGATATGCTTACGGAAGTTCTAAAAAAGGTGTTTCTGCTCACGAATCATTTACTAACAGATTACAAGCGATGCAAATAGTAATGCATAATCAAGATAATAGAGAACACGATATTTTAGATAGTGATGATTATTATCAATTTCAAGGCGGATTAGCAAATGCTGTTGCTAATGTAAAAGGAAGTGAAGCTGAAGTATATTTTGGAGATCATTCTCGACCAGAAACCCCAAAAGTAAAAACATTAAAAGAAGAATTGTTAAAAGTATATCGATCAAGAGTGATAAATCCAAAATGGATTGCAGGTGTACAGCGTCATGGATATAAAGGGGCTTTTGAAATGGCGGCAACGTTAGATTATTTATTCGCTTATGATGCTACTACAAACTTGATTGATGATTTTATGTATGAAGGTATCACTGAACGTTATTTATTAGACGAGAAAAATAAAGCTTTCATAAAAGACAACAATCCGTGGGCTTTAAAAGATATGAGTGAACGTTTATTAGAAGCAATTCAGCGAGGTATGTGGCAAGAGCCTTCAAACGAAATTAAACAACAATTAGAAGATTTATATCTCGAAGGAGAAGGGATTGTGGAGTAGGTTTTGGTTAAATAGGAATTTATTATTAATGTTGAGTTCATAATTTAAGAATGACCATAGAAGAATTAAAAAAAGTTTTAAGAGAGGGATCAGATAAAGATAAACATGAAGTAATTTCTAAAGTTAAAGAAGAGTTACTGAACATAGAAATTTTTAATGCCCTAATTGAACTTTTAAAAGATAGTAAATACCATAATCGCTTTTTTGCTATTTATCATTTGATAGATAAATTTTCAGACTTTCTTAAAAAATCGAATGAAGTCGTTGTTAATGATGTTTTTAATTTACTATTTGATAATTTTTATCCAGTAGTTGATAGGGTAAATTGGGCTCTGAGTATTATTGGAGATAAAGCGTTAGATAAATTAACAAAGGAATATTATATAGCAACAGATGAAAATAAAATCCGAATTATAATCGCAGTTGGTAGAGGAAACTTTAGTCATCGTTCCAAAGATAGATTACATATTTTATTGGATGGAATTAAATCTGAAAATGAAAAATTAAGATTTAATTCAATGAGAGAAATTATTGCTAATACTCAACAGACATCAAGAAATGAATGGAATTCAATTCATGATAAATCAATTGATGTAGATGAAATTCATATGAGAATTTTACCTGTAGCTAAAGAATTTACAAATTCTAAAGATGACTATGTTAAGAGTTTCTCTACCGAATATTTGAATAGAGGAGGGAATTAAATAGAGAATATAGATTAATTTTTTTGTTTGTTAAATCCCTAAAATCTTTTTAATTGTATTCCCAAAGCCACCTTTCTTTTCTCCAGGTTTTTCATCTTCTTCAAATAAAATACCTTTAACATTTAAATGATGTCCCATTTGTTCCTGACCTAAATATTCTTCAAAACCAACAACTTGTTTTCGGTATTTGCACATCTGGCAATTCATATTAGCAATACCATTTTTAGCTTCATCTAAACGTTCATCAAAAGCTTTTAGAATTAATTCATCAGTCCCAAAAGGATCAGTATAAATATATTCATGTTCAGATTTTTCGTCCATAGCAGAAACTGCTCCATAAATACGTTCTAATAATACACCAGTAAAGAAGAAAAACGGAATTACGATTGTACGTTTAAATCCTAATTTATTTACTAATTCTAAACTCTCTTTTATATTTGGATAAGCAGTTCCACTGTAACCAACAGTAGCAAAACCAAAACCTAAACCTTCCCAAAGCATATTCATTAATTTGGCAACATCACTATTTGCATCAGGGTCAGTTGTACCTCTACCGACCACAATTAAACAAGTATCTTTTCTGTCTACAGGAGGAAGTTTTGCTTCCGTTTCTTTGATACGTTTTACTGATAAATCCAATAAAAAAGAACTCACACCAATGTGTTTAGCCATAGAAATGGTTAAGTCATCGTGGTAAGTTTGTAATGTATTTAGCTCAAAAGGAATATCATTTTTAGCATGCGATCCAGCAAATAAAATTACAGGTAAAGCATATATTTTACGAACACCGTTTAAATACATACGCTCTACAGCAGCTTCATAAGTCGGATGGTTAAACTCTAAAAAACCATAATCAACTTCATATTTATCTTCGTAACGTTCCCTTAAAACGGTAACTAATCTTTTAAACGATGTAACGGCAGCCGCTCGTCTAGAACCATGTCCGCATAATAAAATTCCTTCTTTCATTGGTCTTGTTTTAATAGATTGGAGTAGCTCCAATAATAAAAACTACAGGCATAGGAATAGAACTTTCGGCTATTTTAGTTTCTATATTACCTAAAGTACCTGTAATAATTTGTTGATTTTCTCTTGATACGTTTGAAATAGCGTTTACAGGAATCGTTTCATCTTTACAAACTTCTAAAAGTTTGGGAATGATTCTATGCAAGCTTTTTAATCCCATATAAATAGAAATCGTATTTCCTGCTTTAAGCATGTGTGCAATTCCATTGAGCTGTTCAAAAGAATAATCAGCAGTATGAGCAGTACAGATAAGCATTGCATTTGAATGATTTCGTTCTGTAATTGGAATATTTAATGTGTTGGCAGCTGCAATTGAAGCAGTAATGCCAGGAACTACTTCAAACGGTAATTCATGTTGTACTAAATATCGAGCTTCTTCAGCAGCTCTACCATAAATATAAGGATCGCCAGATTTTAAACGTACTACTTTTTTACCTTCTAAATAATGTTCGTGTAATAATTGATTAATACGATCTTGTCTACTAATTTGATCTGATTTATCTCCAAATTTTCGACCTACATATATTTTTTCAGCAGCAGTATTTAAAGCTAAAATTTGTGTAGAAACTAAGTTGTCGTGTAAAATAACATCGGCATCTGTAATTAGTTTATGAGCTTTAACTGTAAGTAATTCTGGATCTCCAGGACCGGCACCTATAATATTAATCTTCTGCATTTACGAAACAAGAATTAAAGGATCTGGATATTTATAATTATACTTTAGTAACGTTTTACTTTTTGTATTTGATATTTTTTTAAATTCAATACTATCAGAAGCTTTAAATTCAGGAGGAATTAATCCTTCTTTTTCAGCAGCCAAAGTATAAAAAGTTTCTCGTAACGGATGTTCATCAGCACAACCATTAATTATAGTTCCCCAAGCATTTTCAGAAATAATAGCATTAATTAATCCGATACAATCATCTTGGTGAATTACATTAATTGGAGCTTTACCATTTGCAACTTCTTTTTTCTTTGCTAAAAAACGTCCTGGAACTCTATCATAACCAACGAGTCCAGCTAAACGAAGAATAGTAAGATTATTTTTTAGACGCGATTGTAAAAGTTGTTCAACAGCTAAAACGGCTTTTCCTGATTCTTTTTCAGGTTTGTTATCTAAGGTTTCCGTAACCCAATCGTTTGTATTTTGATATACAGAAGTAGAACTAATAAAAATTACTTTTTGTTCTGGTTTTATATATGGTAATACTTCTTTGATTTGTTCTTGATATACATTGAAAATATTAGGAATACGCTTTGGAGGAAAATTGATTACAATTACTTCACTGTCTGAAAAGAAATCATTCATCAAAGTTTTATCACACGATTCACCTAATTTAAATACGAAAGGAATAATATTACGCTCCTTAAGTGTTTCTTCCTTTGTTTGCGATGTTGTAGAGCCTTTTACGGTATAACCTTTATCGATTAAAAATTCTGCTAGAGGCAAACCAAGCCATCCACATCCTAATATGCTAATTTGTTTATTGTTCAACAGGTAAAACTATTTTAGGGTTTTTACTATCCATACTTAGGTAAATACTAAGAATATATTCCCAAAGTGTACTATTATTTTTAGGAATGTCCAATGATACTAAAAATTTTCCTTTCCTATTCTTTAAACGAATATGAGCTATGTGATTAGTATCTTTTTGCTTCCAAATAACTTCTGCAACACCAACTTTTCTATCTTTAATTTCTTGAGTAACATCATTTTCCATTGCTTTAGTAATCGGACCAATAGCTAATTTTAAATTCGTTTCTGGTCCTTCTATAACAATATCAAAATCATCAGTGTAAGTAACTTGATGTGATTGTGTAATTGTTTGCTGATTTCCATTCGGAAAATTTACTTGAACATTAGATGAGGTTTCAAAAAGTTTTTTGAATAAAGGATATAGAAATTGATCTGATGCTGGAGAACGCGCAACTAATGCATTTCCATAATCTTTATCTTCTTTCTCATTAAAAACAATTGGTTTTACAGTTCTTTCATTATCTGAATCCATTGCTTCATCTCCATCTTTATACAAAAGATAAGAATCGATAGGTTTATCTTCATTGATATGAGCATCGATAATTTCAACAGCTTTTTCTGGAGTTACGTTTTTATACCAGTAATTTCCAGGTTGAACAATCCAAGTAGGAGCATCTTCACAACGACCATTACATCGTGTTCTTATGGAGTGTGTAGAGTTCCATAGTCCTTCATTTCTTAAATGTGCTCTGGCTTCTCGAACAGCCATTTCACTTTTTGCTTTTTTACACGAACCACCGTCACAGAATAAGAAAGTAGTTGTAGCTTTTGATACATCTTTTCCCATATCTTATTCAATTTTTTGATTTTGACAATATGAGAATGTTTTATGTTTAGTGTTATTATCAATCATTAGATTTTTAGATGACAAAAACACGCTGCGCAATACTAATCTTTTCATTATTTTAAAAAGAGTTTTAGGCAGGTAATTTGTAGAAAATGCTACTTAAAATGTAGTTGTTAATTTTCCAACTCTTTACCCGAGAGTTATTAATTATTTAATGAATTTTGGCAGGTCTCCTGACTTAGTTCTAAAAATATCGCCTTCCCACTTAATCGTTAAGCAGTGGCACATTGATGTTTTTTGAAACGAACTTTACAGTTGCGGGAACAGTTTTGGATTTACACCAAATTCCCTTTTAATTTTTATTCGCATAAAAAACCAAAATCCATCGTAAAAATAGAGCTTTTTATTTTAGCGAAGTGTTAATGAAATGTAAGCGTTTGTGAACAGTTGTTTTTGGAATTTCAAGAATGCTAAAACCTAAATCATTATATATGTTTAATAGTAAGTTTTGTAGCTGTTTAGCTTCTTCAAAAGACTGTAGTCGTTGTTCGTCTTGCGTGTAGATTTCTTTCCAAAGTGGACAAAAAAAGACGGTGTTATGATAAAAACTTTGATAATCGAAATCTAAAAAATCATCAGAAACAGGTTGTTTTTTTAATTGTAAATATGCGATATTATCTGCCAAGCCTCTATCTACAAAAGCATGTTGAAGAATAGGTGTATGTAATTCTTTAATAGTTTGTTGATGAACAAGTTTTGTGAAACCAGAAACATCTTCCCAAGGCGTTTTATTACTGTTTTTTTGTTGTTCAGAAATTATAATTCTTCGAGATACTTCTTCAAAAACTGTATGTCCGTTTTCTTGTAATGAATTAATAAGTGTAGTTTTTCCAGTGCTTGGAGCTCCTGTTATAATGTATCTTTTCATATATCAACAACAAAAATAGTAAAGCAATCCACTTACTACAATAAAGAAAAATGTAGTAGTATGATTTATTCTTGCTACTGAAGAAAATTCGTGATCTTCAATTTTACGATCATGTATTCCAATAAACGGTTTATCTACGAGTTTACCGTGATAATAATTCGGACCTCCAAATCTACATTTTATGATATACGCTAAGGCAGCTTCAGGATATCCTGCATTTGGACTCGTATGTTTTTTACCTTCTTTAAAAATACTGAATATGTACTTCATTTTTCCTGAAACAAGTAACATAATCATTGCTGTTATTCTTGATGGAATATAATTAAAGACATCATCTAGTTTCGCAGCAAATTTTCCAAAGTAAAAATAACGTTCGTTTTTGTAGCCAATCATAGAATCTAAAGTGTTTACCATTTTATATAACATAGCACCAGGAACTCCCAGTATTGCATAAAAAAATAATGGAGCAATTACACCATCACTTAAGTTTTCAGATAAAGTTTCAAAAACAGCTGTTTTAATTTGTTGTTCATTCAGTTGAGAAGTATCTCTTCCTACAATCCACGATAATCTTTTTCTTCCTTGTATAATGCCTTTAGCTAATTCATCAAATACAGCTTTACCTTCTTCAATCAAACTTTTATTGGCAATAGCATAGAATAAAAATATACTTTGAACTATTACATATACAATGGGATACGGTTTTAATAGAAATTGAATGATGTAAAATGAAAGAAATGTACCAGAAGTAAGTATTAAAGTTAACAACATGCCTTTTGAAAATCGAGATTGACCTTGATTCAATTTTCGTTCTCCAAATGCAATTAAATTTCCAAACAAACGGATGGGATGTGGTAACCATCTTGGGTCACCTAAGATTAAATCTAATACATAAGCAATACTTAAAGGAAGTAAAAATATTAATTGTTCCATGAGCGTAAAGCTTTAATTAATAAGGCGTTTTTTTCTGGGGTTTGACTAGCAATTCTAATATAGTGTTCGTCTAAAGTTCTGAAGTTTGAAGCATTTCGTATTAATAGTTGGTGAGAATTAACCAGATATGACTTTAATTCAGAAGCTTTAGGTTGAGATAAGCGAATTAAAAAATAGCTTGTATTTGTTGGAATTACTTCAAAGCCGTTCAATTTATTTATCTCATTCTGTAATGTTATTGCATCAGAAAAATACGATTTAAAATCAGGTAGAATTTTGTTATAGTTTTTAAAAATGAATTCACCAGCTTGTAAAGCAAGACTGTTTACATTCCAAGGCATTTTATGTTGTAAAAGTTTATTAATAATAGGAGAGGAGCTAAGTATATAACCTAAACGTAAACCAGGAACACAAAATAGTTTTGTTAACGATTTTACGAGGATAATATTTTGATATTCTGATAGCAAATCAATACAAGAAATAGCACTGTTTGTAAATTCTGTATAGGCTTCGTCGATAATAAAATAGGTGTCAGGATATGATTTTGCTACAGCAGCAATTTCTTCACTAGTATTTTCAAAACCATCAGGATTATTAGGATTACAAATAAAAGATAGTTTCGTAGTGAATTTATGTTGGAGCACAGATTTTCGACCAATAAATTCTAACTGTAAACTATTGGCTTTTCCAGCTTGTTCGTATTCAGAAAAAGAAGGTGTGCAAATAGTAGCGCTACTTCCGTAAAAAGCATTAGTGATTAAATAAAAAGCTTCAGTTGCTCCATTAGTTACTAAGCAATTTTGATTAGAAATATTATGATGTTTACTTAGTGATTGAATGAAATTTTCACTGCTTGGAGCAGGATAACTTTCTATTAGATCTAGTTGTTTTTTTAAATATTCTTTAAGCTCAACGTGGGCTCCTAAATTATATACATTAGAACTAAAATTTGCTTTAAAATCAATTCCGTTGAACTTATGTGTATCGTCTCCGTGTCCGTATTCTATCATATTTTAAAAGTTACGAATGCATTTGACGAATGATGTAATCCATGTCTAAATTCGATTCTAAATGAACCGCAAGTTTATCGTAGTTTTCTTCCTTATATTTTTTGTAGTCGAAAGTTGTTGTGTTTTGTTCAATGACAAAATCACTTAAAAGATCATCAATAACTACACTGTTATCAAAGATTCCATGAATGTAAGTTCCCCAACAGTTTTCATCAAAATACCCTTCTGAATTATCATTAATAGTATTTAGTTTTTGTTGATGTTCAAAAGAGGTAATTCCCATATGAATTTCGTAACCCGTACAAGTATCAGAATATTCTTTAAACTTAAAATTACATTGTAATGTTGTTTTTTCTGAAGCCATTATCGTATCAGCAGGAATAATACCTAAACCAGGTATAGTTTGAATTTCGTTTTCAACATGATGAGGGTCAGAAATCGAGCGGCCTAACATTTGAAATCCACCACAGATACCTACAATTTTTTTATTTTGTTCGTATGCATTCAAGATTTCTTGAGCAAGTTCAGCATTTCGTAAAAATTGCATATCAGCAATTGTGTTTTTACTTCCCGGAATTATAATAATATCTGCTTTTTTAAGATCTTCTGGTGTGCGAGTATAAAATAAATGTACTCGTTCATCTTTTTCTAATCTATTAAAGTCAGTAAAATTAGAAATAAACGGTAGTAGTACCACAGCAATATTAATTTTTCCAGAAGTAAAAGCTTTATTTTTAGTGTCTAAAGCCAATGAGTCTTCTTCTTCAATGTATATATCTTTAGCAAAAGGAATAACACCTAATACAGGAGTATTAGTGAGTTCTTCAATCATTTTTTTTCCTTCCTCAAATAAAGAAATATCACCTCTAAATTTATTAATAATGATTCCCTTAATCAGTTTTCTTTCATCATCGTCAAGTAATACAATGCTACCAAAAACACTAGCAAAAACACCTCCACGATCAATGTCGGCAACTAAATATACATCAGCATTCGCATGTTTAGCCATGCGCATATTTACAATATCTCTGTGTTTTAAATTCAATTCGCTAATACTTCCAGCGCCTTCTAACACTACTGGATTAAATTGTTCTTGAAGAGTATCAAAAGCTTTTTTGACTTCTTTAAAAAGCTCTTGTTTATTATTTCCTAAAAAGTAAGAACGAGCAGTTTGATCTCCAATTGGTTTTCCGTGTAAAATGACTTGAGATTTGTTAGCTCCAGAAGGTTTTAGTAAAACCGGATTCATTTCTGTAGTACATGAAATTCCAGCTGCTTCTGCTTGTACTGCTTGTGCACGTCCAATTTCTAATCCGTCTTTAGTCACAAAGCTATTTAAAGACATGTTTTGTGCTTTAAATGGAGCAGGAGTAAACCCTTTTTGTTTTAAAATGCGACAGATACCAGTAACTAACATACTTTTACCAACATCTGAACCAGTTCCAACTAGCATTATTGGACGTAATTTTTGAGTCATTTTCATTTCGAATTGAATTGCTAAAATAACAAACATTCTTCATGAATTATGATCTAAATAAGAAGACTAAATATTTAGTTTTTATAAAAAAACCTTACTAATTAAGTAAGGCTTTTGAATTTTTTGAAGATACATTATTTCACAGATTTCTGCCATTCCCAAGCAGAAACAAGAGCTTCTGTTAATGTTTTTTCGTTCTGCCAACTCAATTCTTTTTGAATTTTAGAAACATCGGCATAGGCAGCTGTTACATCGCCAGCTCTTCTGTCTGTAATTTTATAATTCAATTTAACATTAGTTGCAGTTTCAAATTTTTGTATAATTTCTAATACAGAATTCCCTTTTCCTGTACCAACATTAAAGAATTCAAAACTTTCGTTATTTCGTTTATCAATAAGTCTTTTTAATGCAGAAATATGAGCTTTTGCTAAATCTACCACATGAATGTAATCTCGAATAGCTGTTCCGTCAGGTGTATTATAATCATCACCAAAAACAGAAAGTTCTTTTCGAATTCCCATGGCAGTTTGTGTTATATACGGAATTAAATTTTGAGGAATTCCAATAGGTAATTCACCAATTTTAATACTTTCATGCGCTCCAATGGGATTAAAATATCGTAGTGATATTGCATTTATATTAGTCACTTTACTTGCATCACGTATAATTTCCTCGCCAATTTGTTTTGTGTTTCCGTAAGGCGATTCAGCTGGTTTTATAGGTGAGTTTTCCGTAATGGGAAGTTCATCTGCTTGTCCGTAAACAGTGCATGAAGAGCTAAAAATAAAATTTGAAATTTTATGATTTTTCATTTCTTGAAGTATATATACCAATGAGTTGATGTTATTCTCATAATACTCTAAAGGTATATTTACACTTTCACCCACAGCTTTCGAAGCGGCAAAATGAATAATTCCATCAATTGAATTTGTATTAAAAAAGTGTTTCACATCTTTTTTGTTACGTAAATCGATGTTAAAGAATTCAGGTTTTTTATTAGTTATTTCTTGAATATTATCAAGAACTTCAATTTTTGAATTAGATAGATTATCTATAATTACTACTTCGAAACCTGCATTTTGAAGTTCTACAACGGTATGAGAACCAATAAAACCTAGGCCACCAGTTACTAGAATTTTTTTCATGTAAATGCTATTTTTTTTTGCTGATTAATTTATTTGAGTTTCTCTTAAAAAGAAATTAAGCCTAAAAAGTTTTAGACTTAAATTCCTTTTAACAACTTATTTTGTAGTTAAAATTAAATACAATATGAAAACAATAATTTTATAGATTTAAGGACGTAAGTTTACTTTTCTTAAAGTAAGATCGTCGATAAAAAATCGTAAAGGTTCTGGATTAAACTGATTAAATCCTCTAATCAGAAGTTTAGCATCTTCTGTACTATTAGCTGTGAAAAATAAGCTTTGATATAACCATTGACCTGTTGGAAATGCACTATCAAAGAAAACAATTCCTAATTCTTGGAAAGGAGGATCTGCAAAGAATCTAATTTCTGGTAAAAACTGAGAAGGATCACTGTTTCCTAAACTTTCTACATAAATCCAAAAGCCTAATTCGTACGTTTGACCTTGTTCGGTTGGTACAGTAGCAGGACCACTATTAATTATCATACCACCGTTAGCTTGGTATTCAACTAATAAACTATTTGTACCTGTTTTTGCCCTTATTGATGAAGCTTCACGAGTGTACATTGCCCACATTCCGCCCCACATATTGTCTGGCCATTCATCATTTATATTCGTGCTGTTTTCAAAACTATAATCTAAAATCGATTCAAGCATGTTTTCAAGTCTGTCGAAACCAACAGGTGTTTGAGGAATAGCATCGGCATTAACTCTATCTGTCGTAGCTAAAGTACCAGGAGTATACGACACAGTAACTTCGTCGTCTCTAAAAACTGTTTCGTTTAACGTAAGTACAAGAATGTTAGGGAAATTACTATCTACATCAATATTAGTAATATTTACAGGAATAATAGCTCCGTTATTTTCTAAAGTTACATTAAACTGACTAGCATCAGCACTTGCTGGATCCATATCTCTACTGAATTCTAAACCAATTTTACCATCAATTTCGTTAACAGAAATTAAATTTACTGGTTCTGTAGAAGGTATTACTTTAATTAAATTCTTTACTGAAATTGTATCACCACCAGAAGGTCTATCTCTACGAGCTATAAATTTTAAATCATGAACGCCTAAACTTCTATAAGTAACATCAACTTCAACATCTGAACCGTCAAAAGTATCAGGAGAAGCTCCGTTGAATGTCCATTCAAAAATATCAGGATCACCAGTAACAGTATAAGAAAAACGCACTTTTTTACTAGCAATAACTTCATTTTCTGCATTGTCAGCAATAACTAAAGGAGCTCCTAAAGTACCATCGTCGTTTAAGATATTAGCCGTTAACCCAATATTCACTTCAGATAGCACATTTACAACTATAGTTGTGTCTGCTACATTAGAACCAGTTGATTGTCCATTTGCAAATACATCACCTTTAAAAGTTTGATTTAAAGTTACATTATAAGTTCCTGGTTGATTAAAAAATGCTTTGACAATTTTATTTGATGAAGTTTGATCGTTGTCTGATCCATCAATGTCAACAACATTTTCTGGGAAAGTCCAAGTTCTTGAAACTACACCAGCAGAAGCATCAGCAAAATCAATATCTTGATTAACATTTACTCTATTATCAAAGTCCATTTCAGAAGTAAAAATAGCTCTTTGATTAGGTTCAATTAATACTGTTTCTTCTTTATCACACTGAATCAATAAAGCTCCAGTTAAAGAAATAAGTATTAAAGGAATTATATTTTTAAGTTTAATTTTTTTCATTGTATTTTAATTCGTTATAAGATTACCGTTCGCTTGAACTTCTCCTGTAGGAATAGGTAAATAATCGTGTTGATTAGAACTGTAAGAACTATTGGCAACCATAAAATCTGGTCTAATTCTTTCATCAATAAATAAAGGTGCTACACCACCATTACTAATTTGTAATACTGTTTCTTTATTTGTTTCTCTCCATGCTTCATCCGCAGCTAGTTCACTAAAAACTTCAGCAACAATTCCCCAGCGTACTAAATCATTCCAACGATGCCCTTCAAAACATAATTCAGAAGGTCTTTCAACTCTACGTATATGCGTCATTACAGTTTCTACAGTAGGAGTAACCATTGGTAGTGTTCCATGTACTTGTTTACTTATGTGTAATTGCGGAAAAGTTCCACCGTTGTTTGTTAAATATTGATTTAAAGTAATTACTCCAGCTCTAGATCTAATCATATCTATATATTGCATAGCAGTATTTACATCACCGTTTAATTCTAAGATCGCTTCGGCATACATTAAGTACACATCAGCAAGTCTAATATGTCTGAAGTTTATTCCTGATCTACCACTAAACTCAATAGCATCTTCTTTATCTTTATGATACCAGTTTGAGTGTTTTTTGATGTAAGCACTTTGACCGAATCCCCAGCCTGGTTTATCTCCAAAAGGAACATTGTAGTAATTTCCTTCACCATTTCTAGGTGCAATAGTTGCAGTTAATCGTTGAGAATGAACATTTCCTGAAGCGTTTTTAGGACTTGTAGGATCGATTTCATCATTAATCAACATTTCGTGTAAGTAGTAAGAAGCTAATAATGTATTAAAAGCATTAAAACTTAATTGTCCTGTTGCACTAGCTAACGTAGAAGCTTCTGCACCAACACCACCAGGAAAATCATCAACGGCACCACCACCAATACCAGGAGCTAATTCGTCGTTGTATACAACTTCGAAAATAGATTCTGAATTGAATTCAGTATCATGTCTAAAATTATCAAGAATTTCTGGAGTTAAACTGTAGATTCCAGAATCGATAACCTGTCTGAAGTTTTGAGCAGCCATAGCCCAGTCTTCTTCATATAAATACACTTTACCTAATAAAGATGTAGCAGCTCCCCAAGTAACACGACCTAAATTTTCATCAGACCAAGATTGAGGTAAATTTGCTTTTGCGAACTCTAAATCTGGTTTAATAACAGTTTCTGTGATTTCTTGCATAGAAGATAAGTCTTTATTAAACTCACCAGTAGCAGGAACAGTGGTGTGAATGATTCCTTGTCCGTAGGTATGTGCAATTTGAAAATAAAAGAACGCTCTTAAGAAACGAGCTTGAGCTTCAATTTCTACTTTACTATTATCAGCAAACATTACCGCAGAATCAGCAGATTGTAATTCATTAATTACTTGATTTGCTCTAAATACACCTATGTATAATTCATTCCATTTATCAGTAACGTAGAAAGTTCCATCATTAAAAGTTAAATTTCTAAATTGTAATGGTCTGTACCAAGGTTCAGTACCAGCAATATCACCTCTAACCATTTGATGTTGTAAAAGTCCACCACTTACAGATTGAAACTGTAAAGCACCATAAACAGTAGTTAAAGCAGCATTAAATTGTTCTTGAGTTTGCCAGAAAGTATCGCTTGTAATAGCATTTGGATTTACTTCTTTTAAGAAGTCATCTTCATCACAACTTACAAAAGTAATCGCTAGTATAAGTAGTGATAATAAACTTGTTTTTTTAAATTTTTTCATGATAAATATTTTTTAAAAACTTAACTGAACACCTAAAGAAAATTGACGAGAAACTGGGTAATCTCCACGATCAACACCTCTAGTAAAAATACCATCACCACCAACTTCAGGATCGAAACCTGTATATCTGGTAAATGTAAAAGGGTTAACAGATGATAAATAGATTCTTGCTTTATCAATTCCTGAAGTTTCTAAACCAGGTATGGTGTAACCAAGTGTTATATTTCTAATTCTCCAATACGTTCCATCTTCTAAAAAGAAATCAGATCTAGCTCTAACATTATTATGAAAAGCACTAATTCTATCTGTAGGAATATCTGAATTTGGATTTTGAGGAGACCACATGTTAAATAAATCACGATGTCTTCCTTGTCCGTATGCGTGTAATTTTGCTCCGTTGTAAATTTCTGCACCTTGAGAATAGAAGTTTTGAACGTATAAATCAAAATTTTTGTATTCAAAATTAAAGTCTAAACCAACTTCAAAATCAGTCTGACCAGAACCTTTATAAACACGATCGTTATCATCAATAACATTGTCTCCGTTTTGATCTACAAACATTAAATCTCCTAATCTAGCGCTACTATCAATTGGTAAATAAGCATCTAATTGTTCTTGAGTTTTTATAACACCAGCATTTTCAACTAAGAAAAAAGCTCCAGCTTCTCTTCCAACAGCTAAGAAAGTAGTAAAATCAATATTTGGACCTTGAGATGTAATTGGTCTACCATTGGCAAAACCTCTTTGAATACCGTTTAAGTTTGTAACAGTATTTCTATTTCGTGTAAATGTAGATGAGATATTATATTTTAATCCGAATTTAGTTTCATCTCGATAAGACAAAGCAAACTCGAAACCTTCATTGGTCATATCACCAGCATTAATAACTAATACATCAAAAATACCAGCTCCACCACCAGGTTGTGCTGTTCCTGAAGAAGGCGGAAGTCGTTGCTCTAATAGCATGTCTTCTCTTCCGTTTTCATAATAATCTGCAGTAAAAGAAAGTTTGTTATCGAAGAAAGTAGCATCTATACCAATGTTTTTTGAAATTGTAGTTTCCCAACGAATATTTTCATCAACAAAACGTCTTTGTGAAAATCCAAAGTTTAAACTTTCATTTGGTCCAAAAGGATAATTAACACCAGATTCTATCACAGGAGTAAAAGCATAATTTGGAATATTTTGATTTCCAACTTCAGCCCAACTACCTCTAAGTTTTAAGCTATTAATAAAATCAACTTTAAAGAAATCCTCTTCATGAATGTTCCATCCAGCAGAGAAACCAAAGAAGTTTCCAAATCTATTTTTAGGTGCAAACCTAGAAGAACCATCTCTTCTATAACTTGCAGAAAATAAATAACGGTCATCGTAATTATACTGAACTCTTAATAATTTACCCGCCAAGGTGTTTCTTTGAATTACCTCTCTTGGTCGTGTTGCTTCAGCACCAGCACTTAAAACTTGAATATCGTTACTTGCATTTTCATCGAAAATTACTCCTGTAGCAATATCTTGACTTTCTTGTTCTTCGTAAGAAATAACACCTGTGAAATTTAAATTATGATTACCAAAGTTGGTTTTATAATTTAAAATTCCTTCAATAGTTTCTCTTTTATTGAAAATTGAAAATCGATCTAAAAGAGCATTTTCTCTTGATGCAGTAGGATTTAACTCACCGCTAAAGTCAAACACTCGATATTGAGGACGGAACCATTTTCTTCTAAAATCCCAAGTATTTCTACCTAAGTTTAGTTTTAAATCTAATCCTTTTACTATTTCATAGCTAAAGTTAGCCGCAAGATTTGTTGCGTTTACTTCTCTCTCATCTATATTGGTAAGATTTCGAGATAAATTACTAAATAAAATTGCGTTTCTTACAGGAATAGATACTGTATTTTGTCCGACACTAGTAACTTGACTAAGACTTGGTTGCCAGGGGTTTTGTGCAACAGCAAATTCGTATAAAGCAAAAGGTTCTTCTTCTGTATCTTCTTGTGTTATACCTACAGATGCGAAAGCTCTAAACTTTCCTTTCTTATAATCTGCAGTTAATCTATTAGCAATTCTTCTAAAGCTAGATTTTATAATAACACCCTCTTGATCAAAATAAGAGCTGTTTAAATTAATTTTAAGATTATCTGTACCACCATTTAAGTTTAAACTAGCACTTTGAATTACAGCATTATTATTTTGAATGTCACCTACAAAATCAGAATTAAAATCTAACGCATTAGGATTAAAAAAGAAAACAAGAGGTTCTTGTCCAATTGCATCTAATCTAGTGTCTTCTGCAAATAATTGTTGCGTAGTATTCATTAAAGGAGTTCCAGAAGTAATGTTTTGAATTCCTGTGTAAGCATTTACATCAATCTTCATTCTTCCATTTTTTCCCTTTTTTGTTGTAATTAAAATTACTCCGTTAGAAGCTCTAACTCCATATACAGAAGCAGATGCACCGTCTTTTAAAATATCAATAGATTCAATTTGTTCAGGCGCAATATTTGGGTTGTCTGTGAAAGGAACACCATCAACAACATAAAGTGGTCCTAGTGCATTTGGGTTTACTGAACCTAAACCTCTAATTTGAATGTTTGCAGCCTGTCCGGGTCTACCATTAGCAGCCTGAATATTAACTCCTGCAACTTTACCTTGTAATGCACTTCCTAAATCTGGAACAGCAAGTTTCGTAATACTTTCTGCTTTTACATTAGCAACTGCACCAGTAATCTCTTTTTTACGTTGTGTACCATATCCAACAACAACTACCTCATTTAAAATATTAGCTTGAGGCTTTAAGATTATTTTTAAGTTATTGTTTGAAGTATTAATTACAACTTCTTTACTCTTATAACCAATAAAGCTGAAGATTATCGTACTTTTTGGAGTTACTTTTATTTCATAAAAACCATCAAAATCTGTTTCTACACCTGTACTTGTACCTTTAATTATTACATTAGCTCCTGGTAAGGGATTATTTTCTTCATCCACAACCTGACCTTTTACATTAATTTTTTGAGCTCCTACGTAGCCAAAAATTAGTAAAAAGAACATCGTTACTAAAGGATTTTTGAAATGAGAATATCGCAAATATCCGTCCATGTTTTTGTTTTTTTATTGATTATCGATTTCAAATATTGTTAAATTATAAATTGATCTCTCAAATTACCACTTGATAAAAACTTGACAATAACGTTTTAGTTGTATAAATACTATGTTTTTGTCGGCAAATGTCAATAAAATAGCAGTATTAGCGCATAATGTAGAGTTTTTATTTTTTTAACAATAAATTTTATTATAAGGAATTTTTGATGCCTTTTTTTGCTATTTGTTAGTTTTAAAATAACACTTTAGATAGATAATTTTCACACGAAATACAATCTGAATCTTTTTTAATATCAAATTGAAAAAAAATCTAATATTAAATGTGAATGATTTTAACCATAATTAAACCTAAAATAAAAAATAACCGTCTCAAATTTTGAAGAAAAAATGAAACGGAAAATTGTTTTATGAAAGTTTAAAAACGAAGAGAAATCAATCACAATAAAGAAAAAGTTAACACAGTTTCGTTTTTGTATTCTTTTCCTGGTTCTAAAAGTGTAGATGGAAAATTGATATTATTTGGTGTATCAGGATATTTTTGAGTTTCAAAACAAATACCCGGATAGTCTGAAAAGCTAGATCCGTTTTTAAGATTTAAATGACCGAAATTCAAAGGAGTGTATATTACAACTGCTGGTTGGTTTGTAGAAACTTCCATTTTTATTCCTGATGCATCAGAGCTTAATATGATTTTGTTTTCATTCTGATTGAAAATGAAAGTATCATCCAATCCTTCAAAATTGTTTTCTCCAATTGTTTTTAGTTTTCTATAATCGTACTCAGTTGAGTTAACTTTTAGTAGATTTCCTGAAGGGATTAAATTTTTATCAACTTCTAAATACTGATCGCAGTTTAATCGTAATTTATGTTCTAATATTGAACCTTTTTCATTCAAATTATAATAGTTATGATTCGTAAGATTTACATGAGTTTTTCTATCACTTACCGCAGTGTATATAATATGAACTGTATTTTTATTGGTTAAAGAAAAAGTAGCAGTAACGGTTAAATTTCCTGGATAACCTTCTTCTAAATGTTTGCTTTCATAACTTAATCTAAGTTCAGAGTGATCATCATTTTCTAGAACTTCTTTTACAGCCCACATTTTTCTGTCAAAACCATTTTTTCCACCATGCAAATGAACGTTGTAGTTATCGTGATGTAATTCATAAACTTCATCATCAATTCTGAAAGATTTATTCGAAATGCGTCCAGCATATCTACCAACAGTACTTCCTAAATATATTCTTTCTTTTAAATAAGTTTCATCATAATATTCATCTTCAGAATGTAAACTCAGTATTGTTTCAGTAAGCTGATTATTTTTATTAGGAACCTTTAAACTAATTATAGTTGCTCCGAATGGATTAACAACTAACTCCATTCCATTTTTATTGGTAAGTTTAATCGAAGATTGGATAATTGTCGCTGTTTTTTGAATGTTCATTTTATAAGGATGATTGCCTTTTAATTAAATTGGTTTTTAGAATTTCATGAGAAAAATCAACTGACTTATCACTCGTGTTTTCTATCCTATTGATTAAAGTATTTAATGCTAGTTTTCCTATTTTCTCTTCGTTTTGATCTATAATAGATAATGAAGGAATAGTATACTGAGGAACAAGTCCATCAGTAAAACCAACTACTGAAATATCTTTAGGAATTCGAAATCCGTTTTCTTGTATCACTTTTAATGTACAAATAGCTGATAATTGATCAGAAGTAATAATTGCATCAATACTGTGTTTTTTTAAGTGAGATTTTAAAATAGAATTGAATTTTTTATACTTAGGAATTTCAATGACTAAATTTTCCTCGATTTTAAGATCTTCGTTAGCTTTTACATATCCTTCTTTTCTCAATTTTCCTACACTAGTTTGATAAATTGTAGACAAAAAAGCAATGTTTTTACAACCTTGTTGATGTAAGTACTTCGTAGTTTCATAAGTAGCCTCAAAATCATCAATAGTAATTTTGTCACAACCAATTTCATAACAAACTCTATCGAACATTACTACCGGTAGTTTTCTCTGTTTGAAGTTTTGTAAGTGAGAAAATTCCTGCAAATCTTCTGTTTCTTGGGCTAAAGAAATAATTACACCATCAACACTACCATTTAGTAAAATAGAAACACCTTCAATCTCTTTCTCAATAGTATCGTTTGATAAAATGATTAGAATTTTATAATTCCTTTTAGTAGCTTCATCTTCAATTGCTCTAATCACTTTTGCGAAAAAATCACTTTCAATATTAGGTAAAATAACACCTATACGTTTTGTAGCGTTAGATTTTAAACTTCTAGCAATATCATTAGGAATATAGTTTAAAGATTTTGCTACACTAATTACATTATCTTTAGTTTGTTGACTTATTTCATGACTATCATTTAAAGCTTTAGATACAGTTGAGGCAGAAACATTTAAAATTTTAGCAATGTCTTTAAGCGTAACTTGATTACTCATCTGTTTTTATAAACTATAATGTTTATTACTCAATTCTTTTAATGTATTTGCGGCTTGTTCTGCAGAAATATCTCTTTGCGGATTAGCAAACATCTCATAACCAACCATAAACTTTTTAACTTCAGCAGATCTTAATAACGGCGGATAAAAAGACATGTGGAAATGCCATTCAGGATGCGCTTTATCTGTCGGGCTCTGATGAATTCCAGATGAATAAGGAAAAGAAGTTTCAAATAAATTATCGTATCGAATGGTTACTTCTTTAATTATTTTAGCGAATGAAATTTCTTCTTCTGAATTGAGTTCTTTAATACTACTGTAATGTTGTATTGGAGCGATCATAACTTCATATGGCCACACTGCCCAAAACGGAACTAATGCAACAAAATGTTCGTTTTTTGCAATAATTCGTTCATCTAATTTTAACTCTTTTTGAATATAACTTTCAAGTAAACTCTTTCCTGTTTTGTTATAATATTTTAACTGTTGTTCTTGTTTTTTAAGAACGATTTCAGGAATTGAATTTTGTGCCCAAATTTGTCCATGAGAATGCGGATTACTACATCCCATTATAGCACCTTTGTTTTCAAATATTTGAACATGGTTGATTTTTTTCAGACTACCTAATTCAGTATATTCTTCTTTCCATAATTGTACAACTTTGGTAATATCTTCAACTTTCATCAAAGGAAGTGTCAAAGAATGATTAGGAGAGAAACAAACAACTTTACAAATCCCAGATTCTGTTTTAGCTTTTAACATATCATCTTCAAAAACTTCTTCTGCAACATCTTGTTGTAATGCTGCAAAATCGTTCGTAAAAACAAATGTAGAATCGTAGTTCGGGTTTATCTCTCCATTAGCTCTAGTATTACCAGGACATAAATAACAGTCTGGATCGTAATCGATTTTAGGTAATGCTGCTGGAGTGTCTTTTTTTCCTTGCCATGGTCTTTTAGTTCTGTGTGGAGAAACCAAAACCCATTCGTCAGTTAAAATATTGTATCTTCTGTGTGATTGTTCGTATATTTTCATGATTGTTTTTTTACACCATCACCAATGTGAATAGCAATTGGAGTTAAGTCAATAGAAAATTGATTTCTATATGCGTTTGAAATTTCTTCAATAAGATCCTCAACAAAATCTTTATGAATAAGGTTTATTGTACATCCACCGAAACCACCGCCCATCATTCTAGCACCTAAAATTTGATCAAACTTTTTAGTATATTCCACCAAGAAATCTAATTCTTCACAGCTTACTTCATACAAAGTGCTTAAACCTTCGTGAGACTTGTATAAAAGTTCTCCTAAAGTATTAAGATCTTTTCTACTAATAGCTTCTACGGCTTTAAGTGTTCGTTGGTTTTCTTTAGAAATGTAAAACGCTCTGTTGTATATTTTTTCTGGAAGTAAGTTTTTAAACTCTTTAACTACTTCTGGTTTAACATCACACAAATAATCAAGATCGTCATACTTTGCACCAATAGTTTTCATGGCAATTTCACATTCGCTTCTTCTAACATTATATTCACTAGTGGCTAAATTGTGAGATACGTTGGTGTTTAGTAAAACTAATTTATAATCACCGAAGTCTACTTTTATAGTTTCGTGTTCACTTGTTTTGCAATTCAGTAATAATAAATGATCTTTTTTACCTTTTACAACAGTAAACTGATCCATAATACCACATTTAGTACCAACCATTGTGTGCTCGGCATCTTTAGATAAATTAATGATTTCTGCATCAGTTAAACCGATATTAAAAAGTTCATTTAGACCTTTAGCAATACCACATTCTAAAGCGGCAGAAGAACTAACACCAGAACCTAAAGGTAAGTTGCTGTCGATATAACAATTGAAACCTTGAACAGATTTTGGTTTTAGAACATTTATATAATAAATAACACCGATAATATAGTTATGCCATTCTATATTACTGCGATTAAGGTTTGCTAAATCAATTGTAAATTGACTGTCGATATTTTTAGAATACACAGTAACATTATTACTGTTATTTTTTTTAAATTTAAGAGTGATTACTTTATCAATTGCCGCAGGCAATGCATGTCCACCATTATAATCTACATGTTCTCCAATTAAGTTAATTCTTCCTGGAGATTTTATCACGAGATCATAAGAATCATTTTTATTCATAATAAAAGAAAAGTTTTAAAACACAGAAATGTGTTAAGTAAATATATGTCAAGGAGGTTGTAGTAGTAAAAAAATAACTTGACAAAAACTTGACAAACACCTATTAATCCATTGTAAAATAATGAACAACGCCTTTTTGGTAGTTTTTTTGATCCAGTTTTATTATTAATATTGTTTAGCAAATTAACTTTTCAAAGAATACAATAGTCATGCATAAATCATTATCGTTACTACTATTTTTTATTATTTTCCTTTTTTCTACGAATCAAGTTCTAGGTCAAGATAACGATCCAGATAAAGTTTACGAAAAGGCAATTAAAATTCGTTTAGAACATCCAGATAGTGCGATTTACTTGTTCAGTAAAAGTTATAATAAGTACATACAGCAAAAAGATACCATAAAGGCAATTTATAGTATTTTGAATGAAAGTGAGGTTTACGAGAATAATGCAAAATATGCCAAATCATACGAGATTTTGTGGAAGGCAGTAATTATGCTTGATGAATCTAAAAATGAAAGTTTAAAATCAGTTTTATATCATAGATTAGGAAGAATTTTCTCATATCATAAAAGAGAAAAAGAATCTATAGAATATTTAAAGAAAGCGTTAAATATTCAAAAAGCAATTACAAAAAAGAATAACTTTTCTAAAGTAAACTTAGTTCCATATTATTATTCTTTAGTGGCTACGTATAGAGAATTGAATAATGATGCGTTAACAAAAGCTTATTTAGATAGTTGCTACATGTATTACAAAAAGAAAGAATCTTTGGTAGCTAAAGCTTTTATTGATTTTGAAAAAGCTTGTCAGTTTATAAAGTCAGATAGTAAAAAAGCAATTGAATTGTTGGATGAATTGTATCCTTGGTTTAAAAAGAATTCACCGACTTATTTAGTGTTGTTTAATAAGTATAAAGGAGACGCATATTTTGAAATTTCAAAATTTAAAGAGAGTGAAAAATGTTATTTAAATGCTTTAGAAACATCAAAAAAATATAATAGTCATGTTGATTTTACCGCATTAATATATGGTCAGTTAGCGAAGCTTTATGCTGAAAAAGGGAATTACAAATCAGCATTTGTTAATTTGAAAAAAGAGAAAGAGTTAGATCAAGAGGTGTTTGATATCCGTAGTGAAAGAAATCAAAACCATATAGAAATTAAAAACGAATATCTGATAGAGAAAGAAAAGCAAAACCAACTACTGCAAGAGCAATATTTAAAACAGCTTGAGCAAGAAGACAAGATTAAAAACCTACAAAGAATCGTGTTGTTAATCTCTATTATATTCATATTAGCAATAGGATTTTCATATGTCAAACGTTTAAGGTATAAGCATTTTTCTGAAAGGAAAATGTTAGAAATGAGTAAAGAGTTGGAGATTAAGAAAAAGAATGAAATGCTAGATCTAAAGAATAAAGAATTAGCAACATCAGCACTGCAAATTATAGAAAAAGATGAGCTATTAAAAATGCTGAAGAATAAAATTGAAACTGCAAAAACAGACAAGTCTAAAGTTAGTGAAATCAATAATGTTCTAAGAACAATATCTGTAAGTAATAATAAAAACTGGGAGGAATTCAAGTTAAGATTTGTTGATGTAAACAAAGAGTTCTACGATAAAGTTTTTGAGCGTTTTCCAAATCTAAGTCAGGGAGATCAAAAGATTTGTGCCTTAATAAAACTAAACTTTTCAAGTAAAGATATGGCTAAGCTTTTAGGTATATCTGTTGAGTCTGTCCATACGTCTAGACATAGAATTCGAAAAAAAATGAATTTAGACAGAAGTATAAATTTAGAAGATTTTATCAATTCAATTTAAGAGAAAAGCAACTAGAAATAGTTGCTTTTTTATTGTCGTTTTATGTAAAGGTAAAAGTGATAATCTTAATTTATGGGTTCTTAAATTAAGAATGTATTAAGTAATCGAGTCTTTTTTTGTCATTTCAATATTGAGTTTTAGAGTAAAAATCTTAATTAAAAATGAACAAAGTAGAATTACAGTATACTTTTTCATGTTTCTTAAACCTTACTTTTAAATCGAAATTTATATGACTGAAAATCTTCTAATGATTAGTAAATAAGCTATGAAGCTACATTTTTAGATAGCATTAAAAAATTGCTATATACTTCATAATTAGTACTTGTAAAGTTTTTGTCAAGTATCTAAATTAAACTCTTCGCACTGTTTTCTTCTATTTTTAACTCACTCAAATTATGTAATGAAAGCTGTCATGTTTTTTAGAAGCATTCAGAGTAGTAAATATTAATTACAAAGAGGTATTCACCTCAACAACAAATCAAATTTAATCAGATGAAAGCAACTCTTTACGAGGGAAATAAAAAACTGTCTTTAGTCAATAAAGAAATAGAAGCACCAAAAGAAGGAGAGGTAAGAATAAAAGTAGCATATGCAGGAGTTTGCGGAACAGATATGCATATTTATCATGGAATGATGGATGGTAGAGTAGCTATTCCTTTAACTATTGGTCATGAAATGTCAGGTACAGTTGATGCGGTAGGAAAAGACGTTACAGGTTATAAAATTGGAGATAAAGTTGTCGTTAGACCTTTAGATGATAGATTAGCTAAACCATCTGATAAAGGTTTCAATCATATTTGCGAAGAATTAAAATTCATTGGTATTGATAGTCCTGGTGCTATGCAACAATACTGGAACGTTCCAGCTTTTACACTTCACAAACTTCCAGATACAACAGATTTAAAATTAGCAGCATTGGTAGAACCACTTTCTGTGGCAACGCACGATGTTCGTATGAGTGAATTAAAACTGAACGAGTATGCTGTTGTTTTAGGTGGAGGTCCGATCGGAATGCTAATCGCTTTGGTAGCAAAAGAAATGGGAGCTAATGTTATTATTTCTGAAGTCAATGAAAGCAGAATAGCTAAAGCAAAAGAAATGGGATTGGAAGCTGTTAGTCCAATAGAAACAGATTTGGTTGCTTATGTAAAAGAAAAAACCGAAGGAAGATTAGCTGATGTAGTTTTTGAGGTTGCAGGTGTTCAACCCACACTAGATATCATGACTGAAATAGCTGGAATACGAGGGAGAATTGTTATGGTAGCGATTCATGGGCAACCTAAACCTGTAAATCTTTTCAAGTTTTTCTGGAAAGAATTAAAGTTGATAGGAGCAAGAGTTTATGAAAAAGAAGACTATGAAAAATCAATCCAATTAATCAATGATAATAAACTTCCATTTTCAGAAATGATAACGGGAGTGGAATCAATTAGTAAAATTCAAGAAGTTTTCGAAGGAATTGACAAAAACCCTAATGGGATGAAAACATTAATCGATTGTCAATCCGTATAAAAATATAATCGATGGGAATATTAAACAAATTTAGTTTAGAAGGTAAAACAGCATTAGTAACAGGTTGTAAAAGAGGAATAGGTAAAGCAATGGCTGTTGCATTAGCAGAAGCTGGTGCAGATATAATTGGAGTTTCTGCTTCATTAGAATTAGAAAATAGTAATGTAGAGAAAGAAGTTGTTGCAACTGGAAAATCTTTTAAAGCTTATCAATGCGATTTTGGAGATAGAAAAGCTTTATATGAGTTTATCAAACAAGTGAAAGAAGATTTTCCCAAAGTAGATATTCTTGTAAACAATGCAGGAACCATTTTACGAGCTCCTGCTGTAGAACATTCAGATGAATATTGGGATAAAGTAATTGAAATCAATCAATCTGCGCAATTCATTTTGACTCGAGAATTTGGTAAAGAAATGGTGAAAAGAGAAGAAGGTAAAATTATTTTTACAGCCTCTCTATTAACTTTTCAAGGTGGAATTACAGTACCGGGATATGCAGCAAGTAAAGGTGCAGTCGGACAATTAACTATGGCTTTTGCTAACGAATGGGCAGGAAAAGGAGTAAATGTAAATGCAATTGCTCCAGGTTATATTTCTACAGATAATACCGAAGCTTTAAGAAATAATCCAGAAAGAGCAACTTCAATTTTATCTAGAATTCCCGCTGGAAGATGGGGACAACCAGAAGATTTTGCAGGTCCAGTAGTGTTCTTAGCCTCTAAAGCATCAGACTACATGAGTGGCTCTGTAATGCTTGTAGATGGCGGATGGATGGGAAGATAAAATAAACTTTAAAACAACTAAATCATGTCAACAGTAAAAGAATATCAATTATTTATAAATGGCGAGTGGAAAAAATCGTCATCTGGAGAAACTATAAATGTTGTTTGTCCTGCAACAGAAGAAATTGTTGCAACAGTTCAAAATGGAACACCAGAAGAAGCTGTAGAAGCATTAAAAGTTGCTGAAAAAGCACAGAAAGAATGGAGGAAATTACCTGCTCGTACAAGAGGAGAGTACTTATATAAATTGGCAGATGAAATTGATGCAGAATCTGATGGCTTGGCTAAACTTTTAGTAAAAGAGCAAGGAAAATTATTAAAAGTCGCTAAGATGGAAGTTGCGGTCACAGCTTCGTTTATCAGATATGCAGCTGAGGGAGCAAGAAGAATTGAAGGAGATATTATTCCTTCTGATAATCCAAATGAACAAATTTGGATTCAAAAAATTCCAAGAGGTGTTGTAGTAGCTATCACTGCTTGGAATTTCCCTTTAGCTTTAGCAGGTAGAAAATTAGGTCCAGCTTTAGTAGCTGGAAATACTGTTGTTATTAAACCAACTTCAGAAACACCATTGGCTACATTAGAGTTAGGAGATTTAGCAAATAAAGTTGGAATTCCTGCTGGAGTTATCAATATTTTAACTGGACCAGGAAGAGCTATGGGAAATGCTCTTGTAGAAAATCCAATAACAAAAATGGTGACAATGACGGGTTCTACACCTGTTGGACAACAAATCGCCAGAAATGCTGCTCAAAATTTAACTCATGTACAGTTGGAGTTAGGAGGAAAAGCTCCCTTCATTGTATTTGAAGATGCAGATATAGATGCAGCTGCAGAATCGGCTTTGCATTCTAGATTTGATAATTGCGGACAAGTATGTACTTGTAATGAAAGGATGTATGTACACGAAGGAATTTATGATGAGTTTATGGAAAAGTTCATTGCTAAAGTGGAAGAACTTAAAGTTGGTGACCCTATGTTGGAAGAAACCGATATGGGACCAAAAGTAAATGCTTCAGAGTTAAAAAACATGGAACATTTAGTTGCGGTTAGTTTAGAAGAAGGAGCAACATTAGCAACAGGAGGAAAACGACCAGAAGGAACTCAATTTGAAAAAGGTTTTTGGTTTGAACCTACAGTATTGACTGACGTAACGCAAAAAATGACGATTGTTCATGAAGAATCTTTCGGTCCAATTTTACCAGTTTTAAAATTCAAAACATTTGAAGAAGTAATAGATTATGCTAACGATTGTGATTATGGTTTAGCAGCTATGGTATTTACAAACGATATCAGCACGATTATGAAATGTAATGAAGAACTTGAGTTTGGAGAAATCTATGTGAATCGTGGTCACGGAGAGCAACATCAAGGTTTTCATAACGGATATAAATTATCAGGTTCTGGTGGTGAAGATGGAAAGTATGGTTTCGAGCAATATTTAGAAAAGAAAACTTTCTACGTAAGACATAAAGCATAGTTTTTATGAGTACAGCAATAAAAAATATTGAAGTTAAACTTTTCGAAGTTCCTCTGCCAGAAGTACTTTCTGATGCTAAGCATGGAGATCATTATCATTTTGAGTTAGTCACAGTAACGATTACTCTAGAAGATGGTTCTGAAGGTACTGGTTATACTTATACTGGAGGAAAAGGAGGTTACGCAATTAAAGCAATGATAGAGCATGACTTTACAAACGCTTTAATTGGCAAAGATGGAACAGACATAGAAGCAATTTATGAGTTTTTAGAATGGCATATTCACTACGTTGGTAGAGGAGGTATAGCATCTTTTGCGATTTCTGCAGTAGATATTGCGTTATGGGATATTCGTTGTAAAAAAGCCAGTCAACCTTTATGGAAAATGTCTGGTGGAACTTCAAATACTTGTAAAGCATATTGTGGAGGTATCGATCTAATGTTTCCTATTGAAAAGTTGTTGAAAAACATGGATGATTATATATCTAGAGGTTTCAATGCAGTAAAAATTAAAATAGGAAAAGAAAATTTAGACGAGGATATAGAACGAATTAAAGCTGTTCGAAATCATATCGGACCAGATATCACTTTCATGGTAGATGCAAATTATTCTATGACCAAAGAAAAAGCTATTGAAGCGATAACACGTTTTAAAGAATTTGATATTACTTGGTTTGAAGAACCAATTATTCCAGATGATTACAAAGGATATGGTGAAATTGTAGACAAAACAGGTTTTCCTTTAGCAATGGGAGAAAACTTACATACAATCCACGAGTTTGAATATGCAATGGATCAAGCAAAGCTTTCTTTTATACAGCCTGATGCTTCTAATTGCGGAGGAATTACAGGTTGGTTAGCAGCTGCAAAATTGGCAAAGGAAAACAATATTCCTGTGTGTTCACACGGAATGCAAGAATTACATGTGAGTTTGGTTTCAGCTCAACCGAATGCTGGATGGTTAGAAGTACACAGTTTTCCGATTGATGAATATACGAAACGACCTTTAGTGGTAGAAAATTTTAAGGCTGTGGCTCCAAGCACTTCCGGGGTTGGAGTAGAGTTTGATTGGAAAAAGCTACAGCCATTTAAAAAGTAAAAGTACATGAGTAACAACATAACAGAAAAGCAGTTAGATTTTCTAGGAATAACAAATCAAGATAAGTTAAGTGCAGCCAGTAAAAGAGCATTAAAATGGCCTATTGATTTAGGAAATGAATGGTTTTTTGAATACGAAGTAGAAAATTTAAAAGGAGACTTAGCATACGAAGAAGGTGTTGTGAGAAGAGATCCTAGTGCGATGATAAAACACGATGAAAAGTATTTTGTATGGTATTCTAAGTCTGTTGGTCCAACAGATGGTTTTGCAGGAGACATAGAAAAGGAAAAAGTATTTCCATGGGACAGATGTGATCTTTGGTATGCTACTTCTTATGATGGAATCACATGGAAAGAAGAAGGTGTAGCAGTAAAAAGAGGAGAAAAAGGAAATTACGATGATAGATCTATTTTTACTCCAGAAGTTATGGAACACGATGGAAAATATTACTTAGTGTATCAAACCGTAAAATCTCCATACAATGTTAGAGTTAAAAATCAAGTAGGTTTAGCTTGGGCAGATTCTCCACACGGACCTTGGATAAAATCAGAAGAACCAATTTTAAGTCCAGCTGATAATGGAGTTTGGCAAGGAGATAAAGACAATCGTTTTATGGTAGAAAAGAAAGGAGATTTCGATAGTCATAAAGTTCACGATCCATGTATTATTCCTTATAACAATAAATTCTATTTGTACTACAAAGGAGAGCAAATGGGAGAAGCAATTACGTTTGGAGGAAGACAAATAAGACATGGTGTTGCAATTGCAGATAATCCTAAAGGTCCTTACATAAAGTCAGAATACAATCCAATTTCAAATAGTGGTCATGAGATTTGTGTTTGGAAATATAACGGAGGAATTGCTTCTTTAATAACGACTGATGGCCCAGAAAAAAATACGGTTCAGTGGGCTTCAGACGGAATTAATTTTGACATCAAAGCTGTAGTAAAAGGTGCGCCACATGCAATCGGATTGAATAGAACAGCAGATATAGAGAAAGAACCTTGTGAAATTCTTCGATGGGGATTAACTCATGAATACATGAATGACGATTATCAGTATATCAGAAGATTTACAACATGGAAAATGAAACATCATACCGCAAAAGGAGAAAGGGGAGAATAGATGAAGAAAGTTGTAACATTTGGTGAGATTTTATTACGATTATCACCTCCAGGATATTTAAGATTCTCTCAAGTTAACAGTTTAGATGTTCAATTTGGAGGAGGTGAAGCCAATACTGCTGTTTCATTAGCTAATTATGGAGTTAACGTAGATTTTATTACAAGAATTCCAGATAATGATATTGCACAATGTGCTTTAATGGAAATGCGAAAAAGAGGTGTTGGTACTAGTAATGTCATTTACGGAGGAGATAGATTAGGTATTTATTTTTTAGAAAACGGAGCTGTTAGTAGAGGAAGTAAAGTTGTTTATGACAGAGAGAATTCTGCAATGTCTCAAATTAAATCAGGAATGACCGATTGGGATTTTGTGCTAAAAGATGCAACGTGGTTTCATTGGTGTGGTATTACTCCGGCGATTTCTCAAAGTGCAGCTGAAGCTTGTTTAGAAGCAGTAAAAGCTGCTTCAGCAAAAGGATTAACTATTTCAACTGATTTTAATTACCGTGCAAAACTTTGGAAGTATTGTAATCATGAAACTCGACAGAAAATCATGACTGAACTAACTTCGTATAGTACTATTATTTTAGGTAGTGAATACGACGCAAAAATGTTCTTCAATATTCTTCCAGATGAGGTTTCAACAACATTAAATACATCAGAAAAGAAGAGAGAAGAATTCTTATCTATTTGTAAAAAAATACAAGAACAATTTCCAACTATAAAGAAGATTATAAAAACAGAACGTGGTTCTATATCAGCATCGCACAATACCTGGGGGGGAATTTTATTTGATGGTGCTAAATTATATGAATCTCCGAAGTATGAAATAACAGATATCGTTGATCGAGTTGGAGGAGGTGATTCTTTTATGGGCGCATTAATTTATGTCTTATTAGAAAATATGAATGACAACCAAAGAGCATTAAACTTTGCTACGGCAGCATCTTGTTTAAAACATACAATTAAGGGAGATGTGAATTTAATGACTGTAGAAGAAGTTGAAAAACTCATGGAAGGTGACGCTTCAGGTAGAGTTTCAAGATAAATAACAGAAAAAAATAGTAGTAATTATAAAAATACGGTAAGTCTGTGAGATGTTACTGAGGGTTCTTATATCAAAAATTTAAAGATTAAAAGTGGCAAAGTATTCAAGAATAGAAGTAATAAATACCATGATAAATACGGGTTTAGTGCCACTTTTTTATCATGAAGATATCAATTTAAGCAAGCAAATATTAAAAGCATGTTATGATGGTGGAGCACGATTATTAGAATTTACTAGTAGAGGTGATTTTTCGCATCAAGTATTTGAAGAATTAAATAAATACGCATTAAAAGATTTACCAGGAATGATATTAGGAGTTGGTTCTATTACAGATGCAGGTTCTGCTTCTTTATACATGCAATTAGGAGCAAACTTTATCGTAACTCCTGTTTTAAGAGAAGACATAGCAAAGGTTTGTAATAGAAGAAAAGTATTATGGTCTCCAGGTTGTGGAAGTTTAACTGAAATAGCAAACGCAGAAGAATTGGGTTGTGAAATTGTAAAACTATTCCCTGGAGGAATTTACGGTCCCAATTTCGTGAAAGCTATAAAAGGACCTCAACCTTGGACGATGATTATGCCTACTGGTGGTGTATCTACAGAAAGAGAAAATTTAGAAGCTTGGTTTAAAGCTGGTGTTACTTGTGTTGGTGTTGGATCGAAATTAATTTCTAAAGAAATTATTCAAAGTAAAGATTTTAACAAGCTAGAGAAAACAGTAAAATCAACAATCGATTTAATAAAAGAATTAAAAACAACCTATATCTAAAAACTTAAAAAGAATATGTCTAGTAAACAATTATATATAGTCCGTATTGCAGCAATTGTTGCATTAGGAGGTTTTCTCTTAGGATTTGACGCTTCAGTAATTTCTGGTGTAGTACGATTTATTGAACCAGAATTTAATTTATCAAAATTACAGTTAGGTTGGGCAGTGAGTTCAATTACACTTACAGCAGCTTTAGGTATGCTTATTGCTGGTCCGATGAGTGATAAATACGGAAGAAGAAAACTACTTAAATATGCGGCTTTGTTGTTTACAGTTTCAGCTGTGGGATCTGGATTAGCAGGTAATTTTTTCTGGTTAATCATTTTTCGATTAGTTGGTGGATTAGCTGTGGGAGCTTCTTTAATTATTGCTCCAATGTATATTGCTGAAATTGCCCCTGCTGAAAAACGAGGACAATTAGTTTCTATCAATCAGTTAAATATTGTTTTAGGAATATCAATCGCATTTTTTACAAATTATCTCATTCTAAAATGGGGAGAAACCGATACAGAATGGGTAAAAACTCTTGGTTTGAAAGAATGGAATTGGAGATGGATGTTAGGGATTGAAGCTGTTCCAGCAATCTTTTATTTTCTTGGATTATTTCTAGTGCCTCGAAGTCCGAGATGGTTAATTATTCAAGATAGAAAAGAAGAAGCATTAGCTGTTATAGAAAAAGTGATTTCAAAAGAAGAAGCACAAAATCAAGTAGCAGAAGTAACGCAAAGTATTTTAGAAGATAAAAACAAAGAGAAATCAAAAATCTCTGATCTCTTTAGTAAATCTATGCGTAAAGTAATTACGATAGGTTTAATTGTGGGGATTTTTCAACAAATCGTAGGAATCAATGCTGTGTTATTCTACGCCCCAATGATTTTTGAACAAACAGGAATTGGAACCGATGCTTCATTTGTGCAAGCTGTTTTAGTTGGTTTTACAAATTTGATCTTTACAGTTTTAGCAATTTTTACAATTGACAAATTAGGAAGAAAACCATTATTAATTATTGGAATGGCTGGTATTGCTATTTGTTTGTTTTTATTGAGTTATGGATTTAATTCAGCTACGTATTCACTAGATGCAGATGCAATTGAAAGTTTACCAGAAACGCTTCAGAAAGATAAACTACTTACTATTCAAGGTAAAGTATTTGAAAATGATCTTGAATTCAAAAAAGAAATTTCCTCACTGTTAGGTGAAAAGGAGTATAAGTTACACGAAGGAGCAATTGCAAGTGTAGGTACACACATGAATACAATTTTAATTCTTATTGGAATTATTGGCTTTGTAGGATCGTTTGCTATGTCAATTGGTCCAGTAATGTGGGTGTTGTTTTCAGAATTATTTCCTAATAAAATAAGAGGGTTAGCAATCTCATTTGTAGGATTAATAAATCTTGCTGTTTCATTTTTAGTGCAATTACTTTTTCCATGGCAATTATCTGCTTTCGGAAGTACTAAAACATTTTTAATCTACGGGCTTTTCGCGCTTATCGGATTTGCTTTTGTGTGGTTTAAAGTACCAGAAACAAAAGGAAAGTCATTAGAAGAGTTAGAAGAAATTCTAGTAAAGCAATAGTTCAAAAAATTAAGAATATGAAAATGAAGTTCTCTTTACAACACGTATTAACTGCGGCAAGTATAGTTCTATTTTTAAATTGTAATAATCAATCTCCAAAAAAAGAAAAAGAGCATAAATTAATATTGTTTGATTTTGAAAATATCCAGCAAAAATCACGTATAAAAGCTCAAGATGCAACTTTTGAATTTGTAGAAGAAGCAAACAATAACTACATAAAAGTCAATAACGGATTTACGATAAAAGAACCAGGAGTAAAGTTGTTGGCAGAGAAAGTATCTCCGTGGAATTTATCTAGCTATTTTCAGGTAAAAGCTGATGTTAAAAATATAGGAGAAGAAGATATTCAAGTAGAAATGTTTGTTGGTAACGATCCTAATTTACTGTTACGTTGGTATTGTTCTGATTATGTTGATTTAAAACCTGGTGAAGCAAAAACAATAGTGGTTGATTTAGCTTGGACACCATGGATTAACAAACCGCAAATAGAATTTAAAGGGATGAATGGAGCGCCAGGGAAAATCAAAGCAGATTTAACCAAAGTGACAGAAATTACATTCAATTCAAGATAT
Source organism: uncultured Tenacibaculum sp. (assembly GCF_947495995.1). Lineage (GTDB taxonomy): Bacteria > Bacteroidota > Bacteroidia > Flavobacteriales > Flavobacteriaceae > Polaribacter. Next base: position 344,913 of record NZ_CANMAX010000004.1, read on the forward strand.
GCAACAAAACGAAATAATTTTACAGTTGATAATGTAAGAGCTGTAGGTAAATATGAAGAAAAAGATACAAATAATTTCTTCCCATTTATAGATGAATTTGGTCAGTACAAACATGCCGATTGGAAAGGTAAAATCCATTCTAAAAAAGAACTAATTGCAACAGCGAATAAAGAATTAAAAGTTTTAGAAGCCAGTAAAGGAGCACCGAATATTGGAAAATATGGAGGTTGGACAGCCGGACCAAAACTTAAAGCCACTGGTTTTTTTAGAACTGAAAAAGTGAATGGCAAATGGTGGATGGTTGATCCGGAAGGAAATTTATTTTGGACGGCAGGTTTAAATTGTGTGTCATCTAGTTCAGTTGCTACAGGAATTACAGCTAGAGAAAATTATTTTTCTTCAATGCCAAGTAAAGATGAAAAATTAGGTCAGTTTTATAAAGAAACCAAGTTTGTTCCTAATCATGGTTTTTATTTCGATAAGGTTCCTTACACTACGTATAATTTTTATCAAAGTAACCTCTACAGAAAATATGGAGATAATTGGAAAGAAAAGTTTCAAGATATCGCTCATAAAAGAATCAAAGATTGGGGAATGAATACCATCGGATTCATGTCTGATTTTGGAGCTACTCGACAAGGAAGAACTCCATATGTCGGTTCAATTTGGATTAAAGAAACACCAAAAATTCTAGGTTCAAAAGGATATTGGGGACCAATGCACGATGTTTTCGATCCAAACTTCAGAAAAGCTGTTCAAGAATCTATTCAAAGTCAAAAAGAAGGCGCCAACGATCCTTGGTGTATAGGATATTTTATAGATAACGAATTGTCTTGGGGACTTTTAGGTTCACTTTCAGTAGGAACATTAAAAAGTCCAGCAGATCAGCCAGCTAAAATCGAATTTATTAATGACTTAAAAGCTAAATATGTAAGCATAGAAAAGCTGAATAAAAAGTGGGGATCAAAATATACTTCTTGGAATAATATGTTAGAAGTCACAGATGAACCTAATGCAAATTTAGCAGAAGAAGATTTGTTAGTTTTCTATAAAAAAATAGCAGATACATATTTTAAAATTGTTCATAACGAAATTAAAAAAGTTGCACCTGATCAAAACTATTTAGGTTGTCGTTTTGCTTGGGCAAATAACGATGTGGTTTTGTCTACTGCGAGTAAGTATTTAGATATCATGAGTTTCAATAAATACGAATACAGTGTAGAAAAATTTTCATTACCTAAAGGTGTAGATAAACCAGTAATGATAGGTGAGTTTCACTTCGGAGCTAACGATAGAGGAAGTTTTCATGTAGGAGTAAAAAAGGCAAAAAACCAAGCTGAACGAGGTCAAATGTATCATGATTATATTCAAGGAGCATTACGAAATCCATATATCATTGGGGCACATTGGTTTCAGTATATAGATGAACCCAATACAGGGCGTTTCGATGGCGAAAATTATAATGTTGGTTTTATAGATGTTTGCGATAATCCTTTTGAAGAAGTTATTGAAAAAGTGAAAGAAACAACCTACAACATGTATGAGTATCGAAGAGATAATCATTCAAAATAGAACCAAATCAAACCAAATCTACCTATAAAATGAAAAATATTAGTCAAGAGGAGAAAGAGAAAATGAGTAGAAAGGGAATTAATTCCAATGAGAAGATTGTTTTCGATTTAAGTGGAAACAATTGGCAAATGGAAGGAATTCGACCAGGAGAAGGAGTAAAAACTGGCTTTCATGAACTTAATTTTGATATTACAGGAGACTCATTTAATTGGATTTATGCAAAAGTTCCAGGAGATGTTTATACAGATTTATGGAAAGCAGGAAGATTAGAGGATCCACATTTTGGCAGAAATAGTTTAAAAGCAAAATGGGTTCCAGAAAACGAATGGTGGTATAAACGTCAGTTCGATGTTCCAAGAGAAATGTTTGAAAAAAGAATTCAATTGGTTTTTGATGGAGTTGATTTTGCTTGTGATGTTTGGTTAAATGGTGAGTTTTTAGGAACTCATGAAGGAATGTTCTCTAAATTTAAATTTGATGTATCAAAGGTTATTCGTTTCGAGAATTTACGTTTTGGAACTAATGTGTTAATGATTCGCCTGCATCCAGCTCCAAGACGATATAGTCAGGTTGCTGGAAGAAAACCAGCTTGGCATGGAGATTATTGGGTGAGTTTACCTCCAACAGGAATTTGGAAACCAGTGTATTTAGAAGCTATGGGTAATGTTACTGTTGAAGATACTTACGTAAAGCCTTCAATTCTTTCTGAAAATTCTGCTAAGCTTAATATTGAAGTTGAATTAGAAAACCATACAGATCAATCGAAAAAACTAGAACTTCTAATAGATGTTGAAGGAGAAAATTTCGATTCAAAAATTTATAGAATTTCAAAAGAAATAAATGTTGATACAGGAATACAAAAGTTTAATGTTGATTTAGCTATTGATGAAGCAAAACTTTGGTGGCCTTGGGATTTAGGAGATCAAAATCTCTACAAAGCGAAAGTAACTGTTTTAGAAGGTGAAAATTTACACGATACTACTGAAACAACTTTTGGAATTAGAGAAATTAAAATGGAGCATAACCCAGGTTTTACAAGAGAACAAGTAGAAAATCCTTGGACAGTTATGATTAACGGTAAACGTCACTTTATGCGTTCAGGAACTTGGGGTGGACCACCAGATATTTTTATGGGAAGAGCGCATAAAAGTAAATATGAAGAGTTAATTAGGTTAGCAAAAGAAGCAAATTTTAATAATCTAAGAATTTTCGGTTGGCACCCAGAAGAGATTCCGTATTTCTATGAGTTATGTAACAGAGCAGGAATTACAGTTTGGCAAGATGTTTTACCATTAGCAAGTTTGTCATTACCAAAAGATGAAGAATTTAAAAAAGCAGTTTTCGAAGAAGCAATTGCTTCTGTGAAAGAACAACGAAATCATCCTTGTATTGTTTTATTAGAAGGTTCAGAAGAGTTATTTATGACAGCTTCTGATCCGCAACACAATCTTAATTTCGTCAATGAACTAGGAGAAGCCATAAAACCATATACTTCTTTGTATTACATTCCGTCTTCGCCTTTAAGTGATGAAGTTGGTTTAAACCTTGGTTTCAAACCGAATGAAAGTTACCACGCTAATGATTTATTCTATGGGGAAGGAGAGTTTGTAATGGAAGATTATTTTCCAAGTTTAGATTATGCGGTTATTCCAGAATTAGCTATTTCATCTTGTCCGAATGTAGAAAGTATTAAAAAGTTTATTCCTGAAGATGAAATTTGGCCACCAGGGCCAAGTTGGGGACATCATTGGACAGATTTTGATGCGTTACGAACATTGAATTTTGAAGTGTTAGGAGATCAATCTAGAGGCGGTTTCGAAAAGTTTGTAGAAGCTACTCAAATTGCGCAAGGTGTCATTTTTCAATATGCATTAGAACATTTCAGAACTAGAAAACCTAAAACTAGTGCCATTTGTATTTGTCATTATATGACATTTGCTCCAGATATGAAATGGGGAATTGTAGATTATTACCAAGAAAAGAAATTATCATTCGATTATGTAAAAAAAGCATATCAGCCGGTTTTAATTACAATGAAACATGATAACAGACGTTGGTTACCTGGAGAAGAATTTATGGGAGAATTATGGATTGTAAATGATTATTACAAATCATTTAAAAACTCTAAAGCAACGATCAAATTTTTAGATGCAAACAGATCTGTTGTGAAACAAGAGTTTTATGAAATTGATGAAATCTTAGGTGATAGTTCGAAAAAGTTCATAGATGTTTCTTGTGGTGTACCAGGAAAATTAGGAGATAAATTTTATGTAGAAATTAATCTGATAGATGAGAACGGACAAGAATTGTCAGCGAATGATTACATGTTGTTAGTAGCAGATAAAAAGAAAGATAAAGAAGCGTTAAAAACAATTGGTAAAGAAGCTTTTGATATAAAACAGAAATACGGTTGGGCGAATTATTTTAGATATTATCCGAGTTTAGGTGGAGAAACTGGTTATAAAGAAGCAGATGAAGTAATGCCTGTAGCTAGAGGATTTGAAAAATAATTGAGTTAACTGTACTATTAAATAAGTAAATAATCCAAATAAATAACTTAAGTATAAATTTATGTTTAACATGAAAACACGTAATAGAATAGTAAAATCAATGGTGTTGCTATTTATATTCCAAATATCAATTGGTTGTGGAGGTTCAGATTCAGAAAACCCACCAAATACAAATGATAATCCTGTAGCACAAGATGATGTATTAACTATTGAAGAGAATAGTAATTCAGGAACTTCAAATCAAATCAATGTGACTAGCAATGATGAAATTGGAACAGATGGTGGAGATGATGATAATTACGCAATTTCAATGCTACCAGAAAAAGGAACAGTAACAGAAGTTAGTGATGGTGTATTCGAATATATTCCAGAGGCAAACTACTTCGGAACAGATTCGTTCACTTATAAAATAACAGATAAAGATGGTGATTCAGATTCGGCTAAAGTGAGTGTATCTATCAATAAGCATACGTTAACTGCGGATGATTTTAATAATATAAATCCAGACTTCCCTTCATTTACATCAATAGATGACACTACTCCAAATGATAAAAAATGGGTGAAACTAGAAACAATGTCAGACGAATTTGATGCTTGGGACAATACAAAGTGGTTTAAGTCTACATGGAATTATGGAGTACCAGTATTTATGTCAGAATCTGCTGATAATTCTGGTGTTAATGACGGTAAATTATGGATCAAAGCAACTTTAAATGAAAGTAATCCAGAAGATAGATGGTTTCAAACTGCTAGAATTCATTCAAAAGCAGAAACGAAATATCCAATGTATACAGAAGCAAGAATTCAAACAGCACACATTTCTGCGTACAATACATTTTGGTTAAACAACGGAGATATTAATAATAGAGATGAAATTGATATTATAGAAAATAATTCAAAACCTTCTTGTGGTTGTCAACCAGATTTCCCAAATCAAATGAACGCACAATATTTTCAGGCTGATGAAAGTAAAACACCACAAACAGTTCGTAACAAGGGAAATTACTTGAGATCAAATTTATCTTCAGTAAATCCTTTAAAAAATGTAGGTTGGAATGAAGGTTATCATACTTATGGAGTGTGGTGGAAAGATGAAAAACACATTCAGTTTTATTTAGATGGAGAACCAGCAGGAAGTGTTACTGTTGGAGAACACGAAGATGGAAATACTTATGAACGAGAGTTTACGAGAGAATTAGAAATTATTTTCGATTTATGGACTAGCGATGCAAATTGGCTTGGAGGATTGCCACCAAAAAGTGATTTAGGAGATAATTCAATTAACACCATGAAAATTGATTGGGTTAGAACTTGGAAACTAGAAGATAGATAAAACATAGTTTTATAAAAAATAAGTTCGAGCAGCTCATTTCCTTTTTTTAAAGAGAAGATGAGCTGCTTTTTTATTTAAACTCTTAAAAAAACTAAAAAATTAATTGAAAAAAACTTGACAACAGCTGTAAACCCTTTGTTTGTAGGCGTTTTTGTCAATAGGTTTTAGTTTCTTGCATTTGTCTAAAATTAACATATAATCAAAAAATGGAACGAAAAAATTAGAAATAATCATTTTTAAAGTTCCTTTTTTTAGAAAATGAAACCGAATGAGTGCTAAAACTTTGTACAAAGTAACCTTACTGTCATTAGTAACCATTTTTTCTTGTAAAGAGAAAAAAGAAGAATCACAAGAAGCAAAAAAAATATGGGATTATAATTCAGAAATAATTATTAATGATTTTGAATCAGACACTGTTTCAGTCAACACTATAAAAGATATAAATGCAGCATCTGAAGTAATTTCACATTCAAAAAACAATAAAGTTTTGAAGGTTGCTATAAGAGGTGATGAAAAAGAAAGTGGAGTAAAGTTCGGTACAAATACACCTTGGAAATTAGATAAAAATAAGAGGTATAATTTAGTTTTTGATGCTAAGAGTGAGAATGGAAGTTCTTCGTTTATAAATGTTGTTGTAACCAATTCAAAAAATCAGTCCACTAGAAGAATTGTGAGTGTACAACCTAACGAGTTTAAATCATATTATTTTGAATTAACAACTCAAAAAGAAGATATAGAAAGTGGATTAAGGGATACTCCTCCAGCTTGGGAAACTGAAGCTGTACATATGAAAATTAATGGATTGTTAAGTATCATTGACTTTTCTGAAATTAAATCAATTCAAATTTATAGATCTCAAGGTTATAAGAATAAAACTGTACTTCTAGATAATATTAGAATAGTGGAAAGTCCAGAAAGAGATTCTAATTTTTTAAAAGGAATAGTAGATAAATTCGGACAAAATGCTAAAGTAGATTTTCCAATTAAAGTGAGTTCAGATGAAGAGTTAAAAAATATCGCAGATGTAGAACTAAAAACTTTAGCGGAATATACATTAATGCCAGACAGAAGTCAATATGGAGGCTGGAAAAACGGTCCAAAACTAAAAGCAACTGGATATTTTAGAAAAGAAAAAATAAATGGAAAATGGGCATTAGTAGATCCTGAAGGATATTTATTTTTTTCAATAGGATTAGCAAATGTAAGAATGGCAAATTCTACAACGTATACTGGTATCGATTACACAGATGAGAAGCTAAAACATAGAGATCCGGAAGATGTAACTCCAGAAGATTCAAAAGGAATTGTAGCTGTGCCTAAAGAAATTATGAAAACAGCTCATGTAACAAACAAACTAAGAAATGATATGTTTGTGGAATTACCAGCTGTAGACGGACCATTAGCTGATCATTACAGTTATAGAAAAGAATCTCATTTCGGACCGATAGAACACGGACAAACGTATAGTTTTTATAGTTCAAACCTTGAAAGAAGATATGGTGAACAATATCCGAAATCATATGTAGATAAATGGTTGCAAGTTACAGAAGATCGAATGCGTAATTGGGGATTTACTTCTTTTGGAAATTGGATTGATCCTGCATTTTATCATCGTAATAAATTACCGTTTTTTGCCAATGGATGGATTATTGGAGATTTTCAGAAAGTCTATTCTGGATTAGATTATTGGGGACCAATGCCAGACCCTTTCGATCCTGAATTTGAAAGAAGAGCTAAAAAATCTATTGCTGTAGTTGCAGAAGAAGTAAAAAATAATCCATGGTGTATTGGTGTATTTATCGATAATGAAAGAAGTTGGGGAGCAACTAGTACAAAAAAATATCATTACGGATTAGTATTAGACGGACTTTCAAAAGATATGACAAGTTATTTGAAAAGACATAGCATGAAAATCTTAAGAAAAAAGTATGCGAAAATTACAGATTTAAATACGGCTTGGAATACTAAAATTACTTCATGGAAAGCTCTAGAAGCTGGAATTGATTATAAATCAAAAGAAGAATATTCCGAAGGAATGATTGCAGATTTATCAGTTTTATTAGAAGCTTTTGCAACAAAATATTTTCAGGTAATTCATGATGCTTTAGAGAAAAAAATGCCGAATCATATGTATTTAGGTTGTCGTTTTGCAGTTTGGGGAGTAACTCCAGAAGTACGAAAATCGGCAGCCAAATTTGTAGACGTATTTAGTTATAATTACTACAAAGAAGGAATTGGAAAAAAATACTGGAAGTTTTTAGAAGAGGTGGACATGCCAACGCTAATAGGAGAATATCACATGGGAGCTTCAGATTCTGGATTATTACATTCTGGTTTAGTGCATGCAGTCGATCAAGACGATAGAGCAAAAATGTGGGAAGATTATGCAAACTCTGTAATAGATAATCCATATTTAGTTGGTTGTCATTGGTTTCAATATTTAGATTCACCACTTACAGGTAGAGCACACGATGGAGAAAACTACAATGTTGGTTTCGTTTCAGCAACAGATATTCCTTATCCATCAATGATAAAAAAAGCCAAAGAAATAAACTCAGGTTTGTATACAAGAAGATTCGGAAATACAGATTAAAAGTAATTATCGTATGAGCATAACGTACAATTTTTCTAATAGAAGATTGAGCATATTATTTTTAATATGCTTAATTTTTTCAGTAAAAGCACAAGAAAACTTACTGAAGTTACCAGATTATATAGCACCTAAAGATAGAATAGCATTTGCTTTATATACAATTCACGAAAACACTCTAAAACTTACAGCACAGTTTTATCCAATAAAAAATGTAGAACCTTTTGAAGCTAGTTTAGAAGTTTTTCAAAATAACAAATGGAAAAAAATAGCTGAAACTCGAATTATTTATCCAGGTTACACAGCTCCATTTAGAGTAGAAAACTGGGATGATACTAAAGAGTTGAAATATAGAGTAAATCATAACAATACTGCTTATTATGAAGGGATTTTAAGGAAGAACCCGATAGATAAAGAAGATTTTGTCATGGCTGCATTTACTTGCAACTCTATTTATCCAGGACATGGTGGAGATATTTCAAGAAATGATATAATAGAGAATGTAAAAAAAATAAAACCAGATTTACTTTTTTTCTCAGGAGATCAAGTATACGATCATAGTCAGCATTATTTGTATTGGTTAAAATTTGGTAAAGACTTCGAAGAAATTATTAGAAATACACCAACGATAACTATTCCAGACGATCATGATATTGGTCAAGGAAATCTTTGGGGACAAGGTGGAAAAAAAGCAAATTCTCGAAGAGGAATATCAGGTGGATATTACATGCCAATTGAATATATAAAAGAAGTAGAAAGAGCACAAACGAGTCATTTACCAGATCCTTACGATGCAACTCCAATCGGACAAGGAATTGGTGTGTATTATACAGATTTAAAATGGGGAGGAATGAGTTTTGCAATCTTAGAAGACAGAAAGTTTAAATCTGGACTCGATTTAGTTGCTGAAAAAAATCCAGATGTTTTTCCAAATGGTTCTTATGAAGCTATTTTTAATCCTAATGTAGATACAAAGAAAATGGATGTAGAAGGACTTGTTTTATTAGGAGAAAGACAACTTAAGTTTTTAGAAGATTGGACTACAGATTGGGAAAATGCTAGTATGAAAACAGTGTTGTCTCAAACAATTTTCTCTCAGGTGAATAATTATTCAGGAAAACATGATAGAGAATTATTAGCTGATTTTGATACCAATGCTTGGCCACAAACAGGAAGAAATAAAGCACTTTCTGTAATTAGAAAAAGTTTTTCGGTAATGATTGCAGGAGATCAACATTTAGGAAGTGTTGTAAAACACGGAGTTGATGATTTTGGAGATGCTGGATATTCTTTCTGTACACCAGCCATTGCAAATTTTTGGTTACGTTGGTGGGATCCAAAAAAAGCGGGAGCAAATCAAGAGAAAAATGCACCAAAATATACGGGTGATTTTCTAGATGGTTTTCAAAATAAAATGACGGTAAGAGCTGTTGGAAATCCAACTTTACCAGAAATAAAAGAAGGAGGAAAATTGTCTACAAGAGCTGCAGGTTATGGTATAGTTCGTTATCACAAGAAAAATAGAGCCATTACTTTCGAATGTTGGGGAAGAAATGTAAATATAACAGATGCGAAAAGTAAGCAATATCCAGGTTGGCCAATTACAATACAGCAGTCAGATAATTATACCATTAAAAACGGTTACGAATTACCAAGATTAACTATTTCAAAACCAGCCCAAGTTGTAACGATTCATAATTCAGAAACTAATGAATTGATCTCTTCTTTAAGAATAAAAGGTTCAAAATATCAAGCAAAAGTTCCTAAAGAAGGTTTGTATACTATTACAATTGGAGAAGGAAAAAATATTAGAGTTCTTCAAAATATAAAAGCCCAAAAAAAGAATAGAAACAGAAAGATAGTAACTGTTAACTAAAAAGCTTAATTCTGAGCATTTCTCTAACAAATATTAAGTTTTTGTCAAGTGAGAATTCTCTCAATTTTTACCATATAAATTTACTTTTGAAAGTTTACGTGCCATAAAATATATGTAATATGAAGTTTAAAAATTTAATTTTTGTAGTTACCATAATCTTTGGTGTTGCTTGTTCATCTGGAAATGATAATACTCCTGAGCAAGTTGATGGAAATACTACAGATGGAAGTACAGATTCAGGAAATGATTCTGATAATGCAGCAGAAACTTGGATGACAATTCCTGTTCCTGCAAATGCTGGTGATGGAATGACTTGGGAATTTCAATCAGATATTTCAGATGATTTTGAATATGAATTCGCTGGACAACCGAGTTTAGTAGAATTTGGAAATGGAAAATGGACTAACTTTTATCACAACCAATGGGACGGACCAGGAGCGACCATTTGGAAGCATGAAAATGTAACAGTTTCTGGAGGTAATTTACGTTTAATTACGACAAGAGAACCAGGAGAAATGAAAACGTATACTTCAGGTTCAGACACATATACGGATAAAGCTACTCGTTTGGGATGTATTACGTCAACGAAAAGAGTCAAATATCCTGTTTATGTTGAAACTAGAGTAAAAGCTGCGAATGCATTTTTTGCTTCTGATATTTGGATGTTGAGTCCAGATGATACACAAGAAATTGACATTTTAGAAGCTTATGGCGCACAAAATCCAAGAAACGGACAACAATGGTTTAGCGAAAGATTTCATATTAGTCATCACGTATTTATTAGAAATCCGTTTCAAGATTATCAGCCAAAAGATGCTAGTACTTGGCAAAAAATAGATGGATATCCATTTGTGTCGAGTGATTGGGTTCGTATTGGTGTGTATTGGAAATCTCCAACGTATTTAGAATATTATATCAATGGAAACTTGGTAAAGATTATGGATAATTTAGATACAGTTGGAGGTAAAGATGGAATTGATCCTTTAGGATACACATCTCCAAACCAAACTGCAGATAATACTAGAACAGGATTAAACAAAGAAATGGATATTATTATAAATGCTGAAGTTCAAAATTGGAATGCAGCTGCAGACAGATTTCCAACAGATGAAGAAATAGCGAATTTTCCAGAAGATCATGTTTTAAAAATAGACTGGATTAGAGTTTTTAAACCAGTAAGTCAGTAAGTTGTAACATAACGTGGATCTTAGAATCTTTAAATATCTCTTAATAATCCCCAAACAACTGTAGGTTCTATGATAAGATTCACGTTATTTTTTGTTGTTATACAATTTGCTATAAGCCTTCGGGCTTATTTTTTTTTGTTTTTGAAATTGTCTGTTGAAGTAACTTAAGCTATTAAAACCAGAAGCAAAACAGATTTCAGATACAGTCAAATCAGATTCCGATAACAATCGAGCAGCTTTGGTAATTCTAAGTTTATTTACATAATCTGTAAACGTGGTTTTTGTTCTTTTTTTAAAGTATTTACAGAAAGATGATTTGCTCATAAACACTTTTTTACTAATACTATCTAAAGAGATTTCATGTTCTAAATTATCAAAAATATAGTTTAATATCTTTTGAAAAGTAGCACTGTCTTTAGCTTGATAAAATTGCGAACTTTCTGTTGTTGAAAGTAATTTTTGATTGTTGTCTAAACTTAGTTTCTCTAATATTTCATACAAAGAAAGTAATCTCGAAATTCCAGTTAATTTTCCAAGATTAGTGATTTCAGCTTCATATTTTTTTCCATTAATAAATTGAATACCGCTAGCAGATTTTTTCAGTAACGAATGAATGTTTTTCATCTCTGGAAGTTCATTCGCAAAAAACAAATCATCTTTAAATTGTATTACTTGACTTTTAGAAATCAAATCTTCTTGCTGATAAAAAATAGAATCACAACGCCAATAATGTGGTAATTGCGGACCAATTAATACCAAATCTCCTTCAGTAAAAGATTCTGCACTAGTTCCCACAAATCGAGTTCCGTGTCCAGATTCGATGTAAGTCAATTCATATTCATGATGAAAATGCCAAGGAGAATCAAAATAGTTTTGTTTGAATTCAGAAACTAAAAATGACTGCTGATTCGAATAAAAAAGTTGTTCATTAATAGCTTTCATAACTCAATATGTTCTTTTCTGTGTTTTTTTAATTAATAAAAAGGAAATATAGTTCAAAAAATTGACAATATCCGTCGGTGATTAAAAAACTGTTCTTATCAAATTTGTAAAAAACAACACGATATTTATGAAGAGTGAATTTTCAGATCCTTTTGAAGAAGCTAGAAAAAAAACAGGTTTAGAACATATAGATGATCAAAACGATCCTGTGGCTATGATTTTACGTCATAAAGATGTTAGAAAAACAGCACACAACTGGAAAACATATCAATCTGGTGCAGTTCCTGGGAGAATTGTAGTTCCTTCAGAAGTAAATATTCGTGATATCAGACAGATTCCTTTTGAAGTAGATCCACCTTTACATAAAGATTTTAGAGATTTATTAGAAGGATGGTTCAAAAGGCCAAATGGAAAAGAATATCAAAGTATACTTAAAAATCAGATTTCAAATTTAATTGATGATGTATTATTAGAAGATAAAATTGAGGTTGTACATGATTTTTCTTTAAAACTACAATCAAGAGCGCTTACAATTTTATTGAATACTGAGTACTCAGAATCAGACACATTTATTTCATGGGGAACACATGTATTTAGAAGTGAAGGAGAGAGTTTAGATGCTTCTAAAGCAAATGTACTGTATGATTATTTAGATGCAAAAATTAATGCAGCAAGAGAAAATTTAGGAGAAGATTTGTATTCCGTTTTATTACAAGCAGAAGTGAATGGTAAAAAGTTAACTCACGATGAAATAAAGGGAATTATGATTTTAACTTTTGCTGGAGGTAGAGATACTGTAATTAACGCAGTAACTAATACTGTAGCTTACTTTGCAGATCATCCAAAATCATTACTTGATATAAAGAATAATCCAGAGAAAATTAATAAAGCAGTAGAAGAGTTAATTCGTTATTTCTCGCCATTAACACATATGGGAAGAGTAGTAACTGAAGATGCTCAAGTATGTGAGCATGCAGTAAAAAACGATACTCGAGTTTCTTTATGTTGGGCTTCTGCAAATAGAGATGAAGCTGTTTTTGAAAACCCAAATGAAGTGAATTTCGATAGAAAAATTAATCCTCATGTAGCTTTCGGATTTAGTCATCATAATTGTTTAGGAGCAACACACGCGCGTCAAATTATGAGGACTTTATTACAACTTCTAGCAGATAAAATTTCATCAATAGATATTATCGATAGCAGAGAAAATATTGAAGAGTGGGGAGAATTCAAACGTAAAGTTGGTTTTCACGAATTAAAAGTAAAGTTTAATAAATAAGAAAATAAATTATGGCTAATATAACTTTTATCACAAGTGATAATGAAAAAATAATATTAGAAGGAGATTCAGGAAATGTAATGCAATTAGCTGTAAATAATAGCGTAAATGGAATTGACGGTGATTGTGGTGGGGTTTGTTCTTGTGCTACGTGTCATGTTTTTGTAGCTGAAAAAGATATCGATAAAGTAGGAAAAGCAAGTAGTATAGAAGTAGATATGCTAGAGCTAGCAGATGATGCAAATGAGTTTAGTCGTTTATGCTGTCAAATAGAAATAACAGAAGCTATTGACGGAGTAGAATTAACTGTTGCAAAATAAGTTATGTTTCACGATAAAATATGTGTTATTATTGGGGCTAGTCATGCAGGAGTAAATCTAGCTTTTTCATTAAGAAAAGAAGGTTGGAAAGGTAAAATTATCTTGTTTGATAAAGATTCAAATTTACCATACCATAGACCTCCACTTTCCAAAAAGTATTTAGAACTAGAAGAGAGTATTCAAAATAATTTACTAAAGCCTAAGGAAAGTTATTCAAAAGAAAATATTGAATTAAAATTAGGTGTGTCTGTTATCGATATTAATACTGAGAAACAAAATATTTCACTAGAAGATAATAGTATTCAAAACTACGATAAGTTAGTTTTTGCAACTGGAGCAAGAGCTTTTATTCCACCGATAAAAGGAATCCAAGAAGTTAAACATGTTTTTACTTTGAGAAATGCTAATGATGTAGATGGTATTAGAAAAGCTTTAGATAAAAGTAATACTAAAAATGTAGTGATAATTGGAGGTGGTTATATAGGACTAGAAACAGCAGCTTCATTAAAAAAGTTAGGAGCAAATGTTACTGTTTTAGAACGAGAACAACGCATTTTAGCTAGAGTCACCACACCATATTTATCAGATTTTTTTCACAACCTTCATAAAACGAATGGTGTCAACATTTTTACAGGTAAAAATGTAACAGAGATAACAGATAGTAAAGTGATTTGTGAAGATGATTCTTCTTACGATGCAGATATCATTATAGTCGGAGTTGGTATACAGGTGAATACAGAACTTGCTAAACAAGCTGATCTTAAAATTGAAAATGGAATTTGTGTAAATACAAGAACAGAAACTTCACAAGAAAGCATTTATGCCATTGGAGATTGTACCTATCATTACAATACATTTTACGATCGACATGTACGATTAGAATCTATTCAAAATGCCGTAGATCAGGCTAAGATAGCAGCCAAAAATATTTGTGAAATAGATACCATATATGATACCATTCCTTGGTTTTGGTCAGATCAATACGATGTTAAACTTCAAATTGTAGGTCTTGCTAATGGTTATGACAATAAAGTAATTAGAATTGAAAGTGATAAAAAGTTCTCTATTTGGTATTTCAAAGGAGAAGAACTTTTGGCTGTAGATTCAATTAATAATGCGAAATCATATGTTTTAGGTACAAAGTATATAAAAACTAAAGTAAGTATTGATAAAGTAGCCTTAGTCAATCCAGAATCAGATTTAAAATCGATAACTAAAATCAATCAAAATATTTAAATAATTTTATGAATGCTATTATATGTAAAGCTGCTATTTCAATAGGAGATGGTAAATTCACAATAGAAAATATTACGGTTAATCAACCTAAAAAAGATGAAGTTTTAGTGAAAATGAAAGCTTCAGGATTGTGTCATACAGATTATGATTCACTAACTTGGGGAATGCCTATTATTTTAGGTCATGAAGGAGCTGGCATAGTTGAAGCTGTAGGTGAAGAAGTTGAAAATGTTAAAGTAGGAGATGAGGTTATCTTAAATTGGGCAACACCTTGTTATACATGTTTTCAATGTCAAGAAGGAAATCAGCATATTTGTGAAACAAATTCACCTGTTATTGCTAATCATGCAGGAAAATTGCCAGGAGGACATGTTGCAATTGAAGGAACCAAATGGAAAGAAAATCCAATAGAACGATCATTTAATATAGGAACTTTATCAGAATATACATTAGTACGATCTTCTGCTTGTGTAAAAAAGAACAGTGAAAAATTATCTTTTGAAGCTGCATCAATTATTTGTTGTGGAGTAATGACAGGTTGTGGTTCTGTTTTTAATACAGCCGAAGTTCAATTAGCAAGTTCTGTTGTTGTTCTTGGTACTGGAGGAGTAGGTTTAAATGTAATTCAAGCAGCAAGAATATCTGGAGCTTCAAAAATTATAGCTGTAGATATTAACGAAACACGTTTAGAAATGGCTAAGCAATTCGGAGCGACAGACATAATTTTAGCAGATAAAGAGGATAAAGGTCTAAATAATGCTGCTGAAATCGTAAAAGGTATGACTAATGGAAGAGGAGCAGATTATGCTTTTGAATGTACAGCAGTTCCTGCTTTAGGCGTAGCTCCTTTAGCGATGATTAGAAATGCAGGAACAGCAATACAAGTAAGTGGTATTGAGGAAGAAATTACTGTAGATATGCGTTTGTTCGAATGGGATAAAAAATATATTAATCCACTATATGGAGGCAGTAGACCTGAAATAGATTTTCCAAAGTTAGAAGCGCTACATGCAAAAGGAGATTTACTTCTAGATGAAATGATTACAAATACATATTCTCTAGATAATTTACAACAAGCTTTTGACGATATGCTATCGGGTAAAAATGCAAAAGGAGTAATTACTTTCTCTTAAGTAAATGATATGAAATCAAAATTTAGGACTATTGAAGTTTCAAATCCAGAATTTGAATCAGACAACTTACGATTTATCACTGTAAAAACTCCAAATCTTAAAGGAAGAGGAGACATTTGTTTGTATGTACCGAGTATTTCGTTAGAAGCTAATACACCATTAACGATTCTATTGCATGGTGTTTATGGAAGTGCTTGGATTTGGTCTCAAAAAGCTGGAATTCATCGTACGGCAGAAAAAATGATTTCCAATGAAAAAATAAAACCAGCAGTAATTGCAATGCCTTCAGATGGTTTATGGGGAGATGGTTCTGCATATTTACCTCACAATAGTTTAAATTTTGAAAAATGGATTGTAGAAGATGTAATTGAAGCAGTAAAAGAAGTTGTAGATGAAGTTACCGATAAATCGAAGATCTTTATAGCAGGATTGTCTATGGGTGGTTATGGAGCTTTAAGAATTGGAGCTAAATATTCTCATGTTTTTTCTGGTTTTTCTGGTCATAGTTCTATCACAGATGTATCGCAAATGAGTTTGTTTGTTGAAGAAACTTTAGATCACTATAAGCAAGTTAATTCAAAAGAAGAATCAGTGTTAGAAGTTATTAAAATGAACAAAACCAAAATGGTTCCTTTCCGATTTGATTGCGGTAAAAATGATGAATTAATTGAATATAATAGAAAATTACATCAAGAATTATTAAAAGAAAATATTTCCCATATCTATGAGGAGTTTTCTGGAAAACATGAATGGAAATATTGGGAAAACCATGTAAAAGATAGTTTGTTGTTTTTCGATAAATTATGATAGCGAAAAATAAAAGCCTTACTAAAATTAGTAAGGCTTTTTAATTTTGAATAAACTAACAGAATTCTTCTCGATCTATTTTTAAGATATAATCTATAATTTTCTGACCAGATTCTAAGTTCAGTTTTTTTCGTAAACGATATCTAGCCGTTTTTAAGCTACCAGGAGAAATACTAAGAATATTAGCCGCTTCTTTAATATTGAGATTCAACCTTATTAAAGAGCATATTTTCAAATCATTGGGATTTAATTCAGGATGCTTAGATTTTAATTTGGAATGAAATCCAGCTAAGTTTTCCTCAAAGAAAAGTCTAAAATGCTCCCACTCTTTATCTATTTGTAAATTTTCTTTTCCAATAAGAATTAATTCATCTATAAGTTCTTTCTCTTCAGATTGAGAAGATGTTTTTTCAAAACTTCTTGCTAAAGAAAATACTCGATTTATAACTTCATCTTTTTGCTGAAAGTTAAAAGCATAAGAAGTGATAAGCTTGTTTTTTAAATCAATTTTCTGTTGTAGTTTCTTTTCTTTTTTCTGCAGAAACTCCTTTTGAACATCTAATTGTTTCTGTTTTTTTAGAAAAACTTTTCGGAAGCGATTAATTACAAAATAAGAAATAGTTAAAAAGAATAAGAAGAAACCAATAATTATAAACTTATCATTATCATAAAAATTTGCTTCATTACTTTCCTTATCATGAAAAGGAGCGATTTGTGTTTCACTAACGGAGGTATTCAGATTATCTGAGAAAAAATTCTCAATCAAAATAAGATTGTTTGTTGTGTTAGGAGGTAATGAATAAGAATTTAAAGCTATAAGTTGTTGGTGAATACTAATAATTAATATTAGTAGAAATTTTCTTCTTTTTTCAATTAAAGTTTGCAGTCTTTTTAAATGTGATTTCATTCTCTGTAGAAATTTAGTTTTAAATGTTATTTGGTTCTAACAAAAGAAAAAAAGTAATCTATTAGAGACTAAAAAGTATAGTGGACAAAGGGGGGACAGTTATCGTTTTTTTAGTTTCAAACGATTTATTATGAGTGATATTTTTTGCTTAAAGGTTGTTTTTTAGGGAGTTATTTGTGTTTCTAATAATTGAGTTTTTTATTTAAGTATCCTATTTTTTTTTCTTTTAAATAATGTTGTTTGTGACTTTTTGATATAGCCCAGTTTCTTTTTGTATACACGTTTTTTTCAACTTTAGGACAACTTTATTCTAATATTGTTTCATCAATTAATTCATCCTAATATTTACGTTTTATTAAGAAGTGTTTTGTTCAAATTAACATAACAAAACATGTATAGTAGACCTTGAAAAATGAAAAATAGATAGTAATAAAATGAGAGGAAAGAAAAGAAGATATTTATTAATTGTATTACTAATTCTAGTAAACTTTTGTTTTGCTCAGCAAGATGCACAATACACTCAATATATGTATAATACTATGAGTGTTAATCCGGCATATGCGGGTAACAAAAGAGCATTAAATATTGTGGCTTTGTATAGAAATCAATGGCAAGGATTAGAAGGAGCACCAACGACACAAACAATTGCTGTAGATACACCATTAGGTGTTTTACAACGATTAGGTTTGGGAATTTCTATTATTAATGAAAAAATCGGACCAACTTCAGAAACATATTTTAATGTAGACTTCTCATATACTATTCCGGTCTCAGAAGAAGGAGAGCTAAGTTTAGGTTTAAAAGGAGTTGCTCATTTGTTAAGTGTAGATTTTAATAAGTTAAACTTATTTGATTTAGATGATACTAGTTTTACATCTAGCATTAATAATAGATTTAGTCCTAATGTTGGAGTTGGTATTTATTATAATACAGATCAGTTTTATTTAGGTTTTAGTGTACCAAATTTGTTAGAAACGAATCACTTTAGAGGAAGTAATAATTTCGGAGAAGAACGTATAAATTATTATCTGATTAGTGGTTATGTATTCGATATAAATCAAGATATAAAGTTTAAACCAGCGCTATTAACAAAGTTAGTATTTGGTACTCCGCTGCAAATAGATCTTTCAGCAAATTTTATGTTTCATGAAAAGTTTACCGTAGGTCTCGCATATCGATGGAGTGCAGCTGTAAGTGCTTTAGTTGGATTTAGAATTTCTAATTCTCTGACCTTAGGTTTTGCATATGATAGAGAAACCACAGAGCTTGGAAATACAAACTTTAATAGCGGAAGTTATGAAGCTATGCTACGATATAATCTTCCAAGAATAAGTGTAAGAAGATTAACACCTCGTTTTTTTTAAAATTGAAAATGAAGATGAAAAAAATATTCAAAAAACTATTTATAATAATCATACTCTTTACAATAAGTAATACCGCTTTTTCCCAAAATAGATTACTTAAAAAAGGAAATGAAGAATACGAAAAATACGAATACATTAATGCTCAAAACACATATTTAAAAGTTGTAGAAAGTGGGTATGAAAGCTCTGAACTTTTTAAAAGGTTAGGGAACAGTTATTACTTTAATAGTCAATTCGAAAATGCTTCTAAATGGTATAAGTTATTAATAGAAAAGTACGGTACAATTATTAAAACAGAATACTTTTTTAGATATGCACAAACATTAAAAACCATAGGCGACTACAAAGAAGCAGATATGTATATGCATCGATTTGCAAGATTAAATCCAGAAGATAAAAGAGCACAATTATTTCTGAAAAAACAGGATTATCTTGAAAAAACGAACACCAATTTAGATAAGTTTAAAATTAAAAATTTGTCTATGAATTCAGAGGTGACTGACTTTGGAACAGCTTATTACGGACAAGAAATTCTTTTTAGTTCTTCTCGTCAAGAAGAAACGACCAATAAAGACATTCACGAGTGGAATAAAGAGTTGTATTTAGATTTTTATAAAGGTAAACCAGATCCAGAAACAGGTGATTTATATGAGATTAAAAAATGGAATCCACTTTTCAATAGTAATTTACATGAATCTACACCAGTATTTACTAAAGATAAAAAGATTGTTTACTTCACAAGGAATAATGAAGATGGAGGAAGTTATGATAGAATTACTCAGCAAAGAAAAATTAGAACAGATAAATTAAAAATTTATCGTTCAAGTTTAAATGCAAAAGGAGAATGGACTACACCAGAACCGCTTCCTTTTAATAGCGATACATATTCAATAGCGCATCCAGCATTAAGTCAAGATGAAACTAAATTATATTTTTCATCAGATATGCCTGGAGGACTAGGAGAATCAGATATTTATGAGGTTGATATAAATTCTGATGGATCATTCGGAGTTCCAATTAACTTAGGAGCAACAATTAATACAGAAGGAAAAGAAACTTTTCCGTTTATAAGTCAAAATAACGATTTGTATTTTTCTTCTGATGGGCATGTTGGACTTGGTGGATTAGATATTTTTAAAGTAGGGTCTTTTCAAAAAAAAGGAGAATGGAAAGTAGAAAATATAGGAAAACCAATAAATAGTAGAGCAGATGATTTTGCAATAATTATGAATGACGATTCCAAAAGAGGATACTTTTCATCAAACCGAAAAGAAGGAAAAGGGAAAGATGATATCTACAGTTTTACGCAAATAGAAATTAAGAAAAAAGAAGAGCCAAAAATTAAGAAAGATACCGTAGTATTACCTAAAATCACAGAGATTAAAAAAGGAGATGATTTAGGAAAAACTTTGGTGTTAAATCCAATTTATTTTGATTTTGATAAATCTTTTATCAGACCAGATGCAGCTATTGAATTAGATAAAATTCTAGTAGTCTTAAAAAAATATCCTAGTATAAAAATTCAAGTAAGATCACACACAGATAGTAGGGCTATATGGTATTACAATACAGCTTTAAGTAAAAGAAGAGCAAAAAGTACTAGAGAATATTTAATTAAAAACGGAATTAATCGTAACAGAATTACAAGCAGAGGTTATGGAGAATCTAGATTACTAAATAAATGTAAAGATTATGTGTATTGTACAGAAGAAGAACATCAATTAAATAGAAGAAGTGAGTTTATAGTAATAGAAAAGTAAGGGGAAGAATAATATGTTCCAATTTTTTCTTCTTTAATGTAGAATTTTATTTTGGGGATTTTAAAATGAGAAATAAAATTTCTACATCACAAAGCCATTGTTTTTAACAATGGCTTTCTCTTTTTTATGGTAATATTTTTAGATAAGTTTTAAAACGAAAAGACCTTGATTCAAAGTAAATTCATGTAGTTCTGTTTAACATAACTTATTTGTACAAGAAACTCTTAAAGGAGATTTATTGTAGTGTTTGTTAAGGGTTTTGTTTCTAGTGTTTTACATGGTTTTTAGAAATTGTGTTTTGTTTCCTTTTTTCCTTTTTAACTCTCCTTTTGTCTACCTGAATTCTCCGTTTTTTCATGTTTAACGTACTAGTTTTGTAAACGAAAATCATATAAAACGGGGGTTTTATTACACACTTAGATTGTAAAATCATTACTTAATTTTTTCGTCGTTTTTGGCGAAAAAATTAAGTTTTTCTAAGAAAACAAAAATGTAATAACCCTTTTTTTATTAAGAATTGGTGTACAATGGCGAGCAAAATAACTTCAATTTTTTTAAGAACTTTACTAGTAGTTACATGTTTGGTTTTTTTTTCTTTTTCTACGATAATTGAAAACGATATACCATTAAAACCAAATAAATTATATAATGAATTTTCAGATATAAGAAGCAATAATTCTTTTGTTAAATCGAAGAAAAAAATAAGTAATTACTTTAACTTTTTAGATAACTCAAGTAGTTTTTTACCGATAAGCACTTGTCTAGAAAATACAATTGTATTAACAAATACAGAAGCTGTATTTTCATTTGATAATACAACAGATGATGAAGATGGAACAAATAATCCTGATATAACCTCATCAATCACTTTTGATACAGATAATATTGCAGGCGGAAGTTCTTTAGTTTTCGATGGAGCTACAGAAATGGGCTTTCAGTCTAGCGCTGCCGCAGATACTTTTGGTAGAGCATTTAGAAATGTATCTGTTGGTTTTTGGATAAAACCAGATGCAGCTATACCAACAACAAATGAAGTTTTATATGAAGAAGGTGGAGGAAATCAAGGTTTTATAATTTATAGAGAAGTTACAACTGGAAACATTGTTACAAGAATAAGAAATGGAGTAAGATCAGTTATAATTGCTGATTTTGCATACTCAACGGATAATGATTGGCATCATATAGCTTTTACATTTAACAATGGTAGAGGTGTTACTTATTTAGATGGAGAAATAAGAGGTGATGTTACTGTTTCAACTACTCAAATGCCTGCTCATTTAAATGCTAGCGGCTTTGGTAATGTATATGGAAGCTCACATATAGCAGTAGATTTTTCAACTAATTTTGGAGGCTATCAAGGTAAAATGGATGAAGCTTTTTATAGTTATAATACCATTAGAGGAGGACAAATTTTACAATACATACAATGTTTAAAAGGAAGTGCTATTGGTGATTCAAATCCAATTTTATGTCCAGACGTAGCTTTTCAAATAAATAGTGGTGAATATTACAGTATCGATTTAGCATCTGGTGAAACCATACAACAAACAGTTACAAACACAGTATTTACGAATACTTTTGCAGCGGGTTTCAACGAGAACGATGGTTTGATATATTCCCTGACTACTGACCAAATAACAATCACCGAGATAGAAGAAACAGCGCCTAAAACTTATGAATTTACCAATCACAAAGCGGGGCCAGTAGTTGGTCTCCCTCCTCGTGTTAATTATGTAGCAGGTGATGTGTATGATAATAAACTATATGTTAAAACCACTTCGCTCCGCGCTATATATGAAATTGATATAGATAATACCTCTCCAACCTACTTAACACTTACTAATACAATTCTTTTAAGTAATAATATAGCTATTGGAGATTTTGTGGTTTCTAATGGAACATTGTATACTGTAGCGGAAGATGGGAATGCGTATACGATTGATTTAACCACAGGTAATGTAACTAGCCTTAGAAGAGTATCTGGTGTGGCGCCTCCATTGGCAGGAATGTTTATGGATGGAGAAGGGTTCGTGTATGCAGTTAACAACACTACTGGTATAATTTATAGATTAGATGTAAGTGGGGCTTTCCCAAAAGTTGTAGAATTTTCCAATACAATCACCATGGGACCTAATGATGGTATTTTTTGTAAAAGCAATATCTTCAATTTTGATTTTGGAGATGCTCCTGATTCCTATGGAATAACATTAGTAAATTCAGGAAGCGGTGGACCAAGACATTTAATTACAAATTATGATGCAATAAATTATACGTCTGACTTAAATTTAGGAGCTACGATAGATAGAGAAACTGATGGTTTTGTTAGTTTGGCTAGTGGAGATAATAATGATGAAATTGTTGATGAAGATGCTTTAACTACCATTCAGGATATTGATAGCAATGCAACTTCACATACCATAACAATCCCTTATGTAAATAACACAGGAAGTGATGCTACTATTTATGCTTGGATTGATTTTGATAGAAATGGAACTTTTGATGATAATGAAGAGTTTACAAGCACCACTGCAAGTTCTGGTGCTACTTCAGCAGTTTTAAATTGGACTTTTCCTAGTGATATTACTTTAGGAAATACATACATGCGATTTCGTATTACATCAGATGCATTGACAGACACAACTTCTGGAAATACAGATGATAGAGCTTTAGGTTTTGCTAGCAATGGTGAAGTTGAAGATTATGCTGTTAGAATAGATGGAGGAGGAAATATAAGCACTTGTTTAATAGATTACATAAGAGTTGATAACACTGAGGCTGTTTACTCATTTGATAATACCACAGATGATGAAGATGGAACAAATAACCCTGATGTCACTTCATCAATTACTTTCGATACAGATAATATTACAGGAGGAAGTTCTTTAGTTTTTGATGGAACTACTGAAATGGGCTTTCAACATAGTACAACTACAGAAACTTTTGGAAGAGCCTTTAGAAACGTATCTGTTTGTTTTTGGATAAAACCAGATTCAAATACACCTACAACAAATCAAATGTTGTATGAAGAAGGAGGTAATGGTGCTGGATTAGCAATTTTTAGAGCAATAACTACTGGAAATATTACAGTAAGAATACGTAACGGAGCAACATCAGCTTTAGTTGCTGATTTTGAATATCCTACAGATGATGAGTGGCATCATATTGCTTTTACATTTAATAACGGTAGGTGTTTATCATATTTAGATGGCGAATTAGAAGGCGAGGTAACTGTATCTTCAACTCAAATCCCTGCGCATTTAGACGATAGTGGATTTGGAGGGGTATATGGAGGTTTACATGCAGCTATGGATGTAACAACTCCTTTTGGTGGTTATGAAGGTAAAATGGATGAAGCTTTTTATGGTTATAATACATTTTCTGGAGGACAAATTTTACAATATGTACAATGTACAACGGGCACTGTTATTGGTGATTCAAATCCAACATTATGTGCTACAGCTCTTTTTCAAGTAGCTGCTGGTGAATTCTATGAAATTGACTTATTCACAGGAGCTTCTGTTCAGCAAACAGTCACAAATGAAGTATACTCAACTTCTAATGCATACGGATACAATGAAAACGATGGTCTTAGTTATTCTGTAGTAGGTCAAGATAAAGTTATCATTTCCGAAATGGTAGAAACTGTCACTGGTTTTGAATTTACCAATCATTTAGTTGGACCAATAATAGGTATTCCTATAGCAGGAAAACTATATGTTGCAGGAGATGTTTCCGACAATAAACTATATGTAAAGTCAGTTGTAGATTCAGAAATTCATGAAGTAGATATAGACCCAACTTCACCTACCTATTTAACGGTTATCAATACCATTACAATTAGTCCTACTCTTAGTGTTCAAACTGCTGATATAGTTGTAAATGATGATACCGTATTTTTAGTTGGAATTAATCAAGTTGCGTATTCTGTAGATTTAACTACGGGGGCACTCACTACTTTAGGTGCTGTTCCTTACCCTGTTGGTACTGGTTCGGTGTCTGATATATTTGGTGCTATGTTTATGGATGCAGATGAGTTCATTTATGGTATTCAAAATAATACAGGAGTCGTTTATAGAATGGATTTAAATGTTTCTCCACCAACTATTGTAGAATTTTCAACAAGTGTCCCGACGGCTACTAACGACGGATTAGCCTGTAAAAATGCTCGTGTTAATTTAGATTATGGAGACGCACCAGAATCATACGGAACAGTATTAGTTGCCAGTGGGGTTGGAGGACCAAGACATTTAATAAACAACTACGATGAAGTAAATAATACCTCAAGTTTATCATTAGGAAGTACTGTAGATTCTGAGACAGATGGATTTGATAGTTTGGCTATTGGTGATAACAATGATGGAATAAATGATGAAGATGCTTTAGTTTTAGTTCCAGATATTGATCTAAACTCAAGTAGTTATACTTTAAACATTCCCTACGTAAATACAACAGGATCTGATGCTACTATTTATGCTTGGATAGATTTTGATGGAAATGGAATATTTGATGATAATGAAGAATTCATTAGTACTACAACTTCATCAGGAAGCAGCACAGCTTCTTTAACCTGGTCATATCCTGGAGATATTACAATTGGAACAACGTATATGCGATTGCGTATTACATCAGATACATTAACAGATGCTGCTTCTGGTGGAAGCGATGATAGAGCTTTAGGAGTAGCAACTGATGGTGAAGTGGAAGATTATCAAATCGAAATTATCGATTGTGGAAGTGTATTAGCTCCAACTGCAACACATGTAGATCCAACCTGTTTAGTAGCAACAGGAAGTATCAATGTTACCAGTCCAGTAGCAACTTCAACATATACCTTAACAGGAATAACACCTGTAGTAGCTGCACAAACTGGAACTAGCTTTACAACATTAGCACCAGGAACTTACGAATTAACAGAAACAAATGCAGATGGTTGTATTTCTGGGGCGACTACAATTGTTATTGATCCTGCATTAACAACACC
>NZ_CANMAX010000005.1 GCF_947495995.1 uncultured Tenacibaculum sp.
CCTGGACTTAATGAACTAAAGTCTCCGCTTGTATTTGTCACTGCCGCAACTACTGGACTTGTTCCTGTTACCTCATAGACTTCATTGCTTCCTAAACTTGGTGCTGTAATATCAATAGTTCCTGTTGGTACTGTACAGGTAGGTTGTACCGTAACACTTGCCGTTGGACTTACTGGAGTTTCATTTACAGTTATATTAATTGTAGAACTATCATCTCCACAACCTCCAGGTGAAGCTACTGTATAGGTTATTGTTACAGAACCTGCTGCAACTCCTGTTACTACTCCTGATGAACTCACTGTAGCTATAGAAGTATTTGAACTACTCCAACTTCCTCCAGAATCTCCTGTTGTTGAAATTGTTACTGTAGAAGAAGTACATACTAAAGGTCCTCCACTTAATGTTCCAGCATCTGGAGCATTTGATGTAGTTACATTAGATGTTGTTCCTTGACCTTGGTCTCCTCCAATATCTGCTGTTCCTCCATTATTAACTAAATTTGGAACTCCATTAGTATTAACACTTCCTGAAATTCTATCGCTTGATAATTGAGCTGGAGTTACATTTTCATCTGCTTCGATTGCATCTGGACATCCGTCATCATCTGAATCTAAATCTAAATGATTTGGAGTTCCGTCTCCATCTGTATCTAAATTACAGAAAAGACTTCCAAAAGGTAAATCTTGTCTAGATATAGTACCTGGTAACTCATAATCTACATCTAAAGATTCTAAACCTCCATTTTCATAAAACAAAACTTCAACCTCATGTAAACCAACTGATAAATAATAACTACCTGTAGCTGTAATCGCTGGGTGATCACCATCATTATCTACTATTTCATTTCCATTGATAAATAATTTTGATCCATCATCAGATGTTGTATAAAAATTATAATTTCCTGGTGTTGTAATATTTAAATACCCTTTAAATCTTAAACCATAAGAGTTATTGTCTTCGAATATAGAAGCAATAATAGCATCTACATCGAATGAAGTAAAAGTACCTGAAGCATCTGGATTAATCGTAGGAATATTATCAACAGTTAAACCTGCTGGTGTTCCATCGTAATATTCGTAAGAAATACTTCCCGCACATGCAGCTAATTCTGCTGTATCTAAAATACCATCATTATCATCATCTAAATCAGCTATATCACCAATTCCATCATTATCGGTATCTGTAGTATCAACAAATAGGGTTGCACTATTTACTATATTAATACAACTATTACTATTATGAGAAACTACTAAAAAGTATTCTGTATTATTTAATCCTGTTACATTTACAACTGTTAATGTGCCTGTATTTTCTCCACTATAATTTGTATTTGATGCTGCAATAGCTGTACCTCCTGAACTTGGATCTCCAATGTACCACTGATAAACTACATCTGCATTTGCATTTCCTGCCGTTCCATAATTCGGAGTTCCAGAAGTATAACTTGTTGCACTTGAAGCTGTAACTGAAGTTACTGTAAATATTGTTCCAACACCAGTTGCAATAATTTGATCTACTAGAGCAGTAGCGTCTACAGTAGTTTGAACTGCAATAAATTCTCCTCCACTTGCAGATAAACCGTTGTATCCTCCTGTTCCTCCTGTAACTCTACCATTAGAAGAAAAACCTGTTCCATCTAAAATTCCATCTGCAGGACTAGTATCTGTCCCTCCAGATTCCACAACATCTAAACAATTATCTCCATCTGAATCTGTGTCAAGATGACTAGGAATATTGTCATTATCTACATCATTAAAAGTACAATATTCAAAATCTGTAAATGTAAAAGTAACAGAACCATTGTTTGCTACATTTCCATCTTGTCGTTCTTTTCTTGTAATTACTTGGAAAGAAGAAACTACTCCATTGATTGAAACATCTGTATAACTTTGATTTGCATCTCCTCCATTTATATATGAAGTGATTGTTGGAGAATTTGAACCATTATTTTCTATTTCAAATAATACACCTGAAATATTAGGATCTCCAACAGAGCTACCATTATAATCAGTACTAATTTGATTTGAAACTGGACTACCAAAATCATTTAAGAAAACACTATTTGCTCCAGAAGGTCCTGAAGAATTAAATGTTACTTTATCACCTTGATCTATACCTGTCCATCTAAAATTAACGTTAGTTACTGGTTCACTAAAAGTAAATGTATAAACGACTGTATCTCCTGCACCATCATCTGCACTATTACCTTGCACTCTTAATGTAGTTACATCTTGAACTTGTAACTGAGTTAAATTAGCATTGGTTAAACTAGTTGTTAAATCTACATTTACACCATCATGTGCATATATATTATTAATTTGACCTGCTGTTAAGAAGTTTCCGGTCGTTCCAACATTTAAAGCACCTGACGCACAATTTAATTCTTCATTTACATCTGTAATACCATCATTATCATTATCTGTATCACATCTATCTGGCACACCATCGGAATCAATATCATCAGCATCGTTAAAACCATTACAAACATCATTAACATTTGGTACACCATCTTGATCATCATCACATTGTGGATCTCTTGAGCTAAAATCTCTAGAAGTTCCTAGAGCTTGACCAGAACTAACAACAGTTGGAATACCATTAGTATCTTGCCCTCCATTAAGTTGACCACTAGAACTATTTACTTGAGCAATTAAAATATTATCTCCTCCTTCAAGAGCATCAAAACATCCGTCTCCATCAGAATCTAAATCTAATCTATCTATAGAACCATCGTTATCTGTATCTATATCTGTACATATTTGATGAGCTCCAACAACTATTTCTATTATCTCAAATCTACCTCCACTTCTTTGATCCATTTCTATTTGGATAAATTCAGTATCAGCAGTTAGTGTATAATCTAATTGAGTTACACCTGAAACATCTTCATCATTTATAAAAAACTCATTAATACCGTTCCCTAAATCTGCTGTTGCATTTGGTAACTGAGCTACACGAAGCCTTCTATTACTTGTATTGTTTTCCCAAACATAAATACTTATTGTAGTACCTAAAGGAATTTCTTGGTTAGTAGCTGTTCCTGATAAATCAACTATAATATATTCATTAACACCATTTAGCACCAACCCTGAGTCATTGGAAAAATTGTTATTGTTTATTAACCCATGATCACCATTAGAGACATTACCTCCTGAATCTGAGTCCACTTCAGCTGACGAAGCAACTGCAACAGGTGTACAATTAGATTCTTCTGTATCTAAAATCCCGTCATTATCATCATCTAAATCACAAACATCTCCAATACCATCACCATCAGCGTCTTCTTGACCTGGGTTAGGCGTTTCTGGACAATTATCTGATTCATCTATTATTCCATCTCCATCCTGATCTTGTACACAAGTATTAAAAAAGACAACTTGCTGTGAAAAGTTAAACCCTTGAGTGCTACCACAAGCACTAAAATCTATTGACTGGAAATTTGCTGCTGTAGTTGAACTAACCGTATTTGGATTACTTAAATAAAATAAAGTAGTACCATTATTAACTGAAAGGTATAAATTATCATCCGGTCCTAGTTGAATACCAGCTACAGCATTACCTGTTAATCCTGTAGAAAAATTTTGTCCTAAAACGTGTACAGTTAATGCACTTTGCCAACCAATAAACTGATTATCAAAAGTTAAGTTACTATGACCAAAAAATAATCTTGAGCCATCAGGTGAAAATTCTAAACTATATCCTGTAAAAGTATCTTGAGTTGTAGTTAATGGAACTTTTGTCCAAGTTCCTACAGAACCAGTTGTTGGATTAAAATCTGCATACCAAATCCCACCGTTTGCAGTTCCAAATCCACCTTCTACAGCTATTGCTACTCTATCATTTTGTTGTGAAAATCGTATAGATGCACGTTCTCCCCTTCTTGGTAAAGCCGCAGGTAAAGAAAATTCTACATCTGGATTATCTGCTCTAGTTGGAGACATCAAACTTCCATCATTTATCTCCCAAAGTTTGATAGAAGCCGCACAATTCGTTGTACAACTTGCATTATCATTAGCAATTACAGCTACCCAACCACCACAACGATCACCGTTATTGGTACCAAAGATTGCCTCAGAAGCTCCTGTAACAAATTGAACATTTTTGGTAGTTACAGACATTGCATCTACATCTACTATAGAATAATATCCTGTTCCAGCTCTTAATTCATCACTTCCGTTACCGTGTAAAACATATACTTGCCTTGCATTGGTACCTGGAACTGGCATAACCGTAGCCATTTGTGTTCTTGTTCCGTTAGTTAATAACCCAGAACCATTAGTAATTACAGTTCCTGTATTATCATAAACATCTCCATCATCTACGTAGAAGATTAAGTCACCTGTGAGTGGATCACTCCAAGTTGCGGTTGCTTCGAAAGCACCTCCAGATGTTAAACCACAAGAAATTGTTGGCGGACTAGTTCTAAAGTCCATTAGATAACCTCTTCCATTCCACCAATTTGACTCAACTCCTTGAGCAAAGGCTGAATTTAGGGTAACAAGAAAAAAAACAATAGCAATTATTGCTTTTGGGGATTTGACACGGTAAAAGTTTCTCATTTTGATAACTTTCTATTTTGAAAACTTACTTAACTATATTCATTAATAGCTATCAAATATGTAAAAACAGTGAGAATCTTGTTTATAAAATACAAGGGGTATGGAGAAGACAAAATATATTCCTCCTAAACGATACTTTACATTACAAAGACCCTGACTATAAGTTAAATAACTTGATAGCGGTGGGGGGAACATATTTGAATACAAATATATATTTTTTTCATACTCGTATCCTATTTTTAAGATACTTTTTTTAAAAAAAAGTCACAATTTTGTGAAAAAAGAATAAAATCTATAAAAAAATTAACCGCAGTCTCTTTCCATTTATGGATAAATCATAGTTTTTGACTTTTATAGATATTTTCAAAACAAATCAATAAAATAACAAAAAACAATACAACAACAAACACCGATAACAAAAAACTATTTAGACAACTTCATATAATCACTTTTAAGAGACTTTTTCTAAAGACACAATAAATCACATTAAACAAAAAACAAAAACCAATTAGAGAAGACTTAAATGATTTTTTTTATTTTTTCAATTACAAAATCTATTTCTTCTAAGGTAGAAAACTTACTAAATGAAAAACGAACAGAAGATTCTTCTATTTCACTTTCGTTTAAAATATCAATAAGCACATGAGATTTTTTTGACGCACCACTTTGACATGCACTTCCACCTGAAGCAAAAACCCCATTCAAATCTAGATTGAATAAAATCATTTTTACTTCTTTAGGAAATCTTACATTTAATATAGTATGTGAAGATTTTTCAATATCATTAGACAAACCATTAAAACTAATTTCTGGGAAATTTGATTTTAACGACTTTATAAAATACTTTTTCAAATTCAAAATATATTCTAAATCTTTATCAAGATTTTCGCAAGCATATTCTAATGCTTTACTCATTCCTAAGATAGCATGTACATTTTCGGTTCCTGATCTTTTTCCTTTTTCCTGTCCTCCACCAAAAAGAATCGGTTTAATCGCTATATCATTTTTAACATACAAAAAACCAACACCTTTAGGTCCGTGAAACTTATGAGCACTAGCTACTAGAAAATCAACATTAAATTTACTTAAATCGATATCAAAATGCCCAACAGCCTGAACTGCATCTGTATGAAATAGAGCATTATTTTCTTTACAAACACCACCTACTTCTTTTACTGATAAAATATTTCCAATCTCATTATTCACCCACATTAAACTAACTAAAGTTTTATCATCAGAAAGTGATAATAAATCTTTCAAATTACTCAAATCAACTTCACCTTTATCATTAAGCTTAACGTATTCTAACTGAAAATCATAATCTTTTTGTAACTCTAACAACACATCTAAGACCGCATGATGCTCTATTCTTGAAGTAATCACTCGCTTTACCCCTAAAAACTTGACTGCATTAGACAACACCAAGTTATTAGCCTCTGTTCCACCAGAAGTAAAAACAATTTCATTAGAAGAAACATTCAACATTTTGGCAATATTCTTCCTAGATGTTTCAATTGCAACTTTTGCTTTTCTTCCAGATTCATGAATTGAAGATGGATTCCCATAGTTCTCCATCATAGATTTAGCCATAACATCCACCACTTCTTTTAACATAGGAGTAGTTGCCGCATTATCAAAATACACTTTTTTCATAATGAAATTATTTATTGCAAAAATACCACTTTAATGATTCTGAAACACATAAACCTCTGTAGCTCCTAACCCATATTTTTGATAAGAAGCATCATAAAATTTTACCGGATATCTATTTAATAGGTAATGCAATTCAGATTTTAAAACTCCTTCACCAACACCGTGAATGAATATAATTTTAGAAATCTTTTTTTGAATACAGTATTCAACTTTTCTTTTAGCTACATCCATTTGAATAGATAGAATATCGTAATTATCCATTCCTCTTTTAGATTTTACTAATTTTTCAATATGCAAATCTACCTCCATGACAACCTCATTTCTATCTTTAATAAAAGAACTCTTTTTCTTTTTAAAAGAATCTACTTCTTTTTTCTTTAAAAAATTTCCATCTATTCTTGTACGTTTAGAAATCTCAATTTGCTCTACTCCTATTTTTACAAGTTCAGTTTTTTTAAAGACTATTTCCATTTCATCATCAGTTTTCACCCATACATCTTCACCAGTAATTCTCACTACCACACCTTTAATAACATCGTCTAAGACAGCTACTTTATTACCAATTTCTAAACACATAATTAACTTTTACTTAAAAACAAGATCTCTAGCTCTTTCTTACTTTTGCAACAGAAAGTATAGTGCAAAAATACACTTAAAGTCCCCTTTTAACACCATTAAACTAATGATAAAAACCACTAATTTCGAAACTAAAGTTTTTTTTGAAGATGCAGGAAAAAATTCAAATGTTTCAGAAGAAAGGAAAGATTTATTGTATTCAATTGCCGATAAGATAGTTGACGAACTAGAAGATCGAGACAAAATTAACTTAAATTTTATATGTACTCATAACTCAAGAAGAAGTCAAATGGCGCAAGTTTGGGCTTTTTATGCAATTGATTACTTTAAACTTAACAATATCTTTGCTTATTCTGGTGGTACAGAAACAACAGCTTTTCACAGAAATACTGTGAAATGTCTACAGAAAACAAGCTTTGATTTTAGTGTTGAAGATTTCTCACACCAAAATCCTTTATATTTAATTTCATTTAAAGGTTCGAAAGAATCAATTAAAGGTTTTTCTAAATTGTTCGATAATGAAGACAATGATTATCCGTATATCGCAATTACAACTTGTGATCACGCTGATGAGAATTGCCCATTTATACCTGATGCTTTAGGAAGATTTCACCTACCTTATACTGATCCAAAAGTAGCAGACAACACAGATAATCAAAACGAAAAATATTTAGAAACCAGCAAAAAAATTGCTGGTGAACTATATTTAGTTTTTGAAGAAGTACAACGATTAACTTCTGAGCAATCTATATAAAAAAAACTGCTTAAATCTCCGTGTTTTTATCGTAGGGTATACTATCTAACACATGCTCGATACATTCAATTCTGGCATCTGTTTTTCTGTTTGCTTTTATGATTTTCCATGGAGATAACTCTGTATTTGTTTTCTTAAACATTTTCTTTTTATACTCAGTATAATCATCCCATAAATCTTGTGCGCGTTCATCAACAGGAGTCATTTTCCATTGTTTTAAAGGATCTTTTTTTATCTCATCAAAACGTTTCTGTTGTTCTTTTTTAGAGATTGACATATAGATTTTCACCAAGCGGATTCCAGACTGAAGAATCATTTTTTCGAAACCATTAACTTGTTTCATAAATACTTTATACTCCTCTTCAGTACAAAATCCATTCACAGGTTCAACCACAGCTCTGTTATACCAACTTCTATCAAACAAAACTAATTCACCTGCCTTTGGTAATTGCTCAACATAACGCTGAAAATACCATTGCGTTTGTTCTTCTTCTGTTGGTTTTGGTAACGCGACAATTCGCATAAAACGAGGATTAATCCTCTCTGTAATTCTTCGAATCGCACCACCTTTTCCAGCAGCATCTCTTCCTTCAAAAAGAATTATAATACGCTCATTATTTTGTATCGCCCAAGTTTGCAATCGAATTAACTCTACTTGAAGCTCTTCTAATTTTTCTAAATAATTTACGTAACGTAAAGCTTTATCTATATTATATGGATCTCTGGATAAAATTGCTAAAAGCCCTTCTTTAGAGTTTAACTTTTTAGCATCATCTTCAGATAAATTTGTTTGACCTCTCTTCTTATTTTCCATATACTTTTAATCATTTTGTATTACAGATCTGTAATATCTCATTACTACATTTGGATCTGGATTCAAATATGTAACTGCATCTTCTTTTCCATCGTAATCAAACTTTGATAAAACATGACGCATTGCTTCTAATCTAGCTGTTTTTTTACTGTTTGTTTTTATGATAGTCCACGGACAATATGTTGTATGCGTGTTGCTAAACATTTCGCCTTTATAATATGTGTATCTATCCCACAACTCTTGTCCTTTTTTATCTACCGGACTAAATTTCCAGTGTTTTAATGGATTATCCATTCTGGCTTCAAATCGTCTTAGTTGTTCTTTCTTCGTGATTGACAACCAAAACTTAATTACAGTTATACCATCTTCGTATAGCATATGTTCAAATTCAGGTACTTGAACTAAGAACTTTCTGTATTGCGCATCTGTACAAAACCCCATTACCGGTTCTACAACTGCTCTATTATACCAACTTCGATCGAAAAAAACTATTTCTCCTGGGTTTGGTAATTCTTTTATATATCGCTGAAAATACCACTGACCTCTTTCAACTTCAGTAGGTTTATTTAATGCTACCAAACGAGAAGAACGCGGATTTAAATGCTCCATAAACCTTCTAATATTTCCTCCTTTTCCAGCAGCATCTCTTCCTTCAAAAATTATAGCGACTCTTTTATTATTTTTAGCAACCCATTGTTGCAGTTTTACCAATTCAATTTGAAGACTTTTTAACTCTTTACTGTACTCTAATTCTCTTTCAACAGACTTAAATGAAAAGTTATTCTCCTCAATAAAAGTCAATAAGTCATCATTGCTCTTAAATCGAAGAAAATCTTCAGCTTTTATATCTCTCTTATTTTTCATGTAAAATAAATCTTGTACTAAATTATAAATTCTACATTAGAATACTATATGTTTTTTTGTTATTTTCGTCTAGTGAAAAAATTAATTTTATTATTCTTTATCGTAATTAATTGCTATAGTCAAAGGAAATATTCGAAACAATTTAGCTTTGTAAACGATAACGACCTTTACATATCTTTCTATCAAGATAGATACTACACTAATGGTGCTTTTTTAACCTATTCTTACTTAAGTTCGAAAGAACCCAAAGAAGTAATTAAGAAAATATACAACTTTCAACTCGCACAAAAACTATACTCACCTTTTAAAGCTAACGTTAGTTTTTTAGATGAACACGATAGACCTTTTGCTGGTTATTTATACGGAAGATTTGGGATTGGATATTTCTTTAAAAACAAATCTTTTTTAAAACTTAATGGAGATATTGGGGTTATAGGTCCGTCTGCTTTCGGTGAAGAATCTATGAATTTCGTACATGATATTTATGGTTTTGAACCTGCAACTGGATGGAGATACCAAATACAAGATGCATTCGCTCTTAACTTAAACGCAGAATATTCTAAGCAAATTGCTTCTTCTAAATACATAGATTTAAATTGGAACAGTAGTCTGAATTTTGGAACAGTTTTTACAGATATTTCCACAGGTTTTATTTCTAGAATTGGAATTAAACCTCTGCAAGATATTGCTAACAGTATTGCTTTTGACAGTAACTTGAACAACGAATTCAGCAATTTTAACAACGAAACAGAAGTGTTTTTCTATGTAAATCCTTCTGTTAGATATGCTATTTATGACGCTACCATACAAGGAAGCTTTTTAAATGACAATAATATAGTAACCTATGAACTTAAGCCTATAGTTTTCACAACTGAATTTGGCTTTAAGTTTACCGCAAATAGATTCAATTTTAAATATGCTATAATCCATCATTCCAAGAAATTAAAGAGTGTAAACGTACCCAATGGTAATTTCTACGGAAGTATTTCGGTGAATTATGGGTTTAATTAATCAACAATGCTATTAAAAGTGTTAATAAATTAATTTTAAATATAACTTGAATAGAATATCTTTGTACATCAAATTCTTTAGAAAAAAACAATGAAATTTATTGTATCTAGTTCACATTTACTAAAACAACTACAAATTTTAGGTGGTGTAATTAACAGTAACAACACATTACCAATTTTAGATAACTTTTTATTTGAGCTTTCAGAAAATCAATTAAAAGCTTCTGCTTCTGATTTAGAAACTACAATGAGTGCCATTGTAAATGTTGAAAGTACAGATACTGGAGCTATTGCTATCAATGCTCGTTTATTATTAGATACTTTAAAAACTTTTCCTGATCAACCTTTAACTTTTAAAACTGAAGGAGAAAATACAATTGAGATTAGTTCTGAACAAGGTAAATATGATATGGCTTTTTATGATGGAGAAGAATTTCCTAAAGCTATAGAATTACCTTCACCAAGTAGTACAGAAGTACCATCACACGTTTTATCTACAGCTATTTCTAAAACTATTTTTGCTGCCGGAAACGATGACTTAAGACCTGTAATGAGTGGTGTATTTTTCCAGTTTAACTCTAAAGAATTAACATTTGTTGCTACAGATGCTCATAAACTAGTAAAATATACAAGAACTGATGTTTCTGCTGATAAGTCTGCTGAATTCATTATGCCTAAAAAACCATTAAATATTTTAAAAGGTATTTTAGGAGGTTCTGAAGAAAATGTTACTATCGAATATAACGATACTAATGCTAAATTTACTTTTGAAAATGTGGTTTTAGTTTGTCGTTTAATTGATGGAAAATATCCTAATTACGAAGCTGTAATTCCTAAAGAAAATCCAAATAAATTAACTGTTGACAGAGCTTCTTTCTTAAACTCTGTTAAACGTGTTTCTATTTTCTCTAGTAAAACTACGCATCAGATTAGATTAAAAATGGCAGGAACTGAATTAAACATTTCTGCTGAAGATTTAGATTACGCTAACAAAGCTGATGAGCGTTTAAACTGTGATTACCAAGGTGATGATATGCAAATTGGTTTTAACTCACGTTTCTTAAGCGAAATGCTAAATAACTTAAACGCTAACGATGTTCAATTAGAAATGAGTTTACCAAACAGAGCAGGAATTTTAACTCCTATCGATGGTACTGACGAAGGTGAACATGTAACTATGTTAGTTATGCCAGTGATGTTAAACGGATAATTCACAAAAGAATTCATATAACAAAAAGAGATTAGACTTGTTCTAATCTCTTTTTATTTTTTTACAAACTTTGTTTTCTTAGAAAATCGTCCTGATTCTGTTTGAACAGTAATCATATATATATTACTACTAAGTTTAGTAATTATATCATTAAATTCAAAAGAATGAATTCCTGGTTTCAAATTAAACTCTTCTACTACTACTTTTCTTCCGCTTACATCAAAAATTTTTAAAGTTGCTTCTTCTGACACACTGGACTCAATTAATATATTCATATAATTACTTGATGGATTAGGATATAGTGATATTAAATCTAAAGAAACATCATCTGATTTATTTTCATTATTATAATAATCGAACAATAACTTGAGACTTCTATACATATTTAAACTTCCTCCAGATGTAGTTTTGTATTGTAAATAATCAAGTTTATCACTTCCTTGTAAAATGAAATCTTTGATTAACAATGCTGTTTTTTCCGGATTTTGCTGTATATCAAAATCAAAACTCTCAAAAAACATCTGATACATTAAACCAATAGTACTGGTTACATAAGGTACTGCTGCAGAAGTACCATCAAAAAAACCAAAATCTCCTGAGTTCAGTAATGTAAAACTTCGTTCACCTGGCGCTCCAATATCAACAGATTGCTCTCCATAAGCTGCATATTCTAATTGTGAACTATTTTTCATTGTATTGGTAACGGTTATTAGAAAATCACTTTGGCAAGTAGACGGCATATCACCTTCTATATCTACATCTATGTCTTCATTGGGAACAGATGAAATTACCAAAACTCCTTCTTTACCTAATGCATCGTAATAATTACACCAATCTTCATTTTCATAATTCCACAATCCATCTTTTCCCCAAGAACAATTTACTGCTACAATAAAAGCTCCTTCTTTACCATTAGTTTCATTATACCTTTTCCTCATTTGAAGTATATAAGCTAAAGATTCTTTTATCTGAACTACAGAGTTACCTTTAACCAATCCCATTAATTTCACTAATCTTGGGTTTTGTCGTTTATCAACTAAAAAGTTTTTTATCAAACTAAAGACTGGAGTTCCGTGCCAATTACCCAAATTTCTATTGGTAATATCATTAGAATGCTCTGAGAAATTCCATCCCAAAACATCATCTATATAACCATTCAAATCGTCATCTATCCCATTACCTTCTATTTCATTTTTATTCTTCCAAATGAAACTTTCATCAAACAAACCCAATTGCATTGGTGAATCTATAATTGCAATAACTGGTGCTTTTTTAGGTTTTTCAGTTTTCTCTACTAATTGTAAAGCTTCAGCATACTTAACCTCTTTAAAATTTTGAGAAAAAATTGGTAATAGACTACTTATAAAAGCAAAAAAAACCAAGAGTAACTTTACTCTTGGTTTTACACATTGTTGATTCCTAGTACTCAAACTCAATAGTAACTGAATTATTAGACCCTTTATACTTTCTTCTAGCTTTCATGTGATAACATGGAGTTCTTGTGAAAGACTTAGTTTCGTTCTTCTTGATTCTAGTCCACTCACCAGCGATTGTACTCCATCCGCTTGAAGAAGTTTTCTTGTAACTAACACTGTAATAACCTCTTTTCCAGAAATTGTGTCCAAAAATATTTACAGTCACTGTATTACCATCTATAGCTTCACTGTAATAAGTTGAATATTTCCAACCTCTAACATCACTGCTGTAAGGAGGATTTTCTGTTAAGATTAATCTTTTGTTAGTATCAACAATATTTTTTCTTACTATTCTATATGAAATCTCTGCGCTTACATCTTCATTACTATCATCTTTAGCATCTACACCTTCTTCTCCTGAACTTAATTCAGTAACATCTTCTGTTTTAGATAATAAATTTAAATTGAAGTTTTCATCAGTCCATAAATCAAGAACTGAAGGATCGTTTGATCCGATTTCTAAAGTAACTGAATTTGCTTTAGCAGCATCGTACACTGTTACTTCTTTTGTAAATTTTCCTAAAATAGAATTTTCTTGATCTTCTATCTCTGGCATGTTAGACTCATCTGAACATGAGTTTAAAAATGGCATAGCTGCGATAGCTACAAAAAGGAATGCTGCTTTTAAAGTTTTAATTTTTTTCATCGTTTAAATTTTATTGGTTTTTAGATTTTCAATCATCTTTTAAAGACATTAATTGACTTTGGTCTAAACCCTTGGCCTTAGGCGTTATTTACACTTCAAAAGTAAATACCAATCTCGTTTCAAACGCTACACAAAAAGGTAGTAACACACTAATAAACAACAAACTAAACTTTATTGTAGTATTTTTAAAAACAGGTCTTTTTCCTCATCTTTATTTGATGTTATTTTAGTAATGTTTTTATAAAAAAGTAGAGCCTTGAAAATTATCAAGACTCTGTTTTGCTAACAATTATCACTAAAATTTAATAGAATAATGTTCTTTTTATGGTCATTAAAATTTAAAAATGACTTTATAAATTCTATTTAATTTGATTAAAACGAGAAGAATATATCGTGGAAACTTCCTGTTGGACTTGTTCCCCAATATGTTTCATGTAAAGAACCTCCTGAATCAATATCATATGAAGCTGTTCCAAAGTTAAATAATGAAATCTGAGTTGTAAAATAATTTGTTCCATTCCAACTTCCACCTACAGCAACTGTTTGTGTTGGTGCTCCAGAGTAAGAATTTATATCAACTAATAAATCATAGTTTAATGAGTTATTAGAAATTGTAGGAACCCAAAACGAAAAAAATAAAAACGAAACTCTTCTTTCTACCCAAGTAGAACCACCTAAAAAGTTAACAAACCCCCAGTTTTCATTAAAAACAGCTCCTCTTAACCTTACGTTATTTGTAATATTTGTGCTACCAAATTGAGAAGGTCTTGCTGCTAAAGTTCTTGCCTCAACCTTTTTGTTTTTATGTTTATAAACAGATAATTTTTTACTGTAATTGTAAGGAACTTCTGTCTTCAACTCTATTCTACCAGCATTATACTTTTCTTTGAAATCGTCAATTTCATCACCTGAACCAGATCTGTATGTATAGACAAAATCTTCATCAATTCTATAGATTTTATCATCAATAATTACTTCTGCATTTTGATTCAAAATTGATAAAAATAAAGGACTATTAGAATTAACTTTTGGTAATTTTTGCTCTTTAATGTTTAATTTTTCGGCCTCTTCTCCACTTATGTTATACAATAACAGTAACGATAAAAAACCTTTTTCTTGAGCATTTTCTTTAGCCTCTGCTAATAAATCTGCACTATTTTTCTCTTTAATATAACCTTCTACTTCATCAAAAGATCTAAACTGTAAAATATCTTTTCCAATTCTTTGTTGAATTACAGCTTGCTCTTGTTCTATAGTAGTTACAACCTCTTCCTCTTTACATCCTATTACCATGATAGCCATCATGATTAATAAAAATACTTTTTTCATTATAATTTTAATTTAATTAGTTTTTACCTACTCATACGCTTTTCGGTTTCCGCGATTATTAGGTTGATCAATCCTATTCGAACAATTGTTTTTGTTGTTAAGTAATTAAATAACAACACTGCAAACATAGTTTTGTACTGATTTAAAACGCTCATGTATAATCCTGTTTAAAAAAGTGAAAACCCCCTCAAAAAAAACAGTTAAGAAAACCATAATCGTACTTTCTTTTTTTTGTTAATATTTTAATATTTAATAAGTCATAAATAATTGTATTTTTACGTTCGGTAAATACATGAAAAGTATGAGTAAAATCATTGCAATCGCAAATCAAAAAGGAGGAGTTGGAAAAACTACAACTTCTGTAAACTTAGCCGCTGCTTTGGGCGTATTAGAAAAAAAAGTATTACTTATTGATGCAGATCCACAGGCAAATGCCACATCTGGATTAGGTATTGATGTAGATAGTGTTGATATCGGAACCTATCAAGTACTTGAACATACTGCGACTGTAAAAGAGGCAATCATTAAAACTGAATCACCAAATGTTGATTTAGTTCCTGCTCATATTGACTTAGTAGCTATCGAAATTGAATTAGTAGATAAAATTGAGAGAGAATACATGCTTAAGAAATCTTTAAAAGAACTTGAAGATGATTATGATTATATTCTTATCGACTGTGCTCCTTCTTTAGGTTTAATTACGTTAAATTCTTTAGTAGCTTCTAATTCTGTAATTATCCCAATTCAATGTGAATATTTCGCATTAGAAGGATTAGGAAAATTATTAAACACTATTAAAAGTGTGCAAAAAATCCACAATAAAGAACTTGAAATTGAAGGATTACTTTTAACCATGTATGATGCCAGATTACGTTTATCTAATCAGGTAGTAGACGAAGTAAGAAAGCACTTTAACTCTATGGTTTTTGAAACTATAGTGCATAGAAATATTCGTTTAAGTGAAGCTCCTAGTTACGGAGAAAGTATAATTTCATATGATGCCACAAGTAAAGGTGCAGTAAATTATATTAATTTAGCAAATGAAATCATAAACAAGAACTCATAAAATGGCAAAAGCAACAAAGAAGCAAGCATTAGGAAGAGGATTATCAGCTTTGTTAAAAGAAACTGCAGAAGTAAATTCTGCTGCAGATGAAAATGCCGACAAAGTTGTTGGTAGTATTATTGAAATAGATTTAGAACTAATTGAGGTTAACCCTTTTCAACCAAGAACTTATTTTGATGAAGAGGCATTACAAGAATTAGCCAACTCTATTAAAGAGCTAGGTGTAATTCAACCAATTACAGTTAGAAAATTAGCTGAGGATAAATTTCAATTAGTATCTGGAGAAAGACGTTTTAGAGCTTCTAAATTAATAGGTAACAAAACAGTTCCTGCTTACATTCGTATAGCGAATGATCAAGAAATGCTAGAAATGGCATTAGTTGAAAACATTCAAAGAAAGAACTTAGACCCTATTGAAGTTGCCTTATCATACCAAAGGTTAATTGATGAAATAAAACTTACACAAGAACAATTAAGTGTTCGTGTTGGTAAAAAAAGATCTACGGTTACAAATTACTTACGTTTATTAAAGTTAGACCCAATTATTCAAACAGGAATGAGAGATGCTTTTATTTCTATGGGACATGGTAGAGCTTTAATTAATGTTGAAAGCCCTTCAGATCAATTAAAAATTTATGAGAAAATCTTACGTGATAAATTATCAGTAAGACAAACAGAAGATTTAGTTAGAGCTTTAAAAACCGGTAATATGGCTAAAGCTCAAAGCAAGAAAAAAACATTACCTACTTCTATTGCAAATAGTATGCAGGATTTAAATACTTTTTTCGACGCGAAAATAAATGTTACTGTTGGTAATAACGGAAAAGGTAAAATATCGATACCATTTAAATCGATAGAAGATTTTAACAGAATAAAAGAATTGCTTAAGTAATATTGAAAATACTTAATTACATACTAATATTTTTGGTGTGCACTAGTTTATATGCACAGAAAGATTCTACTAAAGTTCAGCAAGTTTCACAACTACAATTAGCAGGCCCAAGAGTACAATACAATCCATTATCACCTTCTAAAGCAGCTTTTTACTCTGCTATTTTTCCAGGTGCAGGACAAATTTATAACAATCGTTACTGGTGGCAACTTCCTTTAATTTATGGAGGTATGGCAACCAGTATCTATTTTTTTATAGATAACAGTAACGAATACGATAGATTTAGAACTGCTTTTCGATTAAGAAAAGCTGGTTTAACTGATGAATTTACTAATCCTGATGGAACACAAATTATTTCAGATGCCGGTTTAGAAAGTGCCCAACGTCAATTAAGACAAAACAGAGATTTATCACTGTTAACCACTGTATTAATTTATGTACTACAAATAGTTGAGGCCAGTGTTACTGCACACTTAATACAATTCGACGATAGTGATGATCTATCTTTAAGTCCGGCTGCTATACCAAGCAGAGACGCTTATGATGCTTCACCAAAAGTTGGTTTAACTTTAAAATATACTTTTTAAGATGAAAATAGCCTTATTAGGTTACGGAAGAATGGGTAAAGAAATTGAAAAAATTGCCCAAGAAAGAGGTCACGAAATTGTGATTAGAGATAATGGTGAAGAAACTTATGATATAAAATCAGCAGATGTAGCTATCGACTTTAGTATTCCTAATGCTGCTTTCAATAATATTACCAACTGTTTTAAGAATAATGTTCCTGTTGTATCGGGAACCACAGGATGGTTAGATAAATACGATGACGCTTTAGAGATTTGTAAAGCAAATAATGGTGGTTTTATCTATGCATCAAACTTTAGTTTAGGTGTAAATATTTTCTTCGAACTTAACAATCAGTTAGCAAAAATGATGAGCGCTTTAGATCAATATAAAGTTGATATCGAAGAAATTCATCATACTAAAAAATTAGATGCTCCAAGTGGTA
Source organism: uncultured Tenacibaculum sp. (assembly GCF_947495995.1). Lineage (GTDB taxonomy): Bacteria > Bacteroidota > Bacteroidia > Flavobacteriales > Flavobacteriaceae > Polaribacter. The sequence goes on from NZ_CANMAX010000005.1 coordinate 17,858, forward strand.
CAGCAATTACTTTAGCTGAAGGAATTATTGATAATTCTGAAAGAAAATCTTGGGAATTAGACGGAGAAGCAACTCAAGAAAATATTCCAATTACTGCAATTAGAACACCAGACGTACCAGGTACTCATACCATAAATTACAATTCTGTTGTAGATGCTATTGAAATTAAACATACGGCACACAATAGAAAAGGTTTTGCATTAGGAGCTGTTATAGCTGCTGAATGGCTACAAAACAAGCAAGGAGTATTTAGCATGAGAGATGTGTTAAACATTGGTTAAAACACTAGTACTGTTTTAACAAAAAAAGGTAGATTGCGTCTTAATATTGATCAAAAAATTAAACTAGAAAATTATGTCGTTTACAGGATGGTTTATTTTATTCTTAATAATTCAATTAATCCATTTTTTAGGAACATGGAAATTATACGTTAAAGCAGGAAGAAAAGCTTGGGAAGCTGCTGTTCCTGTATATAATGCCATCGTTTTATTAGGAATTATGAAAAGACCTAAATGGTGGGTTATTTTATTATTTATTCCAACTGTAAACTTAATTATGTTTCCAGTAATTTGGATTGAAACGTGTCGTAGTTTTGGTTTTAAAAGTACCAAAGATTCTATTTTAGCTATAGTTACTTTAGGATTTTATATTTTCTATATTTCTTACTTTAATGAACCTCAGTACGATCAAAAAAGAGCTTTAAAAGCTCCAACAACTGCAGGAGAATGGGTAAGTTCAATTGCGTTTGCAATAATAGCTGCTACTATAGTCCATAATTATTTTATTCGTCCTTACGTAATTCCATCTTCATCTTTAGAAAAAACATTACTAGTAGGAGATTATTTATTTGTAAGTAAGTTTCATTATGGTTCTAGAGTACCAATGACTACAGTTTCTTTACCTATGATTCATGATAGTATTCCTGGTTTAGGAACAAAGTCTTACTTATTTAGTGATGATTACGAAAACAGAAAAAACTCTTTAATTAATAAACTACAGCTACCTTATATGAGGTTACCTGGTTTAAAGAAAATTAAAAGAAACGATATTGTTGTTTTTGGTCAACCTGCAGATACTTTAAGAAATATGAATATTCTTACTTCTGACAGGAATTATTACAAACCAATAGACAAAAAAACTAACTTAGTAAAACGTTGTGTTGGTATTGCTGGTGATAGTTTAGAAATTAAAGACGGATATATCTACATCAACGGAAAAAGAACTGTACTACCAAAAAGTGCAAAACCACAATGGAATTTTATTGTAGATACTGAAGGACAAGAATTGTCTTCTGGCGATTTTAAACGTTATAATATTAGAGAAGCAAGAATTTTTAAAGATGGTAGATATTACCTGACTTTAACAGATGCTGAAGCTGCAGCTTTTAAAAAGAATCCTAAAGTTAAGAGTATTGAAAAATCTAATACACCTAAAGGATTTTACGATCCAGGAATTTTCCCTCACAATCCAAAATATGCTTGGTCTGGTGACAACTTTGGTCCTATTTATATTCCTAAAAAAGGAGCAACAGTTGAATTAAATGCTGAAACTATTCCTTTCTACAAAAGAATTATACAAGAATACGAAAGAAACGAATTGACATTTTTTGGTGATGATATTTACATCAATGGTAAAAAAGCAGATTCTTACACTTTTAAACAAGATTATTATTGGATGATGGGAGATAATCGTCAAAACTCTTTAGATGCAAGAGCTTGGGGGTATGTTCCTTTTGACCATGTAATTGGTACTCCTGTAATGGTTTGGTTTAGTTATGATAAAGATACTCGTAAAGTTCGTTGGGATAGAATGTTTACTACTGTTTCTAACGGAGAGTCTAAATCTTATTTTTGGTTTGGTATCGCAGCTGCATTAGGTATTTTTGCATTTGTATTTATGCCTAAGAAGAAAAAAACAAAATAATTTTGAGTCTTTTTATCCCCACATATTTTTCACCTATTGGTCAGTATGCTGCAATTTATCAATCTGACAGTATTGTTTTTGAAACACAAGATAACTTTCAAAAACAGACTTACAGGAACAGATGTTATGTATACGGAGCCAACGGTAAACTTTCTTTAAATATTCCTGTAAAGCATCTTAAAAGTACTTCTGGAAGAAAGAGAACAAAAGATATATTAGTTGAAAATGACTTTCCTTGGCAAAGTCAACATTTTAAATCAATAAAATCAGCTTATCAAACCTCTCCTTATTTTGAGTTTTTTGAAGATGATATCGTAAAAATCTTTGACAAAAAATATGTATATTTATTAGATTTAAATATTGATACGTATTTATTTGTTACAGATGCCTTGCAAATTTCACAAGAATATTCTAAAACAAAAGAATATGAAGTTTCACCTTCGATAAACGATTATAGGGAATTTTCGATCGCAAAGAACGGTGTTATAGTAGAAGTAGATGAATACACCCAAATGTTTGACCATAAACATGGGTTTATTTCTAATCTTTCTATTTTAGACCTCCTTTTTATGGAAGGTCCAAATGCGCTTACTTTTCTTGAGCGCATAAAGATTTAGTACAATTATATTTTCAATTTTTAAACTATGGAAATTGATATTATCACCGACCTATTAAGATCGTATTACAGTGAAATCTCTGATGAGGCCATTGAGAAGTTTTCTACAATTATTACCCAAAAAGAGTTTCTTAAAGATCATGTTGTAATAAAAAATGAATCTAGAACTACACGGTTTTACATTATAAAAACTGGAATTGTAGGAAGTTTTGCGCAACATAAACAAAGCGATAAAGAGTATATTAGAGCGATTCATAACGACAAAACAATATTTACTAACATTTCTTCGTTAGGGAACAATAACAAAAGCAGTTTTAACTATTATAAATGTTTATCTGACTGTATTGTTTACGAAGGGAGTTATCCTGAATTTATAAAACAAACGAGTTTAAATCATGAACTTTCTATTCTTTACAATAGGATTTTAGAAGATGCACTTTTAAAATCTCAAAAAAGAATAGATGAGTTATCATTTATGGATGCTACTCAAAGATATTTAGCATTAAAAAATAATATCCCCAATATAGAAAACCTTATAGCTCAATATCAAATAGCGAGTTATATTAGTGTTACCCCTGTACAGTTGAGTAGAATTCGAAAAAAAATGTATTCACAATAGAATGAAGAACGATTTTATTTATGATTTCTGTAAGATATATATGCCTGAAATATCTGAAGAATCTGTTAATGAATTTAAAAGTATACTAAAAGAACAAAGCTTCAAAAGCCAAGAAACTATTGCTTCTGAGCGTAATGCTCAGAAAAAGTTTTACATCATAACTGATGGTATTATTGCCAATTATTCTCAAGATAAAAGAACTACCAAAGAATATATTAGAGCCATATTATTTGACAAACATATCTTTGTTAACTTAACTGACATTGATTTTGCTGAAGATATCTCTACAGATTATTATAAGTCGTTAACCGATTCAAACTTTTTAGTTGGTGAAGTAGAAGATTTTTATGCTTTAGCTTTAAAAAACAATGAACTCTTCATTTTATTAAATAAGTTAAACTACGTTTCTATTTACTATTTACATAATAGATTAGACAGGCTTTCATTATTAGACGCTACAGATCGTTATTTAATTTTAAAGAAACGAATTCCTAATATTGAAAACTTAATTCCGCAATATCAAATAGCAAGTTATTTAAATATTACTCCTGTTCAGTTGAGTAGAATTCGAAAAAAATTATATTCAAATTAATTTATAAACAAATGTTTATCAATTAAATGCAAGTTTTAATCTAAATTTGTATGACGAAATAATTCCCTATAATTAGTCGTATAAAAGGCTTGCTTTATCCCCCATGTTAATGCAAGTCTTTTTAATTTTTAAACTTTCCTGCAAATCTTCCGATTAGAGCATTAAACTGCGTAGAAATTTTCAATTTATATACCACATATAAGTAAGCTACTAATATCAATACACTCTTAAGGATAATGTTAAGTAGTATATGAACTGGAATTTTTCCTAAATAAAGTTCAGGTATAGAAAAATCCCAAAAGTAGAAAGCTCCGAAAAACAGTAATATAATTGCAGTTATTTTATACGTCTGCTCGGTATATGGATTCATATTAAACTTTTCTTTCACAAACCATAGCTTAATCACATTAAAAACAAATAATGAAATTAGTGTTGATAATGCTAAACCTTCTGTTCCGAAGTCTAAAGAGAAATAAAATAATTTATTTAGTAAATACACAGAAGCTGCCATTCCTAATCCAATAGGAAGAATCATTCTGTAAAACTTCGAGTTGTTTATTATATCTCTATTGTTTCCTAACGACATAGTAAACATTTTCGCTAAAGAAATCATTAACACAACCATTTCTCCTCCCGAATATCCTTCTGGCATAATTCGAAATAATTGACTAATACTACAATTCACTAACAGGAAAAATAGCCCGCTAATTAGAATTAAGTTTAAAGAACTTTTTTGATATAAATTACTCACCTCTTTTTCATTATTCTCATTCAATGACTTTGAGGTTAATGGTTGTAAAATTTGTCCTAATGCTCTACCTGGAGCTTCAATAAAAGAACCTATATATACAGCTACAGCATAGTAACTTGCTTTTTTGATTTCTTCCTTTCCAGGAATCATTAACTTATCAATATCAATAATTATTGCTCCTGCACTTCCTGCTAAAAATATATAAGCAGAATATTTTAAAATCTCTTTTGTATTGGTTGGTAAACGAAAAGAAAGCTTAGGAAAATATACTTTAAATGCATAAAACATCATGATTAATGTTCTTACTATATAAAGTATCATTAACGTATATATAAACTCAGATTTGGTAATGAAACCCCAAAAAACAGCTAATAACAACACAAATACTACTGCTCTATTATAGAACTCTTTCAATACATTTCCTAAAACTGTTTTTAAATGCACTTTTGCCCAAGAATAAAACACCTCAAAGTATGCACAGCAAACAGCTATCACATAAATCACAAGCGTGTAATCTTCAACTTTATTATCATTTTTAGCATTTAAACGTGAGATTATAAAATCGTGAAAACCATCCCAAAAGAAACCTATGGGTAATGCGATTAATAACGGCAAAACAATTACTGATGATAAGAACTTATCTTTATCTTCTTGTGTTTGGTACGATGAGAAAAATTTAATAATTGTGTTATGAATACCAAAAGCAATTAATGGCATAAATAAATTAGACGCTGATAACAGGAATGTGATAAGTCCGTGATATTCATCTTGAAGAATATTAGGATAAAAAATAATAGCATTAATCGCTCCAATAGCAAAACCTAAGTAAATTACTATTGTATTCCTGAAAGATTGTTTAAAAATTATTCCCAATTTATTCTTTGATTACGGCTTTAATTATGTTTGATAATTTCTCAGTTAATTTTTTTCTATGAAAATATTCAACTCCTTCTGATGAAAGTTCTAAATTTCCGCTTTTATATTTCTTATATAAATCTGAAATTGTTTTTTTAGCCAACTGAGTATTTGAAAAGTCAATTGCTATTCCTGACTTTGTATTTGCTAAAATTTCAGCTAAATCTCCATCTTCAGGCGCAAAACCAATAATTGGCCTATTGGCTTGTAAATATTCAAATGTTTTACCAGGAATCATTTCTTTAGCACTTGGATAATCGTTTACTACAATTAAAAGTACTTGCGATTTTCGTTGATTCAATTTTGCTTCTATATGCGGAACATAACTAATACGCTTTACATCTTTAAAATTTCTTACAGCAATCTCATTGTCCCAAATAGAATCATCTAATTTACCAATAAATTTCAACTCTAAATCTTCTGCAAACTCTTTATTTTCTTCACACAATTCAGATAATGATTCCCATAATGCATTCGGGTTTCTTTCCGAATTCATAGAACCGATATGCGTAATACTAAATTTTTCATCTAATGTATAGGCTACAGTTTCTAAACTTTCTTCTGTATCGTAACCATTAGTTATTACATCTATCGCTTTATTGAAACCTACATACTTTTTCTTGGCGTGATTGCTTACCATAATTACCTGATCAGCTGCTCTAACGACTTCTTCTTCTAGTATGAAGTGTTTTTTTCGTGCTGATTTTGTTAACGGTAATAAATGAAAATAATCTATACTTGTCCATGGATCTCTAAAATCTGCAATCCACTTCACTCCTATTTTCTCCTTTAATCGTTTTCCTATAAGATGTAAACTGTGAGGCGGACCTGTAGTAATAATTGCATGAACAGTGTTATTAGATAAATAATTTTCTAACATTTTCACTGAAGGTTTCACCCAATATTTACGAGCATCTGGTATAAAATAATTTGCTCTTATGTACAGTAAAACTCTAGAAAGAAATGAAGGATTCGGATCTAAAAAACCAGCACTCTTTTCTGTTTCTTTCTTTTTAAACTTAGCTACAATATTATTTGGTTCAAAAATCGGACATTTAATTACTTCTATTCCTTCAGGAATATCAGCTGCTAAAGTCTCATCAATTGTTGGATAAAAAGGATTTTCTGCAGTAAAAACAACAGGTTCTATTCCAAAGTTTCTTAAATACTTTACAAACTTCAACCAACGTTGAACTCCCGGTCCACCTGCAGGCGGCCAATAATATGTTACAATTAAAACTTTCAATTTAAATTATAGTATAAATCTGTTAATGCTTTTGCAGTTATTTCCCAAACAAAATGATTTCTCACAAAGTCTTTTCCGTTATTTCCATATCGTTCTCGTAGTTCTTCACTTCGATATAATACTTTAACCTGAGCTGCGAAATCTTCACTATTACGTTCTTCATGTACTAAACCAGAATCGTATTTTTCTACTAATCTTTTTTGTGCTATGGCATCACTAACTACGATTGGTTTTCCAAATCCCATATATTGGAAAATTTTATTTGCATAAGCAACATCGTGTTGAATACTTCTTCGTAATGGCGAAATACAAACATCGCTAGCTTCTATATAAGATGGAAATAATTCTAAGTTTTGCCATCCTTCAAAATCAACATACGCCTCTACACCTAATTCTTTTACTCTTTGTTTCAAAACAGTATCTGTAGTATTTAAACCTACTATTACTAATTTAAGATTTGGAATTTCTTTAATTAAATTAGGCACAGCATTTATCGCCGTTAACAAACCTCTTCTAATGTTTGTATCTCCTAAATATAGAATAACGAAATTATTCTTATAACGTTGTATAATTTCTGAAGATATATTTGCCTCTTCGTAGAACGACTTATTAATTGTGTTGGGTACAAGTAAGACTTTTTCAGGTGAAGTTACACGATCTTTTAATTGATCAACAAATTCTTGTGAAACTGTTAGTACTTTAGTTGCTTGTTCTAAAAACACATCTTCTTTTTGCTTCCACTTTTTAGGAGAAATAATGTATTTCCCAGGAAATTTCTGAAGATGTGGATAAAACTTCATATTCTCAGGAAGATTATCATGAACATCTAAAACAACTGGTAAGTTAAAATGTTTATTTGCTGAAAAAACTGCTTCTGCAACTCTAATATCATGACAATGTAAAGCTTCTATACTATTTTTAATGACAAAGTCTTTAATCTTCTTTCTCATCATCATTGTATAAAAAGGAACAGTATAAGCTAAAGCAGATAGTTTATATTCTAATTTAGAACTCATGTATCTTCTTACCTGTATTCCTTTTACCTCTTCATTTAAAAGTTGCTCGCCATAGGTTAAGCAAAATAAGTATACCTCATGTCCACCTTTGATAAGTTCTATCGCTTCATTTTCCACTCTTGGATCTGGAGGATATACATTATCAAGTATCATTCCTATTTTCATAATAAAATTGCTTTAGCAAAAAAAGAAATTTAATTAGAAACAAATCTATTGATTATTAATAGAACATTAAGTAAAAGTTGGAAATAAAAAAAGGAGTGAACACTCCTTAGAATAATTTTTCAATCGCCATTTTCCCGCGGAATATTTTCTTAGTCTTTTCGTTGTACAAATTTAGCTTTGACAACTATATTTTAAAAGTTTTATATTGCACTTTTTATAAAATGTATGCAATCTTCTTCGTTATTACGAAGAAAAACAACCAAATAATCCGCTATAACTTGAAAGAAAAAATATTCTTTTTATTTTTTTTCGTGCTCTTCATTTGTACTTCTCAAAACACAACTGAAAGTTATAATTCTATATTACGAGAGCTTAAAAACTCTGATTTAGATAGCTTTTATAACTACGGAAAAAGATTACGAAACTCAAAAGACATTTGCGAAAGACTTTTAGGAAAAAACGCTGAAATCTACTACAATTATAGATTAAACAATTTCCGTGAAGTTGAAAAAATGTCTGAACAAATCTTGCATGAAACTGATTCAATTTTAAAAATTACACCAGATCTTTTTTGTGTTTTAAATCAAAAAGCTTCTGCACTAAATAGAGCATTTTGGACTTACAAAAATTTAGAAGAGTATGAAAAAGCATATCATAAACTAGATGAACTTTCTGATTTTGTAAAGTCAATAGAAAATCCAGAGTTTAACACTTTTTATTACCTTGTTACTATAGACATTTGTAGAGTATATATTAAGAATGAACTTGGAATGGAAGATGAATCTGTTGTTATTTTAAAAAGATTACTTTCAAAAATTAAGACAAAAGAAAATGAAATAGATTCTGATTTACAAAACAGTTTTTTACTAAGCAAAAAGGCAGATGTTAATAATTTATTAGGTCAAACTTATTTAGCTTTAGGAAGAAAAGAAAAGCAAGAAAGATTAATTGATTCTGGATCTCAATATTTTGGGAAAGCATATGAGTATGCAAAACTTTTTAATCCTCCTCATCCAGATACTGACTTGATGTATGCTTTAAAAATGACTGAAGTTCGCATTTCTCAAGAGAAATATCTTAAAGCCTTGAAACTAATTAACGATTATAGTAAAATAAACAACGGCTATAAATACCAAGAAGAAGAATTCTTAAAAAAAGCGATTTGTTATCATAACTTAAAGCAATCAGATTCTGCTATTTTTTACGCACAAAAATTAATTCGTCTTCCTAACATAAAGAAAAGTTGCTTGATTACAGGTTATGATATTCTCTCTAATGAATATAAACTCAATAAGAAATTAGATAGCGCTTTTAAGTATTCTGAATTAACCTTAAAGGAATTCGACAATGCTAGAGCTCAAAAAGATAAAACTTATCAGTTATTATACGATAACGACATTGAAAAAATAAAACAACTAAATAGAGCTATTATAGCTGGTGAAAAAAGTAAAAACAAGAACATCATACTTTTATCAATGCTTATCATTTTGGGTGGTTCAGTATTTTTCTTACTTAAAAGAAAAAAATATAAAAAAGAATTTATTAAAAAACAGCCTGAAGAAAAACAAGTAATAACTGAAAAGCAAGATCAAAGAGAGGTTCAAAAAGTAGCTTATAATATTGATGTTGATCTTGAGAATAAAATCTTAGCAAAAATTGATGCTACAGATAAAGATCTTAGCTTTTTAAGTTCAGACTTCACTATAAATACACTTGCTAAAGAGCTAGATACAAATTCAACATATATTTCTTTTATTTTTAATAAAGCAAAAAAAGAAACGTTCAAACAATATTACAGCAGAAAAAAAATTGAGTATATCGTAGCTTTATTAAAAGAAAATAAAGTGTATAGAAATTACTCTGTACAAGCTTTAGCTGAAGAAGTAGGCTACGCTAATGCTTCAGCTTTTGCTAGAGTTTTTAAAAAGTATATGGATAGTACTCCTTCAGCTTTTATTAAGAATCTAAAGGAGTAATTTTTTTACGTTCGAAAAAATACCAACCTAAAGGAATTACAATTAGTAAAACATAAAATAACATGGCTATTTTACCTCCAGTTTTTATTACCTGAGGTTCAAACTTAAATTCTATTTTATGTTCACCTGCAGGAATATTCATTCCTCTAAGTACATAATTAACTTGGTAATGTGGCATTAGTTTTCCATCAACATAAGCATTCCAACCATCTTTATAAAAGATTTCTGAAAACACTGCAAATTGATCGTTTTTCGTATTACTTTTATACGTAAGATGATTTGGTTTATATGTTGTTAAACTGATTGTTGATAAAGAGTCTGTTTTAAAACTAGTAGTTCCTGAATAATCTTGCCTTCTAATTACTGCAACTTCTTTAGTATTTATCTCGTCTAACGCTTTCATTTCATCGTTAGCAGAATCTACTTCTTGTAAACTAGAAATAAACCACGCATTACCATTCGCTTTATCATTCAATTGAACTTCTGTTTCGCTTCCAATCAAATACTTTGTATTTAACATATTAAGAATCTCGAAGTTATTTTTTGCTATTTGATATTCAAAAAGCTCTTGATATCTCATCATTTTCGCTGCATGATAACCTCCAATAGAATTATGGAAATAAGAAGTTCGTCCTTCGTTTGTGATATTCGCTGCAAAATTAGCTACTCTATAATGAGATTTATCACGTAAAATCTTTTTATCTGCTTCATTAGCCGTGAATGGTCGTTGTACATTTCTTGCTGAAGTAAAATCCTCTTCATTTACATATCTTAAATCTGTACTTAGTAAATCAAAAAGAATTAAAACTGCTGTTATTCCTAACACTGGAACAAACTTTACTTTTTCTTTGATAAAGAACCATAATGTTCCTCCAGATAAAGCTACAAGTAATAACGATCGGAATGTATCTGAATATAACATTGATTTTCGATCAGCAATTAAAGCATCGATAAGTGATGGTAATTGTTTGTACTGACCATCTCGTATTCCTTCGAATGTTGATGACATTAAAGCTAATACTAATCCTAAAACAATAATTCCTCCAGTTACGGCAAGAGCTTTTATTAACAATTGTTGTTTTTCGTCTTTTGAAATTTTAGAACTAAAGAATTCTCTCAATCCTAAAATTCCAAGTAACGGAACACACAACTCTGCTATTACTTGTATCGATGAAACCGCTCGGAATTTATTGTACAACGGAACATAATCAATAAATAAATCGGTAAGAATCGAGAAGTTTTTACCCCAACTTAGTAGTAATGAGAATATCGTCGCACTTACCAACCAATATTTTAATTTTCCTCTGACAAAGAAAACTCCAAGGAAAAATAAAAACCAAATAACTGCTCCGATATATGCTGGCGCTTCTACAATCGGTTGAGTTCCCCAATACGTTAAAACTTGTTCTGAATAATCTTTTGCTACTTTTTTACCCGCACTTTCTTCAATTACTTGATAAAAATTAGAACTTTCATCTAGCTTTTCTACTGTTCCACCTCCCATGTATCGAGGCACAATAAGATTGAACGTTTCTAAAATACCATAACTATATTCAGTAATATAAGCTTTATCTAAACCTTTCGTTTTTTCTTTAGGAGTTCCATCTGGATTAATAGTTAATTCTGATTTTCCTCTTGTACTATAGTTTGCATATTCCTTAGTTGATAATAAACGTGTAGCATTAGTACCTATTCCAATGATAAAAGCTACCAATAAAATTCCAACTTGTTTTGAAAATTCTGGCAGTTGTCTTTTCTTAAAAGCATCTATAGCTTCTACAATTCCTAAAATCAATAAACAAAAACCTAAATAGTACGTCATTTGAATATGATTCGCTACTATTTCTAAGGCCATACCTAAAGCAGTAACTATAAAGCCAAGTAAATACCTTTTTTGAAAAACATACAAAACTCCAGCTACAACCACAGGCATGTAAGCAATTGCATGTGCTTTAGCATTATGTCCGGCTCCGAAAATAATGATTAAGTATGTAGAAAACCCAAAGGATAAACTTCCTAAAATGGCTAATTTCCAGTCTACTTTTAATGCATTTAACAACAAAAAGAAACCAAGGAAATACAAAAATAAATAGTCTGCTGGTCTAGGTAAAAAACGTAAAGCGTAATCTATTTGTTTAATTAAATCGTTTGGAAATTTTGCTCCTACCTGATACGATGGCATTCCACTAAAAGCATTACCAATCCAATAAGGTTCTGCATTTTCTTTCGCTCGGAAATCATTCATTTCCTTTGCCATTCCAATATATTGGGTAATATCGCTTTGTTTGATTTGTTTGCCTCCTAAAACAGGATTAAAGTATAGCAATGCAGCAATCATAAACAATACGATTGCACCTAAATGGGGTAAATATTTAGTGAATTTCATGTTAGTCTAGTTCTTCAAAATCAATATATTCACCTACTGATTTATCACTTTGTTTGGTTGAGTTTGGTTTTTTGTCAATTATTGTTTCTCCAATTTTTACATCATTTTTATTTGTAGCTTGACGGTTTTGATTTCTCATTTTTTCTTCCATCTTACTCATCGCCTTCTTCATTAAATAAGGAGCAAATAGTCTTGCTAAAAATTTAAAAGAATAGTAAATTATACCAATAATAAGAAGTGTTTTTATTAAACCCATATAATTTATATTGCAGTATCTTAAGTTATAGTTTTTCTAAAATTCCATCAAAAATAACAATTTGAAGCAAAACCTTGCGTTAATAGTTTGGTAAACTTAACGGATTGATATTTTTACTGTATGTTTGTAACTGTTGTAAATTGTATGTGTTGAATATGATGAAAAGATTTTTTTATGTACTCCAATTATTGGTTGCAATTCCTTTATTTGCTCAATATACTGATGTAATTAACTCTAATAGACCTGGTTTTTCTGAGAGTCCTTACAGTGTTGGTATTGGTGTTTATCAATTAGAAACTAGTATTTTTCATCGACAATTCGAAGCACAAACACCTATATTTAGTAATCCTAGAGCAACTGGATTAGACTTACATTTTAGAATGGGGGCTTTTGATGAAAAGTTAGAATTCAATCTAACCACTTCTATTCAACAAAGTCAATTTGCTTTTACTAACGTATTTCAATCAACAAGATCTGAATTTGGTTTAGGTCAATTAACAATTGCTGCTAAATATTTAGTTTTTAAACCTAAATATCAAGATAAATCTAAGGAAATTAGAAGCTGGAAAAAAAGACATTCTTTTGATTGGAAAAGATGGATTCCTCACGTAGCTGTTTATGGAGGAATAAATTTTGGTCCGGTTCTAGACGATTTTCACGCCAGAGGAGGTATTACTCCTAAAATTGGTGTATTACTACAAAATGAGTTTTCACACAAACTTAATGTAGTTACTAATATTTACTATAATTATATGTTTGGTGATTTACCTGAATTCTCTTACGTAGTTACTGGTACATATAACTTTAACGATAAATGGTCTGGTTTTGCTGAACATCAAGCTTTATTTAATAAAAACGAAAATCAGAGTAATTTAGGTGTGGGTGCTGCATATTTATTTAACAAAAACTTACAGATTAATTCTTCTCTTCGAGGAACATTTCAAGAAGAAACTGTAGGATTTTATGGAAGTATTGGAGTTTCTTACAGAATTGACAAACACGTAGATCAATTTGAAGAATTAGATGAATTTGGAAATAAAATTGAAGACGACGAAGTTCAAACGTACAATAAAGGATTCTTTGGTAGACTTTTCGATAAAATTGGAAACTTATTTAAGAAGAAAGATAAGAGAGAACCTCAGTTAGAAGAAGGAACTAAACCTGAAGAAGTTGAAGAAAAGCCTAGAGGAAGAACTCGTCAGAAATCTATTCTTGATGATCTAACTAAGAAAGACGAAAAGGCTAAAAAGAAAACAACTAAAGAGCAAAAGAAAGCCGAGAAGAAAAAGAAGAAAGCAGAAGAAAAGGCAAAACGAAAAGCTGAAAAAGCAAAAGCTAAAGAAGAAAAGAAAAAGAAAAAAGAGCAAGAAAAATTAGAAAAAGAAATTAGAAAACTAGAAGAAGAACTGAAAAAAGAAGAGGAAGAAGAAAAAAAGAAACAAGAAAAGAAAAAGAAAAAGGACGATGATCAAAAAGAAGATCAGTAGAAATCATACATTTGCTTTATGATTGAACTGAAAGAAATAAAAACTAGAAAGGAAATAAAACAATTCGTTTTATTTCCTTTCTCTTTATACAAAGGCAACAAATACTGGGTTCCTCCTATCATAAATGATGAAATTAATAATTTTGATCCTTCAATAAACCCTGTATTTGAACACGCAGATGCTCGCCTTTTTGTTGCTATGAAAAACAAAAAAATTGTTGGACGAATTGCTATAATCATCAATAATTATGAAGTAGAACAACAAGGAATTAAGAAATTAAGATTTGGTTGGTACGAAGTAATCGATGATATAGAAGTTAGTAAAGCTTTAATTGATAAAGCTATCGAAATAGCAAAACAAAATAATCTTGAATACATTGAAGGTCCTGTAGGATTTAACAACTTAGATAAAACTGGAGTTCTTATAGAAGGTTTCGATCATCTTGGTACTATGATTACTTGGTACAGTCTTCCTTATTATAAAGAACACTTAGAGCAATTAGGTTTAGTAAAAGAAAAAGAATATTTAGAAAATAAATTTGAGTTTAAAAATGTTAATGCCCCTAAATATGAAAAAGCTGGAAATTTAATTCAGAAACGATATAACTTAAAAGAATTAACTTTTACCGCTACAAAAGATATTTTGCCTTACGTAGATGAAATGTTTGATCTTTTTAGCAAGTCATACTCAAAACTTTCTACTTACGTTCCTATTTCTAATGCACAAATAGAATTTTTCAAGAAAAAATATATATCGTTTATTAACCCTGAATACATCAAATTTGTTGTTGATAGTGATAACAAAATGGTTGGTTTTTCTATAGTAATGCCATCTTTCGCTAGAGCTTTACAGAAAGCTAAAGGAAAATTATTCCCTTTCGGATTATATCATCTGTTAAAAGCCAGAAAAAAGCCAAAAAATATTACATTCTACCTAATTGGAGTGCATCCAGATTACCAGAACAAAGGAGTTACTGCTATACTATTTAGAGAAAATATTAGAACCTTTACGGAAAAAGGAATTCAAAATTGTATTCGTACTCCAGAATTAGAAGATAACACAGCTATTTTCAAAATTTGGAAAGATTTTAAACCCGTAACGCACAAACGAAGAAGAACGTACAGATTAAATTTATAATGCAACTTTTTTATAATCCAGATATCACTGAAGAAACTCAGGAAATTATTTTCAATAAAGAAGAAAGTCGTCATATTGTAAAAGTACTTCGTAAAACTACAGACGACCATCTAACTATTACCAATGGAAACGGATTTCTGTTTACAGCTTCAATTGTAATTCCAAGTGACAAGAAATGTCTTGCAAAAATTATTAAGGTAGAACATCGTCCTAAAACATGGAAATACAATTTACATGTTGCCATTGCTCCTACAAAAAACATTGATAGATTAGAGTGGTTTATAGAGAAAGCTACTGAAGTTGGTATAGATGAAATCACACCTATTTTATGTCAGAATTCTGAAAGAAAGGTTGTAAAAGACGAGCGTTTACATAAAATTATGCTTTCTGCCATGAAACAATCTTTAAAATTGAATGCTGTAAAAATGAACCCATTAGTTAAGTTTTCTGATTTTATAAATACAGATCATAACGCTGATTTATTTGTTGCGCATTGTATACCTTCAGAAAAGAAAAGTCTAAAAAACATTGAGCGTTTTTCTTCTAACATCTTAGTGTTAATAGGACCTGAAGGTGATTTTTCTAAAGAAGAAGTAGATTCAGCTATAGCAAAAGGTTACACAGCAATTACACTTGGTGAAAGTAGATTACGAACTGAAACTGCTGCTTTAACTGCTGTTCAACACATCAATTTCTTACATATATAATTAACTATACATCAACAATATGGGGAAAAGCACCCTCTAAGTAAATTTTCTTAAATAATTAATTTTATTTAAATTTAGGTTCATAATCCCAATCAACCTAGGATAAATTTATGCAACTTACCCTTAACATTACTGACATATTCAATGTATTTTTGTTAGTCAGCGCATTAGTCGGTTTCTCTTTAAGTCTTTTCATGTTTTTCTCTAAATACGGAAAAGATAAGAGTCTACTATTCTTAAATTTAATGATTTTAACCATTGCGTTAAACAACTTCCAATCTTGGGTTTTAGCTTTAGAATTATTTCAACATAAATTTTCTTTATCTTATATACAAATTCCATGGCACTTTTTAAGTGCACCTTTCTTTTATGCATTCTTAGTGAATTACTTAGACATTGTTGATAAACAAAAGAAATTACTTAAATATTTCTTATTCACTTTTATTGTAATGTGTGTAGCACAAATAAGTTTTGTCATATTTGTTTCTGGTGGCGGCACAGTAGAAGAATTAAATTATGTTTATGAACGCTACACTTCTATAGAAGAAGTAATTAGTTTTGCCGGTTCTATAAGTGTTTTTGTATACTCTTTTTATGTACTTAAAAAGAAGGAGAATTTATTTCAGAAAATATTATCGTTCGATAATTTAAAATGGATTTACAACTTCTTTAGATTAACCGGATTTGTGTACTTACTTTGGATTTTTGCTTTGGTTATAAAGTTTAGTCTAAATTTTTCAGGCTTTATTTATTCTTATTATCCTTTACGTATTTCTACAACTACGATTATTTTCTATTTAGGTTATCAAGGACTTAAATATTTAAGAATTTTAAAAGAACGTAAACACATTAGAGAAGAAATTGAAGAGGAAGATGTTCTTGTTGAAGAAGTTAAAATTAACGATCAAGAGAAAGATCAATCGACTAGATATGAAGAACACTTTTTTAATGTTGATGCTTATGTACGTACAAAGAAAAAATTTTTACAACCTAAGTACACATTAAACAATCTTTCTAAGGATATAAATATTGGTACAAGTACCTTATCTGCCATTATAAATAACAACGCTAAGAAGAGTTTTGTTGATTATATTAATGAAATGAGAGTAGAACAAGCAAAAAAATTTTTACTCAATCCTAAATACGAAGATTATACAATTGCATCTATTGGTTTAGAGTCTGGATTTAACTCTAAATCTGCTTTTTACGATGTTTTTAAGAAACATACTGGATGCACTCCTCTAGCTTTTAAAAATGCAAACATTTAGTTTTTTACATTAAAAAATCAGTCCGAAATCGTCCAAATTAGATGTTTTAGGACTTCATTTGTCATCTCTAAATTATATTTACTATCAGATTGAATAAGGTTGTATTTCAAAGAAAACCATTTTATTCAATTTCTAAGATATATAGAGAGAGTTTTCTCTCTATGAAGAGGGAAAAGCCAAAACACTGTTTTTAAAAAACAGTGTTTTTTTTATATAAAGTTGTCCTAAAACGTCCAAACCATATGTTTTAGGAGTCTACTAATGAAGTTGTTACATATATTTGTAAACGAAAACTTACATAAACCGGTAAATATATTTAGGGATTAATATTTACTACTTTCTTCACAAAAAAAACACCATTGGAAGGGAATGGTGTTTTTTTTTTATCTTGCTGTTAGATTTAACTACTCTATGAGATTTACATTTATTATTTCAATATTCTTATTTCCATTAATTTTAAACTCTCAACAAATTGGTATTTTAAAATACGATGGTGGTGGTGATTGGTATGCAAATCCTACTTCGCTTCCTAACTTGATAAAATTTAGCAATCAAAATACTAAAACAGCTATTGACTCGAATATTGCAACTGTAAGTCCAGATAGTGAAGATCTATTTAGTTTACCTATAGTTTTTTTAACAGGTCATGGGAATGTTTATTTTGACGATAAAGCTGTTGAAAATTTAAGAAACTATTTAATTTCTGGTGGTTTTATTCATATATCAGATAATTATGGATTGGATAAATACATCAGAAGAGAAATGAAAAAAGTTTTTCCGAAACTAAGCTTTCAAGAAATTCCAACTTCACATCCTATATTTCATCAAACTTTTGATTTTCCAAAAGGATTACCTAAAATCCATGAACATGATAAGAAAGCTCCACAGGGTTTTGGTTTATTCTATGAAGGTAGATTAATTGCCTTTTATGATTATGAAAGTGACTTAAGTGATGGCTGGGAAGATAAAGCCATTCACAATAACCCAAATGAAGTTAGACAAAAAGCTTTAAAAATGGGATCTAATATTATCGAGTTTGCTTTTAAGAATTAAATTAAAGTTGTTTACCGTAATAGTTTAAATCAATCAGTTCTCCTTTCGTAGTTCTATAATCTTTAGTTAAAACACCTTCTAATGTAAAACCACATCTTTCTGCTAACGCTATACTCCTATAATTTTCTTTAGATATTCTACAGAATAGCTTTTTAAATTTATGCGCTTTCACAACGTTTTCTAACAAATAACGAAAACTCTTAGTAATAATTCCTGAACCTTCGAAATTAACGTCTATAAAAGCTCCTAACTCAGCTTTTGGGATATTCCAATCGATATTCTTAAAATCTATAAAGCCAATTAATTTTTCGTTATAAAAAATAAGATAAGGATAGTACTCTTTTAATTCAATTCTCTTTGCAATTGTTTCACAATAGGCAATTGTATCACTTTCTGTTTGCGTGTATTTAACTGTTCCTGCAAAAAAGTCTTCAAGTCTGTGTTTATTGGTCTGAATTAGCTCAAAAAATAGTTGAGCATCTTGAATCGTAAGTAATCGTATAGTAAAATCATCCATTTCCTTAGTAAATTTAATAATTCAAAGAAACGATTCGCTAAAAGAATAAATATTGATTCAAATCACGATTTTTTTATCCTACTCAAAGTTTCAGAAGCCATTCTTAAGTAATTTGCGATATGTTTATGTGGAATTTCTTGAAATAGCTCTGGATTTCTTTCTAAAGCTTTATAATAACGTTCTTCTGGCGATGTTAACAATAGGTCTTTTTCTCTTTCAAATTGATATAAAATGATTTCTTGTAATATTTCATTCCACAATTTTAAGTATTCTGGATTTCTATCTAAAAAATTATTGAATTCTTCTTTCGTGAGATAAAAAACAGTTGTCTTTTTCAATGCTTTAATCTCTAATTCACTATTGGTATTAGATAAAAAAGAATCGATAGCTGTTATTATTGAGCTTTTATATCCGAAATACAAAATATGCTCTTCTTCCTTATTTGTAAAGAAGACTTTTACACTACCAGAAGTTATAAAATAAATATTTGTATCTCGGGTTCCTTGAACTTTTAAAAACTCATCTCTTTTAAAGGATTTCTGTTTTGTTAAAATACCTTCTTTATAGATATGATCTCTTAATAACTGATAAGTTTTCAAAATCTATGAAATACAAATTAATTTATAATTGCATCTTGAATAACTTTTTGAATTTTAGTTCTGATATTACTCTTCACTAACTTTCTATTATTCATAGTAGGAAAAACTCTATTAGATAAAAACACATACAAAATACCTGTATCAGGATCTGCCCAAGTATAAGTACCAGTGAATCCACTATGCCCGAAACTATTTTCTGAAACACAACCACAAGTTGGCTTTTCTCTTGGATTTATTTGAGGCTTATCGAAACCTAAACCTCTTCTATTTCTAACTTGAGGATAATATCTTGTATTAAACTTTTCAATTGTTTCTGGTCGGAAATATTTTACACCTCCATAAGTTCCACCTTGAAGATACATTTGCATGATTTTAGCCACATCGTTTGCATTAGCAAATAAACCAGCATGACCTCCTACTCCACCTTGCATTGCAGCTCCCATATCGTGAACATAACCTCTTAGTAACTGCTCTCTATAATAATCATCTTTTTCAGTTGGCACAACTTCTTTCCAATTGAACTTTGTTAATGGTAGATACGAAGTTCTATCTAATCCTAAAGAACTGTAAAATTCATTTTCAACAACTTCATTTAAAGGCATTTTGTATTTTCTCTCAACTACATCTTTCAAGATATAATATCCTAAATCACTATACTTGTATCCTTTCCTGTCTCTTAAATCAGAATCCTTAATTCTTGTGTAAATTGAATCTTTATAATCTTTATTCAAATACAAGTTTTTAGCTACTTTTATTGGAAACTTTTTAGTTTTCTTAGTGCTATAATATTCTTTTGAAACTTTACCTGTAATAGAATCTATTGTTCTGATATAAAATGGAATCCAAGATTTTAATCGTGCATAATGCGATAAAATCTGTTTTATATTCAAATGCTCTTTATTACTGTCTTTATAGGAAGGTAATAAATCAACTAAATCAGAATGAAGAGATAATTTTCTGTTTTCTTCTAGCTTCATTACAGCCGGTAATGTTGCTAATATTTTAGTTAAAGAAGCTAAATCGTAAACATCAGACTTCTTTACTTTTCTTCGCTTTGCATCTGTTTGGTATCCAAAAGTCTTGTGATAAATTACTTTACCATGTCTTGCAATTAAAACCTGACCTCCTGGCGCCATTTTTTGCTGTAAAATTGTGTCAATATAACGATCTACATATTTTAACGTATCTCTTGATAATCCTACAGCTTCAGGAATAGTGTATTCAAATCTATTTAACGGAGAAATAATCATTCCGTTTCCTGCTTTGAATTCATTTCGAATACTTATTGGTAATTTTCCTGACAATTCAAAACTTCCAAAAATAGCTTGTGCAGAAAGTTCTTGAGCTAATTTACTATTCTGATAAGAAACAATAATGTTTTCAATATTAGTAAATGTCTTTACTTGTAGTAAACTGTATGGATTTGCAAAAACATCTAATATTACACGTTTATTTCTTGCAATCTCTTGTAACCAAACTAAATCTTGATTCGAAAATTTATACGATTTCCATGGATTTTTGTTCGACTTATGAAATCCTACAATTACTAAATTATAATCTTCTAACTTCTTTACTAAGTTATCTAAATGTTTGTCTGAAATTACATCTACTTTAGTATAGTTTTGAAGCATTTGAACAAAATCACTTCCATCATCATCACCTAAAGCTACATAAGCTATATTTTTAACTTCTAACTTTTTAATTGGTAATGTTTCTCTGGTATTTTTTAAAACAGTTATTGATTTTTTAATTAACTCACGATGCAACAATTCATCTTGAGGCGTATTTAAATCTACCAATAAACTATCTGTTTTAATAGGATCAAAAGTTTGTAATCCTACTAAATATTTTGCTTTTAAAATTTTCTTTACTGACTTATTGATACGTTCAATATCTAAATCTCCTTTTTCAAGAGATTCTTTGAATAATTTTACTGTATTCGGAATATCTTGTGGAATCAATAAAATATCATTTCCTGCTAAGAAAGTTGCTAAATTAATTTCTGCTGCTGTAGCATAATTAGCGGCTCCTTTCATATTTAAACCGTCTGTTAAAACCAATCCTTGAAAACCTAATTTCTCTTGTAATAAGTCAGTAACAACATTTTTAGACAAAGATGACGGTAAATTCACGTTAGATTCTAGCGAAGGAATACTTAAGTGGGCTGTCATTACACTTGCCACACCTGCATCAAATTGTTTTTTGAATGGATATAATTCTATTGAATCTAATCGTTGCGTTGTAAAATTAACTGAAGGTAATGTTAAATGAGAATCTGTTGCCGTATCTCCATGACCAGGAAAATGCTTAGCATTGGCTAAAACTCCAGCACTTTGCATTCCTTTTGTAAACGCTACAGACTTTAAAGCTACATTTTCTTTACTTTCTCCAAAAGAACGATTTCCAATAATTGGATTATCTGGATTTGTATTGATGTCTACAACTGGTGCAAAATTGATGTGAATTCCAACACGTTTACATTGCTCACCTATTCTTTCTCCTAATTTCTCTAGTAATGAATTATCTCTAATCGCACCTAAGGTCATATTCCAAGGAAAACGATACGTGTTTTTTAAACGCATGTCTAATCCCCATTCTCCATCGAAACCAATTAATAACGGTACTTTTTTAGATAAACTTTGATACTTATTGGTTAACTCTACTTGTTTTTCAGGAGTTCCTTTCATGAAAATTAAATTTCCAACATGATGTTTGGTAATTAACTCTGAAATAAACTTTTCGTGCTTGGCATCTTTATTCGAATAAGCCTGCACCATAAATAATTGTCCGATTTTTTCTTCTACAGACATGGAGTCAACTACACTGTTTACCCATTCATCTTGTAAAATATATTGCTTAGCTCGTAACGGATCTACTTGTTGAGCTTGCATAATTCCTGTAAAAACTATAGCTAATAATAGTATCTTTTTCTTCATATAAACCGTACACACATTAATTTAATGAACTCGAAAGAGTTCGAATTTCTAATACTGGGGATTTCTTCTTCTTTTAAAACAATTCTTATACCAAAAATCGGCTGTGCCAGCTTTTATCTGCTGTAACCTCCCATTTTGTTTCGAATTCTTCTTTGGTATTTACCATATTGTTAAACACTACTGTATTTGTAGTAATTTTCTGCTGTTTTGCATATTCTTGAAAATCGCTCAGCTTTACAATATTGATGTTGTCGCTATCTTTAAAAGAAACATTCATTTTATCCATTAGATCAACATTGAATTCTTCTTCTAATGATTTTATAAAACGAACAGATGCATCAATTGAACAACCAGAAGCTGCATTAAAATTCTCATCAATTGCCAACACAATAAACTGATTGTATTTAATAGCAAATGATCCTTTTAAATCATCTCCATGCCTAGTCCATTGGTCTATAAACAATAATGCTCTTGCTGAAATTACTTCAATTTCTTCTTGTGTAAACTCTCTATCTGATTGGTATACCCATACTCGAGCTGAGTTAGGTAAATCGCTATATGGTATATACATTATCTTAAATTAAATTTTTGTTGTAACGCTTTTAACTTTTCTTCATCACTCATTTCTGGCGTTTGAGGTGAACTCATTCGTTCTTTTATTAAGCGTAATACTTTTTTAGTATACAATGGAAAGTCTGCCTGTTGAATCCATGAGTTATATCCTGGATTTTCTTTAAGTACATCTTCTACTTTTCTTCCTTTATATTTTCCGAAAGAGAAAATTTCTTGTTGCTCATCATCAAATAAAATAAAACCAGCAAAATCAGCTCTTTTTGTATGCGCAGAAAACTCGCTTAATTCTTCTACCGAATTTCCTATATCTTCGTATTTATCTAACTGTGCTTTTAATATTTCATAAGTAGCTAAAGTATCTGCTTCTGCTGAATGTGCATCTTCTAAATCTTTTCCACAATAAAATTTGTATCCTGCACTTAATGTACGTTGCTCTTTTTTATGGAAAATTACCTGAACATCAATAGCTTTTCTATTATCCATATCAAAATCTATTCCCGCTCTAAGTAATTCTTCCGCTAATAATGGAATATCAAACCTGTTTGAATTAAATCCTGCTAAATCTGCGTCCAAAATCATTTCATTAATTTTTGGTGCCAATTCTTTAAAAGTAGGTTCTGTAACAACTTTTTCATTTGTTATTCCGTGTACATCTATAGCTTGCTGTGGAATTTCTATTTCTGGATTTACTAACCAAGTTTTGCTTTCTTGTGTTCCGTTAGGAAAAACTTTTAATATAGAAATCTCAACAATTCGATCTGTTGCTATGCTTATTCCAGTTGTTTCTAAATCGAAAAAAACGATAGGTTTTTTTAGGCTTAACTCCATGTAGTTTTATCGTAGTATTTTATAAATTCTTTTTTTATCACTTATCTATAACAAAGATGAACATTATAACGCTATTATTCGTTATTTAGTTCGTCTTTAAATTCGTTAATTTTATCTAAATGTTTTTCATCTAAAGTTGGTTCTTTGAAATCGTATTTCTCGAACTCATCTAGAATAGTTTTAGCTACAATGTAACGAGCTGTAGGTTTGTCGTCTGCCGGTATTATATACCAAGGAGCATGACTAGTAGATGTTTTATTTATAGCATCTTCATAACAAAATTGGTACTTATCCCAAAGCTTACGCTCTTTTAAGTCTCCTGCAGAAAATTTCCAGTTTTTCTCAGGAATGTTTAAACGTCGTAACAATCTGTTTTTTTGTTCTGCTTTAGATAAATGTAAAAAGAATTTTAAAATTATGGTACCATTTTCAGCTAAATGCTTTTCAAAATTATTAATTCGCTCCATTCTATCATGATAAAAAGCGTCATTTAAATCTTCTAAACTTTTAACTGTTGGAATATTTTCAGAAAAGACATATTCTGGATGTACTCTAGTTACCAATACGTTTTCGTAATGTGTTCTATTAAATACACCTACTTTTCCTTTAGCTGGTAAAGCGATGTAATGTCTCCATAAAAAATCGTGTTTTAATTCTAATTCCGTAGGAACTTTAAAACTGTGTACTTCTACTCCCCTAACATTAAACTGCTTAAAAACTTCACGTATTAAACTATCTTTTCCTGCAGTGTCCATTCCTTGTAGACAAATAAGTGCGCTGTATTTACCTTCTGCATACATTGTGTTCTGCAAATCGGCAATTTTCTTTCGTACTTTCTTTAATTTCTTTTCTGCATCTTCAATATATTCTAAAGTT
The DNA here is from genome assembly GCF_947495995.1 of uncultured Tenacibaculum sp. Taxonomy (GTDB): domain Bacteria; phylum Bacteroidota; class Bacteroidia; order Flavobacteriales; family Flavobacteriaceae; genus Polaribacter. Next base: position 42,300 of record NZ_CANMAX010000005.1, read on the forward strand.
TTCTTCTTTTCTAAAGTAATCGATTCACTAACTTTATAATTATCTGTATCCATCTTCATACTGTATTAATTCTATAAATGTAAAAAAAATAAAACAGCTCTTAAAGCGATATTGTAAGTCTTTTATTAAAAAAACTACTAATTGAAAAATAAATTTAAAACCATATGTTATCTCGCTTCACACTTATTTTACTTATCGCTTCTTCTAGTTTATTTTCTCAACAAAAACCTGTAGTTGTTTTAGAGCTTTTTACCTCACAAGGTTGCTCTAGTTGTCCTCCTGCAGATCGATTGTTAGAAGAAATTAAAAGTGCTTCAGATAATAAACAAGTAATTCCTATTGCTTATCATGTTGATTATTGGGATTATATCGGTTGGAAAGATCCTTTTGCAACAGGAGCATACACAGATAAACAAAGAGATTATGCAGATAAATTTTACAGTAGCTCTATATACACACCGCAACTCGTAATTAATGGTGATGAACATTTTGTTGGTTCTGATAGAGTTAAAATTTCAAGAAGAATAAAACAAATTCTTCATCGAGGCTCAAGCTCTAATACAGTACAAATTAATAATACTGCCATAAAAAATAATAAAGTTGAGTTTTCATACACTGTAGAAGGAGAAGCTAAAAAAAGTAAGTTGCATTTTCTTTTAGCTATAAACAAACGAGTAACTCAAGTTAAAAGAGGAGAAAATAGAAATAGAACACTTGCCAATTCTAATATCGTAGTTCAGGAAGAGATTGTTCCGTTAACTAAAAAAAATGGAAAATTCACACTTAACATTCCTAAATTAGTAACTAAAGATGACACATTACGTTTAGTTGTTCTAATAAAAGACAAAGAACTAACTGTTACCTCTGGAGCACAACAAGTACTGTAATTTCATAATTAATTTAATTAACATTTTACCTTGTTTAAGATTGTTTTAATCTTGACTGCCATTGAATTTAGCAATTGTTAAATCATACTTTGTATTTGATAACTATGTAATTTTCATCAAAAATTAAACAAATGAATACTACAGTTATTATAAAAGCTAGTGCTAACAAAAATGGAAATACTCAAAAAATAATCAATCATTTCAATACTGATAATAGTGTAGATGTTATTGATCTTTTAGATTATACAATAGGTCATTTTGATTATAATTTTAAAAATGCTAAAGACGATTTTCTTCCTTTAATGAAGCGTATTGCTGAACAATACGAAACTATTATTTTTGCTACACCAGTATATTGGTACACTATGAGCGGGCACTTAAAAGTATTTTTCGATCGTTTATCTGATCTTTTGCATTACCAAAAAGATTTAGGAAGAAAATTAAGAGGTAAAAACATGGCCATGATAAGTAATTCTGGAGAAAATGATAGAAGAGATGGATTTGACATGCCTTTTATTGAAAGCGCTAAATATTTAGGAATGAATTACCTTGGAGATATTCACGTATGGTTCAATTCAGAAGACAATACTATTCACAACGAAGCAATCAGTAAACTAGAAAACTTTAAAAATTCTTTGTTGAAATGATTTAAAAATTTCTTCATTCAAACCTTTTATCGTAATATTGCAATATATAAATATTGTATGGGATTAACGAAATCAGAAATATTTTCAAAAAAGCAAAATGACATCGCTCAAATAGCTAAAGTTTTAGGACATCCGGCTAGAATTGCTATACTTGAACATATTGCTAAAGTTGAGACTTGTATTTGTGGGGATTTAGTAAATGAAATCGGACTTGCACAACCTACAATTTCTCAACACTTAAAAGAATTAAAAAAGATCGGAATCTTAAAAGGAAATATAGAAGGTACAAGTATCTGTTATTGTTTAGATGAAGTAAAATGGGAAGAAATAAAAGACACGTTACAACAATTTTTAAACATATTTTCGAATCAAAACAATAGTTGTTGCTAAAAAAATTTAATCATTAATATCGTAATATTACAATGAAGAAAGAATTAATTAAAACTATTGAAAGTATTGCTTCTTTATCTGTTAGTGAAGAAAGAAAAGAAGTATTGTTTCCTTTAGTTGCTTACATCAAAGAAAAACAAACTAAAAACGAAGACATAAACATCAACTTTATTTGTACACATAACTCAAGAAGAAGTCATTTGGGACAAATATGGATGCAGACTTTGGCTTCACATTTTAAAATCAACAACCTTAAAACTTATTCTGGCGGAACTGAAGAAACAGCATTAGCTACACCAATAGTAACCACATTAGAAAAGCAAGGTTTTGATATTAATGTGATTGGTAATAATGAAAATCCAGTATACGGAATTAAATACGACGAAACCTCGCATCCTATTATTGGTTTTTCTAAACGCTACGACAATCCTTTTAATCCGAATACAAGTTTTGCTGCTGTTATGACTTGTTCACAAGCAGACGAAGGTTGTCCATTTGTTGCTGGGACAGAAAAAAGAATTGCGATCACTTATGAAGACCCTAAAATTTCGGATAACACCAATCTAGAAGCAGAAACATATTTAGAAAGAAGCAACCAGATTGCTTCGGAAATGTATTTTATTTTATCACAATTAAATTAAAAGATTATGAAACTTACAGAAATAAAAAACCACTTAAAAAACTTAAGTACAATTGCTTTTCAATTACCTGACGGAAGCTTGGTTCCTGAACATTTTCATGTAACTGAAGTAGGTAAAGTTACCAAACACTTTATCGATTGTGGCGGTGTGTTACGTAAAGAAGAAAAAATTAATTTTCAGTTATGGAATGCAAACGATTATAACCACAGATTGCACCCAGAAAAACTAATTAACATTATTGAACTATCTGAAAAGACATTAAATCTTAAAGATGTAGATATTGAAGTAGAATATCAAGGAAATACAATTGGAAAATATGATCTAGATTTTGATGGCACAAACTTCAAATTAGTAAACACAGCAACAGCTTGTTTAGCAGAAGATCAATGTGGAATTCCTCCAAAACAAAAACCTAAATTAAAGCTTTCGCAAATTCAAAGTCAAGGTATGAGTTGCGATCCTAATTCTGGTTGTTGTTAATTAAAAATACAAGAACAAGTAACAGAATAATTTTAATATTAAATCGTATATAAAACTGAGCTTCAACGCTCAGTTTTTTGTTTCCAACGAATTACGAAAATATATTTCAATTTTAAAACATTATCTTCGCGGCGAATAACCCCTAAATGTTTTACTAAATGAAATTATTAAAAAGATTTTTTTCCTTTTTTTTGATTTGTTTTTTATCATTCCATTCAATTTCATGCTCAGATTGTAATAACGAAAATCCGAGAGCTAGAGTTACAAATACAGGCGACAGTGAAATAAGTGTACAAATAAATACTGCAATTGGTAGCCGAGAAAGCATCGACATTATTGAACCTGGAAAATCTTCTGAATTTAGAAGCTACGATACAGGAAATGTTATCTTTAATATTGTGATTAATGACAATGAACAAATTATAGAAACTGTTGAAATGGATTTTTGCTCTGAATATGAAATTATTGTAGACGAAGATTCAATCGTTACGATTTCTACTGGAATTGAATAAAATTCAAGACATAATAAAACATAAAAAATCCCGAGAAGTTTCTCGGGATTTTTTTATTTATCATTTTCAAATGAATATTTATTCTTGTGTTTATAAGGCCTAATAATAAGTCTTGTTTCTCTATCAAATCGTATATAATTGTACATCCAATTCAAGAAAACCACAGCTTTATTCCTAAAACCAATTAGAGAAAACAAATGTACGATCATCCACACAAACCAAGCGAAAACTCCTTGAAATTTCCATTTTGGTAAATCTACAACAGCTTTATTTCTACCAATAGTTGCCATCGAACCTTTGTCGTTATACACAAAAGGTTTCATTTGTTTCCCTTTTAAATGCAATAAGATATTTTTCGCCAATAACTTTCCTTGTTGAATAGCCGGTTGAGCCATCATAGGATGACCATAAGGATAATCTTCAGAATTCATACAAGCTACATCTCCAATCGCAAATACCGTATCATGATTCGCTACTCTATTAAATTCATCAACCTTATACCTTTCTGCTCGTTCTACAACACAACCAGCTTCTAACCCATCAATTGAAGCTCCTTTAACTCCTGCTGCCCATATTACCGTACTAGCTTTAAAATGATCTTCACCATTTGTTGTTATTGTATCTCCATCATAATTTAAAACCCTAAGGTTTTTCCACACATCAACTCCTAATTTAATAAGAAAGTCTTCTGCTTTTTCTGAAGCTTGTTTACTCATTCCTTTTAAAAGACAATCAGCTCCTTGAATCAAATTGATTTTCATCAAACGGATATCTAAATCCGGATAATCTTTAGGTAGAATTTCTTTCTTCATTTCCGCTAAAGCACCCGCTAATTCAACTCCAGTCGGACCACCACCTACAATAACAAAATTCATAAGTTTTGTTCGCTCTTCTAAATCTGACGTTAACAATGCTTCTTCGAAATTTTCTAATATTAAACTTCTAATATTTAAAGACTGTGGAATAGATTTCATTTCCATCGTATGTCTTTTAATATTTGTGTTTCCGAAGAAGTTTGTTGTTGAACCTGTTGCAATAACTAAGTAATCGTAAGATAGGCTTCCTATAGAAGTAGACACCTGTTTTTCTTCTGCATTTATATCTGTTACTTCTGCTAACCTGAAATAAAAGTTTTCTACATCGTTGAATCTTTTTCTAAGCGGAAAAGCAATACTGTCTGGCTCTAAACCTCCTGTAGCAACTTGGTATAATAAAGGTTGAAATGTATGATAATTATGTTTATCTAAAAGAACAACTTGAAGTTCTTTATCTTCTAAACCTCTTGCTGCAGCCAACCCTGCAAAACCTCCACCAATTATAACAACTCGCGGAAAGCTGGTTTGAGGTATATTCATATGGTAATTTTTTATATCAAAGTAGATTGTAATAACAAATTTAAATAAAAGTTTTCTTTTTACATTTTATTTTCTTCTAACAAAATCAAGATGAACATAGTATCAAAAATGTCGTTTTATCAAGAATTAAAAAAGGGGTTTTTATAGAGACTTTCATCTAATATTTTTATAGCTTTGTCTTAACTAAGAAATAACAACATAGCTTTATGTTTTCTATTTTTAAGAAGAAGAAACAGAAATACTTTATTATTAACTGTAACACAGACAGTGTTTTAATAAACGGAACTCCATTAAGTTTTCCAACAAACTACAATACTCTTGTAGAAGTTTTAGGTGAACCTTCACGTACAATTAGCACAACTAAAGAATATATAATCTGGGACGATTATGGCTTTGCTTGTAGCTTAAAAGATAGTGATGAAATTGTCGCAATAAACGTATACCAAGGTAACAACATTAGCGAATATGTTCCTAAAAAACCTTATACAGGGACATTATTTTTTGAAGATGACGATATTACATTTAATGAATTTAGTAAAATCGGACTTGGTAAAATTGCTATCCTTAGATTAGGTAGCGAAAATGAAACTAGGTTTGGTTTTAGTATAGGTGTAAACAACGACTACAAAGCTTAACTTCTATTCTTAAGTTTTAGTAATTCTTTCTCTAAGAATAACAATTTGTTTTCCACCTCATCCCCCACTTCAGGTAATCTTCTGATAAAAGAATATTTGGCCAGCCAAAGTTCTTTTAATACAGATTTAGAGAATATTTTCTCTTCTATATTTTTGTGCTCTGCTTTTAAAACAACTTGATCTGAGATAAAGTAAATTTTTCTTACTATCACTTCATCTTCTAAAACAGCAATTACTACTTCTCCATTTCCATAGGAATCAATGTCATCTAACTCAATATATTCACCAATAATAACATCTTTTGGATACAAACCTTTATCATGGTCTGTCATTTCCAAATTTGTAACAGTAAAAGCTCTTAATTTCTTGTCTTCTTCAACAGGCAAACTCAGTTTTGGCAAATCTTCAATAAACTTTGCATTGTTATAGTGTTTACCATACTTGGTTATTTTTTGTTCAGAAACATAAGGAATAACAGCTAACGTTTCTTTCTCTAAATTATCTACAGTTAAGATTAGATCTTCTTTAAAGCGTAATAATTCATTAACCGTTAAATCAGAAGTTAGCAAACTATCTATTGAAATGCTAAAATAATTAGCAATCTTTATTATAGTATCTATTTTAGGCTCACTTCTACCTTCTTCATATGCACCAAGGGTTGCACGTTTTAAATCAAACAATTCTGCGAAAGATTTTTGACTTAATCCTTTTACTCCTCTAATTTTTTTAATGTTTCTACCGAAAAAAGACATGTTTTGCTAATTTAATTTGCAAATATTAAAATTATTTGTATCTTTACACTAACAATATTAGCTAATAAAAACCAATATTGCTAATTTTTCTAGAAAAAAAGGTCGCTAAACTATTAACTATTTTATTATGATTCTATTAACTTTACACTTTGCAGTATTTGTGGTTTCCACTATTGCTTAAGAAAATATCAATTACATAACTATCTAACTATAACGAATTGCTAATGAACATTCACTTTAATAAAACAAAAAACTTTTTATTAGAATTAAACTTTACAATTAGTAAAGAAATCGAAACTGATGGGATTTTTGTTATTGAAAAAGAGAATTTTGGAATTAAAAACTTAATCATAGGTGTTGCATATCCTATACTAGTCATGGAACAATTTATATTTAAAGCAACACAACCTAATGAAGCAATGTTTAGAGCATTACTTCAAAAAAACAGAGATATAATTCATGGAGCTTTTGTACTCGATGAAACAGGTGAACGTGTCATTTTTAGAGACACACTACAATTAGAAAATTTAGATATTAATGAATTAGAAGCCAGCTTAAACTCGTTAAGTTTATTACTTAGCGAATATTCTGAGCAGATCATTAATTTCTCAAAATATTAGAAATTATGAATTTTTTTAAACGACTTTTTAAAATAGGACAAGCTGAAGCAAATGCTGCCATAGATAACATGGAAGATCCTATAAAAATGACAGAACAAGGAATACGTGATTTACGCGTAGATCTTGAAAAATCATTAGAATCTTTAGCCCAAGTGAAAGCTCTTGCAATTAGAGCAAAGAACGACATTGATGAATTCACTACTAAAGCTAATGATTACGAACAAAAAGCAATGTTAGTGCTTACAAAAGCTAAAAATGGAGAATTAGAATTTAATGAAGCAGATGAATTAGCAAAACAAGCATTAATTAAAAAAGAAGAGATACATTTGCAGATAGAACATGCAAAGAGTGAAGCTACTAATTTCGATACTTCTGTAGCGCAATTAGAAGGAAATGTTCAAGAAATTAAAAGCACAATTAGCAAATGGGAAAATGAATTAAAAACCCTTAAAGCTCGTGTAAAAGTTTCTAAAGCAACAAAAAATCTAAACAAGCAAATGGCTGAAATGGACAGTACAGGAACCGTTGCTATGTTAGAAAGAATGAAAGAAAAAGTACAACAAGAGGAAGCTTTAGCTGAAGCCTATGGTGATTTATCTAAATCATCAAAAACTATAGACCAAAAGCTAAACGAACTTACAGACACAAAAAACAAAACAGCTGAAGATAATTTAGCACAACTAAAAAAACAATTAGGATTTAACGACGAATAAATTTTATTAACTAGCTATGACACTAACAGACATTGTATTTTCTGATGTAAACATCACATTAACCATTCTTTTAATTCTACTTTTGACTTATTGGCTTATTACCATGATCTCAGGTGTAGACTTCGATTTAGATGTTGATGTAGACGTGGATATAGATGTCGATGTAGATGCAGATATTGATGTAGACGTAGATTCTAATATAGGGACTGGTATTGAAGGAAGCGATATTGACTTTCATGATGTAGCTAATACAGAAGTTAATCAAGAAGATATTGTAGGTAAAAGAAGAAAACCTTTAAAATGGTGGCAGGTACTATTAATCTACTTCAACTTTGTTGGTTTACCATTTATGTTCACATTTACATCGTGGATTTTCATATGGTGGCTTATAACTACTTTAGGTACAACAATTACTCATAGCTATAATAGCACTTTTGGCTTCATTATAATGTTAGGAAGTTTTTTCCCTTCATTATTTGTTACTAAAATCTTCACTACTCCTTTTAAAGCGTTTTTTAAAAATCTTAATCAGGATGGAGATGCACCAGCAGAAATTATTGGACGAAAAGGAACAAGTTTATCTAAAATATCTGATAAAAAGTTAGGAAGAGCTGAAATTAAAGTAGATGGAAATACACTTAATATCAACATAAAATCTTTAGATGGAAAAGAAATAAGTTTTAATTCTCAGATATTAATTATAAAACAAAGCAACGATAAACTATTCTACTATGCACAAGAATATAAAACAGATAGCATAGATATAAACTTTTAAAAAATTAAATTTACAACAAATAAAAATCAATAAAAACTAATTAATTACTATGACAGATTCAATTATTCAACTTTTAAGTGTTGGCATTGGTATAATACTATTCATTATTATAGTATACTTTGCAATTATTGCAATGTTTTACAAGAAAGTACCACAAGGAGAAGCCTTAGTTCGTACTGGATTTAAAGGAACAAAAGTAGCAACCGATAGAGGTATGTATGTGGTTCCTGTTTTTCACCGTGTTGAAATCATGGATATTTCTGTAAAGAAAATTCAAATTGAACGTATTGGAGATGACGGACTAGTTTGTAAAGACAACATGCGTGCAGATATTAAAGTAGCTTTCTTCGTTCGTGTTAACAATGAAGTAGATTTTATTAAAATGGTGGCTCAAACTATTGGTTGTGAAAGAGCCTCTGATATAGAAACTTTAGAAGAATTATTTGAAGCAAAATTCTCAGAAGCTTTAAAAACCGTAGGTAAAAAGTTTGATTTTACCGAATTATATGAAGCTAGACGTGAATTTAGAGATGAAATCGTTGATATTATTGGTACAGATTTAAATGGGTATACTCTTGAAGATTGTGCGATTGACTATTTAGAACAAACTCCTGTTAGTTTCTTAAAAGCAGACAATATTTTAGATGCTCAAGGTATCAAGAAAATTACTGAGTTAACAGCCGAACAAAATATTCAAGCTAACTTAATTAAAAGAGACGAAGAAAAAGTAATTCGTAAACAAGATGTTGAAGCTCGTGAAGCAATCTTAGAATTAGATAAGCAATTAGCTGAAAAAGAAGAACAACAAAAGCGTGAAATTGCAAATATTAAAGCTCGTGAAGAAGCAGAAACTTTAAAAGTTGCTGAAGAAGAACGTTTAAAATCTGAAAGTGCAAGAATCGCAACTGAAGAAAAATTACAAGTAGCTGAAGAAAATAAACAACGTCAAGTTATTGTTGCTGAGAAAAATAAATTACGTACAGATGCTGTAGAGGGTGAAAGAGTAGAAAAAGACAGAATGTTAGAAGCTACAGAAAGAGAGCGTATTGTAACTTTAGCACAAATAGAAAAAGAGAAAGTTGTTGAAGTAGAAAAGAAAAACATTCAAGATGTGATTCGTGATCGCGTAATGTTAGAGAAAGGTGTGGTTGAAGAGCAAGAAAACATGAAAGATATCGAAGCTTTCAAAACTGCAGATCGTGAGAAACAAGTTAAAATAACTATTGCAGAAGCTAACGCAGAAGAAGCATTAATTAGAACAATTAAACAAGCAGAAGCTCAAAAAGAAGCTGCAAAGCAAAAAGCTGAAGAGATTAATATTGAAGCTCAAGCTCAAAAAGAAGCTAGTGAAAAAGAAGCAGAAGCTCGTAAAACATTAGCAGAAGCAACAGCTAAAGAAGAAGCTACAATTGGTATGTCTGAAGCACAAGTGATGCATGCTAAAGCAGATGCTAATGAACGTCAAGGATTAGTAGAAGCTACAATTATTGAGAAGAAAGCAAAAGCTGAAGCTGCAGGAATTTTAGCAAAAGCTGAAGCTGTTAAAGAAGAAGGTTTAGCTGAAGCACAAGTAATAAAAGAAAAAGCAATTGCAGATGCTGCTGGTATCGAAGAGAAAGCTGAAGCAATGAAGAAATTAGACGGTGTTGGTAAAGAGCATGAAGAGTTCAAGTTACGTTTAGAGAAAGAATTACAAGTAGACTTAGCTCAAATTCAAATCCAGAAAGATATCGCAGATGCACAAGCACAAGTTATTGGTGATGCATTAAGAGCTGCTAATATTGATATCGTTGGTGGAGAAACAATGTTCTTCGATCAAATTATCGGACAAATCACTAAGGCTAAAGGAATCGATAGATTAGTTCAACATAGTGACAACATTCAAGATGTAAAAGATGCTATTTTAGGTAGCGATGATGTTAAAGGAAACTTATTAGAAAAAGTAAAAGATTTCGCTAACCAATACGGAATCTCTTCTGAAGACATCAAAAACTTAACAGTAGCTAATCTTTTAATGGACTTAAAAGATAGAGCAAACACTTCTGATGAAGAAGGATTATTCAGTAACCTTTTCAACCTTGCTAAAGGATTAGGATTATCTGATAAGAAATTATCTTAATAAATAGAAATAAGAGTCTAGTTATAAGATACTAGACTCTTTCTTTTTTAGATATATAAATCTAAAAAGGTTTAAAATATAAAATTGTCATTCCGATCGAGGTACGAATAAAAGAATCTGTGAATATATAAACAGATTACTTCTTTACACTGCGTTTCAATCGCAATGACAATTTTCTTTTAAAACCATACTTATAGTAAGTTCTACACATTCCACTCGAATTGACACAAAAAAATACATGGAAAACCAAAACAATCAACAATTAGACGGAGGAACATATGAAATCATTCAAGGTAGATTGCAAAAACAAAAGCAAGAACTACAAGATCGATTACATAAGCTAAATGATGCTAGAAAACATGTTTTTGGTAATATAGAAACCAAATTAATTGCTAACGATAGAATAAACACTGAAAATAACTGTATCGCCAGAGATATTGTTTCTTTTGGAAACATTTCAATCTTTGGATATAACGTGCATTTTGGTTTACGTACAGATATTAAACTTTCAGATGTATTTAGTATTTATGAGTTTAAAGAAAATCATTTTCACTTACAGTCTTTAGACATGATCCATGATGAAACTTTCATCAGTGATTTCACCAACTTATATAAATACTATAGAAATACCATTTTCTCAAAATTCGCCATCATTGGAAACTATTTACACATGGTTTTTCAATTAAGCGAAAACACAAAGGATATTAAAACCTTTAAATGGTTAATTAACGATAATCAACTTCAGTATATAGACAACCGTAGTGAACATGAATACAAATTCCCTACGCAACATGAATTCAAATGGCAAGAAGTAACTCGTGATATGCATCGTTATGGAACGCATTCCCACATTTCTGTTCTTGACAAAGTTTTTGTGGAAACCATTGGAGGTGATTTAACCATAAAAATTGAAGACAACACAGACGACGGAAAAGGAATCCTTTCTGAGCCTGTTGAACACATAGATCAAACCTTAGATGACGGTCAGTTTCGCTATGGTGATTTAGGAAACTTAATCACTTTAGAAATCAAACCTTTCCAGGAAGATCCTCGTTACTTCGTGTACAATCATAAACTACAAGAAGTACAACGCATCGAAAGTATTAAAGATACAGCTGTTCAATTACCAGACGGACACGGTATTATTTTTCCTAACGGATATTATTTACAAACTGGAGAATATAAAATATTCGAAAGTGATGTAAAAGAGGTAAAATTTCAAAAGAAAGTAAGTTCTCCAAACGGTGAAGATTTCTTATATGTTTTTTACGCAACAATCCGTGGATTATACGTATTGATGTCGTACAATATTATTGAGCAAGAAGTTAAAACTCCAATTATTTGTAACGGTTTTACCTTACTTGAAAACGGTGAATTATGCTACTTTAAAACTGAAAATGAACAAACCAAACATCATGTAGTTCAAATTTGGCAAACTCCATATTTAAAAGGAGATTTTATGCCTTCGCAACATACAGATAGCTTACTGTTCAAAATTGGAAATAAAGACATTGTTCGTGCCATGGCAGAATGTCACGAATTAATCAATCTTTTAAACAAAGAAGATAATTACACTGGTTTATATAATGATATCGCCAAAATATCCAAAGATATTAACGATACATATTATTGGTTACCAGAAGCAGATACACACCAATTAAATGAACCTATTCTTCAAATTAACGAAGCAGCAAATGCCGCAATTGAAGAATTTGAAAAAGTAGTTCAGTTAAAAAAACAAGCTTCAAAGGAAACCAAAGAAATTAATAAGAAATCAGATGAACTTTTTAGTAAAATAAAAAGTACTTCATTTAAATCTATTGATGATTTTGTTGGATTATTAAGCCAATTAAGAACCTTACGTGGTGAAGTAATCAGTTTACACGATGTTCGCTATATCCAAAAAGAACTTTTAGAAGCTTTAGAAGAGCAAGTTGCTGAGCAAAACACATTAATTTCTAAACGTTGTGTACAGTTTTTATTAAACGATAAAGCATTAGCTCCGTATCATAAACGTGTTGCTGAAAAAGAAGCTTCGTTACCAGAAATTAAGAAAGTAGTTGAAGCGAAAGCTTTAGAAAAAGAAGTCAATCAAATTACTGCTGATCTAGAAATGCTGATTGATATTGTTTCTAATCTTGAAATAGAAGACACTTCGCAATCAACGAAAATTATAGACAATATCTCTTTAATTTTTGCGACGCTAAATCAGTTAAAAGCAGGAATTAAAAACAGCATAAAAAGTTTAGGAAGCTCTGAGGCTAAAGCCGATTTTGTTGCACAGTTAAAATTAATTGATCAAAGTATTATCAATTATATTGACATGGCTACTACGCCAGAAAAGTGTGATGAGTTTTTAACAAAAACTGCCATTCAGCTTGAAGAATTAGAAGGAAAATTTGCCGACTTTGAAGAGTTTATTACGCAGATTATAGAAAAACGTGAAGAAATTCATGCCGCTTTCGATACGCGTAAAAACAACCTTATTGAAAAACGTAACAAGAAAGCAGTGGCATTACAAACTGCTTCTGAACGTATTTTAAAAGGTGTTGAGAAAAAAGCGCAAAGCTTCGATACTATTGAAGACATCAATGGATATTTTGCTGCGGATTTAATGATTAATAAAGTTAGAGACATTATTAATCAGTTACGTGAATTAGACGACGCTGGAAAAGCAGAAGCTATAGAAACGAAATTAAAAGTTGCTAAAGAAGATGCGCTTCGTAAACTTAAAGATAAACAAGAGTTATACGAAGATGGTGAAAACATCATCAAACTTGGTAAACATAAATTCGGAGTTAATAAACAAGTTTTAGATTTAACGATTGTATATAAAAACGAAGAATTATATTATCACTTAACAGGTACTGATTTTTACGATACTATTGAAAACGATATTTTATTACAATCTAAAAAATATTGGAATCAAGAATTAGTTTCTGAGAATAACGAAATATATCGTGCTGCTTATTTGGCGTACAAGATTTTTAAAAATATTCCAGAAACTGAATTGATCAATAAAACACAAGAAGAATTATTAACTGTTGTTCAGCAAGAAAGTAGCAACTTATATTCTGAAGGTTATGTAAAAGGAGTTCATGATAGTGATGCGAGTCAGATTTTACATACATTAGTTCATAAACATCATGAATTAGGACTACTCACCTATTCTCCTAATACAAGAGCTTACGCACAGTACTTTTGGAATTCTCTTTCGGAAGAAGCTCAAACTTTATTAAACACCAATATTAAAGCTTCTGGTGAAGTATTAAGTGTTTTTCCAAATAGCGATTCGTTTGCTTTCATTATTGAAAATTTAAGCACTAAAATTGCTAAATTCGCTCAGCTAAGCAAATTGTTTTCTGAATCAGAAAGTGAGCAAATTGCAAATTATCTTTTTGAAGAATTGAAACAAAACAATTCATTTCAAATTAGTACAGATGCGTTTGGTTTAAAAGATGAGTTTGTAAAAACATTAAAGAAACAAGATGCTTATCATAAATTCAGAAACGGAATTGATAAATCAAATGAATACACTGATAAAATTCATTTAACAAAACAATGGGTAAGTTCATTCTTGTCTTCAGCAGAAAATTCGAAACAAAATTATATCAATGAAATTGTTGCTATTTTATTATTTGAACACGAATCAACTTCTGAAGTTAAAGCAGTTCATCCGATAGAAGACATAAAAGATTTAAGAGGAGATCACAGTACAATTATTGAAGGAACTTTTGTCTTCAACTATCATGATTTCATCTCGAATTTAGCACAATTTGCTACTGTAGAAGTTCCGAATTTCATCAGATATAAAGAAGCGAAGCAAGAAGTAACTGAACAATTAAAAGAAGATTTAAAACTAGAAGAATTTAAACCAAGAGTTTTATCATCTTTTGTAAGAAATAAATTAATTGACAAGGTATATTTCCCATTAATTGGAGACAATTTAGCAAAACAATTAGGAACGGTCGGAGACAATAAACGTACCGATAGAATGGGAATGTTATTATTAATTTCTCCTCCTGGTTACGGTAAAACTACGTTGATGGAATACATATCGAATCGTTTAGGTTTGGTATTTATGAAAATTAACGGTCCGGCAATTGGTCATGAAGTGACTTCTGTTGATCCGATGTCAGCTAACAATTCTGCGTCTAGAGAAGAATTAAAAAAGCTTAATTTAGCTTTTGAAATGGGTGATAATGTGATGTTATATTTAGATGATATTCAACATTGTAATCCAGAGTTTTTACAGAAGTTTATTTCACTTTCCGATGGAACTCGTAAGATCGAAGGAGTCTTCAATGGAAAATCGAAAACGTATGATTTACGTGGAAAGAAATTCTGTGTAATTATGGCTGGTAATCCATATACAGAAAGTGGAGATCGTTTTCAGATTCCTGACATGTTAGCTAACCGTGCCGATATTTACAATTTAGGAGATATAATTGGAGATACAGCACATTTATTCAAGTTAAGTTTAATAGAAAACTCATTAACATCGAATCCTGTTTTACATCAATTGAGCAGTAAATATTTTGAAGATGTGTATGCTTTAATTGATAAAGTGGAAAATAATACCGCTGATGTTGATTTAAAAGGAAATCATACCAAACAAGAAATTCAGGATTACACTTCTGTTTTAGAAAAAGTAATTACGGTTAGAGATACTGTTTTAAAGGTTAATCAGGCTTATATTCAATCGGCTGCTATGGAGGACCAGTACAGGACTGAACCTTCTTTTAAACTTCAAGGTTCGTATCGTGACATGAATAAACTGGTTGCAAAAGTGGTTCCTATTATGAATGATAGCGAATTACAACGATTGTTATTATCGCATTATGAAAGTGAATCACAGACCTTAACCTCTGCTGCAGAAGGAAATCTTTTAAAGTATAAAGAGTTAATCGATAAACTTTCTGATGAAGAATTAACCAGATGGACTAGCATTAAAGAAATCTTCTTGAAAAACAATAAACTGAAAGGTTTTGGAGATAAAAATGAAATGGCTCAAATTTTAAGTCAGATGATGGCTTTCTCTGAGAATTTAGAAGGAATTAAAGAAGCTCTACAAAAAGGATTGGAGAAGAATTAAAATAATTAATGAGAGATTTTTTAAAAAGAATAAAACTTATAGATGATTTACAGACAGAATTAGAAGTTGAAAAAACTGATTTTGTTCATAAATTAAAACAAAATGTAGATGAAGGAAGCACAGGGATTTTCTCTGATGCTTTCGACATTTTCTCTAGAAGTAAAAACGATTATAAAGGAAACGTAGATTTAAACAGTTTTAAAGTAAAACGCAGAAAAAAATTATTTGACACAAATATAAATCTTGCCGTTGCTAGCGGAACATATAATCAAAAAGGAAATAAATTAATTATTGACACTGAAATAAATGGGTTCTCTCCTATTTTTATTCCTTTTTTTATTTTTTGCCTTTTATTTTATCCTGTATTCATTATAATTTTTTTATTCGGAGAAAATAATGATACAGCAACTATCCTATTTGCTATACCCTTTATTTTACTTCATGCAACTTTTATGATAGGAATACCTTATTTTTTGATGAGAAGAGGAGTAAAAAGATTGAAACGAGAATTAGAAAGAGAGTTTTTCTATTTGACATAATAGAAATCACACTTTAATTCTAAATAAAAAACTAAAAATGAACTACTATGAAAAAGGTCATTTACACGCTTCTTATTTTAGTATTAATAAATTGCTCAACTGAAAAAGAAAGTAATCCTCTTAACTCCGATGTTTAATTCATAAAACATTCACTAAAAATGAGATTAAAGACTTACAAAAGATTTTAGATTTCTTCAATAGTGAAATATGTAAATCAGCACAAGAAAATATTGATGATTGTTATTTAAATTATTGTTCTAGGATTGGTAATGAAGTTAAAAAACACGGAATGTATAAAACTCATATTGATTTTAAAAAACAATATGAAGTATACAAGCAAATTAATTCTAATACATTTAATGAAATATGGCTATTTCAACAAAGCTTACCTATTAGAGAAAGAAAAGATACTTTAAAATATTTAGGTTTTAATCATAGTGGTAAGTACATTCATTTTCTGAATGAATATGGTAAAGAAAATAAAGCAGTTAAAGATTATGTAAATAACTTTAATATTGCTTCAGATCTTGGACCATCAATGATCAGTCAAGTGATTATGAATTATAAAACTTTTCAAATTGAAGATATAAAATCTAAATTATTAATTGCTATTCATTACTTAACATTGAATGATCAAAACTTAAGAAAAGAGAAGTACTAGAAATTTCATTATGACATGATTTCGAATTCATCTCCATTGAATTTAGTTCAATATTTCAGAATCTGAATATAACAACTAACAATGTATTAAGATGAGAATCTGAAACAAGTTCAGATTGACGCAACTACATATTTATTTGCGGCCAGTAACTTAAAAAATTATATTTTAACACAAAGAAGTACACGATTCTGGTCGGACTAACAGAAAGTTAAAATATTAATTTCCAAAAACAGTTAACATCAATTTTATACGTTCACTATAATTTCGAATTCTTGTAATTATTCATCCAATACTAAAGGTAAACTTAACTTGGCACAAGTTCCTTTTACTCGATCATTTTCATATTTTAATTCAAAAGTATTATTGAACTTTTTCGATAACAACTTTAATCTATCTTTAATTAAAATTATTGAATATGATTTTTTCACATTCATTGAAGAAGGAATTTCTTTTTTTATAAATCCTTCTCCGTTATCTATAACCTCAACTAAAAGAGATTCTTTGCCCTCCATATTTTTTTTCACGTTCAATTCTATTAATCCTTTGTCATTTTTTATCCCATGAACAATTGAATTTTCTAATAAAGGTTGCATTAACATTGGTGGAATAAGTACTGATTCTTGATCTAGAGTTTTGTCTATATTTATTTTGAAATTAAACTTATCTAAAAAGTCAGATTGCACTTCTAAATAGTTATTTAGTAACTCTACTTCTTCTTCTAATGTAATATATTCTTGAGATGAGTTTCTTAATATGTTTCTAAATAAATAACTCAACTTTCTTACGTATTCTGTTGTATTTTTAGATTCTGAAACTATTTTTCCATTGATAGCACTAAATGCATTAAATATAAAGTGCGGATTCATTTGCATCAACATTAACTGTTGTTTCAAATTAGCTCTTTCATATTCTTCTTGTTTCCTTTTATTTTTTCTGTAATAGAGAAAAAATAATATTAGTGAAATCATAAAAACAAATAGCATTATAGCTATCACTTGATAATTTCTTATTTTAACTTCATTCTGTTTTTTTGCTTTAGACAATGACTTTATCTCATTTTCTTTTGTTTTCGTGTCAAACTCAAGAGATAATAATTGTAAATGTTTAGATATTTTTTTTTCATTGTAATTATTGATATACTCAATAATCTTTTCATCTAAATCAACTATTTTTTTAAAATTTCCGCTTTTGGTATAAACCTGTCTTAAATAATCATGTGTATGTAAATACAAACGTTTATTCTCCCTAGAATACTCCTTAAAAACATTTACTGAATCGAGAACATTTAAAAGTATTTTTTCTGCTTTCTTCAAGCTATCTTGATTCAACAAAACATATGCATAATTAGCTTTCGTAAAGAATTTTGTGTTAGATCTACTTTTTTTTGAATAATCTAAGTTTTTATCAAGAGATTCTTTTTGAGCTGTTTTAAAATAAACTAACGCTGAATCTATATTCTTTTCTCTGTAATGATATTCTCCTAAATTATTATAACATTTTATGTTATTCCAATTAAGAGTTTCTTTTCTTTCATTTCCTGTATGTTTTATTGTAGAATCCTTAAAGATTTTAAGAGCTTTATGGTTATATATTTTTGCAGAATCTATATTCCCTATTGTAGCATGTAAATTCCCTATACCTAAATACGTTATAGTTGAATAAAACTTAAATCCCATTCTATAATCATCAAGTTTTTTCTTTTTATAAAAAAGAGCTAATTCCATGTCTCCAACATTATAATGACTTTCGCCTAAAAAACCATATATGTAGGATTGCCAACTTTTTCCATCATAACTTTTAGGAAACTTATCTATGTATAAAAGACCTTGATTAAAACTTTTTATAGCTGATATGTATTGAGATTTAAAAAATAGCTTTAATCCTTTTATATAATATGCTTTATGTATTAACCCTCCTGAAGGTAAATAATCTGATTCTTTTTCATGAAATTCGGAAATAGCTTTATTAGAATATATTAATGCTGAATCTTGTTTTCTTTCAACTAAACATCTAAATGCTTTAAATACATAATATTTTGTCCAAGCTTTAATATTTTTATTTTTTTTTATTGAAAATAAAATATCCTTTTCAAAAGTTAGATTCTCTTTTACTAGTCTTAAAGTATCTATTGTTTCTTGCTCTAATAAAACTGGTTTTTGTGAAAAAATTTTTAAGGAAATTACAATAGTTATAAGTGTTAAAATTCTTATCATTAGCATTTAAATTATAAGGATAAAATATGATCAATGCAATAATAGTAGAAAACGACTTTAATTCTTTAAATTATATCCTTAAAATATTAAACAATTATCAAGATATATCAATATTAGGAACTGCTAATACAATAAAAAAAGGAGAACAATTAATTAAAGATTTGAAACCTGATATTCTCTTTTTAGATATTGAGCTAGATGATGGTAATGCTTTTGATTTATTAGACAATGTTAAAACTAGAAAATTTGAAGTTATTTTTACTACAGCTTATGATACTTATTACCAAAAAGCATTTCAGCATTTTGCCTTAAACTACTTATTAAAACCTATTGACCCTCTAGAGTTAGATTCAGTATTAAATCATTATAGAAGCACAACAGTTAAATATAACTCACAAAAATTAAGTCAGTTTAGAAACTTTATTAAAAACGATAATTCTAAAATTTTACTAAATATAGGTGGTAGCTATATTGCTGTATCTTTAGATGACATAATTTATTGTAAAGCTAATCAAAACTTTACTATATTTCAATTAACTTCAGGGAAATCAGAAATGATTTCTAATCCTCTAAAATATTATACTGAATTATTTTTTGATAAAAATTTCTTTAAAGCTAATAGGTCTTTTTTAATAAATATTACACACATTAAAAGAATTATCAAAAGAGAAAGTATAGAAATGACAAATGGCGAAACTATAAATGTTTCCGTAAAGAATCGTCAAAATCTTAATGAGATGATTAAAATTCTTTCTTAGGTTATATTATTCTCTTATCATTGTTTATTACCTAGTCATCAGTTAATTTACTTCACTAATCATTTTTAATGATCAACCTAAAGTTTAAACCAATAGGTTTGTAACTATGAAATACTATTTTATTCAATTAAAACCTTAAACTGGGAAAATTGTTAAGTAGTTAAAAAGAAAATATTCATCTACAGACATAATCTTTGAATGTCTATAAATTTTCAAAGTATTAACCAATTTTAAATTTTAATTATTATGAAAAAATCAATTTTAAATCTAGGAAAAACTTTAGGTAAAGATGAGCAAAAAAATGTTTTTGGAGGTATTGATATTACAATTACTGCCGAATGTGGTTTTATGGGGTTAGGAAAACCTTACAAGAAATGTCCTGCTGGAGCTGCTTGTATTAGTGGTAAATGTCGCTATGTTTTATTATAGGAAACTCTTTATAAGTTCACAAGGAAGAAAAAATAATTTTCTTCCTTGTATTATATCATTTTCAACTTCCAAAAACAGTTAATACCAATTTTCTCCGTCCGCCATAATTTCGATGTTCACCCAAGTAAATTCCTTGCCAAGTTCCTAAGTTTAACTTTCCGCTAGTAATAGGGATTTGAACTTGACAACCCAACATCGAACTTTTTATATGTGCTGGCATATCATCTGCTCCTTCGTAATCATGTTTATAATATGGCATATTTTCAGGAATCATTTTATTGATATGCGTTTCAAAATCCATACGAACAGTTGGATCTGCATTTTCATTAATCGTTAAACTCGCTGAAGTATGCTTTATAAATACTTGTAATTGTCCGATAGCAATTTCTCTTATTTCTGGAATTTCATTTAGTACAATATCTGTGATTAAATGATATCCTCTTTCGAATGCAGGTAAACTAATTTCTTTTTGGTAAAATTTCATACAATTTTAGTTTAAGATAACTCCAATTTAATTTGTTGTAGTGATTTATTTGTAGTCAATATCTTCTCTATTATTCTCTCTTGTAAAACCTCCAATTCTTCATCATGATATTGCATCCATTTCGTGTTTTTAAACACCTCTTCTACCTCTTTTTTCTTTTTAAAAATAACCGTTAAATTAAATAATTTTTCTTTCTCTTTTTCTTCTGGTTTGTAAACCTCTACTTTTTCAGTTTCAAAATCAATTTTCAATCCGAATAGTTTTTCATCGGAAGTTAAACTATAAAAATCAGTCCATTTTGCATATCCTACATAATAATTCTGATTCTGATATTTAGTTACTCCATTCAATTTCCATCTACAATTTGCTACTCTTCCCCAATGATTCGAATATCGATATACTCCTTTTTCTGTATATACATAAGTACTACCTGATTTACTTTTAAAATGAATATTTTCTTCTTTTAAAACATCAGATGTTTTGAATTCAAATTGACAGTAGGTGTGTTTAAAAAAGTTTGTTCTATTGTATTTAGTTTGCATTGAACGCTTCTATTCTTTTATTCAACAAACCTAAAACTATTACTGTAAATAAAAAAAGCCCGAAAAGTTTTAATTACTTTTCAGGCTTAATTGCTTAGAATGTTGAAAATATGATGAAAAACACTAATGAATATAAAAGCAAGAGCAGAATTTCTAGTCTATATTTCTTTATAGCATTCATCATTATTTCTTAATAATCCTTCTAGATGCTACGCGTCCCTCCGAATTTGTTACTTTAAGTATATAAATTCCGCTTACCAAACTAGATAGATTCATCTTTTTCTCTTTTGTTTCTAACACCTTTTTCCCTACAATACTATACAAAACAACTTTCTTTATATCATAACCCGTTGTTACTTTAATATTTAAGATATCTGAAGTTGGTATAGGATATATTTTTACTTCTTTATTAAACTCTTCATCAACAACACTAGCCGTTACTGCACTAAACATTGCTGTAATAGTTTTATCTGCATCCATAACAACATCAACAGGGTTTGCTGTACTAGTTATATCTCCACTCCAACCATCGAATTTATATCCAGCATCTGGAATAGCTTCTAACCTAACTATTGTTCTGTCATTAAACTGACTAATCGTTGGGGTATTATTGATATTTTTTGGACCAAAAGTTGGAACAGAGATATTTACAGTTCCGTTAATAGCATTAACTGTTAATGTACGCTGAATAAGACTAAAATTAGCTGTAACTGTTTTATCAGCATCCATAGTAATTGTCAATGGGTTTGTTGTTCCAGTTGCATCGCCGCTCCAGCCATCAAATTGATAACCTGCATCTGGCGTTGCTGTTAATTCAACTGAAGTTCCATCATCATATGTTCCTCCTGTTGGATTTGGATTTGTACTAACAGAACCATTTGTAGCATTAATAGTTAATGTTCGTTGAATCTTACTAAACATTGCTGTAACTGTTTTATTAGCATCCATTGTAATCATTAATGGATTTGTCGTTCCTGTTGCATCGCCGCTCCAGCCATCAAATTGATAACCTGCATCTGGCGTTGCTGTTAATTCAACTGAAGTTCCATCATCATAAGTCCCTCCTGTTGGATTAGGGTTTGTGCTAACCGAACCATTTGTAGCATTAATAGTTAATGTTCGTTGAATCTTACTAAACATTGCAGTAACTGTTTTATCAGTATCCATAGTAATCGTTAATGGATTTGTCGTTCCAGTTGCATCGCCGCTCCATCCATCAAATTGATATCCAGCATCTGGTGTAGCTGTTAATTCAACTGATGCTCCATCATCGTAAGCTCCGCCTGGTGGATTTGGATTTTTACTAACCCAACCATTTGTAGCATTAATAGTTAAGGTACGTTGAATTTTACTAAACATTGCTGTAACTGTTTTATCAGCATCCATAGTAATGGTTAATGGATTTGTAGTTCCTGTTGCATCTCCACTCCATCCATCGAATTGATAACCTACAGCTGGTGTAGCTGTTAATTCAACTGATGTTCCATCTACATAAAGTCCATCTGCCGAACTAGGACTTATAGTTACCGAACCATTGGTAGCAGTTACATTTAATGCCTTTTTTATCACTGGAGCAGCTGGTCCGAATTCATACGCTCCCATATCAACAGTAGTATTAAATATTCGTTGATTACCAAATAAATCAGTTGATACACCAGAAGGTATTCTACTATTGTCACCAGTATCTTTTGCTGGCGAATTGGTTTGTATTGTAAAATCTCCATTAGCCGCATCAGTAAACAAAGGGTCACTATTACTCGTATTTGAAGCTAAAAATGAAATGTTAGAAAAATTATCCTCATCTATACTGTTCAAGGCTGCTAAATTATTAGTAAAATTAGTCCCTCCTCCTTTTCCAACAGCTAAAGCCACATTTCCATTATTGTTTTTATTTCCCCAGAAAATATTATTTGCTACAAAACTATTTCCATAACTACCTGTATTTCTACTTAGAGCAACTGTTGCAAAATCTGAATTTGCATCTGTTCCTTCATTAAGATTATTAACAAATGTATTATTTATAATGTTCGTAGAAATTATAGTTCCCGTATAATGTGCTCTAACCCAAACCATTCCTCCTTTAGCTTTTCTAGAACCATCATCTGTCGTTCTGTTATTTTTAAATAATGAATTTGTTAATATAAAATAGGTTACATTAGTTCCTTCTCTTGGAATAACATACATTGCTGTACCTGAATTAGAACTTAAATTATTATCAAAAACACAAGCATCTACTGATATAACTACCGACCCTGATTTATCTGCTGATAAATTTAATCCTGCCGCCCAATAAGCAACATTATCCTTAACTGTTGTGTTTTTAATTGTGAAGTTACTTATATTAGGACTCAGAGATAAACCTGCTCCAAATCTACCATCTCCAGAAGTTGCATCTGCATAACCACCAGAAATTGTAATTCCATCAATGACTATATTGTTTCCAGCAACATTAATAACTCTTAAGCTATTATCACTTCTTGTAGTATTATTAAAAGTGACATTGGCATCATCATTTCTCAACAAATCTCCACTTAAGATTGTTTTATTACTTAAATAATCTCTTTGATTTAAGTTTGTTTCATTTCCAGCAAAACCACCATAGATTAATAATCCATCAACATTAAACTCAAATCTTGCGTTTCTATTATTTGATGAAGGTGTATATGTTCCTCTTGCTATCCAAACTTCTGTTTTACCATTTAAATTACTTGCTAATGCAGTTTCTAAACTTGTGTAAGCATTTGCCCATGATCCTCCTGTATTACTTCCTGTAGCAAATTGACTTACATACACACGTGTAGTTTGAGTATAAGTTATTTTTTGGTATTCAGAAGGGGCACTAAATCTGTTATCACAGTTTGTTCTTACATAGACATCATATTCTTGACCATTTACTAATCCTGTTAAAGATGTAGTTGTTCCAGAAATATTTTGAATTGTTGTTCCTGAACTTATAGGTTGTCCAGCATCAACATATGTCAACTCATACGAATCAACAAATTCTGCAACTGGATCCCATGTTATGTCAGCTGTTGTTGCTCCAGTTAATATTCCTCTAAGATTATTAGGCTTATTACAAGATTTTGCAACATAAACCACTTTAACATTATCCGACGTTGCTGTTAATGCTCCTGTACAATTTGTTTTAATATAAATATCATAGCTAGTTCCTGGAACAAAATTATTAATCTGTACCGAAGTTCCTGAGATATTTTGAATAGTTGTACCACTACTAATTGACTGTCCAGTTTCTACATATGTTAACTCGTATGAATCTACTGAATTCGCTGGAGCCGTCCAACTTACATCTGCAGTAGTTTCATCTACAAAACTTACCTGAGGAGCTGTTGGCGCTTTACATACAGGAACAATGTTGGGATCAGTATACTTATAAACTCCACCTCCGTTTGCTACAGAAGCAGGTGATAAAACATATATATCTTGATCAACAATATCTAATGTTCTTCCGTAAGGAATTGTTCCTCCTACATTTTGAACACTTCCTCCGTTTACAGAAATTCTTCTAATTCCACCATTTAAACCTGCATCAATAAAATAAAGATATCCTTGTGCATGCCTTATTCCCCAAGGATCTGATAAACCAGATTTGAATACTTGCGCACTAGGAGAACTAGCAGATAAATCAACTCTATAAATTCTTCCTTCTGAATATGACGTATAATATAAATTATCCCCAACAACTATTGCGTCATAAACGCTATTCCAAGCAGTAGGTAAAGTTGCAACTACAGTTGTATTTGTTCCTCCTGTATATCTTTTAATTTCTATATTAGAAAACGAACCTCTTTTTGATAAAAAATAAAGATCTCCATTGTAAACAAACAATGCATTTGCGCTAAGCCCGTTTATTGCAGTGATAGATCTTGAACCGCTTGGATATGCATAAGCAAACTTTGATACTCCACCTCCTGGTATAATACAAGAATTTCCTTCTCGATATATCATAGTTCCTTGAAAAGCTATATTATTAAAAGGACTATTATTATAACCACTAGATACAACTTGTTCAGTTGGGTTTGACTGGGTAAGTGATACACTTTTTAATTCTGAGCCAACCATTGTGTAGGCCATATCATTTATTACCGCAATTCCTTTACCCGCAGGAAAACCGCTGTAAACTCTTGTTTGTGCACCTAATCCTACACAAAGTGGTATAACTACCATTAAAAGTATTTTTTTAAGCATAACTTTTTGATTATATAATTATAACACAAAAGAATAATATGCTTTTTAAAGGTGAACTTTTTTATTTCCGAATGAACATATTTTGTTTCCTAAGTTATTTTTCAGGAAGTGAATGAAGCTTCAAAAGATTCTTTATAACCTTTGCTGACTGGTATCAATTTTTCTAAAGTAAGTTTTAACTGTCTATCTCTTTTTGAGTAAATAATGATATGATTTGTATTAACGATCCATGATCTGTGAACTCTCGTAAAAGAGGTTACATTTTCAAATAAATTCTCGTAGTGATTTAATTTTTTTGAGGCTATGTATTCCTTATTATTAGTAGTATAAATGATAGAATACATTCGATCTGCTTGGATACAAATAATATCGTCTGTTGCGATTATTGCATAATCGTTCTTATACGGAATCGCTATTTTTTTTAATTCTTTTTTATTCTCTTTTAATACAGGTATTCTTGTATCTAACTTTTTCTGACTAATAAAAAGTTGCGCTTTTTTAACTGCATTTTGCAATAAACTTACTTCAATTGGTTTTAATAAATAATCTATCGCTGCCACTTGAAATGCTTTTATCGCATACTGATCGTAAGCAGTTATGAAAATGACTTGAAAATTAATTTCTTCGAATTCATTAAAGATTTGAAAACCATTTTTCTCTGGCATTTCAATATCTAAAAACACTATACTTGGGGTTTCTTTTTCTATTAATTGCACAGCATCATCAATATTAGAAGCTTCTCCTACAACAGAAATTTCTGGACAAAAATCGTCTAATAAATACCTTAGATTTTCTCTTGCATTTAATTCGTCGTCAACTAATATTGCTTTTAATTTACTCATCTTCTTTAATAAAAGGTATTTTAATAATTACTTTCGTTCCTTCTTTAACTTTTTCATAATTGAATCCGATATTCGATTTATAATAATCCTTCAATAGCATTAACCTTTCCTCTATTAATTTTGTAGATAACGAAGTCTTTTTGTCTCCGTTTCTTTGCTTAATTCTTTTTGATTCCTCTATACCTACTCCATTATCAATAATAGTACAATGTAAGACATCTTTTAATTCAAAATTTAAAATTATTTTTTTAATCCCTTCTTTTTTGTGCAACAATCCATGTTTAATGGCATTCTCTACAAATGGTTGAATAATCATTGAAGGTATTTTAATATGAAATAAGGTTTCTCCTCCAACTATTTTATATTCAAAACTATCTCGAAATCGAAGCTTTTCTAATTCTAAATATTTCTCCAACAGTAATAATTCTTCATCAAAAAAAATAAAACTTTTCTCACTCATATTTAGATTCTCTCGTATCAAAGCAGCAAACTTTGTTAGATAATCATAAGCTTTATGTTTATCTCCCTTTAATACCAAATTTTGAATCGAATTCATGGCATTAAACATAAAATGCGGATTCATTTGTGCTTTTAATGATTTCAATTGTAAATGAGCAAATTCGTTTTTTCTTTTCTCTTCTAACTCAATATAAGCCGTTTTTAATTTCTTCTCATTCGATTCATTTAATTTTTTAAAAAAATTGACTACTAAAAATAAGATTACGAATAAGAATATTTTTTCCTCAGGTACAAAGTTTTCAATATTCCGCTTTCCAGTTATGTAATAAGGTATGAAAAACAAAACTACAGATAAGATCAATGTGAAATAATGCACCCACTTTTTATCAAAAAAGAATAAAGCTAAAATTGGTAGTGCCAAATAATTATACTCGGTATTTTCGTAAACAAATAACACATGCGTTAAACCAACTACAGCTATAACATAAGAACATAAAAATAGTACTCTAGCTACGATATAATAATTTGCTTTTTGTAGTATATAGACTACAATAAACAGTGATAAAAAAGCAATATAACAATACCCTATTTCAAGTGTTAGTGTTCTCTCAAAAAGCCGTTTGATTGTAAAAAACACGATATCGAGTCCCATCATTAGACAACAAAAATTAAGAATCGTAATACGTTTTGCATCCAATCCTTGTAGCGCTAGATCTTGATTATAGATATATTTTTCTAAAAATCTCTTCATTCAACTCTACAAATACTAACATAAATGTGAGAGTTTAAAATTTACTTTCTTAACGTAGTAAAAAAGCTTCCGAATAGCTAAAACTTAAAATGAATTAAGACAAATAAGGAATTTTAATAATAACCATCGTTCCTTCTTCGACTTCAGGATACTCTACTCCAATATCGGTTTTATAATAATCACGCAGAAATAATAATCGTTCTTGAATTGATTTTGTTGAAAATGATTTTCTTTTTACACCATTGGCTTGTTGAATTTCTTTTGACCTTTTAACTCCAATTCCGTTATCAAAAATTTTGCTCACTAAAACACCTTCCTTAATGTAGAATTCTATCTTTATTTTTTTCATTCCTTCTTTTTTATGAAGCAAACCGTGCTTTATTGCATTCTCTACATAAGGCTGAATAATCATAGTTGGAATTTTAACTTCTTCAACATCTTCTCCTACGATAATTTGATATCTGAAGCTTTCTTTAAACCTAAGTTTTTCAAGTTCTAAATATCTATTTATCAATGAAAGTTCTTGTTCAAAAACAACAAAATTTTGTGTACTTAAATGTAAATTTTCACGAATTAAAGAAGAAAACTTAGTCAAGTAATTATAGGCTTCTTGCTTATCATTCTTTAAAATTAAATTTTGTATTGAATTTAATGCATTAAACGTAAAATGCGGATTCATTTGAGATCGTAACGTTTCTAATTTTGTAGAAACCAACTCTTTCTGCAATCGCGCTTTTTCCAAAGCCACATTTTGCCTACGTTTAATACTTTTTAAACGTGTATAAAAGCGATACCAGATAAAAACAACTCCAGATAAAAACACGAGTAATATAAACCACCATTCTTTGTAAATCGGTAAAGCAATAGCAAAATTTATAGTTCTTGAAAATTCATTTGTCGGATTATCTATTGATGTAGCTTTAAGAGTAAATTCATAAGTTCCTGAAGCAAGATTATTAAAAGTTACCTGATTAATATTTTCATCAAGATTATTCCATAGACCAGCATCTTTTTTATTCGATAATTTATAAGAATATTGAACATTTTCTTCTGATAAAAAACCATTGATTTGAAACTTGAAGTGTACTTTATTTTCATCAGAATTCAAATCGTATTTCTCTTTTAATTCTCTAGTTTTATCATTAATTGAAACATCTGTAAAATAAAACTCAAGTGTATTCACTTTTTTAAATAACTTTTCTCTATCAACTACAATAACTCCTTTATTAGAACTAAAAAACAACTCTTTCTCAAAAGGAATAATATCTGTGATATTATATGTATTTATTCCATCTCTGCGGGTTAAGTTTCTAAACTTTTTAGTTTTTGTATTTAATAACTGTACTCCATTTGTAGTTGAAATCCACAAGTTATCTCCATCTCCTTTAATTTCTCTAGTTAAATTTGATAACAAGCCATTATTCCTATTATAATTCACATAAATATAGTTCTCTTTAACACCTAGAATTCCTTTTTTAAATGTAGATAACCAAACTGTTCCATCGTTTGTTTCTCCAATATCTATAGTAAAAACTTCTCTATCTTTATGTAATATTTTTAACTCTTTATTTTTATCATCATAAACTCTTGTTCCATCAACATAACCTACGTATTTCTTGTCATTTTTTTTACTATGATGTATAGTGTAAGAACGTAATGGACCTAGTTGTGTTGATTTAATTTCTTTTGAACTTAATTTTAATTCTGATGCGGAATTGTATGAAGCCACTAAAATCTTATTCTTTTCTACAAATGAAAAATCTTTTACTCCAGAAAGATAATAGTTGGATATATATTCATAACTAAAATCGTTAACATCTATAATTAATGTATATGTTTCATAACCCACAATAGCCTTATTTTCACTAATTTCAACAATTGCAAATACTTTTTCCTTTTTTAACGTTGGTAATTTTGTTCGTTTTTTTGTGTTTACATCTACTAAATCAAGGCTACCTTGAGAAGAACCAATTAATATTTTATCTTCTCCTATTTTACTCATTGCTGTTATATTAGCATCTGTTAAATCGAACTTAAGTTCATTCAAATGAATATTAGGAACAATATAAACACCGTTCCTAAGCGTAGTAAACCAATAATTATCATTTCTATCTTTAATGACCTTAGAGACTCCCTTTCCTTTAAAAATATGGTCTTTAATTATAATCTCACCTGCTAAATGATCATAATCACAAATAAATACACCATTTTCGGTAGCTAACCATAATAAATCTTCGTATATGTAATAATCGATATATGGAGTATATTTTAGAATATTAGGTAATTTAATTTCTACTAAACTATCTTGGGTCTCTAATACTAACCTATTATTTTCTTTATTTACTTTTGTTGCTAGTTTTTCTAATCCTAAAAAAAAGTTTTTACCTCTAAAAGGAATAAAACTCCAACTAATGTAGAAGAAGTTTGATTGTAATTTATTTTTGAATTTCTTTTCTATGTTTGATTCTCCGTCAACCCCAATACTGAACTTATGATCCTCTATAATGTATGAAAGATTTCTATCATTTTTTATAACAGATATTGTTTTATTATCATCATTAATTTTCTTTACAATATTTGAATTATTTAAATCAACTAAAATAATTTCCCTGTAATAATAGATGACAAGTTTATTTTCAAAAAAAATAAAATTTGTTAGCTCTCCTTTAGCCTCATTCTTAACATCTTTAAATAGTTTTAATGAATCGTTTTCTACATAAAAAAACTGTCCTGATATGTTATTACACCAAACTCTACCTTGATCATCTAATTTCACTCCAAAAACAGATAATCCTCTTTTATCCGGATGCGTGTAATTTTTGAATTTCTTTCCATCATAACGGAATAAACCTTTATCAGCTGCTAACCAAATAAAACCTTTGTTATCCTCTACAATATTGTAAAACTCAATATCTGGTAATCCATCTTTTTCTGTGAGTTGTGTAAATACTGGTTGTTGAGCAGTAATAAATACTGATAAACTCAACAGAAACAGAAATAATATCTTTTTAAAGACGCGCATTGAATTATTTTGTGTGTTCACAAAATAAGGAAACTGAAGTCAATAAAAAAACCTTATCCATTATTCACTTCCCAGCTGAATCAAAATATTTCCCAAATAAAAAAACCAGTTTTACTTTCGTAAAACTGGTTTTTAATATGGTATAAAAGTTGTGAATTACTTCACTTCTTCGAAGTCTACATCTTCTACATTATCGTTACTATCTGCTTGCGCATTTGCTCCAGCATCAGCTTGAGGTCCTCCTGCAGCTCCACCAGCTTGTTGCTGTGCAGCATACATTTCTTCAGAAGCTACTTTCCAAGCTTCGTTGATTTTCTCCATTGCTGCATCAATCTGAGCTAAATCTTTGCTTTCGTGAGCTTTTTTCAACTCTTCTAAAGCAGATTCGATTGGCGCTTTCTTATCAGCTGATAATTTATCTCCAAATTCCTTTAACTGTTTTTCAGTTTGGAAAATCATAGAGTCAGCTCCGTTAATCTTATCGATACTTTCTTTAGCTTTTGCGTCTGCTTCTGCATTAGCTTCAGCATCTGCTTTCATCTTTTGGATTTCCTCTTCTGTTAATCCTGAAGAAGCTTCGATACGGATATTTTGCTCTTTGTTAGTTCCTTTATCTTTTGCAGAAACATTGATGATACCATTCGCATCGATATCGAAAGTTACCTCGATTTGAGGAACTCCTCTTTGTGCTGGTGGAATACCATCTAAATGGAAACGTCCAATTGTTTTGTTATCTGCAGCCATTGCTCTCTCTCCTTGTAATACATGGATCTCAACAGATGGTTGATTATCTGCTGCTGTAGAGAATACTTGTGACTTCTTTGTTGGAATAGTTGTATTCGCTTCTATTAATTTAGTGAATACGTTACCCATAGTTTCAATTCCTAATGATAAAGGTGTAACATCTAATAATAATACATCTTTAACATCTCCTGTTAAAACTCCTCCTTGAATTGCAGCTCCTAAAGAAACTACCTCATCTGGATTTACACCTTTACTTGGCGCTTTTCCGAAAAACTTCTCAACAGCTTCTTGAATTGCAGGAATACGAGTTGAACCTCCAACCAAGATTACTTCGTCAATATCAGAAGTACTTAAATCAGCATTTTTTAATGCTGTTTGACATGGCTCAATTGTTCTCTTTACTAAATCGTCGATTAATTGCTCAAATTTAGCTCTACTTAATGTACGAACTAAGTGTTTTGGCCCACTAGCAGTAGCTGTAATATATGGTAAGTTAATCTCAGTTGATGTAGTACTAGATAATTCAATCTTAGCTTTTTCTGCAGCTTCTTTTAAACGTTGTAACGCCATTGGATCTTTACGTAAATCCATATTCTCTTCTGCGTTAAACTCGTCAGCTAACCAGTTGATGATTTTTTCATCTACATCATCTCCTCCTAAGTGTGTATCTCCATCAGTAGCTAATACTTCAAATACTCCATCTCCTAATTCTAAGATAGAAACATCATGTGTACCTCCACCAAAGTCAAATACTACGATTTTCTTATCAGAATCAGCCTTATCTAATCCGTAAGCTAATGCAGCAGCAGTTGGTTCGTTGATAATACGACGAACTTTTAATCCTGCAATTTCTCCAGCTTCTTTAGTAGCTTGACGTTGTGCATCGTTAAAATATGCTGGTACTGTAATTACTGCTTCAGCAACATCTTGTCCTAAATAGTCTTCAGCAGTTTTCTTCATCTTTTGTAATACCATCGCAGAAATTTCTTGCGGAGTATACAAACGATCATCAATTTTTACACGAGGAGTATCGTTATCTCCTTTTACTACTTCATAAGGAACTCTTTCTACTTCTCGTAAACTTTCAGAATAATGATTCCCCATAAAACGCTTAATTGAATAAACAGTTTTTGTTGGGTTAGTTACTGCCTGACGCTTAGCTGGATCTCCAACTTTACGTTCTCCTCCTTCTACGAATGCTACAACAGAAGGTGTAGTTCTTTTTCCTTCTGAATTAGGAATTACTACTGGCTCATTTCCTTCCATTACAGAAACGCATGAGTTGGTAGTACCTAAATCTATTCCTATAATTTTACTCATAACTTTATAATCGATTTTATTTTTAATCTTAATTTTTACGAGTAACAGATGTCAAAGGTTATGCCATTAAGTTTTTTTATTTTTTTTGACAGAAAAGCTTAAAATGCGGTGACATGATGTCAGTTTTCGATATTTAAATCATTGTATTTTGCTAAAACAGTTCTAACATTGGCATATGTCTTTTTTAAGGCCTTAGCAACTGCATCAGATTTTTTAAATTCTGCTTTTTTAATTCCTTCTTCTAACAAAGGATTTAATTTACCTTTATGATCCGTATGCATTAAATACCAATAAATTTTCTTTAATCGTAGTTTTCTATTATCATAATAGAAATGGTAAGTATTGAGTAAAAATTGTTTAATTTCTAGATTTTGAATACCACATTCTTCTTTTACTTCTCTAAGTGCAGTATCTTGTATATCTTCATCACCATCTATTCTACCTTTTGGTAAATCCCACTTTTTTGCTCGATAAATAAATAATAGTTCGTTTTCATCGTTAGACACCAATCCTCCTCCAGCTTTAATCATGTTATACTTTTTACAGAAAGCTAACCAATCTCCTTCGAGTGTATTTGAAAACAAGTATACTCCCTTTAATTTACCAGTTTTTACCTGATTTATAACCCGTGAGATTACTATATTTTTGATTTTTAACAACGGAAGATCTTCCTCATTTTTTAACGAAGAAGTAAATATTATAGGTCGATCATTCACAAAAACTTTATACATTTGCGCTATGATTTTAAACAAAGATACTGCAAAAAAAACTGCTGAACTTCTTTTGCAGATTAAAGCCATCAAATTAAGCCCAAACGAGCCTTTTACTTGGGCTTCTGGTTGGAAATCTCCGATTTATTGTGATAATAGAGTTACATTATCATATCCACCAGTACGAAATTTTCTTAAAGAAAAAATAGCAAAGCTCGTTGAAGAGAAATATGGAAAACCTGATGTAATTGCTGGAGTAGCTACTGGTGCTATTGCAATTGGTGTACTTGTTGCACAAGAATTAGGGTTACCTTTCGTTTATGTTAGACCAGAACCAAAAAAACATGGACGTAAAAACCAAATCGAAGGTTTTTTAGAAAGCGGACAAAATGTAGTCGTTGTTGAAGATTTAATTAGTACTGGTAAAAGTAGTTTAAATGCTATTAAAGCTTTAAAAGAAGCCAATGCTAATGTAAAAGGAATGGTCGCTATATTTTCTTATGGTTTTGCTGTTGCTGAAGAAACATTTGGAGAACACAATTTAGATTTTTCTACTTTAAGCAACTACGAAAATTTATTAGAACAAGCTTTAGATAGCAATTATATCACTCAGAAAGAATTGCAAACTTTAGAAAGTTGGAGATTAAATCCTAGCGAGTGGAAACAATAATACTTAAAAATTGATCATTTAAATCTACCATAAATAATGAATATTGAAGGAAATAGCGTTAGCGTAAATAAATCACAAAAAGACTTATTCGATTTTTTAATTCAGTTAGAAAACTTTAAAGTTTTAATGCCTGAAAATACAGAAAAGTTCGAAGTAGATGGTGAATCTTTCATTTTTGGATTAAAAGGAATGCCAGAAATTAGATTAGTAATGAAAGAGAAAACTGAATTTTCAAACGTTACTTTAGGAGCTGCAAGCAGTAAATTACCTTTTACTTTAGCTGCAGACATTCAAGAAGTATCAGACAGTGAAAGTAATGTTCAGTTAAAGTTTGAAAGTAGCTTTAATCCAATGATGGCTATGATGGTTAAAAAACCATTAACAAACTTTATCAATACTCTTACAGAAAACTTAGCAAAACTTTAATTATATGAAAACAACTTCTTTTAATTGAAACGATTTTAAAGTTTCATCAGGAAGTTCAATAATAAGTTTTCCATTAGAAGTTTCGACTTCTAATATTTTACCCATAAAAACAACATCTTTATCATCTTTAAACATGCTAGGGATGTTTTTTTTATGCAATACATTATGATATTCTTCATTCAAAACATCATAATCTTTATTGATTAGTAAACTTATTTTCTCTTTTAGTTTAGAAATAATTTCAGCTAACACATCTTCTATTACTATTTCTTTCCCAGTAATATTTTTTATTGAAGAAGCTTTTGGTAAGTAAGTAGGAAAGTCTGTTTGATTAATGTTCACTCCTACTCCAATTATTGTAGCATCTATTTTGTTCCCTTTTAGGATATTTTCGACTAGTATACCACAGATTTTCTTTTTCTCTGACAGAATGTCGTTAGGCCATTTAATTTCTAAGTTTGTCAGCTTAAAACTAGACAAAGCTTCATGTATCGCTATCGCTATAGCAAAGTTAAGATATACTTGTTTAGAAATGGGCACATCACTCAACCTTACATAAACACTACACAAAAGGTTCTTTTTAGCTTCAGAAACCCAAGTTGTATTCATTTGTCCTCTCCCTAAAGTTTGCTCATCTGCGACGACAACAGTATAGTCAGAAAGTTCAGATTCTACTGACAATTCTTTCAAAAAAGAGTTGGTTGATGCAGTGGCATCAAGTTTGATTATATTCATAAATGCTAATTATAACGAACTCGTTTCAATAATACATAAATTAGTCACAAAAAAATAATAACTTTGCTAAAAACTAAAAATAATTAATGACAAAAACTCAAGCAAGTACAGACGATTTAATTGCAACAATTATTAAAGGAATCGATGATGTTAAGGGAGAAGATATCCAATTATTAGATTTAAGAGATATCGAAAATACTGTATGTGATTATTTTGTAATTTGCACAGGTAACTCAAACACTCAGGTTAATGCTATTTCAGGTTCAGTACATAAAGTAGTTAGTAAAGAACTTAAAGACAAACCTTTTAATGTTGAAGGTCAAGATAATTCTGAATGGGTTTTAATGGATTATGTGAATGTAGTTGTTCATATTTTCCAGAAACATGTTAGAGATTATTACGACATTGAAAGTCTTTGGGGAGATGCTAAAATTACAGAAATTAACCCAGCATAATCCTATAATTATTCACCCACACTTATGAGCGAAAAGAAAAAAAACACCTCAAATTTTAATCTAGGCTCGAACTGGATTTATATACTTCTTATTTTATTTTTAGTAGGAATGACTCTATTTGGAAGATCTAGTGGACTTACAGATGGAAAAGATCTTACTTCTATAAAATTTAATGAGATTTTAAATGATAACGATATTGAAAGCGTTCTTATCTTAAACAACTCTAGAGCTGAAATTTATATCAAACAAGATGTAATAGATGCAAAAGAGAAATATTCTAAAATCGTGAAGAATCCTTTTTACAGAAAAGGAAGTCCGCTTTATGAATATAACTTTGGAGATTTACAAAACTTTGAAAATAAGTTAGAAGAAGCTAAGAAGAAAAACAACCTATCTTTAGACTACGCTTACAAAGAAAGAACTAGTATTTTCGATACAATCTTAGGTTTCTTACCTTTTATCTTATTAATCGCTATCTGGTTATTCTTTATGAGAAGAATGTCTGGTGGTGGTAGCGGAGCCGGTGGAGGCGGTCAGATTTTTAATATTGGAAAATCTAGAGCTAAACTTTTTGATGAGAATACTAAAGTAAAAACAACATTTAAAAATGTTGCTGGTTTAGAAGGAGCTAAAGAAGAAGTACAAGAAATTGTAGATTTCTTAAAGAACCCTGATAAATACACAAAACTTGGTGGAAAGATTCCTAAAGGAGCTTTATTAGTAGGACCTCCAGGAACAGGTAAAACTTTATTAGCTAAAGCTGTTGCAGGTGAAGCTGGTGTACCTTTCTTCTCACTTTCTGGTTCAGATTTCGTTGAAATGTTTGTTGGAGTTGGTGCATCTCGTGTACGTGACTTATTCAAACAAGCAAAACAAAAATCTCCATCGATTATCTTTATTGATGAGATTGACGCTATTGGTCGTGCTCGTGGTAAAAACAGTATGACAGGTAGTAATGATGAGCGTGAAAACACATTAAACCAGTTATTAACTGAAATGGATGGTTTTGGAACTGATACTAATGTAATCGTATTAGCGGCAACAAACCGTGCAGAAATTCTTGATAAAGCATTAATGCGTGCTGGTCGTTTTGACCGTCAAATCTACGTTGACTTACCAGATTTACATGAGCGTAAAGAAATATTTGATGTACATATTAAGCCGTTAAAATTAGCTGAAGATGTAAAATTAGATTTCTTAGCACAACAAACTCCTGGATTCTCTGGAGCTGATATCGCAAACTTATGTAATGAAGCTGCTTTAATCGCTGCAAGAAATAATAAGACTGCAATTCATCACCAAGATTTTATGGATGCTGTAGATAGAATTGTTGGTGGTTTAGAAAAGAAAAACAAAGTAATCACTCCAAAAGAAAAGAAAGTTATTGCGTATCATGAAGCTGGTCATGCAACGGTAAGTTGGATGTTACAATATGCTGCTCCATTAGTAAAAGTAACTATTGTTCCAAGAGGTCAGTCTTTAGGTGCGGCTTGGTACTTACCAGAGGAGCGTAAAATTGTTCAAACTGAACAAATGCTTGATGAAATGTGTGCTACTATGGGTGGTAGAGCTGCAGAGAAATTAATCTTTGACAAAATATCAACTGGTGCTTTAAGTGATTTAGAAAAAGTAACAAAACAAGCTCGTGCCATGGTAACCGTTTATGGTTTAAATGACGAAGTTGGAAATGTTACTTACTATGATTCTTCTGGAAACGATTCTTTTGTTAAACCATACAGTGAAGAAACTGCAAAGACAATTGATAAAGAAATTTCTAAAATCATAGAAGGTCAATATCAAAGAGCTATCGAAATTTTAGATCAGCATAAAGACAAGCTTGATATTTTAGCTCAAAAACTTTTAGAGAAAGAAGTGATCTTTAAAGATGACTTAGTAGAAATTTTCGGCAAAAGACCTTTTGAAAAAGACGAGAAATTATCTGACGAATTAAGCAACTCGACTGAAGAATAATATAAACTCGATAACTTTTAAATGAATTTTTTAAGAAAGTTATTTAATATTAGTACAGAGTCGTCTAACGAGAAATTGATTAAAAAACAACC
Source organism: uncultured Tenacibaculum sp. (assembly GCF_947495995.1). Taxonomy (GTDB): domain Bacteria; phylum Bacteroidota; class Bacteroidia; order Flavobacteriales; family Flavobacteriaceae; genus Polaribacter. The sequence goes on from NZ_CANMAX010000005.1 coordinate 79,950, forward strand.
AGTCAATTTGTCGTTAGACGATTCTTTTGTACACCATTTTATTAATAATGGTGGTAAATTTTTGTACAGTACAAAAATTGATGAGGTTATTTATAACCTAAAACATATTATAGCAGAAAATAAATGGGAAGAAATTTCTTGTAATGATATCGATCTGCTAAAACTTACAAAAGATATTCCTGTAACTATACATGAAAAACTAAACAATACCAATCCTATTTTCACAAGTTGTGAGCATTTGATTGCTAACTCTGGAGAGATTTTATTTTCATCAAACCAGTTAGGAAGTCAGAAATTATCACAATTATCAGATGATTTTATAGTATATGCTACTACAAGTCAACTTGTAAAAAATATAGGAGAAGGCTTAACAGGAATTAAAATGAATTTCAAAGGAAATATTCCAACAAATATTAGTTCTATAAAAAATTACTCTATTTCAAATTCTGAAGATGATATTTTAGAATTTAATAGAAATTCAAAGAATTTATATTTACTATTATTTGAAGATTTATAATTATGAGTAATTTTTTAGTAAGAATTATCTCTGCTATTGTATATGCAGCACTTTTCATCTTTAGTATTTTTTACTCTGAAGATAGTTATATTGGTTTAATAGCTCTTTTCGGGAGCATTTGCTTGTGGGAGTTTTCAAAAATTCTAAACAACAGAGAGATATTACTTTTCATTCCTATTTTATTAAGTGGAATGTATTTAAAATACACAGATCAAATTTCTAAAGACCTTAACTTAGTTCTTTTAATTACTTCTATAGGTTATTTATCATATTTAATTATTGATTTATACACTAAAAAAACTAGTATTAGAAGTTTAATTAATAAGTTTTTCTTAACGTTAAACTACATTATACTACCTTTTATATTTTTAGCTTTTTTACCATTCTTACATGGAAGTTACGAGCCTTACTTGGTCGTTTTTGTAATTCTAATTATCTGGGCTAATGATAGCTTTGCTTATTTAGTTGGTAAAAATTTCGGTAAGAGAAAATTATTTGAAAGAATTTCTCCGAAAAAAACCATAGAAGGATTTATTGGTGGATTTATATTTTCAATAATCACTGGTATTGTGATTGCAAAATACAGTACTATATTAAATGTTGTAAACTGGATGGTAATAGCATTTATAGTTTCGGTATTTGGAACCTATGGTGATTTAGTCGAAAGTAAATTCAAACGTATCGCTAATGTTAAAGATAGCGGTACCATTATGCCTGGTCATGGTGGACTTTTAGATCGTCTGGATAGCTTGTTTTTCCTTGCACCCTTCGTATATTTGTATATACATTATTGTATATAAAATGACTTCTGATTTAGATACGCTTTTTTCTGACGCCTTTGAACGTGCGAATAATACTACAAAAAAATTCGCTCCAGATGTTCAGTTACGTTTATATGCATATTATAAACAGGCCACTAAAGGAGATAATTTTTCATACAATAACGAAGATAATTTGAAAAATGCATTTAAATTTAATGCATGGATTCAGTTGAAAGGAATGGATGAAAATGAAGCTAAAGAGAATTACATTAAATTGGTTAATTCAATTTTAAAATAGATTATCATTATTGAAAATAAACGAATAGAAAAGTAATTAGTATTAATTTAACCAACAATCTAAAATAAGATCCAAGATGAACAAATTTCTAACTATTGTAAGTATTGTAGCATTATCTTTACAATTTACTTCATGCAAATCTGAAGCTAAAAAAGAAGAAAAAAAGGAAGTTGAAACTACTACAGAAGCTCCTGTTGAAAAGACTGCTCCTTTTGCTATAAAAAATGCAACAAACAGCATTAACTTTACTGCATACAAGACTACTGATAAAGTACCAGTAAACGGAATCTTTAAAAAAATCGAAATCACAAAAGGTGGTGAAGGAAATTCTGTTAAAGAAGCAATGAATGGTGCTGAATTTAAAATTCCTGTAAGTGGTTTAGAAACTAAAGACAACGGAAGAAACTTAAAAATCAGAAAGTTTTTCTTCGCTGTAATGGCTAACACAGTAGATTTAACAGGAAAAATCACTATTGATAACGATAGTTTAGGTACTGCAGAATTTACAATGAATAGTGTTACTGAAAAACTTCCTTTCAAATATACAATTAAAGATAAAGTATTCTCTATGAGTACAACTATGGATATTGATAAGTGGAATGCACAAAGCGCTATCGCTTCTTTAAATAAAGTTTGTGAAGATTTACACAAAGGAGCTGATGGAGTTTCTAAAACATGGAGTGAAGTTGCAATTAATGTAACTACAACTTTCTAATTTAGAAAATAGAAAACATATTAAAAAAGCCTCAGTGAATACTGAGGCTTTTTTATTTAACTTAATATTTTATTGACTAATTCTTTCTTCTTTTCTTCATTATCTCCAAATAACCATTGTAACACGTTACACTGCCACATTTGATCTCTATGTTCTTCTGAAATAATTTCTCTATCGATAGCCAAATCCAAAATCTTTCCTGGATAAGATGATTGTTTATCACTCTCCATTTCTCCTAACGGATAAGGATCATCTAAACCAATTAATACTTGATCTACACCTTGATTCTTAATTAATAAATCTAAAGAACCCGTATCGTGAACTAAAGTATCAAAGAAAATATTCTTATGTCCTACTGCTTTTCGTGGATGTGCTTTACCTTCAAATAAATCGGGTCTCCCATCAAAACCTTGAATTCTTCTTCCTAAATTCATTTGAGCTAATTGTCCTCCATGAGCAAAACATACTCGCATATTAGGATACTTTTCGTAGTAACCGTTCAATGATAAGAAATGATAAGCATCTGCACACTGAGCTAACATCCAAATTAAATGAAAACGCCAACTTGTATTTTCTAGTTTAATGAATTTTTCTCCATCATAGGGGTGAATTTCTACAGCTAAATTATACTTATCTGCTAATTCAAAAATTGGTTCATTTTCTTCATCAAAAATACAACGCCAAGTTCCAATAGTATCCATATAATGTGTTGGTAAACACAATAGGTTCATTCCTAACTGTTCTACACATCGTTCAATTTCCCAACAAGCTCCTCTTACAAAACCTGGATGTACAACAAAACCACAAGTAAATTTACTTGGATGATCTTGTTGAATACGTGCGTTAAAATCGTTTTGGAAACGTAAAGCTTGTTTCATTTCTTCTAATCGTAAACCATTTCCGTATAACTGAGAAAGATTTAAAACTACAGCATGATCAATCTTAAAATGTTCCATCCAAGCTAATTTCTCATTTAAAAAGAAACTTGAATCGGTTACTGGCCTTTTCCAGTTTTTTTGCAGCATGAATTTTTTGTCTTTATCCACCCAAAAAATCCCTTTGTCTTTCATAAATTGTGGAATTTCTTCTGGATAAGGAAGCAAATGTGAATGTCCGTTGATTCTTAGTTTTCGTTTAGCTTGCATTGATTCGTTTTAAAGTTTTCGTTTTTCTTAGTACTATTACTTTATTTTATTTGGAGCTTCCATTACTGTACCACAATTTGAACAAGTACATTTATCTTTATCTGAATAATATTTATCAAAAATAATTGGCATATCTGTTTCAATATTATCTAATGCAAATTCTTCTCGATATAATGGTGTTCCACAATTTTCACAATACCACTCCAAAGCATCTAACATTCCTTCAGCTCTTGGATATTCAATAACTAAACCAACTGTATTTTCTTTACGTTGAGGTGAATGAGGCACTTTTGCTGGTAATAAGTAAATATCACCTTCATTAATTTCTACATCAATCATCTCCCCTTTTCCATCTATAATTTTCAACACCATATCTCCTTCCACTTGATAGAAAAATTCAGGTGTTTCGTTATAGTGATAATCTTTTCTATTATTTGGTCCGCCAACGACCATTACGATATATTCTCCATTATCCCAAACCTGTTTGTTTCCTACAGGCGGCTTTAATAAGTGACGATGTTCATCGATCCACTTTTTAAAATTTAAGGGTTGTACTAAATTCATATTGTTTTGTATTGAGTTATAAAATTAAATAAAAACTACTCAGAAAATGCACTTAAAAGTTAATTAAAATTGTGAATTAAGTTATCAAACAAACTAAAAATTACATTTTATTCGTATTCTAAATAAGAAATGCTACTTTTAAACACATATAAACGGGACAATTTCAACTAGGTATTAAATACTTAGTTCTGTATAAAAAACCTCTTCATGAAGAAAAAAATAATAATTGCATTATCCATCCTTTTACTTATATCTATCGCTGGTTTTATCTGGATAAAAAACAGTAACAATTTTAAACGAGAAGGAAAATTTGAAATAAGCATTAATGAAAAACCAATCAAAATTATTCGTGATGAAAATGGTATTGCTTATGTAATTGCAGAAAATAAAGCTGATCTTTTTAGAGGACAAGCTTTTGTTACAGCTCAAGATCGACTATTTCAAATGGAGTTTTACAGAGCTTTAATCAAAGGAAAAGCTGCCGAATTAGTTGGATCGTCTATGTTACAATCTGATATTAAAATAAGAGTTCTTGATATTTATGGAAACGCAAAAAGAAGTTATGCGTATTTAAGTGAAGAAACTAAGGCGATTTTACAATGGTATTGTGAAGGTTATAACGAATATTTAAAAGTTGCCAAAGATGAATATCCATTGGAATTAAGTTTATTAAAAATGAAACCAACAGAAATGCTACCTGAAGATATTATGTCTATTGTACATTTTGTCGGTTTATTTCAGGGACAGAATATGGAAGACGAAATTATTAGTCACAATTTAGCTGCTCGTTTCAAAAATGCTTCTGAATTATTACCGTTGTCTATTAATGTTGATAGAACAAAACCGCTACAATTCGACTCTATTGTTAAACATCGAAGTACAACAAAAGAACTTGCATATACTAAACTTCCAAATCCTTTAATTCCATATCCAAAATTAGGTTCGAACAACTGGATTCTTTCAGGAAAAAGAACACAATCTGGTAAACCTATTTTAGCTAACGATCCGCACGTAGATTCTAGAATTTTACCAGGACTATTTCATCCTATAGGTTTGGTTTGTCCAGAATTTAAAGCTGTAGGTATTTCTACACCTGGAATTCCTGGATTATTATCTGGTCGTAATGAGTTTGTTTCTTTTGGTGTAACTAATGCTTATGGTGATAGTCAAGATTTATTTATTGAAAATATAGATGGGGATTTTTATGTAGAAAACGATAAAAAAATTCCTTTAGAAATCAGAAAGGAAATCATAAAAATAAAAGATAGCAGTACTATTGAATTCACTGTAAGATCAACAAAAAGAGGTCCGATTATCTCAGATTTTCCAGTTTTTAATGTACTAACAAAAGATACTATTAGTTTACGTTGGACTTTAGCCGAAACTCAAAGTAAAGGCATTGGACAAATTGGTTTACTTGAAACAAAAGATATTACTTCTTTTAGAAAGGTTTTAGGAAACATGGACAATATGTTTTACAATTATGTTTTTGCAGATATAAATGGGAATATAGCGCATCAGGCAACCGGATTAATTCCTGTAAGAAGAAATGCTAGTGGAGATTTCCCACAGCCAATTGACTCTTTAGATAACTGGAATGGTTTTATACCTAAGAATGAATTACCTCATCTTATAAATCCTGAAAAAGGCTGGTTAGGAACTGCAAATCACGATACGCGTCCAGATGATTATCAATATTACTATTCAAATCACTTCTCTCCTGCTTACAGGTATGAAAGAATACATGAGCTTTTTGCTTCAGATAAAAAATATAGTGCTGATGAATCTTGGAAACTATTGTTTGATGTAAAAAATATGCAAGCACAAAAGCTTAATCCTTTATTCGTAAAAGCATTACAAGAAAATGAAAATACTAAAGCACTTGCTGAAATTTTAAAATCTTGGGATTTATCTGAAGAGATTGATAAAGTTGGAGCTGCTGTTTATACATTGTTATACAATGAACTGGTTTATCTTATTTTAAATGATGAATTACCTGACGAAGTAGAAGATATGTATTGGGAAAACTTATACTATTGGAATCAAAGAGTAGATGAAATGATACTTACCAATCATCGTTTTATTGACAATGTAAATACTCCTGAAAAAGAAAATTTAGCTCAATTAATTGTAGAAGCTGGAATTACAACTCAAAAAATATTAACTGAACGATTCGGTAAAGATGCTAAAAACTGGACTTGGGGTAAATTACATACTGTGAAATTTGCGAGTCCGATTAAACAAAATGGTTTTGGTAGCGAATTCGTTGGAGGTGAATTATTACCGAAAGCAGGATCAAATCAAACTTTAAATAGAGGCGGATTTGTAAAAAACAAAGAACATCTTTTTGAAACTTCTTGGTTTAGTTCTTTCCGAATGATTGCTGACATGAGCGATAATGAAAAAATCATGGGAATTATTGCCGGAGGAAGTTCTGCAAGAGTCTTTCATCCTTACTATAAATCTCAGCTTGAAAAATGGAATACCAAAGAATGGATTCCGTATTGGTTTTCAAAAGAAAAGATAGAAGAACATGCTAAATATGAGCTTATTTTAGAATAATAACACATCTAATAAGATTTGACAGCCATAATTATCTAACATGTAAGTGTTACTTTTTTATTAAAATTACTACTAATACTATATTCGTATTTTAGTTTGCTTGATGAAAAAGAACATATCTGTAGAAGAAGCTATTAAAGTTGGTAAAAGAAAAAAAGCTCTTTTTTTTACATTTTACTTTACAGGCTTCATATTAATTATTATGGCTACTTCTATTTTTAAATCGACTAGTTTTTTTATAATTAGTCTGATAGTACAATTATTAGTGTCAATTTTAATATTATGTAGATTAGCTTTTAAATGGAAACTGTGGGCTTTTAGTCATGTAAGAAATGTTCACGAACTATATTACAGGGCAATACAGGAACGAATAATTCATCCATATCATTCTTCTTTAACCGATAGATTAGAATTTAAATCGGATGAAGAAAAAAGAGAATGGCAAAAAGTTTTAGTAAAGTTTGAAGAAGAGGATGTATTTACTGAGAATAAAAAAATCGGAAGTAATGTTGTCTTTTACTATTCCAAAATTAAAGGTTTCTATAAGACAATATGCTATTTAGCTTTTACTGGACTTTTGCTCTTATTACCTTTATACGAGAATAAAACTAACTTTTTTATAATTCTTTTCATTTTAGGAGGAATATATTTTACTATTTTAAAAGCATATGTGTTATTTAACCGTAAACCTCAACTTACTATTACCAGATATGGAATTCAACACAAAGATAAAAATGTAATGGAGTGGAAAGACATCGAAAATGAACAACTATTTTGTACTCCCAATAAATCAGAATTATGTTTTCATTACAAAGAAGAACCTGTGATTATTAACTTTAGAGATTATGCTACTTCGAAAGCTGTATTGAAAGAAACATTAGAAACGTTTAGGATAAGAAATAATAGAATTCATAATGAAGAATAATTATGAATCACTTTTATAAAAACAAAAAGAGCTTCAAAAATGAAGCTCTTTTTTTATAATGATTTTGTTCGTCCGCCGTCTACAGGAACATTAATTCCATTGATATAACTAGCACGACCACTAGCTAAAAAAACGATTGCATTGGCAACCTCTTCAGGCTCTGCAAAACGCTTAGCTGGCGCTGCATTTTTCATGGTTTCTATAACTTCATCTACAGATTTACCAGTTTTCTTAGCTTTATTGTTTATAATTTCATTTAATCGTTCTGTTCCTGTAGCTCCAGGTAATACATTGTTTACTGTGATTCCAAACTGACCTAATTCATTAGCCATTGTTTTCGACCAATTTGCCACAGCTCCACGAATGGTATTAGAAACCCCCAAGCCATCTAAAGGTTGTTTTACAGAAGTAGAGATCACATTAATCACTCTTCCATAACCTTGTTCTTTCATAAAAGGCACTACAGCTTGAACCAACACATGATTACACTTTAAATGCATTGTAAATGCACGTTCAAATTCATCGATTTGAGCATTAAAAACTGGTCCGCCTGCTGGTCCGCCAGTATTATTGATTAGGATATGAAAATTTAAAGACGAAGCTTCTATTTTCTCTTTTAACTCCTGTGGATTCGAAAAATCAGCTACGATATAATTATGCTTCAACTCTTGGTTTGGTAGTTCTACTAAAACTTTTTTTAGTTTCTCTTCGTTACGTGCAACTAAAGTTACACTAACTCCTTCTTCTGCTAAAGCAAACGCAGATGCTTTTCCAATTCCTTGAGTACTACCACAAACTAAGGCGTTTTTATTTTGAATTCTTAAATCCATTTTAGTTGTTTAATATTTTATACATATGTTTTTAGGTTCGGTAAAGAAACGTAATGCTTCAAAACCTCCTTCTCTCCCAACTCCACTGGCTTTTACACCTCCAAATGGAGTTCTTAAATCACGAAGTAACCAAGTATTTACCCAAACAATTCCTGCTTGCAATTCTTGAGTCATTCGCATCGTTCTATTTAAATTGTTCGTCCATAATGTAGCAGATAAACCGTAACTTACATTATTTGCGTAACTTAATACTTCTTCCTCTGTTTTAAAAGACATAATTGTTACTACTGGACCAAATATTTCTTCTTGATTTAATTTACATGAGTTATCCTGAATTTCAATTACAGTTGGTTGTAAATAATATCCATTCTCACTGCCTTTTACAGTTACTGTTTCTCCTCCAAATAAAATCTTTCCGCCTTCTTCTTCGGCAATATCTATATACGATTTCACTTTTTCTAAATGTGGCTTAGAAACTAAAGCGCCAAGGTTTGTATCAACATCAAACGGATTACCAATTTTAAGTTTTGAAACTTTATCGATAAAATCCTTTTTAAACTTTTCATAGATACTTTCTTCTACAAAAATTCTACTCCCACATAAACAAATTTGACCTTGATTGGCAAAAGATGACTTTACTGTTGTTGCTAACATTTCATCATAATCAGCATCTGCAAAAATAATATTTGGATTTTTTCCACCTAATTCTAACGAAAGCTTCTTAAACATTGGTGCCGCTGTTCTTGCGATATGAGCTCCTGTTGTAGTTCCACCTGTAAAAGAAATTGCTTTAATATTCTGATGTTCAACAATAGCTTGACCTGTAGTTTGACCTAAACCATGTACAATATTTAAAACACCTTTAGGCAAACCTGCTTCGTTACAAATTTCACCTAACAAATAAGCAGTCATTGGTGTAACTTCACTTGGTTTGGCAACCACGCAATTTCCAGCAGCAATAGCAGGAGCAATTTTCCAAGTAAATAAGTACAAAGGTAAATTCCATGGAGAAATACAACCGACAACTCCAATCGGATGACGTAACGTAAAATTCATTGCATTTAAACCAACACTTTCATGAGCTTCAGAAGGAAACTGTGTGATAGCGTTAGCAAAAAAACGAAAATTAGAAGATGCTCTTGGAATATCAATAGCTTTTGCTAAACTTAATGGCTTCCCATTATCTTTAGCTTCTGCTTCTGCTAAAAAATCGAGCTTATCTGTTATTAAACCTGCAACTTTAAGTAATATACGACTTCGTTCTTCTAAAGTAGTTTTAGACCAAATAGGAAAAGCTTCTTTAGCTGCTTTATAAGCTAATTCAACATCTTCTTTAGAAGAATTTGGTATTTGTCCGTATACTTCTCCAACAGAAGGATTAAAATTATCAATATAATTTCCATCAACTGGATTTATAAATTCTCCGTTTATGTAGTTTTTTATATTCATTTCATAATGCATAATAAACCGTAAATAAAACAATCTCTTTCTCTAATAATTCCTTTTTCTTTTGATTTATAAACTTATTGTATTCTTCCCCCTCTGATGTATCCGAACTTCCAATTTCTTTAAGTTCTTCTCTTAATTCTTTACGAAAATTTTCTACTTCGCTTTCAAAAAATATATTTCCATTTTTAGCAACCATTATTTCTTCTCCATTTTCATAATAACTTAAGCTACCTAGATCTGAGGATTCTTTAATATAATTTTTCTCACTAATTAATGAATATTCCCTTTTTGTAAGAAGCACTAATTTTTGGTCAGGTATAAACTCATGAATTTCTGTTACTTTAATAGCTTTAATATTTTCTACTATGACTTCTAAATCACTATTTAAAAGTGAAAAATCAAAGTAGTCTAAACTCTTTATCTTCGCATAAACCTTAAGTTTTTTAAAACTATTTTTTCTTTTCAAAAAAGATAATAAATTGTCTTTTTTAGGGTGATCTTCATAATATGTGTAGTAATATACATAACCCGTCACCTTTACTTCTCCAAGATCAAACTCTGCTAAAATTCGATACGCTTTTCCAGAATCAGCAAATGATACAATCCACAACATAAGTGTTGCTAAAACTATTATTTTTTTCATATTATTTGTTTTTCTAACCATTGCATTGGAATTTCTTAATTACAAAATTCTAAATGAATGACTCTTCGATTAAATGCTGATACTGATCTTTGCGATGCATGTAACAATAATGGTTTCATTACCATCACTCCTCCTCTATCAACATTACATAATACTTCTTTTTCTAAGTTATTTTTATTGAAAGTTTCATCAACTCTAATAATTCCTTTGTTATGACTTTTTGGAATTACATGCAAGGCTCCGTTAGTTTCATTTGTATCATCTAAATGAATTCGAAATGTAACTGTATTTTCTAAAACTTCTCTTGGCGGAATAACACCTAATTGTCCGTTTTTATTCGTCCAATTAGAATATCCATGTATTTCTTTTTTATTCTTTACACTTATGCTTAAATCTTGATGATAACTTACAAACCAATTCGACATTTTAGGTTTATTAAAAAAGATCGCTTTTGATAAAAAACACCTTTCATCACAAATACTTTTGTATAAGTTTTTAAAATTATCATTATTGAAAATTAACTCTTTCAGTTTAGGAACTTTCAATACCAACTGGCGAATAGCAAAATTGTGATCAGATTGATCAATTAAATCACACATTTCTTTTAGTTCCTCATTTGAAAAAATAGGTTTAGAAATAGAAAAACCTTCTTTTTCTAATGTTGTTTTATGTGAATCTATTTCGATCAATTATTGTTTTTTGTAAGCAGTTACTTTAATTTCTACTACTAAATCTGGATGTGGTAATTGATGAACAGCAACTGTAGTTCTTGTTGGTCCGGTTTGCTTATCGAAAAACTCTCCATAAGCTTTATTGTAACCTGCAAAATCGTTCATATTTACTAAAAAAGTTGTGACATCTACAACATCTTTTAAGCTTGCTCCAACCGTTTGTAAGTTTCTATCAATATTTTTTAAAACTTCTCTAGTTTGAACTTCAATATCTAATTTTTTGGTATTCATTTCATCAATAAGTTCAATTCCAGCTATTGTATTATCTGGTCTTCTAGAACTTGTTCCTGAAACAAATATAAAATCTCCTACTACTTTTACATGTGGATATGCACCTCTTGGTGTTACTTTTTTTTCCATTTTTTATTTCTTCATTATAAGGTTCTGAAATACTGAAAATAGATTCAGCACTGATTAATTCAGAATGACATTTAATTAATTTCTTTCGCTAGAGTTAATAGCTTTAAGGTTGTTTTTAAATTTCTTGTGGTTGCTGTTACATTCAGTTTCTTTTCAAACAAATTGTTCGTCAATTTTGTTTTTCCATAGCCTCCAACTGCATTTACATATACAACATCATCAATTACTTCATAAGTATCAGCTTTCGCATCAATAGCAAAACTTTTAATTTCAGGAACTGCCGATAAGAACGTAAAATATTGCTGTTTTTCTTCTACTGCTGAATACGGATTATTAGCTATTGCTTTTTCCCATTGGGCAACTGTTCTAGCTAATACCGGAACATCGTAACCAAATGTTTCTGCTATTCCTTCTTTGATTACCTTTTCGACTTCTAAAGCTTCCTTCGAAGATTTTAAAACAATATTTCCGCTTTGGATATACGTTTTTACTTCAGAAAACTCTAAACCTTCAAGCATAACTCGTAATTCTTGCATGGGAAGTTTATTTTTTCCTGAAACGTTTATTCCTCTGAGTATAACAATGTATGTTTTCATTTATTCTTTGTCAGGTCGAGCGCAGTCGAGACCTATTATTTCAAATTGTATTTTGAATGAGTCGCATTTCTACATTCTGATAAGATTTTTAACATATCAAAATCTCCATTAGCTAAAGCTAACTTTTTCCTTGAACTCCACTTCTTTATTTTCTTTTCAAAAAATATTGCCTGTTCAACATGATTAAAAACTTGGTTAAAAATTAATTCAATTGATCTTCTTTTAAAGGTAAAACAGTTTTTATTAATTCCGTTTTCATGTTCTTCAAATCTTCTTTGCATATTATTCGTTAAACCTACGTATAATAAGCTGTCTGAACATTTTAATATATAAACATAATATTTTTTCATAATAACCTCTCGACTCCGCTCGAGGTGACATTTAGTTTACTTTAATTATATATCTGAAATTACTATTTCAATCCAGCAATTTTATCTTCAGTAAGAATCTCTTTTGTTTCGTGATTTACTTTATTCAATACAATCTCTAATTCTTGTGCAGACATATTTTCTGAAGTTGAAACCTCAGCATCAGCAATTAAATTTAGTAACGCTTTATCTTGTGCTCGTCCTTTTTTCATTGCTTCGTTGTAACCAATATCTTCATTAAAAGTTACCATAGAATATTTTGAATAATACGACAGTGGGAACTTTTCTTCTAAATCCATCTCTAACTTACGTTTTTGTTTGAATAATGGATTCGCAACATGATCTCTCATTTCGTAGTAATTGTCTACAGCCAAATCTGCAATTGCATCAGTATCTTTTTTACGTTCTTGTTGATACGTTTTAAATATTTGCTCCCAATCACCTTCAAATCGTTCTAAAACACCATCAAAAACAGCCACATCTTCAAAAGAAGCATTCATTCCTTGTCCATAAAACGGCACAATTGCATGAGCAGCGTCACCGATCAATAATGTTTTATTTTTATACATCCAAGGTGAACATTTTACTGTTCCTAAAGATCCTGTTGGATTGTTAAAAAATTCATCTTTTATATTCGGAATTAACGCTAATGCATCTGGAAATTGAGTTTCAAAGAAATGTGTAACTTCTTCTTCTGTAGTTAAGTTTTCGAAATTAAACTTTCCTTCTTCATAACTTAAAAACAAGGTTACTGTAAAACTTCCATCTAAATTTGGCAACGCAATTAACATATACTCGCCTCTTGGCCAAATATGTAAATGATCTTTACTAATCTGATGATTCCCTAATTTATCTGCTGGAATTTCTAACTCTTTATATCCATGCGTTAGATAATCTTGACTATAACTGAATAGAAATTTACGTTCTAAATAATAACTCTTTCGAAGTATTGATCCTGCTCCATCTGCTCCAAAAATAATATCTGGATTTACAGAAAATTCTTCATCAGTTTCATAACTTTTGAAATGAGCTACAGTATTTTCAATATCTATTCCTGTACACTTAGCATTGAAATGTATGTTTACATTTTCATGTTTTTCTGCTTCATCAAGTAGTAAAGCATTTAAATCTTGACGCGAAACTGAGTTTATATATTCTCCTGTTCTACCTGAATAGTTAGATGCAAAAGTATTCCCTTCAATATCATGAATTAAACGACCATACATTGGAATACATAATGCTTTCGCTTGCTCTTCAACACTGGCTAATCGTAGTGATTTTAATCCTCTGTCGGATAAAGCTAAGTTTATTGATCGTCCTGCAGAAATATCTACTTTTCGTAAATCAGGTCTGCTTTCGTATAATTCTATTTTATATCCTCGTTGCGCTAAACGTAATGCTAATAAACTTCCGCATAAACCAGCTCCAACAATTAATATTTTGTCTTGTTTGCTCATTTTATAATCTGTCAGGTCGAGCGCAGTCGAGACCTATTTTATTTCTAATTAAATTCAAAACCTCTCGACTCCGCTCGAGGTGACATTTTTATAGTTATAGTAAAGTTTTTAAAATCTCAACCATTCTAAATACATCTTCAAAACTGTTATACATTGGCACTGGTGCACAACGAATAACATCTGGTTCTCTCCAATCGGTGATGATATGATGATCTGTTAATTTTTGATGTAAACTTTTAACTGCATGCTGTACTTGAATTGATAATTGACAACCTCTTTCTTTTGGATTAGAAGGTGTGATGATTTTAATTCTGTCTGTATCAATTTGATTAATTAAATACTCGAAATACCCAGTAAGCTTTTCTGACTTTTCTCGTAACGCATTCATTCCAACAGTATCGAATAAATCTAAAGACGAACGAATTGCTGCCATAGATAAAATTGGTGGATTTGATAATTGCCAACCTTCAGCACCTGCCATTACATCAAAAGGTTGACGCATATTAAAACGTGTATCTTTATTATGATTCCACCAACCTGCGAATCTTGGTAAATCTCTATTATGCGCATGTTTTTCATGCACAAATAATCCAGATAAACTTCCTGGTCCAGAATTTAAATATTTATAAGTACACCACGCTGCAAAATCTACTCCGCTGTCATGTAAATTAGGTTGAACATTTCCTGCACCGTGAGCCAAATCAATTCCAACAATACAATTCTTAGCGTGACCAATTTCTGCAATACGTTTAATATCTAAATATTGACCAGTATAATAATTTACACCTCCGATTAAAAGTAAAGCAATTTCATCTTCTTGTTCTTCAACAATAGTTTCTAAATCTTCAATTCTCAATAGTTCTTCACCAGCTCTTGGTTTCCATTCTACCAATCCATCTTCAACATCGAAACCATGAAACTTTAATTGTGATTGTACTGCATATCTATCCGAAGGAAAAGCATCACTTTCAATGACAATTTTATACTTCTGCTTTGTTGGTTTATAAAACGAAACCATTAGCAAGTGTAAGTTTGTAGTTAACGTATTCATAACTACAACTTCTAATGGTTTGGCTCCAACAATTTTCGCCATTTTTTCTGTAAGAAATTCGTGATATGGCAACCAAGGCGTTTCTCCTTCGAAATGTCCTTCTACTCCATATTTTGCCCAATCATCTAATTCTTGTTGAATGTATTGTTGTGTTTGTTTTGGTTGTAATCCTAGTGAGTTTCCTGTAAAATATAACCAATCGTTTCCTTTATCATCTTTAGGGATGTGAAATTGATTTCGTAAATAAGCTAATGGATCATCTTTGTCTAGTTGTTTAGCATAATCCAAAGAGTTTTCGTAGTTCATCAAAAGAATGATTTTTATCAAAGATAGTAAAACCAAAGGAGTTTTATAAAAGCTAAAAGAGAGATGAATCTTGCTTTATTTTGTTCATTAACGATAACTGTAATATTCAAAATTTCAGAAAAAACATCTTGAAAAATCCCATAACGTAAAAACCGACTTTTATACCTCTCTTTTATGTTCTTAAGGATAAAAACATAGTATTTATAACTCTTTTCTATAGTTTTAGATTATCAAAAAACTAACAAATACTTAAAATTATGAAATTCCTTAGGTTTACTTTTCTCTTACTATTAGGTGTAGTTTTTATTACATCTTGTAAAACAGAAAAAAAAGAAATAAAGAAAGTTGAAAAAGAAGTTGAAGCTTATGCCAAAAGTGAAATCAATGAATTGTGGTGTAAAGCAGAATCTTCTTGGTTTACTATTGATTCTAATACTGGAAAACGTAAAACTCCTCCTCCTGCTGAAGATAAATCGAGTGTTTTTGGTAATAATAAAACCGTTTCAAATTGTGATTTTCATCAATGGTCTTGGCAGAAATTTTTGTGGTTAACTAATGATATTGATGGTAAACCATTATTTATAAAAGAACTAACTCAAGTTACAAACCAAAATGTACCTGTTACGCAGCCTAGTGGTCAGTATAAAATCATTTTAACTTCTCATGACAATGTTCAAGCAACAGGAGACATTTTAAAATCGAATAAAACTTTTAGTAAAGACAATAAAAGTTATGATGTTTACTATTCTATTCATGTGAATGATACTTTATATAACAACATTGAAAAATATGCTAAAATGGAAGCAACTAAATATACTGATACTACTTTTCCTGTAGGTTCTTTAGAATTAAAAGTTGCATGGGTAGATGCGAAAGCAATAAGCGATACAAGTTCGTATTTTGTAACAGATGCCGTGATTGATGGAGAAGATACTCAAATAGCTTTATTAGGAATGCACGTAGTTGGAGTTGTATACAATCATCCTGAATTTATCTGGGCTACTTTTGAACACGACGATTTAGTTCCTTATTACGATTGGAAAGCAACAACAGATGCTGATGTTCCTGTAACTTCTTCGACAAATAAATTGTTCTTCGATAAAAATGCAACTGGTACAATTGATAATCTTGCGAGTCATTATAACGATCCTTCAAAAGATAATCCAAATGTATTTGCAGTAAACAAATATGGAGTTCCTCGTCAAGCTCAAAATTCTTTTTTAGCTACAAGTCAAGATGGAAAAACAAACTATGACAATATTGATAAAATTAATAAAAGTGTAAAGTCTCAATTAAAAGATATCTGGGTAAATTATTTTTACAACGGTTCTATTTGGATTGATACTGAAGGTTATAAATATCCTACAGAGCAAGCTAAACTATTAAATACTTTAGGGGGTGACTTAAGTAATTCTGCTCCAGGTAAATTAACTCGTGGATCGGTTGCTGCTTATAATATTACTATGGAAACTTATGAGCAATTAGGATTTAACCCACCAAAATCTATACATGAACAATCGGTTACTACAATGGGAAATTGTTTTTCTTGTCACAGTAGTAATGGTACAAGTGGTTCACCTTTAAATGTAAGTCATATATTTAATGGTGCTGTAAGTCGTGAAAAGGGACACACTAGAAAAGAGACAAAACAAAAACACTTAAATGAAGTGCTTAACATTGTAAAAAAGATGAAATAATTTTTACGAAAGTTAAAATAAAGAACTAACCAAACTTTTTATTTTACTATTACTAAAACCTTGTTGATGAATATGTCAGCAAGGTTTTTCATTTAAAAAACTCTTATTACATAAAAACATGCTTTAATACTTCTTTTAACTACGCTAATGCATTTTAATCTCGTAAGGGAAAAAAGCATTTGTAATTTTAGTGTATTGAATAACTAACAAAACTGAGTCATGAAATCAATTAAACTAATCACTTTAATTGCATGTATAATAGCATTTATATCATGTAATAATGAAAAAAAGAAAGAAGAAAAGAAGTATACAAAAGTTGTAGACAGTTATGGTTATCCGACCGATTCTGTTACGATCAACAAATGGGTTGCTGATAATGATCTTAGGTCTATGTATAAACACAGTTGGGATGTTTGGAAACACCTAACAACGAGTGTAGGTGATAATAAATTAAGATATCAAACATGGTCTAGTCCAACTCAGATTATTGATAAATTAAATAATCCTTCAAAAAACGAAAAAACAGAAACTCTATTTGAAAAACCACATCAGTTCACGCATCATAATCCAAATTTTGTTGCTGACGATTTAAGTATTGTTGTTACTGTGGGATATAATAAAGCTTCAGAAAAATATGCTATTGATAATAAAATCTTTTATTTATCTAGCTTGAAAAAAATGCAAACCGGACCTTATAGTAGGATTCCTGATTTTCCTTCTGATGCTATAAATATTAAACCTGTTTACAAAATCATTACAAAAGATAAAGTAAAAGATGATATTTATACGATGTCTGCATGGAATGGACCAAAATCATATGATGATGGTTATCCACAAAGTAAATGGAAGTCTTGTATTCATGTAAATATTAAAGACAAAAAAACGAATCCTAGTGGACGTTTAGATTATGCATGTGATAGTATTAATACTAATAATACTTTTTATTTAGATGATTTTATACATTTTAAAATTTCAGCTAAACAAGCAGCATCTTACAATCAACAAATAAATAATGCTGATGTAAAAGCTAAAGAAGGTGACATTGCCTTATTAGTTGCTATGCATGTTACTACAAAAGAAATTAAACGTTGGACTTGGCAAACGTATTGGTGGTCTCCAACTCCTTTAAATCCAAGAAACCCTAGTTCTAATGCTATTGCTTCTTCTAAAAATGGAATTCAACTTGAAGGTGCTGCTACGCATTATGCTATGGCTGTTGCATATTCAATGATCACACCAAGTCAGCCTTATATTAATGGTAAAAACGAAGGAGATCCATTAATTGCTTTTAATCCGTATTTAGAAGCTCACTTCGGAAGGTTTGGTTCTGACAGTTATGTTATGAATAATGGAAACAAAATAGACACGAATTTAGGTGTTGATTCTAATTGTATGTCTTGTCATATTGTGGCTGCGATTAACACTAAAGGCACCACTTTTAACGGACCAAGTTATCAAGGAGATATGTATACAAGTTATAAAGACTCAGTTTTCACAAATAGATTAATGTTAGATTTTGCATGGTCTATTCAAGGAAATTTACAGAAAAATAAATAACAGCTACACTACTTTAATAAAAAAGCCTTGTTGAAAAACAAGGTTTTTTTAGTTTAACTTTTACCTAACCTAATGATATAAAACCCTTTACTTGTTCCAATTTTCACTTATCTCATTCCATTTTTTCCATCTCCCTAGAAATTGTAAGGTAAATTTAATTCACAAAAAATACTCATTATTAAAACTTTTATTATGAAAACTGACACTACAATTTCAAAGTATGCATTAGCGTATTCAAATTATTATGATTTATTGAATAATACATTATTAGCTGATGCACCTAATTACTGGCAAGCTGGTTGTATTTTTGATACCGTTTTAGACTTTCTAGCACTTTCTATTACTAGCCCTTTAGATGATAATGAAGATGTTACTATCTCAAAAGCAGAAGCTCAAAAAGCTGTACATGATGTTTTAAAAAAATACAACTGTGATATTATTTTTAATCAAAATAAAACACAACATGTACCTGCCAACGTTTATTATAATGGGACAAGTGAAATACCAGGAATAGCTCAGTGTGCAAATTGGTATGACGATGCGGGTTGGTGGGGAATTGCCTGTGCTAAAGTTTATGACCCTTCTTATAAAGAATTATTTACTTCTGAAACTAAAGCTAAAGCTGAAAAAATTGCTAAAGCTTGTTGGACTGCTATGGAAACTGGTACATATACACAATATGGAGGAGCTCCAAATGTATATCAAACAGCAATAAATCAAAACAGTCCTTATGTTGATCAAGCAGCTCCTAGATATCAAGGCGGTGTTTGGCAATCAAATTTTGGTGATCCTCTGACGGCTAGTCTTGGACCTTTTCAAAATAGCGTTGTAAACGGATTATGGTTCACTTTATCTACCAGATTATACAAAATGTCTGGAGATTTTGAATTACAAAAGCGTATTTCTCCATATATTGAATCTTTTTCTTCTTTCTTTAAACAATGGATGGCTGATTCTGAATACAGTATTTTATTTAAAACGGGAGAACAATCAGGTTTAATTAGAGAACGATATCCAGCATATAACAACAGTGTAATACAACATGGTGGGAATATTTTAGTAAACCCAAGTTCTTGGTTTGAAGCAAACACATGTTGGGCTGGAGATCAAGGTTTGTATTTAGGAGGATTCTATGAGTATTCAACAATAATGCTATCTGAACAAAGTTTCGCTAATGAAGCAATGAATCTAATTTTAGGTGGTATTCCTAATATGACTACTACAAATCCAATTACTCCTATACAAGGAAATGTTATCGCTCCTTGGTTTCCTTATACATCTGATAACGGACTTAAAGTAACTGACTCTTCTGATTATGCTTCAGGATCTGGTATTTGTATGCGTTATTTATTATATGGATATTTAAAAGGAGGAAACCCAATTTCTGAAAGACTTTCTCAAACCAATGATCCTTTATGTGAACTTATTCATGCTTCAGCAGAAGCATGTGTAAATAATACTTATCCTCAGTTTGGTAACACATCATTTGATCAATTCAATAGCCTTTCTATTTTAATGCTTTCTTTAGTTTTAAAAATAAAACAATAGTCAAATAAAAAAGCCTTGTTTTTCAACAAGGCTTTTATTTTATATTTAACTTTTTGAATTATATCTTAATATAATACTCTAAAACGTAATGTACCTTCTACGTTTTTTAACTCTTGAATTACTTCTTGATTATAATCTTTATCAACATCAGTAATTACGTAACCTACTTTAGGATCTGTAGATAAATACTGACCTAAGATATTTAATCCATATTCAGCAACTACTTTGTTAATATTTGCCATTACTCCAGAAACGTTTTCATGCATGTGTAAAAAACGATGTGCATTTTGTTGTTTTGGTAAACGAATATTTGGGAAGTTAACTGCATCAACAGTATTTCCAGAGTTGATATAAGCCATTATTTTCCCTGGAACAAAATCTGCAATATCCCTTTGAGCTTCCTCTGTACTTCCTCCTACGTGAGGTGTTAATATTACATTCGGTAAACCTTTTAACTCAGTTAAGAAATCTCCATTCTTTCTAGGTTCTTCTGGATAAACATCAACAGCTGCTCCAGCTAATTTTCCAGATTTTAACGCTTCAGTTAGTGCTGGAATATCAACTACAAAACCTCTTGATAAATTCACTAAATGCGCTCCATCTTTCATTTGAGAAATTTCTTTTGCTCCGATATAATTTCGGTTTAAAGAATTATCGTCAACGTGAAGTGTAACTACATCAGAAACAGCTAGTAAATCAGCTAAAGAATTCATTTTTGTTGCATTTCCTAAAGCTAATTTATCTTCAACATCATAATAATATACATCCATTCCTAAAGCTTCAGCTAAAACAGATAATTGTTTTCCTATATTTCCATAACCAACAATTCCTAATTTTTTACCTCTAACTTCTCTAGAACCTTGTGCTGTTTTATTCCATTGACCGTTGTGAATTTCTGTACTTCTTTGAAAAACACTACGCATTAGCATAATTATTTCTCCAATTGCTAATTCTACAACAGATCGTGTATTACTGTATGGTGCATTAAAAACTACAATTCCGTTTTCTTTACATGCTTCTAAATCAATTTGCTTAGTTCCGATACAGAAAGCTCCAACTGCTAATAGTCTTGGTGCATTTTCAATCACTTTTTTTGTGATCTGAGTTTTGGAACGAATACCAATTACATGTACATCTTGTAATTTTTCAATAAGTTCTTCTTCTGATAAACTTCTTCCTACAGTTTCAACTGTAAATCCATCATTGGTAAACTTTTCATACGCATCTGCATGTATGTTCTCTAATAGTAACATTTTGATGCGATTTTTTGGATATGATATATTTCTTGGCAAATCGTTTATAAATAAAAATTCGTCTAAATTTGGTGTTATATAATCAGCATTTTTAATTGTTTTTTCTCGCTGAACATTTTCTGTATATGCAAAAAACTTGTCTGCAACTCCTGCTTCTCTAGTAATATAGTCGCTATAACCATCACCTATTACTTGAATTTCGCCATCGAGTTGTAAATTTTGTAAACAAGCTATTTTTCCATCATGTACCGAAAGTACATTATTTCTATCAAAACCTATAATTTCTCCTACTTCACTAAACTCAAAAGTATTTGCAAAAACTCTTTCTGCTGGAATATTATACTCAGCTACAATAGGAATGATAAACTCTTTAAATCCTGCTGAAATTACATAAATGTTTTCTGAATAAGATTCAAAGAATTCTTTATTTCTTTCAATTGAACTGGAGACTCTTTTCTTTAATTCTTGAATTAACAAGTCTAAATCGGATCGTTTTGCATTAAGCAATTTTATTCTTCGTTCTAACGACTGGGTAAACGAGATTTCCCCATCAATCCCAAGGTTTGTAATTTTGATAATCTCGTTGATTATCTCTTCTTTTTTTGGATTGTTTGCTAAAGTTATTTCAGCCAAAACATCCAACGCTTCTACTTTAGTAAGCGTACTGTCGAAATCGAATATATAATATTTACTCATGGCATTAAATTGTCCATTAAACCCGAAAATTACAATCTATTTAGTAGACATAAAACACAAACATTAAGAAATCTTCTATTTTTATCAGTCTGATAATAAAACCTATATATTTTATGAATATGTTAAAAATACACACAATAAAAAAAGATAGATTAACAATAATCTATCTTTAAAATCTATACTTAGATTTTTATAACCAAATTTACATTATTTCAATGTTTTACGTTTTAATCTTCTATTTTAAAACGTTTTACTGCTTCTTCATAAGAAAGTTTACTAAGATCTTCTCTAGATGAAGTTGCTGGGTTTCCTTCTATGATAAAATAACGAACTTTAGTAATATCTGCATTTAACGAACCTGTTGAACTCAAAGCATAAATGGTTATTTTATTTAACTCATATGTAAAAGTAATTACTTCATCATTTCCATTATCAAACGGAAAGTTATACGTCATAGGATACCAAATCTCATCACCAAACAACTGAAAATAAATCAAAATCAACGAGCTACTAAAAACATCTTGAGTTAAATCCATATCATCTATTTCAAAAAAATTTGCTTCTTGCCCTAAATAACTTCCTTCGGTCCAAACAACATTATCTACGGTTTTTACCAATACATTTGCATTACCATCTGCTCCCGGTAAACCTTGTTCTCCTTGTGGACCTTGCGCTCCGTCTATTCCATCCATACCATCTTCTGAATTACAAGAAAAACTGAATGATAATACAAATGCTACTAATAAGTACGTGAATTTAAATTTTACTCTTTTCATGATTTTATATAATTATTGTTTATTTACATGGTTTCATTCTTTTAATGAAACTATCTTGAAAAGGTTAACATTCTGTCTTAAAAATATTTTTATTTCGTTTCTAAATATAAAAAAAGCGCAATAAAAAAGCCAACAAGTATCAACTTATTGGCCTTTTCATTAAATTCTATTAGATCCTAAGAATTTTTGTTCTTCGGTTTTAATTCCTTTAATCCTGTAATTATAAGTACAGTTTCTCCTTCTTTTTCTTTAGAAACATAGGCAACTTCGAATGTTTTGCCTTTATAAGCATCCGATTTAAGGTCAAATAACTCTAATACTTCATCTGACACTTTATTAAAAATCATAGCTGTATCATCTTTCAGTAAAAACTTAAATCCTTCATCAGAATGTCCTTCAAAAGTTGCTACAAGATATTGTTCTTCTTGCTCTAAAGTAATTTCTTCTGATTGTTTTTCGAATGCATTTACTGTTCCGTAAATTCCTGCACATAAGAATAGCATTACAAAAGCTATCTTTTTAAAATAGTTACTCATTTTTGATTGTTTTAAAAAATTAAACTTATTGATTGATTTGTAGCCTATTGAATTAACTGCGCAGAAAACTTATAATCTACATAATTGAAAACCCAAAACAACTATTTTTATTTTCTGATAATCAATATTTTAACTTTATTTAATAAAACATCTTTCTATTTTAGAACTTTTAACGCTAATTAAGATTCTTTTAAAAAATGAAAAGAATAC
Source organism: uncultured Tenacibaculum sp. (assembly GCF_947495995.1). Taxonomy (GTDB): domain Bacteria; phylum Bacteroidota; class Bacteroidia; order Flavobacteriales; family Flavobacteriaceae; genus Polaribacter. Next base: position 103,501 of record NZ_CANMAX010000005.1, read on the forward strand.
ATTTAAAAAAAGCTCACCGGAAAGGTGAGCTTCAGAAATTATCTAATTAATTTTTTATACTTAATTCGTTTCGGCATAATATCTCCACCTAATCGTTTCTTTTTATTTTCTTCATATTCAGAGAACGATCCTTCGAAGAAATATACTTGAGAATCACCTTCAAAAGCAAGAATATGTGTACATATTCTATCTAAGAACCAACGGTCGTGAGAAATTACTACTGCACATCCTGCAAAGTTTTCTAATCCTTCTTCTAAAGCTCGAAGTGTATTTACATCTAAATCATTGGTAGGCTCATCTAATAATAGTACGTTACCTTCCTCTTTAAGTGTCATGGCTAAATGTAAACGGTTACGCTCACCACCAGACAATGTATCTACCTTCTTGTTTTGCTCACTTCCAGAAAAATTAAATCGACTTAAGTAAGCACGTGAATTCACTTGCTTTCCTCCCATCATTACTAAATCTTGACCATCTGAAAAGTTCTCCCAGATAGATTTATTCGGATCAATATTCGCATGATTTTGGTCTACATAAGCAATCTTAGCAGTTTCTCCAACAGCAAAAGTTCCAGCATCTGGATTCTCTTCTCCCATAATCATTCTAAAAATTGTTGTTTTACCAGCACCGTTTGGTCCAATAATTCCAACAATTCCTGCTTGAGGTAAACTAAACTCTAGGTTTTCATATAATAACTTTTCACCAAAAGCTTTAGAAACTCCAGCAGCATCAATTACATTATTTCCTAAACGTGGACCATTAGGAATGTAAATTTCAAGCTTTTCTTCTGTTTGTTTCTGATCTTGGTTCATTAACTTATCATAGTTCTTCAAACGAGCTTTTGATTTTGCTTGACGTCCTTTTGGAGCCATACGAACCCATTCTAACTCTCGTTCTAAAGTTTTCTGACGTTTAGAAGCTGTTTTACTTTCTTGATCTAAACGCTTAGCTTTTTGATCTAACCAAGAAGAATAGTTTCCTTTCCAAGGAATACCTTCACCTCTATCTAATTCTAAAATCCAACCCGCTACATTATCTAAGAAATAACGGTCGTGGGTTACTGCAATTACAGTTCCTTTATATTGTGCTAAATGATGCTCTAACCAATGTACAGATTCTGCATCTAAGTGGTTGGTAGGCTCATCTAGTAATAAAATCTCTGGTTCTTGTAATAATAATCTACATAACGCAACTCTTCTTCGTTCTCCTCCAGATAAAACACCAATCTTTTTATCAGGATCTGGAGTACGTAATGCATCCATTGCGATTTCTAATTTTGTATCTAATTCCCAAGCATTAGTTGCATCTATTTTATCTTGAAGCTCAGCTTGGCGATCCATAAGTTTTTGCATCTTATCAGGATCAGAATATACTTCTTCTAAACCAAACATGTCGTTGATTTTGTTGTATTCATCTAATACTTCAACAACTTCGGCAACACCTTCTTTTACAATTTCTAAAACTGTTTTATCCTCGTCTAACTGAGGTTCTTGTTCTAGATATCCAACTTTATATCCTGGAGAAAAAACTACATCTCCTTGATAATTCTTTTCAACTCCTGCAATAATTTTAAGTAAGGTCGATTTACCCGAACCATTTAAACCTAAAATTCCAATTTTAGCTCCATAAAAGAAACTAAGGTATATATCTTTTAAAACTTGTTTTCCAGTAGATTGATAGGTTTTAGAAACCTTATTCATGGAAAAAATGACTTTCTTATCGTCTGACATTTATGTAGTTATTAATTTGGTTTGTTAAATTTAATTGTACGATTACAATTTAAGGAAAAGTAATTGTATTTCTTATACTCTACCTTTTAAAGCGTTAAATACCCATGCAATAGAAAAAAAGCCTAATCCTACTGCTCCAAATCCATAGCCTGCAATTTCATCGTATTTGAAAACTGCTAAAGCTACCAAAAGCATTCCCATAATAACCATAATTAAAGTTGCATAAGCTAATACTGTGTTTTTATTCATTGCCATAATCTAAATTTTGGGCGCCTCCACTAGCGTGGTTCGTTGTAAGTCAATCGTACTCTTGAGTGGAGTTCTTACAAATGTCTTACTTCTATGCGCTTGATGAGCTACAAATATCGAGAAATATTTGAATTATCAGTAAGAATATTAGATTCTATACCTGTTTTTTTTATCAAATCGTTATATAATTTCATCATATTTAGCTTGTAATTAGATTTATATAGATAATTACACCATTTTTTAAACTTATAATAACAACACGAAAAGGTGCTTAAATTGCATCGTTTTAACTTTAACATAAGTTTTTCATCTTCTAGATAAAATGATTGTAACTTAATTCAAAAGAAATAGTCTTTTAAATATGCGCAATGTTATTTTCATAATTATCTTTTCTATTTTCTGCAATACCATTTTTGCGAATAACGATGATTCTATTTTCATGAATTCAATTCCTATTCATTTCAAAAATGCACAAATCATTAATAAATATTCAACTCGAATTCCATTTAAACTTGTAGATAGACTTATTGTTATTGAAGGAAAAATTAAAGGGAAACAAGGAAACTTTATTATTGATACTGGTTCTGAAACTATGATTTTGAACAAAGTTCATTTTAAAACGTATTCATTTGAAAAAGAAAAGAAAAATACTTCTGGAGTAATTAATTATGTTGATGATATTTTCGAAAAGAAAATAAAAAAGTTGTCACTAGGAGCAATTACCTTTAAAAACAAAAGATCTGATATTATTGATTTATCTCACATCGAAAAGAGTAAAAAAATGAAACTCTTAGGAATAATCGGTTTTAGTACATTGAAAGATTATGAAGTTTTTATAGACCTTTACTTAAATCAGATTACATTAACCAAAGTTGACCGTGATGGTAATACTTTAAATGATCATGTTTACTTAGAGAAGATTGTTGATTCTATCAATTTTAAATTAAAAAAACATACAATTGTTTTAAATGGCTATATTGGTAACGAAGAAGTTGTATTCGGACTCGATTCTGGTGCTGAGTTTAATCAGTTAAATAAAAGAATCAATAAAAAAGCGTTGCGACATTTTTATCCAAAAAAACGTGTAAAATTAATGGGAGCGAGTAAAAAGAAAATTGAAGTTTTATACGGAAATTTGTTTCGAGTAAAACTAAATGACAATACTTTTTTTGGTCCGATGAAAACCATGCTTACCAATCTAAACAATATGAACAATGCTTTTGGCACAAAGTTAGATGGTATTTTAGGGTATGATTTCTTTGCCCAAAAAAGAGTAATTATTAATTACAAAAAGGAAAAACTTTATTTTATTAAATATCCTCTGGTTAGATAACTCTATGAAGAATGTATTCTACATCATTTTAATATTCATCAGTTTTATAAACTTTAATGCTTTTGCTCAAGAGAAAGCCATAAAAGGATATAGAATTGAAGGAGACTATGTTGTTTTTACTTTTGACAAAAGAGATTATACAGAAGCTACCGACGAAAAAAATCAGAAAAGATTAGAGTTTGATGATTTTAATATTGAAAGTGTAGTAGTTGCCGGAAACTTCAATTCTTGGTCCAGAGATCGTTGGAAAATGACTAAAGTAAATACCAACATTTACGAATTAAGAAAAAAAATAGATGACTTTACTGATGATTTTAACTGGGAATTCAAATTTGTAATTAATAATAGCATTTGGGCAGAACCTAACGAAAGCGCAAACAATATTACTCTTGCAAAAGATGGTGATAAAAACTATTACACCTACAACTTTAAAATGTACAATGCATATCCTAGTAAAAATGGAAATGCTAAATTTAAACTCAAAGGCTTTCCTAATGCAAAGAAAGTTATCGTTGCCGGTTCTTTTAATAAATGGGATGAACAACTGTTTCAAATGAAAAAAACAGATAACGGATGGGAATTAAGGTTACAGCTAAAACCTAATATTTACGAGTATCGATTTATTGTAGATGGAAATTGGATTGAAGATCCTGAAAACTCTAAAAAAGTCCCAAATGAATTTGGCGAATACAATTCGTTAATTGATATCTCTGCAAGAGTTGAGTTTTTCTTAAAAGGTTTTAAAAACGCTGAAAAAGTAATACTGGCGGGATCTTTTAATAACTGGTCGGAAGGTTCTTATAAAATGACAAAAGTAAAACAAGGTTGGTTTTTCTCTACTGTTTTACAGTCAGGAAAACATCATTATAAGTTTATAGTAGATGGAGAGTGGAAAGTAGATCCATCAAACCCCGTTAAGGAATTTGATGGACATGGTAATATTAATTCTGTAAAAATGGTCAGGTAATTAGATTTCTGCCGCTAATCTACTTCCTTGATCAATTGCTCTTTTAGCATCTAATTCCGCCGCAATATCTGCACCTCCAATTACGTGAACTTTTACTCCTTTAGATTGTAATGGTTGTAATAATTCTTTAAACGGTAATTGTCCTGCACAAATAATCACATTGTCTACTTCTAACACTTTTTGTTCTTCATTTTGTGTATAGTGTAAACCTTGATCATCTATTTTATCGTACTGTACTTCATTAATGAATTGTACATTCTTTTTCTTCAAGTTTGCTCTATGAATCCAACCTGTGGTTTTTCCTAAGTTTCCACCAAATTTACCTTTACTACGTTTGAACATAAAGATTTCTCTTGGTGAAGGATGTACGTGTTTTTCAACACCTTCAATTCCACTTCTAGCTTCTAAACTTTTATCAATACCCCATTCGTTTAACCAAGCATCGATATTTTGCGAAGTACTTTCGCCTTCATGTGATAAATATTCCGATAAATCGAAACCTATACCTCCTGCTCCAATTACGGCAACACGTCTTCCTACTTCTTTTTTAAGTTTAAGAACATCAATATAATTTAGCACTTTTTCGTGGTCAACACCAGTAATTCTTGGTGTTCTTGGTGTAATTCCTGTAGCTAAAATAACTTCATCAAAATCACCTTGAGCTAAATCTTCAGCATTAACCCTTGTGTTTAACTTTAGGTTTACATTATGAAGTTCTATTTGTTTACCGAAATATCGAATCGTTTCATAAAACTCTTCTTTACCTGGAATTTGTTTTGCAATGTTGAATTGACCTCCAATTTCACTTTCACCATCAAACAAAGTAACTTCATGTCCTCTTTGTGCAGCAACTGTTGAAGCTGCTAAACCAGCAGGACCTGCACCAACTACAGCTATTTTTTTCTTCTTATCTGTAGGTGTATAATTTAATTCTGTTTCGTGACAAGCTCTAGGGTTTACCAAACAACTTGCTACTTTTTGCTCAAAAACATGATCTAAACAAGCCTGATTACAAGCAATACATGTATTGATTTCATCATCTCTTTCTTCCTTTGCTTTGTTTACCCATTCTGGATCTGCAAGAAACGGACGAGCCATCGAAATCATATCAGCATGACCTTCAGACAAAACTTTTTCGGCAGTCTCTGGCATATTTATTCTGTTTGAAGTTACTAAAGGAATAGAAACTTCACTCTTCATTTTCTTAGTAACCCAAGTAAAAGCTGCTCTAGGTACAGAAGTCGCAATTGTTGGAATTCTAGCTTCGTGCCAACCAATTCCTGTGTTAATTATTGAAGCTCCTGCTTTTTCTATTTCCTTAGCCAGCATTACAATTTCATCCCAAGAACTTCCATTTTCAACTAAATCTAACATTGAAAGTCTGTAGATAATGATGAAATTTTCTCCAACTTTTTCTCTAGTTTGCTTTACCAATTCTATTGGTAACTTCATACGATTCTCGTAACTACCACCCCAATCGTCATTTCTTTTATTGGTTCTTTTAGCTATAAACTGATTGATTAGATAACCTTCAGATCCCATAATTTCTACTCCATCATAACCTGCTTCTTTTGCTAAAGCTGCAGATCTTACGAAATCTTTAATCGTTCTTTTAATTCCAGACTCTTTCAATTTAAATGGTTTGAAAGGTGTTATTGGAGATTTTATAGCAGATGGTGCTACATTTAAAGGATGATAACCATATCTACCAGCATGCAAAATTTGCATGCATATTTTTCCACCTTCAGCATGAACAGCATCGGTAATTACTTTATGATTTTTAGTGTGTTTTTTTGTACTCATTCTGGCAGAAAAAGGTCCTGTCCAACCCTGAATATTGGGAGCAATTCCACCCGATACTATTAAACCTACACCTCCTTTTGCTCTTTCAGCATAGTATCTTGCAATTTTTTCATAACCGTTTTTCTCTTCTTCTAACCCTGTATGCATAGATCCCATTAAAACTCTATTTTTCAATGTAGTGAAACCTAAGTCTAATGGTTCAAAAATATGTTTATACTTTGTCATCGTTTTTTGTTTGTTAGTTTATTTGCTATGCATGCATAACAAATACAATATACATTTTTTAATAATACAATTTATACAAAGCTATCTACAATTTCACTAATAGGTTTTATAGATGTTGTATATTCTATACTTGGTCCAGCTACCCATACAGTTTTGTATGTAGCTTTCATTGCTGCATTTTTTGTTGCTCTCATTCCCATTGAAAAGCGAATCATCTTTACCCACTTTTTCAATTTTCTATTTTTGTTTAGTATTTTCTCAATCCAAGTTTCTTCAGTACCAATTTTCTGTACATAAGGTGTGTTAATCACTGTACATGGAGTTCCTGAAATTCTTTTGGTCATTATAATATCATCACTTCCGTAATCTACACAAGCTTGCTTATAATCTTGGTTAACTCCTGATTCTATTGATGCGATGAAAGGACTACCAACTGACACTCCTACTGCTCCATAAGATAACATTTCTTGTAATTGACTTTTGTTACCAACACCTCCAGCGGATATTACTGGTAGTTTACAATTTTCATTTAACTCGGTAATTAAATCTTTTGGTGAAATATTACCTCTATGTCCACCAGCTTGATTATTAACTGCAATTAAAGCATCAGCATTTAATGACTCTACTTTTTGTGCGAACTTTAAATCTGTTACATCACAAAACACCTTAATTCCGGCTTCGTGAGCCTTATTAATTGTTTCTTCAGGACTTCCTAACGATGTAATAATAAAATCTACTCCTTCTTCACATAAAACTTTAAGTTGCTCTTTATACTTAACATTAGATTTATTAACTATTAAATTAAATCCGAAAGAACCTCCTTCTACCTTATTGGCTTTTAATTCTTTAATCGCTTCTCTTAATTCATCTGTAGTTCTATAATTTAAAGCAGGAATACAACCCGCAACTCCAGATTTCATACCTTCTATAACCATTTTAGTATTTGAAACTAAAAACATTGGAGCAATAATAATCGGGTGTTTTATATTTAATAATTCTGTTAGACTAGACATATTTAATTTTTAAATTTATTATGCATGCATAATAATTGCAAGATACTTTTATTTTTCGAATTTGTAAACCTTAACTTTCTTTTAATCTTATTTTCTTGTTACTTATTTTAATGAAAATATAAATTTGCTAACCTTTTTATAACAATAAAATAAATGAATAAACTTTTATTAACCCTTTTAATATTTGTCTGTACATTTAGTTATTCTCAATCTGCTCCAATTATTATTGATGGTAATTTTGAGGATTGGACTTCTAATCTAACTACGTTTACAGACACAAATGAAACTCTTGATGGTATAGATTTACTAGAGTTTCAAGTTACAAATGATGCTGAATATTTATACTTAAGAATTAAAGCAAATAAAGAATTTGACTTAACTGATGGTGATTTAATTCCGCATAATTTTTTCTTGTATTTAGATACTGATGACAATTCTACTACTGGATTTAAAGTACGCGATGATTATGGTGCTGAATTAGGTATTCAATTCGCAGATCGAATCTTATTCAATAACTTCACCAATACACCAAAAGCTCAGGTTAATTTTGCTGAAGTTGGTTTTAGATCTGCTCCAACTGTAACTTCAAAAGAATTTGAAATTGCAATACCAAGAGCAAGTATTCCTGATGGCGTAAATCCGTTATTTCCTTCTTCATCAGTTAAAATTTTATTCCGTAACAGAGCAAATTTCGATTGGTTACCTAATTTGAATAATGTATTTACATACACTTTTGATGAAACTCCTGTAACTCCTTATCAGCCTATTGATATCAATAAAACTGATGCTAACTTTATTAGAGTTGTTGCTTATAACACGAAATTAAATTCTTTACTAGACACGAATAAACTAGATGAATACGAACGTATTATTAAAGTTATTCAACCTGATGTTATTGGTTTTGTTGAAAGTTCTGACACAACTGTAGAGTATATAAAATCTCTATTTGATAATTGGTTGCCTTTAGGAACTACAGATGGTTGGTATGTTAGAAAACACGGTGGAGAAGTTACCGTATCGAAATGGGAAATTTTACAAGAATGGGATTTAGATCGTCAGTTTCCTGTACTTATTGATTTACCTGAGAGCTACGGAACAGATTTACTCTATACAAATGCACATTTGAATTGTTGTGGTGCAAATGATAGAAGACAAAGACAAGTTGATCAATACGCTGCTTTTGTTTTGGATGCGAAATCGCCTGGCGGACAAATTACGTTACCTAAAAATACACCAATTGTATATTCTGGTGATTTAAATTTAGTTGGACTTTCGAATCAATTAGCAACTTTATTAACTGGACAAATTCAAAATATTGCTACTTACGGCTCTGGTGCTCCGTTAGATTGGGACGATACTGATTTTAAACATGATAATGCTTTACAAACAGATATTCCAATGGCGTATACTTGGAGATCAGATGGTTCTAATTTTCCTCCTGGAAAGTTAGATTTTATTATCTACTCTGATTATGTTTTAAATGCTGAAAAAACATTTGTAATTCAAACTGAAGAAATGCCTAGTGATCGTTTAAGTTTATTTGGATTACAAGAATTTGACACAAGTGTAGCTTCTGATCATTTTCCTGTTGTCGCTGATTTTTCTATTATAAATACTACTTTAAGTACAGAAGAAAACTTTTCGCTTACAAACAAAGTATTTCCGAATCCAACAAGTGATCTTGTGAATATTCAATTGCGTTCTTTTGGTAATTATGATATCAAACTTTTTAATACAGTTGGAAATTTAGTACTTCATAAAAAAGAAAAATCTGACTTGATTTCTTTTTCTACAAACTCACTTTCTAGTGGAATCTATCACTTAGTTATTAATGATAACGAAGGAAAAACTCAATTTATTAAAATAGTGAAGCAATAACACACTTCAACTTAAATAACATTCAAAAAAAAGTCAATCTGAATAGATTGACTTTTTTGATTTTATAAGAATTGCTTCGGATTTATATTTCCATAGGAACTTCTATAAATAATAATTCTGATGCAGTTTTCGCTTTTGTTGTAAACGATTTTGTTTGAGAAATACCAATAGCATCTCTGTCTGTACTTACTGTATCTTCAGTAAGAATTTCACCAGAAATATTCATAAGATATACTCCGTTTTGTTCTGATTTCAACTCATATGTAAATATTTCACCTTCGTCTAAATCAATTCTTGAAAGTTTCGCATTTTGATGCACTTTTAAACCATCAAAATTATCATCATCTGTAGAACTTACCAGAACTTGAAGTTTGTTTTTTCTGTCTTCAGGTTGAAACGTTTTTTGATTATATCTTGGTTTTACTCCTTCTTCATTAGGTATAATCCAAATTTGAAATAAACTTAAATACTTATCAGTAGTTCCATTCATTTCAGAATGATAAATTCCTGTACCTGCAGACATAACTTGAACTTCATTTGGATTTACATATAACCATTCATTCGAAGTATTGTCTTTATGTTTTAAAACACCACTTAACGGAATTGTAATAATCTCCATATTTTGATGTGGATGAGTACTAAATCCCATACTCGGTGCAATTAAATCGTCGTTTAATACTCGTAGTGCACCGAAGTTCACTCGTTCAGGATTGTAAAAATTAGCAAAACTAAAAGAGTAATTTGCTTGTAACCAACCGTGATTTACAAAACCACGTGTATCTGCTGGAAATTTTACTAATTGCATATTATCGAATTTTATCTAATAAATCACTTAATTGTTCCGCTTCTTCTTCAGAAAGTCTTTCTAGAAGGTTTAATGCGTTTATATTCTTGTCAATTTCAGAAAGTAACAGTAGTCCTTCTTCAGAAATAGCTACATATACTTCTCTTCTATCAACTTCTCCTTTACTTCTCAGAATAAGATTTTTCTCTACCAACTTATCCATTAATCGAGTTGCATTAGGAGCACGTTCAACCATTCTATCTTTAACCAATTGAACTTTAATTTTATCTGCAGCTCCTCTTAAAATCCTAAGAATATTATATTGTTGTGGAGATATTCCATAGGTTTTAAAAAACTCTACTTCCCTACTACTTATCCAATTGGCAGTATATTTAATATTGATAAAAGCTTTAAACTTATTATTATCAAAAGTTGCGTTTATATCCTTTTTTATATCTCCCATAAGCTATTATAATACTGCTTCTAAATCTTGAACTGCTACAGATAATTCTTTTAATAAATCTTCATTTACCAATTTACCATCTTTAAAATTATCGTTGAAAGAAGGTAAACTAAAGCTTCCTTTTATATCTGCTCCAAAATGAGGGAAACTATTTAAAGCTGTGTTTAATACAGTTGCTCCTCCTCTACCTCCAGGTGAAGTTGCTAAAACTAATACTGGCTTATTCTTAAATACAGTTTTATCTTTTCTAGATACCCAATCTAAAAGATTTTTAAACGCTGCAGTATAACTACCGTTATGTTCTGCTAAAGAAATTATAATAGCATCGCTATTCGCTAATTCATCATTAAACTGAACTGCAGCTTCTGGAAACTCACCGGCTAATTCTACATCTATACTATAAAGTGGCAATTCGTAATCGTTTAGATCTAATACTTTATACTCGTTGTTTGTTAATAAACTTGCAGCAAATGTTGCTAGTTCTTTATTTATTGAATTTTTACTGTTACTACCTGCAAAAGCTACTACTTTACCCATCTTTTTTTGTTGAAATTATATGAAATTAATACTAATACGAAACCTATTGCTGCCAACATTTGTTGACCGTCTTTTATCATTACATGTGCAAAAAATGCTAATACTGTATTGAAAAAGAAACCTGCATATGCCCACTCTTTTAAAGATCTATTATTTATAAACCAAATAGTAGCTAATCCTAAAAGTTTAACCACTGCTAGAGGATAAATAATATATGTTGGATATCCCATTCCTTCAAAAGCTTTAACGATATGCTCGTGATTGAAAAAATACATACCAGCAGAAAACAACATTAATAATGTTAAGAGTACTGTTGATATATAAAATATGATTTGATTTTTCTTCATAATTAAAATTTTACACTACAAAGATATAAAATATTTTCCATGGAAAATAAATTTTAATATTGATTTATTCAATGGTATAATATGAAAAAGTTATACATTTGTATAAGTACTTATATATTTACATATATTAATATGGATGCATTACAAGGAATTGGAGCTGTTGGTATTGGTTCTAGATTAAAAAGACTTAGTGAATACATGATGAAAGAAACTCAAGTAGTTTACGATCATTTTGGTTTTGATTTCGATCCTTACCTCTTTCCTACGTTTAAAGTTATACAACACAAAGATGAGGTTACAAATACCGAGATCAATCAGAGTTTGCAAACTTCACAGCCAGCAACAACTCAGGTAATTAATAAACTAGAAAAAAAAGGATTAATAGTTCTAAAAGAACATCCTTCAGATAAACGAAAAAAATTAATTTCTCTTTCTGAAAAAGGAAAACAATTAGCTGAAAATATTCAGCCATTATGGAGAAGTATTGAACATACAATTAAGGTGTATACGAGAATTACATCAGATTCTTTAATTGAACATATAAATAAACTAGAAAAGAAATTCACTCAAAAAAAATTCAGCGAAGCAATTATGGAACATTACATAGCAAATAATAAAAAGCAACTTGAAATTGTAAACTTTTCTGAAGAGTTTGCAAAACATTTTTATGATTTGAATATAGAGTGGTTGCAAACATATTTTTATGTTGAACCATTTGATGAAGAAGTATTAGGAAAACCTAAGCAATATATTATAGATAAAGGCGGACATATATTCTTTGCCAAATTAAATGATGAAATTGTTGGAACGGTTGCATTAATGCCTCTTGATGATAAAGGTACTTTTGAATTAACAAAAATGGCGGTTTCTCCTGAACATAGAGGTCATAAAATTGGTCAGCAATTAATTACAAAATGTATTGATTTTGCTAAAGAGGAGAATTTTAGCACACTACTACTCTACTCTAATACTTTATTAGAAAATGCAATTTATATCTATCGAAAATATGGTTTTGTAGAAGTACCTTTAGAAGCAAACTCTCCTTATAAACGTAGTGATATAAAAATGGTTTACAAAGGATTGTAATTTAACTATAACGGTAAAGTAATTATACTTTAAAATTTTAAATAAGTTAAGGTCTAAATCATTCATAATAGCTAGTTTTGCAGACTTCAATGTAAAATATAGTAACGCACATGTGGATGTATTTAGGCCTTTTGGCTGCTCTATTTTTAGGTTTACACAATTTATGTAAGAAACACGCAGTAAAAAACAATGAGGTATATCCTGTTTTATTAGGAACATTGGTAAGCGGACTTCTAGTATTACTTCCTTTTTATATTGGAACTCATTTTTTTCCTGATGCAACATTAAAAGCTGGTTTTCTAATTCAAGATATTCCTGTAGAAAAACACGGTTACATTTTTATAAAATCTATGATTATGTGTTCGTCATGGATTTTAGCCTACCAAGCTTTAAAACATTTACCATTAACTATTGTTGCTCCAATTCGTTCTGGTGGACCTTTTTTTACTTTTTTAGGAGCCATATTTTTATATCAAGAACGACCAAGTTTATACCAATGGATTGGTTTTTTCTTGATTATATTTTCGGTATATCTGTATTCACAAGTAGGTAAAAAAGAAGGTATTATTTTTAAAAGTAATAAGTGGATTTATGCAATTATTGGTGCTACTTTTTTAGGAGCCTCTAGTGGTTTATATGATAAGTTTTTAATTCAGAAAATTCATTTAAATCCGCAAACTTTACAGTTCTGGTTTTGCTTTTACTGTATTCTAATCCTACTTATTATTTTAAGTATTATTTGGTTTCCGAAGATTGAAAAACGTAAAGCTTTTAAATGGCGTTGGTCTATTCCTGCGGTTGGAATTTTACTACAAACTGCTGATTATTTTTATTTCAAAGCATTACAAGATCCAGAGGCTTTAATTATGTTATTATCGGCTATTAAAAGAAGTCAGTTAATTATCGCTGTAGTCTTGGGTGGAATTTTATTTAAAGAAAAGAACAAACGCAAAAAACTATTACCATTAGCTGGAATTATAATTGGGGTTGCTTTGATTTTGTATTCGAATTAGCGTTTACAGATTTATGATAAAAATTTGTGGTAAAATTCTGTTCATTAAAATACTCTAAGGGTTTTCTTTTTACCATAGCTTTAAACTCTTTGATAAAATGACTTTGATCGAAATAACCGCTATCATATATCGTATCTAAATAATTCTTATCATTATTTAATAATCCTTTTTTCACAATACTTTGCATTCTTGCTAGTTGTTGAAATCTCTTAGGAGTAATTCCAAATTGACTTTTAAAATTTCGTTGAAACTGACGCATACTTAATTGCAGTTTACTTGAAAGATTTGCTAGATTAATGTCATTAAATTGATAATACAATTCATCAATAATTGGATTCCATTTTTCGTCACCTGGATTGTAATTTTCATCAAACATTTTCAATAAAAATGCATCGATACAACTAATTTTAGCTTCAATTGATTTAATGTTTTTCAATTCTGCTACCAAATTACTTCCAGCCTTTCCCCAGAGTTTATCAACTGAGACAAACTGATCATTTAAATCTAAAAAACTCCATTTAGTGAAATGTCGGAACCTCCCACTTTTAAAACGAACTGATAAAAAGGAAACCTTATCTGTCTTGTCGAAAGAAAAACCTTCTCTTGGACAAATAGTATGAGCTTGTGGCAATACAATATTATTGACAGATAATGCTGTTTCTAAGTGAAAAACTAACTCTAAACCTGTACCTGGTAAAATCTTTGGTAAATGAAAAAAATCGTTATCCTCTTTTTCAAAAAGATAATAACGATCAATATATTTTTCTAATGATTTTGCTGGTAAATAAGATGTATTAGAATACATTAATAAATTTCTATAACAGGTTCTTTAGCTAAAATAGGCATTACAAAATTGATATATTTTTTATAATGCTCACTTTGTTTATGATTCTCAAAAGCTTTATTATTTTCATAAACTTCATAAATCATAAATTTATTTTCTGAATAACAATTTTCCAGAATATTATATTCTAAACAACCTGTTTCTGCTCTGCTTTTTGATGTTACTGAAAAAGTTTCTTTCATAAAACTTTCTCTATTTTCTTGTTTAATTTCTAAATGAACTATAATTACTTTTTTCATTATTATTTGTTTTTATATCACAAATATGAATCGAAAAAATAACGCTCAATAGTAAAAAAACGACATCAATATCTTTTACAACAAATTATTTTAAAGTTTTGTAAAACTTCTTTCTAACAATAATAAACCTTCAATAAAAGCAATCTAAAAGTAAAACTAACCTAATTTCTATTTCTCAGTTAAAAAGTGTCTATATAGAAATAATGCTACTAATGCAATTACAATGTAAAAGAAATTTATCGGAGACATTTGATAAACATAAAAATAGAAACCGATAGTAAATAATTCGTACACTAAATGTATTCCATCATACAATTTAAATGAATTAATTGATATTTCTTTTACACGTTCAGGAAAAGCTTTTCTTTTTACAACTAAAACATAATGCAATCCAGCTAATAAAATTGCAAGTAATATAACACCGATATCAAATATTTGATCTCCTAAAAAGTTTACTTTAAAATCGAAATGTAAGACGATTAAAAAAACATTTACAGTATGTAAAAATGAAGTGTGACATAATGCTAGCCAAGAAGGTGGAACTAATTTTATATGTTCTAGATAGTAATATCTGGTAGTTAATATTTTGGTGTATAAATTCATGTGTTGGTTAATTCAATTTAATATACGTTCAATAAGTTTTGAAACGATTATAAGGGAATACAGCATTTTTATTTAGGATTTAAAAATACTTAAACTTTTCACATCTCATTAAAAATATTCTTTTAAAAACTTCAAAAAAAATTTAATCCCATTCAATATACAATTATGTTTTATTTAACATTTTTAACATATTAAATTCATTACTTTTAGAATATTAACCTTTTAAAAATAAATCTATGTTAAAAAACATTTCAAACTTAGGAAAAAAGCTAAACAAGAAAGAGCAAACTACAATTACAGGAGGAGAATTTTGTATGATTCACTGTCTGGACGAATGTATATCTGGACTAGATAATTACACTAGTGAAGGAGGACAATATTGTAGTCAATTATGTATTAGACTTTCAGGCGGTAACGGAGGTTTTTAAACTATTCTATTAACACATTAACTGTGTTAACCGACATTAAAAAATAAACCATATTATTCAGTTTGAATAATATGGTTTTTTAGTATTGTAGAATTTTAAAAACAAATTCTATTCTGTTTTTGGTTCTTTACCTAATGCCTTTATAGAATCGATTTGCTTTTGTAATTTTTCTATTTGCAGTTTATTCTCTGCCTCCTTTAACATTGTTTGTACGGAATCTAAAGCCACAGTTTTTTCTTTTTCGAAAAGTGTAGAATTGATTTTAAAATAATCGTTCGATGTTTCACTTTCTTTCCAAGCTTCTCCTAATTGTTCAAAAACATTTACATCCCATTTGCTTGGATGCTTAGCATCAATCCAAACTACATCTCTATATTCACTATCAATTAATGCTAAATCTGGAGTTGCAGATCCGTCAAAATTACTAGAGTTATCACGAATTGCAGAAATTGTTCCTAAAAAGAACATACGTTTTCTTCCAGCAATGTTTTTAATATAAGGTCTAAATTCAACAGGCTTATTCACCGACCAATCAAATTCTTTACGAGATTCGATAACCTTTAACGGCATAGCAGAAACTCCCGCATAACCTTGTTTTTTTGCACTATGATCGTAATAATACAACTTATCTGTTCCATCAGCAGGAATAAATACACTAAAACTTAAACTTGTACGCTCATCTCCTACTGGTTCTAATCCGAACCAATGGTATAAACCGCTATAAGCATCTAAAGTTGTATCTGAGAAATCAAAATCCGTTACAAAAGGTTGTTGATTTTGATCGTCTTCTAAATCTGGTATTTTTACTGCTGTTTTCATATTCCAAGGTAACGGATCGCTAAATCCACCTAAGAATTTTAATGATTCAGCTTGTAATCTCGAAACTTTTTCGGCTAAAGTATTTTGACGTGTTAAGTACGGATAATTCTTCATATCCTTTGGAGCTATAAAAGTTCCTTTTCCAAAGAAAATACGCTCTACATAATCGTTAAAATCATGTGCTCCATTTTCTATAACCATCACTCCTCCAAAAGTAGGATATGGAAAAAAGAAACCTTTCCACTTGATTAAACTTACCACTTGTACCCAAGCTCCTTTATCGTTTTTCATGTAATACGTGTCACTTGGTTCCATCGTAAACATTTGAAAAAGATTGAAACGTTGTACAACAGCATTGTATGTATTTCTACTGAATTTTAAAGATTCACCTATAGAAAAAGTAACTGGAATTCTATTTTCACTTGAAAATCTTGGAAAAGGTGTTGTACTAGATACGGCAAAAACTTCTTCTGTATTATCAGTCATACCTTGCCAAGCATATTTTTCTGTTGGCTGAATTGCCATAGTCCATTTATTGATAGAATCTACTCGAACCAAATGTGGTAACGATACATCTTTTGTTTCTCCAACAGACTCGTTAGCCATTGAGAAGATATTCATTAATGGTTGTATACGTTCGTTCTGAGTTAAAGGTAACTCACTGATTTCAATTTTATTTAAATCGTTAAAAACATTGTACATTTTTACATAATCGTACATTTTATATTGCCAACCTACAAAGTATAAAATTCCGAAAAAGACAATCATACCAAACAATGTAACTAATCTGCCTCCTGCACCTGCTGTTCTTCGGAACTTTCTAATTCCTAAAAATAATACTGTAAATGATAAAATGATAATAAATATAAACTTCCTTACAAAAAGTAAAGCTGGCTGAAAATCATCTCTTAAGATGAATAATGCAAGCAAAATCACTAAAGTTCCAAATATGACGATGAACTTTTGCTTTCCTCCTTTGTTCCAATATTTTTTTATCATTTTGTTAGATTTTTTTGATTTTTGGTCTCCTTTTTAGAGTAAATATTCTACTGAAAATCAGTTTTAATATTATTTAAAACTACAAGTATCCTTTATCTTTTAAACGATCTCTTGCACTTTTCTTTTCTTCTTTCGGTTCTTCTTCTTTTTTAGCTTCTTCTTTTACTTCCTCTTTGGTATCAGATTTTAAATCTTCAATAAAATCTCTACCTTTTTCAATTGTGTTTTGCACTAAATCTTCTAAGGAATCAGAATGCTCATCGATTACTGCTGCTGATTTAAAAACTCCACCTGCTACGTAAGTTCCTATTAAAGTTCCTACAATCATTGACGCAAATGCAGATATCGTAGCGATATCAATTGGAATTAAAAAACGTACTAACATAATTCCTATTAAAAATAAGACTGACACGAATACTAAGCGTAACAAAAAAGGTTGTCCGTATACAAAACCTTTGGTGTCTGAAGCCTTCATTTGCAATTCTTTTGAATTGAATATTTTATTAAAGAAACGATAAATTCCGTTTCCTTTAGACTCTTTCCAATACCATACAATACCAAATAAAATGGCAGCTATAAAAAGTATAATTTCTAGTGTTAGCATGATTTTTTGTGTTTAAATATTATTTTGAATCGTTTGAATTACCCAATCTTTCATTGAGTCGTTCCAACTCTTATATTTATTGTAAAATTCTTTTTTATCGTACCAGTATAAAAACAAAATATCTTTTGGAGAAATACTTACTAAAAGTTTCCAAATTAGATCTTGTTCGCTTGGTTTTAATGATGAATGTGGACTATGCAACGCTACATGAACTTCTTCATCGATTATATCTTCAACTTTAACGAAAGTTCCAGATTTTTTCTTTTCTAGATATCTGTCGACACTCATTACTTTCTTTCTCGCACTAATATCAATCTTATTTAAATAACTCTTAAATAACATTGGATCTTCTAAAATATCTTTTACTTCGTGAGTAGTATTTTCTAAGTATTTAGATAGTAAAAACTTTTTTACACGTTCGTATCGTCGCTTAGTAATTTCAGAATCTAAATCAAATTCAATAATTAAATGCGAACGTAATTTTTCTATCAATTCATCATGCTCAATGTGGTACATTAACACATCGTGACTCGCATCTTTAATTGCTTCTTTATAAGCATCTATATCCTGAAAAACTAAAATTGGAGATAAAAAACTTTTAATTACAAATATTCCTCCAAATGCTTCAGTAAAAAAAGAATCTACATTAAACGTAATATCTTTAATATCAATAACGCGTTCTCTTAAATCTCCATATGTATTAGCAGAATCTAACAATTTCTGATGAATCTCTTCATTTATAAAGTTATTATCTCTGTTAAATAATTCTATAAGGTCTAGTTGTTCTTTTTGAGCTTTATCTAAATTATCAACCAAACGAAATCGAACAGTTACATCTTTATATTTTAAAACATCTAAAGGTTCGTAGAACACGTCTATTTTCTGATCAAAATCAACACAAATTGCAGAATCTCTAGTTATATTTTCAATATTACTCTGATGTGTTTTAAATACTTGTTTCATTAACTCTCTATCGAAAGAATGAAACGGATTATATACTGGTAAACCTTTTTGTAATGGTGTGATAATAATACAATGTGGATTTGCCTCTCCGTTATTCAGGTAATGAATTTCCTCTTTTTCTTCAGCAACTTCAGGACTCCAACCTATTCCATCAATAAAAAAAGAGGTTAACTTGGTTTCTGTAAAACCTAGTTTCACCAAACATTTATTATAACGTTCTACTAGTTTACCACTAATAGGAATTAATTCTCCTTTATATAAATCTGCTTCTTTAAGTTTTTGCATTAGTATTAAAACAAGTGTTTAGATTGAAAACAATAAGTTAAACTCATTGATTTTATTAAATCTTTTTAAAGCTTTTTTGTACCATCCAAATATAAATTAAATATGGGTATAATCGCAATCCTTTTCTTATTAGAAGCTGTAGATAGAAAATAGTTACACAAAATGTAGTAGATTTTATTCCTTAGGCAAGAAATATAAAAGCGTTTGTAGATTTACAACAATTGATAATAAACTATATTATAAAAAAATAAGGTCGTTATGTAAAAACAAAACGACCTTGGTTATATTAATTTCTTGTTGTATTTATGATCAAAAGTATAACATTATAATCCCCCAATTACAATATCTTAAATTAGCTTTAAACTTACGTTAAACCAGTATTCATTAAAAAACTTTTGATTTTATATACAAAACAAGAGTTTAACGTATTGCAAATTTAATTAATTAAAAGGGCAAAAGAAACAGGAAAAACACTTTTTTAACACTCAAAAAACACAAAACCAACACATAACATTCTTTTTTCACTACAACAGTAGTTTTTTTGTGTTATCTCTTAAATAAGTGTTATTCTATAAAGTAAGTATATTGTAAATTAGTACTATAAAAGCATCATTCCCCCGATATACGCTAATCTTTGTGTAACTTGTATAAGTTACCTAGAAGAATAATAAGACTGTTTTCATTACAAAAACAGTCTTATTTTTTTTAAATTGTTTAAAAGAAACAATGATAAAGTGCAGATTGCCCCCAATTTACAACTATACCAGTAGAAATTATTCTCTTAAAATCTGTCCACTAGCTAACCATCGTAGTATATAACAGACACAATTTAACTCCATAAATTTAATCATTTTTTCTTTTCGACCTAACCAAAAAGTATATTTCAATTACAGATAAAATTGAACTATCTCTAATTTGGGTAGTACTAAAAACAAAAAAACCCCATAAAAAACTAACAATCAAAAAATTAAAAACTATAAAAAAATTAAAAAACTCAGTTTTTTTCTTTAACTTTAAGAAAAAACTATTGAATACGAATAACTTACATATCAACACAATATCTGAATTATTCAAGATGTATAATTTGAGTAAACCTCAAAATTCTAATATTGCTATTTTAAAGTTATCCGAAATTAAAACTTCAAATTTTCCTCTTCATTCAAAATTTACTCTAGGCTTTAACACAATTACACTTAAAGACAATACCAATGGCTTGTTTTTAAGTAAACATGGTTTTAATTTTAATAAAGGAGTTTTAGCTTTTACAAAACCAAATCAAAGTTTAAGTTTCTCTATCACTGAAGAGTTAAATGATATTGAAGGTTATATTTTAATGTTTCATAACGATCTATTAAAGAACACTCCTATGTTAGAAAAAATAAACAATTACCGTTTCTTTAGTTATGATGTAGATGAAGGCCTTGTATTATCGGTTAAAGAACAGGAAAGTATTAAAGAATGTATCAACTTTATAAAAAATGAACTTAATAAAGAATTTGATAACCACACACATATTGTTGTGTCATCTATTTTAGAAGTTTTTTTAAATCTTTGTAATAGAGCTTATGAAAGACAATTTAAAGAAAAAGTACTCGTAAATAGTCATGTTATCTCTAAGGTTGATGACTTTTTAAAATTTTATTACGACAATAATTTATTTGCTGAAAAAGGGATACCTCAAGTACAACAAGTAGCTGATTATGTAAAACTTTCCCCTAATTATTTGTCATCTATTTTAAAAAAAGAATCTGGTAAAAACACCAAAGATTACATTAACTATTTTATTATTGAAAAATCTAAAAGTCTATTACTTAATAAACAGCAATACTCTATAAATGAGTTATCTTACAAATTAGGATTTAACTACCCGCATTACTTTAGCAGGTTTTTTAAATCTAAAATTGGTAAAACTCCTCAACAATATCGTAAAGAGAAATCTTATAAATAAAATCTGTTTATTTTAAACTAATTAGTGTTTTTAAAATTAAAGTATTATTTTAATCTTTGTGTAAGAGACCCCAAAGATTATGAGTAATAGCCCCTCAATAATCAAAACAATATCTGAGTTTCATCAGATATTTAGTTTAGATAAACCCAAACATCCGTCGATTAGTTTTGTTCAATTAAATGAGATTAAAAATAATATAGATGAGAGACATGCAAATTTAGAAATGGATTTGTTTGTAATCTCTATGAAAGATGGTAGTTGTGGTTATTTGTTCGGTAGAAAGAGTTATGATTTTGCCGAAGGTGTTATGACGTTTACTGAACCTAGCTTAATGTTCTCTCGAGTTGATGAGAATTGTCTTAAAGCCGCTTCTGGTTGGTTTCTAATTTTTAGCATAGATTTACTTAAAAACACAATCCTTTTTGATCAAATAGATAATTATAATTTTTTCTTTTACAATAATTCTGAAGCTTTACATTTATCTGGTTCTGAACAACAAGTAATTTTGAATTGTGTTGGACTAATTGTAAAAGAGATTGATGAAAGAATTGATAATCATAGTAACACTGTAATTATTTCTACACTTAATTTATTATTAAACTTGTGTTCTCGATTTTACGACAGGCAATTTAATACGCGATCTATTTTTAATAAAGAAACATTAAATAATGTCGATTTTATTTTAGAAGAATATTACACTAAAAATAAATTAGTAAAATTTGGTTTGCCTAAGAAAGCTTTCATTGCTGATGAATTAGATTTATCTGAAAACTATATAAATGACCTTATTTTAAAGGAAACAAAGAGAAATACTCAGAATTATATTTTAGACTTTATTATTGAAAAAGCTAAAGTACAATTGGTAAAAAATGATGATTCTATAGAATCAATTTCTCAAAATTTAGGATTCAAATTTCTAAACTACTTTGAGCGTTCTTTTAAGTTGAATACTGGTATGTCTCCTCTTGAATTTAGACAACTATTTAAATAAAAACTCTTAGTGAATTCCGTTTTTAAAACGAGTAATATCTACATGACTTCCTACAACACGAAGTGGTTGATCATTTTCATCCCACTCAATAACATTACCATTGAAATATATCCATATTAAAGAACCATCTTTATGGTAATATCGAACTTCTTTGGAATATGGTATTTTTCCTTTTGATTTGATATGTTGTTCGAATAATTCAAGTACTTCATTTATATCCTCAGGATGCATTTGCTGCTTCCACCAATCTGGTGAATCTGAGACCTCTTCTTCTGTGAAACCAAACATTCCTTTAAATGCTGGGCTATAATATTCATAATTATCTTTCACATGCCAATCCCAATATCCTACAAGATTACCTTCTATAATGCTTGTGTACATTTTATTAGTTTCAAACAACTTTCTTTCAGCCTCTTTAATGTTTGTAATTTCTACGTGACTACCAACCAATCGTATTGGTTCTCCATTTTCTCCCCATTCAACAACTTTCCCTTTACAACGTACCCAAACTATTGATCCGTTTTTATGATAGTAACGTACTTCATTTATAAAAGGAACTTCTCCATTGGTTTTCATATGCTCTTCAGCATTTTCTAGAACTCCTTTAAGATCATCTGGATGAATTTGTTGTTGCCACCAACCGAAATCATTAGGAACTTCATGATCTTCAAAACCAAACATAGCTTTAAATGCCGGGCTATAATATGCTTTTCCTTCTTGAACATACCAATCCCAATATCCAGCTAATGTTGCTTCAATAATATTATTGTACATAATATTACTCTCGGATAATTTTTGCTCTGCTTCTTTAATTTTTGTGATATCAACATGACTTCCTACCACTCGTAAAGGTTCTCCATTTTCTCCCCACTCTATTACTTTTCCTTTACAGAATACCCAAACTATTGATCCGTCTTTATGATAATATCTAGCTTCATTAGTAAAAGGAGTTTTTCCTTTAGATGCTATATGTTCTTGAACAACTCCATAAGAACGTTCTACATCGTCAGGATGCATTTGCTGCGCCCACCAATCTGGTGAATTTGGCACTTCATGGTCTTCAAACCCAAACATTGCTTTAAAAGAAGAACTATAAAATGTATAATTCTCTGTCACGTGCCAATCCCAATACCCAGCTAATGTTGTTTCTAAAATAATATTATACATTATATTAGATTCATTGAGCTTTTCTTCTACTTCTTTAATAGCTGTAATATCTGTACCTACTCCAATGTGCTTTACTTTATCGGTTCCTTCAATTCTTTCAAAAATTGTTTCTTTCGATAAGAACCATCGATAACCGCCATCTTTATGTTTCATTCTGTACTCAAAATCTAAAATATCTCCGTTTTCTGAGTCACATATGGCTTGATGATGTGCTGACACTCTTTTCAAATCATCCGGATGAATTATTTCAACCATTAAATTATTCCCTAAATCTTCTACATCCTTTTTGCTGTATCCTAAAACTTGAACTACTTCTTTATTTACATATTCATTTTTCTGAGTATCTTGATTATAGATATATGTTGTACCTGGCATTACATCTATGACTTTCGACAAGAAAGTAGTTTTTTCTAATAACTCTTTTTCGGTATTTTTTACATGTGTAATATCGCTGGCTACTCCAATTATTTTCATTTTTCCAGAAGGAAGTCTTTCGAAAATAGCTTCTTTAGAAAGTAACCATATGTAGTTTCCGTTTTTATGTCGAACTCGATATTCAATATCGTGCGTAACATTTTTTTTAGATGTTTGAATTTTCTCCAAATTAGCAAACACTCTTTCAATATCGTCTGGATGTACAATATCAACTAAAAAGGTTTCACCAAACTCTTTAACTTCTTCTTTTGTGTAGCCTAAAACTGATGCGATATCTCTATTAGCGTACTCATTTTTATTGGTTTCATAATTATATACATAAATTAAACCAGGCATTAAACTTGTAAGCTCGGTTAAAAATTTTCCTTTATCCAATAACTCTAACTCTGTACGTTTCTGGGTGTTAATATCTACAAAAGAAACTACAACTCCTCTTATCTTGTTATTTTCACTTATAAATGGATTTATCCTTTTCAGATACCAACAATCGTTTATAAGTTGAACCTCCTCTTCATATATTTCCCCTGAGTTAATTACTTTAGTGATATTCTTGAAAAAGTTGTTTTTATATGCTTCTTTAAGATTCGAATTGAAATTAACAACTGAACTTCCTATATCTGAACTAGAAATATTGATAAACTTTCTTAGTGATGGCGAAAACCTTCTAATTATTAAGTTTTCATCTAAAAACAAAACTCCAATATCTACTGAAAGGATTAAGTTTTCTAAATCTTCATTTAACTGAACTAACTCTAAGATTTTTTCTTGATACTCAGCATTTACAGTATGTAATTCTTCATTTACACTTTGTAACTCTTCGTTTGTGGTTTGTAGTTCTTCATTTGAAGCTAATAATTCTTCATTAGCAGATTGTAATTCTTCATTTGATACTTCAATTTCATCTACTTTAGACTGAAGGTTTGCTTTTGTATCTATTAATTCTTGCTCTAATGAACTAATTTTATTGTAGTCAAAATTAGCATTAGCAGGTAAACTAGCGTCTATATTGCAGTACGTATTTTCTTTCTTAAAAATGATTAAATATAACTTACGATAATTCGATAAACTCTCTACAGGAGAAACTAAAACACTGACTACATTTTTCTTATTGTCTTTTTCAAATGTGATGTTATCGTATCTAACTTTTTCATTTTTTTGTTCTACTCTTACCAAAGCTGTACTCAAAGCTAAAGACAACTCTTGAGGCAACATTTTTAAAATATCAAATGAACGAATCCTTTTTTCTGGTAATTCAATAAACTCTTTAAAGTTTCCATCTGCACTTACTAATTCATAATTACTATCTATACAAATACTCGATGCAGAAAACTCTTCTAATAATAATCCGGATAAACTTTCTGATAATTTTTGATCAATAGTTCTTTGTCTATTTTGATTATAAACTGCTTTTGATGGTTCTTTAGTAGTATTCTTGAAGTTTCTTCTTGAAAAATCTGATCCTTTATACGCTTCTATATTCTGGTATATTTTCCATTTTCTAGATAACGCTTTAAAAGATTTTGAAATTTCTCCAAGAGTTTCACTCGGACCTAAGAATAAATATTTGTTTACACCAGTTGCGTAATGTAAATCTGATAGTAATTTTTGTTGTAATTCAGTTTGTAGGTAAATCAATAAGTTTCTACAAATCGTTAAATCCATATTATTGAATGGTGGATCTTGTGCTGAATTGTGATATGAAAAGATGATATTTTGTCGGATTCGTGGAGAAATCACATATAAATCTCCTTCTTTATGAAAATACTTTTCTAAAAGATTTGGATTTATATCTGCTATTATACTTTCTGAAAAAACACCTCTGTTCGCTTTATTAATAGCATCTATATCTAAATCGGTACCAAATATTTTTACATCTCTTTCAATACCATGTTGATCCATATATTCGTTCAAAAGAATCGCTAAAGAATATGCTTCTTCTCCTGAAGAACAACCAACACTCCAAACTTTTATGGGTTCATCATCAACTTTTGATTCGAATATCTTAGGAATAACTTCTTCTTCTATAAAAGTAAAAGCCTCTTGATCTCTAAAAAACTTGGTAACTCCAATTAGAAATTCTTTATGTAATATTTCAGCTTCATTTTCACGTTCATGCAAATAGTTTAAATATTCTCCAACAGACTTAGTTTTAGTTACGCTCATTCTACGAGTGATTCTTCTGTAAAGCGTTGGTCTTTTATATTCAGAAAAATCGATTCCTGTTTTACTATTTACTAAACGTAGAATTCCTTTTAAAATAGTATCACTTAAGATTAAATCTTGATCCTTTTCTTCTTCTAAAATATTTGCAAAATCTATAAAACTTGATAATTCTACAGGTATATTAAAGGCTGGTAAAATTACATCAACAAAGCCAGAAGCGATTGCACTATTGGGCATTCCATCGAATTTTGCATCTTCTGGATTTTGCACAATAACCATTCCTCCAAGTTCTTTTATTTTACGAATACCTCTTGTTCCGTCTGAACCTGTACCGGATAAAATAATGGCAATTGCTTTTTCTTTTTGTTGAACGGCTAATGATTTAAAGAAAATATCAATGGGAAGATTTAATGTATTCTTTTTAGGTCTGTCTGTAAGAATTAAACGATCACTTTCCAGTGTCATGTTTTTCTTTGGAGGAAGAAGATAGATATTTCCTGGTTGAATTTTTACATCAGTTACAGCTTCTTGAATTGGTAGTCTAGTATTCTTAGCTAATAATTCAACCATTAAACTTTTGTAGTCTGGTGATAAGTGTTGAATAATTACAAAAACATGATTAAAATCTTCTGGCACATTACTAAAAAAGGTTTTTAACACCTCTAATCCTCCAGCCGACGTTCCAATGCCAATTACTCTGTAGTCTTTTCCCATTAACTTTTATTTGATAGTAAAAGATAATAGTTTATAATAAAAAAAGGAAATAAAAGAGAAAAAAAATAAAACTTAAAAAGTTTTATATCAAAAACTTACACACATAACCTAATCAAAAACAAAGGTTTTCAACTTAATTTAACACTTGAAATATATTTACTTTTTACCACTTTTGTATCAGCAATAATATCGCCCAATCTACTATTTTTTTTATCGATTAGTGCTATTAAAATACCTAGTAAAAAACAAAGATCTATCATACCGAAAAGGAAACGCAAGAAACCTTTACCAACATTCATTGGCTTTCCGTGATTTCCTATAACTTTAATATCCATGAATCTTTTACCAATAGTTTGACCGTACAATCCTTCACTAATTGGCCATAGATAAAGCCATAATCCCAGCATAAATAATGCAGGTAAACCTTTAATGGTAAAATTTAGCAGTCCGTAATTCTCTCCAAATAACAAACTAAAACTCAAGCTAACCAACCAAAACAATACTAGATCAATAATAAAAGCTAGTATTCTTACTGGAATACTAGCTAATTCTGGTTCTTTATATTTTTCTTCAAACTCTTCGAACATTATTCACTTCTTTTTTGAAATAATTTTACTTAAAATTCACTCTAAACCTCAACTTATAATAAATTATTTATTTGAGCATACTGCATTAACATTATCGTTCTTGCATCTTTTATTTTGTTCGCTTTAATCATTTCAAGGACTTTATGAAATGGAAGCTCTAACACTTCAATTTCTTCTCCTTCTTCTTCTACTCCACCTCCTGAATAATTTTTCATACCATCTGTATATTCAGCAACATACATATAAGATTTTTCTGTTGTAGCACCAGGAGAAATATAAGATTCAAAAACTCTCTGTACCTTTTTTATTTCATAACCAACTTCTTCTTCTACTTCTCTAATTACACAATCATCAGGATTTTCACCATCATCAATTGATCCCGCGCATACTTCTATTGACATTCCTCCTTCTGGAAGGTTTTCATCATAGATAGCCATGCGAAACTGTTTTGTTAAAATAACAGAAGATTTTTCTTTATTGTATAATAAAATACAGGTTCCGCTACCTCGATCGTAGCTTTCTCTTGAAAGACGTTTCCAACTTCCATCTTTAAAAAGAAAATCGAAATCAACTTTATAAAGTGTTCCCCAATCTTTAGACAAAATACTACGAGTAATATTTTTAAGTCTGTTTTTCATTCTAGCTTTAGCTCTTTTTTTTACTAAACATTAAGCAAACCAAGATATAATTTCAAAGAATCCGACTACCGATGAAACTAAAAGTAAAATCAAGAAAAGTATACACCCAAAACTTGACGAATCTTTTTCTTCATTTTCAATCTTTGCTTCAATCTCACTTCTTGTCTTATAATTTGGTTCTACGTAAGTAAGTATATCTCTATTGTATTCATAATTAAACCAATTTAAAGTTTTTAGTTTTATCAGTCTTCCATCATCACTAAGCTCTTTTAAACTGTCAAATTTATCTTTAGCTGTTAATAATTCTAGAGCGAATAACTCTAAACCAGTTTTATTTGCATTAATCTTTAGTTGTTCTTCTTCTTCTTCATCAGAAGAATAGTCACTAAAAATATTGAAATACGCATCTTCTTTATTTTGAATATTGTTTTGTAAAAAAAGAATTAGTTTATCATAAACTTCTTTATTTTCTTCCATTTTCACTAACGCTTTTCAAACTGCTCACGAGCTTTTAACTCAATATTCATTTGATTCACTCTAGCATCGACTTTACGCTTAAAATCTGTATCTGCAATAGTGGCAACATTATCTAAATAACGAACTACTTCTTGTCTTCTAATTTCAGAGAAATCTAATCCTTTCATGTTCTCTTTCATTAACTCTCTAAGCATATTGAATTTCGTTTCATAATCTTTCTTGAAATAAATCTCAGGATTATCAAACCAATCTTGTTCTAAATCAAAATCCGTTAAACGTAATGAAATTGCAGATTGTATATTTCTAACATCTCTTGAAGAGAAAAACGGAAACGCTTTCTGCATTTCTTTATATAAACTTGCGAAGAACATGTGTTCGTTTGTTTTGTATTGTTTTTCTACACGATCATACACTTCATGTACACGAGCTTCTGTAGGTTTTTCAATACTATTCAACACATCTCCCATAGTTTTTACAAACCCTTGATCTGCTAGATAATTATAGCCAGACGGTCCAGCCATGTTTACAAATTCTGGCATTGTTTTTTCAAACTTTCTCCACCAAATATGATCTTGATCTAAGAAATCATTCTCTGTTCTTGCTCCGTCAATTTTAAATCTTCCTTGTACACGAGAAATAACAGCTTTGTCTAGCATTTCTGGTAGATTCGTGAATAAACCGATAGAACTGTTTCCATAATTTACAGCATACGCTCCTTCAGTATAACGTAAGAATACACCAATAACTTCTTTTACCCCAGCAGAAACACCTTGTGCAGTTCTTTCTTGTAAATTATTTTCTGCATCATCAATTGGTGCAAAAATTAATTTTGTTGGATCTTGCATTGGTTTCATCCACTCTACCATTTTTTCTGCCGAACCTCCTTGAAAAGTGGAAATCAACGTACCTGGCATTGGGTGAAATAAAAACGGAATATCTAAGTTATCTGAATGTTCTTTTAATCGGGTTGCAATCGCTGCGATTAACATACTTTTTCCTGTACCTGGAATTCCATATCCCATAAATACAGGCATAAATCCGCCTAATTCTTGGAATGGGTTTTTCTGTGCTTCGAAATCGTAACTTAACATACGTTCAGTTAAACGACGTGCGAAGTGCTTCGCATCTTTATTTCCTACAATTTGCTCGAACTGAATTTTATTAAACTCAACACTCTTTGCCGTTCCGCTGAATGTATTTTCCCATCCTGAAACTGCAAAATCTGAGTTCTCTAACTTATATGTTCTGTCTATAATCGTTTCTGTATATTCTAAGCTACTTTTTCTTAAATTGATTTCATCAATTAAAGCTTCGAAATACACTACAGTGAAATCTATCACATCTTTATCAGATTTGATGATATCTGGATGTGATAAATATTTTTCGTAATAGAATAAACAACAAGAAATTCCTTTTAAAGGTGTTAAAAATGATACTTCAGGAATTCCTGCAAACTTCTGCTTCATTACAGATAAATCATCTGAAGCATGAGGTTTTAAATCGTGTAGTATTTTATATGAAGTTGCAAACAACTGGAAAGCTGTTGCTGTTTGCATTTTGCTTTCAAACTCTCGTCTTCCATTAGCATCTAATGCAGATTTTCTTTCAGATAAACTTGACAAACCTGATGCATCTGTAAAACTATCTTTAATCCAAATCCCTAAAGTAATTCCCTCTTGCACAGCAAATAATGTCTGATTTAAAAACACTGGAATTGCAATAGAATCTGGTAATAATCTTTTCTTTAATGCTAATATTGTTTTTGAAACAGATGTAATTTCTGCTCCTCCACTTCCTCCTTTAGCCTTAGACAAAAACAATAAAATTGATTCATCTTTAGCATCTTTGTCTTTATTTTTTGCACGTTGACTTTGCTCCCATTGAATACTTTTTAAATATCCGCTAGCTTCATCACGAAGTACATCTAATTCATTTTTCTTTATTGGGAAAGTTGAGTTGTGTTCCATTTTTCTTTAGTTGATTATTTATTTTCTTTTTCTTTAGAATTTAATTCTTTCTTTATTTCT
The DNA here is from genome assembly GCF_947495995.1 of uncultured Tenacibaculum sp. Lineage (GTDB taxonomy): Bacteria > Bacteroidota > Bacteroidia > Flavobacteriales > Flavobacteriaceae > Polaribacter. Next base: position 133,860 of record NZ_CANMAX010000005.1, read on the forward strand.
TTTATACTTTTAAAATCTTTATAAATCATTGATAAATAAAGCATAGTTAAAGTAAACAGCGGTAAAAAAACATCACCTTTCCAATAGAAGTAGACATAACCAAAACCAATATAAGTAGCTATTAAAAGACCTAATTGCATTCTATAAGTCATTATTCTATTTTTCAAAAGAGAAGTTAATTCTTCTGTAGATTTATCTGTAAGACCTTCTTTATTCATTTTTGAATTTCTATAGTAAACATGTAATTTATAATTACATAGTAATCTTTAAATCTGAAGTTTGTATAGGTTCTTTCGCCAACTTATTTAATACCTCTGGGGTTTTACTATGTAATAATTGAATGATTCTATGTGGTGCAAAAACGTATTTTCTTCGATCTACATCATTCCATTTTTGATAGGTTTGTTTTGAGAAAAAACCGCCCTCTGTAAATGTACTTCCAGAGAACACCTCATCTGTTTTAAATGATAAAGCATATGATTCTAATGGGATTTGCTTCTTAGCAATTCCTTCTAAAATCGCATGAGTAATTTTATTTTCGTCTTTTGCAAACACATTGTGTAACGGACCTAAATCTAATCTTTTAATATATTTCGGATGAATATCAGAAAGTTTTCTATCGATATTATGTGCCATCATATCTAACGCCATTTTTCGATCTGCAGTTTCTTTTAAAACCTTGTATAATGGTTCTTTAAAGTCGTTAGATTTTCTTCCTTCATAATCAAAATACATAAAACAAACATAAGGTCTATTATCAGAAACATCATAAAAACTCCAACTTGTAATATATTTTGCTGGACTATTTTCTGGTGCATTAATTACTTTACCTTGAACAAACTTTTTGAATATGTATTTCGGATTTACAGAATTGTAATATACTATCGAGGATGCTTGAAATAAACGTCTCCTTTTTACAGGTTCTTTTTTTCGTATTAAAGTATCTAAAAACTCCTTTTTAATATCTTCTACATTCTCTAACTTATCTAAATACTCATTCCTTAAATCTAAATCATTATGTAGATATCTAAATTCTAAATAATTTGGAAATCCAGATTCTGTAAGATCTATCTTCATGTTTTCTTCTTCATCATACATATATTTAATACGCATTGCTTCGATAGAATACAAAAATAAATCTGAGTATTGTTTAAAGATTGTTAGCTCTTGATGACTACATAAATTCTGCCTTTGAATATTGACTAACAACTCTTTTAGCACAAAATCTAGCATTTTATGATAAAAGACATATTGTTCTTTGGAATCTAATGTTGCAGAATCTAAAGGGGTTACAATCATATTTTACGTGATATTTTCTAAAAAACTTAAAATATTAGGATAAAAAAGGCGGTAAAATTACCGCCTATTATTTTTTATGACAATAAATCGTCGTCACTTGATTCAGGCTCTGGATTATTTTTCACTGGCTCGTCTCCACCATCATTTGGTGCAGCCCCATCAGCTTTGTAATAATCTTCGAATAATTCTTTCATGTCTATTCCATAACGGTCAGCAAAATTCTTCTGAATTTCAGAATCTTTCTCTCTAATTTCCTGTAAAGCTTCAGCATAAGAACTATAAACACCTTGCATTACTTTTTCGTGTACAGGAATATTGTCCATCATTTCTTGACGAGCTCTAGCACTTGCAGTATGCATTGCAGCTAAAGTTTCACCGATATGCTCATCTGTTTTAACACCTAAGTGTTCTAAGATTGCAGCAAATTCTTGATCTGTTCTAGCTTTTAAAGCTACGATATAACCATCGTAATATTTTAAACGCTCTTCTGTATCTGACTTTAATTTAGCTCTATGAGTTTGTAAGTTACTACGTAAAGATGTTAATACCTTAATCGTTAAGTTATGTTTGTGCACGAAACTATCTTTACTTGCAGCTAAAGTAGTGTAGGCACTTTTTAAACCTTCTAACTCTTCTACTTTTTGCTCTAAACCAGTAACTTTTCCAATCGCTTCAGAATACTCAGTAGATTGCTTGTCTGCAATTTCTTCTAATTCTTGACGCGCTTGCTTTAATAAAGCATACTGCTCTTCTAATTGAGCTTCTACTTCTTTTTTCTTTTCTAAAGCTTTTGTATGATTTTTAGAAGCTTCTACAATCGCAGTTTGTAATTTTTCCTCTACTTCTTTAATCTCTATTTCACGGTTCTTTAAACGTGTAACAGCTGCTTGAGATTTATATGATAATTCACTTAATAATGTTTGAACATCTGCACTTTCGATACGCTCTTGAAACTTAGCTTTTGCTTTGTTATCTGCACTACTACGTGTTTTTTCAGCTTTCTTTAATTCTTCTTCTGCCTTTTGGATTTTACTCTTTCTTCCCCAAAGGTTATTCCACCAAGTATCTGGTTTATTTTGTGCGTCTTCTAATTCTATTCTTGCTCTTTCTAAGGCTTTTTGAGCATCGTCAATAATTTTTTGCTCTTCAGCATTTAAAGACGAGAATTTTTCAAAAATAATACCTACTTCATCTTGATAATCTGTTAAGTCTTTAATAGCATCTAATAAAGTAGTTCTATCCTTTTCCGCCATATTTACAACATCGTCTAATGTTGCATTTAATATTTTTTGACGTGTTTGTGGATCATCTTCTTGAGCTAGCTTAGATTTCATAGTATCTATAGCTTTCCCCCAGTTCACATCTACTTTTTCAGTTCTCTCATTAGAGTTTGTTTCTAGTAAATCAAAATCATCAGACATTTCGTGTAAGTTTTTTTAGTTGTACAATTTTTAAAGTTAGCAATTTCGTTAAAAAAAATTATTTAAAACAATTAATCAACAAATATATGTAGAGTTTTAGTTTAAAATGTTACAGATAAAAATTAAAAAATCACCCTTTTTGGGTGGCTTAATGATTTTTTCTAGTGTTATTTTTGAACTGCTTGTTTAAGCTAAAAAGAATTAACCACCGAAAAATTAACAGAAACTATTATGAAGACAAAGAAAGAAAAACAAAGAAGAAAACTGCCCTATTTTTGCAGCTCAAAAAACACTCCACCCCAATTTTTATTTTTGATTTTAACAGTATTAATCAGCACATTATCATTTGCTCAAATTGATATAAATAATGGAGCAGCTTTTGGTTGTGGTTCTACCATTACATTAGCATCTAATTCACAAAACATAAGTTCATCTACATTTACTTGGGATGCAACTGGACCTATTTTATTTAGAAAAAAAGGTACAACTGAAAACGGATCTAGATCGTTAACAATTAATGGAGACAATGAAGTTGAAATTACAGTAAAAGGAACTGGGAAAGTATTTTTAAAAATAACCGATACTTCTCAAACTCCTGCTGTTGTTAATAGATTTGATGTTGAAATAAATCCTACTAGTAATCAGCTGGACCCAAAGTTCTCTGTCTTGTACGGAAAAATTAATGCTCCTGATAATATTAAAACTAGATCTCATTGGATCCCGTTAAATGTTCAACTAGGAAACCCTACAAATCAAGAAGTTATTATTACAGATGCTTCTCCTTTAAATGTGGCTTGGTTCGCACAAGGAGGAATAGTCATAGTAAGTCAATCTAACTTCACTAATCCTGATGGAACTTACGGCTCAAAAGTTATTATTGAAAGTGATGGCACTAATAATAAAGGTTTTTTAAGTGCTTCTTTTGCCGACGCATGTACAGGTGTTTGTGGTGGTGGACCAAGTACAACTTGGGAAATCTTAAAAAACTTTAAACCTACAGAAATATTTGGTGTCACATGTTTACGTGACAATAATTTAGACTCTAGCAAATCTACAGCTTATACAGTATCTGACGATATTGCAGGAAACGGTATTTTTAGATGGGAAGTAGAATTACTTGACCCAAACACACCAGCTTCAGCAATAAAAATTGAATCTAGTGAGCTTTATGGAAATGCTGCTGCAATCTTATATCAAGATGGCTTTAGCCCGTCGAATGTTGGAAATTTCAAAATAAAGATTATTAATACTGTTTTTGAAGATTTTCCATTAATAAAACCAATATTCAACCCGGTAGCACAAACTTTAGAAAGAATAATTACTGCAAGTCCTGCAACTCCTAGCGTTGATGAACAAGTATATTGTGCAGATACTACGGTTGGAGCTTCACTAACCGTAAAAGTTAAGAATGCTGAAGTAAATAAAATTTATCAATGGTCTGTTGTTGGAGATAATGATTGGACAATCACTCCTATTGCTAGCGATGGAAGTATTGCTACAATAACATTTAATGATACTGATAGTGGAATTTTAAATGTTACTGCTTACGATATTGCTGAACCAGAATGTAAAAGTGCTCCTGCAATTGCTTTCATTAATAGATTAGGTGCTGAAGATATTACTATTAACGGACCTACTTGTATTCAGAGTAACAGTAGTAATGCATTTACTTTTACAGCTTCTCCTTTTGCTAAATACGATTGGACAATTCCAAGCGCAATAACAGATGTAAATAGCGGTTGGAGTGTTCAAAGAAGCGGAAACATATTAACTTTAACTCCACCTGTTGGCGGAATTCCTGCAAATAGCACAGGAAAATTTACTATTTCTGCTACTTTAGACACCTGTAACAGTAACAAAACAGCAGATTATAGTTTTGAAGTTGCTCCTGTTGCTCCAAAAATATCTGGACCAGAATGTACAATTCCTAACACAAACTATAATTATACTATCAATTATAATGGAGCTTCAAATGCTGAAGTTGTTGTTTTAGATGATAGAAATTCAATTATTGAAACTAAAAATCTTACCAGTCCTGAAGATTTTGTTTTCACTCCAACAAATGCGTATGGCAGTTTTAAATTAGAAGTTTCAACATACAACAATAGAGCATGTAATTCTGAAGCAGTTACTAAAGAAGTAAAAGTAGCTCCAACAACCGCTATCTCTAGAGTTAATACTACGTGTGATAATCAAATTACTTTTACAGCAAATGCTACAGGTATTGCTGATATTTTCCGTTGGGAATTCCCATCAACTTGGTCTATCGTGGGCGGTTCTCAAGGAACAAATACGATTACTCTACAATCTGATGGAAACCAAGGAACTGTTCGTGTTTCTGCTAGCAACAGTGGATGTGAGGGTAATTCATCATCTTTAAATGTAGATCCATTAAGATCTATAAATGATATAACGTTTAGTATTCAAGAGCTTGATTTAGGCGGACAAATATTTAATGTATTGGTTGCTGAAGCTACAGACACTTTAACATTACAATGGCTGTATCTACAAAATCAAGATGATTATGATCAAAGCACTTGTTCTATCGTAAATCCGAGTAATATAGTACCAACAAATCCACAATTAGGGAAAAGTGCACAGGCATTTTTATTCCCAACTAATAGATGGTTTGCCTTACAAGTTACTGACCCAACAAGACCAAATTGTTCTACATGTTTTGTTGTAGATGTTACTACCGTAACTAGAAAAAAGTCTAGATCAATTTCTCCAAAACAAAAAATCGAATTAAGAAAATCCTTAACTAATGATTTAAATATTAAAACATATCCAAATCCTGCTAACGATTATTTAAATGTTGAGATACCTTTAAAAGAGAAAGTTGGCGCTATGGCATTAATGGATATGAATGGAAGTATTGTATTTAAAAAAGAACAAGCTAACAATAAAGAAATTATAGATGTATCTACTTTAGCTAAAGGAACCTACATTCTTTTAACTCAAACACAAAACAGTTACACAACCAAAAAAGTTATTTTAAAATAAACGGTGAATTATTCTTTAGCTTAACAGCAAAAAAGAGACGAGATTTTTCTCGTCTTTTTTTTGTAATAAAAAAAGCTACTTAAAAAATTAAGTAGCTTTTTACTTCAAACTAGAAATTTATGTAAACAAACAACTATCTAAAACTCGTTAGAGTATTAGCGTTAATTTTAGACATTTACTGAAGTTTCTTCTAAAACAGCTTCAGTACTTTTCGCTTCAAATTGATTTGATGTATTCTTCTCTCCTCCTGCTTTAAGTGCATTATCTCCTGAGAAGAATGTTTTATGATCGTCACCTAAATCAGAACCTGCCATTCTTTGGTGCTTCACACAAGAAACTCCTTTTCTTATCTCTTGTCTTTGTACACCTTTTACATATGCTAACATTCCTTCTTCACCAAAGTAACCTTCAGTTAAATCATTCATATGTAAAGCAGTTGTATGATACGTTGGTAACGTAATTAAGTGGTGGAAAATTCCAGCTTCTCTAGAGCCATCTTGTTGGAAAGTTCTAATTTTCTCATCTGCACGATTAGATAACTCAGTACCATCATAAGCCACATCCATTAAATTAGCTCTATCATATGTAGACACATCTTCTCCAGCTTCTACCATTGCATCGTAAACTTGCGTACGGAAGTTTAATGTCCAGTTAAATGAAGGCGAATTGTTATATACTAATTTTGCATTAGGAATTACTTCTCTCACTCTGTTCACCATTGCAGCAATCTGACCTACGTGTGGTGTTGGAGTTTCAATCCATAATAAATCTGCTCCATTTTGTAAACTTGTGATACAATCTAAAACAACTCTATCAATGTTAGTTCCTTCTCTAAACTTGTATAATCCGTTTGCTAATCTTACAGGACGAACTAATTTTCCATCTCTTTTTAATAATACTTCGTTATTAGAAACCTCATCGATAGAAACCTCTTCACATTCTACGAAATCTAAATATTGAGAAGCTAAATCTCCTGGCTCTTGACTTACTGGTAATTTTTGAGTTAAACCAGCTCCTTCAGAATCTGTTCTTGCTACGATAACTCCATCTTCAACTCCTAATTCTAAAAACGCATAACGAACAGCATTTAATTTTGCTACGAAATCTTCGTGTGGTACAGTTACTTTTCCATCTTGGTGACCACATTGTTTTGCATCAGAAACTTGGTTTTCGATCTGAATAGCACATGCACCAGCCTGAATCATTTTCTTAGCTAATAAATAAGTAGCTTCTTCGTTTCCGAAACCAGCATCGATATCAGCAATAATTGGCACTACGTGAGTTTCAAAATTATCGATTTGATCTTGTACATCTTCTCCAGCTTCTAACCTTCTGAATAAATCGTTTAATTCGATAGCATCTGCTTGACGTAAGAAATCATAGATCTCTTCGATTAATCCAGGTACAGCTGTTTTTTCATGCATTGATTGATCAGGTAGCGGTCCGAATTCAGAACGCAACGCAGCTACCATCCAACCAGATAAGTACAAATATCTTTTACTTGTAGTTTTATAATGTTTCTTTACTGAAATCATTTTTTGCTGAGCTACAAATCCATGCCAGCATCCTAATGATTGTGTGTAATTAGCAGGATCAGCATCATAAGCATCCATATCTTCTCTCATGATAGAAGCGGTGTACTTGGCAATATCTAAACCAGTTTTAAAACGATTTTGAGTTGCCATTCTTGCTGCATTTTCAGGACTAATAGCACTCCATGAATTCCCGAATTTTTCCTTTAAAGTTCTTACAGTTTCTAAAGCTGAACTATAACTTCCTTGTGCTAAATTTTTCATAATATTGTATTTCGCTATTGAGTTATTTAATTTATTAATGACTCGCCCTTTAAATGTTGCCGCATTTTTAGGGCTTTTTTTTTATTTATATGTATTGGTACGCTGGTAAGGTTAAAAACTCTTCAAAGTCTTCTGACAACACTAAGTCATCAAACAATTGAATCGCTAATTCAAATCTTCTAGAAATAAAAGCTGCTTCACCAACTAATTCTTTAATTTTTTTAATCTCTTGAGCTTTAAACTCATTGTACATTTCTATATCGAAAGCTCTTTCGTCTTCTAATCGAACTCCTTTGTGAAGCCATTGCCAAATCTGTGTTCTTGAAATTTCTGCAGTTGCTGCATCTTCCATTAAATTATACAATGCTGCTGCTCCATTTCCTGACAACCAACTTTCGATATACAAAATCCCTACATTGATATTCTCACGAATTCCTTTTTCAGTTACAGTTCCTGTTGGTAATTCCACCAACTCTTCTTCTGTAACCACTAAATCTTCTCGCTTGTTATCAATTTGATTTGGAGTTGGCATGTGCTCATTGAAAACATCCATAGCTACTTTTACTAAAGCTGGATGTGCAACCCAAGTTCCGTCGTGACCATTTTTCACTTCTTGAAGTTTATCACGTTCTACTTTTGCATAAGCGGCATTGTTTGCTTCCTCATTATTTTTAACAGGAATTTGTGCTGCCATTCCTCCCATTGCATGAACTCTTCTTACGTGACAACGCTGAACTACGCGTTGTGAATATGCTTTCATAAATGGCGAGCTCATTGTTACTTGAGCACGATCTGGAACTAAAAACCCTTCATGATTTCTAAACTTCTTTATATAAGAGAAGATGTAATCCCATCGACCACAATTAAGCCCAGCCATATGATCTTTTAATTCGAATATAATTTCATCTAATTGAAAACTTGCTGTAATTGTTTCAACAAGAACTGTAGCTTTAATAGTATCTTGAGCAATACCTAAGTAATCTTGCGCAAAAACAAAGACTTCATTCCACCAACGAGCTTCTAAATAGTGCTCTAATTTTGGCAAATAAAAATATGTTGCTGAACCTTGTTCTTGTAATACTTTAATATTATGAAAGAAGTATAATCCGAAATCTACTAAAGAACCTGACATCTCTTCTCCATCAACTACAAAATGTCTTTCATTTAAGTGTAAACCTCTAGGTCTTACTAACAATAATGCTGTTTCTTCATTCAACTGATACGTTTTATCTTTCTTTTCGTTGTAGAACGAAATCGTTTTCGTATTAGCATCAAATAAATTTTGCTGACCTTTTAATATATTAGAAATTGTTGGAGAATTACTATCTTCAAAATCTGCCATAAAAGTTTTAGCACCAGAATTTAAAGCGTTAATCACCATTTTTCTATCAACCGGACCTGTAATTTCAACTCTTCTATCTAATAAATCTTGAGGTAAAGGTTTACAAACCCAATCTGAATTTCTTATTGAAGCTGTTTCTTCTGGAAACGAAGGAAAATTCCCTTCATCAAAATACGCTTGCATCTTGACTCTTTCCTTTAGCAACTCCAATCTTTTAGCATTAAACCTATTGTGTAACTCGACTAAAAAAACTTTAGCTTCTGGAGTTAAAATTGATTGATAAGACTGTTCTTCAAATCCTTTGAATTGAATCTCATTTAACATTGCTTTTGTTTCCATTTTTCTTCTTTTTAAAAAACTACACTACAATGATATAAAATATTTTCGGTCTCCACAAGCGAACGTTCGCTAAATTTTAAAAAATTTTAATTTTTATAAGTTCGCTTTATTCTTTACATTTGATTTTATGATCATAGAAGACGAATATATTCGCCTAATTTTTGGGCTAAAACTGAAGCAAATACGAACAGAGAAAAACCTTTCATTATTTGGCTTAGCTAAACTTACTGGTTTATCTAAATCGTATTTAAATGAAATAGAGAAAGGAAAAAAATATCCTAAAACAGATAAGATTGCAATTCTTTCGGATAGCTTAGAAGTTCCTTATGATCATTTAGTTTCTTTAAAGCTTGATAAGAATCTAGCTCCAATTGGAGAAATTTTACAATCTAAAATTCTAAAGGAAATTCCGTTAGACTTATTCGGTATTCAAGAAAACAACTTAATAGATATTGTTGCTAACGCTCCTGCAAAAGTGAATGCTTTTATTAGTACAATAATTAAGATATCTCAGAATTATAACTTAACTCGAGAAAGTTTCTTCTTAGCATCTTTACGTTCTTACCAGGAAGCACACAACAATTATTTTGAAGATATTGAAGATAGTGTTGAGAAGTTTGCAAAGTCGTACCATATAGATTTAACTAAAGAAATTACTTCTGCAGATTTAGAAGAAGTTTTAAAAGAAGAATTCAATTATAAAATAGATACCGAAGAATTATCTAAACATAAAAACCTAACAGATTTACGTAACATATATATCCCAAAAAAGAATACACTTCTATTAACTAATGAAATTTCTGAAGCTCAAAGAACTTTTATTCTTGCCAAAGAAATTGCTTATAACTTTTTAAAAATAGAAGATCGTTTGTATACGTTTCCTTGGATAAAGTTTGAAAGTTTCGATCAGGTATTAAATAATTTTATTGCTTCATATTTTGCTGGTGCATTAATTATTCCAAAGAAAAAATTAATTCAGCAGCTGAAAGAACTATTCGATAAAGAAGATTGGAATCCGCTACGATTACATAAAATCATTAAAAGCTATAATTGTTCAGACGAGACTTTTTACCAGCGTTTAACTAATATTTTACCAAAAGCTTTTAATATTAAAAACTTGTTCTTTTTACGATTCACTTATAAAAAGGATGCTCCAAAATATCGTTTAAGCAAAGAATTACATATTACACAGCAACAATCACCACACGCAAATCGAAATCAAGAACATTATTGTAGAAGATGGGTTTCATTGAAAACGATTCAAAACTTTATCACCTCTGATCAACAGAAATCTGCATCAGGAATTCAGATTTCTTCATATCAAAATTCAAATAACGAATATTTAGTATTATCGTCTGCTAACAAAGATCCTTTCAAAAAAGACATCTATAGAAGTATCAGTATCGGCATGCTTCTATCTCCACATTTAAAAAGAAAAGTAAACTTTTTAAAAGAAGACACTTTTGAAAAACAATTGGTAGGTGTTACTTGCGAATCTTGTGCTGTAAAAGACTGCTCTGATCGTGTTTCTGAACCATGGATCTTAGAGAAGAGAGCGCGATATAAAGAAATAGAAAATACTGTTAGTGATATTATAAAATCCTATACCTAAGCGTTGAACAAATCTGCATTGATTTTGTTATTTTAGCAATCACAAAACAAACAGACTACTTTATGGATATTAACTTCAATAAAAACGAAGATCATAATAAGCTTTTAGCATCGGATTTAAGACAACGATTAGCTAAAGTTAAATTAGGTGGTGGTGAAAAAAGAATTCAAAAACACCACGAAAAAGGAAAGTTAACTGCCCGTGAACGAATTGAATATTTATTGGATGACGATACTGACAGCATAGAAATCGGTGCTTTTGCTGGAGAAGGAATGTATGCCGAACATGGCGGATGTCCTTCTGGAGGTGTAGTTATCAAAATTGGTTATGTTAAAGGTAAACAATGTATCGTTGTAGCAAATGACGCAACTGTAAAAGCTGGAGCTTGGTTTCCTATCACTGGAAAGAAAAATTTAAGAGCTCAAGAAATTGCAATAGAAAATAGATTACCAATTATTTACTTAGTGGATTCTGCTGGTGTGTATTTACCTATGCAAGATGAAATTTTTCCAGACAAAGAACATTTCGGAAGAATTTTTAGAAATAATGCTGTAATGAGTAGCATGGGAATTACTCAAATCGCTGCTGTTATGGGAAGCTGTGTTGCTGGTGGTGCTTATTTACCAATTATGAGTGATGAAGCTTTAATCGTAGATAAAACAGGAAGTATTTTCTTAGCAGGAAGTTATTTAGTTAAAGCTGCAATCGGTGAAGCTATTGATAATGAAACTTTAGGTGGAGCAACTACACATTGTGAGATTTCTGGAGTTACTGATTACAAAGCTAAAGATGATAAAGATGCTTTAGATAGAATCAAAAATGTGATGGATAAAATCGGTGATTTTGAGAAGGCTGGATATAACAGAACTGAAAGCAAAGCACCTGCAAAAGATGAAAATGAAATCTTCGGAATTTTACCAAAAGCTCGTCATGAACAATATGATATGATGGAAATCATTGAGCGTTTAGTTGATGATTCTGAATTTGATGAATATAAAGCTGGTTACGGACAAACAATAATTACAGGTTATGCAAGAATTGATGGTTGGGCAGTTGGAATTGTAGCGAACCAACGAAAGATTGTAAAATCAAAAGGAGCTAAAACAAAACCTAGCGAAATGCAATTTGGTGGAGTAATTTACTCTGATTCTGCAGATAAAGCAACTCGTTTTATTGCTAATTGTAATCAGAAGAAAATTCCTTTAGTTTTCTTACAAGATGTAACTGGATTTATGGTAGGAAGTAAATCTGAACATGGAGGAATTATTAAAGATGGAGCGAAAATGGTAAATGCCGTGAGTAATTCTGTTGTACCTAAATTTACTATTGTAATAGGAAATTCTTACGGTGCTGGAAACTATGCCATGTGTGGAAAAGCTTATGATCCAAGATTAATAGCTGCTTGGCCAAGTGCAGAGTTAGCTGTAATGAGTGGTAATTCTGCTGCTAAAGTTTTATTACAAATTGAAACAGCTGCTTTAAAGAAAAAAGGTGAAGAAATCACTAAAGAAAAAGAAGCTGAATTATTCAATAAGATAAAATCAAGATACGACGAACAAATCTCTCCATACTATGCTGCGGCAAGAATTTGGACAGACGGAGTTATTAATCCATTGGATACAAGAAAATGGGTTTCAATGGGAATTGAAGCTGCTAATCATGCTCCCATTGAAAAGCCATTTAACTTAGGTGTAATTCAAGTATAAGTGTACTGAAATTACAGCTATTTAAATATAAGAACTTAATCAAACACCATTAGCACTGTTAATGGTGTTTCTTTTTTTATAAATACTATGATTTTTTTACATTTGCTATCGTTAAATTAATTATAGTAAGAAATGGGAAGAGCATTTGAATTTAGAAAAGCACGAAAGATGAAACGTTGGTCAGCAATGGCGAAGACTTTTACCAGAATTGGTAAAGATATCGTGATGGCTGTTAAAGAAGGTGGACCAAACCCAGAAACCAATTCTCGTTTACGTGTTGTTATTCAGAATGCAAAGGCGGCTAACATGCCAAAAGATAATGTAGCACGTGCCATTAAAAAAGCATCTGATAAAGATACAGCTAACTATAAAGAAGTTTTATTCGAAGGATATGCTCCTCATGGAATTGCTATTGTTGTTGAAACTGCAACAAACAACAACAACAGAACTGTAGCAAATGTTAGAGCTGCTTTTAATAAATGTAACGGAAACTTAGGAACTTCTGGTTCGGTAGTTTTTATGTTTGATCATGTAGTAAACTTTAAAGTAAAAGAAGAATCTTTAGGAATGGATCTTGAAGAATTTGAAATGGAAATGATTGACTTTGAAGTTGAAGAAGTATTTACTGATGAAGAAGACAGCAGCGTAATGCTTTATGCTCCGTTTGGTCAATTTGGTGCAATTCAAGGATATTTAGAACAGAATAATATTGAAATCGTTTCTTCAGAATTTGAACGTATTCCAACAACAACAACTAAACTAGGCGAGGAACAACAAGCCGATGTTGAAAAGTTATTAGAACGTTTAGAAGAAGACGATGATGTAAACCAAGTCTACCACAGTATGGAAATGGTTTAAAAACATAAAAAAACACCGCTAATTGCGGTGTTTTTTTTATAAGGCTTAGTTTGTACTAACATAAGCCTTTACCAATCTAACAAACTCCCCTCTAAATCCTTCTCTATCTTTCCCTCTACCCTTTTTCCCCAGAGCAATTACATCTTCTATTTTTGAATCACTTTTATATTGCGATTTTCTTAAGTGCATTCCGAATAAAGCCACAGCAGAAACAAAATTCATATCATTTGATGCTGAAACCTCTCTGTCTTTTACCGTTTTTACTAATTCTATACTTTTAGTTCCGCTAGGTTTTTTATATCTAAACTTCACTGTAAGAAGTTCATCCTTATAATCATTCACTACAGTTTTTGTGTATTTTAAATCTGGAATATTTTTTAAATACTCACTCTTAACTCCAACTGGAATCACTTCGTACAAAGCAGTAACATTATGATTGCTTCCTAATTCACCAGCATCTTTAGTGTCATCCACAAAATCCTCATCGTTTAGCAATCTATTTTCATAACCTATTAAACGGTAAGCTTGTACTTTCTTAGGATTAAACTCTACTTGAATTTTCACATCTTTAGCAATTGTATATAAAGTTCCTCCAAACTCTTTTCCAAAAACCTTTTGCGCTTCTTGCATGGTATCTATGTAAGCATGATTTCCATTTCCTTTATCTGCTAATGTTTCTAATTTACTGTCCTTATAATTTCCGTAACCGAAACCTAAAACAGATAAAAACACACCTGTTTTTCTCTTTTCTTCTATTAATTCTTGCATCGCTTTATCTGAAGAAGCTCCAACATTAAAATCACCATCTGTAGCAAGAATCACTCTATTATTTCCTTTTCTTTTGAAATTCTTTTCAGCAAGTTTATATGCTAATTTTATTCCTTCTCCACCTGCAGTGGAACCTCCAGCTCTTAAATTATCTAATGCATTTAAAATTTTCTCTTTTTTATCTCCTGAAGTAGGTTCTAGAACAACACCAGCCGCACCAGCGTAAACCACAATAGACACTTTGTCTTTTGCTCGAAGTTGATTTACTAATAATTTGAAAGCTCTTTTTAGTAATGGTAATTTTGAACCATAACGCATAGAACCAGAAACATCTATTAAAAATGTTAAGTTAGAAGCCGGTAATTCTTCTTGTTCATATTTTTTTCCTTGTAAACCTATTCTAACCAACTTTGTTTTTGCATTCCAAGGTGTTTTTACAACTTCTGTAGTAATTGCAAAAGGATGTTCTCCTTTTGGCTGCGGATAATCATAATCAAAATAATTAATCATTTCCTCTATTTTAACAGCATCAGTAGGTATTGTATTTCCTTTATTTATCATTCTTCTGATATTACTGTAAGAAGCTTTATCAACATCTATAGAAAAAGTAGACAAAGGAGATAGCGTTACATTTTCAAAATGATTTTCTTGAATTTCTTTATACTCCTCATTATTCTCAACATTGTAATTCCCTGCTTTAGTAGTAATGATAACACATCCATTTTTTGCTGCTGCTCCGTATAAACTTTGTGCTTCTTTAAACTTTAAAACATTTACACTTTTTATTTTATTCGGATCAATATTTTGGATCGCTTTGTTCGAGTTTCCTTCAATTATTACACCATCTACAATGTATAAAGGCTCTTCATTAGTATTTAAATTAGATGTACCTTTAATTTTTGTGTTTTTATTAGAAAGAGCATATAAAGCACTTTTTGCAACATTGGTTCTTCTTCCATTTACTTTATCTCTTTTTATTACCGGACTAGAAACAGACAAATATTCAACTGGCTCTGCTTCTTCGTACTCTACCGCTTCTATTATTTCTTCAACAACCACAACTTCTTCCAATGGAATTTCAGAAACTCGCATGGTAACATTAATTATAGAAGAATCGTGAACCTTTCTTTCTTCTGTTTCATAACCTACCGAAGAAAAAACCAACACATCTCCTTTGGTTGCTTTTATAATATATTTTCCATCTATATTAGTAGTTGTTATTTTGTTTGAACCTTTGATCAACACATTTACAAAAGGTAAAACATTTTTGTCGTCTGAAACCACTCCAGAAATTTCTTTTTGCTGAGCAAAAGTTCCTGGGATGTATAAAATCAGAATTAGCACTTGAATTATTTTTTTCATAACCATAGTATTTATACAATCAAAACTATTGATTGAATACTATTAATAAAATACAGAATTAGTTAACTACTTATTTGAATGAGTAAAACGAAAACTAAAAAGACCAATATCTAATGATATTGGCCTTTTCCTATTGTTTAAACACTAAAATTAAAAAACAATATTTCCTATATCTATAACATCATCGACGTTATCTAGACGTATAACTTTTACTTTTTTTGTTTCGTTTGCTCTACCATAATTTTTATACATGGTTAACTTTAAAGAAGTGGGTCCAGATATTTTTTGCTGAGAACTTGAATAATACTTCACTTTTACATTGTAATTTCCTTTGATAGCCTTTTTCAATAAAAACTGCTCTGGACCAAAACCATCTGTCATATCATCTGACATTAAACCTCCTATTTTGGTTCTTTTATGCTTGTAATAACATTTTTCTTCATTTGGATCGATAACCCATAGATCTATATCTGTATCGTTATGATTCCAATCAATTACTATCTTTAAATCTAATTCTACTTCTTTTAGAAATCTTTTATCTATATGATTGATCTGCAATTTATCTTTATGTAACTTAATTATTTTATTCAACTCGAATAACGCTACAGTTTCAATTCCTTTATATCTTCTTGCTTCATCATTTTCAACTAATTCACCATTAACAATTTGATATAAAAGATCAATTGCTTTCTGATATTCTCCATTTGCTTCATATGCTAAAGCTAAATCTCTATGTGATTGAATATCTTCCGATCTTAATTTCACAATTTGTTCATACATATGAATAGCTGATGGATACATATTATACTCTTCAAATTTATATGCCAGAGACCTTAATAACTCATAGTTATCTAACTCTATCTCTGCTACGTTAGACAAAACTTGAATTGCAATATTTAATCGAGCTCTATTCTTAAAAAAATCTGCAACATCTATATAAAACGACGGTGATGTATTGTATTCATCTCTTAACTCTAAATACTTTTGATACGCTGCATCGGTATTTTTAAATTGATCTAAGGTTTTTAAATATGGTGTATCAGGATTCCATCCTTTTAATTCAATTTTCCTTTGAACCATTTCTTCAAACTCTTCAGCCTTATCTAAATCATCTTTATTTGCTTCTTTTGTAGTAATAACAATAACACCGTTACTTCCTCTGGCTCCATAAATTTGTTGACCATCTTCATCTTTTAATATATAAATGGAAGCAATTTTATCTTGACTTAAATTCGGATTTCCTTTTACTGGTACACCATTTACAACATATAAAGGACTTGTAGTTTTTGAAATCGTAGATGTTCCTCTAACAGCTATTGTTTCTTTATTATCATCAATAGCAACACCAGCTACACTTCCTTGTAAATCGTCTGTTACTTCATCTACAGCGTTACTTTCTATAGCTTCTGCACTAACACTTGATACTGCAGATGCTGTTGTGTAGCTAACACTTTTTGTTGCATATGCTGCAACCACTACTTCCTCTAATACACTTCCACTTTTTAATATAATATTATGAGGATCTGTATTTACTATTTCTTTTTCTTCTGTCTCAACTCCAATAAAACTATATACCAATACATCTCCTTTCTTTACAGAGATAGAAAACCTTCCATTAAAATCAGTCTCAGTACCTTTTGATGTCCCTTTTATAACAATATTTACTCCAGGCATTGGTCCAGACTCATCGCTAACTACACCTCTTACTATAAAATCTTCTCCTCTTCCTAATCTTGTATTTGTAGTGTTCGATTGAGTTCTCTCAACTGTAACGTTAACATTCATATCACTATTTTCAGCTTGTAATGGAGCTACATCATTTCTTTCTATCTCTTTGTGTACTTTACTATACCATTCTAAAATATCATCATAATCATCAAACAAATCATTTTGTAAACGCTGAATTCTTTCCTTTTTATCATTTACTTTTTCGCTTAACAACCTATTATACTCTTCCAATAATTCTTTAGGAGGTGTAATTTCGTGTGTTACATAATCTTGTATTCTATCTAAAACCAATAGCGAAGTAAACGGACTGATAATTTGATATTTCTTACTTAAGTCAACTATTTCTTTTCTATACTTTTCTTTCTCTATCTCTAAATAATTCAATTTACGTTGCGCCCAAATTTTTGCTAAATATTTCTTGCCCTTACTTTTTCTATTTACATTAAAACTTATTGTTTTAACTGTATCATTTGGTGTTCCTAAATATATTTTTAAACGCTTATTTTTTGGTAATCCTTTTCCTAAAACCGAAAAATTCTTTCCTACTCTAGCTCCTTTTTGAGGATAAAACTCAACACTTCCTTCTGCTAAATCAGTTCCTAAAAATTGTAACTTATTTTCTTTAAACTTTCCTAATGCTTTTTGAGTTGATTCTTGTTTTAGATTTATATAATCACCTCCAGATTTTACAGCCATCCATTTTAATCTAGAGTGATTTGCACTTCGTAAACTATTTATTACAAATGTTTTCTTTTTAAATTCAATTTCAGTTCCATCTAACGTATTCAATCCATTTGTAAAAATTATATGTACATTAGAATCATCATTATATTTTGTAAGAAAGTCATATGAAGTACCACCTTCGAATATTGATTTTTCTAACTCGTTTTTCAACCTTTTCCAGTTACCTCTATCAACAACAAAATCAGTATTCTGATATCCTTTGAAATTAAACTTCACCAATTTTACCTTAGCATGTTTAACTTCTTTAAAATAATTACCTAACAATTCTAATTCTGAAGTCAACTTTTTATTCTTCTGAGATAATGAAGTATCCCAAAAAATAGTTAGGTTATTTTCTAAAGCATTTTTTACATCAAAATCTTCTAAAACTTTAGCGCAATAGAAATAATCTTCTTCTTGGATTACTTTTTCTTTATTTGGATTTAAAGGAATTTTAATTAATGTAGGTTCTTTAATTCTAACTTTTTTGCCTTTGTATTTGCTTTGAAAAACATCTTTATCTGCATTATAAATAAAACTAGATAAGATGCCTTTTTCTATTTTAGGCTTTCCTTTCAGATTTAAAACTTGAATATTTAAATCATACGATTCCATTTTATTTTTAAACTTGAATGGTAATTTATAGAAATACGAATCGTTGTTTAAAATTAACTTTTGTTGAATTCCTATAACTATTCTTTTATAACCTTTTGCAGGAATTGGATATACTCTAGTTTTATAATTATTTCCTTTCGTTTTTACTAATAAACCAGGATCAATTCTTTGTCGAACCGTGCTTTCAAAAGCAACTCTTGCTTTTTCTTTTTCTACAATTACAGCTTCACGAAGACTTCCATTAATATCTAACGCATATCTAATTACTGATTGATTCTCGCCTAAAGGAAAAATTAATTCACCTTCTAAAACTCTGTTATTAGAATTATAAAAAGACATATCGTAGGTTGTAAATGCTATATCCCCTACAATTGAAGTTTCCACTTTTAGTTTTTTAACTAAAATTTCTTTTTCATCAACTTTTAACACCGGAACCTCTTGTGCAAACAAAAAGCTAAGCTTAATGATGAATACTATTAAAAGGGTAAATTTTAATCTCATACAATTTTGTTTTTGGTAAATGTATACGAATTTACCTTAGTATAAGACTAAGAATGAGCTAGAATCTATTTTTGATTAGTAAAAATGTATTTTGAATAAGTTAAGGCCAATTTCCGAATTTTCACTTACTCCAGATTAAAGATTCAATAATTCAATCGTTTTTTTACGCTGAATTTTCTTGGTTTCTGTTACTATAAAATCAGACACAAAGTAAACTTCCTTAGGCTTTTCGTACTTTGATAAACTTTCAAGTTGATCGAGCTTCACATCATAATTTTCTCCTTCGATCACTAGTATTAATTTTTCTCCTAAAACAGTATCTGAAACTCCGGTAACAAAGAATCGGCGATTTATAATTTTCGCTAATTTCTCTTCTATTTTTTCAGGATGTAATTTTATTCCGCCTGAATTGATAACATTATCAAAACGACCTAACCATTCGAAGTTTTTATCTGAAATTAATTGAACTACATCATTTGTGACAATTAGTTCATCTGAAACTTTTGACGCTTGGATTACCAAACAATTTCTATGATTTATACCTATTTTTACTTTAGGAAGTGTTCTATAAAAAACAGGTGTTTTCTTATAATTATTTAACTTTTTAACTGCAATATGAGTTATAGTTTCAGTCATTCCGTAAGTTGCATAAACTTTAGTACTAATATTCTGCAATTGTTTAATTAACACAGAAGATACTACCCCACCCCCAACAATTAGTTTTTTTATTCTATGTAAATCTTGTAATGAATTTTGCAGTTGCAACGGAACCATTGCTGAGAAGTCGTACGTTTTATTTGTTTCTGTTAATGGACTTGACACGGGATCGATAATATCGATATTCCATCCTAAAGTTAAAGCTCTAATCAACATCATTTTTCCAGCGATATAATCGACAGAAAGACATAACAAAGCATTGGTATTTTCTTTAATGTTGAAAAACTCTCCAGTAGCTTTAGCTGAATTAATCATGTACTTCTTTTTCAGCTGAATTGGTTTTGGTGTTCCTGTAGAACCAGAAGTAGTAACCACTATAAACGATTCCTCATTTAACCAATCATTTAGAAAAACATACAAATTTTCAGAAATAGTTTTTGCGAATTCAATTAATTCTTTCTCTGATTGAAAAGAAATTCCGTTTAACTTAAAACTCGAATGCATTTTATTCAATTCCTTTTATTTCTGTGATATTTTTTAAATCTGAAGTTGGATTATTAATGTTCCCAAATAATTTCTCTTTGATATTCTTCCATCCATATTTTTTAGAAAAGAAGAAAAGTAACGCAGGATACAACACAAAAACAGGAAGAAACATTTCTACACCAACAGAAGGTTCAGACGTATCTATATAAAGCGCTTCTGTTTGAAAAACCGTCCAATTTGCTGTTACTAAAACAGCCGCAATAATATTATTCGCTGCATGAAAACCTAATGCTAATTCTGTTCCTTCATCTATAAGCGTTAACATTCCGTAGAAAAAACCTGTTCCGATATAGAAAACCATTGAGATATATCCCAGTTTTTCTACTTCAGGATTTGCTCCATGTAATAAACCAAAAACTACAGATGTAATTAAAAGTGGTAACCATCTATTTTTAAAAAGTACTCCGAAACCTTGAAGTAAATATCCTCTAAATAACAATTCCTCAAAACTTGTTTGGAATGGTAAAAAAAGAAATGAAATTATTACTAATGTAAAAAAAGGAACGGGTTTAAAATTCCAGGTATAATTTTCTGGCGAAATAGCAATACCAACTGCAGTAATTACAATTGCAACAATAGCCCAAGTTATGAAAGCAAACCAAAAACGTTTCCAATCGATTTTAGCCCTAGATGTTACCAAAGTTGTAAACTTTCTTTGGTGAATATATTTAACTCCGATTATTAAGGCTAACAATCCGAAGATAAACATAAGAATCATTAGAAATAAATATAAATTGCTATCTATTCCTATTCCCAAAAAACTATTTTCAGCAGCTTTTGCGAAATCACCCATATCGCTAGTATTCATAAATGCTGCAATAGTGATTGGAAGAATTCCGATGATTTGCCATCCAAATAAAACTAAAAATATGGTTAGTAAATAAAAATACCAGTCATTTTTTCCTTTGAAAGCTTGCTGAATATAATTCATGTGTTATTATTTTAAATTAAAATTCCAATCCAAGTTTTTATTGTATTGTAATTTTCCATTTTTCACCTCTAACGGACTATTAAAATTATTTGTAAATAAGCTACCTGTACCTAAACCTTGTGGCATATTACTATTTAAAGTATAGGTCCATTGTGCAATAGCGTTTAATCCTATGTTACTTTCAAGAGCAGAAGTAACCCACCAACCAATGTTCTTTTTATTCGCGATATCTATCCAGTTCTGACTTCCTTTAAAACCTCCAACTAATGTTGGTTTCAGAATAATGTATTGTGGATTGATTACATCAATTACATGTTGTTTTTTTGCTTCAGAAAAAACACCTATTAGCTCCTCATCTAAAGCGATTGGTAATGGTGTTTGTTCACACAATGCAGCCATTTCTTCTAGTTGACCTTGTTTTATTGGCTGTTCTATTGAGTGTAAATCTAACTCTGATAATCTTTTTAATTTTTCTAATGCTTCTTTAGGAGAAAAAGCTCCGTTTGCATCTACACGTAGCTCAATATCTTTTGCAGAAAAGTCTTTTCGAATATTCTGAAGCAATCCTAATTCTTCTTCAAAATTGATTGCTCCAATCTTCATTTTAATACAAGAAAAACCTTGATTTAATTTATCTTGAATTTGAGATTTCATGAAGTCAGCATCTCCCATCCAAATTAAACCATTTATGGAAATTGGATCTTGCTCTTTTACAAAATTAGATGGAAAAAGTTCAAATTTATCATCAGAGTTAAGCGAAAGAAAAGCTTGCTCTAATCCAATTTGTATTGACGGAAATTCAATCAATTCTTCTAATAAAGTTGATAAACCTAAGTTGATATTAGCGCAAGTCCATGCTAATTTTTCTTCATAATCTGGTCTATCGTCTGCGCTTAAACCTTTAAACACACCACATTCACCAACACCTTCTTTACCTTCACTAGCTAGTAAAATAAAATATGTTTCTTTAATTCTTAAAACACCTCTAGAAGTTCCGCTAGCTTGTTTAAATTGTAATGTATATTTCTGAAAATCTGCTTGAATCAATTGTACTATTGTTTTTCAATGAATGTTTTGAAATTATTCAAATATTCTTGATCTAAGCTTTTTAATTTCCCTTTGAAATAAGGATATAAACAGCTTAAAATATAAGAACCTCCAACACACTTCGAATTATTTTCTATTGTTGTATTTCCATCAGAAAAACTAAACACATAGTCATCCGTTTTCAACATGGTAGATGAATTGAAACGTAATGTTACTTTTTCATTTGGTACAAAAGCCATTACTTTTTCTCTCATAACGATTTCTTCACCATTCTTGTTCTTCATTACTAACTTATACGTACTACCTGTACGCTCTGTTTTTTCGTTCTCCGCTTCAATCGAATGCAATTCTGGTATCCAATTTTTAATTTTTGAAGTATCATTGAATACAGAAAACACTTCATTTACTGGTTTATTAATCGTGACTTTTGTTGTATATGTCGTTTCCTTAAAAATAAGTCCCGTTGCTAAAAACACTATTGTTAAGGCAATAATTACTCCTAAGATAATTTTTATTGTTTTCATACTAGATTGTTATCGTTCCTCCTATTTCTAATACTTTTAAATCTTTATTTGCATTAGCAAACTTTGTTTTCGCTTCATCAACATCAATTTCTATAGGTGGAAATGTATTGAAATGACAACCAATTACTGTATTACATTCTACTAAATCACTTGCTATAATTGCGTCATCAACTCCCATTGTAAAATTATCTCCTATTGGAAAAATTGAAGCAGTTAATTTAGTCGTCATCGGAATTAATTTCATATCCATAGTCACTGCTGTATCTCCTGCAATGTATACTGACTTGTCACTAGCTGTAATTACAAATCCTCCTGGTTGACCTCCATAAGAACCATCAGCAAAAGAAGAAGTATGAATGGCGTTTACATATTTAGCAGAAAAAGAATCTGTTTTAAATGTTCCGCCATGATTTACAGGATGACCTTTTAAATCTTTAGCTCCGTAATACATCACAATTTCGTAGTTAGAAATAATAGTTGCTCCTGTTCTTTCAGCTAATACTTCTACATCTAACACATGATCTTGATGCGCGTGAGTTACTAAAATATAATCTGCTTTAATTGAATTTATATCGATATGAGATGCCAGCGGATTTCCAGTAATAAATGGGTCTACAATGATATTAGATCCGTTTATTTCTATTCCGAAACAAGCATGACCGTAAAATGTAATATTCATGGTTTTATGAGTTGTTTGTTTGTTTTTGTGGGGACAGTAAAATTACAAAACGTTACCAAGACCGAAAAGAATTGCGAATAAAAAAGTACTTAATGCAACCTTCTTTAATTCACCATCTAATAATCGTTCTTCTTTATTATTATACACAAAAAACAAATGCTTTGTAAGTGGTAAATATGCTATTAAAAATAAAAATTGAAATGGAGTTCTGTAATGAATACCTACATATAAAAATGAAAACAGAAACGATGAAATGATTAAGTAATAATGATAATACTTTGCAAATTCTGATCCTATTTTTACAACAATTGTATTTTTTCCTGATTTTGCATCGTTTTCACGATCTCTCATGTTATTTAAATTCAAAACAGCTGTACTTAACAATCCTATAGAAAAAGCTGGTAGAAAAATGGTGAAATTTATCTGTTTCGTAAATAAGAAATACGTTCCTACAACGGCTAACAAACCAAAGAAAAGAAACACGAAAATATCTCCAAATCCGCTATAACCATAAGCAGATTTACCAACTGTATATTTAATAGCTGCGACAATTGAAGTAATTCCTAACCCGAAAAACAACAATGAATACATAAAGTTATCTTTACCAAACGCCACATAAATTAGTGCAACAGCAACAATAAGAGTAAGCGTAGCAGTTACAATCATTGCTCTTTTCATTTGTTCTGGTGTAATCGCACCAGAGGCAACCATACGAGCTTCACCTTCTCTGTTTTTATCGGTTCCTTTTATTCCATCTCCATAATCATTTGCAAAATTAGATAATACTTGAAAACCCATGGTAGTTAATATGGCTAGCCAGAATATAGATGACTGATACAATGGTATTCTTGAAAAAGAAACCAATTCATTTAATGGATTATTATTAATTAACTCTAAAAAAGATTCTTGAGATCCCAAATAAGCTCCAACAATTATTCCTGAGATTGAAAGTGGTAATGTTCGTAATCTTGCTGCTTTTATATAACTTTTTACATCCATTCTTTTGTACTCGTTTCTATTGTATATAAAATTTGATTATAAAGTTCGTTTGCTCTTTCTTTTGTTATACTTGGTAATTTTATTTTTCCTGAAGCTGTTTGTAAGATTAAATCAGCAACATTTCTTCTTCTTTGAAAAATACTTTGCTTGATTTTTACATTTTGTACTTTAAACATTTCTAAATATGTAGTGCTGGTTTCTATTGCTCCGCCACCAACTAAAAGCATATTATTAGAAACTTTAAAAAACAACTTTCGTATTCTCCTATACAAAAGCGGTATTGCGATTAAAAGTAAAAACACATTAACTATCAGTTGATTTTGTGCATTAAAAATGAAATAGAATAACACATTAAGACATGAGAAAATCAATATAGTTCTGAATATAATTCTATAGGTAAAATACCAATGAGGTTTTTCCTTTTCAGCATCTTGAAAATCTAAAGACGTAAACAAAGTAGCTTTTATTTTTTCTAAATGATCTTTTTTACATCCCACTATTTTTATCAACTTATCAGCTTTTTTTACTTTTCCGCTGATTGCTTGTTTAAAAATAACATACGAAATACCTAATCTTCTTTTTAAAGGATTTGTGATTATCGTTATAAATTGAACTTTTTCCCTCTTAAGAATTATAGCTTTTTTGTTAGTTAAACCTTGCTGGATTTCAAAAGCTTCATTTTTAATTGAAAAACTCAAATTAAAATGTCTTAGAAAAACACGCACAAATGAACTTATTATGGCGACTATTGATAAAAAAATCAGTACGCCTAAAAGTAATATTATACTTCCTGCAAGTAAATCTTTACCTTTATTTAGGTAATTATCTAAAACTTCTTCTCCAATAAAATTTAGAAAAACGTCTTGTATTTGCTGATAAAAACCAAACAAGAACGCTAATAAAAGTAATAAACTTTGTAAGTGATTTTCTGTTATACTAACTTTTAATAAATCATTTACTCCAATAGAAAGTAAAGGCTTTTCTTTAATAACCTCTGTTTGTTCAGTTATTGATTGTTCTTGCAATTTCGCATCAGTAATTTTTTTTCTGAGCGCTTTTGCTTGGTCTAACGATAATGCTTTAATCGAGATTTCTGTTTTATCTGAACCCGCAGTTTCAATATCTACTTGATAAACATTGATTAACTGGTGAATTACATTTTGGGAGAAATTTACATTCTGAATTCTATCAAATGCAATTGCTGTATTATTTTTAGATATAATTCCTTTTTTCAGGATAAAAGAATCTCCTTCAATTTTAAACTTGAAATTCTTATAAACTAAATATGATCTAATAAGAATAAAAGTTAACAATCCTATAATTCCTAAATAGAAATAAAGAATATTTATTGAAGATAATTTTGAAGCTTTTGTAATAAAAAGAAATAGTAAGACCCAAGTTGCTTTTAAAACTTGAAAAAGAATTTTACCATATATAATTACAATTCCTTTTAATGATTGTGTTCTAAATTCAGAAAAGTCTATTTCATTACTCATTAATCTTGCCGCTAATAAACTCTTTAATTTGTAACGCTTGTTCTTTGGATAATCCTTTAATTTCAAGATCATCGCTACTGTCTCCAGCCGTGTAGACACTTAAAGAAGCTAGTTTAAAAAATCTTGAAAACACTCCTTCATCTATTTCAACATGTTGAATTCTAGAAAAAGGTACTGTAACCATTTTTCTTGTAATAAGTCCGCTTTTATATGTAATATCTTGATCTCTTATTACATATTTACGTTTTGGAAAACTTAATACTATATTAAGAATGTAAAGTATTACCAAAACAGCAAGAGAAATGTACACTAAATAAAAAGGAAAATCTTCTTCTTTTTTACGTATCACTTTCTCTAAGAACAAAACTATACTAGGAACTATTACTAGGATATAAGAAAAAGCACTTAAAAGCGCTACTTTTAAGTAACGCTTTTCTATGCTTTTGAATGTTATTTTTGAAATATCAGGAAAGTTGATAACTTCATTATTTTGAAATTGATTTTCCATATATCGTTAAGTTTATAAAAACTCTACTTTTGTTATTTTCTTCCTTACAATATATTCTTTTAGCTTAGGAGAAAAATACTCGATGTTTTCGTAAGAGACCTTAACTGATTTTCCTTTCGCTTTTTTCTCTAACTCAATTAATTCATCTGAACCTTCAAAGTTATTTAACCAGATTAATTTTTGAGTTTTCCCTGTAGTATCTTTAATTTCTACAGTATATAATTCTTCTCCAGAAATTTTCTTGATTGTTCCCTCTAAATATGCTGAAGTTACTTCTTCAGATTTAGCATCTTCGGAAGCTAAAGCTATTAGAACATCTGGACAAAATTTAATCATGTTTACACCTATTTTCTCTCCAAATTCTGCTCCACCCTGCTTTCCCTTAGTTAAATCCATGAATATACCTTCTTCTTTCAGTTTCGCTTCATACTTTGTATATAATTTAATAATATACAAACCTAGCTCCATATTTTTCTCTTTGCTTGAAAGTGTTTTCAAGTCTAAAGCTGAAAGGTAATCACAGGTTTCTTTAGAAATTTTATCCAAAGTAGTTTCTTGTGCAAAAGATATCAGTCCTGTAAATGCTAAACACAATAGTAAAATTTTCTTTTTCATAGTTTATTTAAGTAATTGATTTTATAGATTGTTAGCTTCAGCAATTAACTCCGCAATATCTTTAACAACAATTTGATCTTCTTTTAAATGGAACTTTACTCCATCTGTCATCATTGTATTACAATAAGGACAACCTGTTGCAATAATTTCTGGGTTCGTTTCTAAAGCATCTTTAGTTCTAAGAATGTTAATATCCATATCACCTTTTTCTGGCTCTTTGAACATTTGCGCTCCACCAGCTCCACAACATAATGCTGTAGATTTGTGACGTTTCATCTCAGTAGATTTTACACCTAATTGACGAATTAAATCACGTGGAGTTTCATATACATCATTCGCACGTCCTAAATAACAAGGATCGTGATATGTTAATCTTTTGTTCTTTAAATTTTCACCTTCAATTGTTAATCGACCGTCGGCTACTAATTTATTGATGTATTGTGTATGATGATAAACTTCATATTTACCACCTAAACTTGGATATTCATTTTTTAATGTATTGAAAGAGTGCGGATCACATGTTACGATCGTTTTTACTTCATATGCATTTAAAATTTCAATGTTAGTCATTGCTTGCATTTGAAATAAAAATTCATTTCCAGATCTCTTTGCTGCATCACCAGTAGAACTTTCTTCAGTACCTAATACTGCGAAATCAACATTAGCTTGGTGTAAAATCTTCACAAAAGACTTTGTGATTTTTTTAGCTCTATCATCATAACTTCCAGCTGCTCCAACCCAAAACAACACTTCTGGTTGCTTTCCTTGAGCCATCATATCTGCCATTGTTGGTACGTTCATAATATTGTATTGTTTATGTTGATTTTAATTTTGTGATTCTTTTTTTCTTTCTAGCATTAAATCTTGCTTAAATGTCTTAGCTGTTTCTAATACATTTGCTGATAGCACGTTGTAAACTAATGGTGAATTCGCGTCATAATTAACCATTACCCACTTGTTATCTGTTCCTTTTCCTTTTAGAAGAATTGTTATTCTATCTTTCATGTTAACACTCATAGATTTATTAGATGTAAATTCTACATCCATCTCTTGCATTTTCATGATATTCTTCATCATTTCTTTTCCTTCTTCGTCAAACTCTTCTTTGTGAAAAGTCATTTTCATTGTCATATCGTAAGTTACAAATACATATTCTAAACCTTCTTCTTTATATAGTTTAGAAATTTTGTAGTCTGGTATTACTTTAGGAACATCTAAAGAAAACTCTTCATTTCCTTCAAAAGCTGACTTAAAAACAGTTTTTAATTGATCTCTAGAAGCAAACTCAAAAGCTTTAGGGTGACACATATCTAAGATCGCATCATAATCCCTATTGTTCATATCTACGAACATCTTTTTTGCCATAGCGTTTATTTCATCAGTATTTTGTGAAATAACTTGAACACTAGTTAGCAACATACAAATTAATAGGATAAAACTATTTTTCTTTAAGGATTTAAGTCTCATATTTCTATTCGTCTTTCCAGTTTAATCTATCCATTTGACTATACTGCCATGGAGCACCATTGTTCTCAATATTAGTCATCATCATATTTAATTCTTGAGGAGCCGCAGATTCTTCCATCACTAAATATCTTCTCATATCCATAATGATTGATAATGGATCGATATTCACTGGACATTCTTGTACACAAGCATTACAACTTGTACAAGCCCAAAGTTCTTCTCTTGTAATGTAATCATCTAATAATTGTTTACCATCTGGTTTAAACTCACCATTATTAGCATCAATATTTTTTCCTACTTCCTCTAAACGATCACGAGTATCCATCATAATCTTACGAGGTGATAATTTCTTTCCTGTTAAGTTTGCAGGACAAGACGATGTACAACGACCACACTCTGTACATGTGTATGCATTCATTAGTTGCACCCAGTTTAAATCTGCTACATCAGATGCACCGAATTTCTCTGGTACTTCTTCCTCTACTCCATCTTCTGGCATTGCATATGGATCTGCACTTGGATCCATCATCATTTTTACTTCATTAGTTACAGACTCTAAGTTTGTAAACTCTCCCTTAGGCTTTAAGTTCGCAAAGAATGTATTTGGGAAAGCTAATAAAATATGTAAGTGCTTAGAATAATATAAGTAGTTTAAGAAAATTAAAATACCTACAATATGTAACCACCAAGCTGTTTTTTCAATTGTATGTAATGCTTCGTGAGAGTAATCATGAAATAAAGGTGCAATGAATTGAGAAATCACATTACCAGCTCCAGCTTCTTGAAAAGGAATATCTGTAGCATTCATTACTAAGAATAATGTCATTAATACTATTTCGAAGTATAAAATAATGTTACCATCATTCTTTGGCCATCCTTCCATTTCTGCACTCCAGAAACGTTTAATTCTTTCGATATTTCTTCTGAACCAGAATATAATAACAGCTACTAAAACTAGTACTGCTAAAATTTCAAAAGTTCCTATTAAGAAACCATAAATACCATTTCCTAATACTGGTTGAAATACACGATGTGTTCCGAATAAACCATCGATAACGATTTCGAGCATCTCTATATTAATAAGAATAAAACCAATATAAACTACAATATGTAAGATTCCCGATAAAGGTCGGCGAACCATTTTATATTGTCCTAAGGCTATTTTAGCCATGTTTTTCCAACGTTCAGGTTTCCTGTCTGTTCTATCTATGTCCTTACCTAATTTGATATTTCGAATTAACTTTCGAACGTTCATCACAAAATACCCTATACCTGCGATTAAAATAAATGCAAAAAAAATGTTTGGTACGTATTTCTCCATTTCCTTATTTGTTAGTTATTGATGTTTCCAATTATCTTCTTGAGAACTATTAGGCGATAATCCTAAAATATCTCCTTTAGTAGTGACTCCTAAACCTAAAACAGTTCTGTTTGCATAGTTAAAGTAACTTACTACTTGATTTATTTCTAGAATTTCTGCATCAGAAATTCCATTCTCTTTAAGTTTATTTACGTCTTCTTGTTTGAGTTTTGACGGATTTAAAGTTAGCTTTTCAGCATACTTTAATCCTTCTGAATAAGCTTTTGATACTATTTCGAAAGAATTATTTCTTAATTCTTCTTTAATTTTAGTTGCTTTATCATCGTCGTTTAATAATCGTTTTAATCCTTCAAAATGATGATCTACACAATATTGACAATGATTTAACATACTTACGTAAACTCCTATCGTTTCTAAATACCATTTTGGCAACGTATTGTCACTATGGTGTAATACTTTTTTGTAAATAGCCATATGACCTTCCATAGTGTTGGGTCTTAAACTATGGATTAGCATGATATTATCTACATTATTATTTGGACCTGTTACGCGTTCGTAAAGTTTTTTAAGTTTCCCTTGAGCTTTTTCAAAAGGAATAATATCAATCCAACTCATTTATCATTTATCGTTACTTACGTTTTTGTTGTTATTCTCTTCATTATATGGTTTTGGTTTTTTACCAAATAGTGAAAAGTGAACAAAACGTTTAGGGTTTAATTTCATTTCCCTTAGCAACTCTTCCATTTCTTTTGTTGCATTAGCTAAATTCGTGTACAATTTATCATCAGACACTAACTTACCTAAAGTACCTTTTCCTTCTTTAATTCCTACCAATAATCCGTTTGCATTATCGATAGTAGCTTCTAACTTCTTAATTGTTTTTCCTAATTCAGCTTTCGCTAAATCTTCGGTTATCTTAGAAACGTCTTCTGTAATTTTCTTTGTGTTATCAAGCGTAACATCAATTTTGGATTTATTATCCTCAAGAAGTTTATTGATAGATCGCATTGTTTTGTTAAGGTTGTATACTGTTCCTTCAAAACCTAAAATACTTCTATTTAAACTTTGTCTTGCTTTTTGATTTAACGTTTGATTAAACCCTACAACTAAAGAATCTACATGTACAAGAACATTTGCTAATTTATCTTGAATTGGATTGAATTTTTCACCTACAGATGAAAATAAATCCGATTTTACTTCTCCTGGTAGATAATCTCCCGAAACTGCTTTATCTCCACTGTAACTTGGAACTATAGCTAAGTTTTGCCCTCCCATTAATCCGGCAGGATAAATTTTAGCAATACTGTTTTTAGAAAATTCGAAATTATTTTGAAGTGAAAATTTCACTAAAAGTGTTCCTTTCTTTTCAGGACTAGGATTAAAAGTGATTTGATCAACTTTCCCTACTTGCAATCCGTTTATAGTTACAATACTAGCTTCACTTAATCCGTTTATATTTGCATACTCTACGAAAAAATGACGTGCGTTTGGACTAAAAACATCTTGTCTTTTTAAAAAATTGTATCCCCAAATTCCTACTCCAATGATTAATAAGGATACGATACCTGTTTTAAGTTCTTTTGACATAAGCAAAAATTACTACCGACGAAATTACTAATTATTTTTGGTAGAAAAGAATAGATTTTTTCTAAATTACTGTTTTCTTAATGCTTCTCGTATAGAAATCTTTTTACCATTTTCAAAAGCAACTACAAAACTATCTTTATGTCCTGCTTTTCTTGCTATTGAAAGATTTCGTTTTACTTCCTTAAAACTAGGTGTGCTTCCGAAGTAATATTTGTAGTATTCATCTATTACTAAAACCTCAACATTTTCCAATCCTCTAAAATTGAAATTATCGTCTGTTAAGTATTCTCTAGATGCTGCGATTTGAACCTTAAACTCAACATAAGCTGGCATTGTTTCTTTAGGTTTTTCTTCAACAGGCTTTTTTTCTTCTTTTACCACTTTAGGTTTTGGTGTAGTTTTAACTACAGTTTTCTCCACTTTTGGTGTTTCTACTTTCTTTTTCTCTGGATTAACCTTAGGTGGAACTTGTTTTTTTTCTGTTTTCGCTACAACTACCGGAACTTTAGTTGCTGCTTTAGAATTATCCTTTATTGGATTTTTTACTCTTTCGAAAGTTTTTTTACGCTCTACGGTATTTGTTATTTTCGGAGGTGTATTCTTTTCTTTTATTTTAACTTGAACTACAGATACAGATTTTTGATCTTCTCCCACTGTATTCAATTTAATTTGACTAATATATTTCCCTATTGCTTTAGAAATCGAATTAGCCATACGTGTTTGTCCTACACTTGAATTTAAAAACTTCCCTTCTGCTTTATTAGTTAAGAAACCTAATTCAATAAGTACACTAGGCATTACTGTTTCACGTAATACTAAGAAGTTATTTTGTTTTACACTTCTATCGTATCGTTTAGCATTAGAAAAGTTACTCTGAACCATTTGGGCAAAAGCTAAACTTTCATCTAAATTTTCTTCTTGTTGAATTGATAAGTTAATAACTGCCTCTGGAGAATCTGGATTGTAATCGTAATTACTTTTATAGTTGTCCTCTAATTTAATTACGGCATTTTCTCGTTTTGCTATTTCTAAGTTTCTTCTATTCCCACTAAGCCCTAATACAAAAGTTCCTGCACCAAATGCTTTCGCACTCTTGTAAGAATCACAGTGAATAGATACGAATAAATCTGCTTTATTATCATTTGCAATCTTTGCTCTATTATGTAATTCTACAAAGACATCTTTATCTCTTGTATAGATAACATTAATATCTTTATTGCTTTTCTTTAAAGCTTTACCTACTAATAAAACTACTTTAAGTGCAATTTTAGATTCTTTATATCCGTTACCTAAATTACCAGGATCTTTTCCTCCATGGCCAGCATCTAAGACCACTGTGTATTTTTTCTGTGCTTTTAAAGGAATAGTAACTCCTACAAAAAGAAGTAAAAACACTAGTAACGAAACATTAATTTGATATTTGGTGAATTTTAAGAATTGCATCAATAAAATTTAACTATTTTTGGCTTCTGTTATTTGGCGCTTCAAAGATTGAGCCATACTTTTATTAAATACAAAAATAGCATTTATCGAATTGAAAGCAAATTCACTGTACATACTTTTAATTTTATCATTTTTTTGTTTTAAAATAAGTTTCGCTCAAGAAATAGAAAAAGATAATATTCCAGATCAACCTGTTGTTAAAAAAGATTCTGCAAAAGCCTTGGTTAAAAAACCATTAGGCAAACTTAAAACAGACAGTATACCAAAAGTAAAGACTGATTCTATTGGTAAAGATTCCATTGTTAAACCTAAAGAAGTAATTGATTACATTATTACTCACGATGCTGAAGATTATACCATTCAGAACGCAAAAGAAAAAACAGTTACTTTATATAATAACGCACGATTAATTTACGGCGACATTGATTTAAAAGCTGGTAAAATAATAATCAACTATAAAAAGAATACGGTTTACGCTACTGGTATAAAAGATAGTACAGGTTACGTTCAACGTCCTATTTTTAAACAAGGCGGACAAGAATCTGAACAAGATTCAATCTTATTCAATTTTAAAACTAAGAAGGCTTTAGTATATGGTGTAAAAACTGTACAAGGAGAAATTATTACTTATGGTGAAAAAACTAAAAAGGTTAATGACTCTACTATATATATGAGTAAACTTCGTTTTACTACTTCTAAAAAAGATAAACCAGACTATCATATTGCAACTAATAGAGCCAAATTAGTTCCTGGTAAAAAAATTATTGTAGGAGGAAGTAACTTAGTTATTGCAGATGTACCTACTCCATTATATTTACCATTTGCTTATTTTCCATTAACTGAAAAAAGATCATCTGGATTTATTATTCCTTCTTGGGGAGAAAATAATCAGCAAGGTTTCTTCTTACAAAATGGAGGTTATTATTTTGCTATTAATGATTATTTTGATCTAGATCTTACTGGAGATTTATATTCCAATGGAAGTTGGGCTGTAAATGCTCGATCCAACTATAATTTACGTTATAAGTTTTCTGGTGGAGTTAGTGTTCGTTTTCAAAACCTAACGACTAGTATTCGAGGTTTTAGTGATTTCTCTAAATCATCAAACTTTAATATTACTTGGAATCATCAACAAGATCCTAAATCGAGTCCGAACTCAAATTTAAGAGCTCGAGTAAATGTAAGTAGTAGTAGCCAGTTCTTTAGACAATCTTTAAATCAAATAGATCAAAATCAAACGTTACGAAACTCGTTTGATTCCTCTATTAGTTATTACAAAAAGTTTGTAGGTACGCCATTCAATATGAATGTTACCTTAACACATAGTCAGAACTCAAATAACAATATTGTAAATCTTACACTACCAAGTTTACAGGTAAACATGGATCGTATTTATCCGTTTGCTGCTAATGGAGTAAAGAAAAACGCACTACAGAAAATTGGAGTAAACTATACTTTACAAGGTAGATACAGCATTAGTACGGAAGAAGAAAATTTCTTTACTTCTAAAATGTTTGAAGATGCTAAAGCTGGAGTTCAACATGAAATAAGAGCAAATACAAATATTAAAGCGTTCAAATATTTTACTTTATCGCCTAATTTCAACTATACAGATGTTTGGAATTTTGCTACTATAAAAAAGAGATTTGATCCAACTCTTGGACAGGCTGTTAATGATACTATTAATGGTTTCAAGAGATTCAACAGATATAATTTTGGTGTTGGTTTAACTACTAATATTTATGGTGATTTTAAATTCAAGGGAAAAATAAAAGCAATTCGTCATACGGTTAGACCAAGTGTTTCTTGGAGTTACGCGCCTAATTTTGCTGCTCCTTTCCAAGAACGAGTTCGTGATCGTTCTGGAATTATTACCTATACTCCTTTTGATGATGGTATTGGAATTTTTGGTGCTCCAAGTAGTGGTGTTTCTAACTTATTAACATTTGCTTTAAATAACGTTATTGAGGCCAAAGTGAAACCTGGTGAAGATGATGATTCCGAAGAAGATAAAAAAATAACCATTCTTAATAATTTAAACTTTAGCTCCTCCTATAATATGGCTGCTGATAGTTTACGTTGGAGTAATGTTGCATTTTCTGCAGGAACTCAATTATTTAAAAATAAAATGTCTGTAAACTTGTCTGGTAGTTTAGATCCTTATCAGGTAACTTCACAAGGTGTACGCATTAATAAATTTAATCCTTCACTATTTAGGTTAAGTAATGCTACGTTAACTGCAAATTATAGTTTCTCAAGTAACGACTTTAGTAAAGACAAGAAAAAAGATAAAAACCAAAATAATAATCCGAATAATCCACCAGATGTATTTGGAATTAACGACAATCAAGCCATTAATGGTTTTGCCAATCAACAACCTTCCGGTCCAGGAGAAGTAAAAGAGAAAACAGCAGATTTATATCGCGCTAAAATACCTTGGAATTTAAGTTTTGTATATTCTGCAAACTATTCTAATAACGGATTTAATAATGCTGGTATACAAAATCATACTGTAGGTTTTAACGGAAGTGTTGATTTAACACCTAAATGGAAAGTAAACTTTAGATCTTCTTACGATATTAAAAATGGAGCTTTCTCGTTTACCACGCTTAACTTCTCTAGAGATTTAGATAGTTGGCGATTTAATTTCAACTGGGTTCCTTTTGGAAACTTTACTTCGTATAACTTCTTTATTGGAGTAAAATCGTCTATGTTAAGCGATTTAAAATGGGATAAACGTCAACCGCCAGATAGAAGATTATTTTAATACAACAACAATCAACTTTATTTCGATGAAAAAAATAATAAACACTAAAAACGCTCCTGCTCCGATAGGACCATACAATCAAGCTGTATTAACAGGAAATACGTTATATACTTCTGGACAAATAGCTATTAATCCAGAAACTGGTGAATTAGTTTTAGACGATATCAAAACTGAAACTAAGCAAGTATTAGAAAACATGAAAGCTGTGTTAACTGAAGCTGGAATGACATTTGAAAATGTTGTAAAAACATCTATTTTTATTTCAGATATGAATAATTTCTCTGCAATTAATGAAGTTTATGCAACTTATTTTAATGAAGAAACTGCTCCTGCAAGAGAAACTGTAGAAGTAGCTAACTTACCTAAATTCGTTAATGTAGAAATTAGTATGATTGCTATTAAAGAGTAATCTTACTATCAAAACACTATAAAACTATTTTTTAGCGTCCTGTAAACACATCATTTACAGGATTTTTTATTTTTTTTATTCAATTATGTTAACTTTTAATATTTAGTTTGCACTAATGTTTAGGAACATAATAAATAACATAAAATGAAAACATCACTATTATTTAAACTACTAATCGTACCTGTGTTAATTTTCTCGTGTTCAAACAACACTGATATGGAAACTATTGAAGATGAAACATTAGCAGTAAAAGAGGGCAAAAAGACGCTGCTAAAACGAGGAGAAGAAGAACCAAATGTAGAAAACACATATTATGAAGAAGATTTATACATTTTCTATTTAGAAAATACTTTAACTCGCCAGTACGAAAAAAAAGAAGAGTTATTACTTAAAATTGAAGAAGGTGAAGAAGATTTAATTGAGAAATTAGAATTGCTTCAAAAAAGTATTAAAGAAAATGAGAAAGCGCTGAAGTTTTTCAGAATTCGTCCAAGAGTACCAAGTTTACCTCCTCCACCTTTACCTTGTCCTAAAAAAATAACAAGTTGTAGATTACCTTTAAATAGTTACAACTTTATCTTATTAAATAAGGATATAAAAGAGTTTTCTATTCAAATTAAAACTGAAGAAGGAGAAATTATCAGTGAGAACAAAGAATTATTTCCTGCTGAAAATTTTGAAGGACTACCAGCTATTCAGCTAGATAAAAAAGATTTTTCAGGTAAAGTTGTATTAAGTATTACTAAATTTTCACCAATACATGAAAGAATGATTTCTTATGAAATTAACGCTATCATAGATTAATAAATTACTTTATTCTTTAAATAATTAGTAGTTTAGCTACATACCAAATTGGATTATGAGAGCTAAACTACTTTTTTTATTCCTCCTACTCTATTCTTTTTCTGAAGCACAAAACGATTCTATAAACACCATCAAATTCGAAAAGTATACGAACCAAGCTTATCAGCATATGTATACAAATCAAGATAGTGCGTATTATTATTTCAATAAAGCTTTAGAGTTAAGTGAAGAACAAAATTGGTACTACAATAAAGCCAGTATTTTATCTTACATTATTTATGTAAGTGACTATCATTATAATTTACCAGTACTAAAAAGTAATTTGAATAGTCTGGAAACATTATTAGTAAAAAAGAAAGATTCTATAAGAACTGAAGATTATGATGAATTATTACCTCTATTCCTATTAAATAAAGGAAATTATTATTTCAAACTAGAAGATTACAAACGAGCTAAGCCACTTTTTTTAAAACTTTATAACACTTTAAAGTCTAAAACTGATTCTAAAGAAAATATCACAAATTTAAATAGTGTTTATTCTTTTCTGACTAATATTTACACAAGTGAAGGAAAATATAATTCTGCAATTAATTTTCATGACAAAGCTGTTTTGATTCAAAACAATTATTTTAATTATTTTGATGATATTGAATCAAATAGAATGCTTTTTAAAAGCTATATGGCTAAAATTTATAACTCCCAAAAACAATATAAAAAAGGAATTAAATTATTAGAAGAAATCGTTACTTTTTACAAGCAAAGGAATTATAAGAACTCACTTATAACGTCATATCAAGCTTTAATTAATGCTTATATCCTATCAAAAAATACAGAAAAAGCTTTACAGTTATTATCGAGTTCAGAAAAAATATACAGAGAAAACGATCCTTTCTATAAAATACTTTTAGAATTGTATGGCGATGTTTACACTCAAAAAGCTTCGTATACAGATGCTTTAACGTATTACACGAAATCTTTAAACCTTTATAAAACATATCGTAATAATGAAAAACATCTAGATATCGCTTTAATCAATCAGAAAATTGCAGATACGTATTACAGAAATAAACAATATGAAAAAGCACTAGAAACTATAAATGAAGCATTATATAATCTTACCTTTTTTGATGAGAAAAATGCCAGTAAACTATCAGTTGACAAAATACTTACCAACGATCAAACTATAAATATTCTTCATTTAAAGTCGAAAATATTGACTCGTTTATTTGAAAAATCTAATGAAAATAAATATTTAAAAGAAGCTTTAGAAACAAGCTTATTTACTACTGAAGTTTTAGATAACATTAAACCTACTTTAGAGAATAAAAACGATAAACAATTCTTGATAAATAATGTATATCCTATTTTTGAAACTGCATTAAACGAATGTTTCTTATTATACAACTCTACTCAAGATTCGCAATATTTAGAGAAAGCATTTTTTATTCTAGAAAAAAGTAAATCGACACAGTTACTTGAAGTTGTTAATTTAACTAAAGCAGTTAACTTTAATAATATTCCACAAGAACTTATTGATAAAGAACAACAATTATTAGCAGCCATTTCTAATATTGAAACTGATATTTACGTTTCTAAAACCTCTACTGAAAAACAACAACAATTAATTACAGCGAGAGAGAAATACAATACTTTTATTGATTCTGTAAAAATTAAACAACCTAAATATCATAACTTAAAATATAATTATAATGTTTCTTCTTTATCAACCATAAAGAAGACGATAACTAATAACGATGGGCGACTTTCGTTTTTTTACGGTAAAGATTACATCTATCAATTTATAATCACATCTGACAAAGTTGAGTTATTACGCTTTAAAAACGATACGAATTTTCAAGATGAATTACTAGCTTTCTATGAAACGGTATCGAATTTTAAAAGTAAATATGATAATCAAAAAGCAAATGCACTTTTCACAAGATTAATTCCGGAAAGTTTGAGAAGTAAAACTGATCTTATTATTCTACCAGATGGTTTCCTTTATTACATTCCGTTTGAAGCCTTATCTACCTCTTCTTCAGAAACAAATTATGTGGTTAATTCCACTGCAATAAGCTATGGAAATTCCTTTACTTTATTGGAAGAAATAAACAATATAGAAAGTTCGAAAAACATTAAAAATAAAATTCTAGCAGTTGCGCCAGAATTCTATAATACAAAAAGTACGGAAGTGAGAGCAGATTTTAGTCCACTAATTTTTAATAAAAAGGAAGTTAAAAACATTGCTTCGTATTTTGACACAGATACTATTATTGGAAAAAACGCAATTCTTGAAAACATTCAAGATAAATTAACGAATTACCAAGTACTTCATTTTGCTACTCATGCTTCTGCTAACGATGAATATCCAGACTTTTCATATTTGGCTTTTACGCCAACAGAAAATCAAAGTAACTTATGGTATATTAAAGATATTTACAACACCAAATTAAATGCCGATTTAGTTGCACTTAGTGCGTGTCAAACTGGAATTGGAAAGGTAGAAAACGGAGAAGGAAGCATTAGTTTAGCGAGAGCTTTTTCTTACGCTGGTGCAAAATCACTTGTTAAAAGTTTATGGAAAGTTAACGATAGATCTTCTTCTGAAATTATGAGTCTTTTTTACGGCAAACTTAATAAAGGAACCAACAAAAAGAAAGCTTTGCAAAGTGCTAAAAAAGAATATTTAGAACAAAGTGTTACTGAGCTTCAACATCCTTTTTTCTGGGCTGGTTTCATATTAAATGGAAATACCAAACCTGTAACTAATTCATATAATTATATCTGGCTTCTTTTTATTGGAATTCCTTTAGGATTTGTATTTGTTTTCAGGAAAAAACTATTCAATTTTTTCAAGTAAAATTTTAGATTCTTTTTTCTTAAAATCACCCGTAGAATTTATCACCTCAAGTAAATATTTTTTTGCTCTTTCTTTTTTACCTAATTGTAGATTTGATAAAGCTAAATACCAGTTTGCTTGAGTTCTATATTTTGTTCCTTGAGTCAAATAAAATTGTAAAATTTCACTTCCCTCCTGCTGTTTATTTTGACTTAATAATGAAATTCCTTTGTAGAATAACAATTCTATATTTTTTGATTCTTCATAAGCTTTGTTAAGTAATTTTTCAGCTTTTGAAAAATCGCCCATTTCATATGCTATAAAAGCATTTCGCTTAATATTATGTAATGTTTCACTTCTAGTGATTGGATATTCTACATTACTGTAAGGAGCAAAATAAGCTGCATATAATTCTTCGTTAGAATTACCATCTGAATTAAAAAAATATACGGTTCCCAAAAAAGATAACATTAATGAAATCGAAGCTGCGACCAACCATTTTTTCGAAAGAACAAACCTGTTTTTAATGGTATAGTTTTGTTCTAACTCTTGGAGAAACAGTTTCAAACTTTTTCTTTCTGCTAATTGAATAGCAATCTGTACATCTTTTTGAAAAGAAAATTCTTTTGCAAAACTCATATCACTTTTTAAAAGTTCATGAAGCGTAATTTTTTCTTCTGAAGATAAATTATTTTGAAAATACTTGTCAATTAAGGAGGACTTGTTCATTTAATATTGATTTTAATTACATGTTTAATATTTATCTTTCTAATTCTTTATCTCATACAACCTTTAATGTTTACATATTAAAAAAGTAAACATTATGTAATCTTTTTTTATTTACATGTTAACCTTTTAAAAGATTCTCCATCAAGTTATAAACATATAATGTTATCATCATTTCTGTAAAAGCGAAATCTTGTTGCTAAAAATGCGCTATCTAATAAAACTTCTAGAAGTTATATAGTAGAAAAGTTGTTTTCCTTTATGTTTTTATTTCTACTAGCCCTACTTAATGTCTTAAGTAGGGTTTTATTTTTCTATAGAAATACAAGGGTTAGAAACTTTTTTTAAAAAAAATCATTAAAAATGTTAACCTCTAAAATTTCACAACATTAATGAGTGTAAAACAACAAATAATAAAAAATGAAAAAATTAACATTCACTCTTTTATTCATAGTTCTTTCAATTACTATGTACTCACAAACTAAAGTTGGACTTCAAGCTGCTTACGGAACAAATTCAGAATTTGGTATCGGTGCTAAAGCTTCATTTAGAATTACCGACAAATTTTTTGCATCTCCTTCTTTTAACTATTATTTCGGAGAAAGTGTGCAAGGAGCAAGTTCATCTATTATTGGAATCAATGCTGATGCGCATTATATTTTTCCTGGAAAGAACGGATTGTCTTTTTATCCGTTAGGAGGTTTAAACTTCACAAGATCTAGCGTATCTGCATTAGGATTTAGCGCTTCAACAACAGAAATCGGATTTAATGTTGGTGGTGGATTAAACTATGATTTATCATCTTCTTTAACAGGAGTTTTCGAAGCCAAATACATATTAAGTGCATTCGATCAAGCTGTATTTAGTATTGGTGTTCTATATAATTTATAATCAAAAAAAATAGTAAAAACATAAAAAGTAAAACAATGAAAAATTTAAAAAACTTATTAATCGTATTCGGGCTAATTATTTTAACAGCTTGTAGCGACAGCAATGAAGAAAATGTTATTGATAACATAGATAGAGATTTATCTGAAGTTAATGACGATTTAGTAGAACGATTAAATGATGTCGTATTACCTGCAAACCTTACAAGTAATTCAAATTTAGGAGCTCAACAAACAACTGCTATATTTAGTACTTTTCAAGCATTAGGAACTTCTTTTACTACGTTATTTAATATTCCTGCAAATGCTAGTTCTAGACAAGCAAATGTATCTTCAAGAAATAGTAATACACTTAACTCACAAACCTACACTTGGTCTGATGGAGTTACTACAGTAAATTATACGATTTCTGAATTAATAGATCGTTTCACTTTTGTTTATGATGTGACTGGACCAGAGTTCACTGGTAAATTTATGGACGGATATAATTTAAAAGATGGAAGCTATGCTGAATTCAATATTTATGATACTGAAAATGGTGGAGTTGCTTTAAACTTCAAGCTAACAGTAACATCTACTTCTGTTACTTGTGAATTTACTGATAACGATGGAAACAGATCTATATTAGTTTCTAACAGCGATGGTTCTGGTAACCTTGAAATCTATGAAAATAACACATTAACAATAAGATCTACTTGGAATGCTAACGGAAGCGGAACATTAACTGATTTTTCTTCTGGAGAAACATTCACTTGGTAGAACATTATTTTTTTTCATATCATTTATTTTAATTTAATGAAGACTCATTTTTAATCATCTAAATGAGTCTTTTCCTTAAACTTGAATAATTTTTAAGTATCCTCATATAATAGACCCTAATAAAAAAAGCACCTTAATAAAGGTGCTTTTTTAGTTCATTTCAATTATTTAAATAACTTATAGTGACGCAGCATACGTTAATAAGTCTACAATTTTAGTTGCATACCCATATTCATTATCGTACCAAGAAATCACTTTAAAGAAATTCTCGTTTAATTCGATACTTGCTCCAGCATCGATAATAGATGTTCTAATGTCAGATACGAAATCTTGAGAAACAACCTCATCTTCTGTATATCCAACGATATCTTTTAATTCTCCTTTAGAAGCTTCTTCTAACTTCGCTAAAATTTCTTTTAATGAAGTAGCCTCTTTAGTTCTAAAAGTTAAATCTACCAAAGAAACATCTGCGGTAGGAACACGTACAGCCATACCTGTTAATTTCCCTTCTAAAGCTGGAATTACTTTAGTTACTGCTACAGCAGCTCCAGTAGAAGTAGGAATCATGTTACGTAATACAGAACGACCTCTTCTCCATTTAGAATTTGGACCATCAACTGCATCTTGACCAGAAGTTGCAGAGTGAATTGTAGTCATTAATCCTTCTTCTAAACCAAAATTATCATGTACAACTTTAGCTAAAGGAGCTAAACAGTTTGTAGTACAAGAAGCATTAGAAATAATAGTTTCATCTGCAGTTAATGTGGTATGGTTTACTCCCATTACATACATATTAGCATCTTTAGAAGGAGCTGAAATAATTACTTTTTTAGCACCACCTTTAATATGTAAGCTTGCTTTTTCTTTAGTTAAGAAGAAACCTGTAGATTCGATAACATAATCTGCTCCAACTTCATCCCACTTTAAATTCTCAGGATTTCTGTCAGCTGTAATTCTAATTGTTTGTCCGTTTACAACTAAGTTACCATCTTTAACTTCAACAGTACCGTTAAAACGACCGTGAACAGAATCGTATCTTAATAAATAAGCTAAATATTCTACATCTAATAAATCATTTATCGCTACTACTTGAATATTGTCTCTTTGGATAGCAGAACGGAAAGCTAATCTTCCGATTCTACCAAATCCATTAATTCCTATTTTAATCATTTTTATTGTTTGTTTTTATTTGATTTATGTCGTCATGATATCCGACACTCTTAATAATTCTTTATCTATTGAGTTTTGTCCCTTTATTGCTTTTTCTAGATCAGTCGAAACAACTTCGTTATCCTTTAACCCTACCATTAAATTAGATTTTCCATCAATTAATAGTTCTACAGCACTTACTCCTAATCTTGAAGCTAATACTCTATCAAAACAACTAGGTGAACCACCTCTTTGCATATGTCCTAAAACAGAAACTCTAACTTCATATTCAGGCATATTGTCTTCAACGTAATCAGCAAGTTGATAAACATTCTTACCAGATTTATCACCTTCAGCAACCACTACTATACTAGAAGATTTACCTGATCTTCTACTTTTCTTTAATGATTCTAACATACGTTCTAAACCTAAGTCTTCTTCAGGAATTAGAATTTCTTCTGCTCCTGCTCCAACTCCAGCATTTAAAGCGATAAAACCTGCATCTCTTCCCATTACTTCCACAAAGAATAATCTATTATGAGAAGATGCTGTATCTCTAATTTTATCGATAGCTTCCATTGCTGTATTTAAAGCTGTATCGTAACCTAAAGTGTGAGATGTACCATAAATATCATTATCAATAGTACCTGGTATTCCAATT
The DNA here is from genome assembly GCF_947495995.1 of uncultured Tenacibaculum sp. GTDB lineage: Bacteria > Bacteroidota > Bacteroidia > Flavobacteriales > Flavobacteriaceae > Polaribacter. The sequence continues at coordinate 177,754 of NZ_CANMAX010000005.1, forward strand.
ACTGGAAAATTATATTCACTATTAAAAACTACTCCTCCGGTGAAAGATCCATCTCCTCCAATAACTACTAAACCATCTACACCTTCTTCAATAAGGTTTTCATATGCTTTGGCTCTACCTTCTTTAGTCATAAACTCCTTTGAACGAGCTGACTTTAAAATAGTTCCTCCTTTATGAATAATATTGTTTACGCTACGCGCAGACATTGGAGTGAAATCTCCTTCAATCATACCTTGGTACCCTCTATATATTCCGATACATTCTGTACGATAATATGCTGCTGCCCTTACAACAGATCTAATTGCTGCATTCATTCCTGGAGAGTCTCCTCCAGAAGTCATAACTGCTATTTTTTTTACTTTTTGTCCCATAAATGTTGATACCAAAGTTACTTATATTTTGCTGTTTTCTGAGATAAAAATGCGAAATCGTTTTCGATTTTTCTAGTATTTTACAGCTTTTTAAAATAATTATTTACATTAGCATAAACTTAGTCAAATGAAGCTTACAATACTCGATTACTCCATAATTATAATTTTCTTTTTACTATCTCTTTACATAGGAATTAGAGCCTCTAAATCGGCTAAGAAAAGTAGTGCAGAATATTTTTTATCTGGTAGAAATATGCCTTGGTGGCTTTTAGGTATTTCTATGGTAGCTACAACTTTTGCTGCTGATACTCCCGGTTTAGTAACAGAATTAGTTCGTACTCATGGAGTTTCAGGAAACTGGGTTTGGTGGGCTTTATTGTTAACAGGAATGCTAACTGTGTTTTTTTATGCCAAGCTTTGGAGAAAATCAGGTATTACTACAGATTTAGAGTTTTACGAATTACGATATTCAGGTAAAGTTGCCGGTTTTTTAAGAGGTTTTAGAGCGATATATCTTGGTGTTATTTTTAATGTAATTACTATGGCTGGTGTATGTTTAGCTGGAGCAAAAATTGCTAATATTTTATTAGGATTATCGCAAGCTGAAACTTTATTATATTCCTCTATAATTATAGTTATTTATTCTTCACTTGGAGGATTAAAAGGTGTATTATTAACCGATTTTGTTCAATTTATTATTGCAATGATCGGTTCGATTTGGGCTACTATTTATATTGTCAACTTACCAGAAATTGGTGGTTTAGATCAATTATTACAACATACTGTTGTTAATGGAAAATTAGATCTTCTTCCAGATTTTTCTAATAAAGAAATGTTAATCACATTATTTATTATTCCTTTTGCTGTTCAATGGTGGAGTACTTGGTATCCTGGGGCAGAACCTGGTGGCGGCGGATATATTGCACAACGAATGTTAGCTGCTAAAGATGAGAAAAATGCCACTTGGGCAACTCTTTTCTTCAACTTTGCTCATTACGCCATTCGACCATGGCCATGGATTTTAGTTGGATTAGCTTCATTAGTTATCTTTCCAGATATTTTAAGTATTAATAATACTTTTCCAAACTTAACTAAAGAAATGCGAGGGGATGATGTTGCTTATGCTGCTATGATGACGTATTTACCTGCTGGTTTATTAGGGTTAGTACTTACTTCTTTAATTGCTGCTTTTATGAGTACAATTTCTACTCAGTTAAATTGGGGAAGTTCATACATTGTAAATGATTTTTACAGCCGTTTTATAAATAAAGATGCTTCTGAAAAACAAAAAGTTATTGTAGGAAGATTATCTACAGTAATCTTAATGTTAATGGCTGCTTTGTTCTCTTTTTATTTACAATCTGCAAAAGATGTTTTCGACTTACTATTACAAATTGGTGCAGGAACAGGGTTGTTATTTATATTAAGATGGTTCTGGTCTAGAATAAATCCATATAGCGAAATTGCTGCAATGGCTATTTCTTTTATTATTGCGATTTTCTTTTTTATAAATAGTAAAATGTCTGAACCTTTTATCGAAATTAAAGGATATTGGCAACTTATCATTGGTGTTTTTGTTACTACTTTAGGTTGGATTATAGTTACGCTAGCTACTAAACCTACAAACAAAGAAACTCTAGATTCATTTAATCAATTAATCTTTGAAGGAGATGATAAGTTTAAAAACATAGGAACTAAAATTGTAGCTTTCTTCTGTTCTGTTATTGGTATCTACGGATTCTTATTTGCCACTGGTAATTTTATCTACGGAAACCTAGGATACGGAGCGATTCTTACAGTAATTACGATTGTTTGTAGTATTGTAATACAACAATTATGGAAGAAAAAATTATTAGAATAAACTAAGAATGATTCAAAATAAAATTTTGAAATTCATCTTCATTGAAAATACTTGGAAATAAATCTTTGATTACTTTATGATGATTAAAGTTTATTTCCAATCCTTTTTTTAAGTGATTAAAAGCGTATTCTTCTTTATTATTAATTTTGAATAAACCGAATAAACGATATTCTATTTCAGCAAAGTCTTTATAAACTTTTTTGGCTTTTAATAAGATATTTAAAGCATCATCAAACTCACCTAAGAAAAGTAAAACATCAGCAATTGCAATATAAACTTCAATATCAATATCTCCTAGATTAATACACGTTTGAAAAGCTTTTACTGCTTCCTGATAAAAATTAAGTTTTATATTAATTTGCGCATACTTTCTCCAATACATCGGATTAGAGTCATCTATCTGCAGCGCTTTATTTACGTAATAAACTGCTTTATGATAATTACCTTGTTCAAAATAAGCATCTGTAAGCAATAACCATCCTCTATCTAACAAAGGATCTTCATACACAGCTTTTTTAAAATATTCTACTGCTGTTTGCTTATCTTTCAATTTATCGTAGCACTCTCCCACTCTTATATACGCATAAGCTGTAGGATCATCTAATTCTAAAGTTACTATGTAATTTTCAATTGCTTCTTGATAACGACCTAAGTTTTCTAAAGTTTTGGCTTTTTCAAGATAACCACCAATAAATGTTTCATCAATTAAAACAGCATACTCAAAAGCTTTTAAAGCTTTATCAAACATATTCAATTCGTAATATTGCTTTCCTAATTGATGCCAAGCAACTTCACTATACGGATTTTTATCAATGTAAACTTTCAAATAGTTTATAGACTCTTCAAAATTTTCTTCCATCTCAAAACAATAAATAATATTGTAAAGTGATGAGTAATCTTCAAAATCTACATCTATACATTTTGCAAAATTAAACCTTGCGTTTTCATAATCATCTAGGTATAAATACTCCATACCTAACATAGCCCAAACATCTACAGGATCTTCAACAAAATCTAAAGATTGTTTTAAAACTTCTATAGCCTCTTTATGCTTTTTATGTTTTGATAAAATTGTGGCTTTCTGTAAAAATACCTCGTCATTATGAGGTTCTATAGCTTCTATGTCTGCTAATAATTTTACAGCTTTTTCAATTTCGTTATCAAAAACTAAAATTTCAACGTTAAGTAATTTGAGATTTATTGATTCTGGATGCTGTTCTAATCCTAACTGAAGCGCCTTTTTCGCCAATGAATGCTTCCCAACATTCAAGTAATGCTCAATTATGTTTTCAAACTCCGAAGTATCGAAAAAGTATACCTCGTTGGTTTTTAACATAGATTCGAATTTTGACAAAGACATTTAGAATAAAATTAGATTTACTATAAAGCTAATACAAGAAGTTTTTTTTTTGACACGAAGAGATTTTAGTTTTCAACAAAATAATTAACAGGTTTTATGCGGGTAAATTCAATGTTTAAAATCATTATTACTACAAGTTCGCTTTCGTTTGATTTACCTAAAATATTTTTCTATATTTGGAATGATGTTGAAAAAAACAAAATAACTAATATTAAAAAATTATGAGCAAATTTGACGAAAAAGTAGAACTGTACACGAAATTTATGAATGAAAAAAACTTAAGTTTTGATGCAGATTTATTAACGGCTGTAACTAAAGGTTTAGGACCATCTATTTATAAAAGAGATGCAGAAACTGTTTCTGGTTCAGATCCAAAAGAATTAGAAACTGTAAAGAAAAACTTCTTAATCAAGAAATTAGGTTTAGAAGACGGTCCTAGTTTAGACGAAGCTATTGCTGAAGTAGTTGAACAAATCGGTAAATCTGAAAGAAACAAATATCGTGCTGTTGTTTACTATCTTTTAACTAAGAAATTTGGTAAAGAATCTGTATACGCAAAGTAAACTAGCGTTCTAGACATAAAAAATAAAACCTGTATTGTATTTTCAATACAGGTTTTTTTATTTTTGTTTTTACAAACAACCTAAAACTTATGTCACAATTTATTAGCGTCTTCGATATGCTAAAGATCGGTGTAGGACCATCGAGTTCGCATACACTTGGACCATGGAGAGCTGCTCAATTATGGATTAAAAGATTAAAAGAGCTTGATTGTTTTGATAATATACACCATGTAAAAGTAGATTTATACGGTTCTTTATCATTAACAGGTAAAGGCCATGCCACAGATTTAGCTGTATTATTGGGCTTAAGTGGAACTGACCCTGAATTTATTCCAATAGATTCTATAACATCTATTATAGATAAAATCAAAGAAGACAATATTCTTTTTTTAAACCTTGAAAAAGAAATCGATTTCGTAGAAAATAACATCGAATTTCATAGAGAATTTCTTCCTTTTCATGCCAACGGTTTAACTTTTAGAGCTTTTGATAAAAATGATAACGAAATTTCTACTGAGACATATTATTCTATTGGTGGTGGTTTTGTAATTCAAGAGAATGCTCAGAAAGAGGCAGCAACAAATACAGAAGTTTCTTTTCCTTATCCTATAAGTAAAGCCAAAGATTTAGATCAATATTGCAAGGAAAATAACAAATCTATCTCTGAAATAGTTTTTGCAAATGAAATTAAACTTCGTTCTGAACACGAAGTAAATGCGAAATTAGATTCTATTTGGGAAACTATGTTAGAATGTATGTACATTGGATGTCATACTGAGGGAATATTGCCTGGTGGGTTAAATGTAAAGCGAAGAGCTTTTTCTACTCACGAAAAACTGATTAAAGGAAGTCAATATAAAGACAAAGACGAATGGATTTCTGCTATAAGAAGTACTGAAGTTAAATTTAGAGAAATCTTGAAATGGGTAAGTTGTTTAGCTTTATCTGTAAATGAAGTAAATGCTTCTTTAGGTAGAGTTGTTACAGCTCCTACAAACGGTAGTGCTGGTGTGATACCTGCTGTTTTAATGTATTATATGGTTATTGAAAATCATGACGCTACATTAGAGCATGTTCGAAAATTCTTATTAACTGCTGGAGAAATTGGTAGTATTTTTAAGAAAAACGCTACAATTTCTGCTGCGATGGGTGGATGCCAAGCTGAAATCGGAGTTTCTTCTGCGATGGCTGCTGCGGCACTAACTGAATTATTAGGTGGTACTCCTGCTCAATGTTTAGAAGCTTCTGAAATAGCCATGGAACATCATTTAGGTTTAACTTGTGATCCTATTGGTGGATTGGTTCAAATACCTTGTATTGAAAGAAATGCAATGGGAGCCATTAAAGCAATTAATGCTGCTGAATTAGCCTTAGAAGGAAATCCTGAAGATGCCATTGTTCCTTTAGATAAAGTAATAGAAACTATGTGGGAAACCGCAAAAGACATGAATAAAAACTATAAAGAAACGTCAGAAGGTGGATTAGCAATTACTGTTGGCTTAGCTGACTGTTAATCTTAAAAAATGAAATACGTAAAAACAAAAAGCGATACTTTTAAAAGTATCGCTTTTTTAATATTCTATAGTGTATTTCTATTATCTAGTAAATACCAATTCGTTTTCTTTAGACAACTCTTCTGAAAATCCATAACCATCGATATCAAAAGCTTTTAATTGATCAACAGTTTCCACATCATTATCAATAATGTAACGTACCATTAATCCACGAGCTTTTTTAGCAAAAGTCATAATGGTTTTATATTGTCCATTCTTAAAATCTTTAAATACTGGAGTTATCATTGGAACTTTCAACACCTTTTTTGGAAGCGCTTTAAAATATTCAGTACTTGCCAAATTCACTAATAATTCACCATCTTCTAGTTCATCATTTAAAGAATCTGCTAAAGTAGTATCCCAAAACTTATATAAATTTTCTGTTCTTCCTACCTTTAATTTTGTTCCCATTTCTAATCGATATGGTTGAATTAAATCCAAAGGTTTTAGTAATCCATATAATCCTGATAATATTCTAAGTTTATCTTGTAACGCAGGAATCTTATCTTCTTTTAATGTCATTACATCAATTCCTCTATACACCTCTCCTGTAAAACTAAATACTGCTTGTTTTGCATTATTTAAATCAAACGGCATATTCCAACTTTGGTTTCTATCGTAATTAAGCGCACTTAAATCATCAGAAATTTTCATAAGCTCTGATAACTTCTTTCTTGATAAAGTTTTAAGCTTTTTATTTAATTTTTCTGACTGATCTAAAAACCTCGGAGTTGAATAATCTTCAGTAGTTGCTTTAGTCTCAAAATCCAAAGACTTTGCTGGAGAAATAATTATTTTCATCTTAAGTCTGTTTTTATAGTAAGTAAAAATACAACCCTAGATATAATTAAAAAAATTACTTCCAGTTTAAAATCCTATTGTAGAATAAGTTTTTTGAATACTAGATTTTAATTAAATAATAAACAATAATAACACCCACCAGAAAATTGGTATTCCTTCAATCCAAAATGAAGTATAATACTTCTGTTGTTTTATCGAAGCTCTTTGTAAACCAAACAATAACGTGAAGAATATAATCGCATAAACAAACTTAATACTTGGTGTTGGCGTGATTACAAATTCAATACAAACCGAAACTAATAATAGTATGAAACCAACTTTTTTAGTTCTTTCTACTCCGATAATTTGTGGTATGGTTTGTAAATATTTTTTATCATACTTCATATCTCTGATATCGAATGGTAATGTAAGCACTACGACAAAAAGAAATCTTTGAATGAAATGTAAAGTTTTAACTCCATTTGAAATATCGTGATTTATTAGAGGAATTAAAGAAGTAACTCCTGCCCAAACTAAAGCTATAATAAAAATCTTTATTGTTCCTATGCTTCTAAGATTTTTAGATAAACCTTTAAATACTGGTACTGCATAGAATAATGTTAATAGTGAAAATGGAACAAAATAATATAGAATTTCAAAATCTATCTTGGTTACATAAAACAGCATCAATAAAAAACATACTAGAGAAAACAACTGAATTAATCTCAAATTCTTAGTTAAACTCATGTGATGAAGTTTTGCTATCCCTGCATATTTCACAAAATTATACCCAGTAATAGTTCCATAAAAAATAAAGTAATTCAACTCTTCTTGATAAGGAAGATGAAAATAAAATTCTGTAATTCTTATAAAAGAATACACCGATAAGGCAACATGTAAACTTGAATTTATATAGAATTCAAATATCAATTTTAAATATTTCACTCTGTAAAAGTAATTATTTGTTTAGAACTATTATGGATAGTTGAAAACTTGTGTATTGAGATTTAAAAAATTTTCAATATTTAGTTATTTTTGCACATTAAAATTAACAACACAACAAAATGAATACAAATTTATTTCAATTACGACATATTGGACCTAGAGCACATGAAAAGGAAACTATGTTGAAAACAATTGGTGTAGATAGTATTGACCAACTAATTTACGAAACCATACCTGATGATATTCGTTTACAAAATAATTTAGATTTACCAGCAGCTTTAAGTGAATATGAATATTTACAGCATATTAACGAACTTGGTGCTAAAAATAAAATCTTTAAGAGTTATATCGGGTTAGGATATCACGAGGCAATTACTCCTAGTGTTATCCAAAGAAACATTTTAGAGAATCCAGGATGGTATACAGCTTATACTCCGTATCAAGCTGAAATCGCTCAAGGAAGATTAGAAGCTTTATTAAATTACCAAACTATGGTTTGTGATTTAACAGGAATGGAGTTAGCTAATGCTTCTTTATTAGATGAAGGAACAGCTGCTGCAGAAGCAATGGCTTTATTATTTGATGTTAGAGAACGTGCTAAAAAGAAAGCTGGTGCAAATAAGTTTTTTGTTTCTGAAGAAATACTTCCTCAAACATTATCTGTTCTTGAGACAAGAGCTATTCCAATTGGAATTGAACTAGTAATTGGAAATCATGAAAAATTTGATTTTGCTGATGAATTCTTCGGAGCAATATTACAATACCCAGGAAAACACGGTAGCTTAGTAGATTATTCTGAATTTGTAAGCAAAGCAAATGAAGCGAATATTAAAGTAGCTGTTGCTGCAGATATTTTATCTCTTGCTATTTTAAAAGCTCCAGGAGAATTTGGAGTTGATGTTGTAGTTGGTACTACACAAAGATTTGGAATTCCTTTAGGTTACGGTGGACCTCACGCTGGTTTCTTTGCTACTAAAGAAGCTTACAAACGTAGTATTCCTGGTAGAATTATCGGACTTACTAAAGATAAAGATGGCGGACCAGCATTACGTATGGCGCTACAAACTAGAGAACAGCACATTAAACGTGAAAGAGCAACTTCTAATATTTGTACTGCTCAGGTTTTATTAGCTGTTATGGCTGGTATGTATGCTGTTTATCACGGTAAAGAAGGAATCGAATATATTGCAAATAGAACACACAGTGCTACACAAACTTTAACTTCTGCGTTAAATCGTTTAGGTTTTAAGCAAAAGAATCAGTCGTATTTTGATACAATCGTTGTTGAAGTAGAAGCTGATCAGTTAAGAACTGTTGCTGAAAAAAATGAGGTAAACTTTAATTACATTGATAAAAACCATGTTTCTATTTCTTTAAATGAAACAGTAGGTTTAAAAGAAATCAATGCAATTGTTGATTGTTTCGAGCAAGCTTTCAATATTCAAGATATCACGATCACTGAATTTATCTCAGAAGATATTATTCCTGAAAATATTAAAAGAAATACTTCATTCTTAGACCACGAAGTATTTAACACGTATCATTCTGAAACAGACATGATGCGTTATATTAAAAAGTTAGAGCGTAAAGATCTAGCTTTAAACCACTCTATGATTTCTTTAGGTTCATGTACAATGAAGTTAAATGCAGCTTCTGAAATGTTACCTTTAAGTAATCCACAATGGGGGAATATTCACCCATTTGTTCCTTTAAATCAAGCTGAAGGATATCAAACTGTACTTAAAAACTTAGAACACCAATTAAATATTGTTACTGGTTTTGCTGCAACTTCTTTACAACCTAACTCTGGTGCGCAAGGAGAATTTGCAGGTTTAATGGTAATTAGAGCTTATCACCAAGCAAACGGAGATACGCATAGAAATATTTGTTTAATTCCATCTTCTGCTCACGGAACAAATCCTGCCTCTGCAGTAATGGCTGGAATGAAAGTTGTTGTTACAAAAACAGATGAAAAAGGTAATATTGATGTTAATGATTTAAGAGAGAAAGCTGAATTACACAAAGATAATTTAGCTGCTTTAATGGTTACTTATCCTTCTACTCACGGAGTATTTGAAAAAGCTATTAAAGAAATTACTCAAATTATTCACGATAACGGCGGACAAGTTTACATGGATGGTGCAAACATGAATGCTCAAGTAGGATTAACAAATCCTGCAACTATTGGAGCTGATGTTTGTCACTTAAATTTACATAAAACATTTGCGATTCCTCACGGTGGTGGTGGACCAGGAGTTGGGCCAATTTGTGTTGCTCCTCAGTTGGTTCCTTTCTTACCTACTAACCCAGTTATTACTACTGGTGGAGATAATCCTATTACTGCTATTTCAGCTGCTCCTTGGGGTTCTGCTTTAGCTTGTTTAATCTCTTATGGATATATCACAATGTTAGGTTCTGAAGGATTAACAGATTCTACTAAAATTGCAATCTTAAACGCAAACTATATGAAAGAGCGTTTACAAGATCATTTCCAAACTTTATATACAGGTGAAATGGGACGTGCAGCTCACGAAATGATTTTAGATTGTAGAGAATTTAAACAAAAAGGAATTGAAGTTGTAGATATTGCAAAACGATTAATGGACTATGGTTTCCATGCTCCTACAGTATCTTTCCCTGTTGCAGGTACAATAATGGTTGAACCTACAGAAAGTGAAAGTTTAGGCGAATTAGATCGTTTCTGTGATGCTTTAATTTCTATTCGTAAAGAAATAGAAGCAGCTTCAAAAGATGATCAAAATAATGTATTGAAAAATGCTCCACATACATTAGCTATGCTTACTAATGATAGCTGGGATTTTCCTTACACAAGAAAAGAAGCAGCTTTTCCTTTAGAATATATTGAAGACAATAAGTTTTGGCCTACTGTTAGACGAGTAGACGATGCTTATGGTGATAGAAATTTAATTTGTTCTTGTAATCCTATTGAGGATTATATGGAAGCAGAAGTATAACACTAAAAAAAGCCTTGCGAATTGCAAGGCTTTTTTTATTTATCTATGTATGAAATAATCAATAATGTGTCATCAACAGAGTTTATTATAGTATTAGAACCTACGGATAATAAAACTCCTTCATTTACATATTCTCCTACAACTTCAATAGTGCCTTTAACAACATATACTAAACTTTCTCTATTTAAAGTATAACTTTCTTTTCTAGATAAATTTGCAACATCTATTTGTGTAGAATTACCATCTTTTCTCCCATATACATTTACAACCTGATCTTTCTCTGCTTTATGAACTCTAAAACTAGCCTTATCCTCTACTCTTTCAGGAATTAACCATAATTGTAGCATTCTAGTTGTTTCTTTTCCTTTATTGATTTCATTATGCATGAAACCTTCTTTTCCTGATTTTTGAACCTGAAAATCTAACGACTCTAAACTTACACCATGCTCTAAAGAACCTTCATGATCTAATTGTCCATCTACTACAAAAGTTAATACATCTATATATTGATGCGGATGCAAACCTGTAGCTACTCCTTCTCCAAACCAACTATCTGCAAAATATACTAAATTGCCAATCCCTTCCCAAGTTCCATCTTTTACTCCAGATCTTGGTCCGTATTTAGAATTTACGATTAATCTTTTCTGAACGATTCCGTGAAAACCTCCTGTTTCTATAGAATTTCTATCTAGTTTTTCTATTATATTTTTCATTTGCTTGGATTCTAACACGAACTTAGTCTACAGGAAACAAAGAAAATTACATTAAAAATGAGCAAAAAAGAAACCGCAACTCAGAAGCTTAAAAAATTATTGAGTTGCGGCAAAATTGAAATTTTTAGATATATAACACTACGATTTACCCCAAAAATGATTTGTGTTATAAGAAGTTCTTCAATTTTTAGCTAAGTAATTTCAAATTTTAAACAAACCCTTCTAAACGTTTAAAATTTGTAATAGCTTTATAATAGTTTACAACAAATAAACTCAAAACTGTATAATCATAAAATGAAAGCTAATAGCAATTACTTTCATAGCTACTGTAAATATACTAATTACTTAGCATCAAATTGTTAACGGACTGCTAAATTTCTGTAAATTATTTTTCCGTAAAAAAAATAAAAGGAAACAGCTTCTATAAGAAACCATTTCCTTTTTCCCAAAATGTTAATAATTGTGTTAATAATCCCAGTTTAAAGTTACAGAAACTATTAACTTTCTATTCTATTATTCAGATTAATACACTAAAAAGGATCGATAAAATTAACATATGTTAAGACGAATGGTAATTTCACACCCTATAAAATATTTGATTAAATACTTAATTTCTATATTTAAGAACTAAAAACACTAATTGCATAACATGAAAAACTTAGCCTTAAAAATTGATAAAAATGATTTGGAAGAACTACAAAAAGCTAAAGAATTACTGGAAAATCCTGGTATAGCAATTAAACTAAGTGTCATGATTGGAAATCCGATTCAGAAAGGTTTAGAAGCACTTCCTAAAAATTGGAATGAAAAACTATCAGACATTACTAAAACTTCGCTTTTAAAAGCAGCAGATGCCGCAATTTTCACTATTAAAGATAATAATAAAGAAAAATCTAATAATCTTATGCATAAAATTGCTGTTGGTGCAACGGGTACAATCGGCGGAATATTTGGATTATCTGGACTTGCTGTAGAATTACCACTCACTACTACGATTATTTTACGTTCAATTGCAGATATTGCACGTTCTCAAGGTGAATCTGTAAAAGAGTTAGATACAAAGCTAGCTTGTTTAGAAGTTTTTGCCTTAGGTGGAAATAGTGTTGAAGATGATAATATCGAGACAAGTTATTATACTTCTCGAGCTTTTTTAGCAAATACAATAGCGCAAACTAATAAGTTCGTGGCACAAAACGGAGTTTTCCATGAAGGAACTACTGTTTTTTTAAATGTTATTGGTAAGGTAGCAGAACGTTTCGGAATTCAGGTAACTGAGAAAACCATAGCACAATCTGTTCCTGTAATTGGTGCTGCTGGTGGAGCTTTAATAAATACACTTTTTATTACTCATTTTCAAGATATGGCTAAAGGTCATTTCACCATTCGAAAATTAGAACGTAAATACAATAAAGAATTAATTCAACAAGTTTACGAACAACATAAAAAGGTTTAGTTAATTTTTACTTTGTTAATATAATTTAAGAAAAGTAGCAGTTTTAAGCTCATTTTTTATCATAGTTCTAACTTCATATTAACGCTTTCTTAGTAGAGAAAGCAACGCTACAAGAATAGTTTTGGCTCGTAAAAACCAATTAAATTTAATTTTTATGAAAAAACTATTATTCTTAACTCTCTCATTTTGTGTCTTTGCTATGAGTGCGCAAAATAATGAGGGGAAATTTGCTATTGAAAAAGGAACATGGAACATTAGTGGAAATTTATCTATTGAAGCTAGTAACTCTACCACTGAAAGATCTGAGAATACTACAAACTTTGAAAGCAGTAATTCTGGATTTAGTTTTACTCCAAGTGTCTCCTACTTTCTAAGTAACAATCTTTCCATAGGCTTGGCTGTTGGATATGGATACTTTGAAAATGAAAATACTAATGGAATAAATCAAAATTTACAGTTTAGAAACCAATATTCTATTGCTCCTACAATTAAAAAATTATTTCCTGTAGGTAAAAATTTTGCTTTCTCTTTACAGGGTGAATTAGGTTATATGCACTCTAAATCTAATACTTCTGATGGTGCGTATAGACTTTCTCAAAACACATACTCTATGACCTTAAGACCTGGTATCGATTTTTTTGTCACCAAAAAGTTAGCTTTACAAGCAAACATAGGAGCATTACAGTATAGAAACATGAATAGTAAGAGTGACAACAGCATTAATCCAAGTGCTTACTCTAAAGGAAACTCACAAACTTTCAATTTCAACTTAAATAGTGCAAATATTTTATTTGGATTATCTTATTACTTGTAAAAAAATTAAAAACCCCAGTAAACTGAGTTTATTGGGGTTTCATTAATTCAAATAATTTTCTTCTTTTCAAGCTACACTAACAATCCTTTGTAATGGTATTAAAGTAGATTTCTTAAGAATTACAGATTTATCTGTAACTCCCCACACTGTGGTTTCTACTCGTTTGTACCCTTCTTGATCTACAAAAACAATTTTTACTTTTTGTTGTTCTAGATTTCCTAGTGAAAGCGCTCTATTCAACTCTAATCTTCTATTGATTTGATCACTTCTTCCTGCTAACACTTCGTTTTTAGGGAACTTAAAATACTTTATTTGTTCTTTCTCAACATTTTGAACACTATTATTTAATTTCATATGGGGTAGGGATTAAAAATTAATTAAAGTAATGTGCTTATTTACACGTTACTGCAATATAAGATTAATATTTTCATTTTAACAACATATCAGTCTAAAAAAAAACACATACCTAACAAAACAAATAAATTATTTACACAATTTTAACAAAACTAACATTTCTTTAAATAATTAATAGTTTAACTTTAATCATCTTTCGCGAAATAGACAAACCCTTGAATGTCTTAAAATCATCAAGGATTTTTAATTTTAAAATATCTTAATTATGAAAAAACAAATTTTAAATCTGGGAAAAGTTTTAAACAAAGCAACACAACAAGAAGTTAATGGAGGAATACTAAGACCAATTCAACAATTATGTGTTGGAACTGGTACAGGAGGCGGGAGTAGTGAAGGAAATTCTACTGCATGTATAGGAAAGCCTGCTGGTTTTAAATGTACCATAAATGGTTATTTAGCAGCATGTAGTGGTAACGGAACTGGTTTCTGGTTCTACTAGAAACTAAACTATTTTAAACACGAAATAATTTCAAACTTTTTATTGAAGTGAATAATAGTAACTTCAGTAAAAAGTTTTTTTAAATGCACTTTATAATTCAAGTGTTTATTCGCTACTAAGACAAAACGTCCTTTATTTTTTAAGCAATCTTTTACTTGAGAAAATAGATCTAAACTTACTTCTATATTATTTTCATGTTCAAAGTGAAAAGGAGGATTACTTAGTACTAAATCATAATTTTCTTTAGGTAGAGACTTTAAATTATTGTCACAAACAAAATTAGTACGTTCTGTAGGAAGATTCATTTTAGAAGAATCAACGGCTAAATTAAAATCATCTACAACAGTAACTTTGGCTTCGGTATTTAATTCTAACACTTCACTTGCTATAATACCATTTCCTGAAGCTACATCTAAAACATTTAATTCATTTGAGTTTACTTCTAGATGGCTTAACAAAAATTGCGTACCTATATCTATACTTTTTGAAGAAAAAACACCATAGTATTGTTTTAAAACTCTATCCCTCCAAAGTATTTCATTAATTAACTCTTCATTTTTTAAGATGTTAGGTTTAGGACTTTTAAGAATTAGTAACCTAGCTTTTTTCCACGCTTTACTCTGCGAAACATCCTCAAAGTATTTTTCTACGATTTTCAAAAAAGAAGCACTGAAATATTTTGTCATGAACCCACAAACAACCTCAGTTTGCTCATTAGAATTTGCATGTATATTTGAAAGGAATAACTCAAAAAGCTCTAAAGATTTTGGGATCTTTATTAGAGCACATTCCACAGAACCAAAATCATCTAAAGATGTTAAAAAACTATTTTGACTTTCAAGTTTATTCGCTAAAATGTTTTTTTCAATTGCTTTTTTCTGACTAGCATACGTCCAAACCGTATGAAGTTTTTCTGTTTGTAAAATACAGTTCCAAACACCAAAACGATCATTAAACAAATGATAACTGCCAAAGTTTTTATCCTCTAAATAATTTAGAACTAATAACTCAGCAGCACTCCACGCTTTTAAAGACTTATCGTTTGTTGCTGGATATCTATGTAGTTGATATTCTTTCTCCTTAAATTGAAGTAACGTTTCCAAATAAAATTAATTAGTGTAATACTTTTTCAGAAAAGTAAATTTTTTCTAAAGATGTTAAATCTCCTGCTTTGTTTCTTCTAAATACATCTTTTGCTGTAATATCATCAATTGAAGATTTTCCCATTGCTGAAACCATTTCTTTAACCGCTAAAATTGTTTTAGTATGGTAATTTTTTACTCTTATATTTTTGTCTTTAACGACCAGTGCTTCAACTAAATCTTCATCTTGTGTGGCAACACCAACTGGACAAGTATCTAAATTACATTCTCTAGCTTGAATACAACCTAAACTCAACATAAAACTTCTAGCCATTCCAATAGCATCAGCTCCTAAAGCTTTAAATTTTACAATATCAAAAGCATCAATTGCTTTACCACTAGCTATAATTTTAATCTGATCTTTAAGACTATATTTTATTAGCATTTTATTTACAAAAGCAAGTCCCTCTAATAAAGGTGTACCAACATAATTTGAAAACTCTAAAGGAGCAGATCCAGTTCCTCCTTCTCCTCCATCTACTGCAATAAAATCTGGATAATTTTTAGCTTCAGCAAAAGCTTTAATCATAGCTTCTATTTCTTCATTATTCCCAACACAAAACTTAATTCCAATAGGCTTTCCGTCACTTAACTCTCTAACTTTCTGTAAAAAAGCGATCATACCTTTAAAATCTGAAAAAGCAGAATGTGAAGGCGGTGAATCTACTCTTGTAAAAGGTTCTACAGAACGAATTTTTGCAATTTCTTCTGTATTCTTTTTAGCTGGTAATATTCCACCATGACCAGGTTTAGCACCTTGTGATAATTTTATCTCTATCATTTTCACTTCTGGTCTAACAGCATTTTCTTTGAAAATTTCATCATCAAAATAACGCTTTCCATCAACAGTTTTTCCTGCTCCAAAATATCCTGTACCTACCTGAAAAATTAAATCTCCACCTTGTAAGTGATACGGAGAAATACCTCCTTCTCCTGTATTGTGAGCAAAATCTCCCATTTTAGCACCTTGGTTTAATGCCATAATTGCATTTTTGCTTAAAGAACCAAAAGACATTGCTGAAATATTAATGATAGAACTTTCGTATTTCTGAGAACATTTATCTGAACCGAAAGTTATTTTTTCTCCTACTACTTCTTTATAATCTGTAGGAAATAAAGAATGCTTTACAAATTCATAACCTTTTTCATAAACATTATGTTGCGTTCCAAATGGAACAGTTTCTACTTCTTTCTTAGCTCTTTGATATACTATACTTCTTTTTTCTCTGTTAATTGGCGTACCATTTAAATCATCTTCAATAAAATATTGCTGAATTTTCTCACGCTCTTCTTCAAAAAACCATCTTAATCTTGCTATAATTGGAAAAGCTCTCATTAAAGAATGACTTTTTTGAATGAAGGCATCGTAAAACGCTAACAAAGTAAAAGCAGAAGCAATAGTTAATAATATGAAATTTCCTAGGTCTGGCATAAAATAAACCAACACACCACACAATAGGTTTATCACAATAACTATTGCTAAAATAGTATCTCTCATTTTTCTTGAATTTTGTTTGTTTACAGGCTAAGATACAAGATTTAACTCATAAAAAAAGCACTAACAATGTTAGCGCTTTTATATTTTTATGTTTGAAAAGTTTATTTCTTAAACTTCGCGTATTTGTTCTTGAACTTGTCAATACGTCCTGCAGTATCTACTAACTTAGACTTACCTGTGTAGAATGGGTGAGACGTTCTAGAAATTTCTAACTTAACTAATGGATATTCTACTCCTTCAACTTCAAGAGTTTCTTTTGTATTAGCAGTAGACCTTGTTAAGAATACATCTCCGTTAGACATATCTTTAAAAGCCACCATTCTATAATTTTCTGGGTGTATACCTTTTTTCATCTTTAAAACTTTTAATTTAGTGTGAATTTGTTTAAAATTGGTAAAGTTTTAAACGCCTTCAAGTAAAATCAAAAACCTGCAATGGCTATTTGAGGGTGCAAATTTAACCCTTTTTTTTAAATTGCAAACAAATAAATTGTTTTATTTGTAGTGAAATAAAAGAACTAATACATTCAACCACATTTTATATGAAAGTTTCGTGTTTTTCAAGCATCATTATCGCCTTAACATTCACTTTATCATCTTGTAGTGAAACTAATTACGATTTCAAAATACAAAGTAAGAAAAAAGTAAGTTTTGGTGAACAAGTCCAAGTAGATTTAAAAGAATCGAGCAACAAAAAAGTCGATAGTATTAAAATATATTTGGATAAAAAGGAACTGGCATTAACAGATAACAAAACTACAATAAATACTAAAGAGTTTGGTATTGGTAAACACGACATTACTGCATTAGCTTTTGTTCCTGGAAAAGTTGAAAAAGTTCGTACTTCACTTGAAGTTTTCTCAAATGTAACACCTAAAGTGTATAAATTTGAAGTGGTAAATACTTTTCCTCATGACAAAACATCGTACACACAAGGTTTAGAGTTTCATAATGGTTTCTTATATGAAACTACAGGAAGAAAAGGTGAATCTAGATTACGTAAATTAAATGTTGAAACTGGAGAAGTTCTTCAGCAATACGATCTTAGCGACAAGTATTTCGGTGAAGGAATGACGATCTTTAACAATGAAATTTTTTGGTTGACATGGCAAGCTAGAAAAGGTTTTGTATTTGATTTGGAAACTTTTAAAATGAAAAAGGAATTTTCTTATGGTGACAGTAATCAAGGTTGGGGATTGACTCATTCTGATTCTGAATTAATTAAAACCGATGGAAGTAACAAAATTTGGTTCTTAGACCCAGCTACACAGAAAGAAAAAAGAAACGTTCAAGTTTATGCGCTTAAAAAACCTATTAATAAACTTAATGAAATAGAATATATTGATGGTAAAATTTACTCTAACTACTGGAAAACTGGTAAAGAAATTAAACCTACAATTGCAATAATTGATCCTAACTCTGGAAGTGTAGAAGCACTTATAGATATGAAAAGCTTACGCCAAACTATACTTAGAGAACAAAAACTAGAAACAGACGATGTATTAAACGGTATTGCTTACGATACTAAAAACGATCGTTTATTCGTTACTGGTAAACACTGGGGTAAATTATTTGAAATCAAAATCATAAAAGAATAGAAATTATGACCAAGCTTATACAGACTGTTTTAATTATCGCATTAATAACTATAGTTAGTTCTTGTAGAAAAGATTTCAGCACTGTTCCTAGCTTTGGTAATTTAGAATTTTCAAGAGATACTGTTTTTCTTGATACTATTTTTACAAATATTGGATCTGCAACTTACAACTTAAGAGTTTACAACAGAGGCAACAAAGCTATTTCTATTCCTCAAATTCGTTTAGAGAATGGGACAACTTCTAATTATCGTTTAAATGTAGATGGCATTCCTGGAAAAACATTTGAAGATATAGAAATACTTGCCAACGATAGTATTTTTGTTTTTGTTGAAACTACTATAGATTTTTCTTCTATTCCTGATCCACTCTACACAGATCGAATTCTATTTGATAACGGTATGAATCAACAAGATGTGGATTTAGTTACTCTTGTTCAAGATGCCACATTTATTTTTCCAGATAGAGATCCGATAACAATGGAAATTGATAATCTAACTTTAGATGGGCAACAAACTACATTACAAGGTCGATATTTAGAGGATAGCGAACTTACGTTCACCAAAGATCGTCCGTATGTAATTTATGGTTATGCCGCAGTTCCTGCAAACAAAACATTAACCATAGAAGCTGGTGCTAGAATCCATTTTCATGATAATTCCGGTCTAATAATCGATAAAGAAGGAACCTTAAAAGTTAATGGAACTTTAGATGAAAAAGTTGTATTTGAAGGTGATCGTTTAGAAAACTCTTTTAGTAGAGTTTCTGGTCAATGGGGAACAATTTGGATGCGTGCTGGAAGTAGAGAAAATGAAGTGAATCATGCGCAAATTAAAAACGGTATTATCGGAATTTTAGTAGACAGCATTGGTTCTAATAATGCTCCTACACTACGATTAACAAATACAGAAATCTATAATCAAACTAGTTTTGGAGTTTTAGGTAGACAAGCAAACATTGTTGGAGAAAATGTTGTAATTGGAAATGCTGGTCAAGTTTCTTTTGCAGGAACTGTTGGAGGAGCTTATAACTTTACACATTCTACTTTTGCAAATTATTGGAATAGAAGTTTACGTTCTTTACCTGCTGTTTTAATTAATAACTTCTTTTCTTTTGAAGATGAAAATGGTCAAGAAATTATACAAACTAGAGATTTAACAGCCGCTAACTTCACTAATTGTATTATTGCTGGAAATAACAATATTGAGTTTATTCTAGATCGTGCTCCTAGTGGAAGTACATTTAACTACTCCGTACAAAACACGATGATTCAGTTTGATGATTTCAATAATAATTTCCAAAATAATAACGAATTGGATTTCACTGATACTTCTCGTTATCAAAATATCATCTTGAATGGTAATCCGGATTTTAAAGATACTTCTAAAGAAGAATTTATTATTGGTGATAATAGTGATGCAATAAACAGAGCCATAGTTACTCCTGTTTCTATGGATATTCTTGGAGTGAGTAGAACTGTAAACCCTGACTTAGGAGCTTATCAACATATTACTTTTAACTAGAGTTTTTTTTAGCTTGATCTAAGGAAAAGCTACCATTCGTCGAAACTAAAACATAAAAACCAAGCATTCTTCTATCTTTATGAAAAGTTTGTTTTATTATAATTATTTATAGTAGTTAATTTGGTTTGTTAAAAAAGAACTATTTGTCAATTAAGAAAACAAATAGTTCTTTTTTTATTTAAGAATAAGAAGAATTTGCAACAACAATATTATAGGTTTACAGTTTCGGGGGGAATATGTAAACAATATTAAGAGAAGCCTTAGGGCTTCTTTTTTTATAACATTGTTTTTACATGAGCTACAAAAGCTTCTTTATTATCAATTAACACCCCTAGTTTAGTTGTTGTTTTTTGTAAACCATAGAATTGTTTATAACTCACTGCTTCCTTAAATTCTATCAAAATATTATGAGATGTCAAACCTCCAATAAAAGCTAAATGATTTATTTCATTTGCATCATTTCCATTAGATAACGTTATCGATTTTATATTATCAATTTCTACTTCCGCAGTACCTAAAAAACTAAATCTCAATAATAACTTTCTATTTTCTTCATCAATAAAAACTGGTCTACTTCGTAACGATTTAAAAATAGCTAGGAATTGTAATAACGTGTAAATACTTAATCCACTTATTATCCAAGCAAAAGTTAAACTCCACTTCACCACTAAAACATGTAAAACAAAAGTCTCGATAAGAATAACTAACATCACTCCTATTAGTACTCCGTTATATGTTCCTTCTTTATGATAAGAATATTCGTTTTTTTGTTCTCTTCTTGATCTCCAATTGAAAAAAACATAATAAAACACTGTAATTTCTGTAGCTAAAAAACTAGCGATTTTAGAAGGCAGTAATTCTTTACTTGCTGTAGTGATTGCTTCAAAAAAGTCAAAAGAACCTGCACTACTATTTTTAAATTCTTTATATAATTTCCTTGCTTTTATAACCAATACAGAAAATATTCCCAACTCCAATATTGGTACTAAATATGATTTTATTGGTAAAAGTATACCTTGATTTTCTTCTGGTATTAATAAACTTGATAATAAAACTCCTAAAACAAAAACAGAAAGCACAGTTATTTTATGAATTTCTTTTTTTCTGATTAATAAGAAATAAACGAAAGGTATCGTAAACAAAAAATCGATAATAATGTATGGAGCTAAAGATATTTTGTATAGAGAACTTGTGCTTAAAACGATTAATGAAACTACAAGTAATAATGGAACAAGTACAAAATTGAATCTATTGAAATATGTATTAATTTTAATCATAATATGTGACTTTATACTTCATCTCAATTAGTATACTTATAATTTAAAATGTTACACAATTTCATTAAAAAAATCACTTAAAAATGAACATAAAAAAAGCTCTTACAGATATATAAAAGCTTCCTTTATTTTTAGTTAAATATTTCTCTTTAATTTTCTTTATATACTTCTCCGTTTTTCATTACAAAAACTACATTTTCAAGAGTTTTTACATTCTTTAATGGATTTTCATCTACAGCAATAATATCAGCAAAAAAACCTTTTTTTACCTGACCAATTTCTGTTTCCATTTTTAAAATTTTTGCATTTGTGATTGTAGCTGACTGAATTGCTTCAATTTCTGGCATTCCTGCTTCAACCATGTAACCAAACTCCTTTGCATTTCTACCATGCTGAAAAACTCCAGCATCTGTACCAAAAGCAATACCTACTCCTCTCTTATAAGCCTTTGCAAACGTTCCTTGAATTTGTGGACCAACAGCCAATGCTTTAGGAACTACAATTGCTGGATAATATCCTTCAATTTTTGCCTTCTCCTCTACTTCTTTTCCAGCAGTAATCGTAGGAACTAAGTACGCGTTATGCTTTTTCATTAAATCCATAGTTGCTTCACTCATATATGTTCCGTGTTCAATAGTTTTTACTCCACCAATTACAGCACGTTGCATACCAACATCCCCATGTGCATGAGCAGCTACATGCATTCCATAATCTTTAGCAGTTTCACAAATTGCTTTTACTTCTTCAATAGTAAACTGAGGATTATCTCCACTTTTCGCGACACTTAAAACTCCTCCTGTAGCAGTGATTTTTATACAATCTGCTCCGTTTTTATAACGTTGACGAACAGCTTTTTTTGCATCTTCAACACTATTTACAACACCTTCTTTTGGTCCAGGATTTCCGATTAAAACTCTTCTACTTCCGTTTGTTGGATCTGCATGTCCTCCGGTAGAAGCAATCATTTTTCCAGCAGTAATGACTCTTGGACCAGGAATTTTTCCTTTATCAATTGCTTTTCTGATCGATATATTCACACCTGTTCCTCCTAAATCTCTTACCGTAGTAAAACCTTTTAAAAGTGTAATTTTTGCAAAACCTACAGAGTTAAATGCAATATCAGCTTCATCTAAAATATATCGATCTAAACGTGTTGTGGGTCCGAATTCATTTTCAATATGTACATGCATATCTATTAAACCAGGCATTACATATTTATCTTTAAGATCTACAATCTTATCGTTTTTTCCTTTAGGTGAAATATACCCGTTAACAACATCTACAATCTTGTTCTTTTTAACAATAATGGTTTGTTTAGATTGTAATTTGCCTGATTTAGTATCTAAAAGATTACCGCAAAAAATGTGAGTAGTTTGAGCTAATACAGAAGTTTGTATAGCTACTAATACACACAATAAAAGATATTTTCTCATTATTATTAAGTTTTTTGGGAGTTAAACTATCAAAGTTAAAGCAAAATTCTAAAAGTTGTATACTTTAAAATAATATTGCATTTTTACGTTGAATTATATAAGATTCTATGGATTTCCTTAATCGTTTACAATCAGAAAAAAAGCGTTTTGCTTACTTTGGAAAAGGAAGTGAATTTGCTGTTATTTTTTTCAAAAACCTTTTATTGACTATTCTTAGCTTAGGATTATATTATCCTTGGGCCAAAGTAGAACGTTTAAAATACCATTATCAATCTACTGAACTAGACAAGTCTAGATTTGCCTTTCATGGAACAGGGAAAGAAGTATTTAGAGGTTTTATTAAAGTATATATATTTTTCTTTATTGTTTATGTATTCTTAATTTATGCTGTATTTAGTAACAATGCAACAACTATTGGGATTGCTCTTGGTAGTTTTTACCTACTAACTTTATTTTTAATTCCTTTTGCTATTCATGGAGCTATGCGTTACAGAACTTCTCGAAGTTCTTGGAAAGGTATTTATTTTAAATATTTAGGAGATCGCATGGAGTTGTTCTGGAAATGCTTGATCGGAATGTTATTAACCATATTTACTTTAGGAATTTATGCTCCATGGTTTATAATTGATATTCGCAAATACATTTTTAGTCATTTACGCTTTGGTAATTTATCTTTTGATTTTAAAGGTGAAGGAAGTACATTATTCTGGATTAATCTAAAGTTTGTCTTCTTATTCTATTTAACGTTAGGAATTTATTCTTTCTGGTATTACAAAGAACTTTGGACTTTTTATGCTGACAATACCGAGATCACTCAAAATGGTAAAAAAGTAAACTTCTCTTTAAACATGAAAGCTGGTGATGTTTTCGAACTTGTTGTTGTAAACTTCCTTTTAATTTTATTTACTCTTGGTATAGCAACTCCTTGGGTTATTGCAAGAACTCATAAGTTCATGTTCCGTTTTCTACAAATTGAAGAAGGATTAGATACTAATAGTATTAAGCAAGTTAAATATGACAATTATGACAACGCAGCTGGAGATGACTTTTTAGATTTCTTAGATCTAGATTTAATATAAAATGGCTTTTAAAGCAACTTTTTACGATGGAGAATCATCTGCTTCTTATGATGTAAATATACATCCATATTCAAATAACTGGCGTATTAGTTTTACCGATCAGACTGATAAAGAAGTAAACTGGAAAATTGATCTTATCAAGAAATCAGATGTTTTTACGAAAGATTTAGTTGCTTTTACATACGGAGAATCATTTCCCTTTCAAAGAATTGAAAGTTCCGATTCGAGTTTTATTAATTATATAAACAGTAGAGAAGAATTCAGTAATAGTTTAGATGTTGTTCTTCATAAATCAAAAAACACTTCTATACTTTTTTTACTATCATCGATTGTTGGTATTTCTTTACTTATGTATTTTTTTGTACTTCCATCTTTAACCGTGAGTTTTGCAAAAAATCTTGACAATAAAAACGTGATTCAATTTGGAAATTATGTCTACGAAAGCTTAGAAGAAACTTTAGACATAGATAAAGATCTATCAGAAAAACTACAAGATTTCGTTGATGTTCTTACAATCAATTCTGAATTTCCAATAACTGTTGAAGTAGCTAATGACAATCAGTTAAATGCTTTTGCTATTTCAGGAGGTAAAGTTGTGATCTATTCTGGGTTATTAGAAAAAATAGAAAATGAACATCAGCTCACCGCATTAATCGGACATGAAGTTTCTCATATTGAAAATAGACATATCATAAAAAATTTAGCAAGAAATATTTCTGGAAATTTATTTATTTCAATTGTTTTTGGAGACATTAATAGCGCTACTAATATTTTAAGTGAAAATGCACATTTGTTTTCTCAACTATCGTTTTCAAGAAGTTTAGAAAAAGAAGCTGATCTTTATGGACTTGATGTAATGAAAGAAAATAATCTTGATTTACATGGAATGCCAGATTTGTTTGTGATATTAAAAGAAGAAACATCGTCGTATGCGCCAGAATATTTAAGTTCACATCCAATGCTAGATGATAGAATAGAATACACGAAAGAAATAGCAGAAAAAGAAAATAGACTTTCTAATAATTCTATTTTAAAGGAAAAATGGAATATTATAAAACTTAGACTAAAAGCATCATTATAAAAATGAGTAAACATATCGTAATTACAGGAACAAGTAGAGGAATCGGATTTAAATTAGCCTTACAATTTGCTGAAAGCGGACATAAAGTATTGGCTTTATCTAGAAATACAAGTTCTTTAGAAAAAGTAAATCATCCAAATATTACAACCTTAGCTACAGATCTTTCCGACGAAAACAGCATTTTAACTGCGGCTAGTTACGTAAAAGAAAACTGGGGTTCGGTTGATATTTTAATCAACAACGCTGGTATGCTTATTAATAAACCTTTTGAAGAATTAAATACAGACGATTTCTTAAAAGTATATCAAGTAAATGTTTTTGGTGTTGCTTCTTTAACTAAGTATATTCTTCCTTTTATGAAAACTGGAAGTCATGTTGTTACCGTAAGTAGTATGGGCGGAATACAAGGTAGTATGAAATTTCCTGGTTTAGCTGCTTATAGCTCTGCTAAAGGTGCTGTAATAACTTTATCAGAATTATTAGCAGAAGAATATAAAGAACAACAAATCGCTTTTAATGTATTAGCTCTTGGTGCTGTACAAACAGAAATGCTAGAAGAAGCTTTCCCGGGATATCAAGCTCCTTTAACAGCTAAAGAAATGGCTGATTATATTTATAATTTTGCATTAACTGCTAATAAATTTTATAACGGAAAAGTATTACAAGTTTCTAGTTCAACTCCTTAAAAATTAGTTTTAACATATTCTTATTACTTGATTAAAACTCCATGATATATTATTGTATGATTCATTTGTTTTCTTCGGAAAGCAAACGTACCGTACAAGAAACATTAGTATTTATTAGGAATGACAAAGAAAGAAGCTGAAAAATTAGTTCAAACTTATTTGGAGGAAAATGAAAAAGATTTTTCCGTTGTACCAGAATCTACAATTGAATCTAAATCTTGTTTTGCCGTTTTTTATCAATCAAATGAATTCTTAAAAACTAAAAAATTCGAAGATGCAGCAATTGGACAAGGACCAACAATTGTATCCAAAAATGACGGAAAATTATTTAAAACAGGTTCAGGTCGTTTTGTTGAAGATTCAATTGAATCGTTCGAAAAATATGGAGATCCATATTTAGAAAAAGACAATTCTCGAATTATTTTATCCTTAGTTAAAAAGGAAAAAATTGATTCATTACCTATGATATCAATATTAAAAAAAATGACAAGTAAAGGAATACTTGAATCTAAACAAATTTTAACTGATTTGATAAATGGAGGCTCTATTAATTTTGAAAATAATTTAACCGAAGATGACTTTAAAAAATTGGATAAATATGGGTTTATAATTGACTATCCTTGGCTTGACTAAACAAAATCACAAATACTAATAATTAGGTATTTATAGTACGAATATATTTCAATGAACCTAACTGCTTTTTTCAAATACCACATTGATATCAACTTTTTAAATTTAGTTTTTTCAATAATTCTGATAATTTCTTCAGGAGCATTTTGGGCTACAGTTAATTTTTCTTCATTAGGGATTTTGATCGGTTTTTGGGGATATCATTTATTCAAAGAACAAGAGTATTACATGTACTATAATTTAGGATTCACCAAGAGGAAACTACTGTTATTAGTCTGGATTACTAACATGCTAATTTCAGTTCCAATTCTTGGTTTGATTTTTCTATTTCAATCATGAAACTCGAAGCTTTCGATATCAATAAAAGGTTTGGAAAAAAGACTATTCTAAACAATATCAACATCACTTGTAATACAGGTGATATTATTGGTGTTTTTGGCAGAAACGGTTCTGGAAAGTCAACACTTTTAAAAATACTATTCGGAAGTATCAATGCAAATTCAATTGATTTAAGAATAGATGCTAAACAATTGATTTCAAAACAAATTATTTCAAAAAAATTAATTAGCTATTTACCACAGCAATCATTCTTACCTAAAGAAAAAAGTGTACGAGAAATCATTCCTCTATTCTTTTCTAATGCAGAAAATCAAGAAAACATTTTTTACAATCCAAAAATCGCAAGTATTGTAAGTCAAAAAGTCGGTACCTTATCTCTTGGTGAATTACGCTATTTAGAATTACTACTTATAGGAAATTTAGAACACCCATTCTTACTTTTAGATGAACCTTTTTCTATGATTGAACCAAAATACATCGCAATCATTTCTTCATTATTAACGGAACTAAAAGAGAAAAAAGGAATTATGATTACCGATCATTATTACAAAAATGTGCTTAAAATTACTACTGATAATTTTTTACTGAAAGACGGAAATAAAATAGAGATTAAAACAGAAGAAGATTTAGTTATGAATAACTATTTATCTGAATAAGCTTATACACTTCAAAATTAATAGAGTAACTTTTTCTTATCAAAAAATAGAATTTTAAGCTAAGAAAACTAGCGTAACGATAATTTTTATTATAGTTTTAGCTTTTTAAATTCTTACGAAATTATCCCCACAGTAATTTCTTAACCAGTACATTATTCAATTGAGAGAAACACTTTTAGCATACATTCCAGAAAATTCTGCTCCATTAGTAGAATATTTGATTAAAAAATATGCTATCAATCTTAAAATTGTGAATGAGCGACAAACTAAACACGGAGATTTTAGGACATTCGCTAATGGTAAAACTCAAATTACTGTAAACAACAACTTAAATAAGTATCAATTTCTTTTAACCTTAGTTCATGAAATTGCACATCATGTAACTTACGAGAAATTTGGAAGAGTTCAACCTCACGGAAAAGAATGGAAAACGGTGTTTCAACACTTAATGATACCTTTCTTAAGGCCAGATATTTATCCAAATCATATTCTACCGCTTTTAGCAAACCATTTTAAAAATCCAAAAGCAAGTACCGATTCTGATCCGAAGCTTTCCTTAGCTTTAAAGGGAAATACTGCTGAAATAGGTAAGAATTTTGTCTTTGAAATTCCTGAAGGAAGTATATTTAGATACAAGAAAAACACCTATAAAATGGGAAAAAGGCGGAGAACTCGATACGAATGCTTAAATTTAAGTACCCAAAAGGTCTACCTTTTTAATCAAAACATAGAAGTTTCCTTAATAAAAAACAACCTCTAATGACGAAAAACTATTACGCAATAATTATGGCTGGTGGAGTTGGTTCTCGATTTTGGCCAGTAAGTACACAAAAGTTTCCAAAGCAATTTCATGATATGTTAGGAACAGGTCAATCGTTAATTCAAAGAACATTTGAACGTATTAACGAATTAGTACCAACAAATAACATCTTAATTGCAACCAATAATAATTATGAGAAACTAGTACTACAACAGCTTCCACAATTAAATAACAGACAGTTATTATTAGAGCCTGTTATGCGTAATACAGCACCTTGTATTTTATATGCTGCTTTGAAGATTTACAATCAAAACCCTGATGCAGTAATGCTAGTTGCTCCTTCTGATCATTGGATAAAAGATGAAGGTGAGTTTTTACGCAATATCAAAACTTCTTTTGAAGCTTGTGCTAAAGACGATATTTTAATGACTTTAGGAATTCAGCCAGATCATCCTAATACCGGTTACGGATATATTCGCTATGAAAGAAGTGATTCAGAAATTAAAGAAGTAACTCGATTTACAGAAAAACCAGATTTAGAAACTGCTCAACAATTTTTAGATAGCGGTGATTATTTATGGAATGCGGGAATTTTTATTTGGTCTGCAAAAAGTATCATTAAAGCTTTTAAAGATTACTTACCTGATATGGTTGATGTTTTAGATGATAAAAACAAAGCTTATAACACTGATTTTGAAGAGGATTTTATAAACGAGAATTATGGAAAATGTGAGAACATATCTATCGATTTTGCTATCATGGAAAGAGCAGAAAATGTTCTTGTTCTTCCTGTTGATTTTGGTTGGAATGATTTAGGTACATGGGGTTCTCTTTATGGAAAATTAAAGAAAGATGAAAACGAAAATGCAGTCGTTGGTGCTAATGTAATTTTTAGAGATGCAAAAGGCAACATGATTCGCACACAAAATGGTAAACGTGTCGTCATTCAAGGTTTGGAGGATTTTATTGTCGTTGAAAAGAAAGATGTAATTATGATTTGTCCTAGAAAAGACGATCAAGACATTAAAAAGATAATGGCAGAAGCAAGAGATTCTTTCGGAAAAAAATATGTTTAATATCTAAAATTTAATATTTCATTTTCCTTTAAAGTCTTCCATTTGTTTTCAGAGATCAATTTATATTGAGGGAGTTTGACTAGATTCCACTCTCTCATATCTTGACCTCTTATTAGACTTAAGTTATTCTCTACGACAAACTTTAAAAACTGTTCAATTTCATTATAATATTCTTCATCTTCCTTATTTAAATGTTCTCGTATCAAATCTTCTTGAAACATTGAAAAAAGCGCTGTTTCTTCATTTGAAATCCAATTTACTATACCCATTCCATCATAACAAAAAATCGTATCGTAATTCTCTAAGACATTTAGAACTTCTTCTGTAACTGAATTTGCTTTATAGTTTATTACAGTTCTTATTCCTCTTTTACCGCAAATAACGTATGGAGAAAAATCTGCACAATATTTAAAAATGTAGTATTCTAAAAACTTACCAAAATCGTAAATAAATTCTATGGCATTTAGATACTTTTCTTGTTCATTCCAATCTTCAATAAAATTAAAAACTTCATGAACTTTGAAAGTTTTATCTAATTGGTTAGAAATATTATGGATACCTTTAACTATAAGACTGACTTCTTTATCTAATTCTTCAGGAGACATATGTATTATTCCTCCTGTTTTATGACTAGCATAAAACTCTATAAAATCTTCTTTTATACATCCTTTTTCTCCTCGTAACTTAGGAACAACTTCATTATAGAAAATTTCATTACTAAACACATGCATTGTATTCCATGCTCCCATAAATATAAGTTAACTTAGTTTTATTACTTTTTCTAATTCATTAAAACTTCTTGGCTATTTTATCAAAAAATGAGTAATAATATTCAGGTAAGTAAGCTCCATTTTTTCTACCTAAAACCTTTCCTTTTTTATTTATCATAATCATTGTGGGAAAAGAACTTTGGTCGTATTTCTCTCTCAACTCATTGTTAATTTTCTTATTTTCTGTACTTACTAAATCACTATTTCTGGGAAAATCTGCGATATAACCAATCATTTTTCCTTTAGCGAAAGTTTCGAATTTTTCAGTATGAAATAATTTTTCATCTAAATTAATACATGGACCACACCAATCAGAACCTGTAAAATAAATTAAAATAGGTAAGTTTTCCTTAGCAGCTTTTTCTAGAGCTGATTTAAAAGTTGGTTCCCAAATTGTATTACTTGAAGTATTTTCTGAAGTTAATGTTTCTTGTGCGCTAACACATAGAGTTAAAGAAAACATTAGTAAAAAAATAGTAACTATTCGTCCCATCATTTTTGAGTTTATAAGTTTTGAGGGGCAAAAACAATGCCAATATACAAATTTAACTTTGTATGAAATTCAATACATCAGTAGTAAAACTATCTTCTTTATTCAAGAATTTTGTTTCAATGTCAATATACACAAGGTTAGAAATTTTTCCCTTTAATCGCATGTAATCTTTTTCAGTAGTTAAAATTATTTTATTTACTGATGTTATGCTTTCATATGTAGTATTAATTTTTGAAACATCTGAAGAAGTAAAATTATGATGATCTGGAAAGTTAATATGCTGAAATTTTAACTGATTTCTATCTAAAAATTGAAGTAATGGTTTCGGATTAGCAATTCCTGTTACCAAAACTATTTCGCTGTTTTGTAATTCTGATAATAAAACTTCTCGATCTCCTTTTAGAGTTTCATTATATCCAATTGAAGTAAAATAAACTTCCTGATCTGCTGTTGGTTTTAGTTTCTTCTTTATTCTTTCTTGTTGATCTTCTGATAAATTTTGCGGACATTTAGTGACAATAATCGTATTTGCTCTAGATCGTCCTCTCCTACTCTCTCTTAAATTACCAGTTGGTAACAAAAAATCATTTGCATATAATTCATCAAACTTGGTCAATAAAATATAATAACCTGCTTTTACCTTTCTATGTTGAAAAGCATCATCTAACAAAATAACTTCAGGATTTATATCTGTAATCAATCGTTGAATTCCTTCGGTTCTATTTGCATCTACAGCAACATCAATATTCTTAAACTTTGAAAAGAACTGTAAAGGTTCATCACCTACATCTTCTGCATTATGAGTATTGTTCAACAACAAAAAACCTTTCGTTTTTCTTTTATACCCACGACTTAATACAGCAACTTTATATCTATCTTTTAATAGACGAATTAAATATTCAATTTGTGGTGTTTTTCCTGTTCCTCCCGTACTTAAATTTCCTACTACAATAACTGGTAACTGAAACGATGTTGACGTAAAAACACCTGTATCGTAAAAAAAATTACGAATCGCAGTTACTATATTGTATAGTATAGCAAACGGAAATAATAAGTACCTAATCACTTTCATTGCAGCGAAAATACATTAAAAATATTAACTTTGAACTTAGGAAAATCGATACAATGATTATAAGAGATATAACAAATTATATAGAAGAATTAGCTCCACTTGCTTATGCTGAAGATTTTGACAATGTTGGCTTATTAGTGGGGAATTACAATACAGAAGTTTCTGGTGTATTAGTTACTTTAGATACATTAGAAGCTACAGTTGATGAAGCTATTGAAAAGAACTGTAACTTAATCGTAAGCTTTCATCCTATAATTTTTGGTGGTTTAAAAAAGCTAAACGGAAATAATTATGTAGAACGAGTAGTTTTAAAAGCTATTAAAAATGATATTGCTATTTACGCTACTCATACTGCCTTAGATAATTCTAACCAAGGTGTATCTGCAAAAATGTGCGAGGTTTTAGGATTACAAAATACTAAAGTTTTAATTCCTAAGAAAAAACAAATCAAAAAGCTAACAACCTATGTACCGCATAATGATGCTAGTAATCTGAGAACAGCTTTATTTAAAGCTGGTGCAGGTAATATTGGTAATTATGATGAATGTTCATTTAATGTAAATGGTAAGGGAAGTTATAGAGGAAACGAAAACTCTAATCCGACTAAAGGAAATAAAGGGACTACACATTTTGAAGAAGAGACTTGTATTGCAGTAACTTTTGAAAATCATTTAGAAGGAAAAGTCTTGAGCGCATTGTTTAAAAATCATCCTTATGAAGAAGTTGCCTATGAAGTTATTACTCTAGATAACAAAAATCAATTAGTTGGTATGGGGATGATTGGTGAGTTTTCTGAGCCAATGAATGAAGTGGAATTTTTGAAATTTATTAAAACTACTTTTAAAACTGGATGTGTTAGACATTCTGAATTACTAAATAAACAAATACAAAAAGTAGCTGTTTTAGGTGGTTCTGGGAGTTTTGCAATTTCTAATGCTATTCGAGAAAAAGCTGATGCATACATAAGTGCAGACTTTAAATATCATGAGTTTTACAAGGCAGAAAGAAAGATTTTATTAGCCGATATTGGACATTATGAAAGCGAACAGTATACAAAAAATCTTTTAGTTGATTATCTTACAAAAAAATTCACTAATTTTGCAATTATTTTAAGCGAAAAAAACACGAATCCTATACATTATATTTAAAGATGGCAAAAAAAGAAGTAACGGTAGAACAAAAGTTAAGAGCGCTATACGATTTACAGTTAATCGATTCTAGAATTGATGAAATTAGAAACGTTCGCGGAGAATTACCTTTAGAAGTAGAAGATTTAGAAGATGATGTTGCCGGATTAAATACTAGACTTTCAAACTTAGCTCAAGATATTTCTAACTTAGATACAGACATTAGTAATAAAAAACTAGTTATCGAAGAAGCTAAAAGTTTAATCAAGAAGTATCAAGAACAACAAAAGAATGTTCGTAATAACAGAGAATTCGATTCTTTAAGTAAAGAAACTGAATATCAAGAGTTAGAAATTCAATTAGCTGAAAAGAGAATTAAAGAATTCAAAGCTAAAATAGCTCAAAAGAAACAAGTTGTTGAAAACACTAAAGAGAAATTAGCTCAGCAAGAAGGACATTTAAATGCTAAGAAGTCTGAGTTAGATGCTATTTTAAAAGAAACAGAAAAAGAAGAGAAGTTATTACATGAAAAATCTCTTGAATATTCTGAATCTATCGACAGACACTTATTAACTGCATATAAGAGAATTCGTAATAAAGTAAAGAATGGATTAGCTGTTGTTTCTATCGAACGTGGAGCTGCTGGAGGTTCTTTCTTTACAATTCCTCCACAAGTACAATTAGAGATTGCTAACAGAAAGAAAATTACAATCGATGAGCACAGTGGTAGAATTTTAGTAGATGCTGCTTTAGCTGCGGAAGAGAAAGAAAAAATTGACAATTTATTTTCTTAATAATATCATCAAAAACTCACCAAACGGTGAGTTTTTTCTTTTTATATAACTTGCCTAACTATGAAAAGACTTTTTTTGATAATTAATTTATTTGTAATTATTTCGTTGTTCGGACAACGTAAAGAAGAGGCTTATTTTCATAAATCATTTACTAAACGAGTAGATACTTCAAAAATTAGTAAACGTAGTTATATTAGGTCTTATGTATTTTTAGATTCTCTTACCAAAGTAACTGATGCAAGAATTTCGTATCAAAGAAAGAATGATAAAAAAGTAAGAGAAGCTAATTTTTATGGCTGCTCAAACAGTAAAGAAATTGATGCTTTTTTTAGATATCATTATTTACTTCCTTTTAAATATGATTCTATCCCAGATTTAAAAAATAAATATGCAATAGTTCGTAACTACACCTATAAAGGAAAACTAAAATCTATTGAGTTGTTTAAAAATAGTAGCGTAAAATACATTCAATACTTTTCTTTTGATGACAGACCAATTCTTGTAAAAGGTAATGGTGAATATTCTAGAAAACTTGAAAAAACTGATGCTACTAATACAATGATTTTTAAAGATTCTCTTTTAACTCATAATTTTTTATTTCGCCACAAACAAAGAGATACGGTGTATTTGAAAACAGATGTTGCTGCAAAACCTTTAGGAGGAATGAGGAATTTTCATAGAACTATATCTACAAAACTGAAATTTCCAGAAAAAGCTTTACGATTAGGAAGAGAAACTTCTATTACAGTTCAATTTGTAGTAAATGAAGAAGGAAAATTAGTTGATTTTGAAATCTTTGGAAAAAGAGGTAATTATAATTTTGGTAAAAAAACAATTAAAACAATACAAAAGCTACCAAAATGGCAACCTGGTATGTTAAATAACAAACCTGTAAAAACAATGTATCGATTACCGGTTACTTTTGCTTTAGAAAATTAAAACCTCGAATTTGAATTCGAGGTTTTTAATTTTTAATTAACATGTAACTAAAAATAAACTATTCGTTATCCAAAAAGCGGAACACCACATACTTCGTAGCAATCTAATGCACAATCGACGAATTCTCCAAAATCATCACCAGATTGAGCATCACAACCTCCTACACATCCAGAAATACAAACATCGCCACTTCCCTTTATAGACATTAGTTCTACTCTACTTAACTTTTTTACTCCGTTTAAATTTAAAATTGTTGATTTCATTTTATAAATATTTAAGATTAATTTTTAATTCTTGGCATCGCTATAGTCACTCTTGGATTAGAAGTTGCACATTGACTATCTGTTAAACAATCGTCTTTTCTTTCATAAGTAAATGTGGTATTTAATTCATACTTTTTGAGTGATCGACTTCCTTCATACGATCTTATATTTAATTCGTTAGAAAAGGTACTATCACTTTTAGACCCAGATTTCTTTTCATTCTTTCTAAACCTTCTTCTTCGTTCATAACTATAAGAAACATTTGCTGTTAATCTAGTACTAATTGCCCTAGGATCATTATCTGAACAGCCTACATTACCTCTGTACTTAATTTTTGATTGTAATGAAAAATATATCCCTGCTTTTTGATATACATGTTTTGCATCTGCTAGCCATCTTTTACAATCAAAACCTGAATCACAAATAACTTCTGATTTAATAACTTTTTTATCTTTTAAAAAGAACGTTGAACTATCTAAACTTTCCCCTATTACACAATCTGTAGTTCTTCTACTTACATGATTTACAGGTTCTGAAATCATATCCATTCGCTCAGATAAACTAGCAATTGTTAAAGTACTTTCTGTATCATCTTCTAAAAGTGATAAAACATCATCTTCGGTACCAAACCAACGAATATTCGGATTTGCAAAATCTTTACTTTTTAATGCAGTAATATTTGAATTCATACTTGTAACCCCAACAATTCCATGATTTAAGTCAATTAAAAGTGTCCATTTACCGATAGTTAACATACCATCTTTATTTAATACATTTAGAATTGGAGCATCTTGAGTCAAAAACTTTTGTTCTACTTCATTTGATTTACTTGAAATAGCACTACGCTTTTCCGCTTCTTTATGTAAACTATTAAAAGCTGTATACAACTGTACACTATTTTCTAAATTATCTGACGATAATAAATCATTACTTAGCATATCTTCATAATCTTCTATTGAAGCAAATTTTAACATACCATTTTGGATAGAAATAGATTGTTCTGGGATTTCTATTACCTCTCCATCATCTTCTGTATTACATGAAAAATAAAGTGTTGCCATGCATAAGAAAACGATACATGTTTTGATTTTTCCTTTTAAACTGTTTTTTAAAACCTTGGTACGGTTTCTTTTTAAGTCTATTTTTTTAATAAACATAGTTTTGATTGATTACGGTTTTTAGTTTTCTCTGATCTTTTAGGGACATTCAGAGATTATGTCTTTTTCTATACTAGCATAAAATGTTTGATGATGAACTGCATGCCTGCTAACATCACTTTAAAACTAGATTTTAAAAAAACAGCTTGTAATTTGTACCATAGAAAAGTGCTGTATTCTTTGTAAAATGTGTTGGTTTGAAGTTTGAAAATTTTATCCCAAATTGAAAAAGGGATAAATTTTAAATATTTAGGGATGAATTAATTTCACTTTAACTCAATAGTAAACAACTACTTCACTCATAATACCTTATATTTATAGAGCGAAAAATAAAAAGTAAAAATTTATGAAAAAATCAATTCTACAATTAGGGAGAATTATTCCTAAAAATCAGCAACAATTAATTCACGGAGGAGACAGTCGAGAAGGATGTGAATACGGAACTTGTCCTGAAGGTTATACTTGTTATAATGGCGGAGGTAAAAATTTCTGTTCAGATGAAGATCAAGGTTTAAATGCTTTTGCAGTATCAAAGCCTAAAATTGAAGTTCCCAAGTTTGATAAGCCTATCTTTCCAAGATATATAGAGGAATAAAATTTAAGATTATAAATAAAAAGCTCAGATAAAAATCTGAGCTTTTTTTAATTATGAATATTACTTTTTAATAATCTAATTTCTTCAAATAATCTAACTTCATTTGCCAGATATCTAATTCATCTTTAAAGCCTTGAATACCTTTTCGAACATTTTGTACTAAAGGATTGTCTTCTGTTGCGTTTGAAATAAAGCTTAAGTTATTTTCTAACTGTTGCATTTCTCTAACTGTTTCTGTTATCTTTTTACGGATAAAGAATTGTTCGCTATCTAATTTTCTGTAATCTTCTTGAGCTAAATAACCATCTACAACATTCTTAAATTTCATTAACTCAATTTCCTCTCTTCCTAAGTTTAATTTTGCTAAACTTTCATCTACAGCTTTATTGAATTTGCCATCTAAATGACGGGCATTTCTTGGTAAAAAACCTAAAGCCCTCCATTTTTGAATATATTCTTGAACTTGCTCAACAGTTAATCCTTCTAAAGCTTTGAAATCATCTATAAATTGTTTTTTAGCAACTACAACTGCTTCTTGTTCTTGACTTACACCATCTCTGTGTGCATTTAATCTATTGAAGAATCCATTACAAGCTGCTTTAAAACGATTCCAAATTTCATCAGAATATTTACGAGGAACATGACCTATCTTTTTCCAATCTGCTTGAATTCGCTTCATGGTATTTGTAGTTGTTTCCCAGTCTTCGCTATTTTGTAAACTCTCTGCTAATTCAACTAATTCCATCTTCTTTTTCAAATTATCAGTTTGAGAAGACTTCTCTTGCTTATAAAAAGCATTTTTAGCTGTATTGAAACGTTTAGTAGCTTCTTTTAACTTTTGCCAAACAACTTCGCTTTTATTGTATGGTAATTTTCCTGCATCAAAATATTGTTTCCGTAACGCTTCAACTTCTTTAATACTCTTTTGCCAATCTTTATGTGTTTGGTTTTTAGAGAAATCGTAAGCGTTAATTTTATCGATGATAACTAATTTCGCATCAATAATTTCTTGATGTTTAGATCGCAAATCTTTGTAGTAATCGTGTCTTTTATCATGTAACTTTTTAGTAACATCACTAAAACGATTCCAAACATCTTCACGATTTTCACGGTTAACAGGACCAATATCTTCTTTCCAAATTCGATGTAATTCTTGTAACTCTTTAAAAGCAACATTAACGTCTTCAACAGCTAATAAAGATTCTGCTCTAGAAATTAACTTTAACTTCTCTTCTAAATTATGTTTGAAATCTAACTCTCTAAAATCTTTATTTAAATGTAAAAGATCATAGAAACGCTCTACATGGTGGTGATAAATTTTCCATGTATCGTTATATCTTTCTCTAGGTACAGCTCCAATATTTTTCCAACGTTCTTGAATTTTTTGAAATTCGTTATACATTGTTTTAGGGTCTGCATTTTCTATTAACGATTTTAATTCATCAATAATAACGTTACGCTTTTCTAGATTATCTTTTAATTGATTCTCTAGTTGTGAATAATATGCGTCTCTTTTAACTTTATACTCACGTAGCAATCCGTTATAATCTACTTTAACAGGACTAGAAAATTGAAAATCGATGGAATTTCCACCTTCCGCTAAGAATGCGGCTTTTTTCTCAGATAAAAGTTTTCCAAACTTAATATTAAATGCATTTTTAATTCCATCTGCATTGTTTTTGATAAGCTGGACTGGATGATTTTTTATTAGTTTACGTAACTCAACAACGAGTTGTTCTAATTCCATACTATCATAATCTAGCATTGGAATTTCTTCTTTTTTCTCGTCTTTTTCGGAATTCTCAGCTACCATATCCTCTACTTCATTTACCGCAGATTGTGTAGCTTCAGAAACCGTTTCTTTATTCGTTACTTCCTCATTAGAATTCTCTTCTATACTTTTATCTTTGTTTTCTAACATATTAAAAATGTTTATAGTTCCATTTGATTCTGCACATAAAGATAAGGAATATTGAAGAATACCTAGCCTAAATAAAATATTCCTTTAAAATAGAATCGAAAAAAATAAACTAGTTCCAGATTTTCCAAGCTTTCTCTGCTTGTAACTCTAACATTTGTAATCCGTTTTTAATCGTTGCTCCTTTTTCTTTACCTGCTTTTAGAAATGCAGTTTCGGAAGGATTATAGATTAAATCGTAAAGAATATGATCTGCTCCAAGGAATTGATATGGAATATCTGGCTTTTTATCAATATCTGGTGAAGTTCCTAAAGGTGTACAGTTAATTATTAATAAACTTTCTTCTATAGTTTCTTGATCAATTTCACTGTAATTCAACATGTTTTCACCTGAACCCTTTCGAGAAACAAATTTATAAGTGATATCTAACTTTTTTAAAGCAAATGCAATTGCTTTAGATGCTCCACCTGTACCAAGAATTAAAGCTTTTTTGTGCTTTTTATTTAGTAATGGTTCTAAAGATTTTTTAAAACCATAGTAATCTGTATTGTATCCTTTAAGTTTTCCTTTCTTGGTTATTTTAATTGTATTTACCGCCCCTATTTTTCTTGCTTTCTTATCTAACTTGTCTAAAAAAAGCATTACTTCTTCTTTATATGGAATGGTAACATTCATTCCACTTAAGGTAGATTTATTTTCTTGAATAATATCATCGAATTGATTGATGACATCAATATCAAAATTCACGTATTTATGATTATCCAAGTTTAATAATTCAAACTTTTCTTTAAAATATCCTCTTGAAAATGAATATGAAATATTTTTTCCTAGTAGTCCAAATAATTTCTTATTTCTTTTTTCTTCCATAAAAATCTATAATTAATATCAGTGCTATTCCAAAAATGATAAATCCGACGGTTAACCAAGTATTTGCATCTTGAAAATCAGGAATAAAACGTTGGTAATTCTCAACGATTTTATTTCCTTTTTTATCTAATAGGTAAACACCTTCTTCTATTTTATAAATTGTTTTTTTCCAAGGCCAAACAATTCCTAAAGAGCCGCTAATAAAACCAATAATTACGGCAGTTATAATGGGTTTATAATGTTTTAACACATAACCTAAAACATGAGAAATAGACACTAATCCGAAAGCTGAACCTAAAGTAAAAACTGTAATTATTTTTAAGTATCGAACTTTAACAGCATCTTTTAGAGCCGAAAAATTCCCTGTTAACATTTCTGAAACTACGCTACCTAAAACGTTTACACTATCTACTAATAACAGTACGTAATTTCCTAAAAGAATTAATATAAAAGAACCAGAAAGTCCTGGTAAAGTCATTCCAGAAACTCCTATAATTCCACATAAGAAAACAAACCATAAATTATCGTTTTCTTTAGCTGGAGTCATAAAGCTAATGGTTAATCCGATAGCAGCTCCTACTAATAATGAAAATACACTTTTGAAATTCCAGTTTCCAAAATCTTTAGAAATGTAATATATCGAACCTATAATCATTCCAAAAAACCATGCCCAAACATATAACTCATAGTTTTTTAGAAAATAGTCTAATAGTAAAGAAACACTAAAATAGCTACACATGCTTCCGAGCATTACCCAAACTAAAAACTGAAAGTTTGTATAACGTGCAAAACTTTTGAATTTCCCGCTAAAAAGTAACTTAAAAGCTGTTTTATTAACTCTTTGAAATGTAAAAATCAACTCTTCGTAAAATCCCATCACAAAAGCTACCATTCCACCAGAAACCCCAGGAACTTTATTTGCTCCTCCCATGGTTAAACCTTTTACAAAAAGATTTATTTTCTGTAAGAAAGTACGCTCTTGATGCATAAAAATTGATTTTGAACTCGTTATTTTTTAACTGCTAGTTTTTCTAAAAGTAGAATTAAACTAAAGCCAATCAAAGATAATATGATTGCGTATAATAATTGAGGATCTCCATCATAAGAAAAAGGAGAAATTGATAATTCGTTAAATGGCTCTTGCTCACCATGAGGATTAGTTCTGTAAGTAAGTACTTTTTTCCAAGGCCAAATTTTATTTAATGAACCGATAATAAAACCTGTTAATGCTGCTAATGTGTAGTTTTTATAATTCGCAAATAACCATTTTAAAATTCTTGAAAAAGATAATAAACCTACTATTGATCCTAATGCGACAAATAAAATGGTTACTATATCTCTAGAACTTACTGCATTTAAAATTGGTTTGTACGCTCCTAGAAGGACAAGAATAAACGAACCTGATATTCCTGGTAATATCATTGCACATATTGCGATTGCGCCTGATAAAAATAAAAATAAATTAGATGAACTTTCTGAAACTAATGGCGGTAATGTTGTGATTACATATGCTGCTATTGTAGCTAAGACTAACAAAATTACAGAAAGGATATTCCATTTTTTTATTTGTTTTCCAATATAAATAACACTTGCTAAAACTAAACCAAAGAAAAATGACCAGACTAAAATAGGTTTGGTTTCTAATAAATATGAAATGATTTTAGCTAAAGAGAATACACTTATAAATATTCCTGAAAAAAGAGCTAAAAGAAAATTTCCGTTTAAGGCTGTCCAAGCTGCTTTAAATCCTTCTTCTTTTAATGTTTTAAATAGCCCCAATTTGATGTTGCTTATCGATTGTAATAGCTCTTCATAAATACCTGAAATAAATGCAATTGTTCCTCCTGATACACCAGGAACAACATCTGCAGCTCCCATTGCCATTCCTTTTAAAGCTAAAACTACATAGTTTTTAGTTGTTCGGCTCATTTTTGATTTTTGTAGTGTCTTGTTTGGTTTTGAAGTTAATTAACTTCCTTTTCTTTACAATAATACTATCTTTTTCGGCTTCTTTTTTCTTTTTCTTTTTCTTCTTTACGCCTAATTTTTCTCTTAACTCTCCTAAAGTATTAAAATTAACTTGATAAGACAAACCTAATCCTTGTGTATATCCCTCATTATTAATATCAAACTGTAAATCGTTAGGTCTATTAAAGAATGTTCCTCTTAATGTTCCTTCTTCATTTAACAAGACTTCTACCTTAACATCTACAACACTTGTTTGTGTACTTGTACCAATTGGTACACCTAAAGCTCCATTTACTAAAACGCGATCTGAAATTTGTGTAGAAAATGACAAATCTACTTGATCATCGATATTGTTTTGTAATTGTTCTACATTGGTTCTATCACCTTGAGTATATCCTACTCCAACTTTTACTTTACTATCTTCTCTATTGATTACACTCGATAAGATATTAGATGCTACTTGAGCTGCTGTTCCTGTCAAACCAACTGAAGCACTATTACCGATATTTTCTTCATTATAAAATGTACCGAAAGCCATTAAGAATGTAAAATGCTGCATCTTGGTATTGATATCATTTTCATTCAGTTTGAATTCTAATTCTGAAGCTACTGTTGAGTTTGCATTAGGAATTTTAATATCAAATTCTTGTTTAGAATCAAATAAACCACCAGTAATGTGTGTGTATAAATCGATTGGAATTTTTCTTGTCGAGTTTACATTATCTAGTAATTGGGCTGGATTTGCCTTCGTCTGATAAATTGCGGTTAAATCTAATTGTGCTTTTAAAGGATCACCAGTCCAAGAAATAGTTCCACCTCGCTGTACAATAAATGGTTTACTAATAATTCCTCCATATTTAAAATTATAAGTTCCGTTATCGATAGTAATTGCTCCATCCATAATAAACTTACCACGAGTATCAATTTCAATATTTAAATTTCCATTTCCACTTCCTTTAAGATCACTACCAGAAACTTTATCAATTACGACTTGTGCAATGGCGTCTTTCGTAACAGTTAAATCAAATTTTAAGTTTAACCCCTTAATTTTATCAATACTGATTTGCTTCTGATCTACCTCTTCTTCAGTTTTGAATCGAATTAATTTGTAATTATCAATAGTCGTAACATCATTCAACGGAATAACAAATAAAGTTCCTTTTTCTGTTCTACCATTTACATTAATACTCAAATTACTTGTTAGTCCTCGTATTTGAGCGTTCCCTCTAATAAAACCTTTTCCGTAGTAAGGAACATCTTCAGCTTCTTTGGTATCTAACACTAATAAATTAGGTGTATTTAAATCTAACTTCATATACCATTGTTCGAAGTTTTGATGTGTAATACTTCCTTCTAAATATCCTTTAGTATCGTATTTCGTATCTTCTAATACGATATTATTCATGATAAAAGATTGTCCAGAAAGCTTAACATTCGCATTCTCTATTAAATCGAAATCGATATTTAAATATGGAAATGTAAGTCCGGCATCATCTAATTTTAACTCACCTTTAAAATCTGGATTATAAGCTAAGCCTTTTGCAGTAAAATCTCCAGATAATCTTCCTCGTATGTTAGATATTACGTCACCACCAAACTCAGAAAAACCATTTAATTCGTACTCTTTAAAGTTAACTTTTAAATCTACTTGCGGTTTTTTAGTATCAGTAAAATCAAATCCTCCAGTGATTTTTAAGTTATCAAACTGATAATCTCTTAATGAAAGATCTACTTTATATTTATTGAAAGAATTTTCTCCTTCAATATTCATTTTTAAAGTACCCTGAGAAAAATCGTTTACTAAAATATCTTCAATTACAATATTCGCTTTAGGCTCTATTAATTCTTCAGTTTCTTTTAAACCTAAATCACCAGTTAAAACACCTCCTAAGGTTAAACCTTCCATCTCTGGAAGAAAACTTTGTAACTGTACTTGATTAAATTTTGCTTGAAAATCTTTATTCTTCTCACCTACAAAACTTCCTGCAAAATCAATTTTTTGTTCTCCTGAAATTAATTGAAAAGGACTGATGATGTAACTATTTTCTTTTAGATTAAATGCGACTTTATTGTTACTATCTGCTTTCGGATTTACAGTCCAATCAAAATTATTATGATTGAAATTCGATTTTTGTAAACCAACTACAGATTCATGTTTTTCGTTAATCGTGTAAAAGAAATTCAGATTGAAACTTTCTTTTTCTAGCTTTCCTCCTTTAAAGGTTGATTTAAAAAACAAAGTATCGTTTGAAGTTCTGTTTACAAGATTCAACTTACTAATGTCGTAGTATTTTGTTGCAAGCTTTTGAGCTGTTAAATGCGTATTGTATAATTTATTCTTATTATCGACACGAAGTAAAACTTCATCTATCACATTTCCGTAAGCATCTATATTTGGGGAAGAAAATGTGAGTCGGACTGAGTTTTTATCTGAATTAATTTTTCCTTTTACTCTGGTATTTTTTCCAATTGAAACTCCAGGTAAGAAAACACTTACTATCTGATTATAAACTGTAAAATCTAAATCTAAAAACTGGTGTTTATCTACAGGAATCGGTTCATAGTTTGTATACACACTACCCAATGCGTTTTGAAACACTGGTAAAATATCTTTGAAGTAAAACTTACCTTCTAATTTTCCTTTTACAATATCTTTTGAATTGACTTCAATTGTTTTAATACTATCTTTTACAACAGAATTGATATTAAAATCTTTAAACGAAAATGTTTTGTTTTCGTTTCTGTATCCTAACTCTTTAAAAGTTGCTTTTCCTACAATATTATCTAAAGTATTTCCAACAATATCAAGTCTTATTTTACCTTTTAAAATAGCTATACTATCTCTTTTAAATAGGTTTGTTTTTTGTAAATCTAGCTTTTCAATATCGGCAACAAAATCAAACTTATTAATCTTTGAAGAAAAATCTGCTAACCCTTTAAAATCTAGTTTAAAGTTTTCATCATTGGATTGTAGGTAACCGTCAAACTTTTTATTCTGAAACTGACCGTTTACATTTAAATCTTGATATGTATACCCTCTAAAATCTAGTTTTGAAACTTTACCAATGATAGAAGAATTGATATTATCTACATTAAATCCACTACCGTGAACATCTGCCTTTAATGATACATTCTTAAAATCGTCGTTCTCTGCAAATTTTCCAATATTAAAATCGATGAATTCAATAACCCCGTCGTAAGTAGCATTATCAATTTCGTCGATATTAGTTAATTGTAAATCAGAAACTGTACTTCCTAAATCAGAATCTAAATTTAAAGTTGCATCCATTTGTTCTGGAGTTAACTTTAATAATCCTGATACTGAGAAATTACCAATTCTCTTGAATGTAGTTGGTAATGTTTTTCCTAAAACGTTAGGTAAAATACTTTTTAGCTGATTATAATTTGAAGACACTCTTTCAAGATCTGCGTCAAATAGAAAACCTCTTTCAGAATTGAATGAATTCACAAACCCCATGTCTCCTCTAATTACCATTCCGTTTTTAGAGTACATATTAATTCGATTTGCATTGAAATTATTCAATGTTCCATCTACTTTTCCAGTAAAAATTAGTTTATCATTACCTTGCAATTCTCTATAGAATTTTGATGCATCTTTTACAGCTAGCGTACTTT
Organism: uncultured Tenacibaculum sp.; assembly: GCF_947495995.1. Taxonomy (GTDB): domain Bacteria; phylum Bacteroidota; class Bacteroidia; order Flavobacteriales; family Flavobacteriaceae; genus Polaribacter. Next base: position 222,369 of record NZ_CANMAX010000005.1, read on the forward strand.
TTTCAAAATTTGCTTTAACCTTCACTTTATCAGTAAAACTAGCTAAGTCTTTTCTTTTGTAATTAAATTGAATATTTGATTTTAAGAAAGAACCATTATCGGTTTTAATCGTTGTCTCTTTAAAATCCATTCTAGTCTTACTGTATGAAAAATCTGTAGTTAGATTAGAAACATTAAGTCCTCTATTATCTGTTAAATACAAACCTCTAATATTTGCATAAACATTAGGTCCTTCAACTTTAAAATCTTGAATACTTCCACCAGCATTGTAGGCTCCATACTGCAATGGAGACTTTAAATTTTCATCCGTAAGTTTATAATTCAAGCCTTCTATGTAGATGTTTTTGGCTTCTAAAATAAATGGAGTACTGCTTTTCTTTTTCTTTTCACCATCTTCAAAACTTTCAATAAAAACGGCTAAATTATCTTCTTTTTCATCTTTATATTTTTTCATATAAAAATGAACTCCAGACAAACTTACATCTCCTAAGTTTACCTTATTATCAACAATTTTCTTTGCGTTTTTTAAAGATGTTTTAAGGTTTTTTACAAAAATTAATGTGTCTGCATGATGATCTCTAATTTCAATATCTTTTAATTGAACATTACCCAATAAGGATAAATCAATTCTTTTGATTACTATATTCGTATTGAAATCTTTATTGATAACTTTAGTAACTCTTTTAGCAATGTTACTTTGTACCGCAGGAATGGATAAAACTATTACCAGAAGTAACAAAAGGATTGCAATAATTCCTATCAGTCTAAACGTTATTTTCTTTAATCTTCTAATGATGTTGCCCTACTATTTTCCAGAAAGAAACTACAAAAATTTTGCCTTATTGCAAAGAAACGCCAATTTTAACGAATATCTAACGTATTATGAATATTTTTGCATTGGTAAAAATTAGACTATTTTGAGCAAAGAATCTATTTATATTTTAGGAATTGAAAGCTCTTGTGACGATACTAGTGCTGCAATAATTAAAGATGGAAAAGTATTAAGTAATATTGTTGCCAATCAAGAAGTACATGCAAAATACGGTGGGGTTGTTCCAGAATTAGCTTCTAGAGCGCATCAACAAAATATTGTTCCTGTAGTTCAGCAAGCTATTGCACAAGCAGGAATCACAAAATCAGATTTAAGTGGTATTGCTTTTACTAAAGGTCCGGGATTAATGGGTTCTTTACTTGTAGGAACATCTTTTGCTAAATCTTTGGCTTTAGGATTAAACATTCCTTTGTTAGATGTAAATCACATGCAAGGTCATGTTTTAGCTCATTTTATTGAGGAAGAAGAAAGTAAGATTCCTCCTTTTCCTTTTATCTGTTTAACCATTAGTGGTGGACATACACAGATTGTTAAAATTTCTAATCATTTTGAGATGGAAGTTTTAGGTGAAACGATTGACGATGCTGTTGGAGAAGCTTTTGACAAATCTGCCAAAATTCTTGGCTTACCATATCCTGGAGGTCCTTTAATTGATAAATATGCCAAAGAAGGAAATCCGAAAGCATTTGCTTTTACGCAACCAAAGGTTGGTGATTTAGAATTTAGCTTTAGTGGTTTAAAGACTCAGATTTTATATTTCATTCAAAAAAAAGTGAAAGAAAATCCGGATTTCATCAAAGAAAATCTAGTTGATATTTGTGCTTCTATTCAACATACTATTATTGAAATTTTAATGAAGAAGCTTAAAAATACTGTAAAACAAACTGGAATTAAACATATTGCTATCGCTGGTGGAGTTTCTGCGAATTCTGAAATTAGAAAACGTTTACAACTTTCAGAAAAACATTGGGGATGGACAACATACATTCCTAAATTTGAATATACTACCGATAATGCTGCAATGATTGCTATTGTAGGATATTTAAAATATTTGAATAAAAATTATGCTGATTTTTCAGTAACGGCAAAAGCCAGATTAAAAGTAACAGAATAAAAAACTACTTTACCTAAAATAGGTAAAGTAGTTTTAATTTATATATTCTGTAAAAATTTTATTCTTCGTCTACTAACCAAGAATCTAAAGCTTTTACAGCTTCATCTGTGTAATCGGTAAATAAACCATCTACACCTGCATTAAAAAATAAATGATACTCAGTTTCTGGATTACCTCCACTCCATTGTGTATTTTCATTTCTGAATGTATAAGGATGTACTTGTAAATCATAATCGTGTGCTAATTCAATAAAATTTGTTGGTGATAACACAGTAATATTATTACTTTCATCAGTTTTATAAGAAATAATAAATGGCTTCCACGGACCAATTCCATCTGCATAACTTGCTGTAAACTCCATTCCTTCTTTAGTTGTGAAAAATTCATAAGTTCTTTGATCGCCATTAATATGAAAATCGTAAGGAGAACCGTAAGAAATAAAATCCCCATCTGGTACATTAAAATCTAAAGAACCATCTTTATTGATATTATACGTTGATATTAACTGTACTAATTTTACTGGTGATTTTGTATTGATATATTGTAACGGTTCAACCTCAAAACACTGCACAAATATTGGAGTATTGAATGTATTAAAATTGTTTTCTTTTAAAACTTCAATCAATTTATCTTCCATAAAATGAGTACCAAAAACTTCATTATGAAAATAAGGGTGTTTGATTTCAGGATAAATACCGATTGTTCTTCCAGTAGTTTCTGTTTGTTGTTTAGCTAAATTAATAACCTCTTCAAATGTTGGAATATCAAACTGATTATCAAAGTTTGTAGGTCTACCAGCATACGCTTGTTTTGCTTTTAATTGTTTGATTTGTGCCAACGTAAAATCTATAGCAAACCAATCAGTTACCATTTTTCCATCTAAATTCTTTGTTGTTCTCAAATTTGCAAACTCTGCAATTTCACTAACATTTGTTGTTCCAGAAAGCATTGGTTCGTGTCTAACAATTAAATAGCCATCTTTTGTTAGCACTAAATCTGGCTCGATAAAATCGGCATTTAGCTCTATTGCTTTTGTAAAACCTTCAATGGTATGTTCTGGTAAAATAGATTGCGCACCTCTATGAGCTATAATTAACGGTCTTTTCTCGTTATTGTCATTGCCGTTATTGTCATCATCACATGATACAAACAAACAAATACTTAATAATGTTAGTGGGATAAATTTTCGTAAATTCATTTTGGGACTTCTTTAAAATTTACGCCAAATAACAACAAGCAACTTCAAGTTGAGTTAAATTAAAATCAACGTATCCTGATAAAAAAATCAAGAAATTATTAAGAAAATTATTGTTTGGTTAACAACCAAAACATTCTTCCTCTTTCTTTAAAAGTTTATACGATATTGTGTATTTATATTCTATAATTTCTATTATATTTATAATTACAATTAACACTCCTACTCCACATTTATGCATTCATATCAAACTCAGCAAGATGATAAAAATTCTGCTACTGAAAATCTTGGTTCAGAATCTCAAATGTTTCAATTAAAGAACAATAGAAAAGACGCTAGTAAACACGATTTTCTAAAAAATAGTATTACTAATAGTGATAAAATGATAGCTCAAAAAGCTAAAGCAAATTCTATTACAAATACTCCAATTGTTCAACGACAAGAAAATAACACAGGGTTACCTGATCAATTAAAATCTGGAATTGAAAGTTTATCTGGAATGGATATGAGTGATACACGAGTACATTATAACTCTTCTGCTCCAGCTCAATTACAAGCTCATGCATTTGCTCAAGGAAATAATATTCATATCGCTCCAGGTCAAGAACAACATTTACCACATGAAGCTTGGCATGTTGTACAACAGAAACAAGGACGCGTAAAAGCTACAACACAACTGAAAGGTAAAACTTTAATAAATGATGATGCTGGATTAGAACGTGAAGCTGATATTATGGGAGCTAAAGCGATGCAAGGAGGAAATGGAGAAGTTGCTTCCTTAAAAAAAGTTTCTGCAAGTGGACCCGTTCAACGAAAAATCGGATTTGAATTTGAAGATAACTCATGGGAAGTATATGAAGGAATTCAACAAGCACAACCTCAGTTAGCTGAAGACGAAGCAGATCAAGCTCAAGATCAAAACGCTATAGTAAAAACTCGAATAACATCTAAAGATGAGGCAGAATGGCCTGCTTTTGTAAAAGCTTATATGGATGAAGTACCTAAGTTTAAAGAACTACGAAAAGAGGTACTCTCAGAAACTTTTGAGACTGCTCAAGAGGCACATGATTTCATAGCCCAAGCCATTGAGAAGTCAGAAGACAAATTATCTTTTTATGAGAAATATACGACCATCTTCCGAATGAATTCAGAAGCTCATGATGAGTTTAAAACATCTCAAGAGATGGGCGATGAATCTGGAATTAAAGACTATTTACTAAGTATTTTAACAACTTCTGTAAATGTAGGTGATTATGAATTTCCGATGACTCCAGATGGAGATATTGTGGTATTTCCAAGTATGGGGAAAGAAGAAGATGAAGATCATATTGATAAAGCCATGGTTGATCACGGAGTAAAAGCAGCTCCAAAAGTATGGCGTATTCATGGGGGAACACATTATTCTTTAGAAACAGATGGTCCTTATGAAAATGGAAAAATGGATATCGAATTGGTAACCAAACCTTTTGAGATGACAGATGCAGGATATGCAACTATGGTCAGTACATTTTCTGAAATTGAACGAAATGTGATTAGTATATTAAGGCGATTTGGAGGACAAAAGAATGCTGCGGAAGGAGATTTTGTTACTCCAGATGATCATGGTTTCCAAAATCGAAATGCATATTTAGCCGGAGGTCAAGCAACAACTGCTTTTAAAATGCAAGTTACACATGGAGTAAATTTAGCAGATTTACCAACACTAATGAAATATTTTGGTGCAAAACAAGACGATGAAACGCAGGCAGAAACAAAGAAACGAAAGAATGCACGTAAACTAGGTTTTGGATATGAAGATACAAATGATGATTTGGCTGTTATTATTGGAAGATCTCCAGGATTGGCAAAAAGAGCAATAGCATCATTGAAGGATGACCACATTTTTGATCAAGAAGCAGATACTAAAGCTTTAGAAGGTTTTATTTCGTACATGCTCATGTATATTCAAGGATTATCTAGAACTTCATTCAAAGGTATCAAGTTAGCTTTACCGTTTTTATCGCGTTTTTCAATAAATACTTTATTTGCAAAATTACCAGATGCACAAAAAACTCCTCTAGAGCAAGCTAATGGAATTAGAGCTTTAGTAAAAGCGATAGATAGTGTAATGCCAAGTGATGTTGTAAAGAATGGAACTGATGAAGATGGACAACGCGTAGAGCGTTCTATGATGCATGTGCACGATAAGTATCTTAACAAAGTAGTAAAACCAGAGAGAGCTCAATTCTACAGACACGTTAAACAAATGACTGTACGAGAGTGGGTAGAAGGTATTTGTAATGGAGTAGACTTTTTAACTAAGGAAGGTATTCTTACCTATTTTCAGAATAAACAAACAGATATATCAGGTTACGAAAAAGCATTTAAAATATTCTTAAGAGGACATGCGGATACCTCAAATGTTGTTCAAGAGGATGGAAATGTTCAGGATAATCTATTAGCTGTAATGGAAAATAGATTTATTAACCCTAAAGAGACTGGTGGTCCTATTACATTTGAAGCAGTTAGAAGTTCTGCTAAGAGTTATTTTAAATTCATTAAAGCTGTAAATCAATTACAAGGAGCTTATAGTGAACATAAGTTTAGAAAAGTTAATAATTTATAAAAAGATAGAATTTTCATGAGTACTTACTCTCATAAACACGAATCGAAAACCAAAAAATCCCCAAATAAAAACAGTAGTAATCAAGCAGCTCAATTGAAAGATAATAGAGAAGCTTCTGAAAAACAAAACCTATTACAAAGTAATTTAAATAATAGTTCTAAAGTTTTACAGCAAAAAGAGAAAGCCGAAAATATTTCTAATGCTCCTATTCAACGAGTAGAGAATAAAACAGGTTTACCAGATCAGTTAAAATCGGGAATTGAAAGTTTATCGGGAATGGATATGAGTGATACTAGAGTACACTATAATTCTTCTGCTCCAGCTCAGTTGCAAGCTCACGCATTTGCACAAGGAAATAATATTCATATTGCTCCAGGGCAAGAACAACATTTACCTCACGAAGCTTGGCATGTAGTGCAACAAAAACAAGGACGTGTAAAAGCTACGAAACAACTAAAAGGAAAAACAGCAATTAACGACGATGCAGGTTTAGAGAAAGAGGCTGATATTATGGGAGCTAGAGCTTTACAAATGAAAACAGCATCTAGTTTATCTGCTAATCGTAGAGAAAATTTACATCAACTAAAAAGTTTAAAAAAGGTATCTACTTTTTCTAATCAACCATTCCAGCTTGTTTCGTTTCAAACCACAAAAGACTTGAAAGAATGGATTATGAAAGAGTATAGTGTTGGAATAAAAGAAGCAAGTTCTGCAATAGAAGCATTACAAGCTAATAAAAGTAATTTAACTAAAAATTTAAAAACAGATAGATCAGAAAATGAAATAAGAGCATTAGTAAAGATAGCATTATTAGATTTAGAAATCCAACAAGTAGATCATGCTTTAGATTTGAATAGAAAAATGTCAGAGCAACTTAAACAAAAAACTAAAAAGATACTTTTAGGTTATCATGGAACAGGAAAAGATGTGGGAGACAAAATCTCAAATGGAATAAAACCTTGGAACATGGGAGATAAAAATCTACAATTAGGAAAAGGTTTTTATGTTGCGGCGTCAAAAGATGATGCTAAAGAATATGCAGAATATAAGGATTTTAAATTAAGGAAAGATCCAGACTTATTTGAAATTTGGTTAGATTTAAGTTATTTAAGTACTGTAGCTAAAGATGATCCAATTTTTCATGTAGTACCAGTGTTACAATGGTGGAGTGATGACATAAATCAGATTAAAGCTGAAGATCATAAAGCCTCAATAAAAATTTCTAGAATTACAGGTAACATTAAATCAACTCAATACATGGTTCCCGAAAAAATTTATCCTTATTTAAAAGCAGTAAGAATTTCTTTATAAAACATAAATTATTTAAACTTACATCGATATGCATTAACAACGCCTTTTACTATTTTAAATAAAGCTTCTATTAAAAGTAAAATAGCGTAAAAACTAATACCATGTTTCCAATGAATTTCTATGTGAGGCACATCTGCTTTATATACTTCTTCTATACCGATAATAATTAGTCCGATAGAAGTTAGTAGTTTAACATAAGGATTATCTACAATTTTAGAAATATAAGACATTGTTTTTTGCATAGGGGTAATATATATTTTTTTAGAAAGTAATGGTTGTTTTTTTATGAAATATCGACATCTTCTTCTCCTGCGTTATCAAAAGAAATTGAACCTAACCAAAGGCACTTACATGTGCTTCCGTCATCTAAAGCATTCATACTATTGATAAAAACATCTGAAATCCCAGGTGTCCAAGGTGTTACCGTACATGGTACGCAAGGTGCTGTTGTTGTTGCGCCACTTGAAGAAGCTATTACAGAAGATACTGTTGGATTGGTTGTTGAAGAACATTCTCCAAAAGATAAGATATTAACTAACGGAATATAATCATTAATAGTCGCCGCAGGCATGCTATCAGTATTTACCATATTTACTGGTAACACTGTAAATGTTGATGATGTTGATCCGAATGAACATGAAATCGATGCTCCACTACATGCTAAATTTGCCATAATTCGATTTTTTAATTAAATGTTTTATTTGATTTTTGATATTCTCTTTTAATTCCAGTCATAATATTTTTATAACTGATTTTCTTTTCTCCGCTTTCTGCAGCTTTAATTGCACAATAGCGAAGTACATTAATCATTTCACCTCCAGACATTTCATATTTCTTCGCTATTTCATCTAAAACATCTTCACCTTCACTAATTTCAAAAGTATTAGCAAACATTTTAGTCCACAGAATTTTGCGTTCTCTATATTTTGGTTTTGTAAAATGAATAGTATTTTGAAAACGTCTTAAGAACGCTTCATCAATATTTGTTTGAAGATTTGTTGCTAGAATTACCAATCCGTCAAAACTTTCTACACGCTGCAATAAATATGCTACTTCTTGATTTGCATGTCTATCGTTCGATGAATTCGTATTTGTTCTTTTACTGAATAAAGCATCGGCTTCATCAAAAAATAAAATCCAACCTTTAGAGGTAGCTTTATCAAATAATTGTCCGAGATTTTTCTCAGTTTCACCTATATATTTGGAAACAATCATAGATAAATCTATTCTAAAAACAGGTGTATCAATTGATTTACCAAGTAATGTTGCTGCTAAAGTTTTTCCAGTTCCTGGAGGTCCATAAAATAAAACTCGATATCCTGGTTTCAGGTTTTTATTTAACTTCCAATCGTTTAAAATTAAATTACTGTGCTTTAACCATTGTTTTACTTCTCCTAGTTGAGTTTTAGTACTAATTTCTAACACTAAATCTTCCCATTCTAAATTGGTTGTAATCTCTTCTGCCGGAAACTTAGAATTATATTTTGGCACAAACTTCTTGTGCGTTATAATCAGATTCAAATATTCTTCAGACAAAACTAAAGGTTCATTCAATAAAATCGGATGGTTTTGAGCTTTAAGAATTCTTTCTTTATACAATAAACTACTGTCATAAATCATGTGCATAAATTGCATACGAATATTGAGATTATCAGCTCCTCCTAGTATAAAACTAACCGTTTCTAAAGTTGGTAAAAATCCTATTTGTTTCTCATCTTTAATCCCTCCAAACTCAGAAAAATTTGCATCGATTGATTTATTTTTCAGTAGAAACAAGTCTAAACTTTGCGGTTTTATATATCGCGCTAAAGTCATAATCAATATCAAACGTTCTTCGAACACTAAATTATAAGTTCTTAGCAACTGAGCATATCCAGAAGTATCATTCTCTTCTACAAGAGGCATAGCGACTTCTTTTACACTACGAAAAACGGTATCGTTCTCAAAATATAAAGCTAAGCCTGTTTCAATAACAGTTTCTAACCACGCTATATCTTGTTGAAGTGTCGATTGAGTTTGTGTTATTGTCTCCATATTGTTTCTAATAGTTTAGGCATCCAGTTTAATTTTAATTGTCCGATCGTCCATGGAATATGATCTAATAACATGTCAAAAGTTTGTTGCTCTACCATGAGTATAAACTTTTTTTCTTCTTCAATAACACTTCCCGATCTAGCAAGAAAAGATACTCGAAGTCCTTCTACAGAAGTGTTTCCTAATGTACTCCATTGTTGAATAATTGCTTGCAACATACTATCGATGAGTTCTTTTTCTTCATCTGCTAGTGTTACTTCTTGACGTAGTGGTTCATAAATATCTACTCCACAAATAATCTTATTCAGTAACAGAATATGTTCATCAACTTTAGTTGTTCCCGTCACAGTATACTGTAAAGCAAACATTCCTTTTTGTCTAGAAAAATCATCTTTAAATTCTCTGTTCTCAGTTAATCCCATACGCGAGAATAACATCGGAATATATGGACCTAAAATTATCATTCCAGCATTTTCAATAAAAACAGCTTCATCCATATTAAACTGTCTTTCTACCTCAAATGGAGTATATGATCTAGCTTCTTTTTCTAAAATTTCATCTTCAGCTTTTGATAGCACTAATAACTCTTCGTTTATTTTTTTTGAAAAATCACTGTTGGTTATAATTACTTGTCTTATGATTTCTACTTTTGAAACTGTAGCACTTTTTTGAATTGAAGAGAAACTATTGAAAACAAGTAAACTCCAATCTTTCACACTCCAATTTATAGTTCCTTTAATAGCTATTTGTAATAAAACACTGTTTACAAAACGATTCCAAATCGTTAGATAATTACTCGTATCTAATAACTTTCTAATCTTTTTAAATGTTTCAAAAACAACCTGTAATTCTTGATGACTTACTGTAGAAAATAATATGGTAATTAATTCTTTATGTAGTTTTATTGTTAGCTTTTCTAACAATGCTTCTCTAAAAGAAACCTTCTTTAAATAAAACTTTAACTCTTGCGGCTGATTTTTATAAACATTAGTTACCAACTGAATTAAAACTTCATTTTCAGTAGTATCTACAACACTTTTCCAAGATGTAGATTGCATTATCTTTTGAAACTCTTTTGTATAGACTTCACTTGGAATTGAAACCTTTTTCGCTATCTGTTTTTCAAGTTGTTGAAGTAAACTAAAAGTAGTTGTGTCATTTTTTATTCTTTCTAAAACAAAATGATATACATCTGATTTAGCTATGCTAAAATTATTTGAAAACGTTTCTACAAAATATGCTGTAAATGCTTCGATTTTTATCGTTGGATTTTTCAACACATAAGAAAGAAACAATAGTTTTAATTCTTTCTTTTGCTGAAGTGTGATCGTGCTAATGCTTGCAATATCTTTATATAAAATCGTATGGAATACTTTTTCTAATTGAAAAACTGTATTTGAAACTGATGTGTTTAACACCTTGATCAAGGTAACAAATGTTTCTTCTGAAATTGTATGTACAATTGTACTTTGATATTGAGATCGTTTAAACCAAACTTCTAACTTTTTTGGTTGAGTATGTAATACTAAATCTATAAACTCTTGGAGAGAACTTGTTGTCGTACTTTTAAACCACCAAGGTAATTTGACTGAGTTGAAATAAAATTCTACTACATCTAAAGCATACTGTTCTTTTAACTCTTCTTCGTAAAGAGTATTAGATTGATTTTTATTGAACTGTATTCTCTTTAATATTTCGAGAACAAATTGTGGAATCTTTGCTGTAGCAATATGTTTTTGAACTTCAAATAAAATAGCTTCTTCTTTAATTGTGTATTTCTTTGAAAAAATCTGAAGTATTTTTTTTACTTCTGCTTCTAAACTATTATTTGTTCTATTAAAAAGCGCTTTTTTAATACTCAATAGTAATTCGTTATATGCATAACTCGGTATTTGAACAAGAGCTTTTTCTTCAGTAATTGCAATATTCTCAGCCTTATTAATAGTAGTGTTCCCCTCTTGGTTTTTGAATATATTTTCAACTCTAACTAATACCTCCTCAAGTTTTTTATCGGTATCAATAAATTGAATTAAGTCTAATAATTCAGTGATAATACTATTGGAATTTTCACCTTTTATTTGAATTTCAGACAGACGTTGTTCTAACCAATTTTCTAAAGTAAACTTACTTACACTTCTATTTTTTGAATAGACTTCTAAAAGAGTAATTATTAACTTTAAAGATGTCATCTTAACATCTTTCTTTAAAATTCCTTCTTGAAATGCTTCGAAAGAAATTACATTTCGCTTTGTATAATATGCATATAATTTTGTTGCTACTGTTGTGAAACTAATTTCACTGGTTTGAGTTGTTTGCCTAGTTATATTTTCTGTACGAATTTCTTCTAAAAAAATATGTATTGCGGTTTGCTGTTGTATTGAACTCGACTTCGAATTATATAATTCAAGTATCTCTATAAAAGCTGCATCTAGAGTAAATACTTGTGCTATTTGATAAAGAAACTCTTCAATTGTATTCGAAGTATATTGCTTAGTAGCTACATATGTTCTAAAAATAATTCTTCCGATATTATTTTCTAACAATGCTATAATTTCAGATGGTTTACTCTTGGTTACTGAGATATTTTTTAATGTTTTAAAAAAAGCTAATGTAGTATGAACTACCTCATTCGTTGCTTCTTCTACTATAGCGTTTAGTAATTTTTCTCCAAAGAACTTTTCAAAGAAATTAATATGTCGATCATCTCGCTCTATAAACGCATAAAAGTTAATGTAGAAAAAATTAGGTTGTTCTTTTATCAACACTTTTAGTTCTTTTGCAAAAAGAGTTAGCGATGTAATTTTAGCATGTATTGGTAAACTTTTATGAGCTAAAAAATATAGAAAAACATCTGTAAACACTATTGATTCTTGTGAATCAACAATTACAGTTTGACCTGTAATTTCTTCTTGTAATTCGAAAATAATACGATCAAAATTCGGAATCGTACTTACTTGTTTGGTTTGTAAACCTGCACTCAACTTTTCTAATAATACTTTGTAACTCAAATTGTACTTTGCAGCAACTTTTCTGGTTAAGTATTTTAAGAAATGTTTTTGATTGGTATAACCTGTAACTTCAGTAAAAACATAAGCTAAAATGATTTCCCATAGTGCATCTCTAAAGTAACTCTGATGTGTATCTACTAAATGATATTGCTTCTGATAATTGGTAATATCGTTTCGTGACTGATTGATAAAAACACCTTCGTCATTTTTTATCGCTAGAACTATCTCCTCTAAATAAGGATCTTCTAATTGCGATATCATTCTCCTTCGAATATATTCTTTTTTTCCTTCGTTTTTTAAAGCTTCAGTTAATGCTTCACGATCTTCTTTTAAAGCTTCTGAAAGTAATAAAACTGGATTTTTAGATGATGGTACATCCCATTGTAAATATCCGTTTCTAAGAAAATATAAAAACTGATTGGCATAACTTTTATCAATAGATTTTCGCTTTCCTTTTACCAAATTTCCTCCATGAATATTCTTCTTAAAAAAGCTTTCTAAAGCTTCTTCAATCTTATATCCTAATTCTCGATCGAAATTTCCTGCTGTAATCGTTCCTAAATCTAAAGTGATTTCATCATATTGATCTAAGTATTTTGGTGAATGAAATTTATCCATCACCTTTTCTAGAATATGTTGAATACTATGTTCTTGAAGTTTACTTATTCGCGATTGATAAGCATAACTTTTAGAAGCATCATCTAATTCTATTTGATATTGCTGACTTTTAATGATATGTGTTTGTTCATTTTTCAAGCTTCAGCATTTAGTTTTTGTACTATGGTAATAAGTTCGTACGCATATTCATTAATTTCTTCTTGAATTGCTGTATCAGGATTTTTAATCTTTAAGAGTTCTAGCCATTTGAAATAATAGCTTTCGAAAATTTGTACATCGTTAAATGACAACCAAAATAAATCTGATCTAATATGTATCGGAAGTTCTTCGTAAACGGTATTTTCGAAAAACTTTCGAAAATTTTCATTCTGAAAACGAACCGACCAAGATGGCATCATTAGACTCATTCTGAAAGAGAAAAATGTTTCATCAACAGGAATAGTTCCGTAAAAAACAAAACATTTTACAATCTCTTCAATAGTTTCTTTTTCAAAATTTACTATTGATTTTTTAAGTTTTTCAATACTATTACGTAATGGAAACTCTGTAAGTGAATCGTTTTTAGAAATGGCTAAAACCTCTCCCCTTTCATTTCGTATCGATAATCGATAAGCTCCAGTAATTGATTCAACTGAATACAAAACAATATTGTTAAGCATGCCTTCAATTAAATCATCAATGTTCTTATCTCTTGCTTTTAAACTTTTTTGATTCGGGTGAACTAAAACAAGATCTAAATCTGAATCTAACTCAGCTAAATCGAGTTCAAATCCAAAATAATCTTCAGAAAAAGATGGCAATAACATTGTATGTTCTAACACAAAAAATGTTTCACTTTTCTGATTTACAATTAATAGAAAATCAATTACCTTTTTTACGACTTCTATTGCCTCTTCTCTTCTTTCAGAAATATGAACTATTGTAGATTTTTCGGTCTCTCCTCTATGTAAAATGTAGTATAAATCTTCTTCTCTATTTCTTTTGATTGAATAATTATCAGCATTAATTCCGTGTTTCAATACATGGTTTAAAACTGTATATTCTTTTCCAACAAAATGAACTGCTTCAAAAAGATTTTCTTTAGTATTATCATCTTCAACAACCACACTTACCTCTTCAATTTCAATATGTAATTCAGGAGTATCAATTTCAATTTCCTGAATGATAATATCTAATTCGATAGATTGTGGATGAATTAAAATTCCTAATTCTTCGATAATCTCTGTTACCGATATGTAAGATAACTCACTAATTCCTGTAAGCAATGCGATCTTTTTAAATACTCCAGGAATTTCAGCGTAATTCTCGAGCGTAAAATCTGTTTCTTCTATTTTATAGTTAAACGATTTTGCTCTGTTGTAACTAATTCCTCCATAAGCGCGAATAAATTCTTGCTTTACTGCTAATAGATATTCTTTAAAAACTTGTTCGGAAATTACACCTTGGTAACTCGTTGTGTTTATTTTTAATAAAGAATAGGTTTGAAAAGATTCGTTGTATCTCACTAATAATTGATCGGCAACTTTATTTAATCGTTGCGATGCTTTGTTATCGAAAAATCCATTAAGATCATTCGTTACAATATCCCAATATCTTTTCGTTTCTTCAATACTAAAATTAGCATCTTGAGGTTCTATTAACTCTAGTATTTCTTGAATATCTGGAAGACTATTGGTGAAGTATGAAGTATCTAAATTTCCATGAACATCATAGAGTTTATATATGTTTGAAAGCTGCGCTAAAAAATTTATAATTAACTGATCGAAAGGTAACAAATACGCTTTCAATTGTTTCGCTTGTGCTTGTCGTAACGGACTTGCAGATGCACTTATTCCTCTATCACCAACACCATAAAGTTCTGGTAATTGTTTTCGAATTGGATAATGATAATTAATATCTTGAACTTTTCCTTCTGGAATAGCTATTTGATTTTGAGAATTTGAAGCGGCTTTAAACTTACTTGCATCTAACGCTTGAATAAAAGACAATTGTTTTTTGGTTTGCGTTAAATTTGGATGAAAAGAAACTTCTGAATTTTCAAAAATTATATTCGTGTTATTTGAAGGAAAAGCAGCTCGTGCCGTCATATTTTTAGGCACTTTAAAGTTTTCTTCAATTACCTGTTCTTTCTTCGTTTCAGGATTTATATAACTCAAACTAAAATAATTGATGTTAACAACACCTTTTATTTTAGAAATTACTTTAATAATATCTGATAAGTTAATTACCTCTAAAGGATCTTTTAAACTTTCATCTTTTATAAATCCGTTTTCTAAAGAAGGGCCATTAAAAATTTCATTTGTAGATAATCCTTCTTTTCTAAGTTGATCTAAAGAATGGTAATTTATTTCTGGTGCTAAAAAATTATTTACTGTATGTAAAATATTTGCTAGCGCTTCTTCTCCATCAATTTCATTAGTTAACACAATTCTAAATTGCATTGCTAACGATAATGGTTTAAAAATTTCTATTCCATATAAATCTTCACACAAATTTCTGTTTTCGTGATATATGTTTGTAATCTGTGCTTTTATATTTTCATTTTCAGCAACCTCTTTTTCAGGATCTGAATGATAATTATATTTCTCTACAAATACATGAAGTAAGCCTTTTAAATTTTGTAGCTCTTGCTCGTAATCATCTACAGGATAAATCCATACATTTTTCACATTTGGAATTAAATCTATCCAAAGTTTTCTGTAATCGTTAAATGTAATAGGACTCGTAGTTAAAATATCTGAAGCAACAAAAAAACCATTATCTCCTGAAGTTAATACCTCACCTTTAGATGAATGTAATAAATCTTGTATTGGTAATTTTGCCTTATGTGCAACTTCTGTAATTGCATATGAGATATTTTCCAAGAGTGTTACACCAGGATCGTGTTCGTTATAATCTGTCCATACTTCACCACTTAGTTTTTGAAGAATTTCTAAAGCTTCCTTATGTAATTCTTCATATAAACTAGTTCCCTTCTTTCTTTTAGAAATGTATCCTTTGTTATCCATACAATACGCGCTACGTCACCTTTTCAAAAATTAAATTTGATTGGGTTTCGTTACAGGTTCTTAAATCAATCTTTATTAAATAAGTTCTCCATTTCGTTGCCCCACAACTTGGTAATATGATATTTGATATCTATATCTTTACCGTAATTAGATTTTGTTTTTAATTGTAATGCATAGTTATATGTTGATCCTGTAAAACGGATCGCTATTTTATTCCAAAACCAACCGTAATGTGCTTGAGTTTTACGAATCTTATGACGTGATCTTCCGAAAGTACTTAGTGCGTGTGCATGTAATAAAGCATATCTTCCAGTTTTCTCTTTCCCTACTTGTGCCATAATTTCGAAAGCCATACAACCATCTAAATCTGTAACGATATTATGCCATTCTCCATCGGCAGGAACAGTTCCTATTTTGTAAGTTCCGATACGAGTATTTGTTCCTAAAACACCATCGACTTCTAAAGTAGTTCTTGGTTTTTTCGTTCCTACTCCAACTTCTCCTGATTTTTGAAATGTAATTACGGGAGTTTCTTCTGTTTTTGTTACTGGTGCAGCAATAGAAAGTGATTTATCTTCTTGCTGATCTAATCCAATGCTCCACTGTGGTAATTCATCTTCAACATTTTGATAAAAGCTCATTACTCGGTTTGATTCTTTTCCTTCAGGAGAAAGAATTAATCCGTCTTCTTCAGTCTTAGAAATACCATCATCTACTTTATTAACCATGGCATCAATTAAACTAAAGAAATTGCTTTCTTTAGGTCTTGCGCCTGCTGCAAAAAGTACTTTTAGACTTTGTCTGTTTAATAACTTTATTTTCAATGTTTTTATATTTAGTTGTTTTGGCTACTTTATCTTAAAACTCAAAATAGAATTTGATTTTTGTTCTTCTTGAGTATTTATTTTATCCTCTGTTTCTTCAGTAAGGTTTTCTTTAGGTTTTACTTGCTCTTCTTCATAGATATATTCATCATCTCCAGCAATTATGTAATCTATTCCTATTCTGAAATTCTGACTCTCGATTTCTTCTATAGTTTCTTCTTCTAAAATTGAAGACACATAAATATTATGTTTCAATTTTGGAACCAACATCGACCAAGGTTTGGTTGGTTTTATTTCTTGGTTTTCTTTATAAATTTTCAATGAAAAATCATCTAATCCCTTTTTTACAACATGCTCTATTTCTAGTTTTTTAATATTTTGTATGTAAGGCAAATTTTCTAAATGACTTTTAAGCATTCTTGGTACAACTGTTCCTCCAATTCCTTCTACATTAGTTTCTTGATTGTGAGAAACCGGACATAAATATTGATTTAACTCTTCATTTAATTCTTGTATGTAATATCCGCCTTGATCTTCAAGTTCAAATTCTACGATACAGGTTACCAAAAGCCATTCAATTGTTGGATTTTGAACTTTAATTTTTATAAATGAATTGGCTTTACTTTTTACAAATTGTGCAATAACATTTAATTCGTTAGCATTAAAATAATGATGCTTATCGTACTTCCATTTTTGTGATAAAACAACTAAGGTTAGTTTTCCTGGTTGTTGTTTAAAATGCTGATTTAGATTGGTACACTTTACTGCAGTTACTTCGTGAAAATATTGCAATATTAAATGTTCGTAATCCCAAATAGTTACTGCTCTATCTTTATGGCGTAATCGTTCACTTACTTCGGTATAAAACAATTCTGGTTTTGTTGGAATTTTACCTCCGTAAGAATGCTGTGGCTGAACAACAGCTTTTATTTCTGGTATCTTTTTTCCTAATTTAACAATACTTTCAGCAGGTACTTTTTTACCAACAACAATATCTTCGGTACTTATACAACTTGCCATAATAGCATTCGGATAAATACCTTTTAGCGTAGGATATTTATATGCATTGTGAGTCGCTACAAATCGTATTTCAAGTTCCTTTATTTTATCGTTGCTATTAATCGCTGGTAAAAGAACTTCTATAATTCCTGATTTAGTTAATTGATTTGTTCCATCTGAAACTAAATTCTTTGCTGGTAATCGTAACCAACGATCGGCATTTTTGTATTCTACTCGTACCTCATGTTCTTCTTCAAAAAACGATGGTATGTTATTCATTAAATCAAAAAACAATGAAATTGTACTTTCCGATTCAACATTTTTAAGTTTCACATACAAATAACCTTCTCCTTCTAAATCGCATACAATTGTGTCTTTATATACTTTACTGTCAATTACAGTTCTCTCCAAACCGAAAGGTGTGATATGAATAAAATCACCTTTTAAAGTATCTGTATTTCCATCGAAAGCATTATTAAAATAAATAACGTCTTTAGCAGTATAATCTAAAGTTAGTTCTTTAACTGTGGGAACAAAAGGCGGATTAGGAAGCGGTTGTGATTCGTTATTTCTAGCATTATTTGTTGCTATTTCTGCATAATCTTTCCTGTATAAATCTTGTCCGAATACATTTTCAGGTGCTATTAAAGTAAACTTAAAAAATCCGTTATTACTGTTAATTGTATACGGAATTGGATCTTTTAATTTATAATCTCTTGTAAGTCTATATTGATCTAAATTCGTAAGTTGTATCGTAGTTTTCTTAGCTAACTTTTCACTTGCATAACCTTCTGGTGTTCTAGTTGGATATGTTGTAAAAAGAGAAAATTGCTCTCGTTTACGTTCTTCTCTCGGAAACCAATATCCATCCGATAATGCAGCTGCATCAATTTTAAAAGATGAATTATAAAATTTCTCAGAATACTCTTTATAGTAAGTTTCAAAGCCTCCATAATTATTCGGTACACTTTCCCATTCAATCTGTAAATTAATATCAGTCAGTTCTTTTTGATATAATTCACTTTTACCCACTAACAAATTACTACCAAGTTTTGGAGAATTTCCGAATAAATGAAATGGTTTTACTAACGAAACCTTTCCGTTGTTGTTATACACTGATAAGTTCTTAATTCCAGAAACAGCAACATCTATCGTTAATCTCTCTAGTTTTAAACTCTTAAAAAATGAATACACATAAATTGGTGAAACTTCAGATAATAATATCTTAATCATTGGCCAACTATATTGTTTCTCTGTTGAAGAAATCGTTACAGATGGCATTGTTGTAGCCAATCGAATACCAATACTGAATGTATTTAAAGCTTCATCGAATTGAATATAATAACCATCGACTGTTTTCCATTTATCTTTTGTTGTATAAGAAATAAGAAAAGCTTCTTCAAATACAGAATTAAAAACAACATCTAATGGTAAACCTCTATTGGTTGCCATTTCTCGTAATAGTTTCCAAAAAGAATTATCTGCCGATGCTGCTTCCAATTCGAATGTTATTGTAATTTCTCGTTCGCCTTCTTCTAGGAATAACACCTGAGAACCAATTATAAAACCAATATCAGTTCCGTTACTTTTAGAAACTTCAGAACCTATAATTGTATTTTCATCTGCTCCGAATAATCCATAAACCTTTGTTTTATTTGGTTTTCCATTTGCTACAATTGAATTGCGGATAATATTGGAAATTATAGGTTTATTAGTTCCTATTTTTATAAACGGACTTTTACTTAAATAGAAGTTTTGTATCGTTGGTATTTCAACAGGAACAGCCAATAATGGCTTTATCGTTTCAAATAAAACATTCTTTTTACTATCGAATAATTTACCTGCAATTAATGTTGTTTTTTCTGGAATTAAAGCTCCTTTAGATTTCGGAGAAAGTTCAAAACATACTACTGTTTGAGTAGGAATTCCTTTGCTTGGTGTTTGCTGTAAAACCGTTTGGTAATAAAAATCTAAATGTTTTCTTCCTAAGTCGTTTATTAAATCTTGAATCTTTTTGAATAAGATTGAAAAAGTAATATACATTGCATTATTAGGAAGATGATTTTTCTTAGAAAAAATAGTCGTATTCAAATAATTCCTAGTGAAATTCTGAATGTACAATACCATTTTTCTAAATGTATGCGCTGTTTCTTCTATATCAAAATCTTGATTTGAAGATTTTTCAGCATATTGCTGTAATACAGATGCAAATGAATTTTCTGTAGTATTTTCAATTTCTATTTTATGAAGCTGGCGATGTAACTCTTCCTTTTTTTCTAAGAGTACATTTAATAACACGTTTCTAATTTTATCTGCTAAAACCTCTTCCTTAAAATGAACTAATGTATGATACCATTGCTCTATTTTAACATACCAACTTAATAGAATATTAATAATTTCGATCGGATATTTTCCTTCTGTTTTAAAACTATCAATAGGTTCTTTAATAATTCCAATAATGTAAATTACAGGATCTTGTTCTATTAAAGCTTTCCAATTTCCATCAATGATATTTTCTGTTGAATAAAAATTGATATGTTCTACATAAGATACGATATAAGCTAATAAATCTTCAAAAGTACGCTCATCAATTTCAAACCCAGGATTGAGTAATTGTTGATGTATTCGTTGACTTTGTATGGTCCCTTTTCTCCTTTCTCTCATTTGATCTCTTAACTAAATATATCCTCTACTTTTTATTTTTCGAGTTATGAAGTGCTACTAAATCAGCCAAAGTTGTTGGCTGTTTCGCTGGTCTTTTATATAATTCTGGTATATCAGTTCCTTCAACTTTATAGTATGGAAACACTAAATTGAATCTTGTATTTGTTGATGGAATTTTATAATCTAGGTTAATTTTAATTACTCCATCTAAATATTGAGATTCATCTACATATACTTTGATTAATTTGATTCTTGGCTCAAATCTTAATATCGCTGTACGAATCATCTCAGTAATTAAGTGCATTCTAGAATTAGAAATCGAATCGAAAAGATAAGTGTAAATATCACAACCATATCTCGGATTCATAATTCGTTCTCCAATCTTAGTATTCAACAATATTTTTAATGATTGTCGGATATCTTGTTCGTTAGAAACCATTTCTACACCTAAAGAACTTTCTTTATGAAACGTTGGAGGAAAACTCCAACCCGTACCTAAAAACAAATTATGTTTCTTAATATCTTCTTTTAAAAACTTCATATCTTAATTAAGATTTACTGTTGAACCACTTACGCTTGTTGTTCCACTACTACTTAATGTTGCACTACTTCCGCTTAATTCTAATGAGTTTGAAGCAGAACCTGTAATTCCGCCAGAGCTTGTGATTGTAATATCGTCACTATCTGATTGTATTGTTACAGAAGCTCCTTCAAGTGTAAGTGCATCGGCTGCTTTTATAGTCATTGCAGATTGACTTTCTATAGTAATTCCATCTCCATTCATTTGTATCTGATTACTATTTTGATCGGTAATCGTAATACCTTCATCTTGATCACTAAGTATTATTGTATTTCCATTCGGAGTTAAGATTGTCATTACAATATTTTCATCATCAAACTGCATTTGCATTTGACTTCTCGTAATTAATCCTTTTAGATTATTATCACTATCTCCCGGAATTAATGTTTCAGCAGGTGGCAATGCGCTACTGTACATACTTCCTAACACTACTGGATATGCTGGATTTCCATCAATGAAACCTAAAATAACCTCATCATTAACTTCTGGATAGAAATATGCTCCGAAAGAATTACTCGCATAAAAAGAAGCTAAACGTGCCCAAACAAATTCTGTAGTATCGTTTAACATTGGTATTTCAACTTGTACTCTATATTCTCCTCCGTCTTCATCATAAACATCTTGTACAATACCAACTTGTAATCCTTTTACATCTATTAAACTTTCTTTGATTTCTGGTTCTGAAGGAGCTGCTTTTACTTTTTGATCATGAAATTCTGGAGCAACTCCAATTTGAACTTCGGTTGTCCATTTCCCACCACTTAAACTATGATGAACATTAGACACATAGGCATCTCCGTTAAATGCATCTCCTAATCCTGTTAATGAAATAAGTGTATTTGGTTTTACTTCAGCCGAACCTGGAAATGTTATACTTCCTCGAAACTTAGACATTCGCAGTCGTAATAACAACGCGTCTGAAGTTTCTTGAGTTTCTTCTTGCGTGTAAGGAACCGAAGTAAAAATAGTGCTGTCGGTATCTGTTACTGCTTCTAAAGTTGATTCATCTGCATCACCTTGTTCATTCACACTAGGTTCACTTGCTTCTGAACTAACTGTTTCTTGATCTGATAACGACCAAGAATTATATGTTATAGAGTTTAATTGTTCTGTAGCTTCTAGCTCGATATCCATTTCCATAATATCTCTACCGTACTCTAATTCTAGTACAGCTTCGCTATCTACAGTAATTTCACTCACTGTTAATGTTCCGTTATCGGTAACAACTGCCATTCCGTTACGTTGAGCTCTACTAACTATAAAGTCCCAATCACTGGCTTGGTATTGTATAATTTTTTCTTTGGTAACAGAAGTATCACTTATCTCTGCTGTTACTCCAGTTGTATCAACTATTTGTTGTATAGCATCGCTATCTAACGAATCTGATAGCACAACCTGACTTTTACTTTTTACTAAAGAAACTAACGAATCTTTACAAGTTATTTGAAATGTTGTTCCCGAATCATCTACTTTAATTGACTGTTTCGTTACTTCCCCAGAAAAAATCGTTGTAGTATCGTTCGCATAACCCAACGATATTTCAATAGCATTTCCGATTTCAAATGTAGAAGTATCTGATATTTCAAACATTTGAGTTGAAGGATTACCATCTCTAACTGTAATTTGTGCTTGAGCTATAGTATCTATCGCTTGTGTTATACTTACACTCATAACACCATAAGAATCTGGTATTGCATCACCTTCTGAGGTAATGGTAAATGAAACTAAATTGTTTCCGCTTATGATTGGTGAACTTGCCATTTTAGGTTTACTTTAAAGGAGGTAAATACAATTTTGTTCCTGGACTTAAATCTCTAAAATTTAAAATATTATTATACTCAGCCACTTCTGTATAATAACTACTGTCACCATAAATTTGATAACAAATTAATGGCAAAGTATCTCCTTCTTTAATCTCTATAAAGTGAGTAAGATCGGGAGATTGATTGTCTGCTTCTGAAGCAATATCATCTGCAGAAATTGAACTTTCAAACGCAACACTTAATTTAGCTCTTAACGGAGTTCCATCGCTCTGGAAAAGTGTGTATGAAATATTCAATGAGGTTAGTTTACATTTAAAAACTAATGTTCCCCAAGAAAGAATTAAATAATTAGGTTCGTGAATACTTCCATTATAAGTAAAACACGTACTTTTAAAAGTATCTATTTGATCTGAAACTGAAGTTGAAGAAGATAACAAACTACTTAAACTACTAGTACTTATTGCTCCTGTTCCATCAAAATAAATATCGAAAGATACTTTCTCTGGCGGAGTTCCCTTATACCAAGTTGATGTGCCTGGCGAACCTACTGGTTGAAATTTATTGTATTCAATAGTATGCTCGTGTGTATAAGAAGCAGGATTAATTTGTACCGTACAACTATCTCCTGTTTCACTTGAAAATTCATTATCTGAATAAGCCGTGATCGTCATTAAATCCTTAGACATCTATCGTTCCTTAAGTTTTTGTAGTTGTTTTTTAACTTCTTTTTTACACAAATTACTTAGTGTTTCTTTAATAGCATCCATATCTAAATTATTAGATGTTGAGGCTATAGTTTCTTCGACCTTAACTTTAATTATTAATTCTCTTATTTCTATAGGCATAGTTATATTACTAATGAATAATCGTAAGACAATTCTAAACTTTCAATTAAGATTTCATTCTTCATTGAATCTAAAGGAGAAAATTCCCACTTCACTGGCCATGCATTAACTAAACTCCAGTTTTTTATAGGAAAACTATCTTCATCTAATAAACTCACAATTACTGTTTGTGTAATTATACTAGAAGATAAACCACCTGCAATTGTAGCTTCGCACCATAATGACAAAGCAGAGATACTAGATGTAACTCCGCGTTTTAAAACTAAGTTTTGATATTTTGCTCCTGTGGGCACACGATGTTTATATCGGTTTTCTCCACCTTCAGCAATTTCTTCAATCCCCATTTCCATAGACAAACCCGATACCTCCTTAAAAGAAGTATCGGCTAAGCCTAATTCTAATGGAAATGTTAGTCTGAAGTAAAAACCTGGTAATGGGTAATCACTCATATATTAACTATTCGCTATCGTTAAACCTTCGTGAGCTAACTCTAAAGTTTCAACTGCTACTTCGTTTGCTTCAGACTTTAAATCTGTTCCTGTAATTTTTGTTGGCCATGCATTTGTTAATGTCCAAGTCATTGTAGGAGAACCTGTTTCATCTAATAATTTGATAACTACAGTTTCTCTTTTGATGGTATTCATTTTTATAGCATCGTACCATTTCCAGAAATTATTATCTTTTACAAAAACCCCCTTCTTTAAAGTAACGTTACCAAACTTTGCTAATCCAGGCATTTTAATAGTACTAAAAGTTTTACTATCTCCATGTCTGTACTCTACAACTTGAGTTTCTGTATCTAACCCTGAAACTTCTTGAAAAGAAGCTGTACTATCTTGTGACCCTAAACTAACTGTAAAATAAAATTTAGTTAACGGCCAAATTGAGCCTTGTACTGATCCATCATCTGCCATAATATTTAGTTTTTAAGTGGTTAATTATATTTTTAGATATACTTTTTAGTTAGAACTTAAGTATATCGAATTCGTCTTTATTGATTAATTTATTTCTGCATTTCTTGTTGGAACGTAATCTCGATAAATTCAGCAGGATGTGAAACTGCTACTTTAACAGCTACAATCATACGTCCGTTTAAAATATCATCTGGAGTCATCGTGCTTCCTAAACCAACTGTTACAGAAAAAGCATCTGCAGGTTTAGTTCCTACTAATCCACCTTGATTCCATAATCCTAATAAGAAATTAGAAATCATACTCTTTACAGAAACCCAAGTTTTAGCATCGTTTGGAGCAAAAACATAAGCACTAGCAGCTTCTTTTACAGATTGCTCGATGTAAATTAATGTTCTTCTTACGTTGATATATCTCCAATCGTTAGAATTTCCGTCTAACGTTCTTGCACCCCAAACTAAAACTCCTTTACCAGGGAAAGAACGAATTGCACAAACAGATTTACCATCTAAAGGCATATTTAAATCTTCTTGAGCTTTTAAATCAATCTTAATTGCTGGTGAAACAACGCCTTGAACACCAACGTTTGCTGGCGCAATCCAAACACCTTCGTTATTATCAACAGTAGTGTAAATTCCTGCCATTGCAGCACTTGGTGTCATTAAGTTTAACTTCTCTAACATATGCTTTAATAAAAGCTTGTATGAAGAACTTAAATTTTTAAGAACTGTATCTGCTTTATCTCTTGTAATACCATCTGCTCCTGGCTTAGTTGCGAATAAAGCATTGATATATTTTACGATTGGATTTGGAGAACTTGTTCCTGTTTTAGAATCTACAACATTTGGAAATTCAGCATTAAGCATTGCTTTAACAGCTGCATAACTTCCTGCTGCAATATTATTATAAGAAATATCTGTTAATTGATTTACTGTAGTATGTAACCAAGGATAGTAAACCGCAGCATAACTATTAAATTTAGGTAACGTAGGCTCAACTGCATTTCTAAATGCTTCTACACTTGTAGTTCCTACTAATGGTTCTTGATATCCTCCTGGAACATCTAAAAGAGCTACTCTAGTTGCTAAATCTCCACAGTGGTTAATTAATTCCCCTTGTAAAGTGTAACATAAAGCATATTTTTTAGCCATTTCTGTTTCTGTAGGATCCATTAACTCAACAGCATCTGGAATTACAATCATTGTTGGCTCAGTTTCTTTTTCTAAAACTGTTAATGCATTTGTGAAAGGATCTGTAGAAGTTAATCCTGTTAAAGAATAATCGTATCCTCCAGTAGAAACTATATAACAAGTACCTCCTCCATTTTCATAGAAAAACTTAATTGCACTGTATAATCTATAGTTTACTGTGCTTGTTGCTAAACTATATCCGTTAGCTCCAACAAAAAAGTCTGGAGTAGCTGCTGGTTTTGCATCTGCTGCTGCTGATTTAGATGCATCTCCTTTCTTTTTTGAATCTGTAGCCGCTGCTGCTGGTTTTGCTGCTGCAGTCGCTGCAATTTGATTTACACTAAATTGAATTTGTGGAGGCTTACTTCCAAAAATAGCATTAAACTCAGCTAAAGATGTAATTCTTACAGCTTTATTCACTAAGTCTTTACCGTTGTAGCTAGTATTGGCTGTATACCCTATAAATGCGGGAATAGCCGTTGGAACTGGCACAACAGCATTACCAAATGCATCCAACTCTTGGATATACACTCCTGGTGTCTTCATTTCTGTTACTGACATTCTTATAATTTTTAAAGGTTAGACATAAATTATAGATTGAGAATAGTAACTACTCTCGTTATCTTGATTGTTTTTAATTTTAATAGATGAGGTATTAGGAACAGGTAACTTCATCTCTTCCTCTAGTAAAGTATCGGAAAACTGATTTACATATTCAATTTTTAAAACAGAATGTTTTAGTTGTTTTTGACTAAATGCAATTGGATTTGTTGACGTAAATACATACGATTCTCCTAAGCTTTCGATCACTTCTTTTTTCTCTGCTGCATTATACTTTTCTTCATCAATTCCTTCTATTTTAATGTTCTTAATTTCTATTTTTTTATAATCGGGCACAACAACTACATATTCTCTGTATGTTGCTCTGGCTTTAAAATTCACTTTTAGTACTGGAGTTCTGTTTTCTTTAATAGACTCAACTGCGTTTTTCATATTAATATGAACCATAGCGTAAAGATTCTGTTTCGGAATCTCAGTTGTTCCGTAAAAAGTATTCGACAAAACGTTATCTATCCATAACTCATACACACCATTTCCGTAAGCTTCAATATCGATACTAGTTGTTCTTTGATTCTCTGGTGAGATTATTTTGTAAATCTCTTTTCCTTTATTTCTTACTGAAAGAACAACTTCTTTTTCTTTAATAGTTTCTACTGCAAAGCGTAAAGAATATGTTTCTAATATTTTTGGTGATACCGATGAAGTCTCATTAAATCGATTAATTACATCGTCGTTTGTGATATACTGAACTGTATTTTCTTTTTTGGGTAATAAAACATCTGTGTAATTATCAAAATTCACATCAGCATTCAATAGTTGAAAAAACAGATCTTCAGCATTATTTAACTCTTCCCACACCTGTTTTGTATCTCGTGTATTAACATGGAAAAGAAACTTATTTGCAATTTTCTGAATCTTGATACCATAATTTTTCAATATTCGAGCAGTATACTGAGTAGGAAACAAATCGAAAACAGTGCACTCGTTATTTTGAAAATAAGAATGTACTATTTCTAATGTAAACCAATGTTTATACATACTACTCATAATTATCTTTTTTGTGTATTAGTATCTAAATTTCCTACACCAGCAATTTGCTCTTTAATTTGTCCTTTTTGTATATTAATCATTCGTATTTTGTATACAATTGAAGGCACATATTTAGCTCCAATTCCGCTCCAAACATGACTCAGTTCTTGAACTGGTATATTGTAAATCTCTAGGATTAATCGTTCTATTGAATTATCTAATTCTGGGTGACTTTGAGATGTAAATACTTTTGAAGTTTGGAACGTACCAATTACCGCAGATAACATTTTTAACGCTTCTATATAATTGTTAGAGTTATAATTTGCTGAAACCAATAAATGCATATTAAGATATATTGGCGGATTTACTTTAT
Source organism: uncultured Tenacibaculum sp. (assembly GCF_947495995.1). GTDB lineage: Bacteria > Bacteroidota > Bacteroidia > Flavobacteriales > Flavobacteriaceae > Polaribacter. Next base: position 249,833 of record NZ_CANMAX010000005.1, read on the forward strand.
TGAATGATCCATTGCTTGTACCCACATATTCTTGTCGGTATTTTATATTTTTTTCTTGCTCTAGATTGATTACAGACAAAATGATTTTATTCTCTATATTTTGAGTAATACTTCCATCTAGATTAATAAGACTACTAACCTTTACAATTTCTTCAGTAAGACCAAAGGACATCTTTAGTTCTTTGTTCAACAGATTACTTATAAATACTAATACCTTATCTAACATTTAAAATTATTTTTTATCCTCTAATGAATTTTTTATTGCTGAAACCACCATTCTTGAGAAATAGAGTCCGACTACACAAATACCAAACACAACTCTAAACAATGGTTGTTCATGCGTTATGATTTCTGAAACCTCTTCTATATCTCGAGAAACTTCTTCGTTCAGAATGTGCGCATCTGAACTTATTACATATGATATTATTAATGCTGTAGGTATACTTATTAGTAATACAAACAACGACCACAGTAATTCTTTAGAGGCTATTTTTTTAACTGCCTTTACTATTTTTTGCGCTTTACCAAAATCTTGTTTTACAGCTTTTTCGTTCATTTTATTATCTGTAATTATGGTAAATCTTTTTGTTTTTTATCTATCAATTTATTCACTAAATAATATGTGTATACACCTAGTACAAATCCAATAATTAATATGACACTTCCATCATTTAAATATCCTTGCATTCTAAAAACAACAATTGCAATCAACAAAACTGTTGCTGTGTAATATTTCTTTAAACTTGAATTATTGAAAAAGTTATTTCTTGTATTTGGTGAAATAATTGCAATGATAAATCCGACACAAGCAAAGAATAAAACGAAACACATTACGTACAATAGAATTGTTTTGTAATTGGTGATATGCACTAATTTCTTCTCAACTTTATTTATCTTACTATTTGGATCTGTAAGTCCTAATGTATTTACAACTTTTGAAACCATTGACGGACTACTACTTTGTGCACCAGAACCAGTACCATTTGATCCGTTTGAAGTACCATCGTTTCCCGAAGTATTAGAAGATCCAGAAGAAAACCATCCGCCAGATCCTGAGTTAAAATTGGAACCTGAAGAACTTGTTCCGCCTGAAGAAGACAAATCATTTCCGTTTGATGAAGCTGGAATTGGTTTCGCAAACTCATCACGTATTATCTCCCAAAAATCATTGTAACCTCTGTCGTAACCTAAAGCCCATAATCCTAAACCTCTAAGTTTTTGATCTTTGATTAACTTGGTTTTTATCTTAAAACTCTCATCGTTTTCAAACCAACATTGTCTGTATACATTTTTACTTCCTTTGATTTTATATACACTGTAAGCACTCTTACTTATAGGCTCTATGTAAACAGCTTCATTCTTTTCTATATTGGTTTTTATATAACTAAATGTTCTGCTTCCTATATACTTTTTTACTTTAGATTTTATATCTAAGTTTTTAGTTTCCCATAAACTTCCGTAAGTCGGTAAGGCAAGAATTATTTTAGAACTCGGAATATGTTCAGTGTAGTATTTTACAGAATTTGTTAAGTTAAAAGGTTCCCAAGTTTTACCACTAGTTAAAGGAGCAACCGGACCAGCAACTTTACTTCCTTTTCCGTAATAATCGTATCCCATGATAACAAAGCAATCTATGGCTTGATTTATCGCTTTAAAATCTATGGCTTTACTCCAATTTACATTAGGCACCGTAACGTAAACCTTGTACTTATCGTTTGCACTTTTTAAACGGTTAGAAAGATTTAATAAAAAACTAGTGTATTCGCTTTTTTCATTTTTAGAAACTCCCTCAAAATCAATACAAACTCCATCAGCATTTCTTTTAGCTAATAATACAATAAGGTTTGTTACTAGCTTATCTATCGCATCAGAATTCTTAAGAAATCTTCTGTTATTTCTAATTCCGAAATTACTGACGGTTAGTAATACTTTTTTTCCTTGTTGTGCTTGAATTGAATCTATTAATCCTGTTGTTTCCCAATCGTGGGTTGTAATTGGATCTCCAGTTTTGGGATTTACTTCGTAGGAAAAATAAGCAACTGTTGAAAGTAATGAGAAATTAATATGTTTATAATAGTCTTTTTCCCAATATGGATACCAACCAAAAACCTCGTAGTTTAAAGCAAAATTCTTCGAAGTTTTTAAAAAAGTGTTTTTTACTTTACCTGTTTCAAAAGCAAAGGTTGGTGACTTTTTATCTTTTAATACTTTATGATGTTGATGTATGAATTTTCGAGCTTGTTTAGCTGAATCGTTATGATGGAAGATACTTTGTATGAATTTCCCAATCTTACTTTTTTTCTTTTTAAGCTTAGAAACTTCTTTTGTTGGAATAGTATCAATACGAACTGACGCTTGTAATACTTGCACTTGTATTACAAAAAATAAAATTAAGAAAGTAAACTTTCTAGTCATATTGATTAACCCTGTTTTAAACTAATTCTATTTTACTATAATATCACGCAGCTAACAACAATGGATATTCCATTATTATTTTGCACGTAATACAATAACATAAGAACCATTCATTTTTATGAATGAGATCTTACTAATACTAATTATGTTCTAGATAGATGAATTATTTTAAAATAGATTCAAGAGGTATTGAAGTCTTAAATTTATTTGGTTGTTTTTTCGGGGCAATTCTATATATCTAGGAATTGTTGGGTAAATATAATTAAATTTTGAAAAGTCTAACAAATTATTACTACTAGTTCACATTTATATTTTATCATATTATAAATACTTCATTTTAACCATAAAAAAATCCCACACATTGTGCAGGATTCTTTATTTGTTTATGGTAAGAATTACTTCTTTGTTTTAATAGAACAACCGATAGCTTTAGTTTCTGTTTTTGTAGGCATATCACCATCTATTAAACTTAAAATCGCTTCTTCTACATACTTAACGCTAGCATTACTCGCATCTCTTGCATTGTTATCAATTGCTCCAATGTAAGATAAAATAAAGTCTTTCTTTTTTCTTTTTAAAATAAAAGTATGAGGTGTTTTGGTAGCTCCAAATTTTGGATACACTTTTTGTCCATCATCGAATAGATATGGAAAAGTAAATCCTTTTTCTTTAGCTCTTACTTTCATAGATTCATAATCATCCCCTTGAGAAACACTAGGGTCATTTGGATTTATTGCTACAACTGGAAATCCTATTTCCTTATAAGTTTTGTCTAAGGCTATAATTCTATCTTCATACATTTTAGAATACGGACAATGATTACACGTGAATATCACTACTACTCCACTAACATCGTTATAATCACTTAAAGAAACCATTTTTCCATCGATGTTCTTTAATGTGAAATTATCTACTTTATCTCCTATTTTGTATGCACCTTTATCTTTTGTTGTAAAAGCAACAGTAGCCACTAAAACTAGTACGGCAAATATTGATTTAAAAGTTTTCATAATATTTAATTTAAAAATTGTTGTAATTCTTGGGTTAATAAATCGTAGTTAAATGATTGTTCGAAAAAAGCTCTTTTTCCGTTTTTATATATAATTGTCGCTGGTATTGCTCCAGACCAATCTTTTGAAATTCCATTAATCCATTTATCTTGATCAGGGTCATCTAAAACTACAACTTCTGGTTTTAAATTTCTTTCTTTTATAAATGGTAATAATTCACTTTTTATCTGATTTGGAAAATCTAAACTCACTAATAACAACTCAACGTTCTTATCTTTATATTCTCTATCTAACTTTTCAAAAGCAGGCAACTCTTCTACACATGGTTTACACCAAGTTGCCCAAAAGTTAACAACATGAATTTTATCATCTTCTTGTTCTAATAAAGGTTTTAGTTGATCGTAGTTTAAAATCCTGATTGCCCCGTCGGTAACTTTTAAATCAGTAGCATCTGATTTTTTATTTTTAGTATTACATGAAACGAATACTACTGAACTTATTAAGAGTAAAATAAATTTAATTTTCATCACCTTAAAATTAAGTAAACAAAAATGTTTGTTCTAAATATTAACTTTTTTTAACTAAAAAAACTCCTGTAAAAAAGGAGTTTTAAATTAATCTAATTTTTTAGCTTATCCAAAGATTTCGTTTAACAATTTTGCCAAACGTAAACCGCCTTTTTGCAATTGTTCTCTTACTACAGGAAAATAATCATATGAATATCTATAACGTAATTTTTCTCCTGTTTTAGCAGATCCATAAACTCTTTTTGTTAAAGTATGAGAGTCTTTTACCCAATCTAAAACCGTTCCTTTCTGGATGTTTTTAATTTCAGTTTTACTAAGATCTTTAGCATTAGCAGCTAACTCAATATAACTCATATTCCAACTATCAATTAAGCCACTATCCCAAACTCTATGTAAATTAGAACCTCTTCCGTGCCATTGTACTTGAACTTTATTTCCTCCTTTGTCTTCTTTTCTTCCAATATGTAATGGTTGATGTAAATCTCCTACTAAATGCACTAACATTTTTAAAGAAAACCTTTTCTCTTCAACACTAGAAACATCATTCTTTAACACCTCTATACATTTATTAATCCCAGTAATTAAATCTCCTTTCGGATTTTTCTCACAGTGTTCGTAATCTTTATCTAACGGCATGTTCACATAATGCCATGGACTGTATTTTCTATAACTTCTATCTGATTTTATTTCATCTGCATACGTTGAAACAAATGCTAAACTTTCACCTTGAAGTAATTTTTCGATTTTTCTTTTTGCTCTTTTAGATAAATGCTTCTCAGCTATTTGTCCAGTTGTTCTATGTCCTGTTGGTCCCCATTCCTCTTTTGAACCGAAAACAAATAATGTACTTGATAAAAAAATTACAGTTACAATTGATTTTAATTTCATCCTTTTTTGAAGTTTTCAGCAAAAGTATAACATAAATCATTCTAAATATTTGCATAATTCAAAAATATTTTTATATCTTTATGATATCAAAATAATATCATTATAAAATAAAACTTATGGAATCAGAAAAAATCATCAAACCTGCTAGTGGATACTTAATGTTGTTAGTATTCTTCATTTTATTTATTGGGAGCATTGTAGCTATGGTAAAATTAGAAAGCCCTGTGTTTATAATTTCATTAGTTGCATCAATCATAATGTTGTTTGGATTCATCTTGGTAAATCCGAATACATCTAAAGTTGTACTGCTATTTGGAAAATATATCGGTACGATAAAACAAAACGGTTTGTATTGGGCAAATCCTTTTTATTCTAAAAAGAAAATCTCTTTAAGAGCAAGTAACTTCGATAGTGAACGTTTAAAAGTGAACGATAAATTAGGAAATCCTGTAATGATTAGTACCATTTTAGTATGGCGTGTTACAGATACATATAAAGCTGCTTTTGATGTTGATAATTACGAGAACTTTGTTCGTGTACAAACTGATGCTGCGGTAAGAAAATTAGCTAGTATGTATCCTTACGATAATTTTGCTGATGAAGGTCATGAAGAAGATATTACATTACGTTCTAGTGTAAATGAAGTAAGTGAAACTTTAGAAAAAGAGCTTGAAGAGCGTTTATCTATTGCAGGTATTGAAGTTTTAGAAGCTAGAATTGGTTACTTAGCTTATGCACAAGAAATTGCTAATGCTATGTTAAAAAGACAACAAGCAACTGCTATTGTTGCTGCAAGACATAAGATTGTAGAAGGTGCTGTAAGTATGGTAGAAATGGCTCTTGAAGAATTAAATAAAAAAGAAATTGTTGAATTAGACGAAGAGCGTAAAGCTGCTATGGTTAGTAATTTAATGATAGTTCTTTGTGGTGATAAAGATGCTTCTCCGGTAGTAAATACAGGAACATTAAATCATTAAAAAATAAAATTATGAAAGAATATAAAGTTGTTAGACCAAAATTGGGATTAAATAATAGATATCAAAAAATGGAAGATCTATTAAACCAGTACGCACGAGAAGGATGGACTGTAAAACACATTGCTGAAAGTTGGATTCATATTGTTCTAGAAAGAGATAAAAACAGATAATAATGAAAGAATATAAATTAATATCTCCAAAATTTAGCTGGAGAAAAAGTAGAGAGAAATTCGAAGCTGAATTAAATAATTATGCTCGTGAAGGTTGGAGAGTAGTTAATGTTTATTCTGAAGCAAATACAGGAGCTGTTACCGCTGTTTTAGAACGCGATAAAAACAGATAATTATGAGAATATTTAAAGAAGAACAACGTTTTAAACAACAATGGTTAATTGCACTTTTAGTAATAGGGTTAATTGTTCCTATTGTCGTTTTTTCAAAAGCTTATGCTGATGGTAAAATGGACTTAACCGATTATGTTATCGCTATGAGTTTAGTGATTCTTCCAACAGGATTTATCTTCTTCTTTAAATTAAAAACTCGAATTGACGAACAAGGTATTCATTATCGTTTTATTCCTTTTCATTTTAAGTACAAAACAATTCCTTGGAATGATATTGAAAACATATATATAAGGAAATACGATGCCATCTCTGAATATGGTGGATGGGGAATGAAAGGCGGTTTACTTTGGAAGAAAGAAAATGGTGTTGCTTATAATGTTTCTGGTGAAATTGGAATTCAAATGGAATTGAAAAATTCAAAACGTATTCTTATTGGAACTCAACAAGAAGAAAAAGCGTTAACTACAATTACACATTACAAAAAGGTAGCATCATGATACGATTAATAGTACTTTTTATTTTGTATTTCATTTCAATTTTATGGTCTTTTGTACAACTATAAAAATTGTAGAAAATTAATAATTGAAAATTCACATGGCTAAAAAGAAAGCATTTGCGTTACGAATAAATGAAGACATGCTTAAGGCTATTGAAAAATGGGCTTCAGATGAGTTTCGTTCTACGAACGGACAAATTGAATGGATGCTTATGAAAGCTCTTAAAGAAGCAAAAAGAGAACCTAAAAAGAAAGAAGAGGAGTAAAAACTCCTCTTTTCTTATTTTTTAATCGGTAAGATAATTTTACTCGGATACTTCTCGTTATGAAACAACTTTATAATAGCTGTTTTCGCATTCTTGGCTTTCTGCCTCGAAGGATCTTCCTTGTAGTTATAATTCTTTTGAATATTAGGATTGTCTATAGCTGAAAAAACTAATCGTAATTTACTTCCTTTTCGAATTACTCTACTAAACATGTTTTCTCCTTCAAAAACATACTTTTCAATAACATTCTTTTTTACAAGTTCTGGTTTTTCTAAGCCATTTCTATATCGAGCTCTTAGTTGGTCTTTTTGTAAGAAAATAGATTCATTTGCTTTGGTTACTTCGTAAAGTGTAACTTCAAAATCAGTATCTACAACATTTAAAGAAATAAAAGCTTCGAAAGTTATTTTTCCATTAACCTGCATATCTTCTTCTAATGGTTTAGAATGATAAACAAGAATATCTTGATCATTCACATAACTTTGATCTTTGTAAAACTCACTATTCGAACTTGTATAACTAGGTTTAGTAATTCCTTCATTTTTTAAAGGATCATAAACTACAACATCAGGTTCTTTATCATTAGTAATTACTGTATTTGAAAGTAATCCAGAATTAAATATTGTTTTGGCATCATTCTGTTTAGAACTTAAAAAGAATTCTTTATTTGCATTTGTGATGTTATTAATGTCTGCTTCATAATTCCAAACGTTATCACCCATTGTATAATAAGCTACTCTACTTTTTAAAAATTCTGGTTTTTTTCCATTTTTTAAAATCCAATTAAACCAATCTAAATGCAAAGCGTTCATATTCAAAACAGCATTTTCTTTAAACTGTAAACCTCCTAATTCTTTAGTTGGTCTTCTAGTTCCACCATGACTCCATGGACCAACTATTAAATAATGATTCAATCGAGCAGCATTTGCTCCATTTTTCATGTGATCTGAATAATATTTCATTGCTCCTGGTTGATCAGAATCAAAATGCCCAGTAATACTTAAAATAGGAATATTGATTTTTTTTGATTCTTCTTCAGTAAAATAAAACTGCTGCCAAAATTCATCATGACTCGGATGTGAAATCCAATTTTGAAAAACTTCTTTCGGATAACCAATTAACTCATCGTAAATATGAAACGGTTTATTTTCTTTGTACAGTTGTTCTTGCTTTTGAGTCCAAAAATCAGCACCAAATAATTTCTGATTAATTGTTTTTCCGCTTGTTAACATTAACCAGCGCATTACATACGGATAAAAGATATTATTATACTTTGGAAAATCTAAACCCGGACCTACAGATGCTGTTGGTACTATTGTTTTTAAATATTTTGGAAATTCTTTTAAAACAAACCATTGATTCATTCCTCTGTAAGAACCGCCCATCATACCAACTTTTCCGTCACTCCATTCTTGTTTTCCAATCCATTCAACAACCTCTGCCCCATCTTTTGCATCATCTTGAAAGGGAATAAATTTTCCTTCGGAATTTCCTCTACCTCTACAATCTACAGTAATAAAAACAAAACCGTTTCTAGAAAAGAATAAACCTCTTTCATGATTTTCATCAGAAACATAAGGTGTAATTACAAGAATTGTTGGGTATTTTTTATCTGATGTATATGCTTCAGGAAGATAAATATTGGAGGATAATTTTGTTCCATCAGATAATTTGATTTTTTGGTAAAACTTTATTTTGATATTTAATGAATCTGAGGTTTCAAGAGCATTGATTTTTGAGACAAAAGAACACATCAAAACAAAGAAAAACATCGTTACATGTTTCATAGTTTTTAAGCTTTGTTTCAAATGTAAATTTACTTTTTGTACCAACAAAGGGAATATGATCCGTTAACAGTTTTTTAAGAAATTCCAAATGATTTAACTGTATTTTTATCAATCTTAATCAACTAATTTATTTTTCTAATGAAAAAATACATTATACCTCTACTTTTATTCATTTCCTGCATTGTTTCCGCTCAGGAACTTTCTATGGATATTTTGAAAAATATGAAACCTAGAAATATAGGTCCTGGTGGAATGAGTGGAAGAGTTACTGCAATAGATGTAGTACACAAAAATCCAGATGTTATGTACGTAGGAACAGCTTCTGGTGGTTTATGGAAATCTACTTCTGGTGGAATTAAATGGGAACCAATTTTCGAAAAAGAAGTTACTGCATCTGTAGGTGCTGTGGCCATACAACAATCTAACCCAAGTGTTATTTGGGTAGGAACTGGAGAAGGAAATCCGAGAAACAGTTTAAATGGTGGATATGGAATTTATAAGTCTTTAGATGCTGGTAAAACTTGGAAATCTATGGGATTAGAAAAAACTCGTCATATTCATAGAGTTATTATCGATCCTACAAATTCTGATATTGTGTATGCTGCTGCTATCGGATCTCCTTGGGGTGAACATCCTGAAAGAGGAATTTTTAAAACTGTAGATGGCGGTAAAACTTGGAAAAAAGTTTTATACAATAATATTAAAACTGGTGCTGCAGATTTAGTTATGGATCCTTCTAATCCTAACAAATTAATCGCTGCGATGTGGGAACACAAACGTGATCCTTGGTTTTTTAAATCTGGTGGAAAAGGAAGTGGATTATACATTACTCATGATGGTGGTGAAAACTGGAAAAAAATTACTCATAAAGAAGGTTTTCCTAAAGGTGATTTAGGAAGAATCGGAGTTGCTATTTCTAGAAGTAATCCGAATACAATTTACGCTTTAGTAGAATCTAAAAAGAATGCTTTATACAAAAGTGAAGATGGCGGATTTAAATGGAAGAAAATTAATGGTAAAGCCGGAATAGGTAATCGTCCGTTCTACTATTCTGAAATCTATGCTGATCCTCAAAACGAAAATAGATTATATACCATTTTCACGTATGTAAATGTTTCTCAAGATGGTGGAAAAAGTTTTAATCAATTAATGCCAGCTTATGGTGCTAATAATGGAGTTCACCCAGATCACCACGCTTGGTGGATTCATCCTGAGAATGGAAAATTCATGATTGATGGTAATGACGGTGGTTTAAATATTACTCGTGATGGTGGTAAAACTTGGCGTTTTATTGGTAATTTACCTGTTGCTCAATTTTATCATATTAATGTAGATAATGAATACCCGTACAATGTTTACGGAGGAATGCAAGATAATGGTTCTTGGAGAGGTCCGGCTTATGTATGGAAAGCTCAAGGAATTCGTAATTCATACTGGCAAGAAATAAGTTTTGGAGACGGTTTTGATGTTGTTCCAGACAAAGATGATTCTCGTTATGGATGGTCTATGAGTCAGCAAGGTTTTGTTTCTCGTTACGATTATAAAACAGGAAACAATTATACAGTAAAACCAACACACCCAGATCCAAATGTAAAATTACGTTTCAACTGGAATTCAGCAATTAATATTGATCCTTTTGATAATTCTACAATTTACTTCGGAAGTCAATTTGTACACAAATCAACGGATAAAGGATTAACTTGGGAAGTTATTTCTCCAGATTTAACTACTGATGATAAAAGCAAACAAAAACAACACGAAAGTGGTGGATTAACTATAGATGCAACTGGTGCAGAAAATCACTGTACAGTTTTAGTTATTGAGCCTTCACCTGTTGAAAAAGATATGCTTTGGGCTGCAACAGATGACGGACAAGTTCATATTACTCAAAATGGAGGTTCTACTTGGACTAATGTTTCTAAAAATATTAAAGGATTACCTGCAAATAGTTGGATTGTTCAAATTAAAGCTTCAAACAAAAATAAAGGAGAAGCTTTATTAGTTGCAAATGATTATCGTCGTTTTAACTATACACCTTATGCGTATAGAACTAAAAACTATGGTAAAACTTGGGAACGTATCGTTGATGAAAATGATGTAAAGAGTTACACGTTAAGTATTGTTGAAGACCCTATCGAATCTAACTTATTATTCTTAGGTACAGATGATGGATTATATGTTTCTATTGATGCTGGTAATAAGTGGACAAAATGGACTGCTGGGTTCCCAACAGTTTCTGTAAAAGATTTAGTAATTCACCCAAGAGAACACGATTTAGTTATTGGTACTTTTGGTAGAGCTGCTTGGGTATTAGATGATATTCGTCCTTTACGTGCTATTGCTGCGAACAAAAACATCTTAACTAAAAAATTCGATTTATTTACACCTCCAACTGCTTATCAAGCAAGTTACCAACAACCAACAGGAAGTCGTTTTGGAGCAGATGCTTTATTTAATGGTGAAAACAGACCTTTCGGAGCTCAAATTAAGTTTTATGTAAACAAGCCTAAAATGGCTAAGAAAACTGAAAAAGCTGGTAAGAAGTCTAAAGACGATCTTAAGAAGAAAGAAGAAGGTAAAAAGAAAATTAAATGGGACTCTATTAAGTTTGAAATATATGACGGAACCCGTTTGATTAGAACTATCAAGAGAAAAACACCTAAAGAAAACGGAATTCATAGAGGAACTTGGTTTATGGATGAAAAAGGTGTTGCTCGTCCATCTAGACGTATTAGAAAATCTAAATCGGAACCTAGTGGAGTAACTGTAAAACCAGGAACTTATAGAATCAAGGCTACTTTTGGTGATCAAACTGCTGAAACGAATATTACTGTAAAATACGATCCGAGATTACAAATGTCTCAAGCTGCAATTGATGAAAAATACAATACTGCTAAAATGCTTAAAGTTGATCAAAAAGTAATGTTAGACGCAGTAAATCAATTAGTAGAAAGTAAGAAAATAGCGGAAGGTTATAAGAAAGAGTTATCTACTAAAGATAAAAAGAAGTATGAAGCTCAAATTAAATCTTCAAAAGAGATTATAAAAAAGATAGATACATTATTAAATATTTACTTAGGTAGAGTTGACAAGCGTCAAGGAATTATTAGAAGTCCAGAAGTAAATATAAATCAACGTTTAGGTACTACAAATTGGTATGTAAACAGTAGATATGGTAAACAAACTGCTACTGAAAAACGTTTGATAGAACAATTTAAAACTTCATTAAAGAAAGTATTAGCTAAAACAAATACATTCTTTAATAAGGAATGGCCTACCTACAAAAATGAAGTAGAGAAAATCACAATCTCACCTTTTAAAGAGACTAAAATCTTCTCTATAAAATAAAAACAAAAACGAGGTTATTTACTAACCTCGTTTTCTTTTTTATCAAAAAAACTTTATTGATACTTGCACATTGCATTACATGTGTCTATCATCCACTTATGATCTTTATTACTAGGGTCTACTTTTTTAAATTCCATAATACATGGAATTAGACAATTGTCACCACCATTAATTTTTGATGCTTGTTCCTTACTAATTTTGTAGTTGGTTAAAAACTCTAATTTACTTTTCATGATTTTTTAAATTTATAATTAATCTGTCATAAAATTATATTTTCAAAAACACTTTAGACTCATCCAAAACGGGTGATTTTCATTTTTTGTGGTAAAGCTATTCTGAACAGAAATAAGAAAAACATTATAAAAACTCTTTTGTTAAATATTTTTGATTTTATTCAGTTCTTTTGTTTAAAAAGAACTCTATCCAAAGAAAACTATGGAGATTTTGAGGAAATTAATAACAGAGAAGAATAGATAAAAAATTAAAGATTATAAAATATTCCCATTCATTTATTAGTAAAGAAAAATAAAAAAATCACCCATCTTGGGTGATTTTTTATTTTTTGTAGCAACCTATTTTTGTAGGAGATCAACCTATAAAAAACAAGAAATGAAACACAAACTTATGCTACTAAGCATCTTCGGCTTAGTACTAAATTTTTATGCCCAAAACATTAACTTTTCTGATCCTATTTTTAAACAGTTTATACTTCAAGGAACTAGAATTGATGCTGATAAAAACGGAGAAATCAGTACACAAGAAGCAGCTGCTGTTAATGATATGTATATTTTACATGCACCTATTACTAACGCTTCAGATTTACAATTTTTTCCGAATTTAAAATCTTTAGTTATTCAAGTAACTTCTCTTACTTCTATTGATTTAAGTAACAATACTACACTAGAAACTTTAGAAATTAACTACAATAATTCTCTTACGTCAATAGATTTGTCAAATAATGTATTACTTAAAAATGCTTACATACATGAGAATAATTTAGCTTCAATTGATGTATCGAATAATACAGAATTAACTAATCTAAAAATTAATAGAAATAAGCTAACTACTCTTGATGTAAGTAATAATTTAAAACTAAAAGAATTAGATGCTGGTGAAAATTTAATTACAAGTCTTAATTTACCTGCAAACAACATATTAGAAAACATTATTTTATATTCTAATGCAATAACTACAATTGATTTAAGTAACTCTCCTCTAGTTAAAAGAGTACTTCTTTCTAACAATCAAATAACAAGTTTAAATACTACTAGTAACATAGATCTTGAAAGTTTAGTTATTAATGATAATCTTATTTCCACATTAGATCTATCATTGAATACAAAACTAAACACACTAAATCTTGAAAATAACAAACTTACTTCGATAGATATCTCTAATAATAGTAACATAAAATATTTATCTATCGGAGGAAATTTAATCTCCTCATTAGATTTAAGAATATTCAACATCAGTATTTTATCATTCGATAACAATCCAAATCTAACTCATGCATTTTTGGCTGGAGCAAACACATTTCAAGGAGCCTTTAAATATGTAACTTTTAAAGATTGTCCTAATTTGGTAAATCTATGTGTATCTCCTCAGTTTAAACAAGCTGCAGAAGAAAGAAAAACTGAAACTGGGTATTTTAATTATAATGTAGGAAACTGTGGGGATGATATTAATTTTACTGATTCAGTTTTTAAAACAGCAATCTTAAATCAAGATCAGGTAATCGATATAAATGGAAATGGTGAGGTTTCTTTATCAGAAGCTACATTGGTTTCTAAATTATCTCTTGTTGGAAAAGGCATTCAGGACATGTCCGAAATTAAGTATTTCACTAATTTAAAAGAATTAACTATTCATGAATCAGGATTAACATCATTAAACTTAGATGACAATATTCTTTTAGAAAATTTACATGTCCACTCTAATCTTTCAATAATTAACCTTGAGAAAAACACAAAACTAAAGTCATTATATATCAATAACGAAGAGCTTACAAACATTGACTTAAGTACTAACACAGCTCTTACTGAAATTCGTTTTTTAACTAAAAAGTTAGCTACTTTAGATTTACAAAATAATGTATTGTTAGAGCGTTTTACCTTACATTACGACGATCAAATTACAGCTATAGATTTCAGTAACAATATCAATTTGAATTATGTTAGTTTAAGAGATAACCCAGAATTAGCTAGTATTAATGTAACCAATAACACCAATCTAGATCATCTTATAATTTACACTAGTAAAATATCAAACATAGATGTAACTAATAATACAGAATTAACTTATTTAGGAGTTTTAGATACTGATATTTCTTCTTTAAATGTAAGCAATAATTTAAAACTAAAAGATCTAGTAATTAATGCTCCTTTATTAACATCAATAGATATTTCTAATAATACTGCTTTAGAAACTTTTGATTTAGCTGCTAGTCAAGTTACTAATATAGATCTGAGCAATAATACATTATTGAAAACTGCTTTTTTAAATAATAATAAACTTACTAATATTGATATTTCTAATAATACACTATTAGATAGATTTTATATTTCAAATAATGAAATTACTTCAATTGATTTTACAAATAATACTAACTTAAGAGAGCTTGAAATTAGATCTAATAAAATAAAGGAATTAGATGTAAGAAACTGTTCTTTAGAAGTTTTAAACTTTGATGGAAATGAAGATCTAACTAAAGCGTATCTATCAAATCAATTATTTGGAAATAATTTCGATAATGTTTCATACCTATTTTGTCCAAACTTAGAAAGTATATGTATTGATACTCAATTTGTAAATCTTGCCAAAGAGAGAAGAAATCTTTCAGATTATTCAGACTACAAAGTAACAACAAACTGCGATAGTAACTTTATATCTGGACAAATACGTTTTGATATTGACAAAAATGGTTGTGATACAAATGACAGAGGTTTTGCATCTGGTTTGCGCTTTAATATTTTCCCGTTAACTGGTGGAATTCCTGTTACCGTTTTTCCAGATGAAAATGGTTTTTATGAAGTCGAAGTTGGCAGCGGCACATATATTATGCTTGCAAATTTTGATCGTCCTAGTGATTTTCAATTAAGTCCAGAATTAATATTTCAACCTGGAAATCCTAATTCACAAATACCAATTAACTTTCCTGCAAACGGACCTGTAGTTACAAAAGATTTTTGTGTGAAAAGTTTAGTTGATTTTAACGATCTTGAAATTACTATGATTCCTGACGGTGATCCTGCACGACCTGGTTTCGATGCATCTTATACAATCACTTATACCAACAGAGGAACAACAACACAATCGGGAACAATTTCATTAGATTACACAGAAAATATTTTGACATTAGTAAGTGCTAATCCTGTAGTAGAAACTACAACTACCGACAATTTCGCTTGGTCTTTTACAGATTTAAAACCTTATGAAAGTAGAGAAATTCAAATAACTCTAAATGTAAATACACCTACAGCATCTCCTGCTGTAAACGATGGTGATATTTTAGATTATACCGCTACTATTACTGGTACAGTAGATGAATCTCCAGAAGATAACACTATGAATTTAAAACAAACTGTAGTGAACTCTTTTGATCCGAATGACAAAACTTGTTTAGAAGGAAATCGATTAGATCCAGACGATGTTGGTCAGTATTTACACTACTTAATACGCTTTGAAAATTTAGGAACAGCATCAGCAATAAACGTTCGTATTGAAGATGAAATTGATATTAATGTTTTTGATTTAACAACTCTAGAACCTTTACAAGCCAGTCATCATTTTGTTACTACAATTACAGATACTACAGTTCAATTCATATTCGAAGATATTAATCTTCCTTTCGATGATGCAAATAACGATGGTTATGTTTTATTTAAAATTAAAACTTTAGATACTTTAGTTGAAGGTGATAATATTGATAATAAAGCAGGAATTTACTTCGATTTTAATCATCCTGTTATTACAAATACAGAACGTGTAGAAGTAAAGAAAGAAGTACAAATTCCTACAACTTTTGATGACTTTTTTACACTATATCCAAATCCAACTTCAGGTGTAGTAAATTTAACTCAGAAAATTACTGATGTTCAAATACAATACATTAGTGTTCATGATCTTTCAGACAGAATGGTTGGATTCTTTTTTGGTTATGTACCAACTTTTGATATTGGATATCTTTTCCCTAATGTTTACGTAATAAAAATACACACAGATAAAGGAGTATTGACTAAAAAGTTTGTGAAAACAAATTAATCTTTTTCACTTATTGATATAAAAAAACACTCGTTCTATGTAACGAGTGTTTTTCATTTATAAAGATGATTTATGACTCAGATAAGGCTTAATTTGAATTCATTACTTTTACATGCCTATTTTTTTAAAACCAAATTTCTAATGAAAAGATATATTCTTATTTTAAGTTTTATTTTCAGTATACAAATTAATGCACAAACTACTATTCCTGAGGATCCAGAAAAAGAATTAGGAGTTTGGTACATGTACAATGGATCTCATCAAATATCAGATAAGTTCAGTATAAAATCGATGGCCCATTTTCGCTTTTTTGAAATTGGTGAAGACATGCAACAATTTATAGGTCGTTTCGGAGCAAATTACAAATTCAATAAAACATTTAGTGCTACTTTAGGATATGCTTATTTAAATACAGATACTTCTTATGAAGTAGATGGCGGTACTTTTGGAGATCATCGTATTTATGAAGATTTATTAGCAAATTATAAAATTTCATCTTTAAAATTTTCGCACCGTTTACGTGCAGAACAACGTTTTTTTAGATCACAAACCGGGCATTTTATTCGTTATCAATTGGCATTAAGTTATCCTTTAAGCGAGAAATGGTCTACCTATTTGTATGATGAAGTATTCTTTGATTTTGACGGACAATCGTACAATCAAAATTGGTTAGGAGCTGGAGTTCGTTATCAGCTTTCAAAAGTAGTTCGATTACAATTAGGATACATGAGTATTAATACAGATGCTAGTCAAAACTTCGATCGAATTCAAATAGGAATTGCTATAAATACCGATCATAGAAAAAAGACTAAACAATAATTTTTTATTTAGTTTCCTTTAAATATCATATTTTGTGATCCAATCAAACCTTAATCTAATTACATGGAAAGTCAACCAATATTTACAAACGATGCCATAGTATTCGGAATTTTAATGATTTCGCTTGGTTTTGTTTTTTACACAGAAAGTATCAAACAAGGTTTTTGGAAAAAGTTTTATAAAATAGTACCTGGTGTATTAATGTGTTATTTAATTCCTGCTATTTTTAATTCACTCGGAATTATATCAGCAGATACATCGAAAACATATTATATCGCAAGTCGTTATTTACTTCCTGCTTCATTAGTTTTAATGACGTTAAGTATCGATTTAAAAGCTATTTTCAATCTTGGTCCAAAAGCTCTAATCATATTCTTCACCGGAACCATAGGAATTGTTCTCGGTGGACCTTTAGCTATTTTACTAATTTCTATTGTTTCTCCTGAAACTGTTGGCGGTGTAGGATTCGATGCGGTTTGGAGAGGTTTATCTACTCTTGCTGGTAGTTGGATTGGTGGTGGTGCAAATCAAGCAGCAATGCTAGAAATCTACCAATATAACCCACAAAAATATGGAGGAATGGTACTTGTTGATATTGTAGTTGCTAATGTTTGGATGGCTATATTATTAATAGGAATCGGAAAATCTGATAAAATTGACAAATGGTTAAAAGCAGATAATTCTGCCATAGAAAATTTAAAGCAAAAAGTAAGTTCATTCTCAGAAAGCGTTACTAGAAATCCTACCTTAACAGATTTAATGGTAATTCTTGCGTTAGCATTTGGTGCTGTAGGAATTGCTCATTTCGGAGCTGAAGGTATTTCTTCTTTCTTGAAAAATAGTTTTGAAGTTGTTGCAGATAAAACCTCTGCCCTATCTTCTTTTTCATCTAAGTTTTTCTGGATGGTAACTATTGCTACAATTATTGGAATTTCACTTTCTTTTACTAAAGCTAAAAATTATGAAGGTGCTGGTGCTAGTAAAATCGGAAGTGTTTTTATTTACATTTTAGTTGCTACAATCGGTATGAAAATGGATTTATCTAAGATTATTGAAAACCCAGGATTAATTGCTATTGGATTTGTTTGGATGGCAATTCATGCTGGACTTTTAATTCTAGTAGCTAAACTTATTAGAGCTCCGTACTTCTTTTTAGCTGTTGGTAGTCAAGCAAATGTTGGTGGTGCAGCCAGTGCTCCTGTAGTTGCTGCGGCGTTCCATCCTTCTTTAGCAACAGTTGGAGTTTTATTAGCTGTGTTTGGTTATGTAGTAGGAACCTATGGTGCCATTTTGTGTACAATTTTAATGGAAATAGCCTCTAAAGTTTCATAGAATTCTGCATATTTGCAATCGAAAATAACGATACAATGAAAAAAATTATCATAGCTTGTGTTGTTTCTTTAATCGCTTTTTCTTGTAGTGGTAAGAAGAAAGGAAACATGGTAGTAAAAGGTGAAATTAAAGGTTTAAAGAAAGGAACCTTATACTTACAAAAGATGGTAGATACAGTATTAGTGTCTGCAGATTCTGTAAAATTATTTGATGAGAATAAGTTTGAACTTTCTGATGATGTTAATTCTCCGGTAATGTACTACCTAACTTTTAAGAACGGAACAAACGAACCTAAACGTTTAATGTTCTTTGGAGAAAAAGGAGAAATTACAATCAACGATAATATTGAAGAGTTTGGTTTTAAACCAACGATTACTGGATCTGAAAACCAAAAAGTGATGGATAATTTTAATAAAATTAATCATCAGTTTAAAATGAAGAGATTAGATTTTATTGCTAAAGATATTGAAGCTAGAGCTAAAAAAGATTCAGTAATGATGGATAGCTTAGATAAAGCATACAAAAAAATGATTCGTAAACGTTTTTTATACACTACGAACTTTGCAGTATCGAATGCAGACACAGAAGCTGCTCCTTATATAGCTTTATCTGAACTTTTTGATGCTAACTTATATTTATTAGATACGATAAATAACAGCTTAACTGATAAAATTAAAAGCTCTGATTACGGTAAACGTCTTCAAAAATTTGTAGATGAAATAAAGAAATCGGATTCAGAAACTGAACAGAAATAATACTAAAAAATCCCGCTCATTAAGCGGGATTTTTTATTTTAGAAGAATTAAACAAACAAATTGCTATTGATAATCTATACTAATAGAATGGATTCTTCTATAGAAAATAAACCATATAAAAACTATGAATAAGACTCAACAACCACCTACTGCAATTGTTTTACCTACTTTAGATATTAATATTGAAGATCAATGGGAAAAAACAAGAGGAATTGCTACACCACGCTTTTCAACAGTTTCAGAATTATATCCGAATCAAGATTTTCAAGTCATTATTGTACTTGGTAAATATCAAATTCAGCAAGGGAAAGTCCGCGTTAAAATCACCTGTGATATTGAAAGTTCAGAAGGAAACATCACATTATCGAATGGATTCAATATCATGTTAGAAGCAGATTTAGAAAAATATATCGGTTTAATTCTATTACCAAAACTTCCTTCGTTTAGATTTGGATCTGAACATCCAGCAGGAGAATACAAAGTAATTGTAAAAGTAGATGACACAAATTCTGACGAAAAAGAAGAATCGATTGTTAATACAATAACACTTCGCAAAGAAAACCCTAATCAGCCGATTGAATTAGAAAATGAATTAGAAGCTTGGAGGCAAAACTATTATTTAGATCCAAAACCTAATGAATTAATTGCAGCTTACTGTAAATCTTTAGATGAAATAGGAATTAATAACGATGCCAATATTCTTTTCTATGTAGAAGCTTTAAACAATTCGTTATTCTTAGCTGATGATATTAATAGACTTTTAGGAGAAGGAAGTTTACCACAATTACAACGTAATGGTTTAAATATACTTTTAGCCAGATCGAATTACGAAAATGTTGATTTAGAAAATTTTTCTGAACAGGAATTAAAAATACTTCATGAAATAAGAGACGAAGGATTTTATAATCCTTTACTTTTAGAAGAACAAGTATCGCATCCTTCAGGATTAGATATGCTTTGGAGTTTATTTTTTGCTAATGGTAAATACGAAAACATTGATAAAATCATTGAAGCTCTTGAACTACGAGTAGGAAAAGATCCTGAAAAACTTAAAGATTTACCACAAGAAGAAGCTATTGCTTATGCAATTGGATCGGCTAGTGCTTGGTCTTTAGGTTTAAATGCAAAACATCATTCATTAGTAAGAACGTATTTGATTTATAAAGTGAATCAACCAAATATTTCGGAATATATTAAAGAATCTTTAATTGCTATTCTAACAGAAATAGATACAGAAGAAAATTAACTGTATTAAAAATCCCGCTCATTAAGCGGGATTTTTAATTTATCTCAACAAAAATTAAATACTTTCTAAAGCTTTTTTAATTGCTGGAATATCTGCTCTTTTTGTATAATCTTCTTTTACAAAAGCATATTTAATTTCGTTATTAGCGTCAATCACATAAGTTGCAGCCATTGGTAACTCACCAGTTGTATTTTGATTATGTTTTTCTAAATCGATTTTGAATTGTTCGCTATAGATTTTTTCTAATTCTTCATCTAGTTTAAAAACCAAACCTAATTCTTTCCCTAACTTATTATCAATATCACTTAAAACTTCAAACGATAATCCGTTTTTTTCTTCTGTTGTTAATGTGCTATCAGGAGTTTCAGGAGAAATTGCTATCAAATTCGCTCCTAAAGATGTAAACTCTGGTAATGCTTGCTGAAGAGCTTGTAATTCTAAATTACAATAAGGACACCAACCACCTCTATAAAAAGAAATTACTGTTGCTTTTTCTCCTTTAATCGTATCTAAACTTACTTTTTCTGATTTTACATTTGGTAATTCAAATGCTGGAAAAACATCACCTTCTTTAAATGCTTGTTCAGCTATTTTTCTTGTAATTAAATCGTTTGTAGTTTTATCCATAACCTCTAAAATAGGTGCTGGTATTTTTTCTCTTCCTAAAGCTACTCTCGCGGCTAAAGCTTCTGTTAAACTCATATTATTTAGATTTATCGTATGCACTTATAGTCTGAAAAACTAAACTATAATTACAAAAAAATCCGTCAAGTAAACTTAACGGATTTTAATTTTCTATGAATTGTGATCTTACTTCGCTGAAGCGATATATTTATCTACTAAATTCTCTAAAACATTAAGTGGTAACGGACCATTTGTTAATACAACATCATGGAATTTTCTAATATCAAATTTCTCACCTAAAGCCTTTTTAGCTTTTTCACGTAACTCGATAATTTTTATCATTCCGATTTTATAAGCTGTAGCCTGACTAGGCATTACAATATGACGTTCTACCATTTTTACAGCATCTGCTTCAGCATTAGGTGTATTGTCTGTGTAATATTTAATTCCTTCTTCTCTAGTCCATTTTTTAGCATGAATTCCTGTATCTACAACTAAACGACAAGCTCTCCAAAGTTCCATCGCTAAACGACCAAAATCTGAATACGGATCTGAATAGAATCCCATTTCTTTAGGAATAAATTCAGAATATAATCCCCAACCTTCAACATAAGCAGTATAACGACCTAACTTTCTAAACATTGGCACGTCTTGTAATTCTTGAGCAATTGCAATTTGCATATGATGTCCTGGAATTCCTTCATGATATGCTAAAGCTTCCATTTGATACGATGGCATACTTGCCATATCGTACATGTTTGCATAATAGGTTCCTGGTCGAGATCCGTCTAAAGCTGGTTGCTGATAAAAAGCTTTTCCTGCAGATTTCTCTCTAAACGCTTCAACAGCTTTTACTTGTAAATCAGCTTTTGGTTTTGTGATGAATAATTCATCTAAACGAGTTTTCATACTATCAATAATAAACTCAGCTTTATCCATATACTCTTTTCTACCTTTATCACTATCAGCATAATAGAATTGCTTATCAGTTTTCATGAACTTAAAGAACTCTTGTAAATTTCCTTTGAAACCAACTTTCTCCATGATTTTTTTCATTTCAGCATGAATTCTAGCTACCTCTTTTAATCCGATTTCATGAATTTCATTGGCAGTTAAAGTTGTAGTAGTCGTTCTTTGTAAAGCATTGTTATAAAATGTTTCTCCGTTAGGAAATTTCCAAGCACCGTCATCTGTACTTGCAACTTTTTCTTGAGCTTCTAACGTATTTATTAAGTTTGTGTACCCAGCTAAAACATTCTCTTTTAAAGCTTTTTTGGCTTCAGCAATTAATGCTTCTTTTTCAGTTGCATCAATTTCTAATTTTGAAACTTTATTTTCAAAATCGTTTAATAAAGTACTTTTCTTACTTGAAGTATCGAAAGGTTGACCAGTAATTAAATTTTTAGAATCATCTAAAACTCTAGCAAAAACAAATTTTGGAATCATAATTCCTGCTTCTTGTCTTTTCTTTAAACCTGCTACTAATTGAGCAAACATTGGTTCAATTCCTTTTAATCTACTGATATAATTCTCGGCATCTTTTTTCGATTTGATTTGATGCATATTAATTAAAAACGCTGGAATTTCAGCTTGTGCTCCATGCATTTGATTTACAGGATACGAATACAATCTATATTTATCATCTGCAATTGTGTTTTCTAAACTTTGCTTGTATAAATCGTAACTTAGTTTTGTTGCTTCATCTAAAGCTTTCACATTAACAGAATCGTTAATCCATTGTAAAGCTTGCTTTGTTAACTCTAGTTCTTTATTTTGGAATTCTTCAGAACTATCATCCCATTTATCTGCATCTTTCGTGATTCCAATATAAGTTTGATACATTGGATGACGATCTAAAGTTTCTTGGAATTGTTGCTTAAAGAAATCGTTTACCTTTTTAGATTCTTTTTGAATAGTATCTTGGGAGATGGTTACTTCTTTATTTTCTGCATTTTTACATGCTCCAAAAAGAAATAGAGAAGCTACAATTAAAGTAGCCTTACTATAATTTAATTTCATTGAATATAAATTGAATTGATTTTGAAAGTAAATATAGGTAATAATAAAAAAACGCTCCTTTTTAGGAGCGTTTCGAGTTATCAAACATTTTTCTATTGATTTTTCGAGGTAATGTTTTTCCCTCCCCTAACTATATAGAAATATGATCTTCTATTTCGTTGATGTTCTTCTTTTGAACAGTTTTTTTGATTTGCATCGTTACAATTATTTAACAACATATCTTCTCCAAAACCTTTAGCACTTTTAATACGTTCTGCAGCTATTCCTCTTGAAATAATATAATCTCTTGTAGATTTTGCTCTGTTTGTTGATAAAATTCTGTTGTAAGCTTTTGTTCCTCTACTATCGGTATGTGATTCAATACGAATTACCATATCTGGATGATTTTTCATCACTGAAACAATATGTTCTAGTTCATACTCTGCATCTTTTCTGATATTATATAAATCGAAATCGAAGTAAATTGGTTTAATCACAATTTGTGGTTCTTCTTGTGGAGTTTCTACAATTAATGATTCGAGTACTAAATCTGCTTTAATAATTTTCTTATCGATATCTTCTGTAGCTGTATCTTTTTTATCGTTTCTATAATCATCTTTTGAAGCTGTAACTGTATAGTTATTTTCACAAGCGATATCTTCAAAAACATAGCGACCGTTACTTTCTGTTATTTTCTGACTTACAGGTTCTCCTTTTTCATTAACCAAAAGAACTGTTGCTCCGTTTATAGGTTCACCTGTTCTAGAGTCTGTTACTACTCCAGAAATATCTTCTTTACATTTATAAATCACGAAACTATAAATATCATCATCTCCTTTACCTCCTTCTCTATTTGATGAAAAATATCCATACGATTTATCGTCACTAATTACAAAACTGAAATCATCTAAAGGGCTATTAACCGGGCTTCCTAAATTTACTGGATCAGTAAAATTTGTACCAGATATTTTCGATTCAAAAACATCTAACGCTCCTAAACCTAAATGACCGTCTGAAGCAAAATACATAGTATTCTCTTCATCAACATAAGGAAACATTTCTCTACTTTCTGTATTTATTGTTTTTCCTAAATTTTTTGGTGTTCCGTAACTTCCATCACTATCTATAGAAACACTATAAATATCTGTTGCTCCGAAACCTCCTGGCATATCTGAAACAAAGTATAAGGTTTTCCCATCTGAACTTAATGCCGGATGCCCACAAGAATAATCGTCGTTATTAAATGGCAATTCTTTAAAGTTTTTCCATTCGCCATCAACTTTATCTGCTTTATAAATCTTTAAATGTGTTACTCTATCATCATCTCCTTTTAGTTTTTCACCATCGTAATTATCTCTAGTGAAATACATTGTATTTCCATCTTTACTAAGAATCGCATTAGATTCATGATAACGAGTATTTACAATATCAAGTTTTATTGCATTTGACACCTGTAAACCTTCTTCTACATCTCCTATATCTTCATCTGCAACATATACATTCAAAAAAGGTTGATCGTTCCATTTGTATATTTTTTTATCGAACTTCGAACCTACAGGTTTGGTAGAAGCGAAATATAATTGATTATTATAAATGAAACCTCCAAAATCTGAATATTCGGTGTTTATAGATAAATTTTTAACATTTACATATGTCTTTTTTCGGTTAGAGTATTCTACGAAATAATCCAGATTATTTTCCAACTCTAAAGCACGAGAATCATCACTATCTAACTCTTTCAATTTAGTTAGCCAAAGATCTGATTCTTTTACCTTTCCGTTACTTTTTAATGATTGTGCATAACGAAACAAATATTCAGGAGCAACTTCTCCAGAGTATTTTTCCAGTAGTATTTTATACCATTTTTCGGCTTCTTTGGGTTGTGTATTAAAATAATATGAGTCTCCTAAACGACTAAGTACTAATTGAGAGTCGTCTCCTTTTTCGTATATGACTTCATATAATTCTGCGGATTTCTTGTAAGCAAATTCATTAAAATAACGATCTGCAGCATATTTACGCTGAGCGTTACACAAGATGCTTATCAATACAAAACAAATAAATAAAATTCTTTTCATAATTATCTTGTTTAAAAGAATCTAGGAGATTTCATTACGCGTTGTCTAAATATATCCCATCGAAGCATAAGCTCGTAAGTTCCTGAATTGTAATTACTATAATTTGACGTAGTTAAATCGTAAGCAAAACCTATATTAAAATTTTCTGTTGCTTGAAAACCTAATAATGCACTTAAAGAATCTCCCCAACGCCAAGCTACTCCTGCGGCAAACTTCTCGTTAAATAAAAAGTTTGCAGAAACGTCTAAAGAAACTGGAGCTCCGCTTACTACTTTAGCTAAAGCTGCGGGTTTAAATTTAATGGTCTCACTAAGATCAAAAACATAACCTACGATTCCGAAAAAGTGCAATCTTTCTTCAGCAACATCTCCAAATCCTGAAGTTGAAGTTGCTATGGTATCATCGTAATGATCTGTTCTTAAAAAGTTAGGAATAGCAACTCCCGCATACCAATTTGATTCGTAATAATAAATTCCTGCTCCTATTGTAGGAAGAAAACGACTTACAGTTCCTTCAAATATTCTTTCTTGTTGTAAGGCTGTTCCTTTACTCCAATCTATAGATAAATGACGTCCTCCTAATTTTAATCCAAATGCTAAATTACCCTTATCACTTGTCCTTACTGTGTAAGAAATGTTAGCATCTAAATAAATTTCGTTTGATGGACCAATTCTATCGTTAGTTAAATTTATTCCTAAACCTACTCCTGTGTAACCCAAAACAGTATCGTAACTTAAGGTTTGAGAATCTGGCGCTCCATCTAAACCAACCCATTGTGTTCTTCCTAAAGCAGTTATTACAGTATGACCATTAGATCCTGCATAAGCTGGATTTACGCTCATCGTGTTATACATATATTGAGTATACTGGGGATCTTGTTGAGCATGAACAAAATTTGTTAGTACTAAAACCAAAATAGGTAATACTCTTTTTAAATGTACTATCGTATTCATATTGTGAATTAAAGTTTTTAATTATCTATTTATATATAACCATCCTGCTTTTGGTTTTTTACTTTCATCTCCATAATCAATTACGTAGTAATATGTTCCTACAGGTAATTTTGAATCTACACTAATCGTTACTCTTCCATTAGAAATTCCTCTAAAAGCAACTGTCTCGTTATTATATCCACTCGCTTTATAAACTGTATTTCCCCATCTATTAAAGATCTCAACTGTGTTATTTGGGAAGTTTTGAATTCCTGCAATGAAGAAAACTCCGTTTGTTCCATTTCCATCATCAGAAATTAAATTGAAAACATCATTTTCTGGACCGTTAACTGTAATAGTAACAACAGCTGTTCTACAATTTGGTGGTGTATCGTTATCACAAACTTCATAGGTGAATGTGTCTGTTCCTGTGAAACCTGGATTTGGGGTATAAGTTACAGTATCGTCACTTGGATCATTAGGTGTACCTCCATCATTTACTGTAACTGTTCCATTACTCGGATTAGTTACTATATCTAACGTTCCTATGTTTGGTACATCAATATCATTATCTATTATATCTATATCAACAGGTGTATCAAAATCTGTAGCTTCAGCATCATCTACTAATGTAAAATCAGAATTGGTAATCGTAATTATTGCAGTATCACTATTACCTTCTGCATCTTCTATTTCGTAAGTGATTGGTGTTGGATCGCCTGTGAAACTTCCATCTGGGGTAAATATAACTTCTCCTGTGGCCGTATCGACAGTCCAAACTCCTTCGCCTGGAACTGTGACTTCTATACAATCACCATCAGTATCTATATTGGTACAACTTGAACCTGCTGGTAAACCTGTAGTATCTAAACTAACTGTGGTTGGATCAACTGTATCTCCTGACGTATCATTTCCTACAACATCAATAGGATCACTTGGACTTCCTGTTATAAAATCACCAAAATCATCTGTTGCTATTGGTAGTGGATCGGAAACTACAACAATTATGGCTGAGTCACTATTTCCTTGTGCATCTTCTATATCATAAGAGATTGGAGTTGGATCGCCTGTGAAACTTCCGTCTGGAGTAAACACAACTTCACCTGTCGTTGGATTAACTGTCCAAACTCCTTCGCCCGGAACTGTAATCTCTATACAATCACCATCGGTATCTGTATTAGTACAACTTGAGCCTGCTGGTAAACCTGTAGTATCTAGACTAACTGTGGTTGGATCAACTGTGTCTCCCGTAGTATCATTTCCTGCAACATCAATTGGATTACTTGGATTTCCTGGTGTATAATCTCCGTTATCATCAGAAGCTATTGGTAGTGGATCAGAGACAACTGTGATCGTTGCTGAATCACTATTTCCTTGAGCATCTTCAATATTGTAAGTGATTGGCGTTGGATCACCTGTGAAACTTCCGTCTGGAGTAAATATAACTTCACCTGTCATTGGATTAACTGTCCAAACTCCTTCTCCTGGAACCGTAACTTCTATACAATCGCCATCCATATCTGTATTGGTACAACTTGAGCCTGCTGGTAAACCTGTAGTATCTAAACTAACGGTAGTTGGATCAACTACATCACCAGTCGTATCATTTCCTGCAACATCAATTGGATCGCTTGGATTTCCTGGTGTGTAATCTCCGTTATCATCTGAAGCTATTGGTAATAGATCGGAAACAACTGTGATCGTTGCTGAATCACTATTTCCTTGAGCGTCTTCTATATCATAGGTAATCGGTGTTGGATCACCTGTGAAACTTCCGTCTGGAGTAAACACAACTTCTCCTGTCGTTGGATTAACTGTCCAAACTCCTTCTCCTGGAACTGTAACTTCTATACAATCACCATCGGTATCTGTATTGGTACAACTTGAACCTGATGGTAAACCTGTAGTATCTAAACTAACTGTGGTTGGATCAACTGTATCTCCCGTAGTATCATTTCCTACAACATCAATAGGATCACTTGGATTTCCTGGTGTGTAATCTCCGTTATCATCTGAAGCTATTGGTAATGGATCAGAGACAACTGTGATCGTTGCTGAATCACTATTTCCTTGAGCATCTTCTATATCATAAGTGATTGGTGTTGGATCGCCAGTAAAACTTCCATCTGGGGTGAATACAACTTCTCCTGTCGTTGGATTTACTGTCCAAATTCCTTCGCCTGGAACTGTAACTTCTATACAATCACCATCCGTATCGGTATTTGTACAACTTGAACCTGCTGGTAAACCTGTAGTATCTAGACTAACTGTGGTTGGATCAACTGTGTCTCCTGACGTATCATTTCCTGCGACATCAATAGGATCACTTGGACTTCCTGGTGTATAATCTCCGTTATCATCTGAAGCTATTGGTAATGGATCTGCAACAACGGTAATATTTCCCGAATCACTATTTCCTTGAGCGTCTTCTATATCATAAGTAATCGGTGTCGGATCGCCTGTGAAACTTCCATCTGGAGTAAATATAACTTCACCTGTCGTTGGATTAACTGTCCAAACTCCTTCTCCTGGAACTGTAACCTCTATACAATCACCATCGGTATCTGTACTTGTACAACTTGAACCTGCTGGTAAACCTGTAGTATCTAGACTAACTGTGGTTGGATCAACTGTGTCTCCCGTAGTATCATTTCCTGCAACATCAATCGGATCACTTGGATTTCCTGGTGTGTAATCTCCGTTATCATCTGAAGCTATTGGTAATGGATCTGCAACAACGGTAATAGTTCCTGAGTCACTATTTCCTTGAGCATCTTCTATATTGTAAGTAATCGGTGTTGGATCACTTGTGAAACTTCCATCTGGAGTGAATACAACTTCTCCTGTAGTAGGATTAACCGTCCAAACTCCTTCTCCCGGAACTGTAACTTCTATACAATCACCATCGGTATCTGTACTTGTACAACTTGAACCTGCTGGTAATCCTGTAGTATCTAAACTAACTGTACTTGGATCAACTGTATCTCCTGATGTATCATTTCCTGCAACATCAATCGGATCACTTGGATTGCCTGGTGTATAATCTCCGTTATCATCTGAAACTATTGGTAATGGATCAGAACTTAATGTGATGGTTGCTTCATTTGAAACATTTCCTTGTCCATCTTCAACTGTGTAACTAACAACCGTTGGTGTACCTGTAAAACTTCCATCTGGGGTAAATATTACATTACCACTGTTATCAACTGTCCAAACTCCTTCGCCTGAAACTGTAAGTGTTTTGCCATCTGGACTTACACTTGATCCCGCTGGTAAACCTGTTAAAGTGAAAATAACCGTACTTGGATCAACTGTGTCTCCTGTGGTATCGTTTGTTGTAACATTTAAAGGTGAACTTGCACTTCCTGGAGTGTAAACTCCAACATCATCTGAAGCTATTGGTAATGGATCTGCAACAACGGTAATATTTCCCGAATCACTATTTCCTTGAGCGTCTTCTATATCATAAGTAATCGGTGTCGGATCGCCTGTGAAACTTCCATCTGGAGTAAATATAACTTCACCTGTCGTTGGATTAACTGTCCAAACTCCTTCTCCTGGAACTGTAACCTCTATACAATCACCATCGGTATCTGTACTTGTACAACTTGAACCTGCTGGTAAACCTGTAGTATCTAGACTAACTGTGGTTGGATCAACTGTGTCTCCCGTAGTATCATTTCCTGCAACATCAATCGGATCACTTGGATTTCCTGGTGTGTAATCTCCGTTATCATCAGAAGCTATTGGTAATGGATCTGCAAGAACTGTAATAGTTCCTGAATCACTATTTCCTTGAGCATCTTCTATATCGTAAGTAATCGGTGTTGGATCACCTGTGAAACTTCCATCTGGAGTGAATACAACTTCTCCTGTTGTTGGATTAACTGTCCAAACTCCTTCTCCCGGAACTGTAACTTCTATACAATCACCATCAGTATCTGTATTGGTACAACTTGAACCTGCTGGTAAACCTGTAGTATCTAAACTAACAGTACTTGGATCAACTGAATCTCCTGTAGTATCATTTCCTGCGACATCAATAGGATCACTTGGATTGCCTGGTGTATAATCTCCGTTATCATCTGAAACTATTGGTAATGGATCAGAACTTAATGTGATGGTTGCTTCATTTGAAACATTTCCTTGTCCATCTTCAACTGTGTAACTAACAACCGTTGGTGTACCTGTAAAACTTCCATCTGGGGTAAATATTACATTACCACTGTTATCAACTGTCCAAACTCCTTCGCCTGAAACTGTAAGTGTTTTGCCATCTGGACTTACACTTGATCCCGCTGGTAAACCTGTTAAAGTGAAAATAACCGTACTTGGATCAACTGTGTCTCCTGTGGTATCGTTTGTTGTAACATTTAAAGGTGAACTTGCACTTCCTGGAGTGTAAACTCCAACATCATTTGTCGCTATTGGTAATGGATCTGCAACAACAGTAATAATTCCTGAATCACTATTTCCTTGAGCATCTTCTATATCATAAGTAATCGGTGTCGGATCGCCTGTGAAACTTCCGTCTGGAGTAAACACAACTTCACCTGTCGTTGGATTAACCGTCCAAACTCCTTCGCCCGGAACCGTAACTTCTATACAATCACCATCCGTATCTGTACTTGTACAACTTGAACCTGCTGGTAAGCCTGTAATATCTAAACTAACGGTACTTGGATCAACTGTGTCTCCCGTAGTATCATTTCCTGCAACATCAATTGGATCACTTGGATTTCCTGGTGTATAATCTCCATTATCATCTGAAGCTATTGGTAATGGATCGGCAACAACTGTAATAGTTCCTGAATCACTATTTCCTTGAGCATCTTCTATATCGTAAGTAATCGGTGTTGGATCGCCAGTAAAACTTCCATCTGGGGTGAACACAACTTCTCCTGTCGTTGGATTAACCGTCCAAACTCCTTCTCCTGGAACCGTAACTTCTACACAATCACCATCCATATCTGTATTAGTACAGCTTGAGCCTGCTGGTAAACCTGTAGTATCTAGACTAACTGTAGTTGGATCAACTGTGTCTCCTGTTGTATCATTTCCTGCAACATCAATAGGATCACTTGGATTTCCCGGTGTATAATCTCCGTTATCATCTGAAGCTATTGGCAATGGATCCGCTACAACTGTAATAGTTCCTGAATCACTATTTCCTTGGGCATCTTCAATATCGTAAGTGATTGGCGTTGGGTCGCCTGTGAAACTTCCTTCTGGAGTAAACACAACTTCTCCTGTCGTTGGATTTACTGTCCAAACTCCTTCGCCTGGAACCGTAACTTCTATACAATCTCCATCGGTATCTGTATTGGTACAACTTGATCCTCCTGGTAAACCTGTAATATCTAGACTAACTGTAGTTGGATCAACTGTATCTCCTGACGTATCATTTGCTGCAACATTAATTGGATCACTTGGACTTCCTGGAGTATAATCTCCGTTATCATCTGAAGCTATTGGATTTGTATCTAAAGTAACTGTAGCTTCATTAGAAACATTACCTTCCGCATCTTCAACTGTATAACTAACAGGAGTTGGATCACCAGTGAAACTTCCATTTGGAGTGAATATTACATTACCACTATTATCTACTCCCCAAGTTCCCTCTCCAGAAACTGTAAGTGTCTTACCATCTGGACCTACACTTGATCCTGCTGGCAAACCTGTTAAAGTAAAAATAACTGTACTTGGATCAACTGTATCTCCTGTCGTATCATTTGTAGTCACATTTAGTGGAGAACTTGAACTACCTGAAGTATAATTGCCTACATCGTTTGTCGCTATTGGTAATTCATCTATTGTAATTGTAAAAGGATCGGTAGCACTACATCCATTACTATCTATATAAGTTATTATTCCATTGTAGATTCCTGCTGTAGCACTTGCAGGAATTACATAAGTAGCCGATGTTAAATTTGTTGGGGTAATTACATCACTAAAACCTTCTGCTTCTGCAACTGCATCATAATCTATCGTATAGTGTGTAGGTGTTCCACTGGTTGCCGTAAGTACTAAATTTGCTGAAGTTGTTCCGGAAACCACCACCACATCATTCACTGTAGCTACTGGGTTTTCGTCAATTGTAATTGTAAAAATATTGCTTCCACTACATCCATTATCATCTACATACGTGATTGTTCCACCATAAGTATTTGCTGAAGCTGATGCTGGAATCGTAAAGGTAGCACCTGTTAAACTTGTATTTGTCGTTACATCACTAAACCCTGCTGCTTCTGATGCGGCATCATAATCTATTGTGTACTGAGTAGGATTTCCAGTACTTGGTGTTAAAGTTAGTGAAGCCGAAGTTGTACCTGCACAAACTCTTGGATTATCTAAAATTGCCACTGGATTGGCATTAATCGTTACTGTAAAAGCATCTGTACCACTACAACCGTTCGCATCAATATAAGTAATCGTACCGCCATAAGTATTTGCAGCAGCTGCACCTGGAATTGTAAAAGTAGCTCCCGTTAAACTTGTATTTGTCGTAACATCACTAAAGCCTGCTGCTTCTGCCGCTGCATTATAATCTATCGTATACTGAGTAGGTGTTCCTGTTGTAGCTGTTACTGTTAGTGTAGCTGAAGTATCTCCAACACAAACTGATGGATCGTTTACTGTAGCTACTGGATTCGCATTGATCGTTACTGTAAAAGCGTCCGTACCACTACAACCGTTCGCATCAATATAAGTAATCGTTCCGCTATAAGTATTTGCGGCTGCTGCTCCTGGAATTGTAAAGGTAGCTCCTGTTAAACTTGTATTGGTCGTAACATCACTAAAACCTGCTGCTTCTGCTGCTGCATTATAATCTATCGTATACTGAGTAGGTGTTCCTGTTGTAGCTGTTACTGTTAGTGTAGCTGAAGTATCTCC
>NZ_CANMAX010000006.1 GCF_947495995.1 uncultured Tenacibaculum sp.
GCACCTGGAATTGTAAAAGTAGCTCCCGTTAAACTTGTATTGGTTGTAACATCACTAAAACCTGCTGCCTCGGCTGCTGCATTATAATCTATCGTATACTGAGTAGGTGTTCCTGTTGTAGCTGTTACCGTTAAGGTAGCTGATGTATCTCCTACACAAACTGATGGATCGTTTACTGTAGCTACTGGATTGGCATTAATCGTAACTGTAAAAGCATCTGTACCACTACATCCATTCGCATCGATATAAGTGATCGTACCACTATAAGTATTCGCAGCAGCAGCTCCTGGAATTGTAAAAGTAGCTCCCGTTAAACTTGTATTGGTTGTAACATCACTAAAGCCTGCTGCTTCGGCCGCGGCATTATAATCTATCGTATACTGAGTAGGTGTTCCTGTTGTAGCTGTTACTGTTAGTGTAGCTGAAGTATCTCCAACACAAACTGATGGATCATTTACTGTAGCTACTGGACTAGGATTAACTGTTGTTAAAGTTACTGTATCTTCTTGTGAACACGAATTACCAGTGGTTGTAACTTCTACTCTATACACATTTCCAGCCAAACCACTAGAGGCTGCTATTGTTAGCATTGATGTACTAGTTCCTGAATATGGTGCTACATCTGTTAACGGTGTAGTACTTGCTCCGAGATACCAACGATATGTATAATCTCCTGCGGGTATAGCAATTGTTGTATCATCTCCAGTCCCTCCTGTTGCTCCAAAATCTGTAACTCTAGTTCCTGTGGCCGTGGCTGTAAAAACAAAATCTTCTCCATCACAAGCTATTCCTGGATCTGGAGTTATTGCAACTGTAAAAGTATCACTTACGATTTCACTTCCATTTGCTCCGTTATAACCTCCTTCTGTACTTCCGTTAGTTACTTGTCCTGGTGTCGCTGTTCCAATACCGTCAACGGTAGGATGACCATTCAAACGGCCATCATCATTATCGTCATTTCCTCCAGATTCAACTACATCATCACAACCATCATTATCACTATCTAAATCTAAATAATCTGGAGTTCCGTCCATATCTGTATCTCTTGCGAAACAATAGCTAAACTCAGTAAATTGCATAGTAACATTTCCTCCATTTCCGTTTCTCTTTCCTGCTACTATGATTATTGTATCTACGGCACCTAAAGATGTTACTGAAACCGCATTATCTGGTGCATTTGCTCCTCCAGCAGTACTTAAAACAGATTGAGGTCCATCAGGTTGAGAAAAATTAGCTCCAGGTATATTAATATTAGCTACTTCTAAAGGTACATTTACACCACTTAGTGAAGCTGAAAAATCTACACGATCGCTATTATCAATTCCTGCCCATTTAAAATCTGCTACCTGTATTGGTTTATCAAATGTAAACGTATATACTGCAACATCTAAAGTCGCAGCATCTGCTGGATATGATGTTCCTGCTGGAAAATTCGTTGTTTGTGGTTGGACATTAATGTAATTTCCGTCGACTCCTGCTGTTGGGCCTTGGCTTCTAACACCAGAATTCCAAACTGCATTGTTTAATACTTGAAAATTAAAAGTTCCTGTTACGGTATTTTCACTGTAAACATTATTTACTGTTCCAGAAGCACTTCCCCCTGCAGTCGTACCAGTATCGACTTGTGTAAATGTTTGTCCTAAAGCCACGAAG
The DNA here is from genome assembly GCF_947495995.1 of uncultured Tenacibaculum sp. GTDB lineage: Bacteria > Bacteroidota > Bacteroidia > Flavobacteriales > Flavobacteriaceae > Polaribacter. The sequence continues at coordinate 1,654 of NZ_CANMAX010000006.1, forward strand.
GTACCTGAAGGACAATCAAACTCTTCAGTATCTAAAATTCCATCATTATCATCATCTAAGTCTACTACATCAGAAATCCCATCTAAATCAGAATCTGTTCCAGAACCATTTATAGTAATAATTAAGTTTGCGTTATCAGTATTAAATCCATCAAATAAAGTATAGTTAAATGTATCAACTAATGATTGTCCGGATAATAAATTTTGAACAGCTGGATTAGATGTATCAATAATATAGTCATAACTACCATCTGCATTCATAATGATACTACCATATGTACCCGCATAAGAAACACCTAAATTACCTGCACTTCCATCAACTTGTGTAATTTGAATTGATGATTCTCCTTGCCAAAATATATCTGAAATACCTGCTAATTGTAAACCTTTATCGATGTCAGTTGCGTCTGGACCATAGTTATAACTTAAAACTAATTGATCTATAGGTTGATCGAAAAATACATTTACATTACCCGTAGCATCTTCTGGAACAGCGTTTCCTGTACCATAAAAAGTTCCTGTTGATGGATTAACAACTCCACCAGTTGTGATAAAATTAAAAGGAACAGAAGTGCTTGATAAAGATCCTTGTATATTAATCTGATCTTGCCATGTAGTACCTTGTGAATAATCGATATCAACTACTAAAAAACCTAAATTAAATACAGGTTTATTAAAATCTATCGTTAATGTAACATCAGCAGTTGGGCTGGTACTTGGATCGATTGTATATCGAAAATACCCTGTATGACCTCCGTTTGTTTGAGTTCTAAACACAACTAAATTTTGATCAGCTGCTCCAACATTATCTGGATCTTCAGTTGTAAAAGTTAGCGTTACATCGTTAGGTGCTGTACCAATAGTTCTCATTTCTCCATTTATTGATGCAGATACATCTACAAAAACGCCTCCATTAACAAATTCATTTTCCCAAACTAAAGTGTTTAAACCTCTATCTATTGCATCTACTGCGCCTCCTGGTCCAGGATCTGTAATTACATTCCCTACAGCGTTTGGATCTACAAAAGCAGTCATAGATTTTGTATTATCAACTGCATTAGGTAATTCATCTACTCCATTAATTGTAATTGTTAAATACGCATAATCGAAAATTGCACTATCTACGGACCGTTGTACTGTATATGAAATAATATCGTCAATACTTTCACCAGATCGTAAACCTGTTACTGCTGGATTTGTTTCATCTACATCATATGTATAACTTCCATCTGAATTAATAGTAATTGAACCAAATAAAGTCGTGTAACTTGTTCCAACAGAAGTTGGATGGACATCTACTTCACTAATTATTAAAGTTCCTGAAGGTGGTGCTGCTTCGTTAGCTAACACATTACCTGCGATAGTACCTGTATTATTTGCCATGACACTATTTGTATCATCTACAGCTACCAAGGTTGTATCAAATGCTCTAATTGTAGTTTGTGCACTTGCTGTGTCTGAATTTGTATCTGTTATTGTTATCAACATAGTTCTAACACCTTCTGTATACGGACTAGCTAAGTCTCCATAATAAAGTGTTTGTAAAAATGCTTCAAAATCTGCATTTGGTATAGCTCCACCAAATTGTCTTGTTACTGAAAATGTTGTGTCGGTTAATTGTGTAACTACGATAGTAGTACTTCCAACAAAATAAGTAAATGTATCATAAGGTGTATTGAAATAATATAAATCAAAACCTCCATCATTAATAGCCATTAACTCTTCATTGGGTGTATCTACTATGCCCGAAAAACTTATTGTAGCACTTACTATTCCTGCATCAGAAGTAACAGCAGGAGAGCTTGCTACCAAAAATACTCCCGTAGTCGTAGGAGTTATCAGAATACTATTATCATTACCAGCTGTATTTGTATTTAGATCTATTGTTGGTAATGCAAATATCGAAAATGGATTGGCATTATTCGAAGTGTTTATAGTTGAAGTCTTAGGCTTATAAACATAATAATGATTTGATCTATTATTATCTACCTGAATACTATCTTTATTTATAGATAATTCATACTCACCTCTATTATTAGCAAAAGCATTATTAAAGGTTAGCAGTGTAAATAGCACAAGTGTGATTGAGTTTTTTGCTATTAAGCTGAAATGCTTAAAAAAGCTAAGAAAACTTTGATAAAAAAATACTTTGTTAGTTCTGTTGTAAATATTAATTTTGAAACCTTTTAATTTACAAAGAACTATAGGGATTAACTTCCTAAAATAAATAATCATAATGATCAGTTTATTAATTGATTGTTACAACGCCCTGCTTTTGTATGTGCTCGCCAAAGTGTTACAATTGCGGGGTTTTTTATTTATGTCTAATTAATAAAAATAATTAGTGTATGTATATAGATGTATAACTACATATTATGTACGATTTAATCCAGTTAAAACAATATGTTTTAATTGCATTAAAAAGTTAGTATTAAAATTGAATAAGTAGTTAGTAAATTAAGATGTGATGTTCTTAAAAAATATCTTTTCCCGATTTAAGTTTTAAGATCATTTTAGCAAAATTGTCTGGAATAGTAATTCTTTTCATGTTTCGAGGGGCTTGTGAATTTTAATTATTAAAATATTTAAACTGATGATTTAGTGAATAATCATCTCATCTAAAAATAGTCATTAAATTTTAAATTAACAAATTTTAACAACTTACATTTACACACATTAAACTAAATATAGTTAATAATGTTAAGATCAGCGTATGCTTTTTAATAATTATTTAGGGGCTTGTTTTTGGTTTGTGAGTAGTAACTCAACATTACTAATATAGTAATTTTTTTTAAAAAATCAACTTTTTTGAATTAATTCTTAGGTTTTTGATTTGTAGATGAAACATTTTTTGCGCCTTTGACTATATAGAAATATGATCTTCTATTTTGTTGATGTTCTTCTTTTGAACAACGTTTTTGATTAGCGTCATCACAATGATTTAATAAACGATCTTCACCATATCCTATAGCACTTTCTATACGGTTAGCTGCTATTCCTCTAGAAATAATATAATCTCTTGTTGATTTAGCTCTATTTTTAGATAATGTTCTATTATATGCTTTTGTTCCTCTACTATCAGTATGCGACTCTATACGAATTACCATATCTGGATTATTATTCATAACCGTTACAATATGTTCTAATTCATATTCTGCATCTTCACGAATATTATATAAATCAAAATCAAAATAAATTGGATTGATAACTATTTGTGATTGCTCTTCAGGATTATCAACTATTAATGACTCTAAAGTTAAATCTGCTTGAATTGTCTTTTTATCAACATCTTCTGTAGCAGTATCTTTTTTATCGTTTCTATAATCTTCTTTAGACGCAGCTACAGTATAGTTATTTTCACATGCGATATCTTTGAAAGTATATCGTCCATCATTTTTTGTGATTTGTTGACTGACAGGCTCTCCTTTTTCATCTATTAAACGAACTGTAGCTCCTCCGATTGGATCTCCTGTTCTAGAATCTGTAACTATTCCTGTAATATCTTCTTTACATCTATAAATAACAAAACTGTAAATATCGTCATCTCCTTTTCCTCCTTTTCTATTCGATGAGAAATATCCATAAGATTTATCGTCACTAATCACAAAGCTAAAATCATCTAATGGACTATTTACTGGACTTCCTAAGTTAACTGGTTTTGTAAATGTAGCTTCTGATATTTTAGATTCGAAAACATCTAGTGCTCCTAAACCTAAATGACCATCTGAAGCAAAGTATAACGTATTATCTTTATCCACATAAGGAAACATTTCTCTACTTTCAGTATTGATTGTTTTACCTAAATTTTTTGGTGTTCCAAAAGTACCGTCATCTGCAATAGCAACACTATAAATATCTGTTGCTCCAAAACCACCAGGCATATCTGAAACAAAATATAGAGTTTTTTCATCTGAACTTAACGCTGGATGACCACAAGAATAATCGTCATTATTGAATGATAATTCCTCGAAGTTCTTCCATTCACCATCTATTTTTTGTGCCTTATATATTTTTAAGTGTGTAACTCTATCTTCGTCTCCTTTTAATTTATCTCCATCGTAATTATCTCTAGTGAAATAAAGCGTATTACCATCTTCACTTAATACTACGTTAGATTCATGGTAGCGAGTACTTATCTCTAAAAACTTTTGAGGTTCAGCTAATTCTAAACCTTCTGCAATATCACTAAATTCTTCTTCAGCAGTATATACATTTAAGAAAGGTTGATTATTCCATTTATACCTTCTTCTAGTTTTAGTATCGCCCGGTTTTGTAGAAGCAAAGTATAATTTACTATCGTAAATAAATCCACCAAAATCTGAAAACTCAGTATTTACAGATAAATTTTTAACATTTACAAACGTCTTCTTTCTATTGGAATATTCTACAAAATAATTTCGATTATTGACTAAAGCTAAAGCTCTGGAATCGTCACTATCTCTATCTTTTAATTTCTCTAACCAAAGATCAGATTCTTTAACCTTACCATTACTTTTTAATGTTTGTGCATATCTGAACAAATACTCTGGAGATACCTGATCTGAGTATTTTTTCATTAATATCTCATACCATTTTTCAGCTTCGTTCGAGTTTGTATTATAATAATAAGAATCTCCTAAACGGCTTATTACCAACTGAGAACTATCTCCTTTTTCATAAATGACTTTGTATAATTCTGCAGATTTCTTATAGGCAAATTCATTAAAATAGCGATCTGCCGCATATCTTCTTTGTGAATTAGACAATAGACTTACTAATACAAGACTAACAAATAAAATTCTTTTCATCGGTTCTCAATTGAAACTTAAGAGTATTTTTAACTTGCTCTAATGTTTATACTATATACTTTAGCTAAGTTATTAACTTAACTAATCTTTTAATTTCTAATATTTATAAGGTGAATCTTCTTAAGTTGAGGGGGATAAAAAAAGATTCTAAAAACAAAGTAGTAATAGTTTGGTTATGTTTTTAGAAGCTACTCAATACTTACATTATTTTTGGGATTACTATAGTTCTAAGCCACAAATATAATTTTTTTTACATAAAAAGTGAAAATAATACAAACTTTTAAGTTTCCTTAGTAATTGATAATCATAAAAAAAACGAGATAAATCTCGTTTTACTTTTTATGCTTCCCCCGTAGTTCCTCCAAAATTCATTGGAATTGGTGGTTGCTCATATTCTTTAATTTCACCATGAACTTGCTCAAATTTTCGCACATTATCGGCTAATGCTTTCGTTAATCTCTTAGCATGTTGTGGTGTTAAAATAATTCTAGATTTTACTTTAGCTTTAGGTACTCCTGGCATAATATTGATAAAATCTACAATAAACTCTGAAACAGAATGATTAATAATAGCCAAATTACTATAAGTTCCTTCAGCTACGTCTTGATCTAATTCTATATTAATTTGTGGTTCTTTATGATCTTCCATATTGATTTAAGAAAAAAAGACCTCTTAAATTAAGAGGCCTTTATATTGACTTATAAACTTTGTTGTATTTCATCTTTTGGTCCAACAATAATCTGCTCGTATCTTCTGATACCTGTACCTGCTGGAATTCTCTTACCAACAATTACATTCTCTTTCAATCCTTCTAGATTATCTATTTTTCCATTAACAGCTGCTTCATTTAATACTTTCGTAGTTTCCTGGAAAGATGCAGCAGATATAAATGATTTCGTTTGTAACGAAGCTCTTGTAATACCTTGTAATACTTGCTCTGCAGTTGCAGGTTGAGCATCTCTAGCTTCAACTAAGTTTTTATCTGCTCTACGTAAAATAGAGTTTTCATCTCTTAATTCTCTAGCCGTTACTAACTGTCCTGCTCTTAAATTCTCAGAATCACCAGCATCTTCAACAACCTTCATTCCATAGATCTTATCGTTTTCTTCGATGAAATCATTTTTATGGATTAATTGGTTCTCTAAGAATAATGTATCTCCAGAATCAATAATCTTAACTTTACGCATCATTTGACGTACAACTACCTCAAAGTGCTTATCGTTAATTTTTACCCCTTGTAAACGGTAAACATCTTGGATTTCGTTTACTAAGTATTCTTGAACAGCTGAAGGTCCTTTAATTCTTAAGATATCAGCTGGAGTTGTTGCTCCATCAGATAAAGGCATACCTGCTTTTATGAAATCGTTCTCTTGAACTAAGATTTGATTCGATAACTTTACTAAGTATTTCTTAATCTCTCCTGTCTTAGTTTCTACAATAATTTCACGGTTACCACGCTTAATTTTTCCGAAAGCCACAACACCATCTATTTCTGCAACTACAGCTGGGTTAGAAGGATTACGTGCTTCGAATAATTCTGTTACACGTGGAAGCCCCCCTGTAATATCACCTGCTTTACCAGATTTTCTAGGAATCTTAACTAAAGTTTCACCTTCTTCTACCTTATCTCCATTGTCAACCATTAAGTGTGCACTAACAGGCAAACTGTATGAACGTAATGCATTTCCGTCAGCATCTTCAATAATTAAAGATGGAATAATCTTCTTATTCTTAGAATCTGTAATTACTTTTTCTTGCTTACCAGTTTGCTCATCAATTTCAACAGAGTAGTTAATTCCTTGCTCTAAATTATCGAACTTAACTGTTCCACCGAATTCAGAAACAATGATACCGTTAAATGGATCCCATTGACAAACTACATCACCTTTCTTAATTGAAGTTCTTTCTTTTTCGAAAATAGTAGAACCATAAGGAATATTATTAGCACTTAAAGTAATACCAGTTTTCTTATCTACAATCTTAAGTTCAGCAGTACGAGAAATTACGATATCAATCTCTTTTCCTTCGTTATCTTTACCTTTAACTGTACGTAAATCTTCAATTTTAACATTACCTTCAAACTTAGCTATTAACTTGTTATCTTCAGAAATGTTTCCTGCAACCCCTCCAACGTGGAATGTACGTAACGTTAACTGTGTACCAGGCTCTCCAATCGATTGAGCTGCAATAACTCCAACCGCTTCACCTTTTTGTACTTTCTTAGCTGTAGATAAACTCTTACCGTAACATTGAGCACAAATTCCTCGTTTAGATTCACAAGTTAATGGAGAACGAACTTCTACTCTATCAATTCCTGCACTCTGAACATTTTTAGCTAATTTCTCAGTAATTAAATCTCCAGCGTTTAATAATACTTCATCAGTAGTTGGGTGATAAACATCGTGTAAAGAAACTCTACCTTCAATTCTATCAGCTAAAGATTCAACGATTTCATCATTTTTCTTAAGTGGAGTAATTTCTAATCCTCTTAATGTACCACAATCTTCTTCATTGACAATAACATCCTGAGATACATCTACTAAACGACGAGTTAAATATCCTGCATCGGCAGTTTTTAATGCTGTATCGGCTAATCCTTTACGAGCACCGTGCGTTGAGATAAAGTATTCTAAAATTGATAATCCTTCTTTAAAGTTAGAAAGAATTGGGTTTTCAATAATTTCTCCACCTCCTGCAGTAGACTTTTTAGGTTTCGCCATTAATCCACGCATACCTGTTAACTGACGAATCTGCTCTTTCGATCCACGAGCCCCTGAATCTAACATCATAAACACAGAGTTAAATCCTTGTTGATCTTCACGTAAGCGCTTCATTGAAAGTTCAGTAAGCTTGTTATTAGCTCTACCCCAAATATCAATTACTTTATTATAACGTTCTTTTTGAGTCAATAATCCCATGTTATAATTCATTATAATTCCATCCACTTCGTTATTAGCTTCAGCAATCATTGAATGTTTTTCTTCTGGAATAATGATATCTCCTAATGAGAATGATAAACCACCTTGGAAGGCAAATTTATATCCCATGTTTTTGATTTGATCTAAGAACTCTCCTACAGCTGGAATATCAGTAACTTTTAAGATACCACCAATAATTCCTCTTAAAGATTTTTTAGTTAAAACTTCATTAATGTATCCTGCTGCTTCTGGAACAACTTCATTAAATAAAACTCTACCTACTGTAGTTTTAATAATCTTAGTTACAACTTCACCATCTTCAACATCTTTCGTACGAACCTTAATTCCTGCATTTAAGTCTACTCTACCTTCATTGAAAGCAATAGTAACTTCTTCTGGTGAATAGAATGTTAAACCTTCTCCTTTGATTATTAATTCAGGAGTAGATTTACGCTCTTTAGTCATGTAGTATAATCCTAATACCATATCCTGAGATGGTACAGTAATTGGAGCACCATTTGCAGGGTTTAAGATATTATGAGAAGCTAACATTAATAACTGAGCTTCTAAGATAGCTTCTGGTCCTAAAGGTAAGTGAACCGCCATTTGATCCCCATCGAAATCGGCGTTAAATGCCGTACATACTAATGGGTGTAAACGAATCGCCTTTCCTTCTATTAATTTAGGTTGGAATGCTTGAATACCTAAACGGTGTAATGTAGGGGCACGGTTTAATAAAACTGGGTGACCTTTAATTACGTTTTCAAGAATATCCCAAACTACAGGCTCTTTTCTATCTATGATTTTCTTTGCAGATTTAACTGTCTTAACAATACCTCTTTCGATTAACTTACGAATTACAAAAGGCTTGTATAATTCAGCTGCCATATCTTTTGGCAATCCACATTCGTATAATTTTAATTCTGGTCCAACAACAATTACAGAACGTGCAGAGTAATCAACACGCTTTCCTAATAAGTTCTGACGGAAACGTCCTTGCTTACCTTTTAACGAGTCAGATAAAGACTTTAATGGTCTGTTTGATTCTGTTTTTACTGCTGATGACTTACGTGTATTATCGAATAATGAATCTACTGATTCTTGTAACATACGTTTCTCGTTACGTAAGATTACTTCAGGAGCTTTAATCTCCATTAATCTCTTTAAACGATTGTTACGGATAATTACACGACGATAAAGATCATTTAAATCTGATGTTGCAAAACGACCTCCATCTAATGGAACTAATGGACGTAATTCTGGTGGAATTACCGGAACTACTTTCATGATCATCCATTCTGGCTTATTCTCTCTATTCTTTTGAGAATCTCTGAATGCTTCAACAACATTTAAACGTTTTAAAGCTTCATTTTTACGTTGCTTAGACGTTTCTGTATTTGCTTTATGTCTTAATTGATAAGATAACTCATCTAAATCGATACGAGCTAAAAGTTCAATTAAACACTCAGCCCCCATCTTAGCGATAAACTTGTTTGGATCTGAATCTTCTAAATATTGGTTATCTTGTGGTAAAGAGTCAGCAATATCTAAATATTCTTCTTCAGTTAAGAAGTCTAATTTTTGTAATGGTTCACCTTCAGCATTTTTAGCAATACCTGGTTGGATTACTACATAACGCTCATAGTAGATGATCATGTCTAACTTTTTAGATGGTAATCCTAATAAATATCCCATCTTGTTAGGTAATGATCTGAAGTACCAAATGTGAGCTACTGGTACAACTAAGTTAATGTGACCTACTCTATCTCTACGAACTTTCTTTTCAGTTACTTCTACTCCACATCGATCACAAACGATTCCTTTATATCGGATTCTTTTATACTTACCACAAGCACACTCATAATCTTTTACAGGACCGAAAATTCTTTCACAGAAAAGTCCATCTCTTTCAGGTTTGTGCGTACGGTAATTTATTGTTTCTGGTTTTAAAACCTCCCCTTTAGATGCCTCTAAAATAGATTCAGGAGATGCTAAACCAATTGAAATTTTGTTAAATTTCTTAACAGTGTATTTTTCGTTCTTTCTTGCCATAATGAATTTGCAAAATGCTTTAAGCTATATTGCTTAAATTATAAATTATATAAACACTGAAACCTAGATTGTTTCTCAACAATCTAGATTATCTTTTTTTACTCTTCTAATTTAACGTCTAACCCTAAACCTTTAAGTTCGTGCATTAATACGTTAAATGATTCTGGTAATCCAGGTTCTGGCATAGTTTCACCTTTAACTATACTCTCGTAAGCTTTAGCTCTACCTAATACATCATCAGACTTCACTGTTAAGATCTCACGTAAGATACTTGATGCTCCATATGCTTCAAGAGCCCATACCTCCATCTCTCCAAAACGCTGACCTCCAAATTGTGCTTTACCACCTAAAGGCTGTTGTGTAATTAAAGAGTATGGTCCAATAGAACGAGCATGCATTTTATCTTCAATCATGTGTCCTAATTTGATCATATAAATTACTCCAACTGTTGCTGGTTGATCGAAACGTTGTCCAGTACCTCCATCATATAAATATGTATGACCAAATCTTGGAATTCCAGCTTCGTCAGTTAATTTATTGATTTCATCTAGAGAAGCTCCATCAAAAATTGGTGTCGCATACTTCTGACCTAATTTTTGACCTGCCCAACCAAGAACAGTTTCATAAATCTGACCAATGTTCATACGAGATGGTACCCCTAATGGGTTTAATACGATATCTACAGGTGTTCCGTCTTCTAAGAAAGGCATATCTTCTTGACGAACAATACGTGCAACAATACCTTTGTTTCCGTGACGTCCTGCCATTTTATCTCCAACTTTTAATTTACGCTTTTTAGCAATGTAAATTTTAGCTAGTTTTAAAATTCCTGCTGGTAATTCGTCTCCTACAGAAATTGTAAATTTCTCACGACGTAAAACTCCTTGTAAATCGTTAACCTTAATCTTATAGTTGTGGATTAATTCTACTACTAAAACATTAAGTTCTTTATCAGTTGTCCAAGTACCACTTAAGTGTGTGAAATCATCTACAGAATTTAACATCTTCTGTGTAAATTTCTTTCCTTTAGGTAATACTTCTTCTCCTAAATCGTTAAATATACCTTGAGAAGTTTTTCCACTTATTAAATGGAATAACTTTTCTATTAAACGATCTTTTAAATCTTCGAACTTAGATACAAAAGATGCTTCTAAAGTAGCTACTGCTTCTTTATCTCTAGCTCTCTTGTTCTTATCTTTTACAGCTCTCTTAAATAATTTCTTATTAATTACTACTCCTTTTAAAGATGGAGAAGCTTTTAAAGATGCATCTTTTACATCTCCTGCTTTATCACCGAAGATAGCTCTTAATAATTTTTCTTCTGGTGTTGGATCACTTTCTCCTTTTGGAGTAATTTTTCCAATTAAGATATCACCAGGTTTAACTTCAGCTCCAATACGAATCATTCCGTTTTCATCAAGGTCTTTTGTAGCCTCTTCTGAAACGTTAGGAATATCGTTAGTTAATTCTTCAGCTCCTAATTTAGTATCACGAACATCTAAAGAATATTCATCGATATGAATAGAAGTAAAGATATCTTCACGAACAACTTTTTCAGAAATCACAATCGCATCCTCGAAATTATACCCTTTCCAAGGCATAAAGGCTACTTTCATGTTTCTACCTAAAGCTAATTCTCCTTGCTGAGTTGCATATCCTTCACAAAGAACTTGTCCTTCTTCAACTCTATCTCCTTTTCTTACGATAGGCTTTAAGTTGATATTAGTTCCTTGGTTTGTTTTTCTAAATTTAATTAAGTCATAAGACTTTTCGTCAGAATCAAAACTTACTAAACGCTCATCATCAGTTCTGTCGTACTTAATAGTTACTTTGTTAGCATCTACGTATTCAACAACTCCATTACCTTCTGCGTTAATTAAGATTCTAGAATCTTTTGCTACCCTTCTTTCTAATCCAGTTCCTACGATTGGCGCATCAGGTCTTAATAATGGTACTGCCTGACGCATCATGTTAGATCCCATTAATGCACGGTTGGCATCATCATGCTCTAAGAATGGAATTAAAGATGCTGAAATAGAAGCGATTTGGTTTGGCGCAACATCCATGTAATTTACAACATCTGGAGTTACAACTGGGAAATCACCTTCTTCTCTTGCAATAACCTTTTCTCTATCGATTTTACCTTCTTCAGTAACTTCAATATTAGATTGTGCAAACTTCATTCCTTCTTCCTCCTCAGCACTTAGGTAAATAGGCTCTTCGTTAAGAACTGTTCCTTCAGATACTTTCTTGTAAGGAGTTTCAATGAATCCCATTGGATTTACTTTAGCGTAAACTGATAAAGAAGAAATTAATCCAATGTTTGGTCCTTCTGGTGTTTCAATCGGACATAAACGACCATAGTGAGTATAGTGAACATCACGAACCTCGAAACCTGCTCTTTCTCTGGATAAACCTCCAGGTCCTAATGCAGATAAACGACGTTTATGTGTAATTTCAGCTAATGGATTTGTTTGATCCATAAACTGAGATAACTGATTTGTTCCGAAGAAAGAATTAATTACAGAAGATAATGTTTTCGCATTAATTAAGTCAATTGGAGTAAACACCTCGTTATCACGCACATTCATTCTTTCACGAATTGTACGAGCCATACGAGCTAAACCTACACCAAACTGACCTGCTAGCTGCTCACCTACTGTACGTACACGACGGTTAGATAAGTGATCAATATCATCTACTTCTGCTTTTGAGTTAATTAACTCAATTAAGTACTTAACAATAGTAATGATATCATTCTTTGTTAATACTTTTTGATCTATATCTTCATTTAACTGAAGTTTTGTGTTCATTCTAAAACGACCAACTTCACCTAAGTTATATCTTTGCTCTGAGAAAAATAATTTATCAATAATACCTCTTGCAGTTTCCTCATCTGGCGGTTCTGCATTACGTAATTGACGATAAATATGTTCTACTGCTTCTTTTTCAGAGTTTGTTGGATCTTTTTGAAGTGTATTATGAATAATAGCATAATCTGCCATATCATTATCTTCCTTGTGCAATAAAATTGTTTTTGCACCAGCTTCAATGATTTCATCAACGTGCTCTTTTTCTAAAATAGTGTCTCGATCAAAAATAATCTCGTTACGCTCAATAGAAACTACCTCACCAGTATCTTCATCTACGAAATCCTCGTGCCAAGTTTTTAATACCCTAGCAGCAAGTTTTCTTCCTAATACTTTTTTTAATCCAGCTTTAGAAACTTTTATTTCTTCTGCTAAATCAAAAATCTCTAAGATATCTTTATCTCTTTCGTAACCAATTGCTCTAAATAATGTTGTTACAGGTAACTTTTTCTTTCTATCGATATAAGCATACATTACCTGATTAATATCCGTAGCAAATTCAATCCAAGAACCTTTAAAAGGAATTACCCTAGCTGAATATAATTTTGTTCCATTAGCGTGGAAAGACTGACCGAAGAATACTCCAGGAGAACGGTGTAACTGTGATACTACAACTCTCTCTGCTCCATTAATAATAAATGTTCCTGAACCGCTCATGTAAGGAATAGTTCCTAAGTACACATCTTGAACAATGGTTTCAAAATCTTCATGTTCAGGGTCTGTACAGTATAACTTTAACCTTGCTTTAAGAGGTACACTATATGTTAAACCTCTCTCGATACATTCTTGAATACTGTATCTTGGTGGATCAACAAAATAATCTAAAAATTCTAAAACGAATTGATTTCTTGTATCTGTAATTGGGAAGTTATCCATGAAGGTTTTATATAAACCTTCTTCTCCTCGTTCTTCAGCTTTTGTTTGTAATTGGAAAAAATCTTGGAAAGATTTAATTTGAATATCCAAAAAGTCTGGATAATCTGCCCCAATTCGTGAAGATGCGAAGTTGATTCTTTCAGTAGTTTTTGTCGTTGCCAAAAGAGTAACTATTTTTGAATTAAAAATATCTTATTAAACTAATAAAGTTTTTTTCTAAAATTTACAGTAGGTAATAAAATTAAGACCTATTACTGCAAAACACAAATAATTAGCTTGTGATTTTAAGAACAAATATATACACAAAATGGTTTAGGCCTAGAACAATTGTTCCAGAACCTAAACCTGTATTTTGTTATCCCACTTTATTGTGGGGAGTAAGCTTACTTTAACTCTACTTCAGCTCCTGCCTCTTCTAAAGACTTCTTAAGACCTTCAGCCTCATCTTTAGATACTCCTTCTTTTACTGGAGCTGGTGCGCTATCAACGATTCCTTTAGCTTCTTTTAATCCTAAACCAGTTAATTCCTTAACTAATTTTACTACTGCTAATTTAGAACCTCCTGCTGCTTTTAAGATTACGTCAAACTCAGTCTTCTCTTCTCCTGCATCAGCTCCAGGTCCTGCTGGTCCTGCTACTGCTACTGCTGCTGCTGCTGGCTCAATACCGTACTCCTCTTTTAAAATATCTGCTAATTCATTAACTTCTTTTACTGTTAAGTTAACTAATTGTTCTGCGAATTCTTTTAAATCTGCCATTTTAATTGTTTTAATTTTTTATTATTAGTTTATTAGTGCGCGTATTTATTTTTCTGATAACGTCTTTAAGATACCAGATAATTTACTACCTCCTGATTGTAATGCTGAAACAACATTCTTAGCTGGAGATTGTAATAATGTGATAATATCACCGATAAGTTCTTCACGAGATTTGATGTTTACAAGAGCATCTAATTGATCGTCTCCAATATAAACAGCTTCCTCAACAAAAGCTCCTTTTAACAAAGGTCTTTCTTTTGATTTCTTTCTGAACTCTTTAATTACTTTTGCAGGTGCATTTGCAGCTTCTGCAATCATCATTGAAGTGTTACCACTTAATACAGTAGGTAATTCTCCAAAATCTTTATCTGAAGCTTCCATTGCTTTTTCTAACAATGTATTCTTCACAACAGCCAATTTAACGTTAGCTTTAAAACAAGCTCTACGTAAGTTAGATGTAGTAATAGCATCTAAACCAGAAATATCTGCTAAATAGATTGTATTAGTATCTGCTAATTGTGCTGTTAAATCTTGTATTACTTGTGATTTTTCCTCTCTAGTCATGATATATAGATTTTAACCGCCTTATGAAACAGATTTCACATCTACAGGAACACTAGGACTCATAGTTGAAGACATAAAGATACTCTTTATATAAGTTCCTTTTGCTGCTGTTGGCTTTAATTTAATAAGTGTTTGAAGTAATTCATTTGCATTTTCAGCTATTTTAACAGCATCAAACGATGATTTACCTATAGCAGCATGAACGATACCAGTTTTATCAACTTTAAAGTCAATTTTACCAGCTTTCACTTCTTTTACTGCTTTTGCAACATCCATAGTTACAGTACCTGTTTTAGGGTTTGGCATTAAACCTCTAGGACCTAAAATACGACCTAAAGGACCTAATTTACCCATAACGCTAGGCATAGTGATGATAACATCTACATCTGTCCAACCTCCTTTAATTTTTTGAAGGTATTCATCTAATCCAACATAATCTGCACCAGCTGCTTGAGCTTCTGCTTCTTTATCTGGAGTAACTAATGCTAAAACTTTTACATCTTTACCTGTTCCGTGTGGTAATGTTACAACTCCACGAACCATTTGATTAGCTTTACGAGGATCTACTCCTAAACGTACTGCTAAATCAACAGATGCATCAAATTTTACATTTGTGATTTCTTTAATTAACGCTGATGCTTCACTTAAGTCATAAACTTTAGAGTTGTCAATCTTAGCACGAGCTTCCTTTTGCTTTCTTGTTAATCTTGCCATTATAATTCTCTTTTAGTTTAAGCAGGTGCATCACCTGTTACTGTTAATCCCATAGAGCGAGCTGTTCCTGCGATCATTCTCATTGCTGATTCAACTTCAAAAGCATTTAAATCTGCCATCTTGTCTTCTGCAATAGTTCTTACTTGATCCCAAGTAACGCTTGCTACTTTTTTTCTATTAGGCTCTCCTGAACCTTTCTTAATTTTGGCCGCTTCTAATAATTGTACTGCAGCTGGTGGAGTTTTAACAACAAATTCGAATGATTTATCAGTATATACTGT
This sequence comes from uncultured Tenacibaculum sp., assembly GCF_947495995.1. Classification (GTDB taxonomy): domain Bacteria; phylum Bacteroidota; class Bacteroidia; order Flavobacteriales; family Flavobacteriaceae; genus Polaribacter. The sequence goes on from NZ_CANMAX010000006.1 coordinate 17,473, forward strand.
AATCACTACTGGTAATACTTTACCTTGCTTGTCCTGTGTACGAGCATTAAACTGCTTACAGAACTCCATGATGTTAACTCCGGCAGCACCTAAAGCGGGTCCAACTGGTGGCGACGGATTCGCAGCACCTCCCCTAACTTGTAGTTTAACTAGTTTACTTACTTCTTTTGCCATTGTTTAAGATTTAGTGATGTATTAATTTATGGAAGCTAATACACCTTTAAAATATATATGTGTAACAGTTATATTTTCTCTACTTGCATGTAGCTTAATTCTAATGGAGTTTTTCTTCCGAAAATCTTAACCATTACTTCAAGCTTACGCTTCTCTTCGTTTACTTTCTCAACTATTCCGTCGAATCCATTAAAAGGACCATCTACAACCTTAACAGTTTCACCTACAACGTAAGGAATAGCTACATTTTCTTCATTAACAGAAAGCTCATCTACTTTACCTAGCATTCTGTTAACTTCAGATTTTCTCATTGGTACAGGATCACCACCTTTTGTTTCACCTAAAAAACCAATTACACCTGTAACTGATTTTATTACGTGAGGCACCTCACCAGCTAAATTAGCTTCTACCATAATGTAACCTGGAAAATAAACTCTCTCTCTATTTATTTTTTTTCCGTTTCTGATTTGAACAACTTTTTCAGTCGGAACTATAACTTGACTTACATAATCAGACAAACCGTGTCTAGCGATCTCGGTTTCGATGTAAGACTTGACTTTATTCTCCTGTCCACCTATCGCTCTCACGACATACCATTTCATTACTGAATCAGCCATTATTAAAATAAATTAAAGAATTTATCTAAACTAGATTGAAAAACTTTATCAATAAAAGCAACAGCTAAAGCAAATACGATAGTAAAAACTGCTACTACTACTGTAGACTTTTGGGCTTCTTCTCTAGAAATCCATGTCATGTTAGTACTTAATTCTTCAAAAGAATCTTTAATGTATTGTATAAAGTTGTTCATCACTTATAAAATTTGCACGGGTTGAGAGGCTCGAACTCCCGACACCTGGTTTTGGAGACCAGTGCTCTACCAACTGAGCTAAACCCGTATTATAAAGACGTCCCGGCTGGGACGCCTCTAGTGTTTATTTACTAATTCTAATTAGTCTAAAATTTCAGTTACCTGACCAGCACCTACTGTTCTACCTCCTTCACGGATTGCGAACTGTAAACCGATGTTTAATGCGATTGGTTGGATTAAATCAACTGTAATAGTTAAGTTATCACCAGGCATTACCATTTCTACTCCATCAGGTAAGTTAATATTACCAGTTACGTCAGTTGTACGTACGTAGAATTGTGGACGGTAGTTATTATGGAAAGGAGTGTGACGACCACCTTCTTCTTTCTTTAAGATATAAACCTCAGCTTTAAATTTAGCGTGTGGAGTTACTGATCCAGGCTTAGTAATTACCATACCTCTTTTGATATCAGTTTTATCAATACCTCTTAATAAGATACCAGCGTTATCTCCAGCCTCACCTCTATCTAAGATTTGACGGAACATTTCAATACCAGTTACAGTAGAAGTTAACTTCTCAGAACCCATACCGATAATCTCTACAGCATCTCCAGAGTTGATGATACCAGTCTCGATACGACCAGTAGCAACAGTACCACGACCTGTAATTGAGAATACATCTTCAATTGGCATTAAGAAATCTTTCTCAGTATCTCTTGGTGGCTCTTCAATCCAAGTATCAACAGCTTCCATTAATTCTAATACTGTATCAACCCACTTTTGCTCTCCATTTAAAGCTCCTAAAGCAGAACCTTGGATTACAGGACTATTATCTCCATCATACTCGTAGAAAGATAATAATTCTCTAACTTCCATTTCAACTAGCTCTAATAACTCCTCATCATCAACCATATCAACTTTGTTTAAGAAAACAACGATACGTGGAATACCTACCTGACGACCTAATAAGATGTGCTCACGAGTTTGTGGCATTGGCCCATCTGTAGCAGCAACTACTAAAATAGCTCCATCCATTTGTGCAGCACCAGTTACCATGTTCTTTACATAATCGGCGTGACCTGGACAGTCAACGTGTGCGTAGTGACGGTTTGCCGTAGCATACTCTACGTGAGAAGAGTTAATTGTAATACCTCTTTCTTTCTCCTCAGGAGCGTTATCGATTTGATCGAATGCTCTCTGCTCAGAGAATCCTGCATCTGCTAATACTTTTGTGATAGCAGCAGTTAATGTAGTTTTACCGTGATCTACGTGACCGATAGTTCCAACATTTAAGTGTGGCTTCGAACGATCGTAAGTTGCTTTTGCCATGATTATTAATTTTAATTCTTAGTTAAATATATTTAGTGTTATCGTAAACTCTATTTTATTCGAGCCAATGACGGGACTTGAACCCGTGACCTCATCCCTACCAAGGATGCGCTCTACCAGCTGAGCTACACCGGCGTCACATTTACAGCTTTACTTTAATTTATACTCTATTACTAAAAATTAAAAACCGTAAATGATTTTTTGAGCGGGAGACCGGGTTCGAACCGGCGACATTCAGCTTGGAAGGCTGACGCTCTACCAACTGAGCTACTCCCGCAATATTGCATTAAGATTTTGTGGGGAGAGCAGGATTCGAACCTGCGAAGTCGAAAGACAACGGAGTTACAGTCCGTCCCATTTGGCCGCTCTGGAATCTCCCCTAGAAATCTTGATAATATTTTAATGAACTTTTGTTTTCTTAGAGCCGATAGAGGGACTCGAACCCACGACCTGCTGATTACAAATCAGCTGCTCTAGCCAGCTGAGCTATATCGGCTTATTGTTATAAAAAAACAATCCGTTATTTCTAACGGACTGCAAATTTAAAAAGTAATTTTGAATATATAAAACTTTTTGCATCTTTTTTATAAACTTTATAAAACTAAAGATACTCTTTTCTTCTCTTTTGACTTCTTTAATTGTCTCTTTAACGACTCAACGCCAAGACTTACGCCCTCTTCAAAGGTCTTGTTCATTTTTTTTACAATTAATTCATTTCCGGGGATATTTATTTTAATCTCTGTAAATTTATTTTCTTTATCACTTGTTTTTTGAACTTTCAAGAAAACTTCCGCATCAACTATCTTGTCGTGAAACTTATCTAAACCTCCTACTTTCTTTTGAATGAAATTAACTAAATCTCCATCTACTTTAAAATTTACGGATTGCGTGAATACCTTCATAATCTTCAGTCTTTTTTTTTGCTCCTAGGATGAGCTTTGTTAAACACTTGTTTTAATTGCTCCAAGTTATTGTGAGTGTAAACTTGGGTTGAGGCTAAACTAGAATGTCCTAGTAATTCTTTAACCGAATTTAGATCCGCACCTTGATTGAGTAATTGTGTGGCAAAAGTATGCCTAAGGATGTGCGGACTCTTTTTTGTCTTCGTCGAGACCTTACTAAAGTAACGATTTATTACTCGATAAACAAGTGTTTCATAAATTTTATTTCCTTTTTCGGTAATCAGTAAGTGTTCAGTATTTGTATTTATTTCTCTCTTTTCAGCAAGGTATTTTTCTAATGTTTCAATCACCGTTGGTATTAATGGAACTATCCGTTCTTTATTTCTTTTACCTAACACTTTAATTGTCTTACTACTTAGACTAACATCTGATCGTTTAATATTAATCAACTCTATTCTTCTCATTCCTGTCGAATAAAATAACTCTACTATGAGTTTATCTCTCAACGAAACAAAATCATCTTCATTAAATTCTACAAATACATTTTCCATTTCTTTAATTGAAAATGGTATTTCTTGCTTTTTTTGAGTTTTTAATGCCTTGTGTTTAGCCAAAGGATTAACTTCAATCTCTTCTATTTTCTGTAGAAACTTATAAAAAGTCTTTAAACTACTAACCTTTCTATTGATAGTTCTATTTGTAACACCTTGATCAACCAAACTAACAATCCAATTTCTAATTTGATTGTAATGAACATTCTCTAAACTCTCTTGATCAAATTCAACAACACAGAAATCTTTAAATGCGATTAAATCTGTTTTATAAGCTAACACAGTATGTGAAGAATATTTTTTCTCTAAAGACAAATACTCTAAAAAAGCATCAATAAACATAAGTTATGCGTAGTATTAATAAGCTAAAAATAAAAAAACCTGTACAAAATGCACAGGTTTTAATCTTATAATTAGAAATTGGTTTAACCAACTTCTTCTTGTGTTCTTAATCTTTGGATGTAAGAAGCTTTAATCATTTGAGCTCTTTTCGCTACAGATGGCTTTGTATACTGCTTTCTAGCACGTAAGTTTCTCATAGTTTTCGTACGATCGAATTTACGCTTGTAACGTTTTAAAGCTCTATCGATATTCTCACCTTCTTTTACTGGAATAATTAACATGGTTTTGCACCTCCTCTCATACGTATCTTTTATATTTTTAACTTAAAATCAGAAACTTAACTGATTTTAAAGATTGTAATCTTATTTTTTCGGACTGCAAAGATACATATTAAATCATATATTCCAACTAATCAATAATTTATTTTGGAGACCAAACCGTGTAACTTTTTGGTGGTGCTTGAATTTTAACCCACTTACCTCCTTGAGTTACAGGTTGCCAATTAGAGTTACCTGTATAGTCTTTTATTCTAGTATTAGACCAATTAGTTTCAATCCATCTTTCTTTCCAAGAATTAGAGTTATTTATATAAACCACTAAACCAGCATTATTATGACCATTTCTTCTTGCTACATATTCATCATTATCCACATGAAGAATAGATGTACTTCCTCCTGCTAAATTATTATGAATCCATATTAAGTTATTTAACTTCGTTTTACTTAACCACTCTTCATAGTCTCTGTAGAAAATAGTCGGGTAACCTTCGTGAGTTAAAATGTAAGCATAAGCTAATAATTTACCATTGTAAATTTCATCTGTATCATGATTTGCAACAAACGTTACTGCTTTACTAGAATTTCTTTTCCAAAGCATATCATCGTTTAATCTATTTAGATTATTTCCTTGAAAAGCATCTCTCATTCTATAATAACAAGCAAAATCGAAAGCAGAAACTTGTGCTTCACCTGACCACCAATCTAATGTACCAGCATTTCCATCCCAATACTCTCCAACAGAAAAACCTCCAACTGCGTTTTTCCACTCTCTTACGACCCAAGGTGCAAATCCTTTCACATAATCAAATCTCCAACCATCGAATCCCATAACATTTTTATAGTATTTAGCTACACTATTTGATCTTTTCCATAACCAATCTTGAACATAAGGTTGGCAATGACTTAAATCTGGGAAACCACCAAAAACTCCTGAATCGCTATTACAATTTGCATTTGGGTGGAAATCACTGTTGCTTCTGAAAAACTTACCTGATTTCGGATTAAAATCTGTGTAATAAGGTGTGCCTGTGTAAGGGTTATCTTCTAAAGCTCCTCCACTATTATGATTAATTACAATATCAGCAATTACACTTAACTTCGCATTGTGTGCACTACTAATTAAACTTTCTAACTCTGTTTTTGAACCGAAACGAGTTTCTACACTTCCCATTTGATCATACTGACCGAAATCGTAATAATCGAAAGGATCATATCCCATAGAAAAAGCTCCGTTTTGCGCTTTAGAAACCGGTGGTAACCAAATTGCATCTATTCCTGCATCACTCCAACTTTGTACTTTACTTTCAACTTTCTCCCACCAAGTACCACCAGCAGGAACATCCCAATAAAATGCTTGCATCATAACACCAGTACCAATAGGTTTTAAACCTTGTCTGGCTTTGAGGTTTCTTTCTTCTGAACTATTTTCCGATGAAGTTTCATTGTCAATTATAGCAGTATCTGTATCATTTGTTGAACAGGAATAATTGACAAATAGAAGAATTACTAAAAATTTAATAAGGGTTTTCATATTGATTTGGTTTTTGTTTTGAATCAAGGTATTCAATGAAAACCAGATTACGAAATCGATGTCGATCCGAAATCGATTTCGTGTTAATAAATTAAACAAATCGTAATGAAAACAATCTAAAAATACTGTTTTAACAAATTATAAAACCAAAAAAAGAGAATACCTAAGTATTCTCTTTTTTCTAAAATTATCACCTACTACTGTTTTTAAGTTGCAGGCTTATACTCTTTTTTATCAATTATCATTTTTGCAATGTGAGGACACATTTTTGCAAAAAAGAAATTGATATTTAGCTTACGTAGCTGGCTTGTACTCTTTTTTATCAATTATCATTTTTGCAATAATCTCTTTTAAGATTTCAGATGTTCCACCACCGATTGGACCTAATCTACTATCTCTAAACATTCTTGCTAATGGATAATCTTCCATGTAACCGTATCCACCTAATAATTGAAGTGCGTCATAAATTACTTCATCAGCTATCTTAGTAGATAAGAATTTACTCATACTAGCTTCTTTTACGACATAAGTACCATCGTTCAATCTTTTTGTAATCGAATAATTGTACTCTTTACACATATCAACCTTAGAAGCCATTTCAGCTACTTTATGTCTTAATGCTTGGAATTCGTTAATCTTTTTTCCAAAAGCTTCTCTTTCGCTCATATATTGTAATGCATACTCAAGTGCATATTCTGCTCTTGCATGTGCATTTACTCCCATAATTAAACGTTCTAAAGCAAAATGTTGCATAATGTAAGGAAAACCTTTTCCTTCTTCACCCATTAAGTTTTCTTTTGGAATAACTACATTATCGAAAGCAATTTCTCCTGTATCAGAAGCTCTCCATCCTAATTTATTTAACTTAGTTGATGAAACCCCTTTAGTATCTCTATCTACCAAGAAAATACTCATTCCTTTATATTTATCGTTAGGATCTGTTTTAGCAGCAACGATTAAATAATCTGAGTACACTCCGTTTGTGATGAATGTTTTAGATCCGTTGATTACGTAGTTATCGCCATCTTTAATTGCTGTAGTTCGCATTCCTGCAACATCACTTCCTCCAAAAGGTTCAGTAATACATAAGCAACCAATCATTTTTCCTTCAATACTTGGTGTTAAGTATTCTGTTTTAATTCTATCATCTCCTTCTTTTTTTAGGTGTGTCATTGCTAGATAAGCATGCGCCCACATAGCAGCAGCGAAACCTCCAGAATTAATTCTTTGTAATTCCTCTAAAAAGATTACTGTATAAAATAAATCTAAATTTAATCCTCCATATTCCTCTGGTTGGTACAGACCGAAATATCCCATTTCACCGAACTTCTCCCAAATAAAGCGATCTATAGTTCCTGTCTCTTCCCATTTTTCAATGTGAGGAACTACTTCTTTCTGTAAAAAGTCTCTGAAACTTTTACGAAATGATTCATGTTCTTCAGTAAAATACATACTGTTAATAAGTTTTAATTAAGTTGTTGTTTGTTTTATTCTGCCATCAAATATAAGACTATTCTCTGGTATTTTTTTTGAGGGAAATCTTTAATATTTCTTAATTCTTCTATATTTTGAAGTTCAGCAACCTCATCTCTGTAATCAAAAATTTTCTTACATAGCTCATAATCAATATAAGGCAAATTTAATATTTCCTTGAAAAAAGCTGTATTTACATTGATTTTTTGAATCTTAGGTTTGTCTTTGATTTCGAAATTCTGAAGAATTTCTCTAGCTAAACCTTTGTCTAAGCCCCAAACTTCATAAAGTTGATCTTTGAAAGTAAATCCTTTTAATTTAGAACGGTACTTAATAATTCTCTCCGCAATTACTTCTCCAACACCGTTTACGGTAGTAAAATCTTTTAAATTAGCTTTATTAATATCGTTTGTAGAAGCAACAACTATTGAAATCTTTTCTGATTTTTGTAATTGAGACTTATTTTCTTTTTTGGGTACTTTCTTTTTTACCCAATCTGGAAATTTAAAATAAGGAGAAATGACATTTAGCAAACTATCGGAAACTTTCGTTACCTCTTGAAACTCTTCAGCAGAATTCACATATTTATTCTGTTCTCTAAATTTATGCAGCCTATCTATTTCTTCTAGAGACATTCCCAATCGTTCTCCTTTGTAGTCTGATATAAAATTAGGATTGAATGGAAATACTTTATTTTGCTTCTTTATCTTTTCTTCTTTTAAACTATCAATTTCCGATTGTAGCGTAACTACTTCATCAGAATTAACATCAATGACATTATCTGGAGTCACATCAATAAAAAAGTAAGCAAGTTGAAATATTACTATGAGCAGCAATAAAACAAAAATCCCATTTCGTTGGCTTTTTGTATACCAGAAATGGGATTTAAAATTTTTCATATGATAATTTTATTCACTATCCTTTGATAGCGTCTAAATATCTTTTTAATTGTTTTTTAACTACAGGCATTAAGAAGTATAATCCTACCATATTTGGGAATACCATAGCAAAAATCATTGCATCTGAGAAAGCCCAAATAGATCCCATACTTGCAGCTGCACCGATTACCACAAAAGTTAAGAATAAAACCTTGTATGTTAAATCAGCTTTCTTACCTCTACCGAATAAGAATTTCCAAGATTGTAATCCGTAGTAAGACCAAGAAATCATAGTCGATACTGCAAATAATACTACTGCTATTGTTAAGAACACGTTAGAATAAGGAATATATTGAGCAAATGCTTTAGATGTAATTCCAGCTCCTTCATAAGCTACACCGTCAATTAATACAGCTCCTGTTCCGTCTCCTCCATATTCAAAAACTCCACCTGTATTGAAAATAATAATAACTAAAGCAGTCATTGTACAAATTACAACTGTATCAATAAATGGCTCTAATAATGCTACTAATCCTTCTGATGCTGAATATTTAGTTTTAACAGCAGAGTGAGCAATTGATGCAGAACCAGCACCAGCTTCATTCGAGAATGCTGCTCTTTTAAAACCTTGTAGTAATACTCCAATAAAACCACCAACAGCTATTGACTTAGGGCTAAATGCTTCACTGAAAATTAATCCGAAAGCATCATCTACTAAAGAGAGATTACTAAAAATAATATATAAACATGCAAGAATATAAACTACAGCCATAAGAGGAACTACTTTCTCTGTTACAGTGGCAATACGCTTAATACCACCGATAATAATGATACCAACTACTAAAGCTAAAACTAAACCAATAATTGCTCCTGCACTAGTACTTTGTAATCCTAATAAATCTTTAATTACTACTGTTGCTTGATTCGATTGTGCAGCATTACCTCCACCAAAAGAACCTCCAATACAGAAGATAGCAAATAACACTGCAGAAATTTTACCTAACATTTCAAAACCTCTCTCCTTTAAACCTTTTGAAAGGTAATACATTGGTCCACCATAAACAGTACCTTCCTCATCTACATCTCTATATTGTACACCTAAAGTACATTCAACAAACTTTGTTGACATTCCTAACAAACCACAAACGATCATCCAAAATGTAGCACCTGGACCTCCTAATGCGATTGCTAATGCAACTCCTGCAATATTACCATTTCCTACAGTACCAGACACTGCAGTTGCTAAAGCTTGGAAGTGAGTTACCTCTCCTTCTTTACTTTCATCTCTAATAGTTTCAATTGAATCACCACCTGGAGTTGAATCACCATAAGCAGTTTCAACTACCGCTTTGTCTAAATCGTCGTATTTTCCTCTTACTACATTTATAGAAGTTAGAAAGTGACGAATATTTGGAAAACCGAAATAAATTGTAAAAAATGCAGCACTAAAAACTAATAGTACTAATACGAATGGAATATTTGGATCTTTCCAAACAGGAAAGAAAATTACTTCACTAAAAAAATTAGAAATTGGTTGAAATGCCTCATCAATTTTTTGATCTAAACCTTTCTCCTGGGCGAAAGTTAGCATCGGCAATAACCCCAATAGTAATGCCGTTAGTTTTTTATTCATCATGTGTAAATAATAGTTTTGTTGAATTAGTAGCTCGCAATATCTTAAAAAACTGAACTTTTAACAAGTTTTTCTCGTTAAAACTAATTTTTATTGCTTTTTAATTCAAATCGTTCTGAAAATTTTATGAAGTAAAATGAAATATTAGAAATGCTCTATTTATTAGAATAATTCTCTCAATTTAGTAATTTGTTCTGGTCTTCCTAATACAATTAGATTTCCGTTTCTTTCTAGTTTCAATGAAGCATCTGGATTTATAATATACTCCTTATCAGGTGTTTTATATCCTATTACTGTACATCCTGTTTTCTTTCTTAAATCTAAATCTAAGATTGTTTTATTAATATATTCTTTAGGTAAATCATTAATTGCTATTTCCTCTAAATTAGCTGTAGTATCACCTTCTATAGTTAATCGGTCTACAAATTCAATAACATCAGGAGTTACAACCAAAGAAGCCATATGTGCACCACCTAATTTATCTGGCATAATAACATTGTTAGCTCCTGCAATTTTTAATTTACTATAAGTACTTTCCTTTGATGCTCTACTAATAATCTTACATGATTTATTTAATTGACTTGCCGTTAGAACCACAAATAAATTATCAGCGTCTGAAGGTAAAGCTGTAATTAAATATTTTGCTTTTCCAATTCCTGCTTTAATTAATGTTTCATCTGAAGTTGCATCACCTTCTACGTTAAGTACTCTTTTTTCGTCTAACTGTTTTATAAGCTCCTTGTCTTTCTCTATAACAACTACTTTCCTTTTATAACTTTTTAATTTTGCTAAAGCTTGTTTTCCATTTCTACCAAAACCACAAACAATAGTATGTCCTTGTAATTGTTCAATTTGTTTTTGCACTCTCTTATTTTTTAGATGACGAAAAAAATCTCCACTAATTAAATATTCTGAAAACGACGAAACAGCATATCCAAAAGTGAATAGACTTGATAATATTAAAAATGTTGTAAATATTTTTTCTTCTGTAGAAAAAGGATGGATTTCTCCAAAACCAACCGTAGTAACAGTAATTACTGTCATGTAAAAAGCATCTACTATTGAATAATCAAACAATAATAAATACCCTAAAATACCAACAGAAAAGATTATTCCTGTAAAAAAAAGTGCTTCATGCAATCTTGATTTTAAAACTAATCGAATCATAGGTCAAACACAGAAGTTCTTTTGGTATAAATTTTATCTTTCAATTTTAAGACAAATGCTAATATTAAATACAAACCGAATGATAAACCTACGGTTACAAAAGAAAAGTAAATAAAGAATAATCGAACGTTTACCACACGCATTCCTAATCGATCTCCTAATCTTGAAGAAACATCAAAACCATATCTTTCAAAAAATTGTCTAAGCGACACTACCATAACCCTCAAATTTATATGCAAGATACAGTTAAATTTATTTGTTATCAAGATCAATTTAATAATCAGATTGTATTCAGTAAATTTGTGTTTTGTCAAATTGATTACATTGAAAGAACAAGAATTCATTGAAGTATACGGAGCAAGAGCTCATAACTTAAAGAATATTGATATTAAAATCCCTCGTGAAAAACTAGTTGTAATTACTGGTTTAAGTGGTAGTGGTAAGTCTTCTTTAGCTTTTGACACTATTTATGCTGAAGGTCAACGAAGATATATTGAAACTTTTTCTGCTTATGCGAGACAATTTTTAGGTGGATTAGAACGGCCTGATGTTGATAAAATTGACGGATTATCTCCTGTAATTTCGATAGAACAAAAAACTACGAATAAAAGTCCGCGTTCTACTGTTGGAACAATTACAGAAATTTACGATTTCTTACGTCTTTTATTCTCTAGAGCTTCTGATGCATATTCGTATAATACAGGAGAAAAAATGATTAGTTACTCTGATGATCAAATCAAAGAATTAATCTTAAAAGATTTTGACAACAAACGAATTGCAGTTTTAGCACCCTTAATCAAATCCAGAAAAGGTCATTATCGTGAATTATTTGAACAAATTTCTAAACAAGGTTTTGTTCGTGTTCGTGTAGATGGTGAAATTAGAGAGATTGAAAAAGGCATGAAATTAGATCGATATAAAACTCATGATATTGAAGTCGTTATCGATCGTCTTGTGGTAAACAAAGATGCAGAAAAGCGTTTAGAAGAAACTATAAAAACAGCTTTATATACTGGAAACAATATCTTAATGGTTATTGATGTAGATGATGTACAACCAAGATATTTCAGTAGAGAATTAATGTGTCCAACATCTGGAATTGCGTATCCTAATCCAGAACCTAATACATTTTCTTTTAATTCACCAAAAGGTGCTTGTGAAAAGTGTAACGGACTTGGTATCACCAATGAAGTTAATCTTAAGAAGGTTATTCCTGACGATACTGTTTCTATAAAAAATGGTGGAATTATTCCGTTAGGAGAGCAAAAAAATAGTTGGATTTTCAAGCAACTTCAAAATATTGCAGAACGTTACAAGTTCAAACTAACCGATCCTATCAATAAAATTCCAAAAGAAGCTTTAGATGTTATTTTAAATGGAGGAAAAGAAACTTTTAAAATTCAATCTAAAACAGCAGGAGTTACTCGTAGTTACGAAATAGATTTTGAAGGGATTATTTCATTCATCACAAATCAATATAAAAACTCAGATAGTTCTTCTATTAAAAGATGGGCTAAAGGTTTTATGGATGAAGTAAAGTGTACAAAATGCGAAGGAAAAAGATTAAAGAAAGAAGCATTACACTTTAAAATTGCTGATAAAAACATTAGTGATTTAGCTCAAATGGATGTTAACGAACTAGCAAATTGGTTTGCTAATATTGAAAAGAAATTGAGCGAAAAGCAAATTACAATTGCTTCAGAAATATTAAAAGAAATTAGAACCAGAATTCAATTCTTACTTGATGTTGGATTAGATTATCTAACTCTAGATAGAACTTCGAAATCTTTATCTGGTGGTGAAGCACAGCGTATTCGTTTGGCCACTCAAATTGGTTCTCAATTGGTTGGTGTGTTGTATATTTTAGATGAACCAAGTATTGGTTTACATCAACGAGACAATCAAAAATTAATTGACTCTTTAATTAAATTGAGAGATGTTGGTAATTCTGTTTTAGTCGTTGAACACGATGAAGACATGATTAAACATGCAGATTATGTTTTAGATATTGGTCCGGGAGCTGGTAGACATGGTGGTGAAATTGTAAGTAAAGGATCTTTTGAAGATTTAACAAAACAAACAACATTAACTGCCGATTATATTGCGAAAAGGAAAGCTATTGAAGTTCCAAAGCAACGAAGAAAAGGAAACGGGAAATCTATTAAGCTAACTGGAGCTTCTGGAAATAACTTAAAAAATGTTTCTGTTGAATTTCCTTTAGGAAAAATGATTTGTGTTACAGGAGTTTCTGGTAGTGGAAAATCTACATTAATTAATGAAACCCTTTACCCTATTTTAAACGCTCATATTTATCGTGGTGTAAAAAAACCAATGCCATACAAAAACATAAAAGGTTTAGAGCATATTGATAAAGTTATAGATATAGATCAATCTCCTATTGGTAGAACGCCACGTTCTAATCCGGCAACTTATACTGGTGTTTTTGGAGAAATCCGTAGTTTATTTGCTAAAACTCCTGAAGCTTCTATTCGAGGATACAAACCTGGCCGTTTCAGTTTTAATGTAAAAGGAGGGCGATGTGAAACTTGTCAAGGTGGAGGATTGCGTGTTATTGAAATGAATTTCTTACCAGATGTTCATGTTGAATGTGAAACTTGTCAAGGAAAACGTTTCAACAGAGAAACACTAGAAATTCGTTATAAAGGAAAATCTATTTCAGATGTTTTAGAAATGACAATTAATGAAGCTGTAGATTTCTTTGAACATATTCCTAAAATCTATAGAAAGTTAAAAACTATTCAAGATGTTGGTTTAGGTTATATAACACTCGGACAACAATCTACTACATTATCTGGAGGAGAAGCTCAGCGTATTAAGTTAGCTTCTGAACTTTCTAAAAGAGATACTGGAAACACCTTTTATATCTTAGATGAACCAACTACGGGTTTACACTTTGAAGACATTCGTGTATTAATGGAAGTTTTAAATAAACTAGTAGGAAAAGGTAATACCGTTTTAATTATTGAACATAATTTAGATGTAATAAAATTAGCCGACCATATTATAGATGTTGGTATGGAAGGTGGAAAAGGTGGAGGACAAATTCTTGTTACTGGAACTCCTGAAAAAGTTGCAAAACATAAAGAAAGTTACACCGCTAAATTTTTAAAGAAAGAACTAAATTAGAATTCTTTCTTCATTAAAAAAAACATAAAAACCATTGATGATATTTAATCATTAGTGGTTTTTTATTTTTATATTTATCCGGTATGAAAGAGTAAAAAAAATTGCATCCTCTATTTCATTTTTTATCTCAAATAACAACAAATTGAATCCTGTAATCTATATAGATTATGGTATAAAATATTTTTCGCGAAGAATAGACACAAACCTTGAGTGTCTTTAAATGTTCAAGGATTGAATCATTTTTAATTTAAAATTTATGAAAAAATCAATCTTAAACTTAGGAAAAGCTTTAAATAAAGCTGAACAAAAAAACATTAGTGGGGGTATGTTTAACCCATTTTGTTCTTGTTCTAGAAATTACCAATTAGGAGACGAGTATAACAATAATGGAAGTGTTATACAAGAATGTACATTTGCTCCAGATCAAAGCGGACCAGGCGAACCTTTCTTTGGTGCTTTATGTTTAGGTGTAGTACACAATAACAATATTTGTTGTCCATTTTTTTAATCTAAAATTTTAAAGGAACATAAACTGTACTGATAAAAGTACTGGTTATCTTATTTATAAATTTCATTGAACTAATATTACTATGATATGTATATATCACTTGTTCTATTATGTTCATGAATGGATAATGCTACATATTTTCCAAAAAAATTAACCTAATTGAATATCAAAAATTATGAAAAAATCAATCTTAAATCTAGGAAAAATATTAAACAAGGAAAGTCAACAACAAATAACAGGTGGATACAATTTAGGTAGATGTATCGATAGTTGTTATGAAAGACATACAGGAGAAGAAGCTATTGAATGTGAAATGACTTGTTATATCGCACACGGAAGTACTTTTTAAATCAACAAAAACAAGACATGAACCTTGGTGTCTATAAAATATTCAAGGATTTAACCCAAATTTAAAATCAAGAAAAGATGAAAAAATCAATCTTAAACTTAGGAAAAGCTTTAAACAAAATTGAGCAAAAAAACGTTAATGGTGGAACACAATATTATTGTCCTGGAGGTTACAATCCACCTGGTGTTGTATTACCTAGATGTCCTGCGTTTTGTATTCAAGGAAACTGCTTATTTTAAACAATTATAACTTATAAAATATGGAAAAATCAATTTTAAAATTAGGAATTGCTTTAAACAAAGCAAAACAAAAATCAATTCAAGGAAAAGGTCCTGTTTATAGTTTAAGAGCATGTGAATGTGGTTTTTTTGGCGTTGTAAAATTCCAACCTTGTGATTGGCATAATCGTCATATTAACTGTGGCTAACTTTTAAATAAACCTTAGTCATATTAATAAAACAGAACCGGAATTTATTATTTCTGGTTCTGTTGATACAATCAATAAAATTAATCTCAAATTATTATCAACATGAAAAAAACAATTTTAAACCTAGGAAAAGCTTTAGCTAAAAATGATCAAAAAACAATTTCAGGAGGAAGTAGTAATTGTGGAGGATATTACTGTTATGCTCCATCATCTGCTAATTGCGGAACTTGTGAAGAATTCTTAGCATTATCTTTAGAATGTCAATTACGTGTTATTTCTCATGCAGCTTGCTACCAATAGAAATAATAATTAATAAAAGAAGCGCCAAAATGAATTCATTTTGGCGCTTTATGTTATATATTTTTTAAAATCTCTTCTGCTTCTTTAAATTTAAAGAGTTTCTCTTTTACTATTTTACTAAATACTTTTTTAGCAGATTTTTTATTGTCAGACTTTAAATACAAAAGTCCTTTATACCAATATCCTTTTTCCGCATCTATTAAATCACTTTTAATCAACTGATCTAATGTTTGCTCTGCCTCTGTAAACTTTCCTAATTCAATTTCAGTAATTGCTTTATAGATAAATAGGTTACTATTTTCTTTACCTTTTGCTTCTGAAGTAAAAATTGTTAATGCCTTTTCATAATCCTTGGCTTTAAATAATTTTTCAGCTTCTACTAACTTATTGTCTGAAGTTTCACTTCTAGTAACAAAAGAAGGAAGATTCTCTATTTGAATATTATCAGCGTATAATGTTTGAGAATCTATATCTGCTTTCAGAAAAACATTAAGCGTAAGAATCAAAGCAACTGCGGCAGCAAAACCAGAAACTAAAGCTATAACTTTACTATTACTTACTCTTTTTTCTTTTGATGCTTTTTGTATAGCTTGTTTGATTTTATCTACTTCAGGACTCTTATATAAATCTTCATATTCCTTCAGTTCTTCTACATCAATATTTTCAGCAAAGCTCCAACTTTCATCATTTAATGATTCAAACAACTGCTTTTCCAGAAGATAATTCGATTTAAATTCACTATCATCTTCTATTCTTTTTAAGAAACTACTTTTTTCATCTTCTGAAAGCTCATCTCTTAAAAAACGTTCTATTAATATGTCGTCTTCTAAATTCATAATTCTTGTAACGAGAGATATCTTTTATCTCCTCTAATTAGGTCGGTTAATTTCTTTTTGCACTTAAACACTCGTTGTCTCACAACCGTTTCAGAATTATATTCTGTACTTTCAACAATCTCTGCATACGGTACTTTTGCAAAGAAAAGTGATAGTATCTTCTTACAGTTATCTGAAACTAGATTTAATTTTTCTAGAAACAATTCGTGTCTTTTTTGTTCAACTAAAGCATTTGCATTTTCTTTAGCGTCACTTACTAGTTCAATAACCTCCTGATTTGTTACCCGATTTTTTTTACTATTTAACTCTCTACGCCATAAATTTTTACAAACAGTAAATAAATATGCATCAAAATTACTATTGATTTGTATACCTTCTTTCTTATGACGAACTGCGATTTGCAATAACGCTTTTTGAAAAACATCTTCAGCATCTTCTACTCCTCCTTTATTTTGAAGTATGAATCTTTTTACTTGAGTAAAGTTTGTACTATAAATTTTTGAGATGATTCTTGAATTTCCTTCAACTAGCGCATTTAAATATAAACTACTATCCATTTTTTCAATCTGATACACAAAAATAAAATTTTATACTTTTGCGCGGGTAACATTTTAAAGTTTTATAAACAAGGGGACAACGAATATATATAAAAACAAAATATTATGAAATTATTACAATTAGTAAATCGTACAATTTTAGCTTTAGTCTTGTTAGTGTGTTTTAGTTTTGTTGATAAAGACACTAAAGAAATCAATTCTAAAACTACATCTACAGTTGAGTGTATTAGAATCTGTTATAAACCTGGTATAACAGATAATGAGAAAGCAAATATTAGAGAATGTATTGCTAAATCTAATCATTTTACTTTTATAAGAAAAAAACACGTACAAGGTTTGCTAGGTGATTGTGAAATCTGGGAATTCCAAAGATATACTCCAATATTTCACAAAGATCATAGAGTCATCTCTGACAAAAGGGACAAAGAGGTAATATGTGATCATAGCGACTTAAGATCAGCTTATATTTTTGATAACTGCCCAGAAGAAACAGATGAAGATGAACCGTCAATATCTAATTTTTAATATTAAATTTTTAATAATTATTTTGACTGTTAGTTTTAAAACTAACAGTCAAAATAATTTAAATCTAACAGATTATTTTAAAACCAAAAGTTTTAATGAAACTAAAGCTGATAGTGTTTTGGAAACTCTGAAGAAAGATTCTTTAACCTATACTAATTTTGCTTTTCAATGTTCTAGATATTTTTACAAGAAAAAGAATAATTTTAAATTAGCAATAAAATATGCAAAATTAGAATTGTTTTTTTTAGAAAAAACAAATTCTAAAATTAATAAGCACTACCATAGCTCAATATATCGACTAGGACTTTATCAACTATATAACAACGATATAGAAAGTGCAATAAAAAATTTCAAAAAATCAAGTTTATTAAAAAAATCCCCTTTAAGAACAGGGCAATCGCTATGTCAATTAGGCTATTGTTATCAAATGAAAGGAGATTTTTTGAATTCTTTTTCGCATTATAAAAAAGGAATAGATTTACTTCATAAAAATGAAGAAATATATAGTGCTACTGTACATTCTTTAAACCTTACACAAACCATACTTAAATTAAAAGATAAAAATTTTGTGTTAAAAGCTATAGATCTTGTAGAAAAATCAGCTAATTTGATTTCTAAAACTGATGAAAAAAACAGTTTAATTGAAAGAATGATTAAATTAAGTCTTGCTAGCTTATATTCAGAAAAAGGAATTGACAATTTTGAGAAAGTTAGTTTTCTTTATAAACAAGCAATAGCTTTATCAATTAAAGCCAACGATAATCATACTGCAGCATTGGCATACATGAACATAGGAGAACATTATCTTGAAAAACAAAAAGATAGTGCTTTATTCTTTCTAACAAAAAGCTCAGATTACACTTCTAAATTTTCCAATCAAGAAGTAGATTATATTAAAGCCGGAACTTTTCTAAATAAAGCTAAATATTTTGAATTTAAAAAAGATCTTAACTCTAGTTTAGAAAATATTGACAGATCTATAAACACTTATTTTTCAAAAAAAAATAATGAAATAGAATATATTAATTTCTCAAAAAATTATTACAAAAAAAACACACTTGAAGCTTTAAGATTTAAAGTTTTTTTACTGACTAAAAATTATAATAAAATTAAAAATATTTCTCTTTTAAAAGAGGTAATAAGAATAATTGAAATTGCAGATAAACTTGTAGAAATAATACTAGAAGATAGTACAGAATCTAGCACACAATTTTCTTGGAGAAATGATGTATCTAAAATATACAATTATGGTATTTATGCAGCTAGAACTTTAGGTAATGATGATTTACAATTTCAGTATTTAGAAAAAAATAAAGCTTTTTTGTTAACACAAAGTATTAATGATAATAACTATTCTTTAAACCTGCCTAACCACATTGTTAACAAAGAAATAGAGTATAAAAAACAAATTTTAGAGCTAGAGAATAAAGCTTCTATAAACAAACAATTAAAAGATTCTTTGTTTGATATAAAATTTAATTATCAAAACTTTAAAGATTCTATACAATTAGCGTATCCTAAACATTTTGAAAGTAAACAAAAAGTACAATTAACTTCTTTAGATAAAGTACAAAAAACTATAAATGATAATACAATTATTATTTCCTATGCTTTACAAGATGAAGAAATTATTGATAATATTTCTTCTGGTTTACTAATCTCAAAAAACCAAACAATTCCTTTTGCTATTTCAAATATTGATACGTTACAAAAAAAATTAAATCTATACCGTCAACTTGTTGCTAAACCTTTAAATACAAAGGAAGAAATTAATCAGTTTAGTAAAGTATCTCATTATTTGTATCAAAATTTATTTCCAACAAAAGAAATTCAAGAACTTATAAAAGGAAAACAACTTACTATTATACCCGACAATCAATTACAAAATATTCCTTTTGAAGCTTTTATTACTGATACATCTTCTAATTCTTATTTAATTGAAAGTAATAATATTAGTTATGCGTACTCAATGTCTTTTTCTGATATAAACAACAATATAGAAAGAACTCAAACAAAAGAATTTGCTGGTTTTGCCCCGATTAACTTTGAGAATCAAAAATTAACTTCTCTCGAGTACTCTGAAAAAGAAATAAATACTATTAGCAATAATCTTAACGGATTAAGTTTAACTGGAAACAGTGTTACTAAAGACAGTTTCTTTAAAAATGCTTCAAATGCTAAAATTATTCACCTAGCAACACATGCTGATATTTCTAAAAAACCTGTCATACATTTTAGCAAAGATTCTTTGAATTTACATGAATTATATACTTATAAAAATAATGCTGATTTAGTTGTATTAAGTGCTTGTGAAACCAATCTTGGTGAACTTAAAAAAGGGGAAGGTATTTTAAACTTAGCTCGTGGTTTCTTTTACTCTGGATCTAAATCTGTAGTTTCTTCTTTATGGAAAGTAAACGATGTTGCCACAACTTCATTAATGTCAGATTTTTACGCTAATTTAAAAAATCATCAATCTAAATCAGAAGCCATAAATAATGCGAAACGTAATTATTTAAAGACACATACACTTTCAGAAAAATCACCATATTATTGGGCGTCTTTTATATTAATCGGTGACACTACTCCTACTTTTGAAAGTGATTATACAATCTATTGGATTATTGGTAGTTTATTATTTGGTGTTTTACTCTTTTTTTTAGGAGTTAAAACTCTAAAAAAGAAAGAAAAATAATTTTTATAATTTCGCGAGGGTAACATTTTAAAGTTTTATAAACAAAGGGGAAACAATATATAAAAACAAAATATTATGAAATTATTACAATTAGTAAATCGCACAATTTTAGCTTTAGTTGTATTGTTGTGTTTTAGTTTTACATCTGAGTCAAACCTTTTTAATGAATCAGAGAAAAGTAAAAATATAAATTCAAATTATCGTTACATAAGAATTACTAAAATAAATGGTGAAACACCTTATGATTTTGACCCTCGTTGCTTTGAGAATATTTTTCTATTTATTAGAAAAATAGATGAAGGTGCTTTTGTAAAAGGTGATCAAATATGGGAAGTTATAATTAAACAAGAACAAAATACTTATCGCGCTTTGGGACTTGGGGATGATCTAGAAGACGATCCTAATAAACCAGATCCAACTATTTGCTCAGAATTCAGATATCAATTCATTCCTCCACCTAATGTTTCAAAAGATATTATTTTCGGTAATAATCATATAAGTCAAGAATAATTTAAAAAACATTAATTTATATAGCTTCATGTAAATTAATGTTTTATTTTTCATTTTATGTTCTATAGAAAAATACTTTTTGCAAGCTTATTAACTTGTATTAACATTTATTCTCAGTATTCATCTGTTAATGATATTTTTATTCTAGAAGAAAAACTAGCTGTGAATCATAAAACTATTGATAGCATTACATCTAAACTAAAAAACATCAATAAAAAAACTTTGTTTTTAAATAGTATTTCAAGTTTTTTCTTCAAAAAAAAGCAATATGATTTAGCTCTTAAATACGCAAAAAAAGAATTAGAATTTTATCCAAACAATGAGCTAAACGATTCCGATTACCATAATGCTTTATATATTACTGCTTTTTACAGTAAAAAAAATGGTGACCTTAATAATGCTTTGATTCTTTTTAAAAAAGCATCCAGATTAAACTTTTTCCCCAAAAAAAAAGCTCAAGCTTTATGTGAAATTGGATATTTATATAGATTATACGGAGAAAATAAAAAATCTTTAGACTACTACATTAAAGGTGTAGAACTATTAAAAAAACATGGAACATTAGGAAACGTAATAACTAACTCTGTTAACTTATCATTAAGTTCTTATAATTTAAACGATAATAAAGACATAGAAACTGGAGTATATTATTTAGAAAATGCTAAAACTCTTTTAAAACAAAATCCTCAATTATATACTAATAGGAGACAAAATGCTATTTATACTTGTCTTGCTAACTTATATGCCAAATTAAACAATTCATCCAAAGCATCTTTTTTTTATAAAAAGATAATATCCCTAGCTATAAAAAAAAATAATTATTATCAATTAGCTTTGAATTACATGAATTACGGGGAACTTTTACTTCTTTCTAATAAAAAAGAGTATATACATTATATTAATAAAAGTTTAGAAATAACAAAAAACTACGATATAAAAAACAAAAAATTAATTAATGCAGAAAATTATAGAATATTAAGTAAAAGCTCACTGAATTCAAATAATCTTTTACAGGCATATCATTATATAAACAAATCAATACAACTAAGTTTAAATTTAACTAACGAAAATCTGACACCAAACAAATCTCAATTAATCAAAACTATCGATCGACTAAATCTATTAACAGCTCTAAGTACAAAAATAAAAATACTTAAACAACTCTATTTAAAAAAGAAGAATTCTAAATTTTTAAATCAAATAATAGAAACAGTAAACATTAGTGATCAACTTGTTGAAATAATACTAGAGGATAGTACAGAATCTAGCACACAATTTTCTTGGAGAAACGACGTATCCCAAATATACAATTATGGAGTTTATGCAGCTAGAGTTTTAGGTGATAAAGATTTACAATTTCAATATTTAGAAAAAAATAAAGCTTTCTTATTAACACAAAGTATTAATGACAATAATTATTCTTTAAACTTGCCTAACCACATTGTTGAAAGAGAACTTCAGTATAAAAAGCAAATTTTAGAGCTAGAGAATAAAGCTTCTAAAAACAAACAATTAAAAGATTCTTTGTTTGATATAAAATTTAATTATCAAAACTTTAAAGATTCTATACAATTAGCGTATCCTAAACATTTTGAAAGTAAACAAAAAGTACAATTAACTTCTTTAGATAAAGTACAAAAAACTATAAATGATAATACAATTATTATTTCCTATGCTTTACAAGATGAAGAAATTATTGATAATATTTCTTCTGGTTTACTAATTTCAAAAAACAAAACAATTCCTTTTGCTATTTCAAATATTGATACATTGCAAAAGAATTTAAATTTATACCGTCAACTTATTGCTAAACCTTTAAATACTAAGGAAGAAATTATTCAGTTTAATAAAGTATCTTATTATTTATATCAAAATTTATTTCCAACAAAAGAAATTCAAGAACTTATAAAAGGAAAACAACTTACTATTATACCCGACAATCAATTACAAAATATTCCTTTTGAAGCTTTTATTACTGATACATCTTCTAATTCATACCTGATTGAAGACAATGATATTAGCTACGCATATTCAATGTCTTTTTCGAATATCAACAACAATATCGAAAGAACTCAAACAAAAGAATTTGCTGGTTTTGCTCCGATTAATTTTGAAAATCAAAAATTAACTTCTCTTGAGTATTCTGAAAAAGAAATCAATACTATTAGTGACAATTTAAATGGATTAAGTTTAACAGGGAATAGTGTTACTAAAGACAGCTTCTTTAAAAATGCAGCTAATGCTAAGATTATTCATTTGGCGACACATGCAGATGTTTCTAAAAAACCTGTAGTACATTTCAGCAAAGATTCTTTAAACTTACATGAGTTATATACTTATAAAAATAATGCTGATTTAGTTGTATTAAGTGCTTGTGAAACCAATCTTGGTGAACTTAAAAAAGGGGAAGGTATTCTAAACCTAGCACGTGGTTTCTTCTACTCTGGATCTAAATCTGTAGTTTCTTCATTATGGAAAGTAAATGATGTTGCCACAACTTCATTAATGACCGATTTTTACTCTAATTTAAAAGATCATCAATCTAAATCGGAAGCATTAAATAATGCGAAACGTAACTATTTAAAAACACATACACTTTCAGAAAAATCTCCATACTATTGGGCTTCTTTTATCTTAATTGGAGACACTGCTCCTACTTTTAAAAGTGATTATACTTTATACTATATCATAGGCTTTTTCGTACTTTCTCTTCTTTTTTTATTTTTTTTCAAAAAAAGAGGGTAACAATTTCATACCAAATGAACATAAGGGTGTAAATAACAAATTTCAAGAGTTATTTCTCATTACATATAGTTTATATGTTTGTTTGGTTTAATCAAAAAATTGCTAGAAAAAGAAACAAATTGTTATGAAACATCAAACGGGGAAATTGTGAAGGGAAAAAGTTTATGAAAAGGAAAACGTAAAAAAGTTAGTGATGAAAAAGAAATCTTTTTTACAAAACAAAAGGAGAAACCAATGTTTCTCCTTTGTTTGTTTATAATACTTCGTAATTTGAAAAATCATCATATTATCAGATACAACTTATACTAATTAAAGATATTTTACTTCTGAAGATGATTGTACTTAACTATTTCATAGGATTTATAGGCTTTATTTACTTTTTTCATTTTTTTTCAGAAAAAGAGGGTAACAATTTCCTTCCAAATGAACATAAGGGTGTAAATAACAAATTTCAAGAGTTATTTCTCATTACATATAGTTTATATGTTTGTTTGGTTTAATCAAAAAATTGCTAGAAAAAGAAACAAATTGTTATGAAACGTCAAACGGGGAAATTGTGAAAGGAAAAGTTTATGAAAAAGAAAACGTAAAAAAGTTAGTGATGAAAAAGAAATCTTTTTTACAAAACAAAAGGGGAAACATTAGTTTCTCCTTTGTTTGTTTTTAACACTTCGTAATCTAAAAAAAAGCACTAAATTAGCAAGTCCTTTAAAAATTGATAAAATGACAAACGACGATAGAAAAATCCGTGAAAAGCTACAGCAAAAAACATGGAATGAGGTAAAAACAAATGATTCTTGGGCTATTTTTAAAATCATGTCTGAGTTCGTTGATGGATATGAGAGATTAAGTAAAATTGGACCATGTGTTTCTATTTTTGGTTCTGCAAGAACTAAACCTGATCATAAATATTATAAACTAGCTGAAGAAGTTGGTTATCAACTTACACAAAACGGATTTGGTGTAATTACAGGTGGTGGACCAGGTATCATGGAAGCTGGTAATAAAGGAGCAAATAGAGGAAAAGGTACTTCTGTTGGTTTAAATATCGAATTACCTTTCGAACAACACGATAATCCTTGGATTGATCCAGGAAAGAGTTTAGATTTCGATTACTTTTTTGTTCGTAAAGTAATGTTTGTGAAATATTCTCAAGGTTTTGTGGTAATGCCTGGTGGATTTGGAACTATGGATGAGCTTTTTGAAGCGATTACATTAATTCAAACACATAAAATTGGTCGTTTCCCAATTGTTTTAGTTGGTAAAAAATTCTGGAGCGGATTATTAGATTGGATTAAGAATACTTTATTAGAAGAAGGAAATATTAGCGAAGGTGATTTAAAATTATTTAGAGTGGTTGATACTGCTGAAGAAGCTGTTGAGCATTTCAATAAGTTCTATGCGAAGTATCAATTAAAACCAAACTTCTAATACGCTTACTGTTAAAAAAACAGAACATACTTAAGTTTAAAAAATAAACTTTATCTTCAACTCGTTGTTTTTACAACGAGTTTTTTATTTGAATGTAAGTTGATTAAGAAGATACTATATACTACCCTCCTATCATTATCTTTCTTTGCTGTAAGTCAGGAAAATTCACATGAGATTTCTGCAAGCTTAGACATGGATAAAAACCTACTCCATGTTGAGCAAAAAATCATGTATCATAATACATCAAAGAATTCTCTAACTAGCATTTTTCTTCATAACTGGAGTAATAGTTTCAAAAACAATAATACTCCTTTAGGAAAAAGATTAATTAAAGACTATAAGAAAGATTTTTATTTCGCAGATGATAAAGATCGTGGTTATTCTAAAATACATACTCTAACTAGTAACAATCAAGAATTAGATTTTCAAGAAGTGAGAAATCAAAACGATATTATTGAAATTCAACTGAATTCTTCTTTACAACCGAAAGACAGCATAGCAATATCTGCAAATTACACTATTAAAATTCCAAAAGCACAATTTACAGGTTACGGTAAAACTGGCGATGGTTATCATTTACGTTTTTGGTATTTAACTCCTGCGATTTATCAGAATGGCTGGCAATTAATGAGTAATTTAAATATGGATGATTTGTATGAAAATGTTGCAGATTTTTCAATAAACTTAGATATTCCAAAAGATTATTATTTAGAAAGTAATCTGTATCAATACGAAACAGAAAAAGCTAATTCGAAAAACTATTACTTGATAGGAAAACGAAAAAAAGACATTATTTTAAGTATTAGTAGACGAAATAAATTCCGTGTTTTCAAGACTATATCTTCTCAAATCAAGACTGATATTTTTGATAAACGGATCGACTTAACTCTAGCTAATAAAATTGTAAATCGCCAAATATCTTTTATTGAAGATTTTATAGGAACTCACCCACACGTAGAAATTCTAGTAGATGGAAATACTGTAAACAAAAATTCTTTGAAAGATATTTATGGTATTCCTAATTGGTTACGACCTTATCCTGAAAATTTCAAATGGGAAATCAGATTTTTTAAAGCTTTAACTAACAAATATATTAACGATGTTCTTTTGCTAAATGACCGAAAAGATTATTGGTTGTGTGATGGAATTGAAACATTCCTAATGATGGAATACATTAATAAATATTATCCTGATGTAACTGTATTTGGTCGTTTTTCTAAAATATGGGGATTCAAAAGTTACAACTTAGCGAAATTAAAACAGAACGATCGATATTCATTTTTCTATCAATTTAGCGCAAGACGATTTTTCGATCAGCCTTTAACAACGAGAGCAGATTCATTGTCTAATTTCAACAGAAAAGTGGTGAGTCAGTATAAAGCAGGTTTAGGATTCAAATATTTAAAAGATTTTATTGGTAACGATATTCTTAAAAAGTCATTTAAACAATTCTACAAAAACAACGCATTAGAACTTACTAGTTCAGAAACATTCAGAAAGATATTAGAAAGTAATACAGATAAAAAACTAGATTGGTTTTTTGGCGACTATGTAAATACAAGTAAAAAAATTGATTATAAACTTAAAAGAGTTCAGCAGTTAAAAGCTGAAGATTCGCTACTCGTAACAATTAAGAACAAACGTAATATTACGGCACCAGTTTCTCTGTATGGAATTAAAAATGATTCTATACGCTTTAAAACTTGGGTTACCGATGTAGATAGTGTAAAAACTGTAAAGATTAAAGCTGGTGACTATGATAAATTGGCTTTAAACTATGAACAAATTTATCCGGAGTATAATTTCTTGAACAATTATAAAAAACCGAATAATGCGTTCATTAGTAAACCTATTCAATTTCGATTTTTAAAAGATATTGAAGATCCAAATTACAATCAAGTATTCTTTAATCCAAATGTAAAATTTAATTTATACGACGGAATGATTCTCGGTGTAAATTTTAACAACAGAGCAATTATTCGCCATAACTTCGATTTTAGTATTACACCAAACTATGCATTCAGAAGTGAAAATTTAACCGGATCTTTTTCTTTAGGATACGATCATTTTTTGGAAGAATCTAAAATTTATAAAATTAGATATGGAATTAGCGGTAGTAATTTCCATTATGCACCAGAGTTGAGCTACAACACCTTCTCTCCTTTTGTAAACATTCAATTTCGAAGGAATTCTCTCCGTGATGTTGGAACTAAATTTTTACTTTCTAGAATTGTATACGTAGACCGTGAAATAAATCCAACCGATACTGAAGTAGAAAGTGATAAATATCAAATTTTAAACTTTAGATATATTTATAGCAAACCTGATGTTATTAAGCGTTTTCAATATGCTATTAACGGAGAATTTGCAGATAATTTCACAAAATTCTCTACAGATATTCGCTATTTAAAATTCTTTACAGAAAAACAAAGTTTTAATCTACGCTTCTTTGGTGGTGTTTTCTTGTATAATAATTCTGAAGGTGATTTTTTTAGTTTTGGTCTGAACCGTAGTTCTGATTATTTATTTGAACAAAATCTATTCGGAAGATCAGAACGATCAGGATTATTCAGTCAACAATTTGTAGTTTCTGATGGAGGTTTTAAATCCTTTTTTAAAACTCCTGTTTTTGCAAATCAAATGTTACTATCTGCCAATACAAGTGTAAGTGTATGGAGATGGGCAGAAATATATAATGATTTAGCAATGTTAAAGAGTAAGAATCAGAATGCCAAATTCTTCTATGAAAATGGAATTCGATTAAACTTTGTCCCTAATATCTTAGAATTTTACTTTCCAATTTATACCAATGAAGGTTTTGAAGTGAATCAAAGAGCATATCCACAAAAAATCCGTTTTGTGATCACAACGAGTTTAGATCGTATTTATAATTTTTTACGTCGTGGTTTATTATAGATAATTCAACAAAACACCTCTTTTTTTTCTTTTTTTACGATTTATTCAAAAAAAAAGCCAATTTTTAAATTTCATTTAAAAAAACTATCTTTGCAGCAATAGCCAAAATTAAAACTTTTTATATATGACTGTAAAAGTAGCTGTACCAAACTCACAACAGATATCATTCGAAGATTTTAAAAAAGAAGTATTAAATGATTATCGAATCGCTAAACTGAGTCGAGAATGCAGTTTACTCGGTCGACGAGAAGTCTTAACTGGTAAAGCGAAATTCGGGATTTTTGGTGACGGAAAAGAAGTACCACAGTTAGCAATGGCTAAAGCCTTTAAAAATGGTGACTTTAGATCTGGATATTACAGAGATCAAACTTTTATGATGGCCATTGGAGAGCTTACTGCTCAACAATTCTTCGCAGGTTTGTATGCACATACAGACATTAAACAAGAACCAATGTCTGCAGGTCGTCAAATGGGTGGACACTTCGCAACACATTCTATTGATGAAAATGGAAAGTGGAAAAACTTAACACAACAAAAGAACTCTTCTTCTGATATTTCTCCTACTGCTGGACAAATGCCTAGATTATTAGGTTTAGCTCAAGCTTCTAAAATTTATAGAAATGTAGAAGGATTAGAAGGTTTTACAAACTTTTCTAATAAAGGAAATGAAGTTGCTTGGGGAACAATTGGTAACGCAAGTACAAGTGAAGGATTATTCTTTGAAACTATAAATGCTGCTGGTGTTTTACAAGTACCAATGGTAATGAGTGTTTGGGATGATGAATATGGTATTTCTGTTCATGCTAAACATCAAACTACAAAAGAAAGTATTTCTGAAATCTTAAAAGGATTTCAAAAAGATGAAAACACTAACGGTTACGAAATCTTCGTTGTTAACGGATGGGATTATGTAAAGTTAGTTGATACATATAATAAAGCTGCTGAAATTGCCAGAGAAAAGCACGTTCCGGTTTTAATTCACGTAAAAGAATTAACACAACCACAAGGACACTCAACTTCTGGATCTCATGAAAGATATAAATCTAAAGATCGTTTAAAGTGGGAACAAGAATTCGATTGTATTTCTAAATTAAGAGAATGGATTCTTGACTTCGAACTTACTGATGAGTCTGGTAATACTTTACGTTTTGTTGAAAGTGAAGAAGATCTTACTGCTTTAGATAAAGAAATTAAAAGAGAAGTTAGTACTGCAAAACGTAATGCGTGGAATAACTTTGTTAATGAAATTAAAAATGAATTAGGTTTAGCTACAAGAATTTTAGAGCGTGTAGCTGCGAAAAGTAACAATGGTTCATTCATTACAAAATATAAAAATGATTTAGAAGCATTAGTAGAACCTATTCGTAAAGATATTTTAGTAGCTTGTAGAAAGAGTTTACAATTACTTGTAAATGAAAACTTCGCTGAAAAAATAGAGTTACAAAACTTTATTAAAGAACGTATCGGTGATGCTGCTAATAAGTACTCTACACATTTATATAGTGAAACTGAAAAAGCGACTAAAAACGTAAAAGAAGTTTTACCAACTTATGATGCCGAAAAGAAAATGGTTGATGCACGTATTATTATGCGTGATAACTTTGATGCTATTTTCAGCAAACATCCTGAAACTTTAGTATTTGGAGAAGATTCTGGATATATCGGAGATGTTAACCAAGGATTAGAAGGATTACAAGAGAAGTTTGGTGAATTACGTGTAGCTGATACAGGAATTAGAGAAGCAACAATTTTAGGTCAAGGTATTGGAATGGCAATGCGTGGTTTAAGACCAATTGCTGAAATTCAGTATTTAGATTACTTATTATATGCGTTACAAATCATGAGTGATGATTTAGCAACGCTACGTTATAGAACTTTCGGAAAGCAAAAAGCTCCATTAATTATAAGAACTCGTGGTCACCGTTTAGAAGGAATTTGGCATGCTGGTTCTCCAATGGGTGGAATTATAAATAATGTAAGAGGTATTCATGTTTTAGTTCCTAGAAACATGACTAAAGCTGCTGGTTTTTATAACACTGCTTTAGAAGGAGACGATCCTACTTTAATTATTGAATGTTTAAATGGATATCGTCTTAAGGAAGCTTTACCTACCAACTTAGGAGAATTTAAAACTCCAATTGGTGTTGTAGAAACAATTAAAGAAGGTACTGATTTAACTGTAATTTCTTATGGTTCAACTTTACGTTTAGTTGAAGAAGCTGCTAGAGATTTAGCACAAGTTGGAATTGATATCGAAATTATTGACGCACAAAGTTTATTACCTTTTGATATTAATCATGATACTGTAAAATCTGTTGCAAAAACGAATAGATTATTAGTGGTTGATGAAGATGTACCTGGAGGAGCTTCTGCTTATTTACTTCAAGAAATTGTAGAAAACCAAAATGGTTATGTACATTTAGATAGTAAACCACAAACGTTAACGGCTAAAGCACACAGACCAGCATATGGAACTGACGGAGATTATTTCTCTAAGCCATCTGTTGAAGATATTTTTGAAAAAGTATATGAGATTATGCACGAAGCAAATCCAGCAAAATACAAGAGTTTGTACTAAACTCATCATATAAAAGCAAGAACAAAAAAAACCGATGATTAAATCATCGGTTTTTTAATTTATAATAAAGTCTTTTTTACTCTTCTACTTTAACATCCTGAACATCTACAGGAACATTTTTAGACTCGTAATCTTTAATTTTCTCTTGAATTAAACCAATAAAAGAAGATTCAGCAAAATCAGAATTCCCTACAACTTCTTGTAAAGCTTTAATTCTATCAGTCATTGTTGGTTTAGTTAAAGCGATTCCAGCAAATTTAGCTGTAGCAATATCTACTTGCTTATCAGAAATATTGTTAGATTTTACCCAAACCTCTTCAATATATTTTCCTGTAGCTCTTTTACCTTTTACTTGAACCCAATCATCTTGATTTCCAATTACAGCAATAATATCCATTGGACTGAATTCATTTTCAGTTTTAGTTAATAAATCAGGACGCTTGTATACGCTTGTCTTTTGAGTTATCACTCCTACTTTACCGTTTACTGCTAAAAACGGAGCTCTAGACCAACCTTCTTTACCGTCGATTAATTTCACTTTAAAATAATCTTTCTTAGTAACAGAATCGATGTGCTTTTCTCCTGTAAAATATACTTTTTCACCTAAGCTCATAGAAGTAATCCATTTACCTTTAGCTGTTGGTGTTTCTCTTACAGAAAGCTTGTCTAGTAAACAAATTGCATCACCAGATTCATCATTTTCTTTTGAAGATGTATTTTCTGTTTTCTTAGTTTCAGAATTGTCGCTAACTTCTGTAGCTGAGTTGTTTGAAGTATTAACTTCACCTTTACAACTTACTACCATTAAAGAAATAGAAACAACCGCAATAAATATTTTTTTCATTTTATTTGATTTTAATTACAAATATATAATTATAACTAACATTATCTTTTTTTAGTTATTGTAAAATAGTTTTCAATTTATTTTCGCTAGTTTTTAAGCTATTTTAGTAATCTTTTAAGTAAGCATAAATTTTATGTTGAGCACTTTGCTTATAATCTTCAATATTTTCAACATAAGTATTACTTTGAGCTTCGTCTAACATTCTTGCTTTTACTTTATCGTTCAATTGTAAATTGATTATTTTCTTTATTTTCTGTTGAAGATCAATATCGGTAATTGGTGTTACAACTTCAATTCTATGATCTAAATTTCTCGTCATATAATCTGCTGAACCTATAAAGACTTTTTCTTTTCCTTTATTAGAAAAAATAAAAACTCGTGCGTGTTCTAAAAAACGATCTACAATACTTACAACTTCAATATTTTCGCTTTGTAGTTTTACTCCAGGTACTAAACAACATATTCCTCTACAAATAATTTTTATCTCTACTCCTTTATTACTGGCTTTATATAATTGATTAATTAGTTTCTCATCTTGAAGACTATTCAATTTCAAAATGATACTAGCTTCTGTTCCTGCTTCAATATTATCAATCTCGTTTTGAATTAGCTCTGTAAATCCGCTTCTAGTTGTAAATGGAGATACCAATAACTTTTTAGTTTTTGGTGTGATTAAACTTCTATCAAGTACAGCAAACACATTTGCTATGTCTTTAGTTATTTTATTTTTTGCCGTTAGCAAACCAAAATCAGTATAGATTTTTGCTGTTTTTTCATTAAAATTTCCAGTTCCTATGTAAGCAAAACTTTGTTCCTTATCGTTCTTATTTCTTTTCACATAAAGAATCTTAGAATGTACTTTTATTCCTGGATAACTATAAAAAACTTTTACTCCTTTTTCTTCTAAAATCTTCCCCCATTTAATATTATTTTCTTCATCAAACCTAGCTTTGGTCTCTATAAAAATGGTAACATCAATATTATTTTCTACAGCTTTAATTAAAGCTTTGGCAACTTTAGAGTCACTAGACATTCTATATAATGTCATTTTAATTTCGGTTACAAATTTATCTTCAGAAGCTTCATTTATAAATCGTAAAAAACTATCGAACGATTCATACGGATAAGAAAAAAGTCTATCTTTTTCTACAATAGCATCGAACATACTTTTGTAATTATCCAATTCTTGGATTGGTAAAGGTGGTAATTCAGTAAAACTTAAATCTGTAGATGTCGGGTTGGGAAAAGAAAAGAAATCTTTAAAATTATGATACTTCCCTCCTTTTATAATATCAGTATCGTTTACATCTAATGCTACTTCTAATTGTTTTAAATATTCTTTTGGAATTTTTTCATCAACTAATATTCTAGTTACTTGTCCTGTATCTCTTTTTGGCAATGACTCTTTAATTTTCTCTAATAAATTTCCCGAATATTCATTATCGATATACAATTCTGCATCTCTAGATACTTTTACAGCATAAAAATTTACATCAAATTCTTTTAAGAGATTCAAGCGAAAAATATCATCAACAAATAGTATCGAATGTTCTTCATCTTCTGTCTTAGGCAATACAACAAACCTATCAATTTTATCAATTTTCATCCAAAAACTCTTTCCTTCTTTGACAGCATACAAGTAAAGCTTTTCGTTTTCTATGAAAGGTTCGTGACTAACTTCTATTTGTTTATTCTCTATTAGTTTTTCGTAAAAACTAATACAAAATTCTTCTTGAGCTACTGTCAATTTATTTTCATCAACCAGATGTATTTTATGACTTTTAAGCTCTGGTATAATTTGATTTCTAAAAATATCTCCAAAACTAACTTGCTGCTTATCTACTTCTTTCTTTATTAATTTTAAAAGCTTATTTGGTTTTGATATTAATTTTTTTCGAAGTGGTTTATCTAACTCTTTAATTTGACGAATATCTGAAACTCTAACTTTAAAAAACTCATCTAAATTCGAAGAAAAAATAGCTAAGAATTTAATTCTCTCGTAAAGCGGATTTCTTTCATCTGCTGCTTCTTGTAATACTCTATGATTAAATCGTAACCAAGATAAATCTCTATTATAATATTGTTTATTAATTAAGCTCAAGGATTGGTAGTTTAATTCGTTGTAAATACTTATTTATGAAATGAATATCCTGTAAATGTATTATATAAATCTACAACCTTTTTTAATTTATTGTAAACTTATTATTACCTTAATTTTTAAGTAGATAATTACCAATATTACAAGACAAGCATTTTTTATACTCACAATAATTTGTTTTTAATTGAAGCAATGCTTGAGTTTCAAATGCGTTTTCTGATGAAATTTTTAGACTTTCAAATTCTGATATTATTGAATTCTTTTCTGGTTGCAAAGCTTGCATTAAACTCATTATCCCATCTTCATTTGAAATTCCTTTATACTTTTGATACACAAACTTTAAAGGCACAATAGTATTTATAATGAGTAAATCGATAAATGATTTTGTTAATCGTTTTTTACTTGTGTTAGAACTTTTCTGAAATGTGTAATGTGTTTCCCAAAACGAAGCTATATTTATTTTAAAAAGAGTATAAAAATCTTCGGGTGATTCTGAAGTTATAATTTTTGCAAACAAACTTTTATGAGTCACATATAACGAAGCTAGTTGAGCTAATCGTATCGTTGGAAAATTACTAGGACGCATTCTAAAAAATTGAAATGCATTTGGTGCTAATAGTTTCAGTTTAAACTTGTGTTTTAAATACTGATATTCTTTTTTCAAATCTTCTTGATATTGGCATGCTGATATTTCTTCATCTAAAAAACCAGCTTGTCCGAATAGTAATGCATACATTTTAAATTCATCTCTTCCTATCTTTCTTACAATGGAAAAATCTAAAGAGATTGCTAGCTTTAAAAATGCATCACCATTTACTTTCAATCCGAAATTCTTCGCTAATAATTGAAATAAAACAGCTTCAAAATCATAATTCACTTCTTCTAACAACTTTAGTATAAACTCCGATTTTTGTTCTAAGCGTTCTAAATACAAACGTTCCAACCAGTTTTTAAATGTAAAATCATCTACAATACTGATTTGTTTTTCACAAGGAATCCAGTGAGAAATCCCGTTAAAGGTTGTATTGTATTTTTCAATAAAACTAGAAGGTATATAATCTTTCAATTCTAGTGTTGGTAATACTTTATTTCCTCTCGTAAAAACCTCCACGTCGTGCTCATAAACGACATGTAAAATTACCGCATCATAATTTTTATTATTTTCATGATGATGTTGATACCAATCTGAAGATTTTACATGAATTTCAATATGACCAAACCAAATAATATCTTCTATTGCTACTTTAGCGTTAGAAAAATCTGGTCCTGAATTTTCATTTAAAAAACCTGCATTAAAAATTTGAATTGATTCTCCTGAAGTTAGTTTTAGCTCAGATAAACGCAATAGCTTATGCTGCCATATATAATGGAGTATTTTTTCTTTCATAGCCTGTAATTTCTTTTTCTTTTTTCGACAATAAATGTATGAAAAATCTTGCGAAATCTTTTTTTATTAGTGTTTTACCCGTTTTAGCTCTTGTTTATTTTGTTAAAGCTATACTTAACTTTAGTGTTGATTTTAGCTTTTTAGGGATTATACTAATTAGCATACCTATTATTTTATTTTTTAGTTTGCTATTTATAAAACCTGTAGCTAGAACAAGTAAAAATCTAATTGTTTATACGCTTCCTATTATTTTAGGAACCGCAATTTCCTTTTTCTCTTTAGACATAAACATTATTAGTAGCGCTTTAATTTTAGCTTTAGGATGGTTTTTATATATCACTTGGTATTCTAAGTTAGAAAATAGAGAAAACAGTATAATTCAAGTAGGAAAAAAATTACCGCTACTAACTTTTGAAAATGATAAAAAAGAACAGATAGAAATTAGCAACATAAAAAGTGATTTTAAAATCTTACTTTTTTACAGAGGAAATTGGTGTCCGTTATGTATGGCGCAAATAAAAGAGATTGCTGACGCTTATAAAGAACTAGCTCAAAAAAATGCAGAAGTCTTTTTAATTAGTTCTCAACCTCATGAATTTACCAGCAGCTTAGCTAAAAAACATAAGGTTCCTTTTCATTTTTTAGTCGATGTAAATAACAAAAATGCAAAGATTCTAGATTTAGTTCATGAAAACGGATTACCAATGGGATTCCAATTGTTAGGATACGATTCTGATGTTGTTCTTCCTACAGTAATTATAACAGATAAAGATAACTCTGTAATTTTTGCAGACCTTACAGACAACTATCGTGTTCGTCCTGAGCCTGCTACATTCCTAGAAATCATCAATAAACATTCATCATAGAATTCATTGAAATTACTATAGTTTTTTTCAATCCTATTTTTTAAGTACAGAGAAACTATAGTTTAATTTTGCAGTGACATTAGATTTAAAAGAAAGCAATGAATACAACTATAGATAGTTTAAAATGGCGTTATGCCGTTAAGAAATTTGACGAAAATAAATACTTATCAGAAGAACAAATACAAACAGTAAAAGAAGCTTTTAATTTAACTGCAACTTCTTACGGATTACAACCTGTGAGTTTAGTCGTAATTAAAAACAAAGAAATTCAACAGCAATTAGTTGAGCATTCTTGGAATCAACAACAAGTTGTTCAAGCTTCTCACGTACTAGTTATTTGTATTCCAAAAGAACAAACTGCTAAAGATGTTGAACAATATTTTAAGTTGGTAAAAGAAATTAGAAATACTCCAGACGAGATTTTAAATCCGTTTAAAGATTTCTTAATGGATTCTTTTTCTAAAAAGACACAAGAAGAATTATACACTTGGAATAAAAACCAAGCCTACATTGCTTTAGGAAACTTATTAACCGTTTGTGCTGTAGAAAACATCGATTCTTGTCCGATGGAAGGCTTTGTTCCTGAGAAATACGACGAAATTTTAAACTTAGAAGAAAAAAATTTACAATCAGTACTAGTTTTACCGTTAGGTTTTAGAGCTGAAGACGACTATATGAAAGATTTAAAGAAAGTTCGAAAAAATATAGATCAAGTAATCTTTGATATAACGTAAGAATTTAATTGGGGACTATTTTGTTTAAAAGTGCGGGTAATTTTATTATTATCTGCACTTTTTATTTATTCCTATCTTAGTACCAAATAAATTCAGTTTAATGCAACCAATACATATTACACTTTTAATCGTTTCTTATTTTAGTGTACTTATTTTAATTGCCTATTTAACAGGTAAATCAGCAAACAATCAAACGTTTTTTAAAGCAAACAATTCTTCTCCTTGGTATTTAGTTGCCTTTGGAATGATTGGTGCTTCGCTTTCTGGAGTTACTTTTATTTCTGTTCCTGGTTGGGTAGAAAATCAGCAAATGGGTTATATGCAAATGGTGTTGGGTTATATTTTAGGATATGCCATTATTGGTCTTATACTACTACCGTTGTATTACAAACTTAACCTTACTTCTATTTATACTTACTTAGAAGAACGTTTTGGTGAACGTAGTTATAAAACCGGAGCCTCTTTTTTCTTGATTTCAAGAACTATTGGTGCAGCTTTTAGGTTATTCTTAGTAGCAAATGTTTTACAACTGATTTTATTTGATGCTTACGGAATTCCTTTCTGGGTGACTGTAACCATTACTATTTTGCTTATTTGGCTGTATACTTTTAAAGGCGGGATAAAAACAATCGTATGGACAGATACGCTTCAAACTTTATTTATGTTGATTGCGGTTGGTGTTTGTATTCTAGCCATTAAAGATGCGTTACAAATCGAAAGTTTATTCAGTTATGTTTCTGAAAGTAAACTCTCAAAAATTTTCTTCTTTGAAGATGTAAATGCTGGAAATTATTTCTGGAAACAATTTTTATCTGGTGCTTTTATCGCTGTAGTTATGACTGGTCTTGATCAAGATATGATGCAGAAAAATCTTACTTGTAGAAGTTTAAAAGATGCTCAAAAGAACATGTTCTGGTTTACATTAGTTCTAGTAATTGTTAACTTCTTCTTTTTAGCTTTAGGAATTTTATTAACTGATTTTGCTGTTCAAAATGGTATCGATGCACACAAAGATCAATTATTTCCTACTATAGCCATGAGTGGTGAACTTGGTATTGTGGCTTCTTTATTTTTCTTATTAGGTTTAATCGCCGCTGCCTATTCTAGTGCAGATAGTGCTTTAACTTCTTTAACCACTTCTTTTAGTATTGATATTTTAGAAATCGATAAAAAAGAAAACGAAGAAGAAAAAGAAAAAATTAGAAAGAAGATTCACGTGGCTTTTTCTTTTGTTTTAGTGATTACTATTTTGATATTTAAATATTTTATTGCTGATGAAAGTGTAATTGCAAAAATATTTCAGTTTGCTGGTTATACTTACGGTCCGCTTTTAGGATTATATGCATTCGGATTATTTACCAAACTTAAAGTAAAAGATAAATTAGTTCCTTTTGTTTGTGTTATAGCTCCTGTAGCTACTTTTTTAATTAGTAATTACAGTAAAAACAGTTTAGGTTTCGATTTCAGTTTTGCTATTTTAATTCTAAACGGATTCTTAACTTTTCTAGGATTATTATTCATTAAAACTAAAGAGAATGTCTAAAAAAGGAAAAGCTAAAAACACAGTAAATAAAGCTAAACATAGTCGATTAATGAAGCAAAAAGAAAACAAGCTTCGACTAGAAAAGCAAAGAACTAAAGAACGTTTAAAAGCAATTATAAAAAAAGCAAACGAAGTTAAAGCAGAAGAAAACAATGACAGCACAAGAGATAGTTAATAAATTTGATCTTACACAACATCCTGAAGGTGGATATTTTAAAGAAACTTATAGAAGTGACGGAATTATAAAAAATGAGAATTTATCAGAGAGTTTTATTGGTGATAGAAATCACAGTACTGGTATTTATTTCTTATTAACTTCAGATAGTTTTTCGGCATTTCATAAAATAAATCAAGATGAAATGTGGCATTTCTATTTAGGAACAACCTTAAAATTACATATGATTTCTCCTGAAGGTGAATATTCTTTTGTACTTATCGGAAATGACATACTTAACAATGAAGTTCCGCAATTTGTAGTTCCTGCTCAATATTGGTTTGCTGCCGAAGTTGTAAATGAAAACAGTTTTTCATTTACAGGGTGTACTGTTGCTCCTGGTTTTGACTTTAATGATTTTGTATTACCTGAACGAAAGGTATTAATCGAATTATTTCCACAACACGAAGAAATTATTACACGACTTACACATCATTAGAAATGAAAAAAGCGTTCTTAGTTTTAATTTTAATCTCTTGTACTTTTATCGATTGTTCTAACAAGAAAAAAGAACATAAAACGCAACAAAAGTCTCTTAAAATTACAATTGAACGTGGAGCTTTTCATTACGATAAATTTATTCTAAAAGACAGTATTATTTTTTTCTATCCAGAGGAATTAAATAATAATAGTATTGAAGAAAACAACAGTAAATCTCAATATTATCAAAAATCAGAACAAAAAGTTTCTCAGCAACAATTAGAACAGTTAATTCACAAAATAGAAGACAGTAATATCTGGGAATTGAATAATCAATACGGTTGTGATCAATCTTGCACTAGTAGTTTAAAAATTACGATTCAACTAGACAAAAAGCAAAAAATCATTTCATGCGATGATTATAAATGCGGTTGTCCAGAAATACTTCAGTATTTAGAAAATGAATTGATAAAACTCCATCAGAAAGAGTTGAAACGAATTCATTTATCTGGTTAAAGATTTACTAGTTATTCGTGTAGTTGGTATATTTTTTGATTATAGAAAAATTTTAAATCTAATTTTTTAAAACCTTTTTACTATGATTAAGAAACTAACTATTACAGCTATTTTTTGTCTTGCTTTTAATTTTATTAATGCTCAAAAAGTAAAATTATCTAACGGCAAAGTTTATCTCGACGATAAAGTTATTTTAAAGTATGAAAAAAGAACTTTCAACTCAGAATTAAAATTATTCACATTAGATTCTAATGAAGAAATTGGTGACTTTGTTGAATATTCAAGTCGTCGATATATTAATGGCGGATTCAAGAAATTATATTTCACTAAAGAGAATTTTAAAATTGAATCTACTAGACTTAAAGCTAGAGGTTGGAAACATACAATTACTGTACTTATAGAAGAAAAAGTAATTAATACTGAAGGTAAAATAGTGAAAGAAAATCTAGAACGATTCGCTAATAAATATGCTGAAAATTTAAGCGAAATGATTGATCGCCCTATAGAAAGAAACTGCAATTAACAAGATTTAAATTCACCATAAAACACTTATAATTTTCATAAAGCTTTATATTTATAATAGATATATTTCAGAATAATATTCCTGATAAAACACGTATGAAATGGAGCTACTAAAAAATTGTATTAATAATCATATTAGCGTAACTAACGAAACTCTAAATACTATTACCAATGAGTTTGAATCTGTTACACTAAAAAAAGGAACATACTTTTTAAAATCTGGTGTTATATGTCAGAAAATGGCTTTTATTGAATCTGGTTATATTAGAATGTTTAGCATTGCCGATGGAAAAGAAATTACACTTTGGATTGGCAGTGCTGGAAGATTCATCACTTCTGTTGCTAGCTTTGTTTTTCAAACTAGTAATTTTTGGAATATTCAAGCAATAACAGATTGTACACTACAAGTTATATCACGAGAAAAGCATTTTACTTTATGTAAGAAAGAAATGAAATGGTTAGAGTTCGACAACCTTTTACTAGCACATTCTTTTGCTTTATTAGAAAAAAATATGTTTTCTCAATTACACACTACAGCTCAAGAACGCTACAATTTATTAATGAAAGAAGAACCAAATTTATTTAAAGATGTACCGTTGCAATATATAGCTTCTATGATTGGAGTTACTCCAGAATCTTTAAGTCGACTTCGAAAAAATGTGAGTTAATTAGATTTCTTACCATTTATCAAGAGAGAAATGAAATAAATGAGCAAATTTTGTGTAAATCAAAATTTTACACAATGAATCGTCTTCAAAAATCTCTTTTAACAAATGCAGTTTTTTCTGGTACATCTGGAATTATTCTAATCTTATGCTATACAACTATAGCTGCTTTATTTCAGATTGAAAACAACACTCCTTTTTGGAGTATCGGAATCGCTTTACTTTATTTTATGAGTACAATTATTTATGAAATAAAAAAGCAGAGAAAAATCGCTGTGCTATGGATTATTCTTCAGGATTTTCTATGGGTGATAGGTAGTTCTATACTTTTAATTTTTAATCCGTTTCAAATTTCAAATGCAGGACTTACTATTATTGGAGTTATAGCCTTAATTGTTCTTTTCATGGGAATAAATCAATTAATTGCACTAAAAAAAATTTGCTAATTTTTTTATAAAACGCAACCTTTTGAATTTTTAAATATCTATAGAGTATAAACTTTATATGAATATGAAAAAACAAATTAGAACTATCGTATCGATTACTTTTTTAACTCTTTTTATTGGTCTTACAAGTTGCTCAAAAGATGAAGACAACAACATTCAACCAAATGAAATAGAAGGAAACTGGAAGGTTGCATATTATCTCCAAGACGGAAATAAAATTACAAAAGCTGAAAAACCTACGTGGCCCGATTTTAATAATGGAGAAATTACTCTTAATTTAAGTGAAGAGAATGACCAAGGTGAAAGATTTGCTTCTGGACGCACTGTTAGCAACCTATTCAATGGTGAGTATGAATTAAATGAAAATAGAAGTATATCATTTTCAGTAATTACAACTTTAATTAACGAACCAGAATGGACTAAATTATTCAGACTACATAAAGTAAATCGCTATAACATTGTAGATGGAAATCTAGTTTTATATTACGACGATGTATTAATAGTACTAGAAAGAAATTAACAGCAAACAAAAAATCCTAAGCTAAGGCTTAGGATTTTTATTTGTCTATTGAACCAAGAACTCTTTGCATAAAGTTATTTAAAGCTTCTTTTTTTGGAGTTCCTTCTTTTATCATCTTATCAACTTCAATTGCTCCGTACATATTAGAGATTAACTCTCCAATAACATCTAATTCTTCATCTTTTAATGATGGAACTTCAGTTAAAGCTTCTAAAGTTTCAATTGTTTCAATAACATAATCCTGATCATTTTCTTCGATAAACGAAGTCAAATGTTTAATTACTGGTAACTTCATAATTATACTACTTCTTCTACTAATTCTTTCAACACCTCAAACTTATTTGTTTGAACTTGATTTACGAATTTACCGTCAACAAAAGTTGCAAATGTAGGTAAGTTATCAACTGTAGCTAATTGTCTACTTTCAGGA
Source organism: uncultured Tenacibaculum sp. (assembly GCF_947495995.1). GTDB lineage: Bacteria > Bacteroidota > Bacteroidia > Flavobacteriales > Flavobacteriaceae > Polaribacter. The sequence goes on from NZ_CANMAX010000006.1 coordinate 59,271, forward strand.
AATTTCTCAGCATCAGCAATTACAAAAGAAACATTTTCATTCTCATTTGCTAATTTTTTGAACTTTGGTTTCATAATTCTACAGTTACCACACCAAGTTGCAGAGTATTGTACTACTACAGTTTTATTTTCTGAAACTATATTCGTTAAATTATCGCTATTTAATTCTTGTATCATTTTTGTATTCTTTAAAAAAAGAGAGTTCAGGAAACCTGAAACTCTCCTTTGATATATTATTATAAATATTAGTTTACAGCTAAGTATTCAGCAGTAGCTTTAGCATTTGGTTGCATAGCTGCTTTTCCTTCTTCCCAGTTAGCTGGACAAACCTCACCTTTTTCTTGTACGTGAGTATAAGCATCGATTAAACGTAAATATTCATTTACATTTCTACCGATTGGCATGTGGTTTACACCTTCGTGTACAACAGTTCCTTCTTCATCGATAATGTATGTAGCTCTGTAAGTTACGTTATCTCCTTCTACTTGTACAGTTCCTGTAGCCTCGTCATATACTTCGTTAGTAATATCTAAAATTCCTAATATAGAAGATAAGTTACGGTTGCTATCTGCTAATAATGGGTAAGTAACACCTTCAATTCCTCCGTTATCTTTAGATTGGTTTAACCAAGCGAAGTGTACTTCAGGAGTATCACAAGAAGCTCCAATTACGATAGTATTTCTTTTCTCAAACTCTGGTAAAGCAGCTTGGAAAGCGTGTAATTCAGTAGGACATACAAAAGTAAAGTCTTTTGGGTACCAAAATAATACTACTTTCTTCTTGTTGTTTACTGCTTCTTCTAAAACGTTTAATTTGAACGTGTCTCCCATTTCGTTCATTGCATCTACGTTTAAGTTTGGGAACTTTTTTCCAACTAATGTTGCCATTCTATTATTTTTAAAATTGAATTATTATTTACATTGTTTTTCAAAAACAGGTGCAAAATTACATTCTTATTAGCCCGAAACAAATCAAATTCTAAATGAAAATCTTATTCAATCATAAGAAAATTCAATACTAACCAAATCGCTTTTATCGTATATTTATAAAACACTATAAAACAAACAAATAAACAACTTAATAGCTAAAATTTATTTTAATATAAAATTTATAGATAAAAATAATACTTGCTTTTGTTGTAGTTTTGAACTCGAACTAACTTAAAAAAGTCTTATAATAATGAACGATAGTAACAAACACTCTGGAGACATCTCAAAATGCCCATTTCATAGCGCTCAAAAAAAGCCTGCTGGTGGAGGAACAACCAATAGAGATTGGTGGCCAAATGAATTAAAATTAAACATATTACGTCAAAATGCTACTAAGTCTAATCCTATGGGTGAAGATTTTGATTATGGTGAAGCATTTAATAGCGTAGATTATGCTGCATTAAAACAGGATGTTATTGATTTAATGACAGATTCTCAAGATTGGTGGCCTGCTGATTATGGACATTATGGAGGATTTATGATTCGTATGGCGTGGCATAGTGCTGGTACATATCGTGTTGGTGACGGAAGAGGTGGTGCCGGAACTGGTACACATCGTTTTGCGCCATTAAATAGCTGGCCAGACAATGGAAATTTAGATAAAGCTCGTTTATTACTTTGGCCTGTAAAAAAGAAGTACGGAAATAAAATTTCTTGGGCAGATTTAATGATTTTAGCAGGAAATTGTGCTTTAGAATCTATGGGATTTAAAACTTTTGGATTTGCAGGAGGAAGAGAAGATGTTTGGGAACCAGAACAAGATATTTACTGGGGAAGCGAAAACCAATGGTTAGGTAACGACGAACGTTACGATACTAGCGATGGTGAATTAGAAGGACACTTAGGAGCAGTACATATGGGACTAATTTATGTAAACCCAGAAGGACCAAACGGAGAACCAGATCCTTTAAAATCTGCTCACGATATTAAAATCACTTTTGGTCGTATGGCAATGAATGATGAAGAAACGGTTGCTTTAGTTGCTGGTGGTCATACTTTTGGAAAAGCGCACGGTGCAGCAGACCCTGATAAATACGTTGGTGCAGAACCACACGGAGCTTCAATCGATCAAATGAGTACAGGTTGGAAAAATTCTTATGGAACTGGAGTATTGGATGATACAATTACAAGTGGTTTAGAAGGTGCTTGGACTCCAAACCCAATTCAATGGGATCATGATTATTTTGATGTTTTATTAAATTACGAATGGGAATTAACGAAGAGTCCGGCTGGAGCTCATCAATGGACACCAACAGCTGCTTCTAATGCTAGAATGGCACCAAAAGCTGGAAATCCAAATGAGAAACAAGCTTTAATGATGTCTACTGCAGATATGGCTTTAAAAATGGATCCTGTATATAGAGAAATCTCGGAACGTTTTCATAAAGATCATGCTGCTTTTGAAGATGCATTTGCTCGTGCTTGGTTTAAATTAACACACCGTGATATGGGACCAATAGATCGTTATTTAGGTCCAGAAGTTCCTTCAGAAGAATTAATTTGGCAAGATCCAATTCCTAAAGTTGATTATACATTAACTGGAGAAGATATCGCTTCTCTTAAGAAAATGATTTTAGCTTCAAGATTATCAATTTCTGAATTAGTAAAAACAGCTTGGGCTTCTGCTTCAACATATAGAGGTTCAGATAAGCGTGGTGGAGCTAACGGAGCAAGAATTCGTTTAGAGCCTCAAAGAAATTGGGAAGTAAATAATCCAGAAGAATTAAATAAAGTGTTATCAGTTTTAGAAGGAATTCAAAAAGAATTTAATGGAACAATTTCAATTGCCGATTTAATTGTTTTAGCTGGTAATACAGGTGTGGAAGAAGCTGCTAAAAATGCAGGACACGAAGTTAGTGTTCCTTTTTCTCAAGGAAGAGGTGACGCTACTCAAGAACAAACAGATTTAGAATCTTTCAGTCATTTAGAACCTCTAGCAGATGGATTTAGAAATTATATCAATCGGAAACTAAAGAATGTTGCAGATGAAGATTTACTTGTAGATCGTGCCAATTTATTAACGCTTTCTATTCCTGAAATGACAGTTTTAGTTGGAGGTTTACGTGTATTAGGAGCTAATTACAATAACTCTAAACATGGAGTATTTACTGATACTGTAGGAAGTTTAACTAACGATTTCTTTACAAACATTTTAGATTTTGCGCTAACTTGGAAAGCTACCTCATCTGATGATAAAGAATTTGCTGGTAGTGATCGTAGAACTGGTGCTACTAAATTCACTGGAACTAGAGCTGATTTAATTTTTGGTTCAAATACAGAATTAAGAGCAGTTTGTGAAGTTTACGGTGCTAATGATGGTCAAGAAAAATTCGTTAACGATTTTGTAAAAGCTTGGGCAAAAGTAATGGACTTAGACAGATTTGATTTATAATCATTTTCAATATTTATTACCCAAAAAAGACCAGAATTAGTTCTGGTCTTTTTTTATGTCTAATTTTTTTAACACTCGATATTATTTAGAATAGTTTGAAATTACTTTATATTTGCAACTTTGATGCAATAAACCCTTAAAATTGAAAAAACTCCAAAGCATAACAGGTTTCTTTCTGTCTTGTGTTATCTTATTAACACACTTTGTTGTTTTATTTCATACACTTCAGCACCAAAATCATCATGAAATCCATCAGCATTCAGATGATATATCGCATACTGACCAATTACTACAAAACTCTGAGATTGATGAAGATTGTAATATTTGCAAAATTTATGTAGATGTAGATTTCAAAGAAGATCAAATTTTAAATTCAGAATTTTCTCATACTGAATTTTTCAGCAATAAAGTTTCACAAAGAAAAAATTCTTTTACTTCTCTTGTACTTTATTCCAAGCAATCGAGATCACCACCTTTACATACAATTTAGTACTATAACTAATACATAAAGCAACTGCTTTTTATTAGTTAACATGTACTTCTTTTTCAAGCTAGCAAAATAATTGCTACATATCAAAATCTTACTCTGTAAGAATATATCTATTATTTTTTAATACCATCGTTATGTTAGAAGCAAAAAAGCTTAACATGCGCTACAACGATAAAATAGCGCTCAAAGATTTAAGTTTTTCAGTAGCTCCGGGAGAAATCTTTTGTCTATTAGGACAAAACGGAGCTGGTAAAACTACTACAATCAATATTTTTCTTGGTTTATTAGAACCAACATCTGGAGAAGCTTTAATAAATAATTCTTCTATTACTAGTGATTCGTCTATTAGAAGTTCTATTGCATACATTCCTGAAATTGTTCAATTATACGGCAATTTATCAGGATTGGAAAACTTAGATTTTTTTAGTCGTTTAGCTGGTTTTAATTACAATGAAGAAGAACTTTCTCAATATTTAATAAAAGCCAATTTACAACCAGAAGCTTTTAAACAAAAATTAAGTACTTACTCTAAAGGTATGCGACAAAAAGTAGGTATTGCAATTGCATTAGCAAAAAACGCTACTTACATTTTAATGGATGAACCTACATCTGGTTTAGATCCAAAAGCTTCTGTTGAGTTTGCTAATACTTGTAAAGAGTTATCGGCTAACGGAGTTGGGGTTCTTATGGCTACACACGACATTTTTAATGCAGTAAACATTTGTGCTCGAATTGGAATAATGAAAGAGGGAACATTAGTTCATATCGCTGAAACAGAAAATATTTCTGCACAAGAATTACAAGAATTATACATCAAAACAATTTAACCAATATAAATACTAAATAATGAACTTTAGAAAGTTAGTACTTGGAATCTTTGCATTTCTGGTACATGTAAGTTTTTCACAATCTAAAATCACGGGGAAGGTTTTAGATACTGACAATACTCCAATCTTAGGAGCGAACATAATTCTAATTAGTGAAGCACAACAGAAGAAAGGTGTTGCTACTGATTTTGACGGTAACTTTATGATTAACACTAGTAAAAGCGGAACATATACACTTCGTGTCACTTTTGTAGGATTTGAAACAGTGATTAAATCAATTACAATTTCAGAAAATGAAAATCTAGATTTAGGAACGATCATTTTAAAAGATTCTGCTGAGATGTTACAATCAGTAGAAATAATTGGTAGAAAACGAAACGATTATAACAGTGATTACTCTTTTTCAGCAACAAAAATTGCTATAAAAAATAAAGAATTACCTCAAGCTGTTTCTACAGTTACCAAGGAACTTATCTCAGATCGTCAAGCATTTCAATTAACAGAAGCTGTAAAAACAGTAAGTAATGTTTCAGTAACAGGTTTATATAACCATTACAACATTCGTGGTATTACTCAGGCAGATGACGGACAAGTAGTAAATGGTATGCGTACGCGTCAATACTATTTTATTCAACCAATAACCTCACATTTAGAACGTGTAGAAGTAATAAAAGGACCTTCATCTGTTACTTTTTCTAGTGCAGATCCTGGAGGAACTGTAAATATGGTTACTAAAAAACCTTTAAAAGAAAACTACAGAGAGATATCAATGTCTACTGGAAGTTTTGGGACATTAAGAGCAACTGCTGATTTTACTGGACCTTTAAATGAAGAAAAGACTTTATTATACCGTTTCAATACAGCATATCAAGAAGCAGATTCTTTTAGAGATATTGTAAATAGCAATACGTTTTTAGTAACCCCATCACTAAGTTATGTTCCTAATGAAAATACAGCTCTTAATGTTGAAATGATTTACAGCAACGGAGAAGGAAACTTAGATAGAGGTCAGCCTATTTTTACTGCTGTAGGAGCTGATTATGATCCAAGTAGTACACCAATTAGTTTAAATCCAGGTGCTGCAAATGATTTCTATAAAACAAAAGAAATAATGTTCATGGCAAGTTTTAGCAAGAAGTTTACTGAAAACTTTGGATTTAACGCTCAATACATGAAGCAAACTTGGGACGAAGATTTACAAGAACACAGAATTGATGCTTTTAACCAAGCATATGATATTAGTGGAAATGTAGTTCCGAACTTAGCTGCAATGCGTTATGCTGAGAGACAACAATCTTGGAATACAGATAACTTAAGTGCATATTTTAATTATGACATTAAGCATGATAATATCACTAATAAAATTTTAGTTGGTTATGATGCTACTCGTTGGGAAAGAAAAATTGGCGGACAAAATTCTGCTAGAAGATATTTACTAACTGACGGAACTATAGGTAGATTTAGACCAGGAACAAGTGATCCAAACGATTTTCAACAAGAAAACGGTTTATTAGTTCCTGCTGTGCCACACTTTGATTTAACAAATCCTTTTAACGGAATTAGAAATACGAGTAACTATGCACTTTCTCAGTTTCAAATTCCTGCGAACTTAACATCTTCAGATGGAATTTATATTCAGAATCAATTCAAAATAGGAAAGTTCTCAGCTTTAATTAATTTAAGATACGAGTGGTTTTCTGATATTTTTGATTATCAAGGAGATGAGCAAAAATTTACGCAACAAGCTTTTATTCCAAGACTTGGAGCAACGTATGAGGTTACTAAAGACATTAGCGTATACACTACATATTTAGAAGGTTTTCAACCACATACAAATACGGTATCATTATCTCCTTCAGCAGAAGGTTTCTTTTGGGCTGGTTCTCCAGGAAGATTTGATCCTTTAGAAAGTAGTTTAATTGAATTTGGAGCTAAAGGTTCATTCTTAAACGGAAAAGTAAATGCAAACTTTGCTTTATTTGAAGTAACTCAGAAAAACATTTTACTCGGAGATACTTTTGATACAGATAATTTAACTACAAGAGGTGAGCAACGAAGTAGAGGTTTTGAAATGGATGTTTCTGGTTTTGTTACTCCGAATTTCCAAGTTACAGCTTCTTATGGTTATACAGACGCTAAAATTGTAGACGATTCTATCTTAGAATTTATTGGAGAAAGAATTGGAGGTGCTCCAAAGCATAATGCAAATATTTGGGGTCGTTACGACTTTACAAATAAAACCTTAAAAGGAATTGGTATTGGTTTAGGTGCACAATATGTAGATGAAAGATACACTTGGTATAATCCAACGTATTTACCTGAAAGAGCTTTATTACCTCAATACACTGTTTTTGATGCAGCTGTGTATTATAAACCAAATAATACAGGTATTCAATTAACACTTAAGGTGAACAATTTATTTGATAAAACATATTGGTTAGGTGGACTTAATCCATCGAGATTGGCTCCTGGTGCTCCAAGAAATATATTATTAAATGCAACCTATAAATTTTAATAGATGAAGAAACAAGTTGTTATTTTAATAGCAAAACAGTTCTTTAAAAAGACCTTTAACTCTAAAGGTCTTTTAGCTCTATTAGCTATTTTCTTAGTAATTCTTGTTTATGTTACTGTAGATGGCTGGAATGCTTTTGAAGCAAATCATCATACTATCGAACATCATCAAGATAAAGCAAGAAAAAGTTGGGAAGATAATCCAGATAAGCATCCGCATCGTATGGCTCACTTCGGAACTTTTGCCTTTCGAATGCAACATCCGTTACGAATATTTGATTCTGGAATTGAAAGCTATACTGGAAACTCTATTTTCTTAGAAGCACACAGACAAAATACAGCTAACTTTTCTGAAGCAAGTTTATCAACTGGCTTAGTTCGTTTTGGTGATTTAAACATAGCTATGTTACTTCAGTTAATTTTACCGTTAATTATTTTCTTCGTTGGTTACGCTACTATTACTTCAGAAAAAGAAAGCGGAACATTAAAAATCTATTACACTCAAGGTGTAAAGATGAAAGAACTATTATTCGGAAAATCGTTAGGTTTATTTTTAATTGCTGCGTTGTTTTTTATTCCTGCCTTAATAGCACTTTGGAGTATTACTCTAGTAGATGATTTTACTATTGAAAACGGAGCGGTATTAACACGAATTGTTCTTATAACTCTTTGTTATATTTTATTCTACGCTATTTTAAGTTGTATTTCAGTAATTGTATCTGGAAAAAGTGCAAATTCGAATAAAGCTTTGTTGAGTTTATTGGGCGGATGGTTATTATTTTTTATCATTATTCCTAAAACTTCTCAAGTTGTTGGTAATTCGATTTATCCGAACTTATCTAAGATCGAATTTAGAGCTGAAGTTGAAGAAGAAGTTTCAAAAAAAGGTGATAGTCACGATCCTAATGATCCACATTTTAATAGACTTCGTGATTCAATTTTAAAAGTTCACAATGTTACTGATGTAAAAGATTTACCCTTCAATTATAGTGGTTTTCTTATGAGTAAAGGTGAAGAACAAACGGCTTTAATTTATAATCAAGAGCAAGACAAATTAATTCAATCGTATAAAAACCAAAACAGTATCACAAACAGTTTGGTAATTTTCAATCCTTATTTGGCGATTAAAAACTTATCCATGAGTTTATCTGGAACAGACTTTACAACTTATGTAGGATTTTTAAATCAGACTGAAGATTACAGATACAAACAATCACAATATATGAACGAATTACAAATGAAATTCATTAGTAACAAAGCTACAAGTAGCGAAGGTAAAGTTCATGTTGTTGGAAAAGAATACTGGAAATCTGCTCCTAAATTTGAATACAAGTTTTTATCAGTAAGCAAAACAATTCAAAATCAAATCTTGGCTTTAGTAAGTCTTTTTGTTTGGTTAATTGCTTCTTTTATAATTATGATAAAATTTTCTAACCGTTTTAAAATTATCTAAAGTGTATACATTATTAATAAAACAGTTTTTTAGATCGAAAACCGTACTACTTGCCTTTGGAATTTTAATGCTTTTAGGAATTCTTGGTATTAGTACAGGACGACAGTTTCTTAATCAGAAACAAACTACAATTGAAAAAACTACTGAACAACAAAAAAAGCATATCGAAAATCAGGTGCACCTGCACAAAGATGACATCGGATTGTTGTTATACTATTTAAAGTTTTCGTTCATTAATGATTTACAACCTACTGCTGGCTTAGCTATTGGACAAAGTGATGTGAATTCTCATATTCAAAATGTAAAAATTTTAAATCTTGAGGGACAAAAATATGATACTGATTTAGTAAACCCAATGCGTTTGCAAGTGGGAAATTTAGATCTTAGTTTTCTTATTATTTTCTTATTTCCTTTAGTAATTATTGCTTTAAACTTCAATACTCTGTCAGAAGAAGAAGAAAACGGAACTTGGAAAATGGTGACAATTCAAGGTAAATCTACTTTTCAGTATTTACTCATGAAACTATCCATCAGATTACTATTTGTTTCTATTGTTTTGGCAGTTTTATTTTTACTCGCAAAAGTGATTTTAGAAATTCCTTTTTCTGGTGATTTTCTTAACATGATCATCATCAGCTATAGTTATATTCTTTTCTGGTTTGTACTTTGTTTCTTTGTTATCACATTGAGAAAATCATCAAATGCAAATGCAATTACGTTATTAACTAGCTGGTTGGTATTAGTTGTTTTTTTACCAGTATTGGTAAACAATTACATTACTAATAAATTTCCTGTTGGTGAAGCATTAAGTATGACGATAAAGCAACGTGATGAATATCATAAAAGATGGGATACCGACAAGCAAGAAACTATGAAAAAGTTTTATGCGCATTATCCTCAATTTTCAAAATATACTGTTGAAGACAAAGGTTTTTCTTGGGTTTGGTATTATGCAATGCAACAAATGGGAGATGATGAATCTAAGCTAGAACGTACGCAGATGTATAATAAAATTGAAAAGAGAGCTGAATTGAGTAGAAAAATTGCTCAGTTTTTCCCGCCTTTACAAGTGCAATTATCTATGAATACAATTGCAAACACAAGTTTAGCACAGCATGTAAAGTTTTTGAACGCTACTTCTGATTTTCATGAAAGAAAACGTTTGGACTTCTATCCTAGAATTTTTGAGAATGAAAGCGTAAATTCTGTTGATTGGAAAAACTATAAACCAGAGTTTTTTAAAGCAGAAAACAACTTTAGCTTAATAAAAACGATTATTCCAATTCTTTTATTAACCTTAATTTTGTTAGGCTCAAGTCTTTTTATACACTTCAGAAAATAAATCAAAATGAAATATTTAATTGGTATTCTATGTTTTTTGTGCACTAACGCATTGTTTAGTCAGTTTTCTTTTCAAGGAGAAACTATCACGGCTGGAACAAAGAAACATTTTAAGATTCCTATTTCAGATAAAAATCATAATACATTTATTCCAATAACTGTTTTCTGTGGAATAGAAAAAGGACCTACTTTAGGAATAACCGCTGGTGTTCATGGTTATGAATATCCACCAATTATAGCAGGACAACGATTGATTAAAAGTATAGATCCTAAAACTTTGAAAGGAATCGTAATTTTAGTTCAAATTGCTAATGTTGGTAGTTTTTCAAATAGATCTCCGTTTGTAAACGCTCTGGATAAAAAAAACTTAAATAGAACTTTTCCAGGAGACGCTAACGGTACTGTTACTGAAAAGATTGCTGATTTCATCACCAAAAATGTAATTGCAAAATCAGATTTTTTTCTTGATGTTCATGCTGGAGATGCTTCAGAAGATTTAATGCCTTATTCGGCTTATTACTCTAATAAATCAATGAATTCAGCATCTTCCGCTGGAAGAAAAATGGCGGAAGCATTACTTTTTGATCATATCGTTATTTTTAATACTGACGGAAAAGATTATGTAAAAAAAGATAAGCCTAGTTTATATTGCTCTGCGGAGGCTTTTAAAAGAAATATTCCTTCAGTAGACATTGAATGTGGACGATTAGGAATGGTTGAAAATGCAGCTGTCCTTAACATAGAAAAAGGTATACTGAATATGTTATTGCATTTAAACATGAGAGTTAGCTTAGAAAAGTCAATTCAGAAAAATTCATATTTATTTATTGAAGATCGCACTTATCAGAGTAGTTCTTATGATGGAATCTTTTATCCTGTAAAGAAATCTGGAGATTATATTGCAGAAGGAATGACCATTGGAAAAGTAACCGATTATTTCGGTAAAACACTCGAAACGATCTACGCTAAAGCTGATGGTATAATTCTGCTAACTATAGGAACTCCACCTGTAAATAAAGGAGAAACATTATTAGTTATTGGAAATGTAAAAAAACATTAAAAGCCTTAATCAATTAAGGCTTTTTCTTTTTCCTCTAAATATCCTTTTATATAAATCTCTTTTATCAGGAACAATAGTATTGCCATAACTGGTGTAGCTAATATTAAACCTAAATATCCTGTAAATATTCCTAAAACGATTTGAGCAATTAAAATTAAAGCCATTGGAAAAGATATAGCTTCTCTTTGTATTAGTGGTGTAATTATATTACTCTCTAAAATTTGTATTCCTGTATATAATACAAAAACGTATAATACATATTCTTCACCTTTTACAAATGCTATTAACAATGCTGGTATTAATGCTATTATTGGTCCGATATTGGGAATAAAAGCTGATAAAGTTGCTATTATTGCTAACGATAAAGCCAATGGTATTTTTAATAAATACAAACCAATTCCTGTAAAAACACCTACTATTAACATTGACAAAATTTTACCTACCAACCATCTTTGTAAAATAGTACCAATCTTACTTATATGTTTAGATACTGTACTTCTTTTTTCTACGGGAAACAATACTGTCATTCCTTTAACATATACTGAAGGTTCCATAGAAAAAAACAGTCCTAAAATAATTATGATGTAAAAATCACCAAAGAATCCAAAAATAGAGTTAAAGAAAAACTTTATGTTTTTTGTAAAATCTTTATTCTTGGTAGTTTGATTAATTGTATCAGCAATAAAACTTAAAGCTTCATTAGATTTTACTTTTTCTTTTACTTGATTTATCGCTTCTGGCAATTCTATTTTTAAATCTAAAATCTGTTCTGCTACTCTAGGGTAAAGTAAATACAGTAAAAAACTAATTGAAATGAAACTTATGGTAATTACTATTGATGTAATAATTGATTTTTTAAGTTTTGGTATCAGTTCTTTTATTCTATTACTAATACCGTTAAATATTAGTGCTATTAGTACACCTCCTAAAATCAAAAGCAAAATTCTAAAAGAAAAAATTATAAACAACACTAGTAATAATATTAATACTATAACACTTGTTATTTTTATTGTCTTTGATAAAGGATTGGAATTCATATATAAATTGATTAATTACTACTCAAAAGTAACCTCAGAAATTAAAGTTGCTTACCCCTTATGATTTTTTGATTGACTCATTTAAAAATAGTGATTGAGTTAATGTTAATAGCTATTGAGTTAATAAGAAAGCTATTCCGGTTATAATTTTGTAACTGCATTTATTAACATTAAAAAACAATCAATATGAGTAACAACAATAATATTTTAGGAGTACTTTTAGGTGTTGCAGCTGGTGCCGGCTTAGGTATTTTATTTGCTCCTGATAAAGGAAGTAAAACAAGAAAAAAAATAGCCGATAGCGCTATAGCTACTAAAGAAACTATTATAGATGAAGCTAATTCTATAAGCGAAGAACTAAGTAATAAAGCTGAAAGTTTATCTAATAATATTTCTGATTCAATTCATTCGAAAAAAAGCAGCTTAGAAGATAAAATCGAAGAGATTATAAAAGATGCTAGTTACAAAACCGATGATATTATAACCAACTTAGAAGAGAAATTAAAAGTATTAAAAGCTAAGAACAAAAAACTACAAACAAAGTAATGTCTATTTTAAAATCTATAGATACTACATCAGAAAAAGCAGTTCATAAGACTGAAGAGTTTTTAAATCATTCTAAAAAATATTATGAGTTAAAGATTTTTCAAATATTGACATCATCTATTAGCTTAATTTTCAGATTTGCCATTGTAGGTATTTTCTTACTCATTGCTTTTATTTTTTTAGCGGTTTTTGCTTCATCTGCTATTGGAAACTATCTTGATAGTGAGGTTTTAGGATATATAATTGTAGCTCTTATTTTTATTCTTTTTGCTTTTGTAGGATATCTAGGGAAAAATTATATCGAGAATAAAGTAATAGAAAGTTTATCTAAAAAATATTTTGACGATGAAGAAATCTTATAGAAATCAAAAAGAAATAGCGAAAGAACTAAAAAAATTAAAATTACAACGAAAAATAGCTTTTGAAGAAATAAAATTAATTAAGCATGAATTTAAAGAAGATATATCCATAAATAATTGGATCACTACAGCTATAAAAACGATAACTAGAATAGGTGTATTTAATCTAGTAAGAAAAATAGTACGATAACTTCTCTAACAGATTAGAGTAAAATAAAAAAGAAGAGCTAAGCTCTTCTTTTTTATTTTATTGTGTTTACTGAAGTTTTTATATTATCCTAATAATTTCAGAAATTCTTCAGCATCTCATAAATTATTTACTCGCAAATAAATTAATATCATTTGCCGATACTGTTTTTTCTCCTAAAATAATTAAACGCTCAACTACATTGCGTAACTCACGAATATTACCTGTCCAATCGTATTCTTGTAAAAGCTTGATTGCTTCATCTGAAAATTCCTTTTTAGGATTTCCTTGTTCTTTAGCAATCTTATCTGCAAAGAAATTAACTAATGCAGGTATATCTTCTCTCCTATCGTTTAATGCAGGAACTTTAATTAAAATAACAGCTAGTCTATGGTATAAATCTTCACGGAAACGGCCTTCTTCTATTTCCTTTTTTAAATCTTTGTTAGTTGCCGCTAAAACTCGAACATTAACTTTAATATCTTTATCTGAACCAACTCTAGAAATTCTATTTTCTTGTAAAGCTCTTAACACTTTTGCTTGTGCAGATAAACTCATATCTCCAATTTCATCTAAGAAAATAGTTCCGCCATTTGCTGCTTCAAACTTACCTGCTCTATCTTTATTTGCTCCAGTAAAACTTCCTTTTACATGACCAAACAATTCACTTTCTATCAATTCAGACGGAATAGCCGCACAGTTAACTTCAATCATTGGTGCTTTAGATCTATCCGACTTTTCATGTAACCAATGTGCTACCAATTCTTTTCCAGTTCCATTCGGACCAGTAATTAAAACTCTAGCATCTGTAGCTGCTACTTTTTCAATAATATCTTTAATATGAGTAATAGCATCACTATCGCCTATCATCTCATAATTCTTGCTTACCTTCTTTTTTAAACGTTTGTTTTCTACAACAAGTTCTTTTCTATCTAGTGCATTACGAACTGTATTTAATAAACGATTTAAATCTGGCGGTTTAGAAATATAATCAAAAGCTCCTAAACGCATTGTATTTACTGCGGTATCTAAGTCACCATGACCAGAAATCATTACCATTGGTATTTCTGGTTTAATTTTTTTAGCTTTTTCTAATACCTCAACACCATCCATTTTTGGCATTTTAATATCACAAAGTACAAGATCGTAATCGTTATTTTTTATCAGTTCAATTCCTGCTAAACCATCTTCAGCCTCTTCAACTTGATAACTATCACTTTCTTCTGATATAATTTTTTTTAGTACTCGACGAATTGCAGCTTCGTCTTCTATAATTAATATTTTAGACATATAGTATGTTTTTATTCAGTATGCTTAAAATTTCTGTTTTATTTTCTTGAAAATACGGTTCTTCGTACTTAACAAAAAGAAATTTATCGTTTTTCTTTTTAAACCTAATCAAAGACTGTTCCTCAATTAAAGAAAACTCTATAAAATCTTCCCACAAGTAGTCTTCAAAGTAATTTCCTTTAGTAACTAAACCTTGCTTTGTATAATAGAAAATGCGATTATCATGTATCCCAAAACTAATAAGCTGGGTTAAAGAAATTATAAAGTAAGCATAATGATTGGTTGTGGAATCAGAAAAGAAATCACTAAAATCATTAGGTTTAAACTCTAGTAAATAGTCATATTTTATAAATAAGTATAATAGAATAATTGCAACGATAAAAATTAGAAAATCCCAAAATTTTGATCTAAATAATTCAATTTTACCTAATGATATTCTATTCTTATTTCCAAAATAAATCATGAGTAATTCATATAGTTTAACTACTATTAGAGCAATAACTAAGAATAAAAAAAACTCAATAGATAATTGAAAATCAATTGCGTTGAACAAAAAAAATAACCCAAAACAAACTAATAATAATGCACTTAATACTTTTCTTATTTTCATTAATTTTTGATAATTATAACTTTTTAGAAATTTGTCATTTCTAATATTTTATTTTCTCCTTCTTTAAGCTCAAAATGTCTCATAATACCTCCTCCTCCATCAAAAATCATAAAAGCAACTATATAGTATTTACCCGGAGGTAAGTTTGTATATTCAAAAGTTCCGTCTGCATTACATGTCATTTTTTTTGTATCGTGATATCCCTTAGGATCTGGAGTAAACTTTGGAATTCCATCTCCCGCAAATACAAAATCGGCTTTTTTATCCTTGTAAATATGAGATAATCGTTCTTCAGAATATCGTGTATAAGGCATTAACTCTACACTGAACTCTTCTCCGAAACGAATGGCTCCTTCTTTGGGTTTAAATTTTGCTATTCCTTTTATTGTGGCTGTTCCTTTATTTTTAAACCATGTTACCTTTTCCGTTTCAAATGAACTTTTAATTTCAATTATTTCTTTTTCTTTTGTTTCTTTTTTTACTTGATTACAACTTGTAATTAATATTGAAAAGATTAAAAAGTAACATTGAAATTTCATCTTATTAAATTTATAAGGTTAATTATTCTGGCTTGGTATATAAATGAACATCTCTTTGTGGGAATGGGATATTTATATTGTGTTCTCTAAACAATTCTTCAATTCTGAATCTTAAATCACTTTGAATAATAGCTAATTGAAAACTATTATGAATAGTAAAAATGATTTCAAAATCGAGTGAACTATCTCCAAAATCTTTAAATAAAACTACTGGTTCTGGACTTTTAAGAATATTTTGATGTTCATTAGCTGTTTGTAACAATAGCTTTTTTACTAACTGAACATCTGTTCCGTAAGCTACACCAACATTTACTGAACTTTTAGTTTTACTTCCGTTTTGTGTCCAATTGTATAAGCTATTTTTTAAATACAAATGGTTAGGAATTACTAAAACTTTGTTTTCTATGGTAACTGCTCTAGTGGTTCTTAGTTTGATATCTATTACTCTACCTACTTTTCCATCAATTTCAATATAGTCACCAACATGAACACTTTGATCCATAATAATAAAAATCCCAGAGATTATATCTTGAAAAAAAGTTTGGAGTGCCAAACCAACACCAATTAATAACGCAGTAGAAGCAGCAAAAACAGCAGTTATTTGTACTCCTGAACTTTGTAACGTTATTAAAAAGATTATAATATATAACAACCATTTTCCGAAAGAGAAGACAGTATCAAACTTATTCTTGTCCTGAGCCTGTAACTTTCCTTTTACATATCGCTTAAAGATTTTTAAAAGGAATGAAGCAAGAAAAATCACTGTCCCAAGAATGAGCAGTGATTTTACGCTGATGCTTATATGATCGTTATAATGAAATGTATAATTTAATATCTTATTAAGTTCTTTCATTTAGATTGTTTAAGAACTATAACGAATCCATTTCCATAAATCCTTATAGTTTGCTTTTTTACCATACATTAGAATTCCTACTCTATAGATTTTAGCAGCAATCCAAACTGCACTCATAAATGTAAGAATTAATATTAATAATGATACTAAAATTTCCCACCAAGCTACTCCAAACGGAATACGCATTAACATTACGATTGGTGAAGTAAATGGAATGTATGAGAAAATTACAGATATTGGTCCGTGTGGATCGTTAATTACAGTAAAGAAACCAACATATACACCTAATATTAAAGGTAACATTATTGGAGTCATAAACTGTTGTGAATCTGTTTCACTATCTACTGCTGCTCCAATAGCTGCAAATAAAGAACTGTATAACATGTATCCTCCGAAGAAATAGAAAATAAACAACACAAACATTTTAAGTAATGGTAAATCTAAAACTCCTTGAATTATTTTTTCAAATTTACTCATATCCGCAGCTTGTTTAATAGCTTCCATTTGTTCTGCAGAAACTTGAGCCGATTGCATATCAGAAATATTTATTCCTAAAATCATAGGTAATAATAAACTCAAAACAAAAATGATAATTCCCCAGATAAAAAACTGTAATAGTCCCGCTGAAGCGTTACCAATAATTTTACCTAGCATCAATTGAAATGGCTTTACAGAAGAAACGATTACTTCGATAATTCTACTTGTTTTTTCTTCAATAACACTACGCATTACAGAAGTTCCGTAAATCAACACAAACATAAATAGTAAATATCCCGCTGCACCTCCAGCGATGATACTTGCCACGTTTTTTGCTTTTGATGACTTTTCTCCAGAGAAATTAAACATTTTAATATCTGCTGAAATTCTAGATTTTTTAATTTTATCTAAATCTATTCCGAAACTGGTGAGTTTTAAATTCTTGAGCTTAGATTCTACCTTGCCTTCTATATTTCCCATTACGGTTAAACTTGGTGAATCTTTAGAATAGAATTCAATTGACTTAGCTATTGTTTCTAAACTATCCTTTTTAGGTATATATATAGCTCCGTAATAATTTCCTTTCTCTACTTTCTTTTTGGTTTCTTCTATACCTAGTTTTGTATAATCTTCAAATTGAACTGTTTTAGAATCTTTGAATACACCATCAGAAAAAACACCCGATTCATCAACAAAAACAATCTTTTTTACTTTCTCATCATTTTTCTTTGTTAAAAAGAACACCAATGCTCCCATTCCTACCATTAAAAATGGACTTAAGAATGTCATAATAATAAATGATCTGTTTTTTACCTTGGCAATAAACTCGCGCTTAATTATTAGTTTTAATTTCTTCATCTTAGTTCGTTTTGTTTATTGTTTGAATAAAAATATCGTTAGCACTTGGTACCAATTCAACAAAATGATTTACTTCTCCTTTAGAAGTTAAAAATGACAATAAATCGTTAGCAGTATTATCGTTTTTAAGTTTCACGTTTAATTTCACCCCATCATTTAATGATTTAAAATCTGCTGGTGAAACTTCAAAATTCTGACTTAATTGTTGTTGAATTTCATTCGGATTGTCTGTTTTCAATCCAACTTCAAAAACATTAGTTCTGTATTCACGTTTAATATCGCTTAATTTTCCATCAAGAATTTTATTTGATTTATTAATTAAAGCAATGTAATCACACATTTCTTCTACACTTTCCATTCTGTGTGTAGAAAATATAATTGTTGCGCCTTCGTCTCTTAATTGTAAAATCTCTTTAGCAATTAATTGTGCGTTAATTGGATCAAATCCTGAAAAAGGTTCATCAAAAATTAAAAGCTTTGGTTGATGCAAAACAGTAACGATAAACTGTACTTTTTGAGCCATACCTTTCGATAACTCTTCTATTTTCTTATTCCACCAAGCAGTGATATCAAACTTTTCGAACCAATATTTTAATCTCTTTTTTGCTTCAGTTTTACTCATTCCTTTTAATTGAGCTAAATACAAAGCTTGATCTCCCACTTTCATCGATTTATATAATCCTCTTTCTTCTGGCAGATAACCAATTTGTTCGATATGATGCGGAGCAAGTTTTTCACCATCTAAAATTACTTCACCACTATCTGGCATTGTAATCTGATTAATAATTCTAATAAGTGAAGTTTTTCCTGCACCATTAGGACCTAAAAGTCCGAATACACTTCCTTTGGGAATATGCATTGAAACATTATTTAATGCAGTATAATCTCCATAGCGCTTTACCACATTATTTATTTCTAATAAATTACTCATTGATTTTTGGTTATTTGATTATAGCTTGATCTAGTATACATCACAAACTTACACACTTTTAAGAGTATTAGTATGAGAATAAAACAATATGTTACATTATTTTATTTTTTCATTACTTATTTTAAAGTTAATATAATTATTCAGTAATAAATATCAACTGCTGTAAAAAGAAGATAAAACTTGAAATATTTTATTTTCATCTCTATTGAAAATTATAATTTCTCTGTGAAAACTTCATCAACACAAACATTAAAATTGAATTCGATTTAAGCAAACTTACTTGTAGAACCCGTTACTGGTCAATTCCGTCACTTTCCCAAAAAACTGATAATCTCTTAAAAATATTGAAGTTATAATCCCATAATCTCAATTTCTGATATTAATTAATCGTTAAAATTTATTATGCATGCATAATTTTTTCTCAATTTACTATGCATGCATAATAAATTTTTATATCTTTGAAACTGTTATATGGATAAAAGTAAATCAATAGATCATCAATTACGTGCTACATGGCAAGCTGTAGCTAAGATGTATAATGAACAAGCCTCTAAACATGATAGTACGATGGCCATGGCTTTTGTATTATTAAATATTGATTACGAAGAAGGAACTCCTTCTACTTCTCTTGGACCAATGATGGGAATGGAACCTACTAGTCTTTCTAGAATTTTAAAATCAATGGAAGACAAAGGTTTAATTACAAGAACAAAAAACCCAGAAGATGGTAGAAGCGTAATTATAAAGTTAACTGAGTTCGGTAAAGAAAAACGTGAAATATCTAAAGGTCATGTTTATCAGTTCAACAACAAAGTAAGAGAGCGCTTAACAGATAAAGAAATTCAAAGTTTTTTTAAAGTAACAGAAATTATAAACAAGCTTATAGCTGAAAAAAAGATATACGGTGATATATCTTCTCAGGCTGTATAAAAATTCAAACCTATATAAGTAATGAGCAAAAGAAGAATTAAAAAGGTAGCGATTATTGGATCAGGTATCATGGGATCTGGTATCGCTTGTCACTTTGCTAACATCGGTGTTGATGTATTACTTTTGGACATTGTACCAAGAGAATTAACAGACAAAGAGAAAGCAAAAGGATTAACTCTAGAAGATAAAGTTGTTCGTAATCGTTTAGTAAACGATGCTTTAACGGCTTCACTAAAATCTAAACCGTCCCCTATCTACAACAAAAAGTTTGCTGATAGAATTACTACAGGTAATATTGATGACGATTTACATTTAATCAAAGATGTTGATTGGGTAATGGAAGTTGTTGTTGAACGTTTAGACATTAAACAAAGTGTATTCGAAAAAGTAGAAAAATATCGTACTCCTGGTACTATTATTTCTTCAAATACTTCTGGTATTCCTATCAAATTCATGAATGAAGGAAGAAGCGAAGATTTCAGAAAACACTTTGCGGTAACTCACTTCTTTAACCCACCTCGTTACTTAAAATTATTCGAAGTTGTTCCTGGACCAGATTGTAAGCAAGAAGTTACTGACTTCTTAATGGAATATGGAGATAAGTTCTTAGGAAAAACTTCTGTATTAGCTAAAGATACTCCTGCTTTTATTGGAAACCGTATTGGAATTTTCGGAATCCAATCGTTATTCCACCAAGTAAAAGAATTAGGTTTAACAGTAGAAGAAGTTGATAAATTAACAGGACCAGTAATCGGTCGTCCAAAATCAGCTACTTTCCGTACTGTAGATGTTGTAGGTTTAGATACATTAGTACACGTTGCTAATGGAATTTATGATAATTGTCCAGACGACGAAGCTCACGACTTATTTAAATTACCAGATTTCATCAACACAATGATGGAAAATAAATGGTTAGGTAGTAAAACAAAACAAGGTTTCTACAAGAAGTCTGTAAATGCTGAAGGAAAGAAAGAAATCTTAACGTTAGATTTAGATACGATGGAATATCGTTCTAAAAAGCGTGCTAAGTTTGCTACTCTTGAATTAACTAAAACTATAGATAAGCCAATTGATCGTTTTAAAGTATTAGTTGGTGGTAAAGATAAAGCTGGAGAATTCTACCGTAAGAACTTTGCTGCAATGTTTGCTTATGTTCAAAATAGAATTCCAGAAATTTCTGACGAATTATATAGAATTGATGATGCCATGAAAGCTGGTTTCGGTTGGGAAAATGGACCATTCGAAATTTGGGATGCTGTTGGAGTTGAGAAAGGTATCGAATTAATGAAAGCTGAAGGAAAAGAGCCTGCTGCTTGGGTTACTGAAATGGTAGCAAAAGGAGAAACTGCTTTCTATACTGTAAAAGATGGAGCTACATATTATTATGATGTAAATGAAAAAGCTCAGGTTAAAAAGCCTGGTCAAGATGCATTTATCATCTTAGATAACATTAGAAAATCTAAAGAAGTATTCAAAAACTCTGGTGTTGTAATTGAAGATTTAGGAGACGGTATCTTAAACTGTGAATTCCAATCTAAAATGAACACAATTGGTGGAGATGTTTTAGCTGGATTAAACAAAGCTGTTGACTTAGCTGAAAAAGACTTCGAAGGATTGGTTGTTGGTAACCAAGGAGCAAACTTCTCTGTAGGAGCAAACATCGGAATGATCTTTATGATGGCTGTTGAGCAAGAGTACGATGAATTAAACATGGCTATTAAGTATTTCCAAGATACGATGATGCGTATGCGTTATTCATCTATTCCTGTTATCGCTGCTCCTCACGGAATGGCTTTAGGTGGAGGATGTGAATTATCATTACATGCTGACAAAGTTGTTGCTGCTGCTGAAACATACATGGGATTAGTAGAATTCGGTGTTGGAGTTATCCCTGGTGGAGGTGGTTCTAAAGAAATGACTTTAAGAGCTTCTGATACTTTCCGTAAAGGAGATGTTCAATTAAATGTTCTTCAAGAGTATTTCTTAACTATCGGTATGGCTAAAGTATCTACTTCTGCTTACGAAGCATTTGATTTAGGTTTATTACAACAAGGAAAAGATGTTGTGGTTGTAAACAGAGATCGTCAAATCGCTGAAGCTAAGAAGCATGCATTATTATTAGCTGACGCAGGATATACTCAACCAGTAAACCGTAACGATGTACTAGTTCTTGGTAAACAAGCATTAGGTGCATTTATGGTAGCTACTGATTCTATGCAAGCAAGTAGATTCATTTCAGAACACGATCAAAAGATTGCAAACAAACTAGCTTATGTAATGGCTGGTGGAGATTTATCAGAACCAACAAAAGTTTCTGAACAGTATTTATTAGACGTCGAGCGTGAAGCGTTCTTAAGTCTAACTACAGAACGTAAAACATTAGAGCGTATTCAGCACATGTTAAAAACTGGTAAACCATTAAGAAACTAAACAATGAAAACAGCATATATAGTAAAAGGATATAGAACTGCCGTAGGAAAGTCAAAAAGAGGTGGTTTTAGATTTAAAAGAGCAGATGAATTAGCTGCTGAGACAATTCAACACCTAATGAAAAACCTTCCTGAGTTTGACGTTAAGCGTATTGATGATGTAATTGTGGGAAATGCTATGCCAGAAGGATCTCAAGGATTAAACATGGCTCGTATCATTTCATTAATAGGATTAAATTCTGTTGATGTACCTGGTGTTACTGTAAACCGTTTTTGTTCTTCAGGATTAGAAACTATTGGTATGGCTGTAGCAAAAATTCAATCAGGAATGGCTGAGTGTATTATTGCTGGTGGTGCTGAAAGTATGACTTCTGTACCAATGACTGGTTTCAAACCTGAATTAAATTATAATATCGTAAACGCTGGTCACGAAGATTATTACTGGGGAATGGGAAATACTGCTGAAGCTGTTGCTCAAGAGTATAAAATTTCTCGTGAAGATCAAGATGAGTTTGCTTTAAATTCTCACTTAAAAGCATTAAAAGCACAATCTGAAGATCGTTTTCAAGATCAAATCGTTCCTATCGAAGTAGAAGAAACATATATCGATGGTAAAGGAAAAAAAGCGACACGTAAATTTACTGTAACTAAAGATGAAGGTCCTCGTAAAGGATCTACTATCGAAGGTTTACAAAGATTACGTCCAGTATTTGCTGCTAACGGATCTGTTACTGCTGGTAACTCTTCTCAAACAAGTGATGGAGCTGCTTTCGTAATGGTAATGAGTGAAGATATGGTGAAAGAATTAAACCTTGAACCAATTGCTCGTATGGTAAGTTATGCTGCTGCTGGTGTTCCTCCAAGAATTATGGGAATCGGACCTGTTGCTGCTATTCCAAAAGCATTAAAGCAAGCTGGATTACAACAAAACGATATTGACTTAATTGAGTTAAACGAAGCTTTTGCTTCTCAATCATTAGCTGTAATTAGAGAATTAGGCTTAAATCCAGATATAATCAACGTAAATGGTGGAGCTATTGCTTTAGGTCATCCATTAGGGTGTACAGGAGCGAAGTTATCTGTTCAATTATTCGACGAAATGCGTAAGCGTGAAATGAAGAATAAGTACGGAATGGTAACTATGTGTGTAGGTACTGGACAGGGTGCTGCTGGTATTTTTGAATTCTTAAACTAACGTAACAAAAAATTATAATACAAAAAGATGGCTGAAACATTAAATAAAGACATTTTACGAGGAGGACAGTTCTTAGTAAAAGAAACTCAATGTGAAGATATATTTACTCCTGAAGATTTTACTGAGGAGCAAACAATGATGAGAGATGCGGTTATCGAATTTAACGACCGTGAAATTATTCCTCATAAGACTCGTTTCGAGGCTAAAGATTATGCATTAACTGAAGAAACTATGCGTAAAGCAGGTGAATTAGGTTTCTTAGGTGTTGCTGTTCCTGAAGCTTATGGAGGATTAGGAATGGGATTTGTTTCTACTATGTTAACATGTGATTACATTTCTAGTGGAACTGGATCTTTTAGTACTGCTTTTGGTGCTCACACTGGTATTGGTACTATGCCAATTACTTTATACGGAACAGAAGAGCAAAAGCAAAAATTTGTTCCTGCTTTAGCTATGGGTGAGCGTTTTGGTGCTTACTGTTTAACTGAGCCAGGTGCAGGTTCTGATGCTAACTCTGGTAAGACTACTGCTGAGTTAACTGAAGACGGAAAACATTATAAGATTAACGGACAAAAAATGTGGATTTCTAACGCAGGTTTTGCTGAGGTTTTCATCGTTTTTGCTCGTATCGAAGATGATAAAAATATTACTGGATTTATCTTAGAATATGATAAAGACAATCCTAACGGAGTAACTTTAGGTGAAGAAGAGCACAAATTAGGTATTAGAGCTTCTTCTACACGTCAGGTATTCTTTAACGACACATTAGTTCCAGTTGAAAATATGTTATCTGAGCGTGGTGGTGGATTTAAGATCGCGATGAACGCATTAAACGTTGGTCGTATTAAATTAGCTGCTGCTTGTTTAGATTCTCAAAGAAGAGTTATTACTGAAGCTGTAAAATATGCTAACGAGCGTAAGCAATTTAAAACTCCAATTGGTGAGTTTGGCGCTATCAAATCTAAGTTAGCTGAAATGGCAACTAGCGCTTACGTTGGTGAGTCTGCTTCTTATAGAGCTGCTAAAAACATTGAAGATAGAATCACTATCCGTGAATCTGAAGGAAACACGCATCAAGAAGCTGAATTAAAAGGTGTTGAAGAATATGCTATCGAATGTTCTATCTTAAAAGTTGCAGTTTCTGAAGATATCCAAAACTGTGCTGACGAAGGAATTCAAATCTTTGGGGGTATGGGATTCTCTGAAGAAACTCCAATGGAATCTGCATGGAGAGATGCTCGTATTGCTCGTATCTATGAAGGTACTAACGAAATTAACAGATTACTTTCTGTTGGAATGTTAGTTAAGAAGGCAATGAAAGGTCACGTAGATTTATTAGGACCAGCAACTGCTGTTGGTAATGAATTAATGGGTATTCCTTCTTTCGATGTTCCAGATTTTTCTGAGTTATTCTCTGAAGAAAAAGATTTAATCGGAAGATTAAAGAAAGTATTCTTAATGGTAGCTGGTGCTGCATTACAAAAGTTCGGTCCAGATTTAGAAAAGCACCAACAGTTATTAACTGCTGCTTCTAACATCTTAATCGAAATCTACATGGCAGAATCTGGTATCTTAAGAACTGAGAAAAACGTTAAGCGTTTTGGTGAAGATGCACAAAAAGAGCAAATCGCTATGGCTAAATTATATTTATATAACGCTGTAGAAATTATTACTCAAAGTGCTAGAGAAGGAATCGTTTCTTTCGCTGAAGGTGATGAGCAACGTATGATGTTAATGGGACTTAAGCGTTTCACTAAATATACAAACTACCCTAACGTAGTTGAGTTACGCAATACTATTGCAGAAAAATTAAAAGCAGAAAACAAATACTGCTTCTAACAATATTAGCCTTCGGGCTTAACAATTTCTTCAACTTTTATAGGTTTTAGAATTTAGTTGTTTGTTTAAAGATCACTAATTTTACTTAGTGATCTTTTTTTGTTTTTATATTTTAACAACTTCTTTGAAAAACTATATTTGCTTTAATTTCATTTAAAAACAAACAAATTGCAAGACTTCTTCCTATTTATAATTTATTCTGGAATTACACTAAATCTTTTATTGATTCTTCTTGTTATAAATAGGTTTAAAAAGCAATTTTCAAATCAGATATTAGTATTCATATTAGTATGCTTACTTATTTTGTTTTTAACTTATGCTTCTTCATATATTAAAAGTGATCACATTAGTGCTATAATACTTCCTCTAGGGGCTATTATATATATGGCTTTAGGTCCATTACTCTTAAATTATGTACAAGCCATTTATAGTAAAATCACTATCCAAAAAGTGATTAAAGATTTAATTCCTTTCTTTATTGGATTGCTAACGTTTACATTACCTAGTTATATTCTTAAAGATCCAACAAATGAACAAGGATTTAATTATGCTACTTTAATCTATATAATTCCTTTTTTAGGTTCTATATACTTTATTTACTGTTTGTACAATTGCTATAAAACTTTAAAAAAATACAGAACTACACTTAAAAAAGATTACTCTTTTACAAAAAACATCGATTTAAAATGGTTTTCTATATGGGTGAATGGATTGGTCGTTTTATTAATAATTGATTTGATTTGCGGTGGAATATTATTCGCTTATCCTTCTCTTCAACTGGTACTTTTTATTAATCTTTTGTACTTGACAGGATTAATTTGGTATATGGGATATTATGGATTAAATCAATCTCAAGTTTTTATAACAACTCAAGAAATAGAGAAAACAGAAACTAAAGTAAACAACTCTTCTCCTACTCTAATTCAATCTGATGAGTTTATAGATTTAAAGAAAAAAATAAAGCAATTATTTGAAGAGAATCATATATTTAAACAACAGAATTTAACACTGCGTGAAACAGCATCTACTCTTGAAATTTCAGATAAAAAACTTTCTAATTTTATTAATCAGCATCTAAAAACTAGTTTTTACGATTATATAAATTCATATCGAATTGAACATTTCAAAGAAAGAATTCGTAAAGGTGATTCTAATCAATTAACCTTGCTTGCCATTGCATACGATTCTGGTTTTAATTCTAAAGCAACTTTTAATAGAGTATTTAAAAATTCAGAAGGAATAACTCCTCTTCAGTATAAAAAAAGTATCGAAAAAGGTATCACTGCTTCCAATGAGTCGATTTGATTCTTGTTTATCAGTTGATTTGCTCAAAATTTTAAAAGAGTATCAACTTTATGAACACTACAATTCAATCAAAAACAAAACAGAAATCAGATCTCAAAAAGTCTTTAAATTACATTTTTTTAGTTCTTATTATTTCATGGACGGTAGGTTTTACTACGTATAATTTATTAGATAGTTCATCTGGCATTATCGTTAGAGCTATAGCAGAATTATCAATTGCAATTATGCCTGCTTTGTTAGCCATAATAATTAATAAACGAGAAGGCGGAAATTGGAAATCGCTTAACTTTTTCAAGCCATCTGCCAAAGGAATATTCTTAGCAATCTTCATTCCTTTACTTTATGTAAGTATTGATTTCTTTATTCAAATTTCATTAGGATTTCGAACTAGTCCTGATTGGTCTATTTTAGGAACTTTTCCTAAAAATATAGCGTTACTAATTTTTGGTTATTTAGCTATGACTATATTAGTAATGGGTGAAGAAATTGGATGGAGAGGTTATTTGCAAGACAAACTTTTTAATTCTTATGGGAAGTTTAAAGGTGTTTTTATACTTGGATTTGTATGGGGTATTTGGCATTTACCTGCTGCATTACTTGGTTACAATTTTCAAGATTATCCTTACATAGAAGCTTTTGTTACTTATCCGCTTATATGTATCGCTTCATCAATAATTATTGCATACATCGGATTTAACAAACATTCAATATTTATTGCTGCTTTTTTTCATGCTGCCAACAATCATTTTAAAGTAACGGTATTATCTACTACCAAAGTAATTGACAATTTCAATTTCATGTTGATTAGTAACTTTATTTGTATCGATTTAATTTTAATCTTCGGTTTCTTATACTGGAGAAAAATTAAGAAACAAGAGCAATTAGAAAAATAGCGTTACAAAAAAGCTCAATGAAGATCTCATTGAGCTTTTTAATTAACATCTTATCTTATTTACTTAATCACTAAAGACTTCGTTTTTACTGTTCCGTTTTTACTTGTAAACTGAACAACGTACAATCCTTTTGATAAATCTGAGACAGATACCTCTGCATTAGAATTTTCTACAATTACTTTTTTCTTTACTATTCCTAAAACATCAATAATAGCAACTTCTCCTGCGATTATGTTATTAATATTTATAGTATTCACTGCTGGATTTGGCCAAACTTTAAATACATTTTCTAATTCTGTAATTTCTTCTTTTTCCATAACATTAGCTCTTCTAGAGATATTATTTTCTTTTGTTCTTAAGCTGATAGCATCTAAATAACCATCATTCGATGTTCCTCTATTTCTTTCACTTAATAAAACAACTCTAATTTTTCGTGTTCCTGCTGGAGCAATTCTTTCATTTGTTACCTCTTCCCAACTAGAACTTCTATTTTTCCAACCACTATCAAAACTTGATAATACATTATCATTAGAACTTCTATATTCTAATTTAATTCTTGCTCTGTCATTACCACGATAAGATCTAATAAATCCTTCAAAATAAAAAGACTGTAATCCGTTATCAATAGCGTTTGCATACGATTGTACATTTACATCTTGATAAACTTCTCCTGAACTAGAATTTCCAAACCAAAAAATATAATTTCCTTGTTTAGCAGTTGGATAACCGTTACGTCCGCCACGAACTCTAATGCTACTTCCAGAAACTTGAGTCCAACTACTTAAATTACTTTCTTCTGCACTGTACTGATTTAATAAATTATCTCCATAACTTGAATCACCACCATTATCTCCTACCCCATTTTCCTCAGGAATATCATAAGTTACCATCATAGCACGATGATCACTTGTGTAATTACTTAATTTAACCTCTGCTTCATCATTTGTTGGTCCGTATCGAACAGCATTTTTAGCAACAACATTTGTTCCTCTATGATAGATAATATCAATTCTATCATACACTTCATTTGAAGATCTTCTTGGAGTCCAAGTATCTCCAGGATTTAATATTTCATTCGGATACACTTCTCGCCAAGAATCTTTCAATCCAACATTAGTTGCTTTTCTACTAGCTGGCCAAGCTACTTTTAACGCATGAACGTTTGCATTAGCCGCTCTTGTAGTCCAATCTAGATGACTCGGTTCATTAAAATCTCCAGTAAAAAACACAGGAGCTCCAGCTGGAACCCAGCTTTGTATTGTGTTTATAATACTAGTCATTTCATTACCTCTAGTTCTGTTTGCTGAATTAATCGCAGCAGATTCTGATCTTATATTTCTATCACGAATTTCATAAGGTTCATAAGGATATGACGTTAGATGTGCATTAAACACATAAATTTTTAATCCGTCTGGTAATGTAATTTCAACTCCAGAAGAATTTGTTGAAGTAATAGGATAACGAGAAATAACAGCGACACTACTACTAACAGAATGGTAATAAAACCCTAGTGAATTTGCAATACTACGAGCTGCTCCATAAGATTCTTGAAGACCAATAACATCTGCTCCAGAAGCTCTTACTACATTTAATGCAGAATTACTACTAGTTGAATACAACTTATTAAAAGTCATTACTTTTAAACTGTTTTGTGAATTAACTACACTCAAGAAGCATAGGAACATCACGATACATAAAAAGGAGGTTTGTTTCATTTTTAATGAATTTAAATTTAGAAGGTTATAATTGTTTTAATTAAAAGATGTCCGAAATTAATTCACTAAAATTTTGAGAATACTAAGCTTGAATTAACTTTTTGTTAAGTTGTTTTTATTAGATTTTATACTGTAACAAACCATAATTTTTATTGTTTATAAGTAATACACTCTAATTAACTTGCTTATTTTAGAGGAAGAAAATTTAACACAATAGTATCTTTAATATTAAGATTTATATATGCAAATACAATTATCTTTTTTTGATTTATCTGTATTAATTGGAATTACCACAGGAATAATTTGTAGTATTATTCTACTAAAAAAATCATCTATTAAAAAGTCGAATAAATTTCTAGCATTGGGAATTTTAGCTTTTGTTTGGTTGAACACAAAAATGCTACTATTATCACTAAATCTATGGGAAGTTCATGGTTTTGGTTATTTCCCTAACAGTGTAGAAATAGCAATTCCTCCTCTATTCTACTTCTATTTTAAATCTATTAAGAATACCGAGTTTAAGTTTAGGAAGAAAGATTGGCTACATTTCGCTCCGTTTATTATTTCGCAAACGTA
Organism: uncultured Tenacibaculum sp.; assembly: GCF_947495995.1. Lineage (GTDB taxonomy): Bacteria > Bacteroidota > Bacteroidia > Flavobacteriales > Flavobacteriaceae > Polaribacter. The sequence continues at coordinate 88,905 of NZ_CANMAX010000006.1, forward strand.
TGCTATAATAATGTATATCGCTGCAATGCAAACCAGAATATATTCAGAAAAAAGAATAATAACAGAAGCCTTATTTTTTGATCAAGCGAAAAATTTAGATGAATATATTCTAATGATTATGAGCTGTTGTTATTTATATTTTGGAGGATTAGAACTTAAAAGTTTTATCAATGGTCTTTCTAAAACGAGTACAAAACAAAATTCAGAAATTAAATTTTTAAATATTTTATTCGTTTTATTATGCTCGCTTTCTGCACTTCATATTATAAATACTTCTTTAAATTCAGTTTTAGATCACACTTATAATTGGAGATGGGCTTTACATCATTCATTAATCGCAACTATGGTTTATTACGTGGCTATAGTTGGTTTTAAAAATGCTGAAATTATTTTACCTCAAAAAAATAACAAACGAGAGAGTGACATTGATATTTCTATTGTTGAAAAATTAAACAGCGCTATTATTACTGACAAAGTTTTTTTAGACCCTAAACTAACCTTAAAGTTGTTAGCTAAGAAATTAGATGTTAATGACACTGTATTATCTAGTACTATTAATGCTCATTTTCAAAAAAACTTTAGATCATTAATTAATCAAGCTCGAGTCGAAGAAGTTAAAAAGCGCTTATTGAATGGAGAACTTGATAATTTATCACTCTTAGGAATTGCAAAAGAATGTGGTTTTAACTCAGAGGCTAGTTTTTATCGAATTTTTAAATCTGAAACACAAATTACACCTAAAAAATTTATAGCCAATAATTTAAAGCTAACAGAACTCGCTTAAACTATTTCTCATTTTATTTATATAACTCTCAAAACTTATATTTGAGAGTTAATACTACTGAAAACAAGTAACGTAGCATATTTCATTTTAGTCCTTTGTACAAACACAAAAAATATATTTAAAATGAAATTATTTAAAATGCTAACACTAGTTTTCTTTACTTCTTGTTTTACTTTTTGTAATAGTCAAGAAGTTATTGTTGGAAACGGAATTCAAACAACAAAAACTGTAAATCCGAAACCTTTTACTGGAATTATAACTTCAAATAATGCTACAATACATATTAGCCAGGGTGACAAGTATGAATTAATTGTAACTGGAGACAGTAACATTATAGAGCAACATTTAAAGATTAAAACCAAAAACAATAATTGTATAATTAAATTAGAAAAAGGAAACTACAGAAATTACAATCTTAATATTGAAATCACTATGCCGAAGATTCAAAAAATCGACGCTTATGGTTCTGACGAAATCGAAATAAACGATTTTACAAATTTGGATGATTTAAGCTTTCACTCTGTAGGAAGCGGTAATATTAATATCAACAGGATAAATCCAATTCGTAAATGTAGCGCCACAATCATAGGATCTGGTGATATTATTTTCAATGAAGAAGTTTCAATAAGAAACATTGATTTAAGAATTATAGGAAGTGGAAAGTTTAGAGGTTATAATATAACTTCTAAAAGTTACCGTATTGTAAACGCTGGAAGTGGTGATTGTGAAGTAAATGTAACTGATAACTTAAGTGCTTCTATTCCTGGGAGTAGTGATGTTTATTATAAGGGCAATCCGAAAATTCAGTTTAGTAGTCCTGGTTCTGGAAGATTAATCGACGCTAATTAAAAATAAGGTTTACGTCTTAAAAGAAAAAGATCACTTTTAAAAGTGATCTTTTCAAATTTATTAAACTGTTTCTTACTTAGACCTGATGATTACATCTCCATTATAATTTTTAAATAGAATCTCTGGTCCTCCACCATTAATAGCTCCTTCAATCCATTTTTCTATTTTTACTTTATATCCTTTACCCGAATTTTCTCTATTCACTTTCGTTTTAACTGGTTTTGACTTTAAATCAAAGTCCGTAAAAATATCTCCTCTTTCTGACTTTATTCTCACATCAGCTTTAAAACTTTTAGGAAAAGTAATATCTATATCTCCATTCAAGCTACTAAAAGCCATTGGTGTGTTTGGTTTCACTTTTATAAAGTTAACCGTAATATCCTGATTTAAAGCATCGGCACTTACCGCTCCACTAATATCTCTTAATGTAATTTTACCATTAGCATTACTCACATCCATAACACCATTTATATTTTCTACATAAATTTCCCCACTGTTATATGTCGATAATTTTAAAGAAAAGTTTTTTGGCACTTCTATCTCAAAATCTGTTGTTCCATTTCTATCAGAATCTACATCAATAGCATTATTATATTCTTTCACACTAAAGTCTAATCCTGTATTAGATATCTGTTTCAAACCTTCTAACTTCTTTTTAACTATCTTTCTTTTGTTTCTATAACTTCCTTCTTTTCGTAAAGAAGCTGTTATAAGTACTTCTTTAGTATTTGTTCCTTTTACTTTAATTGAACCGTTAAGAATTTTCACTTTTAAAAACCCTGGTTTAGAAGCATCTGTTAAAGGCACTTTTACTGTTTCTTGAGCTGTAAGCTGAGATACAACGAAGAAAAAAACACTGATTATTATTTTTATTGCTTTCATATTGCTTTTATTTTTTTACAATGGCATCTCCATTCAATTGATCGAAATGAAAAGGTACTTTACCACTTCCTATTTTAAAATTTCTGTTTTTATAAAGTTTATACTTCACTCCTTTTTTTGAATTCTTTTTTGTTTTAGTAACTCTAGGCGTTGTTCTTTCCACATCAAAATTTGTGTAAAAGCTTCCATTCATAGTTTTGTAATTAATCTCTGCATCTAATCCATCTTTAAACAAAACATTAATATCTCCATTTAGCGAATTAAACCAGCTTTCTTTTGTCGGATTTTTAGCATAAGTAATATTGATATCTTTATTTAATGCATTTACATCGGTCTGACCTGCAACATTTTTCATATCAATTGCTCCGTTCACATTATGAACAATTAATAATTTTCCTTGAACATTGTCTACTGTAATATTTCCTTTGTTGATTGCTTTTATGTCGATACTTACATTCTTAGGAACTTTCACTTTAAAATCTAATCGATATTTATAGGTTCTTTTCTTACGGTGCTTGTAATTTCTTCTGCTTCCGAAATTAAACTCATGATGTTCAAAATTCCCTGTTTCTAAATCAAATTTAGAATATGGTGAATCCATGTAAATGTAAACTGCATCTCCTTTTCTAGCAGACTTCACTCCTATTTCTTGCATACCTTCTGCAACATCTTGTTTTGTATCTGCCGCTACTTTTTTTACAACTTCAATTTTTATGGTTTTACCGTTATAACCTTCTACATCAATTGAGCCGTAAACATTATCGATTACAACAATATTATCTGGTGATTGTTTTAAAAATTGGTACTCTTCTTTAATAGTTTCAACTTGATTGTATTTCTTTTCTTCTTTGTCAAATTGTGCGTTAATGAATAAGTTACTGAAAAGTAGTAGTAATAAACTTATTTTAATTGTTTTCATGTTTTTTGGTTTTGATGAATGACTATGTTTATCTCTGTAAAAAGCGACCTAGGACTTGCCATTTACATCAAATTATGTTTAATATATATTAGATATACTTTCTTCTATTTTCTGTTTTGCACTAGAATTGATATCTTCTTGATCTATTAGCTCTTTAAACGGCTTTACAGCTTCTTTTTCTTGTAATAAAACCATTACGTCGGCTAATTCTATTTGTACTAATGGTGATTTTTGATGCACTATCGAAGCAACTAATCCTTCTCTTACAATAGGCATGTCTGTATAATTTTTTAACGATTCTATTGCTGATAAACGAACATTTACATTTTCATCGTTATTTAATGTTGTAAATAATGCCTTGATGATTGTTTCGGTTACTTTACTCAGTTTACTCACTTCGTTTACCGCTTGTAACCTTTGATTAGCAGAAGGTTGATCTAATAAAGTTAATACTAATTGTGATCGTACTTCTTCGGTTTCTTTTTTAGCGACTTCTATTTCGTCTGAAATTTTCACCTCTGTTTCGTTATTCATTCCTTTTCCTAAAAAGAAACCAATGGTTAAAATACCAAGAGCATAAAATACTTTTCTAAATGGTAATACTTCTATACGTTTTATGAATTGTACTAATGATGAATCTTTTTGTTCTTTTTCTATTTCAGAATTCATCATCGCATAAAACTTCATGTCCATTTCCACACTAGGTTCTGGAACTTCTTCTTCATTTACATTCCAGAAAAAACTCATTTCTTCAAATTCTCTTTTATACTCCGAATGAGTTGCTAATATTTTTTCAAATGCTTTCTTTTTTTCTTCAGAAAGATTTCCTGATAAATAATCGACAATTGCTTCTTTAAACTCTAAATATTCCATATTACCTCTTGTCTAATGTTAGATAAATCTTTTTTAAATCGTGTAAAGCTCTATGAACTTTAATTCTTGCATTTCCTTCAGAACAACCTATAATCTCTCCTAATTCTTTATACTTTAATTCTTTCATTTTACTTAACACTATTAACTCTCTTTTAGCTTCAGGAAGTTGATTAATAGCATTTTTTAAAAGTATTATTCTCTCCGATTGCTCTATTGTGGTTTCAATATTTTCAGCTGATCCATAATCATACTGTTCTTCTATATCGTATGTTTTGTTTTTATCTTTTCCTTTAAAATGATCATAATACACGTTTCTTGCAATCTTAAATATCCACGACAAAAAATTACTTTCTTCTGTATATGTATGCTTGTATTTAATTACTCGTATAAAAACGTTTTGTACTAAATCTTCACATAAACTTGCGTCTTTACTCATTTGAAAGAAAAATCCGAACAAACGTTTTTTATAACGCTCATAAAGAAGTCCCAATGTATGGCTCTCTCCTGATTTTACTTTTAGCATTAATGCACTGTCTGATAATGATTCCAAACTTGTTAAAGTTTTTAAGTTAGTTGTTTGATTAGGTAAACTGCCGTTTTTTTAAAACGTTACAATTTATTTTATTTTTTAATTTCTTAATGAACTTTTTGTTTAGTATTAAATACATAAACTGTAATAATTACACTTGTATTACTGTCTGAATAACTTGTATTTTTTCATAATGTTACAAAAAAAGAATAATACTTTTTATCTCTAACTAATTACCGATCAACTATTAAAAACAAACAGCTCATCACACTTAACAAACTATAAGTCAAGTTTTTTTCGTAAATTATAGGTGCAATTTTCAAACGCTTTATTTATGAAAAGAATATTAGTCCCTGTCGATTTTTCCGACCAATCAGAGAATGCGTTAAAAACAGCAGCGCATTATGCAAAAAACTATAATTATGAAATTGTGGCTGTTCATATGCTAGAACTTTCAAGTGCGATGATGACCAACACAAATACAACTAAAGAAACCGTTCTATATTTAAAATTAGCAGAAAAAAGATTCGACGATTTTTTAGATAAAGACTATTTAAAAGGTGTAAAAGTAACTCCTATACTAAAGCATTATAAAGTATATAGTGAACTTAATAAGCTATATACTGAAGAAAAAATTGACCTCGTAGTGATGGGATCAACTGGTGCTACAGGATTAAAAGAATTTTTAATTGGTTCTAATGCTCAAAAAATAATTCGATATTCAGATGTACCTGTTTTAGTTGTAAAAGATAAATCTATAGAAAACGGATTTAAGAATGCAATTTTTGCTTGTGATTTTACAGACGATTCAATAAATCCATATAAAAGAATAAAAAGATTTTGTGATGTAATCGGCTTAAATATGAAAATAATCTACGTAAATACACCTGGAACTTCATTTATAAGCTCTGCAGAAATGCGAAATTTAGTAAAAGAATTCTTCGAAAAAGCTAAAACAAATTCGCATCATATTGACGATGTTGCATACGTATCAGATTACACAATTGAATCAGGTATAGTGAATTACGCAAAAAACAACAACGCTGACATCATTATTATGACTACTCACGGTAGAAGTAGCTTCTCTCAAATCTTTGATCATAGTGTAACGGAAGATGTAGTTAACCATGTTAACGTGCCAGTTATGTCGTTCAAAATACTGTCAAAAACAGCTTCGAAATAAAAAAATAAAAAAAAGTTTGTCAGTTTCTAAAAACGTTATATATTTGCCACGCTTTTAAAGGCAACAGCCGATATAGCTCAGCTGGCTAGAGCAGCTGATTTGTAATCAGCAGGTCGTGGGTTCGAGTCCCTCTATCGGCTCAAACAAAAAGACATCTTCGAAAAAGATGTCTTTTTTTATGCCCTATTTTTTCTAAATTTGCTCACATATTAAACTACAATGAAAAATATTTTTATCATAGGAATTGCTGGAGGAACTGGAAGTGGAAAAACTACTGTAGTAAATCAAATTATAAACGAACTTCCACCAGATGAAGTTTGTGTTATATCTCAAGATTCTTATTACAACGCTACAGATAATTTAACCTATGATCAGCGTTCTAAAATCAATTTCGATCATCCAAGAGCTATTGACTTTGATTTATTGGTTGAACATTTAAAAGAATTAAAAAAAAATAAGATCATAGAACAACCTGTTTATTCTTTTGTTACACACAATAGAACTAAAGACACAATAAAAACTCACCCAAGGAAAGTAGTTATTGTAGAAGGAATTCTTATTTTTAACAATAAAGAACTTAGAGATTTGTGCGACATCAAAATATTTGTACATGCAGATGCTGATGAACGTTTAATCCGAAGAGTTAAAAGAGATATTACAGAACGTGGAAGAGATATTAACGAAGTACTAACACGTTACCAAGACACTTTGAAACCAATGCATCAAGAGTTTATTGAGCCGACAAAAAATTATGCAGATATCATTATCCCAAATGATCGCTATAACACTGTAGCCATAGACATTGTAAGAACGGTAATTAGCGAAAGATTATAATACATGAATTTTAATTCACTAAAAAACAAACCTTTCTTTAAAGTAATTACTAATGTATATTTAGTAATTCTTACTGTTTTTGTAGTATGGATGCTTTTTTTTGATGAAAACTCGTATTTAAACCATCGAGAATTCAATAAAGAAATAAAAGAACTCCAAACTTGGAATTCATATCATAAAAAGAAAATTGCTGAGGATAAAGAAACGATAAGAAAACTTCAAGATTCATTAGAACTTGAACGCTTTGCTAGAGAAAAATACTTAATGAAAAAGGAAAACGAAGATATTTACATAATCGAATTTGATACCATTAAAAAGTAATGAATAATTTTTTATTTGATGAATTTGAAGGGGTTTCAGAGAAAGCTTGGAAACAAAAAATTCAAGTTGACTTAAAAGGCCTTGATTATAATGAAACTTTATTGTGGCACACTAATGAAGGCATTACCGTTAAACCTTTTTATTCAAAAGAAGATCAAACCCATCAACATTTGCAATTACCCGAAAACGATTTCTTTATTTGTGAGACGGTTTTTGTAGACGATGTAAATATTGCAAACAAACTAGCAGTTGATGCTTTAAATAGAGGTGCAAATGCTATTGAATTTGTGGTTGACAAAACATTTGACATCGATGTTCTTTTAGTCAACATTGATATCAATTCAAACATTAGATTTTATTTTAAGTTTAATTTCCTTGATGCAGATTTTGTAGAAAAATTATCAAAAGCAACAAATAGCTCTAACTGCTATTTCAATATTGATATTATTGGAAACCTAGCCAAAACAGGAAATTGGTTTACTAACTTAAAATCTGATCACGAACAATTAGAGAAAATTACAACGCAAAATAACAGTATTGCAGTCAACGCTTCTATATATCAAAATGCAGGAGCAAATTGTACGCAACAGTTAGCATATGCTTTAGCACACGCAAATGAATATTTAAATCATTTCGAAGGTAATATTGCAGATAAAATTCATTTTAATTTTTCTGTTGGTAGCAATTACTTTTTTGAAATCGCGAAACTTAGAGCTTTTAGAATTCTTTGGAACGCTTTACTAAAAGAATACGGTATAGAAAATAAAGAAGACGCTCACATTTTCACACAGCCATCACTTCGTAATAAAACATTATATGATTACAACGTAAACATGCTTCGTACTACTTCTGAAAGTATGAGTGCTGTTTTAGGTGGAACCAATACTGTTTCCAATGTTTCTTATGATGAAATATTTCATAAGTCAAATGAATTTGGAGAACGTATTTCTAGAAACCAATTATTAGTTTTAAAAGAAGAAAGCGGATTTGAAAATGCTCAACATTTTGCAGACGGAAGCTATTATATAGAATCAATCACGCAACAGTTAGCAGAAAACGCTTTAGAAATTTTCAAACAAATTGAGCAAGGTGGCGGATTTTTAAAGCAACTAAAAGAAGGTATTATTCAACGTAAAATTGAAGAATCTGCTCAAAAAGAACAAGAACTTTTTGACAACGGAAATCTAGTTTTATTAGGGACCAATAAAATTCAGAACGATAAAGATCAAATGAAAAATGATTTAGAATTATTTCCTTTTGTAAAAAAACGTTTAGAAAAAACTTTAATCCAGCCAATCATTCAAAAACGATTAGCAGAAAAATTAGAGCAACAACGACTAGAAGATGAGTAAATTCTTACATATATTATTTTTCGTATTTATTACTCAAATAACTCACTCACAAATAATCAATCCTAAAAGAGATTCATTCTCTTCCAGAAAAAATCGTTTAATAGATAACATGGTTGATCATTTTGAAGATATTATTTGTAAAAAATACCGAATAGATAAAAATCATGCTCACAATGCATTTAAAAAATATATAATTGCTTTAAATAATAACTTTCATTTTATAACTCAAGATTCAAAGCAAAAGAAAACAATCGACAGCACTTTTGTTACTAAAAAATCTATCAAACTACTTTTAAATTCGGACCGAATATTAAAAGACTATATTTGGATAAAAGAAAAAGAAAATAGAACTCGACAAGGGTTTAAAAGTTTATCAGAGCTTGACTCTGAAACTATAAATAAAATGAGTCCAACTACTTTAAAGTGGTTCAAGGAACAAGAAAAAAGGAACGACATATTAGTTATAAATTATTTTGACTCTTTTTCTGAAAAAACAATGACTGAAGCAAACAATAAAGATTTGACTGATTTAATTACCTCCTTTAGAGAAACTTCAGGTTACTCACCTCAAATAACAGCATCTGCTTTATTAAATTTAAAAGAAGAAGATTACAAAAACCTAGCTATAAAAACCTTTATAGCTTTTCAATTATATTACGCTTACCTAAACTCACATGTAACTTATGAGTAGAAAAGATATTTCCAATATAAAAATAGACAACAGTTCAACTTCTGAAAAAAAGAGTTTCGAACATGAAAAGTTTGTAGCTGGTATTGCTCCGAATTTACGAGGACCGTATTCTACAATGTATGTTAGAAGACCTTGGACTATTCGTCAATATGCAGGTTTTTCTACTGCTGAAGAAAGTAATGCTTTTTATAGAAGAAACTTAGCTGCTGGACAAAAAGGTTTATCCGTTGCTTTCGATTTAGCAACGCACAGAGGTTACGACTCAGATCACGAAAGAGTTCAAGGTGATGTTGGAAAAGCTGGTGTTGCCATAGATTCTGTGGAAGACATGAAGGTATTATTCGATCAAATACCTTTAGATAAGATGTCGGTTTCTATGACAATGAACGGAGCCGTATTACCTATTCTTGCTTTTTATATTATTGCTGCTGAAGAACAAGGCGTAAAACCAGAACAATTAGCAGGAACTATTCAAAATGATATTTTAAAGGAGTTTATGGTTAGAAATACTTATATCTATCCTCCTACTCCTTCAATGAAAATTATTGCTGATATTTTCGAATATACTAGTAATAATATGCCAAAGTTCAATTCAATTTCTATTTCTGGATACCATATGCAAGAAGCTGGAGCAACTCCAGAAATTGAATTAGCATATACATTAGCCGATGGATTGGAATACATTAAGACTGGTTTAGCTGCCGGAATGGATATTGACGCTTTTGCTCCAAGATTATCTTTTTTCTGGGCCATTGGAATGAATCATTTTACTGAAATTGCAAAAATGCGCGCTGGTAGAATGTTATGGGCAAAACTGGTAAAACAATTCAACCCAAAGAATCCAAAATCTTTAGCACTAAGAACACACTGTCAAACAAGCGGATGGAGTTTAACAGAGCAAGACCCTTTTAACAATGTAGCAAGAACAGCAATTGAAGCAATGGCTGCTGCTTTTGGTGGAACACAAAGCTTACACACCAATGCTTTAGATGAAGCGATTGCATTACCTACAGATTTCTCTGCTCGTATTGCAAGAAACACTCAAATTTATCTACAACAGGAAACTCACATAACGAAAACTGTTGACCCTTGGGCAGGAAGTTATCACTTAGAACAACTTACAGAAGAAATCACTAACAAAGCTTGGAAATTAATTCAAGAGGTTGATGAATTAGGAGGAATGACAAAAGCTATCGAAAAAGGTATTCCCAAGATGAGAATTGAAGAAGCGGCTGCAATTAAGCAAGCTCGAATTGATAGTGGTCAAGATGTAATTGTTGGTGTAAACAAATATCAATTAGAACAAGAAGATCCTTTACATATTTTAGAGGTAGACAACGAAGCTGTTCGTAAATCTCAAATTGATCGTTTAGACGATTTAAAAGCGAAAAGAAATCAAGCTGAAGTTGATCAATGCCTAGCGGATTTAACAAAATGTGCAGAAACTGGTAACGGAAATTTACTAGGTTTAGCAGTTAAAGCTGCAAGAAAAAGAGCTACATTAGGTGAAATTTCAGATGCTTTAGAATCTATTTTTGGTAGACATAAAGCAGTACATAAAACCATATCTGGCGTGTATAGTAAAGAAATAAAAGACGATTCGTTATTCAAAAAAGCTAGTGAATTAGCCGATAACTTTGCTGAACTTGAAGGTAGAAGACCAAGAATAATGATTGCTAAACTAGGTCAAGATGGTCATGATCGTGGTGCAAAAGTTGTTGCCACTGGTTATGCTGACTTAGGATTTGATGTAGATGTTGGTCCGCTTTTCCAAACACCAAAAGAAGCAGCCAAACAAGCTATTGAGAATGATGTTCATATTTTAGGAATTTCATCTTTAGCAGCAGGACATAAAACATTAGTTCCTCAAGTAATTGGAGAATTAAAAAATTATGGTCGTGAAGATATTATGGTAATTGTTGGTGGTGTAATTCCAGCTCAAGATTATCAGTTTTTATTTGATGCTGGTGCTGTTGGAGTTTTCGGACCAGGAACAAAAATTGCACAAGCTGCAATTGACATGTTAGAAATTTTAATTGATAGTGTAGAAGAATAATCATGCAAATAAAATTCATCAATAGAAAAACAGGCAAAACAGAAATCGAAACTCCTCCTGGAGAAGGTTTTTTGAAACTTTTATACAACAATCCGTTTGGAAAAATGCTATTTCTTCCTTTGGTAAAACGTAAATTTTTATCTGAATGGTACGGAAGAAAAATGAATAAAAAATCTTCTACAAAAAAAATAGAAGGTTTTGTTGCTGATCTAAACATTGATATTTCTGAAGCTAAAAAATCTATTGATGAGTTTACATCTTTCAACGATTTTTTCTATCGTGAATTAAAACCTGAGGCTAGACCAATAGAAAACGGATTCATATCTCCTGGTGATGGAAAATTATTAGCGTTCGAAAATATCGAAGATGTACATAATTTCTTTGTTAAAGGAAGAAAATTTACATTAAATGAATTTTTAAGTGATAAAACATTAGCAGAAAAATATAAAAATGCTTCTTTGTTAATTTTACGATTAGCTCCGAATGATTATCACAGATATCATTTTCCATATGAAGGAATTCCATCTTCTTCAACAAAAATAAAAGGGGATTATCTATCTGTCTCACCCTACGCCTTAGCATCCAACTTTACAACTGTATTTTGCGAAAACAAACGTGAATATTGTATTTTAAAAACTGAAGACAAAGGTGATATCTTATTAGCGCCTGTTGGAGCAACCATGGTAGGTAGTATTTTAGAAACCTACACAGCAAATTCTCCTGTTAACAAAGGTGATGAAATGGGCTATTTTGCTTTTGGCGGATCTACAATTGTAGTCTTGGTTGATAAAGACAAAATTCAGATTGATAGTGATATTTTAGAAAACACTAAAAATCAGATTGAAACCTTTGTTAAAATGGGCGAACAAATAGGAAATTAATTTGTCTTAATTTTAACTTATTCTAAAGATTAAAAATCACTTCTACTCACAAGTTATTTCTTGTAACTTTCCGTAACTTTGCACAGTTTTATCTACGCAATTTACAATGAAGAAAATCTTAAATATATTATACTCTACTCGTTTAATGGCTGTGTTATTTTTTGTTTTTGCAGCCGCAATGGGAATTGCTACATTTATAGAAAATGACTTTGGAACTCAAACAGCAAAAAAACTAGTGTACAACACTTGGTGGTTTGAGTTAATCATGGTATTCTTTATCATTAATTTCTTTGGAAATATTTTCAGATACAAATTATTAAGAAAAGAAAAATGGACTGTTTTTATGTTTCATATTGCTTTTCTTTTCATAATTATTGGTGCAGGAATTACAAGATATATTGGTTATGAAGGAATGATGATTATCGATGAAGGAGAATCTACTAACATTTTCTTGTCAGACGTTAATTATCTTAATGCTACTATTGATGATAATGCTTCTCAAAAAACATATGATGAAAAATTATTATTATCAGCTTGGGGAAAAAATAGCAAAGACTTCACTTTTAAATTTCAACCAAACAAAAGTAAACCAGCTAATGAAATTAACTTTAAACTTGTGGATTACATTCCTTGGTCTGAGAAAAAATTAGTCTTAGATGAAAATGGAGTTGAACATTTATTCTTTGTAGAAAGTTCTAGCGGTAGTCGTCATGAACATTACATTAAAAGAGGAACTATTCAAAACATTCACAATATTTTAGTTGGATTTGATGCTCCAAATAGAAACGCTAATATTAATTTCTTTTACGAAGGAAAAAACTTAAAATTCACTTCTAAAGTAGATGGAAATTGGTTGCGTATGGCAGATCAAAAACGTGGTCAAATAGTTAAAGACAGTGCTCAACATTTTCAGTTTTTAACGCTTCATAATGTAGACGGACTTCAGTTTGTAATCCCTCGTCCTGCCGAAAAAGGTGAAGTAAAAACTGTTCGTGGTAAAAAAGATGATAAAAAGTTTGACACTGTGGTTTTCGATATTTCATGTAATGGAGAAACAAAACAAGTAGAATTTGTTGGAGGTCAATTTAACACCAGTAACAAACAAGATTTAACTATTGGAGGTTTAAATATTAGAGCTTGGTATGGTGCAAAATTATTACAAACTCCGTTTAATGTTAAGCTAAACGATTTTCAATTAGAGAAATATCCAGGATCTGAAACTGCTTCTTCATACGCTAGTGAAGTTTCCGTAATTGACAATAATGATTCTTTCGATTACAGAATTTACATGAATCACATTTTAGATTACAAAGGCTATAAATTCTTTCAAGCGAGTTACAAAAACGAAGGACAAGCTATTGAACAAACTCACTTATCTGTAAATCATGATTTCTGGGGAACGTTTGTTACCTACCTAGGATATTCACTTTTATATATTGGTTTAATTTCTATGTTATTTGCTAAACATACTCGATTCGATAGTTTGAAAAAACAACTAAAAAAACTTCAAAATAAAAGAGCTGTACTTTTCTTACCATTAGTATTCTCATTCGGATTAACTTTTGGTCAACACGAGACACACAAAAACCTTCTTTCCGAAGAAAAAATAGATAGTATTTTACAAGCAAATAGTGTAGATATAAAACATGCAGATAAGTTCAGTAAAATTGTAATTCAAGATGCTGGAGGAAGAATGAAGCCTGCACATACATTTGCATCAGAACTTGTAAGAAAAGTTTCACATTCAGATAGTTTTAAAGGAATGACTCCAAGTCAGATTTTACTTTCTATGACTGAATATCCTCGATTCTGGTTTCAAGTGCCGTTTATATATCTTGAAAGAGGAAATTATAAAATACGAGAAGCTTTAGATTTACCTAAAGATGCTACGCACGCACGATTTATTGATTTTTATGATACGAAAGGAAATTCAAAAATCAGCAAATTAATTGGTGAAGCACAGAAGAAAAAGATTCAGAATAAATTTGAGCAAGATGTTATTAAAATTGAAAAGCGTTTATGGTTATTAAACCAAGCTATTGGAGGAGGAATTTTAAAAATATATCCTATTCCAAACGATGAGAATAACAAGTGGGTTTCACAACCTGAAACTTCTCAAGCTCCTTTTAGAGGAACCGACTCTGTTTTCGTGAAGCAATCTTTACCAGTTTACCTACAATTATTACAAGAAGCGAAAAAATCGAATGATTATACTGAAGCAGGAAAAATATTAGATGGTATTAAAAAATTCCAAAACAAATATGGAAGTGAAGTACTTCCTTCTGAGACAAAAATAAATGCGGAAATTCTTTACAACAAAGCTAAAATATTCCCTAAGCTTGCTAAATACTATGGTTTAGTAAGTGTACTTTTAATTGTTTTTGTAATTCTTCAGATCTTTTACAATAAGAAAGTATTTAAATCAATATCAAAGATTTTAATTTACTCTATAATTGGATTATTTCTAATTCAAACATCAGGATTAATTGTTAGATGGTATATTTCTGGTCATGCTCCATGGAGTAATGCGTATGAAAGTGTTATTTATGTTGCTTGGGCTACAATGCTGTTTGGTTTAACTTTAGGAAGAAAATCTTCACTAACAATTGGTGCTGCTACATTTGTTTCTGCTATAATTCTTGCATTTGCAAATCAATATTGGATAGATCCAGAAATAGCAAACTTACAACCGGTACTTAACTCTTGGTGGGTTTTAGTTCATGTATCTATTATTGTTGCTAGTTATGGACCTTTCTCATTAAGTATGATTTTAGGAGTTTTAGCGTTGATATTATTAATCTTTAAAAACGAAAAAAATCATAAAAAGATAGATGAGAACGTTAAAGAAGTTACCTTAATTAATGAAATGTCTTTAACTGTTGGTGTAGTAATGCTTACCGTTGGAAACTTCTTAGGAGGGATGTGGGCCAATGAAAGTTGGGGACGTTATTGGGGATGGGATCCTAAAGAAACTTGGGCTTTAATCTCAATAATGGTTTGTGCTTTTGTTTTACACATGCGATTAATACCAGGACTTCGAGGTAAAATAGCTTTCAATTTCATGTCTGCTTTCTCTTACCTTTCTATTATGATGACTTTTTTTGGAGTTAACTTCTATTTATCTGGATTACATTCATACGCTAGTGGAGATAGAGTCGTTACACCTAAAGAAGCATACATTTATATTGCTGTACTTATTTTAATTACTGTTGCTGCTTGGCTTAGAAACAAAAAGTTTTCTCAAAAGTAAATTTTCATTTATATAAGAATAACGTACATTTGTCGCAAAATTAGAATGAATAAATATGTTTAATAAGAATATAAAACTAGGCTTAGCTTTTTTAACTTTTGCATGGGCCGTATATGAATTTTCTCAAGGTCACATTGGTAATGGTATAGCTATATTATTACTTACAGGAATTTTTATTCTATTCTATTTTAAAAATGAATTTATTTTACTTGCTTTTTTGAAGTTAAGAACTCAAGATTTCGATGGAGCTAAAAAATGGTTGAGTTATATTAAAAACCCTGAGACTGCATTAACACTTAAACAACAAGGTTATTACAATTACCTTCATGGTACAATGCTTTCTCAAACCAATTTAACTCAAGCAGAAAAATTCTTAAAAAAAGCTGTAAAGCTTGGGTTATCTATGGATCATGATATGGCTATGGCTAAATTACAGTTAGCAAGTATAGCAATGTCTAAAAGAAGAAAGAGGGAAGCAACTACATTAATGAATGAAGCAAAAAAGTTAGATAAACATGGAATGTTGAAAGAGCAAATTCAAATGCTTAAACAACAAATGAAGAGAATTTAATCTGTAAAAATGCCATTATTTAATTAATTGTATCTTTACTCCAATTGATTCGTGATTGATGATTAGAAATTTTCTTTTAAAAGCTCTTAACAGACATGCCTCTCACTGGCTAGTTTTAATAATAGATACTATCCTTGTAGGCTTATCATTTATTTTAGCTTACACTATAAGATTTACTTCTTTGAACTTTAATGTCAAAGATTTAACTTTTCAGATACCTTTTGTTTGTCTTATTTTTTTAGTTAGTTTTTGGCTAGTAGGTTCCAATAAAGGAATAATAAGACACACTGGTACAAGAGATGCTTTTAATGTATTTATTGGTGTTACTTTAGCTTCAATGGCTATTGTATTTATGGTCGCAATTAATAATGTCTATAAGATTATTCCTTGGTTTACCATACCTAAAACTATAGCTTTAACTCATTACTTCATTACTATTTTCGTATTAGTAGTTTGTCGATTTATTTTTAAGGCCTTTTATGAAATTATTTCATCCGAATTAAAAGATATCACCAACGTTATGATTTATGGTGCTGGTGATTCAGGTTTGATAACTTATGGTGCATTAAATAGAGACACTAGGAATAATTATGAAGTAATTGGATTTATCGATGATGATAAAAACAAGGTTGGTAAAAAAATTGATCGAGTTAAAATTTATAGTAGATCACAAATCACCAAGAAATTCGTAGATCATAAAGAAATTGATGAAATTATTTTCTCTATACAAAATATTAAGTCTGAAAGATTACTCTATTTAACTGACAGGCTACTAGAATTAGGAGTAAAACCTAAGATTGTTCCTCCGTTTTCAAAATGGATTGGAGGAGATTTTGAGGCTAATCAAATTAAACAAGTAAAAATTGAAGATTTACTAGATAGAAAACCAATATCTATTGATAACCCAATTGTAAAACGAGATGTTAACAATAAAGTTATTCTTGTAACTGGAGCAGCAGGTTCTATAGGAAGTGAAATATCTAGACAGATCTGTAAATACAATCACAAACATTTAGTTTTAATAGATCAAG
Source organism: uncultured Tenacibaculum sp. (assembly GCF_947495995.1). Classification (GTDB taxonomy): domain Bacteria; phylum Bacteroidota; class Bacteroidia; order Flavobacteriales; family Flavobacteriaceae; genus Polaribacter. Next base: position 105,911 of record NZ_CANMAX010000006.1, read on the forward strand.
CAGAATCACCTCTGTACGAAATACAACAAGAATTATTAAGAAAAGGCATTGAAAACTTTACTTCTATTGTTGCTGATGTAAGAGATCTGACTCGAATGGAATCTGTTTTTAATGAATTCAAGCCTGATAAAGTTTATCATGCTGCGGCATATAAACATGTTCCTTTAATGGAGGAAAGCCCATATGAAGCGATTAAAATAAATATTGCTGGAACAAAAAACATAGCTGATCTATCTGTAAAGCATAAAGTTGATCGTTTCGTTATGGTCTCAACAGATAAGGCTGTCAATCCTACTAATGTTATGGGAGCGACAAAAAGAGTAGCTGAAATGTATATTAGTTGTTTAAGTAATACTTCTAATACAACAAAATTCACTACAACACGTTTTGGTAATGTTTTAGGATCTAACGGGTCTGTAATTCCTTTATTCAAAAAACAAATAGAAAATGGAGGACCGCTAACAGTCACACACAAAGATATCACTAGATATTTCATGACGATACCTGAAGCTTGTCAGCTTGTTATCGAAGCAGGTACTATGGGAGAAGGTGGTGAAATTTATATTTTTGACATGGGTAAGTCTGTTAAAATATTTGATATTGCGAAAAGAATGATCCATCTTTCAGGTCTAAAATTCCCAGAGGATATTGATATTAAGATTACTGGTTTAAGACCTGGAGAAAAACTATATGAGGAATTATTAGCTAATGGTGAAAACACAACTCCTACCTATCATGAAAAAATTATGATTGCTAAAACTCAAAATTTAAATGTAGATAAAATAAAGGATCTTATTGAGAATCTTTGTTTTGAAAATCTAGATTATCAAAATAGTAAATCTGTTAAATTAATAAAAGAAATAGTACCTGAGTTTAAATCAAATAATTCTATTTACGAGAAATTAGATGATAAGATTTTAAATTAAAATTATTTATTACATTCGCGAAAAATTTTGACATATGCAAAAAGCTTTTAAAGTCGTTATATTTATAATTTCCCTAAGTTTAATTCTAACTTCTTGCGTTTCTAAGAGAGATATTACTTATTTTCAAAACGATCAAATCGATCAAACTAAGGTTTCAAACTCATATAAAACAATACTCAAACCTGATGATTTATTACAAATAACTATATCTGCTTTAGATTTTGAATCGGTAAAATCTTTTAACTTACCAGCTGTTAATTTTTCAACAACGACGAATAATGCAGTTGGATCTCCTCAACAACAATCATATTTAATAGATAACAATGGTTATATAGATTTCCCTGTGATTGGAAAATTAAAAATTGGAGGATTAACAAGAAATCAAACTATTGATTTACTTAAGGATAAACTAGACCCTGATTATGTGAAAAACCCGACTATTAATATAAGAATCGCTAATTATTCAGTAACTATTTTAGGGGATGTCAGAAGACCTGGAACATACACAATACCAAATGAAAGAATTACTATACTAGAAGCAATTGGTTTAGCAGGGGATTTAAATATTACTGGAAAAAGAAATACCATAAAAGTATTCAGAGAAATTAATGGTAAAAAGGTAGAATTCTCAATAGATTTGAGATCAAACAAGATCTTTACTTCTCCTGTTTATTATCTTCAACAGAATGACTTAGTATATGTGGATCAAAACAAATCATCTTCTCAAGATGCTGCATTCAATAGAAATACTGGTTTGTTTGTTTCAATCGGATCTATTATTGTTTCATTAATTGCTGTACTAACAAGATAAATATCATGATGGAGAATCAAAACATTAATGAAAATGACACAATAAATATACGTGCTGAAATTGAAAAGTACTTATTTCATTGGAAGTGGTTTACTATTGGAGTGATTATAAGTATAACTTTTGCTTTTTTATATTTAAGATATAACACTCCAAAATATTCAGCAAGTACAACTATACTAATAAAAGATAATAAAAAATCTGGTATATCAACAGAATTAGAAGCATTCAAAGATTTAGGTATTATTGGTGGAGGATCTAGTAATAATCCTGACAATGAAATTGAAATCCTAAAATCTAGAAAAATACTTCGAGATGTTATAATAAAATTAAACTTAACTACTAAATATATTACTGAAGGTAGAGTAAAAAACTCAGAAATATATAATTTATCTCCAATTTTATTTAAAATAAAAGACTCTTCGATTCTAAATAAAATTGATAGAAATAAATCTTTCTCTATTAAGATTAAAACTCAAAATAGTTTCAAAATATCTGATATAAAAGGAAATGTTCTTTTTGATGATGTGAATTTCTCTCAAAATTTCAATACTGAAGAATTAGGAGATATTACAATTGAAAAAACTGAATTATTCAATATAAATTCTATTGATGGTAAATTAATTGTTAGTATATTCCCTATAGATAAAGTAATAGATCAATTAATAAATTCAGTATACATTTCTCCTATAAATAAGAACTCTAGTGTACTAAAGTTAAAACTTCAATCTACTGTACTAAAAAAAGCTGAAGACATTTTAAATGCTATTGTAAAGCAATACAATCTAGACGCCATAAAAGATAAAAGTGAAGTTTCAGGTAAAACAATAGAGTTTATAGATGAAAGATTAACAGAAGTAGGTAAAGAACTTGCTATTATAGAGGATAAAGTCAAAAACTTTAAAAAAAGAAATAATGTTACAGATATTGAGTCTGAAGCTAAATTAGCGTTAACAACCAAGAATTCAACTCAAGAAAAGATTATACAAGCAAATATTCAATTAAAAATAACAACGGCATTAATTAAAGAACTAAATGAATCTGAAGGCAGATTGCCCCCTAATTTAGGTTTAGAAGACCCTAATATTGCTAAGACTATAAGTGAATATAATGTTTTATTAAGTAAGAAAAATAAATTGTTAAAGAGTGCTGGTATAAAAAATTCTGTTGTAATAGAGCTACAATCTGACATCTCTAACTTAAAAAAAGCTTTAAAAATTGGATTGAACAATCAATTAAAAGCAATACAATTTAACTTAGATAACCTTAATAAAGCATCTGCAACAATGCGCGCACAGATATCATCTATCCCAACTAAAGAAAGAGAATTCTTAGATATAGCTAGACAACAAGAAATTATTGCTACTTTGTATTCTTATCTTTTAAAAAAGAGAGAAGAAACTGCGATTTCTTTAGCTGTGACAGTTGATAATGCAAAAATAATTGATTCAGCTTATGGATCGGATATTCCTATTTCTCCTAAAAAGAAAATTATATTTTTAGGAGCTTTAATTATGGGAATTATTATTCCTTTTATAATAATATATTTGAGAGATTTATTGGACACTAAAGTCCATACTAAAAAAGATATAGAAGATTTAACTTCGGTTCCTTTTATTGGAGATGTTCCTCATAACGAAACCAATCAGAAAATTGTTGTAAACTCTGATGCTAGATCTAGTACAGCTGAAGCATTTAGATTGATCCGTACTAATTTAGATTTTATGTTATCTAATAAAAAATCTGAAGGAGGTAAAACAATTTTTATAACATCTACCACCAGTGGAGAAGGAAAATCTTTCATCTCTATTAATTTGGCTGCTACTTTAGCTTTGTCAGGAAAAAAAGTAATTTTAGTTGGTATGGATCTTCGTGCTCCTAAAGTAACAGAATACTTAGGAATTCCTGATCGTAAAGGTATTACTAACTACATTGCTGATGATAGTTTAACTATAAATGATTTAAAGTTTAGAGTACCTGAATTAAAAGGATTGGATATTGTTTCTTCTGGTGTAATTCCACCAAATCCTGCTGAACTTTTAATGTCTGATCGTGTACAAGATGGCTTATTTGAAGAACTTAAGAAATCTTACGATTATGTTCTTGTAGATACTGCTCCTGTAAATTTAGTTACTGATACACTTCTAATTGCTAAAAAAGCAGACGTATTTTTATACATAACTCGTGCTAACTATTTAGATAAGAGATTACTTACAGTTCCTGATACAATGTACAGAGACAAAAAGTTACCTAACATGGCTATTATACTAAATGACACTGACATGACTAGAGGTTATGGATATGGCTACGGATATGGTTATGGATACGGTAATGTTCAAGACACAAAAGATCCATGGTATAAAAGGATTTTCAATAGATAAAAAATAGTAACAATAAAAAAAGGATGAATTTAAAATTCATCCTTTTTTTATTGTTACATTAAGAATTTATTATTGTTCTTAATCAATGTTTCAATCTTCTTATGGTTCTTTTTTGTTCCGATTTTCTCTAGAAGTTTTAAGTGATTGTGATGATGAGTATCTGTACCTACAAAATCATATAAACCTTCTTTAATCAACTTCTCCGCGGTAGACTGTACTCCTTTTCCATATTGTTCAGTAAGTGACAATAAATTCAATTGGAATAAACAACCAGCTTTTTTTAGTTTATAAAAGTTTTGGAAATCTTTATGATAGAAAGCATAACGTTCTGGATGCGCTAAAACTGGTTTATATCCTTTTAATTGAATTTCAAATAAAATATCGTATAAATTATAAGGCGCATTGAAATAAGACATCTCAACAAGGATGAAATTGTCTTTAAGTGTTAAAATATTATCCTCATTCAATAGTTGAGAAAATTTCTCATCCATCATATACTCAGCAGCAGCTTGAATTTTCACATCGATTCCTTTTTCTGCTAAAGCATTATTTACTTCATCTAGTTTTTCTTTTATAAATTCTGGAGTATTTGGATATACATCTCCTAAAATATGAGGAGTAGTTATAAAATTTTCGATTCCGTAAGATTTCATTTTTATAATTAATGAAATACTATCCTCTATATTTTTAGCTCCGTCATCAATCCCTGGCAAAAGGTGTGAATGTATATCAATAAAACTACTATCAAAAAACGAAGTAAGCGGTATTTTCTTTTCTTTTAAAAAAAACATAATTTCATTTAAATCTAATGTAAAATTAAAGTATTTAATCAAAAGTTCAACTTTTATTTCGACGAAAACGTTTGAAATTTTCTCACCTATTGTATATCCAAATTCTAACATATATATTTGGTTAAAACATCAACTAAAACAATGATTTTAATAGCAGACGGAGGTTCTACAAAAGCTGATTGGATAGCTTTAGATAGCAACAAAAATGAAGTATTTAGAGTACGTACATTGGGATTAAATCCTGCTGTAATTCAAGAGGAAGAGTTAAAGAATCGTATTATAAATATGTTTCAATTAATTAACATCAAAGATGAAGTTACAGAGGTACATTTTTATGGAGCTGGGTGTGGTACTCCTAAACCTGTACAAATCTTAAATAAAGTAATGCAAGAAATTTTCAGCAATGCAGAAATAAATATTGCTGAAGATATGCTAGCTGCAGTATATGCTGCCTCTGGAAAAGAGCCTGCTATAGTTTGTATTTTAGGTACTGGTTCTAATAGCTGTTATTATAATGGAACCGATATGGAAATGGTTGCGGCTTCGCTAGGTTATACAATTATGGATGAAGCTAGTGGTAATTATTTTGGAAAAAAATTAATTAGAGACTATTACTATAGTCAAATGCCGAAGAAAATTGCAGAAAAGTTTGCTAATGAATATGATTTAGATGCTGATCATATAAAATTCAACCTATATAAACAACCTAATCCGAACATGTATCTTGCTACATTTGCTAAGTTTATGTTTGAATTTAAGGAAGAAAAATACATTAAGAAAATTATCAAAAAAGGGTTTGAAGAGTTTTTTAAATACAGAGTTCTTCCCTACAAAAAAGATGCTTCTACTCCTATATATTTTATTGGATCAATCGCTCACTATTTCGGAGATATACTTGAAAAAGTGGCTAAAAAATATGACTTAAAAATATCTGGTGTAATACAAAGACCAATAGACAATTTGTTAGATTATCATAAAGCAAATATTAATTAATATAAGCTAAAGATCTTTCTAATGCCATACCGCGAGAGCCTTTTATTAAAAGGCTTTTGTTTTTTAATTTATTTTCTTCGAGATAGTTCCTAAGCCCATCAAATTCTTTGAATTTTAAATGATCTCCTTTTGAAACTACAGTTGAAAACTGATTTCCTACTAGAATTATTTCCTGAAAATTCAACGTATCACATAAATCAGCTATTTCTTGATGTTCAACTTGAGATGTATTCCCTAATTCAAACATGTCGCCAAGAATAACAATTTTTGATTTTTCGCTTTTAGTCTGATTGAAATTTTCAAGAGCGGCACGCATGCTTGTCGGATTAGCATTATAAGCATCAAGAATAATATTATTACTACCTTTAACTACGATTTGAGATCTATTATTTTCTGAAATATAACTTTCAATTGCTTCTTTTATCTTGACAACATCAACATTAAAATAACTTCCAATAGTTACTGCACAAGCTATATTATTATAATTATAAGATCCTATTAAGTTACTTCCGATTTCAAAATCTTTAAATTTGAATTTCACATTGGGATCAGCACTAATAAATGATAAACTCTCTTCGATAAAAATTCTATTCGCATTTTCTGTTTTTTGTAACTGAATAGGATCATTTTGATTTACAAAAATCTTCTTATCATTTTCAATTAAAAAATCATATAATTCAGATTTTGCTTCAATAACTCCTTCTACAGAACCAAAACCTTCTATGTGTGCTTTTCCAAAATTCGTTATATATCCGAAATCAGGCTCTGCAATATTGGATAGAAAAGCAATTTCTTTGTGATGATTTGCTCCCATTTCAACAATACCAATTTCAGTTTCTGCTGTCATTGATAATAAAGTCAAAGGTACTCCTATGTGATTATTAAGATTCCCTTTAGTCGCATTTGTATTAAACTTCTGTTTCAATACAACATCTATAAGTTCTTTCGTAGTCGTTTTACCATTACTACCGGTTAAACCAATAATAGGAATATTAAGTTTGTTTCTATGATAATTAGCTAAAGATTGTAATGTTTCAAGCACATTATCAACTAAGATTATATTATCATTAGTTTTAAATTCTTCTTCATCTACTACAGCATAAATTGCACCTTTCTTCAAAGCTTCTTCAACAAAAGTATTTCCGTTAAAATTAGCTCCTTTAAGCGCAAAATAAATAGTGTTTTTGCGTATTTTTCTTGTATCTGTATCAACTAAATAATACTGACTATATAAATTATATAAACCTTCCAAATTCATATTGTAAAAATAAAAAAACCTCACTTAAAAGTGAGGTTTTTGATTTTATAATTGATTACAATTTATCTTCTTGAATAACTGTATCTAGGTGTAGCAGTTTTCTTTTGATCTCTTACCATTGGACCTACTTTGTCAGTTGCACATCTAAAACCAATAAAGTTTGTAGAAATGTACTCTGGGAAATATCTTCTCTGAGCTGGATCTAACCAATACTCTCTATCTGCCCAAGAACCACCTTTATACACTCTAGTTTTATTACTAATTAATGTAGTTCTTCTTTTCTTGTCGTATTCTAAATTAGAAATGACATTACCTAAAGTATCTCTTTCACTTTCTGGTCTGATTGGAGAATCGTACATTCTTGGAACTCTCTGATCTTCATCAGCATCAAAGTTTTTTGTAGACTTCTTGTCTCCATCATTTAAATCAGAATTATCAGCAAAAGAATAATTTCTTCTCATATAAGTATCATCCTTTGTAATTGGGATATATTTAATTGTTCCAGGTAAAGCTTTAGGAACAATACTTCCATTTACTAAAGTATCAATCTCTACTTCACTATCATCAACGATAACTACTTTACCATTTTCGTCGATTAGTTTTTTTGTATAAATATTTCCTCTGAAATAGTTGAAATCATTTGCTTCAGCATCTACAATTGGTCTATATACATCAGATACCCATTCTGCAACGTTTCCTGACATATCGTATAATCCGAATGCATTTGGTGGATAACTTCTAACTGCGTTAGGAATATCTGCTCCATCACTACTCCATCCTGCAATACCACTATAGTTACCTCTTCCTTGTTTGAAGTTAGCTAACTGATCTCCTCTTTTAGAACGAGATCTGTTTCTTGTATACTTACCAGTCCAAGCATATTTCTTTCTACCTCTAATATTATTATATTCTCTATTTTCAAAAATAGCTTTTGCAGCATACTCCCACTCTGTTTCTGTAGGTAATCTGAATTTTTGAGATAAAATACCATCTGAAGAAGTTACTTGTCTACCAGTAAATGATCCTTTAGCTGGTTTTGGTTCTCCTTTCTTTCTTGGTACAGGAATACCTTTTTTGTAGATTGTTGAATCTCCATCAAAAAGAACGTAAGGATCTGTTAAGTAGACATCAGTATCGAAGTTATTTCTTCCTTTAAACTCTAAAGAATCTTCTTTAAAGATATTAGTAATAACACCTTTATCCATTAAGATTTTTAAGTTTACCGCATTTGTTCTCCACTTACAGTATTGATTTGCTTGAATCCAAGTTACACCAACTACTGGGTAATCTGAATATGCAGGGTGTCTTAAATAACTTTCTGAAAGTAAGTTTGTATTTCCTAATCCTTTTCTCCAAACTAAAGTATCTGGTAAGATAGAAGGATAAATATGCTTGAATTGTGGATCTGAAGGAGGGAATACATCTTTTGTGTATTGCATAAATAAACCATACTCAGAGTTGGTTACCTCAGCTTCATCCATGTAAAACGAACGAACGTGCATTTGTTTTGGAGTAGTATTCCAATCAAACATTACATCATCTTGAACTAATCCCATTGTAAAAGTTCCACCTTCAATGTGTACCATACCTGCAGGCGTAGTACCATCTTTAAATTCTCCTTTTACATAGTTCCCGTAGTTTGGATCATTAAAATTCCATCCTGTTAGAGAAGATTTACCAGAGCTTCTTCTTGAACTATTACAAGAAAAAATCATTGCGGAGATAACTAGTAAACCTAATAATTTTAACGTACTTCTCATGTATTAACTTCTTTTTTTAGGGTCTGCCAATTTACAACATTTAAAATTCATATTAATATATAAATATAATAATTTTGAATTATCTAATGAATACTCAATCTTAACGATTGTTTTTTCACTTTATTATATTAATCTTGTAAAATGAATACTAACCTACAAAAGGTCTCGTTATATTAGAACATTACATGAAAAAAAAGTCACTTTTTATCCTAATATTTTTCAGTCTTTTTGCTTTTAGTCAAAGTAGAAATTCTGTACTCTCAAATGGTGAGTGGTATAAATTCGCTATTGACACTACTGGCGTATTCAAAATTGATGCTAATTTCTTATCTAGCCTAGGTATTAACATAAACGCTGTGAACCCCAAAAATATTAAAATATATGGGAATGGAGGTAAATTATTACCAGAATTAGCTTCTGAATTTAGATATGATGATTTACAAGAGAATTCAATCTTTGTTCGTGGTGAAAATGATGATAGATTTAACGCTGATGATTTTATACTTTTTTATGGTGTAGGTCCACATAGTTGGGATGTTAATATTACCAACGAAACTGCTACTCATCGCCAGAATATCTATACCGACAAGGCTTTTTATTTTATTAATATTTCTGATACTCCAGGGAAAAGAATAACTAATGCTTCTCCTGTTACAAATGCTTCTACTGCTACGCTAACTAGTTTTGACGATTTTATTTTTTATGAACGAGAAGAAACAAATTTACTTGCAGTTGGGCGATTATGGTTTGGAGAGAGCTTTAGTTTTGAAAATAATCAGACTTTTTCAATTCCATTTGATAAAGCTTTAACAGGCTCAAATGTTGCTGTAAGAGTAACTGCTGTTACTCAATCAACGACTACATCTAATATGAATATTACAGCAAACGGAAGTAATTTATCAACTATCGGCTTCCCTCCTGTCTCAACTTCTTCTTCATCTGGACTAGCCAGATATGGTACTAGTACCGGTACAACTAATGCAGCAAATACTATTTCTATAAATATTATATACAATAATAATGGTAATCCTTCTGCAAATGCTTATCTAGATTATATTGAAGTAGTTGGAAAAAAACAACTAATAGCAGATGATAAACAATTTACATTTAGAAGCTTTGAACAAGCTAAAAGTGCAGGAGCAATTACTTTTCAAATTCAAGATGCTTCAAATATTACGAATGTTTGGGATGTTAGTGACCCAATAAATCCGACTAATATTAGTAATGAAGATACTACTTCTGCCAATTTTATTTTTACCGCTTTAGGTGGTAATTTAAATGAATATATTGTTTCCAATGATAATGATTATTTTTCGCCTGAAAGAATCAATACTTCTTCAGTAAGCAATCAGAATTTACATGGATTAGTTGATATTGATTATTTAGTTATTACCAATACTAATTTAATTCCTCAAGCACAGAGATTAGCAGATTATCACGAACAAAATTCTAATTTCACTACTAGAGTGGTAGAAGTTGGAGATATTTTTAATGAATTTTCTTCTGGTGCTCCTGATATAGTTGGTATTCGAGATTTTATAAAACATTTACATGATAATAGTACTCGTAAATTAAAATACGTTTGCTTTTTTGGTGATTCTTCATACGATTTTAAAGATCGTTTAACCGGGAATAATAATATCGTCCCTACTTTTCATGCTGAAAATAGTTTCGACCTAGTGGCTTCATATGTTACTGATGATTTTTATGTAATGATTGAAGATAGCGACGGTAGAATGTTATCTTCTGATACTATTGATATCACTTCTGGAAGAATACCAGTTACTACAATTCAAGAAGCAACTACTGTTATTGATAAAATTTTAAGTTATTACGATACTGAATCTTTTGGTGACTGGAGAAATAATATCACCTTAATCGCTGATGATATTGACGAAAATTCTGATAGAACGCTTCAATCTGGATTAGAAGAAGTTGCTGATAGTATTAAAAAGTATAAACCTATTTTTAATATCAATAAGATTTATGCAGATGCATTCAGGCAAGAAAATTCTTCGGGTGGTGAACGTTATCCTGATGTAAAAGATGCCATAACTAATACTATGGAAAAAGGTGCCCTAGCTTTTAATTATTTTGGTCATGGTGGTGAAGACGGACTAGCAGCTGAGCGTATTTTAGAAGTTCCTCAAATACAAGGATTCAATAACTTCAATACATTACCTTTATTTATTACAGTTACATGTGAATTTTCAAGATTTGATAATCCTTTGAGAGATACTGCTGGAGAACAATTATTCTTAAATGAAAATGGTGGAGCAGTTAGTATGATTACAACTACTAGAGATGTCTTTATATTTTTAGGTGAAGCTTTTAATAAGGAATTGGCAAAATATGTTTTTGATTTTGATAATTCCGACGATAGTATTGCTACAAATTTGATTAAAACAAAAAACGAGACTTCTAGTAATCAACGATTTTTCATTTTTTATTTTGGTGATCCTGCAATGAAATTGGCTATTCCAAAACCAGATGTAAGAATAACTAAAGTTAATGATGTAGATATTACGCAGCCAATAGATACGTTAAAAGCTTTATCACGAATAAAACTAGAAGGTATTGTAAGTGATAATAGCGGAATTCCTTTATCTAATTTTAATGGAACAGTATTTACTACAATATTTGATAAACCTATTGATAAAACAACATTAGATAATGATGGTTTTGGCATTGTAAACACATTCGATTCTCAAGAGAGTAAAATCTTCAGAGGTAAATCTTCTGTTCAAAACGGACAATTTGAATTCGAATTTATTGTTCCAAAAGATATTAAAATTACCAATGGTAACGGAAAAATTAGTTTGTATGCCCTAAATGAAAATGAAGATAAAGCTGGTGTAAATTTCGATATTGTTGTCGGTGGCATCAATGAAAATGCTCCTGAAGACACAATCGGACCAGAACTTGCTGCATTCATGAATGATGAATCTTTTGTTGATGGCGGAACCACGAATTCTTCTCCAAACCTTATTTTAAAACTATCAGATATTAGCGGAATCAACACATCTATTACTGCTGTTGATCATGATATTGTAGCTATTTTGGATGACAATCAAGCTGAACCAATTATTCTAAATGATTTTTACGAAACCGAGCTTAACGACTTTACGAAAGGAGAAGTAAACTTTAAATTTAGAGATTTAGATGTTGGTTTGCATACCCTTAAAATAAAAGCTTGGGATACTTATAATAATTCTTCTGAAATCACGTTAAATTTTGAGGTTATAAGCGATACCAAACTTTCTCTAGAAAATGTATTAAATTATCCTAATCCATTTACTAATTATACAGAGTTCTGGTTTAACCATAATAAACCTAACGAACCTTTAGAAGTTCAAGTGCAGGTTTTCACTGTTTCAGGAAAATTAGTAAAAACAATTAACCAAACTGTACAGACAAATGGAGGTTTATCAAGATCTATAACTTGGAATGGTTTAGATGATTTTGGTAATAAAATAGGTAAAGGAGTTTATGTGTATAAAATCAAAGTTACTTCTTCGGTTAGTAATTTAACTTCAGAGAAGTATGAGAAATTAGTTATCCTATAATAAAATCATATATTTGTCAAAATAATGTTAAAATCAAAATGAAAAAATTACTATTACTAATTCTAGCTATTTCCGCAACGGGTATCAAAATGAACGCCCAAGTCGATTCTAAAGCAATTACAACATCTTTACCTTTCTTATTAATTACTTCTGATGCAAGAGCCGGTGGTATGGGAGATATTGGTGTTGCTACATCTGCAGATGCTTTCTCTTTATTTCATAACCCTGCAAAAATTGCTTTTAATAGTAATAAATTAAGTATTGGAGGAAATTATGTGCCTTGGTTAAGAAACTTAACTGATGATATTTTCGCTGGTAACTTATCAGTTGTAAACAGATTTAGTGAAAATAGTGCTTGGGGAGCAGATTTAAAGTTTTTCTCATTAGGTCAAATTGATTTAACAGATCAAGCTGGTTTACCTACAGGTTTTAAAAACCCAACAGAATTTGCAATTTCTGGATACTACTCTCTTAAATTAAGTGAAAAATTCTCTATGGGAGTTGGTTTAAAATATATTAACTCTAACTTAGATGTAGACGATTCTTTAGAAGCAGTTAACTCCTTCGCTGTTGATATTTCTGCATACTACCAATCTGATGAAGAAAACTATGGGACTTTTAATGGTCGATACAGAATTGGTTTAAATGTAGCTAACATCGGTCCTAAAGTAGAATACACTCCTGGAGAAGAAAACTTCATTCCAACTATCGCAAAATTAGGTGGTGGATTTGATTTCATTTTTGATGACTTCAATACATTAGGTGTTAATGTAGAATTTAGAAAATTATTAGTTCCTTCAAGCGGAACTCAATCTGAAAGAGGTTGGTTCGAAGGAATGTTCACATCTTTATTAGATCGTAGCTTCAGTGAAGAATTACAAGAAGTTAACTGGTCTTTAGGTGCTGAGTATTTATATAACAATGCATTTGCAGTAAGAGCAGGATATTTTAATGAAAGTGAAGTTAAAGGAAATAGAAAATATTTCACTTTAGGAGCTGGATTTACAGCTAACGCTTTCAACGTTGATTTATCTTATTTAGTTAACGTTTCTGACGTAAATAATCCTTTAGAAAATACATTACGTTTTTCTATATCATTTGATTTAGGTGAGATTTACGAAGATTATTAGTATCTTTCCAACATAAAAACATTAAAGAAGCAGTCAATCATGACTGCTTTTTTTAGCTACTATTGAATTTGAATACATGAAAAAAATAAATTTCTCCTCTCAAGCTATCATTTATGATGATGTTTCCGAATTAAGCATTGAAGATCAAAATATGATCAAAGAAGCAAACATTGCTAAAGAAACTTCTTACGCACCATATTCTCAATTTAATGTCGGTGCTGCTATCTTGTTAGAAAATGGCGTTGTCATTCACGGTAGTAATCAAGAAAGCGCTGCGTATCCTTCTGGAATGTGTGCAGAACGTGTAGCCGTTTGGAAAGCAGGATCTGAATATCCTAATGTGAAAATTTTAAAACTAGCTATTGTAGCTTCTTCAAAAACCACTAAAGTGGATAAACCCGTTGGTCCTTGTGGAGCGTGTAGACAAACTTTATTAGATTATGAAGTAAATCAAAAAGCTCCTTTCGAAGTTATTTTTATGGGAGAAGTGGGAAAAGTAATTAAAACAGAATCTTTAGTTTCTTTATTACCTTTTTCATTCGATAGCAGTTATTTATGATTATTCATTAACATAAGTTAATTTTTAGTTTTTCATCAATAAAAACACCTAAAAAAAGAAAATTCATTAACGAAAACGTTTTTTCTTCAAATATCACAATTGTTAAATATTCATTTTTTAACCCTATAAAATTATTAATTCTAAAAAATACACTATTCAAAATAAGAATCTGTTAAAAGTGAAATATCCTTTTGATTTTAAATAGGTTTAATAATACAAAACCTGTTTATTTGTTACTTCCCTAGATAAAATTTTAGCAAATGAAGGTAGTAATAACAGGAACAGGAAGCTATATTCCAACAATAAAAAAGGAGAATAATAAATTTACTTCAAACAGATTTTTAAATGCCGATGGAACTCCTTTTAATTCCTGTAATACCGAAATCATTGAAAAATTTAAATCTATCACTGGTATTGTAGAAAGACGATATGCTGAACATGATTATAATGCTTCTGATTTAGGTTTTTTTGCTGCAAAAAATGCAATTGAAAATGCCAACATCGATCCAGAAACTATCGACTATATTATTTTAGCTCACAATTTTGGAGATGTAAATAAATCTGGAATTCAAAGTGATATTATTCCTAGTCTTGCTACTAGAGTAAAGCATTTACTTCAAATTGAGAATCCGAACTGTATTGCTTACGATATTTTATTTGGTTGCCCAGGTTGGGTAGAAGGTGTAATTCAAGCTCAAGCATTTATAAAAGCTGGAATTGCAAAAAAAGCCTTAGTTATTGGAGCAGAAACATTATCAAGAGTAATCGATAAACACGATCGAGATTCTATGATTTATAGTGATGGTGCGGGTGCTTGTATTGTTGAATCTTCAGAGAACGGTGTTGACACTGGAATTTTAGGTCATGCTTCACAAACATTTTCAAAAGACGAAGCTTATCATCTTTTCTTTGGAAATTCTTATGATAAAAATAAAGATGAAAATGTGCGTTATATAAAAATGCACGGTAGAAAGATTTATGAATTTGCATTAACCCACGTACCTAAAGCTATGAAAACAGCTTTAGATAAAAGTAATATCGAAATTGATGAAGTTCGAAAAGTTTTTATTCATCAAGCCAATGAAAAAATGGATGAAGCGATAATCAAACGTTTTTACCGTTTATACAAGAAACCTGTCCCTAAAGATATCATGCCTATGAGCATTCATAAATTAGGAAATAGTTCTGTAGCAACAGTTCCTACACTATTAGATTTGGTTTTAAAAGGAGAAATTGAAGGTCACGATTTACAAAAAGGTGATATTTTTATTTTAGCTTCAGTTGGTGCTGGTATGAATATCAATGCAATAGTGTACAGATATTAATTTCTAAAAAATATAGGCAAAAATAAATTCAAACTATTATTTTTGCGGATGCAACAACACAACGTATTAATATTAGATTTTGGTTCGCAATACACTCAGTTAATTGCGCGTAGAGTAAGAGAGTTGAATATTTACTGTGAAATTCATCCTTACAATAAGATTCCACAAAACTTAAACGAATTTAAAGCTGTTATTTTATCAGGTAGTCCTTCATCTGTTCGATCAGAAGAAGCTCCACACCCAGATCTTTCTGAAATAAGAGGTAAAAAACCTTTATTAGCAGTTTGTTATGGTGCTCAATATTTAGCTCATTTTTCAGGAGGTTTAGTCGCTCCTTCTAATACTAGAGAGTATGGAAGAGCAAACTTATCTTTCATTAAAGAAGAAGAACAATTTTTAAATGGTATTTCTGAAGGAAGCCAAGTATGGATGAGTCATTCAGATACTATAAAAGAATTACCTACTAATGGTGTACTTTTAGCTAGTACTAAAGATGTAGAAAATGCAGCGTATAAAATTGAAGGTGAAACTACTTTTGCTATTCAATTTCACCCAGAAGTTTATCACTCTACAGATGGAACTAAATTATTAAAGAACTTTTTAGTTGATATCGCAGGAGTAGCACAAAACTGGACACCAAATTCATTTGTTGAATCTACAGTTTCTTCATTAAAAGAAAAGATCGGAAACGATAAAGTAATTTTAGGTTTATCTGGTGGTGTAGATTCTACAGTAGCTGGAGTTTTATTACATAAAGCTATTGGTGATAATTTACATTGTATCTTCGTAAATAACGGATTATTACGTAAAGATGAGTACAAAAGTGTACTTAAGCAATACGAAGGAATGGGATTAAACGTTAAAGGAGTAGATGCTTCTGAAAGATTTTTAAATGCTTTAGAGGGAATTAGTGATCCTGAAACGAAAAGAAAAACTATCGGTAGAGTATTTATTGAAGTTTTTGATGATGAAGCAGCAAAAGTTGAAAATGCAAAATGGTTAGCTCAAGGAACAATTTATCCTGATGTTATTGAATCTGTTTCAGTGAATGGCGGACCTTCAGCAACTATTAAAAGTCATCATAATGTAGGTGGATTACCAGACTTTATGAAATTACAAGTGGTTGAACCACTTCGTATGATTTTTAAAGATGAAGTAAGACGTGTTGGTGCTTCTATGGGAATTGATAAAGAATTGTTAGGTAGACATCCATTTCCTGGACCAGGTTTGGCTATTAGAATTCTTGGAGATATCACTTCAGAAAAAGTTCGTATTTTGCAAGAAGTAGACGCTATATTTATTAACGGATTAAAAGAATCTGGTTTATACGACAAAGTTTGGCAAGCCGGAGCTATTTTATTACCAGTTAATTCTGTAGGTGTAATGGGAGATGAAAGAACTTACGAAAAAGTAGTTGCTTTAAGAGCTGTAGAAAGTACTGATGGTATGACAGCAGATTGGGTAAATTTACCTTATGAGTTCTTACAAAACATATCTAATAAAATAATTAATAATGTGAAAGGTGTAAATAGAGTTGTTTACGATATTAGCTCTAAACCACCAGCAACAATAGAATGGGAATAATCGTACTTAAGTAGTTATTGAATTATATGAATAAGATTAAATTTTGGGCTTTTACTTTAGTTTTAGCTATGCTAGTATCTTGTAGTCAACAAAAAAGATACATTTCTTATAAAGTAAAAGAAGGTGAAAGTATGCGAGAAATCGCTGAACGTATTAATGTTAAGACGGAAGATTTAGTTCGTTTAAATCCTGATGTAGGAGAAAATCCGTCAACTAATAGTGTTATTATTGTACCGAAT
Source organism: uncultured Tenacibaculum sp. (assembly GCF_947495995.1). Taxonomy (GTDB): domain Bacteria; phylum Bacteroidota; class Bacteroidia; order Flavobacteriales; family Flavobacteriaceae; genus Polaribacter. Next base: position 123,231 of record NZ_CANMAX010000006.1, read on the forward strand.
CCGAAGTACAAAAAACAAATACCATTAATACAAGAACCTAAAGAAGATAAAGATACTGATGTAGTGAAAGACGAAACTATAACAGACACTTCATCAGATAATGACAATACTACTAAAGACGAAGAAAATACAGATATCGCTGCTAAAGCAGATTCTACACAAATCGTAAGAACAGTTATTGAATTTAAAAAACATACTGTTCAACCAGGAGAAACTGTATATAGAATTACAAAACAGTACGATATTTCTAAAGAGGAATTAATCAATTTAAATCCTCAATATCCAAGATTGAGAGACAACTATTTAGATGTCGGTCAGGTTTTAAAAGTAAAAGTAGCGGAAAAGAAAATTGTTTACTTATCTCGTGAAGAAGACTTAAAAAATCATGTTACTCACACAGTTAAATCTAAAGAAACAGTTTATAGTTTAACACGTTTCTATAATATTACTAAGGAAGATTTAATGAATCTGAATCCGGAATATCCAGAGATCGAAGATAATCAATTACAAATCGGACAAGTATTAAGAATTCGTAATATAGCTGATAATGTAGAAACATATTCATCTGAAATGTTTATTGACAGTATTGCTGATATCGAAGAAAATATTAAAGTAGCTTTACTATTACCATTTAGAGCAGATGAATACAATGGAAAAGACTATGAAGATATTTTTGACACATCAAAAGCTGATCGTGGAAATGCAAACTTAGCAAACTTGGTTACCGACTTTTTCATGGGAAGTGAAATAGCAATCGATTCTATTAAAAGCTTAGGGATTAAAGTTGATGTTTCTGTTTTCGATACAGGAAACAGAGGAAAGAATATTGAACAAATTTTGGAGAAAGAACTTTTAAATGAAATGAATGCGATTATCGGTCCATTTTATTCTGACAAAGTATCATCTGTGGCTAAATCTGCTGATGCTCCAGTAATTTTCCCTCACTTTTCTAGAAATCAAAGTCAATTTTCATCTTCTAAAATTGTAAAATCTGCACCAGATAAAATAACACGTAGTGAAGTTTTAGCTAATTATTTAAGTAAAATCCATGATGGGGAAAGTATTTTTATAGTTTCTGACGGAACAGAAGTTTCTGATGCACAAGCTAAAGAAATGACGAAAATCCTAAGAGATAATGATTCTATAAAAGATGTTTTTGTTTTAAAGCCAGAAAAAGGATATATTAAAAAAGAGCGTTTTACAGATAAAATGAAACCAAATTCTAGTAGTTGGGTTATTATTGCTACAGATGAAACTGCACTAGTTGCAAATGCTGTAAATAGTATGGTTGTTTTACCAGAAGGTTTATCTGCAAAAGTATTTGCTATTTCTAAAGGATCATCTTACGAAAATGTAGACAACAATACTTTAGCTAGAATCGGTTTTACTTATGTAACCGATAACTACGCTAATTATGATGATAAAAACTTAAAAGATTTCATTAATAAATACAAAGCTAAAAACAACGATATTCCTTCGCAATACGCTGTCCGTGGTTTTGATATTACATTTGATGTATTAATGCGTTTAGCTTCTGGAGAAAAGCTTTTACACACATATAAGCAAGGTTCATCTATTCGTTTAGAAAACAAGTTTGAATTTGATAAAAAACTTTTTGGTAGTGTATATAACAAAGGATTATTTATCGTTAAATACAATCCTGATTTAACGCTACAAAGAATTAAATAAGTTCTACAACTCATAAAAATAAAAAGGTGTCTAAAATTAGACACCTTTTTATTTTTTTCATTTCAGAAATTTCTTTTTACTCAAGTAAGTATAATTAATTTTGAATAATCTTTATGCATTCTTTCAATGAATCTTTCCAATACGGAATTTCAATATCAAAATCTTCTTTAATTCTGGATTTATTTAAAAGTGAATAGTTTGGTCGTTTTGCGGGAGTTGGGTAATCTTTAGTTTCAATTGGATTAATTTCACAATCTATATTTGCTAACTCCATAATACATTTTGCGAAATCGTACCAAGATAAAACACCCTCATTTGAATAATGGTATATTTTAGATCTATTTTGAAAATCTTTATCTAATAAAAATAAACATAAATTTGCTAGATCTTTAGCATAAGTTGGAGAACCTATTTGATCAAATATTACATTTAAATTTTCTCTCTCTTCTCCCAAACGCATCATTGTTTTCACAAAGTTATTTCCAAAACTAGAATACACCCAAGATGTTCTTATAATAATTCCATCTATCATAGAATTTAAAATAAGCTCTTCTCCTACTCTTTTTGTTTTCCCATAAATTCCTATCGGATCTACATCATCGGTTTCTTTATAAGGAATGTGATTTGTTCCATTAAATACATAATCTGTAGAAATATGTATTAGTTTACTGTTTTTAACTTTAACTAAAGCTGAAAGTATATTCTTAACTCCTAAAACATTAACAGCCTCTGCTTTTTCTATTTCTGATTCTGCCTTATCTACTGCTGTATAAGCAGCACAATTTATTACAACTGAAATGTTATGCTCAGTTATATAATTTTTGATAATTTCTGATTGAGTAATATCTAGACTTTTAGAATCTTCAAAAAAGAAATTATATTCTTTGTAAGCATCTGATTCTACTTGTATTTCTGAACCTAATTGTCCTTTTGCTCCAGTTACTAGTATATTCATTTTAATAGGTAAATGGGCTTTCAAAGTTTTTAAAGAGTTCTAATTTAGTATCCTTTTCAGAAAGTTTTACTTCTTCTTTGTTTATCTTCCAATCTATTTGTAAGTTTTCGTCATTCCACATGATTCCACCTTCACATTCAGGAGCATACCAATTATCTACTTTGTAAGAAAAAATAGCTTCTTCAGATAGTACAACGTAACCATGAGCAAAACCTCTTGGAACAAATAATTGTCTTTTATTTTCACCTGATAACTCTACAATTTCATGCTTACCATAAGTTGGTGAACCTTTTCTTAAATCTAAAACTACATCAAGTACTCTACCTGTAATACATCTCACTAACTTAGTTTGAGCATAAGGTGGCTTCTGAAAATGTAAACCTCTTAAAACTCCTTTTGTTGATTTTGATTCATTGTCTTGAACAAATTCAACTTTATTTAGATGTTCTTCAAACTTTTTTTGGTTATAAGATTCTAAAAAATATCCTCTATGATCTCCAAAAACTATTGGTTCAATAATAATTAAATCTGGAATGCTTGTTTTTATAAAGTTCATTTTAATCAATTAATTTTTCTATTGAACTTTTAATTCTTAATTTATCATTATGTGTTAAATTTGAACCAGAAGGCAGGCATAATCCATAATCAAATAATTTTTCCGAGATTTTGCTGCCGTAATATAAACAATCCTTAAAAATAGGCTGCATATGCATTGGTTTCCATAATGGTCTAGATTCAATATTATCCTCTAACATTGATAATCTTAAATCTTCTCTACTGAAACCAGTTTTTTTCTTATCTATAATAACTGAACTCAACCAATGATTTGAAAAATAATCTGAAGAAGATTCAGTAAACACCTCTACTCCTTCAACATTTTTAAACACTTCTTTATAGAAATTATTATTTGCTCTGCGATAGTTTATATGCTTATCTAGTACTTCCATTTGCCCTCTTCCGATACCAGCAGTAATATTACTCATTCTATAGTTATACCCTATATGAGAGTGCTGATAATGTGGAGCATTATCTCTAGCTTGAGTTGCTAAAAACACAGCTCTTTTCTTTACTTCATCAGTATTACAAACCAAAGCTCCTCCTCCTGATGTCGTGATAATTTTGTTTCCATTAAAAGATAAAATTCCAAAATCACCAAAAGTTCCACATTTCTGGCCTTTATATGAGGAACCAAGAGCTTCAGCAGCATCTTCAATAAGTTTTATCTCATATTTTTTTGCTATTGTGGCTATTTCATCCATTTTAGCTGGCATTCCATATAAGTGAACCACAATAATAGCTTTCGGCTTTTTACCTTTTGAGATTCTCTCTTTAATTGCCTTCTCAAGAAATACTGGACACATATTCCATGTATCTTTTTCGCTATCTACAAAAACAGGTTTAGCTCGTTGATAAACTATAGGATTAGCAGATGCTGAAAAAGTTATACTTTGGCACAACACTTCATCATCGTATCCTACACCAGAAAGTATTAAAGCTAAGTGTAATGCAGAAGTACCAGATACCAAACATGCCACATGAGATTTTTCACCCAGATAGTTTTCTAAATCTTTTTCAAAACCATTCACGTTTGGTCCTAATGGTGCCACCCAATTCGTATCAAATGCCTCTTGAACATACTTTTGTTCTCCACCTCCCATATGGGGTGATGACAACCAGATTTTATCCATTTTTCTCTTTTTGTTTTATAATTCTACCTGGATTACCGACAATTGTGGTATAGTCAGGAATGTCATTAATTATTACAGCTCCGGCACCAACAGTTACCCATTTACCAATTTTTACACCTGGGATTACTATTGCTCCAGCTCCAATATGTGTTCCTTCTCCAATAGAAACTCCACCTGTAATAGTGGCATTTGGAGAAATGTGAGCGAAGTCACCAATATTACAATCGTGTTCAACTATTGCTCCTGTATTTAAAATTACATGTGCTCCAATATTTGTATCAGAATTTATAACTACAGATGGCATAACAACTGTACCATTTTCTATCGTAACAAAATCAGAAATTAGAGCCGAAGGATCAACAATAGCATTACCAATTTTATTGAGTTTTTCACTAATTATTTTTCTAATTCTATTGTTGCCTACAGAAATAACAAATTCAATATTATTTATATCAACCAAATAATCTGTATTAAGAATTGGAATATTTAATAATGTACTTGACTTAGGATTATCATCAACAAAAGCAACAATATCTATATTACACTTTACAGCAATATCTCTAATTACTTTACCATGACCACTTGCTCCATATAAATAGACTTGTCTATTACTCATTCCCCATAAATTTAGACATTGTAACTTGTCCTTCTTGACTAATTCCTTCAGACTTAAAGACTTTTAAAAAAGTCATAAAAAATATTTTCAAATCTAGAAAAAAACTTAAATTATCTACATATTCTAAATCGTACTTAAATTTATCTTTCCAACTTAAAGCATTTCTTCCATTAACTTGAGCTAAACCTGTAATTCCTGGTCTAACATTATGCCTTCTTTTTTGTTCTTCATTATACCTTGATAAATATTCAACTAAAAGAGGTCTAGGTCCAATTAAACTCATATCCCCTTTTAATACATTTAACAATTGTGGAATTTCATCCAAAGAAGTTTTTCTAACAAATTTACCGAAAGGAGTCAATCTCTTACTATCTGATAATAACTCACCGTTACTACCTGTCTTATCATTCATTGTTTTGAACTTTATAACTTTAAATATTCTTTCATTTTTACCTGGTCTCTGTTGAAAGAAAAAAGGCTTTCCATTATTATAGATAAAAAGCAATACTAATACTATTAAAAAGACCGGAAGCATTATTATTAAACCAATTAAAGCTAAAAAAAAATCTATAATACGTTTTAAAAAATATTTATACATAGTTTATCGCATTACTAATTAATTTATATGTTTTTTCTACCATATATTCTTTTTCTAATAAAGCCTTAGATTTTTCTTTCATCTCCTCTAATAATCTATCATCATGAATAAATTCATTAATTTTTTTAAGCGCTTTATTTAAGTTTCCTGATTCTACCCAAAAACCGCACTTTTCTTTTTCTACAATTTCTCCTAGATCAGTGGCTAGGTCAGTTGCTGCAAAAATAGGGAATCCCATTTCCAAATACGACAGCAATCTTGATGGAAAATTAGGTATAGTGAAATCTTTATGTAAAAAAATCATTCCAATATCACAAGACGCTAACAACTTATCGTAATCTTCCTTACATAATGCAGATAATAATTTTGCATTACGAGGTCTTTTTGTTTCAAACCACTGTTTTATTTTTATAAATTCAGTTCCTGATCCTACAATTAAAAAAAAAGCATCCGGATTTTTACAGTTTTCAATTATAGATAGTAAAAAGTCAACTCCTTGTGGCTTACCTAAATTTCCTCCATAAACAAAAACTTTCTTACCGCATGGTATATTGTACTTTTCTCTGACTTCTATTTTTTCTTCCGAAGAATATTCAATTGTTATTGGCGCTATTGTATTAGGGTTAATCTCAACTTTATCCTTTGATAACCATTGATTATGTTTTAACACATAATTCAAATTAGCTGGCGACATACAACCTATTTTATCAGAGTTTTCATAAAGATTCTTTTCCTTTTTTAGAAAAAAACGATGTAAAATCCCTCCTCTTTTTATCATTTTTAAATCTACTGCATTCTGTGGAAAAATATCCTTAAGCAGCAGATAAGAGTAGGCATTGTCTCGTTTCTTTATATAAGAAACTACATTTGAGAAAGTAATGGGAGGTGTGCTATATAAGACTAAATCAAACTTTACTTTTTTGAAATTAGATTTAACTTCTCTTAAAAACTGCTTTTCTAAAATCAGTTGTCCGATTCCTTTTTCTATTAAAGATGCTTTTTGAAGATTTAAAGTATTTACTCTTAAAATTGTAACTCTTTTTTCCTTGATAATTTTAGTAACTTTTTTTTCTCTTCTCTCCGATGGTGAAACAATATAGACATTGTCTTTATTCTTAACAAACTCTCTTAACAAATCCGTGTAAATACCTCTTTGATCCAATGAAGTTATCTTTAACATTGATAAAAATAGGATATTCATATTTTAATATTTACTCCAAACAGTTCGATTAATATAATCTGTGTATGACAAAATAATTCTAACCATTTTCTCACTTACATTTGGCATTGAATAATCATAAACTTCTCTAAAATTTCTTTCTGGATCTCTTTTTTGAACCTCTAAGGCTACTAATCCTTGTAAAACTCGTTCTGGATTTAATCCAACCATCATTACCGATGCTTCCTCCATTGCTTCAGGCCTTTCATGAGCTTCTCTTATATTTAGCGCTGGGAAATTCAGTATTGATGATTCCTCTGAAATTGTTCCTGAATCTGATAGCACTGTAAATGAATGCATTTGTAATGCATTATAGTCACTAAAACCTAAAGGTTTTAAAAATTGGATGTTTTTATGAGTTTTCATCTCTTTGCTATTCAGCATATTTCTTGTACGTGGATGTGTCGATACAATTACAGGATAATCATATTTTTCGGCAATCAAATTTAAAGACTCAATTAATCCATTAAAGTTTTTTGGGTTGCTAATATTTTCCTCCCTGTGAGACGAAACAACAAAAAATTTATTCTTCTCTAGATTCAATTTTTCAAGTACCTCAGAGCTTTCTATTTTAGATTTAAATTTATGTAGTACTTCGTACATAGGACTTCCAGTTTTAATTACTCTATCTGGAGATAATCCCTCTCTTAATAAATACTCTCTCGCTATCGAACTATATGTTAAATTTATATCGGCAACGTGATCTACAATTTTTCTATTTGTTTCTTCAGGCACTCTTTGGTCAAAACAACGATTACCTGCCTCCATATGAAATACTGGAATTTTTCTCTTTTTAGCAGGAATAGCACATAAACAAGAATTTGTGTCTCCCAATACTAAAAACGCATCAGGATTTTCTTTTTCTAAAATAGGATCTATTTTTATAAGAATATTCCCAACAGTTTCTGTTGCATTTTTTCCAGCAGCTTCCAAAAAATAATCCGGTTTCCTTAAACCTAAATCTTCGAAAAATATTTCATTTAATTCATAATCATAATTTTGACCTGTATGGACCAAAATATGATCTATTGCTTCGTTCTTATCTAAGGCTATAAGAGTACATGATAACCTGATAATTTCAGGTCTTGTTCCAACTACCGTAACTACTTTTAATTTCTTCATTTTTATATTTTAAACTTCTACAAAATAAGTATCTGCATCATCAGGGTTGTATGGTTCATTTATCCAAAACAATGTAACTAATTCTTCTTCCCCAATATTTGTGATATTATGGGTATACCAAATTGGCATATCCACATAAGACGGTTTATCTCCATCTAAAAAGTACTCTATAACTTCGTCACTATCAACTTTCCTCAATTTAATAGAAGCCTTACCTTTAATAACAGCAAAGCGTTCCACTTTTCTAGTATGATAATGATTTCCTCTTGTTATACCGGGAACCGTTGTTGAATATGAAGACTGTCCAGAAACACCTGCTCTCATAATTTCAACAAATGCTCCTCTATTATCAGTATGTTTCATGAAATTTCTGGGAAAATATGATTTAGGAATAAAACTTGTAAACGTATTAAACAAGTTCAATTCAAAAGATTTCATAGGAACATTTGGAACTTCTCCATTATCCATATAAGCCTCTTTGTATTTGCATAGTAAACTTAAAATTTCTGAAACCTTGTTACTAGATGTATGTTCAACTAATTTAGAACTGATACTCTTATTATTTCCTTTTATTTCTTCGTAAAATGACTCACACAACTCATTAATATAAATAAGATTAACCGTACTATCATTAATTACTCTAGGCTCTTCTCCATTTATAATTTGGTGACAAAATGTAGCTATAAATGAATTATAAAATGGTTTACCAAAAGGCCCAAAAACATTTGGAATTATTAAAGACGCAACTGAAGTATCATTCTTTTCTGCCCATTTTTCTAGTAAATTTCTACCATCTCTTTTGGATTTTCCATATAAATTATCTCTATCTTCTTGTGTTGAAGAAGAAAAAACAATTTTTGGTGTAGAACCAGTATTTTCACATGCAGAAATTAATTTATTAACTAAACCTACATTTGTTTTATAAATAAATCCCTGACTCTCATGTCTGTTCATTGCTGCTATATGTACAATTACATCACATGACTTTACAAATTCTTCAAGTCTATCTGTATTTTCAAAAAAAGAACGATCAAAATCAATAAGATTTAATTCTTCCTTTAAGGATAGATAATTATATAAGTGTCTTCCCATGAATCCAGATTGACCTGTGATTCCAACTTTTAATTCCATGTTGTCCATTTATTTTTATCGAATCTTACCTGATCATCAGGATTTATACCAAAAGCATAATCAGAAAAAATCATTAATTTAGAATTTTCTTTTTTTGCTTGAAAACCATTAGCAAAACCTTCAGGAATAAATAACACTTGAGGATCGTCTGCCTTTAGCAAAAACTCGTAAACTTCAAGCTTTTCTGAAGGGTTTTCAAAATCATCAATTTTCACCAACTTTACTATAAATTCACCTTCGATGCATAAAAACCATCTTTTCTCTACAATATGGGCTTGCCAAGCCCTAATAACATCAGTAGAAAAATGTTCTGTATAATAAAGTCTATTGATAACAGACATATCAAAGTCATTGACAAAATTGATACACCCTCTTTCATCGATATGCTTACCACCTTCTATTATATAAGGGCGAATCATCACTTATTTACTTCGTTCTTAATAAATTCTAGCTTTAATAGCATTTTTTTCATCCCTTCTACATCCAACCTCTCTGTATTATGAGAATGATAATCCTCAATAGAATTCATATCGATTTCTCCTTCTGAAAAATAATTAGCATAATTTAAATCTCGATTATCAGCGGGAATTCTGTAATAATCTCCCATGTCTTCTGATTTTACTCTTTCTTCTCTTGTTAATAAAGATTCATATAATTTTTCACCATGTCGTGTTCCTATAACTTTTAATTCGCTTGAGCTATTATACATTTCTATTAAGGCCTTTGCTAAAGTTTCAATAGTTGCTGCTGGAGCTTTTTGTACAAACATATCTCCTGGATTGGCATTTTCAAATGCAAACAAAACTAAATCTACCGCATCCTCTAAAGTCATCATGAATCTAGTCATGCTTGGATCTGTTAATGTCAAATCTTTTCCAGATTTCATTTGCTCAACAAACAAAGGTATAACTGAACCTCTTGACGCCATTACATTTCCATATCTTGTTCCGCTAATAATTGTATCACCTGCATTTCTAGATTTCGCAACTAAAACTTTCTCCATCATTGCTTTTGAAATACCCATAGCATTAATTGGATAAACAGCTTTATCTGTACTTAAAACCACAACACTTTTAACATTATTTCTTATTGCTGCTTCTAATACGTTTTCTGTTCCTATTACATTAGTTTTTACAGCTTCTATTGGAAAAAACTCACAAGATGGAACTTGCTTTAACGCTGCCGCGTGAAATATATAATCTACACCTCTTACAGCAACTTCCACTGAAAAAGGATCTCTAACATCTCCAATGTAAAATTTAACTTTAGGATTTGACAACTTTCTTCTTAAATCGTCTTGCTTTTTTTCATCTCTAGAGAATATTCTAATTTCACTAAAATGATTTGTATTTAAAAATCTATTTAAAACTGCGTTTCCGAAAGAACCCGTTCCTCCAGTAATAAGCAAAGTTTTTTTCTCAATTCCCTTCATTTAATACTATTTTTTTTAAAACTTCAATATGTTTATTATATATATACTCTTGCGATTTACTCTTTTTAATAATCTCTCTACCATTTGATATTAACAATTCTCTTAATTCATCATCAATAATAACATTAATAATGTTAATTGCGGCTTTTTTGTAATCAAATGGTTCAAAATACAGAGCTGCTTCTTGACATACCTCTTGCGAAAAAGAGAAATTAGTAGTTACTATTGGCACCCCCATTCTCATTGACTCCAGATAAGTGACACTATACACTTCTAATAAAGTCGGTAAAAATAAAACATTCGATTGATTGTAAACCTCTGGTAAGTCAACTAGTTTTAATTTTCCTATATTTTTAACCCTATTTATTACTCCTAACTCACTTAATTCTTTATTAAATTTATTTAGAAAATCATTCTCAGGTAATGTTACAATAAATTCAAAATCAAGATTTGGTTTAAGTAATTCTATTTCCTTGACTAATTTAGGAATTATAGATATATTTTTGTGAGGATAAGGTGCAGATAAACAAAATATTTTAATCTTTTCTGTTCCGGTATGTTTCTCAATATTTTTATTTATATATTGATCAAAAATTTTCGAATATACATTCGGTATAACATAAATACTTTCTAAAGGTATTTTTAGATTCTTGTTAATTTTATTTTTTGCTTCATTGGTTTGTGTGATTATAAAGTTATTTTTTCTAATGTAAAATCTCTGAAGTCTTGATTTTGCGAGCATTTTAATTTTGGCGAATAAACTATAAACAGAAACAGCATGTTTATTAGGTCCAATGACCCAAGGATTTGTTAGTCTTTGGACCTCTTTGTTTTTAAACTTTATATATGAAGGTGCGCCTATAGAATAAACTATATCTGGATTAAATTCTTTTTCGAGTTTTAGTATTTCCTTTTTTGTTTTATATCCCCTTATTATTGATGCCGGGGAAATATCAATTACTTTTTTTTTCTCTTCGGGTATATCCTGTAGTAACTGTTCATTTACATTTTTTGATATTACATAAAAATATTCATCTTCCTTATTTAAGGTGTTTTCAATGAAATTTACAGTTACTTGTATTCCTCCTCCTACAACTATTGTTGCCGCATTTATTAATATTCTCATAAGATATCAATATACTTTATATGGTTTATTATCATATTTTTCAAAGAATACTCTTTTGCTTTTTGAAAACTATTCTCGCTATAAGAATTGAAATTTTCTAAAACTTTGTATATTTTTTCGATTAATTCATTACTACTCTCACTCTCTAATAATGCTCCGTTATAATTGTCTAAAATTATATCTTTTATTGCTCCTTTATTTCGACCTATCACAGGCAAACCAGATCCCATTGCTTCTAAATAAACTAAACCAAATGTTTCTTTAAATCTAGAACACAATATAAACATTGACATTTCTTCATATAAGCTTATTAGTTTATCTTGGCTTAAAGCACCTAAAAAAGTTACCTTATCCACTAGATTTAATTCCTGAACTAAATTATTCAACCTCCCATAATCAGAACCTTCTCCTACAATGAAATAATGAAAATTTAATTCAAGACTAGTTAAACTTTTTAAAACAAAGTCTATTCCTTTCATAGGTACAAGCCTACTCGTTGAGACTATATTTAGTACTTGTTCTTTATCTCCAGCAAAACCCACTTGATTTTTCCTAATAAAAGATTCACTTATTCCCAAAGGTATGATTTGAAGTGGTAAATTTAAATTGAGTCTTTTTACATCTTCAAATAAATCTTTACTTACACATATTACAATTTTTGAAGCTCTTAAAAAACTCAAAACACTTAATCTATTATATTTTATTTTTGTGAATAGACTTTGTTTTCGCTGAAGAAAGGTATATCTCTCAGAGCCATGCAATGTGCAAGTAAAATTACCTAAAATCCTTTTATCTAATTTAGATCCAATCATTATAGCTGTAGAATTAGCAAAAAAGATATTATCGTAAGTATTCTTTTTTAAATGGTTTTTAAGAATATACTTCCATTCAAACACCCATATTTTATTATTCCATTTTTTTCGAAAAACCTTTATCCCGTTTTTACTTAATTCGTTATCTATATTTTTAGATTTTAAATCTTCTCCTCGGTTTGAAGTTAAAATATCTACTTTTATTTTTTCATTATTCAATCCAATAGATAGATTATATGCGTATGATCCGGCTCCTCCTATCATTGGAGGAAATTCTAAAGAAAAAATTAAAACTCTCATGATTTAATAAGTCTTTTTTTAAATGAAGAAATCATAGCAATTCCTATTACATAAATCCAAACAATGGTTGTTTGATAGTATAATATGAATCTTGAAAAGATCAATAAATTAAACATAAAAAAAAACATTAGATAATTCCTATTTTCCTTTATCATATTTATTCTCGAAATACTGATAATATTTTTAATTAATAAAAACACAATCAAACATATGAAAAACATACCTATCAAACCATAATCATATATAATTGACAAAACAGAATGAGCGGAAAGTTCTTTATCTAAAAAAGCCTTACGAGATAAAAAACGTGCATTTGCCCCAAATCCTTCTCCCAAAACTGTAGGTTTATCCTTTAAGTTTTCAATTAATGTGATTGCAGAATATAAGCGCCAATTATCTTGACTCATATTTTCTCCAAAATACCCTTCGAATCTTTCTTGTGATTTTATCAAAGCATCCTCAGATAATAATTTTTTCTGTATAAATGAAATTTGAGTGAAAAGGACAAAGAAAAAAGTTACTGAAATTACTTTTAAACCAAGATTAACTTTATCTTTCAAAAAATAAAATAAAAAGCATGATGATAATAAAAGTACTCCAGTATTGGAATCAGATGAAATAACAATCGCCATGCTTAAAAAAAACACGGTATACTTTATGATTTTGCTTTTCAAAATCGAAAATAAAATCATATTTCCTATAAATATGTATTCAGATAAAAATATTCTATCCGCATGAAATCCTCTCACTTCTAAAGGAGAGTTTCCTACAATACCATGGGTGAAAAATGGTCTTCCTGTTAAAATTTCAAAAAATAAAATCAATACTTCAATAGAAAAAACCCAAAGAAATACTTTTTGTAATTGGGAAATATCAATTTTATTTTTTTCGAAAGAATTGTAGATTATTAACAATGCAAGCATCGCTGTAATAATATGAATTAATCTATCTAAAAAAGTACTAAATCTTAAATCACCTGTATAAAATGCAAGAAAAACATGAACTAGTATAAATAGATGAAGATATATGTAAAATTTTAAAATTTTAGGAGCTCGAACAATATTTTTCAAGCCCATTTTAGGATAAAAGAAAATTAAAATAATAGAAAATAATTTCAATGGTGTAATAAATATACTTCCTAATTCAAAGGTTAACACTTCATCAAAAAAAGCACAAAAAATAAATCCGAATAAAATAAAATTATGTTTGTTAATTGTTATCATTCATCAACTTTTTTGCTAAATGAATCCAAGAATACTTGGTTTTAGCTAATTCATAATTTTCAACTCCTATTACATCCAATTCTTTCTTGTGCATCTGCGAAATTTCATCCATAAAATAAGCTAACTTTTCTACATCAAAATCAAACAAGAAACCATTAGTTTTATTCTCTAATATTTCTGACGTTGCCGTTTTAATAAAACCACCACTTCTCCAAGCTAAAATTGGAAGTTTTGACGCTAGAGCTTCTAAAATTATTTGCCCAAATGTTTCTTTCACAGAAGTAAGAAGAAATGCATTCGAAATTAAGTAATAGTCTTCAATATTTTGATTAATTGCACCTACGAAAAAAACCCTATCCTCTAGTTCTAGTCGCTTAGTTATCTTCATCAAGCTATCTTGCTCTACACCTTCCCCAACAATTAATAACTTGGATTTTCTATTTGTCATTTTTGATAAAGCTTCTATTGCATAAGAAACCCCCTTTTCTTTCACTAATCTACCAACACAGAGAAAAACAAAATCATTATTTAATTTATACTTGTTTTTTATGTTTAAATCATTGACCCGCGAAAACTTTTCAATATCAACTCCTGGATTAACAATAGTAATTGGAATATTTTTCTTCAATAAAACTTTAATTTGGTCTTTCATTGCAAAACTAAAAACGCAAACACCATTAGCCTTTTTTAATGCTAAAATTTGAAATAAAGAGTGATAAGGAAAAACAATGTTAAAGAGAATAAACTTTTTAATCTTGTTTACTGCAATTAAATTCGTCTTAGATTGGTTTATATAGATACCAGGTACCAAATATTTAACATATAACCCTAAAGAAGAAGAAGCTAAGCTATTAATATGATTTCTTGCAACTACCAAATCTATTTCACTTTTTATATTTATTTCTTTTAAAACTCTTCGTATTCTTATTAATTCTATGATTGGTTTGATAAAATTACCTAAAACCCCTCCTTTTGTGTAACTTTTATATCTTATAACCTCGATATCATCAATTAATTCGAACTTATTTAAACGACTTTTTCCCTTTCCTTTATCACTTGAAACAATTACTACTTTTTTTCCTATTTTATTGTATGCTCTAGCAAGAAAAAATAAAGAATTTTCAACTCCTCCTATATGCGGCTTATAATATGTAGATGTTAATACAATCATTAAAAATTCTCAGGATTATTTTTATATCGTTCTAAATATTTATCCTTAAATCGCTGTAAATCACTCACAACTTTCGCTGGATTACCAGCAACAATAACATCATCTTGGACATTCTTAGTTACTACGCTTCCTGCAGCCACGATCACATTGTTCCCTATATTTACACCAGGTAATATTATTGCACCCGCGCCAACAAAGACATTATCTCCAATTACAATTGTACTTCTAAAAGATTTTCTAGATCCTACTTCCCATACATTGTCTGTATTTACTAATTCTTCTAGAAATGTTGCTGGAGAAGCATCATGACCTAATAATGTACAATTTGTAAGACACACATTTTTTCCGATAATAAAACGATCTCCTTTGTGGGATGATGAGAATTTAACACTATAAAATATTGTTCCTTCACCATACTCTACTCCTTTCTCTGAATAAAAAGACATCATACGTCTGTACTGAATTTCTGATATATGTTTCTGAATTCTTTTACTTAGATAGAATTTTGAAATAATTTTCAGTAATCTGATATGAAAGAAATTTAATAATCTATTTTTGAAAAAAAACATTAAAATTTGGTTTTAAGCTTTTAACATATTCTTTTAATGACGCACCAATCATCTTTTTTACTAGCATATACCAAGAAGGTATAAAAAGTAAGCTACTGCATATTACTATAGAAAATGCCACAGCTTCAATAGTAAACTGACTACCAATAAAAACAGCTAAAGGCATAAAAAATAAAATAACCAAGTTCCAAACAAACTCCAAATGAGTCTTTCCTGTAGCAATTACTAACGATCCTATTGGGTTACCTATGGCTCTATACATCATATAAACTGATAAAATTCTAACTAAACTTACAATATTATCAAATCCTTCACCGTACATAATTCTAACGATAAAAGGTGCAAAAACAATTACTAATATATATATAGGTATATTAATAGTTGCTATTATATTAACCAATTTCAAATAATTTTTCTTTAAGACTTCTAAGTCATCCTGTAATTTTGCAAGGATTGGTGCTGAAACGTTTGTTATTATAGGATTTAATATACTTGCTGGCCTAAAAACTAATTGTTTAGCTAAATTATATCCTCCTAATATTTCTACTCCAAAAAACTTACCAACTATCAAAGTATCAATATCGCGATTAAAATAGTTAACTATCTGTCCTCCAACTTGGAAACCACCTATTTTCAAGAACGGCTTTGTTAACTGATAAGAAAAGAAAAAACTTACTCCATGGTTAGCTCTTCCAAAAATGATGAACAACATATTAGATACGACTTCTTGACCTAACGCAGCAAAAACTAATGCGTAAACTCCATACCCTTTAAATGATAGGACTATTGATATTATTAAACTGATAGTGGCAGATATAATGTTTACTATTGAAATCAACTTAAACCTTAAGGCCTTTTGAATTACTGTTTTAAACTGTCTTCCGAAACCTGATAATAAAATATTAACCCCCATAATCGGAATTAAATTTATCAATTCGGTTTCTTCATAAAATCTAGAAAATACTGGAGCTATAAGAAGTATTAAAACATAAAGAATAATACTAAAACCAACATTTAACCAATACAAACTAGAAAATTCGTTCTTACTAATTTTTTGTTTATGGAGTATAGCAGTAGTCAACCCCATATCAACAAAAATATTTGTAAAACCTAAAACAAACATAACCAAAGCCATCAATCCAAAATCACCTTTCTCTAAAAACCTTGTTAAAATGGATATTTTTAACAGGGAAAATAAAGCTACTGTAAAAGTTGAAGCTGTATTCCACTTAACACCTGATATCGCCTTCTGCTTTAACTTCATTTACCAAATTCATTTTTTAATATACTGAATAATTTTTCCTTCGAAGTTTCTTTTTTCAATATATCTCTATTATGTTTCTTTTCATCAATGGAGAGTGGCAATAAGGCATTAGAATTATTAATATTTAAATCTTCATTTATAGATAAAACTATAAACCCTTTTCGCTTTAAATAATTAAAAAATGTATTTCTATTATCAAGATAGATTTTTGCTCCCATCCACAATAAAGTAAGAATATTACCTATTGCTTGTTGTCTATATGTATTAATTACAACTATTCCACATTGCTGAATTAATTTGTTATACTCATTAAAGGACATAAAGTCCATAAGAGGTAAGAAACTATCTTTAAAAATATTTCTACCTAAATAGTTTACTTTTTTTGCATAATCTTCATTCCCATAGCTTAGTGGTACAATTATTTTTCTATCTCCAAGAGAGAATTTTGAAAGTAATTCAAATACTTCGCCATGATTATTTGTAGGAGTGGCTGAATTTCCGACTAAAATATTATTCCCTAAATCAATTTGATCATAATTTTTAAAAACATATTCCAATGGATAGTAAGAAAATTGAATATACTTTGCATTAGCTTTTACATAATTATATTCTTTGAGCATTTCTACATCTTCACGATGAATAACCGCAATTCTATCAATCTTTTTAGCTGCTTTTGAAATTAAAGACCATGATGACTTTCTAACTTGAAAATACTTAAAGAACCTATTCTTTATACTTTTCAAAATAGTCATAAATCTATTTCTTCCTAATAATTTCCTATTAGTAATATCGCCAACCATAGGAAACTTAAAGCGAACTTCTGGATTGTTATAAAATTCCCCTCCCCAAAATGACCAAACAAACTTATCTAAATTTTTAGTATTATTAACTAAAATACTATGGTAATATGACAAACTATGAAGCACTACAACATCGTATTCATCTAGCTTTTTATTTAATAACTTTATACTTTCTTCTTCCTTCTTGATTTTGATTATTCCATCATTAAATTTTATATGATTAAAGGATGAATGAAAATCATCAACAAAAACGAAAAAAGTATTCTGACAGGGAAAAACTTCTTCAAACTGCCAGTGAACGCTATTAATAAATTTTTCATCTGTAACAACATGCGCTATTTTTTTATCAGACATTTTAAAGTTCATTAAATTAGATATTTAGCTATGATTCGTTGGTATTATTTATGTGATAGCTTATTAATTAACTTAAATAAAAAGAGTCAGTATCTAGTAAGGTAATTACTCTTTTTTGAGTTCAATATTTAAAGAAACAAATATTTTATTTCCAGCCTTATCAAAATAATATGCATTTTTATAATCACCATGAGTTAATGCTCTTAATTTGTTTATTGCTTCACCCATTGTGCATTTCTCATCTAGATTTAGCTTACATAGCTCTTGAAAATCTCTTTTTAAATATAGATTGCCACTACCTTCTGGCTTGAATGCTTTATAATTATTATTTACTATTGAGTTAATACTTTCTTTTAATAGCCTTAGCTCTTCATTAATCACTCGTTCATATAAAGAACTTGAAGTATCATAGCAGTATTTCTCTACTTTTGATCTTGAAATAATATTACCATTATCTAACTTCTCATCAATTTCATGTATAGTTGCTCCAATATCAATATTGTTAACAATAGCAAATACTTGAGGAAACCATCCACGGTTAATAGGATTATAACCAGGGTGGACATTTATACATTTTATATTGGAAATTAATTTAACGGGAAATAACTGTTTACAATGTAAAGAAATTATCAAATCTTTAGCAGCTATTAATTCCTCAACAATTTGATCATTTTTTAAATTGATGTTTCTAAAATAAAAATCCTCAATAACATTAATATCACTTGTAGGACTACAAGCAAACTCAAATTCTACATCCTCCTCAACCACGGGTAAAACCTCTTTAATAAATTTTTCAGTTATTTCCCTATTATCCGTGATTATCAGTATTCTTTTATACCTATTCATTTAAGAGTTCTACAATTAAGTTCAATTCTTCCTCCTCTAAACCAACATAGAGTGGTAAACACATTATTCTACTCGAAATATCTTCGGAAATTTGACAACTATTCTCGTTAATATATGGTAATTTTTCAAGGCTTGGATAGAAATATCTTCTAGGATAAATATTATTTTGATTAAGCTTATGTTCTAACTCAAGAAGTTTTTTTTCTGAACTAAAAATTATCGGATAATAAGAATAATTCCAATCAGTAAATTCTCTTATTTTAATTGACCTATAATCTTTGAAATTTAATTTATTGTCATAAAATTGACATACTTTTTTTCTTTCATTAATAATATGGTCTATATAAGGAAATAATGATAACCCCATTGCAGATTGTAGTTCACTCATTTTTGCATTAATTCCTAGACCATGAAAATCTAGAGGTCCGTTATGCCCAAAATTGTGTCTATAAAACATTTCATGATATATTTTTTCATTTTTACAAATAGCAGCTCCTCCTTCTCCTGTATGAAACAATTTAGTGGCATGAAAACTACATGTACTTACATCCCCGTAAGAAAGTAACGAGTTATTTTTATATTTCACCCCAAAACAATGAGCGGCATCGTATATAACAATTAAATTATACTTTTCAGCAATTTCAGTAATTTTATCAACCTCACATGGATTCCCAAAAACATGAGTAGCTAAAATAGCTGTAGTTTTATCCGTAATAGCTTCTTCTATTTTTGATTCGTCAATAGTCAAATAATCAGGAGAAATATCAACAAAAACTGGTGTACATTTCTCCCAAACAATACTAGCCGTAGTAGCAACATAAGAAAAAGGAGTTGTTATTACTTCACCTTCTTCAGCAAACGCATTCAGGGCTATATTAATTGGAAGAGTTCCATTTGTCATTGGGATAATATAATCTACCTCTAGGTACTCCTTAAGTTTCTTAGAAAGCTCTTTAAATAATTCTCCATTATTAGTTAACCACTGATTATTCCATATAATCTCAGTAAATTTCGTATATTCTTCTAAAGGAGGAAAAAAGCATTTCGTAACATTTATCCTATTTTTCATTTAAGCTCTTTATTTTAATATTATTTTTCTTAGATACTCGAAGTATTCTCCTTTGGTATTAAATATATTTAATTTAAGCTGTTCTTTACTAATCCAATCATATAATAGTGCAATTTCCTCTAAACAAGCTATTTTTAATCCAGTTCTTTTTTCAACTGCCTTTACAAATTCAGTAGCTTCAGTTAACGCTTCATGTGTTCCTGTATCCAACCATGCAAATCCTCTACTTAGAATTTGCATTTTTAACTTTTCCTTTTTCAAATAAATCTGGTTTACAGAAGTAATTTCTAACTCTCCTCTATTGGAAGGTTTAACGTTTTTAGCAATTTCTACAACTGAGTTAGGATAAAAATACAAACCAACAACTGCAAAATTAGATTTTGGTTTTTTGGGTTTCTCTTCAATACTAATGACATTATTCTCTTTATCAAACTCCGCTACACCATATCTTTCAGGATCATTAACATAGTTACCAAAAACAACTGCTTTATTCTCACTTTCAACAATTTCTATAGAAGAACGTAATAATTTTTGCAATCCTGCTCCATAAAAAATGTTATCTCCTAGAATCAAACAAACATTTTCTGTACCTATAAAATCTTCTCCAATTATAAAGGCTTGAGCTAACCCGTCAGGAGAAGGCTGTTCTTTATAAGACAACTTTATTCCGTAGCGTTCACCATCTCCTAATAATTTTTTGAAATTTGGTAAATCATGTGGGGTTGATATAATTAAAATATCATTTATTCCTGCAAGCATTAAAACAGATAACGGGTAGTATATCATAGGTTTGTCATACACAGGTAATAACTGTTTTGAAACTGCTAAAGTAAGTGGATGGAGTCTCGTTCCCGATCCTCCTGCTAAAATAATACCTTTCATATTTTTTATCTGTTACTATAAAAATCCTGATAATAATTTTTATATTCTCCTGATGTGACATTTATCAGCCATTCTTCATTCTCCAAATACCAGTCTATAGTTAAAGATAATCCTTCTTCAAAAGATACAGAAGGTTCCCAACCTAATTCTTCCTTGATTTTCGTTGCGTCTATCGCATATCTTAAATCATGTCCAGGTCTATCTTTAACAAAAGTTATTAACTTTTCAGATTCACCTTTAGATCGACCTAACTTATTATCCATCAAACGGCATAGTAATTTTACTAGATCTATATTCTTCCACTCATTAAAACCACCTATGTTATATGTTTTCATATTTTCTCCTTCATGAAATATCTTGTCAATTGCTCGCGCATGATCTTTAACATATAACCAATCACGTGTATAATTACCATCTCCATAAACAGGTAAGTCTTTATTTTCAATTATGTTATTTATGAATAACGGTATTAACTTTTCAGGAAAATGATTTGGTCCATAATTATTAGAACAATTAGAAATAACAAAAGGCATTCCATAAGTCTCTCCATATGATCGAACAAAATGATCTGAACTTGCTTTAGATGCTGAGTAAGGTGAATTTGGTGAATAAGGAGTTTCTTCTGTAAACAATCCCGTTTCACCTAAAGTTCCATAAACTTCATCTGTACTTATGTGATAAAACCTTTTATCTTTCCAATTATCTGACCATCTATTTTTAAAACTATTTAATAAATTAAGTGTTCCTAAAATGTTCGTTTTGGCGAAGGCAAGAGGATTCTTTATTGATCGATCAACATGCGACTCTGCAGCCAAATGAATTACTCCATCAAATTCATATTCTGTAAATAAGTCTTGGATCCTATCTTCATTGGTGATATCTTCTAATAGAAGGTTATAATTTGGATAATCTTCAATATCTTTTAAATTTTCGAGATTTCCAGCATAAGTCAATATGTCTAAATTATAAATCTCATAATTTGAGTATTTTTTTACAAAATGTCTTATAACATGGGACCCTATGAAACCAGCCCCGCCAGTTATTAATATCTTTTTTTTAAACATATAGTCAAGAATTATATCGTTTATACCAATCAATAAATCTACTTATTCCTTCTTTAATTGGCGTGTTTGGATTATAACCGTAATCATTAATTAAATCTTCTACATTTGCCCAAGTTTTATAAACATCTCCTGGTTGAATCGGCAGCATTTCTTTTTTAGCTACTCTGTTTAACTTTAATTCAATTTCATCAATGAAATCAGTTAACTTTACACTATTATTATTACCTATGTTGTATACTTTATACTTCTCTCTAGTCTTTAAATCTTTTAACAAGATTCTTCTCACTCCTTCTACAATGTCATCTATATAAGTAAAATCTCTTTCCATTTTTCCATAGTTAAAAACTTTTATGGGTTCTCCTTTTATAATAGCCTCGGTAAATAAAAACATTGCCATGTCAGGTCTACCCCAAGGCCCATATACTGTAAAAAATCTCAAACCTGTAGTTGACAAATTGTATAAATGTGAATATGTATGAGCCATTAACTCATTACTTTTTTTCGTAGCAGCGTATAAACTAACAGGAGTATCAACTACATCTGTAGTTTCAAAAGGAACTTTTGTATTGGCCCCATAAACACTAGAACTACTAGCGTATATTAAATGTTTGATTTTGTTATGTCTAGAACATTCGAGTATGTTTGCAAAACCTACAATATTACTTTGTATATAAGCATTAGGATTTTCTAAACTATATCTCACTCCTGCCTGAGCCGCAAGATTACATACGATATCGAACCCTTCTTTTTTAAATAAACTTGATAGTTCTTTACTATCTTCTAAATTGAGTCTTATAAATTTAAAATTTTCATACTTTTTACTAAACACATAATTATTAAATTCTTCTGCTTCCTTTCTAGGAATTCCTAATTCTTTTAATCTTGAATACTTTAGATTTACATCATAATAATTATTTATATTATCTATTCCTATAATTTGAATTTCTTCTTCCTTCAATAATCTTTCACACAAATGAAATCCAATAAAACCAGCTGCACCTGTAATTAAAATTTTCATGACTTTCCAATTCTATAATACTCTATGCCTTTTTCTTTCAAATTATAAGCCATATATTGATTTCTTCCATCAAATATAACAGGTTGACTAAGTTGTTTCTTTATTTCCTCAAAATCTGGAGAACGAAATTCTTTCCATTCAGTTAATAAAATTAAAGCATCAGATTCTTTTAGCACATCATATTTAGATTTTTCGTAAACTAACCTGTCTACATCTTTAAGGTAAAAATGTTTTGCTTCTTCCATAGCTTTCGGATCATAACATTTAATTTTCGCACCTCTTCTAACCAACTCCTTAATCACATATATAGCTGGGGCTTCTCTCATATCATCAGTTCCTGGTTTAAAAGCCAACCCCCAGATTGCAAAAGTTTTACTTGATAAATCCTTACCAAATCTTTTAATGACTTTATTAGCAATTACGAATTTTTGACGATTATTTACATCCTCTACAGATTCTATTAGTTGAGCTTTATAATCATGTTCTTCTGCTATCTTTTTTAAAGCCTTAACATCTTTTGGAAAACAAGAGCCTCCATACCCTGCTCCTGGATAAATAAAACTATATCCAATTCTTGAATCAGAACCTATACCTATCCTAACATTATTGACATCTGCACCTACATGTTCACATATATTTGCTATTTCATTCATAAATGAAATTTTTGTAGCTAACATAGCATTGGCAGCATACTTAGTCATTTCAGCGGATCTAATATCCATTGTTATAAATCGGTCTCTTGACATTGTAAATGGGGTATATAACTGCTTCATTTTTTCAAAAGCATATTCAGAATCAGCCCCTATAACCACTCTGTCTGGCTTCATAAAATCTTTAATTGCATCACCTTCCTTTAAGAATTCAGGGTTAGACACTACGTCAAAATCTATTTTTTTCTTTCTTATATCTAGTTGTTCTTGAATTTTCTCTCTGACTTTATCAGCTGTACCAACTGGCACGGTAGATTTATCAACAATAACAAGCCTCCCTTTCATTTTTTGACCAATCTCTTCTGCCACAGACAAAACAAATTGTAAGTCAGCGGATCCATCCTCCCCCATTGGAGTTCCTACAGCTATAAAAACTATTTCTACGCTATCAATCGCTTTCTCTAAATTAGTAGTAAAATGTAAATTTTCGTTCTCTACATTTTTAAGAACCATTTTTTCTAAGCCAGGCTCATATATTGGTATTACTCCTCGTTTTAATTTATTAATTTTATCTTGGTCAATATCAACACAAGTAACAAAGTTTCCCATTTCTGAAAAACATGTCCCTGAAACCAAACCTACATACCCCGTACCTATGACTGCAATATTCATTTTTATTTTTTTTAATCGAATAATTATCTTCTGAAAAAATGTTATAAACTTTCATGTTCTACTGAAGATGGTAAAATATTCTTAACATCATACACCAACATACTCTCCTCGCCTAACCCTTTAAAATCTAAATCTTTAAATTCATTATGTGCAACTGCAAGTATAACAGCTTGAAACTTTTTTTGACGAGGAATTTCTTTTACCGTGCTTATAGAATATTCAAATTTAACTTCTTCTTCGTTAGCCCAAGGATCAAAAACTGTTATTTCAGTTCCATATTCTTTTAACGCATGAATAACATCTACAACTTTTGTGTTTCTAACATCAGGACAATTTTCTTTGAAAGTAATTCCTAAAACTAAAATATTAGCACCTCTTACATGAATATCTCGCTTTATCATTAACTTAACTACCTGAGAAGCTATGTAATCTCCCATACTATCATTTAACCTTCTACCTGCTAATATGATTTCAGGATGATAACCAAACTCTTGGGCTTTTTGAGCTAAATAATATGGGTCAACTCCAATACAATGTCCTCCAACTAGACCTGGCTTAAAAGGTAAAAAATTCCATTTTGTCCCTGCTGCCTCTAAAACATCATGAGTATTAATTCCCATAAGGTTAAAAATTTTTGCAAGCTCATTTACAAAGGCAATATTAATATCTCTTTGTGAATTTTCGATTACCTTGGCCGCCTCGGCTACCTTTATTGTAGGAGCTAAATGAGTGCCCGCAGTAATTATAGACCTATATAAGTTATCTATTTTCTCGCCAATTACAGGAGTGGAACCAGATGTAACCTTTAAAATTTTTTCTACTGTATGTTTTTTATCTCCTGGATTAATTCTTTCTGGTGAGTAACCCGCAAAAAAATCTTTATTAAATCTAAGTCCAGATTTTTTTTCTAAGACTGGTATACATTCCCCTTCAGTAGCACCAGGATATACGGTAGATTCATAAATAACTATATTATCTTTACTCAAAACCTTACCTACTGTTTCACTTGCTTTTAATAAAGGAGTTAAAACCGGTCTATTATTCTTATCAACAGGTGTTGGGACAGTTATGATATAATAGTCACTTCCTTCTATAGACTCTAAAGATGTGGAACAAAAAAGACCTTCTTCTTCAGAGGGTTCTTGAACGATTACAGATTTAAGTTCTTTATTAGAAATTTCAAGCGTAGAATCAATACCATTCATTAATTCTCTTACCCTTTTATCATTTATATCAAAACCTACGGTTGGGTATTTAGTTGCAAATAATCTTGCCAAAGGTAACCCAACATATCCTAAACCTATAATAGCTATTTTTGGTTTATTTATCTTCATTTATATGCTATTAACAAAACTTTATAGAATTGAATTTCTACAATCTCTTTTCTCAAAAAAATTACTTATCCTTTTTTTTTAAACTTTCCTTTTCATGAACTTCTTTTCTTAAACCGCTACTTGAAAAACGATGTTCTCTTTTATTGAAGTATAATTTTATTCCTTTTTTCTCACAGTAGTCTCTTCCTGTAAACATCTTACTAGCATATTCATCACCTATGATCCTCACATCGATATGAAAAGAACGTAAAACATCTTCTAAATCCTGCTCTGTAGCATAAGGAACAATTTCATCCACATATTTACAGCCTTTTAGTTGAATATATCTTTCAACTACTGACTGAACAGGTTTATTTTTCTCAGGTCTATCAATAGTAGGATCTGTTTGAAGTCCACAAATTAAGTAATCACACTGACGCTTAGCTTCTTCCAACATTTTGATATGCCCTGCATGTAGCAAATCAAATGCACTAAATGTTATACCTACTTTCATAATTTCTGTTTCTTTTCAATGAACAAATATATTAAGTTAATTTATTTTGAAAAGTCTTTTTAGGATTTATTAATAATTATTTTACTCTAAACTTCTTAAAATCATAAAACTTATAATCAATTTCAGGTTATAACTATAAAGTCTTATCCTTAATCTTTAAAGCATTTTTCACATCGTAAACTACAGCTTTTATTTCTTTTAAAGAATCGAAATCTAACTCAGTAAATTCTTTATGAGCTACTGTTAACACTAGTGCATTATACTTTTCTTCTGGTAGACTTCTAGTTGATTTTAAGTTATATTCTGACATAACTTCTTCTTCATTTGCCCAAGGATCAAAAACATCTACATTTAATCCGTAATCTTTTAATGCATGTACTACATCTACAACTCTGGTATTTCTAACATCTGGACAGTTTTCTTTAAAAGTTATCCCTAACACTAGAACCTTAGCATCTTTTATCCTAAGATCATTCCCTATCATTAACTTAATAACTTCAGAAGCTACATACTCTCCCATACTATCATTCAATCTTCTCCCAGCTAAAATAATTTCTGGATGATAACCATACTCTTGGGCTTTCTGTGCTAAATAATATGGATCAACACCAATACAATGACCACCAACTAAACCTGGCTTAAATGGTAAAAAATTCCATTTTGTACCAGCTGCTGCTAAAACATCGTGAGTATTAATATCCATCAAATTGAAAATCTTTGCTAATTCGTTAACAAACGCAATATTGATATCTCTTTGAGAATTTTCAATAACTTTTGCAGCTTCAGCAACTTTTATTGTTGGAGCTAAATGAGTTCCTGCAGTAATAACAGACTTGTAAAGATCATCTACTATCTTACCTACTTCTGGTGTAGACCCAGCAGTTACCTTTAATATTTTTTCTACAGTGTGTAGTTTATCTCCAGGATTGATTCTTTCAGGAGAATAACCCACATAAAAATCTCGGTTAAATTTCATACCTGAAATCTTTTCTAAAACTGGCACACAATCTTCCTCTGTTGCTCCAGGATAAACCGTAGATTCATATATAACAATATCATCTTTCTTTAAAACTCCTCCAACTGTTTCGCTAGCTTTTATCAATGGAGTCAAAACCGGTCGATTATTTTTATCTATTGGAGTAGGTACAGTTACAATAAACACTGTACAATCATATAAATCTTTTGTAGAAAAACTACAAAATAAACCTTCAGAATCAGAACTCTTATCAACTAAAACCGATTGCAAAACATCATTCTCAACCTCTAAAGTACTATCTATACCTTTTCTAAGTTCGTTTATTCTCTCTTCATTAATATCAAAACCAACTACTGTATACTTTGTAGCAAATAACCTAGCTAAAGGCAATCCTACATATCCTAACCCTATTATTCCTATCTTAGGTTTACTCATTTCTTATAAATTTTCCCAATACCAAGTTACCGCTTCCTTTAATCCTAATTGTAAAGAAAACTTTGGATCATAATTTAATAATTCTCTAGCTTTATCAATATTTGCTAAAGAATGTGGTATATCTCCTTGCCTATTCGGTCCGTGTTTAGCTTCTACGTTACTAATATTCGCATCAAAATCTGATAAATATTCTTTTAAATACTTCATTAGATCTACTAAAGTATTTCGTTCTCCGTACGCAACATTATAAACCGTATTTACAGCTTTTCCATTTTCTGAAATTAAACACAAAATATTAGCTTGAACTACATTATCAATATAAGTAAAATCTCGAGAATAAGATCCGTCTCCATTAATAACCGGAGATTCATTATTCATTAAAAGCTTCACGAATTTAGGAATTACCGCCGCATAAGCTCCATTAGGATCTTGTCTTCTACCAAAAACATTGAAATATCGTAATCCGATAGTTTCTATTCCATATGTTTTCGAAAAAACATCAGCATATAATTCATTTACATACTTTGTAATTGCGTATGGAGACAAAGGCTTCCCAATCTTATCTTCCACTTTCGGTAAAGATTCAGAATCTCCATAAGTCGAAGAACTCGCGGCATAAACAAATCTTTTCACTCCTGCGTCTCTAGAAGCTACTAACATATTTAGAAAACCGCCAACATTAACATCATTAGAAGTTATTGGATCTTTAATTGACCTTGGTACAGAACCTAACGCTGCCTGATGCAAAACAAAATCTACATTTTCAACTGCTTTTTTACAGTCTTCTAGATTTCGAATATCTCCTTCTATTAATTTGAATTTAGAATTACTTAATAAATGTTCTATATTTTCTCTCTTACCTGTTGCAAAATTATCAAGACAAACAACCTCGTTATTCATTTCGATAAGTTTATCACACAAGTTTGATCCTATAAAACCTGCACCACCTGTAACTAATATTTTCTTTCCTTGTAATGTCATATCTTAAATTTAACACTTAATCGTGTTAGCTTAAACTTCTAAATTTGATAAATAAGGATGTTTTATTCCTTTACTAATAATATTTATATTTCTAATATTATACACTGTTTCTATTGATGGTCTAGCATCCTTTAAAGAAAAACCATTCCCTTTTAAGACTTCTTCGTAAGTTTTAGTATGCAAATCTGTAAAACCTTGACTAAACTCTATTTCTTCTCCCTCTACCGTTATGGATCTATACGTTCTTTGTCCTTTTTCTTTAATTTCTTTTGGTAAAGAATTTGAATCAATTGATAAAAACCATCGTACTCTAGCATTTTCTAATTCTAGATACCCACTTGCTTTATCATGTTCTCTTAAATGAACTTCGCTTTCTTGAACATTTCCAAAAATCCAAGTCAACATATCAAAGAAATGTATCCCTATATTAGTTACAATACCTCCAGATTTACTTTCATCTCCTTTCCAAGAAATGTCATACCATTTTCCTCTAGAAGTAATATATGTTAAATCTATTTCGTATTTCGCCTTATTATTTTGAGCTTGTACTTTTTGTTTTAAAGCTATTACACTTGGATGTAATCGTAATTGTAAAATAGCATTAATTCTATTTTCACTTTCGCTTTCTATTGCTTCAAGTGCATCTAAATTCCATGGATTTAAAACTAATGGCTTTTCACAAATCGCATCTGCACCTCTTCTTAAAGCCATTCTAATATGAGAATCATGTAAATAATTTGGAGTACATACACTTACATAATCTAACTGAATATTCTCTTGTCTTTTTAACTTTTCAATATGACGATCAAATCGTTCAAACTCCACAAAAAAGTTTGAATTTGGAAAATAACTATCTAAAATACCAACACTATCATTTTTATCTAACGATGCTAGTAAATTATTCCCTGTATCTTTTATCGCCATTAAATGCCTAGGAGCTATGTAACCTGCTACTCCTAAAATTGCAAAATTCTTCATTTAAATTTTACTTTACTCTTTTAACATGATTATTTTCTAATTGATAAACTTGATTACTTTCACTACAAACAGCACAACCTTTTTCATCAAACATCAATCTATGTCCGTATTCACTTACCCATCCAATTTGTTTAGAAGGATTCCCTACAACTAAAGCATAAGCTTGAACATCTTTTGTCACCACTGCACCTGCTCCTATTAAGGCATATTCTCCAATTGTATTTCCACAAATTACGGTTGCATTAGCTCCAATTGTTGCTCCTTGTTTTACTAAAGTCTGTTTAAATTCTGATTTTCGATTTACAGCACTTCTAGGATTTATAACATTTGTAAAAACCATTGAAGGACCAAGAAAAACATCATTTTCACAAACAACTCCTGTATAAACAGAAACATTGTTTTGAACCTTTACATTGTTACCTAAAATTACTTCTGGAGAAATGACAACATTCTGACCTAAATTACATCGATCACCTATCTTACTGTTTGGCATTACGTGAGAAAAATGCCAAATTTTTGTTCCCTCTCCTATTTGAGAACCTTCATCTATTACAGCGGTTTCATGTGCAAAATAACTCATCAACTCTCTTGTATTAACAATATAGCTTAAGACTATCTTTTGTAATTAACAAACCTACAAAAAGCAGACGTAAAAACAGTATAGAAAACAAAAAACCTCAATCTGTTTAGATTGAGGTTTTGTTTGTGGGCGAAGAGGGATTCGAACCCCCGACCCCTTGGGTGTAAACCAAGTGCTCTGAACCAACTGAGCTATTCGCCCGAATATTTTCACTTTTTGTGGGCGCGAAGGGATTCGAACCCCTGACCCCTTGGGTGTAAACCAAGTGCTCTGAACCAACTGAGCTACGCGCCCCTGCTTTGCTATTGCGGATGCAAATATAACACCATTTTGAATACTGACAACATTTTTTTTAAGTTTTTTTCTATAAAATTTCAGCAACAGTAAAAGTACTTCCTCCTACAAACACTAAATCCCGATCAGCAGACAAAATAAGAGACTCATTGTAAGCCTGTTGAACAGATTCATAAGTTTTACCCTCTAAATTATATTTTTTCGCTTCGTTACTTAATTTTTTTTCTGAAAGTCCTCTTGGCATGTCTGGTTTGCAGAAATAATATGTTGCTTTTTCAGGAAACATTGGTAAAATCTCTTCCAAGTTTTTATCAGAAACGACTCCTAAAACAATATGTAATGTTTCATATTTTTCTTCTTGAAGTTGTTTTAATACATATTGAATACCTTCTTTATTGTGTGCGGTATCACAAATCACTTTAGGATTTTCTTGAATAACTTGCCATCTTCCTTTTAGATTTGTATTAAAAACTACATTACTTAATCCTTTTTGTATATGTTTTTCACTTACTGTAAAATTAGCAAGCTTAGTAATTGCTGTAACTGCTGTTTTTATATTTTTCTGTTGATATGAACCTAATAAATCGGTTTTAAAACTAATTTCATTACTATCTGAAGCAAATACAATTTCAGACGATAATTCTTTTGCTTTATCTATAAAAACACTTTCGGTATCTGTATCTCTTTCACCAATAACTACAGGAACTCCTTTTTTTATAATCCCTGCTTTCTCTACTGCTATTTTCTGAACAGTATCTCCTAAAATTTGAACGTGATCTAATCCTATGTTTGTTATAACAGATAATTCTGGAGTGATTACATTCGTAGAATCTAATCTTCCTCCTAAACCAACTTCTATTACCGCTACATCTACTTTTTTATTTGTAAAATATTCAAATGCTAAACCAACTGTCATTTCAAAAAAAGATAATTGATTCGATTCAAAAAACGTTTTATTTTCAGTTATAAACTGAACAACTACATCTTCTGGTATTTCCTCTCCATTGATTCTAATACGCTCTGTAAAACTTTTTAAATGCGGAGAAGTATATAAACCAACCTTATATCCTGCTTCTTGTAAAATTGAAGCAATCATATGACTTGTAGAACCTTTACCGTTAGTTCCACCTACATGAATTGATTTAAATTTATTTTCTGGATTTCCTAAATAATCACAAAGCTTAATGATATTAGATAAGTCTGCTTTATATGCAGTTTTCCCTTGACTTTGATACATCGGTAACTGATTAAACATCCAATTTACCGTTTCTTGATACGTCATATTAACAATAAACTACTTTGATAATGAGAATTTGTATATAATGGTTCCTCTTTGCTTTTCAGGAGCATTTCCATCAGGATTCCATTTTGTTTTTAATGCTGCTTCTTTAGCGGCTTTAAATAAACACGGAGCTGAATTTGTAGTTCCTCTTGCTCCAGGCGAAGCTTTTAACACTTTACCATCTTTACTAACTTCTATACTAACCACTACAGTTCCTTCCTCTTCACAATCTGGATTTTGAATTGGTTTAGATAATGCTTTTCTACCTGCTAAATTGTAATTTCCGCCAGAACCATCTCCAGCTTTACCATAATATTTATTTGAATCAGGATCTCCAGATTTATCACCTTTCACTCCCGCTTCTTTATCATCTCCTTCACCTTTCTTAGCTTCACCATCAGGAGAACTACCTTTTAGTAAACTATTCAATGCATCTGTTGCAGCTTTTGAAGGTTTAGGTTTTGGCTTTTCTTTTGGTTTCTCTTCCTTAACCTCTTTAACAGGTTCTTTTTTTTCTTTCTTTTTATCTACCACAGGAACATCTTCTTCAGTAGTTTCATCTGTAATAACATCTTCAATTACTTCCTCTTTTGGCTGTTCTTCAACTGGTTCTACTTCTTCTTGAGGTTCTTCTTTTTGTTCTTCTTCTACTTTTGGTTCAGCAGCTTTCACTTTTTCTACAGGCTCTCCACTTCCAACATCAGAATCTCCATAATTAATTGATACTCCATATTCAATAGGCGGATCCATATAACGCATCCCAAATCCGTACATCATAAGAAGTATTAATAGTAAAAGTATTGCTGTAATAATTGCAGACTTTCTTTTATGTATTGTATCAAATAATTGCATTTACCTTCCTTTAACAGCGAGTATCATTTTCAATTTATTTCTGTTCGCAATATCAATAACTTGCATTACATTTTTATAAGGTACATTTTGATCACCTCTAATAACCACCGTTTTCTCTTTATTTGCTCCTACTTTATTTAACAATTCTTGTTCCAAACTATTCGATGCTACTTTAGACTTATCGATATAAAAATCTGAATCTTTTGTAATTGTTACTGCTACTGAAGTTTTATTTTCTGTTTTTCCTCCAGCTTTAGGAAGTAAAACATCTATTGCGCTTACTGTAACTAAAGTTGAAGTTAACATGAAAAAAATCAATAACAAGAATACAATATCCGTCATAGACGACATATTGAAATTAGGATCTACTTTATTTCTTCCTCTTAAATTCATTATACAGGCTCATTTAATAAATCTAAAAACTCAACAGACTGTGCTTCCATTTGATACACAACTTTATCTGTTCTAACTACCAAATGATTATATGCGATGTAAGAGATAATACCAACAATTAAACCAGCAACTGTAGTTGTCATTGCAGTATATAAACCATCCGATAACATTTTAATATCTATTTGTCCACCCGAATTTGCTATTTCATGAATAGCTACAATCATACCAATTACTGTTCCTAAGAAACCAATCATTGGAGCTGCACCAGCTATGGTTGCCAATACAGAAACATTCTTTTCTAATTTATAAACTTCAAGCTTTCCTGCATTTTCAATTGCTGTATTAATATCATCTAAAGGTTTTCCTATTCTTGAAATTCCTTTACCTACTAATCTTGACGAAGGAGTATCTGTACTTTCACATAAAGCTTTTGCTGAATCTAAATTTCCGTTTAATACAAAGTCTCGAATTTGATTCATAAAGTTACTATCTTCTTTAGAAGCTGATTTTATAGCAAAGAAGCGCTCAAAATAAATATATAAAGCAACACCAAGTAAAACAAATAAGATAGCAATAATAATTTGTCCGCCTAAACCACCATCTTTTATCAATTGTATAATCGATAGTGTTTTTTCTTGAGTTGATTCATCTACAACTTCTTTAGCTACTTCTTGAATAAATAAAAACATATAATACCTCTACTTTTTTGAAATTAACGAATTCGACGTTAAAAAATTATATTAATACAAACATCTAAAGACAACTATAACAAACCTTTAACGAACGTAATAAATCTCATATACATATTTAAAAAGTTCTAACTTAAAAATTCTTTATGAAATTGTTATTACAAAACACTTGATATAGACCTTAGTTACTAGCAAATATATTGATTCTATGCAAAAACTGATGTGATTTTATCACAAGAAAAACACAAAGAAATTTAGCTACCGAACCATTTCATTGCATAATGTGTAACAGCATCATTTTCAAAATACACATAAAGGTATTTTTTCTTAAAAACCTTTTCTTTATTCACTTTATATATCCATGTACTTCCTAGTAGTTCTTTATAAGAAGTTCCCATAATTTTTTCTACTGAAGATTTCTTTAGATTTATCAAATCATCAAAATTGTTTAAAAATGATTTTTGCTCTTCTTCATACTCACAAGAAAAATTATTTAGTATCCTTTCGTACAAACTATCATCACCACTCAACGGAGTTCTACCTAACTTCTTAGAATTAAAAACAGTTTCTTGCTCTTGTTCAATAACTCGAAGTTCTTTCTCTTCATCAATGACATCGTTATTCGCTAATATTTCTATCGCAAGATTTAAATAACACTTTGAACCAATGCATGTAGCATCATATTCTATTACACTCTTACCTAAACTTGGTGCTTGTGTAATTTTAGCATTTCTATCTATTATTGTTGAAAATACTAAATCTTGAAAATAATTCCGAACATAATCGGCCACTTTATTCGAAAGATTGACTCTCTTATCATACATCGTTAATAAAAATCCTTCAATATGTAAATTACTATTTAGTTTCTTTTGTACGAACCGAACTGTTTTTAAAAACTTATGCAATCCTTCTAAAGCATAATAGTCACATTGCACAGGAATAATTACAGCGTCTGAAACTGCTAATATTTCTAAATTTTTAGCTTTAAAAAAAGGAACACAATCAATCAAAATAAAATCATATGATTTCTTAATGCTGTTTAATGCTTTTTTAAATTTTGAAGAGACTGATGCTTTTTCAAAGAAGTTTAAATCTTCATAAAAAGGAAATAAATCTACATTTGGTGAATTAGTTGTAATAATATTATTTCTTATTACCGATGTAAAATCCATAAACTGTAACGCTGGATTATCAAAGTTCTCAACTCCAAAACCAAATGAAACCGATGCATTTGCTTGTGGATCTGTATCTATTACCAATACTTTTTTCTCAAGAACTCCTAATGCAGCAGATAAATTTACGCAGGTAGTTGTTTTACCCACGCCTCCTTTCTGATTACAAATAGAAATAATTTTTCCCATGTAAAATGTTACTAGTTGAAATTAAAAGTTAGTTGATTAAGATTTCCAATATTCAACACTCGAGAAAAAGCAGACTTAAAATTATTTTAGCATACTAATTTAGGGGGATGTATCACTATAAAAACCTTTATAGTTTATTCTTTAATCATGAAAACAAAATTTTAAATCATTGTTTATAAAAAGAATAGACCTTTAAAGCTAAAAAAAAATCCTGAATTTAAAAAATTCAGGATTTCAATCTATTCGTATATAATTATGTTATAACATTACTTTTACTAATACATAACCTAACCCTCCTAAAACTATCGTGTAAGGAAGCGCCATTTTTACCATTTTTCCGTAAGATAAATTAATTAACGGTGCTAATGATGATGTTAGTAAGAATAAGAAAGCTGCTTGTCCGTTTGGAGTAGCCACACTTGGTAAGTTAGTTCCAGTATTAATAGCTACAGCTAATTTTTCAAAATGCTCTCTAGTGATTACACCACTTTTAAATGCACTTTCTACCTCTCCAATATATACTGTAGCCACAAATACATTATCACTTATTGCTGATAAGAATCCGTTAGCAATGTAAAATAATCCTGGTTGAGATGCTGGATCTTGCTCTAAAGCCCATGCGATAATTGGACTAAATAAGTGCTGATCGTGAATCATTGCTACAATAACAAAGAACACTACTAATAAACCTGTAAAAGGTAAAGCTTCTTCAAAAGCGTGTCCTAACTTATGCTCATCAATAATTCCCATAAAAGCAGTTTGAACAATAATTAAAGCTAAACCAATAAAGCCTACTGGCGCAATGTGTAATGCTAAACCTGCTATTAATAAAATTGCAGAAACTCCTTGTACTATTAAACCATACTTTTCACCATCAGTTCTCTTATTGTCTTCTTCAATTGTATAGTTTTCAATAATTTCAGCAGCGACTGAAGGTAATTTAGCTCCAAAACCAAACCAACCTGTAGTCTCTAAAACAACTGTTGTTAATAAACCTGCTAGCAAAACCGGAATTGTTATTGGTGCCATTTGTAGGAAAAAGTCTACAAAATCCCATCCTAACCTTTCTCCAATTAATAAGTTTTGTGGTTCACCAACTAAAGTACAAACTCCACCAAGAGCTGTACCTACAACTCCGTGCATAATTAAACTTCTTAGGAAACTTCTAAATTGTTCTAATGTATCTCCACTTAACTCTTTTCTATCTAAAGTTCCGTCATTATCATAATCCGCCGAACTCGAAGCAATTCTATGGTATACTCCATAAAACCCTACTGCAACACTAATTAATACAGCAGTAACTGTTAAAGCATCTAAGAAAGCCGATAAAACAGCTGCTAAGAAAACAAATAATAAGGATAGAATTAATTTCGATTTTATCTTAGTGAATACCTTACTGAAGATATACATTAATAAAGGCTTCATAAAATAAATTCCTGCCACCATAAAAACTAAAAGCAATACTACTTCTAAGTTTTGATCTACTTCATGATAAGCATTTTTAGGAGTGGTTAAACCTAATGCAATAGCTTCAATTGCTAATAAACCACCAGATTGTAGTGGATAACATTTTAAAGCCATGGCTAATGTGAAGATAAACTCTCCAATAAATAACCATGCAGTAATGGTTTTACCTAGAACGAAATAGGAAAATATATTAAATATTAAAAAACCAATCATGGTTAACTTGAACCACTTTGGACTATTTCCTAAAAAGTATTTTAACATAATTGTACTTATTTGATTAAATTAATTCCTTTAAGGCGATTTCAAACGCCGTTTTGCTAATATTCGTTTTACTCGAATCTTTAGCATGTGCTTTTTCTAAAGCTTTTTTAATTATTTCTGATGTATCATTAAAAATAGATTCATCACTCATCGCTACTCTTTTCTCCATGAAATAAGCAAATACTCTCGCCATTCCACAATTAGAAATAAAGTCAGGGATTAAACTCACTTTCTTATCGGTACTTTCCATAATTGGTCCGAAGAAAATTTCTTGGTCAGCAAAAGGAACATTCGCTCCACAAGAGATAACCTCTAAACCAGTACCTATCATTTGATCAATTTGCTTATCAGTAATTAATCTTGAAGCCGCACAAGGTGCAAAAATTTCACAAGGTAAATTCCAAACTCTTGCATTCATTTCTTCAAAAGGAATCATGTTTTCAGCAACAAGAGTATTTCCGTCTTTATTTAAGAACAACTCTTTAATTTCTTCGAACGTAAAACCTTCTTCATTTATTACTCCTCCAACTCTATCAATAATACCTACAACTTTTGCTCCCATTTGAGCTAAGTAATATGCTGCTGCAGAACCTACGTTTCCAAAACCCTGAACAACTGCTCTTTTACCAACAACACTTCCTCCATAAATATTATAGTAATGCTTTACAGCTTCAGCTACACCATAACCAGTGATCATATCTGCAACTGTATATTTTTTTGCTACATCTGGTGAAAAATCTTCGCTTTCTAATACTTTGATTACTCCATGACGTAACTGACCAATTCTATTGATTTTATCAGCTTCTGTTGGTTTAAAGTGTCCATTAAATACTCCTTCTTGTGGATGCCATACTCCACAATCTTCAGTAATTGGAATAACTTCGTGAATTTCATCAACATTTAAATCTCCTCCGGTTCCGTAGTAATTCTTTAATAACGGCGCTACTGCTTTATACCATCTTCTTAACACTCCTTCTTTCCTTGGATCTCTTGGATCGAAGTTAATTCCAGATTTAGCACCTCCAATAGCCGGACCAGAAACAGTAAATTTAACTTCCATTGTTTTTGCAAGCGACATTACTTCATATTTATCTAATCCTTTTCTCATTCTAGTTCCTCCACCAGCTGCACCACCTCTTAATGAGTTTATTACTGTCCAACCTTCAGCTTCAGTTTCTGGATCTTTCCAATTAAAAACTATTTCTGGTTGCTTCTCTTCGTATTTTTTTAATAATTCTTTCATGATTTAATTAATAATGGTTGTTTGTTAATTTTTTTGCTTGTTTTTAAATTAAATCATGTAAGCTAAAGTTGTGTCATTTCGTTTATTTTTTGTTACCTCGCAAACTTACCAAAAAATTAGATTTTTTATTGCAAATATTTTCATACAATATTCAACAAAAAACATCTAGTTACTAACGTTTTCTACACGCAATAGTGTTACTTAAATACGATCGCAATTTACTAAGGAAACTTTTAAAACAAAAATAGTTTCCATAGTTTCTTACCACTTTAACATTTCTTTAGCAACAGTTATTAGTTCAATAAGGATTAAAAATTACTCCTGAAGAATGATCTTTACTAGCTCCAGTAACTGAACGTAAGCAGTTTACCTCTTCATTCAATCTTAATAATCCTAAAAAACCAAAGATTAAAGCCTCTTTATATTCAATTAAAAGTTTTGGAGCCATTTTGATTTTTTTATCAATATTCTTTTCTATCTCACTTATTAAAAAAGAATTAAAAGCTCCTCCTCCTGTGATTAGAATAGTATTTGAATTTTTAATTATTTCACTTATTTGAAAAGCGCTATGCTTTACAAATGTTTTTAAAATTGTAGGAATATCTGTTTCTAAATTGTTAATTAAAGGAAAAACTTCTTCTTGAACCCATTCTAATCCTAAAGACTTTGGAGCTGGTTTTGAATAAAAAGGAAGTTTATTGAGTGCATTTAACAAATCAAAATTCACATTTCCAGAAGCTGCTATTTTTCCACTTTCATCAAATTCATAGCCTAGCTTTTTTGCATAGAAATTCATCACAATATTTACCGGACAAACATCGAAAGCTATTCGTTGCGCATTTTTAACATAAGAAACATTTGCAAAACCTCCTAAGTTCAGACAATAATCATAATTATTGAAAAGTAATTCATCTCCAATCGGAACCAAAGGAGCTCCTTGACCTCCTAGAGCAACATCTTGCGATCTAAAATCACATATAACTTTTAATTTTGTAACCTCAGCAATTTTTTTTCCGTTTCCTATTTGTAATGTAATCCCTTGATCTGGCTGATGAAAAACGGTGTGGCCATGAGAAGCTATAAAATCTATTTCTTGAATTGAAAACGTTTCAATAAACTTATTTACACACTTTCCCAAATATATTCCATAATCATCGTCAAGTTTCTTTAACTCTGATTTTGAAAATGTTATCGCTTCTTTTAAATCAGATTTCCATTTTATATTATATGGCTGTGTTTCAGCATGAATTATGCTAAAATCTTTGTAATCGGAATTATTAAACTTCACATAAACTAAATCTAAACCGTCTAGAGAAGTTCCTGACATTAATCCGATGGCGTATCTATACTCATTCTGCATAAGGTAAAAATAGGAAAGCTATTGAAAAAATAATATTAAAAGGGTATCTTTGGTCGCGTTTTATACAAATTTATTATAACTATAACGATTTAGTATGGATTTTAATCTTACAGAAGAGCATTTAATGATACGAGATGCAGCTCGTGATTTCGCTCAAAATGAATTATTACCAGGTGTTATTGAAAGAGATGAAAAACAACAATTTCCTGATGAATTAGTGAGAAAAATGGGTGAACTAGGCTTCATGGGAGTAATGGTTGATCCTAAATATGGAGGTAGTGGAATGGATACTATTTCTTATGTTTTAATTATGGAAGAGCTATCTAAGATTGATGCATCTGCTTCTGTAATGGTTTCTGTAAACAATTCACTTGTTTGTTATGGTTTAGAAGCTTATGGTACTGAAGAGCAAAAACAAAAATATTTAACAAAATTAGCAACTGGTGAGCAAATTGGTGCGTTTTGTTTAAGTGAGCCAGAAGCTGGTTCTGATGCAACTTCTCAAGCTACGACTGCAGAAGATAAAGGAGATTACTATTTATTAAACGGAACTAAAAACTGGATTACTAACGGTGGACGTTCTGATGTTTATTTAGTAATTGCTCAAACTGATAGAGCTAAAGGACATAGAGGAATTAATGCGTTTATCGTAGAGAAAGGCATGGAAGGTTTCCATATTGGTCCGAAAGAAGATAAATTAGGTATCCGTGGTTCTGATACACATACATTACAGTTTAATGATGTAAAAGTTCCTAAAGAAAATAGAATTGGTGAAGATGGATTCGGATTTAAATTTGCTATGAAAACTTTATCTGGTGGACGTATTGGTATTGCTGCTCAAGCTTTAGGTATTGCTTCTGGAGCTTACGAATTAGCTTTAAAATATTCTAAAGAGCGTAAAGCTTTCGGAACAGAAATTTGTAACCACCAAGCTATTGCTTTTAAATTAGCTGACATGTACACTGAAATTACAGCTGCTCGTCATTTAGTAATGCAGGCTGCTTGTGATAAAGATAATGGTGATGATTATACTCGTTCTGGTGCAATGGCAAAATTATATGCTTCTAAGGTAGCAATGGAACATACTGTTGAAGCTGTTCAAATTCACGGTGGAAACGGGTTTGTAAAAGAATACCATGTAGAGCGTTTAATGCGTGATGCTAAAATTACTCAGATTTATGAAGGAACTTCAGAAATTCAAAAGATTGTAATTTCTAGAAGCTTAATCAAAGAATAACAATTTTATTATTGTTTATATTTCAAAAACTCATCTTTCAAAGGTGAGTTTTTTTATTTAAAAAGATTCGATTTTGGTATTGTAAACTCAAAACGAACTCCTTCTTCATTATTCGCTTTTATTCCTAATCCTATTGTTCCGCCTAATCGCGTAATTATTGATTTTATAGTGGCTAAACCTATACCCGTGTTTTGAAAATTAGCTTCACCTAAAGTTTCAAACATCATAAAAACTTTATCATAAAACTTCTCAGGTATACCTGGTCCGTTATCTTCATAAATAAACTGATACGATTCTTCATCAGAAGTATACGTGATATGTACTTCGCATTTGTCTTTGTCATTAAATTTATGAGAGTTTGTTAATAGATTTTGAAAAATCTGAATAAAACAAATTTTAGAATGTAATAGGTTTATATCTAAATCATTTAGGTTGATATTTACTAAACCATCTAAATCACAATTTTTTAATATGTATCCTAATAACTCTTTTAAATTGAAGTTTTCAAAATCGATATTAGTATTGGTAACTTTAGCATAAATTAAAAGTTGATTGATCATCGACTCCATATACTGAGCTCTAGAAGAAATCAACTCTATAAATTCATTTGTTTTAGAATCGCTAGATGCTTCTTCTAAATCTTCTTTTAAAAATAAAGCTAAAGAATTAATACCACGAACTGGAGTTTTTAAATCATGTGTAAGTCTATGTGCAAATTGATTTAATTCATTATTTAATCTTGTTATTTCGTGATTTGCTTGTTCTAGTTTTAAATTCTTTTTTCTCAACTCAAGTAAACTCATTACTTGTTGTGATAATGCTTTTAAAGATTCTTTCTGACCATCTGTTAACGACAATCGAGGTTCATTATCTATAACACATAAAGTTCCTAACGCATAACCTTCTTTTGTTTTTAAAGGTGCGCCTGCATAAAATATAACATGTGGATCGTTTACAGTTAAAGGATTATCATTAAAGCGGATATCTTTTGTTGCATCTGGCACAATAAATAACTCATCTGGTTGTAAAATACTATGTGCACAAAAAGCAAAATCTCTCGGTGTTTCTGTTGCATTTAAACCATAAGCTGATTTGAACCATTGTCTTTCTGGATCAACCAAAGACACTAATGCTATTGGAGCGTTACATATTTCAGCTGCAATTTTTGTAATATTATCGTAATCTTCTTCTGGAAGTGTATCTAGGATGTTATAACTATTTAAAGCTTCTATTCTTTTTTCTTCATCCTTTGGTATACTTGCTGTTTGCATAGAGTAATTTTAACGGGGTAAATAATGACGTTCCTATCTTACAAATGTTAGGTGAATTAATCTTAAAAGTTCACCTTACTCTTCAAGCTCTATCTTTAAATATAGCATATTAATTTCAGAAAAGAAAGAAAATAAAATGATATACAGTGATTTACCCCTTTTTTATAATTCGGTGTATTTTTTCTAAAATCGCTTAAAAAACTCAAGTTTTTAGCTGTATACAGATCAAAAATGCGTTGATTTATTCAAAAGAATCAGAAATAAATTATACGTTTCTTTTTTTGTTAAGGATTTCTTAATTCAATTTTATGGCACAGTACTTGCCTATCAAATGGAAATTATAAATCTAAAAAACATGAAAAAATTACTTTTATTATTCGCTTTAACTTTTACATTAATTTCTAATGCTCAAGACGGGGGATTTAATCTTGGTGCTAATTTTAGTTTACCTGTAGGAAATGCTAGTGAAACTCACAATTTTGCTTTAAGTGTAGAAGCCAACTACTTATTTGATGTTACAGATAATATTCAAATTGGTCCATCTGCTTCTTTTATCAACTACTTTGGTAAAGAAGAAAACAATGTTGGTTTTGGAAGTGTTCAATTTTTACCAGTAGCTGGTGCTGCAAGATTTAATGTTTCTGAAGACTTTACTTTAGGTGCTGACTTAGGTTATGCTATTGGAATTAACACAGGAAATGAAGGAGGATTTTATTACAGACCTTTAGTAGCTTACAACATTTCGGAAACTATAGCTTTACAAGCTAGTTATAATGGAGTGGCTAATGATGGACAAAACTTTAGTAGTGTTGGTTTAGGCGTAGTATTTAAACTTTAAAAAACATCTCGTTAAAATTATAAAGTCTATTCAATTTTGAATAGGCTTTTTTTATTTTTACAACTATGATAAAAAAGAAAAAATTTGATAATCCAGTTTGGTTTGCTTTAGAAGAAACTCATAAAGAATATCTCATCAGTTATGAGAATGCAAAGTTTTATCATCCAGATTATTGTCCGTTTGGAAGTTTTAACGATGCTAAAGATATTATAAAAGCTATGGAATCTTATGCAGAATTAACTTCTGATTTTTTCATTGTTTGTCAAGAAGCTCCTACTTATCCTAAAAGTTTAACCTTAAAAGGAGAATATCACTGTTTACAAATGGAATTATCTCAAGAAGATTTTAAAATTCCAGAATATACTTCAACTATAGTGAAATTAACCAAAGCTCATGAACAACAACTTTATGATTTAATAATGCTTGTAATGCCAGGAACTTATCGTAAGAAATCTTTTGATGTTGGTGATTATTATGGAATTTTTGATGGTGATGAATTAGTAGCAGCTACAGGAGAACGCATTCAAGGCGATGAATTTATTGAAGTTAGCGGTGTTGTTACTCATCCAGATCATGTTAGAAAAGGATATGCAAAACAATTAGTTGCTTATACTTCTGCTGAAGTTTTACGAAAAGGAAAAACTCCAATTTTACATGTCTTAGAAATTAATGAAGGTGCAATACGACTTTACGAGAAATTAGGGTATAAAACCATAGACTTTATGTATTGGAGACATTACATAAAAGATTAGTACTACTTAAAGTTTACTTCATGCAAATGCAAACCAGAAGCAGGTGCAATACTTTTAAGAAATTCAATATTAGAATTTCCATTTAAACTTTGTTTAATAAAATCTAAATCATAATTTTCTTTACCTAATTCGGCTAATGCTCCCATAATTAATCGAATCTGATTTCTTAAAAAACCTTGTCCTTTTATAATTAATATATAACTCTTATCAGGGAAAAAAGAAGCTGTTAATTCTGTGTTTTCAATAATCTCACAAGAATCAATTGTTCGTTCGACTTTTGTTTCTTCTGAGGGTTTGGTACAGTAATGTTTAAAATTATGAAAGCCTTCAAATAGTCTTGCTCCTTCTATCATCAAATCAATATTAAGATGATCTAAATATCCTACTAAAAAGGGTGCGCAATATGGGTGATTTTTTTCTCCAAAAGAAAAGTAATAACGATACTCTTTTTGTTTTGGATGCTGAATTATATTAAAGCTTTCGTCTTCTATTCTTTCAATTGCTGTTACTCTGATATCAGAAGGAGAGTTTATATTAAAAGTTTTTATAAAAATATCTTCATCTAACTTTTCATCTATGAATAATTGGTACGCATAATTTGTAGAAGAAACCTTCGCATCTGTTCTCCCCACTCCTATTGTTTTACAACGAATTCCTTTACAAACAAACTTTAGAGTTTTATCTAAAGCCCAATGCACAGTTTTCAAATTTGGCTGTTTTTGCCATCCATGAAATCGAAATCCTAAATATTGAAAACGTACTAAATACGCGTAATTATAATTCATATGCCAAAGTTACTATTTTTAAAATGTTGAACTACTCTATAAAACTCACCTAACATTTTCAGCTAGTTAACTATCAATCAACATAGTTTACATTAAGCTAAACTTTCTTTTATTTTTAAATAACTATTTAAAAACATCTATCAGCTTCATTTGCTGATTAATTATTAACCCCAAACTTTTTATCAAAATGAAAAAAATTTTATTCCTTTCAATTTTAAC
Organism: uncultured Tenacibaculum sp.; assembly: GCF_947495995.1. Classification (GTDB taxonomy): domain Bacteria; phylum Bacteroidota; class Bacteroidia; order Flavobacteriales; family Flavobacteriaceae; genus Polaribacter. The sequence continues at coordinate 167,582 of NZ_CANMAX010000006.1, forward strand.
TTTATTCACTTTAATCAGTTGTTCTGAATCTGATAATTGTTATGAATGTGAATCTTCTATTACTAATGAAATCGAATCATCAGACATAGAAACAACAAAAAACAGAGCTGTAAATCTTGATCAATTAAAATACAATCAAGTAATGTACAAAGGTTCTCATAATTCTTATGAAAGAAGAGAAGATATTACAGAACAGATAACAAATAGTAGTCCGGCTTACCAAAATAATGTATTAGCATTAGAATTAGATATTTGGAGAAATACACCAAGAAACTCATATACAAATACTAGTATTCCTTCGAATACTTGGGTTGTAAATCATTGGCCACACCCAGGACGTTATGGAAGAACTTTAGCTTCTTACTTTTCTAAATTAAAAGATTGGCACAATAGAAACAGAAATCACTTACCAATCATGATTAAATTAGATGTAAAAAGTTCTAACGGTGGATATCAAAATTTTCACGAACAAATAGAATGGTATTTACAACGCTTCTTAGGAGATAGTGATGTTATTTTTAAAGCGCAACGTTTATTTAAAGATCCTAATAGATCAATCAGACATAATGTTTTGTATGAAAATGCTTGGCCTTCTATGGATGAACTTCGTGGTAAATTTATTATTGTTTTAACTGGAAATGGAAGTTGGATGGATCAGTACGTTAGAACAAATTCTCGTTACAGATGGGCTTTTGGTATGAAAGCGCAAACTATTGCTAATACTGATAATACGAGTAGTGGTATATCTCAAGCTAACAATACCATTGACAATAACCCTAATTATGTGTTTTATAACTTTAGTATGTCGGATATAAATGATAAAAGAAATAAAGCAGGTTCTAGAGAATATGCTCGTCAACTAGCAAGAAGAGGAATGATTACTAGAGTTTATTCTGCAAATAACAGAGATGAATGGGAACGTTGCAAAAGTTGGAAAATCAGTTGTATTTCTACTAACAAAATTAAGAATCACGATTGGGCTAAAATTGATAATAACAACATGTTCATTCAACGATAATTAAAATTGTTATAATTTTAAAAAGGAGAGTTTTTTAGCTCTCCTTTATTTTTTACTTTCATAAAAACAACCTCTTCATTTTTTTCAAATCAAAAAATAAAAGGGTATATTTTTAAATATTCGTAATATTTTTCATTCTTTCTCGTAGCTTAAAACTATTCTGTAACTTACAACGAAATCGTTGTAATTACTATATCATTTTTTCATGAAAAATAGAAAACTATTAATGATACCAGGACCAATTGAAGTTGATCCTGCAGTATTAAGAGCTATGGGAGAAGTGACTACCAGTCATATTGCTCCTAATTTTATAGAAAGTTTTGGAAACTCATTAGAGTTAATGCGTAAAATTTGGTTAGCTCCAAAGGGTCAGCCATTTATTATTGCTGGTAGTGGAACTTTAGCTATGGATATGGCTGTAAGTAATCTTATCGAATCTGGTGATAATGCATTAGTAATTTCAACAGGATATTTTGGAGAACGTTATAAAAATATTTTAGCAACGTATGGTGCAAACGTAACTGTACTTCAGGCTGAAATTGGTGAAACGGTGTCTTTAGATAAAATTGAGGCAGAATTATCTTCTAAAGATTACAAATTATTAACTATTACTCATGTTGATACCTCAACCGGAGTTTTAACAGATCCTAAAGCGATTGCTACATTAGCTCAGCAATATAATACACTGAGTATTGTCGATGGAGTTTGTGCGACAGCTGGAGAAGAAACACAACAAGAAGCTTGGGGAATTGATGTGGTATTAACTGGTTCTCAAAAAGCAATTGGAGTTCCTCCTGGTTTAGCTTTACTAGTTGCTTCAGAAAAAGCAATGAATGTTTGGAAAAACAGAACAACTCCTGTACAAAACTATTATGGAAGCTTTACAAATTGGTTGCCTATTATGCAGGCTTACGAAGAAAGGAGACCTTCATATTTTGGTACACCTCCGGTAAATTTAATTCGTGCTTTAGAAGTAAGTTTAGATTTAATCAATACAGAAGGAATAGAAAATAGAGTAGCAACTCATATTACGTATGCAAAAGCATTTAGAAAAGCTGTACAAGCTATCGGTTTACAGTTGGTTCCTAAAACTAACGATATTGCTGCTAATACAATGACTGCTATTTATTATCCTGAAGAAATTGATGGAAACTTATTTAGAAAAGATATTTCTGAATACGGAGTAATTTTAGCTGGTGGTTTACATGCAGAAATTAAAACCAAATACTTTAGAATTGGTCATATGGGAGCAATTACTAAAAGTGATATTGTTGCTACATTGAGCGCAATAGAATCTGCTTTACAAAAACAAAACTACAACTTTGAGTTTGGTAAAAGTGTTGGAATATTTTTATCAAGCTTGACTTAAAATAATATAAACCCTTGTGTTTTTACAAGGGTTTTAAAATTTTATATTCTCTCTCTTTTTGCGGTAAGTGTTCAATTACAGAATTCTGAATCAGTAATTTTAATTCTGATAATAATTTCTTTTTTACAAAAAACTTATGCGTAACTAAACCTACTTTTCGAACAGGAATTGGTTTATCAAATTCAACTAATCTTTGTTTTATATCTGTAGATAAATCAGTAGTTGCTAAATATGGTAAAATTGTCATTCCTTTTCTAGCTCTGGTAATTCTCAATAAGCTATCCATAGAACCAGATTCAAATTCAAAGTTTTCATCTCGATTTGTATATTGATCAGATAAATCACAAATTCGTTGCACTTGTGTTCTTAAACAATGACCTTCTTGTAAAAGGCAAAGTTTAGAATAATCAATATCATTCACCGAAATCTTACTTGTAATATCACCTTCACTGCAATCATATAAAACAAAAGGTTCGGAATATAAATCTACTTCATTCAGCATTTCATCTTCTAAAGGAAGCGCTAAAACTCCAACATCAATACTTCTTATTTTTAAAGCTTTTTGAATTTCACTTGTTGTCATTTCACGAACGATAATTTTTACTTTTGGAAAGGCTTCAGCAAAATTTGTTAAAAATAGAGGTAATAAATATGGAGCGACAGTTGGAATAATTCCAATCTTTAATTCTCCAATCATTTCTCCTTTTAATTCCTGAACCAAATTATTTAATGCATCAACTTCACTTGCTAAAATTCGTAATCGTTTTATAATTTCTTCACCTTCTACTGTAATCGAAACAGGCTTGGTTTTTCTATTAAAAATCTTAATTCCGATTTCCTTTTCAAACCTTCCAATCATAGTGCTCAACGTAGATTGTGTAACAAAACATTTCTCTGCTGCAGCTTCAAAATTTTTTAAATCTACGACAGCTAATACGTACTGAAATTGTTGTATATTCATAATGAAGCAAATATAACACAATATTTACATTGTAGATGTTAGCTACACAAATATCGTTTTTATAAATAAAAATGATCCTCTTACTTTGTAACCTCTAATTAATCGAATAAATATGAAACTACATTTTTTTACAGGAATGTTTCTTGCGCTTTTGGTGTCGTGTAACAACACAGAAGTTAAAGAAGAAAAGCAAGAAGCCGGAAGTTGTCCCCTTGGTTTTGGTAAAACTCCATCAACAGGTTTAACCATTAAAGGAGAAGGAAAAACAACTAAAGATTGGTGGCGAAACAATTTAGACTTAACAGTCTTAAGACAAAATTCTTCATTATCAAATCCGTTAGGAGACTTTGATTATAAGAAAGAATTTGAAAGTTTAGATTACTTTGCTTTAAAAGAAGATATCGCTAAAACTTTAAAAGATTCTAAAGATTGGTGGCCGGCAGATTACGGTACATACGGTGGTTTATTTATTCGTATGGCTTGGCATAGTGCTGGTACTTACAGAACTGGTGATGGAAGAGGTGGAACAAGAGAAGGTAGACAACGTTTTGCGCCACAAAACAGTTGGCCAGACAATGCTAACTTAGATAAAGCAAGAAGATTACTTTGGCCAGTAAAACAAAAATATGGTCAGAAAATTTCTTGGGCAGATTTAATGATTTTAGCAGGAAACGTTGCTTTAGAAAAATCTGGATTTAGAACTATTGGTTTTGCTGGTGGTAGAGAAGATACTTGGGAACCACAAACAAACGTATACTTTGGTTCTGAAACAGAATGGTTAGCTAATGACAAACGTTATAAAGACGGAGAATTAGAAAAACCTTTAGCTGCTGTACAAATGGGATTAATTTATGTGAATCCTGAAGGACCAAATGGTAATCCAGATCCGATTGCTTCTGCAAAAGATATTCGTGTTACTTTCGGAAGAATGGGAATGAATGATGAAGAAACTGTAGCTTTAATTGCTGGTGGACATACATTAGGTAAAACTCACGGACAAGCTGGTGGAGATCATTTAGCAGCATCACCAGAAGGTGCAGGAATTGAAGAACAAGGTTTAGGTTGGAAAAGTGATTATAAATCCGGAAAAGGTAAAGATGCAATTACATCTGGATTAGAAGTAATCTGGACGGTAACACCAGATAAATGGAGCCAAGGATATTTCAAAACATTATTTGAAAACGAATGGGTATTATCTAAAAGTCCAGGTGGAGCACATCAGTTTGAAGCAAAGAATTCTGTAATTAAATTTCCAGATGCATTTGATAAAACTAAATTCCACAACCCAACAATGTTAGTTACAGATGTTGCTTTAATTAAAGATCCTGCTTACGAAAAAATCTCTCGTCGTTTTTATGAAAACCCAAAAGAATTTGATGAAGCTTTTGCTCGTGCTTGGTTTAAATTAACGCACAGAGACATGGGACCAAAATCAACATATTTAGGTCCGGAAATTCCAAAAGAAGATTTTGTTTGGCAAGATCCTATTTCAGCTGAAAACTCTTCAACAATTACCACTGCTGATCTTAACATTTTAAAATCTAAAATTGAAGCTTCTGGATTAACAACTGGAGAATTAGTTTCAACTGCTTGGGCTTCTGCTTCAACGTATAGAAATTCTGATAGACGTGGTGGTGCAAACGGAGCAAGAATTCGTTTAGAACCTCAAGTAAACTGGGAATCTAACAATCCTAAGCAACTGAAAAAAGTTTTAGCTGCTTATGAGAAAATTCAGGAAGATTTTAATAAAGGAAATAAAAAAGTTTCTATTGCAGATTTAATTGTGTTAGGTGGAAATGTAGCCATTGAAAATGCAGCAAAAAAAGCAGGAGTTACTATTAAAGTTCCTTTCTCTCCAGGAAGAGCTGACGCAACACAAAAGCAAACTAATGTTGAAGGAATGGCTGTTTTAGAACCAATGGCTGACGGATTTAGAAATTATCAGAAAACAGATTATACTTTATCTGCTGAACAACTATTGGTAGACAAAGCTCAACTATTAACTTTATCTGCTCCAGAAATGACCGTTTTATTAGGAGGAATGAGAGCTTTAAATGCAAATTATAATGGTTCTAATATTGGAATTATGACCTCAACTCCTGGAACATTAACTAATGAATTCTTTGTAAATTTATTAAGAATGCAATACAAATGGGAAGCTACTTCAGATAAAAAAGATCTTTTCAATATTAAAGATAGAGCTACAAACGAAGTAAAGTGGACTGCCACTAGAGCTGATTTAATTTTCGGATCAAATTCAGAATTAAGAGCAATCTCTGAAGTTTATGCTAGTGAAGATGCAAAAGAGAAATTTGTAAAAGACTTTGTGAAAGCTTGGACTAAGGTTATGAACTTAGATCGATTTGATATCTAATCATTGTGATAACAAATAATATAAATATCCATAATATGTAATAATAAGCTGACGTCAACCTGAATTGGTTTCAGGTTCTCATTATAAATTACTCTTTTCTAGAATTATGAGATTCCAGAAATACTGAAACAAGTTCAGCACAGGTAAATTCAGAATGACGTTAAAACAAATATCATGACCAAAATGGATATTTAAAAAACAATAATGTATCACATAAATTATTTTAACTAACTTGATAAGAATCTCATTTCATTTCATCTGTTTTTAATTTCCTAAATTCGTAGGAAACAACCAGAGAAATACTTCAAATGAGATTCTTATTCTTTTTTAGCTTGCTATTATTTTTTTCTTGTAATACTTCATCAAAAACAGAGAAAAAAGAACTTAAAACTTCAGTTTCAAAAAAAGACACGATACAAAGTTATACTGCTGAAGAAATTAAATCAGAAACATTACGATCTTGGGAAGCTTATAAAAAATATGCTTGGGGTTACGATGTGTTATTACCATTATCTAAATCAGGTTACAATTGGTACAAAGAATCTTTAGGAATTTCTCCTTTTGATGCCTATAGCACGCTTGCTGTAATGGGATTAACGAAAGAAGCAAAAGAAATAGAAGAATACGCATTATCTAAAGACTGGAATCAGGATGTTTATGTTCAAGTTTTTGAAGTTAATATTCGAATCTTAGGCGGATTATTAGCAATTTACGATCATACTCAAAATCCAAAAGTTTTAGAAAAAGCTATAGATTTTGCAGATCGATTATTACCTGCCTTTAACTCTCCTACGGGAATGCCATATCATTCTGTAAATTTAAAAACAGGAAAAACATCAGGAAATCAAGGTGAAGGAAAAGGAAATGTAGTTAATGTTGCTCAAGCTGCTACATACCTTTTCGAATTTGGAATTTTAAGCTACTATGCTAAAGATCCTAAATATTATCAAGCTGCAAAAAAAGCTACTAAAGCAGTATTTAGTAGAAAATCTGAAATTGGCCTCCCTGGTGATTTTATCGATGTTGAATCTGGAAAATGGACGAACAACTGGCATTATTTACAAGCTGGTGTAGATTCATATTATGAATACATGTTTAAGAGTAACTTTCTATTTCCTGATCCTGAAATCAAAGAAATTTGGGAATATAGTTTAGGGAAGATCAATGAATATTTAGCAGAAGATTATAACGGTAAACGCTTTTATACTTGTGTAAATATGCATACTGGCGAAGTTGTAAAAAGATCGGTTTCACTTTACGATGCATTTTTTCCTGCAGTACAGGCATTACATGGTGATCTTGAAAATGCTGAAAAAAATATGGGAACTTGGGATTGGATTTGGAATAAATATGGTTTACTTCCCACTCGATATTTATATGAAAAAGACGCTATTGAATATGCAAATTCAGAATTGAATCCAGAAATTATTGAATCTGCTTATTATCTACATCAAATTACGGGTAAAGAAAAATATATCAATATGATTTACAAGTATTGGAATGACTTAAAATTATGTTGTCGAAACGACGTTGCTTTTCACTCCATAGAAAATGTGAGTACTATGGAGAAAAAAGATTATTTAGCAACGTTCTTTTATGCAGAAACTTTAAAATATTTTTATGTAGCTGTTGCTGATAAAGATCAATTTGATTTTAATGATTATGTTTTCAATACAGAAGCACATCCGTTTAAAAGAAGTCATTTCGATCCTGAAAAAGCAAAAGAATATTTAGGTATTGAGTAAAATACTGATGTGTATTATAGTTTGGTTTGTTATTAATCCGTTTTCTCTTTTTTTCTTAGAAAATTCGAATTGCACTTAAATACGTCCAAACAATAAATAATAATTGTAAAGGAATTCTAAACCAAAGATAAGATAAACCATGACCGTCTAATGTTCCTTTTTGGTAATTGATATTATGTATAGAAGCATAAATATTTGCTGGTAACATTAATATTAGAAAAACTATTAAAGTCCATCCACTAATTACTTTTAGTTTTGGAATAAGTAAACCAATTGCTAGAAGGATTTCAAAAAGTCCTGTTAGATAAACAAAATTTGTTTTAAATGGAATAAACTTTGGAATCATCATTGTCATTCCTTCAGTAAAAACGAAATGACCAATCGCTGTAAAACATAACATGATAGACATTGCTATTCGTGCTGACAGCATAAAATTGTAATTGTCTTTAAAAATTTTCATTAAGAAAATTGTTATTACAAAACTTGATACAAGTATTATTAAAGGTTTCATATTTGCTTCTTTTTAAATTCATTTACAAAATTGATAAATGATTTTAGAGCTAACAATGAATCCAAGTTAAGTAATTCGCTTACGTATTCTACTTAAAGCTTGAGGTGTAACACCAATATATGAAGCAATATACTTTAATGGAATTTGTTTTATCAAGTTTGGACGTTCTTGAAACAAGTTTAAATAACGTTCTTCAGCAGTTTCATTCAATAATGAAATTTCCCTTTTAGATTTAATTAAAAACATATTCTCAGCCATTGTTCTTCCGATAAAATTTCCGCTTTCAGTTTTTTCATATACTTCATGAAGATCTTTATACGATATCTTCCATAAAGCTGTAGGAGTTAATGTTTCTATTTGATAATTAGAAGGAAGTTGAGTTATAAATGAGTCGTAAGCAGTAACAAATTCATTCTCAAACACAAACCCAAAAGTCAAATCATTCTCTTCTTGAGGAATATACAATCTCACTATACCTTTAGAAATAAACGACAAGTAATTTTCAACTCTACCTTTTTTAGTAAGAACTGTATTTTTTGTTAGTTTTTCTTTCTGAAGTTTAGATGAAAAGAAGTTCCAATCTGAACTATTCATTGGATAAATATCAGTAATAAACTTTTTTACTTCTTCCATAATATTACATCTTTCGATATGATTTTATAAGATCATCTTTTAACTAAAGTTAGTAAAAAATCATCCATTTCTTAACCGAAGTCAATTTATAACTTTTTAAATCACAATAATTTTGTGTTGATTTTAAACACAATACAATGAAAACATTCTTGAAAATTTCTGGGATAGCTTATGTATTCATTTTTATTTCTGGCTTTTATGCAAATTTTATAATTCTTGAAACTTTAATTGATTCAAATAAAAGTTCTGAAACAATAGGAAACATCATTAATAATACTGACAAATTTAAAAACGGGTTAATCGCGTTTCTAATCATGATCGTTTCAGATATTCTTTTAGTTTGGTCGTTATTTAAAGTTACCAAATCAATTCATAAAACATTATCACATATTGCTTCAATTTTTAGAGGCCTTCATGCTGTATTCTTTATTGTTGCTTTATTTCAATTATCTAAGATTTATAACCTAACCTATAACACTACATATTCTATACAGTTAGAAATCAAAGTATTTGACTTGTTGTTATGGTTTGATAAATTATGGACTATCGGTTTATTATTTTTTGCTGTTCACTTGCTTTTATTAAGTTATTTAATACTTAAATCTAGTTACACATCAAAATTTATTGGCTACTTTCTAATTGTAGCTGCTGTTGGATATTTCATTGATTGCTTTTCAAAACTATACTTTACTAATTATAGTGATTACAAACTCTATTTTGAAACTATGGTAGTTTTTACAGCAATAATTGGTGAACTCTCTTTTACATTATGGCTAATTTTTAAAGGATTTTCTAAGAAAACTTTTAGACTATGATTTCTTTAAAAAATTATGTAGAAAAACGAAATGGAGTTCCACTTGGACATTCAAAATCGTTAAGCAATATGTTGAAGAATTCTTTAGGCGCAACATCTTTTGACCTCTTATGGAAACACTGGAATCCTATATGGAATTATTACCTTAATCGATATGTATTTGAACCTCTAAAAACTATTTGTAATTACTATGTAGCAATTGTATTAACTTTTGCGGTTTCAGGATTTCTACACGATTTGGCTGGTTTATTCATCAATAAAAAACTATCCTTTTTTTTAACTACTTGGTTTATAATCATGGGAAGTATAGTTGCTGTTTTTAAAAGATATCAACTTGTATATACAACACACAGAAAAGCTTTAAACTACTGCTATAACTTACTATGTATTATTGTAAGCTTTTTTATAGCCAAGTGCTTATTAAACCAAATTCATCTTTATTAAATTTTAATTCTAATCAATTATGCAATCTCTTACTAAAATATTCATATTTATTGTATTTAACCTTTTCACAATACACCAAACTAAAGCGCAAAATGTAACTAATCCTCATAAAGATTCATTAGAAATAATGGTTAAGAAATATTATGACTTAAATCTTAAAACCTTTCAGAAAGGTTCTACAATACAGGACATTGATAAAATCTTTGAACTCTTTACAGATGATTTCACATATGTACATCCGAATTATGGCGGAATTTATTCTAGAAAAGATTTATATAATGGTTATGTTAGAAATCAAAAAAGCGGACAATATAATGGCGAGATTGTAGCTATTAAAATAGAAAATAAAATCATTGGTTTAAATGTTGTCGCAATTGAAAGAAAGTACATCATAAAAAATGAAGAAGGTGTTGAAACTGGAGAACTACAAGTAACTCTTTTTGAGTTTAAGCAAGGAAAAATTTCAAAAATATTTGAATATTGGTAATAGTTATTTTGATGTATTATTCATGATTCTTTTTCTAATTCTACTTAAAGATTCGGGTTTTACTCCAATATAACTAGCTAAATAATATAAAGGAACTCTATTTATTAATTTTGGTTTCTCTTTTAGTAGCGATAAATAACGTTGCTCCGGTGATGATATTAAATAGGATGCTAGAGAATCATCTTGTTTACCTAATTCTTCTTCAACTGAAGTTCTACACAAAGTTTCATATTGAGGTACTTTTTTAATAAGTTCTAGCTCTTTTTCTTTATTTAGAACAGCAAGTTTACAATCTTCAATACATTCAAGATAATGTTTAGCAGGCGTCTTTTGATGTAAACTTGTAAATGAAGCTATAGAACTTCCTTCCTCATAAAAATTGGTTGTAACTTCATTACCATCAATAATATAATATTTACGAACTAGTCCAGATAAATTTTGATACGATTCTTTAGAAATTTGACCTTCTTTTAATAAAATTGTTCCCTTTCCAAAGTTTTTAATAGGAATACAATCTTCAACTATTTTAGCTTGTTCATCTGAAATTTCAATTACTTCTCTAATAAGTTGTACTACTTCACTAAACATTATTCATTAATCTAAATATTTTCAATTATGATATGATCAAATTCTTAAAAACTTAAAATGTAGCGTTTTTTACTGATCTTTTCCTTTTTACAATAGTATTTAAAGGTACTAACTTTTTATTATACCTGTAATTGTTTTAAAAATCGATGTTCTTTAACAATTCCTTTAATTATAATAACTATTACAACAGCAAGAGAAAGAATACCAGAAATTAAAATGTAATTATAAAAAGCACTAGAAAATTTTTGCTTAAAATATGGTAGTAATAAATAAAAACCGAATATATAAACTGCAACACAAATAGGCGTAACAATATAGTTTACTAACAATCTCGTTTTATAATATTTTTTCAAGTAAGCATAATATAATTTTTGTGGCATTGAAATCAGTTGTTTTTCTTTACGATACAACGAGAAAAACTCTAAAAGAATTCGAAATGTAAGACTACCTATCATTAAAATTAAACCTAAGTTGAAAGTATTCCATTGATGAAACGCATAATAAAAAGCGTATACAATTAATACTATAACAGTTAAAGACATTATTGTAATATTAATGTATTGTCCGTTACGTTGTTTTTTAGCTTTTGCAATTATATTTTGAGGAGTAATATTCGAACTATGATCAGTTTGAATCTCCCATAATTTATCTAAGTTATCATTTTCCATTTTTGATACATTTTAAAAGTGATTTTCGAATACGGCTTAAACGTGTTCGCAATGTTCCGTGAGCTAAACCTACAGTTTCAGCAATTGTAGCTTGCGGTATATTTTCGAGTTCTAACAATATTAGTGCTCTATTTTGTTCATTGAGTTTATCAATACAATGATACATTTGCTTAATATTTTTTTCAGTTTTATTAGTGTTATCATCGTTGGTTTGATCAGATAATACGTTTTCATTTATAGGAATATTTTTATTGATTTTACGTAAATCTCCTAAACATACATTAACTGCAATGCGATATATCCAAGTATCAATAGAAGATTTACCTTTAAATGTTTTTCTATGTTTCCAAACCTTTATAAAAGTTTCTTGTAACCACTCGTTGGCAAGTTCATTATTACCTGAAGCATAGCCCAAGCATAACCGATGTACTTTCGGAGCGAATTCATTATAGGTTTTGGTAAACTCTTGTTCTGTATTCATTTATTTGGATGATAAAATCATTTGTACTTGTTCTAAAAACCAAGATGATTGATCTAGCATTATAAAATGGGCACTATTTTCAGCTAAAATAAAATTATAGTTTTTTAAATTTTTATATTGATTCTTATACGTTTGCTTCACCATTTCTGCGCCATAAGGTTTTGAAGCTGCTATTATAGAAACCGGTATTGAAATGTTTTTTAAATCTTCTCTAAGATCTAATTTAAGATAATCTGTATATCCGTATACATAAGTCTTTCGGTCTGCTTGTAAAATCCAATTCTTAATTTGCTCTTGAGCTGAAGCTTTAAGACTCATTCCTTTTGACATTCCTGTAGCTAATTGTGCAAAAGCTGTATCGTCCATTGTTAGTTGTTGTTTGTTATACGGACTCTCATATACCAAGTTTTCTGGATTAAAATTAGGAATCATTAGTGCACCTGAAGCTGGAAGTGCATCAACAATTATAATTTTAGAAAGTTTTATTTCTTTTTGTGCAGCAAGCCAAGTGGCAATTGTACCTCCTAAACTATGACCAATTATAGTCGCATTTTGTAAATCATTTTTTACTATATAATCTTTAAGCGATTGATTAACTTTTGGTAACCAAGGAAATTCAATAGGCACTTTTCCTCCAAAACCAGCTAACGTTACAGTATGACATTCATAATTATTTTCTAGCTTTTTCACTAAGGGATTCCAAATATCTCCCGGAACTGTAAAACCAGGAATCAATATAACAGGATTTCCTTTTCCTGTGACTTTTACATGGATAGGTTGACTTTCTTTCTGCGCATAAATTGATACAGAAAACACAAATGCGATACATAATAAAATAACATTTTTCATTTTTAAAAGTTTTTGATTTCCCTTTAGATGCAGGAATGAAAAAATGTTACATATTATTTTTAATAAAATGAAAAAGACTGTTTAACCGTAATATAATAGTTAAACAGTCTTTCGTTTTATTATTTTCTAACGTCTTACAAACTAAATGATTGCTTCGCAATTTCTACTTCTTCGTTTGTAGGAATTACTAATAATTTCACTTTAGAATTATCAGTATGGATTTCAGTAAGTTTTTTAGCTCTGATATTATTCTTATTAGTGTCTATTTCTATTCCGAAGAACTCTAAGTCAGTACAAACTTTTTCTCTGATTAATGAAGAATTTTCTCCTATTCCTGCTGTAAATACAATAGTATCAACACCATTCATTGCAGCAATGTAAGAGCCTATATATTTTTTAATACGATACGTATTAATATCTAAAGCTAATTGACAAGCTACATTTCCTTTTTCAGCTTCAGCTTCAATATCACGTAAATCACTGTAACCTGTTAATCCAAACATTCCACTTTCTTTCTGTAACAAAGTATTTACTTCGTTTACATCATAACCTAAAGTATTTACCAAATAGAAAATTAAAGTATGATCTATATCTCCACTTCGTGTTCCCATGACTAAACCTGTAACCGGACCAAAACCTAAACTATGATCAATACTTTTTCCGTTTTCTACAGCAGAAATACTACAACCATTTCCTAAATGAACTGTGATTAATTTAGAATTCGATGTTTGTAAATATTCATTGGCTTTTTCTGAAACATATTTATGACTTGTTCCATGAAATCCATACAAACGAATTTTATTATCTGTTAAAAACTGCTTCGGAATTGCGTACGTAAATGCTTTTTCTGGTATAGTTTGATGAAAAGCTGTATCGAAAACTGCTACTTGTTTTGCTTTTGTAAAAATTGCTTCAGCAACGTTAATTCCTTCTAAATTCGCAGGATTGTGTTGAGGAGCTAAAGAAAATAAACTTTCTATTTCTTTTTTCACTTCCGTCGTTACTTCTGTAGTTTTAGTAAAAGAACTTCCTCCATGAACAACTCTATGACCAACAACTTCAATTTCATCAGTAGAAGAAATTACGCCTACTTTAGCATCTAGTAATAACGAAACTACTTTCTCTAAACCAACTTTATGATTTTCAATTTGTATCGTTTCTTTAATTGAGTTCTCTTCAGATTCGTAATGAACTGCTCCTTCTTCTAATCCTATTCTTTCAATTAATCCAGAACAAATTACTTTTTCTTCGGGCATATCAAAAAGTTGATACTTAATTGATGAACTTCCTGAATTGATAACTAATACTTTCATGTGCTGTTTTTAAACTATTCTTGAGCTTGTATAGCTGTTAGGATAATTGTGTTATAAATATCTTCGATTGTACATCCTCTACTTAAATCGTTAACTGGTTTATTTAAACCTTGCAACATGGGTCCGATTGCCAAAGCTCCAGTTTCACGTTGTACCGCTTTGTATGTATTATTTCCTGTATTTAAATCTGGAAAAATTAATACATTTGCTTGTCCCGCTACTTCAGAATTTGGTAATTTCTTCTTTCCAACGGTAGGATCTACAGCCGCATCGTATTGAATTGGACCTTCTACTTTTAAATCTGGTCGTTTACGTTTTACAATTTCTGTAGCTTCTCTTACTGTATCTACATCTTCTCCTTTTCCTGAACTTCCTGAAGAATAAGAAAGCATTGCTATTTTCGGATCAATTCCAAAAGCTATACTTGAATCTGCTGATGAAATTGCTATTTCTGCTAATTGTTCTGAAGTTGGATTCGGATTAATAGCACAATCTCCAAACACAGAAACACGATCTTCTAAACACATAAAGAAAATTGAAGATACTACAGAAAAACCTGGTTTGGTTTTTACGAACTGTAATGATGGTTTTATTGTATGTTGTGTAGTGTGAGCCGCTCCAGAAACCATTCCGTCTGCTAAACCTTTATACACCATCATTGTTCCGAAATAAGAAACATCAGCCATTAAATCTTCTGCCATAGCCGGACTTAAACCTTTGTGTTTTCTTAATTCGTAAAGTGTAGTTGCGAAATCTTCAAAATATTCTGAAGTACTTGGATTTATAATTTGTGTTTTATCAAAATCAAAAGAAAGTTGTAAACGCTTTACAGCTGCCTCTACATTAACTCGTTTTCCTAAAATGGTTAAATCAACGATATCTAATTTTTGTAATTGCGCCGCTGCTGTTAAAATTCTATCATCGTTTCCTTCTGGTAAAACAATATGTTTTTTAACTTGTTTTGCTCTTTTGAATAAGTTGTATTGGAACATTCTTGGTGTTAACACATTAGTTCCTTTGTAAGTGATTAACTTATCACTTAATGTTTCAATATCTACATACTTTTCAAAAGTATTTATCGATAATTTGATCTTGTTTTTATTTTCTGCGTAGATGTGAGAACGAACTGCTCCTAATCTAGATGCAATTCCGAAAGTTCCTCCTTTTACTTTTAAAATTGGAACAATTCTTTCTAAACCGGTAATTAATTCTATTACTGACGGACTTAACTCTAAATCACCCGTAAGAATAATTCCTGAAATTGACGGATATCGATTTGAAATATTAGCTTGTAAGGTTCCTAATAAAATATCGGAACGATCTGAAGGTGTAATTACAACGCATTCATCTGTTAAGTGATTTAAAAAGTGAGCTAATTGCATTGCTCCTACTTTTATTTCACCAGTTGTAGCGTCTAACAATTCTTTACCGAAAACAACTTCTGCATCTAACGCTTTAGAAATTTCGTAAATCGTTGGATTATTTAATTTACTATTGATTGGAATCGCGTTAATTAATAACGACTTAGGTAAGTTCTCTCCTATTCCATCAATAATTAAATCTACATTTTTCTCTTGAACTTTATTAGCTATTACTGCAATTACTTCTACTTCTTTATTGCTGAAAGAATCATATGTTAATCGTAAACCTTGAATAAATTCTTCTAGTGATTTATCTATTCCACCAGAAACAATAATCACAGGAATTCCTAGGTTTTTGGCGATTAATACATTTAAATCCATTTCTATAATCGCACCGTGATCTGAAAAATCAGTTCCTTCTACAATAACGAAGTCATTTTTTTCTTCAAGTTTTTTATACTTGCGAAGAATTAAATTAATGACTTCATCTTCTTTATCATCATTTAATAAATCTAATAACTCAGATCTTGTGAAAGCGTAGGTGTCTTCATAATCGCATTTTAAATTGAAATAATTAACAATTGTATTTACGTGATTATCTTTTTTACCATCGACAGGATTATCAATTATCGGACGAAAATATCCGACCTTAGGTTTATTACGCAACAACAGTTGCATTAAACCTAAACTTAGCATCGATTTTCCTGAATTCGCTCCACTTGCAGCGATATAAATAGCTTTATTCATATTCTAATTTTGGGCAAAATTAGTCTAAATTTAATAAAGCAAGCTGTTAAATGTCAGCTTTTATCCTTCGATATGTATTTCTGAAAAATTCTTTGGAATGATTAAAGTATTTGGTTTTGTTTTACTCAATACCTTTTTTAAATCTATATCTACATTATCTATTTCTACTTCTTTTATTTCAAAAGGTAAACCGATAATTTCGAACTCCATAGTTTCATATTCTGTAACAAAAGTTCCATCTACATGTTGTTGAATAATTACTTCATTCTCTTTACCTGTAAATGTAAATGTTCGTAAACTATAACGTCCTTTAGTGTAATCGTAACCATCTTGAGCATCTTCGTAAACTTTAGAAACTTCTTTTTCTCCTAGTTTAAAATACACTTCAAGTTTTAGTTCATCTATAGTTTTTTCACCAACATATTGTTGCACCGGATATTTAGGAATTATTGCTCCTTCTTTGATAAAAATTGGAATAATATCTAAATCTGCATCAACCCATTTTTCTAATCCACCTGTAACATATTCTCTAGTCCAGTAATTATACCAATGTCCACGAGGAATATACATTCTTCTTCCCTTAGCATTTGGCTCTTGAATAGGACAAACTAAAATCTGGTTTCCAAAAACAAATTCATCAGTTCTATAATGTGTTTGAGGATCGTGCTGATCGAATAATACTAACGGTTTTAACATTGGAATTCCGAATTCGGCATATTCCCAAAACATGGTATATAAATAGGGTAATAATTGGTATCGTAATTCTACATATTTACGAGTAACATCGATCACTTCTTCACCAAATGTCCAAGGTTCTTGATTTCCATGGTCTCCTGAAGAGTGCGTTCTACAAAACGGATGAAAAACTCCTAATTGAATCCAACGTGCATATAATTCTCCTGTTGGATGCTCTGCAAAACCACCAATATCACTTCCTGTGAACGACATACCACTCATACTCATTCGTTGTGCTTGAATATTGGCAATCCATAAATGCTCCCAAGTAGCTATATTATCTCCTGTCCAAGAAGAAGTAAAACGTTGTGCTCCAGAATAAGCAGAACGTGTTATGATAAACGGACGCTTAGGATATGCATATTTTTTTACACCTTCGTAGGTTGCTCGAGCCATTTGTGTTCCATAAATATTGTGTGCTTTTCTATGACTACAATGATTTCCATCATAATTATGACGAACATCATTCGGGAATGTTTTTCCAGGAACTTCCATTACAGCTGGTTCATTCATATCATTCCAAACACCCTTTACTCCGATTTCATCAATTAATTCTTTAAATAATCCTGCCCACCATGTTCTTACTTTCGGATTTGTAAAATCTGGGAAGAAACATTCTCCCGGCCAAACTTTACCACGCATGTAAGGACCATCTGCTCGTTTACAGAAATAATCATTTTCCATGGCTTCATTGTACACCCAATAATCATCATCGATTTTAATTCCTGGATCTATAATTACAATGGTTTTAAATCCGTCTTCAGCAAGTTCTGCAACCATACGTTTCGGATCTGGGAAATATTCTTTATTCCAAGTAAAACATCTGAAACCATCCATATAATCGATATCTAAATAAATACCATCACATGGAATTCTTAATTCTCTAAATTTACTAGTAACTTCTTTAACTTTTGCTTCTGGATAATAACTCCATTTACATTGATGATATCCTAAAGCCCATAATGGTGGTAACTCAGGTTTTCCTGTTAAATCGGTATATTTTGTAATTACTTCTTGCATATCTGGACCATAGAAGAAATAATAATTCATTTCTCCTCCGTGTGCCCAAAAACTAGTTACATTTCTACGTTCGTGACAAAAGTCAAAAAATGTTTTAAATGTATTGTCGAAGAAAATCCCATAAGCTCTTTCTTCGTACATTCCTAAGTAAAAAGGAACACTTTTGTATAGTGGATCTTGGTCTTTACCAAAAGCATATTGATCTGTAGCCCAGTTTTCAATCCTTTTTCCTTTCAAGTTTAAATGCATTGGTTTGTCTCCTAAACCATAATAGCATTCTCCTTGTGGAGCAGATTTACTCATTTTTACAATATTTCCACCGTATTCATAGCTTTGTTCCCAATGGAATCCCCAATCATCTTTACAGATTACGTTTCCATGAATATCGTATATCGAAGTTTTTAAACTTTCTTTATCTATCTGAATAATTACCTTGATGGTAATAATTTTATAACAAGTATCGTGTTCTTCGACTTCTAATTTACTATAGCCTCGAACTCCATCTTCACTGATTGCATAAGAGAAATCATTCTCAAAATTATTATCTGTAGCGTATCTAAATCGAATTACACTTCCACGAATTACGGTGACTTGTAGTATTACTCCGTTTTCTGTTTTGAAGTAGATTTTGTCTACATCTTGAGAAAATGAATTTATTTTTCCGGGGAAAAGATTTCCTTTGTTTTCTAACTCTGTATTAATAATCATAATACTTCAATTTTGATGGGTTGTACTTGTATTCTGTTATAAAAAAACGACTTATGCCTGAATTAAAGAACTTATCGTATTACTTTTTTTACGAAATCGATTGATTAAAATTAAGCTTCAATTTTAAAAATTACAGTTGCTAATGGAGGAACTGTAATTTCGCAAGAATGCTCTCTGTTATTCCAATTTAATTGCTCGATTTTTATACTCTTTTTGTTGGAAATACCACTACCTCCATATTTTTTATAATCGCTATTAAAAACTTGAACTAGTTTTCCTTTTTTAGGTAATCCAATTCTATAATTTTCTCTAGGAATAGGAGTCATATTACATACTGTAATTAAAATATCCTTGGCTGACTTTCCTTTTCTGATATAACTTAAAACTGAATTTTCATGATCATCATGAGCTATCCATTCAAAACCATCATGTTCAAATTGCTTTTCATGTAAAGCCGGATACTTCTTGTATAGAATATTTAAATCACGAACTAAATCTTGTGCTCCTTTATGAAAATCGTATTCTAGTATATACCAATCTATACTTCCTTCGAAATTCCATTCTGTATGTTGACCAAATTCTCCACCCATGAATAATAATTTACTTCCTGGATGAGTATACATGTAACTATATAGTAATCTTAGATTTGCGAACTTTTGCCATTCATCACCTGGCATTCTACCAATTATACTTTGTTTTCCATATACAACTTCATCGTGAGATAATGGCAACATAAAGTTTTCAGTAAAAGCGTAGGTCATACTAAACGTTAAATCGTTTTGATGATGTTTTCTATAGATTGGTTCTTTCTTGAAATATTTAAGCGAATCGTGCATCCATCCCATCATCCATTTCATACCAAAACCTAATCCGCCAAGGTATGTTGGTCTCGATATTTTGGGAAATGCAGTAGATTCTTCAGCAATCGTTTGTACATCGGGAAAACTAGCATAAACTTCTTCATTCAGTTCTTTTAAGAAATCTATGGCTTCTAAATATTCGTTTCCACCAAACATATTTGGTTCCCACTCTCCATAATTTCTAGAATAATCTAAGAAAATCATCGATGCAACTGCATCTACTCTTAAACCATCTACATGATATTGATCTAACCAAAAAATAGCATTGCTAATCAAGAAACTTTTGACTTCGTTTCTTCCGTAATTGAAAATTAAACTTTTCCAATCAGGATGATATCCTTTTTTTCTATCTGGATGTTCATATAAATGAGAACCATCGAAAAAACCTAATCCGTGATTATCTTCAGGAAAATGCGAAGGAACCCAATCTAAAATTACACCAATATCATTCTGATGAAATTTGTCTATTAGAAACTTAAAATCTTCTGGATAACCGAATCGTGAAGTTGGTGCGAAATATCCAGTGATTTGATATCCCCAAGAAGGATCGTATGGATATTCCATAACAGGCATTAACTCGACATGCGTAAACTGCATTTCTTTTACGTAATTTACTAATTCATCGGCTAATTCTACATAAGATAATGATCTGTTATTATCGTTAAACTTTTTTTTCCAAGAACCTAAATGAACTTCATAAACAGAATATGGAGCGTCGACTGCATTATGCTTTTTTCTTTTCTTCATCCATTTGGTATCATCCCATATATAAGGATCATCCCAAACTACTGAAGCGGTTTTAGGTGGATGTTCACATCTTCTAGCATAAGGATCTGCTTTCTCTGTGACAATTCCTTCGTTATGAGAATGGATTTTATACTTATATAAATTACCTTTTCCAACTTTAGGAATAAAACCTTCCCAAATACCAGAAGCATCCCAACGAACATTTAAAACATATTCTTGATCTGTCCAATAATTAAAATCTCCAACTACTGAAACAGATTTAGCCGATGGAGCCCAAACAGCAAAATAAGTTCCTTCTACTTCATCTACTTCGATAATATGAGAACCTAACTTCTCATACAATCGGAAATGTTTACCTGCTTTAAATAAATTAATATCAAAATCTGAAAATAAACTATGCGCTATAACTTTACTCATAAAATATGATGTCCTAAAACTTATTGTAATTTAAATCCGTGAGGGATTACAGCTCTTCTACGAATCACTACAATTCCGTCTTTAATTACATAAGCATCTTCTGTTACATCTTTAAGATGTTTTC
Source organism: uncultured Tenacibaculum sp. (assembly GCF_947495995.1). Taxonomy (GTDB): domain Bacteria; phylum Bacteroidota; class Bacteroidia; order Flavobacteriales; family Flavobacteriaceae; genus Polaribacter. The sequence continues at coordinate 188,556 of NZ_CANMAX010000006.1, forward strand.
CTCCTTTTATTACTACGTCATTTCCAATTCTAGCATCTTTATCAATAATTGCATTTTCAATGGTACAATTATCTCCAACTCCTATGTATGGAACACCTTCTTTTTTATCTTTCTCAATCTCATCTATATCTTGATAAAGGTTAGCTCCAATCATATACGTATTATTGATTTCACTTCCTTTTCCTATTCTTGAACGAATTCCTATTACAGAGTTTTCAATTGTATTTGCATTAATAATACAACCATCTGCAATCATAGCTTTATTCAATCTAGTTCCATAAATTTTAGACGGTGGTAATATTCTCGGACGAGTTAATACGTTTTTTGAAGTATTAAATAAATCGAATTTTGGAACTTCATCAGTAAGTCCAATATTCGCTTCGAAGAAAGAAGCAATCGTACCAATATCTGTCCAATATCCTTTGTATTGATATGCTAACACTGTATTCTTCCCTATTGAGTCTGGAATAATTTCTTTTCCAAAATCAATTGTGTCTGGATTAGACATTAATTCTACTAATAAATCTCTATTGAAAATATAAATTCCCATAGAAGCTAAATAATGTCTGTCTTCATTCTTCATTTCTTCATCAACTTCAGACTCCCAACCAGGAAGTGCATCTGAAGATGGTTTTTCTACGAATGAAGTTATATAATCTTCTTCATCTGTTTTTAAAATACCAAATCCAGTAGCATCTTTAGCATTAACAGGTAAAGTTGCAATACTAATTTCTGCTTTTTTACTGATATGTTTTTCTAACATATCATCGAAATCCATTTGGTATAATTGATCTCCAGATAAAATTAATACGTATTCAAATTCGTGATTTAAAATATGGTGCATAGATTGACGTACCGCATCTGCCGTACCTTGAAACCAAGTTTTATTTTCTGGAGTTTGTTCTGCAGCCATTATATCGACAAAAGCCTCGCTGAAAGTACTAAAAGTATAGGTGTTTTTTATATGCCTATTTAAAGAAGCAGAATTAAACTGCGTTAGAACAAACATTCTTTTAATATCACAATGAATACAATTGGATATTGGAATATCTACTAATCTGTATTTTCCAGCGATAGATACTGCTGGCTTTGAACGTCTGTCTGTAAGAGGAGATAATCTTGTTCCTTGTCCTCCTCCTAAAATAATTGCGAGAACTTTTTTGTTAATCATGTAGGTCGGTTAAATTGATTTATATAGATCTAAATATTCTTGAGCAGACTTAGTCCAAGAATGATCTATTTTCATTATTTGTTTCTGAATTTTTCTGAATGTTTTAGTGTCGTTGAACAGTTCTACTGCTCTTTTAATAGAATAACAAATATCCCATACTGAAGCTTGATCATGACAAATTCCAAAACCACTATCTCCAATATCAATTACTGTATCTTTTAATCCACCAGTTCTTCTGACAATTGGAATAGTTCCATATCGTAACGAATACATTTGATTTAAACCACAAGGTTCAACTCTAGATGGCATTAATAGGAAATCTGAACCTGCATAAACCAAATGAGATAATTCTTCATCATACCCGATATGAGCATTAAAATTACCTTTATATAATTCTTTTAGTTCTTTTAATTCTTCTTCTATATGTTCATGACCTGAACCTAAAACGAAAATATTGATATCTCCATGTTCTTCAATAGCTTCTTTAATTGCTTGCGGAAGTAAATCTGCCGATTTTTCACCTACGAGTCTTCCTATAAATCCGAATAGGGGTAAATTAATGTCAAATCCGTATTTATCACAAATCTCCTTTTTATTAGCTTTTTTCCCAGAAACAACATTTGTAGATTTATAATTCTTCTTTAGCATTTTATCAGTTTCAGGATTCCATATTGCTGTATCTATTCCATTTAAAATCCCAACACACTTTTCACTTTCACTTCGTAATAGCCCTTCTAATCCATTTGCTTGTTCTTTCAATTCCTCCATATAAGATGGAGATACAGTATTTACTCTTGAAGCACATTTAATTCCTGCTGCAAGAGGGTTAACTGATCCATACCAATCTAACAAACCAACATTAGAAAAATCAAATTCAGGTAAAAGATCTAATCTCTCATGAGAAAAATTACCCTGATATTCCGCATTATGGATAGTTAATACTGTAGGAGTTTTTTCTAATGATTTAAAACTATTGCAATAATTGATAAAGAAAGGAATTAAAGAAGTATGGTGATCATGACAATGGATAACGTCAAATTCTAATTCATCATTTATAATCCAATCTAATAATGCTAACTGAAAACCAAGATATCTTTGAGTTTCATCTTCATATCCATAAACAGCTTCAGTATCCAAAAGGTTATCAATTTGGATAACATATAACTCAAAAGCTATTTTCTTAGAAGTAAACTTTAGTATGTTATAATCATAACTTTGATCGTTAAGCTCTATTTTACCATTACTTACTTCTTTCAGCTTTTGCTTTTGTACGAAAGAATTCTTGTAATACGGCATTACGACGATAGAATCAGCTTTTAGATCTCTCTGATATTTAGGCAAGGCACCAACTACGTCTGCTAGACCACCTACTTTAGCTATTGGATAACATTCAAAACTTGTGTGAAGTATTTTCATTACGGAGGCATTAAAAGTTCACTTATAAAGTTAATGAATAGCTTAAAAAAAAAGATGAAATAATTATTAAAAAAAAGCTATCAAAATTATGAATTCAATAATACGAATACGTTTTCCGAACTGTATTACATTAAAATTAAGTTATCTAACGATTTCGTTAAATTATTGTTTATTGCTAATTTGAGAATAGCTATGAATATAGTATTAAGTATTCTTTTATTTTTTGAGGAGTCAATTTTGGTGTAAAAAAAAATCCGATTAGTAGTATTACTAATCGGATTTTGTTTAAAAGAAAGGCGACGACCTACTCTCCCACCAGT
>NZ_CANMAX010000007.1 GCF_947495995.1 uncultured Tenacibaculum sp.
CGTTTTCACTTTTTCGTTTTCACTTTTTCGTTTTCACTTTTTCGTTTTCACTTTTTCGTTTTCACTTTTTCGTTTTCTACTTCTTTTTTTCAATCATTTTCTTAGCTAACTCAGCACCAATTAACGATTGTAGCAAATTCCCACTGTTCTTATTTCCTGTACTTCCTTCTATATAAGTAGTTGGAAGTTTTAAGTCTTTCAATTGTTTAGCAACTCCCACTGCGGTCTTGTATTCCCATTCTGCTTTTTCTTGAGGTGTAAGTCCGGCGCTTACTAACTTTTGGTTTTCATAGGCTTGAGCATCTGCAGCTAATTTTTTACTCTTTGCTTTATATTGCTCAACTTCATATTGTTTTTTCTCTTTCGTTAAGTTAAACTCAGCAACTTTAGCTTCTGTTTCCGCAGCAATAGTTTGTTGTATTTGTGCTTTTTCTAATCTAGCTCTCTCTTTTGCTTTTTCTGCTTCTCCTTTTGCTTTTTCTTTTTGTGCACGATAAAATTCTCTTTCTGCTTGTTGTTTTTCTAATTGTGTTTGTGCAACTTCTTCTTTTTGTAATTGTAATCTGTTATCAAAAGTTTCTTCCCAGTCAATTTCAGTAACTACAGCTTGTACTACAGTTAAACCGTATGATTTTAAAGAATTTCCTTTTACTCGAACAGGTTCTCCGTCCTTCATTTTTATTCTGAATCTTTTCTGACGAGATTCTTTATTAGGAATTGTTCTGGTTACAGTACTGTCTCCAATTATTTCTGGTTTTTGATTTTCAGAGTACTCTTCTAAAACATACATTCCGTTTTCTAATTGATCTTGAAAATATCTATCAAAATCCGCTGCTTGTCCAGATATGTAATCCTGAGCAGCCATCAACTTACAAGTGTTTTTTATTGATTGATCAATGTTTGGTATTATTCTAGATCTGATTAAGTTTTTTTCTGTTTTATTTCTGTCAGCAACTGATAAGAATTGTTTCTCATCTGAAATATCTATACTTATTACGATTGATGTTGCGATTTTTCCTTTTACAGCATCGTTAAATTCCCATTGACGAGATTTATCTACATAAGCATATTTACTTTGGTCGCCTAGTTGTCCTTTTTTATTTGGTATTACATATTTTACAGGTATTTCAAATTGTATAGGAATTAATCGTCCCCACATCTTTGTTTTTAATCCTTGTTGAAATACGGCTTTTTGTCCTCCCCATGGATATTGTACTGCGTAAGCTGTACCAGGTTCAGCATAAAAGAATATTCCTGAAGTAATACTTAGCAAACCGCCTACTATTATCGTAAGTACACTTCGTTGAGTTGTTATTAACTCTAAGTTTTTTACTTTAGGTAGAAAAGGTTTTGCGATTAAAGATGCTAATCCGATTAGGATTAGTAATATTCCGAAAAATGTTAGCATATAGTTTAGTTATTTGATGTTAGTAATTAAAATAAAGTTTGAATTAAATTTGATATAAGTTCAATTAAAGCAACAGTTAATTTTATTACAATAGTGATCATTTTTTAAGTTGTTTTTGTGTTAGTAATTAGTTCAATTTCGAAATTGTTTGATGAATATATGACGAACGAAATATCATCACCAAATTTTTGAAATGGATTTAATTTAATTGAATTTACATTTGAAGTCAAAAAAGTTAATAAAGTTTTAATTTGTAATCTTATTTTCTTTATTTAGGTTTTAATGTGTAATATTAATGTGGTTGAAAGTTTGTTTTTTGTAATGAAATAAAGGGCTTTTTTGAGTTGAGTTTTAAAAGCAAAGGAGAATTTACTTTTAAAACTGTTAAAAAATGGCATTCTATCTTTTCGAAAGAAAAAATAGACGGAATTTTCGATAACTGATTTTTATCATTTTTTAAGACGAAAAAAATTGAAATTTTGACAGTTTATAAATGTCTATATTCGCACTAAAATTTTTCACATGAGTATTGCATACGTCTTAATTGGTTTGTTGTTGTTGGTTTTTGGAGGAGACTTTTTGGTGAAAGCTTCAGTTGGACTTTCATTTAAATTGAATATTTCAAAAATGGTGATTGGAATGACAGTGGTATCTTTTGCTACTTCTGCTCCTGAGTTGTTGGTTAGTTTACAAGCCGCTTTAGATGGATCACCAGCAATTGCAATAAATAATGTTATAGGATCTAACATTGCAAACATCGGTTTGGTTTTAGGAGTTACAGCTTTAATAGGTCCAATAATTGTGAGTAAAGATTTTTATAAATTGAATTGGCCGGTTATGATGTTGTTTTCATTGGCTATCTTTTATTTTTTACAGAACGATAATCAATTAACAAAAACAGAAGGTTTAGCGTTGTTTTTAGGCTTAGTTGTTTTTTTAATTGTTTTAATTCGATCGGCTAAAGATGACAATGCAGATGCAGAAGAAGTTGATGATAAGTTAGCAGGTATTGGTTATGGTAAAATAGCTATTTGGTTACTAATTGGAGCTGCAGCATTATATTTTGGTTCTGATTTGTTAGTTAGAGGAGCAAAAGACTTAGCACAAAGTGTTGGGGTAAGTGAAGGGGTAATTTCTATTACAATGATAGCTATAGGAACAAGTGTACCAGAACTAGCAGCTTCTGTAATTGCAGCTGTAAAAGGAGAAAAAGCTATTTCTTTAGGGAATCTAATTGGTTCTAACATCTTTAATATAGCATCGGTTTTAGGTTTAACATCTATGATTAAAACTATTCCAGTTACCGAGCCTCAAATATTAACAAGAGATATTTATTGGATGTTAGCTTTTGCTTTCATTATTCTACCGTTAGTATTTATTCCAGAAAAGTTTAAGTTGAGTAGATTGAAAGGAGCTGTTCTCTTTTTAGGGTATTGTGTTTTTATCTATTTAGCATTTATATAGCATAAAAAAAGCTCACATAAAATATGTGAGCTTTTTTGTTTATTGTATTGAGTGAGATATTATTTAATATCTGCGCTTTTTACAGTTTGAACGATTCTTCCTGCTACTTTGTATGGATCAGCATTAGAAGCTGGACGACGATCTTCTAACCATCCTTTCCAACCTTTTTCTACAGTAATAATAGGAATACGAATAGAAGCACCTCTATCAGATACACCATAGCTAAAATCGTTGATTGAAGCTGTTTCGTGTAATCCTGTTAAACGTTGATCGTTATATTCTCCATAAACAGCAATATGCTCTTTAGTTACAGGTCTAAAAGCTTCACAAACTTTTTCGTAAGTTTCCTTGCTTCCACAAGTCCTTAATAAAGTGTTTGAGAAGTTAGCGTGCATACCAGAACCATTCCAGTCTCCTTTTACTGGTTTTGGGTGGTATTCAATGTAGAATCCGTATTTTTCAGTTAATCTATCTAATAAATAACGAGCAACCCAAATTTCATCACCAGCTTTTTTAGCTCCTTTAGCGAATAATTGGAATTCCCACTGACCTGAAGCAACTTCTTGGTTGATTCCTTCGAAATTTAAACCAGCAGCAATACATAAATCAGCATGCTCTTCAACAAAATCACGACCGTGAGTATTTTTACCTCCTACAGAACAGTAGTACATTCCTTGAGGTCCAGGATAACCACCAATAGGGAAACCTAAAGGTAATTGAGTATGTGAATCCATAATAAAATACTCTTGCTCAAATCCAAACCAGAAATCATTATCATCATCATCAATAGTAGCTCTTGCATTTGATTCGTGTGGAGTACCATCAGCATTTAAAACTTCAGTCATTACTAAGTAACCGTTGTCACGAGCTGGATCAGGATAAATAGCTACAGGTTTTAACAAACAATCAGAGTCTCCTCCTTCAGCTTGTTTTGTAGATGATCCATCAAAAGACCAAATAGGACAGTCTTCTATTTTTCCACTAAAATCGTCTACAACTTTAGTTTTGCTTCGCATGTTTTGTGTTGGATAATATCCGTCTAACCAAATGTATTCTAATTTAGATTTAGCCATGATTTTTTTATCGTTAATTAGTTTATCATGCAAAAATGTATTTTTTTTCAAACACCCCCAAATTTTTTAGGGTTAAAAAACAGTTATTTTAAAAATAAATAATTTAACCCCTATTTTTTTAGGGTATTAATAGTAGTTTTGCTTAAAATTATTAATAATGGCTACAATTAGGTTTAATGCGTTGCAGGAAACTCTTAACAGAGTACCGGTATTAGTGGAAGAAAAAGAGCGTCGATCTCAGTTATATGCTAAATATGTATTTAATGAAAAAGCGATGCTTCAGTATATGACAGCTGAAGCTTATAGAAGTGTAAGAGATGCTGTAGAGTTCGGACATAAGATTGATAGGAAGATTGCAGATCAAATAGCTGTAAGTATGAAAGATTGGGCTTTATCTAAAGGAGCTACACATTATACACATTGGTTTCAGCCGTTAACAGGTTCTACAGCGGAAAAACATGATGCGTTTTTTGAGACTATTGAAGGAGGTAATGCCATGGAATTATTTGATGGAGGAAAATTAGTACAACAAGAGCCTGATGCTTCTTCTTTTCCTCATGGAGGAATTCGTAATACATTTGAAGCTCGAGGTTATACAGCTTGGGATCCTACTTCACCAGCTTTTATTTATGATACCACTTTATGTATTCCGACAGTTTTTGTTGCGTATACAGGGGAAGCTTTAGATAATAAAACTCCATTACTAAGAGCGTTGCAGGCTGTTGACGATGCTGCAACTGCTGTTTGTAAGTATTTTGATAAAAACGTAACTAAAGTTTCTGCTACTCTAGGTTGGGAGCAAGAATATTTCTTAATTGATAAAGCTTTAGCAGCTTCTCGTCCTGATATTATGATGACTGGTAGAACTTTGTTAGGTCATGCTTCAGCAAAAGGACAACAGTTAGATGATCATTACTTTGGTTCTATTCCAACTCGTATTTTAAACTTTATGCGAGATTTAGAGCAAGAATGTATGTTACTTGGAATTCCTGTAAAAACAAGACATAATGAAGTTGCGCCGAATCAGTTTGAGGTAGCACCAATTTTTGAGGAAGCAAATTTAGCTGTTGATCATAATTCATTATTAATGGATTTGATGAAAAAGGTTTCTCAAAAGCATAATTTTAAAGTTTTGTTTCATGAAAAGCCTTTCAAAGGAATTAATGGATCTGGAAAACATAACAATTGGAGTTTAAGTACAAATACTGGAGTTAATTTGTTGAGTCCAGGTAAAACTCCAATGAAAAACCTTCAATTTTTAACCTTTTTTGTGAATACAATTAAAGCGGTTTATGAATATGAAGAATTGATTCGAGCTTCTATAGCTAGTGCAGGAAATGATCATCGATTAGGAGCAAATGAAGCTCCGCCAGCAATTATATCCGTATTTATTGGTTCTCAGCTTTCACAGGTTTTAGATGAATTAGAGAATGTAACCAAAGGAAAACTTTCCCCAAAGGAAAAAACAGATCTAAAGCTTAATATTATTGGTAAAATTCCAGAAATTTTATTGGATAATACAGATAGGAATAGAACATCACCATTTGCGTTTACAGGAAATAAATTTGAATTAAGAGCTGTTGGTTCTTGGTCGAATTGTGCTGGACCAATGACAGTTTTAAATACCATTATAGCGAAACAGCTTAAAGATTTTAAAGTAGAAGTTGATAAGTTGGTAGACAGTAAAGGGTTGAAAAAAGATGAGGCAGTATTTAATGTATTGCGTGAATACATTAAAGCTTCAAAAGATATTCGGTTCGAAGGAGATGGTTATGGTGAATCTTGGGAAAAAGAAGCAAAGAAACGAGGATTGAGTAATCATAGAACTACACCTGAAGCTTTAAAAGCAAAGATTAGTGATAAAAGTATTGCTGTTTTTGAGGAAATGAAAGTGATGAGCCGTGTTGAGTTAGAAGCTCGTCATGAAATTGAATTAGAAGAATATGCGAAACGAATTCAAATAGAAAGTAGAGTTTTAGGAGATGTTTCTAGAAATCATGTAATTCCAACGGTAATTCAATATCAAAATACATTAATAGAAAATGTAAAAGGTTTAAAAGAAATCTTTGGTAATGATTATGAAAAATATGCTTCAGAACAAATAGATTTAATAAAGAGAATATCGAATCATATTGTAGAAATTAATTCCATGATTGAAGATATGACTGATCAACGTAAAAAAGCAAATAAACTATCTGGTCAAAAGAATGCAGAGGCATACTGTAATAAAGTGAAACCGTATTTAGAAGATATTCGTTATCATGTAGATAAATTAGAATTGTTAGTAGATGACAACTTATGGCCTTTAACAAAATATAGAGAGCTTTTATTTACAAGATAAATATCTGATTTAAGTTTGCATTTCGCTGCAATAATTTAACTTTGCACCCAACAACAACACAAAATAATGAGTCAAGAAGTTTCTAAAAGATACGCGCAAAGAGGTGTTTCTGCATCTAAAGAAGATGTACATAATGCGATTAAGAATATCGACAAAGGTTTATTTCCTAAAGCATTTTGTAAAATCGTACCAGATTATTTAACGAATGATGATGAGCATTGTTTAATCATGCATGCAGATGGTGCTGGAACAAAATCATCTTTAGCATATATGTATTGGAAAGAAACAGGAGATGTTTCTGTTTGGAAAGGTATTGCTCAAGATGCGTTAATCATGAATATAGATGATTTGTTATGCGTTGGAGCTACAGATAATATTATGTTATCTTCTACAATTGGAAGAAACAAGAACTTAATTCCAGGTGAAGTTTTATCTGCAATTATAAATGGAACAGAAGAATTAATAGCAGAGTTAAAAGAATTTGGTGTAACAATTCATTCAACTGGTGGTGAAACTGCCGATGTTGGAGATTTAGTGCGTACAATTATTGTAGATTCTACGGTAACTGCTCGTATGAAGCGCGAAGATGTAATTGATAACGCAAATATTCAAGCTGGGGATGTAATCGTAGGTTTGGCTTCTTTCGGACAATCTTCTTATGAAAAGGAATATAATGGAGGAATGGGAAGTAACGGATTAACTTCTGCTCGTCATGATGTTTTTAATAATTATTTAGCTGAAAAATATCCAGAGAGTTTTGATGCTGCTGTACCTTCTGAGTTAGTGTATTCAGGAAATGTAAAGCTTACTGATGAAGTTGAAAATTCACCAATTGATGCTGGTAAATTAGTGCTTTCTCCAACAAGAACTTATGCGCCGATTATTAAAGCGATTTTATCAAAATATAAATCAGACTCAATTCACGGAATGATTCATTGTTCTGGTGGAGCGCAAACAAAAATTTTACACTTTGTAGATAATCTTCATATTGTAAAAGATAATATGTTCGAAATTCCACCATTATTTAAATTGATTCAAGAACAATCGAAAACAGATTGGAAAGAAATGTATCAAGTATTTAACTGTGGACATAGAATGGAGCTTTATGTAAAACCGGAAGTTGCTGAAGAAATTATAGCTATTTCGAAATCATTTAATGTAGATGCTCAAATTATTGGTAGAGTAGAAGCTTCTGAAAATAAAAAGCTAACTATTAATAGTGAATTTGGTACTTTCGAGTATTAGAATTAATAAATAGAAAAATAAAAAAGCCTCGAATTTTCGAGGCTTTTTTATTTTAGTTACATAAGTTTTCGGCTGTGTTTATTTTGTTTAGCATTTGCCATGTTTCATGAGTGAACATTTTTGGTGAAAACTTAAAAAGAAGAAGATTTCTCTTACTTATTTCGCAATATGTGCTTTCTATAATTACATTTAGTTTTAAACCTTTGTTAGTTGCAAATCTGTCATAAGTGTTTATCTCACCTTTATAAAGAGTACTGTTTTTGGATGTTCCTTTATTCTGAAGATAAACAACTGCTTTATAGATACTCAAATGTTTATTGTTTTCAATATTGTTTAATCCGTCGAAATACTGTTGTAAACTAGTTTTTAATTCTTCTTTAGTGATTTTTTGATCTAAGTCTATATACCAAGCATAAACATAAGACCAGAAATTTTCATGTTTAGGATTTCTCCAACCTTTCGGGGGAAATCTTACTTCAGCTATTCCTTTATAATTAATGTTTTTAGCAAAAGGAATTGGAAATTTGAATATCTCTTTTCCCCAAGAATTATCGAGTTTTATGATAGATGTATTATTGTTTTTTACTTTAATTTCGTTTAAATAATCCCAAATAGGGTTACCGTATTCTTTAGGGGAAATACGAAAAGTGATAATTGATTTCTTTAAAAATTTGTCAAAAAACTGATTTCCTTTAATGTTTACAGTAAGAACTTTTCCTGTATGAAATCCGTCAAAAAAAGTCATACTTCCTACAAAACCTTTTTTACTGTTTTTAAAATTAACTCTTGGATTAGGAAAATCTTTTGCCCAATGATTTGGTTTCATTAAACCGTCAAAATATCCTTTAAAGTTTGTAGTTATTTCTTCTAAAGAAATTGGGTTTTTAGAGTCAATTTTCCATCCTATTACCAAAGACCAAAACTGATGATTTTTCGGTTTATTCCAATTCGGAGAAAAAAGTAATTCTTCAAAACCAGTTAATTTAAATTTTGGAGCCCATTCAATAGGGAATTTAATGACTTCTTTTTTCCAGTTGTTTTTGTTTTCAAAAATCTGTAATTCATTTTTATCTTGTGGAAATACAGAAGTTATTTGAAATAATAGAAGTGAGGTTAAGAATACTTTTTTCATACTTATAATTTTATACTCACCTCAAACCCTAATGCATCAGAAATAGCATAATCTTTTACTTTGCTAGTATAACTTACATTCCATTTTCTTCGATCGATCTTAAAACGGGTAGTCATTTCTTTTTTATCAAAATCAAAATTAGCTCTGAAATTAATAGGTTTTGTAATCCCTTTCAGTGTTAATTTCGCTTCAATACGAGCTGTGTTTTGTTCAGAATATTCAACTTTAGTAATCAGCAAACTTGTTAAAGGGAATTTTTCTACGTCAAAAAAATCTGGATCTTTTAAATGAGCTATCAAGCTGTCTTTTCCTTCTTGTTCTTTAATGTCGTTATTGGTCATTGAATTCATGTCGATTGTGAATTCACCACCAACAATTTTATCTCCTCTTTTTATAAAGAAACCTTCTTTGAATTGTATATAACCATCATGTCCTCCAAAATGAAATGTTAGCTCTCCAGTCCATTTAATAGTACTCTGTTCAATATTGATATTTATTTTTTCTTGAGCTTTAATACTGGTTGCTAAAGAAAATAATGATACAAAAAGGATAATAATTTTTCTCATCGATTTAGATTTTAAATTTTGAGTAAAACTATTTTTGATATTCGTGAAAACTGTCAAACGATTGTAAAAGAAGTGCAAAAACTTGTCAATAAATCCTTAATTATAATTTGATTTATTTTTGCATTTATGTTTTTGGCTATTATCGTTTAGTTTTTTGTGATTTCAGATAAAATTAAATGAGTTGTTGTATCTCCATAATCAATTAACTTATCTATAAATTCTTGTAAGTGTAATTGATTTCTTAAAGCTACTTTCATATGTATATTTTGTGAACCTGTAATCCGATATGCTTTTTTTATCTCAGAAAATTGATGAGATTCATTCATAAAAACCTTGAGCTTTCCACTGTATAATTTCAGTATAATAAAAGCTTCTATTCCGTAACCGATTTTCGCGTAATCAATATCTGCTGAATATTTTTTAATCACTTCATTGTCTTCAAGTTTTTGAACTCTTTCCCGAACAGCAGAAGGAGATAAGTTGATTTTTCTGCCTATATCGGCAAATGATATTCTAGAATTTATCTGTATTTCTTTCAGAATGGAAAGATCTATTTCGTCAACCATTGAATCGTTTGTTTGTTTTGTTTAAAAAGGTGAATTCAACTTAAAGTTTTATAAAGTGCAGTTGAATTAATTTCCTACTAAAGTAATGGGTTTTTAATTTTGATTCAAGAATTTATTGATTTTTTCTATTATGTCCTTAAGTGTGTTTTTGATCTTAATATTGGCAATTTTTCTAGGTTTTTTTATTCAAACTGTTGTTGGTTTTGCTGGTGCTTTAATTGCTTTACCAATTCTATTGATCGGAATGAGTTTGCAAGATGCAATAGCTTACCTAGCTTTATTCTATTTATATTCAAGTATCATCTTAGTTTCTAAAGAGTGGAAGAATATAGATAGACCTGTAATTCTTAAATTAGTTTTGGCTACTATTATAGGAGTTGGAATTGGTATTTGGGTGTTACAATTTGGAAAACCTTTAATCCTTAAAAAACTCTTAGGCGCTTTTATTCTTTTGTATGTTGTTTACACTACTTTTTTAATAAAAAATGAAGGTGTTAAAAATCCCAAATTAGGATTTGTGTTCGGGCTATTCGGAGGTTTTTTCTCTGGCTTATTTTCTACAGGAGGTCCTTTGTATGTTATGGTCGTTAAAAATGCAGTAGTTGATATGAAGGTTTTTAGAGCTACAATGATTGGTGTTTTAGGTTTAATTACACTAACTAGAGTTCCGATTTTATATGCTCAAGATATTCTAACATTACATCATGTTTACGATTCGTTGTTAGTTATACCTATATTTTTATTGGCAACGTTTTTAGGGAAAAAAATGTATTCGAAACTAAACGAAAATGCTCTAAAAAAGATGGTGTTGAGTTTGCTGTTTGTATCAGGTATTGTCTTATTGATTAAAAGTTAATTAAACTCATCAATAAACTCTCTGCAAAATAAAACTATAGGTTCTAAAGCTTTGGTTTTATTTTCAAATAGTAAACTATATTCAATAGTTAAAGAGTATTTATTGTCTTTATGTTTGCCAAATATTGTAGGTTCGAAAGCTGTTTTATCTGCTATCCTTTTTAATTCTCTAAAACTTTTACTGTTTCTGAAAAATGAAGATATATTAGGAGTGGTTTTAGAAAATTTAAATCGATTACCTCTTAAAAATAGACTGACAAAGTGATTTCTAGTGTGCATGTGAAATTCTAAGCTTTCTTTTTGTGTCTCAAAGTTCACATTAATACGTCCAACACCTGGATTTGTTCTATTCCAAATACATATTTTTTTATCCTTATATGGTATTTCTAAATAAAGTTTTGTGGAAAAGTCTTTACCACCATTATCTAGAGTATATGTAATTTCTTCAGTATTTAATTTACCGTCAAACTTTTTCTTAAGCCTTTCAAATTCTTCAATAAACATGTAAGCAATTTATTTTATTCTTTCGAAAACAAAATCAATGGCAAAATCGTCATTAGCAACTTTAGCTTTTAACTGATTTTCTTCTAACCAATATGAAATTACTTTAGGAAATTCGTTATTTGGATTCTTACAAGTAAATGAAGTGTTCGTTTGATCTGTGAATTGAAATAAAGTTGGTCTTTGATTTACACCAGTAACTTGTAAATATTTATTTCCCTTGACTTCAATAATGGATAAAATTTCTTTGAAAACAGTGTCTTTTTCCTGTAAAGAATAACCTAAACCATTGAAATTCTGATTCCATATTTCAAAAGTTTCTTTAGGACCTTCGTCGTTTACCCGTTTCCATTTACCAATTAAAAAGTCAGGTTTTTTAATTTCCTGCTTACAAGAGGTTATTAATAACAGAGAAAAAATAAAAAATAGCTGTTTCATATCTAACAATTTTTGTTCATACGCTGATTTCCAGTACAACAAATTTAAAGAAAAGTCGTAAATTCGCACACCAACGAAAAGAATAATGCTAGATAAATTACAGATTGTAAAACAACGTTTCGATGAGGTTTCAGATTTAATCATTCAGCCGGATATTATTTCTGATCAAAAACGTTACGTTCAGTTAAATAAGGAATATAAAGATTTAGGTAAAGTTGTAAAGAAAGCAGACGAATATCAAACGCTTTTAAACAATATAGATGAAGCTAAAGAAATCATTGCTGATGGAAGTGATGCAGAAATGGTTGAAATGGCTAAGATGGAGATGGATGAAGCTAAGAATAGAATCCCTGCTTTAGAAGAAGAGATCAAATTTTTATTAATTCCTAGAGATCCTGAAGATGGTAAAAATGCTGTAGTAGAATTACGTGCAGGAACTGGAGGAGATGAAGCAAGTATTTTCGCTGGAGATTTATTTAGAATGTATTCTAAGTATTGTGAAGGTAGAGGTTGGAAAGTTTCAATTGTAGATTATAGCGAAGGAACGAATGGTGGATTTAAAGAAATTCAGTTTGAAGTTTCAGGAGAAGATGTTTACGGAACTTTAAAATTTGAAGCTGGAGTTCACCGTGTACAACGTGTTCCTCAAACAGAAACTCAAGGTAGAGTTCATACATCGGCAGCAACTTGTATGGTTTTTCCTGAAGCTGAAGAATTTGATGTAGAAATTAATCCAAAAGATGTTCGTATCGATTTCTTCTGTTCATCTGGACCAGGAGGTCAGTCTGTAAATACAACTTATTCTGCAGTTCGTTTAACGCATATTCCAACAGGATTAGTGGCGCAATGTCAGGATCAAAAATCTCAGCATAAAAACAAAGAAAAAGCATTTAAAGTATTACGTTCTCGTTTATACGATTTAGAGTTGGCTAAAAAACAAGCAGAAGATGCTGCTAAACGTGGTTCTATGGTTACTTCTGGTGACCGTTCTGCAAAGATTAGAACGTATAATTATCCACAAGGACGTGTTACCGATCATAGAATTGGTTTAACGTTATACGATTTACAAAATATTGTAAATGGAGATATCCAAAAAATTATAGATGAGTTAATGCTCGCAGAAAATACTTCTAAGTTAAAAGAATTAGGAGAAACAATTTAATCAAAACGCAACCTCTGGTTGCGTTTTTTGTCTCATAAAAGTTTATGTAATTCATGAGTTATAATAGAAAAGAGGTATTTACTGTTGCTTTTTACAATGTTGAAAATTTATTTGATACAGTTTCAGATCCTCATACAAATGATGATAAGTTTACACCTAAAGGTGAACGTAAATGGAACTATAACAGATATTGGAAAAAGATTAAGAAAATAAGTCATGTTATTTCTCAAATAGGGAAAGATACTTCAGGACATTTACCTGTATTAGTAGGTTTAGTTGAGGTTGAAAACACGACTGTTTTAAATGATCTTACTACACATAAAAACTTGATAAACTATGGATACAGATATATTCATTATGAATCAAAAGATGAAAGAGGAATAGATACTGCTTTGATTTATAGAGATGAATTTTTTGATCCGGTTTCGTCGAAGCGGTATCATTTCGATTTTGAAGATGAAGACGGAACTTTAGATTTTTCAAGAGATGTTTTATCTGTATCAGGTTTTTTAAACGGAGAATTGGTTCATATTATAGTTAATCATTGGCCATCAAGAAGAGAAGGAAAAGAAGAAACAGATCCTAAACGTTTCAGAGCTGCTGAAATTGTTCATGAAGCTATACAAGATATTAAAGCAAAGGATGAGCAGGCTAAAATTATTATTATGGGTGATTTTAACGATAATCCCGCTGATAAAAGTATACAAGGCTATTTAATGACAGAAGAGTTCTTTAATCCTATGGAAAAGCTTCATAAAAAAGATACTGGAACCTTAACATTTAAGAAGGAATGGCATTTATTTGATCAGATTATAGTTTCTAATGAGTTTTTAGAAGAAGGTCATTCCGATCATCAATTTCTAAAAGCGAAAATATTTAATAAAAAATGGCTTCAAACTCACAAAGGAAAATACAAAGGAAGTCCATACAGAACTTACATTGGTCCGTGGTATAAAGGAGGTTTTTCTGATCACTTTCCCGTTTATATGCATATGACTAAACGATAATAAAAAACCAGCTGAAAAGCTGGTTTTTTTATTCTATATAAAATTACTGATTTATTCTACAGTAACCGATTTTGCTAAGTTTCTAGGTTGATCAACATTCTTACCTAACATTACAGCAATATGATACGATAATAATTGTAAAGGTATTGTTGTTAATAAAGGAGTAAATGCTTCTTCCGTTTCAGGAATTTCAATTACATGATCTGCAATTTCTTTTACAGTTACATCTCCTTCAGTAACGATAGCGATAATTTTACCACTTCTAGACTTAATTTCCTGAATATTACTTACTACTTTTTCGTAATGACCTTTACGAGTTGCAATAACAAAAACAGGCATGTTTTCATCAATCAATGCAATTGGTCCGTGTTTCATTTCAGCAGCAGGATAACCCTCTGCATGGATATAAGAAATTTCTTTTAATTTTAAAGCACCTTCTAAAGCTACTGGGAAATTGAATCCACGACCTAAATATAAACAGTTAGTAGCGTCTTTATAGTGGTACGCTATTTTCTGAACGTCTTTATCTATTTTTAATAGTTTTTCAACTTGCTCAGGAATTTGATTCATTGTCTGTAGATACTTATTTACAGCAGTCTTAGATAATGTTCCTTTTGCTTGAGCTAGTTTTAAAGAAATTAAAGAAAGAATTGTGATTTGAGTTGTAAAAGCTTTAGTAGAAGCTACACCAATCTCTGGTCCAGCATGAGTGTAAGCACCAGCGTGAGTTTCTCTAGCGATTGAAGAACCTACAACATTACAGATTCCAAATACGAAAGCTCCTTTAGATTTTGCTAATTTTATAGCAGCAAGTGTATCAGCGGTTTCTCCTGATTGAGAAATAGCTATAACTACATCTTTAGGTGTTATAATCGGGTTTCTATATCTAAATTCAGATGCGTACTCAACTTCTACAGGAATACGAGCCATATCTTCTAATAGATATTCACCTACTAATCCAGCATGCCAAGACGTTCCACAAGCTATAATAATGATTCTATCTGCGTTTAAAAACTTAGATACATTATCATCTATCCCTGCCATTCTGATGATTCCATCATTAGCAAGCATTCTTCCTCTAAAAGTATCTGTAATAGCTTTTGGTTGTTCGTAGATTTCCTTTAACATAAAGTGATCGTAACCACCTTTTTCAATCTGATCAAGATTTAACTTTAATTCCTGAATTTTTGCATCAACAGGTTTATCATTGTCAATCTTACGAACTCTAATACCTCTACCTTTTTTAATGATAGCTAATTCACCATCTTCTAAATAAACAGCATCTTTAGTGAATTCTATGAAAGGTGAAGCATCAGAAGCAACAAAGAATTCTTCATTGTTTTTTCCAATACCAATTGCGATAGGGCTTCCTAATCTGGCAACAACTAATTCATTAGGTTTTGTTTTGTCAAAAACAGCTATAGCATACGCACCAATTACGTTTGTAAGTGCTAATTGTACAGCTTTACCTAACTTACATCCTTCTTTCTGTTTTACTTCCTCTATTAAGTTTATTAAAACTTCAGTATCGGTATCACTTTTAAATTCATATCCACGAGATACTAATTCCTTTTTTATTGTATCGTAATTTTCTATGATGCCATTGTGGACTATAACTAAGTTTCCTGATTGAGAAAAATGTGGATGAGAATTTACATCATTTGGTACTCCATGAGTAGCCCAGCGAGTATGCCCAATACCTATTTTTCCATTCTTTCTTGATTCATTGTTGTTTGTGATAACTTCAAGATCAGAAACTTTACCTTTAGTTTTAGATAAGTTGATATCTTCCCCATCATACATCATTATCCCTGCACTATCATACCCACGATATTCTAATCTCTTAAGACCATTGATTACTATTGGATAGGCTTCCCTTTCTCCTATATATCCAGTAATTCCACACATATTTTTTGATTTTAATTAGTTGTCTTCTTTCTCTTCTGTAAATGAAATAGTTAATTTGGCTCTTTTATCTCCGTTACTTATTGAATTATTAAGAATGGTAACCCCTCTAGGGTTCCAGTTGTATGTGTCTACATTTAGGTTTCTTAGTGCTCCAGTACTAGGATCTACAGCTAAATCTGTTGGTGTATTGAATACCTTTAAAATCAAAGGTGAGTTTTCGTCAATTTCACCAGATATTAAATCAGATACATAATCTGTGATACCAAAAGAGTAAGAACTCGGTTTAGCATCTACTATTGATAAACCTCCTCCGAATGAAGCAGCACCTTCAGTAATAGCATCTTTAATTTGCTCATCTCCATTACTAGTTTCACGATATAAGAATAAACGTAAAGGAACTTTAGTAGTATCTCTTGAAGCATCGATATTAAATGTTAACGTAGCATCATTAATAAGAATGTTTCTTTCTCTTAATGTCTGTAATTCGTTCCCATTTAAAATATTAATCCTAGCCATACTTCCTGCTGTTCCCTGAATATTGAAACTAGTAGCAGTTGGAGCTGGACTTTGTGCAGCAGACATCTTATATTGACTGTTAGTTACCCCGCTTAATGTGAATGGATAGCTACTTAAAACTGTATCTTTTACAACTCTAGCTCCATTTTCTATTTCTACTCTAGTTTCAGTGTAATAGAATTCAACTGACGGTCTAGTTGTGTTTAGTGTAATTGGAACCATAGCTCCATCTGTTCCTTCAGCTTTTATAATCAATCCTTTGAAATATTGATTAAAAGCGTCTGTAGTAGAAAATTCAGGATCACCAAATTTGTCCCAAAATAATTCTTTCATTCTAGCTTTGTTAAGCTTAATTCTAATAAAAGGAATAGAATTGTTTAATTTAACTTCATCAAAGAAAGTACTACCTGTGCTCAATTCCCTTTGAACAGGAAGAATAGTATCTACAGGGTTTGGAACATGAACATAATTTGGATTGTCATTTAAAAGTTCAAGTTCTGTATATGATTGATCAGATTCAAATGAATTTTGTTCTGAAGGATCATTTGGATTTAAACGGTTTAAGAAAGTTCCGTTTCTATATACTTTTATGGCTACAGGAACCTGATCGTTACCTAAAACAGAATCTAATCTAAATTCTGGAACTCCATTAGTTCCTCTACCTGTTTGAGTAGATTCGTAAGGAAGAATTAAATAAGCATCGTTAAATACATAAATAGAATCTAATTCATCTGTAGTTGAGTTTTGCTCAGTTCTTGGATTTGGAGTAATGTTTAACTGACTAATTATAGATGCTTCTACACGCTTATAATCGTTGTTGTTATAAACACCTAACCAATATTCTCCAAGATTACCAATCGCAATATTATCAGCTCTAACAGAACTAATATCTATTGGAGTAGTTTCTACTTCTAAAGTAATTTGATCTGTAGTAAAGTTATTATTACTAATTACATTTCCTCCGATCTCTCTAAAGTCTTTTTCACATGACATTACCAGTAAAAAGCTTACGAAAGCAGCAGATATATAAAAAATCTTTTTCATTATGTTTGATAAATTTTAAGAATCTTGAAGTTCTAACACGTTTTCTTTGTAGAAGTCAAGATATGCTTCAGTTAAATACTCTTCAGATTGGTAGTCTAAAACAGTAACGCCACTTTCTGAGATGAATTGCTCTAAATCATCAGAAAATTCAGCACTACCTTTGATAACCGCATCTGAATTTAATAATGCATTCTTCAAAATATTTTCCTGATTAGGATCTTGAAGCAACGATACACTATCATTATCAACTTTATCAAACTTTACTTTATCAATAAGATTTTTGTTTAATTCTCCAGGGAATTCATTACTGTATAAAGAAGTAACAATTTTACTTTCACTAAATAAAGGCTCTTCTTTGTAGTATTCTTTTAAATAAAGAGGAAGTAACGAAGCCATCCATCCATGAACATGAATAATGTCTGGTGCCCAATTTAATTTCTTAACAGTTTCAACTACACCTTTAGCGAAGAAAATCATTCTTTCATCATTATCTTGAAATAACTTGTCATCTTCATCTGTGTAAATGGCCTTACGCTTAAAGTATTCGTCGTTGTCAATAAAGTAAACCTGCATTCTTTCTTTAGGAATTGAAGCTACTTTAATGATTAACGGCATATCCATATCGTTGATGATAAGATTCATACCCGACAATCTAATTACTTCATGTAACTGATGTCTTCTTTCATTAATAACTCCAAAACGTGGCATGAAAATTCGCGTTTGAACCCCTTTAGAATGTGCATATTTAGCAACATTAAACGCCGTAGATGATAATTCTGTTTCTGGTAAATACGGAATAACTTCCGAAGAAACATATAAAATTCTCTTATCCTTCATTAAATCGAACTCTTTATAAAGCGGCAAAACTACGAAATTTTATGCTAAAATCCTGTTAAATTGCTAATTTTGCTCGTATTCTAATAATTCTATACATGAAAATATTTACTTCAAAATCCGATTTGAAAAGTTACATTTCGTCAAAAAAGGAAGAAAAAAAGAAGATCGGATTTGTTCCAACTATGGGGGCGCTTCATCAAGGCCATATGTCTTTGGTAAAGAAATCGGTAAAGAAAAATGACGTTACAGTTGTAAGCATTTTTGTTAACCCTACACAGTTTGATAATAAAGAAGATTTAGTTAAATATCCGAAAACGTTTGAGGAAGATGTAAAATTATTAGAAAGTGGTTCTTGTGATGCTGTTTTTGTTCCTTCAGTTGATGAGATTTATGGTGAAAATATAATATCTGAGCGTTTTGATTTCGACGGATTAGAACATCAAATGGAAGGAAAGTTTAGAGATGGTCATTTTGATGGAGTAGGTACAATTGTGAAAGCTTTATTTGAAATCGTTCAACCAGATGTTGCTTATTTTGGGAAAAAAGATTTTCAGCAGCTTCAAATCATAAAAAAAATGGTAGAGAAGTTAAAGTTGCCAATTAAAGTAAAGGGAATGCCAATTTTTAGAGAAGAAGACGGATTAGCAATGAGCTCTAGAAATGCAAGATTAACTCCAGGACATCGAGAAGCAGCACCATTTATTCACAAAACGTTAAAGAAAGCTAGAAAAAAAACTGGTACAAAAAATGTTAAAGAAATCATTGAATGGGTTGAAAATCAATTTAAAAAACATCCGCTTTTAGAATTAGAATATTTTATAATTGCAGATGAAAAAACATTGCAAACTGCTGAAAGTTTTGATGCTACAAAAAGATATAGAGCTTTTATTGCAGTTTTTGCAGGAGAAATAAGATTGATTGATAATGTCCGATTCCAAAACAATTAAAATAATTAAAGAGTAAATTCTTTAAAAAACAGTATTTTTGTTGCATGTTAGTACAAGTTGTAAAATCTAAAATTCACCGAGTTAAAGTAACCGGTGCAGATTTAAATTATATTGGGAGCATTACTATTGATGAAGATTTAATGGATGCCGCTGGAATTATAGAAGGAGAACGAGTTCAGATTGTAAATAACAATAACGGTGAGCGTTTAGAAACTTACGCAATTCCTGGACCAAGAAAAAGTGGAGAAATTACTTTAAATGGAGCTGCTGCCAGAAGAGTTCAAAAAGGAGATATTTTAATCTTAATCGTTTATGGATTCTTAGAGTTAGAAGAAGCAAAAAAGTTTAAACCACAATTAGTTTTCCCTAATGAGGAAACAAATTTACTAGAGTAGTTTGAATACTTCGCAAAAGAAAATTTTAAAAATAATTTTACCTCTCGTTTTGGGAGGTTTTTTAGTTTGGTATTCTTTGTCAAGAATGGACAAAGACAAAATGATTGATTATTTAGAGACAGCCAATTATGGATGGATAGCTTTAGGTTTATTTTTTGGAATATTAAGTCATCTATCTAGAGCCTATCGTTGGAAGTTTTTACTTCAGCCAATGGGATACAAGCCAAAATTAGGTAATAGTATTTTAGCTGTTCTAGTAGGGTATTTTGTAAACTTAGCTATACCCAGAGCAGGCGAAGTATCTAGAGCTACAGTTATGACAACTTACGAAGATATTCCATTTGAAAAAGGATTCGGAACTATCGTTGCAGAACGTATTGCAGATTTAGTAATGATGTTTTTAATTATAGGGATTACATTATTAATTCAATTCGAGTTTATATATAATTTAGTTGCAGAGAAATTTGATCCAATTGTAATTGGCGGAGGTTTAGTAATTTTAGTTGTTGTTTTTTTAATTGTAAGAAGTTATGTAAAGAAAGCTTCCTCAGGAATAGGATTGAAAATTAAACACTTTTTAAATAGTCTTACAGAAGGTTTAACAAGTATTTTTAAAATGAAAGATAAGTGGTCATTCATTTTTCATACAGTATTTATTTGGACAATGTATGTGGCGATGTTTTGGGCAACTATTCCTGCATTAGAAAATTTTAGTGTGCCATTGGGTGCGGTGTTAGTTGGTTTCATAGCTGGAGGGTTTAGTATAGCCGCAACAAATGGAGGAATTGGTTCTTATCCATTAGCCGTAGCAGGAGCTTTTATGTTATTTGGAGTTGAAAAAGATCCAAGTGAAGCTTTTGGATGGATTATGTGGTCTGCACAAACCGCTATGATTATCATTTTTGGAGGGTTATCATTTTTTATATTACCAATTTTCAATAAGAATAAATAACTAAATATTACTTTCAATTTTAGAAGCTAGAAAAGTATAATTTTCTACTTTTGAGAAAAAATTGATATGATAATATTCTTCGGTGTAAAGAAATCTAAAATTGGTGTAGCTACAATTAGAGAGAATACTGTTTGTAGTCATTGTGGTACAGAAAAAAGCTTTCAAGGAATCATATATAATTCATATTTCCATGTTTTTTGGATTCCGATTATTTCTGTAGGAAAATCAAGAGAAGTTACTTGTGGTCATTGTAAAAAACGTTACGATGATAGTGAAATTCCAGATAACATTCGAGTTGCTCTAGATCGAGCTGTAGAGAAGTCGAACGTTAAAACACCCAAATGGCATTCTTTTGGCTGTTTAGCAATATTTTTTATGTTTGCTCTTTCGTTAACTATAAGCCTTTTTGCATTTATTGGAGATTATTTTTTTACTAATGATGAATCAGAGGTTACTACAGAAATAAATACAGTATATCAGCCTGAAGAGAAAGAAGTAGAAACACTTGTAATAAATCCAAAGAAAGAACCTGAAAAATCAAAACCTGCACTTAATTGGGAAGAAAAACTTCGTAAGATAATGGGGAATTCTACTATGAGTCCAGGTCTTATTAAAGAACCGGTTTCATATAATATTAAAAATTGCTTAGAGCCAAATCTTTCTTTTATTGAACCTAGAAGTATCAATTATATCACTGAAATTAATAATGATAAAATTTTAGTTTTAATTGAATTGAGTGATTATGAAAAGTATACAGAAAAACAAAGAAACGAGATTTTTAAAAAGGTTGAAACTTGTACAAAAACAGTTTTAAAAGATGTGTCTTATGATACATATATAGGAGTTTATGATTATTATGATTTCTATTATCAAAAAGCATTAAAAAGAGTAGTAAAGGAAAGAAAAGAAATAGGAGATTCTTTACTAAAAGATTTTTTTGAATAATTATAACTTAAAAAAACATATTAATAAAACAGTTTGTTCTACATGAGCAAACTGTTTTATTTTTTATATTAAATGTATCTTTGTTGTTCATTTAATTTGCTCAAATGCCAAAAACTAAAACAACTTTTTTCTGTCAGAATTGTGGAGCGCAACATGCGCAGTGGGTCGGACAATGTCCGAATTGTAAACAATGGAATACAGTTGTTGAAGAAGTAATCCAAAAAGAAGAAAAAAGAAATTGGAAAACGCCTTTGAATACACAAAAAGTTGTTTCAAAACCTAGAAGAATTCAAGAAATTGAATTGAATACAGAAGAGAGAATCATCACTCGAAATAATGAGTTAGATGTAGTTTTAGGTGGCGGATTAGTAAAAGGTTCTATCACATTACTAGGGGGTGAACCAGGAATTGGTAAATCAACATTACTACTGCAAGTTGCTTTACAAATTCCGCAGAAGGTATTATACGTTTCTGGAGAAGAAAGTCAATCGCAAATTAAAATGAGAGCAGAGCGTTTGCAAAACGAAGATTCAAATTGCTTGATTTTAACAGAAACAAATACGCAACAAATCTTCAGAAATGTTGAAGAAGTACAGCCTGATGTTTTAGTTATAGATTCTATTCAAACGTTATACACAAATAATATTGAAGCTTCACCAGGAAGTATTTCTCAAATTAAAGAAACTTCTGCTGAGTTGATCAAATTTGCGAAAGAAACAAATACCCCAGTTTTATTAATCGGACATATTAATAAAGACGGAAATATAGCGGGACCAAAAATCTTAGAACATATGGTAGATGTTGTGCTTCAGTTTGAAGGAGACAGAAATCATACCTATAGAATTTTACGTTCTCAAAAAAACAGATTTGGTTCTACAGCCGAATTAGGAATTTATGAAATGTTATCAGACGGTTTACGTGAAGTTAAAAATCCGTCAGAGATTTTAATTTCAGAAAAAGACACTGATTTAAGTGGAACAGCAATTGCTTCAACTTTAGAAGGTGTTCGTCCGTTAATGATAGAAATTCAAGCTTTAGTAAGTACTGCAGTTTATGGAACTCCACAAAGATCTACTACGGGTTATAATTTAAAACGTTTACACATGATTCTGGCTGTTCTAGAAAAAAGAGCTGGATTTAAACTTGGAGCAAAAGATGTATTCTTAAATGTTACTGGAGGAATTTATATCGATGATCCTGCAATAGATTTAGCTGTTGTAGCGGCAATTCTTTCTTCAAATCAAGATATCGCAATTAATCCAGATGTTTGCTTTGCGGCTGAAGTTGGTTTAGCAGGAGAAATTCGTCCTGTTTCTAAAATCGATCAACGTATTGTTGAAGCAGAAAAACTAGGTTATAAAACATTTGTAACTTCAAAATATAATAAGATTACATCTAAAAATCATTCAATTAAACTCATTTTAGTGGGTAAAATAGAAGATGCTTTTGCTACGTTATTTGCGTAATTTTTTTACTTTGTTGAAACCCTTTATTTTTTTCTTCGTTATTAAGGGTAAATCAATGCAATCGAATACGTGTCTAAACAAATCGACATATTAATTTATCAATGTAAAAAAGGCAATAGAAAAGCCCAAATGCATATTTACGATCAGTATTGTGGTGCAATGTATACTATTGCATGCAGATACTTGTCACATGAAGAAGCTAAAGAAGCTATGCAAGAAGGATTTCTAAAAGCATTTTTAAATATCCAAACATTTGAAAAAGACAAAACTTTCGGAGCTTGGTTAAAGCGAATCGTTATCAATCAATGTATTGATCAATTGAAAAAGAAAAAATTAGAAACAAGTGCCATAGAGCAAGTTCAATTAGAAATTGTTGATGATGAAGATTGGTTATTTGATACGCAAATTACAAAACAAGAAATTTTACAAGCAATAGATCAATTGAGTGAAAAATATCAATTGGTAGTGAAATTATATCTGTTAGAAGGATACGATCATTCTGAAATTTCTCAAATTTTAGGAATCGAAGTGAAAACTTCTCGAACACAATTGAGAAGAGGTAAACTACAATTAAGAGAATTATTAAAAAAGCATTTTAATGAAGCGAGATATTAGAGAACTTTTTAAAGAAGAAGAATTCGAAAAAGAGTTGCCAGAAAATCATAAAGCTGAATTTTTAGGAAAGCTTAAAGAAACTTCTAGAAAGAAAAAAAATCCTTTCAAAAAAATGATTGGTTTGGTTGCTTCAGTGATTGTTTTAATTTCTGTGTATTATTTGTTCCTTCCAGATAATAAAATTGAAGAAAAAGATCAGCAATTATTATTACATGTTCAGCAAATAGAAACAGAATACTTAAAAAATATTAATACAGAATGGAATAATTTTTTGGAGTTAACAGATGATGAAAAACTGATAAAAAAGTATGATGATAAGCTAAAGAAATTATCAGAAAGTTATAAAGTCATATTGTCTAGATTTAATAAAAATCCTAATGATATAAACACTTTAGAAGATTTGATTTCTAATCTTCAAAAAAGATTACAAGCTTTAAAAGATATACAAGCGCACATAAAAAATTTAAAACAAAAAAAAGTAACTCATGAAACGATTATTATTTAGCCTATACTTTCTAAGCAATTTTGTTTTTGCACAAACAGAGATATTATATAGTAAAAGTTTTCAGATGAAGAATATTGATAGTCTAAAGCTTTCTTTAAAAAATGTTCCTGTAGATATAAGACCATCAGAAGACAATCAAATTCATTTTAATTTTAAGTTAGAGTTTAAAAACCTTTCTGATAAAGAAAAAACTTCTTTTTTGGAGTCTTTAAAGTTTAATGAAGAAATTACAGAAGGAGTTATAAATGTTGATTTAAAAAGTGAGATTGAATTAAACAGGCTACATGCTTTTTCTGAAAGAGTAACGAACGAAGAGTTATCTAAGCTTGTAGATAAAGTGGTTAAAAATTACACAGATTTTTCCTTCAAAAAGAAAAGTAAGGAAGAAATTTTAAAGAAATACAAAGAAGGAAAAGGAGAGGATTATAAAAAGTTTATAAGATTAAAAGAAAAAGTAATAATAGATAATAACAAAAAGCTAATAAAAAATACTTTTACAATTTATCTTCCTAAGAAGTTTGCTGCAATACTAAAGTTAAATGCTGAAAAAAGTAATATAGATTTTAATGATTTAGAATTTAAAAACTTAAATGTATTTGTTGATGGCGGTTATCTTAAAATCAGAAAAATTAACAACTCAAAATTAACCTGTTGGAATGGCAGTATCTTTTTAGGTGAAGTAGATAGTAGTATTATTACAGCAAAAAGTACTACAAGTTTATTAATTGGAGGAATTGCTAATTCAAATTTAATCACCGAACACACAAAAATAGAAATTGGAGAGGTGGATGCATATACTGATTTTAAAGATTTTGGAAGTCGCTTTTATTTTTACGGTTACTCTAATAAATTCAGAAAATTCAATTTTAAAGGAGAATATTCTAAAGTCAATTTTTTCGTCCCTAATGATAATTATCACCTAGAAGTACGAGGAAACTCTACTGTGTTTAAATCTGGTGAAAATGATATGAAAGTTGAATCGAAAAAGGAAGATAAAATTTTAATGTTGTCTATGAAAACACCTAAAACATCTAAGTATTTTAGAGAATTTAATTTTGACCTACTGAATTCTGAATTTGAAGGGCATAACTCTGAGTTGGGAACTATGATAAAAGATATTAAACTAAGATCAAGTAAAAAGGGGAATTAGAGTCAAAGAAAAAGTAAATTCGAATAAATTTCTAACCTTGACTTTAAATAAAATCAAGGTTAGAAAAGTTTTTATTTAAAACTTTAGCATTGTCAATCGCTAACCATTTATCTAAAATTGTAGCATACACTTCTCTAAAATCTACAGTATATTTTAAATCTCCATTATCGTCCAAATCACTCAAATTCGGAAGACGATTGTACATTCCGTTTTTCTTTAAATTTTTTCCAATCACAAATACATTATTTGCAGTTCCATGATCGGTTCCGTTAGAGCCATTTTGTTTTACACGTCTTCCAAATTCAGAGAACGTAAGAATTAATGTATCATCAAATGTGTTATTGCGTTTTAAATCTTTTACAAAAGTAGCAATACTTTCAGCATACACTTTTAATAATCGCGCTTGTCTGTTTTTCTGATTCGCATGCGTGTCAAATCCAGTTAAACCAGCATAATAAATTTGCGTATCTATTCCAGAAGAAATAAACTCAGCAATTGTTTTTAGCTGTTTCCCGAATGCATTTTTAGGATAATCTACAGAAGACGATTGTGTTTTTGTTTTTTCATAAATGTACGAAGCTGAAGATTTAGCATCAATCATGGTGTTGTATAAGTAGCCTAAATTGTGTTCGCTCAAATGTTTGTCGTTTTTGTAATTATTGAAAACATTGTCAAAAAAAGGCTGATTTAACAAGCGATGAAATAGCTTCGGATTTGTAATTGCCAATCCGTTTTGATGATTTCCTTTTAACAGTAAAGAAAGACTTTCATCTACTTCTATAGCACGATATGGTTTTGAGTTTGTAACATCTAAAAAACGACCAACCCAACCCGACTGTAAATATTCATTACTATCACTAGCCGTTTGCCAAATATCTGTTGACCTAAAATGTGATCGATTCGGATTTGGATAGCCTACATTATTGATAATCGATACATGACCATCATCAAATAAATTTTGTAAAGGAGCTAAACTCGGATGAAAACCAACTTCATCATTCAATTGTAATAATTGATTTTTCTGAAGTGCAATATTTCCTCTGTTTTGATAGTAAAGATCATTCCTAAACGGAACAACAGTATTTAATCCGTCGTTTCCGCCTTTCAACTGAATAATTACTACTTTCTTGTAAGAATTGACTTGAGAAAGTGTCGTTTCAAAAGCTTTTAAAAATTGAGGAACTAAAAAAGCTCCACCTGTAGCTAGCGATGTTCTTTTAATAAAATTTCTTCTTTTCATGATCTTACTATTTTAACATAATTGAAACTCTGGAAGTGATAATAACTGAATGCAGAACTCCTTTTTAGGTAGATTGTAATATTGTTTCAGTAATTCTTTAGTCCCGGCACTTATTGGAGCTGTAATTAATACATCAACAAGTTCTTTATTAGAAACAGTATTGTATTTTGTTTCGAAATTCTCCCAATCGGTAGTTGTTTTTATAAAGGTTTTACGTTTTCGTTTTCTCTTTTTAAAATCAGTAATCACAGCTTTAAAATCATCCTTATCAGAATACGTGATTTCTGCGTTATTTAACAATACAGAAGCCAAACGAAGTCGTGTAACAATGGTATTACTGTCTATCCAATTTTGTCCACCTTTCCAACCGGCAACATTAGGAGGTAATAACAAAATCTGACCTAATAATTTCTGAATAAGAATTTCTTGTTTTTCTTTTTGAAATGTAAACGGAACAATGTTATGTGTACCCACAATTAATTCTATCGGAGATTTAATTTTAGTTCCAATATTTGTTTCATCGTAAAACCAATCCGATAAAAGAATATGTTTCATCAGGTTTTCAATGTTGTAATCAGTAAAGAAAATAGCTGTTAATTCTTCTATTCTATCATTGTCTAGTTTATCATTTACAAAATAGCTGTAGATCTTTTCGCAGATAAAACGTGCACATTGTTTCTTACTTAAAACAATATCAATAATATCATCGCCAAAATAGTTTCCTGTTTTTCCCAAAAAGGTTTTTTCGCCATAATCATGTTTTCGTTTTCTTAATCTAAAGTTGCCCTTAAAATCGTGATTGTATCCTGTAAAAGCTCTCGCAGCTTCTTTAATATCTGTTTCGGTATAGTTTCCTTGGCCTAAAGTAAAAAGCTCTAATAATTCTCTTGCAAAATTTTCATTCGGACTATCTTTCTTGTTCTGCTTATTGTTTAGGTATTTCAGCATTGCTGCTTCTTTAGAAATCGCTTTTACAAAAGCACGAAAATCTCCTAAAGCAAATTTTCTTAAAGTGTTGTTGTATTGTAAAACGTGTACAATGTTTTTGTCTTCGCAAACAAAATGATTTGCCCAAAACAAAGTCATTTTTTCTCTTAAAATCTCAGTAGGATTATTTAATCTGTCAATCCAAATACCATTTAATTCTCGTATTTTTTTTCTGCTGATTTTCATTAGGTCTTTTCTCTTTTTTTTATTTTTTAATTCTTTAAGAGAGAGATCACTAATAAAACTAGTGTCAATATTTAAAGGAGTAACTTTTTCTGAAGATTGAAAAAGTTGGTTAATCACTTCGTTTCTTTGTTTAGATTGAAGTGCTTCAATTTCTTTCGGATGCAATCCAAAACCAATTCTATTATAAAGATGAAGTATATACTGTGTTTTCATAATAATAAGACAGAACTAATGAGGTAAGGTTTAATATAAAAATAAAAAACCTCGCTACAGTTAGCGAGGTTCTTATGATATATTTTGTAAGAAATTACTTTTTGTTCACTTCTTTAATATACTTTTCTAAAGCCATTGTCATAGAAGGTGTTTCTGGAGTTGGAGCAGCAATATCTACTCGTAAACCTTTTGCTTCTACAGCTTTTATTGTTGAATTACCAAATACAGCAATTCTTGTATTGTTTTGTTTAAAATCTGGGAAGTTTTCAAATAAACTTTCGATTCCAGAAGGACTAAAGAAAACTAATACGTCATAGAATACGTCTTCTAAGTCAGATAAGTCGCTAACTACAGTTCTATATAAGTCAGCTCTTTTCCAGTTTACACCTAATTTGTCAAGCTCGTCTGGAATTAAAGACTTTAATTTATCTGAACTAGGAAGTAAGAATTTCTCGTCTTTATGTTTTTTAATTAATTTACATAATTCTGGGAAAGTTCTTGTTCCAACATATATTTTACGCTTACGGTAAACAACATATTTTTGTAAATAGTAAGCAACAGCTTCTGATTGACAGAAGTATTTCATACTATCTGGAACTGTAAAACGCATTTCTTCTGCAATTCTAAAGAAATTATCTACAGCGTTTCTACTTGTTAAAATGATTGCTGTAAAATTACTTAAGTCGATTTTTTGCGCTCTTACCTCTTTTACAGGAATTCCTTCTACGTGGATAAATGAACGAAAATCAACTTTTACTTTTTGTTTTTCAGCTAAATCAAAATAAGGTGAAGTCTCAGTTTTTGGTGCTGGCTGAGATACTAAAATCGTTTTCACTTTCATAAAACTTTCTTTATATAGTTGTTGTTTTATAAATAATTAGCAAAGGAGCTAATTCGAGGGTGCAAAAGTACAAAATAAAATAGAAGAAGTGATTAAAAATCAGCTTTTTGTTGTTTTTAATCACCAATATTCCCCTAAAAGCCATTAATAAAAGCAAATAAACAATTAAAATTTTGTCATTTGAGTAGGTATATTGATAAAAAACTAAAATAGGAAACAACCACAAACTGATAGAATATAGGTATCCAGTTTTTGAAAATAAAAAATATCGAGTTAATTCTTCAATTTCTAAAGAGAATGAAATCAATTTTATAATCAGATACTTTATCAAGATAAATGCAGATACTCCTCCTAAAGTAATCAGATAAGAGCTAGTATAATTTTCTAAATAGTTTGATAAAAGAAAATGAATGCACAATGAAAATATCAGTAAACTAAAAATGAAAATTAATACGTGAAATACAGAAAAAATAGATGGATTTTTATTGGAACGATTTTCTATAAATCCTTGAGAAAAAAAGGCAATACTATATCCTAGTAATAGCTGAGGTTTGTATAACTTCATTAAAGCAATTAGCACTAAAGAAGTTAACAATACAAGTGTGATCCAGTCGTTAGAAATGAAATTACGTTCAATAATTTCCATAAAGTTTTCAGAAATTCAATTAACACAAAATTAGTAATAAATTAGTTTATCTTTGTTCGAGTTTTTAACGAAATAAAGTTTGATGTCTGACACATTAGTCATAATCCCTACTTACAACGAAAAAGAAAATATAGAAGCTATTATCCGAGCTACATTTAGTCAGGAAAAAGTTTTCGATATTTTAGTTGTTGATGATAATTCACCAGATGGAACCGCTACAATCGTAGAAAGTTTAATGTTAGAATTTCCGAATCAATTGTTCATAGAAAAGAGAACAGGAAAAAACGGATTAGGAACTGCTTACATACATGGTTTTAAATGGGGATTGAATAAAAATTATGACTATTTAATCGAAATGGATGCAGACTTTTCTCACAATCCAAACGATCTAATACGTTTATACAATTCATGTGTTGTTGATGGTGCTGATGTTTCTATAGGGTCTAGATATTCTGTAGGAGTGAATGTTGTGAATTGGCCAATGAATAGAGTATTGCTTTCGTATTTCGCATCTAAATATGTTCGATTTATTACAGGAATTCCTGTACACGATACTACAGCAGGGTTTGTGTGTTGGTCGAGAAAAGTGTTAGAAACAATTCAGTTAGATAAAATTAAGTTTGTAGGATATGCTTTTCAGATTGAAATGAAATACAAAGCATGGAAACACAAGTTTAATGTAAAAGAAGTATCGGTAATTTTTACCGACAGAACTTTAGGAGAATCTAAAATGAGCGGAGGTATTGTTTACGAAGCTTTATTTGGAGTAATAAAAATGAGATTAAAAGGCTTACCAAAATAAAAATGAAAAAATCATACTTAATCCAGAACGCAAAAATTGTTAACGAGAATCGTGTTTTTTCCGGAGATGTATTAATTAAAGATGAAATTATCAGTAAAATAGCTGATAAAATCGAACCTACAGGTGATGAAACTGTAATTGATGCCAATGGGAAATATTTAATTCCAGGGATGATAGATGATCAAGTTCATTTTAGAGAACCAGGACTTACACATAAAGCTAACATAGCAACAGAAAGTAAAGCTGCTGTTGCTGGAGGTATTACTTCTTTTATAGAAATGCCAAATACTTCTCCGCAGGCAACTACTCAAGAATTATTAGAAGATAAGTTTGAAATAGCAAGTAAAACTTCTTATGCAAATTACTCGTTTATGTTTGGTGGAACAAACGATAACTTAGATGAGTTATTAAAAACGAATCCTAGAAATGTAGCTGGAATTAAATTATTCTTAGGTTCTTCAACAGGGAACATGTTGGTAGATAATGAAGAAGTATTAGAAAAGATATTCTCTTCAACCAATATGGTAATCTCTGTACATTGTGAAGATGAAGGAACAATCAGAAAAAATACAGCAGAGTTTAAAGAAAAATATGGAGACGATATTCCTGTAAAATATCATCCAATTATTAGAAGTGAAGAAGCTTGTTATTTATCTTCTTCAAAAGCTATTGAATTAGCGAAAAAGACAGGAGCAAGATTACACGTGTTCCATTTATCTACAGCAAAAGAAACAGAACTTTTTAGAAACGATATTCCTTTAAAAGATAAGAAAATAACAGCAGAGGTTTGTATTCACCATTTATGGTTTACCGATGCAGATTATGATAGAAAAGGAACGCATATCAAATGGAATCCTGCAGTAAAAACACAGCAAGATAAAGACGGACTTTGGAAAGCTTTATTAGATGACAGAATTGATGTGATTGCTACAGATCACGCTCCACATACTTTAGAAGAAAAAGCAAATGTGTATACAAAAGCACCAAGTGGTGGACCTTTAGTTCAACATGCTGTTGTTGCGCTTTTTGAAAAAGTAAAAGAAGGCGTAATTTCTATAGAGAAAGTAGTTGAGAAAATGTGTCATAATCCAGCTATTCTTTTTCAAGTTGAAAAAAGAGGATACATTAAAGAAGGCTATTATGCAGATATTGTGTTAGTAGATCCAAACGATCCTTGGGAAGTTTCAAGAGACAACGTACTTTATAAATGTGGTTGGTCTCCTTTCGAAGGAGTTACATTATCATCTAAGATTACGCATACTTTTATCAATGGTAATCTAATGTATGATAACGGAGTATTTAATGAAGAAATTAAAGGAAAGCGTTTATTATTTGAAAGGTAAATGAAAAACACAATTGTATTTATTTTTTCTATTTGTATAATGATTTCTTGTACAGGAAATACCATTTACAAAGCACCAGAAAATCTTATACCAAGAGATACTATGATAAGTTTACTTACCGATATGCATATTGCATCGGCATCTAAACCTATTAAAACGGTAAAAAATAGGAGAGATTTAAACTACATGCAATTGGTGTATGATAAATACAAAATAGATAGTTTACGTTTCGAACAAAGTAATACGTATTATACTTCTAGAATTGATGATTATGATAAGCTATTGAAGTCAGTGAGAACAAACTTAGAAGTAATAGCAAGTAAATATCAAGTAGAAAAAAACACAAGAGATTCTATTAAGAAGAAAGAAAAAGAACTTCTAAAAAAGAAAGCAGATTCTCTGACACCTAAAAAAAGCATAGAAGCTGTTAAAGACAGTTTAATTATACAAGAAGACGAAGAGTAATGGTTATTTTTTATAATCATTACAAACGTCTTCAATAACTTTTGTTATCGATTCAAACTTAAAATCTAAAGCAGTTTTAATCTTATCAGCACTATAATAATCTTTGTTATGTGCAGATCGGGCAGAGTTCTTTGTTAAAAAAGGACGTTTTCTAGTTATTAATGAAAGGAACCAATCTACTCTCCAAACAATAGAAGTTACAAATCGATTGATTTTTATATTAGGTCGTTTAATACCAAAGTTATCAGCGATTTCATGAAAAATTTCTTTGAAAGATTTGTTTTCAGAAACTAAAATAAAGCGTTCGTTTTTTATATCAGAATGCGCAAGTTTAATTAAAGATTTAATAACATCTTTTACACCAACAAATCCAGTAACTCCTTCTGTATAAATCTTTAATCCTTTAAAAACTTGATCGAAAATTTTTCCAGATCCTTCATGGAAAAAACCACTACCTAATATAACTCCTGGATTTACTATAGCTACTTCAAGACCTTCTTGACTTCCTCTCCAAACTTCCATTTCTGCACCATATTTGCTAATTGCATAACCATGTTTGTCTTTCGTGTCTACCCATTCATTTTCTTCATTTATGGTGTTGTTATTAATAGCATCACCAACTGCAGCTATAGAACTTACAAAACAGAATTTTCTAACTTTGGTTGAAATAGAAAAATTAATAAGATTGGCTGTTCCTTCGATATTAACTTTTCTCATATCGTGATAATCCTTCGGATCAAATGAAACTAAAGCCGCACAATGATAAACATATTCATATTGTTGAGAGAATACTTCTTCTAACGAAGGAATATCAATAATATCAGCTTTAATCCATTTGATTTTATTGAAGAGTACGTCAGAATTTTCAGTGTAATAAGAAAACACTTTTTTAACAGAAGCTAACTTCTTTTCTGTTCTGTAAATCGCAGTTATATGTTCATGTTCTTCCAACAGGAAATATAATAAGTGCGATCCAACCAAACCAGTTCCTCCAGTAACTAATATCATATGCTTAATTTAAATGAAATATTTAACCAATAATTAGCTAATGTAAAAGTAGCTATTATTACTTGTTTTTGATCAAATAATGATGTTTTGTTAGCGGATTTTAATTCGATGTAATAAGGTTTGTGTAGAAAACTTAATTTTATAATTTTACCAGAACCGTTATCCTATATAAAGCAATCACAAAGTATTTCTACATATTATTTTTCTTCATTTTAAGTATTTCTTGGACTCAAGAACCATTAAGTATTCATTTATCTGAAATAGACGGATTACCAGACACCGAATTCTATGATATGATAGAAGATGATAAAGGTTATATTTGGTTGGCTGCAGATAGAGGTTTGTTTCGATACGACGGAAATGCATACATAAAAGTTGAACATCCTAATAAAATCGGACTTTCAGTTTTTAATCTTAAGAAAGATAGTAGAGGTAGAATTTGGTGTAGAAATAGATACGGACAGTTTTTTTATACCGAAGGAGACGAGTTAAAATTGTTTATAGATCTAAAAGATAATTTCGGTATTTCAACTCAGTTTATCGATTACAATGTTTCAGCAACATCTCTTAATGTCTCGAATGTAAAGCATACTTATTTTATAGATTTAAAAACAAAAACAACAATCTACGAGAAAGATACTCCTCATCAAGGTAGAAGAAATACAGATATAATTCATTTTAAAAATCACAATTATATCTTATTAGATTCTATATTGAAGATTAATTATCTAGGAGAAAAAATCGCTAGTTTCCCGATAGATCATCAAGAAGATAACTACAATTCATTTTTCTCTTTTAAAAGGAATTTATATTTATACCGATCAAGAAATAAAATTCCAGTTGCAGAAGAGGGTTTGCAGGAAAAATTATTTAGAGTAGATCCCGAAAAAGGATTATCTAACAAAAATCTTCTACCGAAAAGACTGCAGAATAAATTTATCAATAGTATAAAGGAGATCAACAATCAATTGTGGTTTGTTACCAATGAAGGTGTGTTCTTATACGATTTTGTTGAAGATAAGTTAGTGTTTAAAAATGTACTTTTTCAGGGAGAATATATTACTCAAGTAGTACAAGATTTTAAAGGAAAAATTTGGGTAACTACTTTAAAAAACGGAATTTTTCTTATTCCGAATTACGATATACAAATACAAAACTTAGCGGAATCTGGAGAAGTGGTTTCATTTCTTTTTCACGATAATACTATGATTTGTGGAAAGAAAAAAGGAAAGATTGTTGTTCAAAATTTAGCTAAGACCAATGATAAAAAAGAGTTTGATGTTTTCAATCTGGTCGGAGAGATTATTTGGTTAAAAAAAGCGAGTCCGAATTTAATTTTCTTTTTCGGTTCTCGAGGATCTTTACTTTGGAATATAGAATTAAATACACTGCATAAAGTTGAAAATGGGAGTTATTTACGAGATATAAATTATAGAGAAGAAGATCATCTGTTTTTCGTGTCAGATCCAAGTGATTGTTATTACTTCGTAAATAATCTCAAGTTTAAAAATCAGCAAAAAAATAAAGAACCAGTTGTAGCTGAAAGCATTTTCTTTCAAAGAAATAATGTATTACTCAATGGAAATTCTTGGAAGAATTTTACTACATCAAAAGCTATAATTTATGTTTCTGGTTCGTATAAATTGTATCGTTTTTCAAAAGGTTTCAAGCAAGAAGAAATATCGTTTCATGGTAAAGATATTTTAGCAAATTCTTTTACTGAAACTAACGATGGTGTGGTTTGGATAGCGAGTCCGAATCTAGGTTTATTAAAAGTTGATGAAAATCAAAAAATCACCAATTTTGAATTGCATCAAAATACTCAGGATAATAAAATATTACACGTTTTAGCAGACGGAAATAATTTATGGGTTCTAGGAGAAACTCATTTAAGTTTTTACAATAGAAAAGAGAATTCGGTTATAAAGTTTGACTTAATCAATGAGCTTAGAGGAAACAAAATTAAGGAGATTCGATTACATCAAAACAAATTGTATGTATTAGGTCGAAAAGCTATTGTAACCATTGATAAAAAAGTACTTAACGAAAAAATATATCCTGAAAGGATAATTTTTAAAGATATTCTATTTGGAAATGAAAAATTTAAAGTAGAATCGAAATATTCACTTCCTCACGATAAAAATGAAATGGAACTTTATTTTGATGTTTTAGGATCTGAAATAGGAAGTAAAACATTTAAATACCGATTACTTGGGTTGAGTGAAAAATGGAGTGTAACTAATGAAACTCAAGTTAGGTATCCGTACATACCTTACGGACAATATGTTTTTCAGATAAAAGCTTTAAACCGAAAAAATAATAAATACAATAAACACAAAGAGATTATTATCACAATTGCTAGTCCGTTTTGGATGCAATGGTGGTTTATTAGCGGAGTTATTTTATTAATTATTCTGGTGCTTTTTCTGTTTGTAAAAAGAGTTCGACGAAACCAAAGAAATCTATTCGAAAAAGAACGATTAAGTAAAGAGTTAATATTTTCTAGATTAGAAAATTTAAGATCGCAAATGAATCCTCATTTTATATTCAATACCTTAAACTCTATTCAAGGTTATATTATCACGAATAAAAAAGAAGAAGCAAGTATTTATTTAGCTGAGTTTTCTCAGTTAATTAGAATGTATTTAGATTTTAGTAGAAAACAATTCACCAAACTTCCAGAAGAAATAAAAGCTTTAGAAACATATTTAAAACTTGAGCAATTAAGAATTGGAGAAAGTTTTCAGTACACTATTAATTCAAGTAATGTTGGTAAAGGAAAATTGATGAAAATTCCTTCTTTATTTATTCAGCCCTATATAGAAAATGCGATTAAACACGGATTATTTCCGAAGAAAGGAATAAAAAAATTAAATATTACATTCAGTTATCTATCAGACGAAGAAGCATTAATATGTGTTATAGATGACAACGGAATAGGAAGAGAAAGAGCAAAAGAATTGAAACGAATTAAAAGTCAATATCATAGTTCTTATGCCATAGAAGCAAATGAAGATAGAACCAATTTGCTGAATAAAAATAGAAAAGAAAAGGTAACAATAACAATACAAGATAAGTTTAGTTCTGATAGCATTTCTGAAGGAACTAAGGTTATTATTAAAATTCCACAAGAAGATGAAAGTTATAGTAATTGATGATGAAAAAAACGCGTTGATTTTATTAGAAGCATTATTAAAAGAATTGTTTCCAGAAATCACCCATATTTATACGGCTTTAGATTTAAAAGAAGGAGTAGAATTAATTCATAAACACGCTCCAGATATTGTGTTTCTAGATATTGAAATGCCTAATTATTCGGGACTTCAAATTCTTGATTTTTTCGATAGTAAACAAGTTAATTTCAATATCATATTTGTAACAGCATACAATCAATATGCAGTAGAAGCTTTTAAATTAAGTGCTGTAGATTACATTTTAAAGCCAATTAATATAAATCATCTTAAAGCTGCTGTTCAAAGAAGTAAAGAAAGAAAAGCACAAAAAGAAGTCGGTCAGCAATTAGAAAAACTAAAAAAACTTACAATAAATAGATTGCCAATAGAAGTGCCAAATGGTATGATTTTTCTCTCTTACGATGAAATTCAGTATTTAGAAGCAGATGGTTCTTACACAAAAATTTATGTGAAAGATGGTAATGTAAAAGTGATTTCGAAAACATTAAAATTCTTTGTAGATCAACTTTCGAATAACGATTTCTTTTTCAAATCACATCGATCATATCTGGTAAACATTAAGTATGTAAAAGAGTTTGTAAAGAACGATGGTGGTTATTTATTAATGAAAAATGACACTCGAATTCCATTAGCCAAAGCTAATTTCGATGCTTTTTCCGATTGTGTAAAAGAGTTGTTTTAGTCTATCTCACTAATTAAATTTTCCTTTTAAAAAGAAAATAGTGTCTTTCACAAAGTAAAATCCGTATTCTACAAATATTCATGTTGAGAAGAAAAGAATAGAGATACTTTTGTTATTAGAAATGAAAGTAAAAGAAAGTTTTAATAACCTTAAATTGAAGGGTTTTAATTTAAAAAGCCAGTAATATACTGGCTTTTGAGTTAAAATTACAATTGATATAAATTGTTATGAAATTCGTAGTCAACAATACCTGTAAGAATTGCGGTGATCAACTAAAAAGAAGAATTAGACGTACCAAAGCAGAGCGTGTTTTTTTACCCTTTACAAAGAAATTAAAGTGTACGACTTGTCATTCCGAATATTTAAAAGTTTGATGAACTACTATGTTTTTAGGTTTTATTGAGTAACAGGAATATTGTTAATTTGAATTTTTACATCAAACTCAATTTCTCCATTAGAACCATTTCCTTCAACTATTCTCGTGATTT
The DNA here is from genome assembly GCF_947495995.1 of uncultured Tenacibaculum sp. Classification (GTDB taxonomy): domain Bacteria; phylum Bacteroidota; class Bacteroidia; order Flavobacteriales; family Flavobacteriaceae; genus Polaribacter. The sequence continues at coordinate 37,134 of NZ_CANMAX010000007.1, forward strand.
TTATAAGTCCTTTGTTATCATAAGCATCTTGAAATTCAATAATATCACCACCATTTAATTCAGTAACAGATTGTGTTGTAGGTTTTACGATAGTATTTAATTCACTTTCTAAAGTAATAGCATCAAAATCTGCAGTGGTAATCGTAGTAGATTTACTAAAGAAGCATTCTTTTTTGTCAGCATCAGCAATAGCAGTTAAATCAAAAACATCAGTAGGATAATTTTTTACAGAAGCAAAAGAAGCTTTTCTACTAGTTCCATAAAAATAACCAAAATCCCAAGAACTACCATTGGTTGCGGCATCACTTATCTTATGAACAGTATTATTGTAGAAAGTCATAAAAGTAGACGAAGTTTCATCAGCTAAAGGAGCAGCTAATAATTTTGCAGAATATGTTGTAACTGCAGCAGGCGGATCAACAGGATCAATTATTTCATCTTCACTATTACAGCTTGTTAACATCAATAAGCCTGTAACTAATGCAAAAAATAATGGGAATTTAAATGTACTTTTCATTTTTTTAAATTTATTTAGTGTATTTAATGTAGTCTTTAGACCGAAAAAAATAAGATTGGTCACAAAAGGGAAACACCAAATCTTTTTAAAAATTGTGAAGCGAAAATTAAAAGTATTGTTTCTCAATATTCTTAGAAAATAAAATTTTGTAAATGGTATATTTGTCATCACAAAGTAATTTACACCAATGACTGAAAATTTAGTAAAAGAATTAGAATGGCGTGGTATGATCCACGATATAATGCCAGGAACAGAAGAACAACTTCAAAAGCAAATGACTAGTGCTTATATTGGTTTCGATCCTACTTCAGATTCATTACATATCGGAAGTTTAGTGCCAATTATATTATTAGTTCATTTAGAAAAAGCAGGTCATAAACCTATCGCTTTAGTTGGTGGAGCTACAGGAATGATTGGTGATCCTTCAGGGAAATCAGATGAAAGAAATCTGTTAAATGAAGAAACTTTAGCAAAGAATGTAGATGGTATTAAAGCTACGCTTGCAAGATTTTTAGATTTTGATAGTACAAAAGAAAACGCTCCGGTTTTAGTTAATAATTACGATTGGATGAAAGATTTTTCTTTCATTGAATTTGCTAGAGATGTAGGTAAGCGAATTACTGTAAATTATATGATGGCTAAAGATTCTGTAAAGAAGAGAATTTCTGGAGAATCTGGAAGCGGAATGTCTTTTACAGAGTTTACATATCAATTAATTCAAGGATACGATTTCTATCATTTACATAAAACACACAAATGTGCTTTACAAATGGGAGGATCAGATCAATGGGGAAATATTACTACAGGAACAGAATTAGTAAGAAGAATGAACCCTGGAGAAGATGCAAAGGCTTTTGCTATGACTTGTCCTTTAATTACTAAAGCAGATGGTTCTAAATTCGGTAAAACAGAAGGAGGGAACGTTTGGTTAGATGCAAGTAAAACTTCGGTATATAAATTCTATCAATTTTGGTTAAATACTACAGATGTAGATGCAGAGAAGTATATTAAAATATTTACATTCTTAGATAAAGAAACGATAGATAATTTAATTGAAGAGCATAAAGAAGCACCACATCAAAGAGCTTTACAGAAAAAGTTAGCAGAAGAAGTTACTACATTTGTACATTCTAAAGAAGAATTAGATAAAGCAATTGCAGCATCTAATATTTTATTCGGAAAATCTACAGATGAAGATTTAAAGAGTTTAGATGAGCAAACATTTTTAGATATTTTCGAAGGTGTTCCTCAAGCTGTTGTTGAAAAAGCTGAAATAGATGCCGGATTAGATATGATAGCTGCTTTGGCTGCCAAAACACAGTTCTTAAAATCAAACGGAGACGCTAGAAGAGCATTAAAAGAAAACTCGATAGCAGTAAATAAAGTTAAAGTAAAAGAAGATTACAAGATTACTTCTAATGATTTAGTAGCTAACAAATACGTAATTCTTCAAAGAGGAAAAAGAAATTATTTCTTATTAAAAGTAGAATAATTAAGAAGCAATTTTAATATCAAAACTTAAAGGGCATCGCTTACAGTTGATGCCTTTTTTCTTATACTTATTACAACACTTACTTTTTGGTTTTAAGCAATTACTAGCACAATCAGTACTGCAAGCACTAATCTTTGGTAATGTCTTAACTATTTCTCTTTTAGGTGTGTAAAAAACAATCATACTTTCTGTAAATTCGCTGCAAATATAATTATTTATTTAGAATAAATTAAAATAAAAATTTATTTGTAACGAAACCAGTTGTTTATTCCACTAATAGAAACAAAAAAATAAGTGAAATGGTAAAGAGAATTTTAGTTGTTATAGCATTCCTAATAGGAATTCTTATAGTATTTGGTGGAGGTACATTGTACTATTTCATAAAACAACAAGAGAAGTTAGGTGAAGGAGAATTATATTTTGGAGAAAAAACATCAGTTACAATTCCGTTTTATTATTCAACTTCAGGACACATTCTTATTGATGTAAAATTCGAGAACAGTAAAAAAGCTTATCCTTTTATATTAGATAGCGGAGCTTCAAATTTTATTTTTAAGCATCATTCCAGCGAGTTTGAATTAGAATCAAATGGTAAAGCTATTGGTAGAGGTGCTACGGGGAATTTCTTTCTTACAAGCATTAAAAAAGTTGACGCGATTGAAATTGACAACATACGTATTGAAAAACTAAACTTTAAGGAAATAGAATTTAATTTTAATTGTTCTGATGAAATCTATGGTTTAATCGGTAACGGAACTATGAAACATGTAGATTGGCAAATTGATTTTGAAAAACAAGAAATCATAATGACACAATCTTTAAATGATTTAAAGTTTGGAGATAACACGATAGAAGTTCCATTAAATATCAATAAATCGAGTTTTCATATCAGAACTTCACTACAATTTTCAAAAGAAAAGAAATATAAAAGAGCTTTAGTAGATTTAGGAAATAACGGAGTGCTTTCTTTGGTTGAGAAAGATGTTTTAAAAGATTCTTTAAACCTACAAACAAGAAAGATTTTAGGAAAAAGATCTGAAGGTTTAGGTGGAGAATCAAAGTCAAGTAGTACAGAGAAATTAGTGCTTTTAGATTCTTTATTTTTTAAGAATACAGATTTTAATGTTCAAAAAGTTCCAGCGGTAATGTCGCCATCATCTATGAATTTATTAGGATTAGGTTTTTTAAAGAAATACAAAACAACATTAAGCTGGAAATCAAAAAAAATGATTTTAGAACCTTATGATAGTGTGCCAAACTTCATTTGGAAATCTAACGGATTAGGAACTAAATTTGATAAGGAAACACAAAAGTTAATTGTAAAAAGTATTCTTAATAATTCTTCTGCTTCAGTACAAAATGTGCCTTTAAAAGCTGAAATTTTAGCTATTAATGATACACCAATTACTTCAGAAGATGTGGTATGTGAATTTAGAAGTAAAAAAGACACATCAGATTCTTTAAAAATCAAGATAAAACACAATAATTCTGTTAAAGAAATAGTGCTAACAAAAGAACACGTTTTTCTAAATAATGAGGATTTACAATAGTAAATATTTGAAAAAATATAAATGACTTCAACAATGATATTAAGTAAATAAAATTACATTTGTCATAAAAAAGCTATGCCTCATATTACTTGTGAAAATTGCGGAGATAAATTTTATGATAGTAGAAAATCTTGTCCAAATTGCTCGTTTGAAAGAACAGATGGAAAGGGTAAAGAAGTTGATGTAAAATCAAATACAAAAAAACTGTTTATAGGAATTCTGAAAATTCTAATCTTAATTTACGCTTTGTATAGACTAATAAAACCTTTTGTTAAGTTTTATTGGGGAACTGAAATTTAATTTTTCAAAAACACCAACTATGTTAAAGTTTCAAATACGGTAGTTTTTGGAGTTAATAATAATTGTTTAGATTATAAAACTAAACTACCTTTGCAGCCCGAAAAATAGGATTGTTTTTTGAAGTTAAAAGTAACTACATATTTCTTTGTTTTATTATACTTAATCGCAATGTTGCGCCCTATAGCTCCATTTGTTGAGTATGCAATTAATTACGATTATATCGCTAAAGTTTTATGTATAAATACAGACAAGCCTGAGCTTAGTTGTAATGGAAAATGTCATTTAAAAAAGAAACTTCAGCAGCAACAAGAGGAAGATTACAACTCTTTACGAATTGCTATGGAAGAATATCCAATAGGTTTCGTTTCTGTACTAGAAGTTAGAAAAAGAGTACATCCTAAACAAAAGCAAAAAAGTAACTTCGGTTATCATAAAAACTATAAGTTTTTGTACCATCCTTCAGTTTTTCATCCACCCACCGCATAATTTATTTATTAGGAAGTTCGATAACGGACTTACATCTTTTTAAGATTGATATTGCGATCAATCAAGAAACACATATTCAATAAATAAAATTAGTATGAATTATTCTTTCCAATATCATGAGAGTTTAAAATTCATGCAGATTTCTGAACAGATTAAATTTTAAAATTCAGAAATCAAAAAATAACAATCGATGAAAAACAAATTAATGATTGTTGCTATTTCGTTAATAGCAATGGTAAATACATACGCACAAGAAAAAGAAAATTTATGGACAGCTGGAAGACCTGATGGGCATGCACCAATCTCAGTTATGGGAGATCATTATCATGGGAAAGGAGACGTAATGTTTTCTTACAGGTATATGAGAATGAGTATGGAAGGTTTATTAGATGGAACTTCAGATATTTCAAATGCAGCTGCTCATGATCGTGGTTATATGGTTACACCTCTTAATATGCCAATGGATATGCATATGATCGGAGTAATGTATGGTGTAACTGATAAAATCACAGTGATGGCTATGGCAATGTACATGCAAAATGAAATGGATTTACAAATGCGTATGCCAACAGGAATGACAAATCAATTTTCTACAGCTTCTTCTGGTTTTGGAGATATTAAAATCGGTGCTTTATATAAATTCATCAACAAAGATCGTCAATCGTTACATGCAAACGTTGGGTTATCAATTCCTACAGGAACTTTAGAAGCAAAAGATGTTACTCCAATGTCTGCTCCAAACGAAATTCAATTGCCTTATCCAATGCAAATTGGTAGTGGAACTTTCGATGCAGAGTTAGGGTTAACTTACTTAGGTCAATCTGATAATCTTTCTTGGGGAACACAGTTAAAAGGATTGTATCGTTTTGGAACCAACGATTTCGATTATTCTTTAGGAAACCGTTATAATTTAAACTCTTGGTTTGCATATAAAACTACAGAGTGGCTAAGTTTTTCTGCTAGAGGAGAAGTGGTTGCAGAAGAACGAATTAATGGAGCTAATCCAAATTTAAATCCGATGATGGTAACTACTGCAGATACTGCAAATTCTGGTGGTCAATATATCAATGGAGGACTTGGGTTTAACATTTATATTCCTGAAGGAAGATTTAAAAATGTACGATTTGGATTCGAATATGCGCAGCCACTATTCCAAAAGCCAAATGGAATTCAATTAGAGAGAAACGAGACATTAACTTTCGGACTTCAATACTCACTATAAGTTAAAAAGAACTCAAAGAAATTACATCAAAATGAATAATAAAGTAATAATCCTATTTCTAGGGTTAGTATTAGCCTGTGCAAATATTTCAGCACAAAAAATATATAAAGGAAAAGTAGTAGACGCAAATCAAAATCCGATTTTTGGAGCTTCAGTAATCTCAGTAAAAAACTCAAAAAGAGGAGTTGCTACTGATTATGAAGGTGGATTTATGATTAAGCTTAACGATAATCAAGTGAAAATCTCGATGGTTGGTTTTGCTACTAAAGTGGTCAAATTATCATCAGAATTCAACACGATTATTTTACAAGAAAATCTTCAAAATTTAGATGAGGTTATCGTATCAGCAAGTAGAGAAATTCAGCAAAGAAGAGAAGTTCCTGCTTCTATTGGAGTATTAACTAGTAAGCAAATTGAAGAAACAAAAGCTTTCGGAATTGAACAGTTAGTAAATCAAGTTCCTGGAGTTTTTATGAGTTCTTCAAAAGCTGCGAGTAACGAACAACATTTTATGGCAGTTCGTTCTCCTATTTCAACAAGATCTTTATTCTTATATGTTGAAGACGGATTACCAATTCGTCCTGTAGCTGTGTTTAATCACAATGCATTATTGGAAATGAACAATACTACTTTCGAAAAAGTAGAAGTTCTAAAAGGTCCGGCTTCTAGTATTTACGGAAGTGAAGCTATCGGTGGAAGTTTTAACTTTATTACCAAATCACCTAGAAAAGATTTTGGAGGTTCTGTAAGTATTCAAGGAAACGACCTTGGAATTACAAGGTATGAAGCAGAAGCTTCTACAACAGCAAATGAGAAATACGGATTCTATGTTGGTGGACATTATATTCAAAGAAATAATGGTCCTGTTGGGCATTCAGATTATGAGAAATTTGCCATCACATTTAAGAACGAAAATAATTTCTCTGAAACTTTACGTTGGATAAATTCGGTAAGTTTTATTGACTATAGATCAGATATGACTGGTTCTATTTCTGAACAAAACTTTTTAGCTGGGAATTACGAAAGTGATCAAACATTTACAGAACGTGAAGCACAAGCATTACGTTTTAGATCTACTTTAGAGAAAGTTTGGAATGATCGAAATAAAACTTCTGTAAACTTTATTTACAGAAACAACATCATGAATCAACTTCCATCGTATCGAGTTCGCCAAGATAGAAACATGGGACAATTAACAGGAACAGGTTCGGGTGAAATTAATTCAAATCAATTTAGAAGTTATGTTGGTTTAATTCAACATAAATTAGATTTCAATTTTAAAGATGCTTCTTTAGTAGTAGGAGCAACAGCTGATTTTTCTCCGCAAGATTATGTTGCAGAAACTGTAGACGTGGTTGTAGATACACAAACAGGAAAGAACATTGATTTTACAATAAATTCTGGAGATTACATTTTAAATTATAATGCTGATATTTTTAATTATGCAGGATATGCACAGTTCGAAATTTCACCAATTAAAGCTTTAAAAGTTACAGCAGCTGTTCGTTTCGATGAGTTTAGTTTCGATTACAATAACTTAATTGAAAGTCAGGCAGGAGTTGTAGATACTAAAGTAAATTATAGCAGTGTAGCACCAAAATTTGGACTAAACTATAACGTGAATAAAAACTTAGGTTTTTATAGTAATTACTCAAAAGGATTTACACCACCACAAACATCAACATTATTCAGAAATAGTAGAAATAGTAGTACAGGTGCTACAATTTTCGATTTAAAACCAGCGAAGTTCGATAACTACGAAGTTGGAGGATATTTTACAATTCCATCGAAATTAAAAGTAGATGTAGCAGTATACAGATTAGATGGAACAGATCGATTAATTTCTCTTAGAGATATGTCAGGAAACTTTGTTCAGTTAAATGCTGGTAAAACAAGATCGCAAGGTGTAGAACTTGGTCTTAAATATCAAATATTAGAAAATCTTTCGGTGAATTACAGCGGAAGTTATGCAACTCATAAATACATTTCGTTTTTCGATAATGGTGTAGATTATTCAAATACAGATATGCAAACAGCACCAAATTACTTATCGATGTCTAATATTACGTACAAGCCGCTAAATAATTTAATAGTAACGTTAGAGCACGAACAAGTTGGAAGTTACAATACAAGTTTCGAAAATCAAGTAGTTGTTGGAACTGATACTGCAGGAAATGATATTTTAGGAACATCAACTTACGATGGACACCATGTGTTCAATTTCAGAGGGAGTTTTAAGTTTTATGATTTTGAATTCTGGGGACAAGCATTAAATATTTTTGATGAATTATATGCTGTGCGTGCTAGCTATAATATCTGGAGAAGAGAAAATAGCTATAGTATCGGTAATCCTAGAGCTTTTCATTTTGGAGTGAAGTATAACTTTTAAACAGATAAGATTATTTAATTGTTTCGTCATTCTGAAGGGAAAATATGACCGAAGGAATCTTTTAGTTTTCAAAACAGAGATTACTTCACTTCGTTCGTAATGACGTTTCATTTATTCTGATTGATGAATTTTATTTATGAAAAATAGAAAATTAAATCAATGGTTATGGAAATGGCACTTCATTGCAGGTATCATTTCTTTGCCGTTTGTAATTGTTTTGTCAATTACAGGCGGAATCTACCTGTTTAAATCAGATGTAGAAAACGAAGTTATTCAAGGAATACAAAAATTAATTCCTGAAGAAAAAAGTGAACGATTGAGTTATGATAAACAATGGGAGATCGCTCAAAAAAACTCTAAAAGAAAATTAAATTCAGTAGTTCTTGATGAAACTGATCTAAGTACTGAATTTATTTCTGGAAGATTTGGAGGAAAACAATCTGTATATATTAACCCGTATTCAGGAGAAGTTTCGGGTACTTTTAAAGCGAAAGATACTTGGATGTATTCTGTAAGAAAATTACATGGTGAACTTCTTGGAGGAAAAGTAGGAACGAAAGTAGTTGAGTTTATTGCAAGTTGGATGGTCGTTTTAATATTATCAGGTTTATACATTTGGTTTCCTTTTGTAAGAGGAATTAAAGGAGTTTTTACTGTACGATTAAAAGAAGGAAAAAGAATCCTTTTTAGAGATGTACATGCAGTTACTGGTTTCTGGATTTCTATTTTATTACTGATTGTTTTGGCTGGAGGTTTTCCTTGGACAGATGTTTTTGGAGGGAATTTTAAGAAAGTTCAGCAATGGACAAATACTGGATATCCAAAAACTTGGAGTGGTCGCGGATTAACTTCATCAGTAAAAGAAAAGAGATTGTCTTTAGATGAAATGATCAGCATTGCAAATGCACAAAATTTACCAGGTAAAATCACAGTAGGTTTACCAAAATCAGCAAAAAGTACATTCTCAGTTTCAAATAAAACTTTTCCACTTTCTGAACAAAAAATGATACACTTTGATCAATATTCTGGTGAACTAGTTAAGTCTCACAATTGGAGTGATGTTGGCGTATTAATGAGAGCTAGAATGTGGTTAATGGCTTTTCATCAAGGAGAGTTTGGTGGATGGAATTGGTATTTAATGTTTGCCATAGCAGTGTTATTAACTTTAATGAGTACTGCTGCAATTTTCTCTTATGTATTCAGAAAACAAAAAGGAAAATTGAGTGTGCCTAAATCACCAAAGAGCTTCAAACAAAACTATGGTTTAGTGATTGCAATATTATTTTTAGGAATAATTTTTCCTTTATTTGGAGTGAGTATTGTATTGATTTGTTTATCAGAGTTTTTTAAAAGGAAAGCGATTTCTTTAAAAACATAATTTTCACAAAATTTTAATAAAATTAGATGTAAGGTTTTATAAATTGATAGACGAACCCTTAAATTATAATTTAAAACAATCAATCATGAAAAAATCGATTTTATCAATTGTTGTGTTTGCTGTAGCCTTAGTATTTTCTAATGAAGCTTTCGCGCAAAAGTTTCCTAAGTTAGACAAGAGTCCTATGGATGCGGCTACTTACCCTAGCAGTTATAAAGTTGCCGACAAATTAGTAAAGGTAATTTATAGCCGTCCACAATTAAAAGGTAGATCTTTAGCAAAGTTAGCTCCAGCTGGTAAAGTTTGGAGAACAGGTGCTAACGAAGCTGCAGAAATTACATTTTATAAAGATGTAACTTTTGGAGGTAAATCAGTTAAAGCTGGAACTTATTCTCTATTTACTATTCCTGGAGAAAAAGAATGGACAGTAATTTTAAGTACTGCAAAGAACGTTTGGGGATCTTATTTCTATAAGCAAAACGAAGACGTTGTTAGAGTTACTGGAAAAGTATCTAAAACGAGTTCACCAGTAGAAGCTTTCTCTATCGCTTTTGATGGAAAAGATGGAAATGCAAATATGCACTTAGGATGGGGAACTACTGTAGTATCAGTTCCTGTTAAAGGATAAAATAACATCGTAAGAATAACTATAAAAAAAGCCTTTTAAATTTTTAAAAGGCTTTTTTGTTGTTACTATTTAAATATGAAGATTTTATTTAGGCTTTTAAAACCTCAATGAAATCTTGGTCTTGCCAATACGCTTCAAAGTCAGAATCTGTTTGAAATTGCTTGGCTTGTTTTCCTAAATTTAATGACTGTTTAATCATACCCAACATATCTTCTTTCTTTTCATTTTTAGCATAAAAACACGATAAGTTAAAAGCTAAAACCTCATTACTTACATCTTTAGCTTTAAAATCTTTTGGTAGTAATTTTTCAAAAACTAAAGATTCCACTTCTTTATCTTTAGCCATTATAGCTAAAACAATAGCGTTTGATGCAACATCATCAGTTTTGTGAGATATTCCGACAACAGGAAGCAAGTTTTCTGTAAAGTTTAAGAATACATTTTTAGCAGAATTGAAATCTCCACCCATTAAAGAGTTAATCAATAATTTGGTGGTGAAATTAGACATGTCAAACGAGTAATCGTTTAATTGTTCTTCAGAAATTACTTTTTTACTTTCAGTGATAAAAATAGAATTATCACCATTTGCTAAAGATTGCTGAAAAGCTTCTTTTAATTTATTATTTTGATTTTTTGCTGCTGCCTTTTTTAACTCAGCCCCTTTCCTTTCAGCCAATTCTCTAGCAATATCTTCTTCAGTTTTTCCTTGTAACTTATATTTAAATTCTAGTGCAAAACTTTCATAAGCATCTTTGTCAATATATTTCTTTTCAGTGCTAGAAACTTTATAGTTTAAAACTTTAATAAGCATTTGTGTTACTTCTTCATTATCTTCAGAAATATCCTCTAAATAAGTAGTTAACTTTTCACGATCTAATGAAAAAAGTACTTTGTTTAAGTTGTTTAATGTTGTGTAACTTTTTGCAAAAAATGTATAGTCGAAAACATTAAGTAAGAGATCAAAAGAAAGTTCTTGAATGTTGAAGTTCTCAAATGAACGCTCTAAATCATAATCGTTAAAAAAATATGACGGTAAATCACCATTTAATACATCTTTCAACATCATTTCAAAATCAGAAGCACTTTCACCTTGTAGAGCCTTATGAGTTCGTGAAGCAATATTTTTAATCTTTTCAATTACTTCTCTAGTATCATTAGAAATATCTTCTTCTAAAACGTCATCAATAATATCTAGTATGATGGATTCATCAATGTTTTCAAAAATAAAATTGGTAAAATCACCTACGATTTCAGCTTCATAAGTATTTTCTTCTTTCATTTTACTGAAAATAGGAGCATACAATTCACATATTCCATCACCGTATTCTGGATGTTTTATACCGCTACCTAAAGAAAGTATAAGTTTTGCTAAAGGTTCAATTTCAAACTGAGGTAAGAAATCATCAATCAATTGATCGTGAACAGTAGAACCAAAATAACGATGACCAGCATCATAATACTTCATGCAGTTTATAAAAGCGTCTACAACATGATTTTGTCCGGCTACAGATTTACGTTTTATAAATTCACGAATTACAATAGTAGTTACTTCATAACTATCTCCCATTCCAGTATCAGCAAAACTAACAGAAATCAATTTTTTCAAGGTTTCTTTGCTTAATTTTTCAGCATAGGTACTTACAATAGTATCAAGTGCTGGTATCTCTAAAGTACTGTCATAAGCATCGTGTTTTTTTACATTAAACACAAACTCCATATCACCGATAGCATTTAATACTTCTTCGATTGTGGTAAGGCTACTTTCCTTATTTTCTAAAACAGCGATAATTTCTTCTGGAGAAAATTTCTTTTTTGAAGCTTCATTTTTATCTCTTTCAGTCCATTCTTCTTCTGTAAGATGAGAAGACTTTACTGTTTTCAGATTTTCAAAATGATATAAAGGTAAAAGCGCATTTTTTACATTGAAATTGCTTTTATCTAATGTACATCCTTTGATATTTAAGTATTCAAGCTTAGTTAATTTATGTAGAGGTTCTAAGCTTGTAATTTTTGAGCTAGAAATATCTAAATATTCTAAATTGATGAGTTTACTAACAGCATCTACATTGTTAAGATCGTATGAGTTTTTAATATCTATTTTTTTGAGCCTTGTTAGGTTTTTAACAGCATCAATAGTATTTAATTTAGCTTGGGTAATATGTATTTCTTCTAAATGACTTAGTTCTGCAAGCGGATCAAGGTTTTGAATAGGACAAAATTCTAAACGAATCTCTTTTAAGTTTTTTAATCCAGAAATTGCAGCAGGTAACGCGTTTGGTTTATCTTCAATAAACAATTCATCTTCAAAACTCTTTTCCTCTCTACCTTTAAAACAGAACTTAAAGTTAATTTTTTCAAGAACTTTCCAGTTTTTAATTTCTTCAGGCAGAGTTGTTAACGTATAAAAGTTTTTCAATGTAACTTCATCTACATTAGGAATAGTAGTAAATTCTATTGGTAATTCTTCGAACCCTAAACCATGGAGTTCTAAAGATTTTAACTTCGTTAAGTTTTTAATTTCGTTGGCAACATTGGTTAATGTACCTTGTTTAATCGATAACTTTTGGAGGTTTGTTAATTGTTCAATTTCTTTAGGAATAGAGAATTCAGCATTTCCAAAAGCCAATGATAATTCTTCTAAATCAGGAAAGTTTTTACAAAGCGGTACTAAATCGATATGCGCTAATTGAATGCCAAGATGTTTTATTTTCATTCCTAAAAGTTCGTTGATACGAACTCCAGAAATCTGTAAAACGTCTAACTCTAATTTTTTAAATCCTTCAGGAAAAGTAGACCATTCTTCTATATTAGGTAAGAAATGAAGCGATTTTAAATTGGTGAATTTTTCAATCTCTTCTGTATTGGCTTTTTTACATTCTTCTCCTTTTAAATAAAGACCTGTAACTTCATTATAATGATTAAGCGCTTCTTCTATTGTAGTACACTTCATATGCTAAGTTTTTTAATTTTTGGTAGTCGGTGTTAACTGTTAGTATAACTAACATCAAAACTAGCATGAATGTACAAAGAAAAACACACTGTTTTCCGTGAAAAGAAAACAGTGTGTGAATTTTTATAATTTGTTCTTATTTAGATGTAAGACGAATGTCGCATTAAATCCAAAATGGAAATTTCCATCGTGGAAATTGAAATTATTCGTGGTTTGAGTAATGAATGCATCTTCAGCAAAAGTTCGAGCATTGGTCATGTGAAATTGCAACATTAAATGACTTAATTCCCAATTGACACCTATCATAAAAGGATTGTAAGTTTTAACCGTTTTTACAGGATTGAATACTGAATAATATTCTGATACTATCGATACATGTCCTCCTACTTTATAACGTCCTCCAAATCCAATTCCATATTGTGCTCCAGGATTGCCATTCATCGGTTTTTGACTTCGTGAAATTAAAAACGGACTGACTTGAAGTGATAATTTAGGATTGAATTTTCTGGCGATTAAAACTTTTGAAGTAAAGCTATAATTGCTTGAAGTTGAACTGCCGCCATATAAACTTTTACTCATCATGTTATCAGTCATAGATACAGTTTGTAAGGCAACAATGCTAAAAGGATTTCCTTTTTTTGTTTGTCTTACAAATTTATATTTTAAGTATCCATCTGCAATATCATCCCAAGTACTGTAACCAACACCGATGGCAAAATTATCAGAAATGGCATAATCTAAACCAAAACGCATATTTACTTCATCAGCAAGAAAAAACTGAGTTTCTCCATTAGGTCTGTTCCAGTATCTATTATACCAAGAAATTTCTAAAGCTCCTTTTTTACGCATTTCCACGGAATGTCCTAAACCGAGTCTGGTTGTTTTAAAAGTAGCCATTTCATATGTAGGATTCTTAGGATATTCTTTGTCTAATTTATCCAAAAGTCCCTGTGCATAACTAACAGAATTTACTAGTAATGCTAGAATAAAAGCGAATAATAATTTAGTTATTCTCATAAGGTAAATATTGGAAATTAAATTTTACAAGTACAATTTTAGCGATATTGTTTGATAAAATCGGTGGTATTTTGATATTAAAATCGTGTACCGGAAGGTTGAACTCACCAGTAAGATTATAACTGTCTGGCGTTTTCTGAATTATCGTTTTTATTTCAATTTCTTTGGTAATTCCATGGATGGTAACTTTACCTTTTATCAATTGAGTTTGCGGACCAGCATTTTCTAATCCTTCAAGTAAAGTTCCTTCAAAAGTTGCTTTCGGAAAAATATCCGATTCAATATAACTTTCATTAAAGTGTTCGTGCATTAAATCTTTTTTGAAAACAAATGCTCGCATTAACATTGTTGCTGCAATCTCTTTTTTATCAAAGTCGAGAATACTTAGTACTTGATTGTTCTTTGCTTCAATATTTTCTACCGAAGCATAAGAGAAAAAAGTAACCTGACCTTGCCGAGCAATAAATTGTTGTCCTAAAATACCTCCTATCTTAAAAAATGATAAGATTACTAAAAGCCGTAGTTTATTCATGGTTCCTGTGTGTAACGATAAAGCAATTTAAAAGGATAACATCTTTTAAATATCCTTTACAAATTCCTTTGATATACAATTGTTGATTTATTTTTAAAGTGTTTATATCGGTTTTTTCTGTATCATCTAAATCACAAATAATATTTATAGCGTTTTTACTTTCAAGAATAATTGTTCTTCGATCGTTTAAGGTTGAAATTTTTTTAATCTTACCGTAAACTTCAATAACCTTATCAATGTATTCTTTGTTAGCTAGCTCTTCATTTGTGTTAAACTCATTCGTAAGTTCACTTGTTGAAATTGTAAACTCGGGACTAGAATGTTTAATGTTTTTAAATTGATATGATAGCATTGTTTCATACATAATGTAAGCTATCACTAGAAAAACAGCACTTATAAATAAAAAACGATATTTTTTAATCATCGTGTTATATTTAATTTCTATCAAAGTAAACTAATTATTTTTATAATTTTAGAATAATTTTGGGTGAAAAGGAAAATAGAACGATGAAAAGGAAAAAATGATGATCAATCATTTTTATATTTGGATCAATGAAAAAAGACAAACTATATTTATTTACTGTTTTATCAATCTCAGTAGTTTTTTTAATTATCTCTATTATTGGGGCGAAATATTTTATTAAAGCTAGTGCAAATCAGTTAATCGAAGTTCAAGTAGAAACGAGTAAGCGTGAAGCAAATGAGATTGCGAGCATAATCGATTTCCAATTATCAAACAATTTAAACAAGGAAGCTGTTTTAGAAAACCTTCAAACTACAATAACAGGAACAAATTCTAATGCTTGGTTTATTTCTGTATTAGATTGGTCGGGAAAAAAAGTTTGTTATCCAGATAAAACGAAGTTAGGGGAAATCGAGAAATCGAATTCTAATTTATTACAATCGTTAAAAGAAAAGAATAATTCTGAAGATTTGTATGATATTCTTGTCTCAAACAGATCAGAAGAACAAGGGAAAGAATATGTAGAGGTAATTCATACTGCTCCAGTAAAAAGCACAGATTTATTAATTGCAGCGAATGTTAATGTATCTAGTATCGATAAACAATTGCAACAACTAAAACGTAACTTTTACTTAATTTTCTTGTTAATGGGAATTTTAGTGATTGTACTTTCTTCAGTTGCGGTTCGAATTATTGGAAGTAAATATGAAAAACACTTAGAAGAGAAATATACATCACTAGAATCGGAAGTAATTAACTTATCAAAACTAAATACAGATTTAGTCAATTATAAAGAGAAAAAAGAGAAGGATTTAGACGAACAAGCTAAGATAGAAGCAGCTGCAGTTGTTGAGGAAGAAATAGTAGAAGAAACGACAGACAGTAAAACTTCTGAAGTTGTAGAACCAAATAGAAAAAGGATTTTGACGTATATGCGTAATGAGCTAGTTCCTGTTTTAATTAATGAGATTGCTTATGTATATACCGAAAATACGATCACTTATGTTGTAAATTTCGATGGAAAGAAATCTACATCTAATGCAAGTTTAGATGATATGTATACTAATTTCGATCCTACTTTATTCTTTAGAGCAAATCGACAGTACATTATCAGCATATCCGCTATTGATAAGATTATTAAATACGGAAAGAGTCAATTAAAGATTGTCTTAAACTCTAATGTAAACGAAGAAATTATCATTAGTAAGAATAAAGCTGCTGAATTTAAGCAGTGGTTGAATATGTAGTTTGAAAAGTGTTGATAACAACTTAAACTAAGAAAAAAATTGAAAAGAAAAGAGACGGATTTTATTAATATTTTAGGAATAGGTGTTTTTGCATTTTTTTCAATACTTGAATTTTGTGGATCACTTGATTATTTTTTTAAGAACCTTCTTATAATAAATGAAGCTGATTCAAAAATGATCCTATGGCTTCCTGAAATAATTGATCTTATAGTATTTGTAATTTTAGTAGTTTGGATGATAAACAAGTATATAAATCCACCTGAAATTAATACTCGAAAAGTTCTTACTAAACTAATAGGTATATTTTTTGGAATAATTATCCTTCAATTCTTATTTACATATTATGGAACTTATTATTTAATGGAAAAATATTCATCAGAATTCGATTTATATATTGAAGGTGTAAAAGATAATTATGAGCTACAAAGTTATATAGCTTTTATCCCAATTCTGAAGTATATGATTTTTGCCGTAATACTTTTAACTAAAAGAGCTGCTAATAATAATGTTTAATTATATTTAAAGCAAAGCCAATTATTTCTTCGTACTAATGTGCAGTAATACACAGATAATTTTCACTTCCTTCTAAACCTTTTTTTTCCTCTTTAGCAAGTGTTTTTCACCTTTCACAAAGTTTAATAGCTTGTTATTACTAGCTTCTTTGGTTATTTGTACCAGAGTTGAAAAGTAAAACACAACAAACAAGTATATCTTATTCTAGAGTTTTCTTCAATAGAAATAAAGCAGAAATATCTATGACTGACGATTGAGAAAATACTATTTACCAGCTCTACAATAACACTCAAAATAGTTTAAGTTAAACCAAGTTTCTTTATATTCCAAGGATAGGATAGTGCCGACCCAGCACTGTCCTTTTTTTATATCTTCAATTAATCTTTGAATTGCTTTAGCTAAAACTTTTATAATCCTGAAATTACCGTAAATTTGTAGCTTGAATTACGTCATTTCTTGTAATGACAAGAATAAAATTAAACAATGCAATACAATCACCAAGAGATCGAAAAAAAGTGGCAAGAGTATTGGGCAAAAAACCAAACTTTTAAAGCTAGTAACACTTCCGATAAACCCAAATATTACGTGTTAGATATGTTTCCTTACCCATCCGGAGCAGGGTTACATGTTGGACATCCATTGGGATATATCGCAAGTGATATTTATGCGCGTTACAAACGTCATAAAGGATTTAATGTATTGCACCCACAAGGTTACGATTCTTTCGGATTACCTGCAGAGCAGTATGCAATTCAAACAGGTCAGCATCCTGCAATAACCACAGAAACTAATATTAAAACATATCGCGGACAGTTAGATAAAATCGGATTTTCATTCGATTGGTCTCGTGAAGTTCGTACATCAAACCCGGAATATTATAAATGGACACAGTGGATTTTTATCCAATTGTTCAATTCTTGGTATAATAAAGATTCAGATAAAGCAGAAGATGTAAGTACATTAATTGCAAAGTTTGAAGCTGAAGGAAATACAACTGTAAATGCAGTTTGTGATGAAGATATCATTACGTTTACTGCTGACGAGTGGAACGGTTTTTCTTCAACAAAACAACAAGAAATTTTATTACAATACCGTTTAACATTTTTATCTGATACAGAAGTAAACTGGTGTCCAGCTTTAGGAACAGTTTTAGCAAATGATGAAATTGTAAACGGAGTTTCAGAACGTGGAGGTCATCCTGTTGTTCGTAAAAAAATGACACAATGGTCGATGCGAATTTCTGCGTATGCACAGCGTTTATTAGATGGATTAAATGGAATTGATTGGCCACAGCCGTTAAAAGATATTCAAACTAATTGGATTGGTCGTTCGCAAGGAGCAATGGTGTCTTTTAAAGTTGATGGAAACGATGCTAATATCGATGTGTTTACTACGCGTCCTGATACGATTTACGGAGTAAGTTTTATGACGTTAGCTCCAGAACATGAATTAGTAGCAAAAATTACTACTGATGCACAACGTGAAGCAGTAGAGACTTATGTTGAAGCTACGGCAAAACGTTCAGAAAGAGATCGTATGGCTGATGTTAAAACAATTTCTGGAGTTTTTACAGGAGCATATGCAATCCATCCTTTTTCTGGAAAACAAGTACCAATTTGGATTGGTGATTATGTGTTAGCAAGCTACGGAACTGGTGCTGTAATGGCAGTTCCTTGTGGTGACCAACGTGATTACGATTTTGCAAAGCATTTCGATTTAGAGATTCCAAATATTTTTGAAGGTGTTGATATTTCTGAAGAAGCTTTTGCTGATAAAGAAAAGTCTGTTATTGCGAATTCTGATTTCTTAAATGGTTTACCATACAAGAAAGCGATGAAAACTGTAATCTATGAAATGGAACAACGTGGATTTGGTTACGGAAAAATAAACTATCGTTTACGTGATGCAGTATTTAGTCGTCAACGTTATTGGGGAGAACCATTCCCAGTTTATTACAAAGACGGAATGCCTCAGATGATTGAGAAGCAACATTTACCTGTTGTTTTACCAGAAGTTGAAAAGTATTTACCAACAGAAGATGGTAAACCACCATTAGGAAATGCTGATGTTTGGGCTTGGGATACAACTACTAATACTGTTGTTTCAAATGATAAAATAGATAATGAAACCGTATTTCCATTAGAACTAAATACAATGCCAGGTTGGGCAGGAAGTTCTTGGTATTTTAACCGTTATATGGATGCTACAAATGATGGTGATTTTGTGAGCGCAGCAGCGGTTGAGTATTGGAAAGAAGTTGATTTATATATCGGAGGTTCTGAACATGCAACAGGACACTTATTATATGCACGTTTTTGGCAAAAGTTCTTATTCGATTTAGGTTTGGTTCCTGTTGATGAATTTGCAAAGAAATTAATCAATCAAGGAATGATCTTAGGAACTTCTGCTATCGTATACAGAGTTGCTGGAACAAACAAATATGTGTCTTTAGGTCTTAAAGACAATTATAAAGCTGATGAATTACAGGAATTACGTGTAGATGTAAAATTAATTAATTCTTCAGATGAGTTAAATTTAGAAGGATTAAAGAATTGGCAACCACAATATGCTGATGCTGAATTTGAGTTAGAAGACGGAAAATACATCGTAGGCCGTGAGGTTGAAAAAATGTCTAAACGTTGGTTTAATGTTGTAAATCCTGATGATATTTGTGAAGAATACGGAGCAGATAGTTTACGTTTATTCGAAATGTTCTTAGGACCTTTAGAGCAATTTAAACCTTGGAAAACCTCCGGTATTTCTGGAGTGTATTCTTTCTTAAAGAAACTTTGGAAGTTATTCCACAACGGAGAAAACTTTGAAGTTTCAGAAGGTGAACCAACTAAAGACAACTTAAAAACATTACATAAAACAATTAAGAAAGTAGAAGAAGATATTGAGAATTTCTCTTTCAATACTTCAGTTTCTACATTCATGATTGCGGTTAATGAGTTAACTGCTCAAAAATGTAATAACAAAGCAATTTTAGAAGAGTTATTAATCTTAGTTTCTCCTTATGCACCACATATTGCAGAAGAATTATGGAGTGAATTAGGTCATGAAAACTCGATTGCTTTTGCTGCTTTCCCTCAGTTTGATGGAAAACACTTGATAGAGTCTGAAAAAGAATATCCAATTTCTTTTAATGGGAAAATGCGTTTCAAGCTAAAGTTACCATTAGACATGTCGAAAGAAGATATTGAAAAAACAGTAATGGCTCACGAAAAAACACAAGAACAATTACAAGGTCGTACACCTAAAAAGGTGATTATCGTACCTGGAAAGATTATCAATATCGTAGGATAATTTAATCATAAATGGATATTTACTGAGCTTTAGTAAATATCCATTTTTTTGTGTGTTTTTATAAGTTTTTTTCTTGTAAATTGATTTTTTGTTAAAAAATCACTATATTATTAATCAATTTATTAAGTTTTTATTATTTGTAATAAGCTTAATTTTAAAGGTTTACAAGATGAAAAAATTAATCCCCTTAATGATCGTTTTCTTGAGTGCCTTTCAAATTCACTCACAAAAGTTAACTCAAGATGTATCGAAAACTACCGTTGTATTTAAAATTAAATATTTTGGAGCTTATGTAGATGCTTTATTTACTAAAGTAGATATTGATGGCAATTTTGATCAGAATGATTTGAAATCTAGTTTCTTAAATGCTACGATAGATGTAAATTCATTCGATACCAACAACTCGTACCGAAATAAAATTTTATCAAAAGATTACTTCGACGTTAAAAATTATCCAACAATTACATTAAAGTCTAGCGCGATAGAAAAAGTCGCAACCAATTTGTACAATCTTAAAGCAGATTTAAATATTAAAGGAATTACAAAATCTGTAACACTACCTTTAATCGTTTCTGAAAATGGAAATAAGATTAGTATTAAATCAGGCTTTACAATTGATAGACTAGATTATAAAGTAGGAAAAAGTAGTCTTCTATTGTCTAGAAAAGTAATTACCAACGTGAATTTCTTAGCGGTTAAGTAAACTACGGTAACGGTTATATGTAAAAATTATCAATCTTAAATTGATAAATCCAATATCTTAAAGTTTAGTTATTATAACGTAACGACACTTAAAAGAGTTGTAATTTTTCTTATCTTCAATGCAGTTAAATCCAAATGAATTTACTCCAAGATGAATAAGTTAATTTTACTTGCTTTTCTAAGTGTTACTACTTGGAATCTTTCCGCTCAAAAGTTTGTTCAAGATCAATCTGCGACCAAAGTAATGTTCAAAATCAAAAATTTTGGATCTTATGTAGATTGCATGTTTTCTAAAGTTGATTTTGATGTAAAGTTCGACAAGAACGATTTAGCTAATAGTTATATCAATACAACCATAGCTGTATCTTCCGTAGAAACAAAAAACAAGTCAAGAGATAAAAGTTTGGCTAAGAAAAAATACTTCAATATTGCAGAATATCCTAACATTACTTTAAAGTCTACTAAGATTGAAATGGTAGAAACTAATCTCTATAACTTAACTGGAAATCTAACAATTAAAGGAACTACTAAGTCAATTACAATACCAATTAAATTATCTGAAAAAGGAAATAAACTAAGCATTAATTCAGATTTTAGTATCGATAGGTTAGATTATAACGTAGGAAAAAGCAGCTTAATTTTATCAAAAAAAGTAATAGCTAAAGTAAACTATCTTGGTACAAAATAAGGTAGTTATTGTTGGTGGAGGTTTAGCAGGTTTGGTGAGTGCTATTCATCTTGCTAAAAAAGGAATATCGGTAACAGTTATTGAAAAAAATACATATCCGAAGCATAAAGTTTGTGGAGAATATATCTCAAATGAGGTTTTACCTTATTTACAATCCTTAGGTTTCGATCCGCTTCAGTTTCAAGCTAAAGAAATTACCGATTTTACATTATCGACTTCCAGTAACACTACCATAAAAACAAAACTTCCCTTGGGTGGTTTTGGAATTAGCAGATACACATTAGATTATGAATTAGCAAAACTCGCTAAGCAAAATGGAGTTGAAATTATTCACGATTATGTGAGTCAAATTGACTTTCAGAATGAAATCTTCACGATAACCACAAAAAGTAACAAAACCTTTACAGCAGATATTGTTATTGGAGCTTATGGAAAGCGTTCTAATATTGATATTAGTTTAAAGCGTTCTTTTATTCAACAGAAATCACCTTTTTTGGCAGTAAAAGCACATTACAAAGGAGAATTTCCAGAGGATAAAGTTTCATTATACAATTTTAAAGGAGGATATTGTGGAGTTTCTAAAGTAGAAAACGATCATATTAATGTTTGTTATATCACAAGTTATGATGCTTTTAAAAAGTATACAGATATTGATGAATTTCAAAATAAAGTCCTTTTACAAAATAAACAACTACAAGAAATTATAGGGAACTCTAAATTAATGTTTCCAAGTCCGTTAACCATAAGTCAGATTTCTTTTGCTGAAAAGCAACCTGTAGAAAATCACATGCTGATGTGTGGTGATACTGCAGGAATGATTCATCCACTTTGTGGAAACGGAATGGCTATGGCAATTCATTCCGCACAAATAGCTTCAGAAATTATCATACAATATTTCAATAAAGAGATTTCAACAAGAAAAGAGCTTGAAGAAATATATACTCGAGAATGGAAGAAAGCTTTTAATAAGCGTTTACGAATGGGAAGAAAACTTGCTGCTTTGTTTAATATGGATTTCTTTTCGGAAATGATTACCTTAGGCTTACGACTATTTCCATGGATTTTACCCATCATTATTAAAAAAACACATGGGAAATACCTCAAACCAATACAATGATCAACACCAAATATAGAAGCAAAGAAGAAGAAATCATGGATGATTTCGATATGTCTGGTGAAACCTTGATCAAAACACTAGACATCATTGCTAAAATTAATCGTGTATTAGGAGGTAATATATTAACCTTAAATGGCGTAAAAAAACTCTGTAAAGATCAGCCAAAAGATAAAGTGATTTCTATAATCGATTTGGGTTGTGGAAATGGAGATATGTTAAGAGCAATTGCCAAGTTAGGAAGAAAACAAGGTCGTAAGTTTGAACTTATCGGTGTAGATGCGAATCAAGCTACAATAGATTATGCAATTGAGTTATCAAAAGAATATCCAGAGATTCGGTATTTGAAACAAGATATCCTGACTGACGAATTTAAAGAACTGTCTTACGATATTTCGCTATTTACACTTTTTCTGCATCATTTTTCAGATAAAGAAATAGCAAAGCTATTACCAATAATACAAGATCGAACCAAGTTAGGTTTAGTGATAAACGATTTACACCGACATAAATTGGCTTATTACTTATTCAAAATCATTACGTTATTTATTAAAAATAAAATGGTGAAGAACGATGGTTTGGTATCTATTTTAAGAGGATTTAAAAGAAAAGAACTAGAGAGTTTTGCTAAGAACTTATCTGGTAAAAGCACAATTACTTGGAAATGGGCATTCCGTTACCAATGGTTAATAAAGCATCATTAAATATTTATGAGCGTACGAATTACATCAGTTGCAAAGCAACTTCCAAAATATACAAGAAATACAAAAGAAATTTTACCGTATTTAAAAGTATGGTTATCTGGTCAAGAAGAGCGTTTTCAAAGAAAGGCAATTAAAATTTTTGAAAATGCAGGTGTAGATCGACGTTATTCAATTATGGATGCAGAAGATGTTTTTTTAAACACTTCTTTTGAAGAGAAAAATGAAATCTATACGAGAGAATGTACAAAGTTAGCAGAACAAGCTTTGGTAAAGGCTTTGGCGAAAGCAAATCTTGCCGCAAATGAAGTTGATTATATTATTACAGTAAGTTGTACGGGAATTATGATTCCGTCTTTAGATGCCTATCTAATCAATAGCTTACAAATGAAACAAGACATTGTTCGTTTGCCCGTGACAGAAATGGGGTGTGCAGCTGGAGTTTCAGGAATTATTTATGCGAAAAACTTTTTAAAAGCGAACCCAAATAAAAGAGCTGCAGTAATCGCTGTAGAATCGCCAACAGCTACGTTTCAATTAAATGATTATTCGATGGTAAATATTGTAAGTGCGGCCATTTTTGGAGATGGAGCATCGTCAGTTATTTTATCGTCTTATGAAGATGAAGTTGGTCCGGAAATCTTAGACGAAGCAATGTATCATTTTTATAATGCAACACACATGATGGGCTTCAATTTAAAAAATACAGGATTACAAATGGTGTTAGATAAATCTGTTCCTGAGACAATTTCAAATCATTTTCCGAAGATTATCCATCCTTTTTTAGAAAAGAATAAGCTAAGCATATCAGATATAGATCATTTAGTTTTTCATCCAGGAGGAAAGAAAATCGTACAAACCGTAGAAGATCTTTTTGGAAAATTAGGAAAGAATATAGACGATACGAAAGAGGTTTTAAAATTATATGGAAACATGTCTAGCGCTACTGTTTTATATGTTTTAGAACGATTTATAGATAGAGATTTACCAAAAGGTGATAAAGGATTAATGTTGAGTTTCGGACCCGGATTTTCAGCGCAACGAATTTTATTAGAATGGTAAGAGAATTTGCACATAAAAATGAGTGGGCTGTTATTTTAGGTGGTTCTAGCGGATTGGGTTTAGCAACTGCTAAAAAGCTAGCAAAACACGGTCTGAATATCTGTATTTTACACCGAGATCGAAAATCTGATATGTCACGCATTGAAGATGATTTTGAAATTTTTCGTAATGAAAATGTTCAATTATTAGCTTTTAATGTAGATGCATTGCATACAGAGAAAAGAGCACATATTATTTCAGAATTGAAAGAGAATTTAGGATCAACAGGAAAGATTCGAGTATTTGTACACAGTATTGCCAAAGGAAATTTAAAACCTATGGTTGCTGAAGATGAATCACCACAATTAAAAAACGATGATTTTAGTCTAACCATTAATGCCATGGCGATTAGTTTATACGATTGGGTAAAAGCATTATTTACCGCGGAGTTATTTGCTGATGATACTAGAATTATAAGTTTTACAAGTGAAGGAAATCGGAAGGTTTGGCAAAATTACGCAGCGGTTTCTGCGGCTAAAGTAACTTTAGAAGCAATTACTCGAAACATTGCTTTAGAGTTTGCTCTTTACGGAATTAAAGCGAATTGCATTCAAGCAGGTGTTACCGATACAAATTCATTTCAACGAATTCCAGGAAGTGAAACCATAAAAAATCACGTGTTAAAAACGAATCCTTTTAAACGTTTAACCACGCCAGAAGATGTGGCAAATGTGGTATATTTATTAAGTAAAGATGAAGCCAAATGGATTAACGGAAGTATTATTCCTGTGGACGGCGGAGAACATATAGTGTAGCATGACAAGTGAACAAATCATAACAGTATTACCTTATGAAAAACCTTTTTTATTTGTTGATGAAATCATCAATATTTCTGAAGAAGGAGTAACTGGTCAATATACATTTCAAAAAGAAGAATTTTATTATCAAGGGCATTTTAAAGATGATCCAGTAACACCAGGAGTTATATTAACCGAAGTAATGGCGCAAATCGGTGTAGTTTGTCTCGGTATTTTTCTTTTAGGAAAAGAAAGTGTGTTAGAAGAAAAACCAGCAATAGCGTTAACATCTAATGCTATCAATTTCTTTCTTCCTGTATTTCCTGAAGAGAAAGTAACGGTTATTTCTGAAAAACAATACTTCAGATTCAATAAGTTAAAATGTAAAGTAAAAATGCTGAATGTCAAAGGCGAATTAGTATGTAGAGGTGAAATCGCTGGAATGTTAACGAATAAAAAATAATCAGTTGAATAAAAGAGTTGTAATAACAGGTTTAGGAGTTGTTGCTCCAAATGGAGTCGATATACAGTCGTTTACAAATGCGATTAAAAATGGCGTTTCTGGTATTACATTTCATCAAGATTTAAAAGATTTGAACTTTTCGTGTTGTATTGGCGGACTTCCAACAATTACCGAAGAGAAAAAACTAGATTATTTATCGGCTTTAGAGTTGAGAGGTTTTAATAGTTCCGGAATTTTATATGGTTGTATTGCTGGAATAGATGCTTGGAAAGATGCGGGCTTTATAGTTGATAAAGAAAGTGATTTAGACTTTGATACAGGAATTGTTTTTGGAACAGGAACTTCTGGAGTTGAAAAATTTCGTGAAGCTATTTATAAAGTTGATGACAATAAAGTAAAACGCTTAGGTAGCACAACAGTTATACAAACTATGGCTAGCGGAATTAGCGCATATTTAGGCGGTAAGCTAGGTTTAGGAAATCAAGTAACTACAAATTCTTCTGCTTGTACAACTGGAACGGAAGCGATATTAATGGGTTACGATAGAATTGCTTTAGGCAAAGCAAATCGAATGTTAGTTGGGAGTTGTAGTGATGGCGGACCTTATGTTTGGGGTGGTTTCGATGCTATGCGTGTAATGACATATAAACACAATGAGAATCCAAAAGAAGGATCTCGTCCAATGAGTGCAACAGCATCTGGTTTTGTCCCAGGAGCTGGAGCCGGAGCTTTGGTGTTAGAATCTTTAGAAAGTGCGTTAGGAAGAGGAGCAACTATTTATGGAGAAGTTTTAGGTGGAGCTGTGAATTCTGGCGGACAAAGAAATGGAGGAACAATGACTGCGCCTAATGGAATAGCTGTACAACGATGTATTACAGACGCAATTCGAAATTCAGGAATTACTGCGGATGAAATTGATGTGATTAATGGACATTTAACGGCTACATCAAAAGATGCTTTTGAAATTCAAAATTGGTCAGAAGCATTAGGAAGAAAAGGGGCGAATTTTCCTTATATCAATTCATTAAAATCAATGATTGGTCATTGTTTAGCCGCTGCAGGAAGTATCGAAAGTATTTCTGCTGTTCTTCAGTTACATCACGATTTTATATTTCCATCGATAAATTGTGAAGATATTCATCCAGATATTTTAGCAGAGATAGATCAAGCACAAATTCCGAAAGAAAAAATAGATACAAAAATTAATATTATGGCCAAAGCAAGTTTTGGTTTTGGTGACGTAAATGGATGCGTAATATTAAAAAAATACAACCGATAAGTATATGACAAACGAAGAACTAATACCTAAATTAAAAGAAATCGTTAAACCTTATATTCAAGACCAAGTGGCTTTTGATAATTTAACGGAAGAGACTGATTTTATTAATGATTTAAAAATCAATTCTGCTAATTTAGTGGACGTAGTTTTAGATGTTGAAGATGAATTCGATATCGAAATAGATAACGATGCTATGGAGCAAATGCTAAATGTAAAAAACGCAATAGCAATTATTAAAGGCAAATTAGCTTCGTAATGATTGGGAACGATATTGTAGATATCAACTTTACAAGAAAGCAAAGTAATTGGCAACGTGACGGTTTTTTAGATAAGATTTTTACATCTGAAGAACAAGAACATATACTAGAAAGTAAATGTAGTTTTACTTCAGTTTGGCAATTGTGGAGTATGAAAGAGAGTGTCTACAAAATCTATGTTCGAAAATATAAAGAACGCTTCTTTGCTCCTAAAAAGCTCGTATGCACTCTTACTGATTCTTCTAACGGATCGGTAATTATAAATGATGAAAAGTATTTTTCGAAAACTATCACGAATAAAAAATATATCTATTCCACTGCAATTTCAGGTGTAAGTAATTTATCAAGTGTCGATACTTTTTGTTTCCCTTTAAAAGAAGGTGGTTTCAGTACACAACGAGCAACAGTTTATAGTCAATTAAAAAATAGAATTGCAGAAAAATATAATCTGAATTCTAAAATTATTCAAATAGAGAAAACAGCATTAGGTATTCCAGAAGTTAAAGTCAATAATCAAACTTTAGGAGTTAATATATCACTTACCCATCACGGTAATTATGGCGCAGTTTCAATCTTAAATCTAAACTTATGAAAGAATTTATCGCTTACGCAAAATTGCAATTTTCAGTAGATAAAAAACTAGTTTTAACCTATGCAATCGTATATTTTATTTGGGGAACCATAATGAATAATTTTGGTGCAGCTGTTGAAATTGCAAGGTTTACCTATTGGTGGCAAGTAATTACGTGTTATATATTTTATATGATTCCGATATCGTTGCTTTTACGCGGTTTACCATTTCATATGCAATATGCTTACGGATTAATAGCAATGGGTGTATTGGAGTTTTTAGGTTATGCATTACAAACTTCTTATGCGTATCCTGATAATATTTTAGATAAACTTTTTAATATCAGGAATTTCAGTTTAGGAATGACTATGTTTTTTGGTTTGTATTTTCCTATCGGAAACATGATGGTTGGTAAGATTTATAGAGCTATCTTTGGCGATTAAAATTGAAATATTATTATGTCATTTCATGAGATTTTAGGGTATTTAGCAGCATTTTTAACTACGGCTTCTTTTTTACCTCAGGTATATAAAACATGGAAAACAAAATCTACAGAAGGATTATCACTAACCATGTATACTATTTTTCTAACAGGAATTATTTGCTGGCTGATTTATGGTATTTACTTAAATAGTTTGCCTATAATTCTAGCAAATACAGTTACAGGAGTTTCAGCAGTTATGCTAATAATAATGAAGCTTAAATACAAATAGTAAACTATATTTAATGTCACGTAAACTTCATTTAAGAACTAGAAAAACACATCGTTATTTAGGTCTTTTTATAGGGATCCAATTTTTATTCTGGACAATTGGAGGGTTGTACTTTAGCTGGAACAATATGAAAGATGTTCACGGTAAAACATTGTTAGATAAATCAGAACACACTTTTGCATTTAAATTCAATGAACCAGTTCGTAAACTTTTAGGAGTTATAAAAGAACCTATCAAAAATATTGAAGGAGTTGTAGTGAATCAGGATAGTCTTTTACGAGTAGAAACTGTTTCAAAAAATTACCTTCTAACGTTAAGTAATAGAGTGTATGCTATTAAAGATAGTTTAACTAAAGATCAAATTTCTTCTTTTGTGAAAAGTAGATTAAAAGAAGAGATTTCAATTCGTAAAGTTTCATTACTAACAAAAGAAAACGTTGCTAAAGATCACGAATATAGAGAGAAACCATTGCCAGTTTATGTTGTTGAATTAGAACATTCAACGAATACAAAGGTGTATGTTCATCCCCAGTTGGCTAAAATTACTTCAGTAAGAAACGATAATTGGAGGCGTTTTGATTTTTTATGGATGTTACATGTTATGGATTTTGAAACTAGAGATCATATTACAAATTGGACATTGCGTATTTTTTCTGTTTTAGGACTAGCAACAATATTATCTGGTTTCTACTTATTTTATTTAAGTTCTCCTACGATCAGAAGAATAAAAAAGAAAAATAATAGTTAACATATACTTTAGTAGAAACTTAAGTCTGTTTATACAGGCTTTTTTTATATTTCATAATGTAGTATTTTGTAAAAGAAAAGCTAAAACTTGAAGAAGTATTATAATTTTGCTTTTTTACGCTTAACTTGCAATTACCAGAACATATATACGACAGTATAGCTTTAAATTATTTAATTGAATATTTGTAAAAAAATACAGAACGCCAATTACTATCCTACAGTAGAAGATATTCCAGAACATATTTGGAAAGAATTAAACTGTACAAACGATCTATATTTTAATCCGAATTACTTATCTGCTATATCAAAATATCATGAAGATATAGATTTTTGGTATGTAGTTTTATTCGATGATCATTATAAACCTATCGCTTTTTCAACAGTTCAAGTTGTGAATTTTTATCTAGATAGTGTTCAAAATGAATTACAAAGTATTGTTGAATTCATAAAAAAAATAGGTCGAAAATTACACTTGTTGTCAGATCAAAAACCTTTAAAAATTTTAACCTGCGGAAATACATTTGTTAGTGGTGAACACGGAATTTTTATAAAAGAAGGACAAGACAAGCAAAAAGTAATTAAGCAAATTGCAAAATCTGTACTGCACCTGGTAAACGATGAAGGTCATTTTGATTATAAGGTAAGTGGATTTATGCTTAAAGATTTCGAACACGAATCTTTATTTATAAGTGATGAACTTTTAGGCTACAATTATCACTCGTTCAATGTTGAACCTAACATGCTAATGCAAATTGATGAAGATTGGTCAGATTTCAATGACTATTTAGCTGCGATGAAAACAAAGTTTCGAGTAAAGGCTAAAAAAGCAATGGAGCGTAGCGCCAGTTTAGAAGAGATTGATATTACAGAAAGTAATATTGATATGTATTTAAAAGATATGGAAAAGCTCTATAAAAATGTGTCTTCTAAAGCAGGGTTCAATCTAGGAGAATTCAATTTGCTTTCTTATGCTGTATTGAAGGAAAACTTAAAAAGAGATTATATTATTAAAGGATATCTTTTAAATAATAAATTGGTAGGTTTTTTATCAGGAATGATTAATCAAGGAAATTTAGATGCTCACTTTGTTGGTATTTCTTATCAGTATAATAGAAAGTATGCTGTTTACCAACGTATGCTTTACGATTACATAAATATTGCTATTTCACATAAGTTAAAACAAATTAATTTCGGTAGAACTGCAAGTGAAATCAAAAGTTCAGTAGGTGCAGAACCTCAGGATTTAACCATTTATTTCAGACATAAAAATAGTATACCAAATAAAATTTTAAAGTGTTTTATAGATAAAATTCAGCCTACACCATTTCAGCAAAAGCATCCATTTAAAGCTAAAACTCTTGTTAAGCAGAGTTAAAAAGAGTACTTTTAACTTATAAATTCAACTCAATGAAGAATACTATAGAACTAGTAAATATTCTTACGCTTGAAGATCAGGGAGATAATAATTTTAGCGGAATCAGTAAGGATATTGGGAGTCCAAATGTATTTGGAGGTCAGGTTTTAGCACAGTCATTAAACGCAGCTTACAGAACAGTTCCTGAAAGAAAGATTTTACATTCTTTACATTCTTATTTTCTAGAGCCAGGAAACTTAGAATTACCAATTATATACAATGTACAAACAATTCGTGATGGAGGAAGTTTTTCTACACGAAGAGTTACAGCACATCAAGGAGATAAAACCATTTTTATTTTAGCGTGTTCGTTTCATAAAATTGAAGAAGGTTACGAACATCAAATGCCAATAAAAAAGGATATCAAACAACCTGAAGATTTATTGAGTTGGACAGATATGTTAGATCAGTTTGGTGATTTTCTTCCTAAGAAAATGAAGGCTTTTTTAAGTATCGAACGTCCTATAGAATTTAAACCAGTTCAAGTTGTAAATCCTTTCGATCAAAAAGATTTACCACCAGTTGTAGATGTTTGGTTTAAGTTGAAAGGGGATAGTTCTGATTTAAACTTAGCGCAAAAACAACAAATTCTAACGTATATTTCTGATTATAATATTTTAACTGCATGTTTATATCCGAATGCAAGTAAAGCTCATTTCGGAAATACACAAATGGCAAGTTTAGATCACTCTATGTGGTTTTATAGAGATTTTGATTTTAGTGATTGGTTATTATTCTCAATTGAAAGTCCGAATTCTTATGGAGCTAGAGGATTTGCTTGTGGAAATATTTATACAAGAGACGGAAAATTAATTGCTTCTGTAGCACAAGAAGGTTTAATGCGACCTCAAAGAAAAAAATAAAATTTATGAGTCCATTTTTATACGTACTATCTGTAAACGGATTGTTATTTCTTTTTAGTTTGATTTTTTATTTCTTTCCACCAAAAAAGATCAATTCATTTTATGGTTATCGTACTCCTCGTACGATGCAAAATCAAAACATTTGGGATTTTGCTAATAACTTCTTTAATAAACAGTTTTTAATTTATGCAGGAGTTTCTTTAGTTGGAGCTTTTTTATTAGCAATAATAAATCCAAAAATCACATGGCAACCAATGATTTTATTGGTGTTATGTTTAGCTGTTTCAGTAGTTAAAACAGAACAAGAGTTAAATAAGTTTTTCGACAAAGAAGGGAAAAAGAAGAAGAAATAAAATTATTGATACTCTTCTTTTAGTAGTAAAATATCATCAATAATTTGCTGCATGTTTTCGAACTTTGTACCATCATATATACCGCGAATTCTTCGATCTTTATCAATAAGAATGAAGTTTTCTGTATGAATAAAATCTTGTTCACCACCATCTCCTTCGTCTAAAACAGCGAAATAGCTTTTTCTAGCCAATTCGTAAATATGTTTTTTATCACCAGTAGTTACATTCCATTTTTCATCAATAATTCCCATACGTCTACTATAGGCTTTTAAAGCGGGAACAGAATCTTTTTTAGGAGTTACAGAATGCGAAAGAAAAAGAATATCGTTATCATCTTTAAAATATTCTTGTAATTCAACCATATTATTAGCCATCGGAATGCAAATGCCTTTGCAGGTAGCAAAAAAGAAATCAGCAACATAAATCTTTCCTTTGTAATCTTCTTGTGTAACTTTTTCTCCATTTTGATTTGTTAATTCAAAATCGGCAACCGTATGATTTTTAGTGAACATACGAATCGATTTATCAACCAATTTCGGATTTACATCTGCAGGATTGTAAATAGGTAACTTTTTATCAACCTTCACTAGAAAGTAATAGCAAGGTAAAGCCACTATTGAAAAAAAAAGTAAAAAAATAAAAGTGTATTTAGATTTTTTAAAGAAAGCTATATTCATTTCACATTGTAATTTCTCTACAAAAATACGGCTTAAAAAAAGGGTTTCCTAAAATCTTTGTTAAAACCTATAAAAGTATAAATAAGCAATTTTTACAACTCTACTTAAAAGCGTACATTTGTTACATTTTTTAGGATAAAGACACAAAACCATTTATGGAAATACTTATAAAAGCCTCACAATTCATATTAAGTTTATCACTCTTAATTGTTTTACATGAATTAGGACATTTTGTTCCTGCTAAATTATTCAAAACCAAAGTAGAAAAGTTCTATTTATTTTTCGATTACAAGTTCTCACTTTTCAAAAAGAAGATAGGTGAAACAGTTTACGGTATTGGTTGGATTCCTTTAGGAGGTTATGTGAAAATAGCTGGAATGATTGATGAAAGTATGGATACGGAGCAAATGAAAGGAGAACCACAACCGTGGGAATTCCGTTCGAAACCAGCTTGGCAACGTTTAATTATTATGTTAGGTGGAGTTATCGTGAATTTCATTTTAGGTATTCTAATTTACATTTGTTTAATGTGGGTATACGGTGAAAAGTATTTGCCAAACGACAATGTAAAAGATGGTGTTTGGGTACAAGATGCCTTAGCTGTAAAATTAGGATTGGAAACTGGAGATAAAGTTATTTCTGTTGATGGAAAAACGATTAAGAAGTTCAATCAAATTCCTATCGAATTAATTAATGGTAGCAGTTTTGTTATTGAAAGAAACGGAGAGAAAATAGAAAAGAAAATTCCAGTTGATTTTATTTCTAATTTAGTAGATAGAGGTAAAGATGCAGGAAGTTTTATTTTACCAAGATATCCTTTCGTAATTTCTAATGTTGG
This sequence comes from uncultured Tenacibaculum sp., assembly GCF_947495995.1. Taxonomy (GTDB): domain Bacteria; phylum Bacteroidota; class Bacteroidia; order Flavobacteriales; family Flavobacteriaceae; genus Polaribacter. The sequence continues at coordinate 70,342 of NZ_CANMAX010000007.1, forward strand.
AAAAGAATCACCTAATTTAAAATCGGACTTAAAAGCTAAAGATATGATTGTATCTATTGGCGGAACTCCGATTAAATATTTTGATGAAGGAAAAGATTTATTTGCAAAATTAAAAGGAACAAAAACTACGATTGAGGTTAAAAGAGGAAACGAAATTAAACCTATCGAAGTACAAGTTACAGGTGAAGGTAAATTAGGTGTAGGTTTAGCACAATTACCAATGCGTGATTTAGAAAAGTTAGGTTACTATAGTTTAGAAACTAAAACTTATTCTTTTGGTCAAGCAATTCCTGCAGGTTTAAATAAATCTTGGAATACATTAACTGGTTATGTTAAACAATTAAAGAAGATTTTTAATCCGAGTACAGGTGCTTATAAAGGTTTAGGAGGTTTTATTTCTATTGGTAGCATATTCCCATCTGAATGGAGTGCACAAACTTTCTGGAATATTACTGCTTTCTTATCAATCATGTTAGGATTTATGAACTTATTACCAATCCCTGCACTAGATGGAGGTCATGTTGTATTTACTCTTTGGGAAATGATTACTGGAAAGAAACCTGGTGATAAATTCTTAGAGTATGCTCAGTTAGTAGGTTTTATTATTTTATTAATCTTACTAATCTTTGCTAATGGTAATGATGTTGTGCGTTTAGTAAATAGTTGGATGAAATAATTCAAACTGTTTTTACTTTTAAAGAAAAGTTAATTGGAGCGATCCAATAATAATCTTTTCTGCAGTCTGAACAGTTGTAAAGTTTTAAAAAAAATAATTGTTTAGCGATACCGGTTCTTCTTTTTCTAGAGCGATTAGAAGAGCCACAATGTGGACAAGCTTTCATGAATTTGATTTTTAGTTATACCTATATAATTATTCCTAACTTAAATTAATTCATAAAATAATATGAAGTATAAAAAAAGAAGAGGATCTTTTCCCCTTCTTTTCATTACAGAGTTTTAAGCCCAATAATTAGATTGATCATATCTATTATGATCATTTATATCTCCAATGTTAAATATCTGACTCAAACCAGTAAAGAAAGTCGGCCAACTTCCTCCTGCTACTTTTTCTAAGGCAGTTTCACTTAATTCGACGTCATCAAAATTTGGTTTAGCAGGTATATTAATATATGTAATAGCCTCATCTGTTTGATCAGTAAATACTACTTTTTTATCTGCTTTAAATTTTATTTCTTGGCCGAAAGACTCTTCAATTGCTTTTTGAGGATTCTCGATTAATTGATTTTTAAATTCTGTATCATCCCAAGCTTTTTCTATAATGTCTTTAAATAATTTTTGTTCTTTGGTAAGTTCCATACTATGTTTAATTTTTGTCAAAATTAATATTTGAAACAATTACATTTAAGACATTTGAAAGTGTAAAACAGACAAGAATTGTAGGTGCTTCAAGAATTTGCCAAAGATTTTTCACTAATCTTTGCTAACGGTAATGATATTGTTCGTCTCTTTAAGTAAATACTTAAGAGACGTTAACTTTTAAGGAAAAGTTAATTGGAGCGATCCAATAATAATCTTTTCTGCAATCTGAACAGTTGTAAAGTTTTAAAAAAAATAATTGTTTAGCGATACCGGTTCTTCTTTTTCTAGAGCGATTAGAAGAGCCACAATGTGGACAAGCTTTCATGAATTTGATTTTTAGTTATACCTATATAATGATCCCTAACTAAAGTTAATTCATAAAAAATATAAAGCATAAAAAAAAGAAGAGGATTTTTCCCCTTCTTTTTTTATTTTATGTTGTTAGCCTTATTTGTTCTTGTAATGGCTTGTTCGTTTTTCCAGTCGATCCAATTCTGACCTTTAATGCGTCGCATTATGTTATCAATTGTTCGCATGATAAAGACGTTATAAATGGCTTTTCCTAAGTTTTTAGGGTTTCTTGCTATTGCACGTAGGCTCATTGAAAAACCAGGCGTTACATAGCGCATATAATGCCAATAACCTTCAGGCATATATAATACATTACCATGTTCTAATTCTGCAACATGACCTTTAGCTTGTTTTAAAGCTGGCCATTTCTCAAAATCTGGATTATTAAAGTCTATATCTTCTCTGGTAATTAAAGAATGTGGTATTTTATATAAAAACTTATTCTGTTTTTGATCGAATAAAATACACTTTTTCTTTCCTTCGAAGTGAAAATGGAAGATGTTAGCTAAGTCAATATCATAATGCATGAAAGTATAAGAATCTCTACCTCCAAAGAACAACATCGGTAAGCCTTTCATTAATCTTAAACCAAAATCAGGAAAAGAAAAATCTTTTTGTAAAACAGGCACTTCCTTTAAAACGTTCCATAGAAATATTCTAAACTTAGTAGGTTCACGCTTCAGTAAATCAACATACTCACTCATCTTCATTGTAGCGTGTGGTTCGTTAAAACCATCTTTATAATCTACAGGTCTATCATCGTATAAAGGAACAGTTTTGTCTCCAGCAACTTCTTTCATGTATTCTAAAGACCACTTAGAATATGCTGGCCAATCTTCAATAAAACGCTCAATAACAACAGGTTTTTGAGGCTTGAAATAATTTTTGATAAAGTCTTCTTTAGTAATCGTTTCGACCCTATCTATTTGTTCCAATTGTAATCCCATTAGTCAAATTTTGATAACAGCAAAGTTAAGAAAACGTTACGAAACCTTTTTTAAAAGTAATTGTTAAAATAAATTATCCTATTTGTAATATCTATTTTATGCTTTTACTTGCTTAGCTTCTTGTTTTTTAATTTCATTTCTTTCAATCTTATGACCTGGTCTAGTCCATTTTGGTTTTTCTCCTAAATCATTATATTGAGAGTCTTCAGCCTCAACAGTTTTAGGTTGCATTTTCTTGATAAATGGCTTTTGAGGGTTTAATCCAAGTAACTCGAATAACTTCATGTCCTCGTTTACATCTGGATTTGGAGTAGTTAATAACTTGTCTCCAGCAAAAATTGAATTCGCTCCAGCGAAGAAACACATTGTTTGTCCTTCTTGACTCATTTGTGTTCTACCGGCAGATAAACGAACTTGAGTTTCTGGCATTACAATACGTGTTGTAGCAACCATGCGTACCATTTCCCAAATTGAAACAGGTTTTTGATCTTCTAATGGAGTTCCATCAACAGCTACTAAAGCGTTAATTGGTACAGATTCTGGTTGTGGATTTAATGTAGATAAAGCTACTAACATTCCTGCTCTATCTTCAATAGCTTCACCCATTCCAATAATTCCACCAGAACAAACTGTTACGTTTGTTTTACGAACGTTATCGATAGTTTCTAAACGATCTTCAAATCCTCTAGTTGAAATTACTTCTTTATAGTATTCTTCAGATGAATCTAAATTGTGGTTATAAGCATATAAACCAGCTTCAGCTAAACGGTGTGCTTGATTTTCAGTAATCATACCTAATGTACAACAAACCTCCATATCTAGCTTATTAATAGTTCGAACCATTTCTAATACTTGATCAAATTCTGGTCCGTCTTTCACATTTCTCCAAGCTGCACCCATACAAACTCTCGAACTTCCAGATGCTTTAGCACGTAGTGCTTGTGCTTTTACATGACTTACACTCATTAAGTCGTTTCCTTCTACATCTGTATGATATCTTGCTGCTTGTGGACAATATCCACAGTCTTCTGGGCATCCTCCTGTCTTTATAGAAAGTAACGTAGATACCTGTACTGTATTTGGATCGTGATGTTTACGGTGTATTGTAGCTGCATCATATAACAGCTCCATCATTGGTTTATTATAAATCGCTAAAATTTCTTCTTTAGTCCAGTTATGTCTAGTCTCACTCATATAGTCGTCATTGTTTGCGTTATCAAAAGTAGGAAAACTAATTGTATTATTATACTATTTTGAAATTAAAACTGAAACAGCATTACCTCCAAAACCAACAGCATTTACTATTATTTTTTTTATTTGTTTAGGCTTCTTTTGTGGTTGAGCAAAAGGAACTTCGATTAGTTTTTGATGAGTCAACATGAGTAAACCTAACTCAAAATTTAGAAGCCCAGATGCACCAAAAGTATGTCCTAATTTCCATTTATTGGTAGTTAAAAAAGGTTGATGATTTCCAAATACTTTTTTAACTGCATTAATTTCTGAAGAATCTCCTTTTATAGTTCCAGGAGCATGCATTACGATGGCATCTACTTCATCTAAATCGATGTTTTTACAAGCCATTTTCATCGATTTTTGAAAACATTCAGCATCAGCAGTAACAGATGTATTATGTTTTAAAACTTCAGTAGCGTAACCGATACCTTTAATTTTTGCTATAGTATTTTCAGTTATTTCATTTTCTAAACATACAGCGGCAGCACCTTCGCCTAAAACCATCGTATTTTTTGTTTTTTCTAAGTCAAAAGCTTTACAAGGATAACCTTCAGTTTCTTTAGAATATACTTTTAAAGCTTTCATTTGTGCTACGGTAAATTCAGTTAACGGAGCTTCACTTCCACCAACTAAAAATTTATCGCATAAACCTGCTTGTAACCAAGCTACACCATTAAGTAAAGAGTGTAAGGCTGTAGAGCAAGTAATAGAATGAGATATTTCTGGTCCGTTACTTTTTAAGTCGTGTGCGATCCAAGAAGAAATATTACCAAGTGTTGTTGTTGGCGAGCTTAATGTTGATGAAGTTCCTGTTTGTAAAAACTCTTCATGGTATTTTTCAAATAAAGCTGTAGCTCCTCGAGAAGAACCAATATTAATTCCAAAATCATCACCAGTTTTCCAACCTGCTTTTTGCGTAGCTATACGTGAAGCATAAATAGCAAATAAAACAGTGTTATCTAGGTTTTTATATTTATTGTCAGCTTTTCTTAATGCCGATATAGCTTCTAAATCTTCATCTGCAATCCTTGCCACCCATTCTGTAAAGTTTTTAAAGGTGGTTTTAGTCATTCTATGATTAGTATCTAAATAACTATTCCATACTTCTTCCGAAGTTTTTCCTAAAGGAGAAATTGATGCAAATGCTGAAATTGATATAGGTTTCAATACAAAAAAATTTCAGCAAAATTAAGGTTAAAAAGATAAAGAAATAGAACTGTTTCAGTTTTTAACAAGAAAGCTAAAAATGAAAATCTTTACAAATCGTTGTAACAAGTAAAGCTAGAAATAGTCTTATTGAAAAAACAGTATGAACGAAAGACCTCAAAAAAGTTGGTTTGGTAGAAATTGGCCTTGGGCTTTGCCTGTTGGTTGTTGCTCTGGATGTTTAATCCTAATTTTAGTATTTGTTTTCGGTTTGGGAGCTGCTATTTTCGGATTTGTAAACGAGTTTGTAGATGCTTCACCTCTTGATGAAGTTATCGAATTGGCCAAACAAAATGAAAGAGTTGTCGAATTATTAGGAGAAGATATCGATTCTGAAGGATTTCCTAACGGAAATATTTCAATCAAAGATGACGGAGGAGAGGTTGATTTCTTGATAGAAATTGCTGGAGATAAAGGAGAAGGAAACCTTGTTGTAAAAGGAATTCGAGTTGATGGAAAATGGGTGTACGAAGAATTATATGTACTGATTAAAGAAACAGGGGAACAAATTAATTTATTAGAGAAAGAAAAGATTCTAGAGAGTATCTAGAACCTTTTCTATAGTAACATATATTTTTTCTAATTGTTCATCTGTAATTACATACGGAACTTGAATGTAAATGGTGTTTCCTAAAGGTCTTAAAAACACACCTTCTTTCATAAAAGAAGATAATAATAAGTCTCTTAAAGTTCCATAACGTTCCATGTTTGTGTCTAAATCTAAAGCGAAAATGACTCCAATAGATCGGGTTGATTTTACTTTAGCGTGTGTTTTGATTTTTTCACTAAAGGCAATATGTGATGTGCTAATTCGCTGAATATTATCTTGAATCTCTTCAGAAGTTAATAAATCTATACTTGCAATTGCAGCCGCACAACCGATCGGATTCGCGGAATAGGTATGACAATGGAAATAGCCTTTTGCAATATCGTTACTTAAAAAAGCATCGTAGATTTTCTGAGTACAAGAAGTAATTGCCATCGGAACTAATCCACCAGTTAAAGCTTTACTTAAACAAATAATATCTGGTTTCGTAGATACATGATCTGAAGCAAAGTTTTTTCCTGTTTTACCAAAACCAGTCATTACTTCATCTGCAATAGTTAAAACATCATTGTTTCTACAATATTCAATAATTTGATTTAATCCTTCAATATTGTGAATTTTCATTCCGGCAGCTCCTTGCACAATAGGTTCGTAAACAAAAGCTGCTATTTTATTATTGGCAATAATTTCAGATAACTGTTCTAAGATTTCAGTGTGATTCTCTCCATTTGGTACTGGAATTCTATGAATATTTATTAGAAAATCTTCAAAAGGTCCGTTATAAACTGAAAGTCCAGATGTAGACATGGCTCCGAAAGTATCTCCGTGAAAACCATTTTCAAAAGCAATAAAAGTTGTGCGTTTGTCTCCAATATTGAAATAATACTGTAAAGCCATTTTTATAGCCGATTCTACAGCTGTTGAACCATTATCGTTAAAGAAAATTTTAGCTTGATTTTCAGGAAGAATTTGAATTAGTTTTTCTGAAAGTTCTACAGCAGCAGGATGTGTAAAGTCACTAAACATGATTTGATCCAATTGCTGCATTTGCTGATAAACACGATTGGTGATAAAATCGTTACAATGACCAAACATACATGTGTACCAAGAGGAAATAGCATCGATATATTCGTTACCATGTTCATCTGTAAGGATACATCCTTTAGCTTTTACAATTCCTAAACTATTCGGGTGTGTTTGGTGTTGTTTTAAAGGATGCCAAATGTGTTTTTTATCGCGTTCTTGTAGTGTCATGGTTTCGTTCTATTAATTAACGTTATGCTGAACTTAATTCATCATTAATGAGACCCTGAAATAAATTCAGGGTGACGTTTACTAATTTTTAGCAAAAATAGTTGTTTTAATAAGATCTAGAGATTGCCGTCATGCTGAACTTGTTTCAGCATCGCATCAAAATTAATATTCTAGTGTTTTTAAAGTTGGATTTACTTTTTTAATCAAGTTTATTTTCCATTCCTTATGCCAATTCTTTAGTTGTTTTTCTCTTGAAATGGCTTGGTGAATGTCTGAAAACTTTTCAAAGTAAATTAAATCTGATAAATTATACTTTTTAGTAAAAGCAGAACCAACTCCTTGTTTATGTTCTAGAATTCGTTTTTCTAAATTGGAGGTAACTCCAATATAAAAAGTCGTTCTATATGTATTTGTAAGTATGTAAACAAAGCTTTGTTTCATCATTAATGAGACCCTGAAATAAATTCAGGGTGACGATTTATAAGTTTCAAAACAAAAATAATTGTTTTAATAAAATCTAGAGAGTACCGTTATACTGAACTTGTTTCAGTATCACATCAAAAAAGTAAGCTTCAGATATTCTAATAAAATTAGATTATTACAACTTATCTTTAAACAGTTCAGCGTACTCTCGAATTACATTCTGATCGATGTAAGGCTCTTCTTCAATTCTTCCAATTACAGGAACTCCACTCATTTTTTTTATGATACTTTCTGTGGTTGGATGCTCATCTCCACTAAAAATTAAAGAAATATCAAACCCTTTTTCTTTCAGTAAATTTAAAGTTAGTAAGGTGTGATTAATACTTCCTAAATAATGACGAGAAACTACAATAACTTTATAATCAGGTTGAATTAAATCTAAAATAGTATGGGCGTCGTTTAAAGGAACTAAAAGTCCACCAGCACCTTCGATAACTAAATTATTTTGAGTTTCTGGAGCTTTAATTTGATTGATGTCAATCGTAATTCCATCAATTTCAGCAGAAGCATGCGGACTCATTGGTGTTTTTAACGCATAGCTATTTGGATGAAAAACAGACTTTTTGTTTGTTACTAACTTTTCTACTTTATGTGTATCTGAATAATCTAAATCGCCAGATTGGATTGGTTTCCAATAATCAGCTTCTAAAGCTTCTGTAATAATTGCTGAAGCAACAGTTTTTCCTACCTCTGTAGAAATACCGGTGATAAAATATTTTTGTCGTTTCATCATAAAACAAAAGTAGTAAGTTTCAAATAAAAATCAGTAGTATCGTCATGCTGAATTTAGTTCAGCATCACATCAAACATCTAATGTTTTTAAAACTGGATTTACTTTTTTAATCAAGTTTATTTTCCATTCTTTACGCCAATTCTTTAGTTGTTTTTCTCTTGAAATAGCTTGGTGAATGTCTGAAAATTTTTCAAAGTAAATTAAATCTGATAAATTATACTTTTTAGTAAAAGCAGAACCAATTCCTTGTTTGTGCTCTAGAATTCGCTTTTCTAAATTTGAAGTAACTCCAATATAAAAAGTTGTTCTATATGTATTTGTAAGTATGTAAACAAAGCTTTGTTTCATTATGATGGGACCCTGAAATAAATTCAGGGAGACGTTCTCAATTTTCAATAAAAGTAATGAACCATGGTAAAGTATGTAAAATAATATTTCTTATACTTTTTTTCATTTAAAGATTGTTTTACAATCGTTACAAATTAATTTTCGTGGTTCAAAAAATAGGAAAAGCATGTAAAAGAAATTCTTTCGCTGTACATCGGCTACTAAAATCCTTGTAGAATTACAATTCGGACAATGAATGGCATTACCTTTATTGTCAGTTTCATAAGTTCTGATGTCGTTATAAATTTCAGAAGCTTTTTTTAAATCTTGATTAAAAACTAAAAGTTTTACACCACCAATAGCTTGACTAATCAATGGATCTGAGTCTATTGTAGTTTCATCCATTAACATGGTTCTAATGTTTTCAGAATCTAACTTAGATTTCACCAGTTGAGCTTCAGTGGAATATTCAAAAACAGCTAAAATTGTATAATCGTCTCTCATTTTTCTATTTTAAACAAAGGTAGCAAGTTGTTCTAGAATAGTTGTAATGTCTTTTTTAGAATTAAAACTATGCAAACAAAAACGTAATCGTTCTTGACCTTCAGGAACTGTTGGAGAAAGAATTGGTTTTATATTGAATCCGTTTTCTTGTAATTGTAGTGCAATGGCTTTTGTTTTTTCTATTCCAGAAATTACAGAGCAGTGAATAGCAGAATTACTTTCAATAAAAGAATTATCTAATTGTAATCGTATTACTTCACTTTTAAAGAAATTGATATTTTCTTCTAGTTGCTGAATGATTTCAGATTTTAAATGCAGGTAAGCAACTTGAATTGTGGCTAATGCATGAGGTGACAAACCTGTGGTGTAGATAAAACTTCTAGAAAAGTTAATCAAATAACTGTATAATTTTTCACTTCCTAAGATTGTTGCTCCATGACAACCTAAAGCTTTTCCGTAAGTTATAATTCTAGCAAAAACTTCATTTTCCAATTGTAATTGCTGAACTAAACCTTCACCTTTTTCTCCGAAAACACCCAAAGCATGAGCTTCATCAACAACCAAATATGCATTATGTTTTTTAGCAACAGTAACTAATCCGTTAAGATTTGGTGTGTCACCATCCATAGAAAATACTGATTCTGTAACAATGTAAATGGTGTCATGCTGAACTCGTTTCAGCATCTCATCTAGGTTTTCTAAATCATTATGCTTGAATTTGTAGCTTTTTGCATTCGAAAGTTGAATTCCGTCTCGAATAGATGCATGGATATATTCATCATATAAAATCACATCACCACGTTGAGGAACACAAGAAAAGAATCCGACGTTAGCATCGTAACCAGAATTAAAAAGCAATGCTTTTGGTGAATTATGAAATTGAGCAATATAGTTTTCAGTTTCTTGATATAACTGATGATTTCCAGAAATTAAACGAGAACCTGTAGCTCCATTGATTTTGATGTTTTTATCTAATAACAGCTGATGTGTTTGATCGAAAACAGATTCAGATTGCGCTAAACCTAAATAATCATTAGAATAAAAATCAATACGATTGGTATCAGATTTTAAACTTCTTAAGGTGTTAGAAGTTGTTCTTTGAATGAGTTTTTGTTCTAGTTTCTTTGGAAAATTCATCAGTACAAAAATAACAAAGAGTTAGCAGATAGAAATTACAATGTTATTGGTTAAGTTTGTAATAACAAATTGTGTCTGGATGAAAATTAAAGTTATCGCTATTCTAATATTATTAATTTTTACCTCTTTAAATGCTCAATCTAAAGATGAGAAAATAGAAAGCTTAATAAGTAATGATCTCATCAAATCAAATCAGAAAAATCAGATTAAGAAAATTGTTTCTGAAATAGAAATTGAATCTAATGCAAAATATATTTTAGCATTATATCAATTAAAATTTAAAGAGTTTACTGGTTATAAGCAAGGAGTTTTAGATGTTAATATAGATTTTGATAGTTATAAAAACACAGAAGAAGAACAATTATTAGTAAGAAAAAAACTTTTTAATTATCTGGAAAAATTAAAAAATATTGGATTGATTTCTAATGAACAGTTTTATTTTCAGAAAGAAAGAGTGGAAAGAGATGACTACGTTGATATTTTAGAGCTTTTGCCAGATTTGGTTGCTCAGGTATTTTATGATGAAACTTTAGCTCCTAATAAATTGAATAGTTATAGAAAAAAAATTAATTGAATATAATATAATTACAGAAGAGAAAAATAAAAGCTTAAAAAATTATATTGATAGTAATAAAGTGAAAACTCCTTATCAATTTATCGATTTTTGTGAAAAAGCTCGGTTTTTTGATTTAGCTAAGTTTTCGGATAACCCTAAAATTTATTTAGAAGAAATTCATAAACTTACTGCTGAAGTATTACCGGAATTAAAATTTTCAAACTTTAAATATGAAATAAAGTCTCATCCTGAATCATCTGTAGATCCTCTTTTACCAAGTCACGTTTTAATTTCGTTTGATTGTAATAATAAAACTTATGAATTTAAAAGTTTTATTTCATTAGATGATATTACTAAAGAGAGAAGATATTTTGGAAAACTAGATAGTACTGAGTATTACCAGATTTTTAATCAAGTTTTAAAAGACTTAAAATCTCCTTACAGGTTGCACCATGTTTACTCTAGTTATAATTACACAGACAAATTCGATCCTCAATATTTTGGAATAATTGCTTTAAGAGAGAGTCAGATAGGAATGTTTCGGGATTTTAACAGTTATTGGAATTATTTGAGAGTCAGTTATGAAGATTTTAAAAACTAAACACGCTTAATCACATTTGTTACAATTCCCCAAATCACGAAGTTATTTTCTTCGGTGATTTTAATAATTGGATAATCTGGATTTTCAGGTTGTAACCAAACTTCGTTACCGTCTACACGAAGTCTTTTTACAGTAAATTCACCGTCTAAAAAACAAACGGCGATTTTATTATTTGTTGGAGGAATACTTCGATCGATAACCAATAAATCGTTATCATCTAAACCAGCACCAATCATCGATTGTCCGCTAACACGAGCAAAAAAAGTAGCTTCTTTATTACGAATTAATTCTTCATCTAAAGAAATTCGCGATTCCTTAAAGTCATCAGCAGGAGAAGGAAATCCAGCAGAAATTCCAGTATCAAAAAAAATAGCACCTTCACTATCTGTGCTTTTCGGACTAAAGAATGTTAATGTTACACTCATTTTACAACTATTATATCGTTAATGTTTGTTGTGTATTTAGGAGTTAATCTTTCTTGACGCATTTTCCAAGTTCTTTGCAGATCTTGGTTAGCTAATTTAACACTATTTGACTTATATTTTTGGTTAATAAGATCAATAGCATTCATAAGAGGTTTATGTTTAGGATCTTCTTTGGTGAATAAATCGAGTTGAAAGTTATCTTCTGGAACCAAACCTGTAACAATTACACCAGCTCGTTTATATTTTATACCTGGTTTAAATATTGTTTTAACAGCTTCAACAGCACATTTACTAATAATTAGCGATGAGTTTGTTGGATTTGGAAGAATTACCGTTTTACTTACTCGATGTTGTTCTAAGTGTTCTTTATGACGGTCGCTACGAAGTAAAACGACAATCATATGACAACTGTGTTTTTGCTTTCTTAATTTTTCTGCACAATTTGTTGCAAATGTAGATACACGTTCTTTAATGTTTTCAATATCAGAATAGGTATATTCAAAACTACGTGTTGTTGCAATTGCTTTTTTATCTTTTTCTTCGTCTAATTCCATTGTTGGTTTTCCCAATAGATCTTGCTGTAATCTCCAAACCACAATAGAATATTTTTTGCGAACCATTTCACTATCCAATTGTGTAAAGTCATAAGCTTTTACACAACCAGCGGCTTTTAATTTCTTCTGGAGTCCGCGACCAATTCCCCAAACTTTTTCAAGAGGCATCCATTTTAAAGCTTTGATTCTTTTTTCTTCAGAATCAATAACATAAACACCTCCGGTTTCTTTAAGGAATTTTCGAGCAATTTTATTAGCGACTTTACTTAGAGCTTTTGTTGGAGCTATACCAACACAAGTCGGAATTCCAGTCCACTGCAAAATGCGATTTCGAATTTGATTTCCGTAGTCATCTAAATCATAATTTTCGAAACCTTTAAATTGAAGAAAAGCTTCATCAATAGAATAAATTTCAACATCTGGAGTAAATTGAGCTAGAATTTTCATCACTCGATCACTCATATCTCCGTATAACGGATAATTGGAAGAAATTACTTTAATGTTGTGTTGTTTACAATAGTTTTCCCATTTAAAAATAGGAGCTCCCATTGGTAAACCGATTACTTTAGCTTCATCACTTCTAGAAATTACACACCCATCGTTATTACTTAAAATAGCTACAGGTTTGTTTTGCAAGTTCGGATTAAAAACTCGCTCACAAGAAGCATAAAAATTATTACAATCAACTAAAGCAAACATCAGTGCAAATTTAATCATTAATATAATAGTTTTTTAAATTATACTTTGATATTCATAACCTTTAAACTTTTCCTTACTTTTGTTTTATGTCGAAAAAATTAAAAATTGATGGTATCGATAAAATTATCATCAAACGGTTAGTAAAAGACGCACGAACCCCTATTTTAAGTATAGCAAGAGAAGTTGGAATTTCTGGAGCAGCTATCCATCAAAGACTACGTAAATTAGATGAATCTAATCTGATTGATGGGTATAAAATGGTTTTAAACCCAGAAGCTTTAGGATACACTACAACCGCTTTTGTTGGAATTTTTTTAGAGTCTGCGAGCTTATATTCTTCAGCAATAAAACGATTAAAGGATATTCCTGAAGTAGTAGAAAGTCATTATACAACAGGTAACTATGCTGTTTTTATCAAGATTATGTGTAAGAATAATCAAGATTTAATGCATTTGTTAAATAAAGATATTCAATCTATAAAAGGAGTCTCAAGAACAGAAACATTTATATCTTTGGATCAACAAATCGATCGACAAATAAAAATTTAAATCCCTGCAATGAACGAATTTATCGAGTACTTTAAATTAGGATTATTTCATGTGTTAGATATAAAAGCATACGATCATATCCTTTTTTTAATAGTTTTAGCTGTTGTATATCAATTTAAACAGTGGAAAAAAGTATTATGGTTAGTAACTTTATTCACCATTGGGCATTCAATAACTTTAGCATTGTCTGCTTTTGGAGTTATAAATGTTCGAGCAGATTTAGTTGAATTTTTAATTCCGCTTACTATATTCATTACTGGATTAATGAATGTGCTTACCGCTAGAAAAGCATCTGTAGGAAAAGAAAATCAGAATTTATTTTTTGCTTTATTTTTCGGATTAGTACACGGATTAGGTTTTTCTAACTACTTCAAAATGATGGTAAGTAGAGGAGAAGATAAATTAGTCCCATTATTAGAATTTGCTTTAGGAGTAGAAGCTGCTCAAGTAATTATTGTTGCTTTAATATTACTTGTTGGAGGATTAGTTCAATCTGTTTTTGGAGTAAATAGAAGAGACTGGATTTTAGTAGCATCATCTATCGTAATTGGTTTTGCATTACAAATGATGGTTGATCGTGCTTTTTGGTAAAAATTAACGTTGAAAACTTAATTTTCTCCGTATTTTAGCTTTCCTATGACTTTAACAAAAAAAGAATTAAAGTATGCTAAAGCCTATTTGAAAATAGCTGAAGAATGGGCACAGCTTTCCTATTGTCAACGTAAAAAAGTAGGTGCGATTATTGTAAAAGATCGTATGATTATTTCTGACGGATATAACGGAACTCCTACAGGTTTTGAAAATGTTTGTGAAGACGAAGACGGAAAAACAAAATGGTCGGTATTACATGCAGAAGCAAATGCAATATTAAAAGTAGCGGGTTCTACACAATCTTGTAACGGAGCTACGTTATATGTCACTTTATCTCCTTGTCGAGAATGTAGTAAATTAATCCATCAATCAGGAATCACAAGAGTGGTATATTCTAATAAATATAAAGATATTTCTGGATTAAAATTTTTAGAAAAAGCTGGAGTAGAATTGATTTACTTACCGAATGAATAAAAATTACTTACCTATATTTTTCGCTATAGCAACTGCCTTCGGAATTTTAGTTGGTTATTTTTTTAGCGGAAATAATGCAAGATTCAATAAAGTATCTGCAAATGAGCAAAAAGTAAAACGTCTAATAAACTTTATTCAACGAGATTATGTAGATAAAGTGGATACAGATCAATTGTTAGATGGAGCAATAGCAGAAATGTTATCTAAATTAGATCCACATTCCGTTTATATTCCAAAAGAGAATTTACAAGCCATTACCGAAAACATGCAAGGTAATTTCGTTGGTATTGGAGTACAGTTCCGATTAATTAACGATTCAATTACCGTTATTCATCCTATGGAAGGTGGTCCTAGTATTAAAAAAGGAATTTTAGCTGGAGATAGAATCTTAATGGCAGATGAAGATACGTTGTATGGTAAACGATTACGAAATGGGCAAATTTTAAAAAAATTAAAAGGAGCACCAAATTCACAAGTTAATTTACAAGTATATCGCAAGTCTAATGATAGCTTATTTAATATTTCTATCGGAAGAGGGAAAATTAATATCAAAAGTGTTGACGTAGCGTATATGTTAAACGACAGTATAGGTTATATTAAGTTAGATCGATTTGCTCAAAACACATATAGAGAATTCAAAACTTCATTAGATAATCTGTTATCGAAAGGAATGACAGACTTAGTGCTAGATTTACGAGGTAATGGAGGTGGTTTTATTCATATTGCAAATAAAATTGTAGATGAATTTTTAGAAGATGACAAGCTTATCGTGTTTACGAAAAATAATGGCGGAGAAGTGGTTGAATCTTTTGCTACTGAAGATGGTGATTTTGAAGATGGAGGATTATATGTATTGATTGATGAAAATTCAGCTTCAGCATCTGAAATTGTTGCAGGAGCATTGCAAGACAACGATAAAGGAACAATTATCGGAAGAAGATCTTTTGGTAAAGGTTTGGTACAAGAAGAAATGGATTTAGGTGATGGATCTGCTGTACGTTTAACAACAGCTCGTTATTATACACCTACAGGTAGATCAATACAAAAGCCATACAGATCCAAAGGAAAGAAAATTCAAGATCAGTTTAAGGGGGTAAATTCTTTAGAGTTAACTTACGATGAAGAAGTAGAAAGTCGTTATAGAAACGGAGAATTATTTAATAAAGACAGTATTAAACTAGTCGATAGTTTACAATATAAAACGCCTAAAGGAAAAGTTGTTTATGGTGGGGGAGGTATTGTGCCAGACGTATTTGTTCCAATAGATACTACAGCTTATTTACCAGCTATATTTTTCGGACCGATGAATGATTTTGCATTTAATTATGTTGATAACAATAGAGAAGCCTTAAATAAATTATCATTCGAGGAGTTTGTAGATGATTTTGATAAAGATCAGAAAATATCGGATCGTTTCTTTACTCAAATCAAAGATGTTCGAACATCAGCTAAAACTAAAGAAAAGCTTAGAAAACTTTTAAAAATAAACATAGCTAGAGAATTATTTAATGATGAAGGTTGGTATCGACTCAATCATTTAGATGATAAAATGATAAAACAAGTTCTCGAACTTGAAAAAAAATAAAACAAAAGCTCGCTTGAAAAGCGAGCTTTTTTATTCAATTATATACTAGATCTAGAACTAATGTTTGATTCGATAATGTTTTCAATTGCATCAGGTATATTTTCAAAGAAATCATATCCAGTAAGATTTTCAATAGCATCTACAGAAGTCAGGTATTGTCTCCAGTTAGACGATACATTTTGATTATTAGGAATATTAACGGCTATTATTTTTGTATTTGTAGTTACTCTATTAATATCGTTAGTTCCATTTGGTAAAATTAAAGCTACTTTCCAGAAAGAACCAGGAACATTAATTCTTCCGTTACTAAGTTTCTCACGATATCCTCTACTTCCAGAACCACCTGTGCCAATAACACCAGCAATAATATGTATTTCATTTCCGCTGTTCACTAAAGAACGTAAATGTCTTTCTAATCCGACCCAAGGTCTAGTATTGTTTCTAGGAGCTTGAGGAGCCATGTTAGTCATAAAAAATGTATTTGCGTTTTCTTGTCCAGTTACTGTTCGATCAGCAGATGGACAAATATGCCCTCTATGAAATCCAGAACTCCTATATTCATTATCTCCAATTCTTTTAAAATTGCTTGGTAACGAATTATCTTGTTGAAAGCAATTACAACGTCCTCTACTACCTAGCCAGTCTGCGTTTAAATGCCAACTAACCCAATTTGGAGTTCCATTTTCATTATTATACGAAAGTGTAAATTCTGGTTTAACAAGGAAATAATTATTAGGGCTTGTTGTGTTAGCATCAGAAGGATTTCCAAACGTTAAGTTACTATCTCTTCCAGCATTGTCACCTCCATTATCTCCGCCTCCATTAGCGTCGGTGACAATTTCGAAATTATCAATGTTAATACGATTAGAACCACCAGAAACTTTTGAGACACCATAGCGTACATTTCTATTTTCATTAACTTCAAAAGAAACTGTGTTAAGTGTAGTAGAAGTGGTATTTATCGTTTCTCCAACTGAGATCCAAGAATCTCCATTATCATAAGAAGCTACTAATTGCCAAGAAGAATTATCATCATTTCCATATTTAGCATGACGAATACGTATTGTTTTGACACCGTCTTCCATGTTAAAGGCCATTAAAATGTAACCAGTTTCTCTTAATCTTGCTGCTCTAGATCCAAATTTTCTATCTCTAGAACCAGTTCCAATTTTTGCATCACTAAAACTCCAGTTTCCAGACTGATTCAAATCTATAGTTGTTGTATTGTAAAAAAACTTAGACTTCGATTCAAATCCCTCAGTAAATCCAGTAATCCTTCTTGAGGTATAGTTATGTTCGTGTGGACCTTGGTTGTCATAAAAATTAGTGTCGACCATCATTGAACCACTAATTTTTAAAGGTTCAAATATGGTATTTTCTTTTTCTTGAGTAATAATTTCATCATCATTACAACTCAGAAGTAGGGATAATGATAGTAAATAGATAAGACCTTTAAAAGGGGAAATTAATTTCATAATAGAATAATATTAGGTTAATAGTGTTTGCAAATCTATTTTTTCAACATTATTAAAAAGAGAACGAAAAGTTAATTCAATAGAAAAGAAACGTTAAGAGTATAAACGACATTATTTGAAATGTGATATAGTCTTGTTCTTGTTTTTTGAATGAAAATTATTATCTGAGTAACTTGTGTTTTTATTTTAAAAAATTTAAAGTAAAATGTAACCTTTAAAAAAAACGGAGGTATTAATAATAGAAACTAATCAAAACTACCAAACAAGTTGAAGCATTTAACTGATGAACAATTAATGAAGGCAGTAGCCAACGGAGAGCTAAATAAGCTATCTGTTTTATTCGACAGGTATCATGTTCGAATCTATAATTTCTTTCAGAAAATGACACACAACAAAATGGTAAGTGAAGATTTAACACAAGAAGTTTTTATTAAAGTATTAAAATATAGAAGCTCTTATAACAATGGCAATTTTGCTTCTTGGGTATATACTGTGGCTAGAAATATATTTTCAAGTCATTATCAAAAGCAAAAAAAGGAAAGAACAAATGTGATTGAAGATGATATATTAAGTTCTGAAGGAAAACTATTTGTAGAATCTAATAAAGAAGATTTAGAATATCTACAGCGATCATTATTGAAACTAAATGATAAAGATAGGGAGCTTATTGTGATGCATAAACTTCAAGAAATGCAATATGAGCAAATTGCAACTATTGTAGGAAGTTCAGAAAATGCTGTAAAAGTGAAAACACACCGAGCATTAAAGAAATTAAAAGACATTTATTTTCGATCAGTAAACGTAATAGGTAACAAAAACTAAGGCATGATGAAGTGTAAAGAAATACAAGATAAATTAATGGCATATGTGATGCACGAAGTTTCTGATACAGAAAGAAATTTAATTGAAGAACATATTGAATCGTGCGACGCATGTCAGTTAGAATTAAAAAATACACAACTGCTTATAGAAGTTTTAGATGAAGTAAAAGAAGAACAACCAAGCATAGCTATAAAAGAACGTTTTGAGACTGCTTTACAAGAGGAAATCAAACTAGAAAAAGAAAAAAGTAAAGTAGTAAAATTAGAAACGAAGCAAGAATGGAAAAGTTATTTACGAGTAGCTGCAAGTGTTGTGATACTAATTAGTGGTTATTTCTTAGGTAAAATGTCGAATAATGAACCAGAAATAAACTCAAATAAAGAACAACAAGCCTTATTTGCATTATTAGAAAATCAATCGGCAAGCAAACGTATTTTGGCAATATCGAAAACAACAACATATTCTGTAGATGATACAAGAATTATCGATGCACTCATCAATAAAATGTTTGTAGATAAGAATATTAATGTTCGTTTAGCAGCGGTAGAAGCCTTAACAAAATTTTCAAGTTTAGAAAAAGTTAGAAATGCATTATTAAAAGCATTAGAAACCGATACCGAACCATCGGTACAAATAGAGTTGATTCAAGTTTTAGCAGAAATTCAGGAAAAAAGAGCGCTCATTCCTATGAAAAAATTGTTAGATCATGAAGAAACGCCAGATTATGTCAAACAAGAGTTAGCCTATAACATGCCAACTTTAATTTAATAAAATTATGAGAAAATTAATCACAGTAGCAGTAGTATTATTAGCGTCCGTTGTATACGGACAAACAAAAACATTTAACTATAAATTACAAGGAGTTAAAACGGTTAAAATAGACACCGATACAAGAGTTAAAATCAATGCCGGAAAATCAGGAGAATTGATCATTACAGAGAAAAATTATCAATACGCTAGTGATGAAAACATGAAATCTCTTGAGGAAAAAACAAAAGGTTTAAAAGCAATTTATGCAGGCGGAGACGATAATACCGACGGTATGGGATTCTCTATCGAAAAGAAAGGAGATATTTTAAATATAGTTGATTTAAGATCACATATTAAACGTAGTGGCTTTTCAATGTCGTTGCCAAAAGATGTCAATATTATATTTACAACACCAAATTTAGGAGCTGTTGAAGTTACAGGTTTTACTTCCGAAGTAGAAGCAGCGACAAACGTCGGAGAAATTATAATGAAAGACGTAACAGGACCAATTACTGTGAATGCAAACACGGCGTTAGTAAATATTATCTTTTCTAAAGTTAATCAAGGTTCACCAATTACGATATCATCAAATACTGGTGAAATAGATGTCACAATTCCTGCAAGTACAAAAGCGAATTTAGACTTAAGAACTCGAGGAACTTTTTATACAAACTTTGATATTGAAGTGCCTAAAAAAGACGGACTAAGAGCTGTAAGAGGAAATCAGAAAATCTCTAGTAAGTTGAATAATGGAGGAGTTCAAATCAAATTAAAATCTTCAATGGGGAATATCTATCTCCGTAAAAAATAAACAACACAAAATAACTTAAACTATTTAAAATGAAAAGAATACTTTTTTTCATAGGACTACTATTGTCTTTTAGTAGCCTATCAGCACAGAAAAAAACAGAAATTAAGAACAATCTTTCAGGAATCGAAAAGGTTGAGGTAAACGTAAAATTTGCTCAAGATATTGAAATCAAAAACTGGGATAAACAAGAAATTGTAGTTAAAGCATCGGCAAATTTAAATGATAATACACAAAATGAATACTTTTCGTTAAAAGGTGAAAAATTAGGTAACACTTACGTAGTAAAATCAGATTATGGAGATTTCTTTAAAAAATATCAGAATAGAATTAACAAGTCAGATAAAGATTCAGATTGCGAAAATTGTAAATGTAAATATCACAACGAAGTAATTGTAGATTATACGATTTATGCACCTAAAAATATTGCTTTAAAAGTGAAAAGTATTTCAGGAAATGTAAAAGATCTAGAGTTTAAAGGTAAGCTTAACTTAGATTTAATTAGTGGGAATATTTCAGTGAAAAAGCATTCAAAAGACATGAAATTAAAAACCATTAGTGGAGATATAGATGTTTATATCGCAGACGCAGAATTTAAAGCACAAACTTTAACGGGTACAGTATATTCTGATTTAGACATAGATTTTAATCACAGTAATAAACGCGATGCCACTCAAAAAGTTTATGGAAAAGTAAAAAAAGGTTCAGCTTCATTAAAAATGAATACGATAAGCGGAAACATTTTTTTAAGAAAAATATAAAGAGATTATTAGCTTTTTAAGCATTCAAACAATCATTAATCGAGAGTTTTTTTAAATTGCATTACTAAACCAAACTAAAAAAACAAGTTTATATGAAAAAATTGCTCTTCGGATTAGTGATTGTTGTTGCTACTTCTTGCACAAAAGAAACAAAAACTTATAAAGGATTACCTGTTTTGAAAACCAATAAAAACGCTGTTGATGTTCAGTTTAATAGCAATTGGTATAAAGGAGCTTGGGGAATTAAATCAAATGAACAAAAAGATACGCTAAGAGTTAGTTGTTTAAATGCAAAAGAACCAGTGGCTTTTGCTTCTGAAATAGATAGTATTTCTTTTTTAGTAGAAAGTAACAAGACGTATGAATTTTATGCGCAATTTCAAGATTCTATTTATAGTCATATGCTAATTATTGCTGAAGCTTATCCGAAGGAAAAAATAGCATTTGAAACATCAAAGAATACTCCGAATTTACAGATTCAATACACTGCGAATAACGATGTTCCATTCTTGAAAAGCTTAGCTGAAAAATATCCAATTGCGGAAGCTTTAGCTAATAAAACTACTGATGTAGATAAAATTTTAAGTGTTTTAAATTGGACAAACAATAGATGGCAACATAACGGAAATGTATCACCGAGCAAACCTGATGCAATTACAATTTTAGATGAAGCTAAAGAAGGAAAGAATTTCCCATGTTTTGCTTATGCGGTTGTGTTGAAATCTCAATTAGAAAATGCTGGTTTTAAATCGCGTACGATCTATTTAAAAACAAAAGATGTTGAAACCAGAAAAGGCTCTCCAGGTCATGTAGCGACTGAAGTGTATTCTCCAGAGTTAAAAAAATGGATTTTTATTGATGGACAATTTAATATCATGCCAGTTTTAAACGGAAATCCATTAAATGCAGTAGAACTTCAAGAAGCAATAACAAATAATTATGAGGCTTTAGTTATGAAAAGTCTTGCCGAAGTTTCTAAACGTGAGTATGTAGATTTTGTTTACGATTATCTGTATCATTTTGACGTAAGTTTAGATCAGCGTTATTTGGAAAATACAGATTTAAAGAAACATGAATTCTCTGGAAAAAGCAGTTTGATGTTAGTGCCGTCAGGAAGTAAAAATCCTACCAAAATAAATTTCTGGAATATGACTTTAGATGATTATTTCTATACGAATTCACTAGAAGATTTTTATGCTAAACCAGTGTAAAACATATAAAAAAAGGCAGGAAATATTCCTGCCTTTTTTGTTTTAATTATTACTTACAATTTTCACAATATAAAGCTCGTAATTCTATGTTTTCTAATAACTGAAATGTAACTCCACCTTTTAGTGATGCATTAAAAATCTTACAAAATCGTTTAGGATTCATATTTAAAGCATTAAGAATTGTTGCTTTGTAAGCTGTAGTTTTAGTTAGGTTCTTATCTGTAATAGTTAAGTTTAGATAATAAAAAAGTAAATCTTCATCTACTGTAATTTGTTTAACTTTATTTTCTAAAAGATCAATAGCATCGTAAATATTAGCATAATAAGTTAAAAACTGAGCTAAACTTAAATAGTCGTAATTGGAAAGAGGAAAGTTTTCGTAAGTATCAGTAATAAACTCAATAGATTCATCTTTTTCGTCGTAGTTTCTATTTTGTATATCTTCTTGAGCTTTTATAATATGAAAATTCACTAGCATTCTATCAATCAAAGCCTCTTTAATACCTAATTTCTTCAAGTTTAAAATTTCCTGTTTAAACTTATTTTTATTAATTTTTCTAGCTCTATTCTTCCAAATAATAAATTTCAATACAGTTAAGTTATATTTAATTTTTTTGTTGTTAGGTTGTAACTTTTCTAAAGCTAGCAACTCTTGTTCAACAATAAGAGTTTGAGATATATTAATTAAATACTTAATCATACTGTTTTTAGTAAGCAGATTAATATATTTCTTTTGTTTAGGAATATTCATTTTAGTTAAAGCATCAGGAGAAAGCTTATCCTTTACCTTATCTAAAATTGTGTTTTGAATAGTATTAGCTTCTTGTAAATCATTATTCTTAATAGCGTCATTAAAACGAGTTGTTAACTCTTCTATTTTTAACGTTTTATACTTGTCTTTCTTTTCTAGCGAAAGTGTTATTACCGCTTTTCTGTGATTTTTTAATATTGATTCTAATTCTTTAGCCTTATTGCCTACTATTTGTGTTTTAACTTCTTTTTTTGATAATTTACTCAAGTTTGAAAATGAGGTGTTTTTTATATCATTTAAAAACTCTACCCAGTTCTCAGACGAAGAGATTTCTGTAATTATATTAGGCTTTTGAAACGATTGTATAGAGCTTGCAATACTGTTCGCTCGTTGTTTTTGTAGTGTAATATTTCGTTCAACACTTCCTTCAATAGAGGCATATGCTTTAATAGCTATTTTTTTGATATTAAAATTAGTTAAACGTAACGAATCGTATAGAGGTTTAATATCCTCTGGTTTATACTCAGATTTATTTTTTTCAAATGGAATAGTAAATTTTAATGTTTTATACTTCGTTATCGTATTTTCATTAACCGTTGTGATTTTTTGATTTTTATAGGTCAATGAATCTAGATATACCCCCATATCTAATAAATCCCAAGGGTAAGCTTGTAGATTGTAAATATTATAATATTGACAGAGTGTTTTATTTTGCAAGAATAAGATGTTGAATTCTAATTCTTTATCTTGAAGATTAGTCGGTATTTTTCCTACTAATACTCTATAGTTGCCATTAACGTTTTTCTTTAACTTTCGTTTAAGTTGCATAGCGTAAGTAGGAGGTAATAATGTTCCTCGTATTTGTTTGTTATCAACTACTTTATTACAATTGTAACGTTCTTTAGATACAATGTCTATTGCAATACCGTCTCCTGTTTTTTTAAATAGAATATCAAACCATCTTTTGTCACTAATTTCAAAAAATAATTTTTCTCCTTCTGTTTTAATGCCAAAGCTTACTTCTTTAGGCTTTTGTTGAAAAGCTTGTAAAAAGTAATTGCATTTACTTTGTCTATCAGTGTTTGGAAAATAAATTCCGTAAGTATTTTGTTGAGAGTTAATTTTAAATACTATAAATAATAGTATAAAAAGTGTTGTTTTTTTCATGATTTTTCGTTAAAAAAAACCAACGCATATTTGCGTTGGTTTTGTCTGGTAAAAATATGATTTTAATTATTAATATTATTTATCTAGACTTTGTAAGAATTCAAGCCACAATATAATTATTTCTTCAAATATATCAGTCTTTATATACCTGTCTGAATCCTTAGAAGCTTCTTTTTTACCTTTTATTATATCATTTTCATGGATAAAGAATGTTATTTCTTTTTCGACATAGGCACATGATATTTCTGAACTTTAGAATCTCTTCATAGAAAAATAGAACTAATTTTTAATATTCAATTATTTTAAAGTTTTTATTCCCTTGAGAATTAATAACCATTAGAAGTAACCATTTATATGCTTCTTCATCAGTGTTTTCATCTAAAGGTATATTAGCAGCGTCAGATAATAATTTGAAAGGAGTATTTTTTTCCATGTTTCTATTTATTATTAATCTTATAATATCCTCCCAATAATCTTTATAATTATTTTTATTTATCAGAGATTCTCTAAGACCTATTATTCCATCTTTATAAAAATTATCTCTGAAAAACTCATTGAGTATACTTTTTAATTTTTGTTCTGCTTTGTCCATAAGTATTTACGAATTTAAGAAAATTATTATAGATTAGGATATGCGCTATCTAAAATATATCCATCAGGATTAGTTGTGTCTCTTTTAAGGGCAATTACAATTTTATTAGTTTCAACAGGTGAAGATATAGGTGAGTTTCTAGTCCCAATATTTGTATATCCAGAACCAACTTTACTACCATAATTATACTCGAGCGTTAAATAATCATCACTAGAATTAAAGTGCGTTTCAATAGTATTTTTATGATGTCTATAAGCCTTGTTAACTGCATCTTTATGAATTAGATCAGAGTCAAACTTTAGAGCAGATCTTGATTGAGGGAAATTTGGGTGTTGACCTAAAGCTCTTAATCTCATGTCGTTATCTGTCAAGTGTGCTCCGTGTCTTGCTTTTGAGTGACCACCTAAAAGTTCTTCAACATCAATGTTGATTTCATTATTTCTTCCATTTTGAACATAGTCTAATATTTTAGGATCTTTTTTAAAGAATTCATCGGCTTCTAAATCATCAAGTTTTTTCCATGCAATGATTAAGTCAGGATCTTCTCCTATAGCATTTTTTAATTGCGGATTAATATTAATCTCATCAATAAGATTTCTAAGTATAGGACAGTCATTATTAATTAAGTTTAATGTTCTATTAGCATTACTTTGCGTAAAAGATAATTGTGTTGCTAAAAGGAAAATTATATATAAAATTATTTTTTTCATTGTTTTATTTTTTGTTAGTTACAATCTATTCTTTGGAAAGCTTTTATAATATCTGGATCATTTCGTAAAATATCATCTAGCCCAAAGTCATCAAGCTTTTTACTTGTTTTTGTAAACGCTTCTATTTCATCTACACCTCTTACGATTAAATTTCCAGCGTCATCAGTAAGTTCAAGAACATCGTCTACTACTTTTGTTCTAAAGCCTTTGTTAATTACTTTAGCCAATGGCTCAAGAAAATCAACTATTTTAAGCCAAGCATTAGCTAGTTTAACTCCAATTTTTGCAGATTTCACGAATCCTTTAATAAAGCCAACTCCAAGAGCATCGACTACTAAACCGCCAAGTCCTAAAGCTAGAGCAAATGTGTCTCCATTATCAAAATCTTCAGCTATGTTTAGAACGTCACTGAATGGTATATTAGCTAATATTATTTCTAAGGCAGCACTCCCAAACAATTGTCCTACAATTTTCCACTCGTCGACATTGCTAGGCCAGTATCTCTTCAAATCATGTATCGATGGGAAAATTGATATTGCATTTTCTATTTTTCTAATTTTGCTGTGAATACCATCGATATTAGCTATGTCAGTTGTAATTTTTACTTTTAAAACCAAATCAGCAAGTTCAGCAACTTCTAGATTAATTTTTTGTCTTTCAACTATATTTAGATCAACGTTTTTTAATTCAAGTAAATAAGGCTGAAATTCACTATATCGTTCACCATCAATACTTATTAAAAATAGATTTACTAAGTCTACGAAATTTATCATCTCATATTCACTAGTTAAATCAGCAACAGTTCCTTGATTGATGAAAATGTTAATACTTTTATCAATTAAAGTTACTAGCTCTGGAGAATAACCACTTTCTATATATAAGTTTCCAAATTGGTTAGCTAGATCTCTATTAGTGCTAACCCATAATTGTTGTAAAGGAGATAGTTTTCTAACAAAATCTGTGAAGTTTTTATCATTAAAGGCACTGGCTACTGGTGCTGTAATTGCTGAGCTACCACTTCCAATAGAAGCTCCTGAGTTATCTCCCGATCCAGTTCCAGAATTACCAGAAGTATTACTGTTATCATTTCCTACAGAACCACCATTAGATGAACCTCCACCAGAAGAGCAATCTTCTTCATTTAAATAAGTTACTTTACAATTAGTTCCAGTAGGTTTAAGTATATCACCGATACATCCTTTTCCTATTTGGCTTCCATCTTCATGTCCTGGAGTATCACAGTAAATATTTTCACATTTTATATCTTGAATGTCAGAAAATGTGACACATTCATTTCCTCGAGATAATAGTAATTCACCTTTTAATGATTCAACTTTTGTTTTAGTATCATCAATGAAACCATTTTCATCAACATAATAAGTCATAATATGCTGTTTGAAGTCTCCATTAGGATAACTAGTTAACACATAATTAATCATTATGTTTGATGACATTTCTTTTTTGAAAGCAGGAACAGTATAACTATTGTAAAACTTTGTGCGAAGCTCCAATATGTTATTTTTATCTAAGGATAAATAATTCGTGCTAGAGCCTCCTTTTTTTTGCAATCTAGTATTATTGCTATTTATGTTTGTTAGTTTATGAGCAGCACTTCTATTTTTGGTTTGAAGTTTTTCAAAAGTTAAAATTGAACTTTCAAAATGATTAGCGTCATTTTCTTCAACAGGTATTAATTGGTCATCATCATTATTACAATTATAAAGAATAGTAGGTAGGATGAATAAGATTAAAAGCCGTATTAATAACTTGTTATTAGCTCTTTTTTTAATTTTCATTTGGGTTTAATATTTACGTTAAAAAAATGTTTTATTGCTTAGTAGTTAACGTAAATTGAAAATGTTACCCATAAAAAATAAAAAATGTTTTTTTGGAATGAAATTAATAATTTTTGAAAGTGTAGAAAACTTAATTAATCCACTAAGAAACCTTCTAAAACATCAGCTATTTTACGGTTATCAGAAAGTTGAGGTATTTTGTTCTGTCCTCCAAATTTCCCAATAGATTTCATGTATTCATGGAATCCACCTTTTTTTACTTTTCGGATAATTAACGGACGTAATACTTTTCCTTCAATTAAATCTTGATAGTAGATATTCTGTTGCTGCATCGAAGTATCAATTTTTGCAGCCATTTCTTCTAAATTATCTGGCTCATTTTCAAACTCAATAAACCACTCATGATATGGTAATCCAGATTCTGGATTTACTTGGGGAGCCACAGTAAACTCACTTACATTTATATTGGTTCCAATAATAGCATCGTTTAATGCTTTTTCAACTTCTTTACCAATAACATGCTCACCAAATGCAGAAATAAAATGCTTAATTCTACCTGTAACTTTAATTCGGTATGGAGACAATGAAGTAAATTCAACAGTATCGCCAATATTATATCCCCAAAGTCCGGCAGTTGTATTTAATATAATAACATAGTTTACCCCTAATTGTACATCTTTTAATGAAATACGAGTTGGATTTTCATCAAAGAATTCAGTAGCAGGAATAAACTCATAAAAAATACCAGAATCGAGCTGTAATAACATTCCTTTTTCTTTTTGAGAATCTTGAAATGCGATAAAACCTTCTGAAGCTGGATACAATTCTATATAATCGATTTTTTTACCAATTAAGGCTTCAAATTTATTCTTATAAGGTTCGAAATTAACTCCTCCGTAGATAAAGAAATTGAAGTTAGGGAAAATCTCAGATATTGTTTTTCCTGTTTTATCAATCAACTTTTCAAAATACATCTGAACCCAAGAAGGAATTCCACTAATAACACTCATGTTTTCAGGTAATGTTTCTTCAACTACCTTATCTACTTTTGTGTCCCAATCTTCAATGCAATTCGTTTCCCAACTTGGTAATCTATTTTTCAATAAATAATTAGGAACATAATGCGCTACAATTCCGCTTAAACGACCTAATTTAATTCCGTTCATATCATCTAAAACCGGACTTCCTTGTAAAAAGATCATTTTTCCATTTACAAAAGAAGCATCTTTAGTTTCATTAATATAAAATAACAAAGCATTTCGTGCCGACTTAATATGTGTTGGCATCGATTCTTTAGTGATTGGAATATATTTAGCACCAGATGTTGTTCCAGATGTTTTAGCAAAGTAAATTGGTTTGCCTTTCCATAAAATATTTTCTTCTCCAGCAACCATTCTATCTACATACGGACGTAAACCTTCGTAATCGTTAACGGCAACACGTTCTTTGAAATCTTCATAAGTATTGATTGAAACAAAATCATGATCTTTACCGAAAGCTGTTTTACATCCTTCTGTAACTAAGTATTGAAATACTTTTTCCTGTGTTTCAATAGGTTTAGAAGCCCATTTATTAACTTGTTTTACAGCTCGTTTTGCGAAAGGAATTGCTAAAAGAGATTTTAAAGACATAGATTTTTATTTTGCTTGAAGTTTAAAACTTGAAGATTTTAGTTAGTGCTAACTATTACTGAAAATTAATATAACTTGTTGGATTTACAGGATATCCGTTATTCCATAATTCAAAATGAAGATGCGGACCTGTAGTTAATTCACCTGTAGAACCTACGCTGGCAATAACTTCTCCAGATTTTACAAAATCACCTTGTTGTTTTAATAATTGGCCATTGTGTTTGTATACTGAAACATAATTATTAGCATGTTGTACAGTAATAATATAACCAGTTTCTGCAGTCCAACCTGAAAGAATTACTGTTCCGTTTGCAATAGCTTTCACAGGAGTTCCAGTTTTAGCCACAATATCTATAGCAAAGTGTTTATTTGCAGCATTAAAAGATTGTGTAACACTACCAGTAATTGGAGCAAAGAATACAATTTTTGCTTTATTAGAGTTACCAGCGGCTAATGCGTAGCGATCTTTTTGTTCAATTTGTTCTCTAAATTGTAAATCTTGAGGTGTGGCATCTAATTTTTTATAGTCGATAGTAGTTTTATCTACTTCATTTCGAATTGAATCTATTGCATCGGGTTGCACATCACCTGTTAAAACCGGACGAATAGCTTGTGTAAACTTTTCTAATACAGCTAAACGGATACGTAAAGAATCTGCTTTATACGTTAATCGACTAGCATCTTTCTTTAATTTCGTGGAAGAATAACCTGGAATGTATTCTTTTAAAGAAGTAAAAGCGATTAAAAATGTAGTAAGTGTAATTAACAATACAGAGAAAATACCGCCAAATACAAATACGTTTAAACGAGATAACTTTAACGAAAAACGTTCTTGAAAAGTATCTTCATTTAGTACTACCAATCTATATTTATCGGTAAGTTTTTGTTTTAATTTACTCGGTTTTTTCTTGTTTTTAGCCACGAATACTAGGTTTGGAGTATCAAATATACAACGAAAAAATAGGACAACTATTTTTTATAGAAATTCATGTCATCAATGTATTTCCAAACTTCAGCAGTAAGTAGTGGTTTTATGTTTTTCTTTTCTTTGATTGCGTTACGAATCATAGTTGAAGAAATTTCTACAATTGGAGCATCAACTCGATTGATTTTTGGATGATTATCGAACTGAGTTTCTACTTTTCCTTCAGAAATTCGTGGATAAACATATACTTGATGCTCTTGTAAAATTACCTCGTAATTTTTCCATTTATGAAGACTTTTTAAATTGTCTTCTCCCATAATTAAACTAAAGTTATAATCAGGATATTTATCAGAAATATGTGCTAAAGTATGAACCGTATAGTTCGGCTGAGGTAATTTAAACTCAATATCTGAAGGAGAAATTTTATCATAATCTTCCGTAGCTTTAAACACCATTTCTAAACGATGATGATTATCAAGAAGAGAACTTTTTTTCTTGAAAGGATTGTGTGGCGTAACAACCATCCAGATTTCATCCAAATCAGAGTTCTCTACCATATGATTGGCAATAATTAAATGACCAATATGAATAGGATTAAATGTTCCGAAATATAATCCGACGTTTTTCATGAATTCTGTTGACTTCTAATTTTTCTCTAAACCAATAAAGTCTGAAACTAGATCTTCTGCTTCTTGTAAAGCTGTACTTAAATCGTAGTTTTTTATAATAGTATCGAATTGAGGAGCAGTAGCTAATTCTACAGAAGCTTTAGCAATTCGCATGTTGATTTTATCTTCGCTTTCTGTTTTTCTTTCCTTTAAGCGTCTTTTTAATTCATCAACACTTGGAGGTTTTACAAAAACAGCTAATGTTTCTTCAGGAAATTTCTTTTTAATACGTAATCCACCGGCAACATCAATATCAAAAATTACGTGTTTTCCTTCAGACCAAATACGTTCTACTTCGGTTTTTAAAGTTCCGTAGAAGTTTTCAGTATATACTTCTTCCCATTCTAAGAATTCTTCAGATTTAATTTTCTGAATAAATTCATCTCTAGAGATAAAGTAATAATCAATTCCGTCTTTTTCTTCTCCACGTGGAGCTCTAGAAGTAGCAGAAATTGAAAACTCTAAATTAAAGCGTTCTTGTGCTAATAAATGACGAACAATTGTTGTTTTACCAGATCCAGATGGTGCTGAAAACACAAATAATTTTCCTTGAAATTCTTTCGCCATTATAATACGTTTAATATTTGTTCTTTAATTTTTTCTAACTCGTCTTTCATTTGAATTACTACTTTTTGTAACGGAGCATAATTTGCTTTCGATCCGGTAGTATTTATTTCTCTTCCAATTTCTTGAACGATAAATCCTAGTTTCTTTCCGTTAGAATCTTTAGTATCTAAAGTTTGTAAGAAATAGTCTAAGTGATTTGCTAAACGAACTTTTTCTTCGTTGATATCTAACTTTTCTAAATAGTAGATTAATTCTTGTTCAAATCTATTTTCGTCAACCTCAACTTTTAAATCATCTAAAGCTTTTGCTAGACGTTGTTTTACGTTGTCAATTCGCTCTCCATCCATTTCATGAACTTGAGCTAAACAAGTTTTTATGTTAGCAATACGTTGTTTAAAATCATTTTCTAACGAAGCAGCTTCATCAGTTCTATACTGAACAATGTCTTTTAATGCTGTGTTGATATGATTTTCAATCTCATTCCATTCATTTTCATCTAATTCCTCACGCTCAGTCTTTAAAGCATCTGGCATACGAACTGCCATTTCTAATAATTTTACATCATCAGAAGTACCAACAACTACAATATCTCTAAGTTGATCGATATATTTATTTACAACAGCTTTGTTTATTGATGAAGAAGTTTGATCTGCAGTAATTTCAACATAAATAGAAAAATCAACTTTACCTCTTACTAAAGCAGAAGCTAGTTTTTTTCTAATGCTTAATTCTTTCTCTTTGTAGTATGAAGGAATACGTGTATTAATGTCTAAATTTTTGCTATTAAGCGATTTAATCTCAATAGTTACTTTTTTAGTAGGAAGTTGTAATACGGATTTACCGTATCCTGTCATTGATTGAATCATAGGTTGTTTTTAATTGGCTGTAAAGATACACTATTTGCTTGTACTCTCGGTAGTTTGTTTAGAAACCAAGTACACACCAACGAATATTAAAACACTAGCTAAAATTTTAATAGTGTTTAATTGATCACTTCCCACCAATAAAGCATAAATACTAGCTACAACAGGTTGTAAGTAAATAAAAACACTTACTGTAGTTGGTTTTAATTTTGATAATGCAAATAGGTTGAAAAGATATGTGATACAAGAAGCAAAAATAACTACGAATCCAATTCTTAAATAACCCGATGTTGGTATAATTGACCATTGCACTTCTGAGAATTCTGATATTCCGAAAGGAAAAACAAAAATACATCCGAAGAAATATAACCATCTGATAAACGTAACAGGCTTATATTTTGCAACTACTTTTTTAACAATAACCAAGTACATTCCGTAGGATGCAGCATTAATAAATACTAAGAAGTTTCCTAACATCATGTTTTTTGCATCTGCTCCTGGTTCAGTTCCGTAAACAATAAGAACAACCGCACCGATTAATCCAATAATAACACCGATGATTTTTGTTAATGTTGGACGTTCTTTAATTAAAATACTCGAAAAAATAAGTACTAAAATCGGCGAAGTTACCATCATTACTGATGCACTAATTGGTGTTGTATAATTTAAACCTTTAAAAAAGGTAAGCATATTTAATGCAATACCGAAGAAAGCTGATAAGGCAATGGTTTTATAGTCACCTTTTTCAATTTTATCGTTTTTAATAAATAAACTTAAAAACCAAAATACGGCTGCAGCTCCAAACACACGTAGAAAAATAAAACCAAAAGGTTTTACGTAATGTGGCATTACTTCTTTAGCTACTGTAAAAGTAACTCCGTAAATAATAGTAACCACAGAAACTGCTAATAACGCTATAACTCTAGTGTTCATTTTAGTCGCTTATTTAAATTTAGCGGCAAAGGTCGAATAAATTTTCTATTCTGAAGTTGAAATGTTTGAATATTAACTAGAAGGATTATTTCAATGAAAATTTTACTGAATTGGGTTCTGTTTTGTTGAATCTAGATTTCTGTTGATAAAATCAAGTAGCTCTTTTTTATACGTTATTCCGCCTTTTTCAAATAAATTATGATGACCGCCATCTTTTACATTGATGAACTTTTTATCTTTTGAAGCTAAGTTTTTAAACAGTTGTTTTCCGAATACAATAGGAATATTTCGATCATCACTTCCGTGAGCAATTAAAACTGGTTGCGAAATGTTTTTTACAGCTTGAATTGGTTTTACTTTATCTGGATTGAAATTGGCAATTTCTCCTGCTTTTTTTAGACTGAAATCTGATAAAAATTTTATTCCAAAACCTTTAAGTAAGTTCTTTTTGTATTGAAAAACAATTTGATCTAATTCGGTAAAAGTACTTTCGATCACACCAAATGCTATACGTTTGTCATTTTCTAAAGTCTGCAAAGCGATTGCTCCTCCTAATGAATTCCCCCATATTCCAATTTTTAAGTTGGGAGCTTTAGTTTTAATTAGATCAACAATTTTCGACACATCGTTTTTTTCATAAAAACCATACGTACAAAACTCGCCTTCACTTTTTCCATGCGCGCGTCCATCAAATAAAATAGATTCAATTCCTGATATTGCTAATGTTTCAGAAAGTTCTAAAAAGTGTTCTTTACAACCACCAATTCCGTGAAG
Source organism: uncultured Tenacibaculum sp. (assembly GCF_947495995.1). GTDB lineage: Bacteria > Bacteroidota > Bacteroidia > Flavobacteriales > Flavobacteriaceae > Polaribacter. The sequence goes on from NZ_CANMAX010000007.1 coordinate 103,621, forward strand.
TAATATTAATATTCCTTTAGGTTGTTGATGTTGAGATTTTATCCAGTATCCATTTAAGGTTAAACTATCTTGGGTATTAACTGTTATTTCCTCAAAATCCAAATTTAAATCCTTTGGAGTTTTAGTTATAGAAACTCTAGGAGGTTTAATGATTGCATACGGAGCAACATTATTAAATATCACATAAATTCCTATTCCTAGAAATAAAAGGAATGTGATTAATAATTTATATCTCTTTTTCAAAGCTGATAAAGTTTTATGGTTTAGGCACTCTTAAAATTTTTTCCATTTTGCGACCTTTTGCTAATTCATCAATAAGTTTATCTAAGTAGCGAGTTTGTTGTGTTAGCTTGTTTGTAATTTCTTCAACTCGATATCCACAAATTACTCCTGTAATTAAATGAGCATTCGGATTTAGATTTGCTCTTTCAAAGAAAGTTCTAAACGTTACTTTTTCATCAATCAAACTTTGTATTTCTTCAGAAGTAAAACCTGTTAACCACGTGATCACTTCGTGCAGTTCATCTACCGTTCTATCTTTTTTCTCAACTTTAGTAACGTAGTGAGGATAAACAGAAGCAAATGTCATATTAGCAATTCTTTCGTCGTGATGTGCTGTTGATTTCATGAGTATGAGATTTAGAATTCAGGAAAATAAGATAAAATAAATTATTTAATCTTCCTGAAAGTCAAACTGATTCGTCCTAAATCGGTATTTGTTTTAGGTATAGCGTGTTGCCATTCTTTTTGCACAGCATCAGTCATATAGAATAAAGACCCAGAACTTAAGAGATAATCTTTAGTAACTTCTTTTGCATTAATTTTCCTAAATCGAAGTGTACGAGTTTCACCTAAAGAAATAATTACAACACCTGTATTTTCATTAAGAATGTCGGTTTGATCTGAATGAAATCCCATGCTAGATTTTCCATCTAAATAATAATTAAGCAAACAATTATTAGGTGTAAAACCTAACTTCTCTTCAATATTTCTGTTAATAGTTTTTAATTCTGGAATAAACTCTTGATCTGGATAACTAATTTGAGAGTAATTATAGGCAACACCAAAACTAGCTGTTTTTCGAGCCGCCATTCTTTCGTCCCAATTTACGTTTGTAATTAAATGATTAAATAGTTCATTAGGATTGGCAATACAATTCTCAATATACGTAATACCTTCAATCATATTACTGAATCATTTTTAAGAAGTGATTTACATATTCATTTTCATGATTATAAATTCCTCGAATATGTTTACCGTTTATATCCCAAAAAATACTGCTGTTTTTAGGCGCGTTTTTATAAAGTTTTTTTCCTAGTTCATACCTAACTTGTTTATCGATTTTACTATGCGCAACTACGATAGGTATTTTTATGTTTTTTATTTCTTCTTCAGCAGGAAAATCATTATTCATAACTAATGGAACAACCCATTTGAAATTTTCTAAATGTAAAGCTCTTGCATATTCTTTACCGATATCAGGAAAAGAGCTAAAAGTACCTTCTAAAAATAAACCACGTATTTTATCTTGTCTTTTATTAGCTGTCATAGTTGCAAATGCACCACCAAGTGATTGTCCCCAAATTAAAATAGGTTTCTCTTTTACATTTGGCAAAGCTGCAATTTTATCAAACATCACTAAAGCATCTGCTTGTATTGTTTTTGAGTTTTCTGCTTTACCTGTCGATTTACCAAAGTCTCTACGCTCGTAACAAAAAATCTGAAAACCTTTGTTTAATAAAGGTTGATATGATTTTTGAACCGACATTAAATGCATTCCTTTTCCTGAAAAATGGAATATTGTTCCAATTGTAGGAATAGAGTCTGGTTTAAAAAGAGCTGCATGAATTTTGGTATCTTCAGTAATATCAAAATAAAACTCTTCATGATTAAAATCAGATTTGAATTCACTGTATTCTAATCCGTTCACATGATAAATCATTGAGTCTGAAAAACGAGAAAATCTTAAATAAGAAATACCAACGATAATAATTGTTGCAACTACAATTACGATCCACTTTAAAATTTTTAATAGCCTTGTCATTTGAAAGTTTTTTTTAGGTGAGACAGTATGTTTTTGAAATAGGTTACAAAAAGTTAAGCTTTTACAACTCTTGTTTCAGAAATTGTATCGTGCCAACCAGAATCTTCATTACCAAAGAAAGAGAAAGGTTCAAAAGGAATGAACCTACAAATAGTTCTCAAGAATATGGTATACACATTAGGTTTCTCACCATTTTTATCAACAACTTTTGTCTTAGTAATAAACTTAGCTAAACTTCTACCAGTCGTAGCTTCAAAAATAATGTAGTAAATGGTACGAAATATTAATCCTAAAAATAAATCTAATATAGGACGGTCTTGTTCAAAAAATGTAAGAGAATCAGGAGAAATAAGTGCTACTGTTACTCCTAAAATTATACTACAAATTAATATAAAAATATATCCAAAAATAAAATCAAGTATAAAATTTGCGAATCGAATTTCTTTTCCTACTTCTTCATTAATTGTTTCAAATTCTTTGAAAAGAATTTCGTTTTTTAGTTCTGTGTTTTCAACGAAAAGATTACATGAATTTTCAAAAGATGCTGGTGCATCAGTTAAACCACACACAATTCCTTGTTTGAAATCTAATTTTTGATTTTTACAAATTTTACAGAAGCTCAAACGTTCTTCTCTAGTCATAGTCTTTAATTTTGTTAGTTGTAATAGCTATTTTGCGTCAAAAGTAACAAAATCTTTATAACTCTCTATTTTTTCTAATAAACGCTGATTCAGGTATTTGTTTTTTTCTGAAAGTTCTGATGCAATTATTGTAGCTTCTTCTAGGTAATTTTCAATCTTTTCTTGATTCCAATGTTTTGGAGGTTCTTGAAGATTTGTAATTCTATCTGCTAATTTTACCAATCCCACTTCTTTCGTTAACATATTAATTCGACGTAAACTATCTAACATTTGTTCACGTTTTGTAGTTAAGGTTTCATTTTTAGTCAAAGCCAAAACACCTTTTGCAACTTCAGTTCCAAAAATAGTTGCGATTTCTTCAAAAGAAGCATCGGTATCTTCTATAGTATCATGTAAAATAGCAACTTGAACAGCTAAATTTATATCAAAAGAATTATCGTGATTGGATGCAACTAATACTTCCATAACTACATTAGAAATATGTAAAAGATAATTTGCGTTCGTTCCTGGTACTTTTTGATTATAGTGTTTTTCCCCTGCGAATTTCATCGCTTTTTGATACAGCTCTTGCGTCATTGAAATTATTGATGTTAGGTATAAAATTGAATAGCAAATTTGATTCTAAAAATAGAAATATTTTTTAGGAATTCATCTTTTTGAAAGCGTTAATTTCCTCTGCTTCTTTAGGGAGATGTCCTTTTTCAAAAAGGAGAAATCCATAATTAATTTCTAGTTTTTTTGCTGTGACTTCTTGATAGTTAGTGTGGTAGGTTTGTTCTGGGTATAAAACTAATTAACATTTAATCAACCAAATTATGGAACAAATAGTAATTACTGGAAACGACAAACCAGAACTAGTCGTAATTTTTAAAAAAGAAGCTAAGATTAGACAAAAAAGTGCAACAGAAGTTACTTCTAAGAAAATTTCTGCAGCAGCAATTAAACCAATTCAAGATTTAATTAAAAAGAGAAAATCTAAAATTCAACCTTTATTTAGCAAAGGTAGAGTGCCAAGAACAGCAGGAAGTGTATTTAAGAAATTAAACTACGATCCAAAGTCATTCTTCTTAATCGAAAGTAAACCAAAAGATTTAGAGCGTATTAAGAAAGATTTTTTAGCAAGTGATTTAGTAGAAGCTGCTTATATAAAGCCACCAGCTGTAGAACCAAACGGATCTACACCAGATTTTACAGGTAATCAAGGTTATTTAGAAGCTGCTCCACAAGGAGTAGACGCAAGATTTGCTTGGCAATTTGGCGGTGGTCGTGGTGAAGGAATTGATATTATAGATATAGAAAGAGGATTTAATTTCGATCATGAAGATTTACAAGATGGTTTTGGTGGTTTATTAGAAGGAACAAATAGACCAGCTTCGGAAAACCATGGAACGGCAGTTTTAGGTGTTATGGGAGCAGATGAAAATGGATCTGGTGTGACAGGGATTTCTCATAACGCTCATATTAGCGCGATATCATATCATGGTGGATTAGGAACTTCACAAGCAATTATTAATGCTGCGAACAGATTAAATGCAGGAGATATTATTTTATTAGAAGTTCATAGACCAGGACCAGCTGCTAACGGAAGCGGACAAGATGGTTTTATTGCTATTGAATGGTGGCCAGATGATTTTGCTGCTATTGTATATGCAACTTCAAAAGGAATTATTGTTGTAGAAGCTGCAGGTAATGGATCAGAAGATTTTGATACTGATGTTTATAATCATCCAGATTCTGGTTTTCCTAGCTCTTGGAAAAATCCATTTAATTTAAGAAATCCACAGTCAGGAGCAATTATTGTTGGTGCAGGTTCTCCGAGTAGTACAAGTGATAGAACAATTTTAGGTTTCTCAAACTGGGGATCTAGAGTAGACGTTCAAGGTTGGGGAAGAAGTGTAGCAACAACAGGTTATGGAACTTTACAAGGCGGACCAGATGATAATTGTTGGTATGCTAGTGGTTTTAATGGAACTTCTAGTGCGAGTCCGGTTGTAACAGGAGCTTTAGCTTGTATTCAAGGAAGATTAAAAGCAAGAGGAAAAACGCTTTTAACTCCAACAACTGCTAGAAATATTATGCGAAACACAGGTTCTAACCAAATGCGTTTCAGCGGAAACACTGAAGGAACTTCTCCTGCAAACTGGAAAGGTATGCCAGCAAGTGGTTTTGGTACTGGAATCGATGCAGCTTTATGGAATGGGAAAAGTGATAAAATTTACATGTTTAGCGGAAGTCAATATGTAAAAGTTGATCCGAGTGCAAATTGGAGTGTAGAGCCAGAGTATCCAAAATCGATATCAGGAAACTGGCCAGGTTTTCCAGCAAGCTTTGCTTCGGGAGTAGATGCTGCGTTTTGGAGTGATACTAACAACAAAGTTTATTTCTTTAAAGGAAATCAATACTTACGAGTAGATCCGAATAACAGTTGGAATGTAGATCCTGGATATCCGAAAGCTATATCAGGAAATTGGCCAGGTTTACCTGCTAATTTTACCAACGGAATTGATGCAGCTATTTGGAATGATAAAAATAATAAGATTTACTTTTTTAAAGGAGACGAATATGTACGTTTAAATCCGAATAACGGATGGAAAGTAGATGCAGGATATCCGAAACCAATTTTAGGAAATTGGCCAGGATTAAACAATGGTTTTACCAATGGAATAGATGCTGTATTATGGAGTGGAACAAATAATAAAGTGTATTTCTTTAAGGGAGAAGATTATGTTAGAGTAAATCCGTTTAATGGTTGGAATCAAGATCCAGGTTATCCAAAATTAATAGCAACAAATAGAATTGGAAAACGTCCTGACTTAAGAGAAGCTTTTGCTTCTTTAGATATAGATTCGAATTGGCCTGGATTCCCAAATAATTTCGGACAAAATTTAGATGCTGCACTTTGGGCGCATAAAAACGGGAAAGCATATATTTTTCAAGGAAGTCAGTATGTTAGAGTAAATCCTTCTAATAATTGGGAAGTAGATTCTGGTTATCCTAGACCAATTGCAGGAAACTGGCCAGGATTTCCAGCAAGTTTTACCAATGGAGTAGATGCGGCTGTAAGTAATACTGTAAATAATAAGATTTATTTCTTTAAAGGAAGTGAATACATTCGAGTAAATCCTAACAACGGATGGAAAGTAGATGTTGGGTACCCGAAACCAATTGCAGGAAATTGGGCAGGATTTCCAGCGAATTTTACTAACGGAGTAGATGGAGCAATTTGGAGTGGAACAAATAACAAGATATATTTCTTTAAAGATGATGAATATATTCGTGTAGATCCGAATAATGGATGGAAAGTAGATGCAGGATACCCAAAACCAATTTCAGGAAATTGGCCGGGAGTTACTGCTCCATTTTCAAACGGATTAGATTGTACGTTGTGGAATGGAAAGAGTAATAAAATGTATTTCTTTTCAGGAAGTGAATATCTTAAGATAAATCCAGCGAATAACTGGAAAGTAGATAAGTATTATCCAAGACCAATTATCAAGTAAGTAGTTTGTTAAGAGTAAAAGTGTGGAATGCAAAATTGTATTCCATGCTTTTATTAATTTTATAATCTAATGTACTTTAAAATATATAATTTCTTAGTGCTATTGTTAGTTGTAAGCTGTACTAGTACTCAAAAAAGAGATGTTAAAATTTCAAACAAAAAAATAAAAATGAATGAATTAGTTATTCATATTAAAGCAGCTGTAGCAATGCAATATAAAGATTCAATGTTTATAGCAAAACAACAACAACATTGTAGCGATGCGATTAATACTGTTTTCGAAAACAAAAAGATTTCTGTAACACAACTTACAGGAATGGATAATACTATGAAAACCGATGCAATTTTCAGAATTTTTATTGATTCAGAACATAGTAAAGAAGTATTAGCGCAATTACAATTATTAGATTTTGTTACTGGAGCTTATATAAAACCAGAAGCAGAAGAACCAGATTTAGATGATCTGAATTAATTCAGTTTTTTCAATAAAATCTCACGTTCCTTACGCTTATATTTCATAGCGTTATTTTTCATAAACTCTAAGTATGTTTTAGCTTCTTGTTCCTTATCATTTAAAAGAGAAATTACAGTTAAATACCAAAGGGTTTCTTCTTGGTAATCAAAAGAGGTTTGTTGTAGTTGACTTAAAATAGTAAAAGCATCATTGTACTTTTTATTATTTAATAAAGCCATGGCTTTGTAAAATTCAATTTCAGGAGTTTTTTCATCAGCCAAAAGTTCGTCGAATTTTTTTACTGCAGTTTCATAGGCCTCACTTTCATACGCATTAAAAGCTTCATCTAATTTACTTTCAGAATTTCCTCTTGTGATCGGATGATATACATTAGGATACGTCTCTAAATACGATTCGTAATTCGCACTCGAATTAAATAAAAAGTAATAACCAGTTATAAATACAGCAATTGCAGCAGCAATTTTTAAGAAGAACGGTTTGTTATTTCGTTTATGTTCAATTTCTTTGATTAATGCGCTTATTTCTTGATCTTCTTGAATCTGAAAAGCAATAGCAATATCTTCATGCGATTGAACTAATTCAGCAAATTTAGGATCAGTTTTTAATAGTGTGTCAAAAATAGTTTGCTCTTCATCACTTAATGTATTGCTAAAATACTTCTGTATTATTTTTTCGTGATCATTCATTTTTTAACCAACTCTTTAAGTTTTTTCATACATCTAGATTTATGACTACTTACGGTGTTTGTGTCTTTGTAATCTGTTAAACTAACAATTTCTTCAAGGTCTAAATTCCTGAAGTAAAACATTTTTAAAAGTGTTCTACAGGTTTTAGAAATTTTTTCTAGAGCTTTACTTAGTGCGATTTGTTCAACTGTTGGTTCAGTCTCGCTTATCTCGATACTTTCATAAGCTTCTTCCTCTTGATCTTTTACTAAATGTACTTTTTTCTGTTTTTTAAAATGATTGTAAATTTTGTTTTTACCAATACCAAAAAGGTATGTTTTTATAGAGCTTTTTGTGACGGTTATTTTATTCTGACGAAAACTTTTATTGAAGGCAATAATTGTATCATGATAAATATCTAAAGCATCATCTTCACTTAATTTATAAGTAAAAGCATACTTTAAAAAATCTGCTCTATAAGTTACGTATATCGTTCGCAAAGAATCTCTATTACCGTCTCTTAGTTCTTGTTGAAATGATATATCGTCAATGTTTCTACTCATTAGTTTACTTGATAGCGCAAATATTAACAGAAAAATTTTTTTTCTGAAAAATGTTAAGATTCATGATAATTCAAAAACTAATATATGAATATAAAAACGAAATGATCACATAACTATTAAAAGCTACTCATATGAAATATAGAATACTTTTTTTACTTGCTTTATTATCACTAGTGTCTTTCTCACAGCAGACTTATGTGCCAGATAATAACTTTGAACAGTTTCTTATTAATAAAGGTTACGATACTGTATTAGACGATTATGTACTTACCGATAATATAAAAGATGTTACATTTTTATCAATGAAATCTATCGGGATTCAAGATTTAACAGGAATAGAAGATTTTGCAGGATTAACAGAGCTTAGAATCTCAGAGAATCCTTTACAGACAGTAGATTTAACTGCTAATACAGAATTACAATATTTAACTGCTGGTGGACAAACATTAACTTCTTTAAATATTTCTGGTTTAACAAAGTTAATACGAATTAATTTACAAGACTCCTCAGTTACTTCTTTAGATGTATCTACAAATACAGATTTAGAAATAGTGTCTTTAAGTGATAATACGTTGTTAGTTGACTTCAATACTACAGGAGCTATTAATTTAGATCATATTACTCTTAATAATAATGATGCTTTAGAAACTGTAGATATATCAAGTAATACCAATTTAAGTAATTTCTTTTCATACTACTGCGATAAACTAAACAACTTAGATTTTGCAAATAATACACGTATTACGGATATTATTTTTCTTGAAATGAATAGTTTGTCTAATGTTTCTATTAAAAATGGAAAGAATAACTTTTACTTGGAGAGTTTAAGAAATCCGAATTTAAAATGTGTCGAGGTTTCTGATGCAGATTATGTGAATGCAAATTGGTCGAGAACAAAAATAACAGGAGCTTTTCGATTCGATGAATACTTAGTTTTTAAAAACAATTGTGACGAACCTTCAACTGAAGAAACGACAATGATTCCAGATGGTAATTTTGAAAGTTATTTAGAATCTATTGGAGCAGGAAATGGAGTTACTGGAGATAATCTAGCATCAACTTCAGCAATTCAAGCATTGACTACTTTAGATGTTAGTGGACAAAGTATTACTGATCTTTCTGGTATCGAAGAATTTATTGCTTTAACCAATTTAAACTGTAGTACAAATGAACTTACAAGTTTAGATGTTAGTGCATTAGTGAATTTAACGGATTTAGATTGTTCTTACAATGACATTACAGCGTTATCGATTATTAAAAATTTAGAATTAGTAAATCTAAACTGTAACGGAAATCAAATTGCTGAATTAAATACATTATCAAATGCAAAACTAGAAAGCTTAAACTGTGAAGTTAATGCTATTGAATATTTAAACTTAGTTAATAATACACGTTTAACTAAATTGAGCTGTAACGATAATGCTTTAAAAGGATTAAATATTAAAAACGGAAATAACTCGCAAATTGCTAATGAGGATTTCTCTGCTTTTGCTAATGCCGATCTAACTTGTATTCAGGTTGATAATGTAAATTATAGCAATACAACTTGGTTTCAAATAGATATGCAAACAAACTTCAATGAAACCTGTGTGCCAGTTAACGATGATTGTTCTTTTACGGTTCCAATTGTATTAGGTCAAGATACGCCAGGAAGTACAATAAGTGCTTCTGGTGCAGCAACAAATCCGAGTTGTGCAAAAAACGGATCAGTAGTTTTTGATGTTTGGTATTCGTTTACTGCTCCTGCATCAGGAAGTATGAATATCACAATTAGTGCAGGATCTTTAATTTCTAAAATAGCGTTATACGAATCTTGTACAGATGCTTCTCCAATAAATTGTGATACGGGAAATCTATCGGTTAATGATTTAGATCCAGGTCAAGAATATTATTTACAAGTTTGGTTAGAGTTATCGAGTAGATTACAATCGAGATTACAATCCGGAGCTTTTACATTAAATGCACAAGACTCAGCTGTTTTGTCTAATGAAGAAATTGAACCAACAACTACATTGTCTTTATATCCAAATCCGACTTCAAATGTATTATGGATTCAAAACTCAAATTCAATTCAAGCTGTAACGATTTACGATTTCAATGGTAGCGTTGCACTAAAAGAAAATGGAGTGAATAGTACGATAACTGAAATTCCATTACAAAACCTTCCTGCTGGATTATATCTTGTCAGAATAGAAGACGAGTTCAACAACTTTATCAATAAGAAAATCATTAAGAAATAGTCATGAGAAAAGTATTTAATCTATTGCTGTTCGTCTTGTTAAGTCAAACTGTAATTGCTCAAGGAAGAACAATATTTAATGGGAAAAATTTTGGAGGATGTGAAGTGATTGAAGCCAGTGTAAGTAAAAATAAACTCACGGTGTATATTGCACAACATGAATTAAGAGAAGGATATAATGGGAAGTTTGAACGATCTGGAGGAAGACTAAATGTAGATAATAATAAGCTGCCGAATACTTTGGAATTCCTTTTAGAAATTGAGTTTAAAAACGGAGTTAAATTTCCAATAGAAGCAAAGGATAGTGTTTACATCAATTTAAGTGCAGTTAAAAAAGGCTATGATGATAATAAAAGCATGATGGGACAAATTAAAAGTAAAGATTTTGCTCGTGTAGAAAGAGAAAGGAAAAGCTTTCAAGGTCAAAAAAAAGGCATGCAAGAGAAAATGAAAGCACTAACGAAAAAGTTTCAAGAGGGGAAAATTTCTGCCGATGAATTTGGGAAAAAGTTAAAAGAATTAAGCGATCCATTGTTAAAGGAAGCAGAGTCGAGTTACACAAATAGTATAAGATTTACAGAAGCAGACGATGCAACAATGTATAGTATATATTTTACAGATACATATGATTTGTTAGAAAGTAAAGCTTTTTCTGGAATGTTATATGTCGAGCGTTTTAATGAAAAAGAATTTGTAGCAAGTTTTAACGGAATTCATTTAGTTGATTGTTTAGAAAAAAGAGCTGCCAAGTCTAGAGAAGAAGAGAAAAAATGTAAGTCGAAACGTTCGAATTTTATGAAAGAATTCTTTGTGTTTAAAGAAGGAGAAGTAAAAGGAATGATTGACGTTCGTTTAAAGAAATTCGAAGATTACAGATAAAATAAAATTATAAAAAACAGTAAAAATGAAACTAGCAAAAACAATAATTTTCGCGATGATCTTAACAACGTTAAGTTCATGTTTTGGAGATAAAAAATCGATTATAGGATCTGATTTAGGAGATACATCTTTTGTAAATAAAAGCTTCAAAGGAAATGCAATTAATTTTAATGCAGTAACAGATGTTTGTAGTTTAATAAACAAAGAAAAGTTAGCGAGTTTATATGGTGTGCCTGCTTCATCTATAGTTACGGTCGGACAAGGAAAGTTTGTGCAAACTGCAACTACAAAAACATGTATGGTTCGAGTACAATTAGGAGGATCGGAATGGGATTTTTTAACAGGAATGGTTTCTTTATTTAAAGAAGTAAGCGCAGCTGACGATGCTGGCGGAATTTCTGAAGCAGTCGGACAAGGTGAAAATTGGAAAGAAGCATGGTCATTAAAAAAAGGAATGTCAAAATCTGGAAAATGGATTCCAAATGTTGGTAAAGCGGCACTTTTTACTAGTGCAAAAAGAAAGCTAGAAGTAAAGTTAGATGGATACACTTTAGAGATTGTTGCTCCTGGCGCTCCTTTCAATAAAGAAGAGCAAGCTAAGAATCGAGATTTTGAAAAAATAACTTTAACAATGGCTAAAGATTTAGGTTTTATAAAATAAAACTTAAGATCAATAAATCGTTATAAGTTTTTGATATATAGTATGAAAGCAACTTTTTTAGTTGCTTTTTGTATTTTTACTAAGTCATCTAACAAAATTTCTTCATGAAAGATTATAAAATAAAGTGCTTTATCATAGGACTTCTATTTTTATGTGTTCTACCTATTTCTGCTTTTCAAAAAAAAGATACTGTTGTAGCTACAGCACAACTGTTAAGTAGTAAAAAATTACCGAAAGAATTACTTGAGTATACACAAAAAGCTATACAATCAATTGTTGTAGCTTCAGTAGAAGATAGCTTAACTGTAACTAAACTATACTATTATCAATCGAAAGCGAATTATGATTTAGAAGATAACTTGGCAAGTATTGTAAGTTCTAACCAAGGAATTCTTTTCGTGCCGAAAACAAATACAGGTTTAGAATATAAAGGAAGATTACTGGCAGATAGAGCTTGGCCAGAAAGTAAACTTTCTCAAACTAAAAAAGCAGTAAAAAGTCTTAAAGATGGAATTGAAATTTTAACCGGTTTACCCGATAAAACCCCGTCTGTTTTAGATTATACTGTGAATTGTTATGTTTTGTTGTCTAGTGAATTATCGTATTTAGGTGATGTGGCCGCAGCAAAACATAATATTCGTTTAGCAGAAAGTATTTACAGAAAAAATAAATTAGTTCTAGATGCGATAAAAGTAGATGCCACAGGTAATTATCATCGTTACGAAATTGTACTTCTTTATAGAAAGATTTATTTATTGTACAGCTATGCAAAAAATAAAAAAGATAGTTTAGAATTAGAACATACCATGCAAGCTTTAGAAAAAGCACACGGATCAAAACTATTTAATAAAAACGAGCGAATTTACTACACAACAGCATTAAATCACGTTGGAGATTGGTATTTAAGCTACAAAGAAGATTCATTAATTACAAAAGCAGATATTGAAAAAGGAAGTCATTATATCAACAAATCAATAGATCTTATTGAAAATAAAGGATATCCAGGGAATTATTTTTCTTTCAAATACAATAAATGTAAAGCATTAACAAAATCGAATAATTTAAATGAAGCGGATACTTTAATTGATCATCTATTAGATTCGTTACCTAAAAGTAGTGGAATTCATGCTTTTTTTCTCGCACAAAAAGGATTGATTCAAGCTAAGTTGAAAAAGAAGGAAAATGCAATACAAACATTTCATGATGTTATTACACGTGTACACAAAGGAGATGAGGTTTTGGCTCAAGATTATAGCAATTTTAAACCCAGTAAAAAGTTTAATGAATCGCGATTAATTAGAAGAGTTGCTGAAAAATTAGAATTGTATTTTGGAGACGATCCGGAGGTAAAGAAAAGAGTAGCACAACTATATCATATAGCATTGTTACAGTTTGAAAACAGTTACGGAAAAGCAAAATTTAATTCGAAAGAAAATAATTTGTTACGTAAAATATTACTTGGCTTTCTTATCGCAAAAAAAGAAGGAAACGGACTGGATCATATTTCATTATCTGATATTTTAAGTAAATCAGAAACAATTATTAACAGAAGAACTTGGCAACAGTTCAATCAGAATAGATATACAAATTCACTTTCAAAATTAGATTCATTAACTGCGATCGATTTAGAATTACGAACAGCATTAGTAATAGCCAAACAAAAAGAAAAAGCTTCTGCTATAGATTCTATTCAATCGTTAATGAATCAACATGAAACTTTTACAAAAAAAATATATCCGAAACTAGATCTTTTACGAGAACACAAATTTGAGTTATCAGTATTACAAAACAAACTAGCGGATGATGAATTGGTTTTAAAATATTTGTTATTAGAAAATCATTTAGCGATTTTTTCAATCACATCAAAAGAGTTAACATGGCAATTAATTCCATGGACATTAAAAGAACAAGAGTTGGTTTCAGATATTACGAGTAGTATCGTAAATAGAAAGTTTACTGCTGAAAAAAGCAAGCTTTTGAGTAATGTATTGATACCTTCAATTTCAAAAAAAATAAAGAAGATTGTTATTAACCCAGATGGCGAATTGTATAAAATTCCTTTTGAAGTTCTAACCTATAATACATCTTCATTACTAAGTAGTTTTACTGTAAGTTATACTTCTAATCTTGGTTTTATTCATGCAGATAATGTATTAGAGAAAGAAGAGAAAAAGACCTTTGTATATGCGCCGAACTACGGAGAAGAAGTAATACCAATGGCAACTCGTGGAAATAATACTGCGTTAGTTGGAGCTTTAAAAGAATCTGAGATAATTAGTAAGTTATTTCCTTCAGAAATTTACTCAGGAAACAATGTTTCTAAAGAAGTTTTTATTGAAACTGCTCCTAGAGCTTCAGTATTACATTTAGCAATGCATGCAGAGGTAAATCAAAAAGAATCTGGATTGAGTAGATTAATTTTTGGAAAAGATAATAATGCTCATGAAGATTTATATTTAGAAGAATTGTATGCTTTAAACTTAAATGCAGATTTAGCTGTTTTAAGTGCTTGTAATACAGGATTAGGTAAAGAAAATGCTGGAAGAAGTATGGAGTCTTTTGAACGTGCGTTTACTTTTTCAGGTGTGTCGGCAACAGTGGCGAGTTTATGGGAAGTTCCAGATATAGCTACAAGTGAAATTATGGAAGTTTTTTATCAGAATTTAAAGAAAGGAAAAACAAAATCTGAAGCTTTAGCTAATGCGAAACTCAATTATATTAGTAAAAATAAAGATACCAAACTTGCTGAACCTTTTTATTGGGCAGGTTTTGTATTGTACGGAGAACACAAAGCATTAGTTACAGATACTACCAACTGGTTATTTTGGATTTTAGGCAGTTTGCTTCTTGTTGGGGTTTTGATTGTTATTAAAAGGAAGAATATTTTATAAATATTTATCGATAAGAGATTTGAATTCTAATTTATTTTTACTGTTAAAATAGAGTCTTTTGCTGGTTTCTCTTTCTGTTTTTTATGAATAGGTTTTAATAAGTACGAGTAAATTCCTCTTTTTCTTTTTTCTAATTCTTTTTGTTCGAATTTTTTTCTAGTTTCAACGTCTTTGAACGTAAAATCAGCGTGCATTGTTGCTGTTTCACAATCAAAATAATGTTCTGATTCTTCTAATATTAAAATACCATGTAAAACTCTTTTCTTAACAACCCAAATTTCTTCTGTTATTTTATCTATTAGTTGTGTTTCTGGTGGAATTCCATTCAGATTGTGTTGAACTTCACAAATTATTCCTAAACCTGTAATAGTAAATGAATCTAATATTTGAACTGTATTTTTAGATTTATCCACGGTATCCAATATTTTTCTTTCTGATTTCAAACTCATTGCAATAAAAGGTTTCTTGGACGTGACTATAACATACATCTAAATTGAAATATTCGGCTTTCGTTTTTACTTTCAAATATTTTTCTTTCTGATTTTTAAAACACATCATGCTTCCAAAAGTAGACGTTCCAAAAGGACTATAATCTGAAAAGTTGCATCCAAAACAATTTTTAAAAACGTACTCACTTTTTAATTTTTTTAATAAATTTTCAGCAGCTATTTCGAATAAATCTCCAAATCCAGTGTAATATTTTCCATTAATATTTAGTTCTAGAGTTAGTTCATATGTATCCAATCCACCAGATTTTGATGCTTTACCACATAAAGAAGTAATTTTAAGTTCAGTCGGTAGTGTTTTATTACTCTTAAAATGAATAAGAGAAATAGGAATGAGAAAAACTAATTGATAATCACAGACTTCATAAATAAAACTATCACCAGAAATTACTTTATTGAAACTAAAATTTTGTAATTGTTTAGTTGTATACTTTTCAAAATTCAATAATTCAAAATCATCAATAGTTACACCTTCAAATTTTAAAAGACCTATACAAAAAGACAATGTTTCAAAATCATTTTTAATTTCAATTTCTTCTTCTAAAAAGCTATTTTTAAAAACACCTTTATACATAGTTTTCATAGTAAAATACAATTATAAATTACAGGTAGATTTTTAAAGGTAATTCCGGACGTAAATCAAATGATTTTCCTTGTTTATTGTCATCAAAATAAAGTTCCATAAGATATTCAGCCCCATTTTTAACTGTAACATCTTCAATTTGATTTACAGTTTTGATAGTTTCAGAATTTAAATCTAAATCTGAAGAAGTGATAATAACTTTCGTGATTTTTTGAGCTCCGTTTTCATGCTTATAAAATGTTCTCCATAATGCATATTCTTCAGGGATTTTTTGCAAATCTTCTAGCGTATTAAACTTATCGTATTGAATGACTGGATACACGACAAAAATTGAAGGTTCTTTAAGATTCGTCTTCGAATTTTTTGCGGCATAAATATTAGAATCTTCTTCCATCCAATCTTGGTGATATTGAATTTTTTCGAATGGAATTTTTTCCGTGTTATAATCTTTTAATTGAAGAGCCACACTAAAAGGTAGTGCATTATTATTATCGAAGTTTGAACGTTCTATAAAATCTAAATCTTTGTTTTTCGAAGCATTTTGTTCTAATTCTTTTTGATCGTAAACGTAGATAAACTCTAAATATCCATTTAAAAAATAGAAGTATTTTCCAGCGGTTCCTTGTCCTTTATGAACTTTGGATAAAGAATCTGGTATCGCAGTGAAACCTAATTCTATCAAACGATTTTTAGCTTTTTGAGGATGCTTTACCCAAATGTTTAAATGATCAATGGTTAAATCATTTTGTTGTACTTCCGTTCGTGTTGTTATAGTACTTTTAGTTTTTGTGTTTTTACAAGAGAATAAGCCAAAAGCTATTATTGAAATGATAAGATAATTTAACTTTTTCATATTACATATTTTAACGCTGCGGTACATTCATGTAAATATAATGAATAAGGTTGTTGTTATAGAGTTATAAAATTACTCCTTAATGAATCCTTGTATAATTTCAGTGTATTTGTCTTTATTCATACTAAAATTTGCAATTCTCCAAGTAGATTTTCTATAGATAAAATTTCCCCAGAGATTAGATGTTTTATCTATTCTAATGCATAGCACATCTTTATCTAAAAGCTCAATAGTTTTATCAAAGCAATTATCTTGATTTAATACAGATACTATATAAGAACCTGTCGCTTCTATTTTTTCAAGATTAGCATTAGTAACATTCTTTTCTTTTAATGATAATAGTGCTTTAGCAAGTTCTCCTTTTTTAAGAAAGAGTTGATCTTCATTACTTAAATCGCTAGGTAAAATACGCTGACCTAAACTAAATGTGGTGTATTTAAGTGAATCTTCATGTTTAGTCTCTTTGTTTTCTGGTTTACGTCTTCTAAGAATCCAATCTATTTGATCTTCTTCAATATCATTCTCTAAACAAGAACAAAGCACAAATTTATTTTTGAAGTCACACATTTTAAATAGCTTTTTGAAGTCAGTTACTCTAGTTCGTCAACTAACCTTCTAGAAATAACGGTATCGTAAATTATTTTAAGTTTAGTAATTTTTCCTTCGGTATTGATATCAATAATATCAACGACATCAAACTCAACAATTTTATTATTTTTCAATGTCCATTTGTATAGAAAATAAAGCGCAATAGTATTTGAATCATTCTGTTCAAAAATTCCTTTTAATTCTAGTTCCGATTTCGAAGTGTCGTTTTGTAATTCACGATAAAAAACGCTTGCTTTTTTCACTCCATAAATAGGAGATTCAACGATGCCATTTTCGTCAAACAATTCAATTACTTTTTCGATTTCACCATTTTCTAAAAATTGTAAATACGATGTTGCT
Source organism: uncultured Tenacibaculum sp. (assembly GCF_947495995.1). GTDB lineage: Bacteria > Bacteroidota > Bacteroidia > Flavobacteriales > Flavobacteriaceae > Polaribacter. The sequence continues at coordinate 121,068 of NZ_CANMAX010000007.1, forward strand.
ACTTGATTTTTATTCATCTGAAAAGTTTAAAAAGAGATATCACAATTATGAGTAGAAAACTCCAAAATAAAAAACCTAGAAATATGAGCTTTTGCGCTTCTTTTAGCTTTTTATGATAGCCATATCTTCTAAATCGATCAAGCTCAGACTCAGAAAAATCATCGTTTTCAGATCTGTTATTCATAGCAAAAAAAGACAATAAGAAAAAATTCCACCATTCATCACTAGTTAAAGCAGCTTCACTACGTTCTAGTTGAAGTTTTTTGTATAGTAAATATTCAGAATTAAGTTTATTCTTTTGTTCTTCTGTTAAATCTCTAGATTCTAATTCAGATGTTGCATTACGAATTCGAGCTTTATTATATTCGTTTTTAATAATGTCTAATAATTCGACATTGGAACATCTGTGAATGTCTTTGTTAATCATGTAATTATTTGAAAGCGAAGTTAATTAAAGTTTTTCAGGATGATAACTAAAACTTCCGATTCAAATAATGAAACAGTTCAATTACTCTTTTTTTTGTAAGTTCTTCAACTCTAGAGGCTGCGATTACTTGCTGTATTGTTCCTCCACCAGAAAAGTAAGCGTTTACAAGCGCGCTATTTAATTTCAGTTCAGAGTCTCGAAATTTAATCCAGTTTCTTTGTGATTGTTTCAGTATTTCTTGGTCTTCTTTATTTAAATTCTTTTTAAGACGTTTGTAATATTTATTCAGCAGTTTATCATATTCTTTTGTTGCTTTATAAGTTGCAGAAACCATTCCAAGCGTAGAATAATCTATTTCTAATTGTAAGCGCTGACGCTCTTTTATTCTGAAAGTATCAATTTTGAATTCATTATACAATTCTCTATCGTTTCCTTCTAAAGATTGCTTCAGTTTATTAATTTCAAGTGTAACTAAAGTTTCAATTTTTATAGAGTCTTTTTTTGTTAACCTCCTAGGAGATTGAGAAAAAGCATGAAAACTAGTAATAAGAATGATAGTAAAAAGAATTTTTTTCATCATAGAATTTACGGAATTAAAAATTGTAATTCTTTACTTGTTTTACTAGGTATAAACTCGATGATATCGTAGTTGGCTAATTCATTTTTTTTGAAAGGATCTTTTTCAATAATATTTTCTAATTCGGATTTTGACGCGACATTAGATAAAATTACACCACCTGTTCTAGGAACTTTTCTTCCTGAGGCTATAAAATTTCCTAATTCGTATTGTTCATTTAAAAAAATGATGTGATCGTTTAAGTGTTGATCTACTTTTTCAAGTGCAGTAGTGTAAGTTATATTTACAATGAACATATAATTAATTTTTATTGGCTTATAAAGCTAATTAAAAAAGTAAGAATCTAATATTTTAATACTAGATTATTTGGAATAAAAAATGCGAGATTTCTTATAAAGAAACCCCGCATAGAAATGAAAAAATTAATCGAATTGATTCACTGGAGCATCCCAAACTCCTGAACCTACAGTTTTCTCGACATATTCGTTAAAACTGATTGGCTTCCTCCCTAAAACTTTTTCAATATCGTGAGTAACTTCTGAGTTATTCGGATTACCAAGAACCTCTGTGAATAAGTACTGAACTAACCAGATAAAATCTTCTGAAATTTCTTGTTGTCTCATTGCAGAAACATAAGCATCGATACTAATCCTTGTGAATAAGATTGATCTTCCGCTAGCTTTGGCAATTATTCCTACAGCTTCTTCAAAAGTTAAACCTTCAGTACCTGTAAGTTCATAAATATTACCATTATGACTGTCTTCTGTTAATGCTTTTACAGCAACTTCTGCAATATCATTAGCATCTACAAAAGGAATTTTAGCTTCAGCAAAAGGTAAAGCTACATGACCGCCTAATATTCCTTCTACTAAAAAGTTTTCACTAAAATTCTGATTGAACCAGTTGGCTCTTACAATTGTATATTCTAATCCAGAATGAATCACAACTTGTTCACACAATTGAGCTTCTTTTTCACCTTTTCCAGAAAGTAATACTAATTTTTTTACATTTTGCTTTTTAGCAACTTTTACTAAATCTTCAATAGCAGCTAAAGCGCCAGGAACTGCTAAATCTGGTTGATAGGTAATGTAAATTGCATCGATACCTTCTAGAGCTGTAGACCAACCATCGGTATTGTGCCAATCAAATGCTGGTGTTCCCGTTCTAGATCCAACTCTAACATTGTAATCTAGCTTGTTTAATAATTTTACAATTCTTCTTCCAGTTTTACCTGTTCCTCCGATAACTAAAATATTTTGTTTCATAATCTTTGTTTTTAATTGTTTATATGTGTTATTTATTGTTTGTTGAACATTAGCGCGATTAATAGTAAGACAAAAGATGTCGTAGCACTTAGTGTTCGTATTAGGTGCCAATTATTCCATGGTGATTCGAATTTTTTTCGTAAAGTTTTAAGTTCTTCTGTTGAGATTGCTGTGAGGTCTGTTTTATCAAGTATTTCGTTTAATGGAACGTTTTTGAATATGGTTACAAATACAACTCCTAGTGTAAATAGTAGGGCAGCAGTAAAGAATATCCAGAAAGACTTTTCAAAAGTTTGATATTTCAAATACAATAAGATGAGGTTTGAAATAAAAGGACCAAAGAATACAATGATAAATAGTGGATTAATAATCGCTCTGTTCATTTGTTGAAAAGCATATAGAAATCCGAAATCACTTATTCTACCAATTCCTGGAGTTATAGCGTTGGTCCACGTAAAACATAATCCAGCAGTTAGTCCTGTTAATAGAACTGTAACGAATATTACTATTGTTTCTAAGTTAAATTCCATCATGATTATAGATTTAAGTTTCTTGTTTTATGAGCTATCATGATATAATAATAACTTAGTGCTATTACCATAATTTCAAGAGCAATAAGCCAAAAACCAAGGTCCATATAAAAAGTAAAATGATTACCTCCATTAGGAATAATGAAAAGTGGAACGGTTACAATTGCATCTAAAAATGCAGCAACAAGAAAAAATGTCAACCCAGTGTAAAAACCATGAGGTGTATGTTCTTTTCTATAGTATAAGTATGAGCCTAACCATACTAATGGAATAATAACAGTTGATAAAACAATGTTAGCTTGTTCATTCAAATCTTCCATGATTTGAAACTCAAAAGAAAGTGTAAAAAAACTAACAGCTACAGTCCAAATTCCGATACCAATTAAGATTGCTTTGATTGTGTTCATATCTTATAATTTTCTGATTACAAGACAAAATTAGATCAACAATGGAATGATTATTTATTCAAAAAGAAGTATGATTTGTTTGAAAAGACGAAGTAGAAATTTTTTGAAATAACAATTCTAACCTTATGATTTATAAATCACAAGGTGAATATATGATTCACTACAGTAAAAGTTTACAAATAATAGTAAGTAACTATAATTTTATTTTTGATGTTTTCCAGTAATTGATATATAGTTTACTCAAGAACGTGGTAGAACTAATTAAAATAAGATAAATTCCACTGTATCCTTTTTGAAAAAAACTTTCAGTAAATAAGTCGGTCATACTTAATACTAATAAAGATGTTCCTAAAAGCCATAAAGAAATAAATACGAATAAGTTTTTTCTTGTAGGGTGTTGTATGAAGTTGTTTTTTATCTTTTCCATGTTTAATTTTTTAATAAAGGTTATTTTCTAAATCTTGTTTTTCTTTTTTTAGTAATTGATTTAATTTTTCTAATTCGGTTTTCTTTTCTGAAGTATTTAATTGATCGTTGTCTTTTATTTTCTTTTTCAGAGCATTATATTTTTGTTTTATGCTTTCAAAATGATCATCTAATCCAGAAGAATGTAATTGTAGATTTTTCATATTAAAAAGAGCTTATGTATTGTTATTTATAAAGTTAAGCAATATTATTTTATTTCTTCTTCTATTAATGCAGACATCCAAGAATTAAACGTATCATTTTCAAAAACAGAATTTACACAAATAAATCCTGTCTTTTCATTTGAAATATCATAATCATACTTATACACTTCAAACATATTATCATCGTTAATTGCAATTTTTAGTGCTATACTATATTTTCCATTATGTAAGCGAGCTCTGGTTAATTGTAAAAAATAAAGAGATGTACCTGCTCTTACTAAAGAATTATATCCTTTTTCTTTAAACTCATGTATTAGATTAATCATGAGATCTAATTGTTCAGTGTTTTTTAATATTGCCGACTCTTTAAAATAAGATGTTATTTCATTCCAAGAGTTTTCAAAGTCTTTTTTAATCTTTTCTGAATGTTGCATAAACTTACTCGATATTTTTGATACGACTTTTATACTCAGAAAGACATTGCTTCTCTAATTTTATTTCTGGACTATAAAATCTATTTCCTTCCATGTAATTTTTACTAACACTAATAAATTCTAAAGTATCTAAATCAATTAAAATAGAGTAGCTGTATTCTACCAAATCACTAGAGATTGAAAAGTTTAAGTAATAAGGAATTACATCTTTATAATGATACCATGAAGCAGATAAATCGATCTCACAATATTCCTTAGATTTAAAAAACTGTTGTAAACATTCAGGAAATATTACCGTTTTATTATTGATGGATAGCTTTTTGTCTTTAACAATAAATTTGGGGTTTTTATATTGTTTGGGCAAACCAATAATGTTTCCTTTTCGATCTAATTTTAGAGGTGTATCTCGATGAATTACTTCTGTGTTATTGAAAGAAAATAGTGATATTACAACTAGAAGTATTTTCAGTTTTAATAGCATAGCTGTTTTTTACGGTTTCTTGTTCTAGTTAAAAGTAAAAAATAAAAGCGATTTAAGATATTTCTTAAACCGCTTTATTAATTTTTTAATACGTCTTGTTATTCAAAACTTGGCATTCTTAGAAGATAATTACAAATAGAAGTTTGAAATTAAAGTTCCTATTTGAAGTATTAGCAAAGGAGCAATATTAATTACAGCATTTAAAATACTGTATTTATTGAATTTTATAAATCCTTGAAATAGAATATCTATAGAAAGTAACCAAGATATACAAAGTAAGGAGTTTCTTAAGTATGAGTTATTATATTCATGAATAAAAAACTCGGTGTTTTTTAAAATTCCTATGCAAGTAAGTCCGATAATGATAGGAATAAAACTGTATGCAAAAAGAGAAAATATTTCAATATAGGTAGCCTTTCCGTTTAAACGTTCTCCGATTTTAAAAAGTAAGTAAGAAAAAAATGTTCCTACAAGTATAGAAAACCCGATTGTTAAGATTAATTGAAGAATTAAAAAGATAAACTCAATTTTGGTTTCAGCAGTAAGATCAAATGAAAATAAAAAAGTAATTATTGCATAAACCCCGAATATGATATTACTCTTTCTATTTAAATTATCTTCAAATTCATTATCGAGTAGTTCGAGTCCTTTTTTTGTGCTAAATAAAATAAGTATTATCGATTTCATTTTTTCAGAAGTTTTCTTAGCTATTTTTCATATCAAAGTTAAAAAAGATTCATTTTTTAATCCACTTCATTATAACGATCGTTACGAGTAGTTGGTTGAGAGATTACGATGAATTCTAAATTTTCATTTTGTTGATTCAAAATTCTATGTTTTACGTTTGCAGGTACATGTATTCCTTCTCCACTTTCAACTGTAACAATGGAGTTTTCAATTTCAAAAGTTGCTATTCCTTTTAAAATTCTAAAGAACTGCTGTGCTTTTTTGTGATGATGTTTTTGTTCTTTAGTATTCGGAGGCATGAGTTCTTCAATAATACTTAAATCATTAGATTTTACTAAATGCCATCCGCTGCATTGATCACCCCAATAATAATGTTCACTGTTTTCTTTTGTTGATTTTTTTAAAGTGTGTTTTTCGTAATCCATTTTTCTACTGTTGGAGCTTTATAAGTTTTCATTTTGCTAAGTAGATCATCAACATTATTACTAACTAAAACCATATTTCTATTTACTTCTTTTAAAAGACCTTTTGTAACCATAGTATCTAAAAAAGAGATAAGTTCATTGTAATATCCATTGCTGTTAAGTATTCCGATCGGTTTTTTATGAAGACCTAATTGTCCCCAAGTTAACATTTCAAAAAGTTCTTCGAGAGTTCCAAAACCACCAGGCAAAGCAATTACTCCGTCGCAAAGATCATTCATCTTTGTTTTTCTTTCATGCATAGATTCTACCAAAATAAGCTCAGTTAATTCGGTATGCGCAATTTCTTTTGCTGCTAAAAACTTAGGTAAAACACCAATTACTTTTCCATTTTTTTCTAGAGCTCCGTTGGCTACTTCCCCCATTAATCCAACATTTGCTCCGCCGTAAACAAGTTCAATGTTTTCAAGAGCTAATTGATTACCAAGCTTTCTTGCTTGAGTTTTAAATTCAGTATCGGTTCCAAAACTTGAACCGCAAAAAACTGTAATTCTATTCATAATAATTTAATAAGCTATTGTTATTGGCGCATTTTTGACTTCATATCTAATGTTTAGCACACTAGCATTAATAAAATCTACACCAAATTTTTTAGTAGTTCCGTAAGCCTCATGTATATGTCCAGCTAAATGAACTTTAGGTTTAATTTTTTTAATCGTATTCAGTAAGTTTTCGCAACCAACAGCTTCATTTTTATTGGTTAAGTCAAGAACTTCATAAGCAGGACCATGAGTTATTAAAATATCTGTTTCTTCTGGAATTTTATCCCAATGTTTTTGAATTTCTTCACCTCTTTGGCGGTTAAAAGCCCAATCGTAAAACCAAGGTTGTACAGGCGAACCCCAAATATTGATTCCTTCGATAGTTATACCAGAATCATTAAGATAAATAATACTGGAAGGTATAAGTTCTTCAATTTCTTCAGGACTTGCTTTTTCAAAGAAAAAATCATGATTACCGGCGATAAATATTTTGTGTTTGAAATCAAGCGCTTTAAACCAATTCAGAAAATCTACAACTTCATGCTTTTCTCCTCGGTTGGTTACATCACCAGCATGAATAATCATATCCCCTTTTGGTAATGAGAGAGATTTATGAAGTCCGTGGGTATCTGAAATACAAACTATTTTCATGAATTAAACTTTAATAAACCAACAAATTACAGTTTTAGTTTCAACTGAAAGATGATAAATCATTTTATTTTAAAGGCAGTTTTGCAATAACATTTCCTTTAGAATCGAAAAATGAACCATTTTTACAACTCATTTTTTCTTCCATCGGCATTTTAGATAATTTTTCGACGAAATCTCTAGTGAACTTTTTGAATTCTTCACTAGGGTTATTTATTCCCTCTTCATGCATCCTTTTCCTTATTTGATAAACTCCTAAAAAATGAGCAACATTTAGTTCTGTCATTTGAAAAAAGTAATTTTAATTCTTATTCCAATTCTTTTCAAAATACTCGATGTATTGTATATAATTCGAGTCTTTTTTAGCATACTTTTTTGTCAGTTTAGCCCATTCGTCAAACTTCGTTCTATTTTTTAATTTAAAAAAAGCTTGTGCCATATTTATAGCCATTTCACTTTTTTCAAAATCGTTATCTGATGCTGAAATTCCTTTTAAATATATTTCTTCAGCCTTTTTAACTTGATCAAGATTTACATAAGAAAAACCTAATTCTCTATAGAAATAGAAGTTTTTAGGATTGTTTTTAATCGCTTTATCTAAAATAGGAATTGCTTTTTTGTACTGTTTCAAATGATTGTAAGCGTAAGATAATTCAAACTCAAGACCTTTGAAATGAGGTTTTATTTTATAGGCTTTTAATAAAGGAACTAAAGCACGTTCACAAGCTCCAGCATGATTATAATGGTAACCTTCGTTTTTTAAATAGCCTACGTTTTCAGATCCTTGTTTATAAACCGATAACCATTCTGGTGTATCAGGTAAATTCAGATCCTTAATTTGTTCTTTTGTTAAAATTGAAACCGGATTAGCATTTGTATCGATTCGATATTTTGCAGCACCAGTTTGTAAGTTCTTTCCTACTTTTTTAAAAGTTCCGTTTTCAATTTTAAATCGATCTTCATAATTGAAAGTGAAACCAGCTTGGTTGTCCAAATAAATAAATCCATAAGCAAAAGAAGAGTCTATATCTTTATTAGGAAATGCCACCCATTTATCAACAGCATCAAAATATTTAGTATTAAAGTTTAAGTCAGTGCGTTTATTTTGTGAAAATCCAAGATTGGATATTAAGACTAAAGCTAAAATTATTTTTCTCATAGTTCGGTTTTTTAGTTTTTATCTGTCGAAAGATAGTGCTTTATGAAAGAAGCTGTTGTTGTATAATTATGAAGTGAATATACTTAAATAAATAAAAATATAATCTGATTTTTCTGCTTAAATAAGGTGAGGTTTTTATCAAAAATTTTAAATAACTCTTTGGAAAGGAGTATTTACTCATTATAGATTTATTAATAATTAATCTCAAAGTATATTCGAAAATGAAAATGCTAATTATAATAAAATGAAAAAGTATTATTTAAATCTATTTGTTGTTGTTATTCTAATTTCATGTTCTTCTTTAAAAAGTCAGCAGATAAACGAAGATGAAAAATTATTTACTAAAGGAATAGCAGTTTTTGATATCGTTGAAGAAGGAAGTTTTGATTATGAACTAGCTAGACTAGATACAACTTCTCTGGAAGGAAAAATCAAATTTAAAGTTTTATATAATACAAGGGAAGATATACTTGATACAGCCTTAGAATATTTCGAAGAGATTATAAAAAAACATCCTAAATCCAACTTGTACCATAAATCTCTATATAACTCCGCAAAAATAAGTTCATTGTTAGACTATGAAAATGATGAAATTAAATATTTAGAAATGATTTTAAAAAGTAATGCTAATGATAGAGAGAATAGTGGAAGAAATGGAATAATGTCGAATCCGTATGCAAATTTTAAAAACGAAGCTAGCAATCGATTAACAGGAATTTATATTCAAAAGAAAGATTTTAAAACTGCTTTGAAATACAAAAAAATAAATGAAAATTATCCTTTACAACATTTTTGCGGAAGTGCATTTGCAGAAGATGAAATACACAACGCGCAATTGTACGGAGAAATTTATAAAGGACTAGGAGATACTAAAAAAGCATTAAGTTATTTATTACCTCATATGTTTAATAATGGTTTAGCTAGTAATTCAAATATTATTGATTTTACTGTTAAGTTATTGAAAACTGAATATACAAAGGAACGATTAGTAGATGAACTGAATAATTCTATTAAACATTATTACTCTCGAATAGAGAAAAGAAATGATGAAGAATGGACGAATTACTATATAAGGTTTTTCAATTTTGAAATTGAAGTTCCAAGTTGGGAAATCAGTTATGAAACAGATAAAAAGAAAATACAATCATTGTTTAAAAAAGTAATTCTCAACTCGGAATTTTATAAAAAGTTAAATGAATAAAGAGATAGTGTTTACTACTCTAATTTACCCATCAATCCCCAACCATTAGCTTTGTCTATAACGACACAGTGAATTGTGTTTTTTCCCTTTTTTAGAGGTAAATAGAGTTGATTAGCAAAAGTTCCAGTATGTCCCATATATTGAACGCCTTTTGTTCGAAAAGCATTATTTCCTTTAAAGAGTTTTTGACCGTTTAAATAGACTATAATCTTATCACTGTAATCAAATGAAAAGAGTTTTGTTTCCTCTTTTTTACTGTGTATAGTTTTAGAGGCCACTATGTAATCTTCTTTGTTTTGCTCGAAATTACCAGAAGTAGATTTTTTAACGTATTTAGAAATAGGTAATAAACCTGAGGATTCCGTTTTTACTGTACTATAATTGTAATTCACAAAACTTTTAAAAGATAAGTCTTCAGATGTATATGGTTTTGCCTGTGTAATATTCCATTGGCTAATAATAGTAGGATCGATAATATTTTCTTTCGTTGTGATTTCTTTTGATATAGGTTTTTTATGAGTAACTCTAAAATTCGAAAATCGATTCGTAAATAAAGCAAAAAGTCCGATTCCTCCATTTGTTTGTTCAGTTCTTAAATTATCGATAGTCAATACTTTATTTCCGTTTACATAAACATCTGCAATTTGATTGTTTACATCAATTTTTAAAGTATTCCAACCAATATTTTTAAAAGAAACATTAGCTTGATATTCTCGATACAATTGCCAGTTAGATTCATTATTAAAAATAGGAGTGTACTGAATTGCATCAGCCTGATTAGCTTTATGCATTCTCATATACACTTCTTCCATAGTATTGTTTTGTTTTCTGAAAGTAATTCCAGCAAAACTTCTTTTGCTATTTGCATAAATGTCAACTTCAATAGTCCCGTTTTTAAATTGTAAGTTTTTTACAGTAGCTCTACTTCGAGGTAAGATTAAGGTTTTTCTATTGTCGAATTTTTCAAATTTTGCTCCTTTAGGTAAATCCCAATTAGCGGATGACATTTCAATGGTAGTAGTTTGATTTTGTGCTGAAAGGAATTGAATACTACATATTGTTATAATGAAATAGAAAATTTTTGTCATGGTTTTTTATTTGCAAATTTCTATGATGATTAGTTTTATCGTCCTATCATTTTGTTGCTAAGTTCTATCATTTTGGTAGTTTTCTCTGAATTTAGTCGGACTAATACCTTCTAGTTTATTGAAAAATCGTGTTAGATTATTCGGTTCTCCAAAGTTTAAGATGTAAGCAATTTCCGCTATTGTTTTTGTTGAATAACGAAGCTCTGTTTTTATTTCTTGTAAAAGTCGATTATTGATAATTTGTTTTGAAGTAAAACCAGTGTGCGCTTTTACCATTGTGTTTAGTTGATGTCTGTCTGTTTTTAATAATTCACAATATGTACTTACTTTGTGGATTTTACGAATATTTGATTCTAACAATTCTTTGAATTTATGCACCTTAGAATTCGATTGTGTTTCTGGAGAAATAGTATAGAATTTAGAATACAGTCGATTTAATTTCGATAGCGAAAAATACAATAGAGAACGAATGATATGCGTGCTATCATTTTGGTAATTGTTAATTTCTGTAATTATCTCATTTAATACAAACTGAATTCCTTTATACTCTTCATTATTTATATGAAAATATTGAGAGTTTTGATAATTGTAGAAATATTGTAAACGGTAAGCAAATAACTTATCATCAAAAAAATCAGATAAAAAATTATCCTTAAAAACTAAATGAAATCCTTTAATATTGTTGAGGTCAATATTGCAAGATTTCTTCTGTGACGGACAAATAAAGAAGAAACTATTATCTACAATATCAATTACTTTTCCGTTGAGTTCAATTGTACCTGAAGCTTGTTCAAAAATCATGATTTCAAAAAAATCACAAGTATGTGGAGTTGGTTCAAAGAATACATTTGAATTGTTTTCAAAAGTATGTAAGTCCATCAACAACTCAAATCCGTATTTTCTATTTTCAAAAACGAACTTTCTCAAAGCATTTGTTTTTAAAGTTAATTATTTCCTTGGATATTTTCTTCCATTTAAGAATTTACCAATAACAGTATTTCTAACAAAATAATGATATGTAATAAAACAAATTACGCTAGTTATTATAACTACAATTAGAAATTTAGCAAACGCTGGCAAAGGTAAATTCCAAATAAAAGCTGGAATTATAGCAGTTAAAGGTAAATGAATTAAATATACCCAATATGAAGAATCTGAAATATAGCGCATTCTAGTAGAATGGTTACTGGCATATCGAACAAAAAGTCCGATAATTCCAGACGTAAATAAACAAACAATTAAAGCACTTAATCCAATTAATAATACAGAATTACTACTAGGATCAAGTTCATAAATTTGGATTATTAATCCTTGAACGATAGATAAAACAATAGCTGTAATTGTAAAACTCCAATCGTATCGCATAAAACTTTCTAAATGATGTTTCGCGGAATATAAAAACCATCCAATTACATAAAAAACTAAAAAGTACACATAAGTATTTCTATCTGGAATAAATGAAGCTGAAGTCTGCACCATAGCTGTTCCTAGAAAATTTAGTGTGATAAAAATTAAAGTTGAAAATGATAAAATTCTAAGAAACGGTCTTTGAATAATAAACTCAAAACCATTGTTGATACCTGAAATGATTTGTTTGTTTTTAAATACTTGTTTGAAGATTACGACCGTTGCAGTAATCCATGACAGATAATACAAAAACCATAAATGTGATGTACTTTTTGGTAGTACACTTGAGAAACTTGTATACATTCCTAAAGAAATATCTAAAGCATTTTCTTGATGAGAAAAAACTGTATTGGTATAATTAAAAGCGAATACAATGAATGGCCACAATAAAAATAAAAAGACAATAAGAGGTAAAACGATTCTAGAGAATCTATTTTTAATCATTCGTATTGGTTGTCTTTCATAATACAACATGGCGCCAAAAAAACCAGCAACAACAAAGAAGATTTGCATTCTGAAAGAATGAATTAAAAGCACCAAAAAATCACTGAAGAGATTTGTTGTATTCGGATCTTTTATAGACCAAGCATTTCCATGATCTGTTATATTATATGTTAATGCAGCATGTAATACGATTCCTAAAAGCATCATAATTGCTCGTAAAGCATCTAGAGAGTGAATTCGTTCTGTCTTTTGCATTTAATCCTTGAATGAGTTTATTCTATTTTTTATAGTTTGAATCCAATTTTTATCAGACGGTTGCACCACAATTACATTAAAATTAAACTTATTCCCTTCAATATTTACACCTTCTAAATCATCAATATGAACATCAAAACCAAAAGCTGGAGGATATTTTGAAGCATTTATCCTTAATGAATTAAATACTTTTCTATTTTCTTTTTCATTTATGATTCGATCAACCTTAATTCCGTAGTATTTTAACGCTCGTCTTATTTTTCTTTTACTTCGAAAAGAAGTTGTATAAATATGAATTTTATGTCCTTGTTGTTGTAAATCTGAAATCAAAGTTTTGCTACCTTTTCGAATTGTTTCAATCTTTAAGATTTTAGCAAGACTATGATGTTTTTCGGTTTCAAATTCTTTTCCATTTGGAATTAACGTGCTATCAAGATCAAAACTAATATTCAATTTTTTATGCAAAAATAATGGTGTGAAATAAAACTGATTTTCCCTAATGACAATATAGTTTATTTAAATTAAAGGCAATCTGAAAAACAAGTTACATTCTATTATACTTTTATACTAACATCGATTTTAAGATCTAATGTTAATTGCGCTTTTTTTCTAATATCTGCTTTTAAAGGAAGAAGATAAGTTTCGTTTTTTTTATCGAACCAAATTGAGGTATTCCATTCTACTTCGTTAATTTTTGCAATTGCCTTCATTCGTCCCCAACCTTCTTCTTGCCATTGTAAAGAATTTCGAATTTCTTTGGACATCATTTTAGGTAATGAAACAAAATACCATCCACCATTAGGACTGTCTCTCCATACTTTTCCTGAAAATTGATATTCGATTTTAGCTTGCAAACTGTTTGTTTTAAAATTATAAAGACAAATTAAAAATAGAAATGTGACAGCGGTGTGTCAGGAGTAATTGTAAAAATTAATATTTATTCAATTAAAAACTTTGAAATAGCATTACTTTTATAATTACCTATTGTATAGTATTTATTGTTAATTTCATTCAATAATGATAAATAAATATCACTTCTTGTTTTAATAATTTCAAAATCAATTTTAGAACGATCTTTTAATATAATCGATAATCCGTATGAACGATCAATATAATCGATACTTTCTGAGTAAGTTTTACTTTGTTGTAAAATAGCTATTATAGAGGCGATTTCTTCTTTTTTTCTAAGTGTATATAGAGTATTAGGAATTGGTTTGTATTTTTTTCTAAGATCAATATTGAAAATTTCTATCTCTTTAACATCATTTACAGTTATACTTTGAAGTTTCTTATACAGTTTTACATTATTGAAAATACTAGGACCTGAGAATGTGAAATAACCAACAAATAAAAAAAATGGAATAGCAACAACTAATATCCATTTCGGAATACTTTTGTTATATATGGCAAAACCAATAATTGATATCAATATTAATAGAATAATTTTACCTGTAAAGTAAACGGAGTAAATGCTATTCATTTAAATTATCTTTTTTATTAAAAACAATCCTATTTGGATAATGATCAATTATTATTAATTATTTCGTCTAGAGCTCTTTTTACCTCAGGATGAAAACTCTTTAATTTGATAACAGTTTTTGTTTTTAGTTATTTACTTTCAATTTTTATATCTAACCATCTTTCCAAAGTAGCGCAAAGTCTTTTATAATTTGCTTCAGTCATATTTTTAATACGAGCACTTCCATGATGTTTTCCTTTCATCATAAACCATTCAGAATCTAATTTATCGTTTTCTGGAACAGCACAAGCAGTCCAAGTATCCATTTCACCATAGATATAAATAAATTTATTTCCATCAGTTTGAGTCCAACGATGTAACTTATCTAAAAGACGACCATCAAAATCAGCTTTCATTTTATTTGGAAGAAAAGTTGCATGCGGATTTTTGTCTTTTGGTAAACTAACTAATAGATCTTTAAAATCTTTTATTTGATATCCGTAGTAACCCATTTCGGTTGCTGCTTGATAGTAATGTGAACCATATTTTTTTATGGATTTATCATTAAATAAAGAAATAGGATCAACTGTGAAAAAATGAATGACAATTTCTTCTAAAGTACTGTTTTCATCCGGAATTTCGTCACAATTATTTCCCCATTGCCAAAATCCAAACGGATATTCTAAAACAGCATATTCAAAAACTTCTTCTAACGAAAGATACGTATGTTTCCAGCCAGCTTTCTCACTGTATAATTTAATAATATTTAATATTTCTTCTCTCCTTTGAAGCAATTGAATTTGATATTTTTTAATTTTTTCACGACACTCTTTTGTACCTACAGTATTTAAAAAATCGTAAATTCTGGTGTCTTCAAATGCATTGGTTAACGGAGCTACATAAGAGATGCTTGCATCAACATCATTTGGATAAAAATATTTATAAAATATAGTTGTAGATCCACCTTTACTAATTCCGGTACTAATCCATTTTTTAGTATAAATCTTATCAAATAAAGTTCTGATATGATGTAAATCTGCCGTTGCTTGTTTTAAATTAAGGTGCGTATAGTTTAAAGTTTCAGGTTGACTTTCACCAAAATAACGATGCTCAACATTAATTTGATTCGCATTTAAAATCTTTGTTACTTCGTTTTTACGATTCTTTTTCATTTGATATCCTTGTGTTACAATAACTGTTGGATTATCAAAACCTTGATGTGTAAGATAAACTTTTTGAAAGAAGAAACCTTTTTCTGGATTTGAATGATCTATAGGTTGTTTTATTTTTAGTTTATAAGTAATGTCTGAATTTTTTGAAGACTTAATTTTTTCAAAAGTAACATCAGGTAACTGAGTTAATCGATCTTCAATATTTAAAGATTGAGCAGTTAAGCATAATGATGTCCATAGTAGTAAGACTAAGGTCAAAAATTTAGTATTCATGATTGATTGCTATTTAATATTGCGTAAAGTATATTATTTATTTGATGTATTACTTTTTCTGTGACATTTGTTTTCTTAAAAACTTCACCCAAAAGTTCCATTTGGTTGATTTTTGTTTTTCAATAAAGTTATTTTCTAACTTATCAAAAGCGTCTTCAATTAAAGCGTTGTGCAACGAACGAATTACGAAAAGCCAAAGAAAAGTAGTTTTTCCCACGGTGCGCATTTCTATTGTATGTTTAATTTCTGTTTCTTCTTCGGATAATGCAGAAATTTCAAATTTATGAATTCCGTTAAATCCGTATGGTTTAGAAAATCTAAATTGAATTAAATCAGTATTATATTTTTCTATTGAATATCGAATAGGACCATGACCGCCTTTTGAGCCAATTTTCACACCTTCTTTAAATTTCATAGCGGGCCACTTTTCTTTGGGCCATATTTTATCGTTTTCTGTAGCCAAGGTTTCAAGAAGCTTGGTGATATTAGTTTTAGGCTGATTTATTATTCGTTTGTGAATGTTTAAAACTTTCATATGTAGCTTCTTTTAGATAATAGCATCATTTTAAAACCATTTTCCTGTATTCATAGGTTTTTTCAACATGTTTTTCATGTTTGAATAACTTTCACCTTTTGAAAACTTTCGTTTATTATTAATCTTGTGTTTAGTGATCTTTTTGCTTTCGTCTTGCTCATGTTTCAACAACCAATATTCTTTTTTTTCTTAAATGATACGTTTTTCATCTTCAGATAATTCAAATAAGGTTAATGCATTAATAGCTCCTTCAGAAAGCTTTTTAATAGAATCGTTTATTAATATTTTCAATAATCCTTTTCTATTGTCGAACTCTATGTTTTCTAAGTTTTCATAAATGAAAATTCTATTCTTATAATGCCCAGATTCAAGAATAGTTTCTAATGAAGAAATAGTTTTTTTCTCAATGATTTTTTTAAGAATTCTATCAGGTATTTTAATATAAAATATTTTGAGTAGTAACTTTAACATAATTGCAATTCTTTACTTATAAATTTAATTAAAAATCTTGAGATTTTATTTTAAAAGCCGAGAATAGTTACAAGCTAGTGTATCTCAATAATATCAGGAAGTGTGATGTCTAAATGTTCAATAATACTTGTTTTTAGAAACTCAAGATCATTTTTTAGATAATTATATTCTTTTTCAATTAGCGTAATAATTTTCTCTCTTTTCTTTATGGTAGTAATATACAGTTGACCAATACTATTTCCGTCTTCTACAAATTCAATTTCATAATTGATATCCAATATTTCGTCACAAGGGTAAAATTGATTTTCAATAGTTATACCGTTGGTGTGAATAGTTTTTTCTTCACTGGTTTCTTTTACATTAAGATACTCATAAAGTTTCTTTATTCCATAAAATCCTATTCCCCCAGATACTACATAATTCACAATTCTTCCGTAAGGAATATTCAGAAAAACAATAGTCAGCAATGATATAACAGCTAATGATAAACCTAAAATTCCAAGAATCAGCTTTTGATTCATGTTTTGAGCTTTTCCTAAGGTGATGTTACCAGAATCAATGTTGTAATCAAAAGTGATTTTGTATCGGTTAAGTTTTAGTTTCAGTATTTTAAAGTTACTTTCTGTTAGCATTTTAAAAATGAATAATATTTTTAAGTTATCTTGAAATGAAAATAATACTCTTTGTCAAAATTGATTAGAAACTATAGTAAGATCATTCTATAATTTCAGCTTTCATTTTAATAACTGATTTGAAATCTAGTTATCATAAGAACCTAATAAAATAGGTGGTTTATTCCATTGTTCTTCTTTATAATCATAAACAGTAAATACTTTATTAATAATGTATGTATGAAGTTTCGATTTAATAGAGTCAATTTTATGATCAGTTATATTTTTATCTATGAACAAGACATAGCTTGCGAGTTTTTCCTCCTTTTCATTAAGATTGGATAAAAAAAGAAGAGTTTCTCCTCCTAATCCATTTAAGTTTTCTGAAGAATCAGTCTTAGCAATAATTTTGTTGTTTTTGATTCCTATATAAATATTTAATCCATAATTATTTTCTTCAAAAAGAGTTAGTTTTTTCTGTGAGCTTTTTAAGTTGATTTTCATATCTATTTTATGTTCTAGGTATTCATAGGCATTAGCTACTCGAACTAATTTTAATGATAGATTATTTAATTCACTTATAATTGATAAAGTATCTTTAGTAGAATTGAATTTATATGGATTTGAGTGTTTGGGTTTTAATATAGTTCTATCTCCTCGAATTAAAGTTTGTTCAATTTTGGAGTTATTTATATTCCATTTACAAGCGTACGAGAAATCACGGTATGGTATAAAGATCATCGAATCTTTAAAAAACATAATGTCCATATCAATATCCATTTCTGAAGTTGAAGTCCAGTTTCCAATAAAGTCTGATTTTTCTTTAGATTTTTTACAAGACTGTGAAGTGATAAGTACTATTATCAGTAAAACTAATTTTTTCATAAGCATTTTAGAGAGATTTTAAACTCTGAATTATAAGAATAAGTTGTCTTAAACAACCTTAGCTCTTAAGAAATTAACTAACTTGTTTAGAGAAGTATTCATTTCCTCGTCAATATTCCAATTTAATTTTCTGTCGTTGAATTCAAGTTGACAATATAAACCGTCTAGAACAATTGCGCCAGTTTTAATAGTTGCTACTTCAGTATTTAACAACTCGTTAATTAATTGTGTTTCAGTTGTGTCTAAAGCTATTTTCTTTTCTGTTATTACTGGTGGATGTAGAACGTAATTTCTTTTATTGTCGTATGCTTCATCTAATGTTTTTAAAATCAAAGAATTTTGATCCTGATTCCTCTGTGTTACTGAAAAGCCATGAGTTAGTAATTGTCCTACTTCTAAATATTGAAATTTAGTATCTGAAGAATTATATTCACTAGATAACTCTTTTATGATCTTATTGAAGTATTCCATTCTGTTATTTAATTAATTTTTCAATTTCTAACTGTAGTCTTTTCTCAGCTCCAACAATATCTAGAATCATCATTTTTAAGATTTCTTTTTTCACCTTATCGGTTTCTTCAAAATTTTCAAACGTGAAATCTACTTGCTTTTCAACTCTACTTTTTAAGTTCTTTTTTCTTTCTTCAATATCAGCTAATGCCGATAATTTTTCATATTCGATTAATTCAATTTTAGAACTAGCAATTGCATTCCAAGAATTTGTTTTTATAGAAGGAGCATACACTCCGTTAGATTTTATCATAATATCATACAATGAAGTTTTATCATTGTTTAAATGAGTCATTATTGTATCTACTGCTGCAAGTTGTTTAGGAATTACTCGTTTTATGTCTAAAAGACTTTCCTCCAGTTCTTTTTCGATAGATGAAAATATTTGATCAAGATATTTTCTTTCCTTTCGTTCGTCGTTCCAATTGTTTATAAACAATGCAATTAGAATTCCGATAATTACAGGGATAATTTCTCTGATTATTTGCTTTATTTGAAGTGATATTTTTTTCTTGTTTTCTGCCAACCGTATATGAATTGTAGTTCGTAAACTTTTACTGATAAATTTAATGGTTAATTATTTTATCGCGTAACAAAATATTTTTTTTCTGTGAGATTATCGTTTTTATCTGTTCTCCTAGTTTATCAGCTTTGTCTGAGCCTTTCTCATTCATTTGAAAATTAAGTATACACTTTTTGTTGTTATTTTCAACAATGTATAACTCAATTACTCTAAATGAACTTCCGAATCCTCTTGTATTACTAACATTACTGATAAACGATCTTTTTGTAATTCTAAAGTTTAGATTCAACTTAATTCTGGTTGTTTTAAAATTGGAGTTTTTGAATTCTATGTGAGAAGAAGTTACTTTAATATAATCTGTGGAAGTTGAGTAAATTCCAATAATGCCAACTACTAATAACACTAATGAAAGTAATCCAAAAATGACTAATGAAATGGTATCAGATAGTTCGTTAGATTTTTGATTTTCTAAAAAACTAGTGATTGATATATACGACATGAAAAGTCCGCCACAAAAAATTAAAACTAACCCAAAAGTCGATTTGTTTAAAAGGTTGAATTTTGACTTTATCACTAACTCTTCATCAGTATTTATGACCTTGAAAGATATAGACGCAATAGTTTTGTTAACTTCTTCTATAAGTTGTTGCATAATTTTTACAACATATTTTATATTATAATTCGCAATTTGATCGTAAAGTTAGTCAAAAAAATAAGTAAACGTCTTTATTCAATATTTACGATGTTTGATAACTTTTTAGTTCATTAATTTTTCAATAGCTTCTTTGTACATCTTTGCATTCTTCTTCTTCTCTGATGTTGCAATTTTATATGCTTTTTCTAAATAAGTTTTTGCTTTATCATTTTCTTTATTCTCTCTGT
This sequence comes from uncultured Tenacibaculum sp., assembly GCF_947495995.1. Classification (GTDB taxonomy): domain Bacteria; phylum Bacteroidota; class Bacteroidia; order Flavobacteriales; family Flavobacteriaceae; genus Polaribacter. The sequence continues at coordinate 140,992 of NZ_CANMAX010000007.1, forward strand.
ATGATATACCTAAGTAGTAATTTCCTAAATGAGAAGTAGGGTAGAGTTCAACCCAATATTTACATATTTCTATAGCTTCTGATGTTTTTTTTCTTTGAAGCAATCTTCTTCCTATGTTTTTAAGACAACTCATACTATAAAGTCGATCTACGTTCGGATAAATTTCAAATCCGTATTCATTGGATAAATCTTGATAAAAAGCTAAAATATTGTCTTTAGCCGATCCTTCTTTTTCAATTAATTTGGTGTAATCTACTAACCACTTTTCTTTGGGGAAAATGAAATCAAAAGCAGAGATTAATCCTGGTAAAATTACATCTGTATGACCTTCGCCTTCAATTGTTTCTGCTTTTGTATGAATTTTACGATTGTTGAATTTAGAAAGTTTTTCGTTGAAATCTTTGATGTTTGTGTGTATAAAAGGTTGTGATATTGCATCTTTACTTCCTGATACGACATACAAATAACTTTGATTAACTTGGTTTTTAGCATAAAGAGTTTCCAGTTTTTCTATAAGCCTTTCATTTTTTTCATAACCATCACCGATAATATTTCCTGCAGCAAAACAAATGTAAGCTTGAAATAAATTAGGTTTCTGTAAGAGTGTGTGTAAGCCAATTATTGATGATGGAGAAAAACCAATAAGCGTTTTAAAATTCGTAGTTCGATACTTTTCGCTGATTAAAGGCAGCACTTCTAACTCTAAGAATTGTACAAATTTATCTTGATGATCTCCATAATTATATCTTCTATCTCGATTATTACTATATAGATTTGGTGCGAAATAACTTCTATGTTTTTCTCCCGGGCTTATCGAAATTACAATAGATTCTGGCATGCGAGAAGTATTGCTTAATTGATTCACAATTGCACTTGTTGTATTGAATAGTAAACCATCATCTAAAATTAAAATAATTGGATATTTCTTAGTTGATTTTTGATATTCATTTGGTAAAGCAATAGTAAGCTTTCTAGATTCATCAATATGTTTAGAGTCTATAGTTAAATGTTCAAGTGTAGTTTGTGCTAAAAAACAAGTTGTAAATAATAGAAAGAATAGTAATATTTTAAATTTCATTGTTTTTAGATTTTGTTAACCCTTCATAACAAGTTGTATTCATTTAATCCTTTAATCTTTACTCAAAACAAAGGTTTTAAAAACATATTTCCAAGGCATAACAGTAATTGGAACTATAATTAAGATAAAGATTTGTGTCCAATCTTGTGCTTCACTATTTACCAGTGTTCCGTTTTTCCATAGTGGATAGGCTACAAAAAATAACCATAAACCTTTATAGAAAATCATAAAAAGCATTATCGGTAACATTTTAAGTGTATTAAAAATACCTAATCCAGAAAGTGTTGTATATGCTGCAATTGAACACCAAGCTACAGCAATTTCAGGATTCCAATCGCCTTTGTGTGTAATTAATTCTGTCCAAGCATCTTTTGCAGCAAAGACAAACATGAGTAAAAAGAATAACTTGAGAATATAAATTTGTATTGGCCAAATGCGTTTGTATTTTTTAGATGGCTGAAATAAGTATTTGATGAAATGAAGTATTTGCATATGAGTTCAATAAAACTAGACAAATATCTTTTTTTGTAGAAATAAAACACTTCACATTTGTGAAGAAATTTATGTTAAGATAATTCTTGTCTAATTCTACTTAAGCTTCCTGGATTTAATCCTAAATAAGAGGCTATATAAATCAAAGGAACATTTTTTACAATCTCAGGATTCGTTTTCATCAACTTTACATATCGTTCTTTTCCTGATAAAGTTGTTAAGTCAATAATTCTTTGTTTGCTCGATTCTAAATGAAAATGAAGTACTCTCTCTGTATATTCTTGTGAAGTTAAACCTATGTGAGATGCTTTTTCAACATTTAGTTTGCTAATACGAAGTAGTTCACAGTCCGTAATGCAATGTAAATTTTCGTTAGATACAGTTTGATTTATAAAATGGTAATAAGAAGTAAAAAATCTCGGACCATTATTTATATCAGTGGTAACTTCATTACCATTTTCGTCGTGATGAAAATTTCGCATATGACCAGAAACAATAAAGTTATGGTATTTATGAATCGTACCTTCACTTTCTATAATCGTACCTTTTTTTACAAAAATAGGTTCAAAGATTTCTTTACAATGCTCTTGATCACTTTCTGGAATCTCAACCAGATGTCTTACATAATCGAAGAAAACTTGAAAAAGATTAGCAACCTGATTTTCTGTTTTAATGATTTGATAATTTTTCATGAAAGACTATACTGTGAGTTAATTACTTGTTTAAATATTATGAATTACAATTTTTACTCGTCGAGTAATCTTCTATGATAATTAATTTGTCCAAGATGATATGTTAAGTGTTTGATTAAATGAACCAGCATATATTCATTTGAAGTTTTTTCAGCAAACTTTAAAATTGGATAGTCGTTTTTTAAACCGTCATCAGTAAGAAAAAGAAGTGATGTTTTTATCATTTCTTTTGTTTCGTTTATACTATTGATCAATGTGTTTCTAGAAACATTTTTCTGAGAAAATTCTAGTTCTCGATTTCTAACATAATTGGTATAACCAAGTTCTTTACCAATAAAAGTATGTAAGTTTCCTATTAAATGTAAACTTAGATTTCCTGCAGAATTAGTAATAGTCTTATCTAGTTTCCAAATATTTCCTTCATCCTTGTAGCTTTCTAATTCTGTGATTACATTATTTAATTCATTCTCAAAAAATGTAATTAATTCTTTTGCAGTCATATGGTAAGATCAATTGATTTATATTGGCTATTTGATTATAAATTTAATTAAAATACTTGAAAAGTCGATGTTCTAAGTATAAAGTAAAGAGGAAGAAACTTACTCAGATTTTATGTAGTTATAGATTACTTAATTCAGTGTGAATTTTCTTTAGGTTAATTTCTTTATTTCCGTGTCCAGCAGTAGAAATTTTGACTATAGATTGTTTATCCGATATTAGAAAATAATTAAAGAAAGACAAAGAAGAAAAAGGCATATGTTTTATTTCAGAAATCTTTACATCCTTTAGGTTTATAATTGTTTCAGATGACTTTTTTGCTGGTTTAATATGTTTTGCGATCAGTTGTTTTTTATCCTGATCTAAACTTAAAGCTGTTAAATGAGTTCTATAATTATAGATAAAAAAACTAACTATAATAAGGGTACAATATACTATTAAAAATATTATTACAGAATCAGGTTTAGGAAGTGACCAAGTTAATAGACTATTAAGTAAAATAGCGAAAAGAATTATTGGTGCTTTCAAAATCATATTCAACAGAAGTGATTTGTAACTAATTCTCTCTTTTGCATTTTCAAATAATATTTTCATAAGAGTTATAAATAGCGTTTCATTTTATTCCAAACACGTTTCGGTAACAAAGGTTCCAATAATTGTCCAATATATGAATTTGGAGTTTCTTCTTTAATACCAAATTTTTCGGGTTCCTTATCTGGGCATTTATAAGTGCCAAATATAACATCCATAATGGGAGAAATATTAGCATAATTTCCGGCTCTTCTGTCTAAATCATGATGCCAGTGATGAAGTTCAGGAGCTCCTATCAATATTCTTAATGGTCCAATAGGTAATCTGACATTTGAGTGAATATAAATTGCCCAAATTCCTCTAAAAGCAATAACTCCAGCGATTGATTCTAAAGGAAATCCCATAATAAATGCGGGTAAATTTATTAATCCTATAGTATAAATTGAGTCTATTGGATGTTCACGATGAGAAGCTAACCAATCTAAATCTTCTGAACTATGATGAACTTTGTGAAATCTCCAGAGAAAGTCAACTTTATGTTGTAGTCGATGTCCCCAATAAATAAGAAAATCACTAAAAAAAAGAACTTCTAATACTTGAATAATAAAAGGTTGACTACTTACTTTAGTTTGAAATGAATTAGGAATGATTAACGTTAAATACTCTCTAAAATAATTAAGAGTCCATAAAACTAAACCACTCCAAATTATATATTGTCCTAAAAAGAAACAGAAATCTAATAGCCATTTCGATCTAAAAAATTTTTGTTTTCTTTTCGCAGGAAATACTTTTTCCATAGGTACGAATACCATAATTAAAAATAAAAAGCTAATTCCTGTGGCTTCAATAATTTCATATATATTTTTTAGTGTCATTATTTTTTTAGAGAGTCAGTTACTATTGCATCTGGTGTTGTTTTTTTTAAATCTTTCGGTTTTAAAATCAAACCAGATTTAGAGCTAGATATAAAACTTTGCATAACTATTGAATCCATTTTCATTTTGGTTGAATCTTTACTTAAAATAGGATGATCTTGCATTATTATTGTTTTTGATGAAGACATGAATTCTATTTTTTTAGCAGAATCATTCTGGGTGCTATTTTCCGAAGATTCTTCTTCTGGTAGATTAGTTGAAGAATTAAAGATGATATCATTTAAATAACCAGCTCTATAAGCTATAAAAGAAATTATTAAGGTAGAAAAGACGATTAACGTAATACTTTTTATGATCTTGTTTTTCATTTATTTTTTATTTTAAATATATGATTTTTACTAATGATAATAATCCCAAGATTTCATAGTAATAAACTTGTCTTTTAGCATTACGATACAAAATCCATGTTCTTCGTCCCAATTACATTCACCTTTAAACATTACAAAAGAAGCGTCATCTTCGTGGTTATCAGAAATTATTATGTTTTCTATAGTTACAGCTTTTTTAAAATCATCTTCGTTTTCTATTCTCGGAAGAAATTCTATAAGATCTTTAAATCTTTCCAAATAAACTGAATTATATGATGCTAACGCTCCTTTTATTAAAGAAGAGAATACTTTTTCTTCGTTGTTTAAAAGAAACTGAAAAGCTGTCATTTGTTCTTCATTAGGCTGCTCTCCGATATCATAAAAATCAATACTGATAAAGTCTTTAGGATCGTCAATTTTTTCAAACTGATTAAGAGATTTTAAAGTAACAAGCGAATAATATTGATCTTCTTCTTCTTCTAGATATTCTATTTCCATAGTTTTTATTAAGTAGTTTCTAATTTGCGATTAACTTCTGAATTAATGAGATTACAATAAATATCAATGTTATAATTTGAATAGCTTTCCACCACTTTTTATTTCTTATGTGTTCGTACTTATTAGCTAGCAATAACATTAAAATTAGAAACGGAATTGTTAATCCAAGGGAATAACCAAATGAAGCCAAATAAATTCGATGATCGTCAATTAGCATCATTCCCATAACAGGTACAATTCCAGAAAGTGAACCTATAAAAAGTCTAAAGCTGAAATAAGTTAATCCTAAAAATCTAAATCCATTTAAATATTTTCCTTCTGTTAAAAATTTAAGTTTTTCTACAAAAGAAAAAGAAATCCATATTGTTAATATAAACAGAGGAAATATTAATAAATAGTCGATAATATTAGTATTCACTAGTTTTTCCATCAATTCTTTATCGGTGAAAATCTTAGGAAATAAAAACGTAATTGATAGTATGGAAAGAATAACAAAGATTAAGGTATTTGCTTTGTATTCTTTTTTAGTTGTCCCGAGTTTTTCGAATAAAATAAAGTTTTGCAAAATTATAGTAAATACAACAGGAGTTAGTAATGCGGTTAATCCTGAAATAATTGTTAGAATAATCATGTTTTTTGTGGGTTACTTTAACTTTATAAAGGGTTTATAGTTTCTAAGTTTTATACTATTAATCATATTCAGGGAAATATCGAATCCCGTTTAAAACGAAGTTTTCCTTGTTGTTAATAATCAGACTTTCATCTTTTTTAGTTGTTCCGTCTTCATAAATTTCCCAAATGTCATCACGGTCGTCAAAGTCTAGAAAAACACCACTTTCAAATTTTATAATATCGTTGTCCCAATATTTTTCTTCCGAAAACGAAATGTTTTCTCGTTTTAAAATTTCTTTTACCTCTTTATAAGTAATGTCGTGGTTAATTTTTAAGAACCAAGTGTCGATTTCAAATTTATCATTCTTAAAAAGAATCATTTCATCATGCTCTGAGCAATTTGCTTGTAAATGATCATTTTGAATAGACTTTAAAGCTTGAGTTTTTTTATCGAAAAAGAATTCATACCAGCTATATAAAAGACCAAAAGTACCTGATCCAAAATCATTATCTGAATCTGGTTCTCCTAAAAGGTTTATAACGTGTTGTTTTTTCATTCCGATTTTAACTGGTCCAAAATCACCAGTTTTAATAAAATCTTTAAGATATATCTTCTTCATTTTTAAAAAGATTTTACTCCTTTTTTGAAAACATAATGTTTAATTGTTGAAGAGAGCAAGGTACATTTCCAACATTCTTACCAACAGCAAAATTTTCAAATTTTAGATCTTTACTATCAATAAGTTTATTTAGATAGTCAGTCTCAAATCCTAATTGTCGTAATTTGTCTTTACCAACTTTAACTTTTTCTATATTTCCTAAAAAATAATTTGCATAAATCTGGACTCTAGTCAATCTCTCTATTTCATAAATATTTTCTGTTTCTGGTAAAATTGATTTAGCAAACTCTATAGCTTTTTTAAAATCTCCATTAAATAATAAAGTAGAGGCTTTGTCAGCTTTTAAAATAAAGTTATCAGGGAATCTTTCTAAAAGTTTGTTTTCAATTTCCAAAGCATCTTTAAATTTACCCATAAACATAAGTCCTTGAGATTTCAAGTACAATGCTTTTGAATGCATAGGATTTATCTTTAAACATTGATCAAGAAGCTTTATGATTTCAAAAAGTTCTGGATTAGATATAGTTTTTGAATGTGCTAATCGAAAGTACAACTCTGCATTATCCGGTTTTTTTCTTACAAGAGATTCAAGTAGTTTATTAGCACTTAAAAAGTTATTTTTATCTTGAAGACTAGTTACCTCTCTTAATTGAGAATTAATATCAATACTTTGATATTCATTTTCTGTTTTTGCTTTACAAGAAAACAATAGAAAAGTTATAATTAAAATTGTATAAATTTTTGCCATTTAAATTTTACACTTTATTGTAATACATTACTTATTCGTGTTTTATTGAACCCTAACAAACTCAAAAAATGGCTGATTATTAAAATCTCCACCAACGAAAAGTTTATCCTCGCTTTTCTTTTCTCCTCTAGCAATAAATAAATTAAATGATTCTGCATCGCAATAAGGTTCATTATTTCTTTTCCTGAAAAATACTAAATGAGGATTTCCATTAAGTTCGATTAAAAGAAAAGGATATTGCTGCTTTTCATCTTTGTTTCCTAATGTAATATACCCTGCATGATATATCGCTTTTTTGTACAGAAACTTGTAATATTTTTTTGGTATTAAGTTTAGAATTGATGTGTCCTTATATACGGTAATTTCTTGGCTTCTTTTCTTAGATTTCCAAGTCCCATCAATAGCACTAGCGACAATATTTTCTTTATTGAGTGTGTATTTTAAAATAGAATCATTTTGGCTGTATATATTCATACTGACAACCGAAATAATAAGAGTTATGATTAGTTTTTTCATTTTTTAATTTGATCTATCTTTTTATTCAACTTGTTATTCTTTATTAGAATTCTTTTTTGCTGTTCGCCTCTGATATAAAAAGAAATACCACCAAATACAATTATGGCACCGAATAAGGCTGAAATGAATAAGAATATTAACAAACCAGAAATAACAAGAAACATTCCGTAGTTTATGTTTTTATCTGGATTTAACGAGCCGTTTTGAGACCTAGAATTTCCAGCAGAATCAAGTCTCATTTTTAATATTCTATCCGCTTCAGCAGCATCTTTTATAAATTCTGAACAAGAATCAATAAAGGTTGGCTTTTCATTGGTTAGAGAGCATGTGAGTCCGATTTTAAAATCAATTTTTCTGTTTTTGCATATTTTGCAAAACTCTAATCTTTCATCTAAATCCATTTTTTTTGTTAGTTGTTTTTCCAATTTTCACTAGCTAAAACTATAGAAGTTTCAACCTGTCTTTGAGGAATATTCCAATACGTTTTCAGAAGTTTATTCTTTTCTTCACCAAGCAATAATTTGAATCCGTGTTTTTGGTAAAACCTAATTGCCCAAGAAGCATCTTTCCAGGTTCCAATTAACACTGGAGTTTTAGCCATATCGATTAAATGATTTAACAATTTGCCACCAATACCTTTTTGACGAGCTTTTGTTCTAACATAAGCATGTCTTATTAAGGTTACGTCGTTTTTAAATTGAATTCCCATTACACCAAGAATTTCGTTATTTTCCTCATAATTCCAAAATTCTACACCTTCATTAATTTGAGTTTCTAATTCATTTTTCGACATGTATGGTTCTTTCCATCGATCTTCTGGGATAATTCCTTTATAGGCTATTGAAGCATCATTTATTATTTCATAAATAGTATCGAAGTCCTTTTTTTCATCGCTTTTTAGTATCATTATTTTATGTAATTAAGAAATTGTAACTAATGAATTGTAATGTTGTTTTCTTTTGCCTTTCTTTCAAGCATTTCTGATTTTCCTATTTTGTCTAACTCAGCTGCGATATAATCAAATAATTTTTGACTATCTTTTTGATATTCAGAATCAGCTTCAATATACATTCGATGGGCTATAAATAGATTGTCAAGTGCGTTTTCGTAATCTTTTTTGATAAATAATAGTTTAGCTAAACCAAAATATCCTTCTGGATCGTTAGGATAATAGAATTTTAATTTTTGATAATTATCAATTGCATTTTCATCGTCTTTAAGACTGGCATAACAAACTGCAATATTTAACAATGCTAAATTCCCTTCAGGAAATATTTCAAGCGATTTCTTATAATATTTAATTGCTTTTTTAAAGTTTTTTTGTCTCCTATAAGCTATTGCGAGATGATCTATAGCATAAACAAAATTAGGATCTATTTTTATCGAAGATTTGAAATTTTTAATTGCTTTTTTAAAATTTCTCGATTCAAGATATTTGTTTCCTTTATCAAAGTATTTATTAGCTTTTACATTAGTAGATAAACCATAAAACATACTTCTTTTGTTATCAATAACTAGTTTTCTCACATTATAGCAGTAACTAGGAAGTATATCAAAAACTTGTTTCATCGTTCCTCTAATACCTTCCACGGTTGTCATTTGCTTTTGTTCTTCTAAAGAGCTTTGCTCTCTAGTTTCAAGCATAGATTTTATAATGCTTCCTTTGATGCTATCTTGCAAAACATTTATATCAGTTATTTTATCTAGAAATTTACAAGCGTTTTTAGCAATCTTTTCAGATAATGTTTGACTTTGAAGTTGGGAAAAGACAAACAAGCTTAATGTTAAAGCTAAAGTTTTTTTCATTTAGTATGTTTAATAATTATTCGAACTGAACTTTTCTCTAATATGTTAATTTTAAATTCGATAATGAATTGAGTAATCTTCTTTTACAATTATAATGACCTATTTTTCTATTTTAAAAAAATAGATTTCATCTATTTCTTCTTCTTTAATTCTCTTGCTTTCTTTAGAAGTAAAAAAGCCTGAATTTTCATTGATTAAGATATAGTTAATCTTTTCTCTTGAATCAATAATTCCTTTTATTTTTTTAGGTTTATCCCAGTGTTTTAAATTATGTCTGTATGCTGAATAATAAAGATCTATTTTATTCTTGTTTTTCTGTGAGTAAAAAATTGTCAAGTCTTTTGTTAATACAGGATGAAAGTTTGTCTTGCTGTTGTTTAATTCATCTAAGTTTCTATGAAACTTCCATTCAGCAGTAAGATTATCTCTAGTGTAAAGCTTTAATAATATTTTGCTATTTTCCATTGAAGCTAATACCATCATTAAACCATTTTCTGAAAATGTAGAATGCCCATAAGAAAGTTTTTCAAGTTCTAATTTTACCAGTTTAATATTAGTTAGTTCTAAATTATTTAAATCAGATTTATACAACTGAAGGTTTCCAGTTTTAGAGTTGTTGGATGTAAAGTAAAATTCGTTGGAAATAGGCAAAAAAACTCCATTTGAAATATTCAGAAACTGTTCTCTATTTTCAACCTTAAATTTTTGCAGCTTACTTAATTTATTATTGTCTACTATTTCTGTATAGAATAAAGAATAAAAATTATTTTCAGAATTAACTCCTGAAACGATTAACCCATTTCTAAATTTAGAATTAGTGTAGGCGTCAATATTAATATTAGTTTTTCTTACAGAATAATTGCTTTTACATGCTATAGTTGTTGCTAGTACTATTACGCAGAATATTTTTTTCATTTCAATTTTTAATGCAACTAACGTTACGTATTTTATTGTTTGCGATTTTTGGTGTAAAGTTAGTTAAAAGTTAGAAACTATTGTGGTAAGAAATGTTGCAGATAATTAGGTGGTTAGGTGTTTTTGAATTTCATAACCCAAATTACGTGTGTAGCTATTCCAGCTATTGTTCCAAAAAACCAAAAGGCAAGGACTATTCCTAGAGTTGGCATTCCACAATCAATTTTGTTTACTTCTGGTTTTGGATAAAAGATTTCAGGGAAAACAAAAAAATAACAGAGTAATAAAGTCAGTAAAATTATTAATTTAGGGAACCTGATTCTATACTTTTTAATGAAATAATACAATCCAAATTGTACTAAAGAGATTCCAATAATAATAAGTAATACCATAACTTTTTTTCTTTTTCACAACTTTTACTCCACTAATGTAAGAGTTTTATTTATGAATTCATTTTTATTGAAAGTTAAATTGGTTTGACTTATACAATATGAAATTACAGTTTTTGTTTTCGGACAATACCCAACATAGGTTCCGTAAAAACCATAATGACCGTAGTAAATATTTCCATTGTATTCTGATTCGTAAATTCCTAATCCATATCTTTTTTCGTGATCTTTTGTAAACTGAACGTCAATCATTTTTTGTAATGATTTTCCATTAATCAGTTTTAAATTGAATAACGCCGTAATGAATGTTGCTAAGTCTTTATTAGTTGAAACTAGACCACCACCAGACCAATCAAATGAGGTGTTGATTTTTGTGAAATTCACATTGCCAACATATTGATTAATTAAGTTGTTTTTTTGTCGACGTGGTTCATAAAATTCAAAATACGTATCCGACATTTTTAATGGTTCCAAGATTCTTTTTCTTATAGATTCAGATAAAGTGGTTTGGTCTATTTGTTCAATGATTAATCCAATAAGTAGATAATTCATATCAGAATAAATCCAACCTGTACTCGGATCAAAATGTGATGCTTTATTTAAATTAAACTTATAGTACAATTCAACTATCGATTTTGGCGAAAATTGCCTTGAAGGATCTTCTAATAGATAGTTAAAAAACTCTTGTTGTTTATCAGAAAATATATCTGCTAATCCAGAACGATGCGACAAAAGCTGTTTGATTGTAATCTCTTTTGAATAGTTTTTCTCTTTGTAAATATGAAAATTATCAAAGTCTAGATAATCTAAATCTTTAAGATAACGGTAAGCTTTATCATCTAAATTAAGTTTTCCTTCTTCTGCCAATTGAAGTATTATTGTTGAAACAAAAAGCTTTGTGCTGCTAGCTATTTTAAACTGATCATTCTTCGAAACTTTTTCTGAGTCTTTGTCTAGTTTTCCAAAGCCTTCGTGATAAATAACATTTTTCTCTAAATTTTCTATATATAATAAAATGCTATGAATAGGATTTTCAGATTCGTGATTAATATTTGCTTTCACAAGTGAATCTATCAAATCAGTTTGCCCAAAAGAAAGGAGAGGAGCAAGCAAAACAAAGAATACTAAAAATCTCATAAGTTCTTGAATTATAAATGTTTTCTAGTTGAACTGTAAATTTAAATAAAAAGCTTTAAGTTTTGGATTTTAGATGTTTAGTGTTACTGGAAAAACTTATATAGTTTTTCAACTCCAACTCATATCGATTTTAACTTTTTTACCTTGAATCTCAACTTTTCCTCCGTTGGAACCATTTTCTCCAGGGTAAATTTTAAAGATTTTTCTGTTGTTTTCTATAGTAGGAGTATTGTTTTTTAGTCTTTTACTTTTTCGCATCCAGTTTTCTATTTGTTTTAAATTTTCACATTCAAATTCAAGTATAAATTGTCTAGTAAACATACTTCCTTTTTTATCAATTTTTAAATCATGAATTTCTTTAGGTAATTCATTTAATCCTCCCATTTCAAGAGTAAACTTAATTGCTTCTTTTTTCTCCCAAGGAAGCACGTAAGTATTTGAAATATAAATGTACATTACTAAAAGAGAACATATTCCTACGAATAATCCGATTGTAATTTTAACTGCTTTCATATTATTTTTTTTCATTCCAAAATGGAACTCCTTTTTTAAATGTACCGTCTGGTTGAAACTCTAATAAAATTCGATCACCTTTTTGATGTGGTTTTAAAATTTTATCAAAGTCAGAACCTTCACCATCAAGTTCGCAATAAATACGAGCAATAATATTTTTACCTTTTTGAGGAAGTGAAAATAGAAGTGACATTGGTGTATCGTATTTGTTATATATAGATTCTAATTCTTTTGAATTTAAGTCAAAAAAATCTGAATCTGTGACACTTTCAATTAGTGGTTGTTTTATTGGGGTTAAACTCGAACCATTATATTTATAAAAATCTAATTGCTCAACATTACATAATGGACCACACCCAACTATTAAAACAGCAACAAGTTTTTCTTTATTTTTTAAATTCCAATAACACATAGACCAGTAACCTTCCATTGCACCATTAATTGTCATATAACCGTTTTTATGATCAACTTTATTGAGATGAAAATAGATTTCTTTATTAGAATTTTTATTACCTGTTTTGTATATGGAAATCATTTGTTTTCTAACAGATAAATTTGTCATAGCACTACTTTCTGGTAATTTCAAATAAATATCGAATAGCGTTTGTCCGAATGTAGTAAAAGAGTATAAATAGAATAGGATTCCTAGAATTAATTTTGTTGTATTTGGGGTATACATTGGTTTTAATTTGATGCGTTTATTTGTATTCTTTAGCTTTACAGTAATGAGTTAGTTTTTCTATTCGCCAGTCCAAAAGTGATACAAATAGTAATTTATTTCGTCCATAAACAGAACTTTTAATTCATCCCATCTTGGGACCATAATTAAAAAATCATATTCTTTATTGATTTTCAAAATATTCGAAACTTTACTATTTAGGTTGTCTTTTTCTGTTTTACTTGCTAGTCGACAAACTCCAACTCTATTCGGATCATTTTGCCAGGAAGCATAAATTTTAAGATTGTCAAATATCAATTTTTCAAAAAAAGAATCAGCTGAATCACTTCCATACCAAATTTGAGTAGATAACCAAAACCTAATTAAGTTATCAAATTTTTGTTTTTCTCCTTTAAGTATAATTGTTTGACCTGATATATAATTAGATTTATAAAGTTCTGAAGGTTTTAATTCAAGGGGTTTTGATTTTAAGTTGTTGTTTGAGTAATCTATTATTTTAGAAGGTGATATTTTCTCAAAATTATTCATAGGTTTTATAATAATCCAATTGGTCTTATTATTTTCAATTTACCGTAAAGTTAATTAAAAGGATAAAACTTATGCTATTTATGTTTTAAGCTTTAAGTATTAAATCCAAAATCAATTAACATTATATTTTGTTGTGATTTTGTTTTAAGTTTTCAAGATCATCTTTAAAAATCACTTCAAACTTTTCTCTGATGTCTTTTTTGTTTTTCCCAATAGTGTTGGTAATAAACGCTCTAATTGTTAAAACATTTGTGTTAATTGATGGTTTTTCTTTTTTGAAAAAATGACCAAAGAAGTAATCAAAACTTGCTAGAATTGAAGCACCAATCAAAAAAAGAAGCATAAAGAGTTTAGAGTTTGCTAAAGAGAAGAGCATAAAAAAATCTTCTTTAGAATATATGATAAAGTAAACAATCCAAGGAAGAAGAAAACCAGCTAGAAGTATTGAAAAGTATAGGAATATGTTTTTGTCTTCCTTAACAGGTAATGGCATTTTACCTTTTATTGAATTGTAAATTTTAAGTCGGTCGCTGCTATTAAATTTTTTATCTAAAAAGGAATCTAAAAATACTTCATCCTTAAAACTGCTTTGTTCCTTTAAGGCATTTAATATTCTTGATTTTAAAAGTAAAAATGCAATATCATGACGCAGAATTATATCACTATAAATACGATCTAATTTTTGTTTATTAATAGGAAAACTAAGATCATGTTTCTTTTCTAGTTCTGTAATGTTTTTAGGATAAGTTCTCATTAAGTTTGAGTACATCTTATTATTTCAAGGCATAAATATAAGCCTCAACTTCCTCTTTGTTGTCTTCTAAAGTTATTGTTGCTTTTACTCTTTGATATGCTTTTCCTTCAAATTCATCTAATTCTGTCCAATTTTGCGCTAACTTATTAGAGTAGAATACAAACCCGTTAATCATTTCAGCAGTATCGTCAAGTGGTATACCAGGAAATCCCATTTCCGATCCCCAACCTTCTTTATATAATTTTCCCCAAAATAAATCCTTTTTTCCAATCTCCTCCAATTTTTTTCAAAATGTGTTCATTGGATCTACCAGGTCCTAATGTTCCATAAACAAATAATTTTTCCATTTCTATTTTTAGTTCTTCATTTTTAGCTAGTGGATTGACTTTTATGAAGTAAATTGAATTTGTTTTTAATCTAATAATTAGATTGTTACTGTTTTTTTGTTATTCAATAGTGAGTTTTCCAAAAACTTATCAAAGAATCATTATCAAAGAGCTGAAATTGATTCTTTCAACCTTTTTATTCAAAATGGAACTTCTAAAATAGTTACTATTCTTACTTAGAAAAGTACAATTGTTCAGTTGTTTTGTTAGAGAAATTATCTTTTGTTTTTATAGAAACTGAAGATTTAGAATTTTCTTTTAATGTAATCATTATTTGAATTTTCTCATCTTCATATTTATATGATTCAGATCCTTCACTTGACTCCTTAGAAAATACATAAGGCATTGTTAACACAGGTTCCATACCACTTTTTTCTGTTGTTGTACCTGTGTTTTTATCAAGATAGTTTAAAACTAATTTGTTATTGTAAAGTTTAAACATAACGTCCATCTTAACAACTCCCATACTCGTATTTGCATGTGTTGTAGTGAATTCAGAAATTTTCTCTTGTGAAAATCCGATTAAAGGAAGAGAAACAAACAATAAAATAATTAATTTTTTCATGAGTATTGATTTTTGCAAGCTGTTAAAATTGCGAATATTATTATTTGTAAAGTTAATTAAAAGGAATGAACTTTTGGTTTTAAGATATTTATCAAGTAAAAAACAAACCGAAAGCAATTAATGATATATGTTATCAGTATTACTTTTTTGGGTTCCTTTATATACATTCGGATCATGTTTTTCCATATAATATTCAGGATTAGGAACTTCAGTAAATCCAAACTTTTTATAAAGCCATTCTGCTGTATTCGTTAATAAAATCCAGCGTCTTAACCCTTGAAGATTTGGGTGTTCCATGATTTCATTGATCAACCATTTACTTAGTCCTTTTCCTCTATATTCATCTAAAATATAAACATCTCCTAAATATGCGATAGTTGAAAAATCTGAAATTATTCTTGCAAAACCAATTTGCTTCTCTTTATGATAAAGCCCAAAATTTAAAGAGTTTTCAATTGATGTTTTTAAAGTATCGATTGGAATTCCGTTAGCCCAATCAGTTTCGTTTGCAAGGAAATTATGAATGCTTAAAATATCTAGCTTATCCTTGTCTGTTGAAATAACATAGTCATTTCTGTGCGATTCTCTAATTTTCATTTCAATTTTTTTACTAATACCTACTTTTTATCACTATAAATTTGATATTTTTTTCAGGTAGAGTAAATATAGTTTATTGTTTTTATCGGGTTGATTTTATTTTCAAATAAATTAAAAAGGAAATTCAACAATTAAAAAAAAATATTTTTTCATTGCGATTTAACCGGCGTGCATATTTCAATTAAAAACCCATTATTGTCTCTTAAATAGCCAACTTTTTGTCCCCAAGGTTTTTCTGTTAAAGGTTCAAATTCAGTTGCTCCCATTTCGAGTGCTTTTTGAAAGTCAGATTCAATATTTTCTGTCACGAATGCCATTTCTACGCCAAATGGTTTTTGATTATCATCAATTTTTCTAAATCCATTTTTAAAGTTAGAGTTTCCTAATTCGATTGAAGCGAAAGCAATTGTTGTTTCTCCAGAAATTAATTCTCCATAATCGTTTTCAGGTGTTACGAACTTTTTAATAAATCCGAATGCCTTTTCATAAAATTCAATGGTTTCTTTTACATTCTCTACGTAGATTATTGTATATCGGTATTTCATTTTTATGGATTTATATTTCGGGGTTCAATTTTAATAATATCTCAAAATTTCTATCAGGTTGAATGCGTTAAAAATCTTTCCAAATTTTAATTTTGTTGTTCTCATTTTTGATTAAAAAGTCAATGATTAACTTAGTGTCAGTATTAGTCAATTTAGTATGTTCTGGCTTATCTACACCTGTTATTAATTTGATAGCTTCTATTGTGTCTTTTATGTCTGAAAGTATCGATGGATTTTCGTCTACATCATTAAACCCAATACATTCGTTCCATTCTCTTAGAAGTTGAACATACTTTGATTTGCCTTTTTTCCAATTATTAAATAATTCTGAAGTTAAAAATTGAAATTCTTCTGGACGAATTAAAACTCGGTCATTAGTTTCTATTGACTCTAAAATAACATAATCATCAAAAGCTCCCCATGGAGGAGTAACTTTTGATCCACTTGTTCTTATTTCTTTCATTTGCTTTTACTCGTAAAGTTAATTAAAAGGATGGAACTTTTAGGGTAGAATTTTTCTTGAAAAGAATAACATTTGTAAGCAATTAATTATACATTTTTGTTTTGAGTAATATTTTTATTTATGGCTATAATTTTCCATAGAATAACAATTCCGATAAACAATATTATGATTCCACCAATTAGAAAAGCGAGTCCATGTTTTTTGGAGAACATTCCACAAAAGTAGTTCAAATAGCTGTTTATAATTCTAGATGAATAAACTCCTGTTAGACTCATTCCCAAAGTTATAATTGTAACTATTATTGAGTTTATTATTCCGAATTTATATTTCCAATTTAGTATTCCAGTAATTAATATTCCAATTCCTATACTAGAAAGATTCCAATAGAATTGCTCAATAATAAGCTGTTCTAATCCTACGTCGATTGAACTTTCAAGTTTTTTCCAACCTTCATTTGTTAAGGTGTCAAATAGTTTTCCATTAAATGCTACATAAAAACGATCAATTCCACTTATGATGAAAAACAAAGCAAAACATTCTAATAAAATCAGTTTTAGATTTAATTTATTTGTCATTATTGTTTATCAGTTTTATACTTTTTATTAATGATAAATGATACTAATTAGTTGGGTTTATTCTATTATATTTTTTCATTATTTTTATTATATCATTAATTGGAATAGCTTTCCTTGTATTGTTGTTTCTACCAGTCATTGTTTTAGCAGCAAATAAAGAGTTTATAATAGCTTCTTCAGTTGCTTCTATCACAGCTAAGAATAGTGGAGTCATTGCTCCATTTTCTAATTCTTTAGTCTCAATTAATGGAGAGTTTTTGTAATGTGGAATAAAATTATCTTTAGCTGTAGATACGGCTATGACATAATCTCCACTACTATTTGATGCTATTCCGCCTGTTCTTGCTAATCCCATCATGGCTCTTTTAGCTAGTCTTTCTAAATTTCTATTACTAAGAGGAGCGTCTGTCATGACTACTATCATACAAGAACCATCAACATCATACTTGTAATTTCTAGGATAATTATCTAATTCTTTTGCTATTGGAACTCCATTGATTTGTAGAACTCCTCCATAATTAGTTTGTACTAAAACACCAACCGTATATGATCCGAATTTTTCAGGAATAATTCTAGAAGATGTTCCTATTCCACCTTTATACTGAAAACAAACTGTTCCAGTTCCGGCACCAACATTACCTTCTTTTATCACTCCACTTTTAGCATTATTAATTGCATCTAAAACGTGTTTTTCCTTAATGTGTCTTCCTCTTATATCGTTAAGCCAACCATCATTAGTTTCTCCAACAATTGAATTTACAGAATGTATGTTTTCATTGCCTTTTTGTTGTAAGGTATAAGTTATTAAGGCATTTGAAGCTTCAGGTACACTTAGTGTATTCGTTAAAATTATAGGAGTTTCAATATTTCCTAATTCTTTTACTTGGCTATATCCAGCTAATTTCCCAAAACCATTACCTAAATAAATTGCAGCAGGGACTTTTAATTGAAATATATTTCCAGAATGTGGAAGTATAGCTGTAACCCCAGTTCTAACATTATCACCTTCTATCAGCGTTGTATGACCAACTTTAACTCCTTCAACATCTGTAATAGAATTTAATTTCCCAGGTTTTAAAACACCAATTTCAATTCCGTAATCTCTGACTCTTTTATCTTGAGAAAGTAAATTATTTGAAATTAGAATGTATATAAGAATTAATATTTTTCTGTTAATCATTATTGTTTTTATTCGTGGTTGTAACCAATTTTCTTTTTAATACTTCGGCTAATTCATATTTCAATTCATCAGTAAATCCTGATAATCCAGGGATATCATTGTACTCAACAATATGTAGTTTTCCATTTTCCTCTTCAAGAATATCGATTGCTAAAATGTCTGCTTTTATTTCTTTTTGTAAAGTTTTAAGTTTATCCGATAAATCTTTTAATGGTTCAATTTCAGTAAAATCGGTAGTCTCTATATTTGCTTTCCAATACTTGCCTTTTCTTGACATTGCCCAAACTTTATCATTGATAACTATATATCTAATATCTCTCTTATAATTAATGTATGGTTCAACAGTTATGTAATGATCGGTAACAAAAAGTAAATCTTTAATATCTTGCCATTTCTTTTCATTTTCTATTAGAACTTTGCCATATCCTCCATGATAATTTCCAACTTTTACAACAAAAGGGAAGTCAATTCTTATATTTTTTAAATGATTAGATTTTGTGACTACATTAAAGTTAATAATTGGCAAACCGTGTTTTTTAATGGTTGATAGCATTGATAACCGATCAAAACCTATTTTTAAAGTTTCAGCGGAATTCACACAAGGAATACCAGACAATTCAATTAAATTAAGAGCTGTAGTTTGAATTTCTGTAGGTTTAATTGCTCCAACTCTCCATAATATTCCATCAGGTTCAATAACTCCATTTTCATCAGCTACAAATAATTTACCATTCTTTAGTATCCAAGATGTTTTTTGAATTGATTTTTGAGTTACTTGAAATTCAGGTAATATATCTTGCCAATATTTTTCTCCATTGACTACTAATATTTTTTTCATATTATATTTTTAATTCATTCATTGTTTCTTCTAAAGCCAAATCCCAACCGTTATTAATATCATCTTCGTTAGTTTTTGCAATTTTTAAGTTCTTATTTAGGAAAGGTAAAAAATCTTTGTCTTTAATGGTCAAAATAGCTTCAAACAACAAACTGCCGTAATTCCCAGCTTCTAATTCAGAAATAATTACATTTTTAATTCGTTTATCTTTTCTATTCGCTAGTCCAACTATAGCTTCAGATTTTGTTTCAAAATGATTATCGTTAACTCTATTCCACAATGCAGTTCTAATTTCTTGTGTATCATTTTCAATTTGAGTTCCAAGTCCAAAAACAGCCCAGTTTCTTATATCAGAATGTTTATCATTAGATAACTCAATAAGTGTTTTTATTGCATCTTCATTTTTTAAGCAAGAAATAGCAAGAGTTAGATCAAATCTTACATTTGAATCATTATGATTTTTAAACTTTATCAATTTTGAAACCTGCTCTTGATTAAGATTTTCATTATTATGACTTATCGATGATAAAATTGCTGAGATAACTTTTGGAGATTTTTCATTGTTTAATAATTCGAAATATAGGTCGACTGTTTTATCCTGTTGATACCTTGGATTAAAGCCTAATTGAGCCAATACATAAATTCCAATAATTTTTTCTTTTTCACTTTCAAATTTAGCAAGTTTGAATGCCTTATTATAAACTTCATTACTCGGTCTCCTTCTTAATTCAGCTATATTCTCCCAAAAAGTTCGTTTAGTTTTATTATTCAGTAGTCGAGAGAATAATTTTTCAGATGTCCATTTTTTTCGACTCATTACTTTTTGAGTTTAAGAATGATGTAGAATTTTTGTTTTTTATTCAATTTCAACTATTGTTTTATAGCTGGAATCTTAAAGAGTTCTCTATCAGTTAGCCAAATTTTAATATCTGTATTATTTGTTATTTCAAAGTATTGTTCGGTTAATTCTTCCAAATTTTCAAGCAGTTTATTAAAATCATTTTTCTTGTCATAAGAAATAGAAATCACTAGTTTTTTTGAGTTTTCACTCAGTATAGGATTTACTCCATTATTGTTGATATCCATTTTTAAAACACTTTGTAAACTGTCTAAAGGAAAAGTTCCTAATTCATGTTTTAAAATTGTGTCATTATGAATATCAATAACATTTTTTGATTTGATTATTTTAAGAGAACCATCTTCCTGAAAAGGATTATGAAAGTAAATGATTCTAATCTCATTATTTGTCGTAAACGTTATTTTAGGAATACTATCATTATCAAGAATCTTTCTTACACGTTCAATTAAATCATTCCAATTATTGAACTTTTTAGTATTTAGTTCAACGCTTAGATTATCATTTTTTGTTTTCCACTTTCCAAATTCTCTTTGAATTGTGGGTGTTTCTTTCACAATTGATTTTTGTTCTTTTTTTTCAGTCTTCCCACATCCATTAATTAAAATCATTAGGATTATTGCGAAAGAAATTTTAAGTGTGCTTTTCATTTTCATTTATTGAATATTCGGTGTATTTATCATAAGCCATTACATCAAAAACTTTTGATTGCCCTGTTTTGAACCATCTTTTGTAGATCAGTTTTCCATTCATATAGACATAAAGTTCGTTGTCTTTTGTTTCTTTGGTAAATATCATAATTCTAATTTAACAACCACAATACATATCAATTTTTGTATTGTTCTTTGTTTCTGAAATTTTAAAATAGCATCCAACACCATTGTCAGTCGGTCCAAATTTAGTTTTATCCGAATTCCAACCGTGCTCCATTTCCATAGGAGAACTTTCAAAAATTAATTCTATCCACTGAATTAGATTTTGTTTTTCGGTTTTTGGTAAAGTTAGTTTTGATGATATTCCGCCAGCTTCTTTACATTGCTCTTCAGAATATACAATTCCGTTTTCAAACCTTTGTTTAATGGCACAAATGCTATAATCGGGATATTTATACTTTTTAACTTCTAATTTTTCAGATTCTGCTTTGTAATTCTGATTTAGATATAGGTATGTGGCTTCTTGTGTGTAGTTTATCTTTTTCAGTTCCGACTTCAGTTTTGTTACATTTGGTTTTTTCAGTTTAAAACTCTGTGCGTTACCGAAAATTGATAAAGTCAGAAATAATATAATTGCTAATCTCTTTTTCATAATTGTTTACAACGTTGTCGCGCTTTTAGTTGTAAAGTTAATTAAAAGTGATGAGCTTTTAATGTTTTGAAGTTTAGTTCTTAAGAGTAAATCCTTAAGGAGTTAATAATACATTTAATTGTATCTGTTTTATTTTTTTAGTTCCATGTGTAAAGTTGGATAAGGTTTCCCAGAAGAATCTAATTCAGAGCGATCTATTACTTCAAATCCACAATGTTTGTAAAATCCTACAGCTTGCTCATTCTGTTCATTCACGTCAACTTTAGTAACATTTAAATTGTCAATAGAATAGTTCAATAATTTTTTTCCAATTTTCTTTCCTCGATATTCTGGGTCAATAAATAACATTTCTAAATTCTGTTCAGCTACACCAAGAAAGCCAACTATTTTCTTCTCATTATTTCTGATGCATCTTAGTTCAACAGCATCTAAATATGTGTTTAAAATTAGTGGTTTAAAATATTCGATGTCCTCTTCTTTTAAAAAGTGGTGAGTTGCTCTTACTGAAGCTTCCCAAAGATCTACTACTTCTTGATATTCAGTTTTATCTATTGTATCTATTTTTCGCTCCATTTTCTTATTTTTTGATACCGTTATTATTATGAGTTAGTGTGATGAAGTAACTATGATTTATACGTTTGTTTAATTTTAGTCAGAATAATTAAATTAAAGAGAGTCAGTTCTTTTTAATTATGCACAGTTTTAAAATTTCCAAAAAATAAAGACGTAAGTAATAGTCCTATACCAACTCCTGTAAAAGAACCTTTCGTAAAATCAGTTAATTCAAAATATTGAGATAAAACTTGTTGACATGCAATAACAAATATTCCGATTGATAATAAAATTAATGTTTTTCTTTTCGTTATTTTTTTCATTCTATTATAATTTTAAAATATTAGTGTTTTAATTCAAGTATTTGTTACGTTTTTTCTCAAATTCTTATTTACATTTTTTAGTTTTTTGAGATTTAGTCCGAAGAAATGAATTGCGTTAGCAATTAACTATAACCATTATTGTAGTGTCATTTTTTATTTTTCAATTTTGTAAGTCCAAACACTGTCAATTCCTACTTTTAATTTTGTTAAGTTATTTTTCGCTTTTTCTTTTTCGATAAAGAAGAGTGAAGTTGAATCATATCAATAGAAATCTATGCTTCTTTTTTTTAAACTATCCAATAGAGATATTCCTCTGTAAACTTTTTGATTACTCGTTCTAAGAAATCTCAAATCTATGTTATCGGAATATTCTGTACTTATTCTGTTTTTAGTTTCTCGGTTAAAATTCGTAATTAGGTAAAATGAACTATCTTTAGAAGGATACCAATATAATGCTGAGTCGGATTCAATTAACTTATCACTGTAAGCCCAAAGCTCAAATACTTTTCGTCTTGTGGTATCTACAATCATTTTTCTTTCTAAATCTTGATTAATTAACCATTTATTGAAATTATTGTTATACTCAACCACTTCAACAATCGTTGAGTTTTCATCGTTTTCGTTTACTTTTTTTTGAAATTCATTCTTACAAGAAATCAGTAGAAACAAAATTGTCAATATGTAAAATGTCTGTCTCATTTTAATACGTCATAACGTTTTGTGTATTGTTATTTGCGCTTTTATTTGTAAAGTTAATTGAATGGATTTTACTTTTGTTTTTGATATGTTTTGTTCGAGGGAAGACACGTATGTTAACTATTTATTGATTTTATTCAGAAAAAGTAAAGCTATGATCAGTATCTGAATCATTATGAATATTAAACCCTAATCTATGTAGTTCTCTTTTTTCTGATAAGTATTCTTTTGTTGTTAAATTGAGTTTAAAGAATTTAAATTCTTTTTTATTTAAACTACTTAGACCAATAAAATTTATGTTTTCTTTACCTTTTCCATTAGAGATTGATTCTAACGTTAGATAATATTCATTTGAGTAACTGTATTCTTGATCTAAATTTTGATGTCCTTGATTTTTATACTTACCTACATCTTTATCAAGCTTATATATAAGTTTGTTTGTTATTCCTAATGATCTAATGTTTTGTTCAATTCTTTTCACATCTGTGTGATTATTATAATTAGCTGTGAAAACACAGATAACACAATAGTCAGCATTAGAGGCATTTTTATTCGGTTTATTTGTAGATGTTTTAGAACTATTTCCAAGTTTTCCGTCTGTTGTAGCTTTACGAATTAAGCTCCAAATTTCATCTATTTTACTTTTATGTTCGAATATCAACCATTTGCCGCTATTAGCTCTTTTTACAGTATAGTTGTTTTTCTCATTTTCAGCATAAATCCAATAAGAGTCGATAGTTTCACTAGGATTTCGTTGATCTTTTTCCATTTTTAGTTTTTTGGATAACGTTATTTGCGCTTTTTGGTTGTAAAGTTAATGACTTTTGGTTTTGTGAGATTTAGTACTAATTTTCAGAATAATTTCTCATAAAATCTTTCAACACTGTATAATTTCATCTCAATTTTTATCGTTGTCCAAATATTGCTCCAAGAATAAAGAAAATAGGAGTAATTATTAAAAATGAAAAACCTATTTTTCTCATCAGTATTTTTCTATTTAATTTTTTAATGATTTTTTTATCTGAGGTTAAAGAGATAGCTTTTCTAATATGTTTAAAAGCATATGTAGGTTTGTCTGTTATTATTTCAGAGGTTTCAATCTTAGATATAATAATGCTAGGATTTGAAAGAAATGTTAATACAATTCCCAAAATCCAAGAAAAGCTCATTAGTATAGAGAATGTTTGATTCATTTTTTTGACTTATAGCTAACGGTTTTGGCTATGATTCCGTTAAGAAATTCCCCATTGATTTATAATTTATTTTAGTGTGGGACAAAACTACAATGAATTATAGACACTGTTGTGAACAGTTTTAATAATTTCGCAACTTATGTTTTTTATTAACACGTCTGTCTGCCATAAATAGGATTCTGTCTGCTTTAGTGAAATCAATTTTTAAATCTGAACAAACTTTTTTTAAATCCACTAAATATTTTACATACAACTCTATTTGATTATCGATATTTTTATCGCTCAAATAACTACTCAAATTCAATTCTTGTCCAACATAAATTATTCTATACACTCTTTGGTCAATTATCTGATAGATTTTTGGATTTCTAAACCTCAAAATTGTCGAAGCCATTGCCAATTGAACACCTTTTGTCTTTAATAACATTTTTAAAATTCGCTTGGTTTTTTCCAAGTTAATTTGTTCATCGATGGGATTCAAAGAGTTTAATTCTGAAATCAATTCTCTGTTAAAATCAGCATAGCGATTAACTTTCCATAAAACAATTTCATTCAGTTTGTTTTGGTCAAAATCAGAGTTGTCAGAATCAAGTTTTTTAGTTAGTTCCGCTTGATATTTGAATTCACTATCGCTATCTAAAATTTCAAAATCCTTATCAAAAATTGTCTTATGATTCATTTTTTAAATTTGCTACAACGTTCTGCGTATTATTATTTGCGATTCTGTTTGTAAAGTTAATTAAAAGTGATGAGCTTTTAGCTTTGCGAGATTTAGCCCGAAGGATTAAATTCGAAAGTAATTAACTATATGTTTTGTGTGGTGTCGTTTTTCATTTTTTATTCCAATAATCACCATTTTTAATCTTTTCAGATACTGTCTTGATGAATTGATTATATTTTCCAATTGGTTCAAATTTCAATAATTCGGGATTTTCAGTCAACCATTTTTCTATAATTCCTGAAGTCCAAATTTCAGGTAACTTTTCATCGTCGAGATAATTTGACATAAAAGCAAATTCATTAACCATAGTAAGTTTGTCAAAATCATAATCGGATTTGTCCGCAGGGAAATGTTCAATAATATATGATTGATGACAACATTGTAAGTGTTCTGCATAAAGTTTGGTGAATACTAAACTAACATATTTTTTGTGAGCAATTTTGTCTGTAGTTCTTAACTCTTTAAATGCATTAATTATATTTTCGGAAATTGAGTCCAAAGCAGATGGTCCTTTAGGTGAAAAATTCATAGCGAATTCAGAAACTTCGTTTTTATAATTCCGAAATTCTGATTGAGTTTTTGATTCAAATTTGGAGTTGATTTCGTTTTCAGTTTTTCTCTGTTTCTGATTACAACTAAGAAGCAAAAATAAAGTTGATGAAAAAAGGAATTTCTTCAAATTCATAGTATTTCTGTTAAATGAACCGCAACGTTCAGTGTGTTTTTTATTTGTAAAATTAATTAAAAGTGATGAACTTTTGGTTTTGCGAGATTTAGTCCGAAGGAACAAATCCGCAAGCAATTAAGAATATATTTTGTTGTACCGAGTTTAGTTTATTTTTTCGTTTTCTAATTCAGAGAACCTCTGTTTGTCAGTTGGCACGATGTCAATTAATTCAAAATTATTTTTATCCAGAATATCAAAGTCGACCAATTCAAGGTATTTATCAACTATTTGCCTGTCAATCATTATTTTTCCACCGCCAGTATAATGTCTATCTTGTCCATTCTTTTTTACCCCAGAAATCCAATATCCATCTTTAGTTTCTAAATCGTAGTAATTGGAAGAGTCTGAATAAGCGTATGCATATCCACTTGTATTTTTGAATGCTTTCCCGTTGAAATAGACTGTCTTTCCTGATTTTGAAAATTCTACTTTACCGATCCAAGCACCTCCTCGGTTACTTTGATCAGTCTTGTGTTCTATATACATTATTCGATTTTTCATTTTCTAATTTCAAAGATTTATTTTTTTATTATAAATTTTCAATTCCCAATTTTAAAACTAGTGAATCTTTTTTCAAATTGATATTTCCTGCAATTTCGGTGGATGCACCTTCAAAAATTTCGAAACTTATTTTCAAAGTATCATCTATCTATTTGGCTATGAGGAGTAATGTCCCGAAGGTCATTATTTATTATAGTTCTTTTAGCGGATCATTTTTTTCAATTTTTATTTTTAAGTCACGTAGTCTTTTCTTTACGTTTGATTCTAAATTTCTTTTTACCATTTGATTAAAAAAACTGAAAGGGAAACGTAATTGGAATGAATACAAGAAAGTTACTTCTGTCATACCTTTTTTTATTTCCTTGAATGTCCAAGAACCTAAAAAAGATTTGAAGATAAGAGGACCTTGAGTCATTTTAATTGCTGTCGCTTTTGGCCTATTGTAAGTTATATATTCTGTAACCATTCCGAGTCCATTTTTTGCAACACAATATGCCTTTACTCCTTTATCAGCTTTGACTGCGCCTTCGATTAAGTGAGCTTTTTTAAGAAAGGTGTCCCAACTTAATCTTTGATTATAATCTTGCGTTAAATCAAAAACGACTTCTGGAGTACAATTAATTTCAATAATTTCTGTAAACTTTATATTTTTCATTTATTCACTATTCTTTTTTATTGAAGTTAATAGGTATTTCTGAAAAGCCGTCAAAATGAGCTTTACTGGAATACTGAACAATAAATAAACTCTTCTATCGAGGCTATAAGTTGTAGAAAGTTTAAGTTGGATTTTCTCACCTTTTTTGCTCAAATAGTAAGATCCGTTTAGGATTCTGAAAACACCATCTGAGATATCAAAAAAGTGACCTACTACAAAACCCTTTTCTGGATTAAAGTTGAATGAGTATTCTTTTAATGGTTCCCAGGTAGTTATCTTTTGTATGAATTTTTTACCTGTATCAAAATAAGCAATTCTTTGACCTCCTTTACCCTCTTTTAAAAGGTCTGCTTTCAATGGTCTCGGAATTCCAATAAGTTTAAAAGCAGTTGGTTCTGAAAATTGTTCAATTTGAACATTGGTAATATTTCTCCAAGTTTTTTCTGGTCTTCCGTTAATGTCAATGGAAGATGAAATTGTTTTTATAATATGTCGATTTGAAGTTGTCAATTCGTTTTTATAAATGCCCGCTAACGTATTTGTGTATGATTTTTTTTTGCGGGAAAAGGACGCGAGTTCTTTTCCGTTGATGCGGAAAGATAATTAATAAGATTGAATTTCCGCTGAGGAAATTCAGCCGCAATTAATTATACACCTTGTTGTAACCAGTTATTTATTCCATTCTTTTAGTTTTCTAAAGACTAATAAATGTAAGAAAATTATTGTAGCTGGTGCAAAAGCAGGAATCCAACTAAAAGGAAATGTTCCAAATTGTTGTACACCTGATTCATTATTTTCTATTGCAAATCTGGTTAAAATTGTTGCTGTTGTTAATACAGATAGAATATCTAGGAGACCAATTATATTCCAAACCCAAACCAATTGTCTTGCAAATGAAAGTCTTTTTCTTAAAGCTATCATAACAGGAATGGCTAAAATAGCGGTCAAAATATCACCAGTACCTCCAATATATGCAAACTCTTTAGGTATAGAGTTATAAAAATAAGCCAAAAAGAAAAATAGACCAACAAACCGAAAAAGGTGTATTAAAATTAATTGTTCAAGTTTAATATGCTTAAATACAAACTTAAACCATTTAGTTTTTTGAATATAAAAAAGATAAAATAGAAAAAGAGGTATTGCTGAAAAAGCTATTATTCTAGGAGGAAGCACATTTTTTTCAAAAAAACCAGTTAATGACACTAAAGCTATAATTGTAAAATAGGACCAATAAAAAATAAATATTTTTTTATTTATAGATGAGTTGACTTTATCGCCATCATTTTTATAAGCTAATTTTACTGCGTTTGCAATTAGATAAAGAGGTATTGTACTAAAGCTGATAATGAATAGAGAAGATACCCAAATAGGCACTTGTGTAATTGATAATTCCATAATTGTTATTGTTTTTCACAAAGATGGATTATTGTATTAGATATTAAATTGCCATAAGGCAACTTGCTTAAAGTATTTCAATTTCTTTTCTAATTCTGCTCAAAGAATATTTGGTTATACCTAAATAAGAAGCAATGATATGAAGTGGAACTTTTTCAATAATTTCTGGACAATTATTTTTCAAATATAAATATCGATCTTGAGCTGTTTCTTTATGGAAAGAAATCATTCTTTTATTAATATGGGCATAATTTAATGTCAAAAGCATTCTTCCCCATTCTCTAAATTCAGGGATGCTATGGAAGCAATGTTGCACATTATCATAGTTAATACTATACACTTCACAATCAGTAATTAGTTCATAATTTTCGTCACTGGGTTTTTGCTCAAAAAAAGATAAATAATCATTTAAAAAGTCTGGTGCTGAAAAAAACCTTGTAGTTACTTCATCACCATTCAAGTCAATAATGTAACATCTAATAATTCCAGATTCTAAAAAATAAGATTTTCTACTTGTTTTACCTTCTTGAATTATTAAAGTTCCTTTATGCAAAGTTTCGTTTTTAAAATATGTAGCAATTAAGTCAGCTTTTTCATCTGACATTGACTTAATATTTTTAAGATATTCTCGAAGTTTCATTTAATTGGTTACAACGTTTTGTGTATTATTATTTACGATTTTTTGATTGTAAAGTTAATTGGATTCTGACGTAGTCGAATCCGCCGTAATTGCGGTTATACATTGTTACCAACTGGCTTTATTTCGGTTATTGGAATCGGTTCATATTTTTCTTTTTTCACAATATGAGTCAATTCCGTTAATATTTTTTCTAGTTCTTGTATTGAGTTCAGCTTTTCTTTTCTTGTATCAATTCGTTTTGTGAATGAGTAACCTGAGAAGTCAATATTCGAATAATCATATTCTTTCGCTTTTTGTATATATTCTTTAGAATTCAGATGTTCAGTCAGTCCATAGATCCTAAATTCAACTATTTTAGGTGTTCTAACATAAATGTCAAAAGTAATTTGACATCCATTTATTTCTCCAAATAGAACATAATCTTTAAGACTGTTGTGATTAGTTTTAATCGCTCTTTTTGTAAATCCTATCTTATCTAATTCCGAGTAAGGTCTTTTAGAAAGAATCCGTTTTTTATGTTTTCTTTTGAGAAACCAATCAGAAATCCAAGCGAATAGTACGAATAAAGGCGCGAAAATTAAAGTTATGGAATAAATTATCAAAATCCATTTTATTGAAACCTCCGAAAAAAAGAAAAACAGATAGATTGAAAATCCGCTAGTCAGAATTCCACTAATCCATAAGTAGTTTTTAATCAAAAATCTTTTATTTAATTCTAGCAGTTCGTTCATTCAGCTTGTTGGTAACGTTTTGTGTATTGTTATTTGCGATTTTTGATTGTAAAGTTAATTAAAAGTGATGAACTTTAGGTTTTGCGAGATTTAGTCCGAAGGATAAATCCGTAAGCAATTAATAATACATTTTGTTAGGCATTGTTTTTTAATTCCTAGAGTATAAGAGGAAACTCAAAATCATTCTCATGCACTAATCGTATTTCTATTTTTTAGACTTATTACTATTTGGTTGATCTCATTATAAATCATATCAAAAATAGTTTTGGTTTTGGAATTGTAAAGATATGTTTCGTATTCATAAGTGTCATTCTCGTAAACAAATTCTTTATAAGACCCGTGATTATCATATGTTATCATATTTTCATCTGGTCCGTTTAAAATTAAAAGAGACCTTCCTCCACAACATTCATCGAATGATATATAATCAATTAGTAGATTTTCTTTTTCATTAGAACTAGTGTAAATTTCTTCAATTCTCTTTGAATTAAATGTCTTACTTTCCTTATCGTAATAACCTTCTTCTATTTCAGATTTACTAATTCCATTTTGAATTAGTTTTATTAGAAAGTCCTCTGAAAAAAAAGATTCAACAGGATAATATGAAGATATATTGTGGTTAAATAAATCGAGGAATGAATATCCTTTTGAGCCAACAATTTCTAATCCTTTCTTTAGCTCTTCAGAAAGTTTAGTGTCAAATTTTTTTTCAAATAAATTAATCTCATATGAAATGGGATGGAAATAATTAGGCAAGCCATAAAGAATGTGTTTCAAACCTTTATTTTCCGTTAATATTCTTTTCTTAGCTTCATTGCTTAATTGTGAAACTATATTTTCAAGTTCAGATACTATTGAGGCTATTTGTTCCATTTAAATTATGCCTAACGTTTTATGTATGTTTTTTTGCGATTTTCTGTAAAGTTAATAAAAAGCTACAAGTAAAAAATAAGATACTTTTGTTTAAATTATTGAGTATTCCGCTACTTAAATATACACACCGTTATTTGCTGGACCAAAATCGAAAGTTTCTAAATTAATAGTAGTTATTATTTCAGCTTTAACTTAAAAAAGATTCCTCATTATCAATTTAGGTAAATGATGAAATTTTATAATTAAAGAAGAGGTTTTAATGAAAGCTTTATTATGATAAATAAAAGGGCTTGCACATAACGGCTCTGTATAAGCCTTGTTGCGTTTGGTTTAGCGTAAAATTAGCAAATTATTACTGAATAGAAAGTCCGCGAGGACTTTCGAAAGTAAGCTAAATGCTAGCAATAAGGTTTATACTTTGTTAGCCACAGTTTATTTCTTTTTACATTCAAACCATTCAGTTTCAAATAGCCAAGATTTTTCAAACTCTGGAATGGTGTCTTTTGGTTCAAACTTCGCTATAGAATAGTTTTTTAAATTGTTTCTCCTTTCAGTTTCGTAATGTTTTTTCAAGTTAATATTTTTCTCCTTTTTCAATGAAGAATAATAAATATATGTAAGTGAAGAATCTTGATTAATCAAAAACCAATGTTCACTTCCACCCCAAGTTTGACCACAAGGTGGTTCAAATTTATATGCTTTTATAGTGTCTCCTTTAACGAAATAATTTCCATCTCTAAAATTTCTCCAAGAAAAAAAGCCATTAGGAAAAAATCTAAATTCAATATTCATTGAATCTTTTACATTCATTTTAAGTTTTTCATTCCATTTTTCATAGTTATATTTCATTAAATAATTACCATTTATAGGAATAATTGAATCCAAACCAGTAGATAATGAATCAAAACATTTTTCTATATTTATGCTCACATCTTTGGGAATAGATTTTTTTACCCAACAAGTGTAGCAAGATTTTAAAGTTAAAATCAGCAATAATAGTGAAGTTAGTTTTACGATTTTCATTCTTAATTGTGGCTAACGTTTTGTGTATTGTTATTTGCGATTTTTTGTTTGTAAAGTTAATTAAAAGAGATGCGCTTTTGGTTTTACGAGATTTAGTCCGAAGGAATAAATCCGCAAGCAATTGATAATACATTTTGTTGTGCATAGTACTTTATTCATTTTCTATTCCGCTAATTCTTGATACGATATGTTGTGTTTTTAGTTTTCTGTTGTCAATCAATCGCCAAAATTCATTGTATTCTGATTCACTTGAATTGGTCGGTATTATCTGTAATTCCATTAGATTTTTAAATTTGATATTCAGCCCACCAATTTTATCTATTCGTACTTTTGAAACGACTAGATTGTCAGAATTTATGATATGATGTAATTTCTGATCTCTTAAGTTTCCAGTTTCATAATCAAAGTCCGATATAGATTTGTTTTCAGAGTTTGGTTCAAACAAATCATTGCTACCAACTAAAATATTCTCTTCATTTATTATTCTCCAGTCCGTTTGGATATGAAGCCCAAATTCTCCAATATTTTGATTTATATGATTAGTCTTAAACCCAAACTTTAGACATTCCATATTTGAACTTCTACTCGTTTGAGTGAGTTTCATTCCGATTAATTCTCGAATTTTATTTTTGGTTTGGTCAGCCATACGTATTATGCACAACGTTTTGTGTATTGTTATTTGCGATTTTTTAGATGTAAATTTAATTAAAAGTGATGGACTTTTGGTTTTGCGAGATTTAGTCCGAAGGAATAAATCCGTAAGCAATTAACTATACATTTTGTTGTAAGCAGTTTTTATTTCAGTTTAGTTTTTACAAATTCGACAATCTTTTGAAAATTTTCATTTCCAACTTCACTTTTTCCAATTATAATTATATCTCCCTTTTCTGGTTCTAATGGCATTATTAAATTCGATTCTATTACTTTTATATTCTTTGAATTCAGTCCATTTTATATCACGTGTTATATTTTTGTCAGCGTATCCAATAGAGTCATCTTTAAATTCAAAAATTCCGATACCAAAGTCAGATTCCACTTCCGCAACTTTTTCTTTTATTTTTTCAAAATAAGTGCTTTTGAGTTTTTTGTACAATTCAAATTTCGGGTAGGCTTTGACTAAGTAGAAAACTCCCATAACTATGAACACAATTCCGAGATATGATTTTCCAATAATGATTGAAATTCCGATTAATGTTGATATTATTCCAACAATTAGAGATTCCCTTACGTCTTTTAGATAAGGTTTATAAATCAGTGGTATTATCAATTTGGTTTGATTTAAATAAATATCAGAATTAAAAGGTATTTCGAATTTCAAGTTAGGTTGGGTTAAATTGCTTACAACGGTTTGTATATGGAAAGTTGCGTGCAAATAAACACAAGTTTATCAGACTAAAATACAGAAAATTAATAAACCAAAACTTTGAATAAACATGGAACAAGCAGTTTTTTATATACGTTGTTGTAAGGCGTAATTTTTTATAGTGAATTGTTCTTTAAAACCTAATTTTAGGTATAATCCTTTTCCCATATTAGAAGATTGTAAAGTAATATAGTCACTATTAATTTCGATAGATTGATTTATTAAAAGTTTTATTATTTGTTCAGCATAACCTTTTCTTCTTTGTTCTGGGATTATTCCGACAGAGTGAATACCGGTAACTTTATTTGTTATATGCAAAATAGCTGTTCCAACAGGTTCATTATTATAATAAGCAATAAAATAGTTTGTATCCTCTTGGGCTGTATTTAATAATATAGGATTTGTAAAATACCCGAAAGATTTAGAGAATAATATAGACCATAATTCAGCCTCTTTTTTAGTAGTAATTTTTTTTAATTTTATACTACTTGATTTAGTGAATGTCCCTTTGGGTTTTAAATACATTCCTATTTGTTCAAATTTAAGAGTGAATCCGTTTTCTTCTAATAATTGAAAAGAATTACTATTGTAGATATTCCAATAAGGAATCGTTAGGTTTGTTGAAGTTGAAGATAATTTATCTTTCGCAAGAACTATTTTAGCTTCATTAATATCGTTATGAAACCATAATCTATTTGGCCATTCAGAGTTTTCAATCAAACAATAAGCAAATTCTTTTTCAATGAAACTTGAGTTAAATGGTTCACTTACTGTTTGCCAAAGAGAAGTCAGGTTTTTTATATTTAATTTTACACTACTCATTTCATTTTATATTGATTAATGCGATTCCAAGAATCATTGATAATATTCCGATAGTCTTTTTTAATGTTATTGGTTCTAAAGGTAAACTTAACCAACCATAATTTCCTGCAATTACAGCAAAGATTAATTGACCACAAAGCCCCATTGAAATCATTGTAGCAATTCCAAGTTTAGGGATAGTATAATAATATAAACTTATTCCTAAAACACTAAATAAGCCACCAGTAAACCATAAATAAATAGGAACGTCTTTTGCTTGTACTATTGTCGGTAAAGATTTGGAATTGAAGAGTACAAATACAAAAGAAAATAAAGTACTGCTGAAAAAAGCAATCAAACTTGCTAATAAAGGGTGTCTTAATAAAACACCTAATTGAGCATTTAATCCACCTTGAATAGCTAAAAATACACCACCAATAAAAGCCAAAATTAATAGACCATAATTATTCATATGTCTACAATTATTAATTTTTTGATTCAATTCGGTTACTGATACTTACATTTACCCAAGCAAAGATATAACCAGAGAATAAAGTGATGATTAATAAAAAAAAGAGGTTTATATCTATTTGTGCTTTTGACCCAAACCAAACAATCATTCCTAGAAAGTAGGCAGGAATAGTGTTTAAATATTTTAATTTTGAGATATAAAATACTCCAATCATAACTGTAAATACTATAATAGGAAACCCTAATAAATGCAGTATTTCTGAAAAGTAAGTGCCAAAATATTGAATGATTATCGCAATTAAAATTCCCAAAGTTTGCTGTACAAAAATGGAAGTCGCAGTTTTAATTTTTGTGCCAAATAGATAATAGCTTACCCACGCTATAAATAAAACCCATACTGGTAAACCTAAATAAGATGCTGTAAAAACGGCTATTGAAGAAATAAGCCCTAACAGTAATGCTTGTTTTAACGATTTCATTGTACAAATAAGTCTTTGATCGGTTTTCTAACTTTCTTTACATGTTGTGCTGCATCTTCACTTGACCGATAGCCAATTGCTGCGATAACTGAAGTGTTTAGTCCTTGTTCTTCCAGGTTTAATATTTCGTTGTATTTTTCTGCCTCAAAACCTTCCATAGGACAGGAGTCTATTTTGAGTTCGGCACAGGCATTCAACAAATTCCCTAAAGCGATATAGGTTTGATTAGAAGTCCATCTATCCTTTTCAATATTAGACTTACGATGAACGTCTGCTTTGATAAAGTCAGAATAAGCTTTTAAATCAGGAATATCCACCTCTTCTATTTTAGATTTTAAGATGAAATATTCCTCTATGTGCTTTTCTGTTACAGCAGAATAATTACAAAAAACAATCAAATGAGATGCCTCTGTTATTTGGTTTTGTCCATAAGAAGCCGACTTTAGTTTTTCTCTCAGTTCAGGATCTTCAATAATCAAAACTTTATACAATTGAAGTCCATAAGAAGATGCCGATAACTGAATAGCTTTCTTTATCTGCTCTAAATTTTCTAAAGAGACTTTTTTTGAAGAGTCAAATTGCTTTGTAGCGTATCGCCACTCTAGGTTGCTTATTAAATTCATAATATCTTTTTATAATGATTTACATTACAAAATTATTATGAGGAATGCAGATGTGCATTTACATATGTTGATTCAGGGATTTTTCTTTAGGTCTTTCTTTATTCTGCTTAATTGGGTGGGGGTAATTCCTAAGTGTGAGGCTATATGTCGCTGTTGCACTATTCGGTCAATATTGGGATGTTTTTGGAGTAGCCTTAAGTACCTTTCAGTTGCATTTTGCATTACTAAAGATACTTCTCGTTCTTCCTTTTCAATAACCCAATTTTTTTCTAAATAGGCAATGTAGAAGTTTTTTAAATCGATATTATCTTCAATAAACTGCCTGTATAATTTGTAATTAAGACTAATAAGAATAGTGTCTTCCAGTGCTTCAAGTGTGAAATTTGAAGGTGTTGTTTGGAGGTATGAAACAGTTGATCCTGCAAAATCAGTTTCAAGAAATAGATTCTTGTTATAAATGTTTCCATCATAATCCGTTACATAAGCTCTCAAGGCTCCTTTACAAACAAAATGGATGTTTTTCGCAACCTGTCCACTTCTTAGTAATATTTCATCTTTTTCTAATTTTTGAAATGTAATTATGGATTCAATTAGTGACCAAGATTTGTCCGAAATTTCAGCATAACTTTCAAACTTTAATTTTAATTCCGAAATGTATTTTTCTTTTGTCAAATCTTGGTTTTTATGCCTTACAACGTTTTGTGTATTGTTATTTGCGATTTTTAAATGTAAAGTTAATTAAAAGCGGTGAACTTTTGGTTTTGCGAGATTTAGTCCGAAGGATTAAATCCGCAAGCAATTAATAATACATTTTGTTGTGCGTAGTTTTTTTAATACATTTCCTGTTTATTGTCTACTTTAAACAACTCTAATTCCATTCTCTTTTTTATTTCTGATTCCATTTCTTTTTTGCAACCTAACAACATTGGTGCGTCTTCTGCTGTTGTTAGACACCATTCCAAATTCTCTGAAAAAAGACACGTCTCTAATTGAAACCCAAACATTTCTTGAAGTTCAAAATACTTTCCTAAATCAATATCGATATATTCTTTTTCTAAATCAGTATGGTAATTATATTCTTCAGAATCATAGATTAATAGATTTAGTTTTGTGTTTTCCGAAAGCCTTTTTAAAGAATCCTTTAGTTTGGATAAACTTAAATTATCCAAAAAAGAAGTTCCAGGTGTTTCGGGAATCAGATTTGTTGTTTTATGCGAATAAGGAACATTAAATCGGTCTGCCAATTTTTTTATTGATATTGGCTTATATAGTTTTTCATCTTTTAGTAAAACATTAAATTCTTGTTCAATTTTTACTCGTTTATTTATTTCCTCCAGAGTTTCGTTTTTCAAAGGATATTTGTCGAACGGAAAATTCTCGATTATTCCATAATCCCAATGCACTATAAATTTCGATTCAAAAAATTCAGGCACATAGTGTTTTGCAAAATTCCAATTTTCAGAATTTCGGTCATTATAAAACTGTATTAAGTCGTTAAAAATGTTCATTTTCAAATTACGCACAACGTTTTGTGTATTGTTATTTGCGATTTTTGATTGTAAAGTTAATTGAAAGGTAATGAACTTTTGGTTTTGCGAGATTTGTCCGAAGGATAAATCCGTGAGCAATTAATTATACATTTTGTTGTATGCTGTTTTACTTTTTCAAAAACATGTTTATTTTTCCTGGAATTTCAATTGCTATAGTGTCAAATACAAAAAGAGCTTCAATTTTAAATGAATTATCCTTGTCGTTTTCAGGTATGAAATTATATTCAAACTCAGCGTCTGTATAATTTTCATAAATCAAAGTACGTGTTTTTTTACCTTTTCTATTTGTTACAGCATAAATGTTGTATTCCGGTAATTTTTGAATTGATGAAAACACAAATTTGAACTTATTAGGTTTATTTATAGCTAAATTATTATTTTCAGGTATTCCCCATAAATTTGAGTTGATTAGTTTTTTATAAGTTCTTTTTTTTAAAGAATCAGATAGTTTTTTGTTTAGTTTTTTTAACTCAAAGATTTTGTTATTTAATCTTTCAATTTCTTTGTTTTGACAAGAGTTAAATAAAATAAAAGTGAATAATATTATTATTGATCTTTTCATAGTTTATAGAAAATTGCATACAACGTATTTGTGTATGATTTTTTTTGCGGGAAAAGGACGCGAGTCATTTTCCGATGTTTCCTAAAGATAATTAATAAGATTGAATTTCCGGCGAGGAAATTCAGCCGCAATTAATTATACACCTTGTTATAGCCAGTTATTTATTTTTCATCAATTTTGAGATCGCTCTCATAAGCCTACAAGATTTATCTTTCAGACAGTAAATTGTATTACTTCTTTTTATTCTAAAAACATAATCATTTTCTGAAGAGCATAAGTTTTCATCGTTTTCATCTAGTTCTTTAAGGCTATTGATAAAATTAGTAAGATTTTCTTTATAGTCTGAGTTTTCAGAATATAACCAAGTTTGAAATCCAGATTCATTAGTAATTCTTTCCTTGTAAACTATTTCATTTTTTGGGTTGAAAAAAAACTCTAACAAAGTAGGGGGAGATCCACCAAAACAACCTTTGTTTAAAAAAAGAAATTGTAATGTGTCATTTTTTGAGAACATATCCATTTCAAAATCTTTGATTTTCTTTTTTTTATAATATTTTTCTAGTTTAGAGGGGAATTCTAATCTTATACTTTGATTAAAATTTATTGTTTGTTCAATGGTATCATTTAATTCAGACAGATATTTAACATTATATAATCCAACAGTTAATGAATCGTATATATAACTATGACTTATTTTATCATTATGAAAGAATATGTCAGGTTGAATTTGTTTTTCGTTATTGTTGATTTGTAGTCTTTGCCAAATTCCATATTCTAGCTTTATGGCTTGTATATAATATCCACTTGGAGAATATTTTGTGGGAGAAGAGTTTTCTCCGATATAAAGATCTCCATATAATGTTTCACTTGGTGATATGACTTTGATGTTTTGGTTCGAATAATTATTACATGAAATCAATAAGGTCAAAATAGAAAGCAGAAATATTGAATTCAATAAGTTTTTTTCTTTTTTCATATTTATGATTGGCTATAACGGTTAATGTATGGTGCGTTGCATCCCGAAGGGTGCATATGCAATATACATGGTGTTAGCATTTCGTTTTTATTCTTTTAAGTTCAATTTTTCTATTAAAGTCCATTTAGGATAATCAACGGCAAAATTTGTTGAAATATCATATTCGTCAGGATAATCAATACTTTTTTTCAACTCATTAGTAGCAACTAAATAATGGAAATATAATTTTTCTCCTTTTTTCAGTTTGGGAATTTTAGTTTCAAATCCAAAAGGTAATTGTTTCGTAAAAGATTTCTCTTGGTTTTTTTGATTTAAAAACGAACCTGTTTTAATAATTCCAAGCTCGGATTTAAGTCGATTAGGCATCCAGTCATTTTTTTCGGCTCGATATCTCATCATTTCTCCATCTTCAGTTCCGATACTGACGACATTCTTTTTATCCTCTATCCAAATTGCTTGAAGATTTTCTCCTGTATCTGGTTCAGAAGTTATTTCTGTACTAGTTCTTTCAAGTGAACAATCAAAGTTCAAGGTTTCGTTATTATCATTTAACTTAGTTATTCTAAAAATCCAACCTATTGAACTTTGTATTTCAATTTCGCTAACTTCTTTTAGCCAATTTTTAATTTCTGTAAATTCAATAATTTCTACTCTAAAAGAATCAGATTGAAAAATGTATCCAGACTCAGAATTAGTAATTTCTCCATCCTTATTAGAATGTAAATTCAAAGAAATATCTCCAAGTTGAGTTTTAAAATTACTTATTTTCATCGTTCTCTTGAATGAATGCTAACGTTTTGTGTATTGTTATTTGCGCTTTTTTGTTTGTAAAGTTAATTAAAAGAGATGAACTTTTGATTTTGCGAGATTTAGTCCGAAGGAATAAATCCGTAAGCAATTAACTATACATTTTGTTGGCATTAGTTTTTATTTTTTTCATCAGGAGTTCAGTTTCTAATTCAGAATTAATATCTTTTTTAAAGTGCTCGTTTATCCAAAATTCAGATTTTTATTTATCTAAAAAAGCTAAAAGATATTCAAATGATATTATTCTTGTTCCAATTTCAAAAGGTGGGTTTTCCACATCTTTTTTCAAGGAATTAATGTTCTTTTCATTTGTATTATTTTCCTTGAACCAAGTACTGATTTTTAGTAAGTTTTTATTCAATACTTTTTCTAAAGTTTGTCTGAATTTTTTTTCATTCATTGTATTAATCTTGTCAGGGTTCAAGTGTCTTTGAGTTTCAATACTTTTTTGCCAACCTTCAGTTTTCTTTAAGTAGAGAATTTTAGTTGATTTTTCCGTTCTGTGATTAATTAATCTTTTTCCTGAAATTGTTGGAATAAAATTGAAGCAGTTCCCAAAAGTAAAAGCACCTGCAAACCCTTTTAAAACATTATATTCTACTACGTGCTTAATTCCTTCGTCGTTAAAATCACTAAACCATAAGTATTTTCCGTTCCAATTATTCAAACCAATTTCAGTAAATTTTGGTGTAGTTATTTCTTTTAAAATTTCAATCCGCTTTTCAAGTAAAACTTCATCTAAGTTTTGAACATCATTATAAAATTCTTGAAGAAAAATTCTTCTTTCAATTTCGTTCCTAATTTTTCTTAGAATATTCATCTTTCAAATTAATGCGAACGTTTTGTGTATTGTTATTTGCGATTTTTTAATTGTAAAGTTAATTAAAAGTAGTGGACTTTTGGTTTTGTGAGATTTAGTCCGAAGGAATAAATCTGTAAGCAATTAATTATACACGGTGTTGGGCATAGTTAATTTTCATAATAGTAATTCCTTGAGTCACAATCTGTATTCAAAAATTCTCTTTTCTCAAAAACTTTATAACCTTTCATAAACTCGTTTTCATAATCTTTCCAATTCATTTTTTCTTTTGTTAGTGGTTCTCTACAGGTTTCTACTAAACTTATTAAAAAATTATCTTTTCTAAAGATGAAACCTCCTGATTTACAATGAACCGAAAATACCATAACTCTATCTTTTTCAGGGTTGTTTTTATTGTCATTAGGATTAAACCATTCATCGTTTTCAATGAGGTTAATTATACTTTCATTGTCTTCTTTAAGTTTTCTAAATGAGTTTTTAGCTAAAGAATCATTTTTGTATTCTATTAGAAATAAAGTGTAATTTTCAAATGCAGAAGTTTCGTAGTTTACAGAGAAGTCATAAGATAAAATTCCTTTTACTTTTGAAATTCCTTCTTTTTTAAAGAAGGTAATATGTTTAGGTTTCTTTTTAGCTTTTTCATCAAATTCAACATGTTTTAATTTCTTTCCGTAAAATTTATAGATTAAACTATCTGTGATTTGATAAATGTTTCCCTTTTTTATTTTAGCTTTTTTATCTGATATTTCAGTTTTCAAAACTTTAATTTCTTCTTTTTTTTCTCTATTTCTTTTTTACACGAAAGCAAAGTTGAAATAATTAAATAGATGAAAATATATTTTAAAATTGACTTCATTTTTTCGTTCACTAATTATGCCCAACGGTCTTGTATATGATTTCGTTGCGTGGTTTAAGCACTAAAGTTAGCAAATAAATCACAGATAGAAAGTCCGCGAGGACTTTCGTAAGTAAGCTATAACTAGCAATGAATTATACACATTGTTGGCAATAGTTATTATTTCATACCAATAATATGTCTACGTTATTAAAACTTTTGTTTTACCATTGGTTTTACACTGAAATTATTTGAGAGGTAAGAAAGTTAAGGATAGGAATAGTGTATTAGTTGTCATATGGATTAGCAAAGGATATTTAAATCCAAAAGCGACTCTTGTGTATCCTGCAATGGTGGCGCTGAATAATTGTGGAAGTGTTAATATAGGTAGCAATAAAAGATTGGTGAGATTTAATTCAAAATTAAAAATGTGTAACCATGCAAAGCTGATGCACGATATATAGTAAATCCACTTAAACTGTTTTTTCCAAAACTGTTGTAAAACCTGTCTTACGGGCCTTCTACTAGATATCACATACACTATTAACAAAATTATAACCCCTGTTATGATTCTATACCAAAAGGTATCATCCACCATAGACAATCGGCTTTTAAAAACAGCTTTAGTCATGATATAATAGGTGAATGTTCCAGACGTTAAGGCCAAATAAATTGGTTGAAATTTTAGTGATAATCTAAAGGTAATCTCTTCAAATATGGGTAGAATAAGTCCACCGACTAAAAGCAATACTAATGGGCTAAATCTTTCGGACATACTTACTGATGTTTGGTTTTCAGGCTCATATGCCAGCTGTAATAATGAGGCAGCTGTAATACTAAAAACAAGCTTTATAAAAAAGAGACCTATGGTATCGTAAATTTTATGTTTGGTACTTTTCTCTATGGATTGTTTATTTATGGGATGCCTTATAAAGTTCGCTAAGTCTATTATTAGTGACTTGTAGTATTTTGGTTTTATCAACGGATAGGAAACGGTCATCGAGTTTTTATTTAAATGATTGAGGCTCTAACTTACGTGAAGTGATGTTTAGAGCCTCAGTTAAAGATTTAGTAAGCTTCCACTATTTCTGAATTCCAAATTCCAGTTTTTGCGGTTTCTTCGGCATAAGCTGAAAAGGGCTTTGCTTTTCTGCCCAAAACTCGTTCCACATCATTAACCACCAACTGATTATTAGGGTTGGTTAACACATGGCTAAACAAATACTCTATTAACCACACCACATCACCAGGTATTTGTTGCTGTTTCATGCCTTTAACATACTGCTGCAGTGTGATATCATGAAAGTTTAAACTTCTGTTACTGGCTTTCGAAATCATAGTAACAACATCTTTAAAGTTGATTAATTCTGGACCTGTCACTTCAACGGTATCTCCGTTATAAGTGTCATCAAGCAAGACTGTTGCAGCGACTTCTGCAATGTCATTAGCATCAACAAATGGAATTAAAACGTCTGATAATGGTAATGCTACTTCTCCGGACAATATTGGGTCTAAAAAGAAGCTTTCACTCCAGTTTTGGTTAAACCAAGAGGCTCTTACGATGGTATAGTCTATACCAGAATCCATGACGATTTGTTCACAGGCCTCAGCTTCGGTTTCTCCTTTTCCAGAAAGCAAAACCATTTTTTTGACTCCTGAAACTTTAGCCAATTGGGTTAATTCTTGTATCGCTTCTTTGGCTCCTGGAACGGCCAAATCTGGATAATAAGTTACATACATACGTTCTACGCCATTTAAGGCATTTACCCAAGTACTTTTGTCATCCCAATCAAAGCTAGGCGATGCACTTCTTGAACCAATTCGAGGTTCTATACCTTTGTTTTTTAATTGTTCTACGACTCGGCGGCCTGTTTTTCCTGTTCCACCGATAACTAAAATGTTACTGTTCATAATTTTATTTTTTTTATTTGATTTATACTTCGCTTCAGAAATCTGAAGCCTTTTTATTCGTTTTTTGGTTGATGATTAAGATTTTCTATTTGGAATATATGAGTCCAACTAGCAAGAGAGCAAAAGATGTAAACGATGCTATTGTGCGTTGAACATGCCAACGGTTCCAAGGTTGTTCAAATTTTGCACGCAACTCTTTAAGCTTTATGGCTGAGAGGTTTTCTAATACCGTCTTATCTAACACTTCATTGAGTGGCACGTTTTTAAAAACCGTAATAATGCCTATACCAACGAAATATAAAATGGCTGCTATTAAAAAAGACTTAAACGTGACTGGATTTGCATTACGATGTAAAATGGCATTTGCAAAAAGCAGCGGCACAGGCCCTAAAAAGACAATGAGAAAACTAGCATTAAGAATCGAACGATTCATGGCTTGAAAAGCTTGTAAAAAACCTAAATCGTCTAATCTCCCTATACCAGGCGTAATGGCATTGGACCAAGTAAAACATAAACCTGCTGAAAGTCCTATAAATAGTATACTTAGCATTAATACGATGAGTCTAATTTTAATTTCCATTTTTAATTGTTTTTAAATGTTGGTACAAATCTATAGTGGTTATCAACCAATCATTTATTCCAAAGGGCTTATGATTTGTTCGAAAAGTTGAACCCTTTGAATCAGTTCTTCTTTTAACTCCCCATTTGAAATACCATCTTCAGAGAAATTGTCAAAGAAACTAGGCAAGGAAAAATTCCCAACGACATTAGCACCTAAGAAAGGAAAGTAGTTAACAGCACCCTGTAATACAGTGGCACCACCACGACCACCAGGTGAGGTTGCCATTAAGAGTACGGGTTTCTCTCGCCATACTTTCATATTTGCGCGAGACAACCAGTCTAATATGTTTTTAAATACCGCTGTATAGGTTCCATT
The DNA here is from genome assembly GCF_947495995.1 of uncultured Tenacibaculum sp. GTDB lineage: Bacteria > Bacteroidota > Bacteroidia > Flavobacteriales > Flavobacteriaceae > Polaribacter. The sequence continues at coordinate 184,716 of NZ_CANMAX010000007.1, forward strand.
GTGTTCTGCTAATGCAATTATAAATCCATCGGCTTTATCAAATAATTCATTGAGTCTTTTAACAGCTGTTGGAATGCCATTTTCTTCTTCAAAATCAACTCCGTAAATAGGCAGCACATAATCGTTTAAGTCGATATAAATTAGTTCTACATTTTCCAACAAACCAGAAGTGTAGGATAGCAACCTTTTGTTAATAGATTTCTGACTATTAGTTCCTGCTATTGTGATGATTTTTTTCATGTTATTTGTTTTTTGAGATTAAACCGTCTATCGACCATTTGCCACTTCCATTAACTACAATACTTAATGCAAGACCAATAACTAGAAGCGAGAATTCGTAACCTTCGCCTGCTTGATTTCCATACCAATTCATAAAAAAACCGTGTTCAAGTTGTGTAGTGATAATGATCCCTGTAAACATGCCCGCAAGTGATAAGGCCCAAAATCTGGAGAAGAATCCAAGAACTAATGAAATAGAGCCAAAAAACTCAATCATAATTACTGAGAAGGCAACAATAGCGGGTAAGCCCATTTGTGTAGTCAATGCGTCCATTGTTGAGGAATAGCCATAACCACCAAATAGACCTAATAATTTTTGAGCACCATGCGGAAACATGACTAAGCCAAGCGTCCATCTTGCAATACTAAACCCAATAATTGGGTTGGTTTTTAAAAGTTGTTTTACTGAATTTTTCATAATGTTTAAGATTTATAGTTGTTTATAGAGTTTTACGATAATAGATTCCGAAAGCTGTTTTCTCGATAGGTTGAGGTCCAAACTGGTCAAGATCTATACCCATACCAACCTGATGTTGATAAATAGAAACGCCAACTCTCAATTGTTGAAAGCTTCTTGAATGCCGATTAAACTCATCCCAAATGGTTAAGAACTGGCCGTTTAACCAGATTGACAGATGGTCATTTATAGGTTGGTTGTATTGGAATTGTGCTAATACCTCAAAGTAGCTGGCATTTTTCTGTTCTGAGTATGCCACGGTAGGCATCAGTACCAATAACAGTCGTGAATTTTTAAAGGTATACTTGGCAGATATTCTTTCAGAAAAGCCGGCAAAACTGTTATAGTACATGGACGGCCCAAGAGCAATGTTTTTGGTAATATTCCAAAATAAGGTGGGTTGTAAACCAATCTCATCAAATTGCTGGTTTTCTTGCTTAAACTTTTGGAAGAAAGCCAGGGTATTCAGACTCAGAGTCTGACTTTTAGTAATAGAGTAACTTGAGAATACTGTGAAGTCTGTTTTATCTAATCCAGCGAACAATTCTACCTGAGTAAATTGCGACAGCAAAGGATTTATAAACCCAATGATTAAAAGAGAAGTGATGATGATAACTTTTTTCATGCTTCAAAATTCCGAAAGGGACACATGAAAAAAAATGAACTAGTTTAAGACTTTTACCTTCTGTTGACTTTTGTGATAATCTTGCTCATAAATTCGGGAGTGATGCCAATATAACCCGCCAAATCTTTCTGAGTAATTCTGTTAACAATATTCGGATATTTCGTTTTGAACTCAATATATCGTTCCTCTGCAGTTAATGAAATGCCGTGATTTGAGCGTCTTATATAACTTATCAAGGACTTTTGGTATAGCATGCGATAGAATCTTTCAAACTTGGGTATTTCTTGAAATAACAATTCGTAATTAGCTCTAGAAATTCCTAATAGTTCAGTGTCTTCGGTAGCTTTAATAAAATAGCGTGTTGGCTCCTTAGTCATAAAACTCGCCATATCGCCTGTCCAATAATCTTCTACAGCAAACATAGAAATGTGTGGTGCGCCGTCATCATCAAGCGTGTAGACCTTTAAGCAGCCTTTAGTGATAAAATATTCGTAAGATGTTATATCACCAGCTTGCATTAAAAATGCCTTCCGCTTTATGTTAATCTCCGTTAGTAATGAAATGTATTTCTGCTTTTCTAATTCGGTTAGATTAATGAATCTAGATACATTATTTAGGATTAAGATATGTGATTCTTTATATAGCAAATTAGATTTTCATTAATTATTGCCAACGGTCTAGTGTATGATTTCGTTGCGTGTTTAAGCCTTTAATTTAGCAAATAAACACAGATAGAAAGTCCGCGAGTACTTTCGTAAGTAGGCTATAACTAGCAATGAATTATACACATTGTTGCCATTAGTATTTTTCTGTTAATTTTTCAAATCCATTCATTAAGTCAACTAGTTTTTGTCTTTCTTTCCAACCAGAAAATTTGCCATCGATAAATGATTCTGGCGAATAGCTCCCATAAGCTAAGTAGTTATTTCCTTGACATATCCAAAAGCTGTAATTTGTTCCATCAGAAATACTCATAGTTATCATTGTTCCCTCTTCTTCTCCTTTTTTTTTAGTGATATTCAATTTAGATTTATCAATTACATACTTATTTCCTTCGATGATATTATTTAGATGGTTCCAATAATATTTATACTCTTTTTTCTTAATTTTTTTCCGCTTGATTTTTGTTTTCAGTTCAGTCGAATTCGGTTGGTAAACAACATAGCGTTTCACTTTTCCATTATTTAGGTAAACGATAAATTCCGAATTCTGTCCTTTTGACCAATAAGATGAATAACCAATCTTAATTATTAAAGAACTCTTATCCTTTAATTTCAATAATTCCACAAAATTATTTTCCGTTTCTGTTTTTCCTTCCCATTCAATTTTTGGGATTTTGAACTCTTGAGAAAACGATTTTCCAACAAGTGTTAGAAACAATATTATTAAAAGATTTTTTTTCATTTCTATAGTTTGAATTCAAACATAATTTAAGATTTAATTCCAGCAAACTTAAATTGAGTGAAATTGTCTTTCGATTTAGTGAAATGTTAGATTTTAGCAGTTATTTTATATTAATGGCAACGTTTTGTGTATTGTTATTTGCGATTTTTGATTGTAAAGTTAATTAAAAGTGATGGACTTTTGGTTTTGCGAGATTTAGTCCGAAGGAATAAATCTGCAAGCAATTAACTATACATTTTGTTACCTGTAGTTTTATTTTTTAATCCCCATTACTTTTGTCCATTCCTTTACTTCGAGAGGTTTCCATTCAGGGTTTGTAAAAGTTTTGTAGAAATATTTATACAATTCGTTATCTAAAAATATTAATGAACCATCATTACCACCACTAATTAGGTAAATTCTTTCTTGTATATTTTGTTTTTCTAATTCCTCATTCAATATTTGAGCAAGTCTTTGTACTGCTTCACCCCAACCATAACCTTTGAAGTTTTTGAAAATAATATACTCATTCCCATTTAGGGTTATTCTATGATTCAACCATTCATTTTTGCTGTCCCATTCCTCAAAGTGATTTCCAATTTTTAATTTAAAGCCAATTTTTTCAAAAGTTCCACTAAATTCATTTAGGATTTCTTTAAAGCCACCTTGTTCAAAAACGGTTTCTCCATCACAAAAATAGTATCTGTAATCAAGAGGTAGATTTGTTTTTTCATCCCAGATTCCTCCCCAAGCACCTTCTGAATCAAAACTTTCCAAATGATTTTCTTTTAGTTTTTTAATGTTTTTTTCATCTGAATATTTGAAATAGCCTAATGAATCTATGGTTTTAAGGAATTCTTTTGGAGAAGTTTTCTCCTTTTTTAAAGTCCTTGTTTTTTTTAATGGATTTCCATTCTCTTTAGTTGCAATATAAATTGCTATTCCAATTACTAAAATGCTTATTAAGATTTTCATTTTGTCTTTTAGAGGATTACAGGTAACTTATTTGTATAAGCGTCAGTAATGGGAAAGTGAGCGAGTACTTTCCGCTGACGCTACTAATTTATTAAAAAGGTTAGAATTTCCGATTAGAAAATTCAGCCATTATTGCGTTTACACGGTGTTAGCCACCGTATTTTTTCAGGACTTCAAATATTATTTTCACTTTATGCTTTAATGTATATTTAACTCCAGAAGGTTGGTCATCATCATTGATGATTTTTTTAGCGATTTCTTCTTTTATAGGCATTGGTATTTGTCCTCTTCCTCCAAGTTTTCGATGGATAATGTCTATTTCTTTACTCAAATTTAGAAGATACCTTTTTGATAATTCAGAGTAAAAATATTCTTGAATTCCGTCAATGATTTTAGGTTCAACACTTCTAATCATTTCTCCATCAAAAGCAGTATTCATTTCTGCATTGTTTAGTTGTTCATCTATAGATTCAAATCCCGTTTGGTTTTTAGTTTTCTCAATTGAGAAAACTAAAATAAATTCGTCAATAACAAAGAAATATGGGTTTTGAATATCTGGATGGCAAAATAAAACCGTTGATTTTTCATCGGAATAATTTATTGACCTTAAAATTTTATAAGAAATGTTCTCTAATATTCCTTCTTTCTTTAAGTTATCTAAATCATAAATTTCGATTGAAAGAAATTGTGATAAAACTATTTGTAGTTTTTCTTCATCAGATGCATTAAGTTTAAATCCACTTTTTTGTGCAATCGAGAGTCTCCAAACAATAGATGTCCAAAAAATAAATGCTAAGAAAGAATCTTCTAAATTCTGATAGTTACTATTTGGTTCGCTACCATTTTTTAAAGTATTAGCATATGCACTTTCAATTTCGCCAAGTCTTTTTTCACAAGCACTACAAAAAATATTATCCTCGACTAAAGGAATCTCATTTTGCTCAATTCTTTCTTCAGTAACTTCTCCATAAACTTTCTCAAGTGTTTCTGGTTTTGTTGCTCTTCCAAAATATGAAGATGGATGAAATTCAGATAATAAGAATCCCATTTCTTTGTCTCTTTTTTTTGAGCCTTCTTCATTATCAATTCGCTTTAATAAAAAATGTGGAATTATGTGAGAACCTGTTTTATCAGCAAGATTTATATTGCAAATGAGGCAGTTATTCATATGGTGGCTAACGTTTTGTGTATTGTTATTTGCGCTTTTTGTTTGTAAAGTTAATTAAAAGTGATGAGCTTTTGGTTTTGCGAGATTTATCCGAAGGATTAAATCAGTAAGCAATTAATAATACATTTTGTTGGCGTGTCGTTATTTCATATAATATAGCTTGTCAAATTCCAGAACGCATGAAATATTATAGAAGGTATAATTGATTTCGATTTATAAAATAAGATTCCAGATACTAATCCTCCAAATACAGCAATATAAGCTTGATGAATGCTAAAGTCATAGAATTCATAAAACAGTGAAACAAAGGGAATATGAATAAAAGCAAACATTAAAGATGATAGAATTATTGCTGTTGTAGGTTTGTAATTCTCTAATAACTCACGAAGTATGTAATTTCGAAAGAATAATTCTTCAGTGATAGGTATTACAAATATTGATGCCATTACACTCAAAGATCTTAATCGTTCTAGAGTGAATTTAAAATCAAAGAATTCAGATGATATTTCTTGGTGATAAAAGATATTTAGAATTGATTGGAAGAAAACAAATCCAACTCCTAGTGTTAAAGCAATAAAGTAATATTTAGGATCTGATTTATCTAGCTTTAGTAAATATGATTTCTTTAGATTTTTAAATATGAAAACTAAAAAAACAATTGAATTAATAAGCTGGGAAGCTTTTATCAAATTTATATTTTTCATTACATCAGGAATTAATAGAATCCATAATCCTATAAATTCTAAGAAAAAGATAAATAAAAAGGTATGTAAAATTGCTTTCGGTATTTTCATTTTCAAATGCACGCCAACGTTGTGTATAAGCTGTCGTTTTAATGCAGTTTATACGTTGTTGTGTGCAGTAAATATAAAGAAAATCCTAAAGT
>NZ_CANMAX010000008.1 GCF_947495995.1 uncultured Tenacibaculum sp.
CTTTTCAATCCCACCAAACTTTTAAACCAAAAAATTACACTTTTTTTGAAAGTTTTTCATAATAAACAACTAATCAACGATTTGTGATTTTGACTTTTTTGAACTAAATAAACAAACTAAAAATAATAATAGAAAATGAAGGGATTTTAAGTAATGTCAATGTTTCTTTAAAACATCAAAAAATAAATAAATGAAGTACTTTTTATCTCTTTTTATCCCAAGAATTACTTCTTCTTTTTCTTCTTCTTGCGTTTTTTACGCATCTTAGCAAACATCTCCTTATACTTTTCTACATTAATCTCTCCTCTCCTACTCTCTAAAATCTTATAAGAATCTATTTCTAGTTTTGAAGGCTGTGGTTCTAATGACTCATCTATGAATGCTCTCTGCAGAACATCTTCTATTAAATAATCTTCATTTACAGATTCAGGATGATATTCATCTTTTAAAGATAGTTTAAAAACATTGGCTGTAGTGTTATACCAAAATGCTTTCCATCCACTTCTAAACTCCCTAATGTTATTAAAAACGGTCTTGCCTGTTTGACGATGAATCAACTTTATCAGTAAACGACCCTCAGTACGTGTCATCTTCTTTATCTGATCAGTCAACTCCTCCTCCAAATACTTCTGAACGCGCTTAACATATTTGCGCTTCTTTCTCTTCGATTCGATTCTGTTTAATCGTAATTTTAAACTATCAATTCGCTTTGACGCTAAAGCAGCATATGGATATGCTTTAAAAACCTTCTTACGAAACCAATAATAGTAATTCATATCAACTCGTGATTTGAATTTATGTTTTGGCAACACAGGAACCTCTTCTAACTTTATCATTAATGTGTCTCCATCTTTCACTAAGAAATAATCTTCAGAAAAATCTGGGATAGAATCTTTGATTTGAGCATCAAGATTAAAAGAAATTAAAATAAGAAGTAAAAAAAACTTTTTCATGATTCGATAAACGCAAATACGATTCCAAAGTTATTGTTTTTAATTAAAAAACTCGTGATGGATATCACGAGTTTTTGTTTTTTATGCTGTCATAATAGCTTCTGCTATTCTTTTATACGTTCCGTTGGATAACTTTTCACGTATTGCAGTAAATGCTGTTATAGTTTCCGATACATCATCTAAAGTATGACGTGCAGTTGGTATTAGTCGTAAAATGATCATTCCTTTAGGAATAACAGGATACACCACAATAGAACAGAAAACACCATGATTTTCTCGTAAATCGTGAACCATAGCCATAGCTTCTGGTATATCTCCTTTTAAATATACAGGAGTAATACATGTTTGTGTAGTTCCTAAATCGAAACCAGCTTCTCTTAATCCAGATTGTAAAGCATTCGTAATATCCCATAACTCATCTTTAAGCTCTGGCATTGTACGAATCATATCTAAACGTTTTAAAGCTCCTTTTACCATTGGCATTGGTAAAGACTTTGCAAACATTTGAGAACGCATATTATATTGTAAGTACTGAACTACATCTTTATCTCCAGCGAAAAATGCTCCGATACCAGCCATCGATTTTGCAAAAGTTGCAAAGTACACATCGATACCATCTTGAACTCCTTGCTCGAAACCAGTTCCTCTTCCACCTTCACCTAATGTTCCGAAACCATGAGCGTCATCTACTAATAATCTGAAATTGTATTTTTCTTTTAAAGCTACAATTTCTCTTAAGCGACCTTGCTCACCACGCATTCCAAAAACACCTTCAGAAACTAAAAGAATACCTCCTCCAGTTTTCTCAGCCATTTTTGTAGCACGCTTTAAGTTCTTCTCACAACTTTCTATATCATTATGTCTATATACGAATCTCTTCCCAGCATGTAGTCGAACTCCATCGATAATACATGCATGTGTATCCATATCATAAACAATAATATCATCTTTAGAAACTAAAGCATCGATTGCCGAAACCATACCTTGATAACCAAAGTTTACCAAGTATGAAGCTTCTTTACCAACAAATTCTGCACATTCTTGTTCTAACTGCTCATGGTATTTAGTATGACCAGACATCATTCTAGCTCCCATAGGGTAAGCCATACCGTGTTCGTGAGCAGCTTCTCCATCTATTTTTAAAACTTCCGGATGATTTGCTAAACCTAAATAATCATTAATACTCCAAGTAACTACAGGTTTTCCATTAAAGCTCATCCTATTTGAAATAGGTCCTTCTAATTTTGGAAAAACATAATATCCTTCGGCTTTATCGGCCCACTTACCTAAAGGCCCTTTATCACTCTTAATTCTATCAAATAAATCACTTACCATATTAACATTACATATTTGGACAGCAAAACTAAGTTTTTTTAAGGGTATATCAAAAACTTAACTAAGACTTACTTTATTTTTATTACCAAATCATTTGTATCTACTAAAGTTCCTCCTGATAAGTGAACTTTTTCAATGATTCCTCTGTGTACAGCGGTAACTGTAGTTTCCATTTTCATGGCCTCGATTATAAATAACGGTTGATTTTCTTGTACGATATCTCCTTCTTTTACCAAAACAGAAGATAATAATCCTTGTAACGGCGCTCCAATTTGATTTTCATCATTTGAATCTACTTTTACATTTTCCACTTTATCAACAGTAATTGAATTGTCTTTGATAGCAACAACTCTCATTTGACCATTAATTTTGAAAAAAACTGTTACATTACCGTTTTCATCGGCATCAGTTTTATGCACTAAAGAAATTAATACTTTCTTTCCTGATTCTATATCTACCATAATCTCCTCTCCTACATCTAATCCGAAGAAGAAGTTTTTAGTTGGAATATTCATTACATTTCCAAACTTCAAATGCTTGTTGTATGCATCTGTAAATACTTTTGGATATAATTTAAATGATAAGAAATCTGTAACCTCTAAATCACGTCCCATTCCTTTAGAGAAATTCTCTTTGAATTCAGCAAACTCTTTTTCAAAATCAATAGGCGCTAAATGTTCATTTGGTCTTTCTGTATAAGGCTTTTCATTCTTTAAGATGATCTTTTGTAATTTCTCAGGGAAACCACCTACTGGCTGACCTAAATCTCCTTTAAAGAATCCAATTACAGATTGAGGAAATGAAATTGTTTCTCCACGTTCTAAAACATCATCAGTAGTTAAATCATTATTAATCATATATTGCGCCATATCTCCTACAACTTTAGAACTTGGCGTTACTTTAATAATATCTCCAAACATTTGGTTTACTTCACCATACATCTTTGTAACTTCTGTAAACTTATCTTCTAAACCTAAAGCAATTGCTTGACCTTTTAAGTTAGAATACTGTCCACCAGGAATTTCATGCTCGTACACTTCTCCTGTTCCAGCTTTTAATCCAGATTCGAATGGATAGTAATATCCTCTTACTGTTTCCCAGTAATTAGAATATTCTGCAAGTTTTTGTGCATCTAACGGATTTTCTCTTTCATTGAAACGTAACATTTCAACCATAGAGTTAAAGTTTGGTTGAGAAGTTAATCCTGATAATCCACCTAAAGCAACATCAACAACATCTACCCCCGCTTCAATTGCTTTCAAATAAGAAGCCGATTGTATTGAAGAAGTATCATGTGTATGTAAATGGATTGGAATATTAATCTCTGATTTTAATGCTGAAATTAATTCGTAAGCTGCTTTTGGTTTTAATAAACCAGCCATATCTTTTACTCCTAAAATATGAGCACCAGCATTTTCAATATCTTTTGCTAATTGAATATAATATTTAAGATCGTATTTTGTTTTACTTGGATTTAAAATATCTCCAGTATAACAAATAGAAGCTTCTGCTAAACCTTGAGTTTTATTTCGAACATGTTTAATACATGGTTCAATAGATTTCATCCAGTTTAATGAATCGAAAATTCTAAACACATCTACACCTGTTTCCCAAGACTTTTCTACAAACTTTTCAATTAAATTATCTGGATAAGCGGTATAACCTACTCCGTTTGAACCTCTAATTAACATCTGTAATAATACATTAGGCATTGCCTCACGAAGTAATGCAAGTCTTTCCCACGGATTTTCTTGTAAAAATCGCATACAAACATCGAAAGTTGCTCCTCCCCAAACTTCCATACTAAAGATATCTGGGAAATTTTTCGCATAACCTTCTGCTACTTTTAGCATGTCTATAGTACGCATTCTAGTTGCTAATAAACTTTGATGCGCATCACGCATGGTAGTATCAGTAAAGTGAATCTTCTTTTCTTTCTTTAACCACTCTGCGAATTTTTCTGGGCCTAATTCAGTTAATAAATCTTTGGTTCCTTTTGGATGCTTTTCTAATTTAGAAAATGCAGGTATTTTAGGTGTTGGAAATTTGTGAGTCGGATCGATCTTTTTAACATCAGGATTTCCGTTTACTATTACCTCTCCTAAAAAGTTAATTATTTTATTTGCTCTGTTTTTCGGCTCATTAAATTCAAAAAGTTTAGGTTCATTTTTAATAAAGTTAACCGTTACTTTTCCTTCTCTAAAAGTTTCATGCTTTAAAATATTTTGTAAAAAAGCAATATTAGTCTTTACACCTCTTACTCTAAACTCTATCAAAGCACGTAACATCTTTCTACATGCTCCATCTAAAGTTCTACTTCTTGCAGAAGCTTTTACCAGCATTGAATCAAAGAATGGAGAAATTTTCACTCCTTGATAAATACTACCCGCATCTAAACGAATTCCAAATCCAGAAGCACTTCTATAAGTCGTTACAACACCATAATCTGGTTTGAAATCATTTGCTGGATCTTCAGTAGTAATTCTACATTGTAAAGCATAACCATTTACAACAATTGATTCTTGACTTGGTATTTTTATTTGTGTATCTGATAATTTATAACCTCCAGCTATAAATAACTGTGTTTTTACTAAATCAATATTTGTTACCATTTCAGTAACTGTATGCTCTACCTGAATTCTAGGATTTACTTCAATGAAATAGATACTATTATCTTCATCAACTAAAAATTCGACAGTACCAATATTGTTATAATTAACAGCTCCACAAATATCTAATGCATATTGATATAAGTTATCTTTAATTTCTTGTGGTAATCCGTAAGACGGAGCAATTTCAATTACTTTTTGATATCTTCTTTGCACAGAACAGTCTCTTTCAAATAAGTGTACCATGTTTCCATGAGTATCGGCTACAATTTGAATTTCGATATGTTTTGGATTTTCAACAAACTTTTCTAAGAAAACTGTATCGTCTCCGAAAGCGTTTAACGCTTCTCTTTGCGCTTCTGGGTAAGCTTTTTTAAGATCATTGGCATTACGAATTACTCTCATACCTCTACCTCCACCACCTGAAGCCGCTTTTAACATTACAGGATAACTAATTTTCTCAGCTTCCTCTAATGCAATTTCAACAGAAGTTAAATCCTTATCACTACTTTGAATAATAGGAACATTGTTTGCTACTGCTACTTCTTTAGCGGTTATTTTATCACCCAAAGCTTTTAAAACAGAAACTTTTGGTCCGACAAAAATAATTCCGTTGTCTTCACATTTCTGTGCGAATTCTGCATTCTCAGATAAGAATCCATATCCTGGGTGAATCGCATCTACATTATTCTCTACAGCAACCTTAATGATAGCATCAATATCCAAGTAAGGTTTTAAAGGTTCGTTGTCGTCACCAATTTGATAACATTCATCTGCTTTGTACCTGTGTAAAGAATATCGATCTTCATAGGTGTAAATTCCAACGGTTTTTATACCTACTTCTACACAGGCTCTAAAAACTCTAATTGCAATTTCCCCTCGATTCGCTACTAAAACTTTGTTGATTTTCATTCCTCGTTTTTTGTTGTAATTTGTTCTTGATTTGTTATCCTCCAAAGTTAAATCAATTTGATTTTTTTTCTCAATAAAAGGTCGTTTTTGTATCAATAAAATCAATATTTTAACAAATTCGTAAAATTTGTATCGATAAAAAAACGATTTCGTATTATTTTTTTATCAATTTAACATTTTAGCAAATCCTGCGTTTACACCAGAAAAATGAAAAACGTTTTCGTAATTTTTAATTTTATTAAATACTCATCTTAAAATACAAAAAGATGTCTAAAAAAGACATCTTTTATATTTAATATGTTTAATAATTTAACTTAAAACTTCACTTTTATCAGCATTAAACTCTTTAATAAAAGGCTGTTTATAAAGTCTACTTTTTAGTGCTTTGTAGATTGCATTTGCTACAGCACCACCAGCTGGTGGCAATCCTGGTTCTCCAAGTCCTGTAGGTGACAATTCATTTTTCACAAAATGAACATCTACTTGAGGCGTTTCATTCATTCTAATTAAACGATAAGTATCGAAATTTTTATGCGAAGGTTTTCCGTTCTCAAAAGATAAATCTCCATACATAGCATGACCGATTCCATCTAAAACTCCTCCTTGAATTTGATTAATCGCTCCTGTTGGATTAATTAAAATTCCGCAATCTACAGCAGCAGTAATTTTCTTCACAACAGGTAAACCATCTTTCATTTCTATTTCGGCAACCTCGGCAACATGCGTATTATGACTATAATAAGCAGCAAAACCTTTAAAAACTCCTTCTTTTTGTTCTTTCCAGTTTGATTTTTCAGCGGCTAATTTTATCGTATTCTCCATTCTCTCTCCTGAGTACTCGATCTTTTCATCTTTAGAACCTTTTACATTCTGCAATAATTCTAATCGTAACTCAACTGGATCTTTCTTTAATTCTTCAGCTAATTCATCAAAAAAAGTTTGTTCAGCAAAAGCTAAGAAATTTGTATACGGAGCTCTCCATGCTCCTGTTGTGATATCACTCTTATAACTTTTTGTAGATACTTTATAATTCGGAATACATCCTGCAGGAAAGAAATTCGGAATTAAATCGTACATATTACTATTAATCGCTGCTTCTTTTAAATGATATCCTGTTAATTTTCCACCTTTAATTGATGCTGCAATTCTATATTTAATTGCCGGACGATAAATTCCATCTGTCATATCATCTTCTCTAGAGAAAACAACTTTCACTGGTTTTTTAGCTAGATTTGAGATTTCAGCTGCTTCTAGAGCAAAATCACCATATAATCTTCTTCCAAATCCACCACCCATTCTTGTCATTTCAAGATCAATTTCTTCTTCTTTTCTTTTCAATAACTGAGCAACTCTACCAGCTGTCCATTGCGGTGTTTGAATTGGTCCAACTAAATGAATCTTCTCAGCTGTAACATTAGCGTAAAAATTCATTGGTTCCATACAGTTATGAGGTAAGAAAGGAGAATCGTAAGTTCTTTCTAAAACTTTATCTGCTTCTGCAAAAGCTTTCTTTACATTTCCATCTTCTCTTCTGGTATCAAATTCTTTTCCGTCTAAAATCTCAATCAATTCTTTGTTATGATCTACGGTACTTTCTAAATTTTGATCGTCACTCCAAACAGCTTTCAATGCTTTTTTACCTTTCATAGCTGCCCAAGTATTTGAACCAATTACAGCTATTTTATCTCCAAACTTAATTACATCTGAAACTCCATTTACTTTTTTAGCTTCAACATCATCAAAACTCTCTAATTTTTGTCCGAATGCCGGTGGACGAAGTACCGAAGCATACACCATTCCATCAGCTTTATAATCTAAACCAAACAAAGGCTTACCTGTAACAATGTTATCTAAATCAACATTTAAAGCATCTTTTCCTATAATCGTATATTCTGATGGCTTTTTTAAAGTTACATTTTCTGGAACCTCCAAAGCAGCTGCTTCACTTACAACTTCTCCATAACCTAATGTATCTCCGTTTGCATTTGTTATAATTCCTTTTGAAGCTTTACAAGTGTTTGCATCAACTCCCCATTTTGCAGCAGCAGCATTAATTAACATTTGCTTTGTAGTAGCTCCTGTTTGACGTAATGCATCCCAACCAAAACGAATTGACTGACTTCCTCCTGCAACCTGACGTTTGTATTCTTTCTTGTTATATTTTGCTTGTGCAACATGCACTTTATCCCATTCTACATCTAATTCTTCAGCAATAATCATTGGCATTGCCGTTTTTACTCCTTGACCAATTTCTGGATTTGGAGAAAAAATAGTTACATAACCATTATCTGCTATTTTGATAAAAGCATTAAAATCGTTGAAATTTAAATTTGCAATATCTACAGCTGGTTTTGCTTCTGGTTTACATGCCGTGAATAAATTAAAACCAACTAACATTCCTCCACTTGCTAGCGCTGAAGTTCTTAAAAAGTTTCTTCTACTAAATCTGATATTATTTTGTTCTGTACTCATGATAATTAGATTTAAGACATTTTTTTAGCAGCTACAGCTACAGCTTTTTCTATTCTGTTATACGATGCACACCTACAAATGTTTCCATGCATTGCTTCTCTAATTTCTGTTGAAGTAGGATTTGGATTTTCTTTTAGAAAAGAAGCAGCAGTCATAATTTGTCCAGCTTGACAATATCCGCATTGTGGAACATCAACTTCTTTCCAAGCTTCTTGTAAAGGATGATCTCCTTCTTTGGAAAGTCCTTCTATAGTTGTAATTTCTTCTTTATCTAAAATAGAGACTTGTAATTGACAACTTCTAGTAGCTACGCCATCTAAATGAACAGTACAAGCACCACATTGAGCTATACCGCATCCAAATTTTGTTCCTACTAAATTTAATTCATCTCTTAATATCCAAAGTAAAGGGGTATCTGAATCGGCAGTAACTGTAACCAATTCACCGTTGATTTTTAGATTATAGGTTGGCATTTATTTGTTGGTTTATAATTGAGGTAAATAAGTTACAAAAAAAATAGCTACCCGAAAGTAGCTATGTTCCTTTTAAGAATTATTTAATACAGTTCTAAACATAAGATAGCGCTAAATAGTTTACACTAAAACCTCATCTATTATACCTTGAACGACTTCTGGATTTAGTAAAGTACTCGTATCACCTAGATTACTAATATCATTTGAAGCAATCTTTCTTAAAATTCTTCTCATGATTTTTCCGGAACGTGTTTTTGGTAATCCTTGTGTAAACTGAATTCTATCTAATTTTGCAATTGGTCCGACTTGCTCGGTTATAATTTGATTAATTTCTTTTCTTAAGTTTTCATGATTACGAGATTCACCTGTGTCTTTTAAAATCACATAACCATATAATGCATTTCCTTTAATATCATGTGGAAACCCAACAATAGCTGATTCTGCAACAGCAGGATGTTCGTTAATTGCATCTTCTATTGGAGCGGTTCCTAAATTATGTCCCGAAACAATAATCACATCATCTACTCTACCCGTAATTCTATAATAACCAACTTCATCTCGTAAAGCTCCATCTCCTGTAAAATATTTATTTTCAAAAGTTGAGAAATATGTATTTCTATAGCGTTCATGATTTCCCCAAATTGTTCTCGCCATTGAAGGCCAAGGAAATTTGATACATAATCGTCCTTCTACTTGATTTCCTTTAATTTCATTTCCTTCAGCATCCATTAATGCAGGTTGGATTCCAGGAAATGGCAATGTTGCGTAAGTTGGTTTTGTTGGTGTAGAAAAAGGAATCGGAGTAATCATAATTCCACCAGTTTCTGTTTGCCACCATGTATCTACAATTGGACTTTTTCTTTTCCCGATATTATCATCGTACCAATGCCAAGCTTCTTCATTAATAGGTTCTCCAACGGTTCCTAAAATTTTCAATGATGATAAATCACTTGATTCTACATGAGATAAACCTTCTTTTGCTAATGCTCTAATCGCTGTTGGCGCTGTGTAAAACTGATTTACTTTGTGTTTTTCAACAATTTGCCAAAATCGACTATAATCTGGGTAACTAGGAACTCCTTCAAACATTACAGTTGTTGCTCCATTTGCTAACGGTCCGTATACAATGTAACTATGGCCTGTAATCCAACCAATATCTGCGGTACACCAATACACATCATTTTCTCTGTACTTAAAAACATTTTTGAATGTGTACGCAGTATATACCATATAACCCGCTGTTGTATGTAACATTCCTTTTGGCTTTCCTGTAGAACCAGAAGTATACAGTATAAAAAGAGGATCTTCTGCATTCATAATTTCTGCTTCGCATTCATCTGAAGCTTCATCTAATAATGGTTGTAACCATTGATCTCTTCCTTCAACAATATTTATTTCTGAATTGATTCTTTTTACAACCAAAACGTTTTCTATACAAGGACATTCTTCTAAAGCTTCATCCACAATACCTTTTAAATCTATCGTTTTGCTTCCTCTGTAAGAACCATCTGAAGTAATTACCATTTTACATTCGGCATCATTAATTCTTGTAGCTAATGCTGTAGAAGAAAAACCAGCAAAAACAACGGAATGTATCGCTCCGATTCTTGCACAAGCTAAAAGAGAAACAGCAAGTTCTGGAATCATTGGTAAATAGATACAAACACGATCTCCTTTTTTAATTCCTTTTGATTTTAAAACATTAGCTAATTTATTTACTCTTTTGTATAAATCGCGATATGTAATATGTTCTGCAGCTTCGTCTGGATTATTAGGTTCAAAAAGTATTGCTGTTTTTTCGCCTCTAGTTACTAAATGGCGATCGATACAATTTTCTGTAATATTTAATTCTGCTCCTTCGAACCATTTTACTTCAGGCTTAGTAAAATCCCAACTTAAAACATTATTCCATCTTTTTCTCCAAAGAAAATGTTCTTCAGCAATTTCTTCCCAAAAATTTTCTGGGTTTCTTACTGATCTTCTATATACTTGAAAATATTCTTCTAAGTTTTTTATATGGTAGTTACTCATGCTCGATTTATTTGTTCCATAAATTTATTGTTTTTATTAGAACATCAATAATATTTAGTAACAAATCTTAAGAAAAATACAGTTTAAATCGAAAAGCAATAATTAATAATTTTAACTCTTTTATTCTTGTAAAAAAGCTTATTTATTAGACATATCGAATAATTACATAGAAGTAGTTTAATTCTCAATCTCTTCTAACAACATATTGTAATCGTATTGTAAATCTTCGTGTAAAGTCAGCATTGCTTTTTTAGCTAATCGAATTTGAGTTTCGAATACTTTTTGAAGTCTCGGACTTCTTTTTATTGAAGGTTTAAAATGTTTCAGTTTTAAACAGAAATACAATAATAACTCTACCTCTGTACTTTTCTTTTTAGAATAACGAATTTGTTTTTTTATTGAAGTCAAGATTTTACGAACGCTCTTTCTGACATAGAAAAAGCTTTTCGTGTTTATGTCACTAAACATTTCGTCTATTTCTAATTTTACAGTTTCAATATATCTATCTTCATCGTGAGCTTCAAACAATAAATACGTTAGCAATTCTTTATTTTCTTTTTTAAAACGAGTTAATGTAAGACACAATTCTAATAATTCTGAAGAAGTTTTATGTTTTAATTCGTCTTTGATTGTTTTTATTGAAGCTGCTTTCATGAATTACCGTCTTTCTTAATTTCATCAAAACTATCAAAAAGTCTTTGTTTAGCCATGGTAAATATTCTTCGATTATATTCTGAAGCATTTTTTTGATATTCTAAAAATTCATCAGAAGTAAACTGTCCTATTATTATTCCAAGGATAAGATTTCTAATAACAATATTTTTAGAGAACGATTTGTCTAAAAACTCTCGAAAGTTATCTTTTTTAATATCCGATAGTTTTACTTTTAGCTTTATACACCAGTTTTTAAATGTCAGTATTAAAATATCGTGTTGCAATTTTAAAATTGGTCGCAATACTTTGTTTTGAAAGTTTTCATCAGGTGTTAAAGATGATAAATTCAATTCTGGACGTATATCTTTTTTAGAAATCATTAGTTCAAATTTTCTGAAATCAAAGATAAAAATATTTTTGTTTAATCTTTTTAATAAAATATTAAACATTTTATATTTAGTTAAGCCATAACTTCGTAAAAAATTTAAATCTAAAATCATGAAAACCAAAAACTTAGTATTACTATTTTTATTCTCTTTTTCTTTAGTTTTCGCTTATAACAATGAGCCTACAACTGATCCTGTAAAAAAAGAAGTAAACAAAAAGGAAGCTAAAACTATTGTTGGTGTAGCTGCATCTAACGAAAACTTTAGCACATTAGTAGCTGCTGTAAAATCAGCAAAATTAGTTGATGTTTTAAGTGGAAAAGGACCTTTCACAGTATTTGCCCCAACAAATGATGCATTTGCAAAATTACCAGAAGGAACTATACCAACTCTTTTAAAGCCAGAAAACCAAAAATTATTGACTTCTATTTTAACTTACCATGTTGTTGCTGAAAAGTTTGATGCTAAAGCAGTAGTAGGAGCTATAAAAGCTAATGGTGGAAAATTTGTAATTAAAACAGTTCAAGGAAACGAATTAACTGCAATGATCAAAGATGGAAATGTTCTTTTGAAAGACGCTAAAGGAAATATTTCTAAAGTAATTATTACTGATGTTTCTGCTAGTAACGGAATTATTCATGCTATAGACAGCGTAGTAATGCCTGAATAAAAAATTCAATTCTCCCCGGAATCAAAAAAAGAGAAGTTTTTTCAACTTCTCTTTTTATTTATTTTAAATATGCTGTGATATTTTTTTCTATTCTTTCAGAAATATTCTCAGTATTTGCCTTCACAAATTTCTCTCCTGTAATTTGCTCATATAATTCTATGTAACGATTAGAAATTTCAAGGATTTTTTTGTCACTCATTTCAGGAATCTGTTGTCCATCTTTACCTTGAAATCCGTTTTCAATTAACCATTGACGAACAAACTCTTTCGATAATTGTTTTTGCTTTTCTCCTTTATCTTGTCTTTCTTGATAACCATCTGCATAGAAATATCTAGAAGAATCTGGTGTATGAATTTCATCTATCAATACAATTTTACCATCTTTTGTTTTACCAAACTCATATTTTGTATCAACTAGAATTAACCCGCGTTTCGCTGCAATTTCAGTTCCTCGTTGGAATAATTTTCTTGTGTAATCTTCAAGAACTATATAATCTTCTTCAGAAACAATTCCTTTTGCTAAAATATCTTCTCTAGAAATATCTTCATCGTGCTCACCATTATCGGCTTTTGTTGAAGGCGTGATAATTGGCTCTGGAAATTTGTCATTTTCCTTCATTCCTTCAACCATAACTACACCACAAAGCAATCTTTTTCCTGCTTTATATTCACGTGCTGCATGACCAGATAAATATCCACGAATAACCATTTCAACTTTAAAAGGCTCACATAAATGACCAACAGCTACATTTTCATCTGGATTAGCCATTAACCAGTTCGGAACAATATCAGCTGTATCATTCATCATCTTAGTAGCAATCTGATTTAAAATCTGACCTTTAAAAGGAATTTGACGAGGCATAATTACATCAAAAGCAGATAATCTATCGGAAGCAATCATTACTAATTGCTCATCGTTTATATTATAGACTTCTCTTACCTTTCCTTTGTAAACTGACTTTTGCCCAGGAAAATTGAAGTTTGTTTCGTTTATTGTATTCATTGTTGCGTTGTTGTAAACCGCAAAAGTAAACTTTTTAATCTTTTTTAGGAATTCTTTTTATCTGCTTAATATTATCGGAAATTGGTGTCACAGAAACCACTTTTTCTTTTTGCTCAACATAAAATATAAACGAGCTATTTTGACCGATAACTTGTACGTCTTTTTGAGAATTATCCTTAAATATCAATTTATAATTAGGTTTAATTTCTTTTGTTTTGATTTTATGATTTCTTCCTAACCCCATTCCTAATCTCAAGGAAACAAACAAAAGAAAAAACAAAAACAGTAATCCTTCAGCTAATCCTTTTTTCTCTTCTAAATCTTTAAATGCTTTTTCTCTACGTTCTAAGTTATGCATTTTTCCATACCACTTTTTGTGTTTATACTTTTTGTGGAATGCATACGACCATTTAGTTACATACTTATATAATAGAAAGAAACAGGTAAGTAAGATAAGCGTTAACTTTAAACTATCTGTCAGTAAACTAAAAGGAGATATTAAAGCATCTAAAATAGATACATAGTTTAAATATTTAATTCCTAACACGGCATAAAAAAGCGCGTCACTTACTATTCCTAACAGAATAAAGTAAACGTATAAAACATAGAAATTCTCTTGTAAACTTAGTTTTTTAAAAATCAAAATTATTCGGTTTCTATACTCTTATAAGCAGTAATAATCTTTCTTACCAATCTGTGTCTTACTACATCTTTATCGTCTAAATAAATTTGTCCAACACCTTCAATATTTTTTAAGGCTAATAAAGCTTCTTTTAAACCAGAAACTTGTTTACGAGGTAAATCTATTTGTCCAGGATCACCAGTAATCACAAATTTTGCATTTCTACCCATACGAGTTAAAAACATTTTCATTTGTGCATGTGTAGTGTTTTGTGCTTCATCTAAAATCACAAAGGCATTATCTAAAGTACGACCACGCATAAAAGCTAATGGAGCAATTTGAATTGTTCCGTTTTCGATATAAGCTTGTAATTTTTCCGAAGGAATCATATCACGTAAACCATCATATAATGGTTGCATATAAGGATCTAACTTTTCTTTTAAATCTCCTGGTAAAAACCCTAGATTTTCACCCGATTCAACAGCAGGACGTGTTAAAATAATTCGTCGAACGTCTTTTTCTTTTAATGCTTTAACTGCTAAAGCTACCGCAGTATAGGTTTTACCTGTTCCTGCAGGACCGACAGCGAATAATAAATCGTTCTCTTTCATTAATTGAACCATTTTACGTTGATTCTCTGTTTGTGGTTTAATTATTTTACCACTTACCCCATGAACTAGAATATCACTTTTATCGCCAAACTTTCTTTCGTCTTCTTCTTTACCATTAGAAGTTAAAATACGTTCAATGCTATTTTCATCTAACTTATTATATTTATTGAAGTACTTTATTAAACGTTCTAATCGTTTTTCAAACTCGTCTAAAATTTCAGGATCTCCATATACTTTTAATTGATTACCTCTAGCTACAATTTTAATTTTAGGGAAATAACTTTTTAATAAGGAAATTGTACTGTTTTGTGCTCCAAAGAATTCTTTAGGATTAATTTCCGTTAGTTCAATTACTCTTTCGTTCAAATGCTATAATTTTTAATTTTATTATGTTTAAATGTAGTAATTATTTTATTCATTTATGTAGCTTTGCCTTAAATTTCATTAGAGTTTTTCACAAAATAATTAACAATTAAAGCATTACATGTCGCTAATTACTTTAACTACTGATTTTGGCCTTAAGGATCATTTTGTTGGTGCTGTTAAAGGTGAAATATACTCTGAGTTACCTGAAGCAAGAATTGTAGACATTACGCATCATATTACTCCTTTTAATATTACTGAAACTGCGTATATATTAAAAAATGCATACAAGAGTTTTCCTAAAGGAACAATTCATATTATTGGTGTTGATTCTGAGTTAAGTATACAGAATAAACATATTGCTTTAGAGTTAGATGGACATTATTTTATTTGTCCGGATAACGGTGTAATTTGTATGATTGCTTCTGAAGTACAACCTACAAAGATTGTAGAAATTAATATTCACGATCATATAGAAACTAGCTTTCCTGTACTCGATGTATTTGTAAAAGTTGCAACTTTTATAGCTAGAGGTGGTAAATTAGATGTGATTGGAAAAGAAATTAAATCGCATAAGAAACTAGTAGAAATTCAACCAAAAGTAAATCAAGATCGTAATCTTATTGTTGGAGGCGTTATTTATATTGATAATTATGGTAATGTAATTAGTAATATCAGTAAAAAAGCTTTTGAAGAAATTGGAAAAGGAAGAGAATTTACTGTTACTGCTAGACGATATACTTTTAAAAAGATATTCAAAAAATATAATGAGATTGTAGATTTTTCTACAGAAGATATTCGCCAGTACGATGGTAATAAACTCGCTTTATTTAATACTGCTGGTTATCTAGAAATTGCTATTTACAGAAGTAATTTAAAAACTGTAGGAGGAGCTTCTTCTCTACTCGGTTTACATTATAGAGATACTATTTCTGTGGAATTTCATGAAGAAGAAAAACCTGATTTCACAACCGTTTAATAGAAAAACTATGTTTGTACGCATTGTTAAAATGAGCTTTCAGCCAGAAAAAATCGAAACTTTTTTAGCTAATTTCGATAAGAAGAAAGAATATATACGAAACTCACCTGGTTGTCGTTTATTAGAATTATACAGAGATAAAACAAAACCTAATATTTTCTTTACTTACAGTTACTGGAATGAAGAACAAGATTTAGAAAATTATAGAAATTCTGAGTTATTTAAATCTATCTGGGCAGAAACTAAAGTTTTTTTTAACGATAAGCCTCTTGCTTGGAGTGTTGATAAAGTTGTAAGTTTGGACTAATTAAATTAGCCTTTGCTAATTCTTTGTATTCCTAAAAATTAAAGCATTTGAAATCAATTTTAAAAAAAGAACTGAATTCATTCTTTGGATCACCAATAGCTTATTTGGTTATTGGCGTATTCTTATTAGTAAATGGTTTATTCCTGTGGGTTTTTAATGATAATTTTAATGTTTTAAATGCTGGTTTTGCCGATTTAAATTCATTTTTCTATTTAGCTCCGTGGTTATTTTTATTTCTAATTCCTGCAATAACCATGAAAAGTTTTGCTGATGAATATAATTTAGGAACTATAGAAATTTTAAAAACCAAACCATTAACGACTTGGCAAATTGTATTAGGTAAATTCTTTGCATCATTAGTATTGGTTCTTATTGCGCTATTACCAACACTTACTTATGTTTACACAATTAGTGAATTGGGAAGTCCTGTAGGAAATTTAGACACAGGAAGTTTATTAGGTTCTTATTTTGGTTTACTTTTTCTTGCAGCTGCTTATACTGCAATTGGTTTATTTACTTCTACTCTTTCTAAAAATCAAATTATTGCTTTTATCCTAGGAATTGTAATTTCATTCTTTATGTTCTACGGTTTCGATTCTATTGCTAACCTATTAACGAGTTCTGATTATTACATTAGAAATTTTGGTTTTAACGAGCATTTTAAAAGTATTAGCCGAGGAGTGATTGACACTAGAGATTTAATTTATTTTGTTAGTATCACATTCATCTTTTTATTCATCACTAAAACACGCTTAGAAAATGAATAAGAATTTAAAACAGATCATATTTGTACTTGTAGGAGTTTTACTTGTAAACATCTTAAGCAACTCTTTTTTCAAACGTTTCGATTTAACTAAAGACAAACGATATACGTTATCTTATATTACCACTAATTTATTAGATGAATTAGATACAGATTTAATTGTAAATGTATATTTAGAAGGAGAATTTCCTTCGGAATTTCAACGTTTACAAATTGAAACACGTCAATTTTTAGAAGAACTAGAAGCTGAAAATAAAAAGGTTCGTTTTCGTTTTATAAATCCAGATGATATTCGTGAAGAGTTAATTAAAAATGGCATGATGCCAAGTCAGTTAACTGTTGAAGAAGACGGAAAACTTTCTGAAGCTATTATTTTCCCTTGGGCTGAATTGTTCTACAAAAATCGTTCTCAAAAAATATCATTATTACCAAATACTTTAGCTAAAACTCAAGAAGAACAACTAGAAAATGCCGTTGCTTCTTTAGAGCATTCTTTTGCAAATGGAATTCAACTTATCACACAAGAGCAACCTAAGACTATTGCATTATTATCAGGAATTGGTCAGCTTGAAGATATAAAACTATATAGCTTCTTAAGTGAATTAGGTCAGAAATACAGGCTTGCAAAATTTACGTTAGACTCTGTAAAAAATGATCCTGAAAAAACATTAGCACAATTAAAGAAATTCGATTTATCGATTATTGCTAAACCAACAAAGAAATTTACCGCTCAAGAAAAATTGACATTAGATCAATATATTATGAATGGTGGTAAAACTTTATGGATGATCGATAATTTAAGTGCAGATACAGATAGTTTATACAATCAAGGAAAAATGTTAGCGTTTCCTAGAGATTTAAATTTGACAGATCTTTTATTTAGTTATGGAGTTCGAGTTAACAATAAATTAGTTCAAGATTTAAATGCATCTAAACTTACTTTAGCTGCTGGAAATGCTGGAAATCAAACTCAATTTGAAAACTTTAGTTGGTTTTATCATCCTTTAGTGATTGGAAATCCAAATCACCCAACTACAAAAAATGTACTTCCAATCCGTTTACGTTTTGCAACTCAATTAGACACACTTCAAAAAAATATCAAAAAGACACCTTTACTAGTCAGTTCTATTTTGACAAAACTTTCTGGAACTCCTAAAATTATTGAGTTAGAAAGTATTACAGATGAACCTAAGCAAGAAGAATATGCTGCTGGAAGTCAGTTATTAGCTGTTTTATTAGAAGGTGAATTTGAATCTGCATATCGTAGCCGAACTAAACCTTTTGATTCTAAGAGTTATATTGAAAAATCTATTCCAAATAAAATGGTTGTTATTGCAGATGGAGACATTGGTAAAAATCAATTATTAAAGGGTAAACCTTACGATTTAGGAGTTGATAAATGGACTCAAGAGCGTTTTGGGAATAAAGATTTTCTCGTAAATACTATTGATTACCTTTTAGATGACAACGGGTTAATAGATTTAAAAAATAAATCTGTTCAACTTCGAGTTTTAGATAAGAAAAGAGCGTACAAAGAAAAGAGCTTTTGGCAATTGTTTAATATTGCTTTACCTATTTCTCTTTTATTAGCATTCGGGTTTGTTTTCAACTATTTAAGAAAGAAAAAGTATCAATAGTACTTATAACTTTTTTTACCACACTTACGATTCTGTACAAAAGGGTTTTCATTAATTTTATGTAGTTTTATAAAAAAATGAAAATGAATCATCGTATAAAGCTCACCATTTTTATAGCTACAATTTTCTTTTCTATTAATTGTCAAGCTATTTTTCAAAAGAAAAAACAGCTTAATTACCAAATAATGGCGAAAGAAAACATAAGACTTCTTTTTAAATATCTCACACTTGGCGATAATATTAAGACACAAGAATTATTAAGTAATGATATATTAATTTCTGGCTATGGTAAAGATAGGGTTGATGAAATAATTAAAACTATTTCTAATAATGTAGAGTTATCCAAAAATTACAGTTACAAAGCCATTAAAAAAATCAACAATAAGATTAAGGTAAGATTAAAAATGGAATCTCATAAAAACGATTTCACGTTTACTCTAAATGAATCGGGAAAATTTTCTGAAATAAATATTATAAAACTTAAACACATTTCAGATAATAGCAAAGATCAAAAAGATCTAGTTCCATCAAATTCAATACCTTTTGAACTTTTTCGTAATTATATTGTTTTTAAGGTAAAAATAAAAAATCGTTTGTTAAATTTCATGCTTGACACTGGAGCTGAAATAACATTAATTGATAAAAAAGTAGCCCAAAATTTAAATCTTCCAAATAATGGAAGAATTACATACAATGGAGTTTCAAATAATTCTGGTGGTTATATTACAACTATAAATAACTTAAAATTAAGTGATCAAATTACTATCAAGAACTTAACCACAGGAACTGTTGATTTATCAAAAATCTCTGATTATTTTGATACTAAAATAGACGGAATAATTGGATCTCAACTATTATCTTCATTAGTTATTAAAATAGATTTCAATACAAAATCTATGTCTTTTGCTAACACTATTTCTAATTTTAACACACAAGGTTATAATACATTCTTTTTTTCCACTAAAGATGGTATTCCTGAAATTAATACCACAATGAAATTAGAAACTGGGAAAGTAATTAAAGGAAAAATGTCTATTGATACTGGATATGGAGGAAATTTCTTTTTAAGTAGAAGGTTTGTTAAAAAAAATAAGATTTTATCGAAATTAGAACCCAAAAAAGAGAAAACTGGTACTGATATTGGAGGGCATCATAAAACCTTTTTAACTTCAGTGGCTTCTATGAGTTTCCTAAACGAAACTTTTAACGATGTTCCTACTCTTTTTTCAAAAAGTAAATTAGGAAAAATGGGATTAATAGGTAATAGAATTATATCTAGATATAATTGGGTTTTTGATTATAAAAAAAACAAAGCTTATTACAAACGAAACAACTTTTACAGTAAACCCTTTCAATATTTGTGCACACCTTTTTTCATAGTTAAGAAAAAAAATAAACTCCTTTTTATTGATGTAGATAAAACAGATAAAAGTCAGATAAAAAATGGTTATGAGGTTGTCTCCGTTAATAAATTTAAAACAATAGAAAAAATAAGAGAGTTAATACATACTGAAAATATCGAATTGAACATCATCTATTTGGATGGAAAAGGTCATGAAAAAAATCTTGTATTTCGTACTAAACGGATAATTTAGAATCTCTTTTTGTTATACTAACAGTTTTTTTCTTGTATTATTTTAATCCTAATCAACCCGTAACACAAGATATCATATGCTTTTGCTTTTCAGTATTTAACAACCTTCATCACAGCAATTATCATCTTTTACTAACTTACAAGTAGCAACAGCTAATAATGCTCCAATAATAGGTGCAACGATATATAACCATAAATGCTCTAAATGTCCAGAAACTAAAGCTGGTGCTATAGAACGAGCAGGATTCATAGAAGCTTTGGTTATTGGTCCAGCAAACATTGCTTCTAGCAAAACAACTCCACCAATGGCAATACCAGCCATCACCCCTACTTCTTTACTTCCAGTAGAAACATTAATAATAGTAACCATTAAAAAGAATGTAAGTAATAATTCTAGTACAAAAGCCCGCATAGCGTCTGTTGAAGGAATGGTTGCTCCATAAAATTCACTTTCAGGAAACAAAAACAACAATAACAAACTGGCTGCTACTGCTCCTAAAATTTGAGCTACAATATATTTCGGTACTTCTTTCCAAGGAAATTTCTTTGCATAAGCAAAAGATATAGAAACAGCTGGATTAAAGTGTGCTCCAGAGATTTCACCAAAAGCATAAATCATTGCCATAACTATTAGCCCCCAAGTAATTGCTATACCAACATGACCAATAGATCCGTTCGTTACTTCGTTGATTGTCATTGCTCCAGTTCCGCAAAAAATAAGTGCGAAAGTTCCTACAAATTCTGATATGTATTTTTTCATGACAGCAAAGATACAATCTCGTATTTTAAGTTTTTGTTAACATTTATCATTTCATTTAGCCGTAATTTTATGAAATACAAAAACAAACTTTTATCAACATGAAAAAATTACTTTTAAGCTTATTTGTAGCTTCGCTAACTTTATCAAGTAATGCACAAATTAAGACACCTCAACCTAGTCCTTCTGCTAAATTAGAGCAAACAGTTGGTTTAACTGAAGTTAAAGTAGAATACTCTAGACCAGGTGTTAAAGGAAGAAAAGTTTTTGGAAATTTAGTTCCTTATGGAAAATTATGGAGAACTGGAGCTAACAAGAATACTATTGTTACTTTTAGTGATGATGTTACTATTGGTGGTAAGGCATTAAAGAAAGGTTCTTATGCTATCTTTACTAAGCCAGGTGCTTCTTCTTGGGAAGTAATGTTCTACAGCGATACTAACAACTGGGGAACTCCAAGAAAATTTGACGATTCTAAAGTTGCTTTAACTACAACTGCTAAAGTTGAAAAAATGCCAATGACTATTGAAACATTTACAATTACTATTGATGATGTTAAAAATGGTTCTGCTGTTTTAGGAATTTTATGGGAAAACGTTTATGCTGGTATTAAGTTTGACGTTCCAACTGATAAAGCTGTTTCTGCTAGTATTGATCAAGTAATGGCTGGACCTGCTGCTAACGATTATTATGCTGCTGCATCTTACTATATGGATGAAGGTAAAGATATCGCTAAAGCACAACAATGGATTGACAAAGCTGTAGAAATGACTAACGACAGACCTCGTTTTTGGTTCTTACGTAAGCAGTCTTTAATCCACGCTAAAGCTGGTGATAAGAAAGGTGCTATTAAAGCTGCAAAGGCTTCTTTAATGCATGCTGAAAAAGCTGGAAATGAAGATTATATCAAATTAAATAAAGACTCTCTTAAAGAATGGGGAGCTTAATATATCTCAATTAAATTAAAAGTATAAACTCGAATTCATAGAATTCGAGTTTTTTTATTTTCTAAGAATATGTTTCAAAAATTTTGATAAAGGACTTTTCTTTATCTTGAAGCGTTGATAAAAACGTTGTGGATTGTAATATTTTCAACAGATTTACTTCCTCCTAAGCTATAAAAGATTATATAAGACTTTTTATTAATTATAGAATTAACAACATAGTAATCTTCTTGACTAAATTTCTTCTTGTAAATTCTAACTTGATCTTCTTTTTCTTCAATAACAAAATTTAATGTCTGGTTTAACTGTGAAAACAACTCTTTATTTTGCAAAAAGAAACGCTGTATTTTCTTAGTATTACTACCAAATAAATCTATTTGAGTTTTCTCTATTTTAACATGAGATTTGATATAAATATTATACTCAATTGAAGATAACCAATTGTCGTAACTCTTATTGACATTATAGCTATTTACTCCATCAAAAAATTGATATTCATTAATTTCTTTATACATACATAGTTTTATAAACTAATATATTATTCGAAATACTTTCGAAGCTAATTGTATGTAGAATTTACAGAATAATACTATTCTCCTATATTCTCAATGTTTAATTCTGGATTTTCTTCTGAAGGATTGATTCCTTGAATTATAGATGCAATAAGCATAACTAATCCGCAACCTAAAGCGTTTAGCCATAAATAAGGCAATAAATCTATATACCAAACTATAACTATTATAATTTGCGTGATTATTGCGGCTATAAAAACGGAATTTGATTTTACAAACTTGAAGAAAAATGCTAGTAAGAATATTCCTAATACATTTCCGTAGAATATTGATCCGATAATATTTACTAATTGAATTAAATTATCGAACAAGTTCGCCACACAAGCCACTAAAATTGCCAAAATACCCCAACCTAATGTAAACCATTTCGACATACTTACATAGTGTTGGTCGCTTTTCTCTGAAGTTACATTTCTTTTATATAAATCTATTGCAGTTGTTGAAGCTAAGGCGTTTAATTCTGACGCTGTTGAAGACATTGCTGCAGATAAGATAACTGCTAGTAATAAACCTATTAAACCTTTGGGTAAATTATTTAAAATGAAATGGATAAAAACATAATCTTTATCATTAGTTTCTACATCTTTATCTGCTTCATTAATTAATAATTTAGCCTTTTCTCTTATCTGTTTATCCTGTTCATTTAATTCTTGTAATCTAGCTGTATTATTTTCTGTTATTCCGTTTTCTAACATACTTCTTTTTACAACTTCAATTACTTTATGTTCTTCTTCAAGAGCTTTATATTGATCTACATATTCTGATTTAGCTATTGCTTCTTGAGCTTTCGGATTAAAGTTTAATGGCGAGTTATTAAACTGATAAAAAACAAATACCATTACCCCTACCAATAGAATAAAAAATTGCATTGGTACTTTTAATAATCCGTTAAAAATAAGACCTAACTGACTTTCACGAACCGATTTTCCTGAAAGGTAACGTTGTACTTGACTCTGATCAGTTCCGAAGTAAGATAACATTAAAAACGTACCACCTAAGAAACCTGTCCAAACCGTGTAACGATTATTTAAATCCCAAGAAAAATCTAATACTTTCATTTTGTCACTTGCTCCTGCAATCTTTAATGCTTCAGAAAAAGTAATTCCATCTGGTAAGTATTGTAAAATAAGATAAAACGCAATAAACATACCTGCAAAAATGATAGCCATTTGCTGTTTTTGCGTAACACTTACAGCTTTTGTACCTCCACTAACTGTATAGATAATTACTAAAAGTCCGATAATAATATTTAAGGTGATTAAATCCCATCCTAGTACAGCCGATAAAACAATAGCAGGTGCAAAAATGGTAATTCCTGCAGCTAAACCTCTTTGAATTAAAAATAAAATTGCTGTTAATGTTCTGGTTTTTAAATCGAATCTGCTCTCTAGATATTCGTAAGCAGTGTACACATTAAGTTTGTGATAAATTGGTATAAATACCAAACATATAATTACCATGGCTATCGGAAGACCAAAGTAAAATTGAACAAATCCCATTCCACTATGAAATGCTTGTCCTGGTGTAGATAAAAAAGTGATGGCACTAGCTTGTGTTGCCATAACAGACAAACCGATAGTCCACCACTTTGTGTCGTTTCCTCCTTTAATATATTGTTCTACATCTTTACTTCCTCTTGTTTTCCAAGTTCCATAAAGCACAATAAACAATAAAGTTATTGATAGTACAATCCAATCTAAAGTTTGCATGAGAATGTTATTTGGTATATATGTTTGTAATAATTAAAAAGAAGACAATGTACACTAAATTTGCTAACAAAACCATTGTGTACTCTTTTTTCCATATATACTTTTTTCCCATGTGTTTAATTCTTTAGTTATTAATTGTTGACTGGTTTTTCAAAAAAACTATCTGCTAAAGGCGCTTGACTTACTGATGCTGAAGAGAATGCAATTGGATCTCTTGCTGGTTCACTTGGTACACCTTTATCATCTTTTTTGTACCAAGTTATAGATTTTGGTAAAATAAAACCGTTAACATTTTCCCAATCATTATATCTGATTAAGCTAACCTTCTCAGAAGGCTCTTTTGTAAAGTAAGTTACCGTATATCCTAACCATTCCATTTGCTTGTTTTCTGGGTTAAAATAAATAAAATAATTATCATCTGGAGAAGTACCTACATTTGATCCATAAGAAATTTTATAACCTGGATATTTTACTCCTTCAAACTCAATTGGATCAACTTCAGAATATGTAATTCCATCGTCAGCTAAAACAAAAGGCATCGCATAAAAGTAGAAATACAAGTTGTAATAAAACTTAGGATTACTAGTAAAAGCTGTAGAATCTTTTTGGCTTAACCAAACATCTTTCCCATTAAAACCTAAAGAAAAATTTTCTCCTTGTACTAATGTTTTTCTTGTATGAAGATCAATAGTGTGGTCTTGCTTATTTACGTTGTAAGACATCGTTTTAGCTTTTCGCCACTTATCGATACCTCCATGTTTTTCAAAAACTTCACCTAAAGCTTTCGGAAAGTTATCTTCCTTTTTTACTTCTTGCTTTGGCTGAGTTTCAACTTCTTTTTTTGCTTCTTGTTTACACGACATTACAACTAATGATAATGCCGAAAGTAAGATTAGTTTTTTCATTTTTTGATATAGTTTATCCTACTTAGTCGTAGTATGTTTTTAAAATTACATAATTTCTTTTTTTTCTTTACATGAATACTTCTTTTTAGATACAAAACTCTAACTTTTATTTAATCTTAAGTCATACTTTTTTAGGTATCATTGTTTATTTAACCTCTTATTTTAAATCAATGAAAACAACAAAAAACTATGTAAGCTACTTATTTGTATTATGCGTTTTATGCATTTCTTGTAATGATGAAATTCTTACTGAAAATTCTGAATTTACTCCCACTTTATTGGATAGACAAAATGAAAAAACAGATCATCAAATAGCTATTCACTATGCTCCTGTATTTTTTCAAGATGTTGATACTACAGATGGATTATGTAGAAACCAATCTAAAAGTGGATCTGCAGATTGGATTACGGCTGTAAATTATGATGGAGACTGGAATACTAAAAACAATTGGGAAAATATGGTTTCTGGTAGAGATAACGGAAAGCTTATTCCGTATGTATACTATTATGTGACTTATACCAAAACACATTACTTCATTTTATACGCTGTATATCATCCGAGAGATTGGACAGATGTTCCTTTTTTATGCTCTTTAGATTCTCATGAAAATGACATGGAAGGCATTCTTATTACTGCAGACAGAAAAGAAAATGGAGAATTTGGTGATATTATAAATGCACAAACCATTTGGCATTCTTCTATTTACGATTATAATAAAAATGAGATCTTATTAGAAGATAAACAACCACAACTTTATATAGAAGCTAAAGGCCACGGAATGCGAGCTTATCAAGGTTCATCAGATAAAGACGGTTCTTACATTAAATATTATTACAATGGTCAACCAGGTGTGAGTCCAGATAAGAATTCAAGAAATTTACCACAAAATATCAACTATAACCTTATTGCTTTAGAGAATAGTTTATGGCTTCAAAGAAATAATCCTTTAACTTTCGCTGGAGCTTCTTTTGTTGGAGATAATGGTAATGGAGATAACCGAGCGAATGCTCCTTGGGGATGGAAAGGTGGAGATATTTGTAAAAATCCAGCTAAGTTTTTAAAAGACAAATACAATTGGACTAATTTTTCTACTGATTATTTGAGTGATTTACCTATCAGATAAATAAGAAAAGCCTCATGCAACTAAAACATGAGGCTTTTAAATTTTTGGAAATTTGCTTCAGAAGTATTAATTAATATTCTTCATCTGTCAAAGTTTTCATGAATGCAATTACAGCATTAATCTCTTTTTTGGAAAGCTTAAGATTATCGAATGGTAAAGTTTGATAATCATTAGCAATTCCCAAACCTGCTCCTCCACCTTTATTATAGAAATCCATTACTTCCTCTAAAGTAGTATACACACCATTATGCATATAAGGAGCTGTTTTTGCTATATTTCTTACTGTGGGCGTTTTAAAGAAATGTTTACGCTCTTCAGTTTTAAAAATATTATACCTTCCTAAATCTTCAGAAAGTTTAGCATTTATAGTATCTGTAGTTTGTGGAACTCCAATAAACTCTAACTCTGTATCCTTATAATTCGGAGGCACAGTTCCGTTAAAAACAGGAGCAAAATGACAAGTAGCACATAAAGCTTTCCCTGTAAATAAATTAAACCCTAACTTTTCTTCTTCTGTAAGTGTGTTTTCTTCTCCGCGGATAT
The DNA here is from genome assembly GCF_947495995.1 of uncultured Tenacibaculum sp. Lineage (GTDB taxonomy): Bacteria > Bacteroidota > Bacteroidia > Flavobacteriales > Flavobacteriaceae > Polaribacter. The sequence continues at coordinate 26,929 of NZ_CANMAX010000008.1, forward strand.
TTCTATCAAACTTTGAATTGAACTTATTTAAAGTTCTTATGTACGAAGCAATCGCGTGACGAATATTAAAATCTAAACGCTTGCTTGCATATAAATCTTGAACTTTTTGTTTATATAAATCGTTCTTTAATACTCTAGACACAACAGAATCCATAGTCATGTTAAATTCATTGTGATTTTTAACTACACCTACAACTTGACCTTCTAGACTTCCAGCTCTAGAATCCATAAAAAAACCTCTTTGATAAGCTGCATAAGCTACTGTTGGTGTATTTCTGGTTTGATTTCCATCAAAAGTTTTTCTTCCGTCAGTAAAAGCTAAATCTTTAACATGACAAGTAGCACAAGCCATATTATATTCTTTAGAAAGCGATGTGTCGTTAAACAATTCTTTTCCAAAAGCTACTTTCTGATCAATTTTTGTAGTGTCGCTTAGATGATCAGAGAAATAATCCATATTAATTGCATCATCAGAAAACAAATACGTCATATCGTTAGATAATGCCATTTCAAAAGGAAATTTCACTTTCCAATCTTTTTGGATCTCAACTAATAACTTTAACTGTTTATTGATATGATTCTTTATAAAGCTGAAACGATCAAAAGTTTCATAATCGTGTTTTAAATCTTGTTGTGCAGCTTCTATGGATTTTATGAATGCATTCATTTTTTCAGGAGTACTGAATTTAGGAGCATTCGCTTTAATAATATCTGCAATTGTTTTATACGTTAAGGCACTTTCATTTAATGATTCATTTAAAACAGGTGAATCAAATCCAGTAATTCCTGTAGTTGCTATTCTAGTAATTTGATCTCTAATTAACCAAATAATATGATAATCTTTTAGATTTAAAGCCACATTACCTTTTACTAATTTTAACCTTGCACTAGTTACATTAATAGCTCTATTTAAAGTTTCAGCATCTATTTCATCTTCATATAAGTTTTCTTCTATAACCTGAAAACCTATTGGTGTCATTATTTTAGTGTCTTTACTTTCTTCTCCTTTAACCTGAATGATATTTGGAGCATTTAATGACTTATAATTATTTCTATCTGTATATGCTAAAATTGGTTCTAACAGCTTAAAATACTTTCTTGCAACAGCATATAATTCTTTTTGTTCTGGTAAAGATTTACCTTTCATTTGATCTAAACTTTCAAAAGATTTTGTCAAATGATTTACATATAACGTTGTTAAATCGGCAGATAGTCCTTCAACAACTTTATACTCTTTTTGTTCTTTTTTACATGCTATTGTCAAAAGCAAAAGACATACACAAAGGTATGCCTTAGCTCGACTTAATATGTCTTTCATATTTTATCTTTCTAATCCAGTTACTACGTGTAATACAGAACCTTCTTTTCTTCTACTTAAATCTGGGTTAGCCATTGGATCTGTAAATGAAGTTCCGTCAGCTGGTTCCCATCCGTGATTTTGAGTAATTAATAAGAATGTATTCTCTCCGTTGTTAGCTAAATCAGTAACATCGATCATACCTGTAATTTCCCACATTCTATCTGCAGCACCATATCCTTGAGCAGCAGCAGCTACTTGATCACACTCTAAAACAACTTTTAATTCTCCAGTTGTTAAGTTATATTGGTATAATCTAGCATAGTGTAATTTATTTCCTGTTGGAGTAATTGCTGGATCTTCTTGAATATAAGCGTAGTTTTCTGTAACTAAAATGTTATCTGGAGAAAGGAATTCTTGAGCTTTTCCTCCTACTACATCACCATCTAAAACACAAGTGATTTTTCCAGCACCAGTTGGATCAGTACCATTCATTGTTACTTTGTAGATACGTCCAGAAATTGTTCCTTTACCTACTAAGTCTGGCTTATCTCTACCAGTTACAGCAAAATAAATTTCTCTGTTGTTAGTAGCAGAACCTCTTCTCCAGTCGATATCTTCTAAACGAGAGAATCCCATAACTCCTTTAGCTTTACATTCAGCATCTAAAGCAGCGATTTCAGTTTCAACTAACTCAACGAACTCAACATCATATTCAGTTCCTTCAGCCATGTCAACTTCATAATCAACTCCAGCAGTAGTAACTCTTAATCCGTATAATTTACCAGTTGATAAATCTCCTTGATCACCAACATACATACCTAAGTGACCAGATGGCACAAAGTTATCTCCTTGATCATCTCCAATAAAAACAACAGTTTTTCCTGGGAAAGCATCTTTATGTAATGCAACAGCGTTTTCAGTAGACCACTGCCCTAAAGCTGGTAACATGTTTGGCGTACTAGCATCTGTAGCTGGCCTGTATGGATTTGTAGCGAAAACTCCTTTTGAAGATCCTCCCCACTCACCTCCAGATAAGTATAATGGTCCGAAACCATGTTCTTCTGGAGTAATCATAGAACCTGAACACTGAGCAGTTTCAGCAGTTGCAGCAGCATTTAAGATGTACTCACCTTTAGCTGGTTTTAAATCTTTAGTTAATGTAATTCTAGCAATTGAATAATCTGCTTCGATATTGTTAATTAAAGTAAAAGTACCATTACCATTCTTTAATAAACCAGCACCATCTGCCATAGATCCATAAATAAAATCTGGAGCACCTGGAATTACATCTTCAGAAGATAAAATTGGTGTTACTGAAGCTGAAGCAAATTCACTTCTTAATTTTAAAAAGTTTGGAGTTATTGACTCGTTTAAGAAAGCAGTTGCGTTCTGACCATCGGCACCATCTGCACCGTCTTGACCATCCTGTCCGTTTTGACCATTTAACCCATCTACTCCGTTTTCCCCATCTTGACAAGAATAGAAGGTAGTAAAAGAAACTGTAAGTGCTAATAAAGCAGCTATACTAAGTTTGATTTTTTTCATTTTAGTCCTTATTTAGTTTTGTTAATTAATATTTACCGTGCAAAACAAGGACACACATTTAAAGTTTTGGTGATGCCTATTTTAATTTCTTTTTAATAAAAAGTTACCTACATCAAGTAAACTTTAATAATTAGATTTGTTATAAATAAGTGCATTTTACATAATTATATATAAAAATAAAGACCGTTTGTTTATGAAAAACAAACGATCTCAACAAATCTTTAATTATTTAATATCAAACGGTTAACCATGCGTTTAACATCCAAACTGTTTTTTCTTGTTCAGATATAAAATCACTCATCATTGCATTTGTTCCTTCGTCATTTGCATCGTCTGATGTTTCCAGTATGTTACGCTCAATGTTAAGTAATGCTGTTAATGAATTCACTACTAAAGCAATAGCTTTTTCATCATTACTTATACTTTTTCCTACCGGAACTGTACTATTCTTAATATAATCTTCAAACGTATGTAAAGGTTCTCCTTGTAATGTTAAAACACGTTCTGCTATTAAATCTATCTTTAATTGAGCATCGGTATACAGTTCTTCAAACTTGGTATGCAATTCGAAAAAGTTTTTTCCTTTAATATTCCAATGCAATCCTCTTAAGTTTTGATAGTATAATTGAAAGTTAGCTAATAACTCATTTAATTCTTGTACTAACTTTTCTGATTTTGTTTTATCTAATCCTATTATTGTTTTATCCATAATTCTTGTAAGTATTTACCACAAAATTATTCGAAAATAAACTGAATCTTCTATCAACATAATTGATAGTTTTAATATATTTATCGAAAATTATTATAGAATGACTATAACACAGTTAAAATATACTTTATCTGTTGCTGAACATAAGAACTTTACAATTGCCGCTGAACATTGTTTTGTTACACAGCCAACGTTAAGTATGCAAATTCAAAAACTAGAAGAAGAGCTTGATGCTAAGATATTTAACCGTTCAAAGAAACCTATTGAACTTACACCAGTTGGACAAAAAATAGTAGAACAAGCTAAAGTTATTGTTGATGAAAGTAATCGAATTATAGATATTGTTCATCAACAAAAAGGATATATAGGTGGTGAATTTAAATTAGGAATTATACCAACTGTAATGCCTACTTTATTACCAATGTTCTTAAAAAACTTTACAAGAACATATCCTAAAGTTCAATTGATTATTGAAGAATTAACTACAGATGAAATTATACGCAAATTAACTGATGGTTATATTGATGCTGCCATAGCTGCAACACCTTTAGGAAACGAAGCAATTAAAGAACGTGTTTTATATTACGAACCATTTGTAGGTTTAATTCCAAATGAACACCGTTTATTTTCTAAATCAAAATTAGACGTTGAAGATTTAGAGCTAGAAGATGTTTTACTTTTAGAAGATGGACATTGTTTTAAAAACAGTGTGATCAACTTATGTAAAATGAATAAAAAAGATGATGAAAAGAAGTTTCATTTAGAAAGCGGAAGTTTCGACACACTTATTAAACTTTCTAAAGACGGTTTGGGTATGACTTTACTTCCTTATTTAAATACTTTAGACTTAAATGAAGAAGACAAAGGTTATTTAAGAGAGTTTAATACTCCGCCACCAGCAAGAGAAGTTAGTTTAATTTATCATAAATCTCAATTGAAAATGCAATTGATTGAGGCTTTAAAAAGTAATATTGACGGAATTATAAGAGGAGCCATTGCTTTTAGCGATGTTGAAATTATAAGTCCGATTAGAAAATAAAAAAGGAAGCTGAAAAGCTTCCTTTTTTATTATTCGTACATTTTTTCTCTCAGTTCTTTAACTTTAGGATCATCTAAATATTCATCAAAAGACGAATACTTATCTATAACTCCATTTGGAGTGATTTCTATAATTCTATTAGCAACCGTTTGAGCAAACTCGTGATCGTGAGTTGTAAATAAAACAGTTCCTTTAAAATTAATTAATGAGTTATTTAACGACTGAATAGATTCTAAGTCTAAATGGTTTGTTGGCTCATCTAACATTAAAATATTAGCTCTAGTCATCATCATTCTAGACAACATACAACGTACTTTTTCACCTCCAGATAATACATTACTTTTCTTTAAAGCTTCTTCTCCAGAAAAAATCATCTTTCCTAAGAAACCACGTAAAAATACTTCTTCACGCTCTTCTTCAGTTTTTGCATATTGTCTTAACCAATCTACTAAGTTTAATTCTCCATTTTGGAAAAACTCAGAGTTATCAGCAGGTAAATACGATTGTGTAGTTGTAACTCCCCAGCTATATTTTCCTGAATCAGCATCTTCATTTCCAGCTATAGCTTGGTAAAAAGCTGTAGTTGCTTTTGAGTTTTTAGAAATAACAGCTACTTTATCTCCTCTATTTAAGTTGATATCTATATTAGAAAATAATAACTCTCCTTCAACATCAGTTTTTGATAAACCTTCTACATTTAAAATTTGATCTCCAGCTTCTCTATCTCTTTCAAAAATAATTGCAGGATATCTTCTACTTGATGGTTTTATTTCCTCAACATTTAATTTTTCAATCATCTTCTTACGAGATGTTGCCTGTTTTGATTTAGCAACGTTCGCAGAGAAACGACGGATAAATTCTTCTAATTCTTTCTTTTTATCTTCTGCTTTCTTGTTTTGCTGCGCTCTTTGTTTAGCTGCTAACTGACTAGATTCGTACCAGAATGTATAGTTTCCTGAATAGTGATTAATCTTACTAAAATCAATATCCGAAATATGTGTACAAACAGCATCTAAAAAGTGACGGTCGTGAGATACAACAATTACTGTATTATCGTAATTTGCTAAAAAGTTCTCTAACCAAGCAATAGTTTCGAAATCTAAATCATTGGTAGGCTCATCCATAATTAATACATCAGGACTTCCAAATAAAGCTTGTGCCAATAACACACGTACTTTTTGTTTACCATCTAAATCTTTTACTAAAGAATAGTGTAAATCTTCTTTAATACCTAAATTAGATAACATTGCCGCAGCTTCAGAATCAGCATTCCAACCGTTCATTTCCTCAAATTGAACTTGTAACTCTCCGATCTTTTCAGCATTTTCATCTGAATAATCTGCATAAAGAGCATCAATTTCTTTTTTGATTTTATACAGGTCTTTGTTACCCATTACAACTGTTTCTAAAACAGGATATTCATCAAACGCATAGTGATCCTGTGATAAAACAGACATTCTCTTTCCTGGTTCTAAATGAACATGACCAGAAGTTGGGTCCATTTTTCCAGATAATATTTTTAAGAATGTAGATTTACCAGCTCCATTGGCACCGATAATTCCGTAACAATTTCCCTGAGTAAATTTTGTATTTACCTCATCAAATAACACTCTTTTTCCAAACTGAACTGATAGATTAGAAACTGATAACATTTTTCAATTTTTAAATTTCGATGCAAAAGTATAAAAACTCTGAACTTTTATTGCATTACTTGCTAATTATTATCGATATAAATAGTAGTTTTTTTATGAATATTAACATCGCATTAACATCAAGATTTAACTCTTATTTCTATTTTTGATCGCTGATAATTACAACTTTTCACACAAAATATGATTAAATACTTAGTACCTTTAATTTCGATTTTCTTAATTAGTTGTGCTACTTCGAAGGATGAAAAGTACACCTATTTTGGTGGTAAAATTATACATCCCAAAAGTGATTTTGTCATACTCTACAATAGTAAGATTGAAGTAATAGACTCTATAAAACTTAATAAAGACAATACATTCTCTGGTAAACTTAGTGATATTAAAAGTGGCTTATATTTATTTAGACACGGACCAGAAACTCAACACATTTATTTAGAGCCTCAAGATAGTTTACTCATGCGTTTGAATACTTGGGCATTCGATGAATCTTTGGTATTTAGTGGTAGTAATGCTGAAAAAAATAATGCGCTAATAGAAAACTTCTTAATCAACGAAAAACAAAGAAAAGATTTTTATAAACTTAATAAACTTTCACCTGATCTTTTCTTGGAAGCTGTAGATTCATTAAAAAAACATAAAGATGAATATCTTGAAGAATTTAAAACTAGATCTACTGATATTTCAGAAAATTATATAGATGTATTAAAGATTCTTTTATACTACCCTTTATATTCTAAATTAGAAACTTATGCTATCAACAATAGATTAAAAGATCAACCTGACAGTATAAATGAAAAAAATTTTATTTCACATAGACAAAACATTAGTATCAATGGAGATTCTTTAATCTTTTTCCCTGCATACAAAAAATACGTAGACAATAATATTTATTATGACGTATATGCTAAGAATATTAAAGATGATAGTGATGAATTTACTATTTCTGTTTTAGAAACTGTTAATGATAAGATAGAAGCTGCAGATTTAAAAAACAGATTATTAAAAGAATCTATCATACGCCATTTTTATTCAAAGAAGAGTTGTGGATTAAACAAAAAAGCATACAATCTTTTTAGAGAATTTTCTTCTAACGATTCTGACAAAGATCTTATCGCTAGATTATCATCTGATGTAAAACATATTCAAAAAAATAAACGTTTACCTCAATTTAGTATACATACACCTCAAGGCTCAATAGAAGATATAAAAGATATTATTAAAGGTAATAATACAGTTATATACTTTAGAAATAAAGATATTTCACCTGATAATTGGGTAGCTTCTAGAATGAACTATTTAATTACTAAAAATCCAGAAATTCAATTTTTAGTAGTTAACATCGAGAATCATAAAAATGAATATATCAAGAAATTAGATATAAAACATCAATTTTACCTGAACAAAGAAAGTAATGCTCACGAGTTTCTTAGTAGCAAGTATCCTAGAATGGTTTTAGTTAATAAAAAAGGAATTGTTGTTAATGGTTTTTGTGCTTTATCTTCTAAAAAATTAGAAAAACAAATCACTGAGCTTCATTAATTTATCTTTATATCAGATAATTACTTTTTATTCATTACTTTTGCCGCGTCCAAAAAATTAAATATTATTTTAGAATTCATGGGTAGGGCATCTGTGAATTCGTCTAAATTCACATTATGTCGATTACATTTTCCGATTTAGGTTTAAAAGAACCTATCAATAAGGCCTTAGTAGACTTAGGTTACGTTACTCCAACTTTAATACAACAAAAAGCTGTTCCGCAAATTATCTCTTCAAAAGAAGATTTAAAAGCATTTGCACAAACAGGAACTGGTAAAACAGCTGCATTTAGCTTACCAATTGTTGAACAAGCTGATGAAAACAGCAAGGTAACTCAAGCAATTATCTTATCTCCTACGCGTGAATTAGCGGTACAGATAGGAAAAAACATAGAAGACTTTACAAAGTACATCCCTAAATTAAATGTTACTACTGTTTATGGTGGTGCTAACATTGAACAACAAATTAAGCAATTAAGAAAAGGAGTTCAAATCGTAGTTGGTACACCAGGTAGAACTGTAGATTTAATTAGAAGAAGAGCTTTAAAATTAGATAACGTTAATTGGTTAGTTTTAGATGAAGCTGACGAAATGTTAAATATGGGATTCAAAGAAGAACTTGATAAAGTTCTTGAAGCTACTCCAGACACGAAACAAACGTTACTTTTTTCTGCAACTTTCCCACGTGAAGTAGAAGCTATTGCTAGAAATTACATGCACAATCCTGTAGAAATTACTTCTGGTGAAAAAAATCAGGGTTCTGATAACGTTACACACGAATATTACAATGTTACTGAAAAAACAAGATACGAAGCTTTAAAAAGAGTAGCTGATGTTAATCCTAACATCTACGCTATTGTATTTTGTAGAACACGTAGAGAAACACAATTAATTGCTGATCAATTAATTCAAGACGGTTATAATGCTGATGCACTTCATGGTGATTTATCTCAGAATCAAAGAGATAGTGTTATGGAGAAATTCAGAAAGAAAAACATTCAAATGCTTGTCGCTACAGATGTAGCTGCTCGTGGTTTAGATGTAAATAACTTAACTCACGTTATTAATCATAAGTTACCAGATCAAATAGAAAACTATAACCACAGAAGTGGTAGAACTGGTAGAGCTGGTAATAAAGGGGTTTCTATAGCATTAGTGAATAGAAAAGAAAGAGGTAAATTATCTCCAATTGAACGAATTTTAAAGAAGAAATTTGTTCAAACTCCAATACCAACTGGTAAAGAAATTTGTGAAAAGCAATTGTTCCATTTAATTGATAAAATTGAGCAATCTGAGGTAAACTCTGCTGAAATTGATAGTTTCTTACCTAGCATTTATGAAAAATTAAGTAGTTTTTCTAGAGAAGAATTAATTCAGAAGTTTGTTTCACTTGAATTCAATTCCTTCTTATCGTATTACGAAAACGCTCCTGATTTAAATAAAATTAATGACAGAGGTCGCGATAGAGATAGTTCTTCAGGAAGAGGAAGTAGAATGTCTAGTGATAACATGACTCGTTTCTTTATCAATCTTGGAAGAAAAGATAGATTAAACCCAGCTAAATTAATGGGATTAATTAACGAACAAGGAATTGATAAAAACGTAGAAATTGGTGCTATTGATATTTTAGATACATTCTCTTTCTTTGAGATCGATAATAACTATGAAGCATTTACATTAGAAGCCTTTGAAAAAAGTCGTCCTGAATTTAATGGTAGAAATGTAAACATCGAGATTACTAAAGAAAGAAAAGGAAGAAGAAGATCATCATCTTCAAGAAGACGAAGTGGTGGTTCTGATAGATCTTCTGGAGGTGGAAATAGAGGTTTTGGTAGAACTATAAACAAAAGTAACAACAACTCTTCTGGTCAATCATCTGAAAGAAGACGTAATAACAATCCAAGAAAAAATAGACGTAGATAAACTATCTACTATATAAATATAAAAAAGCCGCTTTAAAAGCGGCTTTTTTATATTTATATATTTTCTATTAGAAATTATAAGTTAATCCAAATTGAAAATAGTCAATTTTTGAACTTACCTCTAAGTTACCAAGCAATGGATCTGCAACATTCACACCACTTGTTCTATTATTCAATCCTAGAGAATATTTTGTTGTTAGTGATATTTTATCGTTAATAACGTATGCACCACCAAAAGCAAGTCCAATACCAAAATCAGAAACCTCTGATTCGTTTCCTAAAAATAAATCAAACGTAGGTCCAGCTTGTAAATTAAATTTTTCTGCAACAAAATATTTGAATAACACAGGCAATGTTAGAGTCTCTGAAGTTTGTGTATTATCGGAATCTCCACTAAATACTTGAGAAAATTGAAGTTCTGGTTGAACATAAAATTTTTTCAGATAAGCCAAACTCTCCATAAAAACCTACATAATATCCAGAAGCACCACTTGATCCAGTACCAAAACCACTTACACTAGCTTTTAAGGTCATATCATGAAATCCTGCAGATACACCATATTTAGAAGATTGAGCGTTTGTTTGTGCTATTTGAAATAATACAAGCACAAGAAAAGATAAAAAAGAAAATCTTTTTTTCATAATTAACAATTTTTAAATTTATTCTGCGCGAAAATATAAAGCAAAAAAGTACGAGCAAATTAATACTCGTACTTTTAAATTTATTGTTTGATTAGAGAATTACTTAGCTACATTTACAGCTCTAGTTTCTCTAATTACAGTTACCTTAACTTGTCCAGGGTATGTCATATCATTCTGGATTTTCTGCGAGATATTAAATGATAATTCAGCAGCTTTCTCGTCATTTACTTTTGTGCTTTCTACCATTACTCTTAACTCTCTACCTGCTTGAATCGCAAAAGCTTTTTGAACACCACTAAATCCGAAAGCAATATCTTCTAAATCTTTTAAACGTTGGATATAACTATCTAAAACTTGTCTTCTTGCTCCTGGTCTCGCTCCTGATATTGCATCACAAACTTGTACAATAGGTGCAATTAAACTTTTCATTTCGATTTCGTCGTGGTGAGCTCCAATTGCATTACAAACATTTGGTTTTTCTCCGTACTTCTCTGCCCATTGCATTCCTAATAAAGCGTGAGGTAATTCACTTTCTGTTTCAGGAACTTTACCTATATCATGTAATAAACCAGCTCTTTTAGCAGCTTTAGCATTTAATCCCATTTCAGCAGCCATAATTCCACAAAGGTTTGCTACTTCTCTCGAGTGTTGTAATAAATTTTGTCCGTAAGAAGAACGATACTTCATTCTACCAACAGTTTTTATTAATTCTGGGTGTAAACCATGAATTCCTAAATCGATTACAGTACGTTTTCCAACTTCTATAATCTCTTGATTGATCTGTTTTTGAGTTTTCTTTACAATTTCCTCAATTCTCGCTGGGTGAATTCTACCATCAGTTACTAACTTATGCATAGATAAACGTGCGATTTCTCTTCTTACAGGATCAAAACAAGATAAAATAATTGCTTCTGGAGTATCATCAACAATAATTTCTACACCTGTTGCAGCTTCTAAAGCTCTAATGTTTCTTCCTTCTCTACCAATAATTCTACCTTTAACATCATCAGATTCAAGATTGAATACAGATACACAGTTTTCTACTGCTTGCTCTACTCCTACTCGTTGAATTGTGTTTAAAATTACTTTTCTTGCTTCTTGTTGTGCAGTCATTTTAGCTTCTTCAATAGTTTCTTGAATAAAGCTCATAGCATCAGTTTTTGCCTCTTCCTTTAATGATGCTACTAATTCTGTTTTAGCTTCATCTGCAGAAAAACCAGAAATCTGCTCTAACATATCAACATGACGCTTGTGTAATTTTTCTACTTCAGATTCTTTTTTATCTAAAAAGTCTAATTTATAATCGTAATCAGCTTCTTTTTTCTCTAAAGATTTGGTAAGTTTTTTGTTTTTGTCTAGTTCAGAAGATACTCGTGATTCTTTATCTCGTATTCTCTTTTCTACATCAGACATTTTCTTTTCTCTAGCTAAAATCACCTTTTCGTGCTCAGATTTTAACTCGATAAATTTCTCTTTAGCTTGTAAGATTTTATCTTTTTTTATAGCCTCAGCTTCTACTTTAGCTTCTTTTAAAATATTCTCTGCTTCTCTATTCGTCTCTCTTAATAATTTGTTGGCTTTAGACTTCTCTAACACCTTCGCCACAATAAAACCAACTATGATACCAACTACTCCTAACAAGATTGGTACAACTAAATCTTCCATATCAATGATTTGATTATATATATTTATTTATAAAAAAAGCCCACATTAGTATGGTTTTATAAACTCCTTAAAAACAGGTTTAGAACTAACTGGTTGATCAAGAATCCGAGTTAACGGCGCGCTTTACTAACCAAGACTCATTCTTTTTAAAGATATAGTGTTGAGTTTATTAAACTTATGTACTAATGTAGGCAGTATCTTACTTACTATGTAATGAACTTATTTTAAATGAGCTGCTAATAAATTAGTTAACTCACTTACTTTTTTTGTTATTTCTTCAGACTCATTTGATGCCTTAATCGTATTAATTTCTAGTTTCGAAGCAAACTGTAATGCACACATGGCCAATACATCTTGTTTATCTGCAACTGCATAGTCTTGCTCAAAACTTAAAATTAGATCGTTAATGTTTTTTGCAGCTTTTCTCATACCCTCTTCCTCTTCTGTTGTATTCACCAATAACGGATATGTTCTACCTGCAATAATTACATTAACTTTTATTTTATTCATTTTAAAGAACTTTTACGAATTCAAGAGGACAATACATTTGTCTATTTCTCGAATTAAAGCATTTATTTTGAGTTTTGTATTTCTCGAATCTTCATTACTGCCTTCCATAGTTTTAGCAACCTTCAATACATCAAATTTTTGTTTTTGATCTTCTAACTGCCTCTGCTTCTCACTCAATAACATTTGGAGCTCTCCATTTTGCTTTAGTAAAACTTCATTCTCTTCTAAAAGAAATTCGTATCTCACTAACAAGTCTTTCAACTTAACTTCCAGTAAATGAATAGCTTCTATAGTATTGCTCATTTAATAGTGAAAATAAACTATTTCTACAAAATTAACAATATCAATTAAAAATTACAACTCTTTACTTGTTTTTTATCAATAAACCTAATTATCAGCGCAATAGATTTTTGGTATAATTTTAGTACTTTCGTTGGTAAATAGATATGCTTTGAAACATTATTATACTTTAATTTTATTGTTTGTTGTTAGTTTAGGTTTTGCTCAAAAAAAGTATTCAAAGAGTTACTTTGCTAAACCTATGGGAATACCAGTTGTTGTAGCTGGTACGTTTGGAGAATTACGAAGTAATCACTTTCACTCGGGTATTGATTTAAAAACTCAACAAAAAGAAGGTATACCTATTTTAGCTCCTGCTAACGGTTATGTATTTAGAATTAAAGTTGCTCAATATGGATTTGGAAAAGTTTTATATGTAAAACATCCTAGTGGGCATACAACTGTATTTGCACATTTACAAAGATTTGCTCCAAAGATTCAAAAGTACGTGAAGAGTATTCAGTACAAAAAGAAAAGTTACTACACAGGTAACTTATTTCCTGATGAAGAAAAATTTCCTGTAAAAAAAGGTGAAATTATTGGTTATTCAGGTGATACTGGAAGCTCTGGCGGACCTCATTTGCATTATGAAATTAGAGATTCTAAAACTGATAGAATTATTAACCCGTTACACTTTGGTTTAGAAGTAAAAGATACTCGTCATCCTATTATTGAAAAATTAATGGCATTTCCTTTAGATAGTGCTGCTAGAGTTAATAATTCTAATTTAAAATCTGTTATTCCTATTAAAAAATTAGAAAATGGAAAATATGTTTCTGAACGAATTTTAGCTAATGGAACAATTGGTTTAGGCGTAAGTACTTTTGATCGCCAAGATGGAGCCATGAATAGAAATGGAATTTATAGTTTAGAAATGCATGTTAACGGTCAACGTGTATATTATCATGATGTAGAAACTTTTTCTTTTGCTGAAAGCAAATACATCAATTTATTAATTGATTACGATCACTACGGAAAATATAAAAAGAGATTTCAAAAGACACACAGAGTTTCGAAAAACAAGTTAAGTTTATATGAAAACTTAGTAAATGAAGGACGATTAACTATAGAACCTTTTTCTAGTTATAATATTGAAATTATAGCGAAAGATTTTAATGGAAATGCATCAACATTAAGAATTCCAATAAAGGGTGTGGCTCAAAACAAAATTGAAACTCAAAAAGACACAACAAACTATAAAATTACTGCTGCCAACTTTAATAAATTTGAACAAGATGGAGTAAGTATAGCTTTTCCTAAAAAGTCTTTCTATCACGATTGTTATTTAGATTTTGAAGTAAAAGATGGAATTGCAAAAATTCATGAACCTACAATTCCTTTAGATAAAAGGTTTACGTTAACATTTAATACTTCTCACCTTACTGCTACAGAAAAGCAACAAGTTTATATTGCTAACGTAACTAAGAAGAAATACCCTAAACACGTTTCTACAAAAAAGAAAGAAAATAAAGTATATACCAATCAAAAAACTTTAGGTAGCTACACATTAAAATTTGATTCTATTAAACCAAAGATTTCATTAATCAACTTTGCAGATCAACAATGGATTACTAAGAATAAAACTTTAAAAGTTAAGATTAAAGATGAAGAATCTGGAATCAAAGATTTTCGAGGTTATATTGATAATGAATGGATTTTAATGGAGTACAATCACAAAAAAGGAATTTTAACCTACGATTTTTCCGATAAAAAATTGGTTGGTAGCAAACATATCTTTAAAATTGTAGTTTCTGATAATGTTGGGAATACTGAAACCATTTCCAAAACGTTCTATCGTAAACCATAAATCATTTTGAAAAAACTTCTATTTACCCTTTTATTTCCTGCTTTGATATTTGCACAGAAAATGTCTACAGTAAAAGGAAAAATCACAAATAAATTTAACGATCCTATTGAAGGTGTTGCTATTGCTTATTTAGGACAAGGAACAACAACTGATAAAAACGGATTTTATGAATTTCAAATTCCTGTTCGTAAAACTGTATTAGTTACATTTTCTCATGTTTCTTATAAAACTATCAGTAAAAAGTTTACAACAAGAGGAAAAAGAACGATCACCTTCTCTCCTACTTTGACTATTAAGAGTCAGGATTTAGAGGAAGTAATAGTAAAAAATAGAAAGAAAGAAGCACAAGGTATTACAGACATTAATATAAAAACAGTAGAAACGAGTATCGGACCTAATTCTGGTATTGAAAATGTTTTAATGACATTACCTGGAGTTAATAACAATAATGAGTTAAGTACTCAATATAATGTTCGAGGTGGAAATTTCGATGAGAATTTAGTATATGTTAATGGTATAGAAATATATCGCCCGTTTTTAATTCGTTCTGGCCAACAGGAAGGTTTAAGTTTTATCAATACACATTTAGTACAAAATATCAATTTCTCTGCTGGTGGTTTTCAAGCTAAATATGGTGATAAATTATCTTCTGTGTTAGACATTACTTATAGAAAGCCTCAAGAATTTCAAACTCAAATTGATTTAAGTTTATTAGGTGGAAATATTACGGTTGAAGATGTTTTCTTAAATAAGAAGTTAAGCGCTGTAATTAGTGCTAGATATAGAGACAATAGTTTATTAGTAAATTCTAAACAGATCGAAGCTGATTTCAATCCGAATTTTACGGATATTCAAACATTGGTTACTTATAGTTTAAATGATAAAGTAGATATTAATTTCTTAGGTAACTTTTCTTTAAACAACTACGATTACAAGCCTTTACGAAGAAGTACGCGTTTTGGTACTGTAGCAGATCCTATTGAATTAACTGTTTTCTATCAAGGTCAAGAAGAAGATACTTTTCAAACTTTATTCGGAGCTGTTTCTGTAGATTATCAAGTTTCAGATGATTTAAAATTAACAGGTACACTTTCTTCATTTAATACTCAAGAAGAAGAGCATTTTGATATTGCAGCTGCTTATCGTTTGGGTGAAGTAAACACTAATATTGGAGATGAGAATTTCGGAGAAGCAGAATTTACTCAAGGAATAGGTTCACAAATTAATCATGCAAGAAACGATTTAGATGCACTTATTACTAGTGCTCAAGTTCGTGGAGTTTTAAAAGACGGGAATAATGAATGGAGAGCTGGTATAAAATTTCAAACAGAAAACATTAAAGATCGTATTCGTGAATGGGAAGTTATTGATAGCGTTGGTTTTTCTGTACGTCCGCCAACAACTAACTTCATTAACGAGCAGCCTTATGTACCATTTACTGGACCTATTGAACCTTTTCAAACAGTAAGAGCAAATAATGAAGTAGATACGCAACGTTTTTCTGGATTTATTCAATTTAGTAGAAAAACAACTTGGAACGATCACGAAGTTTGGTTTAATGTTGGTGTACGCGCACAACATTGGTCTGTAAATCCAGTTGGAATTGCTTCTAAAAGTCAGACTATAGTTAGTCCGAGAGCTCAATTTGCAATAAAACCAGACTGGGAAAGTGATATGCTTTTCAGAATATCTGGTGGTTTATACGCTCAACCTCCTTTTTATAGAGAATTGAGAGATTTTAACGGACAGGTAAATCCGAATGTAAAAGCTCAAAAATCAATTCATATGGTATTGGGTAATGACTATAGTTTTACTTTATGGAACAGACCTTTTAAATTAACCACAGAACTCTATTACAAAGATTTAAGTGATGTTAATGCATATTCTATCGATAATGTTCGTATTCGTTATCGTGCTGATAATGTTACCGATGCTTTTGCTTATGGATTTGATGTTCGATTGAATGGTGAATTTGTTCCGGGAAGTGATAGCTGGGTAAGTTTAGGATTCTTAAAAACAGAAGAAAATATTCAAAACCGTGGTTATATAGCAAGACCTACAGATCAACGTATAAAATTAGGTGTATTATTCCAAGACTACGTTCCTAATTTACCTGATTTAAAAGCATATTTAAACCTTGTTTATAATACTGGTGTTCCTGGTGGAGCTCCTGCTTATGCTGATCCTTATGACTTTCAGAATAGATTACGTGATTATAGAAGAGCAGATATTGGAGTTTCTTACATTTTTGTAGATACAAATAAAAAAACTACTAATGGATTTTTGAAAAACTTTAAAGAATTAACTGCTGGTCTTGAATTATTCAACATGTTTGATATTCAGAATTCAATTACCAATACATGGGTAAGAGATGTATTTAGTAAAACACAGTTTGGAATTCCTAATTTTATGACTGGACGTGTATTGAACTTTAAGCTTAAAATGAAGTTTTAATTTTAAAATTTTACTTTTAGTTTAAATTTAAAAGACAATGGTTTCTAAGTTTAGTCCCGAAATCAATAAGATTTATTTTATTGAATCCTACACGCTCTTTCATATCATGGAAGGACAAGGAACTATTCAAGTGGATTTTAAAAACTATTTGAATTGGGATGATAAACTTATCTTTTTAGAAAAAGGACAATACATTAAATTCTCATCAGATTCTTTTACAGTTCGAAAAATAGAATTTGACAATCAGGTTTTATTCGAAAGTCAAGATGTAAGAATTCTATTTAAACACCTAATTTCTCTTGGATATATTGATTATTTAGAATGTAAAAATTGTCAAGAATACTTACAAAACACTATTTTTTCATCTCCAAAAGATATTATTGATATCTCCATCAATCAGTGGTACTGGCAAAATCCTTTTAATGCTGACAAAAAAGAATATCAAGTTATTTTTGATGTAAAGGAAGTTATCGATCAAGAATTTAAAAATCATCTTTCCGTAAGCGAACTCGTTCAAAAAATAAGTAAGAATAATCAGAATATAAATTATTTATTAAAGAATAAAATTGGGGTTACTGTAAAAAAACTACAAACTAAGAAACGTCTAATCGAAGACCAAAAACTGATTGCTTTTACAGATAGTTCAATTAAGGAAATTGCTTACGAACAAGGTTATAAAGACGTTGCTTACTTCAATAAAAACTTCAAGAAAAATACAGGAATCACTCCAAGTGAATTTCGAGATGAAATAGGATATCAGTTAGATGATCATTTCGAAAATGATTTATTTAAACTCATACAAGAATTTCACACTTCAGAAAAAAAACTCTCTTTTTATGCAGATCAAATGCATATTTCTGAAAAGACATTAGCTAAAAAAGTTCGTCAGAATTTAAATGCTTCTATGGGACAATTAATTCGTCAAGAAATCATTCGAACTTCAAAAGAATTACTTTTACAAGGCGATAAAATTAAAAACATTGCTTACTTCTTAGGCTTTGAAGAAGCCAATCATTTTTCTTCATTTTTTAAACTTCATACCAAACTTACACCAACCGACTTTTTAAAAAAGTACAATAGGTAGCTCCTTTTTTGTACCTCTTTCCTCCTACTTCTGATTGATCTTTGTACCAGAATAACAACGCATTTAAAATTATTTAAAATGAACATTAAAGATCAAGTACAACGTATAGATGAAATGGTATCTCAAGGAGATATTGTAAACGCAGTAAAAACTTTTTTCGCAGATAATGCTGCAACTTCAGATTATTCAAATTCAACTACGAACACAAAATCGCAAATGGTTGAAAAAATGGAAGGCTTTTTAGGAGCAATTGCTAATGTAAATGGTATTACACATCATAATTCTATTATTGATGGTAACAGCTCTGCATCTGAATTCACTTTTGATTTTGATATGAAAGACGGATCAAAAATCTACTGGCATGAAATCATTCAAAGAGAATGGAATGCTGAAGGACAAGTGATACGCGAAGCATATTTTAACGCTAACTAAAAGTAAATACTATGAAATTTGTTACTAAAAGAATTCACGCATTTTTAGATTATCCTGTAGCAATAGCACTAATTGCATTGCCTTTCTTTTTAGAACTAGGAAAAACAAACCCTTTAGCACTTTGGATTTCAGTAATTACAGGTATAGCTGCTTTTATTTTAACTGTTCTTACCGATCATCACTTAGGCATTATTAGAGTATTGTCGTACAAACTTCACTTAGCTGTAGATTTTTTAGTCGGACTAACATTTGTACTCGTTCCATTTCTTTTTTCTTTTGAAGGAATCGATGCCTTCTATTATTGGATTAACGGAGCTACTGTTTTACTAGTTGTAAGCGCACACAAACCTCAAACAAACATTTAATAACTCAAATCACAAATTAAAAATTATAACATTATGAAAATTTTAAAATCATTAACAATCGCTGGATTATTTCTTTTAAGTATTTCAGCATTTAGTCAAGACAAAAAAGCTAATAATATCGACAATAGTAATATCGCTTTGCAAGGTTATAGTCCGGTTTCTTACTTAGATTTAAACTTAGCACAAAGAGGAAATAAAAATTACAAATCTACTCACGAAGGTGTTGTGTATTATTTCACGTCAACTCAACAAAAAACTACTTTTGATAAGAATCCTGCGAAGTACCTTCCACAGTACGGGGGATATTGTGCTTTTGGTACTTATGCAGGAGCTAAGTTTAGAGTAGACCCAAATAAGTTTCTAGTGTACAACGGTAAATATTATTTGTTCCTTAACAATGTAGAACTAGACGCTAAACAATTATGGTTAAAAGAAAACGATGATAAGAAACTTGTGAAAGTTGCCAACAAAAATTGGAAAAAGTTAAAGAGTACTTATAACTAAGACGATACTTCTTTATTTTTAAATTGAAAACCTTATTCATACTATTTGAATAAGGTTTTTCCTTATTTTATCAAGTTAATTTTTGTTCAAATAATGCGAGAATATTAAAAGTTTAAGTAACTGGTTTTACATATATTTATTAGCTCAACCATACAACAAACCACCAAATAATGAAATTAACCCAATTCTTCTTTGTATCTGCTATACTAGTGTTACTAACCGGATGTAAAGAATCAATCGTAAAAGAAATGAAACTTGATGAAAATTGGACGTTCAAAAAGGCTAACGATACCTTATGGAAAAACGCTACAGTTCCAGGAACAGTTCATACAGATTTACTTGCCAACAAAGACATTGAAAATCCTTTTTATCGATTAAACGAACACGATGTACAATGGATCGATAAAAGTGATTGGGAATATAAAACGAGTTTCGAAATTTCTAAGGAAGATTTTTCTAAAGAAAATATTGAGCTAGAATTCTTAGGAATTGACACCTATTCTAAAGTATTTCTAAACGATCAAGAAATTATGACTTCTGATAATATGTTCAGAAGATATACCATTAATTGTAAACCTTATCTAAAGGAAGGTAAAAACGAATTACGTGTAATATTAGAATCTCCAATAAAAAAAGGAATTGAAAAATATGATGCTATCGATTATGAAATTACAGTTTCTGATAACGATTTAGCAAAGATTGGGAAAGTTGAAGGAGAGAAAAAAGTAAGTATATTTTCTAGAAAAGCTGGATATCATTTCGGTTGGGATTGGGGACCAAGATTAGTTTCTTCAGGAATCTGGAGATCTGTGATTTTAAGAAGTTGGGATAACTTTAAAGTTGACGATGTATTTATTCGTCAAAAAAACATAGGAGAAACAGCAAAACTTTCAGCAGAAATAGAAATTAATAGTTCAAAAGAAATTGAAAAAAGTGTTTTTGAGATTTTTGTAAACGACACGTTAGTGAAAACAGAAGAAAAACCTTTAGTAATAAACAAGAATACATTTACCATTCCATTTGAAATTAAGAATCCGAAACTTTGGTGGCCAAATGGTATGGGAGAACAGCATTTATATGACGTAAAAGTTAAAGTAAGTCATAAAAATCATTCAGATGCTAAATCACATCAAATCGGTTTACGAACTATAAAATTAATTCGTGAAAAAGATAGTATTGGAAGCTCTTTTTACTTCACTGTAAACGGGAAACCTACTTTTATGAAAGGTGCAAATTATATTCCGCAGGATATCTTTTTACCTCGAGTAAAACAATCAAACTACGAGCATATTTTGAATTCAGCAAAAGACGCTAATATGAATATGATTCGTGTTTGGGGAGGTGGTGTTTATGAAAGCAAAGCCTTTTACGATTTATGTGATCAAAAAGGATTATTAGTTTGGCAAGATTTTATGTTTGCCTGTGCAATGTATCCTGGTGACGACGATTTTCTTGAAAGTGTAAAACAAGAAGCTATTGATAATATTAAAAGATTACGTAACCATACTTCTATTGCTTTATGGTGTGGAAATAATGAAGTTTTATCAGCTTGGGAACGTTGGGGTTGGAAACAACAAGTAACTAAAGAACAATCTGAAAAAGCAGCAAATACTATATGGAAAGCTTATACAGATATTTTTCATAAAGTTTTACCAGAAGCTGTAAAAGGTTACGATTCAGATAGAGAATATTGGGCTTCTTCGCCAAGTAGTGAATTAGGAGTTCCTGAATCTCATACCGATGGAGACGCACATTATTGGGGCGTTTGGTGGGGAAAAGAACCATTTGAAAATTATAATATTAAGATTCCAAGATTTATGTCGGAATTCGGTTTTCAATCTTTTCCAGAATTGGCTACTGTAAATAAATATACTATTCCAGAAGATCATGATATTTTTTCAGAAGTAATGAAATCGCATCAGCGTTCTAGTATTGGAAACGGTACTATTGAAGAATATATGTTAAGACATTATAAAAAGCCTAAAGATTTTGCTAGCTTTTTACATGTGAGTCATTTATTACAAGCTTACGGAATTACAACTGGAATTGAAGCACATCGAAAAAATAGATACCGTTGTATGGGATCGTTATATTGGCAAATTAACGATTGTTGGCCAGTTGCTTCTTGGTCTAGTATTGATTATTACGGAAAATGGAAAGCTTTACATTATGGTGTGAAAAAGTCTTTTAAAAAAACGATTGTTAGTTTCGATAAAAAAGAAAATGGAGTAAACGTTTTTATCGCTACTGATGATTTAGCAAATCAAAAAGGTGAATTAAAGGTAGACTTATTAAGTTTTGATGGACAAGTTATCACATCTTGGAATGAAAGTATCGAAATAGAAGCTAATGCTTCTAAAAGTTATCTTTCTATTTCAAAAGAAAAATTAGAAGAATTCTCATCACAATGGAAAACAGCTTACTTAAGTGCTTCATTAAAAGTTGGTAAAACTACTGTTGCTAAAAAACAACATTATTTAGTTCCTTTTAAAACTTTAACATTACCTCAACCAGAAATTACTTTTGATGTTTCTGAAAATGAAACTGAATATATTGTTAGTTTTAAAACTAAAAAATTAGCCATCGGTGTTTTTGCATCTGGAAACTTTGATGAAAATTTCTCGGACAATTATTTTACCATGGAACCAAATACAGAGAAAACAATTACTATTCAAAAAGGTAACTTCAAAACTTTAGCAGACTTCAAAAAAGAATTAAAAGTCTCTAGTTTAGTAGATACGTACAATCCTGAAATTTCAAATTAAATAAAGATCGTTTTAATTAAGTATCGAGTTCTATCGATTCTGCAGGGAGTGATAAATAATTATCACTCCTTTTTCTTTTAAAAATCCTCAAAAATCATTCTTATTCTCTACTTTAGTTCTCTATAATTAAACTAGAATTCTTTCTATTTGTTAAGACTAAATGATTACTTCAAACTCCATTTTATTTACCATAATTTGTGTTTTTGCTTTTCAAGCCATCATTTTAGGCATTCTTATTTTAAAGAAACAACCTAAAATTTTAGCTAATAAATTCTTAGCAATGTTAATCTTCTTTTATGCTATTATGGCTATAAACATAGTCTTAGTTAATGTATTAAAAGACTTTAACTTAATGCATATTTTCAGATATGTACAGTTAGAATTACTCTACGGAATGGGACCTGCATTGTATTTTTATACGTTAAGTGTTACCAAGCCGTCTTTCAAGTTTACCAAGAAAAATTTTATTCATTTTGTTCCTCTAGTTTTAGAGTTTCTATTTTATAGAACACCTTTTTACAGAAACGGAGCTGACGGTTTATACATTGAACCAATGCCAAATATTACTTATGTGTATTTGACACAACAATGGATCGGAATATTATCTAATTTGATTTATAGTATTGTATCTCTTCGAATTCTTTATCGACATGAAAAGCTTTTAAAACAATACTATTCTAAAATAGATCAACGATCATATAGTTGGTTAAAAATTCCCATTTTAGTTTATGCTTCGTATCATATATTCTGGAATATTATTACTGAAATAGATCGATTTGTTTTCGATAGAAGTTTACGAGAATATTACTTTTTACCAAGTTTTGTTATACTTGCTTTGTGCTGCACATGGATTGGCTTTAAAGGATACTTAAACAATCAAAAAACTTCTTCTTTTAATGTTAATGAACTAAACAAAACTTCAGCAAAGAATACATTTAAAAAAGATACCGAGTTTTTAGAAAAGTTGGAATTGCTTATGCGCAATCAGAAACCGTATTTAAACTCAGATTTGAATTTAAGTAAGTTGGGAGAATTACTAGACATGAAACCTAAACAGGTTTCTTTAAAAATAAATCAAAATTGCTCAAAGAACTTTTACGATTTAATCAATTCATACAGAGTTAAAGAATTTCAAGAACGAATACATATTTCTAATCTTGAAAAACTTTCTGTTTTAGGTTTAGCTTATGAATGCGGATTCAATTCTAAGTCAACTTTTAATAGTGTTTTCAAAAAAACAACACAATTAACACCTAGTCAATACATTAAAAAATCAAAAAACTAGTCCTAATAGAAGCATTCGGACGACTCATACACTTTTCACACTTAATTTTGCGGAATAAAATTATACAAAACACTACATGAAATTTAAATACTATTTCGTTTTATTATTACTACAAGTTTTACAAATACAAGGACAAGATAAATTCAGTAAACAAGATCTTTATGAAGATTTAGCCTACTTAAAAAAAGCTCTTATTGAATCGCAATATGATATTTATGAAACAGTATCTCAACAAGCTTTCGAAAAAGGATTTCATCATATTAAAAGTAAAATCTCAAAAGATTCATACAACCTTTTAGAAGCGACAAAAATACTACAACAATTATCAGTACTTGTTAATAACGGACATACTAATATTGATTTTCCTGGCTCAGAATATATGAAGTATGCGAATTCTGAAAATGCAACCTTATTTCCGTTAGAAATTGCTTTTGAAGGAAATAAACCATTAATCAGAAAAAACTGGTCTAACAATACTGATATAAAACCCGGTGATGAAATTTTGAGTATCAATGATCGCTCTATAAATCAGATTTTAGATCAAATTTATCCTCAAGTTTCAGGAGAACGCAGATTGATGAAAAACACCAAAATTGAAATGTACAGTTTACCAAGGTATTATTGGCAAATTTTTGGAAAGATAGATACCTTCAATATTAGAGTTAAACAAAACGGAAAAGAAAAAAAGTACACTATTAAAGCAGTTCCACTTATGGAAGGTTTTGAAAACGTAAGAACAAGAGTTTTAAATGCTGAAATGACTTTAAAATTCTATGATGAAATTGCGTATTTAAATCCTGGAAGTTTCGATGGAGATTTAGAGAAATTCAAATTATTTATAAAAGAATCATTTGCTAAAATTCTGAATAATAAAAGTAACAAATTGATTATTGACTTAAGAAATAATTCTGGTGGCGATAATGTTTTTAGTGATTATATGGTTTCTTACATTGCTGATAAACCTTTTACATGGAACAGTTCATTTACATTAAGAACTAGTAAACTTTTAAAAGAAACTGGGTTAACAAAGAAAAACTCAAGTAATTATTGGAAATCAATTTTTAGTCATACCGATGGAGAACGTTATACTTACACTTTTGACAAAACACTACCTCAACCCAAAAATCTTACATTTAAAGGAGATGTTTATGTATTAGTCAACAGACAATCACACTCTCAAGCAACAGTAACTGCAGCGCAAATTCAAGATTATAATTTTGGAAAAATCGTAGGAGAAGAAACTGCTGAATATCCTTCTTTAATAGCTTCAGTATTTTATTTTAATCTACCAAAAACAGGAATAAAAGTACAAGTATCTAAAGGAAAAATGATTCGTGTAAATGGCAGTGAAAAACCAGAAGGTGTAATACCTGACATTGTAATTAAAGATTATCTTTTAGATGAAGAAGATGAAATATTAAAAGAGCTTTTACAAAGACTACAACTCTAAAAATTGCCTTTGTATACAATTGAATAATTTTTCTTTGTTGATAAACCATATCGAAAATGAAGTAAAATCTTTGTTTTCGATATTATTTTTTGATTGTAAAATAGAACGTAGAACCCAAATCTGGTTTAGATTCAACCCATACTCTACCTTCATACATATCAACGATTTTTTTCACTGTAGATAACCCCATTCCTGCAGATTGATAATCGTTTTCCAACCTATAAAATGCCATAAAAACATTATTTATATAAGCTTCTTCGATTCCGTTTCCGTTATCTTTTACATAAAACTCCCAAAAATGTTCTTCTTCTTTACATCCTATTTCTACAGTTTTTAGTTCTTTATCATTAAACTTAATAGCATTGTCTATTAAATTGATAAAAAGTTGAGAAATACTATGTGCTTCTCCTTTAATTTCAGGCAATTCATTAACAATTTTTATACGGATACTTTTACATAAATTGAGTTCTTCAATGGTATCATCTAATAAACTATGAATACTTAAATCTGTTTGTTTTTTCGCTTGAACTTTAATTGATGAATAATTTCTAATTGCACCTACTAAAACATCGATTCGTTCTACATTTTCACTTATCATTTTTAATTTGGCTAATCCATCATCTTGAATTTCATTACCATAATCTTCAGCAAGCATATGAACTAAAGTTTCTATATTTCGAAGTGGAGAAACTAAATCATGAGAAACCATGTGAGCGTACTCGTTTAATTCTTCATTTTGCTTTTCTAAACTGACCAGTAATTTATCTTTTAGCTGATTAATTTTCAGAATCTCTTTTGTTTGATGATCGATAAAATCAACTAATTTTAATGTTGAAGTATTTTCTAAGGAATCGTCTTTTTCTAATTCATACACTTTAAGTGTGTTAATTACGTTCCTAAGCTTAGAAATTATTTCTCTTTGTTTATCGGTTTCTTTTCTCAATTTTTCACTAGCCTCAGAAAGCTCTTCTGAACTTATCATGGTAGCTCTTTGAAGCATAGAAAACTGATTGTCTGAATTTGTATAAGACTTATTTACAGCATCTAAAAAAGCTTCTAGTTCTGGACTATTCTGTAAATTCTCTGGTAAATATTTTCTAATCTGCCTTTTTAAAAGAGAATTCATTCTTTATTCACTTATTAAAGTTATGGTCATGGTTTGGTTATGTAACTGACATTTTTTCTCACCGTTAAAAGGAGCTATTTCTCCGTAAGAATACATTCCGCATATCGTAGCATCTTTTCCTATGGTTTCCATTACTTCTTCTATTTCTTCTTCTACTCTTTGGTCTAATACTAACTTTCTACCAATACAACTTACTAAAATTGCTAACTCTGCCTCTTTTTCTCTGTCTTTATTTGCGTATACTGCAGCCGATTCTGATGCATTTACAATGTTGTCCACATGAGTCATCATTAACTGAACTTGTTCTCCTTCTAGAATATTTCCAGCAAGAATCATAGATTGCTCATCTTCATTAATATTTAAAATAGTTCTAACAATAGAATAATTCTCGTTGTCTGACTTTACTTTTAAAGGATATAATAAAGCGGCTCCTGGTAATTCCTTTGCTTTTTCACCTAAGTAATTTTTATATAAATCTAATGCAGGTTTTCCATCTAACTCATATAAGATATTATCTTCAGATTTTGTTACAATTCGTTCCGGTCCGAAAGGAGTCCAACCACCATTAATTGCACAAGAAACTTCTAATGAATCGCCGTACAATCCGATAGCTACAACTTCTCCTACTTTAGGATTTTCATTATACGAAGCTATTGTTTTTTCAAACTTAGCAGCATCTCCACATAAAGCACCGGTGATTAGAATTTCATTCTCAGCAGCTTCATTCATTCCTTGAGTTAAATGACTTCCGTTTACAAAACTTCCTTCAGAAACTACAAATACATGTTTTAAACCTTCTTTAGAAAAAGCACTTACTAATTCTTTTCCTGTATCAAAACTATTCGCTTTTTCACCAGAATCTAAAATATTTAAACGCTTTACTTCGTATCTACTTTTCTCAAATTCTATTGCTGTAATGGTTATACTATCGTTATCAACTTTTTCATCAGTAATATCTCCAGAAGTTGATCCAAATACAATATGTCCATCACTAAAAAGGCCTTTAACCTCTTCATAAATATTTTCATCTTCAAGTAACTCCCTTTTTCCAAAAACTAAAACTAAAGGGGACTTTAATGTAATTTTTTCATTTAAATATTTCCAATCAGAATTTTGGGTTCTTTGTAGTTGTAAAGTTTTCATATCATTTAATAAGAAATATAATAAACATTAAATTCACTGGAATTTTTTGTTTGGTTGAATCTAAGCTTTTCTCTAAAAGTAGTGCATATTATGAAAACTTGAGCCAGCTCAATATGACAAAGCACATATTTTTAGACCAAATGCATGTAAGTGTAGACGAACAGTAAGTATACATTGTGTTTTTAATACAAAAACACAGATGAAAGGAGGTTTAATTTAAGTCGGCACTTTATGCACTGTCTAATTATAAAATTAGACTTCATTTACTCTTTAAATATAAGTTTTTGTTTTTAATTTTTCTAATGATGGACGTAAGAAAATTAAATTTTCAGTGAAATAACTGTTTGTTTTTTTAGTTTATTATTGAAATGAAAACAGTAAAATTTGATTATGATTAAAAAAACTACGCTACTTTGTTTCTTCTTCATTTTATGCAATCAAATTGGAAACAGTCAAGGAACTACCTCTTATTACATTGAAAATAAAAGTTCTTTTTTAGATATACGTTTAGGTACAGCTGTAAGTGAAATTTCTAAAGATCGTATTGAAGATTTTCCTTTTACACTTAAAGATGAAAATAAAAAACTATACTATTTTTTAGATACTAAAAAACAACGAGTTGCTATTATTCACTCAATTTTAAAAGATCAAGAAATTGTAAGTTGTATTGAACTTGCTACAACCAACTTCTCTACTGAACACGGATTTAATATAGGAACTACTTTTGAAGATATTATTAAAAAGTTTTCTCCGCATGAATTCAAAATACGTAACAACAATACTTATGGAGTTATCATTCGTATTGACAAACTAAACTATATTTTAGATTTCCCTAGCGACAACGATACTGTTTCCATTGATGAAATACCTTTAACATCTATGGTAATCTCTGTACGAATTCAATAAAAAAACTCCTTTTAATTACTTAAAAGGAGTTTCAATTTATGTAAGAATGATTTTATTCAATAATCATTTTTTTAGTATCAATCTTATGACCATTTACATACAGTGTGTAAAAGTAAATTCCTGTTGGTAGTGAACTGCTATTAAAATATAACTCCTGCTCCCCTTTCTCTTTTAACATTACAGTATCAATTACTTGTCCAGATGTATTACTAAATACAATCGCTGACTTATCAAAATGATGAGGAACGTAATATTTTATAGACGTTGTACCATTAAAAGGGTTTGGAATGTTTTGATATAAAATTGGTTTGTTGATTTTATTTGTAACTCCACCAACACTTAATGTACCACTACATGCACATTTTTCAATCTCTTCGACACGAGAAATCAAATTATTGATTTGTGATTGTTGTGACGATAAAATTGGAGCTAAATCAACATCTACAGAAGCTCCATTTTCAATCGCTATCGTTAATGTTGTACCTGATAAAGTAGCTGAAGTTAAATCTTGTTGATCAGAATTTACAAAAGAAGATAAATCTATTGTTTTTGTGCTTCCTGAAATTGATAATTCATTTCCAGATAAAGATAACTCTTGATTATCTGTTCCTGTACCGTCTTGTAAGTTGGCTAAATCAACTGTATTTCCGTTTGCAATACTTAATGTTGTTCCAGATAAAGATAACTCTTGATTATCTGTATTATCTAAATAACTCGATAAATCAACTGTTTTTGAATTTCCTGAAATGCTTAAAATGTTACTTGTTAAATCTAATTCTTGTGCATCAGTATTATCTAGAAACTTTGCTAAATCTACTGAAGTAGCATCGTTGCTTAAGCTTAATGTGTTTCCTGAAATCGTTAAATCTTGATTATCTGTGTTATCTAAATAATTTGATAAATCAACAGTTTTTGAGTTTCCTGAAATACTTAAAGTATTGCTTGTTAAATCTAATTCTTGTGCATCAGTATTATCTAAAAACTTGGCTAAATCTACTGAAGTAGCATCGTTACTTAAACTTAATGTATTTCCTGAAATTGTTAAGTCTTGATTGTCTGTATTATCTAAATAGTTTGATAAATCAACAGTTTTTGAGTTCCCTGAAATGCTTAATGTATTACTTGTTAAATCTAATTCTTGTGAATCGGTATTATCTAGAAACTTCGCTAAATCCACTGAAGTTGCATCATTACTTAAGTTCAAAGTATTTCCAGATAAAGTTAAATCTTGGCTATCTGTGTTATCAAGATATTTATTTAAATCAACTGTTTTTGAGTTTCCTGAAATACTTAAAGTATTGCTTGTTAAATCTAATTCTTGTGCATCAGTATTATCTAAAAACTTGGCTAAATCTACTGAAGTAGCATCGTTACTTAAGCTTAATGTGTTTCCTGAAATCGTTAAATCTTGATTATCTGTGTTATCTAAATAATTTGATAAATCAACAGTTTTTGAGTTTCCTGAAATACTTAAAGTATTGCTTGTTAAATCTAACTCTTGCGAATCGGTATTATCTAAAAACTTTGCTAAATCTACTGAAGTAGCATCGTTACTTAAACTTAATGTATTTCCTGAAATTGTTAAGTCTTGATTGTCTGTATTATCTAAATAGTTTGATAAATCAACAGTTTTTGAGTTCCCTGAAATGCTTAATGTATTACTTGTTAAATCTAATTCTTGTGAATCGGTATTATCTAGAAACTTCGCTAAATCCACTGAAGTTGCATCATTACTTAAGTTCAAAGTATTTCCAGATAAAGTTAAATCTTGGCTATCTGTGTTATCAAGATATTTATTTAAATCAACTGTTTTTGAATTTCCTGAAATACTTAATGTATTGCTTGATAAATCTAATTCCTGTGCATCAGTATTATCTAGAAACTTTGCTAAATCTACTGAAGTAGCATCGTTACTTAAGCTTAATGTGTTTCCTGAAATCGTTAAATCTTGATTATCTGTGTTATCTAAATAATTTGATAAATCAATAGTTTTTGAATTTCCAGAAATACTTAATGTGTTACTTGTTAAATCTAACTCTTGCGAATCGGTATTATCTAAAAACTTTGCCAAATCTACTGAAGTTGCATCGTTACTTAAACTTAATGTATTTCCTGAAATTGTTAAGTCTTGATTGTCTGTATTATCTAAATAGTTTGATAAATCAACAGTTTTTGAGTTCCCTGAAATGCTTAATGTATTACTTGTTAAATCTAATTCTTGTGAATCGGTATTATCTAGAAACTTCGCTAAATCCACTGAAGTTGCATCATTACTTAAGTTCAAAGTATTTCCAGATAAAATTAAATCTTGGCTATCTGTGTTATCAAGATATTTATTTAAATTAACTGTTTTTGAATTTCCTGAAATACTTAATGTATTGCTTGATAAATCTAATTCCTGTTCATCAGTGTTGTCCAAATATGAAGCTAGATTTACTTTTGATGAATTTCCAGAAATACTTAAAACATTATTCAATATTGAAATTCCTTGAGCATCGGTGTTGTCTAAAAACTTCGCTAAATCTACTGAAGTCGCATCATTAGTTAAACTCAATGTATTTCCTGAAATTGTTAAATCTTGATTATCTGTGTTATCTAAAAACTTCGCTAAATCTACTGAAGTTCCATCATTACTTAAGCTTAATGTGTTTCCTGAAATTGTTAAATCCTGATTGTCTGTATTATCCAAATAACTTGCTAAATCAACAGTTTTGACAGCTTCACCATCACTTTCTAATGACAATTCTATTTTATTATCTGTAATTTGAAATGTATCAACTTTTTGATCATCTGTATTAGATGAAGTTGTACTTACCCAAGCTGTTCCATTCCAAACAAAAAGTGCATTTACATCAGTATCATACACTTGTAAACCAGCATCTGTAGTTGTTAATGCATTTCCACTAGCCGCAGTAGTTTCCATAGCTGTTCTTTGTAATGTAGTAACTCTATTGACTAAAAATCCTTTGTCTGTATCTGCTAATTCTAAAGATGCATTTTGATTTGCGGCAACTGTACCAATACCAACACTTACTCTATTTGTTGTTGTGTTTCCTCCTAAAGCCATTGTATTTTTTTGAGTAACATTAACACTATGACCTAAAGCTATCGAGTATGGTTGATTTACTTTACTAAATGCTCCAATAACTATGGCTCCGTTATTGTTTCCTCTTGACTCTGCATCATGACCAATAACAACTTTTTCATTTCCATCAACCAAAACGGAAGTCCCCATAAATACGTTACGTTGGTTTCTATTGTTACCTCCAGTACTTAAAAAATTTGCATTCCAACCTATACCTACATTATCAGACCCTAATCTATTATTTCCTCCAGCTACAGCTCCAACATATGTATTTCTGTTAGAATCGTTGGTTCCTCTTACTCTATTATTGTCGTAACCAGCTCCATAACCTACAAAAGTATTTCCATGAGAATTAGTACTGTTTGCACCTGCATCGTAACCTAAAAAAGTATTCGCATTACCAATAACATTATCTTGACCAGAACCTGCACCTAAAAAAGTATTTCCAACACCAGTTGTATTATCATAACCACTTGAATTTCCTTGAGAAGATAGACTATAGTTAATATCTATATTCTGAAGAGCTAAATCAATTGAACTAGAAGATTCACCTCCGACAAATGTATTTCCCCAAGATGTTGTATTATTATATCCTGAATATCTGCCTATAAACACATTATTTGAACCAGTGGTTGTGTTTCTTCCTGAATCTTCCCCCATAAACACATTACGATCTCCTGTAGTTAATTCTTCTCCTGCTTCTTCTCCTATTATTGTGTTATCACTACCTGAAACCAAATTCAATCCAGATTTATGTCCTATAATTACATTATCACTTGCTGAATTATATCTAGCAACAAAATTTCCTACATAAATATTATCAGAACTGTTTGTTGTTTGATCTGCAGTAAAAACACCTAGTACAATATTGTCTGTATCACTACTATTAAAATTAGCACCTGCCATACCTCCTATAAGGATGTTATATAAGCTTGATGTTAATGATGAACCTGCTCCTGGTCCTAAAATTAAATTCCAATCTCCTGTAGAAATCTGTGACCCTGGAGCATAAAATATGTTATTATCGTAAGGAGCAGGAGTATTTGTTCCTGTATTTTCATTTGGGCTTATACTTGCTCCATTAACTTGATTATTTGTTTGTGCTTGGATATTACTCACTATAAATAAGAGTAATAACAAACTAAATTTTAATTGTTTTTTCATAATAGGGATAGTATTATATGTTGTAAGAAACTAAAATCCGCTACCTGGTACTTCAGGGCTAGATGCTTGTGCTTTCTTAGGGTTTAATATTAAATAGGTTCCTAAAGCTGTTATTGCTGTATATTTTCCGTAATTTCCTATTTTTTGTAACGCTTCTTTTCTTGTGATTTCTTCTTTATGCTCGGTTTGTTTTAATTTCTTCATTTTATTCTGAATTAAATCCATCATTACGAGGTGTGATAACAACGAAATAATCTTTTTATTTCTTTCAAAAACATTATTTCTGTTACTAAATCTACAGATTGCTTCTCCCGAAACATAGGGATCGCAATGACCTTAAATTATTACTTTTCAAGTACTACTTTCTTATTAATTTTCTTTCCTTCTATTTCTACTTGAACTATATAAATTCCTGTTTCAACTGAAGTTGGTTGAAAACGTATATTTAGATTTCCTTTAATATTCGTTTTGAAAACTTCGCTCCCTAAAACCGAAAACATTTTAACTGAAACCTTTTCTGTAGATGTAATTCCTGAAATAGTAATTTCTTGTTTACCTGACTTAAAAATATTGATGCTTTCAATAGTTAAAGTTTCTTCTGAAATATCTAATGTTTTTGATTTTAGATGTATATAAAAACGTCCTATTCCTGAAATTTCTGAAGTAGTTTTTAATGTATATGAATTTGTGTTGTCTAACTTGATAAACTCACCTGTTTCAGTATCTTCTAGATATACTTCTGAACTTTCTGGAAAAGCTTCTAATTGAATTGAAATTTCAATTTCTTTATTAGCATCAGATTTTATTCCTAAAGGAATTCTGATTTCCTCTTCATTTGAATATGGCAACGATTGAATTGTAAAATCTTTCTGCGTTGAATTTTCCACTAAACGTGTAAAAATATCGAAGTTTGTTCCACCGAAATTTCCAATATCAAAACCTGCATCTAAACCTTTTGTAGCAGAATTCATCAACTTAATATTTGTATCTACAACTATGTTATCTTGAGATGCTACAACTTTAATTGTTGGTACATTTTGCTGTCTTGAAAAAGTTTGAACTCCTGTAGCATCAGTTAATCTCTGGTTTTCTTTAAAATCTAAAGCAGAAACACCTACGTTCGTTTTAATAAAGAAACCTTGTCCGACTGTTAATGAAAGGTTCGGATCTGATAAAGATTTTGCTACATATTTATTTTGAGCATTATCCCAAATATAAACGGCAACATTTACAGGGTCGAACTTATCTAAATTCTCTTGTATAAAGTTTATGTTTGCATTATTATTCACTGGTAAATACGCTGTATATGGATTTCCAACTGCATTCCATTGATCTTCATTTACAGGAATTACCACATCATTTGTTTCTAATGTTCCTGTAAACATTACTGAACCATCTGTTACTCTTGATACAATGTAACTTCTACCTTGTTCAAACGTAAGTGTATTCGTTACAATATCATCTGCAGTATAATAGGTCCATTTTGATCCTGCTGGTTTGCTATCATCATAATAACCAACAGCATAACGATTCGGAGTTACAGTGGTATTTTCACGAATATCATTTGCTGGATTTTCAATAAACTCTTTAATACTTTGACCTGAAACTGGAACAGTAACTAAACTCCATTTATTCGCTAATAAACCAGAACGTTCAAAATTTACTATTCCGTTGGTTTCTCCTTTTACGACTAAAGTTCCACTAGTATTTGTTGCTGAATTTATTTCAATAACTCCTTCAGTTTCTAAATCACCATTTACAACAACTCCTCCGTTTTCTAAAATTTCTAAACCTGCTGAAGTTCTAATCGTTAAATCATTCATTTCTGCAATTACTCCATTGTCAATTACAGGTTGATTTGTTACATCTTGAATCAACACATCGTTTGTAGTTGATGGCACATTATTTTCTTCCCAATTATCAGCATCTGTCCAAGTAATATCAGTATCTCCAGACCACACTACTGTATTTTCGCAATCACTTCCTGCATCTGTGATTGTCCAATTATATGGTGAACTTTCTAAAATTGCCTTTGCATCAGTTGCTAAACATAACTTACTATCTCCTGCATGAAAAGTGACATTAATTGGTACTTGAGTTTCTCCATTATCCAAAGTAGACCAACCTTCTAAAATGGCATCGTAGTTTTCATTTGATAATGTAACTCCCTTAAACATATCTGTCATGTTCAATGCGCTGGAAATGTCCCAATTACTTAAGTCTTGATCAAAAGCTTTGGCATTTTCGAACATACTACTAAAACTCTCAATACTACTTACATTCCAACTACTTAAATCTTGATTAAACACTTCTGCTCCAATAAACATCAGTGATAAACTATTCGTGTTTTCAAATTTCCATTTATCTAAAGGTTGATTAAACTTAGTCGTGTTTGCAAACATATATCCGACGAAAATAGCCTTACGAACATCCCAATTATTAATATTACTATTAAAAGCAGTGCCTCTAAACAAATATCCCATAACTTCAACATTACTAACATCCCAGTCTCCAATTCGTCCTCCTAAATCTTCAAAATTAACAGAATGACTAAACAATAAATTCATGTTTGTAACACTTGTCAAGTCAGGTGTATCATTAGCTTTAAGAACTAGGTTATTACAATTATTAAAAGCTCTTGCTAAACTCATCCAACGAATACTTCCCCATTGATCTATTGATAATAAATTATCGTTGTTTGGTGAATCATTAATAAAGAATGACGTTAAATCTCCTGTTACTTTAACTTGATAATCACCTGATGTTAAATAAGTATGAGAAATAGTTCCAGTAACTCCTGTTTCTAAAGTTCCATCTCCCCAATCGATATTATAAGTTCTACCGTTGGTAACTCCTGGATAAATAATCTCTTCATTTTCACTTGTTGTTCTCCAAGTAGTAATAAATGCATCTTGACTTTTACATTGTTGCCCTGCATCTGTAAAATTCCATCCATTACTTGCTAAAAAATCTCGTTCAGTTCCTGAAACGCAATAATTAATTCCATTTGCTCCTAAATTAATGTTCTGTGGAATAGTTTCATCTCCTTGAATTGTAGCCCAACCAATAATTGTTTTATCATAATTTGAAGTAGAAAATGCTGTTCCACTTAACATGTTATTGGCACTATTCATATTACTAATATCCCAATCACTTAAATTTTCATTAAACAAAGTTGCTCCTTGAAAAGTACTTGTAAAATTCTCTATAGAACTTACATTCCAGTTCTTCATTTGTCCACCATTATCAACTAATTTTTTACAATCTTTAAAAGCTTCGAACATGTTTGTTACATTCGATAAATTAGGAGTATCAGTGGCATTTATAACAATATTTCCTGCACCTTCAAAAGCTCTATCAAATGAAAGCCATTTTCCAGTTCCCCATTGTTCTACAGAAAGCATCTTATTTCCTATGTTAATGAAATTATTAGTATATAATCTTGAAAAAGCTCCCGATATTTTTACTGTATATATACCTGGAGTTGCATAAGTATGAGAAGAATTACCTCCTCGATCTGTTTCTACTACTCCATCTCCCCATTCAATCGTATAATAAGAACCACTTCCGGAAGTACGAATTTGTATACTCTCATTAGTTCCTGTTGTTTCCCAAGTAGTAATAAATTTTGTTTCTTCAGCACAAGATTGTCCGCCATCAGTAAAAGCCCAAGAATGCGCTGTTGCTAATTGATTTCTAGCATAAGCTCCGTTACAATATTGTAATGATGTAGAATTGAAATCCATTCCAGTAGGAATTTTTGTTTCTCCAGCATCTAAACCTGCCCAACCAAATAAGGTTTCATCATAGTTAGCAACACTCATCCCTGAATTGTCTAGCATTTTATTGATAAAACGCATTTCACTGATATCCCAATCTGCTAAACTTTGATTGAAAGCAGTGGCATTTTCAAACATTAACTCAAATAAATCAACTTTACTTACGTCCCAATTAGAAAGATCTTGATTAAAACTAGTTGCATTTCTAAAAACTGCAGATGCTGTTTTTAAATTATTGAACGTCCAATTTCCTACAGGTTGATTAAACACTGCATTATCTGCAAACATAAAATCTATGGCTTCTGCCATTTGCATATTCCATCCGCTGATATCTCTATTGAAAGCTGTACCTTGAAAAGCAAAAGAAAAACTTTCAATTGTACTTACATCCCAATCTTTTAATTTGTCTTTAGCATCTGTAAAAGCTGTAACATTTTGAAAAATCGCTCCGATTGAAGTTGCTTGGGATAAATCTGGAATATCATCAGCATTTAATTCTAAATTAGAACATCCGTAGAAAGCAAAATCTAGATTAAACCACTTTTGTATTCCCCATTGATCGATAGAGATTAACTTCTCTTTTCCATCACGATTAAAAAAGTACATCTGTGGAAAATCTTCATAAATTTTTACAGTATACGTTCCTGCAGTTGCATAAGTATGTGTAGTATCACCTGTAAATCCAGATTCAATTGTTCCATCTCCCCAATCTACGGTGTAATTGTAAGTTGCTCCTCCAAAAGTGTAAATAGGAATAGACAAATCTCCTGCTTCTACTTTCCATGTAGTAATAAACTTTTCTTCTTCTATTCCTTCAAATATATCACCTTCAAAAGTCCAAGTGTATGTATTTTTTAATGTTTCTCTGTACTCAGGATTTCCATAACCAACTTCTAAAGCTCCAAATCTAATATTGGTAGGAATTTGAGTTTCTCCAGCATCTAATCTTGCAAAACCTTGTAGTGTTTTATCGTAGTTTTCTACGGATAAAGCAGTAGCATCTAACATTCCAATAAAAGCAGTTCCACTAGAAATATCCCAAGAACTTAAATCTTGATTGAACTCAAATGCTCCTCTGAAGGTATAAATGAAATCATATACTTTACTTACATCCCAATTATTTAAAGGTGAGTTAAATTTACCTGCACCAAGAAACATAGCAGACATATCTATTGTACCAGTAACATTTTCACCAATATTCCAATTATTTAAGTTTTCATTGAATACTGATGCACTTGAAAACATGTTATTAAAATCTGTTACTTTACCAACATTCCAATTTCCAATATTAGCACTTGTTAATTTATTTGCACTGAAAAACATTCTAGACATGTTAGTTACATTGCTCGTATTCCATCCTGAAAAGTCTATAGTTCCAGCATTTCCGAGATTAAAACACTCAAAAAACATTGATGACATATCTGTAACATTAGAAAGGTATGGAATGTCTGTTGCGAAAACATCTAAATTTCTACATCCATCAAATGCTGATTTAAAAGTTTGCCATTCCATATTTCCCCATTGATCAACTGATTCAATTTGTAGTGCCATTTTAGACAAATTTGATAAAGATCTAATTGCTGGAAAAATTCCAAAAATTTTAATTTGATAAGTTCCTTGAGTTGTGTAAGTATGCGTAGCATTACCATTGTAATTACTAACGATATTTCCATCTCCCCAATCTACTGTATAGTGATAATAATGAGAATCGTCGGTTGGTATTGTTACTTTCCTTCGATCTATTCCTGAAAGTCCATCTGCATTAGTTTTCCAAGTAGTAATAAACTTATCTTCTTCTCGACAAGAATGTATATCTCCTGTAAAAGACCAATTGTAATCGTTTATTAATTTCAACCTTCCTTCTAAATCACAATATTTCATTGAAGATGAATTTGCTATTTCTATATTTAAAGGAATAGCTGTTTCACCTGCACTTAAAGTCGACCAACCTAAAATGGTAGCATCATAATCTGCTACATTAAGTTTTGATCCAAAAAATATTTGTGATATTTCAGTTACGTTACTGATGTCCCAAGAACTTAAATCTTGACTAAATGATTCTGCTAAAAGAAATACTTGTCCGATTTCTTTAACCAAACTCATATTCCAATTATTTAATGGTTGATTAAAGTTTATTGCTTCTCTAAAAACAGCATTTGCGTACTCTAAACTTGTCGTCGTCCAATTATTTAAAGGTTGATTATAATTAGAAGCTCCTTCAAAAAGAGAATCCATGAAACGAACATTACTTACGTTCCAATTATTAATATTTTCATTAAAACCTGAAGATTTAAAAACTCCAGTAAGATTTTCAACATTTTCGATATCCCAGTTTCCAATTCGATCTTTTAAATCTTCCAGATTTGTGGTTCCTTCAAACATAAAAGACATGTTTGTTACTAAACTTAAATCAGGGGTATCTGTAGCATTGATAACTAATTTTGAACAACCTGCAAATGCATTTTCCATGGTTGTCCATTTGTTATTTCCCCATTTTTCGATAGATACTATTTTATCTTTATCCCCAGATTTATTGAAATACATTGCTGGAAAGTAAGATTCATTAAAGAAATCTCCAGGAACTAAATTTATTTCAACAGTATGAATTCCTGGATTATCGAATGTTAATGTTGTATTTCCTCTACTGGTTACAAATCGAGGTAATTCTCCAGCTCCTTTTGTATATGATACTTGATAATTATAGGTTTCTCCAGCTTTAGTAGGAATAACAAAAGTTTCATTGGCTTTTGTAGTTTCTACTTTAAAAATAAATTGCGCATTTGAAACTTTAATAAAGAGAAAAAGAGATAGTAATAAGAGGTAATTTTTTTTCATTTTGATGAGGTATAGAGATTATGTTTTTTAAATTGGTTTTTATAGTTTTTATGCACTTAAAAACTGAGTTCAAAGAAATAGATTAGTTCTAAAAGTCTATTAAAAAAATGATAGACAAAAAACGGACATTTAATACCGTATTTGAATTCATTTAATTGAATTGCAAAGGAATTTTACCATTTTAAAAAATGCAAATTTTAGTGGTCGCAAAAGGTCGCAAAACTAGAAAATCTCCAATTTTATTCGGATATTGCGGCTTATGAAGACATTTCGTTTTTTTTTAATCCCCGTATGTTTTTTTGTGCTGTCTTTTGCTTCGGCACAACAACTTCAACATAAAAAAGATTCTATTACTTTTCTTTTAAAAAACGCATCAAACGATTCTCTTTATGTTACGCATGCAATGGATTTAGGAATTCTAACAGACACTTCTAATCCAACATTAGCTCAGCAATATTTTAATAACTCTTTAGATAAATTAAATTCAAACTACACTTACGCCAATAAGGAAGAAATGATTGCTTTGGCTTACGATTGTTTGGGAATTATAGAACGAAGAAAAGGTAATTTTGATACCGCTTTAGAATACTACTTAAAAGCTTTAAAAGTAAAACAACAAAGTAAAGATCAAGCTAAAATTGGTCGATCTTATCATAATATAGCTATGCTATTTTCTGCCAAACGAGAATATGACAAGGCTATTTCTTATATGGAATTAGCACTTCCTTTAAGAACACACGACTCTATTGATTATGGAATTTCTTTACACAACTATGGAAATTTTTATTACAAGAAGAAAAACTATGATAAAGCTATAGAAGCTCTAGATAAAGCTCAATTGTACTTATTAAATGATAAGATTCGTACAGCTGATGTAAATACTGTTTATGCAAGAATATATCGAGCAAAAAAACAATATAACAAGGCTTTAAGTATTTTAAAAACAAATCTCGGAATATACACAAAGTCTGAAAAAATAGAACGTAAAGCAACCACATATAAAAGCATAGCAACTTGTTATAGAAGATTAAAAGAATATCGTAATGCTTTAATTTATTTAGACAGTTCTGAAATCCTTAGTCAACAATATGAAAACAAAAAAATAATCTCTCTGATTAATTTAGATCGATACAGAATTTATAAAGCTAAAAACGATTATAAAAAAGCTTTAGAAAAGTATCGTTTGTATAAAAAATATAACGACTCCGTATTTTCTTTAAAACAAATTGAAAAAATAGCTGCTTTGGAGCTAGCATATCAAGAGGATAAAAAACTTTCTGTAGATAAACTTAGTTTTGAAACCAATAAAAAGCTATTGCAAGCTGAAGCTAAAAATCAACGTATACAAAAACAATTGTATGCTGCTTTATTGATTCTAACTTTAATTAGTTTGAGTGTTTTGTTTTTATTTTTCAGACAACGCCGTAAAGTATATCAAAATCAACTTAAAGAGCAAGAATTAGAAACTGAACTTTTAAATGAAAAAGTAGTTTCCCTTCGCTACAAGATTGACCGATTATTAGCCGATCATAAAATGCGTTCTGATTTTAAAGAAGATTTATTGTTGAATGTAAAAAAACTACAATCTCAGAACAATTCAAAAGAACTTTTACAGCAATACCAATCGATGTTATCTCAAATTGAACATCAGGTAAGAACTGAAAAACGTTTAGATGAAATCTCTAAAGAACAACAACTTAAAAACGAAGGTTTTGAATTAAAACTTAGTAAACTGTATCCGCAACTCACAAAATCTGAACGTGAAATTTGTAATCTTATCTACCTGAATTTAAGCATTAAAGAGATTATGAATATTAGAAACGTGACATTATCTTCTGTAAAATCGGCTCGTTATCGAATTCGAAAAAAATTAGAAATCCCTAAAGAAATAGAACTAGAATATTTTATTCAAAATATTCATTAAACCCACATTTCACTTACTTTTCTTATAAATTTTATACAATTGAAACATTTACTTAGATGTATTATTTCACATTTTTTTAATATAAAATTTAGCTTTCAATTTTTGATACTAACAACTAATAGTATAATTTTGTTTAAGTTTTCTTATAAAATCATTAAACAACTTTAAACAATTCATTATAAACTGTTTTACTGATTATTTAAGATAATAATTATTCAAATTTTAACTAAAAAAGTTAAACATAATACATTCAAAAAAGCAGTAACAAACTATGAGAATTTATACAATTATCATATTGTTTTTAATTCCACTCTTAAGTTTTTCTCAAGATAAATTTACTATTAGTGGTACATTAAAAGACAAAGCTAACGGTGAAACCTTATTCGGAGCAACCGTGTTTTTAAAAGGTACAAGTAGAGGAACTATAACTAACGAATATGGTTTCTATTCACTTACCGCACCAAAAGGAAATTACACGTTAAGTGTTTCTTACATTGGATACAAACCTCTTGAAAAAGAAATTGAACTGACCAAAAACATAAAGTTTAATGCCGATTTAAGCGAAGACGCCAATATATTAGATGAAGTTGTGATTAGTGCAGAAGAAAGCAAAAAAGTAAATCTTCGTAGTCCACAAATGAGTGTCACTAAAATTAGCTCACAAACCATAAAACAGATTCCTGTTGTTTTGGGTGAAGTTGATGTAATTAAATCAATTCAATTATTACCTGGTGTAACTAATGCTGGTGAAGGAGCTTCTGGGTTTAATGTCCGTGGTGGAGCTGAAGATCAAAATTTAATTTTACTAGATGAGGCAATTATTTATAATGCTTCTCACCTATTCGGTTTCTTTTCTGTTTTTAATAACGATGCTATTAAAGATGTAAAATTATATAAAGGTGGAATTCCAGCTAAATTTGGTGGACGTGTTTCGTCGGTTTTAGATGTTCGTCAGAAAGACGGAAACAATAAAGAATTTAAACTTACTGGTGGAATCGGATTAATATCAAGTCGATTAACGGCCGAAGCTCCTTTATTTGGTGATAAAGGATCTTTCTTAGTTGCAGGTAGAGCTTCTTATGCTAATATTTTTCTTGCGCTAGCAAATAATGAAAATAGAGTTGGATTCTATGATTTAAACTTAAAAACAAACTACCAAATTAATGATAAAAACCGTTTATTTTTCTCGACTTACTTCGGAAATGATGATGTAACATTTGAAAACTCTTTCTTTAACTCTTATGGAAACTTATCAGCAAATTTAAGATGGAATCACATTTTTAGTGATAAGTTATTCTCTAACTTATCTGCTATTTACAGTCGATATAATTACGATTTACAACTAGAATTTGTTGGATTAGATTGGTTATCGCGTATCGATAATTACAATTTA
The DNA here is from genome assembly GCF_947495995.1 of uncultured Tenacibaculum sp. Taxonomy (GTDB): domain Bacteria; phylum Bacteroidota; class Bacteroidia; order Flavobacteriales; family Flavobacteriaceae; genus Polaribacter. The sequence goes on from NZ_CANMAX010000008.1 coordinate 69,291, forward strand.
AAATATGATATCGATTATTACTTAAATGATAAGCTAAAATTCGATTTTGGAGTTAGCGGAATATATTACAAGTTTAATCCAGGTGAAATTCGTAAACTTACTCCTGCTTCTTCTATTAATGAAGAGTTCTTAGATAAAAAGTTCGCTGTTGAAACTGGAATTTATGCAAGTTTAGAACACAAAATATCAAATAACCTAACTGCAATGTATGGTTTACGTTACAGTTATTTCAATAGATTTGGAAGTCAGGTTTTAAATACTTATGCTAACGATTTACCTGTAATTTATAATCCTACTTTAGGAATTTACGAACGTGCTAATCCTACAGGACAAATAACTTACGGAGATAAAGAAAGCATTGCTAGCTTCGGAAATTTTGAGCCAAGATTTGCTTTATCGTACCAATTAAATGAAAAGTCATCTATTAAAACCAGTTATAATAGAATGGCGCAATATTTACATTTAATTTCAAATACAACTTCTGCTACACCTTTAGATATTTGGGCTCCTAGTGGAGAGTTTTTAAAACCACAAATTGCCGATCAGTATGCTATTGGTTATTTCAGAAACTTTAAAAATAATACGTATTCTATTGAAACAGAAACCTATTATAAAACTGTAAAAAATCGTGTAGATTATATTAATGGTGCAGAATTAATTGCTCAAAACACTATTGAAAGAGAAATCTTAAACGGTGATGCTAGAGCTTACGGACTAGAATTTTTATTACGTAAAAACAAAGGAGATTTAACAGGTTGGATTGCATATACACTTTCTAAATCTGAACAAAGAACATTAGGCGGACGTGCAGGTGGACCTGGTTTAAATAACGGAGATTGGTACAACACGCCTTTTGATAGAACTCACGATTTATCTGTAACTGGAAATTATAAAGTAAGCGATAACTGGACTTTCAATGCGAATTTTGTTTTCCAAACTGGTCGTCCAGTTACTTATCCAAACGGACAATTTCAATATAATGGATTATCTATTCCTACATATTCTACAAGAAATGCAGATCGATTACCTGCATACAATCGTTTAGATATTTCTGCTACTTTAAAGCCTAGAAATAATAAAAATAGAAAATGGCAAGCAGAATGGGTTTTTGGTATTTATAACTTGTATTCACAAAGAAATGCTGCATCAATTAGTTTTGGTGTAAATAATCAATCTGGTTTAAATGAAGCTGAAAGAACTTCTATCTTCGGAATTACGCCTTCAGTAACTTATAACTTTAAATTTTAAAACAATGAAAAAATTAACTTATATCCTGTTTATAGCAATCAGTACTATTTTTTCATCTTGTACTGATGTTGTTGATGTTGATGTTCCTAACGGTGGACCACGTTTAGTTGTTGAAGCTTCTATTAACTGGGAAAAAGGAACAACGGGTAACGAACAAACTATTAAATTAAGTACTTCTACTGCGTTTTTTGATAGCAATCCTAATGTTCCTGTAATTGGAGCAACAGTAACTGTTACAAAAGAAAATGATGGTGCTCAGTTTATTTTTGATGATCAAAATAATGGAGAATATACTACCACTAATTTTGATCCTGAAATTGGTACTGTTTATAATTTAGTTATTGTTTACAACGGAGAAACTTATACAGCTTCGGAAACATTAATTGGTTTTACTGAAATTAATAGTGTTACTCAAGAAGATGGTTTTAGTGAAGATGAATATAGAGTTCGTGTACTTTTTGATGATCCTGCAAATGAAGTAAATTACTATTTAGGTGAATTTATTCAAGAAAACTTAGCTGTGCCTTCATTAGCTTCTGTTCGAGATGAGTTTGTAAACGGTAACGAAGCTTTTGTTTTACATTTTGACGAGAAAAATGTTCCAGGAACAGAAATTGATATTAAAGTATTTGGAATTTCTGAAGAGTTCTATTTTTATATTGAACAGCTAATTCAGCAATCTGGAACTCAAGGTGGCGGTGGACCATTTCAAACTACTCCTGCACAATTAAGAGGGAATTGTGTGAATGCAAACGATCCTAATGAAGAAGTTTTAGGTTTTTTCCGTTTAAGTCAGTTTGAAAGAACGAATTATACGGTTCAATAATGGATAAGAAGAAGCTTAAACAGTTTTATTCTTTATAAAAAACAAAAAAATCCCACATTATCTGTGGGATTTTTTATTTGCAAAATGTTATATCTAAACAATTAATCAATAATTATTTTCTTATTTACTTCTTTTCCATCTACTCCTACTCTAACAATATAAACTCCAGTTCCCATAGTATTCGGAGTAATAGTTATAGTATTATTTCCTTGAACAGTTTCACTATGAACTTCACTTCCTAAAATTGAAAATAACTGAACTTTTACTGCTTCTTTAGTAGTTATACCTGCAATTGTAATTTCTTGTTTTCCTGATTTAAAAATATTGATAACTTCATTATTTACTAATTCATCATCAACAGTTAAAACTCTTTCAGCTGTATGAATATAAAAACGACCAATTCCGTTTAATTTTTCAGTTGTTTTAAATGTGTATTCAGCACCATTATGTAACGCAGTAAAATCTCCTGTTACTTTATCTTCTAAATACACACCAGAACTTGTTGGCAAGTTAGTTGCATTGGCAGAAATTTTTATAGTTTGATTTGCTTCGGAAGTAATTCCTACAGGAATTATTGCAGTTGATATTTCTGATTCTGGTAAAGATTGAATTGTAAAATCATTTTCTTTATCATCTTCTAACAAACGAGTAAACACATCAAAATTAGCGCTAGCAAAGTTTCCTAAATCATATCCTGGATCTAAACCTTTAGATGTAGAATTTGAAAATCTAATTTTAGTGTCTACTTGAACATTGTTTTGAGTTGCTAAAACTGTAATTACAGGAGTTTCTGTTCCTCTTGAAAAAACCTGTACTTCAGAAGCATCATGTAAACGTTGACTTTCTTTAAAAGTAATTGATGTTTCTCCTGTTTTAACTCTCATAAAAAATCCTTGTCCGACTGTTAAAGAAGTAGCGGCATCGATTAATCCTTTTGCTACATATTTATTTTGAGAATTATCCCAAACATAAACTCCAACATTCACAGGATCGAACTTACTTAAGTTCTCTTGAATAAAGTTTACATCAGTATTATTGTTAACTGGTAAATATGCTGTATATGGATTTCCAACAGCGTTCCATTGATCTGCATTTACACTAATAGTTTCATCTGAAGTACTTACTGTACCTGAGAAACTTACTGCTCCATCTGTTCCTCTAGAAACGATATAACTTTGTCCTTTTTGAAATGTAATTGCATTTGTTGTCAAATCATCAGCTGTATAATATACCCATTTAGAGCCGGCAGCTCTAGTATCATCGTAATACGCAACAGCGTAACGATTTGGAGTTACCGTAAGATTTACTCGAATATCGTTATTTACATTTTCTACAAATTCTTTGACGCTTTGTCCAGAAACCGGAGCTGTGATTAAACTCCATTTATTGGCTTGTAATCCTGTACGCTCAAAAGTTACTGATCCAGAAGCTGTTCCTTTTACAATAAAAGTTCCACTTGTTGTGGCAGACGATGCTATTGCGACAGCTCCACTATTGTCGAAATTCCCATTGATTGTAATTCCTCCATCAGCATTTATATCTAAAGTAGCTGCACTCTCAACAGTTACATTATTTGCTTCAATTACAGTAGCTGTAATTGCTGGACTGTTTGCTACATTTGGTATTCTAACATTACTTGTAACTAATGGTGTAATATCTGTACTCCAGTTAGTAGATTCACTCCAAACAGAACCTGTACTCCCATCCCAAACCTCTTCTGGTCTAGTATGTAAATAAAACCTACCTATTCCGCTTTCATTACTGGTTAATTGCACTGTGTACGTAGATACTCCATCTAATATTGTAAAAATATTTAATGTTCTATCTTCAATAACTACCTGTAATCCTGCTGGTAAATTTGAATTGCTCGCAGAAAACTCAACTTCCTTTCCTGAATTTGCTTGTAATCCAACAGGAATAACCATAGTTTCATAATTTGAATCCGGTAGTGTTTGAAAAGTAAAATCAGCAGTAGATGAACCGTCAACTAAATGTGTATATACATCAAAACTTGCTCCTCCAAAATTACCGACATCGAAGCCAGGATCTAGACCTAAAGTTCCTGTATTACGGTATCCAATAGTTGTGATTACTGTTGTTCCATCTGAACTAGCTGATAATTCAATCGTAGGAACACTACTACTTGATCTCGATTGTTGAAATCCTTGTGTTATTATTGTATTTGAGTTTTCTATTATCTTTCCTACTGGTTGACCGACTGTGAAATCCATCTGAAAAGTTCCATTAGATGATGAACCGCCTGAAGAAGCTACTACAAATCTTTCTAGAGACTGAGCATTAATTGACACCGTAATTAAAGTAAAAATTGAGAATAATTTTTGTTTCATGCTTTTCTTTTAATGAGTTATAAAAATACTAATATGTTACTTAATCTATACTAAATGTTATTCCGTCCAGAGAAACCCAATTCTGATTTACACTAAATCCACTTGCAACAACCACTGTTCCTGATGGATTAACATCGACTCTCATTGCTCCATTTTCTGTTTGAAGAGAGAAAATTCTTGTTTTAACAGGTCTGTAACCAACAGGTAAAGTCATAATAATGTCTCCATTAGTTATCGCTACATTTTTTCTTACCAAACCTTCTAAGGTTACTGTATTATTTATTAGTCTATATCGAACATCTTGGAAGTTGGTTACTCCAAATGCTGCATTATAGTTCCCCCAACCGTTAGCAGTATTTAGAGTTCCCATTATGTAACTTCCAATTGTATTTGTATTATTTTTCCAAGACACATTTCCACTACCATCGGTACTTAAAATTTGATTTGCAGTACCATCTTGCGCAGGTAATGTATAAGAAGCTCCTGAACCCTGATTATCTCCATCAATTGTTAAAGAACCATTTAAAGTTGTATTTCCATTTTTAAGTACAACTAGAGCATCACTTTTTTGTAAAGATGAAGTTCCATTTCCTATTACAAACAAACGATCTGTAGCAACAAAGCGACTCGAATTACCAGTAATTGCGGTATTATTCATTCCTAATGAAACCTGGCTATAACTATCTGAAACTGCTCTATTACCAATTGCAACACTTGAAATTGCTGATGCTTGATTAGATTCTCCAATAGCTACAGCATCTTGTTCAGTAGCTTTACTTCCATCACCCATTGCTACAGAAGAATCCCCGGAAGCAATACTATTATAACCTGCTGCAAAAGCTGCATAATTTGTTGCTTCATTTCCTTCTCCTAAAGCCATAGATGAAGATCCTGAAGAAACATTACTTTCTCCGACAGCAAAAGATGCATTTTCTGATGCTAAATTTCCTCTTCCTAATGCAATTGAATATTGTCCTAAATTTGCTTCATCCCAATCACTATTAAATACTCTACCTGCTCTAAAAGCTCCTTTACTTTTATCGAAAAAGAATCTAAAATCATCAACCAAAGTAGATGTATCATTATCTAACTGCGTACTACCAAATACAAAATCATCTGTAGTTACATCTCCAGAAGCATTACTAGTTAAATTATTTGTAGTTGAAAAGGAAGTTGCTCCACTATTTCCATTTATCCAAGATACATTTCCACTACCATCGGTACTTAAAATTTGATTTGCAGTACCATCTTGTGCTGGTAATGTATATGAAGTTCCAGTTCCTTGGTTATCTCCATCAATTGTTAATTTTCCATTTAAAGTAGTATTACCGTTTTTTAGCATTACTAAAGCATCACTTCTTTGTAATGATTAAGTTCCATTTCCTATTACAAACAAACGGTCTGTAGCAACATAGGTGTTTTTATTTCCATCCACAACCTTACTGTTAAGTCCAACCGTAGTTTGTGCATAACTTCCTGCATGCGTTACAAAACCAATTGCTACCGCAGCTAATCCAGCAGACATATTTTCAAAACCAACAGCTACTGAACCGAAACCATTCAATCTATTTCCAAAACCAAATGCATAACTTGTATTTGCTGTAATTTCATTTCCTTTTCCTATGGCAATTGACTCTCCTGCAGCAGAAGTCAATAAATTTGAATCACCAATAGCAATGGTGTTTGTTCCTGCAGCAGTAGAATTTCCTAATGATATAGACCCATTACCTACATTAGCATCATTCCATTGATCCCCCAATTCATTATCTTCTGGATCTTGAGGATCTAAATCAACCAATCTTCCTACTCTACTTAAACTTGACCTCTATTTATTTTAACTTTTATATTATGATTTTCTCATAAACAAAGTAGACATTCGTCTACTCTTTTTAACCTTTTAACTTTTTTTTTCATTTTGATTCAGTGATTTATATATCTTTCTATTTTTCAATCAAAAATTATTCTTTACAATTAAATTTTATTTGTATTAATATTGCAATTGGAAAAGAGTTTAAAGATGAAAATGAAAAGGATGTTTTAATTTTAAGCATATCAAATGATCAAACAAGTTTTATTATCAATCTTCTTTTTAGTTTTTACCATTCAAATTTTCTCTCAAGATTCCGTAGAAGAATTATCAGAGAAATTACAAAACACTACAGACAAAAAGGCTCAGCTTGAAATTTTAAATGATATTACCAAAAAGACGATTCGTGAAGGATCTGATAGAAAAGTAAAATTTTTAAAGCAATATCTTGCTTTAGCTAAAGAGCTTAAAGAATATGATAAATTAGGTAACAAATCTCGTTTTTTAATAGAACACTTTACTAGTATTTCTCAACTAGATTCTACAAAATACTATGTAGATCAAATGTTAGAATATTTACCACTTTACAAAGATCCAACTACAGAAGCACATATATTACTAAAAAGAGCGAGTTATTTCTATAATACAGACCAGTATAAAAAAGCAATAGCAGATTATAAGCGTTCTGGTGATATTTTTATTAAAGAAAATAAAGGCTTAATTAATGCTGCAGATGCTCGTTTGTTTGCTGCACAAGTTTATAATGATTCAGATGATTTTTTAAATGCTGTTACTTATTACGAAAGCGCATACAAGTTATATGATGAATTAAAAGACAACTTTTATAAAAACTTTACATTATCAGAATTAGCTGGTATTTACTCTCAAAACGGTTTTCTTGAAAAAGCTATTGCTGAGCGTAAACGAGTTTTAGCTAATGCAAAAGAAAATAAAGATTACCAATCTTTATATTATGCCTATGGAAATTTAGCAAAAATCAGTCAAAAAGCTAAAAATTATGCTGACGTAAAAAAATACATAGATTCAACAACAATTTATTCTGATAGTATAACAAACAAACAGCAGAAGGTATTATCTCAATTATTCTTAGCTAATTTAAAAGTAGACTATAATTTAGATTTAGATAATATTACTCTAGCTGAAAAATATCTTGAAGAAGCCAAAGGTTGGGTTAAAAAAACAAGTGCTCCTGATTTCTTTCAAAGAATGAATTATGAGTATCAAGGGAAAGTATATGTTCGAAAAAAAGATTATGCTAAGGCAGAAAATGCATTTAAAAAAGTTCTAGCACTTAAAGGACAAAATGGACAAGAAGAAAATGTAAAAAAGGCAGAAAAAGAAATTGCCAAAGTATACGGAGCTACGGGTCAGTACAAAAAAGCTTTTGAGCATTTAAACACCTATTTAGAATTAGAAGAAGCAGATAATAAATTAATTAAAGACAACACCTTTTTATACTATCAATCTAAGTTTGAAACGGAGCGTAAAGATCAGGAAATCTTTAAAAAGAAAACAGAAATTGAACTATTAGAAAAAGATAAAGAAATTGAAAAACAAAAAGCAAGATTAACTTTAGCAGTTTTACTAATTGCTCTTTTAATTGCATTTATGATTTTTTATGTTTTCTGGAAAAGAGCTAAACGTAAAAGAAAAGCTTTATCAAAAGAAATTGTTGAATTAAATTCAGAAGTTACTACTAAAAAAGAAGAAGTAAATGAATTATTAACTGAAACCATAATTCACCTTCGATCTAAAGAAAAACTTGCCGAAAATTTATCAAAGCTTTCTCATGAAGAAGAAGGTGTTTCTTTAAAAAGTATTATTGCAGATTTAAAAGCAGACAAACTTGAAGATTCTAAAATTGTATTTCTAAAACAAAATATTGAGTCTTTGAATTATGAATTTTTGAAGAACTTGAAAAACATACACCCTAATCTTACTAAAACAGATATTGAAGTGTGTTCGTTTATTAAAATTGGGCTTTCTCGAAAAGAAATCTCTAACTTAAGAAAAACGAGTTTAGATGCTATAAAATCTACTAGATTCAGATTAAAAAAGAAATTGAATCTTGGTGCTGATCAATCACTAGATGAATACATAAAATCCATTTAAAGTAAATGCAAAAACTCATTATAATATTTTTCTTTATGTTTTTGAGTTCCTTTTCACAAGAAAAGGATTCTGTTGTAATAGATTTTGAAAATAAAATTAATAATGCTCCTAATGATTCTTTAAAAGTGCAACATCTTTTAGATTTAGGAACATATCAAAAAAGTAGAAATACAGATAAACTTCCAACATATCATCAACAGATTAGAGAAATTCTTAAGAAAGACAGTTATAATAACATAAAACACCACAAAACATTACTGATTCAATCTGGAGTATATAAACGAAGGTCTTTAGATTATTCTGGAGCATTAAAAGATTATTTGGCTGCTCAAAAAATTATTATTGAAACAAATGATTCCATATATCTAGGTGTAAATTATGGAAACATTGCTATGTTGTACAAGTTTAAAAATGAATGTGATAAAGCAATTATTAACTTTAAAAAGGCTATTAAAACAAATACTAATAATAAAAACCACAGATTATTAGGCCTTAATTATAGTAATATTGCGAAATGTTATGCAGAAATCAATCAGATAGATTCTGCTTTTTATGCTTTTGATAAAGGAATTTATCATTCAAAATTATCTGGAGCTCATGATGTTCTACAAGGTGTATATGGTAATAAATCAAGTTTATTATTAGATCAAAAAAGATATAAAGAAGCACTTCCTTTACAACTCAATTTTTTAAAATATACTAAAAGTGTTAACAAGCATTTATCTGCAACAATTACGAGTAAAAAAATTGCTGAAACATATTTTCAATTAAATGATAACGATAAAGCTTTGTTATATGCAAATGAAGCAATAAAGTTAGGTACAAAAATAAATATGATGAACCGTATTTATGATGTATACAAGATAAGAGGAGAAGTATATAAATCAGCGGGTAAATTTGATTTAGCCTTTAATGATTTAACAACATATAATAAAATTCAAAAGGAAATTAACGGTATAAATAATGCGAAAAAATTTAAAGAAATTGAAATGACGCATTCTTTTGAAAAAGTACGAATAACAGATAGCATAGTTAATGCAGAAGAAAGAAGAAGGATAGAATTACAATTAGAAAAAGAAGAAATTCAAAAACAATTGTATTTAGCTAGTTTAATAATTATATCTATCGTTGGTTTACTCACTTTATATTTAGGATATCTGTTGTATTTAAAAATAAAAAAGAAAAATAAGATTAAACAAGATCAATTATTTAATGAAATTAATGATTTAAATACAGAGGTTACTAGCAAAAAACAAGAAGTAAATGAATTATTGACTGAAACCATAATTCATCTCAGATCTAAAGAAAAGCTTGCTGAAAATTTATCTAAACTTTCTCATGAAGAAGAAGGTGTTACTCTTAAAAGTATAATAGCCGATTTAAAAGCCGATAAAATAGAAGATTCTAAAATTGTAGTTCTAAAACAAAATATCGAAACTTTGAATTATGATTTTTTGAAAAACTTAAAAAATCTACATCCTAACCTTACAAAAACAGATATTGAGGTTTGTTCTTTTATTAAAATAGGACTTTCTCGAAAAGAAATTTCCAACTTAAGAAAAACGAGTCTTGACGCTATAAAATCAACTCGATTTAGATTAAAAAAGAAATTAAACTTAACAGCCAAAGATTCTCTTGATGATTATATCAAATCACTTTAAATCTTAAAAAACCTTCTTTTTCCAACATTTTAAGCCCCATCTAAGGTTGCAAAAAAACAACGCTACAACCCTTATAAAATAGGAGAAATCATTTTTTGCACCCTTATTTGCACCCTTTCATTTCTTTGCACTAACTCAAAAATAGAATAGTATTGCATCATGTTTGAATTCAAACCCAGTAAAGCAATCATGAAGAAAAGAATACTTTTTATTACAATGTTATTAACTCTATTTAGTTATAGTCAAAATACATGTCTTTTTGACGAAACTAAATTTTCAGGTACAGTAACAACAACTAGTGTTGGAGCAACAAAATTTAAAGCAACTGATGCTACTTCAAACTATAGATTTGGAGAACGCGTTGCAATAGACGGTAATATTGCAGCTGTATCTTCACGAAGTAATGCTGAAGCAGCAGGTAAAGTTTATATCTTCATAAACGATGGTTCAGGAAACTGGACACAACAAGCTATTATAACTGCTAGTGATAGTTTTACAGGTGATAATTTTGGTTCAGATGTAGCTCTAGAAGGAAACTATTTAGTTGTTGGAGCACGTTCGCAATTAGATACTAATGATGTAGATACCGGAGCAGCCTATTTATTTGAATATAATGGCGTAAATACATGGACTCAAGTAGCACGTTTTGAGCCTAGTGATGGAGCTACAGACAATCGCTTTGGAACTTCGGTTGCTATTGAAGGTGATTTAATCCTTATTGGAGCTCGTAAAGGATGTACAGGAGGATGTGCATATTTATTTGAAAATGACGGTACAAATACATTTACATATACCGAAACAAAGTTAGAGCCTCAAGTACAATCAGGATATGATGGTGCTCGATTTGGTGAAACTGTAGTTCTAGAAGACGGTCGTGCTTATGTAGGAGGACCTTACGACTATTCTTCAGTAGGAAGATTTTCAGCGGGATCTGTTCAAATTTGGGATCAAGCCAATGATGGAACTTGGTCACGTACTCATAGATTAAGAGGAACAGAAACTTCGGAATCCTTCGGTTGGGAGATGGATGTAGAAGGTGATTATTTAGCGATAGGTGCCATGAATTTTGAAGTGTCCAGTACTACAGAAGCTGATCAAGGTAGGGTTTATGTATATAAAGCAGATAGCAATGGAGATTATTTAGAAGAAAATCGAGTAATGATTCAAAATGATGATAAAGATAGTTTTACAGATCAGCGTTTTGGAAGTGCGGTAGCTTTAGAAAATGGATTTCTATATGTAGGAACTTGGGGTTCTGGTAATACCAATGGAGATGCAGTTTATATTTTTAAAGATGACGGAACCAACAATTGGACGCAAATAGGAAAGTTAACGACAGGTTCTGGTTGGGATGAATTTTCTAACAGAGCTGTAGTTGTTTCTTATCCTAACCTATTGATAGGACAAAATGAAGACGACAGCCCTTCAAATTCAGGAGCTGTACATTTTGTACCATTAGCAAGTACTATTACTCCAACAGCATCTATAACTGAAGTTACAGGAACATTCATTAGTCAAAATAACGGAACTATAAAAGTGAATTTTAATGATGAAGCGACTCGATCTGAAATTAAATTCAGTATTGATGGCGGTTCTACGTATCCTTATGTATTTAATGACGATGCTCTTACAGGTGAAATTACAAATCTTGGAGTAGGCTCTTACGACTTAAAAGCTACGTTCAACAATGGTTCATGTGTGTTAGATTTAGGAACAGTAACTATAAATCAAGCAACTTATACAGCAATTCCAGATGCTAATTTTGAAGCTCGATTAGAAGCACTAGGATATGATGATATTTCTGGTGATGGACAGGTTCCAACTCCTTTAATTGAAGTAGTAACTGAATTACAATTAGCTGGACAAGGCATTACAGATTTAACTGGTATTGAAGATTTTACTGCACTTGAAGAATTAAAAGCTAACGGAAATAATATTACTTCGGTTGACTTATCTAATAACACTGCTTTAAAATTGTTTCAAATGACAAGTAGTTCTTCTCTTGGTTCTATTGACGTAAGTAATAATCCAGTATTAGAAGATCTTCAAATTCGATCTTTAACTAGTGCTATCGATATTTCTAACCTTACTGCCTTAGATCGCTTTGCTTGTGTAGACTGTACATTTACAACTTTGAATACTAGTGGTAATCCAAACCTTAGACATTTAGATCTTGAAGATACTCCAGTTACTTCACTTGATCTAAGCACAAATACTAACTTAGAAATTCTAGAACTAGAAAACACAAGTTTAGTAGCGTTAGATTTATCAAAGAATACTTCATTTAAATATTTGTATGCACAAGATATTACAACGCTAACAACATTGAATATCAAAAACGGAAACAATACAAATATTAGCGCATTTGATATTATAGGTACGCCTATATTATGTGTACTTGTAGATGATTTAGCTTATAGTACAACTAACTGGACTAATATTGAGTCAACTACACGATTTAGTGAAACGAACTGTAACTATACAACAATTCCTGATGCTGCTTTTGAAGCAGTATTAGAATCTCAAGGATACGATGATATTTCTGGTGACGGACGAGTACCAACTTCTTTAATTGAAACGCTTACAGTATTAAATATTAGTAGTAAAGGTGTAACAGATTTAACTGGTATTGAAGATTTTACCGCTCTTGAAGAATTAAAAGCAAATCAAAATGATTTAACAAGCATTAACTTAACTAATAATACCGCTTTAAAAGTACTTTGGATCAGGCAAGGAAATAATAATTTTTCTTCCATAGATGTTAGTAAAAACTTGGCACTAGAAGATTTTAGAATACAATACTCTGGAACTTCACTTGATATTTCTAATAACACAGCTTTAACTCAATTTATGTGTACAGATTGTAGTCTTACTACATTAGATACAAGTGCAAACACTAACTTAACTTCATTAGATTTAGAAGGTTCTGACATTACAACATTAGATTTAAGTACAAATATTAATCTGACAGGTTTAGAAATTGATAATACCAATTTGATTGAATTAGATTTATCAAATAATACAGCTTTAAAATATTTACTTGCAGAAAACATTACAACACTTACAAGTTTAAACATTAAAAATGGTGCTAATACAAATATTATAACATTTGAAACTGCTGGTTCACCTGTGCCTTGTATTCTAGTAGATGACGTAACATATAGTACTTCAAACTGGACAGATATAGATGTTGCATCATCGTTTAATCAATTGTACTGTGATTACACTACTATTCCTGATGCAAACTTTGAAGCTGAATTAGAAAGCTTGGGTTATGATGATATTTCGGGTGATGGTCAAGTACCAACAAGTTTTATTGAAAATATAACTTCCTTAAGTGTAGCAAATAAAAATATTTCGAATTTAACAGGTATTGAAGATTTTATAGCTTTAGAAACATTGAGTTGTCAATCAAATAGTCTTACAACACTTAATGTTAGCTTAAATACAGAATTGATAGAGTTGACAGCAAATGCCAATAATATCACTAGTATCGATTTATCAAAAAACACTAAATTAGAAAAGCTAATTATTGGTGCTAATGAATTAACTTCTATAGATGTTTCTAATAATACTTTGTTAAAACGATTAGATATTTTATATAATGATATTACAGTTTTAAATATTAGTAATAATCCAAATTTAAACTCATTAAATGCTTACAACACAGATATTACTAGTTATGACTTCAGTAACAATCCACTTCTAACAAATGTTCAACTTTACAATAATAATAATTTAACGAGCCTTAATGTTTCAAATCTTACAGTTTTAGATCAGTTACAGGTTCATAACACAGGTATCACATCACTTGATCTAACTAATAATATAGAATTAAGAATTTTAAGAGCGAGCAGTACTAATATCACAACTTTAGATTTAAGTCATCAATCTAAACTTATTCAAGTTTATGCAAATAACACGAATATTGAGTATTTAAATGTAAGAAATGGAAACAACACCAACGTTACCCAATTCCATGCAGATAACACTCCTAACTTGAGTTGTGTAATTGTAGATGATTCAAATTATAGTACTACAAACTGGACAAATATTGATTCTGGTATGACTTTTAGTGAATCTTATTGCGAATACACTACTGTTACAGACGCCAATTTTGAAGCTACATTAAATACTTTAGGTTATGATGATATTGCAAATGATGGACAAGTACCAACAACATTGATTAAAGTTGTTACCTCGTTAGACGTGAGTAACCAAAATATTGCTGATTTAACAGGTATTCAGGATTTCACTGCACTTACAGATTTGAATGTAGAAACGAATGTATTAACAAGTTTAGATTTAAGTAGTAATGTTAATCTTCAGAATTTAAATTTCGACAACAATAATATTACAACTTTAAATTTAGGTTCAATCTCAAAATTAATTAGTATTGAAGGAAGGTATAATCAATTATCTACAATTGATCTAAGTCAGAATCCTGATTTAACATTTATCAACTTAAGAGATAATTTATTTACTACCGTAAATGTAGCTAGTAATCCTCTTTTAGAAACGATTAACTTAAGAGCTTGTTCAAACTTAACAAGTATCGATATTAGTAATAATCCAAACGTAAAAAGTCTATTTTTTCAAGATACCGCTTTAACTGGATTAGATGTTTCTCAAAATCCGTTATTAGAAACAATTGTAATTGAACGTGTAAACTTCAACTCAATTGATGTTTCTAATTTACCAGCTTTAATACAACTTAGAATCGCAGATAATAATTTTACTTCTTTAGATGTTTCAAACAATCCTGCATTAGTTCGATTAGAGTGTGAGAATAACAACCTTACCTATTTAAATCTTAAAAATGGTAATAATACCAACATGCCTAATTCTGATTTTATTGCTACAGGAAACTCTTCACTGACTTGTATTTTAGTAGATGATGCAACTTGGAGTACAACAAATTGGACAAACATTGATGGAACAGCTAGTTTTAATAATAACTATTGTCGTTATACTGCTATTCCAGACGCAACTTTTGAAACAAGATTAGAAACTTTAGGATATGATGATATTTCTGGAGACGGACAAGTACCTACAGCTTTAATTGAAACAGTAACTTCATTAACTGTAAACGATCTTGGAATTAACGAATTAACGGGAATTGAAGATTTTACTGCATTGGTTACATTAAACGCAAGGGGTAATAATTTTACTACATTAGACATGAGTCAAAATGTTGTATTAGAACACTTATACATTAATAACAATAGTTTACCATCAATTGATGTCTCTAAAAATATTTTGTTAAGGAATTTAAATATTGGTTCTAATAGTATTACTTCACTAGATTTATCTAACAACCCAGACCTTAGAGACCTTTGGGTACAAGGAAATGGAGGTTTAACAAGTTTAGATCTTAGTAATAATCTTGAATTAAGAGAATTATACACATATAGTTCTGGTGTAGCAACTTTGGATTTAAGTATTCATACAGAGCTTAGAATACTTTCAGCTTACAGAACCTCTTTATCTACAATAGATCTTTCAAACAATCCGGAATTAAGATCACTACGTGTAGATGAAACAAATGTTACTGTCTTAGATTTAAGCTATAATACGAAACTAGAAACATTACGTATTAATAATACAGGAATTGCTAGCCTAGATTTAAGTAATAATATAACATTTAAACAGTTGTGGGGACACGACACTAGTTTAAGTTCACTAAATGTAAAGAATGGAAATAACTCGAATGTTACTACTTTTAGAATAGAAAATAACCCAAGTTTAAATTGTGTTTTAGTAGATGATGCATCTTATAGTACCACAAATTGGACAGATGTAGATGATACTACGAGTTTTAGCGATACTTATTGTAACTATACAACTGTTCCTGATGCAAATTTTGAAGCTACTTTAGAATCATTAGGTTATGATGATATTTCTGGTGATGGACAAGTACCAACTCCTTTAATAGAAACTGTTGAAGATTTAACTATCGTTGCCAAATCTATTGCTGATATTACGGGAATTGAAGATTTTATAGCTTTAAAAACATTGAATTGTGCTAGTAATTCGTTTACAAGTTTAGATTTATCAAACAATCCAAATTTAACTTCAGTAATTACCAAGTTCACTCCTATTACTACCTTAAACGTAAGTAACAGTCCAAATTTAGATATATTAGTTTGTTCTTTTAATGATTTATCTACATTAGATGTTTCAAAAAACACAGCATTAACTTATTTAGAGTGTAACAATAATAATCTTACGAGTTTAGATGTATCCTTAAACACAGCTTTATTGGATTTACGTTGTGGTAGTAACAGTTTAACAGCAATTGATGTTACTAAAAATACAGCGCTTACATCTTTCTGGTGTCAAGACAATTCTATTACAGATTTAGATCTTAGCAATCAGACAGAACTAGTTTCAATTACAGTAAACAACAACAATTTATCTAGTTTAAATGTAAAAAATGGTAACAATGCTAATGTTACTGATTTTATTGCAACTGGAAATACTAATTTAACCTGTATTAATGTTGACGATACTGCTTATAGTACAACAAATTGGTTGGGAATAGATGACACTGCTAATTTTAGTAGTACAGGTTGTCGTTACACACAAATTCCTGATGCTAATTTTGAAACAGAGTTAGAAGCTTTAGGTTATGACGATATTTCTGGTGACGGACAAGTACCTACTGCTTTAATTGAAGTAGTAACAAGTTTAGCACTACCTAATAAAGGAATCTATGATTTAACAGGAATTGAAGATTTTATAGCTTTAACATCTCTTAACTGTAGATTGAATCACTTAACAGCTATAGATGTAACTAAGAATACACTTCTAAAAACGTTAACTGCTGATAGTAACTCTATCAATTCAATTGATCTGTCTAAAAATACAGCTTTAGAAATTTTAAACTTAGCGGGGAGTAACTTAACCGCATTAGATCTTACTAAGAACACTTCGCTACGTAAATTATTAGTAAATGGTAATGGTGGATTAACAAGTTTAAATATTAGTCAGAATACAAAACTGGTCGAATTTAAGGGGTATTCTACGAATATTACTTCTTTTGATTTCAGCGTTCATCCTGATTTAGAAACAGTAGAATGCTACGGTACACAAATTAGTACTATTGATTTCTCTAATAATCCTGTGTTACGAGTACTACGTGTTGATAACACAAATATTACCGAATTGGATTTGAGTAATAATCCAAATATTGAAACATTACGTGTAAATGATACAGGTATAACATCTTTAGATTTAAGTAAGCAAATAATTTTGAAAAATTTATATGCACATGATGCCAATTTAAGTTACTTAAATGTGAAAAACGGAAACAATACGAATGTAACTACTTTTAGAGCTGAAGACAACCTTAACTTAACTTGTATTATTGTAGACGATGCCACATACAGTAAAACAAATTGGACAGATATTGATGGTACTACAAGTTTTACCGATGGTTACTGTCGTTATACTACTATTCCAGACACTAATTTTGAAGCTGCCTTAGAAGGATTAGGTTATGATGATATTTCAAATGATGGACAGGTTCCAACTATATTAATTGAAGAAGTTACAACGTTAAATGTAACTAATTTATCTATCACAGATTTTACAGGAATTGAAGATTTCGTAGGACTTACTTCTTTAGATGTTGGAAATAATAGTGCTACAAGTATAGATCTTACTAACTTAACTTTATTAGAGTATTTAAGATTAGATGCTATGTCGCTAACGTCAATAGATCTTTCTAAAAATACAGCATTAGTTGATCTGCGTCTTTCATATAATGCAGGAATATCGACTCTTGATTTATCCAATAATACATTACTTGAAACAGCACATATCGGTAATAATAGCTTTACAACTATAGATCTTAGTAAGAACAGTTTGTTATATGAATTAAGAATGGCAGGAAATAACTTAACTGCTCTTGATTTATCTAGTAATACTGCATTAAAAGAATTAAACTTATCAGGTAACAAACTAACCTATTTAAATCTTAAGAGTGGTAATAACACTACTATTGAAAACATTCATCTTAGAGGAAATTTATTAAGCTGCGTTCTAGTTGATGATGCTTCATATAGTACTACTTGGTGGTTTGATAAAGACAATGGAACCAGTTATAGCGATACAAATTGTGGAGATATCCAACTAGCATTAAAGGTATACTTACAAGGTGCTTTTCTAAATCCTAATACGGGAGAAGAAAGCTTAATGCGTGATGATTTACGTGTTTTAGGAGGTGTTTACGGTTCTACAACACCATACAGTGATGGCGCTACTATTTCTGATGCTATTAAAGAAGATGATGCAGGTTCTAATTCAATGGTAGATTGGATTTGGGTAGAACTTAGAGATGCTGATGACACAAGTATTGTTATTGATCAAAAATCTGGAGTTTTACAACGAGATGGAGATATTGTTGATGTTACAGACAGTAATACTCCACTTAGTTTCGATGTTCCATCAGATAATTATTATATCGTTATAAAACACAGGAATCATTTGAGTATTATGACCTCATCTCCAATAAGCTTATCTTCTAATTTAACTTCTTTAGACTTATCGTCTGATACAAATATGGTTTTAGGAGGAACCAATGCTCTAGTTGATATGGGAAGTGGAATTTTTGCAATACTTTCTGGAGATTTTGATGAAAATGGACAGATTCAGAATATCGATACCAATGCAATTATTCAATTATTAGGAGTTTCTGGATATAATAAAGCCGATTTAGATATGAACGGACAAGTACAGAATATTGATATCAATAACTTACTTAATCCGAATATTGGAAAAGGAGAACAATTTTAAATTGTCTTCATTCCTGTAAAATTAATGCCAATTGACATTCAATAAAAGAGTGGTCAATTGGTATTAGTTTTTTAATTACACATAAAATCTAAACTAAACATCCCCAAAACATGAAAAAAATTACGTTAATTTTGGTTTCTTTTATACTCGTATTATCCTGTAAAAAAGATGACGATTTTACTGTAGAATCAATCAATCAGAATATTACAAATGAAGAATTTGCAATAGCCAATTTTGGGGCTATCATTACTTCAAACTTTTTTGGACGAGTAATTAATAAAGATGGTCAAAATATCAAAGACGTTTTAATAACCATTGGTAATGAAAGTACTTACACAGATCATAACGGAATTTTCACTTTCAACAATGCTACTGTTTATGAAAACTTTGCCTTAATAAAAGTTTCAAAAGATGGATATATTCAAGCCAGCAGAGCCTTAGTTCCAAATTCAAATAGTACAAATGATGTACAAATTACCTTACTCGAAAAAAATATAGTGAGTAATATTTCTTCAGAAAATCCATCAGAATTAAATCTAGTAAATGGTTCAAGTATAACCTTTGGAGGCGATTTTATAGATTCAAATGGAAATCCATATAACGGAGAAGTAAACGTTTCTGTTCATTACTTAGAACCAAATCAAGAATCAACATTTACTGAAATGCCTGGAATGTTATTCGGACAACGTGAAAATGGTGCTACTTCAGCAATGGAAACCTATGGAATGCTAGCTGTAAACTTATATTCATTAACTGGAGAAGAATTAAATATTGCTGAAACATCCCCAGCTACATTAAAATTTCCAATATCAACAAGTACACCAAATGCACCAGTTGAGATTCCATTATGGTATTTTGATGAAGAAGTTGGTTATTGGAAAGAAGAAGGTACTGCTACTAGAATAGGAAATGAATATGTAGCTGAAGTAACACACTTTACATGGTGGAATTGCGACATCCCAATCGATGATATCAATATGTGTTTTACGTTACAATATGAAAATACTGTGGGAAATTCTACACATCCTATTGCTAATAACTTTTTTGAAATTAGACGAAACACAACTGGACAACTAATCTATTCTGGATATACAAATGATGCTGGTGAAGAATGCGGTATATTTCCTAAACACGAAGAAGTAACTATTAGTATCTATGGCTCAACAAATGGTTGTCAAGATCAAATATTGCATTCACAAGTTTATGGTCCATATAATTCAGACACTTCCATAACAGTTTCAGTACCAAACCTATCAAATACAATATCCGTATCTCAAATTTCCGGTACAGTGTCAAATTGTACTAACAATCCAATAACAAACGGATACATGTTACTGTACAAAGAAGATACATTGGATTTTTCAGAGCAAACTATCATTCCAATATCTTCAGGAACTATTGATTATAACTTTTCATATTGTGGCGCTAATGCTTATAATTTCATCGTTTTTGATTTAGATACCAATCAATCAACTAATGCAACATCCATAACATTACAACCTGGAATAACTGATTTAGGAACGTTAAACAGTTGTGGAAATATAATTGGAGGAACTTATGAAGGAGATGTTACATTAGAAAATCAAAATGCTATTAATGTATTTGCTCTATTAGGTTATAGTCAAATAAATGGAGATTTAAATATTGGTAAAAGTAGTTTTACTAATGATATTTCAGACTTATCAGGGCTAAATTCATTAAATACTATTGAAAATTTGAATATTCATCATATCTCTGCAACATCACTTACAGGATTGAACAATCTATCAATTTTGGGTGATATTTATATTTATGATTGTGATGGTTTGATTACGCTTGATGGCTTAGAAAACATCACAAATTTTTCAGGAAGTATTGAGTTAAGAGGTAATGATAGTTTAACAAGTACATCTGGACTAGATAATATAACATCGTTAGGTGGAAATTTAAATTTTATTGGAAATGATAACTTAACTTCAATTACAAATCTTACCAATTTAACAACCATACATGGAAGTCTTAATTTTATAGGAACATATATCACTTCTTTTTCAGGATTAGACAACCTAACTTCTGTTGGAGATGAATTTATCTTATTTGGTGCCCATAATATATCTTCTTTTTCGGGATTAAATAATTTAACTTCAGTTGGTGGCATAGCTTCTTTTAACTCTGATATTACTACTCTAGATGGTTTAGAAAATTTAATCTCTTGTGGAGACTTAAGTTTTAGTCAGAACTCAACTCTTACTGACTTCTGTGCGTTGTCTAATTTATTTATTAATGGAACATACGGCACATTATATAACACATTCAATGCTAATAATCCATCAGTTACTGATATACAATCTGGTAACTGTAATTAATAATTCTTAATCCCCAAAACATGAAAAAAATCACGTTAATTTTAGTTGCTTTTATACTCGTATTATCCTGTAAAAAAGATGACGATTTTACAGTAGAATCAATCAATCAGAGTGTTACAAATGAAGAATTTGCACTTGTTAACTTTGGGGCTAGCATTACTTCAAATTTCTTTGGACACGTAGTTGACAAAAATGGCCAAAATATTAAAGACGTTTTAATAACCATAGGTAATGAAAGTACTTATACAGATCATAACGGAATTTTTACATTCTCAAATGTTTCTGTTCATGAGAATTTTGCTTTTATAAAAGCTTCAAAAGATGGATACATTCAAGCCAGCAGAGCCTTGGTTCCAAAGACTAATAGTACTAATGATGTTCAAATTACTTTACTGAAAAAAAATATAGTTGGTGATTTTTCTTCTGGTAATTCAGCAGAAGTTAGTTTATCAAATGGTTCAAGTGTAACCTTCGGAGGTGATTTTATTGATTCAAATGGTAATTCATATAACGGAAAAGTTAATGTTTCTGTTCATTATGTGGCACCTAATCAAGAATCAACGTTTACTCAAATGCCAGGTATGTTATTTGGACAACGCGAAAATGGTTCTGCCTCTGCAATGGAAACTTATGGAATGTTGGCGATAAACTTATATTCTCCAAGTGGAGAAGAATTAAATATTGCTGAAACATCTCCTGCTGTGTTAAAGTTTCCTGTATCGACAAGTACACCAAACCCTCCTACTGAGATACCTTTATGGTATTTTGATGAAGAAGTAGGTTATTGGAAAGAAGAAGGAATCGCAACTAAAGTAGGAAACGAATATATAGCTGAAGTTTCTCATTTTACATGGTGGAATTGTGACGTTCCTATCGATGATATCAATGTGTGTTTTACAGTACAACATGAGAATACAACACTAAATTCAATAAATCCTATTGCAAATCACTATTTTGAAATTACTAGGGAATTAACTGGACAACTAATCTACTCTGGATATACAAATGATGTTGGAGAAGAATGTGGTTTATTTCCTAAAAACGAACAAGTAACTATTGATATTTATGGAAATGATACTTGTGCCTCAGAAATAATACACTCACAATCTGTAGGGCCATATAATTCAGATACCTCAGTACAAATAATAATTCCTTCATTATCATCAGAATTATCAAATGCAACCTTAAAGGCAACTATAAAAGATTGTTCTGGAAATCCTATGACGAATGGTTATGCTGTAATATATAATCAAAATTCAGATTCTTTTGACTTTAACAATTCAGTCTACATTACTGACGGAATAATAAACACAAATTTATTGTATTGTAATTCTGCTAATTATGCAATGATTGTTTTTGACTTGAATACAAATAACATAACAAATGAAATACTTTTAAATTTAAGTTCAACTTCAATTACAGATCTAGGAACTATCTCTTCATGTGAAAATACTACTGGAGGAATTTATGTAGGAAATGTTACGATTAAAAATCAACAAGAATTAGACTTCTTTGGACTTTTTGGATATTCTGAAATTCAAGGTGATTTAACAATTCATGAAGACAACAGCGCTAGAGCAGTTTTAAATAGTTTACAACCTTTATCAAGTTTACAAAAAGTACAAAATTTTAATCTTTTAAGTACTGGGTTACCTTCTTTAGAAGGATTGGAAAACTTATCTGTTTCAGGCAATTTATATTTAAGCGACGATACTATTACATCACTTAATGGACTGCAAAGTATATCTGATATACAATCTTTAGCTATTTATAATTGTGATGTATTAACTACGCTAAATGGTTTATCTAATTTAGTTAATATTGATTATGATTTCTACTTGTTAAGAAATCCACTACTTCAAAATTTTATTGGGTTAGATAACTTACAATCTGTTAACTCAATTGATGTTCAAGATTGTTCATCATTTAAAAACATTGAAGGTTTAACTAGTTTTAATTCATACTTTGATATTAAAATTGAAAATTGTCCATCGTTAATTTCATTAGAAGGTATGGATACTATTTTGTCTAACAGTTCCGTAACAATCAGTAGTATCAATCTAAAGAAAAACAATTCATTAATTGCATTAACAGGTTTAGAAAATTTAAAAAAGGCTGGATATTTAGTGTTAGAAAGTAATAGCAATTTAACAAACCTAACTACTTTAACTAATCTAACAACCTTAAATGCTCTCTTTATAAGAGATAATAATGCGTTAACAACTTTAGATGGTTTAGAAAACTTAACCAGTGTAAATTGGATAGGAATTGGAACTTATGGCTCGTGCAACGGACAAGGAAATGGTGGTAACATTAATCTACAAAACTTTTGTGCCTTATCAAATTTGATAATTAACGGATCTATCGATACATCATATCATGTATGCAATAATGCTAATAATCCAACAATTTCAGATATACAAGCTGGAAATTGTAACTAAGATAAATTCAAAATAGATTACTGAATTGATAAAAAAGAACAATTCTAAAAAGAAAAGTAAACAACAAGAGATAATGTAAATTATAAATTTACATTATCTCTTGTTGTTTTTGTAATAAAAAAACTAGGAATAGTTACTTTTCAAAATGATCTAATTTTCAATTTTAATCGTAATAATTTTTCACCAAATCAAACTGTTTTAAAAAATTGTTTTTGTATTTCTTAAAATACATCTCTTTACTACGTAAAAACAAATTTTAAAACTCTAAAACCTTCTCATTTCAGACTCAAAAGAAAGTAAAATCTTACTTAAAATGTTTTTATTATGAATTCTACACAAATACTTTAATTGAAAAAAAGCACATAATTAGGGTTCATCAAAAGGTTCAGTAACAAAAAAATAAAACACTCATAATTAATTACTTAAGTATTTAGCACCCCTTTTTGCACCCCCTATTTTCTTTTTCAAACTAAAAATTTCAAATACTATTGCACCATGTTTAAAACAAAATAGTTGAACATAACATGAAATTAAAAAATTACATACTTAGTATTTTATTCGTTCTTATAAATATTGTTATAAGTAAACGATATACTAATGTACCTCTTCTAAACTTTGAGCCATTATTAAATGTTTCGAATGATAATGAAAGTTGTAAAATTTTATTTCAAAAATCAATTTTATTTAAGAACAGAAGTATTACAAATACTTCTCTTGTTTCGGAAAATTCTTGGATAGGGAATTATTATGTTTCTATCGCCCATATTAATTACTTAACTATAGCTTACAAAACGGTATCATGTCTGAATGAAATGGGGGTTTCATTAGGTTTTACTTCGACCGTGAACGTAAAGGGTGGGGACTCTGCTTTAGAAAACATGGGCGATGGTTTTTATTCAATGCCAGTTAGAAATATTAATAATAACCCGAAAATCCAATATGCAGATATAAACGTTACCATTTCACAAATTGAAATTTCAGGTTACAAAAAAAATGATGTAGATATGAATAAACAGATCCAAAATTCGAATCTAGTACTTAAAAATTTAGGAAAAAGTAAACAAGTTTAATTCTAAACAAACAATTCAAACAACCCAATATTAGATTTAGTATGATGATGTATAAAAGAGTTCTACCATTTTTATTTTTACTATTATGTTTTTTAAACGTAACAGTAAATGCACAATGTCCATCAGGTTCTGTGTACTTAACATCTCAGTCAGATATTAATGACTTTATTGCTAATTATCCTAATTGCGAAACTATTACAGGAAATTTAGTAATATCAGGAAATAATATTACAGATGTATCTGCTTTAAATAACAAAATAAAAACAGTTACAAATATATTATCAATATCAAGTACCAAATTAACTAACCTTAATGGACTTGCTGGTATTGAAAGTACAGGAGGTTCTTTGTCTATTAACAACAATGATCTATTAACTGATACATCTAAATTAAGTAATTTAAAAACTGTAGGTAATGGTTTATCTATTTCAGGTAATGATATTCTTAATACACTTTCAGGATTAGATAATGTTACAACAATAGGAAACTCTTTAACTATAAGTAATAATAATAGTCTTAGTAATTTAAGTGCATTCAGCCATTTTGAAAATGTAAATTTCAATATTACTATAGGGTTTAATAATTTATCTACACTTCAAGGTTTACATAATATTGTTACTGCAAAGAGCATATCTATAACAGAAACAAATCTTTTAAATCTTAATGATTTAAATTCCTTAAATACAGTTACTAACTTGACAATTCAAAATAGTAGCAATATTACTTCATTACAAGGAATTGAAAATATTAGTACTATAGATCAACTATTTCTTACAAACTTATCTTCTTTAGCAAGCTTTAGTTTTTTTCCAAACGTTACAAATCTGACTAGATTAAAAATAAGCGGACTTTCAACAGTTATAAATTTAAACGGGTTAAGTAATTTAGAACAAGTTTCAACTTTTGAAATAGAAAACTGTACAGCTTTAACTTCTTTAAATGGTATATCTTCTTTAGATGCTATTGACACTAGTTTCTCTTTAAAAAATTTAATAATTGAAGATTTTACAGGAGCAGAAAACATAACTTCTATAAACAATATTTCTGTTGATACTTGTAATTCGTTAACCGATTTTACTGGATTAAATAATGTAATCTCTTTCAACAATATTCAAATAGAAGATTCTAGTGATTTTACAAATTTCACAGGACTTAACAATGCTACTAACATTCTTAGTATTACTATAGATTCATGTAACAACTTTACTTCTTTTACAGGTTTAAAAGCAAATGCTACAGATAACTTAAGTGTTAATGCTTGTAATTCTTTTTCATCTTTTAATGGATTAAATGATTTTCAAAATTTTGATAATCTATATATCAAAGATTGTAGCGGATTTACTTCTGTAGCTGGTCTTACAAATCTTACAACTTTAAATAAACTTACGCTTACAAATACTGGTCTTAGTAACATGGTTGGCTTTCCAAGCATAACAACAATCGGTACTTTGGTTATCAATAATAATACTGCTTTGACTTCTTTAAACGGATTCGAATCTTTAACAAACATCGATCGTTTTAATATTGCGAATAACGGATTATTGAATGTTGATGGTTTACAGAATTTAACTTCTGTAAATGCTGCTGATGCTGATGCTGTTGATATTTATCTAGCGGAAAACAACTTACAAAGTGTAAATCTTACTTCGCTTAAAAACGTAAATGTAAGTTACTGGTCGTTATACATTCCTAATACTACAAATGTTTGTGGATTAGTGAACTATGCTTTGTACGGAACAAAACCAGATTTTACTTCATTTTATGCTGATAGTGGAAATTTCACAAGTTTTGATGATATTTTAAATGCTTGCGCTATTGAGTTTACTGCTAAGGTATATTTAGAAGGTCCAATGACACTTCCTGTTACTGGAGAAGAAAACTTAATGAGAGACGATTTAAGATCTCAAGACCTCATTCCAACTACGAGTCCATACAACACTGAAATCAAATGTGATGCATCTCTTTTTGATGTAACTGGTGAAAAAGCAGTTGTTGATTGGATTCAAATTGAATTAAGAGACAAATCAGATAATACCATAATTAAAAACTCTAGTTCTTTTCTTGTTTTAAGAAATGGAGAAATATTAGACCCAATACGTAACTCCACTACCCTATTTTTCCCTGACAATGCTGGAGATTACGATGTTTCAATTACGCATAGAAATCACTTAACTGTTATTACAGCTAGTGCTATTAGCTTATCGCAAACTAATACAAATGTAGATTTTACAAACCCTACAAATGTATCTGGTAACAATAGTGCTTTAAACCTGGTTTATCAAAATGGTGGCGATAACATTTACGCGATGGTTTCTGGAGATAATGATGAAAACGGACAAGTACAAGTTTCAGATATAAATCTGATCATTCAAACACTTGGAAACTCTGGCTATTTAAGAGAAGATAACGATATGAATGGGCAAATCCAGAATACAGATATCACAAATATTTTAAATATGAACATAGGAAAAGGAACTCATTTTTAAAAATTAGAAGTATGCAATTATTTAAAAACAAAAGATTTAAAGTACGACAAGAGGCAAAAAAATTCACTTATCTACCAATACGATACCATGGAAATTTCTTTTGGTTGACTAGAGTTAAAATAGAAAAATCATTCAACGGAATGTCTATGAAGATTATAAACATTCAAAAATTATAAAATCAACTTAGTATTAAAATAACCCATATTAAAATGAAAAAATTATTACTTTTCTTAATCTGTCTTATAAGTTACAATACTTATGCACAGAACATTTCATTCACTTTTGTAAATGCAAGAAATACAAATGATGGTGTAGATGATTATTATGAAGCAGATATTTATATAGCTTCAGATACCGATTTCATAGTTGGTTCTGGTCAGCTTTACTTCAATTACAATACAGAAGCTTTTGGTGAAAATGTACATGCTAGTGGTAATTTCTCAATGGAAACTCCAACTGGTTGTATTTTAGATACTAGCTTCGGAGGTGGATTTTTAGAAGCTTATAATTTATTTATTGTAAATGATAACATTAGCTCAAGAGTATCTACATCATTTCAACAAAATGCTAGTATTAATGCATTTAATGTTTCTGGTGTGGCTAGTAATGTTACTAGTACTCCTACGCATTTATACAGCATCAAAATAAAATATAACGACGTAACTAAAGATCCTAATGTTTCTTTTGAAATCGGAGGTACTTTCTTAGATCAATTTTATACAGCTTGTGGACCAACATCTGGGTCAAATTCTCCAGATTGTACAAACCATCCTGGAACACAAATTACTGGAGATTCTTACGACTCAACTGGAGCTTCTTTATTTAGTGATGTAAATTGGACTGGAGCTTCTAGTGCTTTTTGGAGTATTACTTCTAACTGGAATACTTCTGCAATTCCAAGTACTTCAAATAACGTTACTATTCCAGATGTAGCTAACGATCCTATTTTAAATACGGGTAACCTTAGCGTAAATGATTTAACAATAGATTCTGGAGCTGATCTTACAGTTGATGTAAACGGAGCTTTAACTGTTAACGGTGATTTAAACAATAGTGGAACAATTGCTTTAACTGCAAGTGCTAGTAATAGTAGTGTTTTTATTGTAGAAGGTTCAGCTTCTGGTCAGGTTACATTTCAACAAAATGGTTTATTAGCAAACCAATGGAATGTTATTACAGCTCCTGTTAGCGGACAAAGTATTAAAGATTTTGCTGAAAATGCAGCAAACGATATTCGTATTAACAATACTGTTTCTCCAAGTAGATATGCTATTGCATATTATGACGATAGTAATGCTGATGGAGCAAAATGGGTGTATTATACTACAACTGATTTAAGTTCTGGAACATTAACATTTGAATTAGGTAAGAGTTATGCTATTTCTAGAGCTACAGACGGAAGTGTTTCTTTTACGGGAACTATTGAAACAAGTGACGTAACAGAAACTGTTGCAGCAGATCAATGGAATGCTATTGGTAATCCATATACTGCGTATATGCCAATTAACGAAAACTCTGGAGCTAACTTTATACAAGATAACTTTGCTAAGTTCGATTCTTCTTTCGTTGCTGTATATACTTGGGATGCTACTCAAAATAAATACACAGCTCAAACATTAGCTGATGCTGAAAGTAAATTAGCACCTGGACAAGGATTTTTTATTAGAACTACTACTGGTGTAGGAAATGTAGCTTTTAATAAAGTTCAAAGAGGTTTAGATGTGTCTGGTGGAGCATCTACAAGATTAGTTACTACTAATTCAAACACTGAAATTAAATTAAGTATTGCATCAGATGCTACAAAAGTTTCAACTCGAATTTTATATAGTGAAACTGCAACAAAAGGTTTAGATGCAGGATACGATGTTGGTAACTTTGGTGGTGCTGATCTTGATGTGTATTCAAAATTAATTGAAGGAAATACTGAAGATAATTTCACAATTCAATCTTTACCAATAAGTAACTATGAGGAAATTATTGTTCCTGTGGGTGTAGTTGCTGAAGCAGGAAAAGAAATCGTATTTTCTGTAGAAATGAACAATTTACCTTCTGATTCGAATATATATCTTGAAGATAAATTAACGAACACTTATACAGATTTAACTGAAGGTGGTTTTACTGTAAAAGTAGAAGAGAAACTTAATGGTGCTGGAAGATTTTACTTACATACTTCAGCTAAAGTTTTAAGTACAGATGATGAGATTATAAACAACGAAACTGTTTCTATTTTCAAATCTACGAAAAGCGAAATTACAATCACAGGTGTTACTTCTAATGCAAATGTAAAAGTGTACTCTATTTTAGGAAAAGAAGTAACATCAACTACAATTGAAGCAAATCAAACTTCAAAAATCAATTTAAACAATTTATCATCTGGAATTTACATCGTTAAGTTACAATCTGAGACTTCAGAAGTTAGTAAAAAGATCATTCTAGAATAGTAGCAAAATATATTAATAAGAATCATGAAAAAAAATCAAGAACAAAATAAAATTTCTCGTAAAGAAGCCATTGAAAAATTAGGTAATTACGGTAAATACACAGCTTTAACTGCTTTAGGTACGTATTTAATACTTAACCCTAAAAAAGCACAAGCTTCTTCTCCTGAAGCTCCAGGTGAAGGATTTTAATTAGTAGAGGGACTATGTTAGAAGATCAGTTTTAAATATTAAACTGATCTTCTTTTTTCTAACGTTTATAATTTATTCTATAGCATAAAAAACATACACACTTGCCAATACTAAAAACCTTTAAAAAAAAATGCGAAAATCTATTGTATTCATATTTCTTATCCAATCGTTACTCCTCTATTCACAAGAGATAGATACTACGCTAGTACGATTAGAACATAACATTAAAATTGCTGCTACAGATTCTTTAAAAATAGAAGCACTTTTAGAAATATCAGAATATCAAAAGAGGAGAGATTTTAATAAAGTAAAAGAGTACTATAATGCAATACATACATTACTTAAAAATGTAAATTATGATAAACGAAGACAAAAAGCAAAAGCCTTAAGTCAATTAGGAATATACCAAAGAAGGAAATCAAACTACATTGCTGCTTATGAAAACTATTTAATTGCTAAAAATATATTCACCGAACTTAACGATTCTTCAGAAATAGCTACACTATTCCATAATATCGCTATGGTTAATCGATTTCAAAAAGAATATAAAAAATCGATTCAATACTTTAAAAAAGCGATAGAAATCAATACCAAAAAGAATAGAATTAAAGCTTTAGGCAATAACTACAATATGATGTCTGGCAGCTATAAAAGATTAAATAAACTCGATTCTGCATTTTATGTCATTAGTAAAGCTATAATATATTTTGATTTAGATAATAATTATGAAGGTAAACAACAAGCTTTAAGTAATAAAGCAACTTTATTAGGCGCACAAGGAAATCATCAAGAAGCTTTAACTATATATTTAAATTACTTAGAATACGTAAAAAAGATTAAAAAAAAGCGATCTATTATTAGTACACAGGCAAATATTGCCAGTTCATATTTACGTTTAAAAGAGTATGAAAAAGCACTTAGTTACGTAAATAATTCTATTGATTTAGCCGATAAAGAACAATCTAGACAAAATCTTCATACAGGATATGTTATCCGGAGTAAAATTTATAAAGCTATGGATGAGTATGATTTAGCTCTAAAAGATGTAGTTGCCTATACAGAAATTAACAACGAAATTTTCAACTTAAAAAACACCAAAAAACTTAAAGAGATCGAAATTTTGTACAAACAAGAACAACAACGCTTAAAGGATAGTATTTTTAGTAGTGAAGAACAAAAGTTATTAGTTATTGAAGCTAAAAATCAAAAATTACAAAAACAGTTGTATGCTGTATTTCTCTTAATTTCTATTTTAATCATTAGTGTATCAATACTCTACATAACTAGATACTTAAGAAAGAAAAAAGTTCGTTTAAAGGAAATGCAATTGTCTACTGAAATTAAACAGTTGGATAATGAATTATTTCCAACAGAAAAAGAATCACGTTTTTCACAAAACGAAACAATTTTAGATCTTGAAAGAAAAGAAAATTTAGCTAATCTTAAGCCAGATCATCATAGCATTTCTTTAGAACAAATCGTAAGTGATTTAAGATCCAGTAATTTTGAAGAAGAAAAAATCATTCTTTTAAAAAAGCATTTAACTGTATTACATAAAGACTACATAAAACTATTAAAAACTACACATCCTTCACTTACAAAAACAGATCTTGAAATTTGTTCTTATGTTAAAATCGGATTGTCTAGAACAGAAATTGCGAATCTTAGGAATACAAGCTTAGAAGCTGTTAAATCAACTCGTTTTCGATTAAAAAAGAAATTAAATTTAGGGAAAGAAACTGCATTAAATGACTATTTACTAAGTATTAAATCTTAATAACTACACTTTAATAATTGAAAGTTTTTATAAAAGAAAAAGTGCCAAGAATATTCTATTTAGAAACACATAATTACAATATCTTGACACTTAAGTTTAAAATAAACTCCCTTCAATTTAAACTCTTTCAATTCCTATAATCATCATTTTATATCCATTGAAAGCTTTTTCTAGCTTAACTCGCGATAGCCACAAAAACCTTCCTTTATATAAAATTGGTAATAGTAAAAATTTGATTTTCGCCCTTCTAACTTTGTATCGTCTCTGTTTCTTTTTAGTAAATAACATATAAAAATGTTTAATAGTAAATAGTTTTTATCTCCCCCCGACCAATGAAAATATCACTAGCCTGTTATTACAATACAAAGGAAGTAAATAAACTGTGAAAAAAGACAGGATTTATCCGGACAAAAAGCGGACAAATTATTTTACACATTGATAAACAAAAACTTAAAATGAAGTTAAGAAGCTTCTAAATATTCTAAAATTGAACTTCCTTTAGGCGCATTTACTTTTTTACGTAGTCGTGATCTGCTTCGAACAACACTATCATCAGAAATTGCTAACATAGATGCTATTTGCTTTGTATCTAAATACAATTTTTCCATAGCCAATAAACGCTCTTCTGACTTTGTTAGTTTATAACCTTTATTCTTAAGCTTCACAAAAAATGTAGGATGTACTTTGGTAAACTTTTCTTTGAACACATACCAATCTTCAGATGTTAAAATTCGAGTAGTAGTTAAGTCTTGTATTTTAACGATAGACTTCTGCTCTCCTATTTCTTCTTTTAACTTGGCTAGTTCTTGTGTTAAAGATTCTTGTACTTTACTTTTCTCTAAAAGTTGATTGGTAAATTCTTCTAAATCTTTCTGATTCTTTTCTAATTTCTTTGCTAAAGCTTTACGCTTTAAATTACCTCTTAGCCAAATTAAATAAATAGCTACAGCAGATAATAACAATACAGCTATTAAAACGATCCATAAAATATTTCTTTTCGCCTCATTTAACTTTCTATCTTTTTCAAGTAGAGCAATTTCGGTTTCATTTTTAAATATCTCGTTATCTTTTCGTTCAGTTTCAAACTCCGACTGATAGTATAGAAAAGTATTTGTTGTAATTCTTCTTTCTTCTGCATCTTTTGCCTGTGTGTAGGCTTTTAAATATTGATACGATTCTTCTAATTTATTTTGTACAGCAAGCACTTCAGAAAGCTGTTTATTAGCTTGCATTTTCAATTGCACATCGCCTAACCTATTATCTTTGTCTAATAATTTCTTATAGAATTTTTCTGCTAAACGATATTCTGATTTTGCCTTGTGATATTGACCTGAATAAGATAAAAATGCATTCTTATTAAATTGATTACCTCCTCCACTAGCTTTAAGTTTGTTTTCAAAATCTTTTAAATGTTTATACATACTATCTAAATTCTTTGTCTTCAGATAATATTTTGTGTTCAGTTTAGAAACTTGAATATTAAAACCATTTTGTCTCTTTTCGTTTTTAATTTCTTTGCAAGCTACCGTCAAAGAATCTAGATACTTTCTAGCTTCATTGATTTCATTTTTCTTAATGTTTGAAGTGAATAAATGCGAATACGCATAAGAAATAGCTAAAGGATCTTTCATAGCTTTGGCTCCTGCTAAGATTCTTTTTCTTTCATATATAGCTTTGTCGTGAAAACCATTTTTACCGTATAAACTCGACAATTCATTTAACGCATAGTTTGCATAACTAGCATCTCCTAGTTTATTATACAATTCATACGCTTCTTCAAAACGTCGAACACTATTTAAAAAATTGTTTTGATCAAAATAAACTTGTCCGGCAAAAAAACGTGAATCCGCAGCAAAAATAGAATCTTTACTTGCTAAGAAAAGTGTCCCCGATCTATCATAATCTAAAGCAGCACTATCTAATTGCTCTTTATTGTAGAAATAAGCGGCTCTTTTCAATAATATATGTGCTTCTGAACTTTTCTTTTTGAATTTACCTTTATACTGAAGTAAACTTTTTATAGTGTACGATGCTGAATCTAAACTTCCTCTATTAATATAATTTTGAATAACAAACCTAGATTTTTGGGCAGCTTGATCGTAATCTTCTATCTTCAAATTTAAATCTACATATTGTTGTAAATATTGTAATTGCTGGGGATGATTACTTCGAATCATTTCATTGGTTAAGGTATCTAAAACTGCAATGCGTACATCTTGAGTGATATTCTCATCTAACTTCTTTAATAGTCTTTCTGTTTTGTCTTGAGAATAACTATTTAAAAATGAAAAAAATACAAGAAAATAAATACTACGCTTCATCTACACTGATAATAAATTAACTATAATAAACTAAAATTCAAATTTAGTTGATAAAATCAATAACGAAAAATAGCAAAAAAAAATGCAGAATATCAAAAGTATTTCTGCATTTTTTTAATTTATATTATTGAAACTAACTCGTAGTTTTTGGCTTTCTGAACATTAACCACACTCCTATTAAGATTAAAGGAATACTAAGTACTTGACCTGTATTGAACATAAAAATCCAATCTTCTCTAGTATCTACTTGTGGTTTCTTTAAGAACTCTATGAAGAATCGAAGCGACCATAAAGCAATCATAAATACACCAAATAAATATCCTTCTTTCTTCTTTTTATCCGTTTTCCAATATAACCTCCACAGAATAAAAAATAGAATTAAGTAACTAAATGCTTCGTACAACTGTGTTGGATGTACAGGATATTTTTCTCCAGCTCTTTTAAAGATTACTCCAAAACTTGTTCCGGTTGGTTTTCCATAAATCTCTGAATTGAAGAAATTTCCCATTCGAATGAAAAATCCAGCTAAAGCTACCATAATTCCCATTCTATCTAGAATAAACAACCATGATTTTTGTAAATGCTTTTTAGCATAAAAGTATAAAGCTATTGGAATTGCAACTGCAGCACCATGGCTAGCAAATCCTGAAATTCCTGTAAACTTCCATCCTTTAATTAAACCAAAGAAGGCTTCTGCTCCTTCTCTTTTTTCAAAAGGTAAAATAATTTTCCAAAGATTATCTTGATAGTCTGGCCAACTGTAAAAGAAAACTTCTCCTAAACGCATACCAACTAACATAGATATAAACGTATACATGAATAAAGGATCCATTTTATCATGAGAAATGTTATCTTCTGTATAAATTTTCTTCATCAAATGTGTTCCTAATATAAATGCTATTACAAACATTAAACTATACCAACGAACACTAAAACCTCCTATATTGAAGATTTCGGGATTCTGGTTCCAAGTAATTGCTAAAAAATTCATGTATTGTAAGTAAGTTCAGTTTTTATTTTTTTGGTTTCTTTTCTGGTACCGGATCGTAACCGCTGCCTCCCCAAGGGTGACAACTAAAGATTCGTTTTATTCCTAACCAACCACCATAAAATAACCCGTGTTTTTTTAATGCTTCTAACGTGTAAGAAGAACATGTCGGATTGTATCTACATGTAGCTGGTGTAAATGGTGATATTGCCGTTTGATAAAAACGAATTAATAACACGAACGGAAAGATGAGAATTTTTTTTAACAAAACGACTAGTTTACAGTAAAAGTTGTTCCTTCTCTACCATCTTTTAACTGAATTCCTAACTCAGCCAACTCATCTCTGATTTTATCCGATAAAGCCCAATCTTTATTTTCTCTTGCTTCTTTTCTTAATTTAATTAAAAGCTCTACAGTACCATCTAATTTATTTGATCCTTCATCTTTAGCATCGTTTACTAATCCTAAAATATCAAATACAAACGCGTTCA
The DNA here is from genome assembly GCF_947495995.1 of uncultured Tenacibaculum sp. Taxonomy (GTDB): domain Bacteria; phylum Bacteroidota; class Bacteroidia; order Flavobacteriales; family Flavobacteriaceae; genus Polaribacter. Next base: position 104,662 of record NZ_CANMAX010000008.1, read on the forward strand.
TTGTTTCTTTTAATAAAGTCAAATCACTTTCTGTTATCGTTGCTTTGTTATCTTTTAATTGATTGATAAACTTAACAGCATCAAAAAGTTTTGCTATTGCAATAGGAGTATTAAAATCATCGTTCATTGCATCATAACATTCCTGTTTCCATTTAGCAACATCAAAAGAAGAACTTCCTCCTGTTTGTATTGCATCTAATAATGATACAGCTTCCATTAAACGATTATAACCTTTTTCAGAAGCTAATAATCCATCGTTAGAAAAATCTAAAATACTTCTGTAGTTCGCTTGCATGATAAAGAAACGTACAACACCAGCACCAAAAGCTTTGCTTAAAACTTTATTTTCTCCTGTTAAAATTTCTCCTGGTAAAATACTATTTCCTGTTGATTTCGACATTTTTTGTGAATTCAACAGTAACATATTAGCATGCATCCAGTAGTTTACAGGTTGAACACCTGAACAAGCATGAGATTGTGCTATTTCACATTCGTGATGCGGGAATTTTAAATCCATTCCTCCACCGTGAATATCAATTTGTTCTCCTAGATATTTAGAACTCATTACAGAACACTCTAAATGCCATCCTGGAAATCCTTCTCCCCAAGGTGAAGGCCAACGCATAATGTGACGCTCATCTGCTTTTTTCCAAAGTGCAAAATCTTGTGGGTTTTTCTTTTCAGATTGCCCATCTAAAGCTCTTGTATTATGAATTGCATCTTCTACATTTCTTCCTGAAAGAATTCCGTAATTGTTTCCTTCTTCATTGTATTTAAGCACATCAAAATATACAGATCCATTAACTTCGTAAGCAAGACCTTTATCCATGATTTCTTTAATCATTTCGATTTGCTCTACAATATGTCCAGTTGCAGTTGGTTCTATACTTGGTGGAAGAAAATTATACTTTGCAGTTATGGTATGAAAATCTACAGTATAACGCTGTACAACTTCCATTGGTTCTATTTCTTCTAAACGTGCTTTCTTTGCTATCTTATCTTCTCCTTCTTCTGCATCACTCTCTAAATGTCCAGCATCAGTAATATTTCTTACATATCTTACTTTATAACCTAAGTGTAAAAGATATCTAAATACCATGTCAAAAGACATGAATGTTCTTAAGTTACCTAAATGTACATTACTGTATACTGTTGGACCACAGACATACATACCTACTCTCCCTTCTGTTACGGGTTTAAATACTTCTTTTGACTTCGAAAGTGAGTTATAGATCTTTAGTTGATTTTCTTTGTATAGCTCCATTAGATTACACTATTTTGAAATGTAAATATAGGTACTTTTAATGAAGTTAAATCATAATTTTATTTAAAAAGTAATTTTATGTTTCTCTAAATATTCATCAAATTCGCAATGTTTAAAATTAAACATGTATCACAGTAATATCAATGGCTTACGCTTATTTCATTTTAGATACAATGTTTAATTTAAAACATCAATTTCACTACTTTTTAAATACCTATTCTCATATAAAATTGTATTAAAAAAATTAAGGCTGATGATTAAAAAATCGCCAACCTTAAAATTGAATTTTATATAGTTTGTTTACTGCTTTTTATTTTTTTGCAAAACTTAATTCTCCATATTTTACATTCATATTAAATTTTGCATCTTTAGGAGCTCTAATTATAATTAATCGCTTAACTTTCAACTTACTTCTATCTTTTAAAAGTTTTTGAATTTTTATACGTTCTTTCTTCTTTTTCTCTAATTTCTTAAGTTGTTTTTCTAATTTTTCTCGATTCTTTTTCATTGCTTTTTCAGCCTTCTTCAATTGCTTTTCAATTTTCTCTTTCATCTTTTTTTGATACTCTTTGGCCTTTTTCTCTCTTTCTTTTTGATGCGCTTCATGCTCTTCGATAAAAAACTTTAAATCGTTTTTACCATTTTGTCTACCAGACATTGTAATATTTGAATCGTCTGTAGAAATTGAAATTAACTTGTCTCCTACTTTAACTTTAGCATTTTTCCCTAATGCTTCTTTATTTTCTTCTTTCCATCGTTTTAAATAATCTTTGTCTTTCTTGTATTCATCAAAATCAAATTCTGTAAAAAAGAACATTGGTGGTGCAGGAGGAGCTGGTGGTGCTATAACTCCTGTAAACATTGGTGGCTCTGGTGGTAAAGGCGGCATGATAAAATCAATTGAGTCTAATACATCTAAACTTCCTATAGAGAAATCTGATAAATCATCAACAATAAATGTATAATCAGGATTATCAAAATTAAACGTATTAAAGTCTATCCTTGAGTTTGACCTCGAATTGATTGTAATTTTTTCACTGTTTCCAAAAGCATCGAAATTCCACTTAGCGTAAAAATGATCTTTCATTTCTTCTGTTACTTCTTCTCCTTCAACCATCATGTATGCCTCAACAACAACTTTGTTTTTATTCCATGGATGAATTTGAATATCAGAATGTCTAGTATTAATATCTATTACCACATCTGATTTTACATTAAACTCCTCTTTAAAGTCATTATCTTTTTTTTGTCCTTGTAGATGAAAAGTACCTAGTACTAAAATCAATCCTATTATTTTATATGATACGATTCTCATTTGAATTTTCTTTAGGTTGTAAATCATTAATTTGATCTTTTAACTGAATTAAAAGTTGTAAGCGTAATTGAAGATTTGTAATTAACGAGTTGATTGTTTCTTTGGTTATTCCTTCTTTTTTAAGTTTTTGGTTTAACCTTTTATAATCAACATCTAGCTTACTTATCTTCTCAAAATACTCATCTAATAAGGCCTTATTTTCTGATGTAATATCTAAACTGGCTATTTCGTAATTAATAGCCGTTAAGTAATAGTTTTCTATTTTTTTCATTTCAGGAGAAATGTCTCCTAAACTTATTTCTTCTTTAACTTCTACTTCTTCTCCATTAGATTCTGGTTGAGTTATATAGAATGTTAATCCTACACCTAATAAAACTACAATTGAAGCCACTTTGTAAAGCCAACTGTATGATTTTCTTTTCTCTGGAAAAGCTTCGTTTAACTTATCTAAAAATCTATCTTCATGATTATTAGATAACTCTAAATTTTCTTCTTGAAAGTCTTCAACTAAATTTCTAATATCTTTCGGCATAGTTTTTAACTTTTAAGTATTCTTTTATTAATTTTTTACCTCTCATTAAATGTGTTCTAGAAGTTACTTCTGTAATTCCTAATACACTGGAAATTTCTTTATGATCGTAACCCTCTAATAGATATAAAGTAAGTACTAATCGATACTTTTCTTTCTGATTATTTATCGCTTCAATGATCATTTGTGTTGTAATTGAATTATCAACTTCCCAACTTTCATTCTCATCAATAGTTTGATATACCTCTTCATTTATCGAAACCATTTCTAATCTATTTCTTTTTAATTCATCTATACTTTGGTTGATCACAATTCTTTTTAACCAAGCTCCAAATGCAACTTCAGCTTTGTAACTATTAATATTTTTAAATGCTTTTACAAATGCTTCTTGCATAACATCTTCTGCTATAAATTTATCTTTCACATACCTGTGAGCAATCAAGAACATTGCTTTACTATAACTTCTATAAAGTTCTAGTTGAGCTTTTTTATCTTGCCGTTTACAAGCATTTATTAGCTTTTGATGAAACTGTTTAGTTGATTTCATTTATTGATTTCTTGTCTTAAAGACGACACATTTTTTTATGCGTTGCATTTTTGAATAATTTTTTATTTCTAAATTTACAAATAGTATTATGTATACCTTGTTTAATGGCAAATAATTCAAAATCAAACCTATCAGAAAAAGAAGGTGTTTCTCAACCAGAAACTACCAGTAAGAATTCTGCTGAAAGAATAAAATTAAATAGACGAAAGCGTGCTACAACCGAAGAATTTGTTGCTAAAATTTTACAAGGTGATATTACATTTTTAAGTCGCGCTATTACTTTAGTAGAAAGCACAAATAAGAAGCACCAAGAAAAGGCTAATGAAATTTTAAATGCATGTTTACCCTATGCAAATAAATCGGTACGAGTTGGTATTACAGGAGTTCCTGGTGTTGGAAAAAGTACTTTTATTGAAAGCTTTGGAAAACATTTAACACAACTTGGAAAAAAAGTTGCTGTATTAGCTGTAGATCCTAGTAGTTCTATAAACAAAGGAAGTATTTTAGGAGATAAAACTAGAATGGAACAATTGGTCACTGATAAAAATGCTTTTATTCGTCCTTCTCCTTCTGGTACTTCGTTGGGTGGAGTTGCACAAAAAACTAGAGAAAGTATTATTTTATGTGAAGCTGCTGGTTTTGATACAATTATTATTGAAACTGTTGGTGTTGGACAAAGTGAAACTGCCGTTCATTCTATGGTTGATTTTTTCCTTTTACTAAAACTTTCTGGTGCTGGTGATGAGCTTCAAGGAATTAAAAGAGGAATTATTGAAATGGCCGATGCTATTGTAATTAATAAAGCTGATGGTGATAATGTAAAAAATGCTAAAATTGCCAAAGTTGAATTCAATAGAGCATTACATTTATATCCGCCTAAAGAAAACGGATGGCAACCTAAAGTTTTAACTGCAAGTGCACTTCAAAATTCTGGAATAGATGAAATCTATCAAATGATTTTAAACTATATTAAATCATCAGAAGAAAACGGGTATTTCAATAAAAGACGAAATCTTCAAAACAAACATTGGCTGTTTTCTACAATTGAACAAGAATTAAAAAGACGTTTTTATGAGCATCCTGAGGTAAATTCTCAATTAAAAAATGAAATTATTGAGCTTAATTCAGGAAAAACCACTCCATTTTTTAGTGCCGATAAACTATTGAATCTGCTCAATAAAAGTTAAAAATCAACCGTTTATCGAGGTTTAACACTTTTTTTGATTTAAATTTACGTAATTTGATGTAAGTTTTTAAATAACAATCAGTCTAAACTTAAAATTTGGCATGTAAATTGATGTTAAAATTTTAAGGTAAATAAAAATCCCAACTTATGAAGAAATTATTTTATGTAACACTGATGATGGTATCTACCTTGGCATGGGCTCAACAAGATGAGACTTGTGATACCGACGAGAAATTAGTTGACGATTTAAACAGTATTACTAAATGTACTGTTAAGCAAACAAAAAATAAAAAAGATAAAAAGTCTAGACAAATTAGTGTGAGAGTTTCTGCTTCTAAAAAGCGTTTTCTTAAAAGAAGAAAAAAAGATGCTGCTACAGAAGCTAACCAACTAGGGAGTTCTGGAATTTCTGCTGTACAAAATCCTACTAACCTTAGTAAGTCTTTAAAAATTAAAACAAATCTTGCTGCTTTAAAAAACAGTTTATCAAGAGAAGAATTGAGACAAGCTCAAAAATTCGCTACTGTTGATGCTATTCCTGCTTTCCCAAGTTGTAATAGTGGTAATAAAGACCAATTAGATTGTTTTAATGACGAAATGATAAAGCACATTCAAGAATATTTTGCATATCCTGATGAAGCTTTATTAAATAAGCAAGAAGGTGAAGTTTGGGTTCGTTTTATCATAGACACTAAAGGAAATGTAACAAACATTAAAACTTTAGGTCCTAAAGGAGGTAAAATTTTAAACGATGAAGCAATTCGTGTTGTTTCTAACTTACCAAAATTTACTCCAGCAATGAAAGACGGTAAGCCAGTTTCTGTAAAATATGGTTTCCCTATCAATTTCTCATTAGAAGATAATTAATATTAAAAACTTATACATTGAAAAAGACCAACAAATTTTGTTGGTCTTTTTTATTTACAAACTTTTATTATCTCTAAATTTTCTTACAAGTATAAAGCAAAACCGATTAATCCTTGAAATACTCCATCTTGATCGTCTAATCCGATATTGTATCTTACCGTTGGTTTTATACTTACTTTATCTCCAATAAAATAAGCGTAACCACCTTGAATTCCTAACCAGTTTGCACTTCCTCCTGTAAATGATGTTCCTGTAAAATCTACTCCTACTGGAAATGTTCCTTCGATGTAATATTCTGCTCCAACTTTATAAACAAAAGATTCATTGGCGTCATTATATCCTAAACCTCCTTTAAGAGCTAAATCATCCATAACGAAATAACCTCCGTCTAAACCTACAGAAAATGTTGTACTTCCGTTTACCGAAGTTAAATAGAAACCAGTATTACCAGTTGTCGCTGAACCAGTATTCGCTTCTATGATAAACTTTCCTTTTTGAGTTGGCGAATTTTCTCCTTCATTTGAACTTTGTGCTTTAGCTGTTAATCCAAATAATACCACAGCAATTGTTAAAAAAACTTTTTTCATATTTTTAATTGATTAATTATTTACACTTCAAAAGTAGTAGCATTAATCATCAAGAAAATTATGAAATCTATATCCGCTGCTAATTAACCAATATTTGTAGTAAGAAAATTCTTATACTATTCTTCACTGAATACTTCTAAACCATCATACGCTAAAAAAACATGTTCTGGTAAATCTTTTTCAATCTCTGCATGAAAACCTAAAAGCTCACTAATATGACTAAAATAAGCTCGTTTGGGCTGTAATTCTTCAACCAATTCTAAAGCTTCTTTTAAGGTTGCATGTGTTTTATGACTATCTAATCGTAGAGCTGTAGTTACCAAAACATCTAAACCCTTTAACTTCTCTTTTTCTTCTTCTGGTAAATATTTCACATCCGTTAAATATGCAATGTTTCCGAAACGATAACCTAGAATAGGTAAATCTCCATGCATTACCTTTATAGGTATAATATCTACTCCGTGAAATTTTAATCTATCTTTTTCTGAAATTACAGTTGATTTTACTTCTGGAGCAGAAGGATATCTATTTTCAGTAGTAAAAATATATTCATATCGCTTTTGTAGTGATTTTAAAACTCGGTCATCACTATAAATAGGAACTGGTCCCATCCTATAATAATAAGGTCTTATTTCATCAAAGCCTGCAATATGATCTGCATGCTCGTGTGTAAATAGTATTCCTTTTATAGACTCAATGTTCGCTTTAATCATTTGTTGTCTAAAATCAGGACCACAATCTACTATATAATTGATTTCTTCTCCTTCATCTTTCCATGAAACTACTATTGAAGATCTCAACCTTTTATCTCTTTCGTCTTCTGAATATCGAACCGGATTCTTACTACCTATCATTGGCACACCTGTAGAAGTACCTGTACCAAGAAATGTAATTTTTAACTGTTTTTTATCATTCATTGTTAGTACAAAAATAATATAAAAATTGACTGGTACTTTCAAATTTCAGTACATTTGTCACCGTAAACAAAAACAACTAAAATGGCTATTACCTTAAAGGGAGATCAAAAAATAAGCAGTGTACCTACTTCTAAAATGAAGGCGCTTAGGATTAATTTAAATGCTAACATTTATGGTACTTTTGCTGAGATCGGTGCTGGACAAGAAACTGCCAGAAACTTTTTTAGAGCTGGTGGAGCTTCAGGAACTATTGCAAAAGCAATGAGTGCTTATGACAAAGATTTCTCTGATGCTATTTATGGAATTGAAGACGATAGACGTTATGTTACAGAGTCTCGATTAAAGAAAATGCTTAGGCATGAAATTAATTTAATTGAAGATAGATTAGATCGTCAAAAGCATCCTGAAAAATTATTCTTCAGTTATGCTAACACTGTTACAACTATTGATTTCGCTAAGAAATTTAAAGGACATGGTTGGGTTGGTATTCGCTTCCAATTAGATCCTTTAGAAGATTATAACGAAATCGTTTTACACTTACGTTTTAAAGAAACTGAAGCAAAATTGCAACAAGAAACTTTAGGAATACTAGGTGTAAACTTAATTTATGGAGCTTTTTATTTAAATGATAACCCTAAAGAGCTTTTAAAATCTTTCTACGATAATATTGATAAGGATAAGTTAGAAATCGATATGATTAACTTTTCTGGACCGCGTTTTATGTATGTTGATAATCGTTTAATGAGTTTACAACTTGTTAAAAATGGTATGACAAACGCTGTAATGTTTGGTCCTGATGGAAATAACTTACTACCTGCTCAAGTTTTATATAAAAAGAATATTCTTGCCTTACGTGGTAGCTTTAGACCTGTTACTAAAGTTAACATGGATATGTACGAAAAGTCTAAAGTTAAATTCTTAAATGAGAAAAAGGTAAACCCAGAAAAAACACAATTTATTTTCGAGATTACCTTAAGTAATTTAAGAGCTGAAGGAGAAATTAATGAACGTGATTTCTTAGACCGTGCTGAATTATTATGTTCATTAGGTCAGAATGTAATGATTACAAATTATCAAGAATACTATAGACTAGTAGAATACTTTAGCGAATTTACCAAAGAAAGAATGGGACTTGCTATGGGAGTAAATAATCTTGTTCAAATCTTTGATGAGAAATATTACCGTAACGTAAGTGGTGGTATTTTAGAAGCTTTCGGAAAGTTATTCTATAAAGATCTTAAAATATACCTTTATCCGTATAAGGATAAAGAAACCAACGAATACATTACTTCAGGAAATTTAAAAGTACATCCTAGAATTAAAGAGTTATATAAATTCTTTAAAATTAACGGTAGACTTGTAGATATCGAAGAATTCGATCCTGAAATTTTATCGATTTTCTCTAGAGAAGTGTTAAAAATGATTCAAGAAGGTAAAGATGGATGGCAAGAATTATTACCATCAGGAATTGCTGAAATGATTGTTGAAAAACGCTTATTTGGATATTCTCGAAGAAAATAATTATTTTTTGATTAAACCTTTTCTTAATTTTAAGGTCATAATGAAAAACCAATTCATTTGACTGACGAAATTACATTAGCATCGCAATTACAAAATGTAGCGACGAAAGAAGCTGCCTTTCGAAATCTGATATCGCAATACAAAGAACGACTGTATTGGCATATCAGAAAAATAGTAATATCACATGATGATGCTGATGATGTATTGCAAAATACTTTTATAAAGATTTTTAAAAGTATTGATAATTTTAAAGGAGAAAGCAAATTGTATTCTTGGATGTATAGAATAGCAACTAACGAAGCCATTACTTTTATAAACAAAAGAGCAAAACAGAACAATGTAGATATTTCTGAATATAAACAACAAGCTGTTTCGAATTTAAAAAGTGATGACTGGTTTTCTGGAGATGAAATACAAATGATCTTACAAAAAGCTATAGCTACACTTCCTCAAAAGCAACAATTAGTTTTTAATATGAAATATTTTGATGATTTAAAATATCAGGAAATTTCTGAAGTTTTAGACACATCTGTTGGTGCGCTTAAAGCTTCTTATTTCCATGCGGTAAAAAAGATTCAAGAATTTATTAAAAACTATAATTAAACCTTTATGTGTTTTTTTAGTCTTACTAATAGTAATGGAAAATAAAGAGCAACATAACGAAGATTTTTTAAACCTAAACATAGGTAAAAACGGTGATTTTTCTACTCCAAAAAATTATTTTAATGATTTGGAAAATGATCTTATCAGTAAGATGATCGTAGAAGAACTACCTGAAAAGTGTGGTTTTGAAACTCCTAGTAATTATTTTGATAATTTAGAAGAAACCATCTTAGCAAAAGTAAATGAAGAACAAAAAAGTAATCTTAAAGTAATTTCTTTCAGAAAAAGGATTATACAGTTTACTTCTGCTGCTGCAGCCGCAATTCTTTTACTAGTTACTTTTAATTACACTATAAATATAGGTGAAGAAGAAACGGCAATGGTTACTATTGATGAATGGTTTGAAAATAGTGATGTTACCACAGATGATCTTGCTTTATTACTTGATGATGAAGATTTTTCTGAGGAAGTATCTTATGAGTTTGAAAATAACGGAATAGAAGATTATTTAGATAATATTGGTAATTCATCAGTTTTAGATGAAATACAATAAATTAACCAGATAAAAATGAAGAAAAAAATACTTTTTATATGTTTAGTAAGCTTGTCCTTAATTGGATTTGCACAAAAGCATAATAGATCTGATAGAATGAAAGCTCAAAAAATAGCTTTTATTACAGAACATCTTGACCTTTCTGAAAATGAAGCTGAAAAATTTTGGCCTTTATATAATAAGTTCGAAAAAGCAAAACGTAAACTCTTTAAACAAGAAAAAGAAGATATACGTAATAAAATAAAATCTTCAGGAGGTTTAGAAAATGTTAGTGAAGATGAAGCTAAGAAATATTTAAAGTTATTTCATAAAATAAAAGCTTCACACGAAGAAATTAAAGTTTCGTTTCATAACAATTTAATGAATTTCTTACCTGCTAAAAAGGTATTGAAGTTAGAAATTTTAGAACATCGTTTCAATAAATCTATGATCAAACGTTTTAAAGAACGTAGAAATAGAAGAATGAATTAAATATTAATTGTAAATAAAAAAAGAAGCTTTAAAAGCTTCTTTTTTTTATTTGTTATCTATAACTTCCATACATACATAAAGTTCTGGTCTGCTAGCAGTATACTGCCTTAACCAAATAACTAATTCATCGACTTCGTATGGTAGTAATCTTTTCATTGCTTTTTCTAATTCTTTACAAAAAAGTTCTGTATTGAAGCTTACTTTTTGTAACACAACTTTAGTGTATTCAAACATTGCTCTTGGCATAAGTAAGGGAATTTGGATTATTACATTTTAAATATACAAAAAAAACAACACCATTCTGTTAAAATACTACCAAAAAAAAGCTCTATTTCTTAATGAAATAGAGCTTAACTTATTAAAGTTCTTTCTTTTATAAAGCATTCACTTTAGCTATTAAAGCTTTTGCTTTCTCTTCTAACTCAGTACTAATACCTTTAAAATGTGCTTTTTTACTTTCTACATCTTTAGCATTTACTTTGTCTAATAATCCATCAAAAGCAGCAATTGCTTCATCAATTATTCCTTGAGATGCAACTGTATCAACTCCTGGATTTTCTAATTCCCACATGTAGCACTCTTCAATAATATCTCCTAATGTATAATTGATATCTTTCTTTAAATTCTTAACGCTTGCCATAATTAAAATTTTTGACAAAATTAGTCGATTTTATCTAAACCATTCTGAAAATTTTCAAAAAACTTACCAACATGATATCCATCTACTAAAGCATGATTCACATTCACTGCTACTGGCATTAATAATTTACTATTCGCTTTAAAAACCTTACCGAAAGATAATTGAGGAACACTACTGTTTTTATCTCCAGAAACAGGCTCTTTATGGCTTGTAAACGTAAACCATGGAATTGCTGAACAATGATAACATCCTAAAGAATATTTAGGAGGAAATAAATTTGTAGAATTTAAAATACGCTCTTTCTCTTTTATGAAATTAGCATTAAAAACCTCGTAGTCTTCGTCAAACTGAATAAATGAAAATCCGAAAGTTTTATCTTCTCTTAAAATTGTAGCCGAAGCATCTAACTTTTCATAAACTGTAACTTTGTCTTCTTCTATCCTGTATCTAAAGTTTTCTACTGAATTTAAAGCTTTAGTACATTCATGTAAATATGTAGTAAAAAAAGACTGTTGTTTAATCTTACAAATACTATGCACATTGGTAACATCTATATTCACAACAGTTGCAAAAGTAGGGTCTGCTAGACTTCTAAAATGTGTAAAAATTTCTCTTCTATTCCAGTTATCAATATCTAAATATGTTTTCTCCATTATAAAATAGTTGGTACTTCTTTTATAGTTGATAGTGTTTTATAGTCTGAAGATGATTTCTGAGTTGCACTTACTGTCTCATGCGCCCAAGTAGTGTGAAAAGGAATATGAATTGCTGAAGCTCCTATTTCTATTAATGGTAGCACATCAGATTTTAATGAATTACCTATCATTAATAATTCAGAAGGATTGATATCTAAACGTTTTAGCATTTTAGTATAATCAATTGCTTTTTTTTCACTCATTACTTCAACATGATGGAAATAATTTAAAATACCAGATTTTTCAAGTTTACGTTGTTGATCTAATAAATCTCCTTTAGTAGCTACGATTAATTTATACTTACCATGTAATTCTTTCAACACCTCTTCTACTCCATCTAATAACTCAATAGGTTTTTCTAACATCTCTTTACCTATATCTAGTATTTGTCCTAATACTTTTTGTGGTAATTGATAATTAGATAATTCTAAAGCACTTTCGATCATCGATAACATAAAGCCTTTAACTCCGTAACCATAGAGTTCTAAATTATCTATTTCTTTTTTAAATAACTCTTGATGAATTTTATTCTCTGTTTCATAATCATTTAATAAAGAAGCAAATTCGTTTTCTGCGTCTCTAAAATATGTTTCATTTGCCCATAATGTATCATCAGCATCAAAGGCAATAACTTTTACATTTTTATACATTACTAAAATAGTTTTTTAGCTTTTTCTAAATCTTCTGGAGTATCTATTCCTATAGATTCTACCGAAGTTTCTATCATTTTTATTTTTTTTCCTACTTCTAAATATCTAATTGCTTCTATTTTTTCTGCAGCTTCTAATGGTGTCATCGGAGTATTATAAAAATCCATCAATGCATTCTTTCTGAAAGCATATACACCTTTGTGTTTAAAATAAGTAACTTTTAATGTTTGATCTCTGTGATAAGGTATTACAGATCTTGAGAAGTAAATAGCAAAGTTATTCTGATCGGTAATTACTTTAACATTATTCGGATTTTCAATATCCTCAGCAGCTTCCATTTTTACTTTTAAAGAAGCCAAGTCAATTTGCTGTGCTGCATCCTCATGAAAAACAGTTATTAATTTTTCTAATGAAACTGCATCTATAAAAGGTTCGTCACCTTGAACATTAACAACCACATCTACATCTAAGTTTTCTACAGCTTCTGCAATTCTATCAGACCCACAATCATGTTCTTTTAAACTTTTTATTGCTTTACCTCCAGCATCTACAATCAAGTCGTATATAACGTCAGAATCAGTAACAACATATACCTCATCAAAAAGTTTTGTTTGCAAAGCACTTTCATAAGTACGTAAAATAACTGGCTTTCCAGCTAAATCTTTCATAAGCTTTCCAGGGAATCGACTTGCATTAAATCGAGCAGGAATCATTGCAATAATCTTCATAAAAAATAGTCATTAGAACAGGGCAAAGATACATATTTACATATTCTGAAAATAGCACTTTAAAAATGTTAAAAAAACAAAACTTTAACATTTAAACTATGGAGTCGGTTTTGCCACTGATAGTAATCTGACTATGTTTGAGTAAATTCTTTTGTAAGTTAATTTGGTTTGTTTGTTTAAAAAGCTCAAGACGTAGATTTTGGGCTTTTTATTTTATATACACCTCAAGTAACTCTGATTCTGAAGTTGATTTTATACTAAATTCTTTAAGTTTTGCTGGTACTAATAATGTTTCTCCTGCAATTAAAGATTCTTCATTTTCTCCTAACTCAAATGTTACCTCACCAGACACACACATATAAATAACGAAACTATCTTTATCTGAATGATTAATTGCTAACTCTCCAGTTACAGGTAATACATTAGTAGTAAAATACGGACATGAAACTATCGTTGAAGATGTATTTAATTCTTTAGTATATGATGTAGTATATTTCGGAATTGCTTTAAAGTCTATCGCATCAAGAGCTAAATCAGTATGTAACTCTCTGTAGTTCCCTTCAGCATCTTGACGATCCCAATCGTAAATACGATACGTGATATCAGAAGTTTGTTGAATTTCAGCTAATAAAACTCCAGCACCAATAGCATGAACTCTTCCAGTAGGAATAAAATACACATCTCCTTTCTGAACTTCATCTACATTTAAAATCTCTAATAATGATTTATTATTAAGATGATTTAAATATTCCTCTTTGTTACTATCTTTTTTAAAGCCTACAATTAAGTTTGCTTCTTTATCAGCCTGCATTACATACCACATTTCAGTTTTCCCAAAAGAATCGTGGCGTTCTTTAGCCAAGTCGTCGTTAGGATGTAATTGAATACTTAATGGAGTTTTTGCATCAATAAACTTTATCAATAATGGAAATTTATCTCCGAAATGATCAAAAACCTTACCTCCTACTAAATCATGCTTATAGGTTTGGATAAGTTCTTTTAAATCTTTTCCTTCTAAATCTCCATTAGAAACTACAGAAGTATCTCCTTTAACATCAGAAATCTCCCAACTTTCTCCTAAATTAGAACTGTTAGATTGTTTATTTAAATGTGATTTTAATTTTTCTCCGCCCCATATCTTTTCCTTAAGGATTGGGGTAAACTTAATAAATTGATTGAGCATTTTTTCACAGAATTAACTTCCAGAGTAAGTTACAAAATTTCTAGGAGTTTCATATAGTGTAATTTCCATATCTAGATCTTCAGAAATATGAGGTCGTAGTTTATTATAAATAACAACTGAGATATTTTCTGCAGTTGGATTCAAATCTTTGAATTCTTCTACCTCTATATTAAGATTCTTATGATCGAATGCTTCTTCTACTTCTGCTTTTATAATGTCCTTTAATTTTCCTAAATCGTAAACATATCCTGTTTCTTGATCAATCTCTCCAGTCAGTGAAACAATCAATTCATAATTATGACCATGAAAATAGGTATTACTACATTTATTAAAAACTTCAAAGTTTTTCTCATCAGACCAATCTTTTCTATATAATCGATGAGCTGCATTAAAGTGAGCTTTTCTATGTACTGTTACTCTAGGCATTACTATTTACTATTAAAGTTTGCAATTTTATCGTACGATTTTTCAAAGATAATTTTGAACCAAGCAGTATAATCATCTGGATTTTTCTCAATATCAGTCTTTACATCATCTAATAACATCCATTTGAAACTTTCTACTTCTTCAGGATTTATTTCTGGCTCACCATTATAATATCCAATCATTACATGATCTAATTCATGCTCGGTAAGACCGTTATCAAAAGGAGCCTTATAAATAAAAGAAAACACCTCTTCTAACTCACAAGAAAACCCCATTTCTTCTTGCAAACGTCTTTTACCAGCACTAATATTTGTTTCACCTTTTCTTTGGTGAGAACAACAAGTATTAGTCCATAATAAAGGAGAATGGTATTTGTCTTTTGCTCTTTGTTGAAGCATTAATTCATTATTATCGTTAAAAACAAAGACTGAAAAAGCTCGATGAAGTACTGCTTTTTCATGAGCTTCCATCTTCGGCATTAATCCTACTTCATTATCTAGCTCATCTACTAAAATTACATTTTCTGTCATACATTACAAATGTAATGAATTACTAGGTCTCATAAAAAACTGCGAATAAATCATTCTTATCTAAACATCGATTATCTTTACAAACTGAAAAATTAATTCTAATGAAGTTTTTACGATTTATATTCTTGTTATCTACCTCTTTTATTCTTTTCAATTGTAATCAAACAAAGAAAGAAGTTAAAGAAACAAAACCAGAAAAAGAGGTTAAGGTTGTTGAACCAATTAAGAAAGAAGAAAAAATCAAAAAAAAGGAAAAAGAAGTTAGACCTAGTTGGGATACATTGAATAAAAAAAATGCTCAAGCATTTTTCAAGAAATATGGTGAATTAAATAAAGAAACTAAAGTATTGATTAAAACCAGCTTTGGAAACATCAAACTAAGATTATATAATGATACTCCTATACATAGAGCTAGCTTTATTTTTTTAACAAAGATTAAATATTTTGATACTGCATTTTTTTACAGAGTTGCTAGAGATTTTGTAGTTCAAGGAGGTGATTCAGATTTAGAATCTACAGCAAAATTCAGAAGAAAATACCAACATTATAGATTA
Source organism: uncultured Tenacibaculum sp. (assembly GCF_947495995.1). Taxonomy (GTDB): domain Bacteria; phylum Bacteroidota; class Bacteroidia; order Flavobacteriales; family Flavobacteriaceae; genus Polaribacter. The sequence continues at coordinate 120,428 of NZ_CANMAX010000008.1, forward strand.
CAACCAGAAATAAGAAAAAGAAGAAGACATAGATATGGTGCTTTAGCTGCAGCCAAGGATGTAGAAAACAACCCAAAGAAATTATCTAGTCCTTTTAACTTTTATATTGTTCAAAGTAAAAATGGTGCTCATCATTTAGACAATGAACATACTGTTTTTGGCGAAGTAATTTCTGGCTTTTCTACCATTGAAAAAATTTCTAAAGTAAAAGTAGGAAGTAGCGATTGGCCTTTAGTAGACATTCCTATGACTGTTGAAGTTATAAAATAACTTCAATAAAAATAAGATAGTACAGATAAACTTTTGCTGTAATCTGTAATTGTTACCCTTTAATTATTTTTCGTAAATTGTTTACGAAAATTGCTTGAAAAATAACCTTGGTGTATCTATGCCTAACTTTTTCTGCATTTTCATAATTTATTTTTAACCTTATCTATTAATTATTATGAAAAAACAACTTCTTTTTTTAAATCTTTGTCTCCTTATTTCCTTTACAACTTTTTCACAAGCTTTACCATCTTGTTTCTCTTGGGATAATGTAAAAATTAATAATGGTGATAGTAGAAATTTTGTATCTAATGTAAAACCTCAATTCTTTCAAAACCCATGTATTTCTCATGCTTTTATTAATGCTATAGAAACACAATATAATATTGAGTTTGATAATTCTAATCGCAATAAAGTTAATTTAACAGTTGCTTATTTAGATGTGATGACTCAACTTGACGATAAAATGATTAAATATAAAAATATTCTAGAAGGTCATAGTTTATTATTACCTGTTTATAAAAGTTCTGAAGATCCATTTTCATTTAGATATAGTGAGTTTTTACCTAATGTAGGATTAAATAATCCTTACAATCATCCTGATGGTACCTATAATGGATATTATTCAGAAGATACAAGAAATTGTATAAATAATAATAAACATTTTATTATTAAAAACTTTGCTTTTGAGCCAGATCAAACATGGAGAATAGATAAAGGTAATTGTGACTCAGAAGATATTCGTACCAAGGATTATCTAAGTATTGGTATCGTTGAAAAGCTTAATAACCCATCTATAGAAGAGCTTAAAACTAGTATTATAGAAAATGGTCCAGTAGTGATGAAAGTTTACGATGATACTGTTTCAATTTTTAAAACTTATAATGAGAGTGTTAATTATCATGCATATACAATTATTGGATGGGAAGATGTTAATGAATCAACAACTAAATGGAGACTTACAGATAGCTGGAAAGGATCAACATCTGTAGATTATTCGAATAGTATTAATAATAATACTTTTTTAAATCTAGCTAATAATTCTGATAAAATTGAAATCTATAAAATTGATGATGTAAAATTTAGAGGCAGTAAAAATGGTGCAAATGAGTTTACCGTTGATAAAAATATTCAATGTGTGCCACAACCTTCAACTCTTTCTGGTATTGATGTAAATATTGATCATGTATACGTTGGAGGATATTTGTATCATAAATTTTGGGTAACTAGTAATCAAAACATTGATAATTGGATTTGGGGTATCGATTACCCTAATGGCTCTTTAAAAAGATCACAAGTAAATAACAACACATATAGTTCTGTATTATTAAGCCCGACTTCTAGTGGAGTAGTTACTGTTTATGTTAATGCCTACAAAAACGGGGTAAAAGTGGCAACTAAAGAAAGACGAATATATCTTTCGAACGGAACCAATACTGGCGGCGGAAATGGAAATGATGCCGGTTGGTAACATTTACATTTTTAATCCTATTAAATATTTAAAAGCACTTTATTAAAAAGTGCTTTTTTTATTCATTCTTTTATGAAAATATATTTTTTACCAATCGTTCGGTAATTTAAAATAATTTTATATCTTTGTCCCATGAGACCACAAAAAGTATTAGATATTGAAATTTTAGCAGGATTAAGTAAAGTATTCCGTTCAAAAGGATATGAAGGTGCTAGCTTAAAAGATTTATCTGATGCAACTGGATTAAAAAAAGCCAGTTTGTACCATAGATTTCCTGATGGAAAAAAAGGTATGGCTGATGCCGTTTTAAATCACATAGACAATTGGGTTGATGAAAAAGTTTTTTTTGAATTATTAAATACAGAAAAGACTCCTGAAGAAAGATTGAAAACAGGTTTAGAAGCAGTTAGAGTTTTATATGAAGGCGGGGAAGAAACTTGTATTTTTAGAGCATTATCTATGCAATCTAGCTTAGAGCTATTTGAAGGTCAAATTAGTGGAGGAATGAAAAAATGGATCGATACATTCGAAACATTAGGTCTTGCTTTTGGCTTCTCTCCTACTGACGCAAAAGAAAAAGCATATCAAACTTTAATTAAAGTTCAAGGTAGTTTAATAGTTACTAAAGGACTTAATGATATTTCTGTTTTTGAAAATACTTTAGTACAAATAGAAAATGAATATTTAGATCAATAAAAAATTTTTGAATTTAAATTTTACCGAATGTTCGGTAATAAAAATAAAAACATGAAAAAACATCCATTACCTCCATTTACATTGGAGACAGCTAAACAAAAAGTTCAAATGGCAGAAGATGCTTGGAACAGTAAAAATCCTATTAAAGTATCAGAAGCATATTCTATAGATACCGAATGGAGAAATCGTGATCAATTTATTAATGGTAGAAAAGAAGTGCAAGATTTTTTATCAAATAAATGGAATGTAGAACTAAACTATAAACTTAAAAAAGAGTTGTGGGCTTTTTCTGAAAATCGCATTGCAGTAAGATTCGAATATGAATACGAAAATGAAGAAGGACAATGGTTCAGAGCATATGGTAATGAAAACTGGGAATTCGATGAAAACGGACTTATGCAAAAGAGATACGCTAGTATCAACGATTTGAAAATTAAAGAAACAGATAGAAAATTATAAAACAAGCAACATGAAACTTCTAAAACCTATACTCTTTTCTTTTATCATTTTGGCATTTAGTTGTCAGAAAAAAGAAATACAAAAACAAACAACAACAATAAAACAAAACACGATGACACAAATTAAATATAAAAAGCAAACCGTTAATGGAGTATCAATTGCTTATAGAGAAGCAGGAAATCCCAAAAATCCAACCATCGTTTTATTACATGGTTTTCCAACCTCATCACATCAATATAGAAAAGTCTTAGCGCAACTTGCAGATGAATACCATCTTATTGCTCCAGATTACCCTGGGTTTGGTAATAGTGACTTCCCTCCTATTGATCAGTATGAATATACTTTCGATAATATTGCTAATACGATTAATACATTCTTAGAAGAAAAAGGAATTGATTCTTACGCTATAATGATTCAAGATTATGGTGCTCCAATTGGTTTTAGGTTAGCTACTGCACACCCAGAAAGAATTACAGCAATTATAAATCAAAACGGTAATGCTTACGAAGAAGGCTTAGGAGATGCTTGGAAAGGAATTAGAGAGTTATGGGCTAATCGTAATGAAGAAACTGAAAAAGCCTTGTTACCAGCTTTCTCTCTAGAAGGATTAGAATGGCAATACACCCATGGAACAAGAGCCCAAGAAAATGTAAATCCAGATACTTGGCACTTAGATTATTTAAGATTATCTCGACCAGGTTCGCATAAAATGCATTTAAATTTATTTTACGATTATCAAAACAATGTAAAATTATATCCAAAATGGCAACAATATTTAAGAGACAATCAACCTCCTCTTATAATTGTTTGGGGTAAAAACGATGCTTTCTTTCCTGAAAGTGGTGCAACAGCATTCAAAAAAGATGTAAAAAATATAGACTATAATATATATGATACTGGTCATTTTGCTTTGGAAGAAGATGGCGAAGAAATCATTCAAAAAATTAGAACTTTCATGAAAAATATTCAGAAAAAATAAGCCTTCAAATTTCATTTTAGATTAGTAGAAAAGTGTGAGTCATAGTACTTGCGCTTTTCTTTTTTATAAACACTTCTTTAGTAATTGGATAAAACTCTAAACACTTGGCTCTTTTTTGAATTAGATATATCTTTACGCCCTCAATTATAGCTAATGAGTTTTTTAGAAGAAATACAAAAAAGAAGAACATTCGGAATTATATCTCACCCTGATGCGGGTAAAACAACATTAACAGAAAAACTATTACTTTTTGGTGGAGCCATTCAAGAAGCTGGTGCTGTAAAAAGTAATAAAGTTAAAAAAGGTGCTACTTCCGATTTCATGGAAATTGAACGTCAGCGTGGTATTTCTGTTGCAACCTCTGTTCTTGCTTTCAATTATAAAGAAAAGAAAATTAATATTCTTGACACTCCTGGTCACAAGGATTTTGCTGAAGATACATTCAGGACGTTAACTGCTGTAGATAGTGTTATTGTTGTTATTGATGTAGCAAAAGGTGTCGAGGAACAAACTGAAAAACTAGTTCAAGTTTGTAGAATGCGTAATATTCCAATGATTGTTTTTATCAATAAGTTGGACCGTGAAGGTAAAGATGCATTTGATCTTTTAGATGAAGTTGAACAAAAATTAGGATTAAGAGTTACACCTTTAAGTTTCCCTATCGGAATGGGTTATGACTTTAAAGGAATCTATAACATTTGGGAAAAGAAAATCAATATTTTCTCTGGTGATAACAAACAAACTATTTCTGAAGGTGTTGAATTTGATGATATAAACAATCCTAAGTTAGATGAACTTGTTGGAGAAGATGCTGCTGAAACACTTCGTGAAGAATTAGAACTGGTTTATGAAGTATATCCTGACTTTGATAAAAAGGCTTATGATGATGGACAATTACAACCTGTATTCTTTGGTTCTGCTTTAAATAATTTTGGAGTTAAAGAATTATTAGATTGTTTTATTGATATTGCTCCGAATCCACAACCTAAAATGTCGGATACTCGTTTAGTAGATTCTAAAGAAAATAAATTAACAGGATTTGTTTTCAAAATTCACGCGAATATGGATCCTAAACACAGAGATCGTTTAGCTTTCGTAAAAATCGTTTCAGGAACATTCAAAAGAAATACTCCATATTTACACGTTCGTAATAACAAAAAAGTAAAGTTTTCTAGTCCGAATGCTTTCTTTGCTGAAAAGAAAGAAATTGTTGAAGAATCTTTTGCTGGTGATATTGTTGGACTTCACGATACAGGTAACTTCAAAATCGGAGATACTTTAACTGAAGGAGAAAAATTAAACTTCAAAGGAATTCCAAGTTTCTCTCCAGAACATTTCCGTTATGTAAACAATGCAGATCCGTTAAAAGCGAAACAATTATATAAAGGTTTAGACCAATTAATGGATGAAGGTGTTGCACAGTTATTTACTTTAGATATGAACGGACGAAGAATTATTGGTACTGTTGGTGCACTTCAGTACGAAGTAATTCAATATCGTTTAGAGCATGAATATAATGCTAAATGTACATACGAAAATATTGCTGTACATAAAGCTTGTTGGGTAGAACCTGAAGATGAAAAGAACGAAGAATTCAAAGAATTCAAACGTGTAAAACAACGTTATTTAGCTAAAGACAAACAGGGACAATTAGTTTTCTTAGCAGATTCTCCATTTACTATTCAAATGACACAAAGTAAATTTCCGACAGTGAAATTACATTTTACTAGTGAATTCAATTAATTCAGAAAAATTATATGCTCATGGTTAAAAATACTGTCATTGCGAACAAAGTGAAGCAATCTAAACACAGTAAAATGAGATTACTTCGTTACACTCGTAATGACGTTCTATCTATATTTGTTTTGCTTTTTATGTATTTACAAGTAGATGCGCAAAAAGATATTTCTGAATTACAAGGAAAAGAATTAAACAACAGAGTTCGTTTAAATTTTATTCCAGTTTCTATGCCAGACAATGCTAGATTCACTGAATCTACTATGGGATTGGTCGGATTGCATTATCAAATACCTTTTAACGATTGGTTATATGGTGGAGCTGGATTTCATTTTGCTGTAACTGGAGATCAAGGTGGATTGTTCACTTTAGGTGCAGAATTAGGTATCAACAAAAAAATCGTTGACAATTTATACTTTGATGCCAACTTCCATTTCGGTGGCGGTGGTGGTTACAGAATTTTAGTAAATGATGGAGCATTTATCAACCCAAATATTGGTTTACAATACAAAAAGAAAAACTATGGCTTTGGAGTACAATTCAGTCATTTAAACTTTTATACAGGAAGTATAAAAGATAACTCTGTTTCTTTCTTTGTTGAAATTCCAAGTATTTTCAGGTATACAGATTATGAAAATGCAAATCAAGAATTCACAAACACTTTAGGTAGCGATTCTTATTGGAAAAGACCTGTTGTTAAAAACACACAGCAAGTTCGCTTCGATTTCTTCTTCCCTTTCGGAGAGTCTAAAAAAGATAATGGAGATCCTTTAGATACTACATTATATGTATTAGGTTTCGAATATCAGAAATATGTAAACGAGAATACATTTTTATTTGCACATACTGATGCTATATATAAAGGATTAAGAGCTGGTTTTATGGATTTATTTGTTGGTGCTGGTTATCATCCGTATCAATCAAAGTATATCAATGTTTTTGGAAAACTGGCTGTTGGTGCAGCTGGTGGAAGAATTGCTCCTGAAGGCGGATTAACTGTTTATCCTTCTGCTGGGTTAGATTTAAAAATTTCCGACAATCTAGCATTAAGCGGACATGGTGGATATTATCGAGCTTTAGATGGAGATTTTGAAGCTTACACTTTAGGTTTCGGATTAAAATATATGAACTTAAGCAGTGGAACAGAAACTTCAGACGGAACACCGAATACAAACTTTAAAACTCAAGGAATTTCAGCATCTATACAAAATCAAACGTATTTTAAAGTTCAAAAAACAGATGATCCTAATAATGTATTGGTAACCGATTTACAATTATTAGCTTTAAACTTTACTTATGATATCTTTAATAATGTATACTTAATTGGTGAAGCTGGTTTTGCTTACGGAGGAAGATCTGGTGGCTATGCACATGGATTGGCTGGTTTTGGTGTAAAAACAAACACATTTTTAAATCATAAAGTAAATGCTTTTGTAAATTTAGTTGGAGGTGCTGCTGGTGGTGCCGGTGTAGATACTGATGAAGGAATTGTAGCAAGACCAACTATCGGATTCAATTATTTCGCAACTAACAATATAGCTTTACACGTTTCTGGCGGCAAATTATATTCTCCTTTCGGAAATGTAAATTCAAACAACTTTAATATAGGTATAAGTTATAACTTTGCCTCACTTAAAAATAACACTGACAAATAATAATTTATAATGAATAACGGAATATACGCAAAGTTCACTACTCCTAAAGGAGACATTTTAGTGAATTTAGAATACGAAAAAACTCCTGGAACAGTTGGTAACTTTGTTGCTTTAGCTGAAGGAAATTTAGAAAACTCTGCTCGTCCTCAAGGTGAGCCTTATTATAATGGATTAAAGTTTCATAGAGTTATTGCTGACTTTATGATTCAAGGTGGTTGTCCACAAGGAACAGGTACTGGAAATCCAGGTTATAAATTTGACGATGAAATTCACCCAGAATTAAAGCACGATGCTCCTGGAAAACTTTCTATGGCAAATGCAGGACCAGGAACTAACGGTTCTCAATTCTTTATTACTCATGCTGCTACTCCATGGTTAGACGGAAAGCATACTGTTTTTGGTAGTGTAATTGAAGGGCAAGATGTTGTTGATGCTGTTGAGCAAGGTGACGATATGAATGTTGAAATTTTAAGAGTTGGTGAAACTGCTGAAGCTTGGAATGCAGTTGAGGCTTTTAGATCTTTTGAAGGAGAACGTGAAAAAAGAGAAGCAGCTGAAAAAGCAAAGCAAAAAGAACTTTTAGATCAAGTTGCTGCTGGTTATGATGAAACTCCAAGTGGATTACGTTATAAAATCATTCAAAAAGGTGAAGGAAAAAAAGCAACTAAAGGAGCAATGGTTTCTGTACACTACAAAGGACAATTATTAGACGGAACTGTATTTGATTCTTCATACAAGCGTAAACAACCAATTGATTTTGCTATTGGAGTTGGTCAAGTAATTCCAGGATGGGATGAAGGAATCCAATTATTACAAGTTGGAGATAAAGCTCGCTTAGTTATTCCTTCTAACTTAGCTTATGGTGCTAATGGAGCTGGAGGAGTTATTCCACCAAATGCAACTTTAATTTTCGATGTAGAACTAATGAACGTTAAATAGTTCGAATACAACAATTATAAAAAAGGCTCGATTTTATTAAATCGAGCCTTTTTTATTTGATTATCAATAGGTTACTATAAAATAAATTCTTATATTAACTGAATATAAACTATATATAAAATTAAAAACATGAATTATAAACTTTTCATTTTCAATTTAACCTTACAATAAGGCATCCTTAACACATGTAAACTAGATATAGGCGAAATTTGTAAAAGTCGATTAAATAAGTCTAACCAATATATTTTAAATAAAATGAAATTATTCTCCCCCCTAAAACTAATTGCATTTTCATTGATTACATCGATTTCGATTAATGCTCAATCATCAAAAACTTGTGATACACCAAAAGATATGCAGATTAACGATTTAAATAGCATATCAAAATGCACAATAAAAAAAGAAGAAGGAAATAGCAGAAAAGTAACTTTAAATGTAGCTTCAAACAACATTAGAAAAAGAGTAGTACGAAAAAGAGTTCCGCAATCTAGAGCTAAAGTAAATGGATTAAACGATACTAAGAATTTAAAGAAAGATGTAAATTCTAACACCGAAACTTTAGTCATCAACAATAAAATAATAAACAGAGACGTTACTAAACAGGAAATATTATTTTCTGTGGTACATGATGTTCCTCTATTTCCAAAATGCGAAAACGAAAAGGGTGACTCTGTAGAATGTTTCAATAATCAATTCTCGAAACATTTTGCAAAAAACTTTGATCCTGAAAGAGCTTCTGATGATGGAGTTAATGGGAAAGTTTTTTTACAGTTCACCATTACACTAAAAGGAGAGATTAACAATATTCTTATTAAATCTAGGAATAAGAATGAATTGCTTGAGAAAGAAATTAAAAGAGTAGTGAACAAATTACCTAAATTAATTCCAGGAAAACATAATAATTTACCTGTGAATGTTAAGTATAGTTTACCTATCAACTTTAGTGAGAATTAACATATGTTAAAGCTGGCATGCTTTTTGGACCATTGAGATAAATTGGTAAAAAAATATATGAGCTTAATACACAATTATTTAAAAAATACAATTAATTTTTTTTAATCAGTATTAATTCATATCTTAGCCCCAAAGTAATCTCTTAATCCCTAAGAAAGTATGTTTAAAAAAGTTTTCGCGGTTGCTGTACTTTTAATTACTCAGCAATTAGCATTTTCTCAATCAAAAAAAGATGAAACCTGTGATACACCTGCTGGTGACCCAGCATTAGACCTTAATAGTATCACAAAGTGTACTGTAAACAGTAAAGACGCAAAATCAAAGAAAATTTCAGTTGAAGTTACTTCAAGACGAAGAGTTATTCGTAAGAGAGACGCTGTAACAGGTGTTAATTCTTCTAGTGCTACTTCTAACAAGTTAGCAGAATTGAAGAAGAAAGCTTCTATTGTAGGAAATCTTGATTTAAGTAATGAAGAGGTGGTTGATAAAATACCTTTCAATTTAGTAGAAGAAATTCCTCTATTTGAAAAATGTCAAAGTGTTGCTATTTTCAAGCAAGAAAGATGTTTTAGAGAACAAGTAAGTAAGCATATTCAAAGATATTTCTCATATCCTGAAGAAGCATATGAAAAAAGTATCCAAGGTAGAGTATTAGTTCAGTTTGTAATTGATAAAGATGGTTCAGTTTCAGATATGAACTTCAGATCTCCATACAAAGGTGATTTATTAGAAAAAGAGGCTAAAAGAATTGTTTCTAAGCTTCCTAAATTTATACCTGGTAAGCACAATGGTAGAGCTGTAAAAGTTAAATATGGTATTCCTATTAATTTCAAAATTAAAGGAAGAAAGCCTTCTAACATTAAAAGAACAAGAAAGTTCGACGAGAAAAAAGATAAAGTTTACACTTTCGAAAATGTTGATCAAGTACCTCAATTCGATGGATGTAAAGGTAACAAGACTCAAAAATGTTTTAATGAGCAATTCTCAAAGCATATTGTTGCTAACTATGTTTATCCTGAGGATGCTTTACAAGCAAAAATTCAAGGTAAAATTTCAGTTTACTTCGTAGTAGATGTTAATGGTGACATTGCAAATATTAGAACTAGAGGTCCACAAGGAGCTAAAAGTTTAGAAGAAGCTGCGGCTAAGTTAATTCAGTCTTTACCAAAATTAAAGCCAGCTTTAAAGAGAGGAAAAGAAGTAAATGTTAAATATAACTTCCCAATCAACTTTTCTTTAAACTAAGATTACAAAAGAGATTAATAAATACATAAATAAAAAAGGTCAGAATAATTTCTGACCTTTTTTTGTATCTTAACTTTATGAAAACAGCTAAACAATGGTTTGATGAATATGCAGTAAGTCATCAAAATGAAACAAATCAGATAATTCATTATATATGTGTACCCGCTATATTTTTTAGTGTAATAGGTTTATTTATGTCGATACCTCCTACTCTATTAAAAAGTACATTTAAACTATATAATCCTTTAATTGAAAATTGGGCTTTTGTTGTTGGGATATTCTTAACTTTATTTTTCTATTTAAGATTAGGGTTTTGGTATTTCATAAAAATGCTAGTTGTAATTCTATTAGCTATTGCAGCTAACAACTGGATTAATAATAACACCAACCTTTTAATAACTTCTATTGTAATATTTGTTGTGGCTTGGATCGGTCAATTCTATGGTCATAAAGTTGAAGGTAAAAAACCTTCATTTATTAAAGACTTACAATTTCTTTTAATAGGACCGTTATGGGTTATTGAAAAACTAACTTCAAAACAAAAATAAAATGGATCACATTAATTTTGAAGATTTCTTAAAGGTAGATATTAGAATAGGAACAATAATAGAAGTTAATGATTTTCCTAAAGCTAGGAAACCAGCTTATCAGTTAAAAGTTGATTTTGGTGAAACTGTAGGTATTAAAAAAACCAGCGCCCAAATCACAGATATTTACACTAAAGAAGAGCTTCTTCATAAAAAAGTAAATTGTGTCATTAATTTTAGACCAAAACAGATCGCAAATTTTATCAGCGAATGTTTAGTTTTAGGTGTTTATAATTCAGAAAATAACGTTGTATTGCTTTCTCCATCTAAACAAGACATAAAAAATGGTACTCAAGTATCATAGAAATGTACTTTATCAATTTACCTCTTATCGTATAATCTATATACCAAATTGTATACAACATACGAAAATCTGTATAAGAACCTAAGATAACTTCGTATCTACCTTTGTCTTGTTAATTTCAAACAAGATATAAGATGAAATCAAATCAATTTGGTAAGAATGGTTGGACACCAGAAAGAATAGGAAATTTACAAAGAAAAACGTATCTAATTACTGGTGCTACAAGTGGTACAGGTCTTGAAGCTTCTAAAATCTTATTATCAAAGGGAGCTAAAGTAGTAATGCTGAATCGTAATGCTAAAAAATCAAAAGAAGTAATTTCAGATTTTAAGAAAGAACTTAGTAAAACTATAGATGTATCTTTTATTTTAATAGATTTAGGAGAACAAAGTTCAGTTAGAAAAGCTGCAAAAGAAATACTTCAAAAAATACCTCATATAGATGCATTGATATGTAATGGAGCAATTGCACAAGTTCCTAAACAAGTTTTGACTGTTGATGGTTTTGAAAGTCAACTTGGTGTAAACCATTATGGCCATTTCACACTTCAAGGTTTACTGTTTCCACTCATAGAAAAATCAAATGGGCGCATTGTAGTTGTGGGAAGTGAAGGTTATAAAATGGGACTTAAAACTATTAAGTTCGATGATATGAACTGGTATCGAAATTACAATGGCAATCACGCTTACAGTCAAAGTAAACTTGCACAAATTATGTCTGTTTATGAATTGCAAGATCGATTAAAAGAAGCAGAAAAAAACAATGTAAAAGTATATGCTTGTCACCCCGGAGCATCAAGAACTTCACTGATAAAAACTAGTGGTAGTTTAATTACTCGATTTATATGGCAATTAATGAAACTTTCTCCATTTGTTCAATCTGCAGAAAAAGGAGCTTACCCGGAATTAATGTGTGCAACCGAACCTGATTTAGATGAAACTGGTTTTTACGGACCAACAGGAAGAAATTACTGGACAGGCCCTGTAGGTAAATGTAAATTAGAACCACATGCTAAAGATAAAGCTGTATCGTATAAATTATGGGAAGTTTCAGAAAAAGAAACTAACTTTAAGTGGAATATCTAAATTAGAGTTATGCAACATTTTAAAACATTATCATCGTATTTAGATTACTTAGGTTTACCAAGACCAGAACATCCAATGTTAAGTATTTTCAACTCTAAAGAAGATGGTTATTTACCATGTCCTAGAGAAAGCTCTCCTCCTATTACAAACGATTGCTATACTATCAGTTTTAAAAAGTTTGTGACTGGTGACTTAAATTATGGTAGAACAAAATATGATTTTACCAATGGTACTTTATTTTTTATCGCACCTAGACAAGTCTTACAATGGGATGAAAGCGCAGTATTTAAACAAAAAGGGTTTTCAATAAATTTTCATGAAGATTTTCTTAAGGGAACAACACTAGCGAAACAAATTAAAAAATACGGTTTCTTTTCTTACACTGTAAACGAAGCATTACATCTTTCTCCTAGGGAGGAAAAACAAATAGAATTTATTGTAGAAAATATAGAAATTGAATATCAAAATAATCAAGATAAGTTTAGTAAAGAAATTATAATTTCTCAATTAGATACATTATTAAAATATGCAAATCGTTTTTACGAAAGACAATTTTTAAACAGAACAGAACTTTCTAATGATTTGTTAGAGAAATTTCATTTTCATTTATCTAAGTATTTTGAATCAGGTCAATTACAAGAACATGGAATACCAAGTATTGCAAAAATTGCAAAAAAACTTTCTGTTTCTCAACGTTATTTAAGCGATACATTAAAAAAAGAAACTGGTAAAACTACAACAGAACATTTGCACTTACATTTAATAGATGAAGCTAAAAATATTTTATTACAACCTAATAAAAGTATTGCAGAAGTTGCTTATCAATTAGGCTTTGAATATCCACCCTATTTTTCAAGATTATTCAAGAAAAAAGAAGGAATTAGTCCAACACAATGCAGAGAAAAATATAAATTGAATTAAACTATGGAATTACTAAAGTTTGCAATAGAATGGACTAAAGATGAAATCTCTTCTTCTAAAATTTTTATTCTTTTCGGTATTCTTTTTATGTCAGCTAGTATTGGTTTTTGGCAATTAGGAAAAACAGAAATAGCGAAAGCTTTTATTTATCCAATTCTTATTGCAGGAATCTTGCTTTTAATGACTGGATTCGGATTTTACTTCAGTAATAAATCTAGGCTTTCAAATATTGAATCTAACTATAGCGGAAATCCATCTGCTTTTGTAGAATCAGAAATAGTAAAAACTGAAAAAATTATGAACTCATATGAGAATATTGCTTTTAAAATATTCCCTGCGATTATAGCTATAGCAGCTTTATTAATTATTTCTACTGATAAAGCTATTTGGAGAGCAATTTGTATTACTGTTATTGCTTTTTTAACTGTGCTTTTAGTATTGGATATAAATGCTAATGCAAGAATTAAAAATTATCACAAAGAACTAAAGCAAATAAAAAAGTAGAAGTTGGATTATGATAACCTAACTTCTACTCTTTTATATTGAACTATTAAACACTACATTTTATCTCCGAAAAATACAGCGTTCATTAGTAATTTATTAGTTCCAAACCAAAAAGCTCTAAAGTTAGTATTGTCAGTAAAAACTAATACTTTTCCTCTTCCTAATTGACTAGATTTAAAAGGAACCGTTTCTTTTAATAATTCTAAGTTAGGCTTTGAAATATATCCGCTTAATAATGGGTTTGAAGTATATTTAATCGGATTACTAAAGCTGTTTTTACTTGGTTGAATAAATAGTGTGCTATTTCTAAATAAAGCTATTTTATTATTCTTATAACCAAAGTTAACTGGATGCGATCTATCTATTGTAGCTTCAAAAATTGCTCCGCCAATTACTTGAGCTCCATAATGTAATCTTCTATTTTCAAACGTTACGTTTTTAATTCCTTCAGCTTTTTTAGTTTTAAAATCTACTTTTAAAAACTTATTACTAGTTAACCATCTAGCAGCATTTTTGTATCCAATTAAAACACCACCATTATTCGTCCACTCTTTTAATTTACTTTCTACAATTGCATTTAAAGACGAAGCATTAGGTAATATAATAGTTATATATTTTGAAATGTCTGTTCTTCTTAAATTAGATACATCTAATTTTGTAATACGCATATCAAATCTTTGATCAAATAAATGCCAAATTTCACCAGCATCACTAGGAGAAATTCCATCACCAACTAATACTGCTACTTTTTGCTTTTTAATATTTCTGAAATTATTACTTCCTAAATCAATTCCTTGATTTAAACCACTATTTACTCCAGTGATATCAACAAAATTATTTTCTGCTATTTCAGATAAGAACTTGAATAACTCTAAAGAATTTAAACTTTGGTTTTGTACTGGAATAAAAATTGTTCCGTAATCAAAACTATTACCTCCATTTTTAAAGGTTTTCATAGCTACTTTAGCTCTTAATCCTTTATTCAAAATTGTATTCAAAGCTCTAGGAGTATAGTATTCATTCCAAGGCATTAAATATCCAACTTCACTTTTAATGCTAACTTTTCCTTTCTTTAATGTAGGAATTGTTACTTCATTCTCAAGCTTACTTAAAGATACATCATTGGCAAAATCAACACCAAAAGCATGATTGAAAGTCCAAGCAGAAACATCATAAAAAAGACTATCAGTAAAACTCTTTCTTACATCAAACATTGCATTAATCAAACGAACATTCTTTTGATTTAATGGAATTCCATAACTATAATTTCTTTTAAATGTTTTACCAGCATTCGTGAAATCTGATTTTATTTTATGAATCTTGATCTTATGTCTTTGTAAAACTTCAGCTAAATGATACGTTTTTGCAGCATCTTTTTCATCACCAAATACAATAGCTTTTTGTTTTTCGTATGACTTAGAATTCTTGTAAAAATTTTGTTGATAGTTCAATAACTTAACACGCATACTATTCGCCGCTTCTAAAGTAGAAAGTGCAGCAGTAAACTGATTACGAATTGTAAAAGGAAAAGTTAGTAAACCATTATCTGTTTCTTGTGCATGACCTCTTGAACTTCCTTGTTCAAATAAAATCCCTATTCCTCCATTTATATCAGGAAAAGTAGATCCTTTTCCGTAATAAAAATCATCAAAACTTTCTTCTGAATAATATAACGAACCTAATTTATCAAAAGCTTTAGCATGATAAGTCGCTATTTCTTTTGTTAATTCTTGATTTAACTTTGGTGTTAAAGGATGTGTTCTACTTTGAATTCCTGGCTGAAAAAAGAACGTAGAATTACTTCCCATTTCATGATGATCGGTTAAAACGTTTGGTAACCATTGATGAAATGTTTTAATACGAGATTTACTTTCAGGTAACTGTACTGGTAACCAATCTCTATTCATATCAAACCAATAATGATTCGTTCTTCCTCTTGGCCAAATTTCAGAGTATTCTCTATCATTTGGATCTGGATTGATATTTTTAGATTTATTACTATTTGCCCAATATGAAAAACGCTGAACTCCATCTGGGTTCATACACGGATCAAATAAAATAACTGTATTTTGTAATAAGTTTTCTATCTCGTTTCCTTCTGCTGCGGCTAAATGATAAGCAGCAACTAATGCTGCATTAGCTCCACTAGCTTCATTTCCATGAATTGAAAAACCTTGATAAACAACAACTGGTAAATTAGAAACATTAATAGCTGTATTTTCTGTAGCTTCAATGTGTTTTTTTCTGATGTTCTCTAAATTGTTATGATTCTTAGGTGAAGTTATTTTTAATAAAATTAAAGGTCTGTCTTCATAAGTTTTTCCTCTTTCTTCTATAACAATTCTATCAGAAGCATTGGCTAAAGCTTTCATATAATACAAAAGCTTGTCGTGTGTAATATGCCACTCTCCTACTTCATGACCAATAACAGATTTTGGAGTAGGTATATTTTTATTATAAGTTATGTTTTTGGGTAAGTAATAAGATAAATCTAATTTGTTTTGCGCAAGACAAGACAAGATTACTGTTGACAGTAATAGTGTAAATATTTTTTTCATTTTGAAGTATTCGTGTATCTAACAAAGATAATGACCAATACTTTGAACTTTAGCAGAATACCTAAATGAAACGAAATTTTAAGAAAAAATTAATATTTATAAATTATCCTTTAGAACTATCTATCTGGGTTATTCAAAATGATTAAAGCTCCGATTACACCCGGAATCCAACCGCAAATTGTTAGAATAAAAATAATAATAAATGATCCACAACCTTTATCAATAATGGAAAGTGGAGGAAAAATAATAGCCAATAAAACTCTTAATAAATTCATATGCAAATCGCCTTTTTACTTTAAAGACGATTTCATTTTTATTTTGTTACAGTATACAAAAGAGCTAATTGTATACTTTTAAAACTCAGATTTACAAAGAATCAATAGTTTTTGTCAATTCGTAAAGTCAAATTGATTTTTAAAACACCTTTTTTTAATTAAAATTGTTTTTTGTATTTTTAAAAAGCTTTTAAAAAAATTAATCTAACGCAAAAACACCTATTTAAAAGTTAATATCACTTTTAAAGACCTTGTAAGCAATTAAATTCATTTATTTTGTGATAAAATTTAATACGTTATGTCATCAAAAAATATAGTAGAAAGTTCTAATGATACAACAAAAGCATTTGTATCTCCAGAATATATTCGTAATCGTTTTGCTTCTATCATGTCTGATATGTACAAAAATGAAGTACCACTTTATGGTGAATTACTAGATTTGGTTCATGATATTAATGATGATGTTCTTACAAAATCTTCAGCAATTAAAGAGCAATTAGCCAATACAGGAGAAATTACTCGATTGAATATGGAACGACATGGAGCCATCCGTTTAGGTAAGCCTTACGAATTATTTACTATGCGTCGCTTATTTAAAGTTATGGGAATGTATCCTGTTGGATATTACGATTTAGCCACAGCTGGTGTTCCTGTGCATTCTACAGCTTTTAGAGCCATTGAAAATACAGCTTTAAACCAAGCTCCTTTTAGAGTTTTTACTTCTTTATTACGCTTAGATTTAATTGATGATACTGAATTGCGTAAACGTGTTGAAACTATTTTAGAAGACCGTCAAATCTTCACGGAAAAAGCTTTAGAATTGATTGAAAAATCTGAAAAAGAAGGCGGATTAAATCATGAAGATGCTGAAATTTTTGTTCAAGAAGCTTTAGAAACATTTAGATGGCACGATACAGCTACTGTAGATCATAAAATGTATGAAGCATTACTAAACCAACATCGTTTAATAGCTGATGTTGTAGCTTTTAAAGGTCCGCATATCAATCACCTAACCCCAAGAAGTTTAGACATCGATAAAGTACAAGCAAGTATGGAAGCTCGTAATATTCCTCCAAAAGATAATATCGAAGGACCACCAACAAGAAAATGTCCTATTCTATTACGCCAAACAAGTTTTAAAGCATTAACTGAAAAAGTTACTTTTAAAAATGACATCGGAAACGGAAAAATGGGTGAACATAAAGCTCGTTTTGGAGAAATTGAGCAACGAGGTGCAGCTTTAACCCAGAAAGGATTAGACTTATATAACGAATTATTAGGCAAAACACGTAAAGCAATTGGCGGTTCACCAACTGCAGAAAATGCTTCTGAATACAACAAATTACTACAAGAAAACTTTACAATTTTCCCAGATAATTATTCTGAATTACAATCAGAAGAGTTAGCCTATTTTCACTATTTCACTACTGAAAAAGCAAAAAACATTTCTAAAGAAAAAGTGTATGCTAAAGAAGATGTAAATCAATTATTAGCAGAAGGTTTTCTAAAAATTGATCCTATGGTTTATGAAGATTTTTTACCTGTAAGTGCAGCTGGAATATTTGCTTCTAATTTAGGTACAGATGATGCAAAACGTAATTACGAAGGAACTTCTAATCAATCGCTATTTGAAAAAGATTTAGGAGCACCTGTTTACGAATTAATGAAATGGTATAGCGATATGCAAGATGAAACTATCCAAAAATGTTTAGTTGAATTGAATGCATAAGAAATGGTAATGCTACAATTTATAAAATCATTCTTTTGAAAAATCAATTTGACTATATAGATCGACAAATTTTATCTAAACTTAGAGAAGATGCTAGAAAGGCCTTTTCTCAAATTGCTGAAGAATTAAATGTTTCTAACTCATTAATTCATCAACGTATTAAAAAATTATCTTCCGAAGGAGTTATAAAAAATGCTGAGTTTGTTTTAGATGAAAAAAAGCTTGGGTATAAAACTAAATCCTACACAGGTATTCGTTTAAGAGAAGCTAGATTTGCAAAAGAAGTAATGCGAGAACTTGAAAAAATAGACGAAATTGTTGAGTGTAATTTTGTTTCAGGTAATTATGCCATTTTCATACTTACATATACTCGCGATAATGAGCATTTACAAAAAGTTTTATACGATAAAGTTCATTTGATTAATGGTGTTGCGGGTACCGATTCTTTTATTTGTTTTGATACCTGTTTCAAAAGAAATTCTTTGATTCAATAATTATCTAATTTGTGAAATAACTATACTTTTTTTGCCATATTCTCAGCAAAATAGTTTTTAAAGAAAAATTGATCTTTTGAATCATCAGATTGTAGTAAATTAGAGGTTTTGATTCAAAAATCAACAAAAACCAACACAACTATTAAAGGTAAATTCCTTATTTATCATGACACTAGACAAACAACTACAAATTGTTTCAGAAAAATTATCAGGAGAATTCGTATTTGATAATCTTCATAAAAGCATTTATGCAACAGATGCTTCAGTATATAGAAAAACACCAACAGCAGTTGCTTTTCCTAAAACTATAGAAGACATTAAAATATTAATAGATTTTTCTGTACAGCATAATATTACTTTGGTTCCTAGAACTGCGGGTACTTCGTTAGCTGGACAATGTGTTAGTGATGGAATTATAGTTGATGTTTCGAAACACTTTACGAATATTCTTGCCTTTGATGAAAAGAATAAAACCATAACTGTAGAACCAGGAATTATTAGAGACGATTTAAATCGTTTTTTAAAACCTTATGGTTTATTTTTTGGTCCGAATACATCTACTTCAAATCGTTGTATGATTGGTGGTATGGTAGGAAATAATTCTTCGGGAAGTACTTCTATTCGATATGGAGTTACTAGAGATAAAGTAATTGCTATCGATACTCTTTTATCTGATGGATCTAAAGCTACTTTTTCTGAAATTTCCTCTCAAGAATTCCGTAAAAAGACAACTCAAGATGATTTAGAAGGAAAGATCTACAAATCTATTTTCTTTGAATTAAGTTCTAAAGAAACTCAAGATGAAATTTTAAAAGAGTTTCCGAAAGCAGCAATTCATAGAAGAAATACTGGTTATGCTGTTGATGAATTTTTGACTTCAAATTTATTTGGCGGTGAAGATGATACCGTTAATACAGCCAAATTTCTTTCTGGAAGTGAAGGAACTTTAGCATTTATGACTGCTATTACGATTCAATTAGACGACCTTCCTCCTAGTCATAGCATTATGGTTACTCCGCATTTTACAAGTGTAAATGAGAGTTTAAAAGCTACAATCACTACCATGAATCATAATTTATTCACTTGTGAATTGATGGATAAAGTGATTTTAGATTGTACTAAAAATAACAGAGAACAAGCTAAGAATAGATTTTTTATACAAGGTGATCCTGAAGCAGTTTTAATGTTAGAAGTTAAAGCTGATTCTAAAGAAAAAGTTGAAGAATTAGCCGATAAATTAATTCAAGATTTAAAAGACAATAACTTTGGATATCATTATCCTAAAGTATTTGGTAATGATATTAAAAAAGTTCTAGATTTAAGAAAAGCCGGACTTGGATTATTAGGTAATATGATTGGTGATAAAAAAGCTGTTGCATGTATTGAAGATACTGCTGTGGATTTACACGACTTACCTGAATACATTGAAGAATTCTCTGCAATTATGGACAAATACCAACAACAAGCTGTGTACTATGCGCATGCAGGAGCTGGAGAATTGCATTTAAGGCCTATTTTAAATCTTAAAAAAGCTGAAGATGTTGATTTATTTAGAAAAATAACAACTGAAACGGCAGAACTTGTAAAGAAATATAATGGTTCTTTTAGTGGTGAACATGGAGATGGAATTGTAAGAGCAGAATTTATTCCTTTAATGATTGGTGATCGTAATTACCAACTTTTAAAGCGTATTAAAAAAGCTTTTGATCCGAATAACGTATTCAATAGAGGAAAGATAACGGATGCTTTTAAAATGGATGAAAGTTTACGTTACGAAGTAGATCGAAATGAACCAGAAATTAATACCATTTTCGATTTTTCTGATAGCCAAGGAATTTTACGTTTGGCAGAAAAATGTAACGGTTCTGGTGATTGTAGAAAATCTCCAGAAGCAGGCGGAACTCTTTGTCCGAGTTACAGAGCTACTAAAGACGAAAAAGATACTACTCGATCGAGAGCTAATGCTTTACGTGAGTTTTTAACGAACTCAGATCAAGTAAATAAGTTTAATCATAAAGAATTAAAAACTGTTTTCGATTTATGTTTAAGTTGTAAAGCTTGTGCTAGTGAATGTCCAAGTAATGTTGATGTTGCTTCTTTAAAAGCCGAATTTTTATATCAATATCAAGAAACAAACGGATATTCTTTCAGAAGTAAATTATTTGCAAATAATGCGAAGTACAATAAGTTAGGAAGCAAATTTCCTACAATTACAAACTTCTTAACCAATACGAATTTAGCCAAAAAAGTAATGGGAGTTGCCCAAGAAAGAACTGTTCCGAAATTAGCTAAACAAACTTTAGACGCTTGGTTGAAAAAAACGAATCAGAAAGACAGCCAGAAAACAGTGTTGTTATTTAATGATGAGTTCACCAATTTTTATGATACTGAAATTGGTAAAGATTCAATAGCCGTATTAAATGCTTTAGGATACAAAGCTGAAGTTTTAAATCACGAAGAAAGTGGACGAAGTTATATTTCTAAAGGTTTTCTAAAAGAAGCAAAAGTTATCGCTAACAAAAACATTGAGTTGTTTAAAGGTAAGGTTTCAGAAAATAAGCCTTTAATAGGAATTGAACCTTCTGCTATTTTAACTTTTAGAGATGAATATTTACGATTAGCTGATGATAAAAAAACAGCATCTGAAATTGCAAAACATACGTTTACCATTGAAGAATTTCTTTCTAAAGAAATAGAGAAAGGCAATATCAATTCAGATCAATTTACATCTTCTAGTAAAGAAATTAAGATTCACGGACATTGTCATCAAAAATCTTTATCTACCACAAATTCAATTTTTACAATGCTTAATATTCCTAAGAATTACGATGTAAGAATTATGAACACTGGTTGTTGTGGTATGGCTGGTTCTTTTGGATACGAAAAGGAGCATTATAAAGTTAGTATGCAAGTTGGTGAAGATACTTTATTTAAAAAAATTAGAAACGCTTCTAAAGCTACTGAAATAGCTGCTTCGGGTACAAGTTGTAGACATCAAATTTACGATGGAACGAATAAAGTAGCTAAACATCCAATCACCATATTAAAAGAGGCTTTAATCTAAAATATTGAAAATCATAATTTTATTTCGTATATTTAAGAGTAACTAACTTTAAAATTCTTAAGTATGGACACGAATAAAATTATCTTAAAGAATGGTTTATTAATATACAGTTGTATAGTTGTTTTCTTTCTTTTGATGAAAATACTTGGATTAGATAATGTTTCTGAACTTCGTTTTTTAAATTTCCTTTTTGTTTTTTGGGGAGTAAATAGAGCCATAAAACAAAACATAGATTTTAATGATCAAGATTCTTATTTTAACAATTTCTATGTAGGTTTCGGATCTTCTGTTATTGGAATTGCTTTAACAATTATTGGTTTGATTGTTTATGTTGGATTTATTGATCCTAGCTTTATTACAGTACTTGAAAATTCTTCTTTATGGGGTAAAAAACTAAGTCTTGAAATGGTTGTTTTTGCTTTAACTATCGAAGGAATTGCATCGTCTGTAATGTGTTCTTTCATTTTAATGCAGTATTATAAAAATTATAAATCCTCTGGGATTTTAACTTCATAAATAAAAAAGCGAGAAAGGTAACTTTCTCGCTCATTACTTAAAATAATTTAGGGATTATCTTAAAACTAGCCACAGTCGTCTTCACTTTTGTAGCACTTATTGTCGCGTCTTCCTCCGAGTCTACCTTTTAAAGTTCTTCTCTTCGGATTACGTATTCTTCTTAACCTTTGCATTATTGCTTTTTGATCTTTGTAACCTTTCTTGTCAATAATCCTTGGTTTACTATTTTCTACTGTTACGTCATTTTTTCCGCTAACTATGTAGAAATAAGATCTTCTATTTAATTGATGTTCTTCTTCAGAACATTTTTTACCGTTTTTATCATCACAACGATTCAATAATTGATCTTCTCCATAACCTATAGCACTTTCAACTCTATTTGCTGCAATTCCTCTAGTAATTAAAAAATCTCGAGTCGATTTTGCTCTTCTGTCTGACAGAGTTCTATTATAATTTCTTCCTCCCCTACTATCTGTATGCGATTCAATCTTTATAATCATTTTAGGATGATTATTCATCACAGCTACAATATTCTCTAATTCATATTGAGCATCTTCTCTAATAAATGATTTATTGAAATCGAAATAAATAGGTTTAATTACAATCTGATTTCCTACGATTAAAGGATCTAAAACTAAATTGATTCTAGTAACTCTTCCATTTTTGTTTGATAACCTAAAATCTTTCTTTACTGCAGATCTATAATCTTTTTGTTCGGCAATCACAGATAAAGCATCGCTACCACAAGGAACTTTTTCAAAATGATAAATACCATCTATGCTTGTTAAAGCTTCGTTTACAATAGTTCCCGTAGTTTTATCGACTAACTTTATTACAGCATTGGCAATTGGCGCTTTTGTAACTTTATCTGTTAAAGTTCCTGTAATAGATTCTAAACACTCTTTAGGTTTTGGTAATTGAGAAATGTAAAAACTATAAATATCGTCGTCTCCTTTTCCTTTTGACCTGTTTGAAGAAAAGAATCCCTTCTTTCCAGTAGCATCAACATAAAATGAAAAATCGTCTTTTTTACTGTTGAATGGAAAATCTAAGTTTACAACTTTACTGTAGGTTCCATCATCATAAATTTTTGTTTGAAAAATATCAAGTAAACCAAGTCCTTTATGACCATTAGAAGAAAAGAATAATATATTGTCTTCTCCTACAAATGGAAACATTTCTCTTTCTTTTGTATTTACAGTTTCCCCTAAATTTTCAGGTTCTCCAAAACCCTCTTCTTTAATTTCAACTTTAAAAATATCTGTAGCTCCTAAAGAACCAGGCATATCTGAAGTAAAATATAATGTTTTTTCATCTGGACTTAAAGCAGGATGTCCAACAGAATATTCATCACTATTAAAAGGTAACTCTTCAACATTTGTCCAATCATTACCAACATTCTCTGCTCTGTACAGTTTTAAATTAACCGTTTGTTTTTTATCCTTTTTTAATTTCTTACCATCAAAATTTACTCTTGAAAAGTACATATACTTTCCATCTTTTGTAAAAACTGGTGATGACTCATGGAAATTTGTATTTACTGGTGAAGGCAATATTTTTTTCCCTTCCACTCCATAAATCGTATCAATCTTAGATTCATCTAATTTGGTAATGTAACCTTGAGATTTATATAAATTTAAAAAAGGCTGATTGTTCCACTTGTAAAGTTTTTCCCCTTTAACTCCTTTAGGAGCTGATGAAGCAAAGTAGATTTCATCGTTAAAAATTACTCCTCCAAAATCAGAAAACGGAGTATTTGTAGCTAAATTTCTAATGCTGATTTTTTTTCTTCCCCCATTTAAAAAATCCTGAAAATGATTTGATTTGTTTACGTACTTATTCTTTTCATTTTTCTTATTCCCTTTATTTAATGCTAAATAAATAGAATCGGATTTTTTGGTGTTACCATTACTTCTTAATACCTGTGCGTATTTAAAAATGTAATCTGGATTTGTTTCTTTGAATTCTTCAATTAATTTTCTGTACCAAATTTCGGCATCTTCTGTTCTAGAGTTGTTGTAATAAGAATCCCCTATTCTCTTTAATACATATCTTGAAGTGTCTCCCCTTTTATAAACAGCCTCATATATTTTAGCTGCTTTAAAGTAAGCAAACTCTTCGAAATATCTATCTGCAACTCTTTTACTTTGCGATAATAATGGTAATGTTAATAGTGTTAGAATTAATGTTTTTAATAGTGTTTGTTTTTTCATTATTTAAGCTTTAAAAAAATCTTGGGGATTTCATTCTAGCTTGTTTAAAAATTTCATATCTCAATAGTACTTCATGTGTTCCGTTGTTGACTACATTATAATTTGATGTAGTAAGATCATAGGCATAACCTATGTGTAATGATTCGCTCGCTTGGAAACCAGCTAATACTGCTACCGAATCGTCCCATCTCCACGCTGCTCCAACTCTAAATTTTTCGTTGAATAAAAAGTTTGCAGAAACATCGATAGATAATGGTGCACCAAAAACTAATTTGGCTAATGCAGCAGGTTTAAATTTGATGTTTTCATTTATATCAAAAACATAACCTGCAATTAAGAAATAGTGTAATCTTTCTACGGCTGTTTCTCCAATAATATTTCTAGCATCGTAATGTTCTTGACGTAAAAAGTTAGGTACAGATAAACCTATATACCATTGTGGCTCATGATAATATATACCTGCTCCGATTGTTGGTAAAAACCTATTATTAATATTTTGTGCAAACGTTGGATCTGCTCCATCACCATTTGGGTTTCCTATACTCCAATCTACATTTAATAATCTACCTCCTAATTTTAAACCAAAAGCAAGATTTCCTTCATCTCCTGTTCGAATTGTATACGAAACATTTCCATCAATATAAGTTTCATGCGAAGGTCCAATTCTATCATTTACTAAATTAATACCTAAACCTATACCACTATATCCAATAGCTGTATCGTAACTTAAATTTTGTGTATCTGGAGCTCCTTCTAAACCAACCCACTGTGTTCTTCCTAATGCTGTAAGAACTGTGTGTCCTTTAGAACCAACATAAGCTGGGTTTACAGACATTGTGTTTAACATGTACTGAGTATAATGGGGATCTTGCTGTGACATAGCATCTGTTAAAAAACAGATGCTTATCACTAATACTATTCTTTTGAATAAAATTGACTTCATTATTTATTTTACAGTCTATTATCTATTAATATATATCCAACCTTTTCTTACTGGGCTACCATCTCCTAAATCTATCAGATAGAAATATGTTCCTACTGGTAATTTATCTAACGAATTAATTGTAGCTCTACCATTTGAAATACCTTCGAATCTCTTACTTGCATCATCATTTCTATATCCTTTTACTTTGTAAACAGTATTACCCCATCTGTTAAAGATTTCAACCGTATTATTTGTATAGTTATCAATACAATTAATTCTTAGGTAATCATTTATTCCATCACCATTTGGACTAAACTCATTGTATACTGTTAAACAAGGATCACTTACTTCGATAGTAACTGTTGCTGTTGAACAATTTGGTGGTGTAGCACTATCACATATAGTGTATGTGAATGTATCTGTTCCTGTAAATCCTGGATTTGGTGTATATGTTACAACATCATCACTTGGATCGTTAGGCGTACCATTATCATCTACAGTTACTGTTCCATTTGACGGATCTGTTACCGTTAAAGTACCGTCGTTTGGTATATCATTATCATTATCAAATATATCAATTATAACTGGATCATCACCATTTGTTTCCTCTATATCATCAAATGCATCTGGTGTTGGATTTACATCTACTGTAACCGTTGCTGTTTCACAATTAGCTGGTGTTGCATTATCACAAACTGTATATGTAAATGTATCAGTTCCATTGAAATCCTCATCTGGTGTATAAGTTACTGTATCATCACTTGGATCATCTGGTGTTCCTCCATCATCTACAGTTACCGTTCCATTAGCTGGATCACTTACCGTTAATGTTCCTGATGATGGTACATCTGTATCATTATCTAAAACATCAATAACTACAGGTTCATCTTCATCTGTTGTAGCCGTATCGTCCTCAGCATCTACTGTTGGATTTACGTCTACTGTAACTGTTGCTGTGTCACAGTTAGCTGGTGTTGCATCATCACATACTGTATATGTAAATGTGTCAGTTCCTGAAAAATCTGGATCTGGTGTATATGTTACAGTATCATCACTTGGATCGTTCGGTGTACCTCCATCATTAACAGTTACCGTTCCATTTGCTGGATCACTTACAGTTAATGTTCCTGATGTTGGTGTATTGGCATCATTATCTAAGATATCAATATCAACTGGTTCATCCTCATCTGTAGTTGCTATATCATCTTCTGCATCTGCTCTAACATCAGTAACATTTACTGTTACAGTTGCCGTATCACAATTAGCTGGTGTTGCATTATTACAAACCGTATAAGTGAATGTATCAGTTCCAGTAAATCCAGGATTTGGTGTATATGTTACAATATCATCACTTGGATCATTTGGCGTACCTCCATCATTTATAGTTACTGTTCCATTTGTTGGATTAGAAACTGTTAATGTACCTGAAGATGGAATATTTAAATCGTTATCTAAAACATCAATATCTACAGGATTATTAGTAGTTGTTCCTGCTGTATCATCGATTGTATCTATTCCATTAATAGTATATCCATCATTTCCAGCATCAACACTTCCACCTCCTACTGGAGTAACTGAAGTTGGGTTTGTTCCTTCTGTTTGTGTACTTCCTAATGGTAAATCTCCTTCTACTACTACAATGTCTACTGGACTTCCTGCTGGGACTCCTGTTAACGTATAGCTTCCATCTGGATTCGTAGTCGTACTTGGCTCTCCTGGGTCTTGTACGCCATCACCATCTAAATCTGCATAAACTGTTACACCGCCTAAACCACTCTCTGATCCGTCTTGTGTTCCGTTTCCGTTTGTATCTCCGTAAACAACTCCAGTAACATCGCCTTGTGATTGGTATCCATCGTTACCTGCATCAACACTTCCGCCTCCTACTGGAGTAACTGAAGTTGGGTTTGTTCCTTCTGTTTGTGTACTTCCTGATGGTAAATCTCCTTCTACTACTACAATGTCTACTGGACTTCCTGCTGGAACTCCTGTCAACGTATAGCTTCCATCTGGATTCGTAGTCGTACTTGGCTCTCCTGGATCTTGAACTCCGTCTCCATCTAAGTCTGCGTAAACTGTTACACCGCCTAAACCACTCTCTGATCCGTCTTGTGTTCCGTTTCCGTTTGTATCTCCGTAAACAACTCCCGTAACATCACCTTGTGATTGGTATCCATCGCTACCTGCATCAACACTTCCGCCTCCTACTGGAGTAACTGAAGTTGGGTTTGTTCCTTCTGTTTGTGTACTTCCTGATGGTAAATCTCCTTCTACTACTACAATGTCTACTGGACTTCCTGCTGGAACGCCTGTTAGCGTATAGCTTCCATCTGGATTCGTAGTCGTACTTGGCTCTCCTGGATCTTGAACGCCATCGCCATCTAAGTCTGCATAAACTGTTACACCACCTAAACCACTCTCT
>NZ_CANMAX010000009.1 GCF_947495995.1 uncultured Tenacibaculum sp.
AGTGGAATCAATACTACTGCTAATGTTGCACGATTAACAAAAGGTAACGGATCAGAAGTTTGGGCAGGAGGATTCTTTGAAATTACTTCTCCATTAGATTTAGCTACTTTTTCTAAGATTAGTGTAAAAACCTGGTCACCAAAACAAGGAGCAGTGGTAAAACTAAAATTAGAGAATCAAGACGCGAGCATTACTCATGAAGTTGATTTAAATACAACAGTTTCTAATGCTTGGGAAGAATTAATTTATGATTTCAGTGGAGCTCCAACAGCAGATTATGTTCGTATAGTTATTTTCTTTGATTTTGGAGTAAACGGAGATGGTAGTGAGTATTATTATGATGCTATAACTTTAGTAAACGACTCAGGAGTTTCTCCATTATTATTCCAAGATTTTGAAGGCACAGCCCTAACTTTTACTTCATTCGGAAACATTGCCGGAGTTGAAGTAATAGCCAATCCAGATATGAGTGGTGTAAATACTACATCTAATGTAGCAAAGTTAACTAAGACCAATGGTTCGGAAGTTTGGGCCGGTGCCTTTTTTGAAACAGGAGCAGCGTTAGATTTTGTAACATATTCCAAGATTAGTGTAAAAACATGGTCACCAAAACAAGGAGCAGTAGTGAAGTTAAAATTAGAGAATCAAGATGCTAGTATTACTTATGAAGTTGATTTAAACACTACAGTTTCCAATTCATGGGAAGAATTGATTTATGATTTTAGTGGTGTGCCAGCAGCTGATTATGTTCGAGTAGTTATCTTTTTTGATTTCGGAGTGAATGGAGATGATAGCGTGTATTACTATGATGAATTAACATTAACGAATTAAACTAATGAAAGCAATGAAAATACAGAGATATATACAGTTAGGATTATTACTATTAAGTTTAGTATTGCTTCATAGTTGTGAAGAGAATACTTACGAATTTGGTGATATTATAACACCAAGTAATATCAATATAGTAGCAGAAATTATTGGTCAAGATGCTACAAATCCAAACGGAGATGGAAGTGGAGTTGTAAATTTTACAGCCACGGCAGACGATGCTTTATCATTCAAGTTTGTTTACAACGGATCAGAAGCTACCAAACCTGATGGAAAGATTACTTATAACTTCAGTGAACTAGGTGTAAACACATACACAGTTTCAGTTGTTGCTATAGGAACAGGCGGAGTAAGTTCAAGTAAAACCATACAAGTAGATGTATTGGCATTATACTCAGCTCCAGATGATTTAAAGCAAATGTTATACGGATTCGATCCAGCAAATCCAGATGCAGTAACATCAAAAACATGGAGAATTAAATCAGAAGTTGCAGGACACTTTGGTTTAGGTCCGGTCGGAGGAACTGTTTTTGGAGAATGGTATCAAGCATCAGCAAATGAAAAAGATGGTGTAGGAATGTATGACGATCGTTTTATTTTTAATTCAGATGGAACATTTCAACATGTTACTAATGGAACTGTATTTGGAAGAGGTGGATTAATAGACGAATTATCAAGTATCGGAGGTTCTGGAGGAACAGCCGATAATGCTGATATTCTGAATTATTCGTTAGCAGATTATACAGGGAATTGGAGTTTGATTGCACCAGGAGGTGTAGAAACTATCGCATTGTCTGGACTCGGTTTTATTGGTTACTACATCGGAAATCATGAGTATCAAATTTTTAATCGACAAACTCCTAACGAATTGGCTTTAAGAATTACAGATGCAAATAATGAATTTGATTGGTGGTTTTTAATTACTTCAGAAGAACCGGATCCAAGTTCTCAGTTCGTTTTTAATACTTTAGTTTGGGAAGATGACTTTACTACAAACGGAACTCCAGATAGTTCAAAATGGACTTATGACATTGGAACAGGTACCAATGGCTGGGGAAACAATGAAGTACAATATTATACAGATAGAACAGATAATGCAGTAGTTGAAAACGGAAACTTAGTAATCACAGCAAAACGTGAGAATTTTTCTGGAAGCAATTTTACTTCAGCACGATTAAAAACACAGGGATTATTTAATTTTAAGTACGGTAGAGTAGAAGTTAGAGCCAAGTTACCAGAAGGCGCAGGAACATGGCCTGCAATTTGGATGCTAGGTTCTAATTTTCCTACTGTAGGTTGGCCGTTTTCTGGAGAGATTGATATAATGGAGCAAACTGGCGCAGATAAAAATACAGTTCTTGCTACGTGTCATTGGCAAGACACGGCGAGTAATACCAAAGCAGATTTTAGTCAAACTACTGCGATTACCAATGCTACATCAGAGTTTCATTTATACACCTTAGAATGGACAGAAACAAGCATTAGTATGTATCTAGATAATACAAAGTATTATGAGTTAACCAATTCATCTATGTTGCCTTTTAATCAAGATTTCTTTTTGATTTTAAATGTAGCTATGGGAGGAACTTTAGGAGGAACAATAGATGCAGGTTTTTCAGAAGCAAAAATGGAAATAGATTACGTAAAAGTATTTCAATAAAGAAGATTTGAATTAGTGTTGGGAAGACCGATGCATTCTTAGAATGTGTTGGTCTTCTTTTTTGTTATAATTCGACTTTACAAAGAGTTTACAATACCTTAAATTATAAATCAAAAAAGCCTCATATTTTACTATGAGGCTAAACGTTATACATTTTTCTTAAAGGTAATATAAACTATTACTAATATGGGGTAAATGTAGAGAATAAAATTTAAATAGAATAATTAAATCTGCAATTAATCACAGAAATTATCATATGTTTTTTTTATGATTTTCAAAAGCTAGTAAATACAGTAGTTGTAGCTTTTTTTACGAGTTTTATTTTTCGGATTTTTTTAATTGTGAAGATGAATTGTATTTCTAAACCATAAAAAGGTTCTTTATTAAAAAGTAGATTTGTTTAACAAGTTTTCTGATTTTTTTCAAGTTCACTTATTTTTGTTTGAAAGTCTAGTGAATTTTTTAAGGTTGCGAACAAATAACAATGTAAGTTTATTTCTTGTAGTAGGTTCTAGGAAGTGAAACTTATATAAATCAAACCCTTGTATGTGATTTCTCTAAAAGAATTCAAAAACTAATTACCGATTATTATTGATGAACCCCAATATTAGTCAAAATTAAGAGAAAATAAATGAGTGAAAGACTTAAAGGATATATCGAAGGTGTATTTGAAGTACTTACTTTATTAAATGAAGATAATCATGGTAGAGATTTCCATTTATCTGAATTTGAACTAATGAATGAAACGTTAGAAGAGCATTTAAAAGAATTTTAGCCCTATAACCGATTTTAAATTTCAACTTGAAAAAGTGTACTCTGAGTTTTGTCAAAATTTTATTTATAAAATAGGTGATTCTAATAATGAAGATATAAATAAAGGTATATCAGATAAACTAAATAATTTTTCAATAAAAAAACTATTTGTTGAGTTGTTAAATGATTTTTTTGAAAATTCATCTAAAGTAGACAAAGTAGAATTTGATGAAAATTATAATTATGGCTTGCCTTACAAAATCTATTTAATATATAAAGAAGGTAAAATTTATCTTTTATATTTTTCAATTACTATTTAATAAGATAAGTAGGTTTAGTTAAACAAAAATAGAAGCATAGCTAAGGAGTCTGATTTATTCCTTCGTACAAATTTTGTGAAATTTTCTAGAATCAGATTTTATAACTGATCAAATAATAAAACAAAAATTAATTATGAGAAATATTGTCGAAAGTTGGATCGAATTTTATGAAGTTGATCGTTCAGTTAGAAAAGGATTTTTTGATACGTTATTTATGGATAATCCAACAGAATACGAGATTGAAGAAATATATAAACCTTTTATAAATAAAAATGAGTTGACTGAACGTATGAGTCGTTATTTAAAGGATTATCGAAATGGTGGTATTAAAGATGAAACTGAAAATAGAAAAGAATATTTGGAGCAACTTTTAAAAGCTGATATTGAAGAGAAAAAGTTAGTAGTAGAAAATGAAAAACTTTTTGAAAATATTAATTTTCCAACGAAGTTTCAATTTAACTCTAATTATGAAGAAGTAAGTAATAAAGTAATGAGTGATGTCTTTTCTCAGCGATTTGGTGATTTTTTTGGACGAAAAAAAATAGATCAAAACCCTAAAACCTTTGCTATATTTCAGGCCATTGATTGTATTTCTAGCCATTACTCATTCGCACAATATTTATCTAAACCTTTAGTGGATTTGAATTATTCAGGAGATCATATTTATGAATTTTTAATGAGAGGTGGTGTTTACGCGGTAATTGATGATACAGTTTACTACTCATTTAAAGAATAATTAATTTGTGTTTCTAACTATATCTCTCCACATCAAAAAAATGATCTTTTTTAATTAACAATACGATTAAAATATAAATGAAGCATATACTAGTCCGTTGGTAGTGTAAATAACATACTTCTATTTTTTAATCAACAGTAATTAACCATACTATATTCAAAATAAAATAATTATATTTATCGGAGTGCTTTTTTATTAAAGCAAAAATTAACCTTTTTTAAAATTATTAAAATGAAAAAAAACATTCAAAACTTAGGTAAGTTTCTTACGAAAAACCAGCAAAAAGAAATTAATGGAGGTCAACTTCCTGTAATAGGAAGGATTTGTAGAACAAATGCAGATTGTACTGCTTTTGGAGGTACATTTGGATGGCCAGATGTTTACTGTAAGAGAAATAGATTTAGTAGTCAAGGAACGTGTGAATTAACCTATTTTTAGGATACATTTTTACAAATAATATAATAGAAGATTTCGCTAAAAGCGAGATCTTCTTTTTTTTGCTAATAACACAAAGAAATGAAGTTGTATGACTAAAGATTAAGTAATGTCACCAATAGAAATTGACAAAAGTTTAAGAAATGTAATCATGAAATCTATGTTACGACTTAGCTCTTTTAACTAACTTTACAATTAGAAATAAGATTACACCAAGCATTATATTTAATTAAATCAAAAATGAAAAAAATACTAATACTTATTGTTGCTCTAGGAATTTTGAGCTGTAATTCTAAGAAAGCACAAATAGAAAATGTGACAAGCTTTAAAGGACAACAAGTAACAGGTGTAAGTGTAAGTAAAGAAGGTCGAATTTTTGCAAATTTTCCTAGGTGGCGAGAAAATGTGAAAAATTCAGTTGTTGAAGTTTTAGAAGCTGGGAAATCAATTCCTTTTCCTAATCAAAAATGGAATACTTGGAAAATAGGCGATGTACATTCTGATAGCATATTTGTTGCTGTTCAATCTGTGGTTGCTTTTGAAAACAAGCTCTATGTTTTAGATACACGTAATCCATTATTTAAAGGTGTGATTGATAATCCTAGAATTTTCACATTTGATCTTACATCTAATCAATTGGTGAAGACTTATAAGTTAAATAAAGAGAGTTTTCATAAAGATTCATACATCAACGATTTACGTGTAGATAAGAAAAAAGGTAAAATATACTTAACAGATTCTGGTCACGCAGGAATTGTAATTGTAGACATAAACTCAGGTGAATCATTCAGAGTTTTAGATAATCATAAATCTACACTTGCCGAAAAAGATCAATTAACGTTTAGTAATGGTATTTGGAAGAATACCGTGCATTCTGACGGAATAGCATTAGATACAAAAAATGATGTATTGTATTTTCATGCATTAACTGGATATAGTTTATACGCAATTTCTACAGAGGAATTAATCAAAAAAGATAATTCAGAAATTGAAAAAAGTATAAAGTTTGTTACAAAAACAGCTGCTCCAGATGGAATGATTATAGATGAGTCGGGTAATTTGTTTTTTGCCGACTTAGAAAACAATAAAATTATGAAACTAGCTATTTCAAGTGAAAAGATTACTGTTGCAGCAGAAGGAGATAAAGTTAAATGGGCAGATACATTTAGTATTTATAACAATGAGTTATTTTACACGAACTCTAGGATTAATGAAACTAAAGGAGATATCAGTGAGATCGAGTTTAGTATTAATAAATTGAAAATAAATTAAGTGTAATATTAGCTAATGTAATGTATCTGTTTTAGTTGAAATTATCATCTTTTCATCCACAAAAACAAAGATTATTTTTTAAAAGAAAAACCCACTCAAAGCTTGAGTGGGAAAATTGCTATGAAAAAGAAAAAGTGTCTAAAACGTCTTTTAGACATTTCAAATTTACTAAATGAATTTCATATTTTCTTATTAAAAGTATAAATATGTAGATTTTATTCTTCTGGAGATTATTTTAGCGAGTTTTCGTTACAGTAAAAAATGTTGTACAATCAGTGTTTACAGTATGTGCAGCCTTTCTGTTGATTATTTTAATTTTACGATTTTAAACAAAAAACAAACGAACTAATAATAGTTGTTTGTTTTTTTGAGGGGGAAATAGTTCAAATTATTTACAAGACAAAAATATTTATTACCTAAATATTCAATGTAAAAGTAAAGTTAGAAAAAGGTAAGAGAAATGAAATTTAACATTAGAGTATGGATAAAAAAAGCCATACTTGAACACCTAAGTATGGCAAAATTAAAACTGATTCAATTTTTCTTTAGACAACTAACAACATTGCAAAGCTAAAATTGAAAGATATTATTTAAGAAAAAAAATAGTTAAACGAACATTATAAAAAGAGCAGGTTTTGACTTTAGAGGAATTGAAAAAAGAATGAGAGTATAAAGAGTATTATTTGTTATTCGCTCTTTTTAGAATAAAATCCAAAACAATAAAAAGAATATCTGAGTTAAAAGAGAAAATTAAAAATAAACTTTATTAATTATGATAACCAGAGCCAAAATGGAAATTTTAGAATTACATAGACTAGGATTGATACAAATAGATTTATAATAATTGTCTTTCTTTTTTCTTTTAAAAAAAATGATAAGAGTAATAAAATAAACGCAATTACCCCTAGAATAGAAGCTGGTAATATAATCCAAAGTAAAAGATGTTTAAGCCCATAAAGAGCTCTTGTTTTTCCAACTGCTTCTATAAAATTAATATATAGATCAAATTGCATCCATAAACCTAATAGGATTGAAATAATACTTAAACCAAAAGATAATCTTGAAATTAACATTGAGTGAAAGTAGTAAAAACAAAATAAAGTAAAAGTGTAGTTTTTACTTTCTGTCCTTAAAAAAAATATCGCTTCCTATTCCAAAAATTTTAACGCACTTAGGACAAATAAAAGTAACAACTACAATTACGATGATTATAATAATTAACATATATGATTCCATGATTCTAAAGTATAAACAAAAAAGAGTGATTAACAAAACAAAATGAATAGTCCAATATTAGAAAAAAAATAAAAAACTGTATCTCCAGTATTTTAAATATGTGTAGGCTTTCTATCGGTCATTTTAATCTTCATTTTTACGATTTTAAACAAAAAAACTAGCCCTTTAATTTTATCTTTTTAATCTAAGCTTCTTATTTGATACGAAATCTGCATAAAAGTATATAAGAGGTAACCAGAAATTAAAAGTAATGAAATATGGATTACGATAAAGTGTTTTTCAAAAAACGGTTGAAAAGAAGGTTTGTATAATTTCATTAACAACATAAGAATGGAATAAACGAATATTAAAATAAGTATGAAAATAATCATAGCTTAAAAATATTAATAAAGATTCCTAACATATTTTAATATTTAGTTTTCTTCATTGATATATGTAATAGCAATTCCAATAACACAGGAACATGCTAAATATAAAAACATAGAAGCATAGGTGAAAATAAGTATAAGAGAGGTAAGTAGTAAAAGCATTAGAAAGTTTCTGAAGAAAGATTTTCCACTCATAGAAATAGATTTATTTAGTTTTAAAGATAACTAAAAAGAATCCAATAAAAGATGATTCATAATTTAGTCGCCATCGCAGATAAAATAATGAAAGAGGTAATAATCGTAACTACAAATATAAAGTCGTTAAAACCAGGAAACATTTGAACAACTGTTTGTCCGATGACTAAACTAAAAAGTAAACGCCAATACCATTTTTTTAGAGTTTTCATAAAGCTTTTTTAAAACAAAAAACAGTTACAAAAATTGTAACTGTTTTTTCCGTAGCGAAGGGGGGACTTGAACCCCCGACCTCAGGGTTATGAATCCTGCGCTCTAACCACCTGAGCTACCTCGCCGATTGCGGATGCAAATATAGTTCAATTTTTGTTTCAAACAAGAAAACTAAATGATTTTTTTTAAAAAGAATATTTCTATATATTGTGTGCTAAACTTAAATGTAAATGAGTAAAGTTAAATTTGAATTAGAAATACCTGTACACGCTTCTCCAGCTCTTTTATATCAATATTTTGCAACACCTTCAGGATTAGAAGAGTGGTTTGCCGATCGAGTGAATTCTAGAGGTAAAATTATTACCTTTTATTGGGATGATAGTGAAGAGGAAGCAACCATAGTAACAAAAAAAGCAGACGAGCGTATAAAATTTAAATGGACAGAAAGTGAAGATGACGAAAGTTATTTTGAATTTAGAGTTCAGGTAGATCCTTTAACAAAAGACGTTTCGTTAATCATAACAGATTTCGCCGACGACGAAGAGTCTGCAGAAGAAGCAAAAATGCTTTGGGAAAATCAAATCGATGAATTAAAACATTTAATAGGTGCTTAATTATTTTAAGATATTCTAAACTCGGCTAAATGCCGAGTTTTTTATTTGTAACATCTTTTTATTTACTAATTTCGTTCTATTAATTATTTAGAATGATAAATTACAACGGAAATATAATTAAAGCTTCTGAAGCGCCTTTAACTATAGAAAATAGGGCTTTTAAATTTGGAGATGGTATTTTTGAAACTATTAAAATTCAGAACGGTAAAGTAGTATTTTTAGAAGATCATTATTTTAGATTAATGGCTTCAATGCGTATGCTTAGAATGAAGATTCCGATGGAATTTACATTAGAATTCTTAGAAAAGGAAATTCAAAAAGTTGTAGCGCATTTTTCTGAAAACATTCTTAGAGCTAGATTAACAGTATACAGAAAAGATGGTGGTTTATACACACCAAAAACTAATGAAATAGATTATGTTATTGATGTAAAACCTGTTTCTGTAGTAGCTAAAGATAAATACGTATTAGATTTATATAAAGATTTCTACAATTATTCTGGAATGTTGTCTACAATTAAAACAACGAACAGAATGTTAAATACCATTGCTTCTGTTTATGCTCAGGAAAATGATATTGATAATTGTGTGTTGCTAAACGAACGTAAAGGTGTTGCAGAAGTAACAAATGGAAATATTTTTATCGTAAAAGGAAATACAATTAAAACACCAGCTTTAACAGAAGGTTGTATTAAAGGTATCGTTCGAAAAAAAATAATCGAATTGTTAGAAAAGCATGACGATTATTCTATTGAGGAAACTACGATTTCTCCATTTGAAATTCAAAAAGCAGATGAAGTATTTATTACGAATGCAATTCTAGGTGTACAGCCTGTTACGAATTATAGGAAAAAAGAATTTAAAACTGAGATTTCAAAAAAGATACAAAAGAGTTTAAATTTTGTGTCTATCACAGGATAACAAAAAAGAGGTCTAAAATATTTTAGACCTCTTTTTAATTTATATACGATTAAACTTACTTTAAAATGATTTCGTAAGGTGTATCATTATTTAGTGAGTAGTTTCCAGATATTTCTTCAACTAACTTTTCTTTGTTCGCATCGAAATAAGTAACTCTAAATTGTTTGATTTGATCTTCTGGATATGAATTAAAGTTCATATCGATTATACCTTCTGGGTTACTCGTTTTACTCTCTCTAAATTTGTATTCTGTTAAAGCATCAATGGTAACTTGAATCGGATTACCACTTGCATTTTTAAATAGTGCTTTAAAAGCTTGTAATTCTTTTTCAGGCTCGTTTACATATTTTAAATGTTGCTCGTTCGTATTTTGATGTTTGTTTCTGTAAAATCCTAAATGAACATTATTACTTACATCATCTAAAAAAGTATTGTATCCTTTCTTTTCAGCGTCATCAAAATATTTACAAGATTCACTTGTGTTAGATCTAGCGTTTTGTACTTCTTTGCTATATCTTTTTCTGCTTCTATAGTTTTTAAATGCTAAAACAGATCTCTTGAATAAATAAAATACAAATAAACCAGCTAATACCTCTAATACGTAGAAAAGTACTGGTAAAACATCTTGAATTCCAAAAGCAGATTCTCTAATACCTGCTGAAATTTCTCTAGCCACACGCTCTTTTGAGAAATAAAATATAGCGACACCAATTGCTGAGAATAGCGTAGTCCCTATAAAAAACTGAATTCTAACATCTCTAACAATTCCTTTTCTAATGTCAGATTCAGGTTTTGCTGAATTTGAAGGAATTTTTTTCTCTTCAAAAAAACGTTTATTTCGAGTATGAGAACTTAACATTCCTACCATTAATTCAGCAATTACAATCGAAATAAAAATAATACCCACACCAATAACCCAAGGCGCTTGAGGTAAAATATCTCTATAAATTTCTCTACTGAAATAATATTCTAAAATACAGATAACAACAAAAGCAATGGTGAAAGGAACGACATAGGCATTCGACATAATCTTGTCCCAGTGACTTAGTTTTTCTTCATTTGGTTTTAAAATTTCAAAAGTATCTCTCGCTCTCTTTGATGCAGAATTTGCTCTTGAAGCTAATTCGTCAGAGATTTTAAAAAGATCTTCCGATTCATCTGTAGATGGTTTGTCCCAATTAATAATCATAACTCTAGTTTTTATAAACAATCAAAGTCTTCAATATAACTAAAGAATCCTTCTTTACCTTCAAATTCATTTAACTCAGCTCCGTCGAAAATAGAAGTATCTTTCCATCCGATTAAGAAAAGTTCAGCGTTATCTGGTAATGCAAGTTTGGTTTTTATTTTTTCAATTCTTCCAGAACGTTTAGGTTCATTAACACCATCTGTAAAAAGTACAACCATTACTTTGTCGTAATCTTCTACGTTTGGTTCTTTTAAAAGCTTGTTAATGTGTTCGAAAGCTAAATCAATATTTGTAATGTCTTTTCCTTTGTAAGGTTTATATCCTACAATTGAACTTTGAACTGTTTTAGATAAAAAGCTATTTAATTTAGAAGCATTTTTCTTCTTAATCTTTTCATTTTTGGCTTTTATCTTATCATTATATTTCTTCTGTTTTGCTTGTTCAGAAAGTGTAGGGTGCTCAGAAGTTAATATATTCTTGTAAGGCTTTAAAGCGCTTACTTTTAATCTGAAAATTTCTTTAGAATTTGGAGCAGGATTTCCTATGATTGTAGATGTAAAATATCCACTTCCGTTTTCGTTGATTACATCAACAATAGCTTTGTAATCGTCTTTGTTTAATTTTTGAATGCTTTCTGAAGAACCACTTCTATCATCACCCAAAACAATCATAATTTTACATTCAGGGATTTCTTCTTCTAATACCGCACTATGACTAGGTTTAGGGGAATCACAAGAAAAGATAGCTAATAGTATAACAACAGAAAAAAACTTTTTGCTTAACATAAATATTATTTTTCCGCTAATATAGCTAAATCAATATAATATGGAGCAAAAGTTTTTAAATGGTGGATTAAAATACACGATGATAGCGTATTAGTAAAACAGCGCTAGAATTCATGTTTTAAAAAGAAGAATTAGTTGTTGTTATTAAATGGTAAAGTCTAATCTTAATTAAGGTATACATTAACTTTAACTTTATCAACAAAGTATTCTTTATTGTAATACCTGTTGATTGTTAATGTTAAATCTGTAGTTGGTAACTTCATTTCCATTTCACTACCACTCGGGGTAATAAACTTTACTTTTTTAGGGGAATAATTCATAATTACTAAGTTTTTTGGTGCTATGAAATTATAAATCATTTCTCTTTTTGGATTGAAATTTTAGGTATTTGGTAGTTTTTTTTAGATGAATGGTAGTTATTTAATGATATTTGGTTGTGTTAAATTGTCGTTTTTTGAAGTTTTTAAACAATTAAATGAAACAAATTGCTAGGTAAGGGGTATACATTTAAAACAAAAATAGCACGAATATATTGATATGTATTATTGTATGAATTCACTTTGTTTCTAAATGAAAGTATATTCATTTGGACTATTGGATAGCTTCTCGTAATAATATCTACTTACAGATAATGATAATTTTAATTGTGGGAATTCTATCTCAAATTCATTTCCATGACATTTAACTAATTTAACTAATTTAACTAAGGTATTTTTTACTTTCATAATACTTGTATTTTGTTTGTATCATGAATTTAGTAATATTTCTATCTGAAAATGATGCTAAGAAGTTGTAAGGCGGCTTTTTGTAGTTGTTTACGCCTTGTAATCAGATAAATGAATTAATTCATTGTGATGTCTGCAGGAGCATTAGCCCATATTTTATACTTACCACCTTTTTGTAGTAGTTTGTTTTTCCAGATCAATTCTTCATCTTGGCTAAAGATATTTGAAAAATCATTTTCAGATATAAACCAAGATTCCGTATTTAATTCACTTTCTAATTGCTGAGAACCCCAACCAGAATAACCTAAAAAGAATCTAATATCAGTAGATTTAATTAAGTTATCGTTTAAAAGTTGTTTTAAAGATTCAAAGTTTCCACCCCAATAAATACCATTGGCAACTTCTATGCTGTCTTCTATTAAATGAGGTATACGATGAATAAAATATAAGTTCTCTTGTTCTACAGGTCCACCTTGATATATTGTAAAATCACAATCAATATCTGGAATCAAATCTTCTAAAACATATTGCATTGGTTTATTTAATATGAAACCAACAGAACTTGCATTAGAATGATCTGTAATTAATACGATCGCTCTTTTGAAAGAATCATCATTTAAAATTGATGGTTCTGCTATTAATAATCTTCCTTTTTTCGGGGTTAACATCCTTGTTAATGTTAAAATTTAAAGTAAAATAAAAATATTTTTTCAATTTTTTAACTTTTCTTTAATAAAAATCCCTGTTAAAGAGTCTTTTTCCTGTATTAAGTCCTCTGGAGTTCCTTCAAATATCAAATTTCCACCTTTTTTACCGCCTTCAACACCCAAATCTATAATATGATCTGCACACTTAATAAGATCTGTATTGTGTTCGATAACGATAATAGAATGTCCTTTTTCAATTAAAGCATTAAATGAATTTAATAACTTTTTTATGTCGTGAAAATGTAATCCAGTAGTAGGTTCATCAAAAATAAATAAAGCTTTGTCTTTAGTATTTCCTTTAATTAAGAATGAAGCTAATTTAATTCGTTGCGCTTCGCCACCAGAAAGTGTAGATGAAGATTGTCCTAATTGTACATATCCTAATCCAACATCTTGAAGTGGTTTTAATTTATTGGCAATCTTCGGAGCTTCATTTTTAGAAAAGAAGTCTATTGCATCATCAATAGTTAGATTTAAAATATCATCAATATTTTTTCCTTCAAAGGCTACTTCTAAAACATCTTTCTTAAAACGCTTTCCTTTACAACTTTCACATTGTAAATGAACATCGGCCATAAATTGCATTTCAATAGTAACTACACCTTCACCTTTACAAACTTCACAACGACCACCTTCTACGTTAAATGAGAAGTGTTTAGGTTGGTAATTTCTAATTTTCGATAACTTTTGAGTAGCTAAAAGTTTACGAATGTCATCGTAAGCTTTAATATATGTCACAGGATTTGAACGAGAAGAACGACCAATAGGATTTTGGTCTATAAATTCTACATGTTTTAAATTTTCGTAGCTTCCTTCAATATCTGTATACTGACCGATTTTATCTCCATATCCAATAAGCTTTTTCTGCATAATCGGATATAAAAGTTTTTTTACTAAAGTACTTTTACCACTACCAGAAACTCCTGTGATTACAGTCAAATTATTTAGTGGGAAAGTAACATCTATATTTTTAAGATTGTTCTCTCTTGCTCCAATAATCTTAATGAAGTTCTTAGTTTTTCGTCTTTTTTCAGGAACTTCAATCGCTAGTTTTTCTGATAAATATCTTGCAGTAAGTGTACTTGAATTTATTATTTCATCATAAGTTCCTTCAGCGACAACATCTCCACCATGTGTTCCTGCTTCCGGGCCAATATCAATAATGTAGTCTGCTTCCTTCATAATATCTTCATCATGTTCAACTACAATTACTGTATTTCCTAAATCACGTAAGTTTTTTAAAACCTTAATTAATCGTTCTGTATCTTTTGGGTGTAAACCAATACTAGGTTCATCTAAAATATACATAGAACCAACTAATGAACTTCCTAAAGAGGTAGCAAGATTAATACGTTGACTTTCACCTCCAGATAACGTGTTTGAAGTTCTGTTTAGAGTAAGATAACTTAGTCCAACATCAGTTAAGAATTGTAAACGATTGTTAATTTCAGTTAGTAATCGTTTTGCTATTTTTTCTTCGTATTCATTAAGTGTGATGGATTTAAAAAACACACTAAGTTCATCTAAAGGAAGATTAACTAATTCTGAAATTGTTTTATCATGGACCTTAACATAGTTAGCTTCTTTACGTAATCGTGTTCCATCACATTCGTGACATTGTGTTTTTCCACGATAACGAGAAAGCATAACTCTATTCTGAATTTTATAACTTTTCTCTTCTAACTCGTTAAATAAATCTTGAATTCCACTAAACTTATCGGTTCCTTGCCAAACTAAGTTTTGTTGTTCTTCTGTAAGTTCGAACCAAGGTTTATGAATTGGAATGTTATAACTATCTGCGTTTAGAATTAGGTTCTCTTTGTACCATTTGTAAGCGTCTGTTCTAAAAGGGAAAATGGCATCTTCATAAATAGATAAACCAGTATTTGGCATAACTAAATCTTCATCAATACCAATTACATTTCCATAGCCTTCACAAGTAGGACAAGCTCCGTATGGATTATTAAAGCTGAATAAATGCGTATTTGGTTCTAAAAAAGTAATACCATCTAATTCAAACTTATTACTAAACTCAGTTTTTTCTTCGGTTTCTAAGTTTTCAATATAACAAACGCCTTTACCTTCAAAGAATGCTGTTTGAATAGCATCTGCTAATCGATTATAAAAATCCTCATCATGTTGAATAACTACACGATCCACAACCAAATCAATACTATTACCTGTAAATTCTTCAACAGGAAACTTATCAATTCGATATACTTTATTGTTGAACTTTAATCTCGCATATCCTTGTTGTTTCAATACTTGGAGTAAAGATTCAATAGTTCTTTTCTCTGGAAGTGTTACTGGAGCAACTAATAATAGTTTCGTTTTTTCTTCTAGAGATTTTACGTAGTTAACAACATCTGTAACTGTATGTTTTTTGACTTCATTTCCTGAAATAGGAGAGAAGGTTCTACCAATTCTGGCGTATAATAATTTTATGTAGTCGTAAATCTCGGTAGAAGTACCAACAGTAGATCTCGGATTTGTTGAGTTTACTTTTTGTTCAATGGCAATAGCAGGAGCTATTCCTTTAATATAATCGACTTTCGGTTTATGAAGTTTACCCAAGAATTGTCGAGCATAAGAAGATAAGCTTTCTACATATCGTCGTTGTCCTTCTGCGTATAATGTATCGAAAGCCAAAGAAGATTTACCAGAACCAGAAAGTCCGGTAATTACAACTAACTTATTTCGTGGGATAACAACATCTATGTTCTTTAAATTGTGTAAAGATGCACCTTTAATAATGATGTTTTCTTTAGGATTTATAGTAGAAAGATCTTTTGCCATTGTTTAAAATATAAACACCAAAAATAAGGATTTTACAAGGGATTTAATAATCACTTTTAAAGTAAAATGATCTATTAATTAAGACAAAATTTAAATAATATTAGCATAAAATTTGCATTTTCTGATAAAAAAAATGATATTTGTCGCTCGCATAACCGATTAAATATCATACGCCTATACAAGAAAACTACTTTTAAAAATTATTAAAATCCCAAATAGAGATTACTTAATCTCCTTAAAAGTAGTAGTTATGTATAGACAAACTTCAGATGATAGCGTCTTAGTAAAAGAGTATATTAACGGAAGAGAAATAGCACTTGAGCTTCTGGTTAAAAGACATCAACAACGAATTTTTAGTTTTATTTATAGTAAAGTACAAGACAGAGATGTTGCAGAAGATGTTTTTCAAGATACTTTTATTAAAGTAATTAAAACCTTAAAAAAAGGAAACTACAACGAAGAGGGAAAATTCTTGCCTTGGGTAATGCGTATTTCACAC
The DNA here is from genome assembly GCF_947495995.1 of uncultured Tenacibaculum sp. Classification (GTDB taxonomy): domain Bacteria; phylum Bacteroidota; class Bacteroidia; order Flavobacteriales; family Flavobacteriaceae; genus Polaribacter. Next base: position 16,252 of record NZ_CANMAX010000009.1, read on the forward strand.
AATTTAGTAATTGATTATTTTAGAAAGAATAATCGTATGCCATATTTTAATAGTTCTGAAGATTTTGACATTTTCTCTATCATAGGAGATGATGCTTTAAACGCAGAGAATAGAATTATTAAAGACCAAATTCTGTTAGACGTTAAAAATTTAATCGAAGAATTACCAGAAGAACAAAAAGAAGTATTAAAAATGCGTATTTATATGGATATGAGTTTCAATGAAATATCTGAAAATACAGGAGTAAGTATTAATACAGCACTAGGTAGAATGCGTTATGCATTGATAAACCTCAGAAAACTAATTGATAAGAATCAAATTATTTTAGTTAATGAATAATAAATAGAAAAGTTTAGCGTTACATATATAATTAAGCACAAAATTATATATATGGCGCAAATTTACTCTGAAAGATCATCTGAGTTCAAGATGAACCCAAAAAAATCCACAGTACAATTTATATTAAACTTTTCTAAAAGCTTCAAAACAGTAAGAACAGAAAACGATGTTCTCATTGAATTGAATTTGAATTAAGAGTGAAGAAGCTTCAGTGCGAACTGGAGCTTTTTTATTTCTTCTTCTTTTTATTGTATTCTGCTATTACTGTTTTTCTACCTATGGCGTTAGTTATAATGTCATTATCTAAATTCCAACCTCTTGCTGGTGAATATTCTCTACCGTAGAAAATAATCTGTAAATGTAATTTATTCCAAATCTCTTTCGGAAATAAACGTTTTGCATCTTTTTCTGTTTGCGCGATACTTTTTCCATTAGATAAATTCCAACGGTACATTAAACGATGAATATGAGTATCTACAGGAAAAGCAGGAACATTAAAAGCTTGTGCCATAACAACACTTGCAGTTTTATGTCCAACTGCAGGTAAAGCTTCTAAATCTTCAAAACTTTGCGGAACTTCTCCATTATGTTTTTCGATCAAAATTTTAGATAAACCATATATTCCTTTAGATTTCATAGGTGAAAGCCCAACAGGTTTTATAATTTCTCGAATTTCTTCAACAGATAATTGTACCATATCATAAGGGTTATCAGCTCGTTCAAACAACAAAGGAGTGATAATATTTACACGTTCATCGGTACTTTGTGCAGACATTAAAACTGCAATTAATAGTGTATAAGGATCTTTATGATCTAAAGGTATTGGAGTCTCAGGATATAGTCGTTCTAAAGTATCAATTACAAACTGAACTTTTTCTGTTTTGTTCATTTTTTCAGTATTTTTACTTAACAAAAATACCGAATTATGACAACACTTAAAATAGGAGATAACGCACCAAATTTCGAAGCAAAAGATCAGGCAGGAAATACAGTTAAATTAGAAGATTACAAAGGAAAGAAATTAGTAGTATTCTTTTATCCAAAAGCTAGTACTCCTGGTTGTACAGCAGAAGCTTGTAATTTAAGAGACAATTACCAAACTTTCTTAGCAAAAGGATATGATATTCTTGGGGTTAGTGCAGATAGTGCTAAGCGTCAACAAAACTTTATCAATAAAAACGAATTACCATTTCCATTATTAGCAGATGAAGATAAAGCTGTTATTAATGCTTTTGGTGTTTGGGGGCCAAAAAAGTTTATGGGAAAAGAATATGATGGTATTCATAGAACTACTTTTGTAATTGATGAGAATGGAGTTATCGAAGAAGTTATTTCTAAAGTAAAAACGAAAACTCATACTGAGCAAATTTTAGGGTAAAATTAGTTAAAACCCTGATTTATATGGTTTAATAAAGCGTAAATTGTAGTGTCTTCCACACTAGATTTACGCTTTATGACTTTTTTACGCTACTTATTGCTATTCTTTATGTGGAGTTTAATTGGAGAAAATGCTTTTTCTCAAGTAGATAAAATTCCAGATGAAGTAAAAAACGCACATGATAAACTTCAAGAGTATTATGAAGGAAAACGACTTACAAGTACTTCACTTACTAGAAATGACGTTACTAAAAACACTGCTTTTTTACAGAAATATTATGATTCTGTAACAGAATACTATCGTTATTTTAAATCAGATAAAAAGATTATCAAAGGAGTTAGAGTTTATACCGATAACGATGCTTTTGCTGTTTTTGATAATAGAGATCATGAATATACTGGTGGTGTTAGAATCGCATTTATTACCGATTATGTTGGATTGAAATTAATTTCGTTCAGAAGAGACCATAAGTATCTATCATATCAGTCTGTATTTTTTGGATTTGATTTATACACACCTAATGTTTTAAATGTAAATGATATTGGTGATTTAAATCCAATTGATAGACCTTTTGCTTCATTTCAGTATATAGGAAGAACTAGAAACATCATTAGATACGATGGAAGATATCGATCTACTGCTGAAATTAAAATAGGAATAATAGGAGGAGAGGTAAGTCGAAATTTCCAGCGTGTAATTCATAGAGATATTACAGATTCTGAAAACAATAATGGATGGAATTACCAGATAGCAAATGGAGGAAGATTTGCTTTACAATACATGAATAATCATCAATGGGAAAACAAATTAGGGAAAAAAGAACTCTATTTTCATTATGGTTTCCAGTATGGTTTAGGTTGGGAAAAGAATTATGTGTCTCCAATGTTATCGTTGACTAATAAATGTTTTTTTGAAAGAAATCCGGATAGTGCAATCAATAGTGAAAATCATTTCTTTGGGTCACAAAAATGGTGGGATCAGATCAAACAAACAGCATTTTTTGCAGTTAATGTTCAACCAGAAATTGTATTTTACAATACAATGTTGCAAGGATACCCAACAAATAATAAAGAGTTTGTTTTCGATGAAGGAAATAAAGTAGAGGTTCCTGTAATTAATCCCATAAACCATGTTGTAGGAAAGTTTAGTTTCAGCTTTGGTTTTCGAAACTATAATTCAAATTTTTTATTTGAATATTTTTTTCAAACTCCGGAGTATGATTATGCATGGAAAAAAAAATTCTTCCACAGGTATGGAAGAATCTCTTTTACTTTAAATATTTAGTTATTGTTTTTTAATTCACGTTGCAGTTCTCTACTTGTTTTAGAACTTCCATCGTGACTCCATCCTGGAGGCATAAAAACATATTTTAGTCGAGTACCCAATGGCAAATCTTTTTTTCTACTGAAGAAGTCTTTAAAGATTTCTTTCCATTCATGAAAAATGATATTGATTGGTCCTTTGTCTTCTAAAGGTTTCGTTAATCCGAATTTTAGCTTTTCATATTCCATTTCTTCTTCTTCAGCCTGAAAAGTTCCAAACATTCTATCCCAAATAATTAAGAACATTCCCATGTTTTTATCTAAGTATTTTACATTAGAAGCATGGTGAACTCTGTGATGAGAAGGAGTAACAAAAATATATTCCCAAGTTTTTAGTAAAAAACCTACAAATCCTTTTCTCTTAGTTGGTTTTATAAAATTTGTGTGACATAAAGTTCCATAATTTTGATTCATCGCGTAAGCAAACATGATATGTAATGGCTGAATTCCTATTAAAATTAACGGAATTAAAAACATAAAACGATAAAATGGTTGCAGAACTGGTGAACGGAAACCTGTAGAGATATTGTAATATTCTGAGTTATGATGTGTAACATGAACAGCCCAGAAAAAACGTGAATGATGATCTACATAATGATGTATATAATACAAGAAATCTTGACCAACAAATGCTATAAACCAATATAAAAACCCTGTATTCTCCCAGTTAATAAAACGATAATCATAAAAGAAATCCATTACTATAAAGGATGTAGCGTACATCAATCCATCTAAAAAGACATTAACTAACGCAAAATATACGTTTGTAGAAACATCTTTAAACTCGTAGTTTTTGGCTTTTCTTTTGTAGCTAAAATACATCTCAACACCAATGGCTAAAGCACAAACGGGCACAAACCATATGTAAGCATTTTGATGAGTGAAAATATCCATATAAAAATATTTAGGTTAAAAAGATAGAAGATATCTAAGTTTAATCTCGTGCAAAGGTAAGCGATATTGACTTAAAAGGGTTTATTATACATAAGTTTTGTTTATACTATAATTATAACCTTTTATGAATCCAATCTTTGAAACTATAAAAGTTCTGAGGAGCAACACCATGGCCTACTGGATATTCATGAAATTCGTTTAATAAATTTAAATTATTTAGAAAATCAGGTGTTTTTTTCGCCCAAGTAAAAGGAATTACTTGATCAACTAATCCGTGAGAAATATAGTAATCTGTTGTAATATCTGCAGAAATTTCATTAGGAATTAAATCTTCTAATAAATAACCACTCAAAGCAATTACGTGATCTACCTTGTTTGGATAGCGAAAACTTAATCCGAAACTTAAAATAGCACCTTGACTAAATCCTAATAAAAATGTTTTTTTAGTGTTGTATTTACGTTTAATTTCATCGATAAACTCTGCTATTTTATCAACAGAGTCACTAGCTTGAGCAACGTCAGAAAATTTTTCGTTGTTGGCATCAAAATTAATAGCATACCAAGCGTAACCTCCATAGCCCATTTCAAATGGTGCTCTTGCTGAAATTATTAAAAGTTCGTCTGGAAGTTCCTCAGCAAAGGAAAATAAATCATTTTCATGACTACCGTAACCGTGTAGAAGAATTAAAACATTTGGGTTTTCTACAGCTGTTTTCGGTGCTCTTTCTATGTAAAATAAACTCATTAAAAATTATATGCTTTTAAACCAATCTTGAAAAAGGTCGCCCACTATTGGACTCTTTTTCTCATCACCATTAATAGCTCCCATTAAGCCAATAAACCAAAGTACAGCTATTAAAGCGCCTACAATAAAGTATCCAAAATATCCAAAAAGTCTTAAAATTAACCAGCTGTTTAAAATTAAAAATATGTTTAAACCGATATTTTGACGAATATGAAAACTTGCAAAAGCGTTTTTACTTGAATTATTTAATACTATAGCCACAATAGTACCAATAATGGTTAAATAACTAATAATAGCATTAGTTTTACCTTCTTCGATTGATGTTAGATTTTTCATTTTTTAGGTGTTTAAAATTAGTTGTTGGTTAGCATATATACCATATGCCTTTCCTACTAGATTTTCACCTATAAATATACTGTTTTTTGAAGTTGAAATAATATCCTTTTCGTCAAAAGTCCTCGTTTCCTTAGGATTAAATAAAGTAATTTCTGCTTTCGCATTAATATCAATCACAGTATTTTCAATTCCGAAAATTGATTTTGGACGATCACTTAAGCATTTTACGATAGTTTCTACATCGAATACAGAAGCTAAAGCTCCAAAAGTGGTTTCCATTCCTATTGTTCCATCTTTGGCTATAGAAAATTCAACTTTCTTTTCTTCAATATCAATTGGGTTGTGGTCAGAAGTAATAATATCTATAACTCCTTCTTTAACTCCAGCTATTAATGCTTCTTTATCTTCTACTGTTCTAAGTGGAGGATTAACTTTTACTTTGGCATCAAATCCAATTAACTTTTCATCAGTTAATAAAAGATTATGAGCAGCAACACTACAAGTAACTTGTAAACCTTTGTTTTTTGCTTCTTTAATTAAAGCGACAGATTTTTTAGTAGAAATTGTTGGAATGTGTAATTTTCCCCCTGTGTATTCAAGTAAAAATAAATCTCGAGCAATTTGAATTTCTTCAGCTAAAGCAGGAATTCCTTTTAAACCTAATCGTGTAGCGTTTACACCTTCATGAGCAACACCCTCACCAGCGATCTTTTTATTTTTAGGAAAACTTAGTACTAAACCATCAAAATTTTGAGCATAAAGTAAGGCGATTTTTAAAAGATTATCGTTTTCGATTGATCTTTTATAATCACCAAAAGCAATAGCACCAGATTGTTGCATATCGTAAAGTTCAGCCATTTCTACACCTTCGCTTTTTTGAGTTAAAGCGCCAATAGGATGTAAATGCACAGCTTTATTACTTGATTTGTGAATTAAATATTCAATTGAAGATTTAGAATCTGAAATCGGATTGGTATTTGGATTTACAGCAATTCTTGTAAAACCAGACTTAGCTGCAACATTTAAACCGTTTTCTATAGTTTCACGTTCTTCATATCCTGGTTCACCTAACGACACACTCGTGTCAAACCATCCAGAAGATACATGTAAATTATCGAGTTCTACAACTGTGTAATCTTCTTTACTATCGATTACATCACTAATTTCAATAATAACTCCATCAGAGATTAAAATGTCTTTAATACTATTGTGAAACGGACTATTATTGTCTACAATCTTCGCAGATTTTAAAAGCGTGATCATACTTTAAAGTATTTTAAAATCAAAATTTCCAGCAACAAAGATACAATGGCAAGAATTAAAAACCATTTCCAAATCCAATGAACTTTGTATTTATTATCAATTTTATTAAAACCATCTTTTAATGAGTTACTTATAACAATATTTTCTTTTGAATTATCAATAGTGTTTAAGTTCAAATATTCAAGAGAACTTTCAGAAGCAGGATTGTTAAAGGCGATGGTATTAATTTTAGAATTTCCTTTCGAAATAGTATAAAATCCGTTTTGGTTAGGAAGCTCTTTAGTAATTAATCTTATTTTAGTTTGAAGCGTTTGTTGCAAAGGAATGAAAGAACTTTGTTCGTTCTTAATTGTTAGAATATCGTCTTTTTGAAGTCTTGTAGGAATTTCAATAGTATTTTGTTGTCCTAGAGTGTAGTATAGTTTTGAAAGTTTTAAACTTTGCTTTGCTATGTTGTAGAACACAGGAACAATCAAAGGAGAATTTGTAAAATTACTATTGTTTTTATTCAGAGGAGAAGCAAACCAAAATACATTGGCACTCGATAAAGCTATTTGTTGAATAAAACTTTCTTCATTTTCAAAAGAAACGATAGTACTTGCATTATTGAGTTTTGTATTGAAAAATGTATTTGTACTTGGATATTGAAAGTTTTTTACTTTTTTATCAAATACATTTTTAAATAAAGGATGATTAAAATTAATCTTAGTGATTTTTAATGAATCTACTTTCTTACTAAGTAATTTACCAACATTTAATCCTTGAAGCAATGTGTTATACGATTTAAACTGAGATTTTTCATTAGGAATAATAACTAAGTTCCCACCGTTTTTGGCATAGTCTAACAAGCTCTTATGTAAACTTTCAGGAATCTTGTCAACTTCATTTAAAAGAATAAGTTGTTGCTGATTAATATTGTTATAGTTAATGTTTTTAATAGCTGAAGAAACAAAGTTAAATTCATCATCAGTATAAATTCTAGCTAAGAAATCGTTGTTTTCTCCAATAGCTAAAACATTTATTTTTTCATTTGTATTTATTGAAAAGAAGAACTGGTTATCGAAAGCAAAAGTATCGTTAAAGTCAACTTTTACAACACCAGAAAAATCATTCATATTTTCAATAGCAAAAGGAACTGATTTTTGTGCGTTTTTTTCAATAGAGAAAGTTTGTTTACTTATCAATTTGTCTCCATTGTATATGGCAATAGGAACGTTTTCTTTTTTATTTCCTTGATTTTTAACATTAATATTTACCACATTTTTAGCATTCGCATCCGTAGAAATATAAACACTGTCAATAGCAATATTATCTTTTCTTTCTGGTAAAATCTGAGCAACAGTTAAAGTTAAATTGGCTGAAGAAAAACCATCTTTATTGATATTTTGAAAATCAGAAATTAAAAGGTTTTCTGTAGTATTGTTTAAGTTTGAAAGCTTTAATAAAACATCGTTAATAGATAAATTAGAAATGGTGTTTTTTATGTTAAGCAATATCTTTTTTAATTCGGTTTCTGAAATCTTATAGTGTACATTATCATTTGTAACTAATGAATATGTAGTATTATCCGAAGTTTTATCTATAATATCTTGAGCAGCAATTTTTAATAAATTTCCCTTAGCACCTTTAGCGTTAGTACTTAAAGAATTGTCTAAATAAATAGCTACGTGATTTTCTGTATTAGCTTTTTGATTACTGAAAAAAGGTTGAGCGAAAGCAAGAACAATAGCTGATATTAACAACAAGCGTGTACATAAAATTAGCCACTTTTTTAGCTGAGAGCTTTTTCTATTCTTAATCACTAAGTTCTCTAAAAATGCAACATTGGTAAATGCTACTTTTTTAAACTTACGTAATTGAAAAAGGTGAACTAGTATGGGAATTAGTAATAGAAATAAGAAATATAAAATTTCTGGATGTTTAAATTGCATTATAGACTATTTGTTATGTAAAAATAGAAAATAGATTTAATAAAGTTTTGTTAAGATCAATTCAAGTTGTGAGCAAAGCATTAAATTTGTTACTTTACTAAAAAAGTAAGTAATGTCGTTATCCGAGAGTGATTGTAGCACTTATATTCCATTTCAAGAAACAGGTTTTTTTTCTAAGATGATGTGTGATTATCTTGAAAAATCTGAAAAAATCACAAGTTTTTATCATAATTTTCCAGATCATAAAGGTTTTGAAAACCAGATTGATGAGAAGAAAAAAGCATTTTCAAAAGAACATAGGAATGTTTTAGTAGAAGTGTTGAAAAATCAATATTCAAATGTTTATGTTTCAGAGAAAACATTGGAAAATATAAACTTGTTAAATGATGAGAATACGTTTACAATTACTACTGGACATCAGTTAAATTTGTTTACCGGACCGTTATATTTCTTATATAAAATTATCTCTGCAATAAATTTAGCTGAAGAATTAGGAGAAAAGTTTCCTGAACAAAATTTTGTTCCTGTGTATTGGATGGCAACTGAAGATCATGATTTTGATGAAATTAATTACTTCAATTTTAGAGGAAAGAAAATACAATGGAATTCTGATCAAACTGGTGGTGTAGGAAGATTTAGTACTGAAGGATTAGCAGAAGTTTTACAAGTTTTTACTCAAGAAATTGGAAGTTCTAGAAATGCTAAATATTTAGAAGAACTGTTTTCTAAAGCTTATGTAAATCATGAAAAATTAGCCGATGCAACAAGATATATTGCCAATGAATTATTCAAAGATTTTGGATTAATTATTATTGATGCAGACGACGCAAAACTTAAAAATTTGTTTAGTCCGTATGTCGTAAAGGATTTAACAGATTCAGTTTCATTTAAAGAAGTTTCAACAACTAATTCAATATTAGAAGAGAACTATAAAATTCAGGTAAATCCGAGAGAAATTAATCTATTTTATCTTACCGATACTATTAGAGAACGAATTATTCTCGAGGAAGGAGTTTACAAAGTAAATAATACACCGTTAAGTTTTTCAAAGGAAGAAATCTTAGAAGAAGTAAAAAATCATCCAGAACGTTTTTCGCCTAATGTAATTATGCGACCTTTATATCAAGAAGTAATTTTACCGAATCTTTGTTATATCGGTGGAGGAGGAGAACTAGCTTATTGGATGCAGTTAAAAGCATATTTTGAAAAGGTTTCTGTACCATTTCCTATTCTTTTACTTCGTAATTCTGTACAAGTAATCAGTGAAAAACAATTTGGTAAGTTAGAACGATTATCAATTTCTTTACAAGAATTGTTTTTAAAACAACAAGATCTTGTGGCTAAAAAAGTAAATGAAAATGCTGAAGTTAGTTTTGATTTTGCAAGTCAGAAACAAACATTAAAACAACAATTTTCGTCACTAAGAAATATCGCAGCTCAAACTGATGCTTCTTTTGTTGGAGCAGTAAATGCTCAAGAGAAAAAACAAATGAAAGGTTTGTTAAACTTAGAGAAACGATTGTTGCGTGCTGAAAAAAGAAAGCAATCGGATAGTGTAAAAAGAATTACAGATTTGCAGAATAGTATTTTACCAAATCAAAGTTTAGAGGAGCGTCAACGAAACTTTTCTGAGTATTATTTAGAATATGGCAACGATTTTATTCAAACGTTAAAGCATGAATTAAAACCGTTGCAATTAGAGTTTTTTGTATTGGTAAAATAAACTAGAGAATTAATCTTTGACCAATTTTTAAAGTGGTTGTTTTTCTAATTTTATTTGTTTTACATATCCTACTTATCGATGTACGATTTTTGTAAGCAATTCCAGAAAGTGTATCTCCGCTTTTAACGATATATACTTTACGCTTACGTTTTTTATATGCTATAGCTTTATCATATGTATCTAAAGTAACAAGTTTACTTTGTCTTCTAGAACTATGGTAATATGCTCTAGCCCAATCTCTGGTAACCCACAAATTTTTACCTCTTATTGTTAAATCGTTTCTAAAATTGAGTAGATATTCCGGGTTAATTGCTGTTCCCTTGTAACGAGTTTCTAAGTGTAAATGACTACCTCTAGAACGACCAGAGTTTCCGCCTAAAGCAATGACTTGACCTTTTTTAACAATATCGTTTTTCTTTACTTTATAACCAGATAAGTGTGCATATAAAGTTTCTAATCCATTATCGTGTCTTACCACAACAGTTCTTCCATATCCTGAGCTATAACCTACAAAACGAACTTTACCACTTAAAATGCTAAAAACACTATCACCAGTTACAAGATCAATATCAATTCCTCTGTGTGGTCTTCCTCTTCGCCATCCGTATCTTGAAGTTACCACATGTTTTTTAGAAATAGGAGAAGCATAAACACTATCTGTAAAACTTACCTCAAAAGGAAAGCTATTATGTACATCTCTATAAGCATTAACAGTTGTTGTATCCCAATTCTGACTATAAATTAAATGATTTAAACTATCATTTTTTTGTGCAATCTTTAATGAATCTTTCTTGTATGCTTGAAGTATAGAATCTAGTTTTAAAAAACTGTCATTAATATTTTGACTGTACATATTTATTGATAAAAGAGCTACAGTAACAAATAGTAATACACGTTTAATAGTATGTTTCATGTTTAAGTACATAGTTTTTCTGCTCTAGCTAACAGCTAAAGATTTGTTTTTTATTTAAAAATTAAATTTGATTAGTTGATGATTGATTATTTGAGATAATTCATTGGATTTACATATTCACCATTTTGTTTAATTGCATAATGTAAATGCGGACCTTTAATGCGTCCTGTTGCCCCAGTGTATCCAATGATTTCTCCTTTTTTTACAATTTGATTTTTCTTACAATTGAATTTATTAAGATGTGCATATAAAGTTTCATATCCATCAGCATGTTTTATAATGATTAAATTTCCCCAATTTCCTTCAAAAGAAGCAGTAGTTACAATACCATCTGAAGAAGCAACTATTGGAGTATTTACTTTTGCTCTAAAATCCACTCCATTATGAATTTTAGCTTTTAAGTTTTTAAAAACTTTTCTGTTTACACCAAAGTAAGAAGTTATATATGGTTTCGTACTTCCTTGTATAGGATAAGTAAATGTTGTTGTTTTTTTTGCTTCACTAGTAGTAATTTCTGGAGTAATAATCGAATATTCTTTTTGAGTAAATGAAAGAAGACACAACAAACAAACAGGAACTAATACTAAATATTTTAGTTGATGAAGTTTATTCGTTTTTGTTTTACAGATCATTTCAACACGATTTTTAATCATAGATTGATTAAAATAACTGTATAAATTCTTGTTATGATTACTGTTTATAGTATCTAAAAGTAATTGTAAATACTCAGAAATATTAATGTTTTTATCTTTTAAAACTTTAGAATCTACTTGGAATTCATGTACAGATGTTAAAGATTTTCTGAATAAGTAAACAATAGGATTAAACCAGAAAAAAGCGATGAATATTTCAGTTAATAAACGATCTAAAGTATGATAGAAATCAGCATGTTTTTTTTCGTGATCGATTATGATTTTATCAGCTTTATCTGTTGATTCCAAAGGAATAAATATCCAATTGAAATAAGAAAACGTTTCTAAGGTTTTACAAAATACTAATTGATATTTCCCAGAATGTGTTATAATTGCGTCTCTTCTTAATTTATACAAATGAACAATTGCTTTTCCAATTTTAAAAAAGGAAAGAAGAATACCAATTCCGTATAAAAAATATAGTATTTGAATGTAATTGATTTGAAAAAAATCTATTGTAGTGTTAGTCTGTAATGCATTTAAATTCTCGGAATGCATTTCATTAAAAACAGGAATATTCGTTGGAATAACTTGAAAAGAGTATTTACTCTTTACAAAAGGAATAATGATAGAAATAGGTATAATCATTATTAAAACAATCCTGTTTAAATTATGAAAAGTATGCTTACTTAACATCAATCGATAAATAGAAAAAAGAAAAGTAAAAACTAAGCTTGTTTCTAATAAGTATATGAAATTACTATACATCTTGATCTTTCAGTTTTTTTATTTTTTCTTCAATTAATAATTTGATTTCTTCTAATTCAGAAAGATTTAAATTTTCATTTTGAGTGAAATAGGAAGCAAATTGACCAGATGAACCATTAAAGAAACTATAAATAACATCTTGCATGTATTCATTAAAATACTTTTTCTTAGTAATAAGAGGATAATATTCTCTTGTTTTACCATATGTATTATAGTCTATAAACTTCTTTTTAACAAGTACACGAACCACTGTTGAAATAGTCGTATAAGCAGGTTTAGGCTCAGGAAAAGCATCTACAATGTCTTTTAAGAAGGCTTTTTTTAGCTTCCACAAATAATGCATTATTTGCTCCTCTGGTTTGGTTAATTTATTCATGTGGCTAATATATAAAAACGAATTACTATAACTATAGTTATAGTAATAAAAAATATGTTAAAATAGATTTTTTAACATTTAAGCGAAATAAATTGGGAGTAGATTAGTGAATTTGCCATAAAATTCCCAACATTAATAAAAAAGGTAACAGTAATGAAATAACTATACCTAATGAATTTAAAATTATGTCTGAAGTGAATTTTATTTTATAAGAACTAATCGTATTGACTATTGAGATTATAAATAAACTAATACATACGATAAGTATCCATAACTTATAATAAAAGATGAAAAGATTGGACTTTGGTATGTGTAAAGAGCTTACAATAAGGCTACCTAAACAAATCAAGAAAATAGGGAAAAAGGTTAGGTAGATCTTTTTCATAATTCTCGTTTCTGTAATTAATTTTCAAAGAAGCTAAAAACATTACCTCCATAACGTTTATCGTAACTATGTTTGGGATGTTTAGATAAATCTGTATGTTTAGAATGTTCAATTATTAGTACTCCTTCTTCATTTAAAAGTTCTTTTTCGAATACTAAATCTGCCACTTTTAGGAATTCTTCTTCAGAAAAATCATACGGTGGATCTGCAAAAATAACATCAGTTTTAAGTGCAGTTTTTTCAAGGAATTTATAGACATCACTTTTAAAAGTAGTAATGTCAACTTCTAATTCTTTAGCGATTTTATTAATAAACTTTATGCAAGCAAAGTGAGCATCTACAGCATAAATTGTTTCAGTTCCTCTAGAGGCAAATTCATAGCTGATATTTCCAGTACCAGCAAATAAATCTAGTACACTAATAGAATCGAAATAATATAAATTATTAAGAATATTAAATAAAGATTCTTTTGCCATATCTGTAGTTGGTCGTACAGGTAAGTTCTTTGGCGCTGAAATTCGTTTGCTTTTATATTTTCCTGAAATAATACGCATTTATGATACTAGGGTATAAAGTGAGTGATCAAAGAAAAATTCCGACTTTTTAAAAAAGTCATGATTCGGTGTTAAAAATTCTATGTTCTTTATGTAATCGTAAGCTATTTTATAAATATCGAATTCATGTATAATATTTCCAGAGAAATATAAGGTAAATTCATTGATGTCCATTTCTAATTGCTCAACACAAAATAAGATATAATAAATAAAATCTTCTTTAGTATTGTAAGAAAATGAATTGTATAAAGAGAATTCGCTGTCCTTTATAATAATAACATCTACATTAGAATACGATACATTTACAAAAAGGCTGTTGGTATTAAACTCTTCTTTTCGATCTAAAATCTCTTCAATAAATAATGTTGAATGATGTTTATATTCAAATTCACCAAAATTTTGAAACAGATAATTATTGATATTTACATAAGGAATGTAAACATTTTTAGCTTCAATTTTTAAATCATCAAAAACAACTAAATCAGAAGAAAGAGTTTGAATAGTATAGTTCAAATAAGATTTAATATGCTGTTCATCAAATAAAGCATTAGGAACTATTGTAGAAAGTTTATTTCTATGAATAGCCGTTACTTTTTCGAAGTCAGCTTGTAAATCTTTATCTGTTTCAAAAGCTTCTACTATTTTATCTAATAGAAGGTTAGGAGTGTTTAAACGTTCTTTAAACACATATTCTGTAACTACTAAAATCTCATTAGTAGGAATATCTTTTACACAAAAAGAAAATCCATCCAAACTAAATTGGATGGACAACTTTTTATGTTGAGATATGATTTCTTTATTATTCTTCTTTCTCAGCTTTTGCATCTCCGGTATCATAATATGGAGGCCAGTTACCACCAGTAGAAACTTCATTTAAAGAACCAACAGATACTTTACTACCTTTAATTTGATCTGCTTCAATTACTTCTAATTCTTGCTTTACAAGGTGTCTTGCTAATCCTTTTAAGATTGATTCCTTATCGATACTAGCTTCAAATACTGGTACAAATAAACCTGTTACTTTTTCGATACTACTAGTTTCTAACTTAAACTCTTTATCAGTATCAGGAACTTTGAACATGTTAGTAAAGTCTTTACCTTCAAAATAATCGATAATTGGCTCGTATTTAGAAATACGCTCTTTACGAATAGATTTCTTTTCAGTAATTCCACCACCAACATCAACGATTGTATCTTGGTTATATACTTCAATAATAGCTAAAGAATCTTTTTCTATAAAATAGATTAAAGAGTCTTTATTACTAGCGTAAGTATTTTTTACATCTTTATATTTGATTTGTGCCTCTCTAATTAACTTTAATTTATCAATCACTTTAGCATAACGTTTCTTTTTCTCGATATCGAACTTGATAGGCTCCATTACACCGCTATAAATCAAAAACGTTAAATACCCAGCTAAAGCCAATAATAATATTGAAACTAAACCTCTAAGTTTTAATGGAACGAATTTGACTATGATAAAAGCTAATAAGAATGTACCTATTAAAGATCCTATAATTAGTAATGCTAACATTGTTTTTAGATTTTTTAAGTATGATAATCGCAAATCTACAATTTTTTTTCAATCATGAAAACAAATATTTAATAATACATTTACCTTTGTCGTTTTATTTTAAATATGATTAAATCTGCTAACGATTTCCATAAAGAGATAATTCAGAAATTTTCTTACGATCCAACACAAAAACAGTTAGAGCTAATAGATCAATTAGCTGAGTATATTTTTAACACAGATACGAATAAATTGTTTTTGTTAAAAGGATATGCTGGAACAGGAAAAACTACAGTAATTAGTACTGTGGTACATAGTTTATGGAAAGCCGGAAAAAAAGCAGTTTTATTAGCGCCAACTGGTCGAGCTGCAAAAGTTATTTCTGGATACTCTAAAAGACAGGCATTTACGATACATAAAAAGATTTACTTTCCTAAGAAACAAACTAATGGAGGTGTAAGTTTTGTGATGCAACCTAACAAGCATACCAATACTATATTTATTGTAGATGAAGCTTCAATGATTTCTGATCAGGTACAAAATGCGAAGCTATTTGAAAACGGATCTTTATTAGACGATTTAATTTCATATGTATATTCAGGTAAGAATTGTAAATTGATTTTTATTGGAGATACCGCACAGTTACCTCCTGTAAAATTAGATGTGAGTCCAGCTTTAGATGCAGATAAATTATCACTTCATTTTAACAAAAATGTAAACGAAATAGAGTTAGATGAGGTTGTTCGTCAGCAACAAGACTCCGGAATTTTGGCAAATGCGACAGATTTAAGACTGTTAATTCAGAACGAAGGAATAGATTTTCAGTTCGATGTAAATTTCCCAGATATTGTTCGTTTACAAGATGGATATGAAATTCAAGATGCTATTACAGACGCATACGATGGTGATATTGGAGTAGAAGATACAGCAATAATTGTACGTTCTAATAAAAGAGCAAATCAATATAATTCACAAATTCGTACAAAAATACGTGGGCAAGAAAATGAAATTTCAGTTGGAGATTATGTAATGGTTGTTAAAAATAATTATTTCTGGTTGAAAGATTCTTCTTCAGCAGGCTTTATTGCGAATGGAGATATTTGCGAAGTCATGCGAATTAATGATATTAAAGAGTTATACGGATTCAAATTTGCTGAAGTAACTATCAGAATGATTGATTATCCTGATATGAAACCCTTTGAAACTGTATTACTTCTTGATACTTTAACTAGTGAAAGCCCTTCATTAAGTTATGAAGAGTCAAATCGTTTGTATGAAGCAGTGAAAGAAGATTTCGCACACGAAAAATCGAAGTACAAACAATTTATGGGCGTTAAAAAGAATAAATATTTTAACGCACTTCAAGTAAAGTTTTCTTACGCTATGACTTGTCATAAATCTCAAGGAGGTCAATGGAAAACAATATTTATTGAACAACCATATTTGCCAGACGGTAGTAGTGTAGAATATTTACGTTGGTTATATACTGCCATAACAAGAGCCCAAGATAAATTGTATTTAATCGGTTTTAAAGACGAATGGTTTATTTAATTTGTTGATTTGAATAGAGTTTTCAATTCATTTAAATAAGAAGTTAGTCGTGTTATCGTATTTTTACTTTATACGTACACATTATCAACTTATAAATGTTAGTGTTTTGTTAAACTCAACTGCATAGAATAGTAAAAAGACTACATTTGTTTGTAAATCTTAACTATTAAAAATGAACAAAAAGATACTAGTTAGCCTTTCATTTTTGCTGATTTCTTTTTCAGTTTTAGGTCAAAAACCCCAAAAATTAACTACAAATCAAATCTACGAGAAAGTTCAGAAGCTAAACTTTCTAGGTTCAGCATTATATGTTGCAGCGCATCCAGATGATGAAAATACTCGTTTAATAGCGTATTTAGCCAACAAAGTAAAAGCAAGAACATCTTATTTATCGTTAACAAGAGGAGACGGTGGGCAAAATTTAATTGGACCAGAAATTCGTGAATTATTAGGTGTAATTCGTACTCAAGAATTATTAGCAGCCAGAGGAGTTGATGGCGGAGAACAACGTTTTTCTAGAGCAAACGACTTCGGATATTCAAAACATCCAGATGAAACTTTAAATATTTGGGATAAAGACAAAGTCTTAGCAGATGTTGTATGGGCAATTCGTACATTCAAACCAGATGTTATTATCAATAGATTCAACCATAGAACTCCAGGAACAACTCATGGTCATCACACAACTTCAGCAATGTTGAGTGTAGAAGCTTTTGATTTAGCCGCAGATAAAACAAAATATCCTGAACAATTAAAATATACATCTACTTGGCAACCGAATAGTTTATATTTTAATACATCTTGGTGGTTCTACGGAAGTAGAGAAAATTTTGCAAAAGCCGATAAAAGCAAAATGTTAAACTTCGATATTGGAGTATATTATCCTTTAAAAGGAGTTTCTAATAACGAATTAGCTTCTTTAGCAAGTAGCCAACATTTATGTCAAGGTTTTGGTAGATTAACTACTAGAGGAGAGCAAACAGAATATGTTGAGTTCTTAAAAGGAAAGTTTCCAAAAGATAAAAAGGATATATTCTCTGGTATCAATACTACTTGGAATAGAGTAGCTGGTGGTGGAGCAATTGGAGATATTTTATATGAAGTTGAAAAGAATTTCGATTTTGTAAATCCTTCAAAGCATTTACCAAGTTTATTAAAAGCTTATCAGTTAATTGATGGTTTAAAAGATGAGCATTGGAAAGCTATAAAATCAAAAGAAATAAAAGAAATTATAGAAGCTTGTGCTGGTTTATATTTAGAAGCATCTGCAAAAACATCAAGTACAACACCAAATTCAGATATTAAAGTAGATTTTGAAGCTTTAAATAGAAGTGGAGCTTCAATGGATTTGACTTCTATTGAATGGTTACCAAGTAAGAAAATAGTAAAGAAAGATTTAGCTTTATCTGATAATAAGAGAAAAAACTTTACTGAAACTGTAGCTGTAGGAAGTTTAGATTATTCTGCTCCATATTGGTTATCTGATGAATGGGGATTAGGAATGTACACGGTAAAAAATCAAGAATTAAGAGGAAATCCAGAAACTTCTCGTCCGATTCAAGTGAAGTTCAATTTGATGATTGAAGATACTCCAATTTCATTTACAAAAAATATAGTAAGAAGATATTCTCAAAGAGATAAAGGAGAGATTTACGAGCCATTTGAAATTCTACCAAAAGTAACAACAAAATTAAAGGATAAGGTTTTAATTTTTTCAGATAGTAATTCAAAAGAAGTTATTGTAGAAGTAAGATCTGGAGAGAAAAATGCTTCAGGTAAAGTAGCGTTAAAAGTTCCTAGTGGATGGACTGTTACTCCGAAAGAAGCTAATTTTAATATTACTCAAAAAGGAGATAAACAAGTAGTTTCGTTTACTGTTTCGCCTTCAAAAAATCAATCAGAAGGGTTTATTGAAGCAATCGCATCTGTTGGAAATCAGAAGTTTGATAAAGAATTAATCGAAATTAATTACAATCATATTCCTAAGCAATCTGTTTTATTACCATCTAAAGCAAAAGTTGTTCGTTTAGATATCAAAAAAGAAGGTAAAGAAATAGGATACATTCAAGGATCGGGAGATGCTGTTCCAGAAAGTTTACGTCAAATTGGTTATAACGTAACAGAGGTTACTCCGGAAGAAATTAATGAATCAACATTAAATAAATTCGATGCAGTTGTAGTTGGTATTAGGGCTTACAATACAAAACAAGTATTACAGTTCAAACAAAAGCATTTATTAGATTACGTTAAAAACGGAGGAAATGTAGTTGTTCAGTACAATACAAATAGGAGAGTAGATGTAAAACCTCCTTACGATTTACAGTTATCAAGAGATAGAGTTACAGATGAACATGCTAAAGTTGAAATTTTAGCAAAAGAGCATATGGTCTTAAACTATCCAAACAAAATTTCAAATAAAGATTTTGAAGGTTGGGTACAAGAACGCGGATTATATTTCCCAAATAAATGGGCGAATGAATTTACTCCAATTTTAGCAATGAATGATAAAGGAGAATCTATTAAAAAAGGAAGTTTATTGGTAGCTAAATATGGTAAAGGAAATTACATCTATACAGGGTTAAGTTTCTTTAGAGAGTTACCTGCAGGTGTTCCTGGTGCTTATCGATTATTTGCAAATTTACTTTCAGTAAAAGAAAATTAAGATTCAATTACTTAAATAAATATAAAGCGAAGTAATACACTTCGCTTTTTTTATGCAATTGTTTAAAGATATAAGTAAAGTAACACTTAAGTTTAATTTATCTCTTAATTAGTTTTATTAGCTTTTTAAGAATATGTTTGTTTGAAAGAGAAAACTAATCGTGTAATTCTAGATTAATAAAGATGAAAAAAGCTATTTATTTAATGTTGTTAAGTGCTTTGTGTTTTACAATTATGAATGTGTTTGTAAAATATTTATCAGAATTTTCAACATATCAAAAAGTGTTTTTTAGAGCTTTAGGATCTTTAGTGTTTACTATGGGATATTTATTGTATTACAAAATCCCAATGGGTGGAAATCAAAAAAAGTTACTAGTTTTAAGAGGTTTGGTTGGAGTAACGTCAATGGGATTGTTTTTTGCTTCTACAGATTACTTATCTATAGGAACGGCAGTTTCTTTACGTTATACATCACCAATTTTTGCAGCAATTTTAGCCGTGTTTTTTTTGAAAGAGAAGATTTTTAAATTGCAATGGTTTTATTTTATAATAGCTTTTTTAGGAGTTTTACTTATCAAAGGATTCGATAATGAAATCAATATTTTAGGATTGTCTTTAATTTTAGTTTCTGCTTTCTTCAGCGGATTAGTCTACGTAGTTATTTCTAAGATTGGTAATAAAGATCATCCAGTAGTTATTGTAAATTATTTTATGTGGATTTCTGTGATTTTAGGTGGATTGTTATCAATTTCTAACTGGAAAAATCCGCAAGGAAATGAATGGTTTATTCTTCTTAGTTTAGGTGTTTTCGGTTATTTCGGACAGTTATTTATGACTAGAGCTTATCAGTTAGGTTCAGCAAATAAAATCGTACCATTAAAATATGTAGAAGTAATCTTTACTATGATTTTAGGAATGATTTGGTTCGGTGAAGCCTATCCGTTATTAAGTGTTTTAGGTGTACTTTTAGTAGTTGTAGCTTTAGTATTAAATGTATTATATAAGCAGAAGGTTAAGTAAAACTAGAAAAAAAGACATTAATAATTTTCTACACTTCAAACTTTAAACTACCCACTTTTTAATATATTGCTATTCTAAATGATTTACATCGTATGAAGAAAGTAAGAGTAGTAATTTCTATTATAGTTTTAGGTTTAATATATACTTGTGCATCGAAAAAGACAGTGCAAGAAAAACAAACTACAGAAACAAAAACGAAAGTAGAAGAAACAACTAAAGAAGAAAAATTTGTTAAGGAGGTTAAAGAAGAGAAAAAAGAACTTCCTAAAAAAATAAAAGTACTAAAGAAAGATGATGAAATAAGTTTGTTGTTTATCGGTGATTTTATGGGACACATGGATCAAATAAAAGCTGCTTATAGCAAAAAGACAAAAACTTACGAATACGATTCTTGCTTTTCTAAAATAAAACCAATTTTAAGTAATGCTGATGTAACTTTAGGAAATTTAGAAGTTACTTTAGGCGTAAAACCATATTCAGGTTATCCGCAGTTTAGTTCTCCGCCGTCATACGCAAGCGCGATTAAAAATGCAGGAGTAGATATTCTTACAACTTCTAACAATCATTCGTGTGATAAACGTAAAAAAGGAGTAGAGCGTACTATTCATATTTTAGATTCATTAAATATTGGTCATACAGGAACATTTATTAGTGCTATTGAGAAAACGAAGAATCCTGCTTATGTGATTGATAAAAACAATTTTAAAATTGCTGTTATTAGCTATACATATGGTACAAATGGATTAAAACCTACTAAGCCAAATGTTGTAAATTATTTAAAGAAAGAAACGATTAAAAAGGATGTAGATTACATTAATTCTTCGATCAACCCAGATCAAATTATAGCTTTTGTTCACTGGGGAGATCAATATAAAGATCTGCCAAATAAATCTCAAAAAGATATGTTTACATACTTTAAATCTTTAGGCGTAAATATTGTTATTGGAGCACATCCTCATGTTTTACAGCCTATGGAATGGCACAAAGCAACTAAGGAAAATGAACAAGAAAGCTTAGTAGTTTATTCTTTAGGGAATTTTGTATCACATCAACGTACTTTTCCAAGAGATGGAGGAGCTGTATTTAAATTATGGTTGAAGAAAGGAAAAGACAATAAAGTAAAAATTAAGAAAGCCGATTATTTTCTTACTTGGGTACACGAACCCGTAGTAAACAAAAAGAAAGAGTATTATGTGTTACCTGCCGATGCTTATACTAGCAAGCCAGAAGCTTTTACCAAGAAAAAAGATTATGATAAAATGATGCGTTTTGTAAAGCATGCTAGGAAGTTGTTAGGAGAGCACAATAAAAATATAAATGAGTATAAAAAGTAAATTGTTATTAAGTTAAGAAGAAGCAAATGGTAAATATAAACTCAATAGCTATTCCTACATTTGATTGGGTAGAAAAAGAAAAAAATGCGAATTTACTTGAGTGGAGTTCTAAAGATAGAGCGAAAATACTTTCAGTTAATTTTTTTAATATTCCTCCAGACCTGCCAACTATACAGAATATCCATATTTTAAGAAAGATGTACGGAGAAATGTTAAGAAATAATAATGGAGGTATTGTATCATTAGATATTGTTGAATTATCAGGATTCAAAGCAGTAAAAATTATAATGAAGTTTCCTCAAAATCCTGGTATGGCTTATTTATCGTCTTACACGATACCATTTAGAGATTATAGTTTTGTAGTTAAAATCCAAGCATCTGAAAGTGGAGTTTCAGGTATGAGAGATACTGTGATTTTTAATAAATTATTGGCTAACGGAGAAGTAAAAGTTGTAGATAAAAATATAGAGAATTGGTTTTACGATCCGTATGATGCTACTATTTCGGATGGAATAAGAATGAACAAATCTGAAGAAGAAAAATATGATGAAGAATTTCCTGAACATCCATTAAGTATTTCAAGAAAATTATTCCGACAAATAGAGAAAGAAATTAAGTTCGAAAAAGAATTATACGATGTTGCTAAATTTGAAAGATGAAAAAAGAAAATTTAGAATCACATAAGTTTTTACCAAGTGGAGAGTGGGAAGGTTTTTATTGTTATTCACATTCTCCTGCACAACATAAAATGTTTATTGAATTAAGTTTCAAAAAAGGAAAGATATTCGGATCAGGTACAGACGATATCAACTATTTTTCTTGGAAAGGAGAATATAGTTTAGATACGTTTAAAATTAATATGGTAAAAACATATCCGAGTCATACTGTAGATTATAATGGAGATGTTGATGAAAATGGTATTTGGGGAAGATGGAATATAGGAGCTAATTTTAGTGGAGGTTTTCATATCTGGCCAAAAAAACAAAATTCAGAAGAAGAATCTGAAGCGTTAGAAGAAAGCGTAAAAGAGTCTAAAAAATTAAAAAAGCTATTTGTAGAAAAAATAGGAAGCTAAAAAAGTAATTCAAATTTTAGTTGTTTTCAAGCCTTATTTAAAGATGAAATAGAGTTGATATCAAATCACACAATTGATATTATATTTTCATTTGGTGATTAAATTTTAACATTAAAAACAGCGTTTTTATACGTTTTAAAAAATGTTATAAACTGTTTAATAGTTGTTTACCCTTGTGTGAGTGTTAATTTTTTAAAATGCTTACCAATCTTTATGCTAAATCATTACCTTTGATGCAAGTGTCTATATATTAATAGTTTTTATTAATTATAGATGACTATTCTTCAATTTCTGTTTTTTGATTAATTCAACGTTAATTACAAAAGATAACACTAATTTTTTGTAATGGAAACATTGTTTGATGGGCGGGGAAACTTATTTACATTTTATGATTTTACCTCGCTTTATCTTACGGTGTGGTTAACCAAACAGTACTTTATGTACTTAAATCTGTTTCTTCCCAAGATATATTAGAAAGCATCCAAGTTAAAGCATGTCTTTTTTCGTGAATTACTCCACCATTTCCAATAGGATCAAAATTTTCTGGTACTGTTTTATTACCTAATTGTGCGCTTCTAACCGCATTGTGCAAACAATAAAAAAGATCTTCTTGAAAAACTACATCTGTTTGGTTTTTTTCTTGCAGTTGTTGCATCCAATCTTCAACAGAATCATCAATTTTAGCACAGAATTCAAAGAATAAGTTTCGAGCTATTTCACCGTTCATCATTTCTCCGGAAGGTAATAAGTCACCAAACCCAAAAAACCAAGCTAAAGGAAGTGCGTTTTCAAACTTCCAACCGATAGAATTTATAGCATTCTGATCGCCACGCTCGGCATTCAAAAAATACATTTCTTCTTCAGTAATAAAATCATTCAGATCATTATTATCTATAAAGTCTAATATCTTTTTATCTGAAAGTTCTTCAGGGCGAATTAATACCCATAAAACTAATGCTTTTATAGCGTGTAATCTTTTTGCAATTTCAATTTTAGGTCTTAGTTCTACTTCTTTTATCCAAGGTAAAGAAGCTGCATATGCAAAGCCATGAGAAGTACAAATTTTATTGATCTCTTTTCTTTCTTCTGATAAATCTACAGATATCATAGTAGTTTTTATTTAAATAAGTTTATTGATACAGTTGCTAATTCAGAATTAGGAAACTTTTTGAATGAATTTTCAAAAGGTTCTAAACCAATAGCCTTTAAGGCGCTCATATATTCATCAATCTCTATAATATATTGATCAGAATAACCGTGAGTTGCATCATAAGCAGTAGCAGCAGTTTTTCCTAAGTTTTTAGCAACCAGTTCTGGTTTAGAGGTATGTAATTCTATAAGTAACAATCCGAATTTCTTGATATAAGGTTTCCATTTATTAAAATGTTGTTTTAAAGATTCTACAACAAGATTATTGTTTAATCGAATACCTCTGTGTGTATACGCACCAGTAGAATTGGTTGTAGTCATATTAGGGTTTGGTTTAGGCGTTTCCCAAATTCTATTATGATCTAAGAACGTACGAACATTTAATAAATCAGCTAAATCTATTCCGTATTTTTCATTTAAATCTTGAGACATCGCCTCAGGATTTCCAATATCTCCCCAAATAACTTTGGCCCAAATATCAGCTTGTACTAAGTTCTTTCGTGTAATTTTCAAAGCCGCTTCATTATAGTCTACACCAATTAAAAATAACGGATGATCTTCCAATACTTTTCCACGTGCTGTTCTATTTTCAATTACGTTAAAAAGGTGTTTTAAAAAAGCACCATTTCCACAACCAACATCTAAAATTCCTTTGGGTTGTTCGTGTATTGGTTTATTAAATAAATTGATAATAATTTCATCTAATACTTTAAAATAAGCAGCATGAGCTCCACCACTTCCCCAAACATTCATTTCTCTATCGAGATGAATTTCTTCATTCCCTTTTCCTTCAGATCTAAAAATGGTAGGATCGCCAAAAATAAACTTATCTAGTTTTCGAAGTGTTGGGATGTAAGAAACCGTTACGCCATAAGCACTAGCTCTTCTTGCAAAAAACAATCCGATATCGGTGAACTCATATGAATCTCCAGATTTATTAAACCATTTTAAGTGTGTTAAAATATCTAATAAGCGGCCAAAATTCTCAGGATCTTTATGGAATTCTTCAGCTTTAAATTTAGTTTGCATGAAGTATTTATGAAACATTCCTTTCATACCTAATAAAACTAAAGTCGGCCCCACAATTATACCTTCAATATGAGTTAGTATTTGTGTTTGTATTTCTTTAGTTTTCTGATCTTCAGAAAGTGTTACACCAAAATTTTGGGTAAAGTTTTTAAATAATGCTTCAAGTTTTAAAAAAGGTGCGACTTCGAATTTACGTGGACTAAATTGTTCTGAAAATTTAAGTAATTCTGCAGCTTCTTTATACATATGAAAATGCTGAAAAGCAATTTCAGAAACCTCATTTGTACTTACTTTGATAGTATCTGAAGTATTATCAACCTTGTATAGCAACCAACCTTGAGAAGCCAGAGTACGTAACGCTACATTTAAATAACCTTCATTTGCTTTAAAGTCTTTTGCAAGCTCATTTATCGTAATAGATTTCTCCTTTAATAAATGTGTTGTAATTCCTTTTTTATGAAGCTCAAAGGCAGCAGGACAAGTAACGATTCCGTCTAAATGTCTAAATAATTTACCTCTGAGTTCTGATTTTTCTTGTTTAGATAGCATACTGAAGGTTAGTTTGTTTACTTATAAATTTAAACCTTTCTTTGAAATATACTATAGATTTCTATTTTTATTTTAGAATAACAGCGCTTCTTTCAGGAATTAATATGTTCGTATTATTTTCTTCAATTTCTATTTTAGAAGTGCTAAAAATAATCTCTGTTTTTTCTGATTTCTCTTTAGGTAATACAACTTGAGTAGGAGTTAATCCAATATTAAAAGCAACAAAAATTTCTTCACCTTTATAATAACGTTTATATAATAATACTGCTGGATTGTCTTGTTTAATGTACTTAATTTCTCCATGAATTAAAACCGAATTTTCTTTTCTTATTTTTATGATTTTCTGATAAAAGCTGAAAAGTTCATTATTAAACTTTACCTGATCTGTTGGTCTTTTTAATCCAAGAGGATGAGTTGTTTCATCTTCAAAAGTAAACTCTGGCCAAATTAAAGGTTTTCTACACGAAGGATCATCTGCTCCCCACATTCCCATTTCGTCTCCAGCATAAATATGTGGAGCGCCAAAATAAGTGTGTTGGTGAGTAATCAATAACTTTAAGGTTTTTAGTGTAGCATTATCTGGTTTATGAATTTTATAATCTGGATTTTCATGAGTTTTACATCCGAATTTATATTGGGTATTATTAAATAAAGAAGTAAGCAATCGTGGTGTGTCAAAACCTCCAGTATAATTCATCATTACATAGTTATTCGCTTTTCTAATACCTTTAGTAAAAGTTTGCAGACTATCAATAAATTGATGAGCGGTAATGTTTTTTGGAGTAGTACTAAAGAATTGTCTTGAAGCTCTATACCATCTGTAATTCATCACAGCATCGAAAATACTATCTTTTAAAAATGGTTCTGGATTTAACAGTTTGTCTGGCCATTGTTCCCACCAAATCTCTCCTAATAAATATGCATCAGGATTAATATCTCGAACTTGTTTTCTAAAATCTTTCCAGAAATTTAAAGGCATTTCACCAGCTACGTCTAAACGATAACCGTCTACACCATCAGAAGGGTCACCATCACCATTCGGATCTAACCATCGTTTTGTAATACTGAAAATATGATTTTTTACAGCATCACTATATACATTTCCTTCAAAGGCATTTACTTTAACTGATAAATCTTGTTTCTGAGTTTCTTTTATTTCAGGAAGTTCATGAACACCAGACCAACCATGATATTTGAATTCATTTTTTTGAGTTTCAGGATTATCAAATTCATCAATCCAATACCAATCTTTATATTTCGATTTTTCTTGATTTTTTAAAACATCTTGCCAAGCCCAAAATGTTCCTCCCGTATGATTCCAAGAATAATCTAAAATTACTTTAATATTTCTTTTATGAAAAGCATCAATAACCTTTAAAAATAATTTATCCGCTTCAGTAAATTGCCAAGTGCTAGGATCGTCAGGTGTTTCATTATTAATAGTCTCAATATCTTTTTTAGGATTCGGACCAAAATTACGATCGATGTGTCTCCAGTTTCTAGCATCGTATTTATGTAACGATGGTGCATCGTTTAAAGGTCTAAAGTAAATAGCTGTTACACCTAAAGAATCTAAATAATTTACTTTATCTAACACACCTTGCAAATCACCCCCATAACGTCTTAACTGAACTTTATCAACGAATTTTGTTAGTGTATTTCCGTAGAAATCTTTATGGTTTTTATAATCGTCAAAAAAAGAATCTTCTTTATACCAATCTTGAGTCCAAGGAGTCACTTTCCAATCTTTAGGAACAAATCCTGGGTAAGAGCCTTGAATATCTGCTACAGAAGGATCGTTAGAAGTATCTCCATTATAAAAACGTTCAACTGCGATTTCGTACCAAACAACTTCTTTTGCCCATTTTGGTGGTGCGTCTAAAAGTGTTTCCGCTATATTTTCTGTCTGAACTTCTTTTTGAACCTCTTTTTTACAACTTAAAGAGAGTGAAAGTAATGTTACAAATACGAATTGTTTGATTATTGTAGTGTGATGAAACCTCATAAGTAAGCAGAAATTAAATTAATTCTAGAGCTGTATCAGAAGCAATATTACTCATTTCTGATATGGCTTTGAAAGTACCTATTTTAATACCCGGACTAGAAGTTCTCGGCTTTGTGCCGTCTCCATAGCTGGTATTTCCATACATAAAAAGAATTCCGAATTTTCCTTTTTCTTTCGGAGAACGCCAATACACTACATCACCAACGTCAAAAATTTCTTTTTGATTTCCATCAAATTCAATATCTAAATCGTATTGATAAAAGAAAACTTCACCTCCAATATTATTCGCAACTCCTTTTAAAGAAATATGATGTAAAAGTTGTTGACACATATAAGAAGAAGTATCCCAGTGTATTTCTATTCGATTATCGTTGTATTGAAGTAATCCTTTCATTTTTTAAATAAGTTCTTTAGAAAGGATCAAGTTAACTATTTTGAATATAGTATAACATGACTTTAACTCTTAATTTTAAGAGATGAATTTGAGAAAATTAATTTTAATGTAACTACAAAAAAATAGCACTAATATTAAATTTTACTTTAACATTAGTGCTAATAAAAAACGATAAACGTTGTTTTATGCTTGTTCTTCTTTATTCTTTTGAGTGTTGATTAAAGCAATTAAGTTTTTTAATGGAGTTTTGATTGTAGATGATTTTGCAACTTCTAATATTGAAGTGGCTTTCTTTAATAATCGATCATAATCAGCATCCGGATAAACCTGAATTAGTTGCTTAAAATACTTATCTAACCCTTTAGCATAATCTTCTTTTTCTTTTTCATAGAAAGAATTTTCTTTAGCTGCTAAACTTAAATAGTTAGCATAATTTCTGATTAATTTCTTAATGCTAGGTTCAATATTTTCTTCTACTTCTTCTGATAATGGATCTTTAGATTTTGCTACAACTTGATCAAATTCGATATCAAAAGCAGCAAGTTGTAATCCTAAACCAAATTGCCAGATTGCAAGCATTTCTTTTCCGTATAGAAATTTATCGCTAGTATCGGTAATAGCATAAATTTTATTCATTTCATTCCATTGTGAAATAAAGTTAGCAGCTATTTTACTTTTTTGGTTTAAATCTAGATCGTTGTTGTCTAAAAGTACTTTATAATTATCTGGGTTTGTTAATTTCTCTAAAATAACTCTTTGCTCAGGATTGTCGAAGGTTGGTTTTGTTTCATTGTCTTCGTAAGTAAACCTTAAATCAAAAATAGCTTTGTCATAATCATTAACATCCCAATATTCTTTATCTATTGGAAAATTGTGTTTTTCAGTCTTACAACTTATAAAGTTCACAGCCAGTAATAGGACTATAAAAACGGTACTTTTTTTCATCAAATGAAGTTTTTTGTTTTTCAAAATTCGCCACAAATTTAAAAAACTGATTGGTTTGATAATGAACCTTTTATGTTAACTGTATGTATAGTATAAAACGACACAATAATTGTGTTTTTTATATTATAAAATGCATTTTTCATATCATTTTAGATGAAGTTTCCTATTGTTTTTAACATTATGTAGGTGCTTTTTAACACTAAAAAGAAGAAAGAATTTTAAGATTTTTCAGTTTTAGCGATAATAGCTGTAAATACAGATTCGTAGTATTGACTATATTCAGGCAGAAGAACATTTTCGTACTCCGATGTTTTATTTAGAATATCTAAATCATAAAGTTGTAGTCCAGCTACTTCACTTTCTTGTATGATTAATTCTTCAACAGGAACATTCAATTCAGTAATAAATACATGATGAAATTCATTATCAATAATTCCATTCGGATGATTGACTTGGTGTTTTCGAGTTCCTATTTTTATTAGGTTTTCTGGTTTAACCTTAAATCCGATTTCTTCTTCAACTTCTCTAATGGCAGCTTCTTCAATAATTTCTCCAGCTCCAATATGACCTGCAACAGAAATATCCCATAATCCAGGGAAAACTTTTTTTGTGAAAGCTCTTTGCTGAAGTAAAATCTTGTGATCTTTAGTATATATCCAAATATGAACAGTAGGGTGGAAGTAACCGAATTTATGGGCTTTTGATTTTAAACAAGTTTTTCCGGTGTAATTTCCTTGTTCATCAACAATATCAATTAATTCATCCATGCTAAGAAATTTCTGAAATAATGCATTGCGTTAATTTTTCGAAATGAGCTTCAGTATTATACAAATGACATGAAATTCGAATATAATCACCTCTAAAAGAAACGAATATTTTATTTTGAGATAGCTTTTCTTTTAAAGCATCTTTATTTATTGAATTAGGCAATTTTATACCGAATAAATGCTTCGCTCTAAATTCATCGTTTTCAATACTACAACCAGCTTCTTTAAGTTTTAATACTGATGTTTTAGTGATTTGATGACAATAGTTTTGAATATCAATTGCACTCCATTCAAGTAATTGAGTGATGGCAGCAATTTGCATTTGAACATAAATAAAACTTCCATGTTCGCCTACAGAGTAACGATTGGCTAGTGGTTTATATTCAGATGCATAATTTGTTAAATTACTAAGGTTTTCACTTCCCAAACGATTAGCCCAATTTTCTTCTATAGGATTACCATTGTCGAAATATGATCCGAAGTAAGCATAACCACATCCATAAGGACCAAAAAGCCATTTATAACCAGCACAAATCATAGCATCTGGTTGAATTTCTTCTACAGAAAAAGATAAGACTCCAACAGATTGACTTCCGTCTATAATTAATAACGCATTGTGTTGTGTTGTTTTCTCTCGAATAGCTTTTACATCAAATATGGTTCCGTTAGCCCAGTGAATATTTCCCAGTGCTATAAGCCCAGTTTTATCATTAATTGCTTCTAAAATTGCACGATTCCAAAGCTCACCATTTTCTTGTTGAGCCACAATTTTAAGAGTTGCGTTGTACTTCTTTGCTAATTTTTCCCAGATATAATAATTACTAGGAAATTGCTCTTCAATCAATACAATTTCACTGTCTTCAGTTAAGGTAATGTTATTAGCAATAGTAGCTAATCCGTAAGAAACAGATGGAATATTGGCAATCCTATTGTAATCATCAACATCGATAAGTTGTGCAAATAATTTTTTAAGTTTAGTAACCGGATTGAAAAAGTCTGAACTTGGAATTAAATAAGGTTTACTTTTTTCCATCACGGCTTTTATTCCAGCTTCTTCTATGCTTTTAAAAGAAGGGGAAAGACTAGCTATATTTAAGTAGGTAATATCTTCAGGAATATCAAATAAATCTTTTTGATGTGTTAAGCTCATTTGTATTGATTTTCCATAAAAATAAAAAATGTCATTTTGAACTTTTGTTAAAATCGTATTAGATTTTTAAACTTGTTCAAAATACTACAAAATACATACTCCTGTTTAGTTATCTTATGAATTATACTATCATTCATAATCTAATTTGTTTTCTGGAACAGTAAAACGCCTTATTTTTCCATTATGTTTACCTTTTAAATCTTTTAGAAACATCGATGTAAAAGAGATGATTTTTTTATGAAAAGTAATACTATCTATTGGTTTATTATAACAAGAAAAATAAAAAACACCATAATTATTAGCGCTAATTCTAGGAGCAAAGAGTTTAACCAAACCACGTTGGTTTATCTTTTCATCTTTTAATTCTACCTCACTTAAAACAATTTTTGAAAATTGAATGCTGTCTAGTTTTGCTAATTTTTCTTTTTTTGATTCAAAAACGAAACTAAAGTGGTTATTAGGCTTTTCATTAATGCGCTTGGCTAAATGTTTTTTTTGCTTTTCGGTATAGTAATAAAAATAAGAAACTTTAAATCGGTAATTTGTATCAATAGTGTTTGTTTGCATTAATTTTACCTCTTGATTTTTAAAGGCATTCAAAGCAAAAATGTTATAACCTAAACTGTCTTTTTTATTAAAAAAATCATTTATATAATTAATATCCTCTTCATTTTTTTGAATAGTATTATAGCCAATACTATAAGGATTTTTATAATTATCGCGATATCTTCTATTAGCTTGCAAAAGAGTTGTAATAGTTCTAGTAGTATCGTTAGTGAAGACTAAAAACTCATTATGTTTTTTAGCTTCTTCGTTCTCTAAATTGTTAAGTTCTATTAATTTTTTATTTCTTTCTTGTATAGTAGCGTTAGCTTCAGAAATACTACCTCCATGTAGTATTAATTCACGTTCTTTTTTTTCTTTATATGCTTTTATAAGTCCAGGTCCAAACCATTGAAATAGAAAAAAGGCGAGCGTACCTCCATAAATTAATATTTTTAAACCTAAATATTGATAATCAAATTTTTCTTTTACCATTTTCTAAAATTAATATTGATATCAATATATTACCAAAAAAATAAACCCTTACAGATGGATCAATATCTGTAAGGGTTAAAAATATTTTTGAATTTTTCTTACTTAAAGTAAGAAAAATCTTCTCCGTCTTCTATTTTTAATAAAGCTTGGTATATCATTTTTATTACATTCTCAACATCTTCTCTGTGAACCATTTCTACAGTTGTATGCATATAACGTAATGGTAAAGAAATTAAAGCAGAAGCAACACCACCATTACTGTAAGCAAAAGCATCAGTATCTGTTCCTGTAGCTCTAGATAAAGCAGAACGTTGAAAAGGAATTTCATTTTCTTCAGCTCCTTCAATAATTAAATCACGTAACTTTTGTTGTACAGCAGGTGCGTAAGCTATAACTGGACCTTTACCCATTTCTAAATGACCTTGTTTCTTCTGGTCAATCATAGGTGTAGTTGTATCATGAGTTACATCTGTAACAATAGCTACGTTAGGTTTTATTGTTTCAGTGATCATTTCTGCACCACGTAAACCAATTTCTTCCTGTACAGAATTTGTGATATATAAACCGAAAGGTAATTCTTTTTTATTCTCGTGAAGTAAACGAGCTACTTCAGCAATCATAAAACCACCCATTCTGTTGTCTAAAGCTCTACATACAAACTTGTCTCCGTTTAATACATGGAATTCATCTGGGTATGTAATTACACATCCTACGTGAACACCTAAAGCTTCAACTTCTTCTTTGTTTGCACAACCAACATCAATAAAAATATTATCTGGTTTAGGTGGAGTTTCGTTTCCGCGATCTCTTGTATGAATCGCTGGCCAACCGAATACACCTTTTACAATACCATTTTTTGTGTGGATGTTTACTACTTTACTTGGCGCAATTTGATGGTCACTTCCACCATTTCTAATCACATAAATTAATCCTTTTTCAGAAATATAATTTACATACCAAGAAATTTCATCTGCATGTCCTTCTATAACTACCTTGTATTTAGCATCTGGATTGATAACTCCAACTGCACTACCATAAGTATCGGTAATAAAATCATCGACATATGGTTTTAGGTATTCCATCCATATTTTTTGCCCTTCCCATTCATAACCTGTAGGAGCAGCATTATTAAGATATCTTTCTAAAAAATCAAGTGATTTTTCATTTAATATAGATTTGTCTTTAGACATAATATTAGATTTTATTTTTTAGTATTCTTTGTACTTCTATTCTTTTTTATCAACACCCCAGAAGCTTCTACTTTCGATAAATTCTTCTTGTTCCTTTAATTGTTGAGGTGTTAATACTTTTAAGAATGAAGGATGTTGTTCTATGGCATATTCGATTTTTTCAACAATACTTTCGATACTTTCATTATCGTAATCAATTTCCAACGGATCTTTAATTACCATAGATTGTAACACATTACGTTTTTTAATCATTAATCCTTTTTTATCGAAAGATCTTCTGAATCCATCAATAACGATAGGTACAACAATTGGCTTAAATGTTTTGATAATGTGAGCAGTTCCTCTACGAATTGGTTTGAAAGGCGTTGTAGTTCCTTGCGGAAATGTAATAACCCAACCATCATCTAAAGCTTTTCCAATATTAGAAATATCAGACATTTTTACTTGACGATTGATGTTTTTTCCAGCGCTTCTCCAAGTACGTTCAACAGAAACAGAACCAGTGTATGCAAAAATTCTAGGTAGAAGTCCAGAACGCATAGTTTCACCAGCTGCTACATAGTAAACATTCAATTTTGGTTTCCATAAATAACCAATGTTTTTAATATTATCATCTCTACCTTTTAAGGAAGCATTAAAAACGTGTATCATCGCAGCTACGTCTGCAAAATACGTTTGATGATTAGATATAAATAGTATGTTTTTGTCTGGTAATTGTCTTAAAATATCTGATCCTTCGATTTGTAGTTCGTTAAAACTTCTATAACGGCCGTGAGAAATAATTCCTAAAATTTGAATTAAAAACCTCTTTATAAACAAAATATGGCCAAAAGGATTCCTTTTAAACAGGGGCATATAGTATTCTTTAGTTAAACAAATTTACAAAAGATTTTTAATCATGATTCTTTTATCAAATCTTTTATTTCAGATAAGATCATAGCTGTAGCGCCCCAAACGATGTATCCATTAAATTTAAAACATGGTACTTCGATGTTTTTCATGTACGAAGTATTCATTTCAATTGAAGATACTAAACTATCATCTAATAGATCTTTTAAGGAAACTTCTATTGTGTTAGCGACTTCTTCATTGATTATAAATTCTGGTTTTTCATCTGAAAATCCAATAAAAGGAGTCACCATAAAATTACTTGGAGGAATGTAAGTATCAGACATTTGTTTTATTAATGTAATAGTATTTCTATGGATACCAACTTCTTCCTCAAGTTCTCTAAGTGCCGTGTCCTCTAGGTCTTTATCAACGTCGTCTACCTTTCCGCCAGGAAAACTTATTTGAGCAGAGTGTGTTCCTTTATAGCTTGCTCTCTTGGTAAGAAGAAAAAACATTTCTCCTTCACTATTAGGATAAAATAGGCAAAATACAGCTGCTTTTCGTGGATTACTTTTTTTTATGGTTTCCTCAGAGATTTTAATTCTTATTTCAGGAACTAATTTGAACTGAGAAGTTAAACCTCCTAAAGGCTTGGTTTTTAGTTGTCGTATGTGTGATTTAAATTGAGTAAAATCCATTTAAGGTGTTACTTTTTTTCGTTTTTAGGGTCTAATAGTATAGTAAAACCTTTGTTTTGGTTGAACTATAACAAAAAATAAAAATATGAATACAGAAAATAAATACCAAAAATTGATTTTAAGTATCTTTTTTGACCTTGTAGGTTATGCTTCTTTTATAATTCCTTTTTTAGGAGAAGTTATAGATATCTTTTGGGCACCTGCATCAGCTTATATTTTGACGAAAATGTATAAAGGAAATAAAGGGAAAATTGCAGGAGCTATTTCTTTTATTGAAGAAATTTTACCTGGATTAGATATTATTCCAACCTTTACATTAATGTGGTTGTACACTTACGTGTTTACAGCAAAAAAGGATAAAGAAATTAGAAAAACAATAGAAGTTTAAGAACTATTTTTTGAATAAAAAGCCTAAGCCTAAACGTGATAAGAACTTTTTTTCGAATTCCCAGAAAAATTTAAATTGACCAAATAACCATCCAACAATTGGTAATGTAGTTTGATAAATTGGAAAGATTAAAAGGATTCTTAAAGGATAATATAGCCAAGGATTCATAGTTTCTGGAGATAATCCAAGTAAATTGGTAACAGGTTTTGCTACCCAAGCAGAAAATGAACCGTTAATGGCAAAAACAATTAGTACAGCTACTACATCCCATGTAGTTTTTAGTCCCCAGCGTTCTTTTAATTTATCCACAAAAAAAAGTTTAATAAAAACGCAAATGTATAGAAAAGAAAAAGGGTAAACAAAACTTGTTTACCCTTTTGTTATTATATGTAATGAATCTTATTTCTTACCAAACAAACCACCTAAAAGTCCACCTAATAAACCTCCAGATTTTTTATTACTTCCCCCAAGTACCATTCCAGCAACGTCGTCGATAACACTTCCGTCTCCGTCAGCATCTAATATTTTTTCAAGGAAACTTTGTTCGTTTTGAGTTTTACTTCCACCTAACATCCCTCCAAGTAAATCTCCAATACCGCCAGAATTACTAACTCCAGTTTGTCTCGATTGTTTACCTAACATTCCCATTAAAATTGGGGCAGCAGTTTTTAAAATATTTCCAACAGCGCCAACATCCATTCCTGCTTTCTGACCAATAACTTGCTCTACACCCTGTTGTTTAGACCCTAAAACATGTCCTAAGATTTTACTTCCATCATTAACAACATCATTATTAACACCACCATTAAATAAATCGCCTAAATTATCTAATATACCACCATCATGTTTAGTTAAAGCTCCCATTAATCCTTCAGCACCTTGAGGAGTAGCAGCATTACGTTGCATTGCTTTCATTAAAACAGGTAAAGCCATTGTTAAAACACTACCAGTTTTATTACTATCTTGACCAGTAGATCCAGCAACTCCGTTAATAATTGTTTTACCCATAGGGCTGTTTAGTAAGTCTAAAATTCCTTCCATTTCTTTGATTTTATATTAATTCTACGATTATACAGACACAATATACAAAAACAAAGTCACAATTTTCTTGAAATTTATTCATGTTATAATTGTATTCAATTTTATATTTTTACGCATACTTTACACAACCTAAATTTAATTTATGAAGAAATTAGCACTACACTGGAAGATTTTAATAGGGATGATTCTGGGTATTATATTTGGATTAGTAATGACTAACGTTAGTGGAGGAACTACTTTTGTTGGAAATTGGATAAAACCTTTCGGATCTATTTTTGTAAAACTATT
The DNA here is from genome assembly GCF_947495995.1 of uncultured Tenacibaculum sp. GTDB lineage: Bacteria > Bacteroidota > Bacteroidia > Flavobacteriales > Flavobacteriaceae > Polaribacter. The sequence goes on from NZ_CANMAX010000009.1 coordinate 52,427, forward strand.
GAAATTAATAGCAGTGCCTTTAATTATTGCTTCATTGATTAAAGGAATTTCTGATTTAAAAGATATTTCAAAATTTAAGAATATAGGAATACGAACTATTGTTATATACATTGGAACTACAGTAATTGCTATTACCATTGGTTTATTGTTAGTAAATGTTGTAAAACCAGGAGATGGAATTTCTGAAGAAACTATTGAAAAGTTAACTCAAACCTATGCAAATAGTGGTGGAGTACAATCTAAAATAGCAGAAGCTACACGTCAGAAATCAAGTGGACCATTACAATTTTTAGTAGATATGGTTCCAGATAATGCAATGGCAGCAATGAGTAATAACAAAGCAATGTTACAAGTAATTTTCTTTGCGATATTCTTAGGTATTTCAATGTTATTAATAGGAGAGAAAAAATCTGAGCCATTAAAACATTTCTTTGATTCTTTAAATGAAGTTGTTTTAAAAATGGTAGATTTAATCATGTTATTTGCTCCTTATGCAGTGTTTGCTTTATTAGCAAATGTAGTTGTATCGTCTAATGATCCAGATTTATTATTAGCATTGTTAAAGTACGGAGGTACGGTAGTGTTTGGATTATTATTAATGGTAGTTTTCTACATGATTCTAATAAGTGTTTTTGTAAAAAAGAATCCATTATGGTTTTTAAGTAAAATTTCTCCTGCACAATTATTAGCTTTCTCAACAAGTTCAAGTGCAGCGACATTACCAGTTACAATGGAACGTGTAGAAGAGCATGTTGGAGTAGATAAAGAAGTATCTAGTTTCGTACTGCCAGTTGGAGCAACAATTAATATGGATGGAACTAGTTTATATCAAGCTGTAGCAGCAGTTTTTATTGCTCAAGCTTTAAGTTTCGATTTAACATTTGGAGACCAATTAACAATTATTCTAACAGCTTTACTAGCATCAATAGGTTCTGCAGCAGTTCCAGGAGCAGGTATGGTGATGTTAGTAATTGTTTTAGAGTCTGTAGGTTTTCCAGCAGATAAATTAGCAATAGGCTTAGCTTTAATTTTCGCTGTGGATAGACCATTAGATATGTGTAGAACGGTAATTAATGTTACAGGAGATGCAACAGTATCTACTTTAGTAGCAAAATCTGTAGGGAAATTAGGTGATCCAAAGCCAAAAAACTGGGACGACCATTACGATGAAGTAAAATAATTTTATTTCTTTATCATATATAAAAAAATAGTAATTTTATAAACACCAATACTAATTCTAGTATTGGTGTTTTTTGTATTTTGATAGCCTATTTTAAACTAACTAAACGATAAATATTTAAATGAACATTTGTTTTTTAATGTATCCTTGGGAAGATATCAAACCAGACAATGATTCTTCATTAACACTTATTCATGAATGTGCAAAAAGAGGACATGGAGTTGCTATTTGTACACCTTCTAACTTAACAATTCGTAATAGTGTAACAAATGCTTTTTGTACTATTATTGATAGAATGGATAAAGTTCCTTCTTCACCCAAATCGTACTTTAAAAAAGCAACTGTAAGAGAAGAAATGTTGCCTTTAGCTGGGTTTGATGCCATTTTCATGAGAGCAAATCCGCCTTTAGATCCATTAATGCTGAACTTCTTAGATTCGGTAAAAGATGATGTTTTTATCATCAATTCTGTTCAAGGAATGCGAGAGGCAAATAATAAACTGTATACTGCAGTTTTTGAGGATCCAAATAACGAGATTATTCCAGTTACTCACGTTTCCAAAAACAAAAACTACCTTATAAAGACTATTGAAGAATCAACTTCAGATAAAATGATTTTGAAACCATTAAATGGTTATGGAGGATCTGGGGTTATTTTAATTGAAAAGTCAGCAATGGGGAATATTAATTCCTTGTTAGATTTTTACATTAGTAAAAGAGATGGATCTTCAGATTATGTGATTCTTCAGGAATATATAGAAGGAGCAGAGAAAGGTGATGTGCGTATTTTAATGTTAAATGGATTGCCAATTGGAGCAATGAAAAGAATTCCTGGAGAGAAAGATCATAGATCTAATGTTACTGCAGGAGGTAGAGTAGAGAAGCATAGACTAACGCCAGCAGAAAAGATTTTATGTAAAAAAATTGGTCCGAAACTAGTAAAAGACGGATTGTATTTTGTTGGAATTGATGTAATCAATGGAAAACTGGTTGAGGTAAATGTTATGAGTCCAGGCGGAATTACATACATCAATAAAGTTTCTAAGGTAAGACTTCAAGAAAAAGTAATAGACTTTTTAGAAAGTAAAGTGTTAGAAAAGAATGCAGCTTTCAGAAGAATGACAGATTTAAAACGAAGAGTAGAAGAAGCTTGAAAAAAAGTTATGTTACATGTTAATCAACCATTAGTAACGGTAGATTGGTTACACAAAAATTTAGATCAGGAAAACCTAATTATTTTCGATGCTACTATTCCTAAAGTAACTTCTAAAGAGGTAACTAATGAACAAAAAGAATGTATATCAAATGCAATTTTCTTTGATTTAAAAGGTGTCTTTTTAGATAAAGAAGGTGAATTTCCTAATACTTTTCCAAAGACAGCTTACTTCGAAGAACAAGCACAGCAAATAGGTGTGAATCAAAATAGTTGTATTATAATTTACGATCAATTAGGAGTTTATTCTTCAGCAAGAGTTTGGTGGTTGTTTAAAACATTTGGTTTTAATAATGTAGCGGTTTTAAACGGTGGTTTACCTGAATGGAAAAAGAATAATTTCCCTGTAGAAAACAATTATAAACAACAGTTATCGAAAGGTAACTTTAAAGCAAAACTTCAACCCGAAAAAGTAACTTTTATAGATCAAGTTTTATCTAAAATTATTGATGAGAGTTTTTGTGTAGCAGATGCACGATCTAAAGGTCGTTTTTATGCTGAAACTCCAGAACCAAGAGCGACTGTTAAAGGCGGGCATATTCCGAATTCTTATAGTTTACCGTACACAGAATTACAAGAATCAGGAAAAATGAAAACAAAAGAAGCTTTGCAAGAAGTTTTTAAAACAATAAATCCCACAAATAAATCGTATATTTTTTCATGTGGTACAGGAATTACAGCTTGTATTTTGGCTTTAGGATTAGAGTTAACAGGACACAATAATTATGCTGTTTATGATGGTTCTTGGACAGAGTGGGGAAGTTTACCAGATTTACCAATTGAAAAATAAATATGAGTATAGATTGGACTAAAATTGAGTTTGAAGCATATGTTTTGTTATATGCAGCTCAATGTAACTTATTAGAAACAGAAGAGGAAAGAGAATACATTCTTTCTAAAGTAGACGAAAAAACATTTAATAAAGTACATACACAAATTGTCTTCGATAAAGAAGAAGATATTATTGAAAATATTAAAGAATACCTACTTACGAACAACTACTCTAACGAGGAAAAAAGAGCTTTAATAAATGATATTAAAGAGGTGTTTTTTGCTGATGGAACTGTGGATAAAATCGAAAAGAAAATTTTTGAAACATTACAGAAAATTCTAAAATAATGGAAAAACTTTCGGTTGAAGAAATCATACAAAAGATAGCTTCCGAAGAAATGTTTGAAGCAGTTTCTGATGATTATTCATTCACATTAAAGATTGAAGATTATCAGCCTTACGTTTGTGCCGCTGTTCATGATGGACATCAATTTAGAAAAGAACTTTGGGATAATTGTTTACATTCTGAATACGATCGTTGGTATGAAGAAGATCCATGTACAAAACAAGTGGTTTCATCTCATCCAATTGTAATTTCAGGTTTGGATTCTCGTTTTGAGTATGATTTAAACCGTGCGCCAGATAATGCTATTTATGAAGATGCTTGGGGAAAGAAGTTGTGGAAAACTCCTTTGGCAGAAGAGATGAAAATTAAGAGTCTTAAAAAGCATGAAACGTTCTATAAAGTAGTATATAAACTTATAGAGAAGATAGAAGGTAAATTTGGAGCTTGTATCGTTTATGATATGCATAGTTATAATTGGCAACGTTGGGATAGAGAAGTGCCAACATGGAATTTAGGAACTTCAAATGTAGATCAAGAAAGATTCAAAAACGAAATTGAAAGTTGGAGATTATTATTAGAAAAAATGCCTTTACCTAACGGAATAATTTCAACTTCTAAAATAAATGATACTTTTCAAGGAAATGGATATTTTCTAAAGTTTATAACTTCAAATTTTAAAAATACACTTGTATTGGCCACAGAAATAGCAAAAGTATATTGCGATGAAATCAATCAAATTATATATCCAGAAGTAGTAAAAGCAGTAAAAAAATATTTAGATGACATGTTAAAAGAACATGCTTTCGATTTTTATGCTAAACATAAATCTTAACTTTGCAGTATTGAGTTTTTGAAAATGATGATTGAGACTTCAACCAAAACACAGAAAATATTAGATATAGATAAACAAATCGATACACTTGTTAAGAAAATCGAGTTGTTACGATATGTAAATCCAATAAATATTGAAGAAGAAAAACAAAAGTTTTTTGCTTCTAAATATCTAACAGATCCATCATTTAAATATCCTGAAAGAGATTTCGATAAGTTTAAGTTACACAGTCAGTTTTTTGCTCTAGACTTAGAAGCTATCGAAGACGAAAAAATTAGAAATTTATATGAAGAAATCATTTATTTCTACTCAGGATTAATTCAATGTATAGAAACAATTGGTGAAGGAAAGAAGTTTTACTACAATAGTTTGCGTTCTTTTGGTTCACCAACGGAAGCAGATGTAGAAAACGCTAAGTTTATTTTACATTTTGAAGATGATAGTGAAACTGACCCTCAATTTCAGCCAAAATATTCTCCAAAAGAAGCAGAAGCAATTTTTAGAGACTACGGAAAGCATTACGATTTTGATTACAATATCAAACACTCTTCTACCATGAGTGCTATTGCTATGGTTTTAAATAGTACAAAAACTTTAGTGGTAAATAGTCATCATACTTATTCTGAAAATGAAATGGCTATTTTAACGAATCATGAAATTGGTGTGCATATGGTTACTACCATGAATGCACTAGAGCATACTTTAAAAATATTCTCTCATGGTTTTCCTAATAACGAAGAAACACAAGAAGGTTTAGCTGTTTTTAGTGAATATATGTCTGGCAATCTTACTTTAAAAAGGTTGAAAGAATTAGCATATCGTGTTTTAGCAGTGAATGGTTTAGCCAAAGGATATTCATTTTCAAAAACATTTAGATCATTACATAACACGTATGATTTAAATAGAGAATCAGCTTTTTATATTACGTTAAGAGCTTATAGAGGAGGAGGTTTTACTAAAGATTATCTATACCTAACCGGGCTAAAGAAAATTTATAATTTTTATAGAGAAGGTAGAGATTTAAGTACTTTGTTAACAGGAAAAGTATCTCTAGAATTTGAAGATGAAATAAAGTATTTAATAGAGAATAATTTTGCGGTTTCCTCAAAGTTTATAACTGATTCTTTTGGGGAGAATAATAATACAAATGAAACTATCGATTTTATTCTTGAGAACTTAAAATAAGAAGATTTAAGAAGAAGCTTTAGTCAGCAGAATTAATGGCGTCATCCTCAGAATAAGTAACGTCGTACGGTCTGTTTTTATGTTCGATTAAAAACGATAACCATTCATTAAAGTTTTCAACTTCGTAATAAAGTTTCTGATCAGCTTTATTGAAAAAAGCTATTGGCCATTCACCATTTTCAGAGTTTTCACTATCAACTAACCAACACCAAATACCTTTTTTAGCATTTATAGAAGTTAAACAAAGTATTGAATTGGCACTAATTTCATCACCATCTTCATGTGCAACTTTTCTAGAAATATCATCAATACATTCTGATAAGAAAATTGGTTTTTTAATATCTCTTAAAGAATATTTCCCATACAGTTGTGCTTTGTTTCCAAAATATTCTAAGAATAATACAAAAGATTGAGGAAAAATAAGATCAGAATCTTGTTCAATTTCTTGAATATCAAAATGAGTAAGCTTGGCTCCACTTTTTCCGTGAAGTTGATGATCATCTAAAAGTGAAATTACTTGATCCATAGTTTGATCTTCCACTTTAGAATCAAAATCTATAGAATCAATCTGATCTCTAACTTTCTTTACAATTTGTAATTTTTCAGCGACATTTTTTTCCGCTGCATTAGATTCAGATTTATGAGATATGTATATAGACAATCCACCAAACGCTAAAATAAACACAAGCGTTATAATGAATGCCTTTAAAGTCGTTGCTTTCATTAAAATAATTCAATTAACTGCTTGTAATCAGAGATCACCATGTCGGCATTCTTTAATGTTTGGTTGGTTACTATGGGATTATCATAACCAACAACAAAAATACCAGCATCATTAGCTGCTTGAATTCCATTGTCAGAATCCTCAATTACAATGCATTCCCCCTTGTTAAATCCTCCCAAATGTACAGCTTTTTGAAATATTTCTGGGTGTGGTTTAGAAGCTTTTAACTCTGCGCCGCTAATTTTAACTTTAAAATACTGTTGTAAATCAAATCGATCGAAAACACGATTGATATTTACCATGGCAGAAGAAGACGCTAAAACTAAAACATAACCCTTGTTAAAAAAGTACTTTATTAGTTCTTCTACACCATCAATAAGTTTTAAATTCGGATCAGTTTCAAAGAAATCAATATATCGTTTTCTCTTATTTAGAACTAATGTTTCAGGATCATCATTAAGATTAAAGTGCTTTACCAATTTCTGAAAAGCATTTAAGGTAGAGGAACCAGTGAATGAAGTATATAGTGTTTCGCTTACATCTAATCCTAATGATTCAAATACTTGATAGTAAGCTTTTTTATGTAATTCTTCAGAATCTATAATTACGCCATCCATATCAAAGATTACGCATTTTAAATCTTGTACCATTTAACTCAAAAATTTTGACGTTAACTCAGGTGTTGGTATCATACATTGATCTTTCTTACCAAACCATTTGTAACGATTCTTAGCTATAAAATCGTAGACAAGATTACGTAAAGCTTTTGGAATTAACCAGAAAATTTGAGTTAATTTCCAAAAACCATTAAAACTACTCATAATCTTTAGTGCAGCAGAAGATTTGATATAATATTTTCCTTTAGGATCAAACAAAATAATAGAATCGATTTTTGAAGTATCTATCTTTAAATGTTCAAGTACTTCTTTTCCTATTTCTGATTGTAAAGAAGTAAAAAGGAAAGCGTTTTTCTTATCTAATTTAATTACCTTTAAAACACTTTGATTGCATAAATTACAAACACCGTCAAAGATTATTATTTTTTTATCTGCTGGAAAATCAAGCATAAACAGAGTTGAAAAAGTTTTTTTCAAAATTACAATAACTTTTTGTAACAAAAATTGAAAGTTAGCGTCTTGTGTTTGTAAGTATGTATAAAAGCATAAGATTTATTATGCAACCATATACTTAATGTAAAAATTAACTAACCATATGATTAAAATAGAAGGACTACATAAATCTTATCCGATAGGAAAAGAATCACTTCATGTATTAAAAGGACTAGATTTACATATAAAAGAAGGGGAGTTTGTATCGATCATGGGATCTTCAGGATCTGGTAAATCAACTTTATTAAATATAGTCGGTCTACTTGATAGTCATGATGAAGGTAAATATTACTTAAACGGACAACTAATAGAAAATCTAAACGAAAAGAAAGCAGCGATTTTAAGAAATAAATTCTTAGGATTCGTTTTCCAATCGTTCAATTTAATATCATACAAAACAGCAGTCGAAAACGTTGCTTTACCACTTTATTACAAAGGAATGGGAAGAAAGGAACGTTTGAAAATAGCTCAAGAATACTTAGAAAAAGTAGAGTTAGGACCATGGGCAAATCATTTACCTAATGAATTGTCTGGAGGTCAGAAACAAAGAGTTGCTATTGCTAGAGCTTTAGTAACAAAACCTAAAGTAATTTTAGCAGATGAGCCTACAGGAGCATTAGATTCTAAAACAACAGATTCTGTAATGGATCTTTTAAAAGGAATTAATGACGAAGGAATGACTGTTTTTGTAATTACTCACGAAGAAGATGTAGCAGAACAAACGAACAGAATTGTTCGATTGAAAGATGGAGTTATTATTAGTGACGAGTATACCAAACAAAAAGATTTGAAAAAAGTATACTAGTATGTTCGATATAGATTCTTGGAGAGAGATTTTTCAAAGTATAAATAAGAATAAACTCCGCACAATACTTTCTGGATTTACCATTTCATTCGCAATCTTATTATTTACCTTGTTATTTGGTATTGTAAATGGTTTACAAAACTTTTTTACGCAAGCTTTTGTTGATGACGCAAATAATTCAATGTTTGTTAGAGTGTGGAAAACAACTAAACCATATAAAGGACTTCAATCTGGTAGGCGAATTAAATTAAGGAATAAAGACTTAGACTACATCGTAGATAATTATTCTGATAAAATTCAACATATTTCAGCTAGAAAATATTTAAGTGCTCAAGTTGCTTATAAAAATAATCAAGACAATTATAATATTAGAGCTGTACATCCTGATCATAGATATTTAGAGAAAACAATTATAGATGAAGGTAGATTCATAAATGCTTTAGATTTAAATCAGAAAAATAAAGTAATTGTAATTGGTCGCTTAGTTAAGAAAGATTTATTTGGAGAACGCGTAGCACTTGGGAAATATGTAAATGTAAATAACATTTCATATAAAATTGTAGGGGTATTTTCTGATGAAGGTGGAGATAGAGAAGAGCGTAACATTTATATGCCAATTACTACTGCTCAAAAATTATATGGAAATAACGATTTTATTGATAATATCTTAATTGGTTATAATCCAAGATTAACAATAGACAAAGCTTTGGCCTTCGGAAACGGATTAGAAAGAGATTTAAAACAACGATTAGATATTCATCCTAATGATCAAAGTGCTTTATTTATTAGAAATATGGCAGAAGCAAATAAAGGAGTTGGACAGTTAACAGCAGCATTATTCTTTATTGTAATATTTGTAGGTTCAGGAACTTTAATAGCAGGAATTATTGGAATTAGTAATATCATGATTTTCTCTATTAAAGAACGAACAAAAGAATTCGGAATCCGTAAAGCACTAGGAGCAAAACCAATTTCAATTATTAGTATGGTAGTAAAAGAATCATTACTAATAACAGGTTTAGCAGGTTATCTCGGATTATTACTCGGAACCTTTATTTTGGATCAAATTGGAGATAGTTTAGAAAAGTATTTCATTTATAATCCAAGTGTAAGTCCTGGAATAGTTATAGGAGCAACAATCATCCTAATATTAGCAGGTTTACTTGCCGGTTATTTACCAGCAAAAAGAGCAGCACAGATTAAACCAATTGTAGCACTAAGAGCAGATTAATTATGATTAAATTTTTATTTGATTCAGATACTTGGCAAGAAATTTACGGAGGAATCCGTAAAAACAAGACGCGTACTATAATCACAATTATTGGAGTGCTTTGGGGAATATTTTTGTTAGTAGTACTACTTGGAGCTGCAAGAGGAATGGAAAACAACTTTAAAAACTTATTTGGAGATTTTGCTACAAATAGTTTAGTAGTTTGGACTAACAGAACAGAGAAACCATTTAAAGGATTCCAGAAAGGAAGAAGAATTCAGTTAAAAAGTAAAGATGTAAGAGTTTTAGAGGAGGAGTTTGATGGACGATTAAAATATATTGTTCCAAGATGTCAAACAATGAACTTAATTGTAAATGGATTTAAATCTGGAGATTTTCAAGTAAGTGGTGATTATCCTGTGTTAGATAAGGTTCAAAAAAAGAATCTAATTTATGGAAGGTTTTTAAATCAAAACGATATTGAAAATAAAACCAAGGTAACTGTTATAGAGGAAAATATCTATAAACAAATATTTGAGAAAAATGAAGATCCAATTAATCAATACATCATTATCAATAATGTAAACTATAAAGTTGTAGGAGTTTATAAATCAGGAGCAATCGATTTTGACGGAGATACAGCATATATACCGTTCACTACTTTTCAACAAGTCTATAATAGAGGTAATCGAATAGATTGGATGATGATTACCGCTGAAGAAGGAGTAGATATAGAACAATTTGAGCTAGATATCCAATTAGCATTAAAAAACTTGCATAAGGTAGATCCTGAAGATAATAAAGCTTTAGGAGGAGTTAATTTAGGTAAAGAAATTGGAAAATTCACAGGTTTTTTAACAGGTATGCAGTTCTTAACTTGGTTTGTGGGAATAGCAACTTTAATTGCAGGGGTTTTTGCAATTGGTAACATCTTATTAATTACAGTTAAAGAGCGAACTAAAGAAATAGGAATACGTAGAGCATTAGGAGCAACACCAATAGAAATAAGATTACAAGTAATATTAGAATCTATTTTCTTAACTGTAGTTGCAGGTATGTTGGGGATTATATTTGGAGGACTAATTCTCTATCTCATAGATAAAGCATTTGCTACCGGACCAGATGCTGCACTATTAAATCCAACAGTAAATATTCCAATCATATTAATAGCCTTTGGAATACTAATCGTATTAGGAACCTCAATAGGATTAATACCAGCCTATATGGCAACACTAATAAAACCAATCGAAGCATTAAGAGAAGAATAAAATAATAATCAGACTTTATAAACAAATACAATGAGTAAAAGAGCCAAAATTATATTAATAATTGTAGCAATTCTGTTTGCAACCGTTTTAATCTGGTTTGCGAAAAAGAATAAGAAGAACGTAGTACAATTCGAAACAGAAAAACCTTTTAAAACTACGATCGTTAAAAAAACAGTAGCTACTGGTAAAGTAGTTCCTTTAGAAGAAGTAGAAATTAAGCCACAAATAGCAGGTATTGTAGATAGAGTTTTAGTTGAAGAAGGACAAGTAGTTAAGGCTGGAGATTTAATTGCTACTGTAAGAGTAGTGCCAAATGTAGAAGCATTAAACTCTGCAAATAACGAAATTAAAAATGCGCAACTTTCATTTGAGAATGCTAAAACGCAATTTGATAGAAATAGAAGTCTTTTTGAAAAAGGAGTAATTTCTAGACAAGAATTTGAAAATTCAGAATTATCATTTAATAATGCAAAGCAACGTTTATCTAATGCAAAATCTAATATGGATATTGTAAAAAGAGGAACAACTGCAGGATTAGGAAGCGCTGCGAACACAAATATTAGAGCAACTTCTTCAGGAATGATTGTTGAAATTCCAGTTAAAAAAGGATATCAAGTAATTCAGAGTAATAGTTTTAATGCAGGTACAACAATTGCAACTATTGCCGATATGAATAAAATGATCTTTGAAGGAAAAGTAGACGAATCTGAAGTCGGAAAATTAATTAGAGGAACTAAATTACAGGTTTCATTAGGAGCTATTGAAGATAAGAAGTTTCCTGCAGAATTAAATTTCATCGCTCCAAAAGGTACTGAAGAAGGCGGAGCTGTTCAGTTTAAAATTAAGGCAGATGTAACTTTAGATGATAGTAACTTTATTAGAGCAGGGTATTCTGCAAACGCAGATATCGTATTAGACAAGAAAGAAGATGTTCTTGCTATTAAAGAAGCTTTATTGAGATTCGACAAGAAAACAGAAAAACCATATGTTGAAATTGAATTAGGAGATGGGAAATTCGAAAAGAAAGAATTAGAATTAGGTATTTCTGATGGAGTAAATATCGAGGTGAAATCTGGAGTTACTTTAGAAGACAAAATTAAAATATGGAATAAAGCGTCTAAAGACGATAAAGATAAGAAAGAAGATAATTAATCATAATCTATCGATAAAACGCAAAAGGAAGCTATTAAAGGCTTCCTTTTGTGTTTTTAATACCATTGATCTATTTTTTAAAGTTATTAAACGAAACATAACTACGAAACAGTATTTTTCCTGTGTAATCTACAGGTTTAAATCGTAAATTGGTGATAAACATTTTGTTAAACCCCCAATAAACGACTTTTACCATGAAGAATTATTACTCAAAATTAAAGAGTTTAATACTAGTAATTATCTTAACATTCACTTTTCAGGATTTAACTTCACAAACAAATGAGCCTTTCAATTGTGTTCAAGAAGCCTATTTATTTCAGAGCAACGATGTATATGCTCAAAATTTAGCTTCAGGAAATGCTATTTTAGATGGAATCAATTTATCTACGTTTGTGATCAACGGCGTAGGATACAACGAAAAAGATGGCTACATCTGGGGTTCTTTAAAATCTACAGACGGAAATACCATTATAAGAGTTGGAAATGATTATGAAACGACAGTATATACTGTTGCAGGAGCATCTTACAGTTATGTAGGAGATGTTAATCAAGATGGGATTTACTATCTAAAATCAGGAGGAAACTCTTTTTATATGATTGATTTAGATCCAGCTTCAGCTAATTATTTAACTAAAATAGGAACTGGAACTTTATCTCAAAGTATAGGAAACCACGATTGGGCATTCAATGCTGTAGATGATATGTTATATACTGTGGAGAAAAACTCTAACATTTTATATAAAATCGATCCTTCTAATGGAAACGTAACATCGTTAGGAGAAGTTCCAATTTTGTCTGGTTTAAATTATACTTATGGAGCAGTATATTTTGATGTAGATGGAAATTTTTATGTGTCAGCTAATCAAACAGGAACAGTTTACGTCATATATGCTGTTCAAAATGTAACGAGTAGTTTAGACATGACATCTAATCTTTTTGCATTTGGTCCTTCTAGTTCTCAAAACGATGGAGCAAGATGCCCAACTGCGCCAGTACCCCAAGAAGATTGTACTAATGGAGTAGACGATGATGGTGATGGTTTAGTAGATTGTGATGATCCTTCTTGTTCAGGAGTAGCTTCTTGTCCAGATATTACCCCAACTTCAACAGGTAATAACGGAGGATTAGAAAGTAACAATCGCTTATCTGAACAAATTAATCAGAGAAACATTAATAGAATAAAAAAGAATTACAAATTCGATGCTGCAAAAGCTAGAAAAGTAGAGAAAAATAGTTTCTATGCAAGAAGATCTAGTAATCAAAATATTTCACTTTGGGATTTTGTACCAATGGATATTATTCCAGGAGCTACTGCAGTTGAAAGTTCTCCAAGTGATTTAGTTGGAATTACTAATGCTACTGAGTTAGTTTCTGTAGATTATATGAGAGACAATCAGGCATACGGAACATTACTAGTTCTAAAAACAGAAGATAAAGTTTACGAGCATACAAAACATATTTGTGACCGATTTACAGGAGCTGAATTATTATCAGTTTCTAACATGGATGTAAATGATGAATTATTTATCAAATCTAGAGTTAAACAACCAAATGGTTCTATAGAATTTGTAGCAAGTTTTTCAGTAAGAGAATCGGCAGATAATAGTTCGTTTATTGTAGAATCGCACTGGAATTTAGATCAGTATGAAGATGACGGATATTACAATTTCCAAGTTTGGGCAAGTTCTATAGATGATTTATACAATATGTCGGTAGAGGTTTTACGTTTATTAGAAGTTCAAAAACCAATTAGTGAGTATAGAAGTTCAGATGCTCCACCAGTATTTATTAAGAAAGCAGCTTATAGAAGAGGTGGTAAGATTGATTTAGAAATCATTAATAATTTAAGACCATCAACAGTAGTTATTGAAGGAAATAAACGAGTAACTGAAACAAGCACAGGAGAAGCAGTAACATTTAATGTAGATTTAACAGGTTATATAAACAATGTAACTTTAGATATTGGAAACCTTTATGACTTCGGATTCAGACTTCGTAATCGTTATGATATAACTCCAGATGATTTATTCCTTTCTGATGGAACTTGGGGAGTTGATGATAGTTCTAAAACTTTTGTAGATTCATTTAATGTAATCGCAAATAATGAAACAGATGAAGATGGTGTTTATAAAGTTGAAAGAAACATTTCGTTTACAGCAACTGCAAATCAAGATGTATCTGTTTACAGATCTTTAACGCCAAAATTTGAACAAGTAGATTTATCTGAATACGATCAAGTTTCATTCAATGCAAAAGGAGATGGACAAATGAAAATGATCTTTGTTAAAGAGAGTGTTGCAGATTGGAACGATCAACCTTACATAACAGTGAATTTGACTGAGAATACAACAAGCTATACTATGTATAAAGGTGATATCATGTCTAATTTAAGTGGTGAAGTGAATTTAAACGATGTGAAAATGTTATTCATTACACTTGTTGCTGAAGACGGAACTACAGTTCAGAAAACTTTAGACATTGGTAATATTAAATTCTCAAAACAAAGTACAGCTTCTATAAAAGACGAGTCTTTAATTGAAAAGGCAATTGTAAGTCCAAATCCAATAGAAACTAATGCTGTGTTCACGTTTAACTCAAATACAACCAATAAATACAATTTTGAAGTATTTAATGTATTAGGTAAACGAGTGCATAACGAAAATATAACTGCTAAAGTAGGTAGCAATGCAATAAACTTCAATAGAAAACAACTTGCATCAGGAATTTACTTCTACAAGATAAGCTCTAAAGAACATGAAATGAAAGGTAAACTGATTTTCAAATAGTTCTTTTGTAAGACTAAAGTAGCTATTACGTCTATTTAAACAGTAAATGAGTTCTTTAATTTAATTTAACGACGAATACTTACCGTTTATCGATTGTATAGCTACTAGAAGTCTAAAAAACGATTTCTAAACTTGAAAAGCTTTGTAATTTAGCAAACGTAAGTAAGAAAGTTTGTTAATCCCTTTAAAAGTTGAAATTATGAAAGTTTTTGAAATCCTAAATGAATTAATCGCGAATATCTTTGAAACTGTGAATCCTAAGATGAATGTACAAAAGATTCCAGTTTATGTAAAAAAGAATAATAAGCACCCTTTTAAAAAATAAAAGTATCAATAGTTCGTATAATCCCCAATTTATACACTATAATGTTTTTCCCCTTTTACATTTTAACATGTAATACCCCAAAAAAAGAAAGGAACTCAATTTTGAGTTCCTTTTTTTATATCCAAAATAAAAAATCACTATTAATAGGTATTGGTTAGATTTTGATTTAAAAATAAGTTTGTTAGGAACATAAAAAGAATTCAAATGAAAATCAATTTTAAAAAAATAACTTTCATATTACTTTCTGTTTTTTTTATAGCCTGTAGTAGTTCAGAAGATGAAATGGGGGGTGAAAATGGAGGTGATGGAAATGCATCAGGTAATTTTTGTGACTTAGAATTTAAATCTAACGTAGTAGAGCGTTTTTTCTCAGTTTCTCATGTTACAAATTACGAAACTCAGTTTGAGAATTACTCAATTACTCCTTTAGAAGTTAACAATATGCGTGCAGGTAATGCAGCTTATCCAGGAAGAAGAGTAGGGCAATTAAATGGTAACGAAGGAGAATTTGATAATCCTTTGCCTGGTTCTTATGATGTTTCGTCTGTCGATGATCAATCTTGTAGAGTTGTAAAAAGATTCATTTTTCCTGGTTTTTATATAGTTGATCATAATCTTAAACTTAATGATAATATTACAAGATTAGACTTGGTTAAGAATGATATTTTTATGAACGACAGTGGTACTTTGTTGACTATTGGTGGACGTTGGAATGATAGATTTGATCCAGTAGATGATCCATTAATTTCTAATGATGTTGTTTTAAGACCACAAATTACTATAGTCGATTTTTCTGAAAATTTTTTCGATCCAGGATTTCAAGTATATAATCCACGAGATTTAGCAGATGTTAGTTTACAAATTCCTATTGGTGGAGAATTAGAAGATTTTAGACCTAATTTTGGAGCTAATGGAACAATAACAAAAGATGTAACTCGTAGCGAAATATTTGAACCTAATGAAGAAATTTTAGCTCAGAAATTTCAGATTGCAATTAAGTTTGTTGATGTGAAATTAAGAAATTCATTTGGTGCTGGTCCAGAGCAAACATTAAATGGAGAGATTTTAATTACTTGGGTTGGTACAGAAACTCCACCACAAGAAATAAATCCAATAGGCGATTAAACTAAAAAAGCAATCTAAAATATTTTAGATTGCTTTTTCTATATTATAAAAAGTAGGCTTAGCTATTTTTATGAAAACATTTTAGCCACTTTTTCTGCTTTTCTACTTTCGCTATAATCGTAAAAACCTTCTCCAGATTTCACTCCTAATTTACCTGCAGTTACCATATTAACTAATAATGGACATGGTGCGTATTTTGGGTTTTTAAATCCTTCGTACATTACATTTAAAATAGATAAACACACATCTAAACCAATAAAATCAGCTAATTGTAATGGACCCATTGGGTGTGCCATACCTAATTTCATTACAGTATCAATTTCTTTAACACCAGCAACTCCATTGTATAAAGTCTCAATAGATTCGTTAATCATAGGCATTAAAATTCTGTTAGCCACAAAACCAGGATAATCATTTACCTCTACAGGAACTTTCTTAATCTTTTCAGTAAGTTCAACAATAGTATTGTTAACTTCATCAGAAGTATTATAACCTCTAATAATTTCAACTAATTTCATAATAGGAACAGGGTTCATAAAGTGCATTCCTATTACTTTTTCTGGTCTGTTTGTAACAGCAGCGATTTGAGTAATTGAGATAGAAGAAGTATTTGTAGCAAGAATAGTATCTTCAGCACAAACTTCATCTAAATCTTTAAATATTTTTAGTTTTAAATCAATATTTTCAGTAGCAGCTTCAACCACTAAACTAGCAGATTGAACTCCATCTTTTATTGAAGTAAACGTAGTAATATTGTTTAATGTATCTTCTTTATCTTGAGCAGATATTTTTTCTTTAGCAACCATACGATCTAAGTTTTTAGAAATAGTAGCTAAACCTTTATCTAAAGCTGCTTGAGAAATATCAATTAATTGAACATTGTAACCAAATTGAGCAAACGTATGGGCAATACCATTTCCCATAGTTCCAGCACCAATTACTGCAATATTTTTCATGTAAAATTTAATTTTAGTGTTGTTTGGATTATTATTTAGAAAAACAATCGATAATTTGATGTGCTACTCGTAAAGCTTCTGTTCCTTGCGTTAAAGAAACAATTGGAGTAGTGTTGTTTTTAATTGCATCGGCAAACGAATTCAACTCATCTAAAATCGCATTGTTTGGTTCTATCTTAGGATTTTCAAAATAGATTTGCTTTTTAATACCTTCTGCATTTTGCAAAATCATAGCAAAATCGTCAGGAGTTTCAGGTGCATCTTTCATTTTAACAACTTCAGATTTCTTCTCTAAAAAGTCTACAGAGATATAAGCATCTCTTTGGAAGAAACGAGTTTTTCTCATGTTTTTCATTGAGATTCTACTCGAAGTTAAATTGGCAACACAACCATTTTCAAATTCTATTCTTGCATTTGCAATATCAGGAGTTTCAGAAATTACAGAAACACCACTTGCAGAAACATTTTTTACTTTCGATTTTACAACAGAAAGAATAATATCAATATCGTGAATCATTAAGTCTAAAACTACAGGAACATCAGTTCCTCTAGGATTAAATTCAGCCAATCGGTGTGTCTCAATAAACATAGGTGTTTCAATAATATCTTTTACAGCGGTAAAAGCAGGATTAAAACGCTCAACATGTCCAACTTGACCACGAACATGATTCTGGCTAGCTAAAGTTCGAATTGCTTCAGCTTCTTGTATTGTATTCGTTATAGGTTTTTCAATAAAAATATGTTTCCCTTTTTCGATGGCTAATTTCGCACAGTCGAAGTGAGAAAGAGTAGGAGTTACAATATCGATAACATCTACAGCATCGATTAAACTTTCTACTGTATCAAAAAAGGTGTAACCATATTCTGTAACAACTTTATCTGCATTTTCTTTATTAGGATCGTAAAATCCAACGAGTTCATATTTATCAGATTCTTGTAAAAGGCGTAGGTGAATTTTACCCAAATGACCTGCACCTAAAACTCCAGCTTTTAGCATAAATTTCGGATTTATTTTTATTGAACTGATTTACAAATCAGTGTTAACAAAGATACACTTTTATAGATTTTTTTTGGTATTTATTGCTACTTTTAACCCGCGGAAAATTTATATGTTGTGCGAGATACTACCAAACATCAAGGGCTTAGAAACCAATTAGCTAATGTTTTACATAAGAAAGGGATTATAGATGAAAAAGTACTGAATGCAGTAAGAAAAATTCCAAGACACTTATTTATAGACAGTAGTTTTGAAGATCATGCATATCAAGATAAGGCATTTCCAATTGCTGCAAACCAAACAATTTCTCATCCATATACGGTAGCTTTTCAATCGCAAGTATTGGAAATTAAAGAAGGTGAAAAAGTATTAGAAATTGGTACAGGTTCTGGTTATCAAACAGCTGTGTTATTAGAATTAAGAGCAGAAGTTTATACTATAGAAAGACAACACGAATTATTTAAAAGAACAGCGTTGTTTTTGCCTAAAATTGGCTACAAACCGAAGCGTTTTATTTTTGGAGATGGTTACAAAGGTTTACCAGAGCAAGCTCCTTTTGATAAAATTATAGTTACAGCTGGAGCTCCTTTTATTCCAAAAGCATTATTAGGTCAACTAAAAGTAGGAGGAAAGCTTTTAATTCCTGTTGGCGAAGGAACTCAAATTATGACTTTATTAATTCGTAAATCTCTTAAAGAATTTGAAAAGCACGAACTTGGTGATTTCAAGTTTGTACCAATGTTAAAGGAAAAGAATTAGTTATAAGTATTTGAGGTGTTGACTTTATAAACTACCTTTTTATAATTTTTCGTGTTATCGTAGAATTGTTTGTTTGATCTTTCAATCTCAAAAAATAAATACCACTAGAAAGAGCGTTGATGTCAATAAAATTATATTCTGTTACTGTGTTGTAATTCGGAATGTTTCTCAATAGTTGTCCGTTTACATTATAAATTGAAATATCAAATGTGTTGTTATTCTGACTTTCAATTTGAAAAGTATTAGTAACAGGATTTGGTACGATATTAATATTATTTTCTACAATTTGATTTTCATCAGTACTTAATACTGGTCTGTTGTAAAAGACTCTACTATCTCCATTTGAAAAGTTAAAGTTATTGAGTTCTTGAGTAATAAAATTTCGAATTTGAGTCAGGTTATTTCTTATCACTGGACTTATAATTGAAGAGGGCATGTAGCTAGCCGGAATTTCTTTTTCATACAAAGCGACATAAGTAATCATTCCTGCTAAAAAATAAATATTAGCTCTACCGTGTGGATCAGAATCTTCATATAATTCATCAAACGGAATTTGATTCGGAATCACAGAAGTTAATATCTGACTGATGATTCTTCCTACTGGAATTAAACGAGCATTATAACTAGATCTTGATGCAACAATTGCATCTTGATAATCGGTCCACCAAGAATCAAAACTTCCAGAAGTTCCCATCGTAATATTATGAAATTCATCAATTTCATTTTGAGTCGGTAAAGTAGGTGGATAGCTATTCATTAAATCCATCTCAGGCCAATTTCCATAAATATAAAAGCGAAGATTTGTTTTTTCGTTGTTTAACCAATCAAAAAGTGTTTCTGTTTTGCTTACCACAGATCGTCCAGCTGTAGGATCGGCAGGATCTGGTTGTGTAGACGGAACATATTGAATAAAATTAGCAGCAGTAATTAAAATTGTATTTGTGGTAGAGGTTGTAAAAGTTCCACCAGTATCAGGATCCCAAGTACCAGGAACACCGTTGTAACCAATTCCAGGTGTAGGAGGAAGGTTTCGATCAACATGATCTGTAAGCTGACCAAATGTACCAGAGGCAGCAAATGTATCAGAAGTGCTCTGAACAATATCGTTAACCCAGTAGAACGTTGCAGTTTCAGGAATTGGAGTTTCTCGTTGAGAAGCATGATGCACTAAACTGTGTATAAAACCAAAAACTTGAACATCGTCTACTTGCGAATTACTTTTTTGTGATTGTAATAATGCGATAAAAACTAAAACTATTGATAAAGTAATTTTTGATTTCATATTTCTATCTGGTTTTATATTGAAGTACAGTTAAAACTAGTGAAATATAGTTTAAAATCCTATTTATTAGGTTTTTAAAAGTGTGTAGAAGTGTTAGAAACAAAAAAATCCGCTAAAGAAAGCGGATTTATTGAATTTGAAAAAAGAACAATCAACTTATTCTGCTGTTGCATTTGCAACAACAACCTCTTGTTGATAGTTTTGTTGAGTTTGCTTAGTTTTAGTTTGTGATAAGCCGCAAGGAGCTGTGCTTCCACATGATGTTAATCCTAATAAACCAACTACACAAATTGCAATAAATACTACTCTTTTCATCTTAATACGTTTAGAAATGCTAATTTATAAAATTTTAATCAATTTACCAGAATCAATTTTCTCTTCAATAACGTTGAAGTTTACCATTTTATTTTGAATGCTGGTTAATAATTTTTCTGAAATAGGTTTTCCATCATTCCATTCGGTGATTGATAACCATTTTTGAATATCTTCTAACTGTTGTTCGTAACGTAAAGCCAGTGTTTCATCAATATTTTCAATTGATTTAAAATCAGCTGTACAATTATTGATAATATCTAAAACAGTTTTTATTTCTTCTGGATGTTGTTCTAGAATTTCTTCTCGAATAGCAACAACAAAGCAAGGCCATGGAGTAGGGCAGTCACCAACTCTTCTAAAAGTACCATTGTCTACCAATGGTTTTGTAGTAAAGTGTTCCCACATAAAATAATCTGCTTCTCCATTGGTTAATGCATCTATACCACCTTGAAGATTTTTAACTACTTTAAACTGTAGTTTATCTATATCCCAACCATTGTTATATGCGTTAACAATCGCCATTAAATGTGAACCTGATCCATATCTACTAATTGCAACAGTGGCATGTTCTAAATCGTCAATAGATTTAAATTTAGATTTAGCTCCAACATGAATCCCCCAAATTAAAGGACTTTCAACAAAAGTCTGAATAATTTTAGAAGGGTTTCCATTGATGATGTCTTTGATAATTCCTTCAGTAAGTACAATAGCAATATCAATTTCTTTTTCTCGTAAAGCTTTACACATGGCACCAGTTCCACCAGGGAAATCCTGCCAACGTAAATTGATATCTTGCGATGTATACTCTTTGTTTTTTAAGGTAATATACCAAGGATAGTTAAAATGTTCTGGAACACCACCTACTTTTAAATTCAACATTTATTCAACTAATTTATCTAGCGTGTATTTGATTAATTTTTCAACAATATCGCCAGGTTTTTCACTAAATGTACCATTAGCACGGTTGGCTAAAATAGCATTCATAGAACATGCGTTATGGCCTAGTAATTTTGAAAGACCATAAATTGCAGAAGTTTCCATTTCTAAATTAGTAATTCTGTGTTCTTGGTATGAAAAATTATCAATTTTATGATTTAATTCAGGATCTTGTAGTTGTAATCGTAAGACTCTTCCTTGTGGCCCATAAAAACCTCCAGCTGTAGCTGTAATTCCTTCATAAGTTTCAGATGAAGAAAGTTTATTGGCTAATTCTTCTGAATTAGAAATTACAACAGGATAAGCCTTTTTAGAAGACCAATCCGTTTGTTTTACAAAAGCATCTTCAATATCTGGATGAGCAATTTCTTCAGTATTGTACGATTGTAACATTCCGTTAAGATCAATTGCATGACTGCTTAGTAAAAAGCTGTCTACAGGAATATCGTCTTGTAAAGAACCAGAAGTACCAATTCGAGTTATGTTTAGTTTCGTATGTTCTGATTTAATTTCACGACTTTCGAAATTGATATTAACCAATGCATCTAATTCATTTAAAACGATATCGATATTATCTGGACCAATTCCTGTTGAAATTACAGAAATTCTTTTTCCTTTATAAATACCAGTTGTCGTTTTAAATTCTCGTTTTTGCGTAGAAAATTCAATAGAATCGAAATGTTTTGTTACTTTATCTACACGATATTGATCACCAACAAAAATAATGTCAGTAGAAATATGTTCTGGTCTCAAGTTTAAATGATAAATGCTGCCATCAGCATTTAAAATAAGTTCAGAGTTTTTAATCTTCATTAAGATGTTATAATTTCAGTAGCTTGTTTGTAGCATTAACATACAAATAGCTGTATTTTTTTGCCCCGCCAAGATACGAAAAATCAGAACGTAATTCTCTATAGTGATTTAATTGATTATGAAGAACTTTAATCCCTGTCTCACTTAATTTTACAGGATTTAATGAAGAAAATAGACCTTTTAACTCTTTTATCTTTTTAGCATACTGTACGTCTCCAAAGCCATAAACTTCTTGATTTATTAATAAAGATTGTACCAATTCATTCTCATTTTTAGCGTTTGAAGTATTAGCAGTTTCAAGAATAGTATTTTCTATGCTATTCAATCCGTTTTCTAATGAAGGAAAACGTTTTAAGTGTGCATTAATAGCTTCTGATAAATAAATGAAAGGGGAAGAAGGATTAAATTTATGAACGGTTTCTAATCGTAATGGACTATCTGAACAGTATAATTGCCATATATAATCGGCATATTCAATATCATCTTGAGTTAAGGTTACTCTATTTTTATATAAATCTAAAAGTTCTTCTTGTGATAAGTAGCCGTAACCAACATTTTTTTCATGATTATCAGACTTTCCACTTTGTATTAAAGTAATTTTTCTGCCTTTTCTATACCTTTTAAGCCAACTTACTACAGCAACCAAGTTTACTTGGCAGAACAGATCGTAATCGAACCATAAAATAATTTCATCTTGATTTTGCTTACACAGATTTCTATACTCTTTAAGTGTAAAATCGATAAAAGTCTTCTTTGTTATTTTGTAAGCAGAACTAAAAAAGTCAAAACGTAGTTTCCAAAAATCTTCGCTACCAACATCTGTAGTAGTTTTTCCTTCACACAACATCTCTCTCCAAGTGATAATTTCACCTTCTATTTTTAAATTTTTTAAAATTTCAGTAGTAGTATCACCGTTTGTAATATGTAAATATGAGCTCATTTATAAGGACTTAAAAATGCTCTCCAATAATAATAAAAAAAATAATACGTTAAGAATATTATTTTGATTTGGTCTAATTTTTAAATAATTAGAGTTTTTTTTGTTAAAAAAGTGATTTTTGTAAAATTGAGTTAAGAGATTTTAACAAAAATGGTTAACATAATTAATATGTTAACCACCAACTCTCTTAACGTTAAAACCTTTTTCTTTTAACAATTCCATAATTTTGTCACGATAATCACCTTGAATTATAATTTTATCGTCTTTAAAGCTACCCCCGACTGAAAATTTAGTCTTTATTTCTTTGGCTAATTTTTTAAAATCTTCAGTAGCACCATTATAACCATCTATTATTGTGATCGGTTTACCTTTGCGTTTTTCATACTTACAAAGCAAAGGTTCGTCTTGTAACCAAACATCAGGTTTTTTTTCCTCTTTTGACTCTTCAAATTTATGATCTGGAAAAAGGTTTTTTAATTGATCTTGTAAGTCCATTACTTATTTTATTAATCCAAGTTCGCGTAAACGCTCATTTAAGAATTCACCAGCAGTAATATCTTCAAATTGTTTAGGATTGTTTTCATCGATACAGTTTTCTAAAACATCTAATTTCATTTCAGAAACTGGATGCATAAAGAAAGGAATAGAATATCGTGAAGTTCCCCATAACTCTTTTGGAGGATTTACTACACGGTGTATTGTAGATTTTAACTTGTTATTACTATGTCTAGATAACATATCTCCAACATTAATCATTAATTCATCTGGCTGAGCAATTGCGTCAATCCATTCTCCATCATGATTTTGAACTTGTAATCCTTTTCCGTGCGCTCCCATTAATAATGTGATTAAATTAATATCACCATGAGCAGCAGCTCTAACAGCTCCTTTAGGTTCTTCATGAATTGGCGGATAGTGAATTGGTCTTAAAATACTATTACCATTAAAGATATATTGATCGAAGTATTCTTCTTCTAAATCTAGAAATAAAGCTAAAGAACGTAATACATACTTAGCTGTTTTTTCTAACATTTTATAGGTTTGCTTTCCTACTTCATTAAATTCAGAAAGCTCTTCTACATTTACGTTTGCAGGATATTCTTTCTCTAAGGTAGGATTATTTTCAACATATTGACCAAAATGCCAAAACTCTTTTAAATCACCTTCTTTTTTACCTTTTGCACTTTCCTTTCCGAAAGAAACATACCCACGCTGTCCACCAATACCAGGAATTTCATATTTCTGTTTAGTGTCTACAGGTAACTCGAAAAACTTTTTGATTTGTGCATATAAATTGTCTACTAAAGTTTCATCTAAAAAGTGCCCTTTTAATGCAACAAAACCAATAGTTTCATACGCGTTTCCAATTTCATTTATAAATTTCTGCTTTCTATTTTCGTCTTCAGACAAAAAATCTCTTAAATCAACGCTAGGTATTCTATCCATTGTTAATAAGTTTGTTTATTACTTAATGTAAAAGTAGTAAAATAGAGGGAAAGCTCTAAAATTATTTATTAACAAAAGGAATTAGGTACGAAATTGTGTAGTTAAAACCGAAACCTGTATTACTTTCAAAGACTCTGTTAAAACCAGGAGCATATAATGTTTTGAAATTATCTTGATCATCTATACTTAAACCGATTTTATAAGATCCGTGAAATCCAATAAAAAGGTTTTTAAATGTTTCTACTTTTATACCTAATTGGAATTCAATCCAATGTGCTGTTAATCCAGATTCACTAACAGGAGTTGTAATCGTTTGAATTGGAAAGAAATCAGGAGTAGCAGTATTACCTGTAGAAGTATTTGGTGTAAACTCATTAAGAGTATGTTCGAAGATGGCAAAACCATAACGACCACCAACATAAACTTCATTATTCATGTCTAACCAATTTGTATACGTATTCAAGTTTCCTCCTAAACGTATGTAATTTCCTTTTGAAGTTGAAGTAGTAAAGTCTTCGAATGTTATTTCTTCTTCGTGACCGATTTCAGCTGCAACATACCAGTTCTTAGATACACGATAATCACCAACAATTTCAAAACCAGTATAACTCTTATCTATAAAACTTAATCCTGGTTTGCTTAAATCGATACCCAAACGTAATCCGTAGCCAGTTTTATAAACTACAGTATCTTTAGGAGTATTTTTTTTTGAAGTTTTTTGAGCGTGCAGGTTAACCACACATAAGAATAAGACTAACTTAGTGAAATATGTTAACGTGCGCATTTGTTTGAGATTTAATAGATTCTACTTCAGTTACAGATAAACGATCAATCCATCCTGTTTTTTCAAAAGTAACCTCATTAAAGATGACTCTAAAACCACATGAACGTGATACATAATCGTTTTCTGGAGTGTATTTTACTGTTAGCGTTGCAAATTCATTTCCTGCACTAGCATCACTATCTGTTTCGTTTCTTTTTAAAGTGAAAACAGTTTCTTCCGTTAAAGTATTTAATGGAATTGCAATACTGTCTGCAGTGATATTCATAAATAAACTATCTGCATTTTGAATACCAGAAGCTGTCATAGAAAAACGTTGTACATCCTTAAATTCTGTCAAGTTTGTTTTATCATAAAAGCGTAAAACAAGATTTGGTGTTACAGGAGTTTGTGTACAGAAATCGTCTTTTTCACATGATAAAAAACAAATTGTAACTACAATTAGAATTACAGTATATTTTAAAAATCTCATAAACTATTACTTTTCAAATAAAACTACTGTTTCGATATGAGCAGTATGAGGAAATTGATCTACTAAACTTATTTTTTTAATAGTATAACCTGCTTCTTGTAATTGCTCTGTATCTCTAGCTTGAGTAGCTGGGTTACAAGATACATAAACCATTCTATCTGCGTTTAGATTTATGATTTTTTTAAGTGTTTTAGGAGCAATACCAGCACGAGCAGGATCTAAAATAATAGTCTTTATTTTATTTTTGAACTGAGGTTGTTCTAGTAAAAACTTACCAACATCAGCTGCATAAAATTCTACGCCTTCAATATTATTACGTTTGGCATTTTTCTTAGCATCTTCAATTGCAGAAGCGACAATATCAACTCCAACAATTTTAGCATTTTCACTACGAGAAGCTAATATTTGACCGATAGTTCCTGTACCACAAAATAAATCCATTACAATTGTGTTATCAATTGCATCTTTATTTTCTAAAGCATAATCAATTACTTTACTATAAAGTTTCTCAGCTGATTTCGGATTTGTTTGAAAAAAGCTTTTCATACTAATTTCAAAGTTCAAACCTAATAACTCCTCAACAATTTTATCTTTACCATATACCAAATCAATACTTCCAGAAGTAGCGATTGTTCTATCTCCAGTTTCATCGTTTATAGTATGTAACAGTCCAGCTAATCGATCGCCAAATAACTCTTGTAAAAGAGAAACGAAATTAGGCATGCTAAATTTCGGTAAATCTTTAGATGTAGTAACTAAGTTACAAAGTAATTCGTTGGTTTTGTATGATTTTCGAACTACAAAATATCTGAAAAAACCTTCTTTTTTTGGTCCGTGCCAAGGTGCCAAACCAGTTTCTTCACAATAAGTTCTAATCCTTTTTAAACTATTTTCAAATTCAGCATCGAATAAACCACTATCCTTATCTAAATTTTCACCCATCCACCAAACACCACGTCTTTTAAAACCAAGTGTAAATTCATCTACATCGGTTTTTTGTTCACGATCATATCCAATGGCAGAAAAACTATATTCCATTTTATTTCTATAGTGAAATACATTTGGAGAACTTACAAATTCATCAAAGTAGTCTTCAATATTTTCAATCTTTCCTATTTTTTTGAATAACGACATTGTACTTGTGTATTTGTACTCGTGTTGTTTTTCTATTGGAAGTTGAATATAAGGTGCACCAGGAACTTCTTGATAGTTTGAAGGAATTTCATCTTCAGAAGCTTTAAGTACATCTACCAATTTACATTCTGCATATTTCTTTTGAGATTTTGTAACTCGTGCTTTCACCAATTGACCTGGTAAAGTATTCGGAACAAAAACTACAAATTCTCCATGTTCGTTACGAATACGTCCTATACCTTTTCCTCCAAAAGCATAGTCTTCAATAAGAATTTCAATAATTTCTCCTCTTTTAACAAACTTGTTACGTTCTCTTCTTGGCATCTGTATATTGATTTAAAGGTTTGCAAAATTAGAAAAGATATCTCTTATTGAGATTGGTTTCGAATATTAATTTATATTAAAATGAACCTTTTGTGAAAATATGCGTCATGTAAGTGAACATAACTTATGAAAAACAAAACTGCACATACAGATAAAGAGCTTATCAAAGCTTATGTAAATGGAGAGCGTAAAGCACTTTTGATTTTAGTAAAAAAGTGGCATCAGCCTTTTTGTAAAATTGCTTTTTCGTACGTGAGAAGTTCAGCGATTGCTAAAGATATAGCTCAAGAAAGTTGGGTTGTTATTGTAGATAAGTTAGATACTTTAGAAGATGTCGGTAAATTTAAGAGTTGGGCAATACAAATTGTTAAACGAAAAGCTTTGGATTATTTAAGAAAGAAGCAGCGACAAACAAAACACTTGACATTTTATAAAGAAGATGTTGAATTTGAAGAAAATTCAGAAGAATCAATAAATGAAAAGAAAGAAAAATTAAGAATTGCAATTAAAAAATTAACGCTTGCACATCAGCAAGTAATACGTCTTTTTTATGTTGAAGAACGATCATTAACTGAAATAAGTGAATTGCTCAACATTTCAGTAGGTACAGTGAAATCAAGATTATTTCATGCAAGAGAGAAATTAAAAAATACAATAAAATAATACAATATGAAATTTACAGAAGACATCGATGAATTGATAAAAGAAACATTAACAGAAGAAGAAGCTGTTTTTTATCAAGAGTTAGAAGAGCAAAACATTTGGCAAATGGCTTTTGGTTTATTCAAAGGGAAAAATAAATGGATTTTAGTTGCTATGAATATGGTTACATTAATCTTTTTCGGGTTTTTCATATACTGCCTTGTTCAGTTTTTTGATGCCACGGAAACTAAAGAATTGATAAAATGGGCAACCGGAGCTGTCATTTTTTTACTTGGTGTAAGTATGTTGAAGATATTTGCTTGGATGCAAATGGATAAAAACGCGCTATTAAGAGAGATAAAAAGATTAGAAATACAAATACTATCATTAGCATCAAAAAGCTTGAAGTAAGATTTCATTAGCCGATGAATATTTATTAATTTGCAGACCTCTTAGGGATGATTTCTCTCCCACGCTGCTTTTTCGAACTTCTTCGAAAGAATAAAGGTACAGTAGGAATGGTTATTTTATAAATTTTTAAAAAAATTAAGGAAATGGCTGTTTTAGAAAAATTAACGTCACAGCAAGCAATCGATTTAGAAAACAAGTATGGAGCTCACAACTACCACCCGTTACCAGTTGTATTAAGCAAAGGTGAAGGAGTGTATGTTTGGGATGTAGAAGGAAAGAAATATTACGATTTCCTATCAGCGTACTCTGCAGTAAATCAAGGTCATTGTCATCCGAAAATTGTAGATGCAATGGTAAATCAAGCAAAAACATTAACCTTAACATCTCGTGCGTTTTATAACGATATGTTAGGTCAGTATGAAAAATTTGCAACTGAGTATTTTGGTTTTGATAAGTTATTACCGATGAACACAGGTGCAGAAGCTGTTGAGACTGCTTTAAAAATTTGTAGAAAGTGGGCTTACGAGGTAAAAGGAATTGATGAAAATGAAGCAGAAATTATTGTATGTAAGAATAATTTCCACGGAAGAACTACAACAATCATTTCATTTTCTAATGATCCTGTAGCACGTAAAAACTTCGGACCTTTTACAAATGGATTCATTAAAATTGAATACGATAATTTACAAGCTTTAGAAGAAGCGTTAGTGAATAACAAGAATGTAGCTGGATTTATGGCAGAACCAATTCAAGGTGAAGCTGGGGTTTATGTACCTTCTGAAGGATATTTAGCTGCTGCGAAAGCATTATGTGAAAAATATAACGTGTTATTCATTGCAGACGAAGTACAAACAGGAATTGCTAGAACAGGACGTTTATTAGCAACTTGTGGAAACTGTTCTTGTGAAGATAAAAACTGTTCTGGAACTCCAGATGTAAAACCAGACATTTTAATCTTAGGAAAAGCATTAAGTGGAGGAGCTTATCCAGTATCTGCAGTTTTAGCAAATGACGAAATTATGAATGTAATTCGTCCTGGAAACCATGGTTCTACTTTTGGAGGGAATCCAATTGCTGCTGCTGTTGCAATAGCTGCTTTAGAAGTTGTAAGAGATGAAAACTTAGCTGAAAATGCAGATCGTTTAGGAAAGATTTTCCGTGAAGAAATAGGGAAGTTAGTAGACGAAACTGAATTGGTAACTTTAGTAAGAGGTAAAGGTTTATTAAATGCTATTGTGATTAACGATTCTGAAGAAAGTGATACTGCTTGGAATATTTGTATGCGTTTAAGAGATAACGGATTGTTAGCTAAACCAACTCATGGAAATATTATCCGTTTTGCACCACCATTAGTAATGAATGAAGAAGAACTTAGAGATTGTATTTCTATTATCAAGAAAACAATTTTAGAGTTTGATAAATAAAATATTACACTTTAATTAAAGAAAAAGCCTCACAATTTTGTGAGGCTTTTTTTATGATTAATTGGTGGTTTCGTAAATATTTAAATGTTTTTTCAATATTCCTGAAGGGGTGTTTTTTGTCTCATCGAAAATTCTAGTATCTCCAAATAAAATAAAACTGTCTTTTGCACGAGAAACAGAAACATTAAGCATGTTTGGTTTATTATCTTTTTCAAAAAACATGGTTCCTTCATCTTCATTAGTGTACACAGAACTAAATAAAATAATACTTCGTTCTGCACCTTGTAAAGCATGTACAGTTCCAAGTTTAATGTCGTTTACTTTAAAACCAGCTTCTAGTAATGCCTTTGAAAGCTCTCCTTTCTGACTAGCAAAAGGTGTGATAATTCCTAAAACTTCTTCAACGCGTTCAACATCATAAGCTTCTTTTATTCTCTCCTTATTTTGTTGTAACCAAGTTATAATTGCTTTTACTTCTTGAACATTCTGTCGACTATTGTATTTACGTTCACTTACACCTTCGATATGATAGGCCATCATTGATGGAAAAGCTTGTCCTTCTCTTGCTTTTCCTTTCATAGGTTTTAAAATACCTCCATAGGCCAATTCGTTACAGAAGTTTATAATTTCATCATTACAACGTCTATGCTCTAATAAGATCAACCCTTGTTCTTTTGTATTTGCAATTGGAGTTTCAAATTCACAAGAATTTTGAGCCATTTTCATAATACATCCGTTAGATGCCAAAACTCCAGAGTTTTCTAAATACTCCATGTCTTGATCTTGTTGAATGATATTTAAGCTCGATAAATTACCTCTATCAATTCGAGAAGGAATAGACCAAATAGGTTGAATTTGTTTTAAATCTCCAACAACGAAAGCTTTTTTGGCAATAGCAAATACAGGAATACTAACTTCAGGAGTTACTTGTCCGGCTTCATCAATAATTAATAAATCGAGGAAGTTATACAGTGGGAAATATTTGAAAATCGGTTTTCCGTTTTCGTTTTCTCCTTGATATTGACTATATAAAAAGTGACTCGGAGCCATATAAAAAGTAGCAACGAAACACGGAGTTAACATTGCTCTTCGTTTCCATTTGAGCATTATTGCATGTTCTCCAGTTCCTCGTTCTGTGTCTTCTTCTAAAGCTTCTCTTGTGGCTAATAACCATCTTCCTTCCCAGTAATGAGTAGCTAGTAAGAATGCTTTATGGCGCAAAGAAATATCTAATTCGTCATAATAAAAACGAGGTGTTGGATTTTTTGAGTTTAACTTCTCAAACTCCGAAGCCCATAAATCGTCTTCTTTAGTAATCGGGAAACTTTGCATATTCATTTTTTGACGCCAATTTTTTAGCTTCAAATTAGATTGTAATGCAATGTTTAAATAATTGATTAACTCTTTTAAATACGTATTAGTTCTCTCTTTATCTGTGATGGTGCTTTCATCAATTTTAAAAATCCATTCGTTGCCATCAATATTTTCTTCAAAGTTAACTTTGAAATATTGTTTTACAAGTGATAAAAAGTCTGGTTTTTTATAACTAGCTTTTAAAGAACTTAAAATAGTTCTCCATTCTGTAAGCTTAGTGATATTAAAGTTTTCTCGGGATACATGATTTTCTTCATGTAATAACGAGCTGTTTATTTTTTTAATTGAATTTATATGATTTCTAGGATAATCGACACTATCAATCAAGAGTTCTTCAATAATGATGATTTCATCTTGAATATGATGAATTGCATCTTCTAAAGAATTACTCTGTACATTGAAATAGTTGCAATATTTTGTTAAGAAATAATATTCGGCTTCATCTAAATATTCTTCATTTTCAAGATTACACAAAGTACCTTCATGACCGAATAAATTTCCCTTTAAGAAATTAATATCACCTAAGTATTTTTCATTCTTTCCGTTGGAAGGAAGGTAAGTAGCATAACCTTTAAAATCTGGAACCCAACGTTCAGATAATTCTTCTAAACTACTTTTTGAGTTGATAAAACTATCAATGATATTTGTTACAGCCTGATTGTTGTTAGAACAAGCTAAAACAATCGGAGGTTCATCTCCAATGATTGCACTTTTTACGACTTCTGTAGCAACTAAACTTTGTAATAATGTTGTTTTACCAGTTCCCGGAGGTCCGTTTACGGCTGTTACAGAATTTTCTTCTCCGGCTAAATAAGACAATAATGTTTTACGTTGACTTACAGATAAAGGAAATTCATTAGACATTTGTCCCAAATGAAGATGATTGTAATTTAGAAAATCTTCATCTGTAATTGCATCTCGTTTTTCTATTTGTAACGGATCAATTATTTTCGAGAGTAAAGGTAATTCCTCATCATACTCAATTAAGTTTTCATACAAAAACAAAATACTTTTTGCCGTAGATATTTTAGAACTAACCGCGAAATAAGTTAGTTTAAACTGAGTAGTATATCGATCTACTTTATAATTGAATAAATTTTTATAGGTAATAGCTTCAAAAACCTCGTTGATATAATCCCAATATTCATCCCAAGGCACAACTTCATCTTCATATTCTGGCATTGGAGGTTCGATTTCTTTAGCATCTAAAACCGTATCTATAGAAGTGAAAATAAAATCGTTTTTCACATCAGCCATTGGTGTCATATAATTACGAACAATCAATGGGAAAATATCTTTAGGAGCAGATAACTGACCTAATCGATTCACTGAAGCATAAATCCAAAAAGGATGAATAATTCGTTGTTTAAATTTAGGGTTATCAGTTTGATATTCTAAATGAAAAGGAGCGATTAAGATTTTAGTTTTATCTATTTCGTGCCAATTGCTACTATCTTTTTTTAAAATACCACGAAGTCTGTTAATTCTTCTTTCTTCAGCATCTATAAGTTCTGTAGCTTGTTTAGCGTTAATAATAGCGTTGCTAAGATCAGAATTGTTTTGATATTGTAAGTTCTTAATTTTAGCAATATCTACAGCTAAATTCTCGCTATCTGTTAAACTATTTTTATAGTAATGTAACCAGTTTTTTTCTCCCATTATTTAATCCCCGTAATCTTACAAAAGGTGGCGAAAATAGGTTATTTTAAAAATAAGAAGTGATTTTTTGAGTGTTTTTTATTAACGAAAAAAGCAAACTTTTTAAAGTTTGCTTTTTCGTATTGTTGAAAGTGAGTGATTTCCTCACTTTATAATATTCGATAACAGAAAAAAGTTTTTTACTGCATTTGTTCTAATCGTTCACGCATTAATTCTGGATCTTGTAAAGCATCCCATCCAATCATAGAAACTGCCCAAAAAATTAAAGAAATGTAAAGTACACTTAAAGCAATACCAATAATAGCCATAATAAACCCAACATTTAAGTTGGAATAATTTGTATAAATTGATGGATTAGCTAAATATAAATCTTTATCCTTTTTATGTAAGATTAATGCTACTACGCCAAGTAAAATACCAGGTAATCCGTAACAACAGCATCCTAATATTGATAAAATTCCAAGCACTAATACAACATTAGCATTAGGTAAAGTTCTTTCTTCTAATTCGAACATAATTTGTGAGTTTTTTTAATTGAAAAATATTGTATTCATTTTAATTAAATACGCTATAGTTATCGTTATAACATTAATAATAGCAATAATAAGTAAAATTTTAACAGTGATCTTTTTTTTGAATATGAAATGCGCAATAACAGCTAAAAAGAAAAGAATCGAAGTATAAATACCGGGAAACATATGAAATGCTTCTTTAAATTCACCTTTATAAACTAATACAGATGAACGTTGGAAACCACAACCCGGACAGTCTATTCCAAAAATCTTTTTATTCATGCATGGAAGCATGTGACTCTCGATATTTTTTTCTGGCTCTTTATGCATACTTTATATTTTCCATGGCGGATTAATTCTGTTTTCACCACCATAAAATAATATAAGTTGATTTCCATCTACATCTTTTAATCGAGCTTCTCGCCATAGCCATGTTTGATCTACAGGATCTTGATCAAATACAATTCCTTGTTTTTTCAGTTGCTCAACATACTCATCTAAATTCTCACACTCGAAATAAACATAAACTCCATCTCCTTTTGGTAATTCTTCAACTAAATGTAATGAAAAAGTTGAATTTCCATCAGGACATACAAATCTTGCATAATGAGGTAAAGCATCTACAATAAGAGTTAAACCTAGTTTTTGGTAAAAAGCAACCGACTTAGATAAGTCTAAAGAAGGAACAGTAATTTGATTCAGATTCATAGCGTAAAAATTATTTAAACATGTCCATTCCTGGAATGTTAGGCATTCCACTTTTAGCAGCTACAGCCATTTCTTGTTCGTTAATTTCTCCAGCTCTTTTTAATGCTTTATTTAGTGTTAAAACTAAATAATCTTCTAATTCTTCAGCATCTTGTAATAAACTATCATCAACAGTAATTGCTTTAATTTCTCTATTAGCAGTAACTGTAACTTTTATTTTTCCTTCAGCTCCACTTTCATCAATCAAAACAGTATTTAAACGTTGTTTTGTTTCTTCAACTTTTTGTTGTGCTTGTTTAAGCTTATCCATCATTCCAGATAAATCTCCGAACATATGTAATTGTGTTTTAATAAAATTCAACTACAAAATTACTACAATACTTAACTAAAAATTAGTGAAATGAGAAAAAAACTTGTTTTCAGTATCGCTTTAAGTGTTATTTTTGCTTCCTGCAAAAAAGAAAAGATGGCAAATAAAATTATACCTCCTTTAGCACCTAAAAAACCAGAAACATTAGAAAAACATGGTGATGTTAGAATTGATAATTATTTCTGGATGCGTTTATCAGATGAACAAAAAAACGCAGAAAATAAAGACGAGCAAACTCAAGAAGTTTACGATTATTTAGAAGCTGAGAATACTTACTTCGATAATGTAATGGGACATACAAACGATTTTCAATCTTCTTTATTTGAAGAGATGAAAGGAAGAATTAAAGAAGACGATGAGTCGGTTCCTTATAAAAAGAATGGTTACTTCTATATTACTAGATATGAGAAAGGACAGCAATATCCTATATATTCTAGAAAGAAAGGTAGTTTAGAAGCGGAAGAAGAAATTATGTTTGATGTTAATAAAGAAGCAGAAGGACATGATTATATTCAGTTGGGCGGACTAAATGTAACTTCAGATAATAAGTTGGTAGCTTATGCAACAGATACAGTAAGTAGACGACAGTATTTTATTAAAGTAAAAAACCTTGATACAGGTGAAATTTATGATGATAAAATAGAGAATACAACAGGGGGAAGTGTTTGGGCTAATGATAATAAAACATTATTCTATACTAAAAAAGATCCTGTAACATTAAGAAGTTCTAAAATTTATAAGCATGTTTTAGGTACAGATACTTCTGAAGATGTATTAGTATTTGAAGAGAAAGATGAAACTTTCGGAACTTTTGTAACCAAAACAAAATCGAGAAAATATTTAGTAATTGGATCTTACAGTACTGTTTCTAGTGAATATCAAGTTTTAGAAGCTGATAATCCAAATGGTGAGTTTCGTTTAATTCAGCCACGTGAGCGTGATTTAGAATATGATATAGCTCACTATGAAGATCATTTCTATATCAAGACAAATATGAATGGAGCAACTAACTTTAAAGTTATGAAAACTCCAGAAGATAATACAGCTAAAGAAAATTGGGTAGATGTGATTCCGCATAGAGAAGATACTTTCTTGGAAGATTTCTCAATTTTTAAAGATTATTTAGTTCTTGAAGAAAGAAACAATGGATTATTCAAAACAAGAATAAAACGTTGGGATGGAACTGAAGATTACTATTTACCTTTTGATGAAGAAACATATTCTGCAGGTGTGTATTCAAATCCAGAGTTTGATACAGATGTAATTCGTTATTCATACAATTCAATGACGACTCCAAGTTCTGTGATTGATTTCAATATGAAAGATCAATCCAAAGAAATAAAAAAGGAGCAAGAAGTATTAGGCGGAAAATTCGATAAAAATAATTACGAAAGTAAGCGTTTATGGGTAACTACCAGAGATGGTAAAAAAGTTGCACTTTCTATTGTTTACCGAAAAGATACTAAAATAGACGAAAATACTCCAGTGTTACAATATGCATATGGTTCTTATGGATATACGGTTTCTGATGGATTTTCAACAACACGTTTAAGTCTGTTAGACCGAGGTTTTATTTTCGCTTTAGCACATATTAGAGGGAGTCAATATTTAGGAAGAGAATGGTATGAAGATGGAAAAATGTTGAATAAGAAAAACACGTTTAACGATTTTGTTGATTGCTCTAAATATTTAATTGATAACGGATATACTTCTCCAAAGCATTTATATGCAATGGGAGGTTCTGCTGGAGGTTTATTAATGGGAGCTGTAGTAAACATGGATTCTGAATTATATAACGGAATTATAGCTGCTGTACCTTTTGTTGATGTAATTTCTACAATGTTAGATGATAGTATTCCATTAACGACTGGAGAATATGACGAATGGGGAAATCCAAACGATAAGCAATATTATGATTACATTAAATCGTATTCACCATACGATCAAGTAGAAGGAAAATCATATCCAAATATGTTGGTAACTACAGGATTACACGATAGTCAAGTGCAATATTGGGAACCAGCGAAATGGGTTGCAAAATTAAGAGAAGTAAAGACAGACGATAATCTATTATTCTTACATACGAATATGGAAGCAGGTCATGGAGGAGCATCTGGTAGGTTCGATTCTTTAAAAGAAACTGCTAGAGAATATACTTTCTTATTAGCATTAGAAGATAAGTTAGAAAAATAATTATATTTTTGCCCTCGATTGAGTAAGTGTAAGCGTTATTGTAAAAACAAACATCTCAATTACAATTAGATGATAAATTTTGCAATAACGTTTCTTTATATATAGAATGGATAGGAACAAAGCAATAGTAGATTCGATTTTAGATTTAGTAGGAGAGACCCCGATTGTTAGATTACATAACATAACTAAAGAGTTACCAGGGGAATATTTCGCAAAGCTAGAATCTTTTAACCCAGGACAGTCAGCAAAAGATAGAATTGCACTTCATATTATAGAAAATGCTGAAAAGAAAGGTATTTTAAAACCAGGAGATACTATTGTAGAAACTACTTCAGGTAACACAGGATTCAGCTTAGCAATGATAAGTCTAGTAAAGGGCTATCGTTGTATTTTAGCTGTAAGTGATAAATCTTCAAAAAATAAGATTGATGTTTTAAAAACAATGGGAGCAGAGGTACATGTTTGTCCTGCAAATGTGGCAGCTGATGATCCTAGATCTTATTACGAAACTGCGAAGCGAATACATCGTGAAACTCCAAACTCTATTTACATCAATCAATATTTTAATGAGTTAAATATAGAAGCTCATTATGAGACAACCGGACCAGAAATTTGGAAACAAACGGAAGGTAGAATTACACATTTAGTTGTAGCTAGTGGAACAGGAGGAACTATTTCTGGAACAGGAAGATTTTTGAAAGAACAAAATCCAGATATTAAAGTTTTAGGAGTAGATGCAGTTGGTTCTGCAATTAAAAAGTTTCACGAAACAAAAGAGTTTGATCCAAACGAAATTTCACCATATAAAATTGAAGGTTTAGGAAAAAACTTAATTCCTACTTCAACAGATTTTGATGTCATAGATATTTATGAAAAGGTAACTGATGAAGACGCAGCATTAGCAGCAAGAGAACTAGTTCGTAACGAAGGTTTATTATGTGGTTATACATCTGGAGCTGTAATTCAAGCAACACAGCAATATGCCGAAAAAGGAATGTTTAAATCGGATAGTTTTGTTGTTGTAATTTTACCAGATCATGGAATTCGTTATATGGATAAGATTTATTCTGATGAATGGATGAAAGCTCAAGGGTTTTCTATTCGTCGTAAAGTAAATATCTAGCTCTTACTTTCTTAAATTCTTCAAGATCTTTTTGCCAAGTTTTTCTGATTTCTTCTTCAGATAAACCATCTTCAATTTGTTGTTGTAATTGTTTAGTTCCAGCTAATTTAGTGAAGAAAGAAGTGAAAAATACTTTTTCTTTTGAGTATTCTTTATGAGCATTATAGAATTCAATTAACCATTGTAAATTTAGCTGTTGTAATCTCTCTTCCGAAGATAAATCGTAACCGTAACATTCTTTGTTTTCATGTTTTGGGTATTTAGCACCTTCATTTGGTTTTGGCGTAAAATTATAATGGTGTCTTTTTAAATGATGAAATGGACTACCAACAATCTGAAATTGTTTAGATGTTCCTCTACCAACAGAAACATTAGTTCCTTCAAAGAAGCAAAGACTTGGATATAAATTGATAGAATTATCATTTGGTAAGTTTGGTGAAGGCTTAATTGGTAAACTGTACGTAGAATGATGCGTGTAATTTTTGATCGGTACTACAGTTAGATCACACTGAATTCCATTTTTTAACCACTTTTCTCCGTTAATCATTTTACCATATTCACCAATTGTCATTCCATATACTACAGGGACTTTATGCATTCCAATAAAACTTTTGTGTTCAGTTTCTAACATTGGCCCATCTACATAATGACCATTAGGATTTGGTCGATCTAAAACAAGTAAAGGAATATTATTTTCAGCACAAGCTTCCATTACATAATGCAACGTAGAAATGTAAGTATAAAAACGTGCGCCTACATCTTGAATATCAAAAATCATGAAATCGATACCTTCTAATTGTTTAGCAGAAGGCTTTTTGTTTTTTCCGTATAAAGAAATAATCGGCAATCCAGTTTTAGTATCAATACCATCTTTTACCTTTTCACCTGCATCAGCTTTACCTCTAAATCCGTGTTCAGGAGCAAAAACTTTTATCACATCAATTGTATCAGAATTGTGTAGATAATCAACTAAGTGAATACCTTTAATTTCTGGATTAAACTTCGAAATTTTATTAATCACAGAAGTTTGATTTGCAATAATTCCTACTTTCTTTCCTATAATTTTCGGAATATAAATTGCAGTTTGATCAGCTGCGGTAACTATTATGGTATCTTTTTCTTCAGGAATAATTTCTGTTTCCTGGTTCTTTTGAGGTGAAACTTCTGAAGTTTGTTTACAAGAACTAAGAAAAAAAATCGTAGTTAAAAACAAGAATAAATATGTACTTTTGGTTGTATTAAAAAACATTTCTTTGAATTACGAATTATTTATTGCAAAACGTATAATTGCTGGTAAAGAGCATAAAAATAGTATTTCATCACCAATAATAAAAATAGCGATCGTTGCTATTAGTTTAGGTATTGCTATTATGTCTATTTCTGTATCGGTAAGTTTAGGTTTTAAGAATAAGATTCGAGAAAAAATTGCAGGATTTAAAGGACATGTTCAGATCACAAATTATGATAATAATTTTTCAGATGTTTCTACAGTTCCAATAGATCTGAATCAGGATTTTTATCCTAATTTTAAAAACGTTTCTGGGATAAAAAAAGTACAACCTTACATTAACAAAGCCGGCTTAATTAGAACGAAATCCGATTTTCAAGGAGTTGTTTTTAAAGGTGTAAATAAAGATTATGATTTCTCATTTTTCAAAGATTTTTTAGTTGAAGGAAGATTACCAAACTACGATCAACCAAGAAATAGAGAAATTTTAATCTCTAAATCAGTTTTAGATCAGTTACAATTAAATTTAAATGATACTATAAATATTGGTTTTCAAGTGGAATCTTCAACCGGATTTAAATCTAGAAAACCTGTAGTTGTTGGAGTTTATAAAACTGGTTTTGCTGAATTTGATAATTCTATTATTGTTGGTGATTTGAAAGAAGTACAACGAATTAATAGATGGAAAGATAATGAAGTTGGAGGATTCGAAGTATTAATTGATGATTTTGATCTTTTAAAAGAAAAAGGGGAGGAGATTAATTTAAATATTAGTCCGACTTTACAAGCAAGTACTTTATTACAGAATTTCTGGCAACTTTTCGATTGGCTAAAACTTTTTGATAATAATGTTTGGTTTATTATTGGAATAATGATTTTAGTTGCTGGAATAAATATGATAACTGCGCTATTAGTACTTATTCTAGAGCGTGTACAAATGATCGGGATTTTAAAATCCTTAGGTAGTAAGAATAAAGAAATTCGAAAAGTATTTTTATACAATGCAGGATATTTAATCTTAAAAGGTCTTTTCTGGGGAAACCTCATCGCTTTTGTGTTGTTGTTAATTCAGAAATATTTTAAAGTAATTGGATTAGATCCGCAAACATATAACGTATCTACAGTACCAGTAGAATTTAACTTCTTTTACTTGTTTTTACTTAATATAGGAACGTTGTTATTGTGTTTAGTGATGTTATTGGTTCCATCAATGATTATATCTAAAATACAACCTTCAAAAGCGATTAAATTTGAATAGTAATTTTAAACTCGTTCAGCAATTTCTTTTAACGCTTTGTTCATACTGATAAAACCATTTCTGACTTCTGTGTGAATCTTCTTTGAAAATAAAGGAACTAAGATTCCGAAGAATTTTTCAGAGTGAATAAAAGTTGTAGTTCCATCTTTATTGTCTTCTAGTAAAAATCGATGTTTTCCATCAAACAGGCCGTTAAAAAGTAACTTTCCTTTCCATTTTAATTCTTTGTTGATGTTATATTCAAGAATAATAGGAGAGAATTGCATAGAACCGATTTGAACATGAAGTTTTTCTCCTTTTTTAGGAACCCCAGTTATACTTGTAATAAAAGGATTCCAGTTTGAATAGTTATTAAAATCTAAGAGAATACTCCAAACTTTTTCTGGTGAAGCATTTATTTGAGTTGAGGTAGTAATTTCTGTTCTCATGAGTTATAGTTTATGAAAACAAATTTCTGAAAGAATAGAACTGTTACTCTTGATATAAATCAAGAATTATGTTTTTTACGAATTCTACTTAAAGTTTCAGGAGTCATTCCTAACATAGATGCTAAATATTGCAAAGGAACTTCGTTGAATAATGTTTTATTTTGACTGAAAAACTTCAAATAACGTTCTTCAGAATTTAAGGAAAGATGATCAAAAACTCGATTTTCAAGAATAGTAAAACAGCTAGCAACAAACTTTTTCTCAATTTGATACCAATTAGGTAAAATTTGATAAAGCTTTTTATAGTTTTCTTTGGTGATAGTGTACAATACACAGTTGTTTAAAGCCTGCATATTCCATCTTGATCTTTGATCAAAAATAAAGCTATGTAAATCTGTAATAAAATATCCTTCGGTAGAAATCCATTGTGTAACTTCTTTATCGTTCTCTGTTGCATAAATGCGTATGAATCCACTTTTAATAAAGCTTAACTTTTCGCAATACTGACTTTTCTTAACAAAGTAACTTCCTTTAGCTAATTCAGTTTTCGAGAACAAATGTTCAATAGCTACAAATTCATCTGGAGTAATACCAAAAT
Organism: uncultured Tenacibaculum sp.; assembly: GCF_947495995.1. Lineage (GTDB taxonomy): Bacteria > Bacteroidota > Bacteroidia > Flavobacteriales > Flavobacteriaceae > Polaribacter. Next base: position 93,540 of record NZ_CANMAX010000009.1, read on the forward strand.
AAGATTGAATTTGTTGTTGTAATGCAACCATGTAAAACAATAGATTATTAAGTATAAAGATATTGTTTTCTAAATAAAAAAGCACCAACTATTGTTGATGCCTTTACATGTATATAATTAAGAAATTAGTTTTCTGAATATTTGATTGCAGCTTCTATAAAGCTTAAGAATAAAGGATGCGGATTTAAAACCGTACTCTTGTATTCTGGATGATATTGTACACCAACAAACCAAGGGTGATTTGGAATTTCAACAACTTCTACTAATCCTGTTTTTGGATTAATACCAGTTGCTTTCATACCTGCCGCTTCAATTTGTTCTTTATATTCACTATTGAACTCATATCTGTGACGATGTCTTTCACTAATATCAGCAGTTTTATACGCATCAAAAGTTTTAGAATCTTCAGTTAATTGGCAATCCCAAGCTCCTAAACGCATTGTACCTCCCATGTCGGTAATATCTTTTTGCTCTTCCATTAAGTTAATAACAGGAGCAGAAGTTTTTTCGTTCATTTCAGTAGAATTCGCATCAGATAAGTTTAATACGTTTCTAGCAAATTCAATCACTGCCATTTGCATACCTAAACAAATTCCTAAGAAAGGAATGTTATTTTCTCTAGCATATTTAACAGCTTCAATTTTACCTTCAATTCCACGTTCTCCAAAACCAGGAGCAACTAACATACCATCTAAACCTTCTAAATGTTCTTTAATATTATCTACTGATAATTCTTCAGAATGAATCCAACGAACATTTACTTTAGCTTCATGAGTAGAACCAGCATGAATAAATGCTTCGGTAATCGATTTATATGAATCGTGTAATTCTACATATTTTCCAATAAGTCCAATTTCTAAAGTGCGCTTTGGATTCTTATATTTTTTAACGAAACAGTTCCAATCAACAAGTTCTGGTTGTTTTTCTGTAGAAAGATCTAATTTATTTAGCACTACACGATCTAAACCTTCTTCAAACATTAGATTAGGAACGTCATATATTGTTTCAGCATCTAAAGATTGAATCACATCTTCTTTCTTTACATTACAGAATAAAGCTAGTTTTCTTTTTATGTCTTCAGAAATTTCATGTTCTGATCTACATACTAAGATATTCGGACCAATACCACTTTGCATTAACATTTTTACAGAGTGTTGTGTTGGTTTCGTTTTTAATTCTCCAGCAGCTGCTAAATAAGGAACTAAAGTTAAGTGAATAACAATAGCATTATCTTCACCAAGTTCCCATTGTAATTGACGAACAGCTTCAATGTAAGGTAACGACTCAATATCACCAACAGTTCCACCAATTTCAGTAATTACGATATCATAATCGCCAGTGTTTCCTAAAATCTTAATGCGGTGTTTAATTTCATCAGTGATGTGAGGAATAACCTGAACTGTTTTACCTAAGAAATCTCCTCTTCTTTCCTTATTAATTACAGATTGGTAAATTCTACCAGTTGTAACATTGTTGGCTTGTGAAGTAGGAATGTTTAAGAAGCGCTCGTAGTGACCTAAATCTAAGTCCGTTTCTGCACCATCATCTGTAACATAGCATTCCCCATGTTCATATGGGTTCAAAGTACCTGGATCTATATTAATGTAAGGGTCCAGTTTTTGAATTGTAACAGAATATCCACGTTCTTGTAGTAACTTTGCTAAAGAGGCAGCAATAATTCCTTTACCAAGTGACGAAGTTACACCACCTGTTACGAATACATATTTAGTGTTGTTCATGTAGTATTAGGTTTGGGCAAAAGTAATAACAATGATAGATTTTGCAACCAAAAAGTATAAAAAAATGTGTGAAAATTGCTCTAAAAAAAATATTCTAAAAAAAAGCTTTTTAAGATTTGTCAAAATGAAAAACTGTTGTATATTTGCCCACGCTTTTAGCAGTCGAATTTCACTATTAGCAAAAGATAAGTTTAGAAAAATTTTAAGATTTATTTAAAATGAGTAAGAGAACCTACCAACCATCAAAAAGAAAGAGAAGAAACAAACACGGTTTCCGCGAAAGAATGGCTTCTGCTAATGGTAGAAAAGTATTAGCTAGAAGAAGAGCGAAAGGAAGAAAAAAATTATCAGTTTCATCTGAAACGAGACCAAAGAAATAATGATTGTTATTCAATTATATAGAGGTGTTACTTTTTATTAGTAACACCTTTTTTTATACCTAATCAATTTTATATTTTTACATAAACAACACAATACAACACAAATGCCTAAGAGAGAAGAACTAAAATCGATTTTAATTATTGGATCTGGACCGATTGTAATCGGACAAGCGTGTGAATTTGACTATTCAGGATCGCAAGCATTACGTTCATTACGAGAAGATGGAATTGAAACGATATTAATCAATTCTAATCCAGCAACGATAATGACTGATCCTTCAATGGCGGATCACGTTTACTTATTACCTCTTAATACTCGTTCTATAATCAAAATTTTAAAAGAACACCCACAAATAGATGCAGTTTTACCAACAATGGGAGGTCAAACAGCATTAAACTTATGTATCGAGGCTGACGAAAAAGGTATTTGGGAAGATTTTGGAGTAGAGATTATCGGAGTAGATATTGATGCAATTAATATCACAGAAGACAGAGAGAAGTTTAGAGAGTTAATGGGAACTATCGATGTACCGATGGCACCACAAGCTACAGCTACTTCATATTTAAAAGGTAAAGAAATTGCTCAGGAGTTTGGTTTTCCATTATGTATTAGAGCTTCATTTACATTAGGTGGAGCAGGAGCTTCTATCGTGTATAACGAAGAAGAGTTTGAAAAATCATTAACTAGAGGTTTAGAGATTTCTCCAATCCACGAAGTTATGATTGATAAAGCCATGATGGGGTGGAAAGAGTACGAGTTAGAATTACTTCGTGATGATAACGATAATGTTGTTATTATCTGTTCTATTGAAAATATGGATCCAATGGGAATTCATACTGGTGATTCTATCACAGTTGCTCCAGCAATGACATTATCTGATAAAACTTATCAGAAAATGCGTGATATGGCAATTAAAATGATGCGTAGTATTGGTGAATTTGCCGGTGGATGTAATGTACAGTTCGCAGTTTCTCCAGACGAAAAAGAAGATATCATCGCAATTGAAATTAATCCACGTGTATCTCGTTCTTCTGCTTTAGCAAGTAAAGCAACAGGATATCCAATTGCAAAAATCGCTTCTAAATTAGCAATCGGTTATACTTTAGATGAATTAGATAACCAGATTACAAAGTCTACTTCTGCATTATTTGAGCCAACTTTAGATTATGTAATCGTGAAAATTCCTCGTTGGAACTTTGATAAGTTCGAAGGTTCAGATAGAACTTTAGGCTTACAAATGAAAGCAGTAGGTGAAGTAATGGGAATTGGGCGTTCGTTCCAAGAAGCGTTACACAAAGCAACTCAATCTTTAGAGATTAAGCGTAACGGTTTAGGAGCAGACGGAAAAGGATATAAAGATTATAACCAAGTAATAGATAAATTAACTCATGCAAGTTGGGATCGTGTTTTCGCAATTTATGATGCCATTGCAATGGGAATTCCTTTAAGTAAGATTTATGATATCACTAAGATTGATATGTGGTATTTAAAACAATACGAAGAGTTATTCCACTTAGAGAAGGAAATTTCTACATATACAATTGATACTTTAGATAGAGAATTATTACTTGAAGCTAAACAAAAAGGATATGGAGATCGTCAGATCGCTCACATGTTAAACTGTTTAGAAAGTGAAGTATACAAGAAGCGTGAAGATTATAAAATCAAACGTGTTTATAAATTAGTTGATACTTGTGCTGCTGAATTTAAAGCACAAACTCCTTACTACTATTCAACATTCGAGCAAGAGATTGAAACTGCTGATGGAGAACGTTATGTGGCAAATGAGAGTAAAGTATCTGACAAGAAAAAGATTATCGTTTTAGGATCTGGACCAAACCGTATCGGACAAGGTATTGAATTTGATTATTGTTGTGTTCACGGAGTTTATGCAGCAAAAGAAGCTGGTTACGAAACAATTATGATTAACTGTAACCCAGAAACTGTTTCTACAGATTTCGATACAGCTGATAAGTTATACTTCGAGCCTGTTTTCTGGGAGCACATCTACGATATCATTAAGCATGAGAAGCCAGAAGGTGTAATTGTTCAGTTAGGCGGACAAACAGCTTTAAAATTAGCTGAGAAGTTAGATCGTTACGGGATTCCAATTATCGGAACAAGTTACAAAGCGTTAGATTTAGCAGAAGATAGAGGAAGTTTCTCAACATTATTAAAAGAAAATAACATTCCTTATCCTGAATTTGGTGTGGCAGAAAATGCTGATGAAGCATTAAAGTTGGCAGATGAGTTGGATTTTCCAATTTTAGTACGTCCTTCATATGTATTAGGAGGTCAAGGAATGAAAATTGTAATCAATAAAGAAGAGTTATTAGAGCATGTAGTTGATTTATTACGTAAGATTCCAAATAACAAATTATTATTAGATCATTATCTAGAAGGTGCAATTGAAGCAGAAGCAGATGCAATTTGTGATGGAGAAAATGTATACATTATCGGTATTATGGAGCATATAGAACCTTGTGGAATTCACTCAGGAGATTCTAATGCTACATTACCTGCTTTTAACTTAGGTGAGTTAGTATTAGATCAAATAAGAGAGTATACAAAAACAATAGCACTAGCATTAGATACTGTTGGATTAATTAATATTCAGTTTGCTATTAAAGATGATAAAGTATACATCATTGAAGCAAACCCTAGAGCATCTAGAACTGTTCCGTTTATAGCAAAAGCTTATAAAGAACCTTATGTAAACTATGCTACGAAGGTAATGTTAGGAGATAAAAAAGTGACTGATTTTGATTTTAATCCACAGTTGGAAGGGTTTGCAATCAAGCAACCAGTATTCTCTTTTAATAAATTTCCAAATGTAAATAAGAATCTAGGACCAGAAATGAAGAGTACAGGAGAGAGCATTTTATTTATAGATAATTTAAGAGACGATGATTTCTACGATTTATACTCTAGAAGAAAAATGTATTTAAGTAAATAATTACTTATTTGTAAATTATAATATAAACCTGAAGAGCAATCTTCAGGTTTTTTTTATGCCTTTTTTAACAGAAAGTTAACTTGTTGTATATGCAACTAAATTAAACCTTAACCGTAATTTTGTATCTTATAAATAGCTTTTATGGGATTAGAAAATACATTAGCACCTTGGTTAGGTAAAACAACGAAAATGATTGACAATCATATTCAAGATATCTTTCATGAGAAAAATATTAAGCTCACGAAAACACAATGGATATTGTTGAAGAAATTAGATGAGAAAGATGGTGTGCCACAGCAAGAGTTAGCTTTTTTAACAGGAAGAGATAAAACCTCACTTACAAGGTTAATAAATACAATGGAAAAGAAAAGTTTGGTGGCTAGAATTCCATCAAAATTAGATAAGAGAATTAACCATGTTTTTTTAACTAAAAAAGGAGAATTATTATTTAAAGAAACATTACCAATTATAGAGGGTTTTGCACAATCATTACAAGAAAATATTTCAACAGAAGAGATAAAATCAACAATAGAAGTCATAAAAAAAGTACAAGAAAACTTAATATCAAAATCAGGGAAAAGTTGTAATAACAACTAAATATAAAACATGAGAAAACTAATCATAACAGGAGTAAGCATTGTCGTCTTAGCTTTATCATTTTTACTATCAAGTTATTTTAAAAACAGTAAGAAGAATCCTAAACCAAAAGCAACTAAAATTGAAAAAACAGTATTTGTAACTACTGTTAAAAACAAAGAAATTCCTATTGCAATTACCGCAAATGGAAATTTAACTGCCAAAAATAAAGTAGATATTTATTCAGAAGTACAAGGAGTTTTACAAACTGCAGGTAAAGATTTTAGAGTAGGTACTACTTATAAAAAGGGACAAACTTTATTAAGAATTAATAATCAAGAATTTTATGCATCTATTCAATCGCAACGTAGTTCGTTTCAGAATTTAATTGCTTCTGTAATGCCAGATATTCGTTTAGATTATGCAGATTCTTTTCAAGCTTGGAATACGTATTTACAAAATTTCGATATCAATAAAACATTAGCGCCTTTGCCAGAACCTAAATCTGATAAAGAAAAATATTTTATTTCAGGTAAAAACATTTACACTACGTTTTACAATATTAAAAATCTTGAAGTAAGATTAGGAAAATACAATATTAGAGCGCCTTTTAATGGTGTTTTAACTGAAGCTTTAGTAACAAACGGAACTTTGGTTAGATCTGGGCAAAAAATGGGAGAATTCATAGATACATCAATTTTTGAATTACCATTATCTGTTAGTGCAAGCTTTGCAGATATTTTAGTTGAAGGTAAAAAAGTAATATTACAAAATTTAGAGAAAACTAAAACATGGGAAGGAACTGTAGCCAGAATTAATGGTAAGATAGATCAAACATCTCAAACTGTTCAAATCTTTATACTAGTAAAAGGAGACGGATTACGTGAAGGAATGTATTTAGAAGCGAATGTAACTACAAAGTCTGTTCCTGAAGCTATAGAAGTAAACAGAAAACTATTAGTAGAAAATAAATCTGTTTATGTCGTTAAGAACAATGCTTTGGATCTAATAGCAATTAAGCCAGTTCATTTTAATGAAAATACAGTTGTTATTGAAGGTATGGTAAATGGTGAACAATTGGTTTCTAAACCAGTTGCAGGAGCTTATGTAGGAATGCCAGTTAAAATCTTTTCTGAAACTCAAAAAACAGAAAACAAATAAGCAATGAAGAAAATAATAGCATATTTTATTAAATATCCTGTTGCAGTAAATATTATCATTATTGCTTTTGTAATTCTAGGATATTTTGGTTTTTCTACGTTAAAATCTTCTTTCTTTCCATTAACTAGAGCAAAGTTTATTACGATTAATGTAGTATATCCTGGAGCTTCTCCGCAAGAGATTGAAGAAGGAGTCGTATTAAAAATAGAAGATAATCTTAAAGGTTTAGTAGGTGTCGATCGTGTAACATCTACTTCATCAGAAAATGCAGCAAGTATTTCGGTAGAAACCTTAAAAGATTACGATATAAACGTGGTTTTAGCTGATGTTAAAAATGCAGTGGATAAAGTTCCTAATTTTCCAACAGGAATGGAACCGCCAGTTGTTTCGAAAGTTGAAAACGTTGCAGAAACCATAAGTTTTGTAGTTACTGGAGATAAAATTCCATTAAAGTCGTTGAAATCCATCGCTAGAGATATTGAAAATGATATTAGAAGAATTGATGGAATTTCACAAATTACAATTTCAGGTTATCCAGATGAAGAAATTGAAATCGCTGTACGTGAGAATGATTTATTAGCTTACAATTTAACATTCAATCAAGTCGCAAGTGCAGTTTCATCAGCAAATATTTTAACTACAGGAGGTTCTGTAAAAACAGATGCAGAAGAATATTTAATTCGTGCCAATAACAGATCGTATTATGGAGATGAGTTAGATAATTTAGTTGTAAGAGCAGATGCATCAGGTAGAATTATCAGGTTAAAAGATGTTGCAACGGTAAAAGATATTTGGAATGAAACACCAAACCGAAATTATTACAACGGAAATTTAGCTGTCCGCGTTCAAGTAAGTAACACAAACAGTGAAGATTTATTAACGTCTGCAGAGAAGATTAACGAGTATATAGAAAAGTTTAACGAAGAGCATGAAAATGTTCAAGTTGAAATCACTAGAGATGCTTCAATTACTTTAAATCAACGTACAGAATTATTATTTAAAAATGCTTGGCAAGGAATGTTACTTGTAATGCTATTCTTGTCTTTATTTTTACGTCCACGATTAGCATTTTGGGTAGCAGCAGGCTTACCAGTTGCATTCTTCGGAATGTTTATGTTAGCAGGATATTTCAATATTACAATTAACGTTTTATCATTATTCGGAATGATTATCGTTATTGGAATTCTGGTGGATGATGGAATTGTAATATCCGAAAATATTTATCATCATTTTGAACAAGGAAAAAATCCAATTCGAGCTGCAATTGATGGAACTATGGAAGTTGTTCCGCCAATCATTTCAGCAATTACAACCACAGTTTTAGCATTCTCGGTATTCTTCTTTTTAGATGGAAATATTGGAGAGTTTTTTGGAGAAGTTGCCACAGTTGTTGCGTTAACATTAATTCTTTCTTTGGTAGAAGCATTAATTATTTTACCAGCGCACGTTGCACATTCAAAATCTTTAGATAGAAATCAGAAATTATATAAATTCAATAAATATGCAGAAGATGTTATGGATTTTATGCGAGATAAAATTTATGCACCTGCACTTAAATTTGTTTTAGAGTTTAAATTTTTCGGTTTAGTTATTCCAATTGCGTTGTTAATGATTACCATGGGAGCTTTTCAAGGTGGAATAATAAAAGGAACGTTTTTCCCTTCTATCGCCAGTGACCGTGTTTCTGTAAACTTAACAATGCCTCAAGGAACGAATGAAAAAATTACAGACAGTATTATTTCTGTAATTGAAACTAAAGTTTGGGAAGTAGAGAAAGAGTTTACTGAGAAATATGGAATTGATGGAGAACCTGTAGTTGAAAATGTATTAAAACAAATAGGTCCAGGTTCAGCAAAAGCTTCACTACGAATTAACCTTTTACCTGGTGAAGAAAGAACTTTTGGTTCTAGAGAAATTACAAATGAGATTAGAGATAGAGTAGGAGATGTGTATGGAGTAGAATCGTTAACCTTTGGTTCTGGAGGAAACTTTGGAGGAAGTCCGGTTTCTGTTTCTTTATTAAGTAATAATATCCAAGAGTTAAAAGCTGCGAAGCTTGAATTAAAATCAGAACTTAAAAAGAATCAAGAATTAAAAGATGTTACCGACAACGATCCGCAAGGAATTAAGGAGATAAAAATTCAATTAAAAGATAACGCTTATTTATTAGGGTTAAATTTAAACGAAGTAATGTCTCAAATTAGAAGTGGTTTCTTCGGAAGACAAGCACAACGTTTTCAAAGAGGACAAGATGAAATCAAAGTTTGGGTTCGTTACGATAGAAAAGAGCGTTCGTCTATCAAGAATTTAGATGAAATGCGAATTGCTACTCCAACTGGAGCTCGAGTTCCTTTAGCTGAAATCGCAAGTTATGAAATAGAAAGGGGAGAGATTTCAATCAATCACTTAGAAGGTCAGCGTGAAATTAAAGTTGAAGCAGATATGAAAGATGCACAAGCGAGTGCAACAGATGCTTTAACTGATATTAGAGAACGAATAATGCCTCAAATCACAGCAAAGTATCCATCAGTTACAGCTTTATATGAAGGTCAGAATAGAGAAGCTTCAAAAGTATCAGGATCAGCAAAAATAGTCGGACCAGTAATTTTATTATTAATCTACATTGTAATTGTATTTACATTCCGTTCTTATGGTCAACCTTTTATGTTATTAGTAATGGTTCCTTTTAGTTTGATTGGAGTTGCTTGGGGACACTGGATTCACGGATTTGCTGTTAATATTTTATCACTTTTAGGAATTATCGCATTAATCGGAATTATGGTAAATGATGGATTAGTCCTCATTAGTAAATTCAATAGTTATTTAAAAGAGGGAATGAAATATGAACAAGCGTTATTTGAAGCTGGACGATCTCGTTTTAGAGCTATTTTCTTAACAACAATAACTACAGTTGCTGGTTTAGCTCCGTTAATTTTTGAAACGAGTAGACAAGCACAGTTTTTAATTCCAATGGCAATATCTATTGCTTATGGTATTATGATTGCTACATTTTTAACTCTTTTAACGTTGCCAGTATTATTATCAATCTCAAACTATGTGAAAGTATATTTCTATTGGTTATGGGAAGGAAAAAAGCCAACTAGAGAAGAAGTGGAAAGAGCGATTAAAGAATTAAAATCAGAAAACGAAGAATTAGCTTAAAAAGTAAATGAACATGAAAAAACAGTTAAAAATTATACTTGGACTTTTTTTAGTGAGTGGTTCTTTTTACGCACAAGAATTACTAACTAAAGAGAAAGCTTTAGAGCTAACTTTAGCGAATAACTACGATATTCGAGTAACCAAGAATAACGTAGCAACAGCAAAAAATAATAAGAGTATTTATAATAGTGGTTATTTACCAACGGTTACAGGAAATGCAGGAGCAAGATATAGTAACAATGATACCGATATTGAATTTCAAGACGGAACAGTAAACTCTGTTACTGGAGCAGAATCTGAAACGTATAATGCTTCTGTAGGATTGAACTATACCATTTTTAATGGATTTAATCGTCAGAATACTTTTAAGCGTTTAAAAGAGAGCTATAATTTATCAGAATTACAAGCGCGACAAGTAATGGAAAATACAGTAATTACATTATTCATTGCGTATTATGAAGTTGGAAGATTGTCTGAAAATGAAACTACTCAAAAACAAGCTTTAGAGATTTCTAAAAAACGTTTAGAAAGAGCAAAATATAGTTTTGATTACGGACAGAGTACCAAGTTAGATGTCTTAAATGCTGAAGTTGATGTGAACAATGATAGTATTAATTATATAGATATTAATAGACAGCTAAAGAATGCGAAGCGAGATTTAAATGTTGTTTTAGGCAGAAATGTAAATACGCCTGTAAATGTTGATACAAATGTATTATACGATATAAAAATCAACTTAGATGATATTTTAAATCATGCCACATCTAAAAATGCGAATTTATTACAGTCAAAAAAGAATATTGAGTTGAGTAAATTAGATGTAAAGATTAATAAATCTGGTTGGATGCCGAATGTAAGTTTAACAAGTTCTTATGCTTGGAATAGAAATACAGGAGATGCAACCAATGCATTTAGTCCGATTAGTAATACGCAAACTGGATTAACCGCTGGTTTAAATCTTTCTTGGGATCTTTTTGACGGTGGACGTACAAAAACCAATGTAAAGAATGCTAAAATAGCTTTAGAAACTCAAGAGATTCGAAAAGAACAATTGCAAGAGCAATTAGAACGAGATGTAAATAATGCTTGGGAAACTTATCAGAATAGTTTGTTTGCTTTAAAAGCTCAAGAGCAAAATGTATTAACAAATAAATTGAACTTTGAGCGTTCTAATGAGCGTTATAAATTAGGACAAATTTCTTCTATAGATTTTCGTCAAGCACAAATCAATTTAATTAATGCAGAGTTAAGTAGAAATAATGCAAAGTATGTTGCCAAAAACGCAGAGCTTCAACTCTTACAATTAGGCGGAACATTATTGGATAATAAGAATTTTTAAATAGAAAAAACCGAAGTTTATACTTCGGTTTTTTTATTTTTAATAAAATTATCTGTTTTTATTTCATCTAAAAAGTATTTTATTCCAATGTTTTTTAAAAGAATTATAGTAGCATCTACACTACTTTTATTAAGTATAGCATTAAATTCCCAAGTTTTGTCGGGAGTGCCAGTATCTGGTTTTCCTAGTGGAACTACAGCTCAAATTCAAGCCATAACTTCTCCAGTTGAAAGTGTAATTACATATAGTACCAACGAAAAAATATTTTATTACTATAATGGTACAAATTGGGTGCCTTTAAATAATCCGAATTCATTAAAGGTAGTCGTATTGAATCGAACAGGAGGATATACTTTACCCAATGCAACAAATACTTATTTTGATTTCCCTATCAATGGAAGTCATATTCAAACTATAGATTCAGATGTTTTTATAGTTACAGGAAATGGTAAAATTAGAGTTCTTCAATCAGGAGTATATTTAATTTCTGCAGAATTATCTACATCGAATATGCCATCAGGAGGAACGAAGTATATTATAGGAGCGTTTAGAAATGGAAGTTTAGCAGGATATTTAACAAGAGGTTTTGTTACTTTACCTTCTCAAGACTGGTGGGGAGGAACAGGTGTTTTAATGTATAGTTTAAATGCTAATGATGAAATTTCTCTTCGTTATGTTTTAAATGCTGGAAGAACCTTAACAGGAAGATTTATAAATATTGGAGTCACTAAATTGAAATAAAAAAAGCCGAAGTTATTACTTCGACTTTTAGCGTTTAATTTTTACCCTTCAGTTAAAAGAAACCTCCGCCACCTTGTTTCTCGTTACTATCTCTACGTCTTCTAGATTTTGCTTTATTCTTTCCTCCACCAAAACGATAGTTGAAACCAATATAAGCTGTTCTACTTTCCCATTTAAAGCGTCCATTTTGTGTAAACGGATTGCTAGATTGAAATTGGAATTGCATTGTGTTAAAAATATCATTAACTCTAAAAGTTAAGTTTCCTTTTCCTTTAAATACAGTATAATTTGCTCCTAAATTCACCATTTTCATTGGATCTGTTTTCCATTGAATATCTTCTTGAGCTCCACGATACATTGCGAATAATTGTAAACGTAATCGTTTAGATACTGTAAAGCTATTGCTAATTCTAGCATTAAACACTTCGTTTTGTACTTCTAATCTTGGTGCGTTAGGATCGTTTAAATCAGCAATACCAAATTGCTTTTGAGAATAGAAATCTGCACTAGCATTTGCTCTCCACCAGTTTGCAATTTTATAATTTGCAGAAAGTTCGATTCCGTATGCGTCTGTATCTTCAAAGTTTTGGAATGTTAAGATCTGACGTACATCTGAAACATCTGTAGGATCTTTAAACGTTACTCTAGAAATAACATCGTTAATATTTCTATAGAATGTTCCTAAAGTAATAGATCCACCTTTAATTCTACGTGTATAGTTTACTTCAAGAGAGTTTGTAAACTGAGGAACTAAATTTTCATTACCAATTGAAGTAATTAATGGCGTACTCCATTCTCTAATCGGATTTACTTGCTGTATGCTTGGTCGATCAACTCTTCTGCTATAACTTAATTGAAATTGATTCTTTTCTGATGGATTGTATGTAAAGAATGCAGACGGATAAACAGAGAAGATATCATCTGTAACTACTTCTGTTCTTAATACTGAGTTGTCATCTAATCCTGTAAAGTTTCCTACAATTTCATATTGCTCTAAACGAGCACCTAATTGCATCGTAAGTTTTCCAAATTGATGTCCGTAATTCACATAACCAGAATATATTTTTCTATCGTATGTAAAACTAGAATTTCCAATAGGAGTAGTACCTGTAATAGTATTTCCAGTAATTACATGTCTTTCTTGATTTGTAATATTAGTATTGTCAGTTTCATTACTTCTATATTCTAACCCAACTTCTAATTTTCCTTTTTTAGAAATAGGATTTGTATAATCTAAATTTAGTAAGATATTTTCACCTTCATTATTAATATCATTGAAGTAATTCAATAATCTATAATCTCTATCAGTTGGATTTAATAATAAATCAGAGTTCGTTAAGAATGTAGGATTATCGTTTAATGAATATGTAGATTCAAATTCAATATTATGTCCCTTATCATTAAAATCGTGCTTATAGTTAATGTTATACGTTTGATTATGACTGTTTGGATCTTGTGTATTTGGTGAATTACTAATTAAAGCATTTGTGTTATCTGTAATTAATACACGACCATTTGCAAAATTGTTAGCCCAGTTTTGTGTTGTGTAAAACGAGAAAGTATTTTTATCGTCGATATACATATCAGCTCCGATTTTGAATAAATGAGATTCATTATCGTTTTTGAAAAGGAAATCTTGCAAGTTTACATTGTCTCTGTTTACAAAACCAAAGTTGAATTGTTTTCCACCATTGAATCCATAATTTCCAAAGAAATTTACTTTTCCAGTTTTATAGTTCATATTAGTAGAAGCATTATAACGAACATAATGTCCAGCTTCAACTCCAGTATTCACAGAACCGTTAAAACCAATATTTGCATTTTTATTTAAGATGATGTTAATGATTCCACTCATTCCTTCAGGATTGTATTTAGCAGAAGGATTTGTAATTAATTCTACACTTTTAATTGAAGAAGAAGGTAACTGTCTTAATAATTGAGCTACAGGAACATTTGTTGGACGACCGTCTACCAAAACTCTAACATTCTCGTTACCACGTAAGCTAATATTTCCAGTTTGGCTATCAACACTTACCGATTGAACGTTGTTTAATAATTCAGAAGCAGTTGCTCCAGCAGAAGTTAAATCCTTTCCTACGTTAATTACTTTTCTATCTACTTTCTGAACTACAGTAGAAGTTTCAGCTCTTACTTCAACTTCGTCTAAAGTTGTAGAATCTTCTTCTAAAGCGATAGTTCCCATTTTTACATTTCGACTTTTATTATCGATTACAATTTCTTTTGTGATTGTCTTATAACCGATAAATTGAATTTCTACGATGTTTTTTCCTAATGGAATTTTAGGTACATTAAAAATTCCTTTTTCATTTGTAATTCCTCCAGTTAAAACTTTTTTAGCAGTGTCGCGAATAATAATATTCACGTATGGTAATGGTTCTTTTGATACTTTATCTATTACCTTTCCAGAAACTTTTCCGGGTTTAGGTAAATATTCTTTTTTCATTTGAGAAAATGAAAATGTGCTTATTAACATTATGAATAAGCATAGTACTTTTTGCATTGCTGTAATCTTTTAGTTGTTATACCGACTAGACACTGTACAGAGAAAAACGTTACCTAAAATTTCGGTTTTAAGTTTTATTTAACTTAAATTAACAACTATGAAAAAAACAACATTAGTCATTGGAGCCTCGATAAAACCTGAGAGATATTCGAATAAAGCTATAAAAAGATTGGTAGATAAAAAAGTTGAGGTAAAAGCTATAGGATTACGTTCAGGAATTGTTGCAGGAGTTACAATAGATACCGAATTAATACCGTATAAAGATATACATACGGTAACATTGTATCTGAATCCATCGCGTCAAAAACAATACTATAATTACATTATAGACTTACGTCCAGAACGAGTGATTTTCAATCCAGGAACTGAGAATTATGAATTTATAAAATTATTACAAGAAGAAAATATAGAAACTGAAGCAGCTTGTACTTTAGTTTTGTTAGGAACTGGTCAATATTAATTCACCAGTTCTTTACAAGCTTTGCTAGTTGTATATTTTTTACCAACTTCTCCAAGTTCTACATTTTTAAATACTGTTTCAGCTTCTTTTTTAAAACAAGTAACATCAGAATAACGGCTTGAGTAATGTCCTAAAATTAATTTACCAACATTTGCTTCTTTAGCTATCGTTGCTGCTTGTTCAGCAGTAGAATGCTTTGTACGATCACATAAGTGTTCTAATTCCTTTAAAAATGTTGATTCATGATATAATAAATCAACATTTTTTATAATCGGAATAATATCCGGTTTAAAAGTAGTATCGCTACAGTATGCGTAGCTTTTTGGGGTTTCTGGATTTACGGTTAATTCTGTGTTCGGAACAATTTCTCCCGAACTCAAAATAAAATCTTTGCCAGCTTTTAGGTTGTGGTAATCGCAAATTTCGATCTCGTCGTATTGCTTAATATTATCTAAGTGTAAACCTCTAGGTCTTGGTTTCTCTGTAAATAAAAAACCATTTGTATACACTCTGTGATTTAAAGGTATGGTGTGAACCAAAACTTTATCGTCTTCAAAAATAAGTTCACTTTTCTTTGAAGTTAATTCATGAAAAACAATGTTATATCTCACATGAGACATAGAAAGTTTTAACTGTAATTGAGTTATTTCTTTAATTCCTTTAGGGCCATAAACATGTAAATCTTTTTCACGATTTAAGATACCAAAAGTAGATAGCAAACCAATCAGTCCAAAAAAGTGATCTCCGTGTAAATGAGAAATAAAAATATGGTTGATTTTAGAAAAACCAACTTTATATTTTCTCATTTGTCGTTGTGTTCCTTCACCACAATCTATTAAAAAATGGCGATTATTAATTTCTAAATACTGAGAGGTAGGATATGCATTAACTCTTGGCGTTGCAGAGTGGCATCCTAAAATTGTTAACTGTAAACTCATTTAAGTACAAAACGTTTCGATATTATTGTATTGTTTGTTTGTATAGCGTAAATGTAAATTCCAGATTTTAATTTGTTTCTGTCAAAACGTATGGTGTTTTTCCCTTTATGGGCCATAACTTTTTTTAGAAATACATTTTTACCTAGAACATTTTTTACACTAATAATAACTTGTTGTTTGTTAGTTGAGTTAAAAGATATATTGGTGATTGAGTTGTATCTATTTTGTGATGCGACTAACTTATTCACAGATTTTTGCTGCGAAAAAACAGAAACAACACAAGTAATACAAAGAATAAAAAGTAGTTTTCTTATCATAATTGGGGATTATATATATTAAAAACCTAAGTCTCGTTGTATGTTTTCCATTTCTAAAACATCTTCGGCTTCTACTAAAGTAGGAACTATATTAAACGTTTCAGGAAAGCTATCTACATCAACATTTTGGTAAATTACAACAAATGTTGTGCCGTTTTTTTGATGTAAATCAGCATATTGTAAAAATAAGGAAATATCCGACGTTTGGAGGTTAAGTTTCGACGAAAGGTAAATAAATACACTATTTTGAGTAAAAGTTTTATGATTAGCTGTAAAAAAATCATAAAAATCATTAAAACTTTCGCTTTCAGAAGTGAATAATACGTAATCCTGTTTTTGCTCAAATTTCATAGCTATTTATCTTTTAATTTGTTGCGCCAATAAATAAAGTACAGCCATTCGTACGGCAACTCCATTTTCTACCTGATTTAATATGATAGATTGTTTACTATCGGCTACATCACTAGTTAATTCAACACCTCTATTAATTGGTCCTGGATGCATGATTACAATATCCTTGCCAACATTATCTAGAATTTCTTTATTAATACCGAAAAGTTGCGTGTATTCTCTAGTTGAAGGGAAATATTTTATAGCCATTCTTTCGTGTTGAACACGTAAAACATTAGCTACATCACACCATTCAAGCGCTTTTTTAAGATTAGTTTCTACTTCTACACCTAAACTTGAAATATATCTAGGAATTAAAGTTGTTGGTCCGCATACTTTAACTTGAGCACCTTGCATTTGTAATGCAAAAATGTTTGATAAAGCTACTCTAGAGTGTAAGATATCACCAACAATAACTATTTTCTTTCCTTTTAGATTAGAATTTAATGCTTCACGCATTGAAAAACTATCAAGTAAAGCTTGTGTTGGATGTTCGTGAGTTCCGTCACCAGCATTTACAATTTTAGCATCTACATGTTTTGAAAGAAAAACTCCAGCACCAACGTTTCCATGACGCATAACAACAATATCAACTTTCATTGAAAGAATGTTGTTAACAGTATCAATTAGAGTTTCTCCTTTTTTTACTGAAGATTGACCCGCAGAGAAATTAATTACATCTGCAGATAGTCTTTTTTCAGCAAGTTCAAAAGATAATTTTGTTCTAGTACTGTTTTCAAAAAACAAGTTAGCAATAGTTATATCTCGTAATGAAGGTACTTTTTTAATAGGACGATTAATAACTTCTTTGAAATGTGCTGCAGTTTCAAAAATAAGTTCTAAATCGTTTTGGTTTAGATATTTAATCCCTAATAAATGTTCAACACTTAACTGCTTCATTAGTTATCTATCTTTGGTTGTTTTGGTATTAAATAAATTTCGTCTTTTGTATGGGTTTCTTCCCAGTTTACTACAACTTTTTCTTCGTTAATAGCATCAACTTGTCTACCTCTATAGTTTGGTTGTATTGGTAAATGTCTACTAAATCTTCGATCAATTAATACTAAAAGTTCAATATTAATTGGTCTTCCGAAGGCTTGCAAAGCTGTTAAAGCTGCTCTAACACTTCTTCCAGAGTATAATACATCATCAATAATTACCACTTTTTTGTTTTCAATTAAGAAATCAATTTGAGTAGGAGTTGCTTCTAGGGGTTCATCATTACGTCTAAAATCATCACGATAAAAGGTAATGTCTAAAAGACCTAATTTTAAGTTTTCTATGTTGTAATCTTCAATAAGAATTTTCTTTAAACGTTGGGCAAGATAGGTACCTCTTGGTTGTAGACCTATTAAAACAGTATTTGAAAAATCGTTGTGATTTTCGATTAACTGACAAGCTAAACGATGCAGAATTATGTCGATTTCTTTTGAAGTAAGTAAAGTTTTTCTGCTCATGACCTGGCTACCAATTTTCTTGATAGTTCTTTCGGCCAAAATTAAAGTAAAAAAGTAAGTGAACAAAATTTAAAGTTAACGAAACCAAAAAAGTATATCAATAAAATTATCTTTACATTTGCCAACTTTTAGAAAAGACTCGTGTTATTATGATGAAATACATTAGAAATAAGAAGATTAACGTAAAAGATGATGCGTTAGCTGGTATTACAGTTTCTTTAGCTATGATACCTGAAGTTGTGGCTTTTGCATTCGTTGCACAAATTAGTCCTATTGTAGCACTTTTCGGTGCTTTTGTTATAGGTTTAATCGCAGCTCTTTTTGGAGGAAGACCGGGATTAATTTCTGGAGCAGCTGGAGCAGTTGCTGTAATCTTTGTTAATATGATTCAAGAAGGTCATGCGAAAGGACTTTTATTTGATCAACCTGTAGAAAATATGGGGTATTTTTATCTGTTAGCAGCAGTGGTGTTGATGGGTATTATACAAGTATTGGCTGGAGTCTTTAAACTAGGAAAGTTTGTACGTTTAATTCCGCATCCAGTTATGATGGGATTTGTGAACGGATTGGCTATTGTAATCTTCATGGCCCAATTGGGAATGTTTAAAGAACACGTAAAAAATGTATACGGAGAAAACAAAAGAGAAACGATTTCTAAAGAGTTAGTTTATAATGTAGAAAACAACCAAGTTAAAGACTTAGCTTCAAACACAGTTTTATTTACTATTAATAATAATTCTGTAGTAAATGCAAATACAAACAAAGAGGCTTTTCTTATTTCAAATGGACAAGTGTTTGATGTAAATACTAAAAAAGTAGTTTTTAATAGTACTGAAGATGGATTTTACTCGGTAAAAGATCATGGAGTTGTAAAAGAAACGATGCAAGGGAAAGATCTGTACACTATGATTGCTTTAGTATTACTTACGATGTTAATTGTTTGGGGTTTACCAAAATTAACTAAAAAAGTACCAGCGGCTTTAACAGCTATTTTAATTGTTTCACTTATAGTAATCTTAGGAGGAATTAATTCTATAAATGTTGGTGATTTTATTAGAGAAGGTGGAGGAGCTGGTTTAAATGGAGTTGATGAAATTTCTAAAAAACTAAATATTTTCGATTTATGGAGTCATCTTCCATTTAATCTAGATACTTTAAAGTTTATTGCGCCATATGCATTCTTAGCTGCTTCGGTAGGTTTAATTGAAACTTTAATGACAATGAATCTAGTAGATGAGTTAACAGATTCTAGAGGTAATGGAAATAAAGAATGTGTTGCACAAGGAGCTGGTAATATCTTAAGCGGAATGTTTGGCGGTACTGGTGGTTGCGGTATGATCGGTCAAACAGTAATTAATATTAATGCAGGTGGTAGAGGAAGACTTTCTGGTGTTTCAATGGCAATAACACTTTTAGTTTTTATATTATTTGCAGATAAATATATTGAGCAAGTACCAATTGCAGCTTTAGTAGGAGTAATGTTTATGATGGTAATTGAAACATTTGCTTGGTCTAGTTTTAGAATTATGAAGAAAATACCAAAGTCAGATGCTTTTGTATTAATTATAGTTTCTGCAGTTACTGTTTTCTTTGATTTAGCTATTGCTGTTTTTGTTGGTGTTATTATTTCTGCATTATCTTTTTCTTGGGAAAATGCGAAAAGAATTAGAGCACGTAAACGTATGCGTGAAGATGGAACAAAAGTTTATGAGATTTGGGGACCATTATTCTTCGGAAGTATTACTTCTTTTAATGAGAAATTTGATATTAAAAA
The DNA here is from genome assembly GCF_947495995.1 of uncultured Tenacibaculum sp. Classification (GTDB taxonomy): domain Bacteria; phylum Bacteroidota; class Bacteroidia; order Flavobacteriales; family Flavobacteriaceae; genus Polaribacter. Next base: position 113,455 of record NZ_CANMAX010000009.1, read on the forward strand.
TGATCCACAAAATGTTGAAATTGATTTTGTAGAAAGTAGAGTGTCAGATCATTCAGCTTTAGAAGCATTATTTGTACTTGTAGAGAAGTATCAAGCAGCTGGAAAATCGATTAAATTAAAGCATTTAAATGAAGATTCTAAAGTGTTAATGTATAAGGCTAGTGATAAGTTTCATAATGTTATTATTGAAGATGTAGATGATCCTCGTTATCATTTAGCGGAAAACCCTGAAGCTTTTCCTAAATCATTACATGAATATAAATTTTAATGAATATAAAATTCAATAAAAAAAGCGTCATAATTAACTATGACGCTTTTTTATTTTAGTAAAACTATTCTACTTTCGGTTTATCTGGAAATTGAATCAATTTTTTCTTATTGTTATGAATTGCATCTAATTCTAAAAACCAAAGTCCGATACCTGCATTTCCTTGCATTAAACCTGTTTGAGCAGCTAAAAATTCTGGTTTTACACGATGTTCAGCTTGTACCCATTTCATATAATCATTTTCATGCGTAGCTTTAGCTAAAAGATTTTCTGTAAGCTTTTCTGAAAAATTTAAATATTTTTCATTGTTTGTGATTTCATAAACCCAAGCATAGTATTCAGCAATTCCAGCGGTACCACAACATCTACTAACGTTATTCCAATATCCAGGTTTTTCTTCCTTGTCTATATTGTCTGTAATTAAATAATCTGCAGTAGTTGTAATTCTATCAATCCATTTTTTATCATCAGTTGAATGATAAAGAGAATAAAATAATCGATCTGTTCCTGCTGGACCGTGACACCAACCATGATAGTAAAGATCTTTTCCTTTAGGTAAATCGTGAGGAATATATCCTTTAGAATTCTCAATGTTTTTCAGTAATTTGGTAGCTTGTAAAGAAGCATCTAAAAACTTTTTGTCTTTAGTTCTTCTATAAGTTTCAGATAAAAAATATGCAACACCAGCTGTTCCATGAGAGAAATTATCCATAGGCTTAGTTAATTTAGGAGAGAATACCCATCGATAACCACCTAAAGTGTCAATTGCATTATCAATTAATCCGTTTGCTGCTAAAACAGAAAGACTATCCGCTTTTTTATAATCAAATTTATCACTAATGTATTGTAAGTATAAACCTATACCAGCACTTCCGTACATAATATCATTAAAACCTTTCCATTCAATTCCATGATCTGTTTTTTCAGCATATTGCTCTAGAAGATCAACGATTTTTAAAGCCGCAGTTTTGTATTTCTTATTTTTAGTTACTTTATAAGTTTCTGCTAATGTGAAACCTATTCCTGAATAACCAGCATAAAGTCCAGTGAAATAAGGAGATGTGATAGAATCTTTAATGAGAGATTCTAATGTATTAGCACCAATTTTAGCTTGATTTAAATATGTAGTATCTTTTGTTGCGTTATACAGTTCTAAGTAGAACAGAATAATTCCAGAATCTCCACTGTAAACTGATACATCAGCTCTAGACTTAGTACTATCAGGCATGTTATTCCAAGCCATTCCATATGAAAAAGAATCTTTACCTTTTAAGATATATTTCTCAGTTTTTTTAGCTAGAGATAACCATTTTGTGTTTTCTTTTTTGGGAGTAGAATTACAAGAAACAAAAAGAATGGTAAGCAAAATTGAGTAAAAGTGATAACTTTTAATTTTTAACATTTTAATTGATTTAATTTTAATTGGTTGTGATTTAGTTTGCCAAATTTAAATAAAAACAACTAAAAAATAATTGAATTAGCTTTTCTGAAATAACCAGACATCCTGTTGAGGTTTCTGATTATTTTCAGTTTTACCAGGAATATGTTTTAATAGTTTTAAACCGTATTCTTGAGTGATATTTTTCATAAAGCTTTCTGGTTGGTATGCAGAGAATAAACGATTTCCTTCCTTTTTAAAATCATGTACAACTAAATTACCTGCTTCATATTCTTTTTGTTCTTTAGTAGTAAGTTTAAATTTATGAGCATTACCATGTGTAGTTAAGAACAAAATTCCGTTTGGTTTTAAAACGCTTTGCAGCTCTTTAAACCACGAATGATGTTGTTCTAAGGAAAGATGCGTAAAAATTGAAATCCCGTATATAAGATCGAATTTTTCGTGATCATAAGGTAGAGGAGGAGTAAGCTGATTTAATTTAAAATCGATACCTTCTAAATTGTCCTGACACCATTTGATGTACTTCGTATTATAATCGCAACCAAAATATTTATTTGTATCACCAGCAACTGTGGGTAAATGTCTTAATATTCTGCTATTACCACATCCCCAATCTAAAATGTTAGCTTGTTCAAGAGTTTTAAATTCATTCACATGATCATAAATCCATTGAGCGGTAGGTAAACCGTTAGTGTAGAATTTCTTATAATTCAGTTGAAAAGTTTCGTACATGTAAAAATCAGGAGGAAGTTTTACGTCAGGGTTCTCTAACTTGAACTGCTTATTTTCTTTTCTGTTTTTGAACATTTGTCGGTAAAAATTAACCTGTTCAATAAGAGGTAATAAGTTTAACTTCGTTAAAAATCTTTTGATTATTATTTTTTTCATTTACATGTTTTTAAACAGAAAAACTAATTATTTGTACTCGATACCATTGAATTTTAAAACAGATCTTTTTACAGATTTTTTTACTTTTTCGTCACATTCATCATTTTTCTCATTTTGAAAGGACTCACTTTCTGAAATTTCGTTGGTAACGATAATATCAAAAAAGTTATTAGATCTATTTTTAGACATGCTAAAGTATTTGTTTTCTTTAATACTCCAGTAATCACAGTCCATGTTTATTTCACCAACATACTCTTTGGCCGTATATTTATTCAAGATTTTTGATAAGGTATTTCCTTTACTTACAAATAAAGATATAGTCTCTAGGCTGTAAGGATTCATTTTAGAAAGCGTATAAAATATTAATCGTATACCAAATGCTCTCTTATTTTTAGTGATGTAATATTTGGCTGTATCAATTTCTATATACGAAAGTATAACAGCATTAGAATCCCACTCGTTGGTTTCTGAACTCTCAAAGTATTTGTTTTTTATTTGGTTTGAAACTGAATCAATGATTAGAATATGACTGTTAAATAGAATTTCTGAACCATTATCTTCAACAATTTCTGGAATTACAACAACTATTTCATTTTTAGAATAGGGAAGACGTTTTGATGTAATCAATTCGGTTTTACATTGCTCTTTTCTTAAGTTTAATTGCTGTAAAACTTTGTCTAAATCAAAATCAGTTTGACTGTTTAGATTATAAGTTAGAGCTAAAAATAGGAGAAGTATGTATTTTATTTTCATTGAAAACTATTTGCCAGTTATAATTTCTCCATTTTTATTCCACTCTGTATTGGTAATAATTTGATTATTTTCCCAAAACTGTTCTTTCCATAGCATTCCATTTTTGTGAAATATTTTCCAAACACCTTGTTTAAAACTTCCTTCTGCACTAAGTTTCCCAAATTCAGATTCGTAAACTTTCCAAGTTCCTTCTCTTTTATCATTTAACATTGGCCCTTCACCAGCCAACTTGCCATTAGAATGAAACCATTTCATAGGTCCATTTGCTTTTCCGTCAACATAAATTCCTTCAGCAGCGAGCGTCCCGTTATCCCAATATTCTTTTTTTGTTTCTTGTTTTATATCAGAAGTAACCTCTTTTTTGTTGTTCTTTTCTATATCACAACTGAAAAGAACTAAACTGAAAATGATAAAAGAAAATAAGGACTTATGCATTATTTCACAATCTTAAAAACAGGTAATCTTAAATGTGCTTTTTCGTAATGTTGAGTTTTCGTGTAGATCCAATTTAATTGAGCTCTCGCACTTTTATTAAAAGTTGTATCTATCTTCATTTTGTTATCAAACTCAGCTTTTATAAGTGGATTCTTGTTTAAAAAATCTTCAGCTTTATCTTCAAAAACATAACTAGAGAACCCTTCTTTTCGTTGTAGAATGGTATCGAAAAAGTTCCAGTTAAAAAAGCTATCTACAGCTTCAGCTTCTAAAGTTTCTAGTAAATAACGAATTCCATTTTGATTTGTAGGAATTAGGTAGTCTCCTTTTTGAAATTTGATATTTTCTAAAGATGAACTTACCTCAGTATTGTAATGTAAATAATGACCTTCAAAAGGAGAACTAACCGTTTTAAAGTCTTTGATATGATTTACTTCTACATGTAAAATAGTATCGTTTTTAAAACGAGAAAATTCAATATTGTTGTTTTGTAAACGACTAATAACATTGTACCATCCTTGCGGAATTATATATGCTTTAGGAACAGCAACTGTTTTCGTTGTGTTGAAGTTATTGTAGTATTTTACAGGTTTTTCAAAAGGTTTGTTTTTGTCGTAAAATAAACGTTTTCCATTAGTAATTTTACTATCTATGTATGTTCCTTCATAACCTTTAAACATGAATTCAGTTGGGTTTTCGAAGTCGATTTTATATTGAATAGGATAACTGTTTTTTGCAATAATCGTTTCTACAGCTTTAGCTCTTAATGATTTTATTTTACTGCTATTTTTTTCAGTAAAATCGAACATAGATTTCATTAATTCATAGGTTTGCTCTACACGTATTTTATATGGTTTTAACATATGAGTTTCCACCATCATTCCGAAAGTATTGAATAGCGTAGTATAACCCGTAGAATATCTTGGAGAATCCATAAACTGACTCCAACCTTTTTCTGGCGTCGATCCCCAAACATTTACATAAGGCGTAATTGGAATTCCTTTGTTAGCTAAAGATTTTTCTAAAAACGGACGCATTTCTTGTTCTAAATACTTTCCAAGTTCTCCGCCTAATTTATTGTGTTGCGTAAATAAATGTGTAATTGCATATTGATAATCGGCACCATTACTTACATGATTGTCGATAAAAACATCTGGATTAACAGCATGAAAAATCTGTGCAAAAGTTGCCGCATTTTTAGTGTCTTGCTTTACAAAATCACGATTTAAATCAAAGTTTCTAGAATTACCTCTAAATCCGTATTCTTTCGGTCCATTTTGATTAGCACGTGTATGAGAATTTCTATTTAAAGCACCTCCAATATTATAGATAGGAATTACACAAATTAAAGAATTCTGATAAGTTTTTTGTAGTGAATCATTTTGAACGATATCTCTTAATAAAAGCATAGAAGCATCAATTCCGTCTGATTCTCCTGGGTGGATTCCGTTATTAATTAAAATTCGATTCTTTTTAGAATTTTTTAGTTGCTCTTTTTGCGTTTTTCCTTCAGTATTATAAACCACTAAATGTAAAGGATTACCACTATCTGTAGTACCGAATTCTAGCAAAGAAATTTCAGAATAAGTATTTGCTAAATCTTTGTAGTAGGAAATAACTTCATTGTATACAGGAGTTTCTAGTCCATTAGATTTTTCAAATGTAGTGGTGAAGTCTCTAGAAGATTTTTTAGCTGTTTTATTACAAGATAAAACACAAATCACTAAAGAAAGCAGTAGAAAATTTTTCATTATAAGTTGTAGGTTATTGGTATTGTATATCCAACGCGTACTTTTTGTCCTCTAGATATACCTGGTGTCCAATTTTTCATTAGTTTTATTACTCTAATAGCTTCTTGATCACAAGGCTCGCAAACTTTTTTAATAATTTTAATGTCGGATATACTACTGTCTTTGTTAATCTTAAAAGTTAAAATTATTCTCCCAGCAATATTATTATCGTACGCGTATTGTGGAATGATAAAATTATTTTTGATATGTTCAGCAATTCCTTTTTGTCCTTTAGGGAATTTAGGTGTTACAAAAGTTTCGGTATATGTGTACTCTTTTCCTTTTTTATCCCAGCTTTTACCTTCTAATAGTTTACCTTTTTTGTAAAATTCTTCGTAACGTTTTTTATCATTAACATGACTTGTGAATTTTCCATGTTTTTTACCTTTTCGGTAAAACCCTTTAATTTCGGTAGAGTCACGAGTATAGAGATATGCGCCATTACCATTTTTAATTAGTTGATTACCATTTCTAACCCAAAAAGCAATCATTTTAGGAGCTTTCCCTTTTTTTGTTAATTTCTTTTTGTTTTTAAAAAATATTTGAACATCTTTTTTTTGTCCATTTTCATACCAGTGAGTCCATTTACCATAATTCTCACTTCTACTTCCATATCCTTCTGCTGATTTATTACCATTTTCAAAGAATGAAATATGTTTATGATACGAGTTACTAAGTAAAGGATCTATCGTGTAATAAATGGATCTTTTGTAAAAAGCACTAGAATCTTTTTTTAGATTATAAGATACCATTTTGTATAGTTTTTTATAATTTACTAGTGTATCTTTTTTAACTATTAGATAAGTACTTGCTTCACTTTTTTTAGATGGTACTTTTTTATTCAAATATATAGTATCACCTACTTTGTAGTTTTGAGTATATCCATAAAATGATACTAAAAGACTAAATAAAATTAACTTTTCCATGTGGTTTTTTATAATTGTTTTTCGTTTTATGCTCTTACTGAATCTGGAACTAATCCTGTGTAATCTCCACCGTTTCGTATTACATCTCTAACGATAGAAGAAGAAATATAACTTTTACCAGAAGAGGTTAGTAAAAACACTGTTTCTATTTCAGAAAGTTTTCTATTTGTGTGTGCAATTGCTTTTTCAAATTCAAAATCAGCTGGATTTCGAAGTCCTCTTAAAATAAACTGAGCATCAATTTCTTTACAGAAATTTACAGTCAAACCTTTATAGGTTACCACTTTTATTTTTGGCTCATTTTTAAAAGTTTCTTCGATAAACTGTTTTCTTTTTTCTAAAGGAAACATATATTTTTTATCAGCATTAATACCGATTGCAATAATAAGTTCATCGAATAAAGTAACACCTCTTTTAATAATATCTAAATGACCTAAAGTAATAGGGTCAAATGATCCTGGGAAAATAGCGCGTTTCATTTTGTGTTGTATTGTTAGTTTTGGTTGTGTCAATTTATAATTAAGCCTCAGAATTCAAACTACTCATAATAGCATTTTCAAATAAATCAGCTAAACTGATTCCTGCTTCATTAGCTTGTTGAGGTAAAATACTTTCTTCTGTTAATCCTGGTACAGTATTCATTTCTAAAAAGTGAGGAACTCCATCAACAAAAATATATTCAGATCGAGAAAAACCACTCATATTCAAAACTTCATAAGCTTTTTTAGCAACTTCACGTACTTTGGTTTCTTCATCTTCGGTTAATCTTGCAGGAGTAATTTCCTGAGATTTCCCTTCGTATTTAGCTTCGTAATCGAAAAAATCATTTTCAGAAACAATTTCAGTAATAGGTAAAACTTTAACTACGTTATTATATTCAATAACACCTACTGAAACTTCTTTACCATCTAAAAAGCTTTCAATTAAAATTTCATTATCTTCTTTATATGCTTTCTCTATAGCCGGAATAATATCGTCTTTTGTGTGCGCTTTAGAAATTCCAAAGCTAGATCCAGCATTATTAGGTTTTACAAAACAAGGTAGTCCTACTTTATTTGTAATAAAATCAACATCTATACTTTCTCCTTTATTAAGATAAATAGATGTAGCAGTAGGAATATCATATTTCCTTAAAATACTTAAAGTATCACGTTTATTAAATGTTAGTGCCATTTGATAGAATGGGGCAGAAGTATGTTTGATACCTAACAAATCAAAATAAGCTAAAATTACTCCGTTTTCACCTGGAGCGCCATGAATAGCATTAAAAACACAATCGAAAGTTAGTTTTTCATTTTTATATTCAACTGAAAAATCGTGTTTGTTAATAGGAAAATGTTCTTCATTTTCAACTAAAAACCATCCTTCTTTTAAAATATGTACACAATACGAGTTGAACTTTGTCTTATCGAGATGTTTGTATACGACACTTCCGCTTTTAAGAGAAATAGCTACTTCAGAAGAATAGCCTCCCATGATAATGGCGATATTTTTTTTCATTTTCAATAATTAACCTTACAAACTTACCAAAAAAGTATTTTAAAAATTAATGTTTTTAAATTAGTCTTATTTTTAATGTACATTTGTTGAATCTTTCAAAAAATCGATAATGAAATTGTTACAGTTTTTAAAGAGTAAAGTTTTTGTAAAACAGTTGATCATTGCTATAGTTGGAGCAGTATTGTTTGTGTTTTTATTACAATGGTGGTTGGGTTATACAACTAATCATAATCAAAAAATTCAGGTTCCAGATTTACAGAAGAAAAGTATAGCAGAAGTAAAACAATTACTAGAAGAATTGAGTTTAGAATGTATAGTAATTGATAGTGCAAGCTATAATCCAGATTTTCCAAGAAAATCAGTTGTTGAGCAAAATCCAGAAGCTGGAGATTTTGTAAAAGAAAAAAGAAAAATTTACCTGACTTTAAATCCATCTAAATATAGAGACGTTATTGTACCAGACTTAAATGGTAAAACAAAACGTCAAGCAATTACTCATTTACGTTCGATAGGTTTTTCTGTTGGAGAAAAATTCACTTACGTTCCAGATATTGGTAAAAATGTAGTAAGAGGATTAAAACATAATGGAAAGCAAATAGGATTAGGAGATAAATTACCAAAGAAATCGGTAATTGATCTTATCTTAGGAGATGGTTCCTTAAACTAACAAGATTAAATAGAGATTCAATGCAGGAGGAAAATCACGAAATTCAGAATGAGAATTCTGAATTATACGAGCACTATCGTTTTACAGCTACTGAAGGGCAAGATCCTTTACGTGTAGATAAGTTTTTAATGAATTTTATTGAAAATGCTACACGTAATAAAATTCAGCAGGCAGCTAAAGCAGGAAATATTTTAGTAAACGATAAAGCAGTTAAATCGAACTATAAAGTAAAACCCAAAGATGTTGTTCGCGTTGTTTTAGCACATCCACCACATGAAAATTTATTGGTAGCAGAAGATTTACCAATCAACATTATTTATGAAGATGATGATGTAATAGTTGTAAACAAAGAACCTGGAATGGTTGTGCATCCTGGACACGGGAATTATACAGGAACCTTAGTTAACGGATTAATTCATCACATAGAAAATTTACCTAAAAACAGTAATGAACGTCCTGGTTTAGTTCATCGTATAGATAAAGATACAAGTGGATTGCTAGTTGTTGCTAAAACTGAATTTGCAATGGCGCATTTATCGAAGCAATTTTTCGATAAAACAACTGAGCGTTTGTATTATGCTTTAGTTTGGGGAAATGTTGAGAACGATAAAGGTACTATTGAAGGTAACATTGGGAGAAGTGAGAAAGACAGAATGCAAATGAAAGTTTATCCTGATGGAGATTATGGAAAACCAGCCGTTACACACTATAGAGTTATTGAACGTTTTACGTATGTTACTTTAGTTGAGTGTAAGTTGGAAACAGGAAGAACACATCAAATTAGAGCTCATTTTAAATATATAGGTCATACTTTATTTAATGATGAACGTTACGGCGGAGATCAAATTTTAAAAGGAACTACGTTTTCTAAATACAAGCAATTTGTAGAAAACTGTTTTAAAGTATTACCAAGACAAGCACTTCATGCCAAAACTTTAGGGTTTGTTCATCCGACAAGTGGAGAGTTAATGCAATTTAATTCTGAAGTTCCAGAAGATATTACAGCTTGCTTGGAGAAGTGGAGAAGATATTCTTCAAACTCTACATTTGAAGCTCAAAATTTATAATCGCTGAGAATCGCGTATTTGAAAAACTTTAGAGGGATTGATCGAATACGCGATTTTCAGTTTTTTAGTTTTTAACTTTTGAGTTTACTAAACTCATTATTCTTTCAAATTGTTCTTCTAATCCCATATCAGAATTATCAAATTCTACAGCGTCATCAGCTTTTTTAAGTGGAGAATCTTTTCTTGTTGAATCTATTCGATCTCTTTCTTCTACGTTAAAAAGTACTTCTTCGTAAGTTACATTATCACCACGATCTAATAATTCTTTATAACGTCTCGTAGCTCTTTTATCTGCAGAAGCAGTCATAAAAAGTTTCAGTTCAGCATCTGGAAAAACGACAGTTCCAATATCCCTACCATCCATTACAATACCTTTATCTTTTCCCATATGGTGTTGTTCTTGTACTAATTTACGACGAACTTCAGGTATTGCAGATACTTTACTTACCAGTTTAGAAACTTCTAGAGTTCTAATTTCAAGTTCAACATTAGTGTCGTTTAAATACATTTCAGCAAAACCTAAATCAGGATTAAAACTAAAAGAAAGTTTTATGTTATCTAAATCTTGAATTAATTGTTCTGGATTGAAGTTTTCTGCAGAGATATAATTGTGACGCATAGCATACAAAGTAACAGCTCTATACATTGCGCCTGTATCTACATAAATGTAATTTAATGTTTTTGCTAATTGTTTAGCAATGGTACTTTTTCCTGTAGAAGAAAAACCATCTATGGCAATAATAATCTTTGTTGTGGTCATTAAATAGTATTAACACGGCAAAGATACTTTTAGTTTTAAAAAATTAATAAAAAAAAGCAATTGTTATATTAACAATTGCTTTTTATAATCAGGTTAAGTGTTGAGTTTATCGTTTTATAAACTTACCACTTAAAATTCCTTTATTACTAGGTACATTGATAATATATGTTCCAGGTCTTAAATCAGATATATTAATAGTAGCTGATTGAATAGAATCTCCCAAAGAATTATTTAAAGATATAGTATTATCAAAACTTGGTTTTAATTCAATAAGATCAATTCCTCCTGAACCAAATTTCAAGTTTACGGTTTTGACTTTTAAACCAGAAAGTTCAGATATAGTTGCAGTTGAAGCTATAACCGTATTATCGCTTTTAGTTAATTTTATGTAATAAGTTGCAGGATTAGGTGATAATGCAAAGTAATTATACAAACTTGGTAAACTGATAATTGGACCAACTGGTGAAGAACAATCTTTTATTACAGTAGCATTGGTATAATTATTTACACCAGTTTGTACATTGTTTTTGATTTGATTAAATAAATTATCAGGTATATTACCAGATCCTAAACAAACGAAATCAATAGCACAACCTTGTATTCCAACAAAGCTAATGAAATTAAGTATATTAGATGTAACGTGATGGTTTTCTGATAAATATAGTTTTTCAAGATTTGGATTATCATTTAATAAAAGTGCAGATATATTATCAGCATTTCTAACATCGATCTCTTTTAGTTGATTGTTTTTCAGAAGGATTTTCTCTAATTTTTTATTGTTTTCTGTGATTTTAAATTCTGTTAATTTATTATTATTAGCTCCAAGATCCCTTAGTAATGGATTGAAGTTTATGTTAAAACTGCTAACATTATTATCATGAAATGATAATTCTTCTAATTTGGTATTATTATTAATGTTTAATTGACTCAGGTTATTGAAATCAATACTTGCTTGCTTTAAGTTTGTATTGTTGCTTAAATCTATAGAGGTTAAGTTGCTGTAATCTAAACCAAGTCTTTCTAGTTTTGTGTTATTACTTAAATCTATTGATGTTAGGTTGGTTAATCTTTGTGCTATTAAAATTTTTAATTCTCTTAATTCACGTAAATCAACACTATTAGCCCTGTTGTTATCTAATACGACAAAATCAACATTAATGAAATTCTCGATACCAGTAAAGTCACCTATATTTAATAAATCATTAGGGCCTCTTCCTACAAATAATTTTGTGGCAGCCCTTGCTTCATCAATACAAATTTCACCGTCTCCATCGGTATCTATTACAGGTGAATGGTTTAATAATTTTTGTTTAAAACTAATATCTGGGAAATTAATGATTTGGCATGAAGTTGGTGTAGGATAATTAGCACAGTCAAAGTGTAATTTTGTACCTAATCTATTCCAGACTCTCCTAGCATGACTAACATTACTAACTTGAACTCCATATTGAGCTTGGTTTATACAGACAAATTGAATTTTATCAAAGTCAAATGAAATTCCATAAAAACCTTCCATTTGAAAAGTGCTATTTCCTTTTAAAAGAGCAACCTCTAGTGGATTTCCAGTTAAACGTAATGTCCATAAAGAGTTTTGACGTACATCGATAAATTTGATATTATTATTCTCTGCGATTAAGAATCTAAGACTAGTAAAGTGTTTTAATTCTTCAAGATTAGAAATGTTACTGTTGCTAATTCTTAGTGTTTCAACAGATGAAGCTTCATTATAACTGATGTTTCCATCACCACTGGTATCAATAACAGGGAAATGATTTAATAAAGCTTGTTTAAAATTAGGATCGGTAAAGTTAATTATTTGAGAAAAAGTATTGATGCTTATAAAAAGCAAAAGTCCAAGTAAAATTTTCTTCATAATACATAAAGGATTATTGCAACTTAGTATATTAAGTCGCTGGTTAATTAAAAATATTTAGGATGATTAAATAGTTACAATTTTTTGAATATTCTTTTTAGCGCAATTTAAATTATCCGATACAAATGTAGAAAATTTAAATGAGATTAATTGTTAAATCGAATTTAACTAAACGTATGTTAATTACTAATATTTTGTTTTATAACGATACGTTTTTCCACGATTTAAATCAATTGAAATACCGAAAGTACTTACGTTAGAAGCAGTGTGGAATCTAGCATAAGAGTAATTCAATTTTACTTTATTCATTCGTAGTCCGAAACCAAAAGAAATACCACCAAAAGTTCTAACATTTTGTAGTTGTAATTCTTTTCCTCTTCTGAAATTATAACCCACTCTAAGATTGATGGCACGTTTAGGAAATAATTCGGCTCCGATAATGAAATGTCTAAAAAGATTGTCGATGAAAGAAATGTCTTCTTCAGTAACATTTCCTTCTAAATCAGAAGTTTGATTTGATGGATTAGCAACACTAATATTCCATTGTTGTAAATTGTCAACTGTGGCATACCAACGTAACGGAACATTTTCCAGTAAGTAAGAAGCTCCAACTGCAATTTCAAAAGGAAGCTTTTCTTTTTCTCCGTTAAAAGAAGTGATTTGTGTTCCAATGTTTCGTAATACTACAGAAAAAATATAAGGTTTCTGATCATTATAGTATGTGGCTCCAATATCTCCTGCAACACCAAAAGAAGAGAAGTTAGCAATAGAAGAGTGAATTAATTTAAAATTCGCTCCGATAAAAATACTAGTATTAGGTATTTTATATGCATAACCAAGAGATAAGGCAATATCACTTGCGCCAAAAGTACCTGTTTCATTTCCTTCAACATCAGCTTGTATTAAAGTTCCGTAATTGATGTAAGAAATATTAGAATGAAATGTTTGAGAATACCTTGAAAATCGATGCGCATAAGAAATAGAACCGACAGAAATATCTGCCAAATAGCTTGTATAGTTAATAGAAAGCTTTCGATCTAAATCTAAATTTATCATAGCGGGATTCCAAACAGGTTGATCTACATCATCAACTAATGTTAGTACTTTTCCACCTAAAGCAGATTGTCTAGCATTTGTAGAGGTATTTAAGAAAGAAAATACACGAGAACCACCCACTTGAGCATCACAAAAAGCGACAAAAAACAAACTTGCTACAATAAATTGTTTCAGCATTTTTTAATTTTCATATAATAAGTTGGTAAAATTAACGTATTAATTGCTAGTATAGTGTTTAAAAATCATTATTTCGGGAATAAAATTTTTTTTTATCATAAAATGAATATATTTGTATGTTAATTGTGGTTTCCACAAAAGAAAAGTTTTTAATAGTCCCCATCCTATTATGTATAAGTGTAAAAAAAATACATCTACAATAATACTTATTGTACTGCTATGTCTATTGCATAGTGGTTATTCATATGCACAAACATTAAATGTACCAACATTACAATTTGGTAATTCTGCTTGTGCACAGGCAGGTAACGATCGTTTTTGTATCGATTTTACATTTTCAGGTATGTCTTTTGACGCAGGTAACGTTTTTACATTACAATTGTCAGATTCTAATGGAGATTTCACTACATCGGGAGTAGTTAATTTAAGAGAGGTTAGAGATGCAAATGATTTGTTTTTTGTCACTGATGTTTGTTTTCAATTACCAGAAGGAACATATGGTGAAAATTATAGAATACGAATTGTGTCTAGTTCTCCAGCAATGGAGGGTCCAGCTTCTAACGTTTTTGATGCTTTTTATAGACCAACTGAAGATTTAATTTTAAATGGGCGTAATGCTTTAGTACTGTGTGGAGGACCAGAAACAGTTTCCGTTAATGTAATTAATCCAGATTATACATATGTTTGGTTTAAAGAGGAGGGAGCAGGTTTTACTATAATTCCAGGAGAAACAGGATCTTCTTTTACTGTTACTGAACCGGGTAGGTATTATGCAGCTGTTGATGCAGGAGCTTGTACACAAACAACTTCTGGTTTGCAATCTAATATTTTAACAGTTACAGAAGTAGCGCCATCGAGTTTAACGATAGAAGGAGCTAATACCATACAAATTTGTGCTAATGAAACTTATGAGCTAGTTTCTAGTATAGATGATCGTTCGTTTGTTTATAGATGGTTTAAAGATGGTAACCTTATCACAGGTTTAGCAGATTATACACCTAGATATACAACACCAACAAGTAATCAGTTTGGTGTGTATCATTTAGAAATAGAAGTAAGTGGTTGTACAAGCAGATCACAAGATGTTACTGTAGAACAGCGACCTGGGGCAAATTTCGAAATTAATTTAAATCCACCAGCAACAAGAATTCGTCTCCCAGGAGAAACGATAGAGTTAGGTGTTACACATACAGCTTCATCACCAACATTTCAATGGTTTAGAGATGGAGCACCATTACCTGCAAGAAATCAGGTTTCAACAAATGCTACTCAAGAAGGAGAGTATTTTATAGAAGTTACAGATAATTCAGGTACATGTCCGACTTCAAGAAATTCAGATATTTATACAATTGTAGATGCTGTAGGTTTTAATGTTGAGATTAGACCAAGTACAGATTATGCTGAATGTGGTATAGAGCAAACTCAATTGTCTATAGTTGGAGTAAGAGCCTTAGGAAGTGATGGTAATGAATATGATTTAAGTTCAGATCAGGTTTCTAGTTTGAACTTCCAGTGGAATAAAGATGGGAATCCAATAGCTGGAGCGACGTTTGAACAATTAGATGTGAATTCGTATAACGATAACGGAGAATATACTTTAACGGCTTCAGTTGGAACAATTTCTTCAGATTCTAATATTGTAAATGTTTTGTTAACTGTGACAGGAGTGGAAATTCGTTCATCTTCGGTTTCTAATTCTTTATGTCCGGGAGAGACAATTACATTTAACATAGATATAGAACCAGGCTTTGTGTATACTTGGTTTAAAGACGGAGCAGAATTAACTGTTACAGATCCAAGTACAGTTGTAATTGACGAAATTGGAACATATAGTGTGACTTATGAAGGTTTTGGTTGTCTAAATAATGTGACCGAGGTTAATGTAGTAGAATTTGATGATAGTGTTTTAGAAGTGAGTCCATCGTCGACGGCAGTTTTGGAGCCAGGAGAAACAATAACATTAGAAGCAAGTGGAGCAGATTCTTACGAATGGTTTGATGCAGCAGGAAACTTACTATCTAGTAATGAAACATTAGACGTAAATACTTTAGGAACATTTACGTTATTTGGAACAGTAGGAGGATGTAGAGCGCAACGAGAAATCAATGTAGTAGAAGATGATGGGAAATTAGTTATTCCAAACATAGTAACTCCTTTTAATGGAGATGGAATTAACGATACATGGGAATTACCTAACAGATTTGCTTTTCAAACAGATGTGCAGGTAATTATTTATGATTCAAGAGGTAAAGAAGTTTTAAATACGACCGATTATCAAAATAATTGGCCGATGGATAATAATTTTAAAGATGGGATGTTATTCTATTTTAGAGTTATTAGAGAAAACAACTTAATAAAAGCGGGGACAATTTCTATATTGCAATAATATATGGTAAAGAAAATTACTTTATTACTACTATGCGTACTTATGAATTCAGTAGCGTATACTCAAACGAGTATTGCTAGTGAAGATTCATATAATGGTTTTTCATCAAGGAGCTTTATGAAGTTTAATAACTTTATGACAGTTCCAACTTTCTCATTATTGCATAGAGAAACTTCAACAATTGAAGCTATCAGCAGAAGCTCTAATATCGAATTTGAAGATGCTTCACGTTTACATGTATTAAGTTATTCAGGAAAAATGCAACCAAACGTTGGTGCTGGTATTGCAGTTTTTCAACAAGAAATAGGAGTGTTTAAAGATTTTGGTGCGATGGCAAACTATGCTTACCAAATTGATTTAAATGCTAAAACAAAATTAACTTTTGGTTTTAACTTCTTTTATAGTAGAAGAAGTTTAGATGAGCCAAGAGTACTTACCAACACACCAGATCCTTTAATAAATAATTATCAAGATCGCCCTGTAGTGGTTTTTCAACCAGCAGCGACAGTTTCTTTTGGGAATTTTGATGTAGGATTATTCTTTGAGAATTTAGGTGATTTTAATTTAAAAACAAGTGAGTTTGTAACATCTTTCGGAGATAAAACAATTTCAGCTCACGCAGCATATACTCACAGGTTAAAAAATACTACTGGTTTATTCGCTGGAACTACGATAAGAGGTTTAGGTATAGCAAGAAGAACAAATGTAGATGGTTTTTCTTTTGCAGCAACAGCTTTAGCTGACTTACCGAAAGTAGGTTGGTTAAAAGTAGGTTATGATAAATTATTTGGGTTAAATGCAGGTTTTGGTATCAATTTAAACAAAAGATTATCAATAGGTTTTTCATATGAAAAACAAGAAAACTTAAGCGGTACAAATGAAGTTGGTTTAATTTACAGATTAGGTAGAAGTAGATCTTCTAAAAGACCGGGAGGTAATGTGTTTGTAAATTTACCAGGCGGAAGACAAAAAGAAACAATAGAAAGAAGAGAGCAAGAATATAAAGATGAAGAACATAATGATTTATCTGATGAAATAAGAATAGCTCAAGATTCTATCGATATTTTAAACAAGAAGGTTGATGAAATTTTAAAGAAATTAGAAAATCAACCTACAAATACGAACACAACTACAATAATTAAAGAAGTTGTACCAACTACTCCAGATAATGAAGCTAGAGATCAATCTTTACCAAGAAGATCTGCTAAACCATGGAGAGAACAAACTGTTACCGAAAGAGGTGGTGGTGGAACAATGTATTATACTGCTATTGAGCAATTTAAATCTTTAAAAAGAGCGCAGCAAGAAGTTAAAAAATATAATAATAAAAAGAGCGTTAAACAGTATAATAGAAATAACAGGAAGAAAGTAAAAGCTCGTTATGTAAGAGATCCTAAGTATAATGTTTATGTAGTTTATATAGATAGACACGCTAAGGAAGAAGATGCTGAAAAACAAATGGAAGAGATTAATGGAGTGATAAAAAATACAGCAGAAAGTGATGATGATACTGGTGGAGGGCTAGGAGATATTACTGCGACAAACAATACGAGCTCTTCGTCTAAAGACAGAGTTTATGTAATGAGAGTTACTTTAGGTCCTGAAGGTGAGACGTATAAAGTGCCGAAAACTCAACCTAGAGCTAGAATTCAAACGATGAGTTTAGAAGAAGGATTAGAGCCTGGTTATTACATGCAAATTGGAGTATTCTCTAAAAAGCCTTATGCCGATAGATTATTAGACGAGTTAGAGAAAGACGGTTTCAAACCAGGATATTTTATCAATCCAAAAACAGGAAATAGACATATTTATTTACATAAAACACAAGATAGAAAAGAAATTTTAAATCTTTATAACAATAATTTTAAAGGAAAATATTACGACAGAAAAAGTCTAATTCATATTAGATAATTAAGATAAAGTGTAAGTTTTAATTATGTTGTAAAATTTCATTATATTTATAGTGATCCCGATTTTAGTGTTATAAGTTTTTGATTATAATTTTTTTATAAAAGAAATAAATCCCCAAAGATGAATAAAAAATTACTTCTATTAATAGCATTTATTGTGAATGTCGCTCTTTTGTCTGCCCAAGACAAAGGCAACATTTTTGATAACAAAAAAGTTTCGGCCAAAATTCCTTTGGCTAAAAGAAATGCGAAAGCTAACGAAGCATTTGTCAGGAAAAAATTAGTAGATACACCTTTTGCAGATAGGTTAGGTGCTGGTGGAATTAACATTCGAGGTAATGTTACTTTTGTGGGTAACAATATTTTAAGTATTGATGATCCATTCTTTGCGTCTGTAATCGGACCGAATGATGATTTCAATTTCGGTGGAAACGTAAACACTGATTTTGAATTAGGTTATATTGATATTGATGATGTAATGGGAATAGCAGGTAGTGGGGATACCTTTTCTTCTAGTATGTCATCTTTAAATTTACCAAACTGTTCTAGAGTAGTATATGCAGGATTGTATTGGTCAGCAATTTACCCTTATGATAATTGGAGTGAAGAAAGTGCTGGGATTAACACTAGGGACGATGATTTCAATGAGATAAAATTTAAATTACCTGGTCAGCCTTATCAGGATCTTGTTGCAGATAAGTTTGATGCTACAGCTCGAGAATTAATTTTTGATGATGGAGAAAGTGATCAGTTACCTTATGTATGTTATAAAGATGTAACATCTTTAGTACAAGGGCTTTCAAATCCAAATGGAGATTATTTCGGAGCAAACATAAAAGCAACTATTGGATTAGATGATACAAATCAACGTTTAGGTTCATCTGCAGGTTGGGTAATGGTTGTTATTTATGAGAATGAAACTGAATCAAGTAAAAATATTTCTGTTTTTGATGGTTTTTCAACTATTGATGGAACAAACAATACAGATGTAACTTTCTCAGGTTTTACAACGATACCTTCAGGTCCAGTAAGAGCACAATTCTTAACTGCTGCTTTAGAAGGTGATAGACCATTTACAGGAGATAGTTTTCAAATTAGAAATCAAGCAGGTAATTTTGTTGATATAACAACAGGAAATAATCCTTCAAATAACTTTTTTAATAGTTCTGTAACACAAAATGGTAATTTTGTTACAGCACGAAGGCCTGCCAGTACAAATACTTTAGGTTTTGATATTGACCAATTTACATTATCAAATCCCTCCAATACTATTATTACTAATAATCAAACTTCAATTGATGTAAGATTTACTACGGCACAAGATGCCTATTTTCCTTTTTTAAATGTAATGGCTATTGAAATTATTGAGCCAGACATTCAATTGGTCAAAACAGTAGATGATAATGCAGGTACAGATTTAGCTGGAGCAACAGTAGGTTTAGGAGGTGATTTATGGTATAACGTTGCTTTTCAAAATACAGGTACAGATGATGCAATCAATACAGTAATTACCGATAGATTACCAAGGAACGTAAATTTAGTTCCAGCAGATGTAGTTACGCCAACAGGTGTAACATTAGCAAGTTACGATCCGCCATCAGCAGCAAATAGTTTTAGGGGAGAGTTAACTTTTGAAATAGATGATTCTTTAGTTGAAGAAGGTGGTGCGGTGCACAATATTCGTTTCCATGTACAAGTGGTAACAGATTGTAGTTTGTTAACAGATGTTTGTTCTAACATTGTAGAAAATCAGGCTTTTGCAAGATATGATGGTAGAACTGGTGGAGTAGTCGTAAATGACGAACCAAGTGTGTCAGGAATTGATGCATGTAATTTTGGTATAGCAGGTTCTACAAACTTTTTAGTAGATATTACAAGTTGTAATGCTTTTTCTCAAAATGTTGCGTTATGTGGTTCTTCAGTAGATCTAACTGCAGGTGCAGGTTTTGGTAACTATGAGTGGAGAGATGGTTCTGGTACTATTATTGCTTCAGGAGATGAAGCTTCAACTAGAACTATAACTGTTACATCAACAGGAACATATACAGTAACTAAAACAAATCCACCAGGAGCGCCAGCTGCTTGTGTACCTTTTGACGAAACTTTTGTAGTTGGACCATTTGGTTCAGGAACAAATCCTTTAGTTGCTTCAGCAGATAGAGTTGTAACTTGTGTTAGTGATCCAGCTTTAGAATTAGCAGAAATTTATTTATGTGGAGCAGCAGATTCTCGTTCAATTGCAACAGGAGTAGCTTCACCAACGACAGTAACATGGCAAGTGTTAACATCTACAAGACCAGCTACTTTAGATAGTACATGTCCAGATGTTGGAGGTACTTGGGTAGATGTTGCAACTGATCCCAACAGTACAACAAGAACTTTTTCTGATGCAGGAGAATATAGATTAATTGTTGAGGAGCCAGGAGGTTGTTTCGAGCGTTACTATTTTAATGTATTTAAAGGAACGGTTAATCCTACGATAGTTACAGAAGATATTATTTGTTCTGTAGACGGAAGCATTACAATAAATAATGTGCCAGCTGGTTACGAATATGCAGTTGTGCCAGCAGGAGATCCAGCGCCAGCAGCTGGAGCTTACCAAACTTCAAATGTTTTCCCAATTACTACAGCAGGAAACTATGATGTTTACATTAGAAATGTTGCAATTTCTTGTGTATTCCCTTATCCAAACCAAGCAGTTAACGAAATTGACATTGACGTTGATGTAACAACAGCGCCGATTTTATGTGCAGGAGATTCTGGAGAAATTAATATTCAAATTAATTCTACAACTCCGGGACCATATATTTATGAGATTAGAAGTGGAGGATCTTTAGTAAGTTCATTCGGACCAACAACAGATCGTTCAAGAACTTTCCCTATTACAGCAGCAGGAACTTATACAGTTGAAGTTTCATCTACAACAAATAGTTGTACATATTCTGAAACTCTACCAGCATTTACAGTTCCACCAGCATTAAATCTTACAGTAGTAAAAACTAAAGATATAGACTGTACAAATGGTGAAATTACAATAAATCCAAGTGGTGGAACACCAGGAGCAGCAGGTTACACTTTTGCTTTATGGTCTTATACACCAGCAGGTACTGCAACTAAAGCAGCTATTTCTTACCCAACAATTGGAGATATTCCAACAACATATAACGCAACTACTTTTGAAGGTTTTTCTACAAATACTATATTTAGTATTCCTATAGGAAGTGAAGGAACTTATGAGTTTCTTGTAGTTGACGAAAATAATTGTTCATTTATAGCAAATCCAGTAGTAGTAAATTTAGAGGATGCTTTACAATTTTCAGAAGTTCATACAGATGCTACTTGTTCTGGAAATACAGATGGAACAATTACAATAAATACTGATACACCTCCAGGTTTATTAGGATATACTTTAGAATATAGCGATGATGGAGGTACAACTTTCCAAACGTCAAATACTTTTACAGCTTTAGCACCTGGAAATTATACAATTACAATTAGAGCAACAAAAGGTGTAGCTGTTTGTAGTTATACAGTTGGACCTATAAATATAGATAATCCATCTGCACCTTCAAGTTCTGCAGTTTTAGATCCAGATGCAACTTGTACACAACCAAATGGTAGAATTACATTTACTACTGCAACAGGTGGTTCAGGAACTGGTTATCAATATAGTATTAATAATGGAGCAACTTGGCAAAGCTCAACTATCTTTAACAATGTTGGGCCAGGAACTTATGATTTATTTGTAAGAGATTCAAATGGATGTGCTTCACCTGTTTCACAAATAGTTGTTGATCCATTCCCTGTAATTCCAGATATTCCTAGTACAGTTGATTATAATTGTGATGGAACTGCTACAGTAACATTAAATCCACCAGCAATACCTTCATTAACTTATACTTATAGTATAGATGGAGGTCCAGCTCAGGCATCGAATGTATTTACAAATGTAAATCCAGCCACACACACTTTTACAGTTAGAGCAGACAGAGCATGCCCTAGAGATTTTACAGTAAGAGTTAGACAAAATAGAGAATTTACAGGAAGTGTAACAGGTAGTACAAATTTAGATTGTAACGATTCTAATAATGGAACGATTACGATTCAAGCAAATAATTTCAACGGAGGAAGTTATGAATATTCAATTGATGGTGGAGCGAGTTGGTCCTCAACAGCTGATAATCCATTTAGAATTGTTGGAGTTTCTGCAGGAACACACAACGTAAGAATCAGAGAAACTTCAGGATCAATAGTTTGTGAATTAGATTTAGGAGATGTAACTATAACAGAACCAGCACCTATAAATGTTACTGGTACTATAACAACTTCAGCAAATTGTACAGGACCAAACTCTGCGTCTATTACTGTACAAGCAACAGGAGGAACGCCTCCTTATGAATTTAGTATTGATAACGGTGCAACTTGGCAATCATCTACAATATTTTCAGGTTTAGCTTCTGGAACATATACTGTAAGTGTAAGAGATTCAAATAATTGTACTGAATGTGGTTGTTCTACTGATCCATTCACAAATGGAAGTTTTGAAACAGTACCTTCAGGAATTACTACTTTCAGAATTATAGATGAAAATCAATTAGATGGTTGGGATAGTACAGCTTCTGATAATCGTCTAGAAATTTGGAGATCTGGATTTAACGGAGTACCAGCTTCTGATGGAGATTATTTTGCAGAATTAAATGCAAATTTACCATCAGCTTTATATCAAGAATTTTGTACTATACCTGGTGATGTGATCAACTGGTCTGTAGATCATAGAGGTAGAGGTGGTGTCGATGTAGCGGAAGTAAGAATTGGAGGAGATTTAGCAACACCAAATTTTACACAAACAATGTCGGATGGAACTTCTGCATGGGGTTCATATTCAGGGTCATATACTGTTCCAGCTGGACAAACTACAACTATTATATCTTTTGAAGCAATTTCAACTGCTTCTGGAAGTTTATCAGTTGGTAACTTTATTGATAATGTTAGGATGACAGTCAATGCAGTTGGTTGTACACCTTTTGAAATTATTGTACCAAATCCCGATCCAGTAGTTTTCACAGCTACTCCAGTTGCATGTTATACAGGAAGCAATGGAACTATTGCTGTAAACATTACAAGTGGAGAAGCACCGTTTAGAGTTCGTTTAGATAGTGGAGCTTTCATTAATGTTACTGGAAGTACACATACATTCTCAGGATTAAACGCCAATACATATGCTGTAGAAGTTGTTGATAATAAAGGGTGTAGTAATATAGTTA
>NZ_CANMAX010000010.1 GCF_947495995.1 uncultured Tenacibaculum sp.
ACTGGTGGGAGAGTAGGTCGTCGCCTTTCTTTTAAACAAAATCCGATTAGTAATACTACTAATCGGATTTTTTTTTATCCCAAAATTAACTCCACAAAAAATAAAAGAATACTTAAAGAGAAAGAAGCGCAAATATGTTAAACGCGTTCAGAAGTATTTGGAGGAGGAGTTAACGGATCAGATAAAGAAGATGACACGTACCGAGGGTCGTTTACTGATAAAGCTGATTCATCGTCAAACAGGCAAGACCGTTTTTAATAATATTAGGGAGTTTAGGAGTGGCTGGAAAGCATTTTGGTATAATACTACTGCCAATGTTTTTAAACTATCTTTAAAAGATGAATATCATCCTGAATCTGTAAATGAAGAAACACTTCCTTAATAGTACATAGTCAAATTTCGTAATAATTATATTTGTTACTAATTACAAATCTAATGTTATTTGTCCCAAACCTTTATAAATCAAATTGTATCGTTTTCTAACTATTTAGTTTTGACTAGAATTTTAAAATATTTCAAATGTCAAAACAAAGACGATTCGATTTAGATTGGTTGAGAGTGATTTCAGTTTTTGCTGTTTTTCTTCACCATGTTTTAATGCCATTTAATGGTGATGATTTTCATATCATGAATAAAACTCATAGTAAAATATTGGATGATACTATGGTGTATTTTGAACAATTTAGACTTCCTCTTTTATTTTTTATTTCTGGTGTAGGTACTATTTTCGCCTTTTCAAAGCGAAGTTGTATTTTGTTTATTAAGGAAAGAATGCTTAGACTTTTGATCCCTTTAATTTTTGGAGTTTTATTGATAATTCCTCCACAAACTTTTTTTGAATCTTTAGATAGCTATAAATCATATTTAAATGCTTATCCTGATTTAGTGCTAAAATTCAATGTGAATCATTTATGGTTTATAGAGAACTTGTTTTTAATGTCAATTGTGTTTATACCTTTTATTTTATTTATAAGATCAAATGCAAGTATTAAACTAAAAAAATGGATAATAAATAATACTAAAAAATATGGGTTTATTTCTTGGGTTTTGGTATTACTTATTATCAGATTAGCCACAAAAGAATTTTTTCTAAGTGATTCAAAAATCTTTATCAATCCATCATCTACTCTATATTTTGGTTTCTTTTTTTTCAGTGGAATTGTAATAACAAGTACAGGAGATTTATGGAATTTGTTATTGAATAAAAGAAAACTCAATTTTAAACTGCTTATCTTTTTTACAATATTATTTTATTGTTATTATTTTATCCCAGGAAACATTATAAAACCTTACGTTTCCTTAGATAACAGATGGAGATTGTGGTATGCTATTTCTTCTCTAGTATCATGGTCAGCTATAATTACAATATTAGGTTATAGCCAAGTCTTTTTAAATAAAAAAAGTGAATTACTTAGTAAATTAAATGAAGCAGTTTACCCTTTTTATATTTTACATCAAACAATTATTATTGTTTTAGGTTATTATATCATTAGATTAGAGGCAAATATCTTTTCAAAAATAATTATCCTATTTACTTCGTCATTAATATTGATCACATTATCCTACATACTTTTAATATATCCTTTTAAATGGATAAGATTTTTGTTTGGAATGAAAAATAAAAAGATTTAATTCTAAAAATATTTTATGTTTAATAACATGTTTTTTATGATTAAAAAATTCATCAAAAAACACCAATAAATTAATAGTCAAACTGATAATTAATAAAAGCCTTTTTTTTTCGAAAACTTTATGTATATTTGCACACTGTTTTCAGAGGGTAAATTGCGCTTTGTTGTGAACAATAGCAAGCAAAAGTTTGTCTAAGAAAGCAAGATAAATAAGTATTAACTGGTTTCAGGTTTAGTAGTTACGAATTTCGTAGGGACAACAGAAGCTGCTAAAAACCAAAACCGAAATTAATTTAGTATGTATACAGATCCAATCGCGGATTTTTTAACTCGAGTGAGAAATGCAATCGCTGCAGGACACAGAGTAGTTGAAGTTCCAGCTTCAAAATTGAAGAAGGAGATGACTAAGATTCTTTTTGATCAAGGGTACATTTTAAGTTATCAATTTAAAGATGATTCTGTTCAAGGATCTATCAAGATAGCTTTAAAATACGACCGTGTAACAAAAGAGCCAGTTATCAGAAAAATTCAAAGAGTATCTACACCAGGTTTACGTAAGTATGTAGGTGCTAAAGAAATGCCAAGAGTATTAAATGGTCTTGGAATTGCAATTATTTCAACTTCTAAAGGTGTGATGACTAACAAGAAAGCACGTCAAGAGAATGTTGGAGGAGAGGTATTATGTTACGTTTACTAATATTAAACATTTTGTAAGATGAGTAGAATAGGTAAAAGCCCAATCACATTACCACAAGGTGTTGAAGTTAAAGTAAACGATAACGTGGTTACAGTAAAAGGTAAGTTAGGAGAATTAACTCAAAAGTTAACTTCTGATATTACTTTAAAGATTGAAGATGGTACTTTAACATTAGAGAGACCATCAGATAGTAAGGAACACAAAGCTGCACACGGTTTATACCGAGCTTTAATCAATAACATGGTTGAAGGTGTTAGCAAAGGTTACACTAAAGAGTTAGAATTAGTTGGAGTAGGTTATAGAGCATCTAATCAAGGTCAAAAATTAGATTTAGCTTTAGGATTTTCTCATAACATTGTTTTAGAGTTAGCGCCAGAGGTAAAGGTTGAGACAGTATCTGAAAAAGGTAAAAACCCAATCGTTAAATTAACTTCTCACGATAAGCAATTAGTTGGACAGGTTGCAGCAAAGATTCGTTCTTTCCGTAAGCCAGAGCCATATAAAGGTAAAGGAGTTAAGTTTGTAGGTGAAGTGATTAGAAGAAAAGCAGGTAAATCTGCATAATAATTAGCGTTATGGCATTATCAAAACTTGAAAGAAGACAACGTATAAAGTATAGAATTAGAAAAGTTGTTTCTGGAACAGCTGAAAAACCAAGATTATCAGTTTTCAGAAGTAATAAAGAAATCTATGCTCAAATAATAAATGATGTAGACGGTGTTACAATAGCATCTGCTTCATCTAGAGATAAAGAAATTGCATCTGGTTCTAAAGCAGAAGCTGCTGCATCAGTAGGGAAAGCAATAGCTGAAAAAGCTGTTAAAGCTGGATTAGAAACTGTTGCATTCGATAGAAACGGTTACTTATACCACGGTAGAGTAAAAGTGTTAGCAGACGCTGCAAGAGAAGCTGGTTTAAAATTTTAAGAAATTATATTATGTTAGGATATAAAAACGTAGAAAGAGTAAAACCAAGCGGATTAGAGCTTGTTGACAGATTAGTAGGAGTTCAACGTGTTACTAAAGTTACTAAAGGAGGTAGAGCATTCGGTTTTTCTGCTATCGTAGTAGTAGGTGATGGTAAAGGAGTTGTTGGACATGGATTAGGTAAATCTAAAGATGTTTCTTCTGCAATTGCTAAAGCAGTAGAAGATGCAAAGAAAAATTTAGTTCGTATTCCTCTTTTAAACGGAACATTACCACACGAGCAAAAAGGTAAATTCGGTGGAGCAAAAGTGTTTATTAAACCAGCTTCAAATGGTACCGGAGTTATCGCAGGTGGTGCAGTACGTGCCGTATTAGAATCAGTAGGAGTACATGATGTATTATCGAAGTCTCAAGGATCATCTAACCCTCACAATGTTGTAAAAGCAACTTTTGACGCATTATTACAATTACGTAGTGCAGAAACAGTAGCTAGACAAAGAGGTATTTCTTTAGAGAAAGTATTTAACGGATAAAAATTAAGACGATGAGTAAGATTAGAGTTACACAAGTAAAGAGTCAAATAGGTCGCCTTAAGAATCAAAAGAGAACGTTAGAGGCCTTAGGATTACGTAAAATGAACCAAACTGTAGAGCATGATGCGTCACCTACAATTTTGGGTATGGTAAATAAAGTTCAACACTTAGTTTCTGTAGAAGAAATTAAATAAGAAGATAATAAAATGAGTTTACATAACTTAAAACCAGCAGCTGGATCAACTAAAAGCGGGAAGAGAATTGCTCGTGGAGAAGGATCTGGACATGGTGGTACCTCTACAAGAGGACATAAAGGAGCTAAATCTCGTTCAGGATACTCTAGAAAGATCGGATTTGAAGGAGGGCAAATGCCACTTCAAAGACGTGTGCCTAAGTTTGGTTTCACTAACATTAATCGTAAAGAATATGTTGGTGTAAACTTAGACAAACTTCAAGAGTTAGTAGAAAACGGAAGAATTACTGATACAGTAAATATGGAAATTTTAGTTCAAAATAGATTAGCACGTAAAAATGATCTTGTAAAGATTTTAGGACGTGGTGAATTAAAAGCTAAATTAAATATTACTGTACACAAATTTACAGCAACAGCAAAAGCAGCAATCGAAGCAGCTGGAGGTGAGGCAGTAACTTTATAACCCCTGTAAAACAATGAACTTTATAAACACTTTAAGAGACATTTTCAAGATAGAAGAGTTAAAAGATAAATTAATTTTAACTATTGTTTTAATCGCTGTATATCGATTTATGTCTGCAGTTCCATTACCTGGAGTAGATCCATTACAATTATCAGCGTTAAAAAATAATGCTTCAGGAGGACTTATAGGTTTATTAGATATGTTTACAGGAGGGGCATTTGCTAGAGCGTCAGTAATGGCACTTGGTATTATGCCTTATATTTCTGCATCGATTGTAGTTCAGTTAATGGGAATTGCTGTTCCTTATTTACAGAAATTACAAAAAGATGGAGAGAGTGGACGTAAGAAAATTACACAAATTACACGTTGGTTAACTATATTAATTACATTAGTACAAGGGCCTACGTACATTACTTTTATTAAAACTCAGATGGGATTACCTGAATCAGCTTTCTTAATTGGAGGAGCAACTTTCTGGTTATCTTCAATGATATTACTTACTGCAGGAACAATTTTTGCAATGTGGTTAGGAGAAAGAATTACTGACAAAGGTGTTGGTAACGGTATTTCTCTTTTAATTACGGTAGGTATTATCGCTAACTTCCCAGCTGCTTTTGTGCAAGAGTTTATTGCCAAAACTACAAACGCTGGAGGTGGTGGTATAATGATGATTTTAATTGAAGTATTAGTGTGGTTTGTTGTAATATTATTAACAGTATTACTTGTAACAGCTGTTCGTAAGATCGCTGTACAATACGCAAGAAGAACTGCTATCGCAAACATTAAAGATGTTGAAGGAGCAAGACAGTATATACCATTAAAGTTAAATGCTGCTGGTGTAATGCCAATCATCTTTGCTCAAGCAATCATGTTCTTACCAATCACTTTAAGTCAAAAATATACAGCATTATCTAGTTTAGGAGATGTTAGTGGATTTTGGTATAATTTGATTTTTGCATTATTGATTATAGTATTTAGTTATTTCTACACAGCGATAACTATTCCTACAAATAAAATGGCTGAAGATTTAAAGAGAAGCAACGGTTTTGTTCCTGGATATAAGCCAGGTGAAGAAACTGCTAATCATTTAGATTCAGTTTTATCTAAGATTACTTTCCCAGGTTCTTTATTCTTAGCAGGTTTATCTATTTTACCAGCAATAGCAATGAAGTTTGGAATTACTCAAAACTGGGCGCTATTTTATGGAGGTACTTCATTAATAATTATGGTAGGTGTTGCAATAGACACAATTCAACAAATTAATTCATATTTATTAAACAGTCGTTACGATGGTTTAATGAAAACAGGTAATACTAATAGAAAATCATTAAAGTAATATGGCTAAACAACCAGCAATTCAGCAAGACGGAACTATTACAGAAGCATTATCTAATGCAATGTTTCGTGTAGAATTAGAAAATGGACATATTGTTACGGCACACATTTCAGGTAAAATGCGTATGCACTATATCAAACTTTTACCAGGAGATAAGGTAAAGTTAGAAATGAGTCCTTATGATTTGACTAAGGCAAGAATTACTTACAGATATTAAAAAAACACACTGATGAAAGTAAGAGCATCATTAAAGAAAAGAAGTGCCGACTGTAAAATTGTACGCAGAAAAGGCAGGTTATATGTAATTAACAAAAAGAATCCTAGATTTAAACAAAGACAAGGTTAGTTATGGCAAGAATCGCAGGTATTGATATTCCAAAGAATAAGAGAGGTGTAATCGCTTTAACATACATCTTTGGTATAGGAAGAAGCAGAGCTAAAGATATTTTAGCAGATGCTAACATAGACGAAAACATAAAAGTTCTAGATTGGAACGATGATCAAATTGCAGCTATTCGTGAGCAAGTTGGAAAGTACACTATTGAGGGTGAATTACGTTCAGAAGTTCAATTAAACATTAAACGTTTAATGGACATCGGTTGTCAAAGAGGAATCCGTCACAGACTTGGATTACCTTTAAGAGGACAAAGAACTAAAAACAACTCTCGTACTAGAAAAGGTAAGAGAAAAACTGTAGCAAACAAGAAAAAATAATCGTTAGGTTATTTTTACTAAACTAGTAAAGAATCATGGCAAAATCTAAAGTAACTAAAAAACGTAAAGTAGTAATTGAGTCTACAGGTGAGGCTCATATCACTGCATCGTTCAATAACATTATCATCTCTTTGACTAATAAAAAAGGAGATGTAATTTCATGGTCTTCTGCAGGGAAAATGGGATTTAGAGGGTCTAAGAAAAATACACCTTACGCTGCTCAGTTAGCAGCTGAAAACTGTGCTGAAGTTGCTAAAGAAGCAGGTTTACGCAAAGTAAAAGTGTATGTTAAAGGACCAGGTAACGGTAGAGAATCTGCTATCAGATCTATCCATAACTCAGGAATCGAGGTTACAGAAATCATTGATGTAACTCCAATTCCACACAATGGATGTCGCCCACCTAAAAGAAGAAGAGTATAATTATATTTTAACAAAGTAGGAAATTTGATTGTCGAAGGAGTACGCCTTAATTCACAATCCCTGCTTAAATTTTAAGAAATGGCAAGATATACAGGACCAAAAACTAAAATCGCTCGTAAATTCGGTGAAGCGATCTTCGGAGATGATAAGAACTTCGAAAAAAGAAACTATCCTCCAGGGCAACACGGTAATGCTAAACGTAGAGGAAAGAAATCAGAATATGCTGTACAGTTAATGGAAAAGCAAAAAGCTAAGTATACTTACGGTATATTAGAGCGTCAATTCCGTAACTTATTCAAGAAGGCTCAGGCTTCTGGTGGTATTACTGGTGAGGTTTTATTACAATTATGTGAATCTCGTTTAGACAATACTGTTTTCCGTTTAGGAATAGCTACTTCTCGTAGAGCTGCTCGTCAGTTAGTTTCTCACCGTCACATTACTGTTAACGGAGATATCGTTAACATTCCTTCATACAGATTAAAAGCTGGAGATGTTATCGCAGTAAGAGAAAAGTCTAAATCTTTAGACGCTATCGAAAATGCATTAGCTTCAAATAGCGCTGTATACGAGTGGTTAACTTGGAACGCAGAACAAAAATCTGGAACTTTTGTTAAGGCTCCAGAAAGATTACAGATTCCTGAAAACATTAAGGAGCAGTTAATCGTAGAATTATATTCTAAATAATAAATTAATTATAACCATATTGGTGTCCAGCCAAAGGGTCCGTTTGTTCTTCTTCAAACTTACGGACCGCGCAACTGGATAACAATTAAAACGAAGAAAAATAAATGGCGATTTTAAATTTTCAAAAGCCCGATAAAGTAATCATGATCGAATCTACTGATTTTAAAGGTAGATTTGAATTCAGACCATTAGAACCAGGTTTTGGTTTAACTGTAGGTAATGCTTTAAGAAGAGTATTATTATCATCTTTAGAAGGATTTGCAATTACATCTTTAAGAGTAGATGGAGTAGAGCACGAGTTTTCAACTATTACTGGTGTTGTAGAAGATGTAACTGAAATGATCTTAAACTTAAAACAAGTTCGTTTCAAAAAGCAAATCGAAGAATCAGATAGAGAAACAGTTACTATTGCAATTTCAGGTCAAGAGCAGTTAACTGCTGGTGATTTACAGAAATTTATTTCTGGTTTCCAAGTGTTAAATCCAGATTTAGTTATCTGTAACATGGATAAATCTGTAAAGATTAATGCTGAGATTACTATAGAAAAAGGTAGAGGATTTGTACCAGCTGAAGAAAACAAAAAATCAGGAGCTCCATTAGGAACAATTTTTACAGACTCAATCTTTACACCAATTAAAAATGTAAAGTATGCAGTTGAAAATTTCCGTGTAGAGCAAAAAACTGATTACGAAAAATTAGTTTTCGATATTGATACTGATGGATCTATCAATCCAAAAGATGCTTTAACAGAGGCTGCTAAGATTTTAATCCACCACTTCATGTTATTCTCTGATGAAAGAATAACTTTAGAGGCAGATGAAATCGCACAAACTGAATCTTATGATGAGGAGTCACTTCACATGCGTCAGTTATTAAAGACGAAATTAGTTGATATGGATTTATCTGTTCGTGCTTTAAACTGTTTAAAAGCTGCAGAAGTAGATACATTAGGAGATTTAGTATCATTCAATAAGAGTGATTTAATGAAGTTCAGAAACTTTGGTAAAAAATCATTAACTGAATTAGAAGAGTTAGTGAACAATAAAGGCTTAAGCTTCGGAATGGATTTATCAAAGTATAAATTAGATAGAGATTAAATTAATCAAGGTTAGCATATTTTGCTCCTCTAAAGTGAGTTGAGCAAGATGTTAGTCTAAAACTAAAGGTCATGAGACACGGAAAAAAAGTTAACCACTTAGGTAGAAAAACTGCGCATAGAAAAGCTATGTTAGCTAATATGGCTTGTTCATTAATCGAGCACAAGCGTATTAACACTACTGAAGCAAAGGCAAAAGCATTACGTAAGTATATCGAGCCTTTAATCACTAAAGCTAAAGCAGATAATAATGGTACAGCTGAAAAGAATATGCACAATCGTCGTGTAGTATTCAGTTACTTAAGAAATAAGTATGCTGTTACAGAATTATTTAAAGAAATAGCTGTAAAAGTAGGTGATAGACCAGGTGGTTACGTAAGAATCATCAAATTAGGAAATCGTCAAGGGGATAACGCTCCTATGGCAATGGTAGAATTAGTTGATTACAACGAATTATACAATCCTAATAGTAAGAAAGCTAAGAAGACAACTCGTCGTAGTCGTCGTGGTGGTGGAGCTAAACAAGCTGAGGCGGCACCAGTAGCTGATGTTGAATCTTCACAAGAAGAAGAATAAGATGCTTAGCATTTAATTATAATAAAGGATAAACGTAATTGTTTATCCTTTTTTTTTAAACTATTTTTGACAAACTTTTTTAACATGAAATACACAACTAGAAAGAAAGCTCTTGTTTTATTAGCAGATGGAACAATTTTTTACGGTAAATCTATCGGTATAGAAGGTACAGTTACTGGAGAAATATGTTTTAATACTGGAATGACAGGTTATCAAGAGATTTTTACTGATCCTTCTTACTATGGCCAATTAATGGTTGCTACCAATGCTCATATAGGTAACTATGGAGTTAATGACGAAGAAGTAGAATCTGAAGGAATCAAAATTTCTGGGTTAATTTGTAGAAACTTTAGTTTTGAACATTCTAGAGTAGATTCTGATGGTAACTTAAAAGATTGGTTTGAAAAACATAATCTTGTTGCAATTTCAGATGTTGATACAAGAGCGTTAGTATCTTACATTAGAGAAAATGGAGCAATGAATGCTATTATTTCTACTGATACAGAAAATATCGATAAACTTAAAGAGCAATTAGCTAGTGTACCTAACATGGAAGGTTTAGAATTGGCTTCTAAAGTATCAACCAAAGAACCATATTATGTTGGAGATGAGAATGCATCTATTAAGATTGCAGCATTAGATATCGGTATCAAAAAAAATATATTAAGAAATTTAGCAAAGAGAGATACTTATATTAAAGTTTTCCCTTACAATGCTAAGTTTTCAGATTTACAAGAGTGGAATCCTGATGGATATTTCATTTCAAACGGACCTGGTGATCCTGAGCCATTAGTAGATGCTCAAAATTTAGCAAAAGAAGTTATAGAAAAGAATTTACCATTATTTGGTATATGTTTAGGACATCAAGTAATTGCTTTAGCTAATGGAATTTCTACCTATAAAATGCATAACGGACATAGAGGTATTAATCACCCTGTAAAGAATTTAATTACAAGTAAAGGAGAAATTACTTCACAGAATCACGGTTTTGCGATTAACAGAGAGGAGACAGAAGCACATGCAGATGTAGAAATTACTCACGTACATTTAAATGATAATACAGTAGCTGGTATTAAAATGAAGAGTAAAAATGTATTTTCTGTTCAATATCACCCAGAAGCTAGTCCTGGACCACACGATTCAGAATACTTATTTGACCAATTCATAGAGAATATTAAAAAAGTTAAATAGTTGTTTCTATGAAAAGGTATATAGATGTAACTCAAGAATCAGGAAGAGAATTCTATTTAAAATACCAAGGTAAAGGAAAAATAGTAATGCTCAACTTGTTAAAGTTTAAAGAAGTTGCAGATTATACAAATTTAGAAATAATAAAACCTAAGCAAGAAATTTCAGGTAAAGAGGCGTATGAATTATATATGATTCATACGCTTCCTTGTATCAAAAAATACGGAAGTAAAGTTTTATTCAAAGGTAGTAGCAAGAATTTTGTAATTGGTCCTGTAGATGAGACATGGGATTATGTACTGCTAGTAGAACATGAATCAGTAGAGAAGTTTATGAGTTTTGCTCAAGATAAAACCTATTTAGCCACAGCTGGTCATAGAAAAGCAGCACTACTAGATTCACGATTATTACCAATATCAGAATAAAACGATTTCGTAGAAATTAAGTAAAAATCAACCTTAAATACTGTAGCATTTGTAAATTAGCTACAGCCAAAATAACTAAAATATAAAAAGATGAGTATTATTATCAACATCCACGCACGTCAAATTTTTGATTCTAGAGGTAATCCTACAGTTGAAGTAGATGTAACTACTGAAAATGGAGTTTTAGGAAGAGCAGCAGTACCTTCAGGAGCTTCTACAGGAGAGCATGAAGCTGTTGAGTTACGTGATGGAGGAGATGATTATATGGGGAAAGGAGTTGCTAAAGCTGTAGAAAATGTAAACTCAATAATAGCTCAAGAATTATTAGGAGTATCAGTTTTCGAACAAAACTTAATCGACAAAATGATGATTGATTTAGATGGTACGCCAAATAAATCAAAATTAGGAGCAAATGCAATTTTAGGTGTTTCATTAGCTGTTGCAAAAGCAGCTGCTAACGAATTAGGAATGCCTTTATATAGATATGTTGGAGGAGTAAGTGCTAATACTTTACCTGTTCCAATGATGAACATTATTAATGGAGGATCACATTCAGATGCACCAATAGCTTTTCAAGAATTCATGGTAATGCCTGTTAAAGCTGAGAGCTTTTCACATGCAATGAAAATGGGATCTGAAATTTTCCATAACCTTAAAAAAGTGTTACACGATAGAAATTTATCTACAGCAGTAGGTGATGAAGGTGGTTTCGCTCCAACTTTAG
This sequence comes from uncultured Tenacibaculum sp., assembly GCF_947495995.1. Classification (GTDB taxonomy): domain Bacteria; phylum Bacteroidota; class Bacteroidia; order Flavobacteriales; family Flavobacteriaceae; genus Polaribacter. The sequence goes on from NZ_CANMAX010000010.1 coordinate 11,609, forward strand.
ATGGAACTGAAGATGCTTTAGATACAATTGCATTAGCTGTAAAAAATGCTGGATACAAATTAGGTGATGAAATTATGATCGCTTTAGATTGTGCTGCAGCAGAATTTTATGTTGATGGTAAATACGATTACACAAAATTCGAAGGAGATAAAGGAAAAGTTCGTACAAGTAAAGAACAAGCTGATTATTTAGCTGAATTATCAGAAAAATATCCAATTATCTCTATTGAAGATGGAATGGATGAAAACGACTGGGACGGTTGGAAATATTTAACTGAAAAAGTAGGAGATAAAGTACAATTAGTTGGAGACGATTTATTTGTAACTAACGTAGAGCGTTTATCTAGAGGAATTGAGAATGGTATTGCAAACTCAATTTTAATTAAGGTAAACCAAATTGGTACTTTAACAGAAACTATTGCAGCTGTTAATATGGCACATAACGCAGGATATACTTCTGTAATGAGTCACCGTTCAGGAGAAACTGAAGATAATACTATTGCAGATTTAGCAGTAGCATTAAATACAGGGCAAATTAAAACAGGTTCTGCTTCAAGATCTGATAGAATGGCTAAGTACAACCAATTATTAAGAATCGAAGAAGAATTAAGTGATGTGGCATATTACCCACAAACAAAAGCATTTAAAATCTAATAAATTCTTTTCAAAAAATATTGAAGGTCTTGGTTTTACCAAGGCCTTTTTTGTTACCTTAAATTAAAGTATTATTAAATTTTAAAATTGGTTAACCAATTTGATAGTTTTGATAATATTTAAACTTACTTTTACGATAATTTTAACGTAATGTTTTTTAAAAACATTAGACTAAAAAAACAATGAGATCCATTTTTTAGTAAAAAATAAATAAACTAAAGTTATTATTCAGATATCTAAAATCTATAGTTGAAGATTTTTTATATACTTTAAAAAATGGTATCTTCGTGCATCATTTCAATTATTAATAAATCAAATATAAAAATGTCAGAAATAGCGAAGTTACAAGTTGGCGAAAACACTTATGAATTTCCGATTATAAAAGGAACGGAAGATGAAGTTGCAATAGATATTAAAACATTAAGAGGAGCTACAGGTGGAGTAATTACTATAGATCCAGGTTTTAAGAATACAGGTTCTTGTCAAAGTGCTATTACATTTTTAAATGGAGAAGAAGGTGTATTACGTTATAGAGGTTATTCTATTGAAGAATTAGCTGAAAAAGCTGATTTCTTAGAAGTAGCTTACTTATTAATTTTTGGAGAATTACCAACACAAGAGCAGTTAGATAAATTCTACAACGATATTTTAGATAACGCAATTGTAGATGACGATATCAAGAAGATTATTGATGCATTTCCAAAGAATGCACACCCAATGGGATTATTATCTTCTTTAACTTCTGCTTTAACAGCATTCAATCCTTCTTCTGTGAATGTAGATTCTGAAGAAGAAATGTATAACGCTATAGTTAAGATTATGGGTAAATTCCCAGTATTAGTATCTTGGTCTATGCGTAAAATCAAAGGTTTACCGTTAAACTACGGTTCTCGTAAATTAGGTTATGTTGAAAATATCATGAAAATGATGTTTGAAAAGCCAAACGAGGAGTATGAAATAAACCCAATCGTAAAAGATGCTTTAGATAAATTATTAATCTTACATGCAGATCATGAGCAAAACTGTTCTACTTCTACTGTAAGAGTAGTAGGTTCTTCACATGCAGGTTTATTTGCATCTATCTCGGCAGGAATTTCTGCACTTTGGGGACCTTTACATGGTGGAGCTAACCAAGCAGTTTTAGAAATGTTAGAAGGAATCAAAGCAGATGGTGGAGATACTAAGAAATACATGGCTAAAGCTAAGGATAAAGAAGATCCATTCCGTTTAATGGGATTCGGACACAGAGTATACAAAAACTTCGATCCAAGAGCTAAAATCATCAAAGTTGCTGCTGATGAAGTATTAGATGATTTAGGAGTTGAAGATCCAGTATTAGATATTGCTAAAGGTTTAGAGAAAGAAGCTTTAAGTGATGACTATTTCGTAAAAAGAAAATTATATCCAAATGTAGATTTCTATTCAGGTATTATTTACAGAGCTATGGATATTCCAGTAGAAATGTTCACAGTTATGTTTGCTTTAGGACGTTTACCAGGATGGATTGCTCAATGGAGAGAAATGCGTTTACGTAAAGAGCCAATTGGTCGTCCTCGTCAAGTTTACACTGGTGAGAACTATCGCCCTTTCGTAAAAATCAATAAAAGATAAAAACAATTAAAATGATATAATGTCATTCTGAAGTTGAACTCAGAATGACATTTTTTTTGCTATATGTTACAACTAAATGTAAAAAACGAAATTTCTAGATTAAGAGCAGTAGTTTTAGGAACTGCAGAAAGCAATGGTCCAACTCCAAAAGCTGAAGATTGTTACGATCCTAAAAGTAAACAAAATGTTTTAGCAGGAACATATCCAATAGAAAAAGATATGATTCAGGAAATGGAAGCTGTTGCTGCAGTATTTAAAAAATATGATGTTCAAGTATTTCGTCCTGAAGTTATAAAAGATTACAATCAAATTTTTTCTAGAGATATTGCTTTTGTTATTGATAATAAATTAGTGAAAGCTAATATTCTTCCTGATAGAGGAAGAGAATACGAAGCAATACAACATGTAGTTGCTCAAGTAGATCCAGAAAATGTAATTGAATTACCAGAAGAATGTCATGTTGAAGGTGGGGATGTAATGCCGTGGAATGATTATATTTTTATAGGAACCTATTCAGGTGCAGACTATTCTGAGTATATTACAGCTAGAACAAATACAGATGCTGTAATTGCTTTACAGGAGTTATTTCCTGATAAAATTGTTAAAGCATTTGAATTAAGAAAATCAAATACAGATCCAAAAGAAAATGCATTGCATTTAGATTGTTGTTTTCAACCTATAGGAAAAGACAAAGCAATTCTACATAAAAACGGGTTCTTAGTAGAAAAAGAATACGAATGGTTAGTAGATTTTTTTGGTAAAGAAAATGTGTTTGAAATTTCTAAAGAAGAAATGTATAATATGAATAGTAATATTTTTTCTATTTCTGAAGATGTAATTATATCTGAGAAAAACTTTACTAGATTAAATACATGGTTACGAGAAAAAGGATTTACCGTAGAAGAGGTGCCTTATGCTGAAATTGCAAAGCAAGAAGGTTTATTACGATGTTCTACTTTACCTTTAATAAGAGACTAAAGAATAATAAATAGTTATAGAATTAAAAAGCCAATTAGAAACTTCTAATTGGCTTTTTTACAATTATATTCTTGTAATAGATATAATATGAGGCTTACCTTGTCCTGGTAATGGTTGGTGAATCTCAACAATTGCTTCCCATACAACCTCAGATGGTGGCACAGAAGCATTACACTTAAAACGATAATTCGTTCCTGAAACAACTTGAGTAGAAACTGATTCTGGTGTGTAATGAACACCTACAAATCCGTTTAAAGCTTCATCGAAAATAGCTCTGTCTTCAGCAGTTACAGGTCCATAAGGAGTCCATCCTCCTACTAATGTTTTTTCGTCAGTTACAGTTTGATTTGACATGATATTTATGATTTAAGGTTTAAGTTGTTGTAAATTTCAGAAAAGAGTTAGATGAAAAGCGTAATAATACCTTTAGAGTATAAAATCAAGACATAAGTGTATGAATAATTGGTAAGAAGTTTTTTTAATTATTAAGTTGAAGAATAAAGCCTTATATTTGTAGTATAAACTTTAGGAGTAGCTAGGTTACTAGTTTGAGAAATATCCTTAGAACCTGATTTGGTTAATACCAGCGGAGGGAAAAGTTATTTTAACTTTAGTATACACTTATATATGTGTATATCTTCTATTTCTAGAGTTTGCTTTAATTAGTTTTATATGATAACTGTAAAAGTAAACGACACAAGCAAAATATTTTCAAAAGAAACTACTATAGATCGAATGATTGAAACGTTACAAATTCAATCTAACGGAATTGCTATAGCTATAAACAACTCGATTATAAAAAAGTCTGATTGGGAAAGTCATACATTGTCTGAAAATGATAATGTATTAATCATAAGATCTACTCAAGGCGGATAAACTAATAATAAAACAAACACCTTTCACAATGAAGAAAAAAGATACGGCTCCAAAACAAGATGGAATTACAAGGAAACCTTTTCCAAATTCTACAAAGATTTATGTAAAAGGTAAATTACATCCTCAAATTAACGTAGCAATGCGTGAGATTTCATTGAATGATACTGTAGATTCAATGACAAAAGCTCGTACTCCAAATGAACCGTTAACTGTTTATGATACTTCAGGACCATATACCGATCCAGAAAAAGAAATCAATATTCATAATGGTTTAGAGCGTATTCGTGAGCAATGGATTTTAGATAGAAGAAATGTAGAGCAGTTAGATAAGTTCAGTTCAGAATATTGTAACGAACGTTTAAATGATAAAAGCTTAGATCATTTACGATTTAATCATTTAAATAAGCCGTATAGAGCTAAGGAAGGAAAAAATGTAACACAGTTACATTACGCAAAACAAGGAATGATTACTCCAGAAATGGAGTATGTGGCAATTCGTGAAAATCAGCGTATAGATGAAATGACACGTTTAGCGAAACAACATCCAGGTCAAGATTTCGGTGCTAGTATTCCAGAAAAAATTACTCCAGAATTTGTAAGAGAAGAAATTGCTAGAGGTAGAGCAGTAATTCCTTCAAATATAAATCACCCAGAAGCAGAACCTATGATTTTAGGTCGTAACTTCTTAGTGAAAATTAATGCAAATATTGGTAACTCAGCAACAACATCTTCAATCGAAGAAGAAGTAGAAAAAGCAGTTTGGGCTTGTCGTTGGGGAGCAGATAATATCATGGACTTATCTACAGGGAAAAACATTCATGAAACACGTGAGTGGATTATCCGTAACTCACCAGTACCAATTGGAACGGTGCCAATTTACCAAGCATTAGAAAAAGTAAATGGTGTTGCAGAAGATTTAACTTGGGAAATTTTTAGAGATACATTAATTGAACAAGCTGAACAAGGAGTAGATTATTTTACAATCCACGCCGGAGTTCGTTTGGCTTATGTTCCAATGACAGCAAAGCGTATTACTGGAATTGTTTCTCGTGGAGGTTCAATTATGGCAAAATGGTGTTTAGCGCATCATAAAGAAAGTTTCTTGTACACACATTTCGAAGAGATTTGTGAAATTATGAAAGCTTACGATGTGGCATTCTCTTTAGGAGATGGTTTACGTCCGGGGTGTATTGCAGACGCAAATGATGAAGCACAGTTTGCAGAATTAGAAACTTTAGGTGAATTAACTAAAATCGCTTGGAAACACGAAGTACAGTGTTTCATTGAAGGTCCAGGTCACGTGCCAATGCATATGATTAAAGCCAATATGGATAAGCAATTAGAGGCTTGTGGTGAAGCTCCTTTTTATACATTAGGACCATTAACTACTGATATCGCTCCAGGTTACGATCATATTACTTCAGGAATTGGAGCAGCAATGATTGGTTGGTACGGAACAGCAATGTTATGTTATGTAACACCAAAAGAACACTTAGGTTTACCGAACAAAGATGATGTAAGAACTGGTGTAGTAACATATAAATTAGCAGCACATGCAGCGGATTTAGCGAAAGGACATCCAGGAGCACAACATAGAGATGACGCGTTAAGTAAAGCTCGTTTTGAATTCCGTTGGGAAGATCAGTTTAACTTAAGTTTAGATCCAGAATTAGCTAGAGAATATCACGACGAAACATTACCTGCTGAAGGAGCTAAAATTGCACACTTCTGTTCTATGTGCGGACCGAAATTCTGTTCAATGAAGATTTCTCAAGAAGTTAGAGATTATGCAGCTCAAAAAGATTTAGAAGCTGAAAATGCAATTGCAGAAGGAATGAAAGAAAAATCTGAAGAGTTCAAGCAAAAAGGTTCTGAAGTATATTTATAAAACAATAAACATTTATCAGTGATCAAAAATTGGTCACTGATAATTTTACCACTAATAACTGAAAATGCTAATAGTACTTACTTCAGAAAAAGAGTTAGAAAATGAAGCAATACTTTTAAATCAACTGTTTGATAATGGTTTAGAAATATTGCATTTAAGAAAGCCTTCTTTTGATATTGAAGGATATAGAAGTTTATTAAAAGAAATAAATACAGAGCATTATCAAAAAATTATGATACATCAGTTTCATGATTTATGTGCTGAGTTTGTATTGAAAGGAATTCATATTCAAGAACAACCTAGATTAGATTTAGGAGAAAAATTAGAAGGTTATGTTTCCTTATACATGTCTGAAGGTTTTAAGGTAAGTAGTTCTTTTCATGAACCAGAGGTTTTAGATGCTTGCGAAATCAATTTTGATTATCACTTATTGAGCCCAGTTTTTTCTTCAATATCTAAACAAGGATACGAAGGAAGAGGTTTTGATGTAAACCATATCGAAAAAACAATCATAGGAATGGGTGGAGTAAACGCAAATACAATTCCTAAAGTATTAGAATTAGGTTATAAAGGTATTGGTGTGCTTGGTGGTGTTTGGAATACGGAAGATCCTATAAAAAGTTTTGAAGATATAAAAGATCAATATAAAAGAAATTAAATAATGTCATTACGAGTGAAACGAAGTAATCTTTTCATCGAACAATAGATTACTTCTCTCATACTTCGATCGTAATGACTGAAATAATAAATGAAACAACGACCATACATATTAACAATTGCAGGTTTTGATCCATCAAACGGAGCAGGCTTAACCGCAGATGTGAAAACATTTGAGCAATTAAAATGTTACGGATTATCAGTTTGTACTGCTAATACAATTCAAAATGATAAAGAGTTTCTGAAATGTGATTGGATTGATATTGAAACGATCTTGGAACAAATTCAAGTTTTGTTTGATCGTTTTTCGATTGCCACTGTTAAAATCGGAATTGTTGAAGATTGGCAAAAATTATCTAAAATTATAGATACGGTTTTACAATTAAATTCAGAAGCAAAAATTGTTTTAGATCCGGTTTTAAAATCATCTACAGGTTTTGTGTTTCAAAATGATTTCAGTGAAAGTGATTTCGATAAAATTTTAGAGAAGGTCTATTTAATTACTCCAAATTATCAAGAGATTCAAAATCTATATCAAGATAAAACGATTGAAAAAACGATACATCATATTCAGTCGAAAACTCATGTATTTTTAAAAGGAGGACATCATCCTGAGAAGATAGGAGTAGATTATTTATACACAAACGAAGGGAAAACACACCCTTTCAATCCTAAAAAAGGAATTAAAATATTTGAAAAGCATGGAAGCGGTTGTGTGTTATCTTCTGCAATTGCAAGTTACATTGCTTTAAAATATCCGTTAGTAAAATCATGTTTTAAAGGAAAACGTTACATCGAAAAAGTATTGAGTTCTAACAAAACATTATTAGGATATCACAACTAAAACAAATGATAAGTAAATTACAATATATATCACAAGGAGAAACTCCTGTAGCACATTTACAAAATATTCAAAGTGCTTGTACAGCTGGAGCAGAATGGGTACAACTTCGTTTGAAAAATGAAACAGAAGCGGTTATTCTAGAAACTGCTAAAAAAGCAAGAGAAATTACGAGTCATTTTCAAACGAGATTAATCATAAACGATCATTATAAAGTTGCAGAAGAAGTAAAAGCAGATGGAGTTCATTTAGGAAAGACAGATGCTTGTCCGGCTGAAGTGAGAAAATACTTAGGAAACTTATTCATTATAGGAGGAACTGCAAATACTTTAGAAGATTGTAAAACTTTACTAGAAAAGAAAGTAGATTACATAGGTTTAGGACCTTTTAGATATACAACTACAAAGAAAAATTTAAGTCCGACTTTAGGTTTGGCAGGTTATCAAGTACTTTTAGAAGAGTTGAATACAGAAACTCCTGTGATTGCCATTGGAGGAATTGTTTTAGAAGATGTATCGGCATTATTAGAAACAAATATTCATGGTATAGCAGTATCAGGAGAAATAACTAAAGATTTTAATTCCATTTCAAAATTTCATCAAATTTTAAAAGCAGGAAGTTCACAAGAGCAAGTTTTTAAATTAGATACAAACAACTAACTAATTATTATGAGTTCATTACAAATAGCAGATAAAACATTTACATCACGTTTGTTTACAGGAACAGGAAAATTTAGTTCTTCAGAATTAATGCGCGATGCTTTATTAGAAAGTGAAAGTGAATTAGTAACAGTAGCGCTTAAAAGAGTTGATGTACAAAATGAGGAAGATGATGTTTTAACACATTTAAATCATCAACGAATTAATTTATTACCAAATACTTCTGGAGTAAGAAATGCTAAAGAAGCAGTTTTTGCGGCTGAATTATCTAGAGAAGCTTTAGAAACAAACTGGGTAAAATTAGAAATACATCCAGATCCAAAATATTTATTACCAGATCCTATAGAAACATTAAAAGCAACTGAGGAATTAGTGAAAAAAGGATTTATAGTAATGCCGTATATACATGCCGATCCTGTTTTATGTAAGCGATTAGAAGAGGTAGGAACACAATGTGTAATGCCATTAGGAGCGCCAATTGGAAGTAATAAAGGATTAAAAACGTTAGAGTTTTTAGAGATTATTGTAGAACAATCTAATGTGCCTGTAGTTGTAGATGCAGGAATAGGTTCACCTTCTCATGCAGCTCATGCTATGGAAGTTGGAGCAGATGCAGTTTTAGTAAATACTGCAATAGCAGTTTCTCAAAATCCGGTAGCAATGGCAAAAGCTTTTAAGATGGCTGTTGAAGCTGGTAGAATAGCTTACGAGGCAAAATTAGCGCCAGTGAAAAAGCATGCAGAAGCAAGTAGCCCATTAACTTCGTTTTTGAGTTAATGTTTGTCGTCATTACGAGGAAGAATGACGAAGTAATCTTTCAATTAAAAGTTTTAGATTGCTTCATTTCATTCGCAATGACGAATTTAAATAAGTATAAATGTCATATTTAGATCAAACTATAAAATCCACCGAAAGAAACGTAAAAAATGAAAAGCTGTTTGAGCAAATCGAGTTCTTCTCATTTAGTTTCGAGGATGAGATTTTATGAGGGAAGAGCTAATACGACTAGATTTTTTGTTTCTTTTTTGATCAATAGAAAAAGAAAATGTAAGATTAAAGAATTCATTAAGAATAAAATAATGAACACTTTCGAAAACATATTCGATAATTACGACTGGGATTCAGTAATGAAAGACATTCTTTCTAAATCATCTCTTGATGTAGAAAGAGCTTTGGCTTCAGATAAAAGAGATTTAGAAGATTTTAAAGCTTTAATCTCACCAGCTGCAAAACCCTATATTGAGCAAATGGCTCAGTTGAGTAATCAGTTAACCAAAAAACGCTTCGGAAATACAATTCAAATGTATGCTCCGATGTATCTAAGTAACGAATGTCAAAATATTTGTACCTATTGCGGATTCAGTCTAACAAATAAAATTCCAAGGCGAACATTAACAGATGCTGAAATTTTAAAAGAAGTAGAGTTTTTAAAAAATAAAGGTTACGATCATATTTTATTAGTTACAGGAGAAGCGAATCGTACTGTTGGTGTAGATTATATTAATAATGCAATTCAATTAATAAAGCCACATTTTTCGAATATTACTATCGAAGTGCAACCTTTAGATCAAGATGAATATGAGTTATTGATAGCAAATGGATTATATGCAGTTTTAGTTTATCAAGAAACCTATCATAGAGAAGAGTATAAAAAACATCATCCGAAAGGGAAGAAGTCTAATTTCTCTTACCGACTAGATACACCTGATCGTTTGGGAAAAGCAGGAGTCCATAAAATCGGACTAGGAGCTTTATTCGGGTTAGAAGATTGGAGAGCAGACAGTTTCTTTACTGCTTTGCATTTAAAATATTTGCAAAAGACATACTGGAAAACAAAATATTCCATTTCTTTTCCAAGATTACGACCACATTCTGGAGGCTTAGAACCTAAAGTAGAAATGACAGATGCTGATTTGGTACAGTTAATTTGTGCGTATCGTTTATTTGATGAAGATGTAGAATTATCTATTTCTACTCGTGAAAATGAAATCTTTAGAAATCATATTGTACAATTAGGAATCACTTCTATGAGTGCGGAATCGAAAACAAATCCTGGAGGATATGCTGTTGAACCTCAGTCTTTAGAGCAGTTTGAGATTTCAGATGAACGTAGTACAGAAGAGATAACTACGATGTTAAAAGATCAAGGTTTGGAAGTAGTTTGGAAAGATTGGGAACATTTTAGTTAAAAGTTACAATATTATTAATGATAAATTGTTTCTAAATTAGCTAACTATTCTTAAATCCCCATAAGTAATGAGAAAACTAATAACAATAGCATCTATATTCTTCATTATATTTCTGTTAGGTTGTAATGATGCTAAAATAACGTTTGGTAATGTGAACTACTTTCCATTAAACGATGGCAGTGAATGGGAAACTGTTACTCCAGAAAGTTTAGGATGGAATACTGCTGAGGTACCAGATTTATATTCTTTTTTAGAAGATTCTGATACGAGAGCATTTATAGTATTAAAAGAAGGAAAAATAGTTTTTGAACAATATTGGGGAACCAACTTTGATAATGGAGGAGCGTTTACACAAGAATCTAGATGGTTTTGGGCTTCTGCAGGAAAAACACTAACAGCAAGTTTGGTAGGAATAGCAGAAAGTAAAGGTTTGTTAACTGTTTCCGATAAAACTTCTGATCATTTAGGTATAGGATGGACTAGCTTACCTCCGGAAAAAGAGAATCTAGTAACCATTAAAAATAACCTTACAATGACAACCGGTTTTAGAACCGACGTTAATTTGAATTGTTATACGCCTAATTGTTTTAGATATAGAGTTGATGAAGGTAGACAATGGTTTTATCATACAGGAACAGCTACAGTTTTAAAAAATGTAATTGAAAATGTTTCAGGACTTTCTTACAATGCTTTTACTGATCAAAGATTAGAATCGGTAATTGGAATGAATGGTGAATGGATAGAAGAAGATAGTAAAAATATATATTGGAGTACAGGAAGAGATGCAGCTCGTTTTGGTTTATTATTATCTGCTAAAGGAGTTTGGAGAGGAAATAATGTAATTAGCGGAAGCTATGTAAATAGAATGACAACTACTTCTCAAAATATAAATGAGTCTTATGGTTACTTAACTTGGTTAAACGGGAAATCTTCTATTGTGTATCCAGGTTTACAAACGATTACATTGAGTCCACTTTCTACAAATGCACCAGAAGATACTTATGCCGCTCTTGGAAATGACGGACAAATAATTGCAGTTGTACCAAGTGAAAATATAGTTGTTGTAAGATTTGGAGACGGACCAAGTCAAGGTCAGATTTCAGTAAATTATTTTAATGATTTATGGGAAAAGATAAATGCTGTAACGAATACCAATTAACAAGAATAAAAACAATTCATAAATGCTAAGAAGTCTTACTTTTTTAATTATACGATTGATGGGAATTAAAAAGATATTTTCAAAGAATCCTATTGATTATAAAAAGTTAAGAAAGTCAGATCAAAAGTTACCACCGAATAATTTCTTTAAAAAGTTTATTGTTGAAGAAGCGCAAATAAATGAAACTATAATCCATAAGGTTAAGAATAAAGAAATCAAAACTTCTGGATTGGTTATTTTTATTCACGGAGGCGCATTTATTTCAGGTCCAGCAGAACATCATTGGAAAGCCACTCAAAAAATTGTTCAACAAACTGCTAAAGAACTTTGGTTAATAGATTATCCAAAAGCACCAGAAACTACGATTCATCAGATTTGTAAAAATATTGATGCTGTTTACAAACAAGCTTTACAAAACTTTAAGTCACAAGAAATTACTTTAATAGGAGATTCTGTAGGAGGAAATTTAATAATGACCTTAATACAAAGACTCCTTAAAAATAAAGGTGAACTACCTAACAAGTTAATTTTAATTACTCCTGTATTTGATGCAAGTATGTCAAATCCAGAAATAGAAAATATAGCAGCTAAAGATCCAATGTTAAATATACAAGGTATTCTTTCAGCAAAAGAAATGTGTGCTAATGGTTTAGATTTAAAAGATCAAATCATTTCTCCTTTATATGGAAGTTTCAGAAACTTTCCGAAAACAGAACTGTATATTGGAGCATACGATATTATGTATCCAGATGCTAAACTCGGAGTAGAGAAAATGAGAAAAGAAGAGGTAGATGTAAAATTGATAGATGGAACTAAAATGCCACATATTTATCCTTTACTGCCTGTATTACCAGAAGCCAAAAAAGCGCTACAAGAAATCATAGAAAGTATAAAAGAATAATGCTAACTAGAGAAGAACAAAAACAATATAATCGTCATCTTATTTTAGAAGAGATAGGAGAAGAGGGACAAATAAAATTAAAACAAGCTAAAGTTTTAGTCATTGGAGCAGGAGGTTTAGGATGTCCTGTTTTACAGTATTTAACTGCAGCAGGAATAGGAACAATTGGTGTTATTGACGATGATGTTGTAGATCAAACCAATTTACAGCGTCAGATTTTATATACCATTGATGATGTTGGAAAATCAAAAGCTGAAACTGCAGCAAATCGATTATCAAAATTGAATCCTTTTATTAATTTTCAGATATATAAAGAGCAGTTAACAAAGCATAATGCGATTGAATTATTCAAACAATATGATATTATAGTAGATGGAAGTGATAATTTTCAAACTCGATACTTATCTAACGATGCTGCTATAATTACTAATAAACCTTTAGTTTATGGTTCTATCTTTAAATTTGAAGGTCAAGTAAGTGTTTTTAACTACAAAGGAAGTGCAACATATAGATGTTTGTATCCAACACCTCCAAATCCTAAAGACGTTCCCAATTGTTCTGAAATTGGTGTTTTAGGAGTTCTACCAGGAATTATAGGAAGTTTACAAGCAAACGAAGTTCTTAAAATCATAATTGGTTTAGGTGATGTGCTTTCAGATAAATTATTAGTATTAGATGTGTTGACTATGCGTCAATTAGTACTAAATTATAGTAAAACTGAAAGATCTGAAGTCACTGTTTTAGATGAGAATTATGAAGCATTTTGTGGAGTTACTATTATTGAAGATGAAATAACGTTAGTAGATTTAAACGAAAATAAAACAAAATACAACTTGTTAGATGTTCGTGAAAATTGGGAGCGTGAACAACATCATATTGGAGGACAACATATTCCTTTAGGTGAATTACCACATCGTTTTTCTGAGATAGATACATCTAAACCAGTCGTTGTGTATTGTAAATCAGGAATGCGAAGTGCTAGAGCTATTGACTTTTTACAAGAGCAAGAATTACAAGGAAACTTTATCAATTTAAAGAATGGACTTTAAACAAAAGATAATATTTTTAATATATGATATTATAAATCCTTTGTTTACTACAAAGGATTTTTTGTTGTGAAAAAATAAGTTAACAATTAGTTTGTGCATCTACTTGTATTCTAAAACAACGTTCGTAACCTAAGAATTTAGGATCACCCAATTCTTCAGACCAAAATCCGTCCAAAATATCTTTATTTAAACATCTATAAACTACTACACCTTTGTATACATATTCATCATCATCTAAATATTGAAAATTAATTACAAGTATATTGTCATTAAAAAATCCATATCCAGTTTGTTTTTGTTCTTTCCCTATTAGCCAATTAGCGATAATTCTATTATTACTATCTAAAATAATTGAAAGTGTTCCTTTGTATTCGTTTTCACCTTCATTTTGATTAGAACCTATAACTGAAAACTCGCCGACTAAATCTTCTACAACCATAAACAAATTATATAATGAATTGCAAATATAAATGTTTATTAAAGTATAGGTGTAGAAAGCTTTTTTTGAGTGAAACATGCTCATTTATAGGGTGTTTATCTCCTTTTTTAGCTCTATTAGCGTATTTTACTATTAACAAATGTTAATTCTAAATGAAAAAAAGTATATTTAAACGTGAACATTTTTTATGAGGGTATGATTAAAGGGAAAATCTACTATGTATTACTGGGGATATTATTGCTGAATGTCCAAAATTTAACAAGTCAAAACACTACTGAAATTGAGTCTAAAAACAAGTTGAGAAATAATATTTTTGAATCTGTTAGACCAGAGTATGTTTTGAATATCAAGTTAAAAAGAAAACCGAATAGCAATAAGGTGATTATTACTTCAATGAAGTATGAAAAAAGACAATCGGAGATTTTTAAATTATTGTTAGCTCAAAAGGAAAGAATAGCAGCCTTAGAGAAAAAACAAAAGAATCAAAGAAAGTAAGATTTTCTTCTTCAACAAATAGCAGAATAGAAACCAAAATGAGTTACTTTTGCTGCTATGAAACAAACTACCAATACGATTCTAATGATTCGTCCTATTGGTTTTAGGATGAACGAACAAACAGCGGTTAATAACTATTACCAGAAGGTTTTAGATAATGTATTGCCGTCTACTGTAAACGCAAAAGCACAACAAGAGTTTGATAATTATGTAGAGAAACTAAGAAGTTACGGAGTTAACGTAATTGTTGTTTCTGATACTGATGATTCAGACACGCCAGACTCTATATTTCCTAATAACTGGATATCTTTTCATCAAGATGGAACAGTAGCATTGTATCCAATGTTTGCTGAAAATAGACGATTAGAAAGAAGAGAAGATATTTTAGAAACTCTTGAAGAACAAGGTTTTTTAATTGAAAATGTTGTTGATTATACTTCTGCTGAAGAAGAACAAGTTTTCTTAGAAGGTACTGGAAGTTTATTATTAGATAGAGTAAATAAGAAAGCCTATTGCGCTTTATCACCAAGAGCAGACGAAGAACTTTTTATAGAGTTCTGTGAAGATTTTGAATATACACCTGTAGTTTTTACGGCTAACCAAACTGTAAATGACGAACGTAAAGCAATATATCATACAAATGTAATGATGTGTTTAGCTGAAACTTTTGCTGTTATCTGTTTGGCTTCTATAGATGATAAAAAGGAACGCAAAAATGTAATCAAACATTTAAAAGAAGACGGTAAAGAGGTAATTGATATTTCAGAAGCTCAGGTAAATAACTTTGCAGGTAACATGCTTCAGGTTAGAGGTGAAGATGATGAGCGTTTCTTAGTGATGAGTCAAGCTGCCTACGATTGTTTAACGAAAGAACAAGTAAATAAAATAGAAAAACACTGTAAAATTATATCAAGTTCTTTAGATGTAATTGAAGGCTGTGGAGGTGGAAGTGCCCGATGTATGATGGCTGAAGTTTTTCTTCCAAAACAATAAATTTTAAACCGCTTTTATAGCGGTTTTTTTTATGTGTTATCATATCAAATTTAAGTTTTCAATATTTGATTTTGTGACTTTTTTAGTTGAACTGTTTCTTAATTAGTGTAATTAAAGGTATAAGTATGAACACAAGAGTAAGATTAATAACAGTTTTAACATTCGTAATAATTTTAGGAATTAGAAATGTTATTAGTCAGAAAGTAGAAGTTAAAAATAACGTTGAATATTTAGTTCAAGATGATAATTCAGAAGATTTAAATACAATTAAAAAGGTAATTTCTAAAGTAAAAAATGAAAATCGTAAGATCAATTTTAAAGACGCAATTCGAAAAGTAGATAAGCTTCAGAAAAAAAGAAAAGTATTGAGGTTTAGGAAGAAAAGGAGGAAAAACACCCTAAATAAGTGTTTTGCTGAAAAGAGTGATAAATGTTAAATAACTGATTTTTAATGGTTTATTTATTGGTTAAAAACGTTAAATTTTAATTTTTTTGATTGTTTAAAGAAGAAAATCGACCATTTATCGATGAAAATATACCATTAATCGACAGTTCATTGTTTAACGAGAAAATATTCGTACCTTTATTATATCCCCAAATTAACGAAAAATGATTGTCAAACATCCCCTAAAGTTGATAGTAATCATATTACTATTCTTTAACTACCAACAAAGTATAGCACAAGAAAAAAAAGTAGTTGTTAAACATGGAGTAGAGTATCTCGAAGAGTCTGATGAAGACGGAGGTTTAAACTCAATCCAGGCACCTTCAAACACAGTTACTGTTAAAGCGAAAGCTAAAAAATCAAAGAAACTTTCAAAAGAAGCATTAGCATTACAAAAAATGAGTAAAGTTACTCAGAAAAGAAAGAAGCTTAGGTTTAGAAATAAAAGAAAGAACGATCCAAAGAAATGTGTTAAGAACGTAAAAAAGCAACAGTGCGAATCTTCAGGTAAAAAGAAATAAATTAATCCTGTTAGAATAAGTTTGTAGTTGCAATTAACTTTTATGTTTGGAAAATATAATAGAATTATTTGAATTCTAGTGAAAGATTACCATTATGGTAATCTTTTTTTTGTTTAACAATCCCTTTATTTATAAGGGATTGTTTTTGTTTATAAGAAAAACTTATTCTTTTTTGTAAACTCATTGGTGTTTCTGAGACTACTATAATAAGCATGCTGATTACAAATAATTAGAATAACAATTAGATAAAAATTAATTATTATGAACTCAAAAATTAAAAACATACTTATCCCCCTAATAGTGGTATTAGTTTTAGGGATTCAGCAGAATACAGCACAAAATGTAACTAAGGTTAATGGAGTAGAATATATTAACAAAGAAGTTGCTAATAATGACTTAAATTCTATAAAGGTTCCTGTAAAAAAGATTAAGCTTAGAAAAACTAAATTAAGAAAAGCAAACAAGAATATTAGAACTGTAGCAGATCTAGAAAAGATAGTACAAAGAAAAAGAAATCTTCGTTTTAGAAATAAAAGGAGAACTGCCGACAAATGTTTTAAAGAAGAGGTTTGTCACACAGATAAAAAATAAAAGAGCACCTAAGTGCTCTTTTATTTATTTAAATATTTCATCTACGATTTTACCAGACGATCCATTTGGAAATTCTATCTCTAACAAATTTGAAATAGTAGGAGCAATATCTATAATTTCATAATGCTTTTTAGAACTACCTTTTGTAATTCCATTTCCATAAAATATTATTGGTACATGAGTGTCGTATGAATAACCAGATCCATGAGTTGATCCTTTCTTCGAATAAATAATTGTAGAAGGATTAGGTATCAATAACACATCACCAGAAAATTTCTGATTATAACCATTTTGTAAATGGTTTAATATCCCTTTGTTAAATTCTGTACGTTGTAATGTTTTTGCTGTAACAGATTTATAGATGCCTTTATAGTTGATGATGTTTTCGTTAATTACCTCAGCTACTTTTTCTACACTAAGCTTTTTCTTTTCAATATTTTCTTTGTTTAAAAAGATCTGAAAATTTGAAATATTTTCAATGAAATCTTCAGAATTGAAATACTGTTTTGTAATACTTTTTACATAGTTTAAAAGCTTACCGCTACTTAAATAGTTTGCAGGTATTTTAACGGATTGTAAATAACTAGGTACTTGTACAGCGGCATGATCTGCAGTTAAGAAAATTGTATAATTATCTTTTCCAACTTGCTTGTCTAAGAATAATAGTAAACTTTCTAATTCTTTATCAAATCTTAAATAAGTATCTTGAATTTCTTTAGAATCTACACCAAACTGATGTCCAACATAATCTGTAGAAGAATAACTTAATGTTAGAAAATCTGTAAACTCACCTTTTCCTAAATTTTCACCTATTATAGCAGCTTTTGCAAAATCTGTAGTTAACGAGTTACCAGCAGGTATAGCTTTAATAATACTATAATTATTGTTTTTGCTTCTTAAATTAGGAATATCATGAGGGAAAGTAGGTTTCTCTTCACCTTTGAAAGTATTCTCATAGTTATTATCGTCAGCAATACTTTCTGTATATGTACTGATGTCATAAAGAGTTTCCCAAGGTTGTTTCAAATATTCATCAGCAACACCAGAATTATTAAAATCAGCTACCCATTTAGGTAAAGCATCCATATAAAAAGAAGAAGAAATCCATTGTCCTTTACTTCCTCCATCAAACCAATATGCTCCGTTAGCAGTATGCCCAGCAGGTAAGATTGCAGATCTATCTTTTATACCGATACCAATGGTTTTTCCTTGCATATTTTGCGCAAGCTTTAATTGATCGGTGACAGTTGTAGTTAACATTCTGTATGGTGATTTTTTACCACCGTCTCCGTCATTTCCAACAGTTTTATAATTGTTGTCATCAACACAATAGATAGATTTTTTTTCAAATTTATCATACCAATTGTTACCAATAATTCCATGATGACTCGGAGTTGTTCCTGTAAAAACAGAAGTGTGACCAACAGCTGTATATGTTGGAATGTAATTAAAATGAGCATTCTCTAGAGAGAATCCGTTTTTTAATAAACGTTTAAATCCACCGTCACCATATTTTTTTTCAAAACGAGTTAAATAATCATAACGCATTTGGTCTACAACTATTCCTATGACAAGTTTAGGTTTAGTAGGATTTGTAGTTTTTTCTTCTTTTTTTGGGAAACAGCTTGCAAAGCCAATAATAAGAAGAAATACTATTGATTTAATATAATGGTTCATTATTCAAAATTTTGTCTTCAAAATTACTGAAATCAAGAATAACAAAGCGTTTTTATTCGTTTATGTTAATGATTTTTTAATCTTAAGTCAGAATTTAACCAAGTAAATATTCTTTAGTACATTAGCAGAATAAAAAGGAATAGATGAATTATATCGAGCATGTTGGTAAGTATTTTATGATGCTTGGTCAGGTCTTTAGAGCTCCTCAAAAATTTAGAGTTTTTTGGGAAGCTTTATTTAGAGAGATTGAGGAGTTAGGTTTAAAATCGATAGGAATTATTGCTTTTATTTCCTTCTTTATCGGAGGAGTAATAGCATTACAAACTGCATTAAATATTAGCGATCCTTTAATACCTAAAATGTTAATAGGTTTTGCTACAAAACGTTCTGTAATTCTTGAATTTGCGCCAACTTTTTGTTCTATTATTTTAGCAGGAAAAGTAGGGTCTTACATTACTTCAAGTATCGGAACCATGAGAGTTACCGAACAAATAGATGCCTTAGAGATAATGGGTGTAAATTCATTAAACTATTTAATACTTCCGAAATTATTAGCGACAATATTCTTTTATCCGTTTTTAGTGATTTTAGGTATGTTTTTAGCCATCTTCGGAGGTTGGGTAGCAGGAAAGGCTACAAATATGTTTTACGAGGCAGATTATATCATGGGAATACAATACGATTTTGATCCATATTTAATCGTTTATGCGCTAATAAAAACAATTGTATTTGCTTTCATTATTGCAACGGTTCCTTCTTATCACGGATATTATGTGAAAGGTGGTTCGTTAGAAGTTGGTAAAGCAAGTACACAATCTGTAGTATGGACGATAGTTGTTATTGTAGTTTCAAATTATTTCTTAACTCAAATGTTACTTACTTAATATGATTAGAGTTAACGATATACATAAAAGTTTTGGTGATACAGAGGTTTTAAAAGGAATTTCAACCGAGTTTGAAGCCGGGAAAACAAATCTGATTATCGGACAAAGTGGTGCCGGGAAAACAGTATTTCTTAAAAGTTTATTAGGATTACATTTACCAGAGAAAGGAACGATAGTTTACAATGGTCAGGTAAATACGGAAATGACTATTGATGATAAACGTGAGTTTAGGAAAGAATTAGGGATGGTTTTCCAGGGAAGTGCATTATTTGACTCCTTAAATGTGGAAGAGAACGTAATGTTTCCTTTAAAGATGTTTACCAAACAATCTCTAAGCGAAATGTTAGATCGTGTAAACTTTGTGTTAAAACGAGTGGATTTAGAAAGCTCTAATCCAAAATTTCCTGCAGAACTATCTGGAGGAATGCAAAAGAGAGTTGCTATTGCTAGAGCTATTGTAATGAATCCAAAATATTTGTTTTGTGATGAACCAAATTCAGGATTAGATCCAAGTACTTCTATTCTGATAGATAATTTGATTAAAGAGATTACAGAAGAATATCAAATCACGACAGTAATCAATACGCATGATATGAATTCTGTTATGGAAATAGGAGATAAAATTGTTTTCTTAAAAGATGGAATTAAGGCTTGGGAAGGAAGCAGCAAAGAGATTTTTAAAACAGAGAATAAAGCTGTAGTAGACTTCGTTTACTCATCTAACTTATTTAAGAAGGTTAGGCAAGCATATTTAAATGAAAAGTAAAGTTTTGATTATTAAATAATTAATTTTTTATTCAAAAAAAAGATGAAAAAAAGTGTAAATAAATTTGGTCCGAACTAGGAATCGTTATATATTTGCAACCGCTAAGAAAAAATGACCGGGTAGCTCAGTTGGTAGAGCATCTCCCTTTTAAGGAGAGGGTCCTGGGTTCGAGCCCCAGCCCGGTCACTATTTAAGCTTCTCTTCAGGGGAGCTTTTTCTTTGAAAATTTCGGGGAGATTCCAGAGCGGCCAAATGGGACGGACTGTAACTCCGTTGTCTTTCGACTTCGCAGGTTCGAATCCTGCTCTCCCCACAACACTTATACTTAATTGGGGAATTTTTATGAGGGGCGTTTAACTTAAAAGTTGAGCGTTTTTTTATTCCACTAACTTCAATACAACTTCAAGTAAAAAAAACAATCTAGAGTATTTCTTATTATAGTATCATTAAGAGTAAAGTTAATTACAATGAATTTCTAAGTGATTTATTTTGTTCTAGTGTTTTTTGGAATAAGAAAATTTCTCCTATAAAAGGAGTTTAGCCATATTTATAAATGATAAAAAAATTATTTAGGAAGTTCAAAAATAAAAGTAGCACCTTTTCCAAATTCAGATTCTACCCAAATTTTACCTTTATAGAGTGAAATTATTTTAGTAACAATTGCTAAACCTATTCCTGTAGAGTTATGATGATCATCTAAGGTTTGAAAAATATCAAAAATCTTTTTATGATACTTTTCTTCAATCCCTTTACCGTTATCTTTCACTTGAAACTGCCAAAACTCTCCCATGTCAGTATAAGAAACAGTAACCAAACCATCTTCCGCTTTAGCGTATTTTACACCGTTACTTATTAAGTTTTGGAAAAGTTGATGTAAACGGAATTTATCACCTCTAATAGTTGGTAATTTCTCAGGTATCTTTACCTGGACATGTTCTGGGATATGAATAGTATCTATAATATCGCTAACAACAAAATCTAAGTCTACTTGTCGTTCAGATCGTTCAACTTTATCTACACCTGCATATTTTAAAATTCCATTAATTAAATGATCCATTTTATCGATCTTTTTAATTAATAGTTCAAAATTCTTCTTTATGTCTTCGTCATTTACTAATCCACTTATGTCTTCGTTAAGCCAAGTAACAAGAGCATTCATACTACGAAGAGGTGCTTTTAAATCATGTGAAACTACATGAGCAAAATCATTTAGTTCTTTATTACTAATTGTAAGATGATTTAACAGGTCTTCTCGTTCTTTTTGAGCTATAAGGTCTTCTGTGATATCTCTAATGATACCATGGGCAAAAATGGGTTCATTTTGTTCGTTATAAACCAAACTAGAATTAATTTCTATCCATCTTACTTCTTTCTTTTTGTTGTATACTCTAGCTCTAAAGTTTCTGAACTTTCCTTTTTCTAGTAATTCAGCATACGATTGCATTGCATATTCGTAATCTTCTTTATAAAGAGTATGAGTAACATTAAAAGAATCGGTGAAACCAAAGAAATCTTGAGAAGCGTCATTCATCTTTAAAACATTACCATATAAATCCATTAGTATGTAAGGATCTACAATAGTTTTAAAGAGACTTTCTAAATGAGTTTCTTTCTCATTTAAAATATTTTTTAATTTTTGATTGGCTTCGTATAACTCTAATGATTTATCCTCAAGAATCTTCTCAGCAGCTTTTCTTGCTAATCGTTCTCTTTGTAAGGCGTTTTCCAGTAATTTTATTTTAGAGTCACTCATTTTTTTAGAATTTCAAAACGTACTTCAGATCCATCATCTTTCAATAGTTCGTGTTGAATTTCGCAATTTTGTCCGTAATGTTCAAAACTTTTTTCCATAAGTCCTTGTGCAAATGGATAAAGTGATCTAGAAGACCTGTAGATTAAGACTATTTTATTATCAGTTTGTTCTAAAGTTTCGAACTGAGGTAATTCAGCATCAGGATAGAGTTTTCTTACCTGTACATGAATATGACCTTCAATTGATGATAATAATTCAATAGGTCCTTTGTAGGTTTTTAAAATTGAGCCATAATTTTTAACAAGTGCATCGAAGAAATGTAACCCATAAACTTTTAGGAGATCATTAGGTGCTATTTTAGTAACATTACTAAGATTTGTTAATAAAGATACCATTTCGGTAAATTTGTAAGTTCCAACAGAAGTATACACTCCATTAGATTCTAGTTCAGATTGATCAATGATCTGCTGAACAGTTTCTAGACCAAATTTAGACTCAACTAAATCTAGAAACTCTGTAAAAACGATTCCTTTCATAATTTAACTAACTAGTTCACTACTTGTCCAGTAATCTAACATCGTAGTGATATTTTTACTATAATCTTCGTACCGAATAGGTTTAAGAATGTAACCTGCTATACCTAGTTCATAACATCTCTTCAAGTCTTGCATATTATCAGAACTTGATAGAATTATAATTGGAATGTATTTTAATCTTTCGTCAGCTTTCAGGATCTCCAAGAACTCTATCCCATTCATTTTAGGCATATTCAAATCTAAAAAAATGAGTTGAGATAATGAAGAACTTTTTAATTTCTCTAAAGCATCTTCACCATTAGTGGCTTCTGTAATCTTCGTAGGATGATTGCTTTGCTTGCAAACTCTCGAAAATTTCATTCTTTCTACTTCGTCGTCGTCGATGAATAATATGTTCAGTTTTTTCATTATCAACATGGAATCAAAATTTTTACACCATGAAATTAAAAAAAATGTGTTTTGAAAGCCTTTGAATTTGTTAAATGAGGATTCTTCTTTAGATTATTGGTTGATTACTATAGATGAATGATTTTTAAATTTCTGTGAATTTCATTGTTGAATTGTAAATAGAATTTATAGTATAATTGATCTTTTCGTATCTTTCGAACCAAAAAATAGGTGTAAATATGGATGAAAATAAGCAAGAAGGAACGATAGATAAATCGAAAGAAGCAGTTAAACAAGATGCTAAAGGACTTTGGACAAGTTTTAAAACCTTTATGCATGAGCTTTTAGATTTTAAACACGATACAGATCAGGAAGCTACGATTGAAGCCATAAAAGGAGATATTCCTTTTAAAGGAGCTACTGCATGGATTTTAATCTGTTCAATCTTTGTGGCATCTATTGGTTTAAATGCAAATTCAACAGCTGTAGTAATTGGAGCCATGTTAATATCTCCATTAATGGGACCAATTTTAGGTGTAGGAATGTCGTTAGCTATTAATGATATTGATACCTTAAAAAAATCATTAGTAAACTTAGCTACAATGATCGTGTTGAGTTTAATAACAGCTTTCTTTTTCTTTTTTATTTTTCCATTAAAATCAGATACGTCTGAATTAATGGGGCGTGTAAAGCCAGATATTCGAGATGTGTTAATTGCTTTCTTTGGAGGTTTAGCTTTAATTATCGCACGAACTAAAAAAGGAACGATTGCCTCGGTAATCTTTGGTGTGGCAATTGCCACAGCATTAATGCCACCTTTGTGTACTGCAGGTTATGGTTTAGCTATTGGAAATATGGATTATTTCTTAGGAGCAATGTATTTGTTTACGATTAATGCAATATTCATAGCATTAGCAACTTTTATAGTATTGAAGTTATTAGGGTTTACAATGATTCGTTACGTGAATTCTAAAAAGAGAAAACGTGTAGCTCAAATAGCTTCTTTAATAGCATTATTAGTAATGGTACCAGCAGTGATGACTTTCTTAAAAGTTTATAAGGAAACAGTTTTAGATGCTAGTTTTAATAAATACATAAAAAAAGAAGTTACAGATAATGATAATCTATGGTTGAATGGAGAGCCTAAAAAGGATGATAAATTAAAAGAGATTAGACTTAGGTTTAATGGGGAAATAGCTCCTGCTGTAGAAACAAACTTAAAGTTGAAAGTTAAAGATTACGATAAAATTTCTGATTACGAGGTATTTGTCATTGGTAATAAATCGAGAAGTATAGATGATATTTCTAAATCTTTAGAAAGAGCATATAATAACTTAGATCAGAAAGATTATGTTATTAATGGATTACAGGATAAAATTAAAGAGTTAGAAAATGAAATTTCTGGATTAACTTCAGCTATAGAAAAAGCAGATAAAAGTAGTATTCCTTTTAGCTCAATTGCAAGAGACGCTAAAATTAGATTTGCAGATATCAAGCAAATTAGTTTTTCAAAAGTTTTATCTACAAAAGATTTTATTAAAGTAGATACAATTCCTGAAGCTAGTGTGGTTTGGAATAAAAAATTAAAAGAATCATATGTTGCTAAAAAAGAAGCGGAATTAAGAAAATGGTTACAAAAAGAAATGAAACTAGATACACTTTACTTAAAAAAATAGAAATATTAATTTTGAGTTTAAATTTTAATAAAAGTAAAAAGAGCAATCAAAATGATTGCTCTTTTGTAGTATTGAGGAATAAGAATTTATTTAGTCTTCTTACATTTTTTAAGAACTTCAATAGCTCTGTCTTTTCCATATTTAGGATAGAATTGTGGTAATTCTTCTTTGTCAAATAACTCAGCTGCTTTTGCTACATCTTTACAATATGGATCAATAGGTTGTCCGAAAAATTGTGCGCTTCCCATATCCCATTCAGCTTTTCCTAATAATACTCTTGGGTTTTCAGGAGCTAATTGTAATGCTTTGTTGTATAATACTGCGTTTTTTCCAGATAAAGACATACCGTATTTTTGACCGTCAAAAGCAATATAAGCTGTGTTTAATAAAGCTTGATTAATAATAATTTCAGGATTATCTGGTGAAATACTTTTAGCGATATCTAAAAACTCTTGAGCTCTTTTCAGTTTAGCGTTTAATTTAGCTTCATCTTTAATTCCGAAACTACCTAATATTTCTATTGTAGCAACATAGTATGACGGTAGCCAATTGTCTTTTTCAGCATTTGCAATTCTTTCAAATAATTGAGAAGCTTCTGTGTTTTTTTGTTGTCCCCAAAGCTCGAAAGCTTTCTGCATTCCAGTTTCGTACTTCGATTGTCCAGATATTTGTATTGTTATACTTAATATAAATAGTGTGATGAACTTTTTCATGAGATGTTATTTTATAGTGATAGCTAAAGAAATATTTTTATCTACTGTGAATTTTGCATCTTTAAATTTAGGCGGACCAAAGAATCCTTTTGCATCGTTAGACATTCCTATTGGTTCTTTCGGAATTCCGAAGATTTTAGTATCCATTTTTTTATTGTCATTTTCATCATGAAAAGCAGAAATTGCATAATTTCCAGAAGAAATATTTTTAAAAACGGCCACAGCTTTTTTATCATTAATCTTTACGATTTCACCTTTAACAGGATTCTTTAAGAAGTTATCTTCCGAATCGTATAGTGCTACATATAAATCTCCTTTGTCAGATTTCATTCCAGAGAAGTCTATTGTAATTGAGTAAGTTTCTTGAGCTAATATGCTAGAGAAGCAGTTTAGCATAAATATGATTAGTAGTAAAATAAGTCTTTGCATAGTTTTAAGATTTAAATTCATTTCAAATATCTTTTGTTTTATTGTTATTTAATCAAAATTCTTACCGAGTTGTTAATTTTGGTTACCGAATTGTATTTGGGATAAAAACGGACGGTAAATTTAATGTAAGAATGACCTTTCTTTGTTTTAAAGTTTTTATAAATTATCTAATTGATTGCTCTTATTGTCATCGCTAATAGACCAGAAAAAACCGATAAAAAAGAACTGATCTGCATTTGGTCTTAATGCTTGTCTTTCAAATGTTCCATTAACATTAGGTTGATTGCTGTAATTGTATCCAAAAACGTTTTCTGTTCCTAAAACATTGTTTACAGAAAAGTATAAAATCTTCTGCTGACTGATTAAGTAAGCTGCATTTAAACTTACTGAATTATAGTTTTTTGTTTTTTCATTTAAGAAACCGCTAATATTAGGATTTGTATATGTTCTACCTGTAGCAAATCTATATGATAAACCTAGTTGAGTTTTCCATTGTTCTACCCAGTATTTACCTACTAAAGAAGCATTATGAGATGAAGCAAAATTAGGAACTGCTTTGGTCGGGAAATTTCTATGATCTCTTTCTGTATCTAAGTATGAGTATGATAACCAGTAATCTAAATTTTTAATGTTTTTGTTATCTCTCCAGAATACGTCTATACCTTTTGCAAAACCATCACCATTATTGTTGAAGTTTGATGTTGGCGAAGCAAACTGACCATCGAATTTTACCAATTCGTCATAAGCTTTGTAGTAAGCTTCAATTCTAAACTGTTGCTTGTCTTTTAAGAATTGATAATTCGCGATATAATGTGTTGCATTTTCAGGATTTAAATCTGTTGAAAATTTTAAATATTCACTTCTTGGGTTTTGATAAAATCGGCCATAAGCTAATGAAAACTGAGATGTTATTCCGGCTTTATAAGCTAATGAAACTCTAGGAGAATAAGTCATCTTATTTGAGAACTCATTATTTTCAGCACGCAATCCAATTTTTGTAGCTAGTTTTTTAGAAAAGAAAATATCAGTTTCAGCAAAAACTCCAAAAATGTTATTGTTAAATCCGTAATTAAAAGCTCCTGTGTTATTCGGATTAAAACGTTCGTTAAAATCTGTGATAAAATATTCTGCACCGAAATTAAGTTTTAATCTACTTGAAAAACGTTTCGTAAGTTTTGCTTTAAAGTGAGCTGAATTTTCTTGATCATTAACAGTGTTGTCTTGCAATTTAAAATCTGTAGTTTCATTCGTATAACTAATTCCACCAGAAACTTTCCAACCATTATCTAAACGTTGTTTATAAGATCCGTTGAAGTAAAGATTGGTGTTTTCTAGAGCAAAGTTAAACCCGTCTTCAAAATTTATATCATTCTGAATTACATCAAGATTAGAATAACTGAAAGAACTGTACAATTTTAATAGTCCATCTTCATTAGGCTGGTGTCGATATACCATTTCTCCACTAGCACCTTCAAAAGGTTCATTCCATTCATCTCTTCCAGGAAAAGCAGCTTGATACGGAGCTAAATTGATGTAAGATGTATTTATGCTGAAAGAGTTTTTACCCCAGATTTGAGTGTTTCCAACTCCAGCACCAACAGTCATTAACTGAATTTCAGTCTTTTCTTGATCTGGTTTGTCAATAGTATTTAATGTAAGTACACTAGAAAGTGCTTGTCCGTATTCTGTAGAATATCCTCCGGTAGAAAATGTCATTCCTTTAAATAAGAAAGGAGAAAAACGACCTCTTGTAGGAATATTACTAGAAGTAGGAACAAAAGGATTGAATACACGAATTCCGTCAATAAAAATCTGAGTTTCATTAGCATCACCGCCACGAACAAACAATCTACCGTCTTCATCATTTGCAGAGGTTCCTGGTAAAGTTTGAAAAGCACCTACAACATCGCCTAAAGCACTTGCAGTAGTAACAATATCTAAAGGTTTTAAAGCCACAGCTCTTGCTTTTTCACCAGCGTCAAAACTTCCAGCATTAATAACTACAGCGTCAAGAGTATTTACATCTTCTCTTAACTTAATGGTTAAATTTTGTAGTTTGTTTATAGTTGTTGTTTTATAAAAAGTTTCAAAAGAAATAAAAGAGATTACCAATGTTTGTGTTCCTTCTTCTGAAGTTGTGAAACTATATTTTCCAACTTTATCAGTAGAAGTTCCGTCGTAAGTTCCGTCAAGATATACATTAGCACCTTCAATAGGATTTCCTTTTACGTCTATAACTCTACCAGAAATTTGTGTTTGAGCAAAGCTTAAAAGACTAATTAAAAAAGAAAAAATAAGTAATTTAGATTTCATGTCGTTTTTTTATTTGATGATACAAAGGTGTACCAGTCATGCTCTTTTTCATAAAAAGAAATACTGAGTTGTAAAAAAAATAAGATGAATTGTTTTTTAGTGAACAGGAATGTAAATTGTTGTATTACATTTTTTTTGAGGATGTGTATTGTAGTCGTTATGATAAATATCAAAAGGATCTAAATCACTATTAATTTTGTATCCTTTATTAAACATCCAAACAAAAATCCCTTCCCAAGTTTTCTGAAACTCGTCTAAACCAAGTTCAAAATTTACTTCAATATATTTTCCGCCTTTAATTGTTCTTGTGTTGATATCTGAAGTGTCAACTTTAGATTTGTCAATACTTATACAAGCACTTACTTTTAGCTTATCTGGAGCGGTTATTTTAGGGCTGTCGTGATAAATAGACATGATTTGGTTTCCTCCATTCATTAAATTTCTCGGATATGCCCATTGTAAAAGTTTTTCGAAAGCTTTTCCTAAATTTTGAAAAGGCCCGATATGTGGAATATATGCCACATCGATATCTTCAATAGTAACGACGTTTAATTTTCGAGCTTTATCTTCAATATGTTGTATGTAATTTTTCATATTGTAAATGTATTGCTCCAATTGCGTTTCTACTTTTCCATTCTTGCTTTTCGTTTTGCAAATCTTGCTAAATCTACTTGGTGTCCCTTCTTTAAATTGTTTAGGACTAATTCCATAAAACTTTTTAAATGTTCTAGAAAAAGACGATATACTAGAAAAACCAGAAAGAAAAGCTATTTCTGTAATTGTTTTATTTTGTTTGTGAAGTAAAAAATCAGCAGATTTTTCAATACGTTTTCTTGTGACAAAATTAACGAAGGTTTCTTCGGTAATAGCTTTAAAAATTCTGTGGAAGTGAAAAGGAGAGAAGTGAGCCTTTGCGGCAACATCTTCTAGCAGAAGTTTAGAAGTGCTATTTTCTTCTATATACTGAATGGCATTATGTATGCGAACAATAGTGTCGGTATTTAAATCATAACTTTTCACAATAACAAATGTATACTATTTAAAAAGAACTCGCATTTATATCGTATTTTTACATGACTAAAAAAACACAGATGTCACAAGATTTAAGCGACTACAGAAAGACATATGATAAATCTGAATTGTTAGAGGTGAATTGTCCTGAAAATCCAATTGAATTATTTAGAGATTGGTTTTTGCAAGCCAGCGATTCTGAAATGGTTGATGAAGCTAACGCGATGAGTATTTCTTCAATAGGATTAGATGGTTTTCCTAAAACTAGAGTGGTATTATTAAAAAAGTATACACACGAAGGTTTTATTTTTTATACAAATTATAATTCTGAAAAAGGAAAAGCCATAACAGCAAATAATAAAGTTTGTTTGTCGTTTTTTTGGGCAGGATTAGAGCGACAAATTATTATAAAAGGAAGCGCAGAAAAAGTAGCCGAAAATCTATCCGATGGTTATTTTGAATCAAGACCAGATGGAAGCAAACTAGGAGCTTGGGCTTCTAATCAAAGTGAAGTTGTAGTTAATAAACAAGTGCTTACTGATAATTTGAGTAAATTAGAGAAAGAGTTTGAAAATAAAGAAATTCCGAGGCCAAAGCATTGGGGTGGATTTATAGTTAAGCCTGTTTCAATTGAGTTTTGGCAAGGACGCCCAAACAGAATGCACGATAGAATTCGTTACGAATTACAAAAAGATTTTAACTGGAAGCTTGAACGTTTAGCTCCGTAATACTATATTTGAACATTCTTTTTTAGTTGAATGAAAACAATTTACATAGTTCGTCATGCTAAATCATCGTGGAAATACACGAGTGTAAAAGACCACGACAGACCGTTAAAAGAGAGAGGAATTAATGATGCTCATTTAATTTCTAAGTTTTTAGCGAAAAAAATTCAAAGGCCAGATGTGTTTATTTCTAGTAGTGCAAATAGAGCATTACAAACAGGAATAATTTTCTGTGAAAACTTTGGATATCCGATGGCTAATTTAAAGATTAGTAAACAGCTATATAGTTTTAGTGATGGTTACTTAGTGAAAACGGTAAAAGCTTTAGACGATAATTTCGATAGTGCAATTATTTTTAGTCACGATCATGGAATCAATACTTTTGTAAATAAGTTTGGAAGTAAACCAGTAGCTCATGTAACTACTTGTGGAGTTGTAGGAATTCAGTTTAAAGAAAAACATTGGAAAGACATTAAAAAAGGAACCACAGTTCTTGTTGAGTTTCCTAAATATCATAAATAAAACGAATCACTTTTGAAGATAAGGAAATACGCAGCCATTGATATAGGGTCGAATGCCGTTAGATTATTGGTAGCAAATGTAATAGAAGATAAAAAGAAAGCGCCTAAGTTTAAAAAATCATCCTTAGTAAGGGTACCAATTCGATTAGGAGCAGATGCTTTTGTAGAAGGAAGTATATCTGAAAATAATATCGATCGAATGTTAGATGCTATGAAGGCTTTCAAATTATTAATGAAAGTTCATGGTGTTGAAAAGTATAAAGCATGTGCAACTTCAGCAATGCGTGAAGCTTCTAATAGTGAAGAAATCGTAGAGAAAGTACTTAAAAAAACAGGGATTGAAATAGATGTAATAAATGGAGCAAAAGAAGCAGCAATTATTTCTTCTACAGACTTAAAACATCTTATCAATTCTGATGAAACGTATTTATATGTAGATGTAGGTGGAGGTAGTACCGAGCTTACAATC
This sequence comes from uncultured Tenacibaculum sp., assembly GCF_947495995.1. Lineage (GTDB taxonomy): Bacteria > Bacteroidota > Bacteroidia > Flavobacteriales > Flavobacteriaceae > Polaribacter. The sequence goes on from NZ_CANMAX010000010.1 coordinate 42,414, forward strand.
TTTTCTGAAGGAAAAATTATCAATTCTAAGTCATTTAAAATAGGAACAGTTCGTTTGATAAATAATTCAAAAGAAAAGAACAAAAAAATATTTGCTAAGGTTGAAGAATGGATTACTAAACACACAAAAGACTACAAAAGAATTTCTCTAATAGGTTCTGGAGGAAATATCAATAAGATTTTTAAAATGTCTGGATTAGATGCTGGTAGACCTATCTCATATATTTATTTAAATGCACAGTTTGAGTATTTAAAAAAGATGAGTTATGAAGAGCGAATTTCCGAATTAAGTTTAAATCCAGATCGTGCAGATGTAATTGTGCCTGCAACAAAAATTTATCTTTCAGCGATGAAATGGAGTGGAGCACGAAGAATTTTTGTGCCTAAAATAGGGCTCTCAGACGGTATTGTTAAGAGTTTGTATTTTAATAAATTATAAAGTTTTTTAACGGTTCTTTAACAATGTTAAAATTTGTTTATATTTGTTAGAAGTGTGACTAATTCCCCGATAACGTGTCACATAGAAGCAAAGTAATCAAAAAACAAATTTTATCCATTATGAAAAAACTTGTCTTATCCGGTGCTATTCTGGCTGTCGGGTTTACGGTTTCTGCCCAAGATCTACCAACCAATGCAGAACCAGGAAAATGTTATGTTCGTTGTAAGACTCCAGAAGTCTGGAAAAACGAAGATGTAACTATAGAAGTAGCGCCAGCTTACAAGAGAATTGTAACTTATCCGGCGAAATACAAAACAGTAACAGAAAGAGTTTTAATTGACGAAGGAGGAGAAAAGCTTATTGTTGTACCAGCTAAGTATGAAACAGAAAATATTACAGTCGTTACTAAAGAAGCTAGTAAACGTTTAGAAAAAACTTTAGGTAGACCATCTGTAGAGAATGTGTCAGTAGTTACAAAAGCAGCAGCAAAACGTTTAGAAGTTGTGCCAGCACAATACGAAATGCGCGATGTTGAAGTAATGATTAAAGAAGGGTATAAAAAGTTAATTAACGTACCAGCGCAATTTGAAGTTAGAGATGAAGTAATTACGGTAAAAGAAGCAAGTCAGCGTATTGTAGTAGTTCCTGCCAAAATGAAAACTATTTCAGAAGAGGTAGTTGTGAAAGAAGCTAGTAAACGTTTAGTTTCTATACCTGCAAAGTATGAAATGCAAGATGTTGAAGTAGTAGTAAAAGAAGCTTCAAAAAGAATAGAAATTATACCTGCTAAATATGAAATGCGTGATGTAGTGGTCACAATTAAAGAAGCAAGTAAACGTTTAGAAGTCGTTCCAGCAACCTTCGGAAAAGAAACAGTTACATATACTAAAAGAGAATATGGAAACAAATTAAGAGTGGTTCCAGCAGCATTTTCTAGAGACAGTGAAGTAATTGAAGTAAGGGCAAAATCTGCAAAATGGCAAATGAGTGAAAGAGCTCCAGATTGTACATCTTCAGATCCTAATGATTGTCGTTATTGGTGTTACACAGAAGTTCCAGCTCAATTTGCTACAGTTGACAAAACAGTTTTATCTGCTGACGCTTCAGTAGTGAAAACTCCAACATGTGATGAAGATAATACACCAGGAGGATGTGGAAAAGCATCTTACATCAAAAGAGTTATGAAATCACCACCAACTACAAGAGAGATTGATATTCCTGCAGTAACTAAGGTTGTTAAGAAAAGAGTTATGGTAACTCCACCAACGACTAAAGAGTTTGATGTTCCTGCAGTGACAAAGGTTGTGAAAAAAAGAGTAATGGTGACTCCACCAACTACAAGAGAAGTTGTAATACCAGAAGTAAGACAAACAATTAAGAAAACTGTAGTTGATGTTCCAGCTAGTAAAAGAGTTATAGATATTCCAGCAGTAACTAAAGTTGTAAAGAAAACAGTTATGGTAACTCCACCTACTACAAGAGAGGTTGATGTGCCTGCAATTACTAAAGTAGTGAAGAAAAGAGTTATGGTAACTCCACCAACTACTAAAGAATTTGATATTCCAGAAGTAACAACAACAGTTAAGAAAACTATACCTGCTGTTCAAGGAACCACAGAAATAGATATCCCAGAGGTTACTACAATAATGAAAAAAACTGTAATGGCTGCTGCTCCAACAACAAGATCTGTTAAAATAGAGCCTAAATATGCTTCAGTAAAAAAGACTGTCTTAGAGAAAGATTCTTATTCAGAAGAAAAACCTGTAACGGCAAAATTTAAAACAGTAACTAAAGAGGTTTTAGTTTCTAAAGGAGGTTTAACAACTTGGAAAGAAGTTGAGTGTAAATTAGTAAATAATACTCCATTACCAATTAATTGGAATTTAGGAAGTGCTACATTAACTTCAGGAGCAAAAAGAATTATCGATGCACGTTTATTACCAATCTTAAAAGATGGTGTTGCAGTAGCAATCGAATCACATACTGATGCTAGAGGATCTAAAACCAGTAATCAATCATTATCAGAAAGAAGAGCACAAGCAGTAGTAAATTACTTAGTGTCTAAAGGAATAAATCCAAGTAAGTTAACAGCAAACGGATACGGAGAAGCAAGATTAACAAACAGATGTAAAGATGGAGTTTCTTGTACAGAACGTGAACATGCTGCTAACCGAAGAACGACATTTAGAGTTATCGATCAACAATAATCGATATCGCTAAATAAACTATCTAACAAAAATCAAAAAGCCCGAGTGAAAGCTCGGGTTTTTTATTCTAAATAGTTTTCGTGTTATTTTATATTGAATTTTTTAGACAAGTTTTGAGTTAGTAATGTTTGTAATTTTGAACTATGGATGAACATAGAATTAAATATATACAATGTGGCGATGTACAAATAGCAGCATCTTGTGAAACGAATTGTGAACGAATAACAGAAGTATATCATCCAAGCACTTTATTGTTATATACTCAAAAAGGTAATCTACATGTTACCACAAAAGATCAATCTAGTGTTATAATAGTAGGAGAATATGCAGTATTAAAAAAATATACAGAAGCTACTATGTTCAAGACTTGGTCTGATGAAGAAGGAGAAGCGAGAACATATGGATTTGGATTAACTAATGAATTTTTAGAACGTGTGATTTCTGAAATATCATTACCAAATAGGAAGCGTTTGTCTGAGTCACTTTTTCGTTTAAAACCAACGAAGAAACTAGATGATTTGATGGAGTCTATAATTTTACATGTTGATACGAATGATAAATTAGATCCAAAAATAGTAGAGGAAAAGACATTAGAAGCTTTAAAAGCACTTGCAGAAGCTGATGTCAAAATACTTGAGATTTTTCATGAGTTTTCAATAAAGCAACAAGGAGATCTAGAGAAGTTAATGAAACATAATTTTTTATATAAAATTCCTTTAAAAGTTTTAGCTATTCAATCAGGAAGAAGTTTATCTACATTCAATAGAGATTTTAAAAAGTTGTTTAACGATACGCCGCATAATTGGATAAAGAAGCAAAGACTTTATTTCGCAAAAAAGATGATGAAAGAACACAAAATGAAACCTTCTCACGTGTATCTAGAATCTGGATTCGAAGATTTAGCACATTTTAGTAAAGCTTTTAAAAAACAGTTCAATAAAACTCCGAGAGATTTTTACAAGTCAATTCTTTAATTTGACTTTTTTATACAACTAATTAAAAATCAAATTGTTTAACTTTATAGAAGTTTGCTCTTTTTCTCTAAAAAGATTAAATCAACATAATTATAAACTAAACTTTATTACTTCATGAGCAAAAGAATATTATTTTCTTTGTTGGTGTGCTTACTTGTTTTATTTGTGCTTTATCCTAAAAGTAAAACCAGTGAGATTTACTTACCTGTAAAAGAAAAAACAGCAACAGAAGATTCAGATAAAAATTTTCATCTAATGATGGATGTGTTAACACATAAACGATGTGTGAATTGCCATCCAAATGACAATATTCCAAAACAAGGAGAAGATAGTCATCCACATTATTTCGGAATGTCAAGAGGAGAGAATAATTTAGGTTTCGATGCTACAAAATGTACGACTTGTCATCAATCAGAGAATAATGATTATTCTGGTGTGCCAGGAGCTCCTGAATGGAGTTTAGCACCAGCTTCCATGAAATGGGAAGGATTAGATAGATATGAAATAGCAGCTTTAATGTTAGATCCTAAAAGAAATGGAGGAAGAACACCAGATGAAACAATGCATCATTTAACAGAGCATGAGTTGGTTTTGTGGGCTTGGAATCCGGGAGTAAACGCAAATGGAGATCCAAGAGAGAAACCACCTGTTTCTAAAGAAAAATATATTAAAGCTGTAAAACAATGGTTTGAAGATGGCGCAGTAATACCAGAAAACCCTAATAAAAAGTAAAACGTATGAAAAAAATTTCTTTTACAATAAATGATAAACCTGTTGAGGTTGAAATTTTAGATGAAAATACACCTTTGCTTTGGGTAGTTCGAGATAATTTGAATTTAAAAGGAACAAAATTTGGCTGTGGGAAAGCAGCATGCGGAGCTTGTACTTTGCATGTTGATGGCGAAGCTGTGAGATCGTGTTCTTTTGCTGTAAAATATGTACAAGGGAAAAAAGTAACGACTATAGAAGGTTTAGGAACACCTGAAAATCCTCATCCAGTTCAAGAAGCTTGGATTGAAGAGGTGGTTCCGCAGTGTGGTTATTGTCAACCAGGTTTTATGATGGCGACAGCAGCTTTGTTAGAAAAGAATGCGAATCCGACCGATGAAGATATCGACAATAATATTATCAATATATGTAGATGTGGAACTTATTATAGAATGCGAAAAGCAATTCATAAAGCAGCAGCATTGAAGAATAAATCACTAAATATTTAAGATCATGAGTAAAAAAGTATCACGTCGTAAATTTTTAGTAAGAGGAGGTTTAGGAACTTTAGGAGTATTAGCTGTTGGAACTTATGTATTCAGAAATCCAATTCGTAGATCTGTTTTAGAAATGGTAGAAACTATGGCTCCAACTTACATGGGAAGTGGAACTGAAGTTGAATTGTGGTTTGAGTTAACAAAAGACAATAAAGTTATATTTCATAGTCCTAAGGTAGAAATGGGGCAAGGTTCATTTACAAGTTTTGCTCAGATGATTGCTGATGAAATGGATGTAAGTATAAGTCAGATTATCGTAGTTGGAGCGGAAACAAAGACTGGAATTATAGATGCAATGAGTACTGGAGGAAGTTTATCTGTTGGAGGTTTATGGAAGCCTTTACGAGAACTTTCTGCAACAATGCGTGAAATGTTAAAAATTGAAGCTGCAAAAAAGTTAGGAATTGATGTAGCAAATTTATCCACAAAAGAAGGTGTAGTTTCAGGAGACGGAAAAACTATGACTTATGCTGAAATTGCTGATGGAAATACAAAATGGGAAGTTCCAGATACTCCAGAATTAAAACCTATAAAGTCTTATAAATTTATAGGAAAGCCAGTTAAAAGAATTGACTTAAACGCTAAGGTTTTTGGTGAGCCAATTTTTGGTTTAGATGCTGAAATGCCAGATATGCTTTATGCAACTGTGGTTCGATCGAGTTTAGTTGGAGCTAAATTTAAGAGCGCAAATATTACCGAAGCTGAAAAAATGCCTGGAGTTGTGAAGATTGTTCAAATGAACGATTGGGTTGGTGTTATTGCTAAAACTTATCCTCAAGCTTTATTAGCAAAACAAAAATTGAAAGTAGAATGGACTAGCGATAAAACTTGGACAGAAGAAGATATTAGAGATCTGCTCAAAGTTGGTAATGGTAATAAAATGATAACGCAAAGTAAAGGTAGTTTTTTAGAAAATGAAGATGATGCGATTACTATGGAATTTACAAGTCCTTTAGGAGCTCACGCGCAAATTGAACCTAACGGAGCTTTAGCACATTATGATAAAGATGGAAATGTAACTGTAATTTTATCAACTCAAGTAATTGGAGTTACCCAAAAACAAATAGCGGAATCATTAGAGATCGATAAAGAAAAAATTAATGTCATTCCAACATATTTAGGTGGAGGTTTCGGTAGAAGATTAAATACTGTTCATGCTGTACAAGCTGTTCAAATGTCTAAAGCTGTTGGTAAACCTGTGAAATATCTCTTTACTAGAAGAGAAGAATTTCAACACGATACTTTTCGTCCGCCAACACATCATATCTTAAAAGGAAAGTTGAATGATCAAGGTATGTTAGATAGTTTAGAACATCATTATGCTAGCGGAGATGTTGCGATAAACTCTGTAATTATGCCAGATGCTTTACATACAATATTGGGTTCAGATGTTGGAGCTATGAGAGGTGGAAATATTATGTATGATAAAGTTCCCAATAGAAATGTTGTACAGTGGCATACAACTTTACCATTTGCAACGAGTTGGTGGAGAAGTCTAGGATTGCTAGCGAATACTTTTGCTATTGAAAGTTTTATTGATGAAATGGCAATGAAAGCAGGAAAAAATCCTGTTGATTTTCGCGTGGGAATGTTAGGTGACGAAGGAACTTCTAAAAGAATAAAAGATGTAATTCAGCTTGCGGCTTCAAAAGGTAATTATAAAGATAAACCTGAAAATGGAATCGCAATGGGATTTGCAGCTTCTGTAGATAGTAATTCTCCTGCTGCTCATGTTGTAGAGGTTTCTATTGTTAATAATGAAATTAAGGTTCATAAAGTAACTTGTGCTTTCGATTGTGGTTTGGTGGTGAATCCAGATCAAGTAAAAGCACAATGTGAAGGTTCAATAATTATGGGGATTAGTGGTTCAATGCATGAGAAAATGACGTTGAAAGAAGGAGAGTTATATCCAACAATTTACGGACCTTATGATATGGCTTTAATGAAAAATTCGCCAAAAGAAATCGACGTACATTTTATTCAAGGAGCAGATATTCCATTACCAGTTGGTGAACCTCCTATGGGACCAATAGCTGCTGCAGTTGCAAATGCAGTTAAAAGATTGACTGGTAAAAGACTAACAGATTTACCTTTAAAATTATAATTACTTTTTTCTGTTTGACATCAAAGAAATTGAGAAGTTAAATTTATAATGCGTAATTTAACAACATGACACATGAATTTGTAGACATAGTAAAACAAGCTGTACTTCATCAAGAAAAAGGATTGAAAAATGTATTAGCAACTGTAGTTCATTTAGAAGGTTCTTCTTACAGAAAACCAGGTGTTCGAATGCTGATTTGTGAAGACGGAAAAATGATCGGAGCAGTTAGTGGAGGTTGTGTAGAAAAAGAGGTGAAACTAAGAGCGCAGTCAGTTTTCAAAGATGGAATAGCTAAAGTTATTACTTATGATGGACGATATCGTTTGGGATGTGAGGGAGTCTTGTACATTTTAATTGAACCTTTTCATGTTGTAAATGATTTTATCAATGATTTTGAAAAACGTTTGTCAGATAGAGAAGAGTTTGCAATTCATTCTTCTTTTGTAGCAGAAGATGAGGCTAAAGGAGATTATGGAAGTACTATTACTTTTCAAAATGATAAACAATATACGTTTAATGAAAAGCTGGAGTTCTCAAGTGATTTACAAAAGTTCTCTCAGAAACTTAAACCACTAACAAGATTATTAATTGTTGGAGGAGAACACGATGCTGTAAAATTAACATCAGTGTCCAGTTTGTTAGGTTGGGAAGTTGATGTAATTACTTCAATTAAAGATCCAAAATCAAAAACTGATTTTCCTGGAGCAAATACAGTAACTGCAAGTACTCCGGAAATCGTAGATTTAAATATAGATTCTGATACTGTTGTAGTATTAATGACGCACAATTACGTTCAAGATTTAAAATATTTATTGAAGATTATAAATTTCAATCCGATGTATATTGGGATTTTAGGTTCTACAAAAAGAAGAGATCAGTTAGAAAATGATTTGTTTCATTACAAAGAAGATGTATCAGAAGAATTATTAGATAAAATTTATAGTCCAGCTGGATTGCATATCGGAGCAATAACTCCAGAAGAAATTGCAGTCTCAATTGTTGCTGAAGTTTTAGCAGTAATTCGAAAAAAAGAACCGTATTCTTTACGTAAAATAAAAGGGAAAATCCATCTTCAGAAGTAAGATATGAAAATAGCAATGCTAGTTTTAGCAGCAGGGAAAGCTTCTCGTATGGGAAGTGTAAAACAATTACTTCCGTATAAAAATAGCTCAATACTAGGAACAGTTTTAGAGAGCAGTATTAAGATTTTTAATTCAGAAGATATTTATGTTGTTTTAGGCGCTAATGCTCAAAAAATAAAAGAAAACTTACAAAACTATACTGTAAACTATATAATTAACGAAGATTTTGCTTCAGGATTAAGTTCAAGTATTTATTCAGGAGTAAAAGAACTTTTAAATTACGACGCTATTTTAATCGCTTTAGGAGATCAGCCTAAAATTGATGTCATCTACATCAACGAAATGGTTACTTTATATCAGAAAAATAAAGAATTTATTGTTGCTTCTAGATACGATGGTTTTAATGGTGTACCTGCAATTTTTCCTAAAACATTCTATCCTAAACTCTTAAATTTAACTGGTGATAAAGGCGCAAAACAATTGTTAAATTCTGAGTTAAATTTTATAAAAACTGTAGCTTCTTCAGGAAAATTACTCGATATTGATACGCCTGAAGATTACCAAAAATTAATCAACTCATGATTTCAGTTTCTGAAGCAATTCAACATATAGAAAATTACTGTCAGCCCAATAAAATTATAGAGAAACCAATACAAGAAGTGTTAAGTTTAGTTTTAGCAGAAGCTATAGTTTCTCCAATAAATATGCCCCCGTTCAAGCAATCTTCAATGGATGGATATGCATTTATTCATAATGAAATTTCAAGTTTTACTGTAGTTGGCGAAGTTCAGGCTGGAGATTCAAAAAATGTAGCATTACAAGAAGGTGAAGCTGTACGGATTTTTACAGGAGCTAGAGTTCCTGATCAAGCGGATACTGTTGTAATGCAAGAGCATACAAGTGTTGAAGGTGATCAACTAACAATTGATAAATTACCTGTAAAGTCTTCTAATGTAAGACCTTTAGGAGAACAAATAAAAACAGGAGCAATAGCTTTAGAAGAAGGAACAGTTTTAAACGAAGCTGCAATTGGATTTATCGCTGGTTTAGGAGTAAGTACAGTAAAAGTTTATCAGAAACCTAAAGTTAGTATTTTAATTACAGGAAACGAGTTGAAGGCTGTCGGTGAAGTCTTAGAAGAAGGCCAAGTGTATGACAGTAATTCGATTACTTTAAAATTAGCTTTACATAGATTAGGAATCGATGAGGTTGAAATTGTAAAAGTTGAAGATACATTTGAAGCAACAAAAACAGCGATTAAAAATCAGTTAGATTTTGCTGATGTTATTTTAGTTTCTGGCGGAATTTCTGTTGGAGATTATGATTTTGTAAAGCGCGGATTGGAAGATAATAATGTGTCGGAAGTTTTTTATAAAGTAAATCAAAAACCCGGTAAACCTTTGTGGTTTGGGCAAAAAGATGAGAAATTAATTTTTGCTTTGCCAGGAAATCCTGCTTCTAGTTTAAGTTGTTTTTACTCTTATGTGCTTCCGGTAATAAAAGCACAATTAGGTTATAAAAATTATCATTTACCAAGAAGTACAGCTAAAGCAACAAGTGATATTAAAAACGCTTTTGGTAAAACTTTATTCTTAAAAGGAATAATTGAAAACGGAAAAGCAACACAATTAACAGGTCAAGCTTCTTCTATGTTGAAGTCTTTTGCTGTCGCAAATGGTTTATTGATCGTTCCAGAAGATGTACAAGCAATAAAAAAAGGAGAAGAAATTACATACATAAAACTTAGTTAATCGATGGAAGTATTGCAGCTAGAAGTATTAGTTCCATTTTTATTAATTCTCGTTGTAGTTGCTTTTTTATATGCAAGTGTCGGACATGGAGGAGCAAGTGGGTATTTAGCATTAATGGCTTTATTTACTTTTCCTGTTTTGTTTATGAAACCGATAGCTTTAGTACTCAATATTTTTGTTTCTGGAGTGTCGTTTTGGTTTTTCAGGAAGCATCAACATTTTAAGTGGAAGTTGTTTTATCCGTTTGCGATTAGTTCCATTCCAGCAGCTTTTATTGGTGGGTATATCTCAGTGAATGCTGGTTTTTATAAAAAAATACTAGGTTTTTTTTTGATTTTCGCAATTCTTAAGATGTTAAATGTATTTGGAGGTGAAAAGGAAGAACTAAAAGAGAATAATTTAGTAATTTCACTATTAATAGGAGCTTGTATCGGACTTTTTTCAGGTATGATTGGTATTGGAGGAGGTATAATTTTAAGTCCGGTTATCGTGCTTTTAGCCTGGGGGAATATGAAACAAGCAGCTGCAGTTTCAGCCTTATTTATTTTTGTGAATTCAATTTCAGGATTAATAGGTTTTACCATAAATAAAGGAATAGTTCCGATGGAGGTTTTATACTTTATTCCGGTTGCATTAATTGGTGGAAGTTTAGGTGCTATTTATGGAAGTAAAAAGTATTCAATGAATACGTTGAAATATGTCTTGGCAGGAGTATTAACAATAGCAGCTGTAAAATTATTTTTAGTGTAAGAATGAAAGTTATTTATTTTGGAAAAATAGCAGATGTGGCAAAAAAATCATCTGAAGAAATTAATCTAGAGGAAAATTCAATTCCAGGTTTGGTTGCGTTTTTACAAGAAAAGTATCATCTCGATTTAGATGATATGCAAATAGCAGTAAATCATAATTTAGTGTCTAAATCAGAAGAAATCTTTTTAAAAGAAGCTGACGAAATAGCAATATTATCTGCTTTTGCAGGAGGTTAAAATGGAATAGAAATGCGATATACTCTAATTGTCTTATTATTTCTTACAATTGCTTGTCAGTCCAAAAAAGCAAAAGAAAAAACATTTACTGAAGAAGTAGAAGAGGTTTCTACTGTAAAAGGTACAATTGTTGAGTCTAACGATGAAACTAAAAACTCTGAGGTAGAAATTGAAGAAGTAATTGTAGAAGAGAATAAATTAGTAGTTACAGACGATACATCTATTTGTGTAGGACTTTTAGAAAAGATAAATCAAGGAAAAGACTATTATATACCTGTAAGTTTTAAAACAACTACATCAACAATACTTCAAGAAGATTTTCATAATAATTTCGAAAAATATACTAGTGATGTTATCTTAAAAAGCATTGAGTATACAAGATTTAAGATCGAAGATTCTATTGCGAATAAATATTTAGAGATTAGTAATTTGAATACTGTTTTGGTGTTTGATGATAATCAAGAAGTCATAGATACACTACGTTTGAAAAACTACGAATACTTTTCAGATCAACTCGAAAGTCAGGTTATTGCTACATATAATTCGAGTAAAAAGCTTAATGAAAATAAACAGTATGTATGTGCAACGGTTAACGATTCTATTGCTAAGAATAATTATAAGTTTTCAAAAGACAGTATCTATTTAAAAGAAACTTTAAAGGAAAATAAATTTGAACCGACAGATATTTATGCGCATTATAAAATGATAAAAGATAAGGATACAATTTCGTTTCTGTCTTTTGGGTCATATGGTAAAGAAGTTGCAAAACATGGCTTCTATTTATTTAAAAATAAAGTACCAACTGATTCTATAATCAACAAAAATTTGATAACAGAAATAATTCCAGTACCATTGACTTTAAATGGTCAAGGATTATTTATGACAAGTCAATTTATTCCAGATACCGATGCGGTTTGGACAGCACTTGTGGGAATAGATTTTAAAACAAATCAATTAAAACAGTACGAAAGAAATAGAGTATCTTTAGAGTAAGGGAAGAACAAGAACAAAATGAAGAAAAAATTAGTTTTCATAGAAGGTCAAATCACTCCAGATTTTATTGCAAACGCTATTGCGAAACATCAAGTAAAAACACAAATTGGAGCACATAATATTTTTTTAGGTCAGATTCGAAAAGATGAAGTAGAAGATAAAGTAGTTAGTGCGATTGAGTTTAGTTGTTATCAAGAAATGGCGGAGGAAAAATTACATGAAATCAGAGAAGAAGCTTTTGAAAAGTTTGATTTAACATGTATGCATACGTATCACAGTTTAGGAAAAGTAAATGTTGGAGAAGTATGTTTCTTTGTTTTTGTTTCTGCACCGCATAGACCTCATGTTTATGAAGCAACAGAATATATTGTAAATAGAATAAAATCTGAAGTTCCAATATTTGGGAAAGAGCTTTTTGAAGACGAATCATATCAGTGGAAAACGAATATTTAAATTCTAAAGTCAAAGTAAACATGAAAGGCAATAAAGATTTTAGGATTAGGTTTACATTTTAAATAACTGATAACTGATAACTGATAACTGATAACTGATAACTGATAACTGATAAATGGTAGATATTACACATAAATCAAATACATTAAGAATAGCAACAGCGCAAGCAATTGTAAAAGTAAGTTCGCAAGCTACAATAGATGCTCTTCAAAATGATACTGTTCCTAAAGGAAATGTTTTTGCAATGAGTAGAGCAGCAGGTTTGCTTGGTGTAAAAAAAACACCTGAATTATTACCAGATTGTCATCCAATGCCAATTGAGTTTACAGGTGTTACTTATGAAATAGAAGGATTAAATGTTGTTGTAAAAGTTACAGTAAAAACGATTTATAAAACAGGAGTAGAAGTTGAAGCAATGCACGGAGCGAGTGTGGTTGCTTTAAATATGTATGACATGTTAAAGCCAATTGATAAAGGAGTTGAAATACATGCAATAAAACTACTTCAGAAAAAAGGAGGAAAAACATCTTATCCGGTAAGAGATGTTTCTGAAGTAAAAGCAGCAATTATTGTGTGCTCTGATACAATTTCTCAAGGAAAAGGTGAAGATAAATCAGGAAAGTTAATCAAAGAAAAATTGGAAGGTTATCAAGTGACTACAAAAGAAGTAGAAGTGGTTCCTGATGATTTTGATACAATTCAACAAAGAGTTTTAGCTTTAAAAGAAGAATATAACTTAATTGTGTTGACAGGCGGAACAGGTTTATCGGCTAGAGATACAACACCTGAAGCAATTTTACCTTTATTAAATAAAAGAATCGTAGGAGCAGAGGAAACTATTCGTAGATACGGACAAGAACGTATGCCTTATGCAATGTTATCTAGAAGTGTTGTAGGAACAATTGATAATAGTTGTTTAGTATTAGCACTTCCAGGGTCAAGTAAAGGAGTTGTAGAAAGTTTAGATGCGGTTTTTCCACATTTATTTCATAGTTATAAAGTATTAATAGGAGAACGTCATTAATGGATAACAAGCAAAACATACTAACAGATACTTTTGGTAGACATCATAATTATTTACGCATTTCACTTACTGAAAAGTGTAATTTACGTTGTACTTATTGTATGCCCGAAAGTGGAGTAGTATTGTCTCCTAGGAATCAAATTATGACGGCTGCTGAAGTAATCGATATTGCAGCATTGTTTGTGCAACATGGAGTGACTAAAATTAGATTGACAGGTGGAGAACCTTTGCTGAGAAAAGATTTTGAAGAAATTATTTCTGGACTTTCTAAATTACCTGTTGAACTTTCAATGACCACAAATGCAATTCTAGTGGATAGAAATATTGAGGTATTAAAAAAATCTTCGTTAAAAACAATTAATGTAAGTTTAGATACTTTACATCCTGAAAAGTTCAATACAATAACAAAACGAGATCAATTTAAAAAAGCTTTTGAAAATACACAGTTATTATTAGATGAAGGTTTTAATGTAAAACTGAATGTTGTGTTGTTAAAAGGTTTTAATGATAATGAAATTATCGATTTCGTAGAGTTTACGAAAGACAGAGCAATTTCAGTCCGTTTTATAGAGTTTATGCCTTTTGACGGAAATAGATGGGATAAATCTAAATTAGTAAGCTATAATGAGCTTTTAAATCAGGTTGAGAATAAGTATTCGAAAGCTGTAGTTATTCCTTTGCCTCATGAAGATAATTTTACAGCAAGAAATTTTAAAATTGATACTTACCAAGGTAGTTTCGGAATCATTTCTTCAGTAACCAATCCGTTTTGTGATGTTTGTAATCGCATCCGATTAACTGCAAATGGGAAATTAAAGAATTGTCTGTTTTCTACTTCAGAAACTGATTTATTAACTACATATAGAGCTGGAATTTCTATTGAACCAATAATTCAAACTGCAATTCTTAAAAAGAAAGCTGTTCGTTCAGGAATGACAGATAGTAAAGACTTTGAAAACTTAACCAACCATAATAACCGAAGTATGATTACTATAGGTGGTTAAGTTCTATTTAAAATGTTTTAATTGTTGTTATTGATCTTAACATCATCATCTTCTTCTTCTGGAGAAAACAAATTGACTAATTCTTTTATTTTTTCTTTTTTCGAACATATATCGTCATTCTTTAATATATCAAATAGTTCCTTTTTCTTATTAATTGGTACACTTTCATCTTTAATTATTAGGAAAGGAAGGTTTTGATATAAATATGTATTAATTTGATTTCTTGAGTATTCAGTGTCAGAAAGGTTTTCATATCCAATTACTCTTGGTGTGATTTGAACTTTTAAAAAACTTTCAGGGTTTCTTTCCATTGTATAAATTTTTTCTCGTATCGCAGCGACATTAGAAAGTAAAGATTGAATAGTTGATTTATTAATTTCCGTAGGTAGTGGAACTAAAGAAGTAACAGATTCTCCAGTTATACCTAAAGTATTTATTTCGATACTTCCTTCAATATTTCCGTCTGAAGCTTCTGCTCCTAATCCAAAGACATCAGTAATGCTAAGATTTCTTTTCTTTACTTTAATTTTGGCTGTCATTCGAATACCAACTCCCATTATAATTTTTACAATATCGTATTTACTTTCTGTTTCTCTTATAAAATCACTGTCAGTATTATTTAATAAGTTTATTTCCTGGTCAGTAATTATTGTAAAATCGTCTTTTTTAAGTATTAACTTAGCTTTGTTGTTTATTGAGTCTATAGCTAAAGCGTGTATCGAACTATATTTTATCCAATCGAAAATAACTTCATAGTGACTATTTTTCTTTTTAGCATCTACAAAATTTAAATAGTTGGCTGAAGCTTTTTTTTCAATGTCTATTGAAGAAAATTTTGTTGTCTCATCAGGAAGTTTTTCTAAATAATCTTTATTGGTTGTTTTGTAACCTGATTCTATATAAGTAATAACTGGTAGAGGATCTATAGGGATGTAAGAGGATTTTTGTGCGTAAAATGTACTTGAAATTAATAGAAGTAATAATGTTTTTATGAAGTGTTTTTTCATCTTGAAAATATAATTAGGTTTTCAAGTGAAGTTAATGGTTGTAGGTAAGTTGAGGTATACCTACTTTTAGGTATATTTAGAGTAATAGATAGGTATTATAAAAACAAAAAAGCTTCAAGTTTCCTTGAAGCTTTTCGCGGTGAAAGAGGGATTCGAACCCCCGGACCTGTTACAGTCAATGGTTTTCAAGACCACCGCATTCGACCACTCTGCCATTTCACCAGGCCGAAAACGTTTAACCGTTTTGCGGGTGCAAATATAAGAACCTTTTTTAATTAGAGAAAATAAAATCTAACTTTTTTGAAAAGTATTTTTAAATAAAATCATAAATAATTTACTTTCAGTTTTTTAATTATTGATTTTTTTTGACCTTTTTTATGTCTATAAAATGTTTTGATAGAACAAGGCTTAAAAATTAAATAAAAATGCGAGTCTAAAATTATACAGTCAATAATAATTCTCATTTTTCTGAGTGCTTCTTCTTCTCGATTTAAGTGAAATAGTTACCTTCGTTTCAAAATTAGAAAGTATGTTTAATTCCTTTGGAAATATATTACGAGTATCTACTTTCGGAGAATCACATGGAGTAGCAATTGGAGGAGTTATCGATGGTTTTCCGGCTGGAGTAACAATTGATTTTGATGCTGTTCAAAAAGAATTAGATCGTCGTAAACCAGGTCAGTCAAAAATAGTAACACAACGTAAAGAGCCAGATACTGTAGAGTTTTTATCTGGAATTTTTGATGGTAAAAGTACAGGTATGCCAATTGGTTTTGTAATTAAAAATACAAACCAAAAAAGTAAAGACTATAATCATAATACAAATGTGTATAGACCTTCACATGCAGATTATACATACGATAAAAAATACGGAATAAGAGATTATAGAGGTGGAGGTAGAACTTCTGCTAGAGAAACTGCAAACTGGGTAGTTGCTGGAGCTTTAGCAAAACAATTACTTGCTCATATTTCTATTAACGCATTTACATCTTCTGTAGGAGATATATTTATTGATAAACCTTATCAGGATTTAGATTTTTCTAAAACTGAATCTAATATTGTTCGTTGTCCAGATGAAAAATCTGCTGAACTAATGATTGATAAGATTAAAGAAATTAGAAAAGCTGGTGATACAATTGGAGGAACAATTACTTGTGTTGCTCAAAACGTACCGGTTGGTTTAGGAGAGCCAATTTTCCATAAACTTCATGCAGAGTTAGGAAAAGCAATGTTGTCTATCAACGCTGTTAAAGGATTTGAGTTTGGGAGTGGTTTCTGCGGAGCAAAAATGCAAGGTTCTGAACATAATGATATCTTTAATCCAGATGGAACTACACAATCAAATTTATCAGGAGGAATTCAAGGAGGGATTTCAAATGGAATGGATATTTATTTCAGAGTAGCATTTAAACCTGTCGCTACAATAATGCAAAATCAGCAAACAATTAATTCTGAAGGTGAAGCAACAGAAATACAAGGAAAAGGAAGACACGATCCTTGTGTTGTGCCAAGAGCGGTACCAGTAGTTGAAGCTTTAACAGCTTTAGTTTTAGCTGATTTTTACCTGATGGATAAAACGAGGAAAATTTAATAATAAACGAGAGATAAAATGAGAAGAGGTATTTTTTTAATACTGTTAACAACAGTAATGAATGTTGTAGCGCAAAAAAATATTAAGGGTAAATTAGAGGAGTTAAAAGAATTAAAGTCAAGAGCTTTAGTCGTTGCTATTTTTGAAGAAGATAAAGATTATACTGAAAGACTAGCGAAAAAAATATCAAAAGCAAAAAAAGAAAAAAAGAAAGAAAAATTACAAAGAGAGTTAAGTGGGTATGTAAATCATATCAATTATTTTAATAAAACAATTAAAGAGGTTATTCCAGAATATTGGAAGTTGAATTCAATTGAGGATGTTAAATATCTTACAGGTAAAGAAATTGAAGAATTAAGAAAAGAGAAAAATACTGATTACGCGATCTTAGATTTAAGAGAAGATGAAGTAGTTACTACAGATGCTTTTGGGAGATTTTTTGACTTGAATGTTAATGCAGTTACTTATGGTTTTTCTGAAAAAAAGAGAAGAAAATCTGTTTACAATAATTATTTTATAAATACTAATTATAATCTTCCAGAGAAATATAAAGATCAGCAAGAAGAGTATGTAGAAGCGCTAAAGAGAGAGAAAGAAGGTAAAGAGAAAATTTTAAGTAAAGAGAATATAGTTTGTACGCTTACTTTAATACAGAACCATATTAATAAAGCTATAGAATTAAACAAGAAAATTTCTTTTGAAGATTTTGCTCTAGAACAAGTACAAAATAACTGTTCGGAGTTAAAAGGAAAAAAAGTATTGTTTCAATCAGCAATAGTACACGGTAAAATACTAGATCAATTAAAGGATTTTTATAGTTTAGGAGAAATAGAACTTGTCTCTTCAGAAAGAATTACTGAAGCTTTGAATAATAATGAAGATGTTATTATAGGTTTTCCAATTATAAAAAGATTAGTAAAAATGAAAGGTAGTTTTGGAGCAGTAGGATCTGTAACGGTTAGACCTATGGATAATAAGGCTTTAATGAATGCTAAAACTAAAAAGTTTGTTGGTTTGGTAAAACATTCTGGACTATTAGCTTTTAGGGATTTTAGAAAAAAAGATTTTCAAAAGCTAAATAAACAATGTGAATAAGAGTATTATTTACATTGCCTTTTTAAAAAAGAAATCTCAATACGTTTAAACGTATTGAGATTTTTTTACCATTAATTTTTTAATTGTTGTAAGAACGAAATAGTATTTTCTTTATAACTAATTCCGATAGGAATTTCTACAGCATTTACTTCAATATCATGAGAAGTAAATGCTGTTATTTTTTTAGTATTTATTAAATATGAACGATGAACTCTTAAGAACGATTTGGTGTCTAGTTTTTTTTCAATCTCACTTATGCGATGTTTCGCCACAATACGTTTGTCATCTTCTAAATGAAAACGCACATAATCTTTTAAGCTTTCGATATAAATAATTTGTTCAGTAAAAACTTTATGATGTTTATTTCCTGATTTGATAATCAAAAAATCATCCTCTTCATTATTTACATGTAAAGTTGTTTCATGATTAGTGGAAGTTTGATAACGTGTAAATTTTTCTACAGCTTTAAAAAAACGTTCAAAAGTGATTGGTTTTAATAAATAATCTAAAACTTCTAAATCGTAACTCTCAATAGCATAATCGCGATATGCAGTCGTCAATATTGTTTTTGGTGGATTCTTCAGACTTTTTAAAAAATCAATACCGGTTAAGTTCGGCATGTTTATATCTAAAAAAAGTAAATCAACAGCAGTGGTATGTATAATTTCAAAAGCTTTTATAGCGCTATTGCAAGTTGCAACGACTTCTAAAGAATCAACTTTAGCAATATGATTTTCTATGAGTTTTATAGCCAAAGGCTCGTCGTCAACAATAACACATTTGTATGGCATATACTTTTCTTTTGCAATTATTTTTTAATGATTAACGTAACTGTGAATAACGATTTCGATGGTTCGTTGCTAATTTCTAAAGAATATTGCGAACCATAAATTAAAGATAATTGTTTTTTAATATTGATCAATCCCAGTGGTTTTCGTGTTTTAACTTTTTCAGAATTAGTAATGGAATTCGAAATTGTAAAAGTTAGTTGATTTTCTGTACTTTTTAAATCGATATGTATTTCTGGAGCTGTACTATTTGATTTTTCTCCGTGTTTAAAAGCATTTTCAACTAACGATAATAAAACTAAAGGAGGAATTGTACTTGAAGCTTGTAAATCTTTAGTAAACGATATTTCTAAGTCGTCGTTATAACGAAGTTTTTCTAATGTGATATAGTTTTCAATTAGTGAAATTTCATTTTCTAAAGAAACTAGTTCATCATCACTTTTAAATAATACAAAATCTAACATTTCAGAAAGTTTTGCAATTGCATTAGATGTGTGTGGCGAGTTTAGTACAGACAATGAATAAATATTATTTAAAGTATTAAATAAGAAATGCGGATTTAATTGACCTTTTAGTGTTTTTAATTCTAAGTCGACTTTTTCTTTGTCTATTTCAAGCTGATTCCTTCTTTTTTCCTCACTTTCAAAGTGATATTTTACAGCAGTAAAAATAAAGCTAATATAAACTAATGAAGGAATGTAATTAGGTATTAGATATCTAGGAGTTTGTATAATTTCTAAAAGAGATTCCTTGTGAAAAGGAGGTACTCTATATACACCTTCAATGATATGAATATTGTATAACCTATATAAGTTCGCCATAATGTAAATAATGACGATAAATAAAAGTATACCTAAAACGTATTTTTGTTTTTTAATAAATTTCTCAAAACAGATATATACAACTAAGTAAGAAGTAATAATTGCTGGGATATCGCTAATAATTGAAGTTAAAGGAATTAATTCTTCATAAATAGGATATTTTTCTCCTCTATGCGATCCTGCAGCTATATCTCTAATTAGGTTAAAAATTGTAAAAACACTCCAAAATATTAGGTGTTTTACAATTCTATTTGACTTTATATAGTTTGCGATTTTTTCAAAGAAGTCTACCATATTTCAAAAATACTCAATTGCCTATTTATCCAGTAAAGAATCGATGAATTCGTGCTTTTTACGCCTAAATGCGATTTTTTCTCTCCTGAATTTATGTTTTTGTAGCAAACTTTTAAATCGTCGACTTTTCCTTAGAGTCTGTCTATTTTATGATTTATCAGTGTGAAAAGTGATGATTTTTATCTCTCAATTTTAATTATAAAATAAAAAATGAGGATAATTATCTTATGTGCTTTGTTACTTAATATTTGCGTTTTTAGTCAAGTAACAGTAAAAGGAAAAGTAGTAGACAAGAAAACGAAACAGCCGTTAGAATTCGCAACAATTATTGTTATGAAAGCTGAAACGGAAAAATTTTTAACAGGAACTTCAGCTGATGAGAAAGGAGAATTTTCAGTAGAAGTGAAACCTGATATATATGATATTAAAGTAGATTTTGTTGGGTTTAAACCAATAACTATAAAATCTAAAAAGATTGAAAAACCTGAAGATTTAGGAGTATTGTTTTTAGAAGAAAATAGTACGCAATTAGAAGAGGTAGAAATTAGAACAGAACGATCTACAACAGAATATAAATTAGATAAACGAATATTTAATGTTGGAAAAGATTTAATAGCAAAAGGAGGAAATGCCACAGATATTTTAAATAATGTACCGTCTGTTAATGTTGATTTAGATGGAGCAGTGAGTTTACGCGGAAATGCAAATGTTCGTATTTTAATTAATGGAAAACCTTCCGTGTTAACTTCTAATAACGGATTGGAACAATTACCAGCTTCTACAATAGAGAGAGTAGAAGTAATTACGAATCCGTCTGCTCGTTATGATGCCGAAGGAACAGCTGGAATTTTAAACATCATTTTAAAGAAAAACAAAATAGGAGGTTTTAGTAGTTCTTTACAATTGACAACAGGAGAACCTGCGAACCATGGAATAAATTATAATGTAAATTATAAGAAAGAAACATTTAATGTCTTTGCAAATGCGAGATATAGTTTACAAGAGTTTGAATATGAAGGATCAATTTTTCGAGAGAATTTCGATGTAAACGGGCCAACGTCATTTTTAGATTTAGAAAGAAATACCTTGTTTAGAAGAAATGTGTTCAATTTGTATGTGGGAAGTGATATTTATTTCAATAAACAAAACACAACTACATTTAGCTATTTTCTAAGAAGTAATGTGAGTAGACGTTTTGTAGATTTTAAGTTTGATTTTTTTGATTCAGATAAGAATTTACAAAACTCAATTTTAAATAGAGAAAACTATAGAGAACCTCAAAATTTTAGTAGAATAGAATTTAATCATGTGAAAAAGTTTGCTAAAAAAGGGCAGCAACTTACTATCGATGTTCAATACGATTTTTGGGATGATGATGAAAATGAGTTTGTTGAAGAAGATATTAATGGTAATTCACCAAACATATTACAGAGTAGAGATATAGAAAGTAGTAAAGACCTTTTATTTCAAACTGATTTTAAATTGCCTTTGCAATCAAAAACACATTTAGAATTAGGAGTTAAAGGTGAAGTAAGAGATATTGATAGTGATTATAAGGTTTGGGATAATGGTGTTTTGATTGACAGTTTAGATAATCTTTTAAAGTATAAAGAACGAATTTATGCGGCTTATGTTCAATATGGAAATAGAAAAAACAAACTTCAATATTTATTAGGTTTACGAGGAGAATACACAAACACTTCTAGTACTGATAGAAAGAATGTTTTTGAAACAGATAAGCGTTATTCTAATTTATTTCCAACGGTTCATCTGACTTATAATTTTAATGAAAAAACAAATCTTCAATTAAGTTACAGTAAAAGAATTAGAAGGCCACGTTTTTGGCAATTGAATCCTTTCGGCGGAATTGCAGATCGAAGAAATATTCGTGTGGGTAATCCTGATTTAAATCCAATGTTTACAGATGCTTTCGATGTCGGTTTTCTAAAGAAATGGAAAGGTTTTACGATAAATCCATCTGTGTATTATCAGTATACAATTCAGCTATTTGAGACTTTAGTGAGTGCTAATAGTGATGGAGCAATTATCAGTAAACAAATTAATTCTGGAACAGAGCACAGAGTAGGAGCTGAGTTAGGAATTCAATATGCAGCTTTTTCTTGGTGGCGATTAATGGGAGAAATCAATTATTTTAACTTTCAGCAACAAGGTTTATTTGATGTAAAAGATAATGCGTGGACAGCTAAGTTGAATTCAAGAATGAAATTACCTGCGGTAACAATTCAAACCAATTTAAATTATCAAGGAGAACGTGCTTCTGGTCAAATTATAACTGAACCGATTTTTGTTGTTGATTTAGGTTTGAGTAAAGATTTTTGGAACGATAAAATTTCGGTGACTGCGAATATTCAGAATATTTTTAATTCTAGAGTACAAACGCAAACCATTTCTGGTACTGATTATACTATTTTAAATGAAAGAGCTTTACTCGGACCTCAATTTAGACTTAATGTTACGTATCGTTTTAACAGAAATAAAAAAGATAGAGATCGTTTACCTGATTAATTCAAACATATTTTTGTTAAATTTGTAATATTAAAGAATGGTTTCGGTTTCTGTATCGAGGTTGTATTGAGGAGTTTTTACATCTTTTTCTCAATAAAGATCATTCCATGTGAATTTAATTAAAGTGATTTTTATGGATTATATCAAAGGAAGAGGTGCGCAACATAATACTCATAATAAGTTTTTACAACATAGTCACGAGGTTTTAGATGATTTTTTAAATTATTGTGCTGTTGAAAATGAAGATGCAGACCAGAATAAAACTACATATTTAGAGATTTTTCCGAAAACCATTGTGAATAAAGTAACAAGTCCAGATATCGGAGCTTCATTTTCAATGAATCCTTATCAAGGTTGTGAACATGGTTGTATCTATTGTTATGCAAGAAATTCTCATGAATATTGGGGATATTCAGCTGGATTAGATTTTGAAAGAAAGATTTTATACAAAAAGAATGCGGCAGAGTTACTTGAGAAAAAATTAAGAGGAAGAAATTGGAAAGCGATTCCGATTATGCTTTCTGGAAATACAGATTGCTATCAGCCAATTGAGAAAAAACTAGAAATTACTAGAGAAATATTAAAAGTGCTATTGAAGTTAAAACATCCGGTAGGAATAATTACGAAGAATGCTTTAATACTTCGAGATTTAGATATTTTAAAAGAATTAGCTTCTTTGAATTTATTAAAAGTGAATATTTCGATCACATCTTTATCTGAACAAACGAGACGTATTTTAGAACCTAGAACGGCAACAATTAAAAAACGATTAGAAACAGTTAAAATATTGTCTGAGAATAATATTCCTGTTAATGTTATGATGGCGCCAATTATTCCAGCGATCAATAATCATGAAATTTTACCGTTGGTGAAAAAAGTAAGTGAACTAGGAGCGAAATCCGTTGCTTATACAGTAGTAAGATTAAACGGGGCAATTGGTGAGATTTTTAAAAAATGGGTAGAAAAAACATATCCAGATCGAGCAGAAAAAATATTACATCAAATAGAAGATTGTCATAACGGAACTTTAAATGAATCGCGTTACGGAATACGAATGAAAGGTGAAGGGAAGTTTGCAGAACAAATAGCAATGCAGTTTAAATTGGCAAGAAGATTATATTTAAAAGATAAAACAATGCCAGAATTTGATTGTACAATTTTTGATAAGTTTCAATCGAATCAAATGTCGTTGTTTTAATATTATATAGTATTACAGAAATAAAAAAGCCTTCACTAAAAGTTGTGAAGGCTTTTTCTGTATATAATGAAAAATGATCTATTTAATATCTAGGAAAATCCCACCAGAGAAAGAAGGACTCGCTGCAATGATTTTTCCATCAAAAGCAGAGTCAAAACCTAATGAAATACCTAGTTTTTTAGTGATGTGATAAGCAGCTTCAAATCCAAAACTGCTAAATTCTATATTGTTAGCAAAAATACTTCCGTTACTATTTACGGCACTTAATGTTCCGTTGTTAAAAGATTTTACAACATTTAATCTTGTAATTAGCCAAAGTTTAGAATCGAATACATTAATTCCTGCTTCTAATCCTGTTCTAAATTCATCAGAAAAACCTTCTGTTCTATTGTTGTAGCCTAAATAAGATTTTGCATAAAAAGGCAAGTCGCCTAAAGATGTACTATACCCTAAATGAGTCGATAAATACTGATTAAACTCTCCATCTCCATTCTGGTAACTTCCATCACTTCCTCCAGTGTCTTCACCAGTAGGTAACCCTAAGATAAGTTTTACAGAAGCTGCCCATTTCCCTTTTTTATAAAATCCGTAATTAATTCCTAAATCTACATCTCCAAAAGAAGTTACAGATTCACCAGGTTGAATAACTCCGCCGTTTGTTCCAGAAATTTGATTATTCTGAGAAGAAACAGCAACAAAAGGAACATACGCTAGGATATCTATTTTATCTGTAATTCCATATTCTGCATAAATGTTCGTATTGAATTGAGTTCTTGTTGCATTCGGATCAATTACTCCGGTATCTGTATAGTGTTGATCGTATTGTAAATACCAAGCAGATAATTTATAGTATCCTTTTCCTTTTCCTTTACTCCATTGAGCATAAGTTATCTGAACGAAAGAAAAAGCGATAATTAAAAGTGTGATATATTTTTTCATGATTTAATTGCTGTTAGATAATTATTGAATTGTAGCATCCCCAACCTTTACGCTAAAAGGTTTACACCAGTATAAAATGTTAGAATAATCGTTAATGTCGGTGTTTTCTATTACGTAGCGATGAGATCCATTAAATACTCTTACAGCTTGTATTTCTTTAGCATTGTTAATTGTATTCACGTTGTTTGTTAAATAAATGTACAAACCAGGTAAGCTAGAAGAAGCTCTGTAATCGTCGTTAATTACCAATTCTAAATTATTGGTATTAGGAATTTCTCGAAGTGTAAATGTTCCTTCTAAAACGTAACTACTTGTTGTTCTAATTGTTCCCGTACGTTCAGTGTTGGTGTTATTATCAACTTGATCCATGGTAACAGTAACCATAATTTGATCAGTAATTGTTTCGCCTTCAGTAGAAGTAATAGAAGCAGTAATTGTTGCTTGTCCTTCAGCAACTGCAGAAATTAATCCATCGTTACTAACTGTAGCTATCGTTTCATCAGAACTAGACCAGTCAATTGTAGTGGTAATTGTTTTTCCAACATTATCGGTATATCTAGTAGTTAGCTGAAAAGTATCGTTTAAAGTAATTTCAGTAATAGCATTTGTTATACTGAAAGATGCTTCAACACGATCGTTAATAATATCATCTTCAATACAACTTTGAAAGAATAGAATTAACAGTAGTAAAATGGAGAATTGCTTCATTATTTCATATTTAGTATTGCATTGTTTGTCGATAGAAATATGAAACATTTACAAAGGGCTAAAAGTTAAGTCGATAAAATTTGTTTTTGTATGTATGATGATCAATTAAAAAGAATAAAGCCTTTATAGTAATTGTAAATAATTAGAATCATTTTTTATTTTAGTTGAAAATTTTGTTAGAAGATTATGTTTGATAACCAAGTGTTGTTTTTTATTTGTGGCTTAGGAGTATTTAATGGTTTTCTGGTTGCATTTTATTTCCTTTTTTTTAATCGAGAAAAAAGAACACAGAATCTATTATTCGGGTTATTAGTTCAGTTCCTTAGTATGAGAATTGGTAAATCTTTATACGTGATTTTTACACCAAGAGAAGAGCGAAACATAACTTTAATACAAATTGGTTTATCGGCTTGTTTTTTAATAGGAGTGAGCCTTTTTTACTATATAAAATCGTCATTAGAAAATAGAAAAGAGTTTCCTTTAAAGTGGAAGCTAAACTTCGTTTTTTTAGCATCAATAATTATTGTTTTAGGATTCAATTATCCTTATGAAAACGCTAAGAAATTATGGAGTATGTACATTGTTTATTTTATTTATGCAGTGTGGGGAATTTATGTGTTGGCTACAGGTTATATTCTAAAAGATACATTTAAAAAGCTATTTGAAAAAACTGAAAAATGTACAACTTCCGAACTTTGGTTAATCTGGGTTTATGTTGCTAATTTGTTAATTTTTGTTGCGTACTTAATAGGTATGTTTTATCTATATTTAATTGGTACAATTACATTTTCAATTGTTTTTTATGTCTTGCTGATTTTCTTCTTGTCAAAGAAAAATAGAGAAGAAATTTTTAAAGATATTCCAGAGAAATATGCATCAAAGAAAATTATAGAGACTGAAGCGAAAGGTTTATTAGAAGAGTTAAATGAGTTAATTATTACTCAAGCTTTATATAAAGATACTAATGTGAAAATCTCAGATGTAGCAAAAGGGATCAATATTACACCGCATAAATTATCGCAATTATTAAATGATAACTTAGGGAAAAGTTTTGCGGCTTACATGAATGAGTATAGAATTGAAGAAGCTAAAAAATTACTACAAGAACGAACAGAATTAACACTTGAAGCAATAGGTTTTGAAGCTGGATTTTCTTCTAAATCAAATTTTTACGCGACCTTTAAAAAAGTAGTTGGATTAACTCCATTACAATTCCAAAAACAGTTTTTATAGTCTAGTTTTATAATTCTGGACACCTGAATTATAAAAAATCATCTTATTAAAAAAGTCTTTCAAGAGTTTTGAATCAAATTTAAATTCAAAATTATGAAACGAACTTTATTAGTATGTGCATTTATTTTATCACAAGTTTTATCAGGTCAATCAGAGTTTAGTAACCTAGAAAAAACACTTCAAAATTATATCAAAGGAAGCTCGTATAACGAATTAGATACTTTAAAAAGTGCCTTTGCTGAAAATGCAACTTTATACTTAACAACAAGAGACGGATTCAAAAGATTTACTCCAGAAGAATATGCTGGTTTTTTCAAGAATCGTAAGAAGGGAGAATTTAACGGTCGTGTTGGTAAAGTATTATCGATAGATATTATAAAAGATATCGCTTTTGCAAAGGTTGAAATTGCTGGACCAGATAGAAAATGGGTTTACATAGATTTATTCTTGTTGAAAAAAGTTAACGAGAACTGGCAAATTATCAGTAAAACAGCTACAAAAGTAAAAGACAGTAAGTAGCATGAAAATAATTAAAGTTGTTGTTCTTTTTTTTGTCAGTTTAGTTGGTTTTGCCCAAAGTTCATCAATTCCATTTAAAGCTGTTACTATTGAAATAGATGGAAAGTTGAATGAAGAGGTTTGGAAAACAATTCCAAAGCATACAAATTTTCACAATCTTTTGCCAACAGATGAAGGTTTAGCTAAAAATCAAACAGAAGTCAAAATATATCACGATGGAGAATTTCTATACATAGGAGCTGTATATCACGATACCACTTCTAAGCAACAAGTAAGTTCTTTAAAAAGAGATGTTTCTATAGGTATAAGTGATGCTTTTGTAATGGTTTTAGATACACAACATCAACAACAAAACGGAAATTTATTTGCTGTTAATACTTATGGAACGCAAGTAGATGCTTTGGTTGAACGAAATGAAACTGGCTATGGTTTAAATTTTAGTTGGAATGCAGTTTGGAGAACTAAAACATCGGTTATTGGAAATGATAAAGTTTATGAAATTGCTATTCCTTTTAAAGCGCTAAATTTTGATAAACAGAATACAACATTTGGAGTTCAATTTTACGTGAGAGATATTAAAAATAACTCATGGACAATACTTACTGATTTAAGTAGAAATTATCCAACCTTCGATTTGCGTTTTACAAGAGCATTTACTTTAGAAGAAGTGCCTGAAACGATTCGTTCTCGATTTGCAGTTTCTCCTTCTGTGACTTTAAATTATCAGAATGTTGATAGTGATGAAGAAACTATGTTTAGGCCGAGTTTAGATGTACAATATAATGTGTCTTCTTCCTTAAAGTTGGATGCTACAATCAACCCAGATTTTTCTCAGATCGATGTAGATCAGCAAGTAACTAATCTATCTCGTTTTTCAGTTTTTTTTCCTGAACGGCGAAACTTTTTTTTAGAGAATGCAGATTTATTTTCAAACCTGGGAACATCAGATGTGAATCCGTTTTATTCTAGAAAAATAGGCGCTGAGAATGAAATTCAATTCGGACTAAAATTATCTGGAAACATAGCCCAAAAAACTAGAGTAGGAGTAATGAATGTTCAAACCGATAAGAATGAAAATATTAATGCTCAAAATTATACAGTATTGGTTGGAGAACAGCAAGTGTTAAAGCAGTTATCTGCAACAGCTTTTCTGATAAATAGACAAGAAACAGCTGGATTTAATTTTGTTGATGATTACAATCGCATAACAGGAGTTAATTTGAATTTCAAATCTGA
This sequence comes from uncultured Tenacibaculum sp., assembly GCF_947495995.1. GTDB lineage: Bacteria > Bacteroidota > Bacteroidia > Flavobacteriales > Flavobacteriaceae > Polaribacter. Next base: position 70,650 of record NZ_CANMAX010000010.1, read on the forward strand.
TAATAAAAAATGGATTGGATTAGCGAATATGGCGATGAGTTTTAATGATGATATTTCAGGGAAAAACAAATTTTTTAATGTTGGAATTGATTATAACGACAGAGGATTACAAGGAGGTTTTTCTATAAAAAATGTTCAAGATAATTATCTAACAGATGTAGGTTTTACACCAAGATTGTTTACTTACGATGCTATAAATGATTTGCTAGTTAGAGAAGGTTATTATCAAACTTCAAGTAGTTTGCAATACACTAAGTTTTATGATGAATCTAAAAATCTGAATTCTATTCGATATGTGAATTATGTTAACGATACTTACTTTGATATTGATGGAAGTTTAAATCAAATGAGTCATTTTTTGAATTCAGCCGTATTTTTTAAAGATTTCTCAGCAATGTATTATGTATTGAATTATGATGATATTGACCTGAAATATGGTTTTGATATTCTTGGAAACGGTAATGCATTGTCTCCTGATAATTATCAAAACTGGAATATAAAAGTTGGATATAACTCTGCAAATAACCAACAATTTCGTTACCGTGTAAATATTCAAAAAGGAAAGTTCTATGGAGGAGATAAAATTTCAGGAGGAATATATTTGAATTATCAGCTGTTACCTTTTGCTAATTTAGAATTGTCACATGATGTAAATTCTATTGATTTACATGAATTAGGAAAAGAGGTATTTCATTTGAATCGATTCACCGGTCAGATTTTTTTCAATAATCGTTTGAATTGGACGACATATGTTCAATATAATAATCAACGAAATAACTTTAATGTGAATAGTAGATTACAATGGGAATACAAACCGTTGAGTTATGTTTATCTAGTAATCACAGATAACTTTGATGATAATTTTAATCGAACGAATTGGGGAGTTGCATTCAAAATGAATTATAGATTTGATTTTTAATAATGTTAAAAACAAAAAAACTCGAAGAAATAGTCTTCGAGTTTTTTTATATATGTGTTTAAAAACAAGTTACACTAACATGGTAACAGGGTTTTCAATAAATGTTTTTAATGTCTGTAAGAATTGAGCTCCCACAGCACCATCAACAGTTCTGTGATCACAAGCTAAAGTTAACATCATTGTGTTACCAACAACAATTTGCCCGTCTTTCACTACTGGTTTTTGAACAATAGCTCCAACAGATAAAATCGCAGAGTTTGGTTGATTAATGATTGAAGTAAAGCTCTCAATACCGAACATACCTAAGTTAGATACTGTAAACGTACTACCTTGCATTTCGTTTGGCTTAATCTTTTTACTTCTAGCTTTTCCTGCTAAATCTTTAACGCTCGCTCCAATTTGAGTTAATGTCAAAGCATCTGTGTGTTTCACTACAGGTACAACTAAACCTTCATCTACAGCAACTGCAACACCAACATGAATATGACTATGATATTTAGTTACATTTTCTTCCCAAGAAGTATTTACTTGAGGGTGCTTTCTTAATGCCATTGCACATGCTTTAACTACCATATCGTTGAATGATACTTTTACATCTGGAATTGCATTTATAGTTTTACGAGAAGCAATTGCATTGTCCATATCTACTTCAATATTTAAGTAGAAATGAGGAGCAGAGAATTTAGAATTACCTAAACTTCTAGCAATAGCTTTACGCATTTGAGAATTCTTGACATCTTCAGTTCTTTCTTCACCAGCGATAGCAAAACTCGTAACTTGAGGTGCTGCTGATGGAGTAGAAGCTGTAGCAATTGGTTGAGGTGCAGCAGAAGGAGTGTAGTTTTCTACATCTTTCTTTACAATTCTACCATTTTCACCAGAACCTTTAACATCTGCTAAATTTATTCCTTTATCCTTAGCTATTTTTTTAGCTAAAGGAGAAGCAAAAATTCTTCCTCCAGTATTCGTGTTTGTATTTTCTACAGCTTTTGGAGCATTTGAAATAGTTTCTGAAACAGGCTTGCTTTTTTCTTTTTTGTCTTCTGTACTGGGAGTGGTTGTAGCAACTCCGCCATTTTTATGAGCTTCGATAACTGCAGCCACATCTGTACCTTCATTACCTATAATAGCTAAAAGACTATCAACAGGTGCGCTGTTACCTTCTTCAATTCCTATGTGTAATAAAGTTCCTTCGTAGAAAGATTCAAATTCCATTGTAGCTTTATCAGTTTCGATTTCAGCTAAAATGTCACCTTCTTCAACTTTATCACCTACGTTTTTTAACCAAGAAGCTACAGTACCTTCTACCATAGTATCACTTAATCTAGGCATAGTTACTAGTTGAACATCTTCTGGTATACTAGCGCTTCTTGTATTTGAATTTGAAGTTTTCTCTTCTACAGGAGCTTCTTTTGTTTCTTCTTTAGGTGCAGCATTTCCGTTTAATAACGCAGAAAAGTCTTCACCTTCTTCACCTATAATAGCTAATAAAGAGTCTACAGGAACACCTTCACCTTCTTGAACTCCAATATGAAGTAAAGTTCCTTCATGAAAAGATTCGAATTCCATTGTAGCTTTATCAGTTTCAATCTCAGCTAAGATATCACCCTCTTCTACTTTATCACCAACTTTTTTTAACCAAGAAGCTACTACTCCTTCTTCCATTGTGTCGCTTAAGCGAGGCATATTTACTACTGTTGCCATATGTACTAAGTTTTGTTGGTTGCTATTATTTGATAAAAGGATAATCTTCTTGTTCGTATACTACGTCGTGTAAGATGTTAAGATCTGGGAATGGAGATTCTTCAGCGAATTTTTCACATTCTTTCACCATTTCCTTTACTTCTTTATTTACAGCGTCGATTTCTTCGTCTGTAGCGTACTTTTTATCCTTAATGATATCTAAAACTTGAGTGATAGGATCTATTTTTTTGTACTCTTCAACTTCGTCTTTAGTACGATAGTGTTGAGCATCAGACATAGAGTGACCTCTATATCGGTATGTTTTCATTTCTAAGAATGTTGGTCCTTCACCTTTTCTAGCTCTTTGAATTGCTTCATCAACAGCTTCAGCTACTTTTACAGGATTCATTCCGTCTACTGGTCCACAAGGCATTTCATATCCTAAACCTAATTTCCAAATATCTTCGTGGTTTGCAGTTCTTTCTACAGAAGTACCCATTGCATAACCATTGTTTTCACAAATGAAGATAACTGGTAATTTCCAGTTCATTGCCATGTTGAAAGTTTCGTGTAATGAACCTTGACGAGCAGCTCCATCTCCGAAATAACATAAAGTTACAGCATCACTATTATGGTATTTATCACCAAACGCAATTCCTGCTCCTAATGGAATTTGTCCACCAACAATTCCGTGTCCACCATAAAATCTAAATTCCTTAGAAAAGATATGCATAGAACCTCCTAAGCCTTGAGAAGTACCTGTTGCTTTTCCATATAACTCAGCCATTACTCTCTTTGGATCAACCCCCATACCGATAGGTTGAACGTGATTACGATAAGCTGTAATCATCTTATCCTTAGTTAAATCCATAGCATGTAAAGCCCCAGCTAAAACTGCTTCTTGACCATTGTACAGGTGTAAAAAACCTCTAACTTTTTGTTGGATATATACAGCCGCTAATTTGTCTTCGAATTTTCTCCAAAAAAGCATATTCTTATACCAATCAAGATAGGTTTCTTTAGTGATTTTTTTCATTATGAATGTTGTTTGTTTCTAGTTGCTTAATATTAATGCAAGAACAAAAATAACTGTTTTTTATAGAATAAAAAACGCATTAACTAGGATTTATCTCAAACGTTTTCGGAAAGTTATTTGCCTTTTGCAACAATAAGTGTGGCTTTAGCTCCTGTTGCTAGATTCCATTCGTTAGAAGAAAGCACCATACCAGCATCATTGAAAACTTTAAAAGCTGCAGTATTTGGTCCTGATGAACCTTGGTTTAGTGCAACAATTTTAATTCTGTTTACACCTTCTTCTAAAGGAATATTGAAAGATTGTGCTTTTTGTCTTAGTGTTAAATTTGTGATAACAGGAATGTCATTAACATAAATAGTAACTCGATCTCCATCTGGATATTGATGATCTCGACAAACAATTGTTACACTTTTAGATTCGGTACTAATACTTCCTAAATCTTGATCGATTACAGGATAGCTATATTGACCGTTTATCTTTTGAAAGTTTTTTAGATATCTTTCTTCAGCGATTTTAGCTTTGGTTAAAATCCCTTTATTTTTTAAATCTTCTTCTTGTTGTTTTCTTTTTCTCTTTTTTTCTAACTCTTTATTAGCGTTTTTAAAACCATTGTTATTGCCAAAACCTAACGATTTTGGTTTCGTTACTTTTTTTGCAGGAGCAGCAATAAATCCGATAGAAGTTCCTTTTTTAGAACCACTAGTAGAGTTATCGACTTGAGCAAAAGTAGCATTGAAGTTGATGAAAAATGATAAAATAAGAATGTTTAGTAATAATCGCATAATAAACAAGTTATTGCAAAGATAGTGCCGTTTTGTTGAATATAGTCGATAGAAAGTGTTAATTCTTACTTAATAGGGAAATCAAAATATTTTTTAGGAAAAGGCTCGTTTCTAAGCGTAAAATGCCACCATTCATAAGAATAAGGTTTAAATCCATGAGTTAGCATTACATTTCTCAATAACATTCTATTAGCTTTTTGTTTTGAAGTTAATTTACTATGTTTTACATGGGAAATGTTTCCGAAAAAATCATAAGGACTTCCCATGTCTAGCTCTTTATTAGTTTTTAAATTGACTATAGTTAAGTCTACCGAACTTCCTCTTGAATGACCAGATCTCGTAGCGATATATCCTAATTTAAAAAGGTTTCGCTTATTTAGTTTTGGGTAATATTGTTGTTTTGTTAATGTATCGCTAGGGATTTTAGCCCAACGTACAAAATGATTTACTGCCGATTGTGGTCTGTATGCATCAAATATTTTAAGACTTAACCCTTTCTTTAAAAGTTGATCTTGAACTTTTTTTAAAGCATTCGCTGTTTTTGTTGATGTAATTAAAACAGGTTCTATGTAACCATCAACAGGAACTCCCATGAAATTGTTGTTATAGCAGTAACGTAATTCTTGTTGAATAGTAGGGGAGATATCATTCACATATGAGAAACCTTTTGGAAGCTCTTGAGATGAGAGTGATAAAGAAATGAAAAAGAGTAAAGAGGTAAAGAAATGTTTCATGAGGTAAAATTAAGAAAACAAACAAAAAAGCCAAAGCCCTTTCGAGCTTTGGCAAAGTAAACCAAGTATTAGTTTAGAAGTTAGCTAACCGATAAACTAATTTTTTTAATGAAGACTAATTACTCTCGTAATTGTCCATGTATTATTTCCTTTTTTCCAGATTGTAACAAATTTACTAGGAACTGATTTGGCGTTGGGTTCTAGTTTGTTGAAAAACTTATGATATCCCATCTGTACTGCACCGTATCCTGGTATTGGATAAACTTCTATACTACCTTTAGTAAGTGTTCTTGTCACTTTGTTACAAATATTTTTCTTTAATGCAGCTAATATTTCTTCTTTTGATGTAGCTAAACCACCATTATCATGATAAAATTCTAAATCTTCATCAATTAATTTTCTTTGAGTTTCTACATCACAATTGTTGTATGCATTAAAAAAGATGCTGTCCATTTTTACAATTGTGTTATGTAATTCTATATCCTTCGGTGTATAGTTTGGAATTTCGCTTACTTGAGCACTTGTAAACAATGATGCTAGCAAAGACCAAAATAATAAAACTATTTTCCAAAATAGGTTTCCTGTAAAGAAAAAGTCATAAAGTTCTTTCATAGTTAGTAATTTTTTAAGTTAGTTTTTACCAGGTTTTAAAGGCTAATATTCCGTCTTCTTCTTCGTAGTTTCTTAAAAATCCTTTAGAAATAGTTTGTAATGTTCCGTTTGTGATTTTTAATTCGCCTTTATGTCCGTCGTTACAATCGATTTTTAATTTTATTCTTTTAATAGTGTTCTCTTGAGTATATAAAGGATCATAGATTTCAATATCAATATTCTTTTTGTCCTTAAACCAATCAATCAATCTGTTAAGTTGTTCTTCTGTTGTTTGTTTACTAATGATAAACTCAGCTTTAATATCATTGATTGTACTATCAAATAAGAAAGTTAATTCATCATCATTGCTATTATTGTTGGTGTCTTCAGTAGAATCTTTAGTCCATTCATCTGAATCATCGTCTTGATCTTTGTTCCAACCCGAAGTTTCTTTTTTTGAAGATTTACAGTCGATACATTCTAAACCTTTTGATGTCATTTTAAAATGATGACCACTCATATCTCTATCATAAATATCATCTGTGTTTTCTACTTCATATAAGAATCTTTTAGATGAATTTTCAAAGAAAATTGTTGTTCCTTCTGGGATAAATAATGTTAAGTATACTTCTTCTCTTTTCCAGATGTTTTTAAAATCAGATAAGAAATAAGCATCGAAAACAATTTTGTTATCACTTAAATCAAATTTATACTTGATCTTTTCAGCGTTTTTAGCAGCAGATCTATTTTTTCTACCTTTTGATTCTTTTTTAATTTCAATATACGCCTTGTTACTTTCGCTTTTTTCAACATCAATTTTTACATTATTAGAATATTTCATCTTTTTATCATCAACATATACTTCTTTAGAATTTCTTCTTCTTTCTAAGTTGTGTAAATAGTAGATGTCATTATTATTTTTAACTCCAATCTTTAGAGGATTGTTTACGTTATATTCTATAGTTTTTGTGCTTGCTTTTATTCCAGTTCTAGCTCTAGAAGTAGCATATTCTAAACCAGAGAATCCAATTAAAAGTAAAGATGCTAACCAAATTCCAAACAAGGTTAAAGTTGTAGCTGTATTAATTCGTTTAATATTAGGAGATAAAATTCTTAATCCTAAAATAAATAGCGCAAAAAATGGAATTCCAACAACTAACAATCCAAAAATACTTAGTATCCATTCAGGAAAAACTGAATCGTAAAAAAATGGAGGATATTGAACCATATCACCTTCAAAACCCAATATTTCAAGACTACTAATAGAGAATAATGCAAATAACAATGATACTAAAGTAACACCAGAAGCAAAGATGAGTAATGCACCAATGAACTTACCGAAAACCTTAAATATTGAGGATAAAATTTTTCCTACAGTATCTAAAAAATCTTGTAATCCAGATTTAGTTTGAGTACGTAATTTATCATAATCAGTGCTCGAAATCTTGTCAGTAAGCTCATTTGCACCATCTTTTAGCTTCGTTGAGAGGAATTCAAACTCGTTACGAATTTTTTTTTCAATGCTATCAATATTTACAGGCTCGCCTTCCATCTGCAATTTCTCTGTTGTAGTTCTTGCTTCAGGTAATAATACCCATAATATAATATAAGCTAAAACTCCAATTCCAGTAGTTACCGCAGCTAATATAAAAGCTAAACGAATCCATATTGTATCAACATTTACATAATGAGCTAAACCAGAAGCCACACCTCCAAGAAACTTGCTGTCGCTATCTCTAAATAATTTCTTATTTGGATTTCTTTTACGAGTGTAAGTATAGTTTTCACTATATGATTCTTCAGCTTCAGTATAATCTTCAGGCTGTCCCATTATAGCGATAACTTCATCAATGTCTCCTTCATTTACTACTTGTCTAGCGTCTGTGATTCTTTCAGATAATAATTCACTAATTCTAGCTTCGATATCTGAGATAATTTCATTTTTTCCTTGTGGATCATCACTTAACGATCTGGATATCGCATCTAAATATCGTTTTAATTTTTGGTAGGCATTTTCATCTATGTGGAAGAAGAATCCGCCTAAGTTTATATTGATAGTCTTATTCATCTGATGTTGATTTTGTACTTGTTACTTGATTTACTGCATTTACTAAATTATTCCACGTTTTATCGAGTTCTTTCAAAAACATATTACCATTTTCGGTTAACACGTAATATTTTCTTGGTGGGCCAGAAGTAGATTCTTCCCATCTGTACGATAAAAGTCCAGCGTTCTTAAGCCTTGTTAGTAGCGGATATATAGTACCTTCTACTACAATCATTTCTGCACTCTTTAATGTTGTTAAGATTTCTGAAGTGTAGGCATCTCCTTTTTGTAAAATGGAAAGTATGCAATACTCCAAAACTCCCTTTCGCATCTGTGCTTTTGTGTTTTCTATCTTCATTAATAAGGGATGTTATTTTATAAATTTTATAATAAATGGATACTTATAATGTTCTCCATTGTTCGCTTTCATTGAAGCAATAATCACTAAAGCTATTTTAATAAGTGATACAATTCCGACGATAGAGAAGATTCCGAAGAAACTGAAAAAATCACCATTAAAACTAATTTGATGACCAAAGTCTACATGATCGAATCTATCTAATATTCTAAAAATGTTTCTCATGAAAAAAGTAAAGAAGGAAGCACTTAGAATAAAAATATATAGACCGAAACTAATATTAAAATTCACTGCTTCTTTACCATGTTCGTCTAAGAACTGACTTCTATCTTTTTGTGCTTGCCATAAAATAAGTGGCGTAATAATGCTACCTAACGGAAATAAATATCCAGCAAAAGATGAAATGTGTATCAAAAAAGCATTAGTGTTTTCGTTCTGATTTTTCATAATAAAATGATTTATATAATACTTTACAATGCAAATATATATCTAAAAAAAGGTATTATGCAATACATAGTACTAAAATTTAACAAAAATTAACATTTTTTAAGTGGTTTTAGGATAATAATTAAGAAATAAAAAGGCTTAAATTGCGAATAAATACGTTTATATGAAGTTTACACCGAGTAAGATTAATCTTTTTTTACTTTTTAAGTTACCGTCAGCATTTATTACAGGAATTCGAGTAAAATCTATTTCAGACGAAAAAGCAGTAATAAAAGTAAAACATCGTTGGATTAATCAAAATCCGTTTAAATCAATGTTTTGGGCAGTACAAGGAATGGCTGCAGAATTTGCTACAGGAATATTAATGGTGAAGAGTATTCAAGAATCAGGGAAGAAAATTTCTATGCTGGTTACTAATATGAATGCAGAGTTTACAAAGAAAGCTACTGGTAAAATTGTGTTTTCTTGTGATCAAGGCAACTTAATTAAGGAAAAAATAGAAGAAGCAATAGCAACAAAAGAAGGTCAAACTATAATGTTAACTTCTGAAGGGTTTAACGAAGAAGGTGTTTCTGTATCTAAATTTAATTTTGAATGGAGTATTAAAGTAAAAGCGTAACAAAATAAAGAACTTGTAGTCTAATCAAATAAAATAGAATTTATGTTTTTAAAAAATGCACACGAAATAGATTATCATATTTACGGTGAAGAAATGCAATTTGTTGAAATAGAACTTGATCCAGAAGAGGGAGTTGTAGCTGAAAGCGGAAGTTTTATGATGATGGATTCTGATGTGAAAATGAATACCATTTTTGGAGATGGATCTAATCAAGAAAAAGGACTTCTAGGCAAGATTTTTTCTGCAGGTAAGAGAATATTAACAGGTGAAAGTTTGTTTATGACTGTATTTACTAATGTTGGGCATGGAAAAAAACAAGTTTCGTTTGCATCTCCTTATCCAGGAAAAATTATTCCAATTGATTTAAATGAATATGGAGGAAAGTTTATTTGTCAGAAAGATGCTTTTTTATGTGCAGCTAAAGGTGTTTCAATAGGAATAGAATTTTCTAAAAAATTAGGAAGAGGATTGTTTGGAGGAGAAGGATTCATTATGCAGAAAATGGAAGGAGACGGGTTAGGTTTTATTCATGCTGGAGGTACAATGGCGAAAAAAGAATTAAAACCAGGAGAAGTTTTAAAAGTAGATACTGGTTGTATTGTTGGTTTTACACAAAGTGTAGATTATGATATTGAGTTTGTAGGAGGAATTAAGAATACAGTTTTTGGAGGGGAAGGTTTGTTTTTCGCTACATTAAGAGGACCTGGAACTGTGTTTATTCAATCGTTACCATTTAGTAGATTAGCTGGTAGAGTTCTTTCTTCTATTCCTGGAGGAGGAAAAAGTAAAGGTGAAGGAAGTATTTTAGGAGGAATAGGTGATTTATTAGACGGAGATAATTATTAGAAAAATTATAAATAATAAAAAAGGCATAAACTTAAGTTTATGCCTTTTTTAATTTTATTGAATATTCTCTTCGTTAAAAAGTTTAATTAATTCTTTATAACTACTCGGCCTAGGTGCGTTTGAAGTTACAATTTTACCATCAGGATCAATTAAAATGAATCGAGGTAATCCTTTAATTAAGTAATCTTTTGTGAAGTTAAAGTCTTCTTTTGTGGCTCCAGCAAAAAGATGCAAACCAGACATTTCATCTTCTTTAATAGCTTTTTTCCAAGCTTCTTTGTTTTCAAGCTTATCAACACTAATACTAATAAATTCAATGTTCTTTCCGTGATATTCTTGTTCTAATCTCTTTAAAATAGGTGTTTCTTTTCTACAAATACTACACCAAGTAGCCCAAATATCAATAAACTTATATTTTCCATTTCCTATTAAATCATCTAAAGATGTTATTCCTCCTTCATAATTTTCTAGTTTGTTGAATTTTGGAGAGTTTTCTCCTTTAGCAGTAAGCTTTAACTTGTTGTATAAAGCTGTAATTTCTTTTTTGTTAGCCTCGTTACTAGAGAATAACATGTATTTTTTGTAGTATTCTTTTAGGTTAGCAACTCTTGGAATAATATTTATAGCAGCGTTATATAAAAGGTCATTCTTTACTAAAGTATCTCTGATCTCTACGTGAATAGTTTCAATATAGGCTAAATCAAAATCTCGTTCTTCAGATTTTCTTTGATTTGCTTCTTTTTCTAAAAACTCTTTAATCATTCTACGATATGATGAAGAATATATATAGTCATCACTTTTATTAAAATCAATAGTAGAAATTAAATGTGAAGGGAAGTTTTCAGAGACAAGAAATCTATCATTACCATATAGTAGTCTATGAAAGGCTTGATAATTATTAATATTACGAACAAATTCATAATTAATATTTCTCTTTTCTTGCTGAAGATAATTTTCTGGTAATTCAGATTTTTCTGCTAGTTCTTCTAAAGCAGATTTATATCTATCCATTTTACTTAAGAACTCACTTTCCTCTAGGGAAAATAAGCGCTCAGCACTTCCTAAAATAAAACTGTGTTTCTTTATTTTCTTAGTTAAGTAATTGTTGATAGTACGATTCTGACCTTCAAAAATAGGGTCTTTAATGCGCATTTTAGCGTCTACCATTAAATTTAAATCATCGTAGTTTGAAAGATACATATTGATAATTCTTTGATCTATATGTAGTTCGTAATGACCAGGAGTAAAGTCTCTAATGGTGTCAGAAAAACTTTTAGTTTTTCTTCTAAAACGAATATTCTTATCAAATTTATAACCAGATAATTTGATTTTCCTCTTTTTAAAATTATCTACTTTACCAGATAAAACTAAAAAGTCTTTTTGTTTCTCTTCTTTACAATTAAGAAAAAGTAAACTTATGATTAGAAGCGTATAATATTTACTTTTCATGATAATTTTTTAGGGATTTTATTTCTAGGGATAAAAAAAGAGCTATGATTAAATTCATAACTCTTTATATTTTATAAAAGATTTTGATTAAATACCTAAATCTTCGAATAATTCGATAAGCTCTTCACTACGGCTAGGTCTTGGAGCGTTAGCGTTTACAATTTTCCCATCAGGATCGATTAAGATAAATCTAGGTAATCCTTTGATTAAATAATCTTTTGTGAATTGTAATTCTTCTTGTGTTTTACCAGCAAAAAGTTGAATACCACTCATTTCTCTATCCTTAATAGTTTGCTTCCACTTTGCTTTGCTAGATGGTCTATCAACACTTAAACTAACAAACTCAATATTTTTTCCGTGGAATTGTTGCTCAAATCTCTTTAATAAAGGGATTTCTTTTTTACAGAAACCACACCATGTAGCCCATACATCAATATAAACATACTTTCCTTTACCGATTAAATCATCTAAAGAAGTTTTTCCTCCGTTGTAGTTTTCTAATTTATCAAACTTAGGAGAAGGCTGCCCTTTAGCAGTTAACTTTAACTTGTTATATAATTCTCCAATTTCTGCTTTGTTAGCAGTATTAGTAGAATAACTGTTGTACTTTCTGTAGTACTCTTTTAAGTTAATAGTAGTTGTAATTTGCTTTTCAGCAGCTTTGTGTAATAAATCGTTTTTAACTAAAGTGTCGTTAATTTCTGTGTGAACAGTTTCTAAGTATGTTAAATCAAAATCACCATCTTGTCTGTTCTTCTTGTTAGTAACATCATCTAATCTTCTTTTGATTAAATCTCTATATGGCTTAGAGTTAATATAATCTACACTAATGTTTAAATCAATATCGTCTGGAATATCCATTGGGAATTGATCTGAAACTTCAAACTCTTCATCTCCATAAAGAATACGGTGGAAACCTTGGTAGTTCTTAATTGCTAATGCAAATTCGTAGTTAATGTTTCTCATTTCCTTTTCTAAATAATCAGCAGGTAATTGAGAAGCGTTAGCTAAATCTTCTAATGTAGATTTATAGCTATCCATTTTACTTAAAAACTCATCCTCATTCATAGAGAAAAGTTTATTTGCATTTCCTAAAACAACACCAAGCTTTTTAGCTTTTTCAGTGATGTATTTATTAATGTTAGCTGTTGCTCCTTCAAAAACAGGATCTTTAGTTCTCTTTTTTGCATCAACTATTAATTTTAAGTCATCAAGTGAACTTAAATATACTTGTACAGGTCTCTTACCAATCTTTAAAGTATAATGACCCGGAGTGATATTTTTTAATGTATCTAGAAATGTTTTGTTTTTTCTGTCAAAACGAATCTTTCTCTCAAAGTTATAACCAGTAAGTTCTATCGTACGTTTTCTGAAATTATCTACTTCACCAGAAAGCACTAAAAAGTCTTTAGGCTTTTCTTTCTTCTCACAAGAGACGATCAGTGAGACTGCGAACAGTATAAGTAACAATTTTTTCATAATAATGAATTTTACTTTTATAGGGAATAATTAAATTACGTGTTTCAACACCGAAAGTACCTATTTTTTAAAAGACCTCAAAATCTTTAGAGGAAAAATTTGGAAAAAATCCAATGTTTGTGGATTTTTGAGCAATCAGTATCAACTAAATGTTTCTTTTTTGTCTACAAAGGGTTAAGTGTTTGTAAATAAATAATTTCTCTTCCAATATAAGAATAACTTACTGATATATTAAAAAAAATCGAATACTAATAACATAGTTTTAAAACATGAGTAAAGTAGTTTTTATTACAGGTGCATCTTCAGGAATTGGAAAGGCAATGGGTGAATATCTTAAAGTTAAAGGATATACAGTTTATGGTACAAGTAGAAATCCTGATAGAGTTAAAGACGTAGTTTTTCCATTAGTTGCTTTAGATGTTTTAGATGCTGATTCAATTACTAAGGCTATTAAAGAGGTAGTTGATAAGGAAGGAAAAATAGATGTGCTTATAAATAATGCTGGAAAAGGTATTATGGGAGCTATGGAAGATATTGATATTTCTGAGATTGAAGGAGGTTTTAATACGAATTTTCTCGGACCGATTAGAGTGATGAAGGCAGTTTTACCTTTTATGAGAAAAGAAGGAAAAGGGTTGATTATCAATGTTACATCTCTGGCAGGTTACTCAGGTTTACCATTTAGAAGTATTTATTCTTCTAGTAAAGGAGCTTTAGAGTTACTTACTGAATCTGTAAGTATGGAAGTGAAAAGCTTTGGAGTTAATGTAGTGAGTGTCGCGCCTGGTAGTTTTGCAACTAATATAGCATCAGGTAGATATTATACACCTGTTTCTGAAGATTCAGCATATAAAGAAGCTTACAGTAAAAACTTAAAAGTTAGTGACGAATATGTAGATCAAGGTTTAGATCCTTTAGTAATGGCAAAAGCAATTCATAAAATTATAGAATCAAAAAAGCCTAAAGTTCATTATAAAATAGGAGCTTTTATGGAACGTTTTTCAGTGGTGTTGAAAAGAGCGTTGCCAGATAGAGTTTATGAAAAATTAATAATGAATCATTATAAGTTATAAATTTTTATGCTTGTTTTAGTTGTAGCATTTGTTGTAAAATAGATTCTACACCAAAGTTATCGTTGCTTTTAGTAGAAAAATTAGCAGTTTCTTTTACCAAAGGATGTGCGTTTTCCATAGCATAACTAAAATGAGCTCTTTTCAACATTTCAAGATCATTATTATAATCACCAAATATTAAAGTCTCTTCATAAGAGATATTGTGTTCTTCTTGAATTAATTGTACGGCGTGTCCTTTATTGGCATTCATTTCGGAAATGTCTACCCAATGATTAGCTGACACTTTTACTTTAAAATCATTTTCTAAATGTTTTAAATGTGGGTATAAAAACTGTTCTGTACTTATTTCATGATAAATAGCAACCTTGTAAACGGGTTTTTTAATTTCTTCAACTGAATTTATGCTTTCGTAGTTTTTGTAAAACTCAGCCAGTAATTTAAGTAACTCAGGATTTTTACTAGAAGTAAAAGCTCTATCTTTTGTACAATATACAGGATGTGCTTCGGGTAAGTTATCTAAAATGCTAGTAATCGAATTTAAATTTTCTCTTTGCATAGCTGTAGAAAGTAATGTGTTTCCTTCCTTAATTGCAAGTCCACCGTTTTCAGCAACAATAATAATTTCATCTTTAATCTTTTCTAATTTTTCTACCATACTATATAATGGTCTTCCACTTGCAGCAGTAAAAATAATGTCGTGTTTTTTTATTTCACTAAAAAGCTCGAAGAATAAATCGCTCACTTCGTGGTTAGAATTCAAAAGAGTTCCGTCTAAATCAGTAACAATAAGTTTTACTTTCGATAAGTCCATAAAAAAGAATTAAGATTCAAAAATAAATATTGATAAATGTAAAGAACTAATTCGTGTGTTAAGTAATCACTAACTTATATTTTTTGATAGAAAATCTGCTTTATTTCTGAAGAGTGTTAAATTTTTTGAATTAAAAGCACTGTGTTTTGTTAATTAATGTTAATTAACACTGGTTCCTGTAATATTGTAACATTTATTTCACATTTCAAATACAGAAATGCAATAATTTTGCAATTAATATTTGAATTAGTAATCCTCCTTATTACGAACAAACAGCTTTTATGTATTGGCTGTTTGTTCCTGTTTATAGCATTTTCTAATTTTTTTCAATCTAAAAATCTAGCTGAAATAATTCTTATAACTTTATTATAAATAGGTTTATAGAAATCGTTTAAAGTTGTAGTTTTGCGCAAAACACAACTGTTAAACAAAAGATCGATGAAATTTTTTATAGATACTGCAAACCTAGATCAAATTCGTGAAGCTCAAGCTTTAGGTATTTTAGATGGAGTTACTACTAATCCTTCATTAATGGCGAAAGAAGGGATTACTGGAGAAGAAAATATTAAAAATCACTACAAAGCAATTTGTGAGATTGTAGATGGAGATGTTTCTGCAGAAGTTATCGCTACAGATTACGAAGGGATGGTAAGAGAAGGTGAAGCTTTAGCAGCTTTACACTCTCAAATAGTTGTAAAATTACCTATGATTGCTGACGGAGTTAAGGCGTGTAAGTATTTTTCTGATAAAGGTATTAAAACTAACGTAACTTTGGTTTTCTCTGCAGGTCAAGCTTTATTAGCAGCAAAAGCTGGAGCAACTTATGTTTCTCCATTTATCGGACGTTTAGATGATATCTCTACTGATGGATTAAACTTAATCGCAGAAATTCGTCATATCTATGATAACTATATGTTCGAAACAGAAATTTTAGCAGCTTCTGTTCGTCATACAATGCACGTTATTGATTGTGCTAAGATTGGTGCTGATGTTATGACTGGACCATTAAAAGCTATCGAAGGATTATTAAATCACCCGTTAACAACCATTGGTTTAGAGAAGTTCTTAGCTGATTACAAGAAAGGAAACTAATAATAATTAGTATAAATAATTAAGAAGTCCACACAATTCGTGTGGATTTTCTTTTTTAGTAATACTTTTGCAGACTAATGTATCCAGAAAAACAACTTGCACAATTAGTTCTTAACGCATGTCAACAATATAAGATTGACAAAGTAGTGATTTCACCAGGATCTAGAAATGCTCCTTTAACTATAGGGTTTTCTAATATTGAAGGAATTGAAACCTTCAGTATTGTTGATGAAAGATGTGCTGCTTTTTTTGCTTTAGGAATTGCACAGCAAACTAGAAAACCTGTAGCAATTGTTTGTACATCAGGTTCTGCACTTTTAAATTATTATCCTGCAATTGCAGAAGCATATTATAGCCGAATTCCATTATTAGTAATTTCTGCCGACAGACCAAAACATCTTATTGATATTGGAGATGGTCAAACTATTCGTCAAGAAAATGTATTCAAAAATCATATTCTGTATTCGGCAAATCTTATTGAAGATGAAAACGAATTAACTTTTAATACAAGTGAAATTACAAAGGTAATTTCTACTGCAATTTTTAAAAGCGGACCAGTACATATAAATATACCTTTTAGCGAGCCGATTTACAACACAGTTGATCACTTGTCTGAGTATAATTTTGAACGTGTTTCAGAAAAAAAAGAAACGACTGAAGTTGATTTGTATAAAAACTTAGGAGAAACATGGAATGCATCTGAAAAGAAAATGATTCTTGTGGGTGTGAATTTTCCTAATGTAGCACTTCAAAAAGTATTGAATGATTACGCGAACGATCCTTCAGTTTTAATTTTAACAGAAAGTACTTCAAATCTATACAATCCAAAATTTATCAATTCCATAGATCAATTGATAACTAAGTTGGATGATGAAGAATTTAAAAATCTTCAACCAGATATTTTAATAACACTAGGAGGAATGGTGGTTTCAAAAAGAATTAAACAATTCTTAAGAAAATATCAACCTAAACATCACTGGCATATTGATAAGCAAGTGAAATTAGATACTTATTTCTGTTTATCAAATCATATTAAAGAAGCTTCAGAAACTTTTTTTAATGAATTGCGAACTCATATAGATGTTCATGAATTAAGTAATTATCAAAATATTTGGGTAAAAGAAAAAGAATTAAGACAAGAAGCGCATAAAGAATTTGTTCAAAAAACATCGTATTCAGATTTTAGAGTTTTTAAAAATATTTTAGATGCTTTGCCAGATCATTCGCAAGTTCAAGTGAGTAATAGTGCGGTGATTCGTTATATGCAACTTTATAATGTAAATCCTACTTTACGAGTGTTTTGTAATCGTGGTACTAGCGGAATAGACGGAAGTACTTCAACAGCAATTGGAGCGTCGGTTGTAGAAAAAGAAACTACAACTTTAATTACTGGAGATTTAAGTTTCTTTTATGATAGTAATGCGCTTTGGAATACTCATATCCCGAGTAATTTCAGAATAATTATTATTAATAATTCTGGCGGAGGAATATTTAAAATTATACCAGGACCAAAATCTACAAATGCTTTACAGTATTTTGAAACACCACATTGTTTAACGGCTGAACATTTGGCTAAAATGTATGGTTTAGAATATCAAAACGCAGTATCTTTAGATGGAGTAGAGCAAAGATTAGAAGATTTTTATAAAAAGAGTGAAAAGGCAAAAATTTTAGAGATTTTTACGCCATCAGATCAAAACGACACAGTATTAAAAGCATATTTTAACAATTTATAATGGAAGAATTACAAGAAGGAGATAAGGTAGATTTAGTTATCGGAGTACGAACAGCTTTAGGTTATTCGGTTTTGATTAATGAAGAATATGAAGGATTATTATATAACAACGAGGTTTTTTCTGATATTGAAGAAGGAATGAGAACTTCTGGATATATCAAAAAAATTAGAGAAGATGAAAAAATTGACGTGTCTTTAAGGCCACAAGGTTTTAGAAACGTCATAGATGAAGATGTAGATAAAGTACTGAAGAAAATAGAAGAAAAAGGTATGCTAATGTTAACTGATAAAAGCTCTCCTGAGTCAATAAAGTTTCATTTGCAAATGAGCAAAAAAGCATTTAAAAGAGCTATTGGAAGTTTGTATAAACAGCGAAAAATTCAGATTTTTGACGACAGAATTGAGATCGTTAAAAACAAATAAAATTTAAGCTATGAAAAAGATACTTATACTATTATTTGTATCCTTTACTTTTTTTACAACATTTGCTCAATATCAAGAAAATATAGATTCTGGTCGACCAGGAAATGCTATTAGTGTTTTTACTGTTGGTAAAAGCATGGGGCAAATAGAAGCAGGTTTAGATTATTCAGATAATCAACAAATATTTGCTACTTCACCTTTTCTAAGATTTGGAATTACTGAGAAGGTTGAATTAAATGGAGGAGCGAGTTATAATTTTTCCAACTCAGATTTAATTTCATATAATTTAGGAGCAAAGTTCAATATTTTTGAAGGAGACACAATGATGCCTTCTTCTGCTTTCTTATTAAATTTTAATTTTCCGAATAATGAAATAAGTAATGCTGCAGCAACCGCTTTATTTATTTTTAATCATCAGTTTTATGGTGGATTAAACTTCACGGTAAATTTAGGTGCAAGTTTTGACTTAGAAAATACAACTATGATTGGGGTAGATGGAGATGGAAATCCTAGAACTAGTGAAGTGTTACAATTTCAAGGATTGTATACATTTAATTTTTCATACATATTAAACGATAAGTGGACTGTGTTTTTTGAGCCTTTTGGTTCATACGATAAGTTTAGCGACACCAAGTTTAACTTAAGTGTAAACACAGGAGGTTCGTATTTAATAAATAAAAATGTATTGATAGACTTTTTAGTAGGACATGGAATTACTTCAGAAAAGTTTCTAATAGTAAGTACAGGTGTTTCTTGGAGAATACCTTTTAAAAATAAGTAATAAAAAAAGAGTGGTAATTAAATTATCCACTCTTTTTTTATCTAATTATATGTAGAACGACTACTTATTGTCGTCATCATTATCTTCTTTATTATTATCCTCTTCTTCGTCTTCTAATGGTTCATCTTCCAAAGGTAAAGGTTCTTCTTCCTTAGGTGCACTTTTCATAGCATTTTCAATACGAATAATGTTCTCATAAAAAGCTTCAGCATTCGGATTAGAAAGTTCCATTTTTCCGTAAGCTTCTTTATAATAGAATAAGGCTTGCTCGTAATTTTTTCCAGTTTCATGGAATTTACCAACATAGTATT
This sequence comes from uncultured Tenacibaculum sp., assembly GCF_947495995.1. GTDB lineage: Bacteria > Bacteroidota > Bacteroidia > Flavobacteriales > Flavobacteriaceae > Polaribacter. The sequence goes on from NZ_CANMAX010000010.1 coordinate 89,866, forward strand.
CTCCTAAGTGAGAATCAGGATGTTTAATCATAACAAAGTCACCAAGAACTCTTAAGTAATCACCATCAAGCTTGTCAATAACAATTCCTTCAATAGCATAAATATCTTCAAAACGAACATTTAAGTTTGTTCCATATAAATATTCAATATCTAAATATTTTGTTTCAAGATATTTTATAGCTTCTAACGGACCTAAATCTTTTATTTTTTCATCATATTCTTGTTTTGATATTCTAGGGTATAAACCAAAAATATTACTGAAAGCATCAGGTAAAGCTTTTACCAATGCTGTAGGTTTGTTGGCTTCTTCTTTAAAATCATTAAAAGCAATGTGTAGCTTTTCTGTTTTTAACGATTCTAATCCAGTTTTTAATTGTTCGTGCAAATCTCTTCTTTCTTTTTTCTCATAAGGATTCGAACTTACATACAAGTAAAATTGATTGTCAATTTCATCTAAGCGTTTCAAATCAAAAGTACTCATCAAACGAATGGTTTGATCTGATAACTTTGGAGAAATAGAAACATAAGCATTAAAAATAGGATTCTTTTCTTTTAAAAAATGAAGTAAAAAATTACCAGCATCTCTATCTCCAACAATGGTTAAGTAAGGAGAAGTTCTGTAGTTTGCTTCTAAATACGGAATTAGTTCTTTTTTAATGTAGTTGTAAAACTTTTTAGCATTAGATGTTAAGTTACCACTTTTGGTTACCACAGAAACATCTTGATTATTTCCAGAGTCAACATCTAAACCAACAACAATTTGTTTCGGTGTTAAATCAGCATTTGCATAAATTTTCGAGTTACCAACGTAAATATCGAATAAGTAATCATCATCAAGTACAATTGCAATTGGGTACTTACGTATAGTGTCTAAATTATGTTCTTTAGGAACATATAATTTGATATTACGATCTCTATTAAATTCAACAGAATTAACTTTCTTAGTAGTTATCCCTTGTGAAAAAAGGAATAGGTTAAAAAATAATAAGGGTAATAAAAATAAATTTTTAATCGACATATTTTGTGTTTCTTGTTTAGTACTGAGATACTAAGCTATAATTATAGTATTTTTGCTTTCCTAAATAACGAATTTTTTTTGAAATTATGATGCATATCGATTGGAAAACTGCAAAAGAATATACAGATATAACATACAAGAAATGTAATGGTGTAGCTAGAATTGCTTTTAACAGACCAGATGTTAGAAACGCTTTTAGACCTCATACGACTAGTGAATTATTAGATGCTTTTAGAGATGCACACGAAGATACTTCTATCGGAGTGGTGTTATTATCTGCAGAAGGACCTTCTTCTAAAGATAGAATTTGGAGTTTCTGTTCTGGTGGAGATCAAAAAGCTAGAGGTCATCAAGGATATGTTGGTCAAGATGGATATCACCGTTTAAATATTCTTGAAGTTCAAAGATTAATTCGTTTTATGCCTAAAGCTGTAATTGCTGTAGTACCAGGATGGGCAGTAGGAGGAGGACATAGTCTTCATGTTACTTGTGATTTAACTTTAGCGAGTAAAGAAAATGCTATTTTTAAGCAAACAGATGCAGATGTTACTTCTTTTGATGGAGGTTATGGTTCTGCATATTTAGCTAAAATGGTAGGGCAAAAGAAAGCTAGAGAAATTTTCTTTTTAGGAAGAAATTACTCAGCCCAAGAAGCTTATGAAATGGGAATGGTAAATGCAGTAATTCCTCATGATGAATTAGAAACAACAGCATATGAATGGGCTCAAGAAATTTTAGCAAAATCTCCAACATCAATCAAAATGTTAAAGTTTGCAATGAACTTAACTGATGACGGAATGGTAGGTCAACAAGTATTTGCTGGAGAAGCAACACGTTTAGCTTATATGACAGATGAAGCAAAAGAAGGAAGAGACGCGTTCTTAGAAAAAAGAAAGCCAAGTTTCGAGAAAAAATGGATTCCATAGCGAGTTGTTCGTAATGGAATAAAGTTTTATATCAACCTCATATTTAAAAAATAACCAAGTGCAATCTCAGGTAGTCACATTCTTAATTAAATGTCCTGATCAAAAAGGACTTGTAGCGAAGTTTACTTCTTTCTTTTATGAAGAAGGTTTTAATATCTTAAGTTGTCAGCAATATGTAAATGGAATAGCAGATCGTTATTATATGCGAATACGCTTAGATGCTGAAGATGCTAGCATTTCAAAAGAAGCTTTAGAGAAAAACTTTTCTAGTTTAGCTGCTGCTTTAGATTGCACCTGGTCTGTTCACTACGAAAGTGAAAAGCAAAATGTTGCCATTATGGTTTCACATACAAGTCATTGTTTATATGATTTGTTAGAAAGACAAAGAGAAGGTACAATCGATTGTAATATCAGTTTAATTATTAGTAATCATAATAAGTTGAAACCAATTGCTGATATGTTTGGTATTCCATATTATCACTTGCCAATAACTAAAGCAACAAAAGCTGCGCAAGAAGCTCAGGTTATCGATTTACTTACTCAACATAATGTAGATTTGATTGTGATGGCGCGTTATATGCAGATTCTTTCAGAAGATTTTATTAATAAATATCCTCAAAGAATAATCAATATTCACCATTCTTTTTTACCAGCTTTCCAGGGAGCAAATCCGTATCAAAGAGCTTATGAAAGAGGAGTGAAGTTAATTGGAGCAACAGCACATTATGCTACTGTAGATTTAGATGAAGGTCCAATTATAGAACAAGACGTAGAAAGAATTACTCACGAAAGTACTCCGAAAACATTAAAACAAATCGGAGCAGATGTAGAACGATTGGTATTAGCAAAAGCTGTGAAATGCCATTTACAACATCAAATAATTGTTTCAGATAATAGAGCAATTGTTTTTCCTGAATCAGGAGAATAAATTTTACTTAAGAAGATTTTAGAATGAAGATAATTTGTATTGGACGTAATTACGCAAAACATATAGAAGAATTAGCAAACGAAAAACCAGAGAGTCCAGTTATTTTTTTAAAACCAGATTCGGCAATATTACCTAAAAACATTCCATTTTTTATTCCAACTTTTTCTGAAGAAATTCATTACGAAGTAGAAGTTTTGGTGAAAATAAATAAGGTTGGGAAACATATTTCTCCAAAGTTTGCTCATAAGTATTACGATACTGTTGGTTTAGGTATAGATTTTACAGCTCGTGATGTTCAAGCAAAATGTAAAGAAAAAGGATTGCCTTGGGAAAAAGCAAAAGCTTTTGATGGAAGCGCAATTGTTGGTCAGTTTTTCCCTAAAGAAGAATTTGATTTAGAAAACTTATCATTTCAGTTAAAGAAGAATGAAGAAATAGTTCAAGATGGAAATACAGCTTCTATGCTTTGGAAAATAGATGAGTTAATCGGATATGTATCTCAATATTTTACGCTGAAAAAAGGTGATATTATTTTTACAGGAACTCCTGCTGGTGTTGGTAAGGTTCAAGAAAATGATATTTTAACAGGAATATTAGAAGGAAAACAAGCATTTGAAATTAAAGTGAAATAAATGAATGTAATGCTTTACACAGTTTTAGGGATTATACTTTTTAGTATAGGGAAAACATTCTTTGGTTTAGCTAAAAAATACCGAAAGAATAGATTTGTTTTTACTATAGTAGGAGTATTGTCTTTTGTTCTTGGAGTAATAATTTACATTTTAATTTATGCCGCATTAATAAATGTGCTTCCTGTATTAAACAGATACATTCACGAATATTTATCTTTTGCTGTAGGAGTATTAATAGTTGTACTTATTCACTATCTCTTAGAAAAGAAATGGAAGCAGTATAAAAATGTCGATGCCGAACAAGCAATTGATAAAATAGGAGAAAACTAATTTAGTTTAAACCATTTAATAGCATCTGAAATTCCGTTATCAATAGATCGTTGTTGTAACTTTAATTTCTCTTGGGCTTTTTTGTTTGAATAAAAATTATTGATACACAACGTTTGTACGTTTGTTAGAGAAATATCTGTTTTTACTTTAAAGAAACGAAGTAAATTCCCAATATAACCTATTCCATATAATAAGAATTTTGGAATTTTAACATAAGAAGATTTCTGATTCAATTGTTTCGTAACCTTTTGATAAAACTCTTTATAGGAAAGGTTTTCTCCGCATAAAATATAACTTTCACAATGTACTCCAAGCTCAATTGAATTCACAACAGCTTCAGCTGCATCAATAACATTAATGAAACTTTTTCCGCCTGGTGGATAAAATAGTACTCTTTTATTATAAGTACTTAAAACTAATCTTCCAGAACTTGGTTTAGTATCGTAAGATCCAATCATAAAGGTTGGATTTAATGTAACAAGTTTGGTGTCAGGGTTATCTTTTGCAAGTCGAAGTAATTTCTCTTGTCCTTCTAATTTACTTTTAGCGTATAAAGAATTTGAAAAAGGAAAACGAATTGGTTTTTCTTCATTTCCTAAATCATCTAAACTTCCAAAACCAAAACAGTTGGCCGTACTGATGTAAATGAAGTTTTTTACATTATTCTCTAAAGCACTTTTATATAGGTTTTCTGTTGCAGTTGCATTTACCTCTTGATAAACCGAATAATCTATAATGTCTTGTCCTGTTAAAGCAGCAGCATGAATAATACAATCTATTTCAGGAAGCAAAGCATCGTACGAATCTACTTTAGTAATATCTCCTTTATGTAGTATTAAGTTTTCATGAGGTTCTAAAGCAAAACTTTTTTCGTTTCGTAGTAAACCAATTACAGAATAATCTCTTTGTAATAAAACTGCAATAATGTTTGTAGCTAATAAACCATTAGCACCTGTAACTAAAACTTTCATTAGGCTTGTATTTCTTTTTTCATAGCATTACTTAACATCTTTATTTTCGTGTTTAATGGTAATACATCTAAAATAAATTTACTTATTCTATTTAATCGCCCAGGAATTACTCTTCTTTTTCCTTTAAACATTTTAGAAATACTCATTTCAGCAATTTCATCAAGCTCAACTACACCAAGATTTACAAATTTGCTCTGACTTTCAATTCTTGAAGTAACTTCTTCATTAGTTTTCATAGGTCCCGGATAAATAACCGTTACCGAAACATTCTTTTCTTTTAACTCTTCTCGAAGTCCCATTGAAAAATGATCAATAAATTTTTTAGAAGCAGGATATACAGTTTTGTATCCCATCGGACTAAAAGCAGCCATGCTTGAGACATTCATAATATAACTATTATTACGTTCAATTAAATTAGGTAATAATAGTTTGGTAAGTAAAGCTGTTGAGGTAACATTCAATTGAATTATTTTTTCAATATATCCTAAAGAAACTTCAGTGATTTGTTTTGATCCACCACTACCAGCATTATTAATAAGTACTGAAACATCGTAAGCATTCGCCCATTCACTTAGTGCGATAACATTACTTTTTTCTGTCATATCTGTTTCGAAATATTTTACAGTAACGCCAAATATGTTTTCAATTTCATCGGCGGTAGTACTTAAATTTTCATTCGGAAGAGATACTAGAAGTAAATTATACTTACGTTTTGCAAGTTCTTCAGCAAGAGCTAAACCTAAGCCTTGACTTGCTCCAGTAATTAAAGCAAAATTGTTTTTCATTGAGTGTTTTTCAGTAAAGACTATTAATAATGCATTTAGTTACATCTCCAAGGTAATTTTCATAATTTTTAGAAAATCTTTAGAAAATATGTAAGTATTTTTGTCTTTGGTTGTCATGCAAATGTATTCTTGAAAAGTATTCAAAACAAGCAAACCAATAAGTTTAATAAAAAATTAGGAATACAGATGATCATACAATCAAACTAGAAATACAACTTATGAAAGCAGAAATCATCACTATTGGAGATGAAATCTTAATAGGACAAATTATCGATACCAATTCACAATGGATAGGTAAAGAATTAAATAAAATAGGAGTTTCAGTACATCAAATTTCTTCGATTCAAGATGAAAGAGTGCATATTTTAAATGCATTAAAAGAAGCGCAAGAAAGAGTCGATATTGTAATTATAACAGGAGGTTTAGGTCCGACTAAAGATGATATCACAAAGAAAACTATAGCTGAGTATTTTAATGATAATGAAATTGTAGAGTATCCTGAAGTTATAGAAAACATTAAAAGATTATTCAAAAAGGTGAATCATCCTTTTAATGAAGTGCAAAAATACCAAGCACATTTACCATCAAAAGCAACCTTGCTTCCAAATAGATATGGAACGGCTCCTGGAATGTGGTTTTATGAAAATAATACTGTTTTTGTTTCATTACCAGGAGTTCCTTATGAAATGAAAGGTTTAATGAGTCATGAGGTATTACCACGAATTCAAGAGAAATTTGAATTACCTTTTATTTTACACCGAACAATTCATACGTATGGACAAGGAGAAAGTGTAATAGCGGAGCAGATTGAAGATTTTGAAAACAATTTACCATTACATATCAAATTAGCTTATCTACCATCTTTTGGAAAAGTACGTTTACGATTAAGTGCTAAAGGAGATAATTTAGAGTTTGTTACAGAAACTTTAAATGCCGAGGTAAATAAACTTCAAGAATTAATATCTGATATTATTGTAGGTTTAGATGAAGAACAAACCATAGAAAAAAGTTTAGGAGATTCATTAAAGTCAACACAAAAGACTTTAGGAGTTGCAGAAAGTTTAACAGGAGGTAAAATTGCAGCAACGTTAGTTTCTATTCCTGGAGCATCATCTTATTTTAAAGGTGGATTTGTAGTGTATTCAGCCGAATTAAAGCAGAGTTTATTAGACGTTCCTAAAGCAGTTATTGAAGAACATACTGTTGTTAGCAAAGAAGTTGCAGAGCTTATGGCTAAAGCAACATTAGAAAAATTAAATACAGATTATGCAATATCTGTAACTGGTAATGCTGGACCAACGACAGACAATAATGATAAAAGTGTAGGATTGGTATACATAGGAATAGCAACAAAAGCAACTGTTGAAGTCCATGAATTTAATTTTGGAAAGCCTAGAGAAAAGGTAATAAATAAAACAGTAAATAAAGCTTTAGAACTATTACTTAAAAAGAATATGTAAAATTAATGTTATATAGTTTGTTTTGTATAGTTTAAAATACGTATATTTGCACCTCGTTTAGAAATAACAACAAAAACTGTCAAGAAGATGTCTAGAGTTTGTGAATTAACAGGAAAAAAAGCGATGGTAGGTAATAATGTATCTCACGCTTTAAACAGAACAAAGAGAAAATTCAACGCTAATTTAATGACTAAGCGTTTTTATATTCCAGAAGAGGATAAATGGGTAACATTAAAAGTATCTGCTTCTGCATTAAAAAATATTAACAAAAAAGGTATTACTGCTGTAATCAAAGAAGCTAGAGAAAAAGGCTTCTTAACAAAGTAATTTCTTCTAGATAAAGTATTAGAGAGATGGCAAAAAAAGGAAACAGAGTTCAAGTTATATTAGAATGTACTGAGCACAAAGCTTCTGGTCAACCAGGAACTTCTCGTTACATCACAACTAAGAATAAAAAGAATACTCCTGATAGAATGGAATTAAAGAAATTTAATCCAATCTTAAAGAAGATGACAGTTCACAAAGAAATAAAATAAGTAGGTCATGGCAAAGAAATCAGTAGCAACGTTACAAACAGGTTCTAAGAGATTAACTAAAGCTATCAAAATGGTAAAGTCACCTAAATCTGGTGCTTATGCTTTTGTTGAAGCGATTATGGATCCTACACAAGTTAACGACTTTTTAGCAAAAAAGTAATTCTTGTATACAGTTTACGAAAAAGCTGCTTTCTTAACGAAAGTAGCTTTTTTTGTATATGCTAAAAAGATGTATTTTTGGAGAAAATGTATTGGTATAAAGGTAAATAAAGTGACATTTTGACTGTATTTACATACTGGTACGATTTTTTACACCAAACTATTAAGATTATAACTGTTAACTATGAGTTTTTTTAAAAAAATATTTTCGAAGGAGAAAAAAGAAACTTTAGACAAAGGTTTAGAAAAAACAAAGGAAAGTTTTTTCTCTAAATTGTCTAAAGCTGTTGCTGGTAAATCTAAAGTAGATGATGATGTATTAGATAATCTAGAAGAGGTTTTAGTATCTTCTGATGTTGGAGTAAACACAACATTAAAGATTATTGAAAGAATAGAAGAGCGTGTAGCTAAAGATAAATACTTAGGAACAGAAGAGTTAAATAAGATTTTAAGAGAAGAAATTGCTGGATTACTTTCTGAAACTAATATTGGAGATGAAACAGACTTTACAATACCAGAAAACAAAAAGCCATATGTACTTATGGTTGTTGGGGTTAATGGTGTAGGTAAAACGACTACGATTGGTAAGTTAGCTTCTCAATTCAAAAAGAAAGGTTTAAAAGTTGTTTTAGGAGCTGCAGATACGTTTAGAGCTGCTGCTATTGATCAATTACAAGTTTGGGCAGATCGAGTAGATGTTCCTATTGTACGTCAAGAAATGGGTTCAGATCCAGCTTCAGTTGCTTTTGATACATTACAATCAGGAGTAAATCAAGGAGCAGATGTAATTATTATTGATACTGCTGGACGTTTACATAACAAAGTAAACTTGATGAATGAGTTGACAAAAATTAAGCGTGTAATGCAAAAAGTTGTTGGAGATGCTCCACACGATGTGTTATTAGTTTTAGATGGATCAACTGGACAAAATGCATTTGAGCAAGCAAAACAATTTACAAAGGCAACAGAAGTTACTTCTTTAGCAGTAACGAAATTAGACGGTACGGCAAAAGGTGGAGTTGTAATTGGAATTTCAGATCAATTTCAAATTCCTGTAAAATATATTGGTGTTGGTGAAGGAATAGATGATTTACAAGTTTTTAATAAATACGAATTTGTAGATAGTTTCTTTAAATAAACATCACAGTTAATAAAATTTAAAAGCTACTTTCCTTAAAGAAAGTAGCTTTTTTTATTTAGTTATTTTGTGTTTTTGCTGCTGCAGAAAGATAGTTTAGAAGAAAAGTTAGTAGTAGAAAAAGCGAAATAAGAATCAAACTATATCCACTTGATGGATCGAATTGTAATGTAGTTTTTAAAGAAACACCATTTAATTTCGGAATAAGGACAAGTATTGTAATAGAGAGGGAAATTCCGAAAATTAAAAACAGATTTGGAATTACTTTTTTACTTATATGTTTTGTATAGTTTAGTTTCTTCCATCGTCTAAATTGAAATAGAAATACTAATAAGATTGCTAGAAATACTAGAGGAAGGTTTCTGTAATAAGGAAAAGAAGATTTATTATAGTAACCTTTACCAAGTAAAATTCCATAAATACCGTTTATAATTTCTACATCAGGAGCTTGATTCGAATTAATTAACACCACGATAGCTTTTTTCAGTTTAGGTATAATATACATTTGAGATTCAAAACTTTTATTTGTTCCTCCATGATAAAGTACACTAGCATCATTGTTTACAAACCAACCTAATCCATAAAAAGAATTACTATTTTCTTCTTTCGTCATTAATTGTTGTGTAATGCTAGCTTTTAAAATAGTATTAGGATTGTTATTATAACTATTCATTATGTTACGTAAATAAATCGCCATGTCACTTGCTGAGCTAGAAATTAAACCAGAAGAAACTTCTTTTTCATGAAGTTTTTTATTGAATTTTAGTATCGGATAGTATAGTAAGTATTGATAACTATCTATAATATCAGTATTAATTTCTCCTGAAGTTTTAGTTAACTCCATAGTTTTTGTAATTAATTCTTCAAGAGATTTGTCGTAAGTTTTACCAGTAACATTTTCAATGATTAATCCTAATAATCTATAGTTAACATTAGAATATTTGAAAGGTATTTTAGTGGAATTTTTCAATTCGATTTTTCTTAGTAGTTCTGTATAATAATTTACATAGTCAAAGTTGTTGTCTGTTTTAAATGTTCTTCCCATTTCAGTTGAAATTCCAGAAGTATGTCGTAATAAATTTTCAATGGTAATTTTGTCAGATAGAGTTTTGTCTTTGTATGCAAACCATTTCAAATATTTCGATACTGGATCTTCTAATCTGAGTTTTCCTTGTTCTTGCAATTTTAGAACTAATAATGCAGTAAAAGATTTAGACATAGATCCAATTAAATATTTGTCACCTTTCTTCGCATTTCCGAAATGATTTAGATATACAGTGTTGTTTTCATCAGTAATTGCTACAGCAATGCTAGGTGAATTATAGTACTTTCTTTTACTTTCTATAAAGTTGGTAATTTCATTTGCTGTTTCAATAGTAAGTGTCGTGTTGTTTTGCGCGACAACTGAAGAAAAGATGAATAGTAGTACTTTAAAAAATAAAAATGTTCTCATGTAATTGTGCAATTAATAATTTATTCTGGTGATTAATTTTCAGGATAAAAGTATGAGAACAGTAAATGAAAGACCTTATGTTTACTAGGTTTAGTTGTTAAAGTTGTGTTTTTAGGTGCGAAAATTAAATGACACTTAGATTGTTTTTATAATTTTTTGAAACAGGTATTTCAGTTTGGGTAAGTAAAATGGTATTGGAATTTTTCCAAGATTTAAAATGGTCAATATTAATTAAATGTGAACGGTGTACTTGAATTAAAAACGGTATATCTGTTTGAATTTTCTTTAAAGAAGATCTAATCAGTTTCGATTGTATTGAACTGTTTTCAATAAAAAAGACTTCAACATAATTTTGAGATTTTGAAACACAGACTAAATCCGAAGCTTTGATTTTTAAAATATCTAGTTTGTATTCACCTCTAATAATTAGTTTTTCTTCTGTTTTTTTCTGAGGTAAATTTTTAATGATTTCTTTTTCTTTCGGAAGGAACTTTAGAGTCAAAGTTCTAGCAAAAATTATGATGGGAGTAAAAATGATTGCAGATTTTAAAATTCCGTTGAAATATTCATTGAAATTCCATATTCCATTTAAAAACGGACTTTTATAGTATATAAAACTCAGTATTAAATTCAGAAAATGAAAAGCAACTATTGCTATTATTTCGAATAAGATATTCCATGTTTCGAACTGTCGATATATAGTATCTTGAAAGATGGTTGTGATGAAATAACTTAAAAAAGCGATAATACTAAAACCAAAACTTAAGAATTCCCACCAAGGATAATTTCCATAATTACCACTGTCAAACGGACGAATATAGTAAGTGAAAATAAAAATCCATAAACAAATAAATAAGCCTACAAACGTATGGTGTTTAATAGAAGGATTAAGTTTTATCATTCTTATATTTTTTCAATAAATCCGTCAAAAACATAACCGGTTGTCCAGTTATTATTGCTGTAGTTTTCAACTTTTACCCAATTTCCTTTAATTAATTTTCCTTCGTCATAAAGCTCAAGAGTATTATCAGTCTTATTTTGAATAATTACTTGAGATCGAAAAGGAAGTTTATCTATTTTATTTCCTTTAAGACTTGGTTTATCACGAACAACAAGTCCCTTTTTAGCTATTGCAATATGAATGTTGTTATTAAAGTTTGATTTTGTAGTAATTTTTGTTCCATTCCAAACTAACTTTTCCTGTCTTGTAATTAAATCAATTTTAGGTTTTCCTTCAATATAAGTATATGTCCTAAGTGTATTGTATATGGTGTTTTTCTTTCCAAAAGTGTAGTAAGATTCAGGATCTCCGAATTCTTCTGCATCGAAAATTACATTAGGTAGTTTTATGTATTTACGATCAAGAGTTTCTAAAATATAAACTTTAGTTATGGTGCAAGCACAAGGACATTCATCTACGTCAAAAGTGATAATTCTATTTACATTATCGAGATTATGATGCCTAATTTCAAATACTTTAGCATCATTCTCGTAAAACTCAGCATCTATCTCTAAAGAAGAAATTACTTTTCCAGTTTTATTATATAAGTTAAGTGTTCGTTGACTGTCAGAAAGATCAACATTACTTTTATCAATTTTTGAAACATAAAAATCTTTAGATTCAACGATTGTATCCTTTAAAGAAGTATCATTTTCAAGAGGTTTTACAACTTCTTTAACTTCCTCAGTCTTTTCAGTAGTAGAATTTGTTGTAGTTGTTATTGATGTTTTTTTATCTTCTTCATTTTTACAAGACAACAATGAAAGAGAGATTATCAATGTTAAAAATACGTTCTTAATCATAACAGAATATTTACAAATTCAAATATAAGATATTCGTAATAACCTTATTTAACTTAGTTTTTAGGGACTTAAATTATTCATATCTTTATCATATTCAATAAATCTTCAAAACACAACTTTGTGAAAAATATAATAACCCTACTAGTCATATTTATTTTAATTGGCTGTAAAGAACAAGAGAAAAAAGAAGCAATTCAATATTTTAAGAAGTATGATGAAACTGCTGAAATAGATCAACAGCAAAGTCATGAAAACTCTAGAATGAAGTTTAAGTTACTTCAATCGAAGTTTTTAAATATGAATGAAGTATTCGAGCCTTTTCAAAAAGATTTAGAACAGTTTTCAGAAGAAGAATATAATAGGTTAAAACCTTTAATTATAGAAAGATCGATTCCTGTTATTCAGCAATCTATTAAAGAAGGAAATTTGAGTTATGAAAAACTAACATTGTTTTATTTGTATAGAATTAGAAAGTTTGAAAGTGATTCTACAAAATACTTAAATGCTATTATTAGTTTAAATCCAAATGTAATTCAAGAAGCAAAAGAAAGAGATAAAGCAGCCAAAGAAAAAGAAGTTGATATTTCTTCGGTGTTTGGAATGCCAATTTTGTTGAAAGATAATATCAATACAACTAATATGGTAACTACAGCTGGAGCTTTAGCGCTAAAAGACAATCAAACTAATGATGCTTTTATTACAAAACAATTGAAGACGAATAAAGCTCTAATTCTAGGAAAAGTTAATTTGAGTGAATGGGCGTATTATTTCTGTTCTGGTTGTCCGCTTGGATATAGTGCGATTGGAGGTCAAACTTTAAATCCATACGGAAGGAAAGTTTTTGAAACTGGAGGATCAAGTGCTGGAAGTGGAGTTGCTACTGCTGCAAATTATGCTGTTGCTACAATTGGAACAGAAACAGCAGGATCAATAACATCACCATCAAGTCAGAATTCGGTAGTTGGATTAAAACCTACAATAGGTTTATTAAGTCGTTCAGGAATCGTTCCAATTTCTAGTACATTAGATACACCTGGACCAATGACTAAAAGTGTAATTGATAATTATATTCTTTTAAAAGCTTTATTAGGGAAAGATACATCAGACGAAAAATCGTTTGAACTAACTGAAGATGAAAAGCAGTTTAAAACACAAAATTTAGAAGGGAAAAAGTTAGGAGTTTTCACAGCATTATTAAATGATTCTATCTACAAGAAAACAATAGATGAGATAAAATCAGCTGGAGCTACAATTGTTGAAATATCACCAGAACAAACAAGTTTACAAGGTTTCCTAACCTTATTAAACATTGATATGAAACATGATTTGCCTAAGTATTTAAATGATAAGAAAGTTTCAGAAAAAACAGTAAAAGATCTTGTCGTATTTAATGAGCAAGATTCAATTTTGAGAGCGCCTTATGGTCAACAACTTTTTGAAGGAATTGTAAAAGATACGACATCTGCAGATGCATTTGTAAAAGTGAAATCAAATTTAAAAGAAGCAGGTTTATCTTATTTTAAAGTTTTTGAAACTGAAAAATTAGATGCAATCCTTTCTATTAATAATTTTCATTCAGCATATTCAGCAGTAGCAGAGTATCCTAATTTAACAATTCCGATGGGATACAAAGAAACAGGAGAACCAATTAGTTTGACTTTCATTGGTTTACCAAAAACAGAGTTTAAACTATTATCATTAGGTATGGCTTTTGAAAAATTAACAAAAGAGAGAAAATTACCTAAAGACTATGAGTGATTTATGACGAATAAATCATAATTTTGCACACCTTAAATTTTTAGATAGATGCGCACAAAATCTACAAAACAAAATAAGATCAACGTTGTAACCTTAGGATGTTCTAAAAACGTTTACGATAGTGAAGTGTTAATGGGACAGTTAAAAGCTAATGGTAAAAATGTTGTACATGAAGATCCTGAAGATGATGGAAATATTGTAGTAATTAACACTTGTGGTTTTATAGGTAAAGCCAAAGAAGAGAGTGTTGATACCATTTTACATTACGCGCAAAAAAAGGAAAGAGGAGAAGTTGATAAAGTTTTCGTTTCTGGTTGTTTAAGTGAACGTTATAAACCAGATTTAGAAAAAGAGATCACCAATGTAGATCAGTATTTTGGAACACACGATTTACCAAATCTTTTAAAAGTTTTAGAAGCAGATTACAAACACGAACTAATTGGTGAGCGTTTAACGACAACACCAAAGCACTATGCATATTTAAAAATTGCAGAAGGTTGCGATCGTCCATGTTCATTCTGTGCCATTCCATTAATGCGAGGAAAACATAAATCTACACCAATTGAAGATTTAGTGATTGAAGCTACAAAGTTGGCAGCAAATGGAATTAAAGAAATCATGTTAATTGCTCAAGATTTAACATATTATGGATTAGATATCTATAAAAAAAGAGCTTTAGCAGATTTATTAAGAGCGTTGGTAAAAGTTGATGGAATAGAATGGATTCGTTTGCATTATGCATTTCCAACAGGATTTCCAATGGATGTATTAGAAGTAATGAAAACAGAACCTAAAGTTTGTAATTACTTAGATATTCCATTACAACATATCAATACAGAGATTTTAAAATCGATGAAACGTGGAACAACTCACGAAAAAACAACAAACTTAATTCATAAGTTTAGAGAGTTTGTTCCAGATATGGCAATTCGTACCACACTAATTGTTGGATATCCTGGAGAAACAGAAGAGCAATTCCAAGAGTTAAAAGATTGGGTTGAAGAAATGCGTTTTGAACGTTTAGGTGCTTTTGAATATTCTCATGAGGAAAATACAGGAGCTTATGTTTTAGAAGACGATGTTCCTGCTGATGTGAAATTCCGTAGAGTAAATGAAATTATGGAAGTTCAAAGTCAGATTTCTTGGGAGTTAAATCAAGAAAAAATAGGAAAAACTTTCCGTTGTTTATTCGATAGAAAAGATGGAGAGTATTACTATGGAAGAACAGAGTTTGATTCACCAGATGTTGATAATGATGTTATTGTAGATGCAACAGAACATTACATCAAATTAGGAGAGTTTATCGATGTTGAAATTTATGATGCTGGAGATTTTGATTTACACGGAAAACCAACAGTAAAACAAGAGCCTTTCGTTCCGATGAATCAACGAAAGAAAAAATAAAAAACACTAAAATTAATCCTGCGAGAGCAGGATTTTTTTATTGAGAAAACCCGCTTTTTGAGACAGGAAAAACCTTTGTAAATCAGAGGTTAAAATTCTGAAGAATATCAAGTTTTATCATTGGTTTTTAGCTTTTTGGATGTTTTAGATTGCAAAAGTAAATTATAAACCTTTTGAATCATGTCAACCAAAGAAAAGAACACTACCATTCACTTTAAATCCAGTGAAAAAACAAAATCATTACAGCTAATTGCTTATTTATTTGATAAGAATAAGAAGTTAGTAGAAAAAGTAACAATCAAAGATGATAAAGCTTCATTCAAATCTACTTTTGATAGAAGAAATAGTTCTACAGTACTAGTATTACCTAGTGACGAAGCTATTGCTAACGAGAATGATTATGAAATTCTGGTAACAAAACACAAAGCTTACAGACCAAAAATTCGTTTAAACAGGAGTCAAACTTTAGAAGCTTTAGCTGTACCAGACAAATTAACTGCATTCTGGTTTCGAAAGAAATGTAGAGTTTTAGGAAACGTATCTAAAGTTTTTAATATCAATAATTTTAAAGATAGAAAAGGCTTATGTAATATGCGTGTGCATATTTGTGAAGTAGATAGAATAGAATGGTTGTTGCCAAGAGTTCCAGATGATATCATCATTAAAATTCCAGATTTAATTTTATATCCAGAAATTCCAATGCCGATTCCTACGCTTAAAGATATTCCTGAAAAACCAAAACCACTTCCATTACCTAATTTAAACTTTAATTTTTTTGAAGGAACTAAAAGACCAGAATTAAGTATCAAATTGCCAGAGGAAAATAAATTAGTTTTATCAAAGTTAACACAGCCAATAGTATCTAATCAAAAAGTACTTAGTGTTTTACAAAGTAAAAACCCGAAGTTAATTCGAGAAACAATATTAGATAACTTTCAATTGTTTCATCCTGTTATATGCTTTGTTCCGTGGTTGTGGCATTATTTTTATAGATGTGATCATTTAACAACTGTGTACACAGATAATAATGGAGATTTTGATACTGAAATTTCATATTCAATTTTTGGAGATCATCCTGATTTGTATTTCTGGGTTGAAGCTTTTATCGATGGACAATGGGTAACTGTGTACAAACCTTGGTTGTCTTGTAATACTTATTGGAATTATAAATGTGGAACAGAAGTGAACATAAATATTACTGATGAAAGAGTGCGTTGGGAATGCTCTAATGATATTGACGGAGAATTAATTTGGATTAAGAGAATTAACTGGGGAACAAGTGTTTCTCATATTGAACAAAGAAATACTAACGGATTACCTATTCAGGGGAAATTGTTAAACCGACAAGGATTAACAGATACTCACGAAACCAAAGGAAACTTCAGAAGACCTTTTGGAAAGAACTTATCATTTGTGGTTCAGTTCAGTAAAGATTTACCAAGTAATAAGTATACATATTATAGATGGTCGTATAAAAAAGTAATGCATGCAGATTTATCACCTGCCGTTATTGAAAGAAAACGCTTCAATAATTTAGTTCAGAAAACATATTCATATACATTCAGAGATTCAAACGGACATTTACATTTTAACTATAATGCTGTTAAGTTAGGTCCTTTTGATATTGCTTCTGAAAGAGATTTATATTTAATACCAACCAGTTCGCCACAAGATGCACCATTCAATGCAACTGAGCAAGATGCAGATTGGGATAGAAATACAAGAACTATAGCTTTTGATTCTTCGCTAGATGGAGATGGATTGTATGAGTTTACTCTAGAACTTTTTGATAAAAACGGAAATAAGGTTACTAACATACCAAATGAATTATTCCAAATTCCAAATTTTGATACGTTCACACCATCTGTAAATGCACCATCTATAAATCTGGTCAATAATGTTGGAACAAATACTTGTAGTGCTTTTAAAATGGTCATGCGAATAGATAACAGTCCGACTCAAGCAGATATTTATAAAATAAAAGTAGATGGAGTAGAGGTGAATCCTACTTGCTGTGGTTTTGTTCCTTATGAAAATGTAAACTCTAATATAGAAATTAAATTTAGAGCTTATCATCCACACAATTTCGCAGATTTAAGTTTTGTGGTACAAAAAGGAACATGTAAAGATGATGTACAAACTAAAAAAACAAATGCAAAAGGAATGGTGATAGGAGATGCAATAACAGACACGAGTCCTAACTATATAAGGAACGATTTTAGTCAGTACACAAAAACATTCAAACCAGCAGATTTATTAGGGATTTGTAATAGAGAAGAAAGAGCAGCTTTTGCACAACGATTATATGTAAATGCTTTAGCCACAAATGGAGATCGAGAGATAGATGCTTTTGATTCTTCTAAGTTAGTAGCATTTGCGTTAGATAAAAAGGAGAGTTAGTATACGTTAGTTTATTTGTCTTAATTAAAACCTCGAGAATTAAAAATATTCTCGAGGTTGTTTTTAAATATTTAATTTTGCGATTAAATAATTCTATTACATATAATTTAACTGTTGATTTATCTATATCTATTATTATTGCTGTTAATTTTCTTTCAGGATTTCAGAGAGAGAGAAGTTTATGCTGTATTATTTTATGCGTTAATTTTTATAGGAGGTTATATTTTTTACACAAAAACTTTTTTTGAACTGTATCTTTTTTCTGTTGGAATAAACTTTGTTTTTCTATTATTACTTAGTCTGTGTTTATGGTTATATACAAGATTTAAAATGAAACAATCATTATTTTCTGCTATTGGTTTGGGTGATTTTTTATTTTTTATAGCTCTTGCTGTTGCTTTTCCTTTAACAACATTTTTAATAATTTTTATTACCTCATTATTATTTTCATTATTGTTATTTTTAGTAATTAAGAAAAAACTGAAAGAGAAAACAGTTCCTTTGGCAGGATTTCAAGCTATCTTCTTGTTTTTAATTTTATTATTAAATTTGACATTCGATATAGTTAACCTATATACCGTTTAAATGAAAGAAAAAGTTTTTGATTTATCTACAGATTTAGTGCAGTTAATTCCTTCTGAATTAGCTTATGAGTACAGGATAATTCCAATAGATAATACGAATAATGAAATTACATTTTTAACTGATTCTAAAGATGAAATAGAACTTAAAAATGAATTAGAGATAGTTTTAGGAAATACTGTAAAGCTAGAAAAAGAAAATAAGGAGAGTATTAATAAATATTTACTCACTAATTATAGAAAGAGAAATTCAGGTACTTCTACATTAACATATTCAGATGATTTTTTATTAAATATAATTCATGAAGCTAAAGAAATAGGAAGTAGTGATATCCATTTTGAGGCTTTTGAAGAACATAATAAAGTTCGATTTAGAATAGATGGAAAGCTTATAGAAAAATATTTAATCTCTTTAGGAGAATATCCAAAAATAGTAAACAGACTAAAAATCATGTCTGGAATGGATATTTCCGAAAAAAGATTGCCTCAAGATGGGAGAATAAATATAACGACTGCATATGAAGATTTTGATATTAGAGTTTCTTCTTTACCTACATTACATGGAGAAAAGTTAGTTTTACGTATTCTTTCCAAGAATAATGTTGCAATTCAACTAGATAAATTAGGGTTTACTGAAGAAGAATTACGTTCATATAAAAGAGCTGTGAAAAAGCCGAATGGAATTATACTAATATCTGGCCCTACAGGATCAGGTAAGACAACAACATTATATGCAACGTTAAAAGAATTAAATAAAGAAGATACAAATATTCTTACAATAGAAGACCCTATAGAATATACGTTAGAAGGTGTAAATCAGGTACAGTTAAAAGAAGACATAGGTTTAGATTTTGCTAGTACCTTGAAGACATTTTTGCGTCAAGATCCAGATATCATAATGGTCGGTGAAATTAGAGATGTAGCCACTGCTAATATGGCTATTAGAGCTGCATTGACAGGACATTTAGTATTGTCTACAATCCATACGAACTCAGCATGGGGAACAGTTTCACGATTAATAGATATGGGAGTTCCTTCTTTTTTAATTGCTAGTACATTGAATGTAAGTATTGCACAACGATTAGTAAGGAAATTATGTAATCATTGTAAAGTTGAAGTAAAAGTTAAAGAAGAAGATGTTCCAGAAGAACTGTTTAATAGCAAACAACTTAAAACACATTATAAAGCTGTAGGTTGTGAACATTGTTATCAAACAGGTTATAAAGGAAGAAAAGCTGTTTATGAAATTATTCCTGTAACAAAGCCTATTGAAAAAGCAATTAAGAAAGAAGCATCTGAAATAGAAAGTTACTTAACAGAAAATGATATTAAAACATTAAAAGATAACGCTTTGATTTTGTTGAAAGAAGGAGTGACGTCGGTGGATGAAGTGTATTCATTATTAATATCATAAAGATGAAAAAGCAACAAAAAACATACCTGTTATTAGCTCTAGTTATTATTGTCTGGAGTATTGTGATTTTTCAATTTTTTGGTTACGTTAATGAAAATGAACAAGTACTTCCTGAAGTAAATTACGCGAACTTTAAGCCAAATAAATTCACCAAGAAAGAAAGTTATAAGGTTAGTGTTCATAATAGAGACCCTTTCTTAGGAACATATCGAGTCGTAAAAAAAGCCACACCAAAAAATAAGAAAGTAAGAAAAAAAGAACCAATTATATTTCCTCAAATTAAATATAAAGGAATTATAGTTAATGGAAATAGTAAATCTTTTATTGTTGCTATAGATGGTAGGCAAAAAATAATGAAATTAGGTGTAAAAACTAATGATGTAAAGCTGGTTTCAGGTTCTAAGAAAGAAATTAAAATATTGTATAAAGGTTCATATAAAACAATAAAAAAATAAATGTTGAAGTGGGGTAAAAAAATAAATGCTGGAGCACTTCAATACGTACTAGTTATAGCTGTAATTATTCTTATTATTTTGTTTGCTTTTATTCAATTAATAAACTTACAGCAAAAGACAAATCTAAAAAAAACATTGTATCAAAAGGCTGTTTTAAACGCTAATAATAGTTTCAAGTTTATAGAGGCAAAATCAGTTGGAAATAATAAAGATTTTAAGATAAACTTTCTAGAAAATTCAAATGAAGAAGTTATTCTTAAAAAAAGTTATTGGGGTATTTTTGATTTAATTAATATTACTTCAATAGTAAACAAGGAAAAAGTAAATAAAATAGGTCTCATAGGAAATAAAATTGAGCAAAAAAAAGCGATTTACTTAACAGATAACAATACCCCTTTGGTTTTAGTTGGGAACTCTAAAATTCAAGGCGAAGTATACTTGCCGTTTAGAGGAGTTAAATCAGGAAATATAGCAGGGAATTCATTTTATGGAGGGCAGTTAATTCAGGGAGTTATAAAAAGAAGTTCGTCTAACTTACCTAAAAATGATAGAATACAATCTATCGAAAAAAGACTGGAAGGCTTATTAAATAATGAAGAGAACTTTGAACTTAAAGAAGATTTAAAGGTAATTCGATCTTTTAATGAAAAACCATTACACTATAGAGCTGAAGGAACATTAGTATTACAAAAAGTTTTACTAAAAGGAAACATTATAATTTCATCTCAAAAGAAAATAATTGTAACAAAAGAAACAACATTAGAAGACATCGTTATAATTGCTCCAGAAATAGAAATAGCAACAGGAGTTAAAGGGAGTTTTCAAGCTTTTGCAGCTGATAAGATCAATGTAGGTAGTAACGTAGATTTATATTACCCTTCTGCTTTAGTTGTAAATTTAAAAAAAGAAAAGTTAGAAAATAATAATGGTCTCTTTGTAAATAACAATACTAGTATAAAAGGAACATTGATTTTTTTAAAACAAGAAAAAGAAAGTTTAAATTATTTTCCTCAATTAATATTAGGAGAATATACAAAAATAACTGGAGAAGTTTTTTGCAAAGGCAATACAGAACTTAAAGGAAGTGTAACAGGAGAATTATATACAGACGGATTTATAGCAATTCAGGCAGGTAGTAAATATGTTAATCATATATATAATGGTAACGTTAATGCTAACGATCTCCATAATCAGTATGTTGGTTTAGGTGTAGTTTCAAAAGAAAAAGGAGTTGCTAAATGGTTATACTAAAAAAAATCAAAGCCTCTTCATTAAATGAAGTATTAGTCGCTACAGTTATTGTTGTTTTAGTATTTGGAATAGCAATGGCAATCTTAAGTAATTTATTACGAAATTTAAGTTTGCGTGAAACTCATGAGCAAAATACAGTATTAAAAGAGTTAATGTATCAATATCAAAATGAAAAGATAAAGATTCCATATAATGCTGATGATAGTAAATTTAATTATCAAATAACCTCTACAAAAGAAAATGATTTATACTGGGTAACTTTTGAAGTTACAGGTAAGAGAAGTAATAAAACATTAATGAATAAAATTATCGTTAATGAAAAAGACTAGAGCATTTACATTAACAGAGCTAATAGTCGTTATGATAATATCTACAATTGTAGTTTCATTAGCATTTACAGCTTTGTCTATGGTGAAGAAACAAATAAGAATTATAGAAAAAAGATTGTATTTAAAGGAAGAATTAGTGCAATTAGAGAAAATATTAACAAGAGATTTTAATACATTTCGTACAATTACATTTAATAGCGATATAGTAAAATTCAGCCATGCTTTAGATTCTGTAACATATAAAATAGAAGACACTTTTGTATTGCGAAATAAAGATTCAATTCAATTGAGCTTAAAAAACACCTCATTGTTTTTAAATGGAGTTAAAGTAGCAAAAGGCAATGTGGATGCCATAAGATTTGAAATAGGAGAGTTAAATAACAGACCGACTTTTATATATACTGAAAAGGACGCCGCTTTTTATTTAAATAATTAGATTATAATGGGATTTGAAATTAAAAATGCTACAAAGAATAAAGCAACAAAAGAGTTTGATATAGATACTATTCTTAAAAAAGAAATATCACTATTTGGTAATTCTTTCTCAGATAAGAAAAAAGAGGCATTTTATACAGAATTAGTTGTTTTATTACAGGCAGGTTTAGAGTTGAAAAACGCTTTAGATTTAATTTCTAAAGAACAAAAGAAGGAAAACGATAAGAAATTATTCGAAGAAGTTATTGATGATTTAATTTCTGGAAAAAACTTCTCTGATGCACTTAAAGGGAAAAAAGCTTTTTCAGATTATGAGTTTTATTCTGTACAAATAGGAGAACGAGCAGGAACTTTAATTGAAGTAATAGAAGAATTGAGCCTTTTTTATAAGAGAAAAAACGAGCAAAGAAGAAATATAATAAGTGCACTTTCTTATCCTGTTATTATATTAATTACAGCCTTTTTTGCTGTAGTATTTATGATGCAGTTTGTGGTGCCTATGTTTGCTGATATTTTTAAGCAAAATAAAGTAGAATTACCATGGATAACTAGTAAAATAATAGGAGTGTCTAACTTTTTTAGAGGTTACTATTGGACACTTTTATTAGGAGTTGTATTATTTTTTATACTAAGGAAAGTTTTTTCAAGTAAGACTTGGTATAAGAATTTTTCGTCATTGTTATTATTAAAAACGCCTTTCGTAGGAGAGTTTTTTAGAAAAGTAAAAATAGCCCAATTCACACAGGCAATTACATTGTTGATAGGAGCTAAAGTACCTTTGTTAAATGGAATTCAGTTAACTCAAAAGATGATTACATTTTATCCCCTTCAACAAGCATTATATGAAATAGAATCAGATATTTTATTGGGTAAGTCACTTTCAGAAAGTATAAGTCAACATGCTGTATTTGATTCAAAAATGGTGGCACTAATAAAAGTAGCAGAAGAGACTAATCAAAATCATGTGATATTTCAAAGACTTACAGAACAATATAATAAAGATATAGAGTATAGGTCAAAAAATTTAAGTGCAGTACTAGAACCAGTAATTATTTTATTTTTAGGTGCTATTATAGCCACTATATTAGTAGCAATGTATATTCCGATGTTTAACTTAAGTACTGTGATTTAAATTAGTCTTTAACAACTTCTTTTAAATTTCTGTTTTCGTCAATTTCCCAAACATTTTTTACACCATCACCATCAAAATCTTCAATTGCTGTAGCTCTAGCTTTAAAAGAATTTTTAGAAGCTTCAATTATTTCATAGCTATAATATACATTGTTTCCTGAAACATCATTAGATGGGGGTATATAATCTATGTCGTCAAAATTGTTTGAGTATTTCAAGTTTACATAAAAGTAATCTCTTTGTAGACTATGTAAATGTCCTAATTGTAATTTAGCTTCCATAGTTCTAGCTTTGTTAACTTGTCCAAGTAGTTTAGGCATAGCGATTAAAACTAGAATTCCTATAATTACCATTACTACCAACAACTCTTGTAAGTTGAAAGCAGCTACTTTTTTGTTTAATAATTTCAATTTCATGTCAATACCTTTTTATTTCGATATCGCAAAATTATAAAAAAGAAATTATTTTATACTTTTACACCCGATTTTAATTAAACAATATGAAAAAGACAATAATAATTGGAATATTTTTAACTATGTTGCTTAGTTGCGAAGCGATATTTGTTGAAAATATAAGTGATGAAACTGTTGAGGTTTTAGCACCTAAAAGTGAATTAACAGTAGATGCTGGTTCTATTACCTTTTCTTGGGAAGAACTAGAAGGAACTGATGAATATCACTTAAAAATTGCGACACCTAATTTTTTAAATGCAAGTCAAATAGTGTTAGATACTGTCATAGAGAAAAGATTTTTTTCTCAAAGTTTAAGTACGGGAGAATATGAATGGACTATTATTGGGAAAAATTCGGAGTACGAAACCTTAGAAGAAATTTATAAATTAACTATAAGATAATTGAAGTTGAAAAAGAGCATAGTTTTTATAATAATAGTATTATTGAGTTTACCTTTTTTCGGTCAACAAAAAGATAATAGAATACTTTTATTAGCAAGTAAATTAGATAGCTTGGGAGCTAAGATACCAGCGTTGTATGAGACAATAGATTTTAATGTTAGTGATGTTGAATTACCTGTCTTATTAAATACAATTGCGCAAAAGAAAAAGATTAATATTAGTATTAATTCAGATTTAAGCATTTATAGAGTTACAGATAACTTTTCAAACGTATCTGTTAAAGATATTTTATTACATCTGTGTAGTAAACATTCACTTTCTGTTAGCTCAGTAGGAAATATTATTTCAATACGAAAATATCAAGAAAAAGAAGTCAAAGTTAAACGAGAAATCCCTGTAGAATATAATAAAGAGAAAGATCTTTTCTCAATTGATTTGAAAAATGATAGTTTATCAGTTGCATTAAGGAGAATTACAGATGTAACTGGAGAAAATATGTTATTTGATGTCGGTTCAAGAGATCCTAAAATAACTGCTTTTATTAAAAATAAACCTTTAGAAGGCGCTATTGATAAAATTGCATTTACTAATAATTTAAATGTAACAAAAACCAAGGATGGTTATTTCTTATTCCAGACAATAGATATCCCTCAGGGTAATGGAACGAATGGAAGTCAAAATAGAAATTCAAGAGTATATAGAGATTCTGGTTTGTCTTTTAAAATTTTGGATTCTATAAATAAGATTATAGAAGTTGATTTTGATAACATAGATGTTGGAGAAATAATTAAAGAGGTAGGATATCAGTTAAATATAGATATGTATACCGATACCGCATTAACTGGTATATCAAAAAAATCCTTTAAAGCAAAGGAAATTACTTATGATAATTTATTGACTAAAATTTTAGAAGGAACGAAATTAAGATTTAAGAAAGAAGATAACATTTATTATTTTTCTACGAAGGATAAAGAGTCAATAAAAAATTATGTGACAATTCCTCTAATACATCGTTCTATAGAGATAATGTCTACACCAACTAGTAATAGAAATAATTTTGATTCATTCTCTGGAGGAAATGTAGGTGGGAACTTCGGAACTATTGGTGCTTTTGGAAATCAAGGGAATTCAATAAATGGTAATTCTTCATTTGTTGGAGGTACAAGATCTCAAAATTTTAATACTAATAGAAGAAGACAAATAAATTCAGGAAATCAAGGTGCTTTCAATAACTATAATAATCAAACCGAAGCTTTATTAAGTTTAATTCCTAAAAGTTTAATTAAAGATTTAGAAGTAAACATTGATACTGAGTTGAATAGTTTTATTGTTGCTGGAGAATCACAGGCTGTAGAGAGGTTTAGAACATTTGTGAAAAAAATCGATAAGCCTGTACCTTTAATATTCATAGAAGTAATGATTTTAGAAGTTAGTAAAACTTCTACAGTTAATACTGGAGTAGAATTAGGATTAGGTGATGCGCCAGTAAGTGACAGTGGAAAATTATTTCCTTCATCAGAAGTTACTTTAGGAGCGAAAACATTAAATAGAATTATTGGAGGATTTAATGGTTTTGGATCATTAAATGTAGGAAGAGTTGTTCCGAATTTCTATGCTAAGATACAAGCAATGGAAAGTAATGGAAATATAAAAATTAGATCTCAGCCTAAGCTTTCAACTCTAAATGGTCACGAAGCGGTTTTATCTAACGGTGAAAGAGAATATTATGCTGTAGTTAGAAGAGATATTATAGGTACGCAAAACCCTCAAACTACGGAAATAAGAAATTATGTGCCTATCGATGCAGATTTATCTATTTCAATTAAACCTATGGTTGCAGGAGATAATCAAATTACATTAAGTATTAATGTACTTCAGTCTAGTTTTAACGAAGGGAGTAGAATAGATGCAGAAGCTCCTCCTGGATTAAATTCTAGAGAATTCACTTCTATTATTAGAGTAAAAAATCAAGATGTAGTTATTCTAGGTGGATTAGAAGAAAACTTAAAAAATGATTCAGGTTCTGGAGTTCCTTTTTTAGCTAGAATTCCTATAATAAAGTGGTTTTTCAGCAAAAAAACTAGAATAGATTCGAAAAAGAAACTTTCAGTAATTATAAAACCAACGATAATTAATTAACGATGAAAGATCGTTTATTTTTCGGGAAAACTTTTTGTGCGGTTGAATTTTCATTCGATGCAGAAGGTAATGAAGTATATTACAGTCTTCAGCTTTTAAAGAAGCAGAAAGAGTTAGAGATAAAAAAGTCGGAACAATTTACTGATTTAGTAGCTTTATGTAAAGAGTTAAAAAAAGACAATCAAGATCATATAGTTTTGGTTGTTAATAACAAACAAGTACTTTCTAAAAATTTGGATAAATTAAATGATGAAAAGAAAGTATTGTTTAAGAGAGCTTATCCTTCACTTTCTTTAAATGATTTTTATGTCCAAATAACTGAATTATTAAATCATATTAGTATCTCAGTAATAAGAGAGAGTTATATAATTGAATTAACTAAAAGTTTTTCTAATCATCAGATCGAAGTTTTAGATATTTACTTAGGGAATGCTTCATTTTCTTCACTAGCAAATATTGTCCAAGAGAGTCAAGTTTACACATCTAATGCTAAATTAAAAATAACTGAAGAAAAGGTTGAGAGTATAGAGAGTAAATCATTTGAAAGTGAGAATTATCTTATAAACGGACTTCAGATAAATAGTAAATATATTTTATCGCTTAATGCAATAGTCAATTTTTATTTGATTAAAAATGTAGCTTATGAAAATAGTAAGTTAAACGACTTTAAAAACAGAAAAATATTTAACCTTGGATATAAAACAGTACTAGGAATTATTTTTATGTTAGTGTTAGCTAATTTTATGTTTTTTAATAATTATAACACTAAAGTTAACAATTTAAGCCAACAGTTAGAAGTTAAAAAAGGTGTGAAATTAAAGCTTAAAAAGTTAAAGGCTAATGTAAAAAAGAAACAAAAGTTATTAGCAGAACTTCAAAACTCGTCTTCATTTTCAGTTTCAAAATATGCAGATCAAGTTGTGGCAGAGATGCCATCTTCAATTATTTTAAGTGACATTATTTACCAACCATTATCTCGTCCTCTTAAAAAAGATAAAGAGACAAATTTTAAAACTAAAGAAATTGAAATAAAAGGATTGTTAAGTGATTATGTAGAGTTTACAGAATGGATAGACGGAATTGAAAAAAAGAGTTGGGTTAAAGAGTTGTCGCAATTAACAACTGAAAAGGAAAAGAAAAAAAAGAATTCTAATTTTCACATTTTAATTCGAGTTAAATAATGAACTATAGAAAAAGAAACATATTACTACTCATAGGTTTTGTAGTTAGTTTACCTATTTTATACTTAATAAGTTTTGAAAGTACTATTGAATTAAAAAGAAATTTAGAAAGGTTAACAAAGGAAAAAGACGCCACAGATAATGTAAGTTCAAATATTATCAGATTAAGACAACAAGAAAAGTATATAGATTCAATCCTAAAGAGTAAAAATGTATTATTAAATAACTCTTTCCAACAAATTTTATTGAAAAAAATCAATTCTTATCAGAATCAAAACGACATTGAGATTATAGAGTTCAATAATTATATGGAGGTTGTTGATAATGGAATACGATCTCAAATGTATCCGATAATTATCAAAGGAAATTATAATTCTTTATTGCACTTTCTTAACTTTTTTGAACAACAAGGTTTAGGGGAAATTAAATCATATAGTTTTAAAAAGAAGAAAGACTATTCGAGAAGAAAAGATTACTTAGTCTTAGAATTATTATTAAAAAGAGTTCTTTCTGAATAATTTTAAAAAAACATGGGTAACAAATTTAAGATCAATACACATTACAATAAGTCAAACAAAAATATGTAATTTTGCATCGAATTTTAAAAAAGATTGTTATTTAAAATTAATTGCTAAAAATCATTTATTTATGAGAAAATTATCAATCAGTATTTCTATGCTGTTATTGTCTGTATTTGGGTACGGACAAAATCTACCTGAAATAGTTCCACCTTCACCATCGGTTGGAGCATTAATGAAAATAGAACAGGTACCTGTAAGTAATTATACAGGTCAGCCTAATATTAATTTACCTCTTGTTTCTAAGCAAGTAGCGAATAATTTAGCCATTAATTTTGGTTTAAATTACCATACTACGGGTATAAAAACGACAGAGAAATCTGGTTGGGTTGGTACCGGTTGGTCTTTACAAGGAGAAGCTGTAATTTCTAGAAGTGTAGTTGGAATTCCTGATGACTATAATGATATATATGGCGGAAGTAAAAAAGTAGGTGTATACCATAATGGATATTTTGATTTAGAGTGGAGACCTACTGGTCGTTTGTTATTAGCAGACGATCCAGCTATAAATCGTTTTTTATGGAATGCTAGTGGAAAAGGAAGTGGAAGTGATGCTAATGAAGGTGCTTTTGATAAAGAGCTAGATATCTATCAAGTAAATATTTTTGGAAAAACAGCACGTTTTGTTATGCCAAAAGAAGGAAATACTTTGGTAGTAAAAATGCTATCAAATTCGTCAAATTTAAAAGTAGAACCGATTTATAATACTTCCACATTTAGTATAAGTTCTTTTAAAGTTACAGATACTATGGGGGTTCAGTATATTTTATCAGAAAAAGAAGAAACAATAAATATAGCTTTTTCAGGTTCAATTAGCCAAGGTAGAGATGCGGTAGGTAATACTTCACAAGAATCTAGAACAGAATATGTTTCATCTTGGAAAGCAACTTCAATACAAAGGATAAATACCACAGAGCTTTTAAAATTAGAATATCAAACAGTCACTCAAGAGTTAGAATTACCAAAAACTTATGTCACGAATAAGATAACGGATTTAGGTTTACCTAATGCTTCTGCACCACTAGAGTATAAAATGATTGAAACTTTTGAAAGTGAAGTTGGAGATTTTTGTCAAGTTTGTCCTCAATATAATAGAACTATAGCGTTACCTCAAAGAACAGTTTCTGTACTACGTCAAAATTTAATAACAAAAAAATTAAAGAAAGTAACTGTTACAGAAACAGGAGAAACTATTGTGTTTAACTTAAAATCTGGTGTGCACCCAGAATATTTATCTGGTGGTAAGATTTTAAATGATATTGAATATAAAGATGGTTTTGGGAAATCAATAAAGAAAGTTGTGTTTACGTACTCAACGAATTCAGCGAATCGTCTTTTCTTAGATCGTTATGATGAGATATTTAACGGAACAGGTACATTAACCCATCGTTTTGGCTATAATAGAAAATCAGAACTTCCAGTTTATAACAATTCAGATAATAAAACAACAGATATTTGGGGATATACAAAGGCTGACGATTCTTTTAAATCAAAATTATTACAATTACCGACTAAATCTGCTGATCCTGATCATGTAACGACAGGAGTTTTACAAGTAATCCACTATCCAACAGGAGGTTCTCAGGTTTTTGAATTTGAATCTAATACTTTCTCTTCTCATGGTGATGCATTATTTACAAATGATGAGTTTAAAAATTTGAATCCAAACAATTATGATGTTTTATCTAAGATTCAAAATATGACATTGAGTGGGAATGCTAGCGATGCTGGTTATTCTCAGCAAAATATCACGATAACAGTTAACGAAACTACTTCAACTACATTGTCTCCAACAATTACAAGTGGAAGTCAAAATGTAATCGATAATACAAAATTTGTATTAGAAAAGATAACATCTAATGGAAGTATAATTAGCTCTGAAAATTATCCAGTAAATAAAGAAAGTAGTATAGAATTAACACCAGGTACGTATAGATTTAGATTGTTTTCGCTTAGTTTAAACTCAGGGACTAGTATTTTAGGAATTACAAAGTCGTTACCTTCTAATATACTAGCAGTAAATACAAGAGTATATTATAAGAGTTATAAATCGAATTTAGAACGTTTCATTTTTGGAGGAGGAGTTAGAATAAAAACAATTCATCTTAAAGCAGAACCATTAGCTTTAGAAAGTGATAAAACAATTAACTTTGAATATAAGAATGCAAAGAATGGTTCAGAGTCAAGTGGAGTTATTGACGGATTCTTTACTAAGCAACGTGCTTACTCGGTAAACAAAACTCATATTTTTGGATATTATACAGGTCCAGTGGCAACAAATGTATTAGGATTTAGTGCAGAACCAATTGTAGTAAGTTATGATATTACAGAATATTTAAATAACCCATATATTAGCTTGACACAAGGAGCAGATGTTGGTTATGAAAAAGTTTTTGTTTCAGAATTAAATAACGGATATTCAGAATACGAATATACATCTGCCAAAACTTTCCCTACTTACGGACAAAATTATGGGTACCCATTCATTCCTGTTAAAAGTAAGGCTCATTTACATGGAAGCTTGGTGCGTGAACGAATATTTTCTGAATCGAATAAACTACTTAATGAAGTAATCAATTCTTATGATGAAAAAGAAGAAAAAGTTACTTTTAATATTTTTACTCAAGATAAAGACGATTGTGCTTATTATCAATTTTATAGTACTTACGATGCTTATTTAGCTAAATTTCCAAGTACAGGTAGAGAATTTTTATTTGATACAAATTTAAGTTCTAGATCTGGAATTTATGATAATTGTGGAAGTGAAGGTATTCCAGTTTGGAGATACTTTATCGATCAATATCACAGTAGATATCTATTAAATAAAAGAATATCTAAAAGCTATTTTTATCCAGCTTCAGGAAATGCTGTAGTAACTACGAATGTAGAAGATATTTATTATAATAGCCGTGATTTAGTAACGAGTACTACAATGACCAATAGTAAAGAAGAGCAAATTTCTACAACAAACAAATATGCTCATGAAGCTAATAATTCACGTTTAATCTCTGAAAATCGTATTACTACTCCTATAGAGGTAAAAACATCTAAACTTTTAGGTTTATCAGAAACAATTTTAAGTAAACAAAATACGGTTTACAAAGATTTTGGAAATGGTTTTTATATGCCAGAAAAAGTTCAAACGAGTAAAGGGAGTCAAATTTTAGAAGACCGAGTAGTTTACCATAGTTATGATAACAAAGGAAATCCAACAGAGGTAAGTAAAAAAGACGGAACTTCAGTAGTTTATATCTGGGGATACAATCAAACGCAACCTATTGCTAAAATAGAAGGAGCAACCTTAAGCACAATTCCGTCAGCTACAATTACAAATCTTCAAACCTTATCGAATAACGATAATGATCGAAGTATTAATACAACAGGATCAGAAGGCGCTTTACGTGTTGCATTAAACAACCTACGTAATTTAACAGCTTTAAAAGATGCTCTAGTAACCACATTTACTTACGATCCATTAGTTGGAGTAACAAGTATTACCGATCCAAGAGGAGAAACTATTTATTATGAATATGATGAATTTAATAGACTAAAGTTGATCAGAAATTCAGAAGGTCATATTGTTACAGAACACCAGTACAACTACAAAAACTAAAGATGCAATGAAAAAGATATTCTATATATTATTACTAGTTCCTGTTATCGTATTCTCACAGAATACGAATGAGAACTATGTGGTTACAAAAGCTTATAAAGAAGCGAGAACCACACCGATTACAGGTCATGACAAAAATAAGGTTATGACTACCATTCAATACTTTGATGGCTTAGGCCGATTAAAGCAGAGTATTGGATTAGAAGCAGGAGGAAATACAGTTTCTTCTAATGTAATTCCGTTAGATTGGACATCAGGAAACACAGGTTCTACTGATTTTTTCAATAAAAACGGTACCGATTCAGAAAGTAGAATCGTTTCAGGGACGACACCTTTTGGAGATACAGACTTATTATGGGAGTGTATTCCAGATGCAGCGAGTGGTCCAGATGGAGGATGGAATACTGATTATTTTAAGATTGATAATACGAAAAGTTATCGTTATAGTGTTTGGGTAAAACGTATAGGAAGTCATAATGGTACAATTTATCATGGGACACAGAATGTTCGTAACTTAGATGGTACAACTAATGGTAATCCATATTTTTGGCAAGGATTTTTACCTCAATTAGATACATGGTATTTATTAGTAGGAGTAATACATCCTCATTCTTATACAAGTTCAAGAGGTACAGGCACAAGTGGTGTATATGATGTTAATGGAAATAAGATATTAGAAGGAAATGAATTTAAATGGCATTCAGGCGTTCAAACTACAAGGCTAAGAAATTATCTGTACTATTCAACAAACACCAGTGTTCGTCAATATTTTTGGAGTCCATTATTTCAAGAGTTAGATGGTAGTGAGTTACCCTTAGATGCTTTAAAGAATCGTCCAACTACTTTAGTAGGAGAAGAGCAGATAAACGATATTGTTACTCATGTTAGCTACGATAATTTAGGAAGACAAACCAAAGAGTATTTACCATTTACGAATGGATCAAACAACGCAAACCTTCGTACGGGCAATGTTGAATTAGCCACTCAATCATACTATGGCAAAAAATATGCTAAAGATTTTGCAGGAGTAAGTTTACCAGGAGATATCAATGCATATTCAGAAAAAGGATTTGAAAATTCACCATTAAACCGAGTAATGCAACAAGCAGCACCGGGAACAGATTGGAAATTAGGTAATAATCATGAAATTCGATTCGATTACCAAGCCAATCTAGGAAATGAAGTTCGTAAATATTATATAACGACTTTTTTTTCTGACAATCTATATACTCCAACATTACAATTAAATACCGCGAGTAGCAATAATAATGGATATTATAAATTAGGAGAATTAAGTAAGACGATTACCAAGGATGAAAACTGGACTTCAGGTTTAGATCATACTACCGAAGAGTTTAAGAACAAACAAGGACAAGTAGTTTTAAAACGTACATACAATAATAATCAACGACACGATACATATTATGTCTACGATGATTTTGGTAATTTAACTTATGTATTACCACCAAAGGCAGAAGGAACAGTAGCTAAGCCATCAAGTACGGTTTTAAGTGAATTATGTTATCAATACAAATACGATAATAGAAATCGTTTGGTTGAAAAGAAAATACCAGGTAAAGGTTGGGAGTCTATAGTATACAATAGATTAGATAATCCTGTTGTTACTCAGGATGCTGTTTTAGATGCTCAGAAAAAATGGTTATTTACAAAGTATGATAAACTAGGTAGAGTAGTTTATACGGGATATCAAATGAATTCAAGTAGTAGAACAACATATCAAAATGCTGCAAGTTCAACAGCAAATGCTCAATGGGAAGACAGACAAAATTCAGCTAGAGCTTTAGGAGGAACTACTGTTTATTATACAAGTAAAGCTATTCCGACGACGGTGACAGAAGTTTACACAGTAAACTACTATGACACTTATGTAGATTTACCAAGTGGTTTATCAGCTACAGTAACCACGAGTTATGGTCAAACTTCTACAACAAGAACCAAAGGATTAGCTACAGTGACTAAAGTACGAGTTTTATCTACTAACGATTGGATCACAACAGTAAGTTATTACGATGAAAAAGCTCGTCCTATTTATGTATATTCAAAGAATGACTATTTAAATACAATAGACATTGTTGAGAGTAAGTTAGATGATTTTACGGGTAAAGTTTTAGAAACAAAAACTACTCACAAAAAAACAGGAAAGAGTGATATTGTTACTGTAGATCGATATGAGTATGATCATATGGATCGTTTGGTAAGTCAAACACAACAAATAAATGATCAAATCTCAGAACGAATTGTAAAGAACAATTACGATGATTTAGGTCAGTTAGAAAGTAAATTAGTAGGAAACGGGACCAAAGATGGATATAAAGATGTCACTAGTGGTATTTCGATAAGTAACAATACGATTACAAAAACAGGAGCTACTGGTTGGACTCATGGTTTGGCTACACAAGGAACTATTTCAGGAGATGGATATGTAGCATTTACTGCAGGTACTACTAATAAAAATCAAATGATTGGATTGTCTTCATCAAACATTGATGCTAGCTATGTTTCTATAGAATATGCTATTTATCTTAGAAGTAATGGTTTAGTTTCAGTTTATGAATCAAGATCACACAAAGGGTATTTTGGAAACTATACTACAGATGACATATTTAAAGTAGAGCGTATTGGAAATAAGGTTTACTACAAGAGGAATGATATCACTTTTTATGTGTCACAAACAACGTCAAGCAGTAGTTTACTTGGAGATATTAGCTTAGGGCAACAAGGTGCAAAAATCAAAGATTTTAAGATTGTAGATAACAGTAAAGGGTTACAAAAAGTTGATTACAAGTACAATGTTCGAGGATGGTTAACAAATATCAATGAAGATGTGCATAATGACAATGATTTGTTTAACTTTAGAATCAAGTATAACGATAGTGATGTGGAGTTAAGTAAGCGTTTATATAATGGTAATATTTCTCAGACTAGTTGGCAAACTACCAATGTAGATAATAGTAAAAAAACTTATAATTACTCTTATGATGCATTAAATAGAATTACAAATGCTATAGGAGTTACAACGCCATTTTATGATCTTTTTGGGGTTACCTATGATAAAAATGGAAATATTCAAAAACTACACCGACACGGACATCAAGGCACTGAACTAGACTATAATATGGATAGATTAGTGTACTCTTATCAAGGAAATAAGCTTACCAAAGTAGCGGATAATGGAAATAAAGCCTTTGGTTTTAAAGATGGTAATACCTCAGGAGATGATTATACTTACGATGCCAATGGTAATATGATTACCGATGCAAATAAAGGTATAACCAATATATCTTATAATCATTTAAATTTACCAGTAGTAGTTAGTTTTGAAGATGATAGTAGTATAAGTTATAAATATGATGCTTCAGGTATGAAACTTTATAAGCAAACTGTTAATGAAACTACAGGAGAAGAAAGCTTTACTAGTTATGCTGGTAATTATGTTTATGAAGCAAATAATTTACAATTCTTCAACCATGCAGAAGGATATGTAAAAGCAGATGTCACATCGAGCGGAGTTGAGATGGATTATGTATACCAATACAAAGATCATTTAGGAAATGTTCGTTTATCATATACCGACAATAATAACGATGGTAACATTACCCAAAATGAAATTGTAGAAGAATCTAATTATTATCCATTTGGTTTGAAACATAAAGGGTATAATGATATGGTACAGCCTCACGGTAACTCATTTGCCCAAAAATGGGATTATCTAGGTCAAGAAAGACAAGAAGAATTAGATTTAAACTGGATAACTTTTAGGTATAGAAATGCTGATCCATCTCTAGGTAGATTTTTTGGTGTTGATCCAGTATCAAGTGAATACATGTCTATTTCTACATATCAATTCGCTCATAATAATCCTGTGTGGAAAATCGAGATTGAAGGGTTAGAAGGTGAACCAATAAATTTACCAGATATAATAAATCATGAGCCTATAAGAATGCCTACGGGTATGTACGGAACTGTTTATAGTGCGCCAGATAAAAGAACTGCAAGAGCAGATTTGGTAATGAGTAGAATTGATAATGATGTGGCAAAGAGATTAATAAGTCATTATGCACATGGTAATAGGCAGTCTGTAAAATTATCCGAATCTCAAATGGAACAAATAAACCCCTATCCAGTTTCAGTATTTGCAGGATCAAATGCAAAAACAAGAAGGAAAGAAGCCTCAAGGTTTTTAGATAAATTGAACTCTCTAAAACCAGGAGAAACTAAAGCTATAAAACAATCAGTGTTGGGGCAAACAAGATCTCCTGGAACATTGGGACGATTTACAATTATATTTGAAGGAGATTTAACCAAAGATGATGATGGAAAAAACTGGAGCTTTGAAGGAACTATGCAGTTTTATGATATATGGGATTTTGATAAAAAGAAGGATGGAGTAAGAAGTGAGTCATCTGAATTTATGGCTAAAATAGGGAGAACATATTTAATAGGAGATGGTTTTGAGGTTTTTAGTGAAGCTATACCTGTTCAACAATCTAGTAAAAATAAAAAACAGGTTGATTGGTGGAATAATAAAAATTTTAAAGATGAAAAAGCAAATATAGCTGAATGGCAAATGAAAATTTTAAAATTTATTTTTAAATAATATGAAAAATTTAATAATTTTTTTAAATGTTTTATTCTTAACTATTAATGTTTCATGTAAAAAGAATAATAACGAAAAGTGTAGAATTGATGATCTAAAAAAAGCAATTATTTTGCCAAAAAAATATGATTTTATTTTTTGTGAATCAAGGGTATATGAAGTGTTGATTCATTTAAAGTTAGATGAAAAAAATATTTCATTTTTTTTAAATAATAATCCAAAATTTTTGTTGTATAAAGAAATAGAAAAAAGTATTCCATCATCTCATTATATTTTTTTTAATAGACTTGAAGATTACTTCAAGAATAAAGATTATCCTGATATTAGTAATACATATTTTTATGAGGTTGATGGTAATCATAACAATTACTTATCTTGTATTTTAACTAGTGAAGGTGATCTTTTTATGATATTTGAGAAAGGTGCATTACCAGTAAAGTGGGATAATAAGTTAAATTAAACATCGAAGTAAAAATAAATCCTTTGTTTCTACTAGTTTTTTAAATTATGACAAGTAAGGCAAAATAAATGATTAATATAATAACCACAACATTTTAAATAAATGTTGTGGTTTTTTATTTGTGTAGATTTTTATCCAGTTTAATAAGTAAGAAAATCACACTTTTTGTATATTCCTAAACTATTATTAGGAGTATTACTTTATGAGTAAACGATTAACATTAAAAGATATAGCCAAAGAGTTTAATGTGTCTATTGCAACGGTTTCTAAGGCGATTCAAGATAAACACGATATAAGTACCACATTAAAGCAAAAGATTTTAGCTTATGCTGCAAAACATAATTATGTGCCCCCCGCTAGCGCCCGAATCCTTTCGGGTGCCAAGCAAGAGTAAGTAAAAACAATAATTAAATATAATAGCCACAACATTTTTATAAGTGTTGTGGTTTTTTGTTTTTAAGGTACAGAGTAATTTCTAATTGTATAGAACAACTAGATATAAGAAGAAGTTGATGTTCTTACCATAAACAAGATAAAGAGAATAAAATTCTAGTATTTACGGAATCTCACAAAACTACAATGTTAAAGGTTAGTAGCTTTACTGTGTAAGTAAAATAGTTTACTATTTTTACCATTGAAACATACAATATAGGTGTTTACTTATCACAAGCACCTTGTACAGGAATCCGTCAAATTTCAATAACAGCTACGCAAATGAAATAATAATTAGAAAGATACTTGTTTTCTCATATTTTATTAGTTTTAAGAACCACACAATAACAATAATAATCAAACAGAAGCTGCAACATTTTATAAAATGTTGCAGCTTTTTATGTTAGGTATATACATTAAAACTAAAGCTATAAAAGACTAATTCTTACAGTATAAAAAAATGCAAATTAACACCTAAATCTAATGTTTTCAGTGTTTTATGTCTTTAAATGCTGTGATTAACCATTTACACATTTTTTCAGTCTATTTAAATAAAATTTAGAACGTTTCATCAAATTTCTATAGTAGAAACTTAATTAATTTATATAGTTTCGCGCTTCGAGGGGACAAATTTATTTTAATTACAAATTGCTAAAATTCAATTAATCTTATGAGAAAAATATTGTTGAGCATTAGTTTAATGCTTATTGCTGCTATGTCTTTTGGACAAAACGGAAATAATCCCCCCGCTAGTCCTCGAATGTATTATTATTGGTTAGCGCTCGATTCTATCGAGTGCCGTTTACGAGTAAGTTAATAGAGTTTTACTTTTATATATAAGCCACGTTATTTTAAGATAGCGTGGTTTTTTGTTTTTAAGAATATGCTTGTTTGGTTTTATGATAACTAATAGCCATATCAATTAAGTCATAAATTTTAGCTTTTTCATCGTCATCAAAACTTTCAATATCCCTCGCTAGCCACCGCTAGCGCCCGAATCCTTTCGGGTGCCAAGTAAGAGTGATCAATAACATTAATTAAATATATAAAACCATAACAGAGAATGTTATGGTTTTTTTGTTCAGTTTTTATATTTTAGTAAAGCTATGAGTAGAAAATATAAATTCCATAATGGATCAGGCATTTATTTTGTGTCTTTTGCTACAGTATATTGGGTAGATGTATTTACAAGACAAATTTATTTCGATGTACTGGTAGATAGTATAAAGTATTGTAGAGAACACAAAGGTTTGGTGCTGTATTGCTATTGTTTTATGCCAAATCATGTGCATTTTATATTCAGATCTACAAAAGAACAACCAATGGAATTAT
>NZ_CANMAX010000011.1 GCF_947495995.1 uncultured Tenacibaculum sp.
AATACTTACTACTTACTTACACTTCAAAGATAGGACTCTTATTCCTTGAAAGCCTTTAGAAATCGATGTCAAACATATCTCTGATGATTAGAAGGCAAATAAATACGTTAAAATGATTCTCCTACAATTCATCGATACTAAAAACTAATAAAAAAGAAAAAACCTTTTACAATTAGGGATTTGCAAAAGGCTCTTACTTATTAACCAAATAAATCTAAAACTGTTCTTAACACTAAAATTGAAAACTTACATAGTGTAATACTTACTACTTACTTACACTTCAAAGATAGAACTCTTATTCCTTGAAAACCTTTAGAAATCGATGTCAAACATACCTCTGATGATTAGAAGGCTAATAAATACGTTAAAATGATTCTCCTACAATTCATCGATACTAAAAACTCATGAAAAAGAAAAAACCTTTTGCAATTAGGGGTTTGCAAAAGGCTCTTACTTATTAACCAAATAAACTTAAAAACTGTTCTTAACACTAAAATTGAAAACTTACATAGTGTAATACTTACTACTTACTTACACTTCAAAGATAGGACTCTTATTCCTTGAAAGCCTTTAGAAATCGATATCAAACATAACTTTGATGATTAGAAGACAAATAAATACGTTAAAACGATTCTTCAGCAATTCATCGATACTAAAAACTATAAAAAAGAAAAAACCTTTTGCAATTGGGGTTTGCAAAAGGTTTCATTAATCAACCAAATAAATCTAAAAAACCTTCAATTTATGAAGAAGGGTGTTTTTCTATAATGAAAAAACAAAAAAACTTTTATGTAAACTTTATATATTTTTCTACTTATTTACACTTCAAAGATAGTTCTGTTTTCTCTTTATTTTTCACTTTTTTAGTTGTTATACATTTAACTATAGATCAATGGTTTAAAATAATCGACAAGCTGTTTTCAAACATTAAAACCTTATTTAAAACAAGATTAAACAAATAAAAAAACCCTTCTAAAAGAAGGGTTTATAATCAACCAAATAAATCTAAAAACTTCACTTGAGTTGTGAAGTGGGGAATTTCAAATAATGAAAAAAACAAAACTTTTATATATATAATTTGAACTTTGTAACTTAAATACAATACAAATATATCTAGGATATTATGATAAAATATCCAATATTCGATATAGTCAAATTGAAATGTCGATTAAATGAAGTGTTTAAATCGACGAACGGTAAATAGCTGTAAATGTTACAAATACAACTTAATTACAACAAGTTAAGTCTCTTCATTAATTCTGAACGATTAGATCTACTTACAGGTATTACATCTTTCTCTATTAATACACTATTATCCTCAATATCAACTATCTTTTTTAGATTGATAATATAAGATCTGTGTACTTTAAGAAATAAATCGTTAGGCAGTTTCTCTTCTATCTTTTTTAATGTAGAATGAACGGTGTAGTTTTTATCTTGAGTTTTAATTAAAATATAATCTCCTTTAGCTTCAACAATGTTAATACTAGGGATTTCTATTTTAATTAACCTTCTATCTATATTAATATATAATTGTTGGTCTTCGTCTTTCTCTTCTTTAGC
Organism: uncultured Tenacibaculum sp.; assembly: GCF_947495995.1. GTDB lineage: Bacteria > Bacteroidota > Bacteroidia > Flavobacteriales > Flavobacteriaceae > Polaribacter. Next base: position 1,564 of record NZ_CANMAX010000011.1, read on the forward strand.
CGCTGAAGAATTATTCTGTTTATCGGTAACTGGAGTTCTAAAAGTAAATTTCTTAGCTTTTTCAATTGCTTTTACAAAACGAGGAAGCGTAATTGGTTTAACCAAATAATCAACAATACATTCATACTCAAATGCATCTATAGCAAACTTCTCATCAGAAGTAGTTAAAATTATTCTTGGTGGCTTTTTTAAAGTTTGAATAAGATCGAAACCAGTAAAGTCTGGCATATGAATATCTAAGAAGATTAAATCAACATCATTCTGATTTAAATACTTTATCGCTTGAAGAGCATTCGAAAATTGGTCTATTACCTCTATAGTTCCCTCACTTTTACAAAGTTGTTCAACAATAACTCTTGCAGCAGACTCGTCATCAATAATTATACAATTCATGTATTTAAATCGTTTTATGCATTGTCTAAAAAACTAGACATTTTGGTTAATAATTCTTCAAAATCAGTGTGACCTTTCATATCTCCTTCAAGAAGTTCTTTTTCGTATTTTACAGCTGATTCATATGATTTCTCTAACCCTAAAATACTAATTTTATGTTTAATTTTATGAACAATTTCAGCTATTTGCTTAAATTCTTGATTTTCAACGTGATTTTGATACGTTTCTATTTCTTCTGGCAGTTCACTTTTTAAAATTGAAAGCATTTTCTGCTCAAACTCTTCATCTCCACCAGATAACTCTCTGATGTAACTTAAATTTGGTTCTTCTAAACTCATGGTTTTTTACTTATTAAATTCGATAAAAAATGTTGTTCCCATTCCCTCGATACTTTCTAACCATATTTTCCCTCCATAAACATCTACAATCTTTTTAACTATTGATAAACCAATACCTGTAGAATCTTTATGGTTTCCTAAAGATTGAAATACTTCAAATATTTTCGCATGATATTCGGGCTTTATTCCAATACCATTATCCTGAACACTAAATATATATCTTTTCTTTTTTTCTTTTACTCCAATAGTAATTAATCCTTCTTCTTTATCAATATAATTTACTGCATTACTCATTAAGTTCTGAAAAAGTTGTTGAATTCTAACTTTATCAGCTTTAATTTTAGGTAAATTTTTATCTATTTCTATTTTAATATGTTTAGGAACGTAAATTAATTTACTTATTCCTTCAATTACTTTATAAGTGTCGACCTCTTCTGTTGGTTCTCCATCATTATTAATACTAGAGTAATTTAAAATGTCGTTAATTAATCGCTCCATTTTTTCAACAACTTCTTGAATCATATCTACATTTCGAACTCCATCTTCACCTAAAACACCTCCATGATCTTCTTTTAACCAACTCGTTAATGCAGAAATACTTCGTAGCGGAGATTTTAAATCGTGAGAAACTATATGCGCATATTCTTCAAGCTCAACATTTCGTTGTTCTAACTGCTTTAATAATTGCTCTTTTTGTGATTCTAACTTTTTAATATTGGTAATGTCTAAAACAATACCAATAGAACCTGTGATATCTCCCTGAATATCAAAACTTGGCGCTGCACTAACTAGCAATACTTTTTCAACTCCTAAGTTGTTTATGAATTTGAATTCATACGATCTTGATTTGCGTTTTCCTTTTTTATCTTTATTTCTATCTTGAATAAAATCAATAATCTCTTCTTTTTTGAAAAGTTCTCTTATGTTTTTATCTAAGATTTTCTCTTCGTCAAAACCAGTCATTTTAACAAAGTTATTATTAGCAGAAAGTACTTTATTATTTCTATCTAACTCTACTAAACCAAGTTTCAAATTGGCGATAATGTTACTATATCTCTTTTTATGTGCTTCTAAACTTTTTCGATAATTTCTAGATAAAGTAACATCTCTATAAGTCCATAAATGACCTTTATATTCATTGTTTTTAGAAATCGGTATATAGTCTCGTTCTAATATTCTTCCATCAACTAATCGTAGTTCATCACCTAAAACTACTTTCTTGTCTTTAATTAGTTTATTAATTCTATTGACAAAATAATCTGGATTCTCAAAAATGTCTTTAGTTTCTCCTAACATCTGTACGCAATTCAATCCCACTAAATCAGTTGCTTTTTTAGGGATTGAAAATATGTCACAGAACTTTTTATTAGAAATTACGATTTCTCGTTGTTCATTCTCCAACAAAACAGCACTATCTAAATTAGATACTAAAGATGATAATCTATTTTCAGATTCAATTAATCTTTGTTCTGCCAACTTATTCTCTGTAATATCTTCAATAGTTGCCACCTGGAATTTAACCTTACTATCTTGATTTTTTACTGAGTTTACAATTGTTTTAGCCCAAAGTATATCTCCGTTTTTCTTGATATATCTTTTTTCTTGGATAAAATTATCTAATTCACCAGAAGCAACTTTATCTCTCATTTTTTTAGACTCTTCTCTATCATCAGGATGTGTAAAACCACCGATGGTTAGCGCTTTCATTTCCGGAACCGTGTAGCCTAGCATTTCTTTAATCGTAGTATTTACAAACAAAAACTCTTCATCTTGTTGCTCTGATAATACAATTCCGATAGGTGAATTATTAAAAATGATATCTAACTGATCTCTTTGTGCCTGAAGTAATTCTTGAATCTCTATTTGTTCTGTAATATCTCTCGCGATTCCTTGTGCTCCAACAACCTCTCCTTCAGGATCATAAACTAAACTACAGTTTACTTCAAGAGTTTTTATCGTTTTGTCTTTCGTAATTATTCTTGAGCGATATTTAGTGTAGAATCCTTCTTCTATTAAGTTTTTAAAAGCTTCTATCGTATATCCATAATCGTCAGGATGTACGACTTTCATTAAGTTTAGAGGTTTATTTTCTTCATAATCATAGCCAAACATTGTAACTGCTATGTCATTCATTTTGATCACATTTCCTCTTAAATCTATAAGAACAAATGCATCATTTATATTTTCAAAAATTCCTTTGAGTTCAGAATCTTTTTCTAATAACTTTTCTTCAAGTTGTTGGGCTTTCTCGTTTAAATCTTTAATTATGTTTTCAGACTTATCGAGATGATCCACTAGTTTTTTTTCGGCTGCTATTCTAGCTTTTCTTTCATTCTCTAAAGCCTGTTTTAAATCATTAATTACAATATCACTCATATCTTATTTTGGATATAGTATGAAACAAAACTGGTTTTATCCTGTAACAATTTACAAGATTAATTTGAAAAAGATTAAAACTAACGAAAAAGACTTTAAATAACTAGACTGAAATTAATTCATTTGCACTCCAGTAGGATAAAACTTTAATCAATTTATTTTGATAATCTTCATATTTAAGAGGCTTAACCATATAACCAGCAATACCAATCTTGTAACATTCTAACATATCTTTTTGATTTGTAGACGTTGTAAGAATAACAGTCGGTAGATATTTTAAAACATCGTCGTTTTTTAAAATCTTTAAAAACTCGATACCGTTAATCTTAGGCATATTAAGGTCTAGAAGTATTAAATTTGGTAAGTTATCTTTATCTGATAGGATTTTTAACGCTTCTTCTCCATTGTTAGCTTCAATTACATGATGCTTAGATTCTATCTTGGACAAGATTCTGTTAAATTTCATTACTTCTATTTGGTCATCTTCAATTAACAATATTGTTAATTTTCTTTGCATTTTTTAATTTTTTAGGTAGCTTTAAACTACAATTTACTATAATAATGCCTGTATTTTTTGTTCTTTAGTTTAAATCTTGATTTTGAACGACGAAATGTAAAAAAGTATAGACGAACAGTTTTCACTATTAACATATGTTTATAAGCTAAGCATGAAATTACTTTCGATATTTCCTAGAGTTATTTTTTACTCATTATTCTTTTTAACATTCGCTTGTACCAACCAAAAAAAAGATAAAGAACACGCATATACTAACGCTTTAATAAACGAATCGAGTCCTTATTTATTGCAGCATGCGCATAATCCAGTACAGTGGTTTCCTTGGGATAAAAAGCATTTAGATCGTGCTAAAAAAGAAGGGAAATTAGTCTTATTATCTATCGGTTATGCTTCTTGTCATTGGTGTCATGTAATGGAAAAAGAAACTTTTGAAAATAAAGAAGTAGCTGACTTTATGAACAAAAACTTTATCAATATAAAGATCGATCGAGAAGAACATCCTAACGTTGATAAAACATATTTAACTGCTGTTCAAATTATGACAGGAAATGGTGGTTGGCCATTAAACTGTGTTACTTTACCTGACGGAAAACCTATTTGGGGCGGCACTTATTTTAATAAAGAAAATTGGCTGGCTTCATTAAAAGAAATCCATAGAGTTTATAAAGAAAGTCCGAAAAAAACAGAAGGATTTGCAAATCAATTAACAGAAGATTTAAAATCGCTACAAGAATTTAATTCTGATATTTCTGATAAAGATTTCAACAGAGAAAACCTGAGTAATTTCGTCACAGAATGGAAAACTAAACTTGATACAATTAACGGCGGACTCGATGGTAGAAATCAATTTCCAAGAGCTAGTAATTATCAGTTTTTATTACGTTACGCTTATCAAACTGAAGATCAAGAACTAGAAAACTACATCTACAAAACTTTAGATAAAATTGCTAACGGAGGTTTAAATGACCATTTAGCTGGTGGTTTTGCACGCTACACGGTTGATAATAAGTGGCACATTCCTCATTTTGAAAAAATGCTATACGATAATGCTCAACTCGTTTCTTTATTTTCTTATGCGTATCAATTAAAAAAAGAAGATCAGTATAAGGAAATTGTGTATCAAACACTCGATTTCTTACACAAAGAATTTTATACTAATGGTTTGTATTTCTCTTCTTTAAATGCTGATAGTTTAAATGAAGAAAATGAATTTGAAGAAGGAGCTTATTACACTTGGAAAATTGAAGAATTACAAAATAGTATTACTTCAGACTTTTCTCTATTCAAAACATATTTTGGTATTGATAGTATCGAGAAAGTTGATGAAAAACATGCGTTAGTAAAAGTTTATGATGATGAAACTTTCAGTAAAAAACATCAATTACCTATTGAAGAATTAAAAAGTAAAATAACAAACTGGAAAGAAATCCTATTAAAAATAAGACAACAAAGAGTTAAACCTACAACAGACAAGAAAATACTTACATCTTGGAATGCTCTTTTATTACAAGCATATACAGATGCTTATAAAGTTTTTAATGACGATAATTTTAAACTAAAAGCTATTCAATGTGGTAAAACTTTAAAACGTAAAGCTATCTCTAAACATTGGGAAGTTTCTAGAAGTTTAAATACAAAAAACAAAAGCATAAAAGGTTATTTAGAAGATTATGCTTTGTTAATTAATAGTTTTATTTCTCTGTATGAAATTACTTTTGACGAGCAATGGTTGTTAAGCGCAAAAGAACTAACTGAGTATACGTTTACAAACTTTTTAAATACAGAAAACGAATACTTTAATTATACAGCTAAAAATGGTGATCAATTAATTACTGCGAATTATGAAATTGAAGATATTGTAATTCCTTCTTCAAATTCTGTGATGTGTAAAAACTTATTCAAATTAGGTCATTATTTTAGTTATGATGCTTACTTAGATTTGAGCAAGAAAATGCTACAAAGAATGTTACCAAAAATTGAAGATTACCCGCATATCTATTCCAACTGGTTAAATTCTTATTTAAATCATGCTTATCCTTTCTACGAAACAGCCATTTCTGGAAAAGATGCTTTATCTAAAGCTCAAGAATTACAACAACAATATATTCCTAATCAATTATTGATTGGTAGTTTAACAGATAGTAATTTACCGTTATTGAAAGGAAAATTTAACAATCAAAAAACATTGATCTATGTATGCGTAAACAAAGCTTGTAAATTACCTACTGAAAATATCGATAAAGCATTGGCGTTATTAAAAAAGAACTAATTACTTTTTCTGAAGAAATATTGAATAATCGTACATATTCATAATAACTGAAGTGTATGGCGCATTACTCTCTTCACTTGTTTCATCTATACTTTCAATAAATTGATTTATACTTTTTAATTGAATTTTTCCCTTTGTAGTATTTGGAAAATAATACAGATTCGTTTGAGTGCCTTCTTTCTCAATAACCAAATTACTTTTCTCTGATTTTGAATAGTAATTCGCCCCTATTTCCGATTCCTCTTGAAGTTGGAAGATTCCTGTTCTTGAAATTTCTTTATCTATTATACATCCTTCTTCAGCAAAACTAAAAGGTATTGTTTTCGGAAATGATATAGGGTTTTCATAAGGAATATTAAACTTTATTGTTGTACTGTAGCAATCTGGAGCTCCACAATCAAAACCATGCAAATCAAACACTAAATTGAATAATAAAGTATCTTCATTTCTATGAACTAAATTTCTTAAATACAATTCAGCTAACAGACTGTTTTTAAGGTTTTCGTCTGGTTTAGAAGCTAACAACTTTTGACGAAGCTTTTTTTGTTTTTCTTCAAAACTTTGTTCATTTTCAAGAAGTTTTTCTTTAAGCTGATTGACCTCTTCTTTTTCTGTAGTAATTTTTTGAATCATTTTATTCTCTTGCTTCTTTTCACCACAGGAAAACAAAATACATACTACTAACACTAAAGCTATTCTCATAATTTTTCTTTCGACAAAGTTACATCATCTATCCAAACTTTTCGATTACCTCCTCCTTTTTGGTAATCTACCCAGCCTAACGTAACTTTTTCAAAGACAGGAAAACTCCATTCTCCATTATTTCCATTTTCTAAACACCCCTTGTCAAAAGATTGATGTTCTTTTAAATCGTGAACTAATTCTTCATTAATCCACAATCGCATATTGTTTGTTTTTCTATTTACATACCAATTCACAACAAACCATTCGTTTTCTGGAATTTTCACTTTTGTATGATCCCAGCAATCCGACTTTATTGGATTTGTATCGTAATTTACCATTAAGCGTTTGTGATGTTGTCCGCCATAACGAACCTCAGCATGAAAACCTTGAGATGTTTTTCCACTAGTTTGAATCATTGTCCAGTGAACTCCATTTGGTGAAGCTTCTTCAACAAACATTTTTAAACTTCCATAATATTCATCTAGCTTCATCAATTTCTCACTTGAAAAAGATAAAAATGCACGATTGTCATATCCTTCTCCTGAAATAAACTTTAAAGATTTATTTCCTGAAACATGTTTTAAAGAATCTATTTCTATTTTACCGTTACCTGAAGTTTCCCAAGGAAAAAAAGTAGTTTGACCAGCTCTATAGGTTTCAAAATCGTCTTCTAAAATAATCTGATTTCGAAATTCTTTACAAGAACTTAAACACAATAAAACTAAAATTATACTAAGCTTTTTCATAATTTTAAATAAATGAAGTACACATTCTAACAATATGATATGGTGATTTCCACATGGCAACTTTGGGTACAACTATTGTTTTTTTATCTGCTGATAATTTCTCGTGCCATTCCCCATTTTCGTTATCAATAAAATATTGCTTGGTAAAATTAAATAACTTATTTCGATATGTAAGATATTTTTCTTCTTTTGTAAACTCTAATAGTTTTTGAAAAGCAATAATAGTTTCAGTTTGCATCCACCATTGAAATTCTTTGGTAAAATCTTTACTTTTTACATTCTGAAACATATACAAACCTCCAAATTTATCAATTAATTTCATTGAAAGTTGACAATAATTTTCAAGTTTAGAAATTAACTTTTCTTGATATTCATGCTCATCAACCAACTTCGAGAAATCTAACAACATAGAAGGAACTTCAGCATTATGACCAATTGAAATATTATCAGTCTTTGATTTCCAATTTTTATCAAAATCCAATTCACAAAACTCGTTTTGATGTAGGAATTTACTGATTAAAATTTCAAATAAATTCTGAATTCGGTCTTTAAGTTGATCTGTTTTATAAAATTGATAAAGATTAGTATATGCTTCTAAAAGATGTAAATGTGTACCTAAACTTTTGCTTTCAAAATCAATAGGATTTAATTCACGAGTAAGTTCATTATAATAAAAATTAGATTCTTTATTATAAAAATTGTCCTCAATACAAAGAAACAATTGAACACACTTATTCTTTATTTTTTCTTCTTTAGTAACCAAATAATATTCTGACAATCCAAGTAAAGTATAAGCTTGAGCTATAGCCTTTTTTTCAGTATGAATAACATTTCCTTGGTAATCTAATTCCCAAAAAACTCCATTATATTTTTCATCAAAAAAATACTGATCTACATACGCATAACTTCTTTCTAAAACATCTGAAAAATCATTACTTTTTGTATGATTTGCAACTTTTGCAAAAGACCATAATAAACGAGCATTTAAAATGATTCCTTTATTACTATTAGCTATAGGATTTCCATAAAAATCAAGTTTTCCATAAAAACCTCCATAATTAAAATCGACAGTTTTTTCGGACCAAAAATTCATGACTTCTGAAAGTACAGCAATCATTTCTTCTCTTAAAGAATGCATTATTTACGTAAGATTATTCGTTAGCTTCTGCTCTTTGAATTTTTAACTCTTCTTCGATTTCTTTCATTCTTTTTTGAGTTAATGGATAAGCTAATAATGCCACAACACCTAACAACACAAATACCGCCGGAACAATACTCATGTTTAATTTAATTCCTTGTAACATTTCTGCTGTTTTAACAGCTGCTTGTCCGTCGTAATTGTATAAATTCAGAACTGCTAAAGTGATAGCTCCAGCTACACCTCCACCGAATTTCATTGCGAAAGTTCCTGCTGAAAAAATTAATCCTGTAGCTCTTCTTCCGTTTTTCAATTCAGAATAATCAGCTGCGTCACCTAACATTGCAAAGAATAAAATAGGCATTAAACCTGCTCCGAATTCTGAGATAATTCCTAAAGTAAAAATTGATCCGATTTGATTTGCTTCTAACCAATACATTGCAGCAACAGAAGCTGCAGAAAATAAAATACTAAAAATGAATAATTTTACTTTTCCAAAAAACTTAGTTAAAGCTGGTGCAAAAAATGTAGAAATCATTGAAATAACTAACAGTGATAATAAATATAAACCTGCTAATCCGTTTTTACCACCCCAACTCGTTAAACTTCCGAAGAAATTATTTTCATCATTCACATAATGTGTAAAGTAGAACATTATTGAACTTTGCTTAATAATGTTGTATGTAACAAATACAAAACCAATAAATAATAAAATCAACCACGGTTTATTACTTGCTAAATCTTTATAATCTTTTGATAAATCGCCAGTTTCAACAGATTTTACACGCTCTCTTGTGGTATAAAAAGTGATAAAAGAAAAACAAACTAAAACAAATGCCAACACATACATAGTGTATTGATAGCCTGCATTTTTATCTCCATTTCCTAAAAAATCAACTAAAGTAATTACACCAATAGTAGCAATTACACCTCCTAAATATGCTCCAAAGAAGCGAAAAGAAGACAATACTGTTCTTTCTTTCTGGCTAGTCGTCATTACTCCCATCAAAGCAGAATATGGAACATTATTCGCCGTATATGCGAGAATATAAAATATAGACGTTGCATACGCCCAGAAAATTTTCCCTCCCAAACTTAAATCGGGAGTTGTAAATCGTAATACTAAAGCTACACCTAACGGTAAAGCTGTCCAAAGTAACCATGGTCTGAATTTTCCCCATTTTGTTCGGGTTCTATCAGCAATATTCCCCATGATTAAATCTGTTGCTCCATCTCCTAAGCGAACTACCAATAATAACGTTGCTACAGCTGCTGTTCCTAATCCGAAAACATCGGTATAAAAAATTGGTAAAAAAGGCCCCATTGTCCTCCATGCAATATTAGCTGCTGTATCTCCTAAGGCATAGCCTATTTTTTCTTTTAATGATAGTTTACTTAATTCTGACATATACTTTATTTGTATTTGGTTGTTTCTCTATGTATTAAACTGGTATCGATAACTAAAGTTTTGTTTTCTGATACGTCTTTTTTTTCTATTCTGTCTATTAATAATTGTAAAGCTCTTTTTCCAATTTCCTCGGTATGCTGGCTTATCGTTGTTAATTTTGGGTTGGTAAAAACCACCACATTCTTTCCTGAAAAACCTATGATAGAAAGTTCAGAAGGCATTGAAATGTTGAATTTCCTAGCAATATTTAATGCAACTACACCTAACACATTATCGATTGCAATTATTGCATCGATATCTTTATGTGTTGACATGATTTTTTCAATACTATCATCGACATTAGCATCGTTGGTAACTTCAAAAATTATTGGTGAGTTTTTATATGAAGTAGATTCTTCAATTGCTTTTTTATAACCGTCTACTCTTAACTTTCCAACATTTAATCCGGTTAAAGAATCTAAGAGTATAATCTTTTTTCTTCCTTCAGAAATTAAATAATTCGTTGCTTCGTAAACAGCTTTTAAATCATCTATAATCACTTTATCACAATCGATAGATTTTATAAAACGATCGAACATTACCACAGGTAATCGATTGTATAACATTAATTCTTCTAAATGTTCTACTTCACCTGAAGTTTGCGTTTCTTCTGCCACAGAAATTAAAAATCCATCTACACTTCCATCAGTTAAAAGCTCGATACTCTTTTTTTCTTTATCAATAGATTCATTTGAAATACATGTAATAATGCTGTAATCGTGCTTCGAAGCTTCTTGCTCTATACTATGCAGTGATCTCGCAAAAAATGGATTTAAAATATTAGGTAAAACAACACCAATAGTTCTTGTTTTACTTTTCTTTAGACTTAGCGCAGCTTTGTTTGGCTTGTAATTATATTTTTTTGCTAACTCTTTAACTTTAGCAATGGTATCTTCACTGATTTCGTAACTGTTATTTAATGCTTTAGAAACAGTAGAAATCGATACATTTAATTCTTTGGCTAAATCTTTTAGTGTAATCATGGCTTAAACGAGTAATGATAAAATGGTTATTATAGTAAAACTTGTTAAAGCTAATATAGTTGTCATTACCGTCCAACTTTTAAACGTTTGTTTTTCTGTTAAACCTAAATATTTTCCAACGAGCCAAAATCCACTATCGTTAACATGAGACATTATTGATGCGCCAGAAGCAACTGCGATTACCAATAATGCTTTACTAGGTTCACTTAAATCTGCTCCAGTTAACAAAGGAGCCGTAACTCCTGCTGCTGTAATCATTGCAACAGTTGCTGAACCTTGAAGAATACGAACTAAAACTGCTATAAAGAATCCGAAGAATAAAACTCCGATTCCGATAGTTGAGAAATAATTTGCTAACATTTCTCCTGTTCCTGTATTCACTAACATTTGTTTAAAAACACCACCCGCTCCTGTTAACAGAATAATTAATCCAGCTGGAGCCATTGAATTTGTTGCAATTTTCAATAATTCATCTTTTGACAATCCTCTTTTTATTCCCAATAAATACCAAGCGATTAAATTCGCTATGATTAATGCGATAAACGGATTACCAATCATTCCTATCCAATCTTTCACATTTTGGGAAACTAAATCTTCACCTATTAACGGACTGTTTAATAATGTATTTGCAACAATTAAAACTATTGGAATTCCAATAATCATAATAATTAATCGTACCGCTGGATAATTCTGAATTTCAGTTGTATCGGAAGATAATTTTGGTGCTTCAATATGAATTTTATTAGCAATATAATTTGCAAATATTGGTCCGCATACCACAGCTGTTGGAACTCCAACAATAAAACCAAAGAGAATTACCCAACCTAAATCTGCTTTTAAAATATCGGAAACCGCAACTGGACCTGGCGTTGGCGGAATAAATGAATGTGTAATTGCTAAACCAGCTAATAAAGGAATTGCATACAATAACAATGACTTTTTTGTTCTTCGCTGTAATGAGTATACTAACGGAATTAAAATGATAAACGCTACATCAAAAAACACTGGTATTGCAACTAAGAATCCTGTTAACATTAATGCCCAAGATGCTCTTTTATCTCCAAATTTGGATAACAAATAATTCGCTAAGGCTTCTGCCCCACCAGATTGTTCTAGAATGGAACCAAAAATTGCTCCTAACCCAACAACTAAAGCTACAAAACCTAATGTTCCTCCCATACCTTGTTGCATGGTTGTAATAATTTCTTTTGGAGGCATTCCTGAAAAAACCCCAACAAAAACACTGGCTATAAGTAACGATATAAATGCCTGAATTTTAAAACGTAAAATTAAAATCAGTAAAATAGCTACTCCGCCTAAAACTGCAAGAACTAAATTAAAATCTAACATATCTAGCTCCAATTATGATGAAATGTTTCTTCTCCTTCTATATCAATTCTTTGATATCTATGCGCTCCAAAGAAATCTCGTTGTGCCTGAATGACATTTGCTGAAGACTTTTCTGTTGTCATAGCTACCCAAAAATTATACGACTCGAATAAACAAGGAACATGAATTCTATTTAATAACGCATAATTTAAAACAGAAGCAATACTCGATTCGTTTTTGAACAATTCTAAGATTGTTTTTTCATCATCGAAAAGTGTGGCTACTTCTTTTAAAATCTTACTATATTCTTTTATTTTTTCAGATTTAATAATGCATCCACTAGACCAAACTCTACAGATTTCAGCTAAGTCTAAATTCCAATTGTGTTCTTTAGAAGCTTCTTGTAATAACTGAAAACCTTGATGTAAGTTTATAGTTCTTGCAAAATCGTATGCTTCTTCCAATTGTTTAAGATCAACTGGTTCTTTTGGAGTTAGATCTTGTTTATAAGCTGATAATCGTTTACGCTCATCTTTAAAAGAAGACGTATAACGTGCATGAACTGCGGCTGTTTTTACTGTTGTTGGAATTCCTAATTGTAATGATACAATACTAGACCACGATCCTGTTCCTTTGTTTCCTGCTCTATCTAAAATGGTATCTAAAACATAGGTTCCATTCTCTTGTTCTTCTAGAATTTTTGTTGTGATTTCTAATAAATAACTCGAATGTTTTCCTGAATTCCATTGTTTTAAAAGTGAGGCTATTTCTTCATAACTCATAGTTTTAGATAAAATCGCATACACCTCAGCCAAAAGTTGCATGTCTCCATACTCTATTCCGTTATGGACCATTTTTACGAAATGACCTGCTCCATCTAGACCTATATAATTGCAACATGCTTGTCCGTCTTCATCTTTAGCGGCTATTGCTTCTAAAAATTTAGCAACTTTATCGTAACTCGATTTATTTCCTCCAGGCATTAAAGACGGACCTTTTAAAGCTCCTTCTTCTCCACCAGAAACACCTAAACCAATAAATTCTATATTTTTTTTCTGAAGATTATCACTTCTCTTTTTTGTATTTTCATAATGAGAATTTCCTCCATCAATTAAAATATCACCTTCATCTAAAAAAGGCACAATACTATCAATAACAGCATCTGTAACTTTTCCTGCTTTAATCATCATTAAAATCTTACGAGGCTTTTCTATAGAATCCACAAAATCTTTTAATACTGTAAATCCTAAAACTTTGTCATAAGAATTGGCATCTACAAAAGCTTCGACTATTCCTTCTTCTCCCTGAGTTTCTCTATTATATACTGACAATGAAAAACCATTGTTTAAGATATTTTTTGCTAGACTTTTCCCCATTACACCTAAGCCTAGTACACCAAAAGATGATTTATCCATAACTTTTGTTATTGTTTTTATAATTTCTGAAGGATCTTTATCTATATCGATATGAGTTCCGTAAGAAGGAACTTCCAAACAGTCAAACTGAGATTTTAGCATTGCTGATCCCATAAAATGTCCGGATCTTTCTTCCATTCTATTCTTTATCAATTCGTATGTTCCATTTAAAATACACCAATGAATATTGGTTATATTTTTAGCAAGAATTTGTCGGTACGATTCTTTTAATGCAGAACAACCTAAGATTACTCCTTGATTTCCTTCAGCTTTGATTAATTCTTGATTTAAAATTTCGAGCCATGGTTTCCTATCTTGATCATTTAAAGGAATTCCATTGCTCATTTTTTCAACATTTGACTTCGGATGAAAATCATCTGCATCTATAAAAGGAATAGCGATTTCTTCAGAAAGTAATTTTCCAATAGTAGATTTTCCACTACCACTTACTCCCATTAAGATGATAATTTTACTACTCATAAACGAAACTACCTTTTAATCCTTCTGCAGAATTTTTTCCGATCCAAACATTAAAGTCTCCTTTTTCTACTCCGTAAATAAGTTCACTGTTGTAATATTTTAAATCTTTCACACCAATTGAAAAACTTACTTTTTGCTCTTCTCCTTGCTTTAAACTTACTCTCTTAAATCCTTTTAATTCTTTTACAGGTCTAGTAATACTTCCTACAACATCTTGTACATAAAACTGTACTAATTCTTCACCATCTCTTTTACCTGTATTCTTCAAAATAACTTCAACAGTTATTTCATTTGTATCAGTTAATTTATTCGTTGATAATTTTAAATTACTGTACTCAAAAGAAGTGTAACTTAAACCATATCCAAAAGGAAAGTGAGGTGTATAACCCGCATCTAAATAATGAGAAGTATTACCTAAAGAACTCTGCCAAGCTCCTACAGGAATATCATTCATTTGCACAAATTTCTCTGGAATTACAGGTCTTCCTGTATTTTTATGATTGTAGAATAATGGTAATTGACCTGCTACCTTTGGCCATGTAACTGGTAAACGCCCTTGTGGCTCTTTTACACCAAACAGCATGTCGTGAATAGCAGGTCCTCCCATAGTCCCAGGATGCCAAGCCATTAAAACAGCATCGACATCGTTAATAATATTTGTTAATGTAATTGGTCTACCTGCCATGATAACCAACACAATTGGTTTTCCTGTTTTTGCTAATTCTTTAATTAATTTTTCTTGCGCTCCTGGCAAATCTATATTCGCTCTACTATGCGCTTCACCAGAAAGAATTGCTTCTTCTCCACCAATAAAAACAATAACATCTGATTTCTTTCCTGCTGCAATTGCCTTTTGAAAATCTTTTTCAGAGACATCTCTGCTGTACGATAATCCTTCTACGAAATTGTAGTTTACATTTGCTTTTTTGAAACTTGCTACTGGAGTTACCGTATGTGTTTTATCTCCATCGAAAGTCCAAGTTCCTAATTGTTCTCTTGGTTTATCAGCTAATGGTCCGATTACGGCAATTTTAGTTCCTTTACTGAAAGGCAAAATATTTCCTTCATTCTTTAATAAAACAGAACTTTCAATTGCAGATTTTTTTGCCAATTCTAAATGTGATTCAGCATATAAATTTCCAGTATGATTTTTATCTCTATTCGGATTTTCAAATAATCCCATTCTGAATTTAACTCGTAAAATTTCAGCTACTAAACTGTTGATTTGAATTTCATTTAATTTTCCTTCTTTTAGTAAATCTTTTACATGATTTTCATAGGATTTACTAGTCATTTCCATGTTTAATCCAGAAGTGATTCCTATTTCAGCAGCATGTTTTTCATCTTTAGCAAATCCGTGAGGAATCATTTCAGTCACAGAATTCCAATCACTTACTACAAAACCATCAAATTTTAATTGCTTTCTTAAAATATCTTGCAATAACTTTTTATCACCAGAAGCTGGAATTCCGTTAGTTTCATTAAACGAAGTCATTACCGTTTGACTTCCTGCTTCAAAAGCTGCTTTAAAAGGTGGTAAATACACATTTTGCATTAACTCTTTATTAATGATTGCTGTGTTGTAATCTCGACCACCAATAGCTGCTCCGTAACCAATAAAATGCTTTGCACAAGCAATCATGCTTGTAGAACTTTTTAAGTCTTCTCCTTGAAAACCTTTTATATATGCTGTTGATAATTTTGAAGCTAAAAACGGATCTTCACCTGGCGATTCTGCAATTCTTCCCCAACGGCTATCTCTAGCTATATCTAACATTGGAGCAAATGTCCATCGAATACCAGAAGATGAAGCTTCTACTGCAGCTACTCTTGAAGAAGCCTCTACAGTTTCTGGATTCCAAGACGCTGCCAATCCTAAAGGAATTGGAAAAATTGTTTTAAAACCATGAATAACATCTCTAGCAAAAATTAATGGAATTTTATTCGGACTTTCTTCTGTTGCAATTCGTTGTAATTCATCTACATAATCAGTATTCATTACATTTAAAAAAGCTCCTACTTTTCCATCTCTTACAGCTTGTTTCAATTCTTCTGGTAACGAACCTTTTACCCTACTTGATGTTCCTCTTAAATTTAATTGTCCAATTTTTTCTTCAATGGTCATTTTAGCCAATAAAGCTTGAACTTTCTCTTCAACAGGATTATTACTTGTATTTTTTGTTTCTTCATTTTTACATGAAACCAACACTAATGCTAGTGTACATATAATTAATTTAGTAATTTTCATTTAAGTAGTCGTTTATTTTAATTCAGCAATTTGAATACTTGGTTTCTTAAAAAAGTTGCTTTTAACTCCTTTTTCTTTTAGTTTAATTTTGAACACCGAACCTGCTAAAGGAAATTGTTTTTTCTCTTCATCTGTCATATCTACAGAAGCTGTAGTTATGTATAGCTCATCAAAATTATCACCTCCAAAAGCACATGAAGTTACGTTGTGTGCAGGCACTTGAATTTTCTTCTCTAAGGTTCCTGTTTTAGGATTGTATTTAGCCACAGCATTTCCATTCCACATACCAACCCATAACATATCTTGATCGTCAATAGCCATTCCATCAGGAAAACCATCTTTTGGATCGACAGTTACCACAACTCTTTCATTAGATATTTTACTCGTAGTTTTATCATAGTCGAAAGCTCTAATAGTTCCTTTAGGCGTATCGATATAATACATTGTAGATTTATCTTTAGTCCAAACAATTCCGTTTGAAATTGTTATTCCTTCAAGCATTTTATCACTCTCTCCTTTTTCGTTTATTTTATATAAACTTGCATTAGGTTTATTCTGAGCTAAATGCATTGAACCCACCCAAAAATCACCATTTGGATCACATTTCCCATCGTTAAAACGATTCTCTGTAATATCAGATTCAACATCAGATAACAACATTAATTCTTCTGTTACTGTATCAACTATATAAACACCATCTTCTAAAGCGACTATGGCTTTATTCTCTTCTTCACTAGGCACAACAGTACCAATTCTACAGGGCAATGTTATTGTTTTATTTTTCTTCGTTTCTGGATGATACACATGTAGTTTTTTTCCTTCGATATCTATCCAATACAATTCGTTAGATTTATAATTCCATATTGCTCCTTCTCCTAAATCTGCATTAATTTGATATTCTAAAACTGCAACCTCAGCAGTTTTTTTATCTTCTTGTTTACAAGCTACCACACAAAAAGCTAAAAGTCCAATTATAATATTTCTCATCATTTAATTTCTTTGCTCTATAAACTGTACGTAATCGTTGTTTTTTATAGACATTATATATTTTTTACTTGCTATTTTAATTCTTTGTAAATCCTTTACATCTCCAGCAGTGTAGAATCCGCTTTCTCTAACAGAAACAGGTTTAAACTCACCTTTCCCATTTCCTTTTAATAGTAATCCATAACCTGCATCATTCCTTGGTGTTTCAACTTCTGAATTGTATAAATTACCAGCTACTAAAGCATCTAAGAATCCGTCTCCATCAAAATCTTCAGTAAGGATTTGATTTATGCTAGACAATTGAGCTTCCATTGGAAGTTTTTTAATAATGAACTTTCCATCTTTATTTTCTAAGTAAATACTGGCAAATGATTTTACTTGGTAGTGTAATGAATTTTCTAAGTTCTTTTTTCCATAAACATCAATTAATGTTGCTCTTGAAAACTCATCGTAATTCTTGAATTTTTTCTTGATTCCTGGAATTTGTTCAGAAGAACATTGCCTCCCTCTCACAGGATATTGCTTTCCTTTATTGTAGTAACTTAACACAATATCTGACTTTCGATTTTTATCAAAGTCTTTCATAAAAATGTCGAAAGTTTCATCTTCGGTCGCTTTATATTTATAGTTCAATCCATTATTTCCGACTATAAAATCGATATCTCCATCTTGATCAAAATCTCCTGAAGCAATACTCCACCACCATCCTGTGGTATCCGATAATCCTGAACTTTTTGAAACATCTTCAAATTGTCCTTTATTATTTTTTAGGACTTTTATTCCCATCCACTCACCTACAATAAAAATATCTTCCCAACCATCTTTATTAAAATCAATAACTACAGCGCTTGTTGCCATTCCTAAATTTTCTAGCATTGGTACAGCTTTTTCGGTTACGTTTGAAAATTTGACTGTAGCGTTTTCTGTATTATTTTCTAAAATAAATGAAGATGTTGGCGCTGGATAATTTCCAGGAACTTGACGCCCTAAAACAAGAATATCTTTTTTTCCATCTTTATTGAAATCGATTTCATAAGCTTTTGATCCGCTAATTTTGATATCTGGAATTGCATTTGAGCTTTTGAAATCTCCTTTCCCGTTATTTATATATAAACGATCTTTCAATCTTTTTGAATCTGCAGGAAACTCATAACCTCCACTTACAACATATAAATCTTGATCACCGTCGTTATCTACATCAGTAAATAAAGCTCCGGAATCTTCAGAGAACTCTCCATCTTTGAAACTGCTATTTTCTTGTACTGCAAATCCTGTTTCGTTTTGAATGAAAAACTTCGCCTTTTTACCATACGATCCTCCAACATAAATATCTTCTAAACCATCGTTATTCACATCTGCAACTGCGATAGCCGGACCTAAAGTTGACATTTTATGCGGCAATAAAACTTGCGTTTGAAAATCGTCGTGATCGTTTTCTGTATGTTTAATCTGATTTGAAAACTCTTCGTTAGAAGCAAATAAACTCTTTTCACCTAGATGATTTTCTTGATCGATTGTTCTCGCTTTTTCCTTAGAAAAAACTAATGTTTGATTCGATTTAATATTTTTAATTATCTCAGTGTTTTTTGTATCCCAAATTACTTTGATGCTATCAATTTTAGATGCTTTACCTAAACCGAATAACAATTCTGGAGCTACAGAAGACTGAAAACCTCTTGTTAATGTTAATTCTTGAACCTGAGTTTGATTCTCTGAATAAACTTTCACCAAAGTATTGAATCCGAAACTATTTTGCTTGTTTCCTTTTAATTGAATTTTAATAAAGTTATTCTTTTCTGAAGCATTGTTTTTGAAAATAGTTGCTGCCTCATCGATATTATTGATTACTAAATCAAGATCGCCATCGTTATCTAAATCTCCATAAGCCACTCCATTTGAAAAACCTTCATGAACAATTCCCCAATCTTCATTTGCTTTAGAGAATTCTAATCCATTGTGATTTTGAAACATGAAGTTGTCTATTTTTTCACTTGGAATTCTTTTCGTTTTTTCTAAAAGTGATAAATTATCATATTTTTCATCACCTATTTTATTGAAAAAGTCTTTGTTATTAACTTCTCTTCTTGTTCCGTTCGTTACGTATAAATCTTTAAATCCATCGTTATTAAAATCAGCAAGTAGCGGAGCCCAACTCCAATCTGTAGAAGAAGTTCCTGTTAATCTCGAAATATTTGAAAACTTAGGAATTCCGTTTTCAGCATATCCAGAATTCAATTGAAAACAATTATGCATATACTGATAATGAAAACCATATAATAGTGTTTCGTAAAATAATCTCGGATTCATACTCGACATATTTGCTTTTTGCCTACGATTATCATCAGAATCCATATCTACTTGAAAAATATCCATAAAACCATCGTTGTTCACATCGGCAATGTCTATTCCCATTCCATAAAAAGCAGTTTGAGAGGTCGCTTTTTTAATCACCTCTTTAAAAGTTCCGTCTTGATTATTTAAGTACAGAAAATCAGGAATACTATAATCGTTAGAAACGTATAAATCTACCCAACCATCGCTATTAATATCTGAAGCAGTAATTCCTAAGGAGAAACTATAATTTTTTACGCCACTTTCTTCAGAAACATCAATAAATTTTCCATTATCATTTCTATATAATTTATCTGACTCTTCACTAGTCACATTTTGCATGCGGTGCTTATACACCATATTTGAAGTAGAAGGATGCGCCCTAGGATAATTTGCAATGTAAGCATCTAAATCTCCATCATTATCATAATCGAAAAAAGTTGCTTGTACAGCATTTCCATTATCTGCTAAACCATATTCTTCTGCTTTTTCAGTAAATGTATTATTCCCGTTATTGATGAATAATTGATTCTTTTTATTCTTTCCAATACCAGAAACTGCACAATAAATATCTAAATAACCATCTGCATTAATATCTACCATTGTTGTTCCTGAATACCATCTATCGTCACCAGAAATTCCAGCAGCATCTGTGATATCTTCAAAAGAAAAATCTCCTTTATTTAAGTATAATTTATTTGAAACTTGATTTCCTGTAAAGAAAACATCTAAAAGTCCATCATTATTTATATCACCAATAGACACACCTCCACCCATGTAAATGGACGTGTATTTAAAGTAATTCAATGAATCTGTTTCTGTTAAGTTATTACTGAAATCAACCTTAGTATTCGTTGATTCTAGTTTTGAAAACAACTTTGTAGTAACCTTTTCGGTTGTTTTAGATTTACAGTTAAATAGAAAAATAATTAAGAAAAAATAAGGAATATATTTCATAAAGAACGAGTAAATAAATTAATAAAGCAGCATGAAAAATCATACTGCTTTACCAATTTAGATCATTAATTCAAATACAATCTACAGTGATGATATTATATTAGTATCCTGGATTCTGATCAGCATCTGTAAGTCCAGTATTTTTATCAATTTCAGTTTGAGGAATAGGAAATAAATCATTTTTAGATGTATATCCAGTTCCTGCTAACTCTGTAGCAGCTCTATCCCATCTTACTAAATCCCAAAAACGTTGACCTTCATGAGCTAATTCTAAGAATTTCTCATTTACAATTGCGTCGAATAAATCGCTTCCAGCTGTAGTTGCAGGTATATCTGCTAAACCAGCTCTTTGTCTGATTTTATTTAACTCTGTTCTTGCAGCAGCATCGTTAGCTGATTGGTTATACGCTTCAGCAGCTAATAACAACACCTCAGCATATCTAAATAATCTGAAGTTTGTACTGTAGTTTAATTCACGTACACCACCAGAACTTGTATCTTCTGATCTTGTCGCATATTTTAAACGGATAGCACCTTCGTAATCCCAGATTGCTCCACCAGTTGCCGCACCAGCATCTACACCACCACCAGCTGCAACTAATTCTGCTTCTGTCATTAATGTTGCTCTTTTTCTTACTACGTCTCCGCTAGCATCAAAAGCATTAGCTAGTTTACTTGTTGGTAAATTGAATCCCCATCCGTTTAATAAACCAATAGAGTTTACATCAAAGATTCCATCACCTCTTGGTCCCATTAACTGAATGTGTAAGTTACTTTCGTTTCTTCCACCCCAAGCGATGTTACCCCAATCTCTTCCTGTAGTAGAAATGTAACCTAACTCTAATAAAGATTCTTGTCCGAATTCATTAGCGATAGACCACACATCTCCTGGAGTAGCTTCTAAATCGTGAGCTGGATCGTTAATAACAGCTTCAAAAAATGGAATAGCTTGTGCGTGATTCCCTTCGAAAACTAAAACTTTACCCATTAAAGCTTGTGCAGCTCCTTTTGAAACTCTGAACACATCTGAAACAGCTGCTTTATTTGGTAAAAACTGAATTGCATCCGTTAAATCTGCTTTAACTTGTGCATAAATATCACTACGAGGAGATTTTCCTAATCCGAAATCAGCAGCACCTTCTGGTAATTGTAAACGTAATGGAACATCACCAAACATTGTTGTTAATTCAAAATAACACCATGCTCTGAAAAACTTAGCTTCAGCAGAAGCTCTATCTTTATTACTTAAAGTACTCGTTTCTAAATTTTGTATTACTAAGTTAGATAAAGCGATTGTTCTGTAGTACAAATCCCAAATACTTTGAATTGAAGAATTTGACGTAGAAACATTTGTATAGTCGTCTATATCTTGTAATTGTTGTTGATCTCCTGAGTTACCTCCCGCAGCGTTAGCATCGTCTCCTGGTAATAATTTTACTAGAAATGCACTGTGCCAATCTCTTGCGTAATTAAACTGCATTAAATCGTAAATACCAATTACAGCTTGTTCAACATTTCCCTCTTCCAAGAAAAAAGTATCTAGATCCTGAACATTTTCTGGAGGATTGTTTGTAAAGTCCTCACTACATGCAATAATTCCTAAGCAAATGAATGCTAATCCAAAAATTATTTTTTTCATTTAATTAATAGTTTGTTTAAAATGATTAAAAGTTAACTGAAAATCCAAAAAGTGCTCTAGCAGCAGTTGGATAAAAACCTCTATCTACACCTGTATCGTTAAAACTGAAGTTACCTACCTCTGGATCTAAACCATTATATCCAGTGAATGTAAAAAAGTCATCTAAAGATACGTAAAATCTTACTCTATTCATACGTAATTTATTAGTAAAACTCTCTGGTAATGTGTAACCTAACTGAATTTGTTTGATTCTCATAAAAGAACCATCTTCAACAACTAAGTCTGTATCGTAAGCAGAAGAAGCAAATTGTGGTGCTGGAAAAGTAGCACTTGTATCTCCTGGACCTGTCCATCTTCCATCAAAGAACTGAATTGGCTTATTGGTAATTGGTCTTGAAGGTTGGTGATATGTTGCGAAAATATCGTTTCCAATTGTACCTTGGAACTGTACATTAAAATCTAAACCTTTATAACCTAATCTAATATTACCTCCGAATAAAATATCTGGATGAGGAGAACCGATGAATGTTTTATCTGCATTATTAACGATTCCGTCTCCATTTTGATCTACTTTAATTACATCTCCAGTAGCCGGATCAATTCCGTTAGTTTCAAAACCAAAGAAATACCATGCTGGTAAACCTTCTGTAAACCTTGTTACACCATCATCATTTTGTGGCGCTCCTGCACCTACTAAAGAAGTACCTTGAGGTAAGAATTTAATTTCAGTTACTTCATTATCTAAAGTAGATAAGTTCGCATTAATTTGGTAACTAAAATCACCGTCTGTAGTATCTGAATATCCTACTTCAAATTCGAAACCTTGATTCACAATTGTACCTGCATTGAACGAATTTGAGTTGAATCCTGCAGAACCAGGTGTAATTAAACTACCATCTAATACAATTAAATCTCTAGTTGTTTTCTTGTAGTAATCTACAGAGAAGTTTAATTTATTTTGAATTGCTCTTAAATCTACACCAAAACCTAATTGTTCTGAAGTTTCCCAAACTAAATTTTGATTCGCAAATCCTGTAATTTGAGCACCAACGTTACCTAAATAACTTAATGTAGCTCCATTATCTTCTGTAGTAACAGCAATTAAATCTGAGTTACCAGCTAAATTTCCTTTGTTACCATTTTGTCCCCAACTCGCTCTAGCTTTAAGATAATCTATAGCGAAATCGTCTGGCCAGAAATCTTCCTTAGAAATTACCCAACCAGCAGAAAATGATGGGAATACTGCCGCTCTATTTGCAGACGGGAATTTATCTGATTTATCACGTCTTACTGTAGCTTCAAATAAATATTTCTCTTTGAAATCGTATGATAATCTACCATACATAGACACTAAATTATCTCTAAATGTTCTTGAAATTGGAGAATTAGGATCTAAAGTAAATGCTGAAGTATTTGGGTCGAATACTCTGAATAAATTTACTGGAGCAGAAAATTGTCTTGTTGTAAACGTTGGTCTTCTACTTTGTTCAGCAGAAAAACCTGCTAAAAACTTAAAATTATGATCTTCGAAAGATTTCTCATAAGATGCAAAATTCTCCCACAACCACCTACTAAATCTCACTCTAGAATCTCTAATATTATATTGTGTATTAGACGCTTCCGATGCTACATAATATGCATTAGTCGTAGTAGTATTTAAAAATAAATTTTGCTCAATACCATATCTAGTTGTGAATTCTAATCCATCAATAATTTTTGCTTTTAGATATAATGTTGATAAAAACTGACTAGAACTACTTAGGTTTGTTTGTATATCGTTTGCGAAAGCAACTGGGTTAATTACCTCTCCTGTAGAATATGTAGGATAACCATATACATTACCATCTTTATCTGTTAAAACTGGTACTCCATTATCTCTAGATCTATCGATAACACTTGCTGGTACTCCATTAGTGTATGTAACAGGTGTTAATGGATCGATAATTAACATATTTTGAATAACACCTCTTGTATCACTATTTTCAGAAATACCTCTTCTTTTGATAAATGCAGCATTTGCGTTTGCTCCTGCCTCTAACCATTTCGTAATATTTGTCGTAAGATTTAAACGAATTGAGTTTCTTTCAAAGTTTGAATTTTCACCTCCAACAATACCATCTTGATCTGTATGCCCAACAGAAAAATAATAAGAAGTACTTTCTGTAGCTCCAGACATACTAAAATCGTAACGCTCCATAAAAGCAGAATCGAACGTTTCGTCAATCCAATCTGTATCAATACCGTTATCAACAACACCTGTAATTCCACCTTCATTCATATATGTTACAAACTGTTGTGCATTCATTAGCTCCATATCAGTATTTACAAACTGCATACCTAATTGAGAACTAAACGTAAATTGAGGTCCACCAACTCTACCTTTCTTAGTAGTAACGATTACTACACCATTGGCACCCTCAGTACCATAAATAGCAGATGAAGCAGCATCTTTTAAAATTTCAATATTTGCAATATCAGACGGTGCAATATTATCAATTGTAGTTACTTTCATACCATCTACAATAAATAAAGGATTAGAACTACCACTTGAACCAGTACCTCTAATTCTAATTTTTGTTTGAGAACCAGGTGAACCTGAAGATGATGATACAGTAACACCAGATGTTCGACCTTGTAAGACCTGATCTACTCTCTGATTCGACACATTTTGAATCTCTTTACTATCAATACTAGAAATTGCTCCAGTTACCAAACTTTTCTTTTTGGTACCATAACCAACTACTACTACTTCTTCAAGAGTACTTGTATCTTCTTCAAGAGTTACATTAACAGTACTTCTACCGTTAACAGCTACTTCTATTGTTTTGTACCCTACATAACTAAAGATTAAAACAGCATTAGACTCTACGTTACTCAAAGAGTATTTACCATCAAAATCTGTTTCAACTCCTCGAGTCGTACCTTTTACGATAACATTAACCCCAGGAAGCGGGCCGGAATTGTCTTTAACAACTCCATTTACATTTTGTGCATTTAAGCCGAAAGTGGATATCAGCATAAATAAAAGCAAGAAAAACGAAAAGATATTTTTTTTCATATTAATAAGTAATTTGGTCATTTTTTGATCAAAAAGCAATTTCAAAACACATTATTTGTTATAACCTCAAAATGTTTTAATATACTTTTAACTACAAAAATTATTGTTTTAGACAAAAGTATATCCAATATTAACTAAACGTTAATATAATTTTGTCATTCATTAATAATTTTTTAATATTATTGACGTATAAAAAATACAAACAACGCAAAAACAACCTTAAATAATTACAAAATGAATAAAAATATACATAGAGAGATCACTCAACTTTCTCCTTCGGATAGCTTCTTGGTATACTATAGAGTAAAAGACGATTTTGACTTCCCTTTACACTTCCATCCGGAATACGAGCTTAACTTTATACACAAAGGTTCTGGAGTTAGGAGGGTTATTGGAGATCATATAGGAGAGATTAGTGATTATGAACTTGTACTTGTTGGTCCTAATTTACCGCATTGCTGGGAATTACACAACTGCAAACAAAAAGAAATACACGAAATAACGATACATATACATAATGATTTACTTGATGAAAAACTACTTTCAAGAAGAGTATTCAAATCCGTTAGAGACATGCTTAACAGATCAATACACGGTATTTCTTTCTCTGAAAAAACAATAAAAGAAATCATGCCCAGACTACTAGAACTCCCTAAAACCTCGGGAATTGATTATTTTTTAGAGTTCATTTCTATACTACATGATTTATCAATTTCAAGAAATCAAAAACTACTTTCGACTTCTTTTTCTAACTATAACGACTTCGAAAACAGCGATAAAATCAAAAAAGTTTACGAATACATTCAAAATAATTTCAGCAGAAAAATTTCTTTAGATGAAATATCTGAATTAGTAAACATGACACCAGTATCCTTTAATAGATTTATTAAAAAAAGAACAGGAAAAACTTTTGTTTCCTACATAAACAATACAAGGGTTAGCTACGCAAGTAGACTTTTATTAGAAACAGATTTAAGCGTTGGCGAAATCGCCTATAAATGCGGGTTCAATAACTTAGCTAACTTCAATAGAATGTTTAAAAAAATAAAAAACAGCACACCTAGTGAATTTAGATCAGAATTTAACGGTATACAAAAAGTACTTTAATACTTTTTTATCAAAATAAAACCAAAAAATCATCATAGTATTAAAAAAATATCAAATTTTGATCATTTGAGTGAACAATAGAAACGTTTTCTAATTTAATTTTACAAAACTTTTCTAAAACAACAGATCACATATGAAACATCAAATCAGAAAAACAACAGTATATTGTATATCAGCAATATTTCTTTTTGGATGTTCTTACAAAAAAAATGACAACTCAATGATTGATACAAAAAACGAAACTATAAATGAAAGAGTAGATTCTTTACTGTCTAAAATGACTATTGAGGAAAAAGTTGGACAAATGAATCAATATAATGGTTTTTGGGATGTTACTGGACCTGTACCTGAAGAAGGCACAGCAAAAACAAAATTCGAACACCTTAAAAAAGGATGGGTTGGATCTATGTTAAATGTAAGAGGAACAGAAAACGTTAAAGAAGTACAAAGAATAGCCGTAGAAGAAACTCGATTAGGAATACCTTTAATAATAGGATTCGACGTTATTCATGGATACAAAACACTAAGCCCAATACCATTAGCCGAAGCTGCTAGTTGGGATTTAGAAGCAATAGAAAAATCTGCTAGAATTGCAGCAATAGAAGCATCTGCATCTGGAATCAATTGGACCTTCGCTCCAATGGTTGACATCTCTAGAGATGCAAGATGGGGAAGAGTAATGGAAGGCGCTGGAGAAGACCCATATTTAGGCTCTAAAATCGCAAAAGCCAGAGTTAAAGGATTCCAAGGAGATGACTTATCTAAAAATAACACTATTGCAGCTTGTGCAAAGCATTTCGCTGCGTATGGTTTTTCTGAATCAGGAAAAGAATACAACACAGTTGACATAGGAACCTCTACTTTACACAATTTAGTACTACCTCCTTTCAAAGCAGCAGTAGACAGCGATGTAAAAACCATCATGAATTCTTTTAATGAATTAAATGGAGTTCCAGTTACTGCAAGTAAATATCTTCAAAGAGATATTTTAAAAGAAAAATGGGGCTTTAACGGTTTTGTAATTTCTGATTGGGCATCCATCAACGAAATCATAAGCTGGGGACACGCTGAAAATAAAAGAGAAGCAGCTAAATTAGCTTCAACAGCAGGTTCTGACATGGACATGGAAGGATATGTATACGTAAGAGAATTAGCTAAACTTGTAGAAGACGGAGTTATTAAAGAAGAGATTTTAGATGACGCTGTTAGAAGAATCTTAAGAGTAAAATTTGAATTAGGATTATTTGACGATCCATACAAATATTGTGATGAAGAAAATGAAAAACAAAATATCGGAAACAAATCTCATCATGACGCTGTTTTAGATGTAGCAAAAAAATCTATCGTATTACTTAAAAACGAGAACAACCTTTTGCCTTTAAAGAAAAAAGGACAAAAAATTGCTCTTATCGGACCATTAGCAGATGAAAAAAACAGTCCGCTTGGTAGCTGGAGACTAGGTTCTGACGACAATACAGCTATTTCTGTTTTGGAAGGAATGCAGCAATACAAAGAAAACACACTTGTTTTCGAAAAAGGCTTAGACCTAGTTGAAGGCAACACAGCTTTTACACAACAAGTAAACATAAACAACACCGACAGATCTAAAATAAAAAAGGCTATTGCAGCAGCTAAAAACGCAGATGTAGTTGTTATGGTTTTAGGCGAACACGGATTCCAAAGTGGAGAAGGAAGAAGTAGAACAGAGTTAGATCTACCAGGTTTACAACAAGAACTTTTAGAAGAAGTTTACAAAGCAAACAAAAACATTGTTTTAGTTTTAAACAACGGTAGACCATTAACCATAGAATGGGCAGATGCAAACATTCCAACTATAGTTGAAGCTTGGCAATTAGGAAGTCAATCAGGTAATGCTATTGCTAGTGTATTATACGGCGATTACAACCCAAGTGGAAAATTACCTATGACATTCCCTAGAAACGTGGGACAAGTACCTATTTATTACAACTACAAAAGTACAGGAAGACCAAATAAAGAATCACATGTTTTTTGGTCGCATTATATCGATTCAGAAAACACACCACTTTACCCGTTCGGACATGGTTTAAGCTACACTTCTTTTGAGTACAGCAACTTCAAAATCCACGGAGAAAAATTTTCTATAAACGACGAAATAAAAGTTACCGTAGACCTTAAAAATTCTGGAGAATACGACGGAAAAGAAGTAGTTCAACTTTACATAAGAGATCTTTTCGGTAGCACAACAAGACCCGTGAGAGAACTTAAAGGATTCGAATTAGTTCCTCTAAAAAAAGGAGAAAGCAAAACAATAGAATTCAAACTAACCAGAAAAGAACTTGGTTTCTTTGACAACCAAGGAAACTACATTGTAGAACCAGGAAAGTTTAAAGTGTTTGTTGGAGGTAGCTCAACCACAAAACTAGAACTTGATTTTGAGCTAACAGAATAGAGAAAATTTAAATTAATTTGTTTTGGCATAGTTTATGCTAATATAAAAGTACAGTACGGAAGACGTTCTGTACTTTTCTTTTTCATAGCAATTTTCCCACTCGTTTATTAAATGAGTGGGTTTTATCTTATAAACTACCCCATCGAATTCATACGTACAGAAGCTTTCACTAAAGCCATAGCTCTTATTTTAGACATTTTAATATCTTTTGGCTGATGATGCTTATTCTGAGAGACTAACTTAATATAATCCTCTCCTTTTTCAGATTTTTGAATATATTTCACACTAATAAACTCCTCTTCAGCAACCTCAACAGAAATCAAATACATTTCCCCCCAAAAAATCTCCGAATAAAAATCATAAATCTGCTTGTACGCAACAATATCTCCACTCTTTAACAAAGGATACATACTGTCTCCAGTAACAAAAACAGCACCATCACATTTAGGTAAATTAGGTATATTCAAAGTTCCAACTGGCTGTGTATCTCCGTGAGATTGAAATAACTCAACCAAACCAGCCGCAGCCTCTACATTATATAAAGGTACCGCTTGCTTACCAATAGGATAATCAGTTTTTAACTTAAATACATTATTAGCAACTACTTCACCAGAAACAACCACAGCATCATTTTTCACCAACATATCTCCTTTACCAGTTAACAACCACAAAGAATCAAAATGGGGATAATTTTCAATTATCTTAGTCAACCACTTACTCTGTATATCTGTTTTATTATTAAAAGCCCTACTTAAAACACCTTTACTAGCACCGATTTGTTTTTCAAGCGCTGTAATTTTTATCCCTTCGTGATCAGCTAAAACCTTTATCCTATCTATTGTACTCATAAAAAATTACTTTTATTTCCATATTCATTTATAATTATTACAAAATCTAAAGAAGCACAAAAGCCTTCAATAAATTTAATTCTTAAAACATTCTTTAATATATCCAGGGGGAACTCTATGGGGAACTGTGATTTTTTAAAAAAAGAAATAATTTTCTTCAATTTTATTTTTTTGTTGAAAATTATCTACATATATTTGTCGTGCAATAATTGAGAAACAAATATATATAAATAATAATCACTTAAACAACAATTAACAACAAAAAAATTGAAAATTATCATTTAAGCAGCTTAAATATTAGAAAATATGAGATTCTACAGAAAAACAATTAAAACACTATAAAACAAGAAAAGTTATAAAATTTGATTTATTTCAAAAAAAAAATAAAAGGATTCAGTAGCACAACAATAAAAATAAAAGAAGAAAATTATCACCAAAAAATTACATTCTATGAAAAACCTCTTTAAAAATAAAAAGTCAATTAAAATTGAAAAGTATGAAAACACAAAAAAAACTCAGAAAACGAATAGAAGAATATGATTTAATGCTAACTCAGAATTTTGATGATGAGATCTACGCAACACTATTAAAAGAAAAAAACGAAATTGAATTAGAACTAAAAAAAAATCTAGAAAATGAGAATAAGAGAAATCGAAAGTAGAATTATACAATTAAGGAATGCAATTGCTTATAGTAGAAACGAACAAAAAATTATGACACTTGGAGAAGGAATTTGCTGTAATCTAGAAATTGCTTCATGGTTTAGAGTTTTAGACGGTCAAAGTTCTCAACCAAAATATACTATCAGTGAAATTGTTAACGACAAAGTAAGAGATATTAACGATTGTATTATTGAAGAAAACTGGGTAAAACCTGAAATCATTTAAAAAAAAAGAAAAAAATAAGCTTATGAATACCGTAATTAACCTCGAAAACCTAACCGAACATCAATTAGCAACTGCATTAGCTAAAAAACAACAAGAAAGAAGATTAGTATACCAACAAAAAAGAGCTCAGTTAGAAAAAGAAAATGAATCTTTTTGTAATAGAACCGCAGAAAAGTTTGCTATACTTTCTAACCAATTAAAACAGTTGAAAGACGAGACTATAAAAGAAGCTAATAGACTATACGCAGAAATGTATAATCTTAACGGAAAAAAACCTAAGGATGTAAAATCATTTTCTCGTAAAAACAAAAATGGCAACATCATGATTACAGTAGATTACCAAGAACGCATTGAATTTACTGAAGAAGCTAATGTTCATATAAACGCAATTAAAGATATTTTCAAAAACAAATTTGCTAATAGAAATAAAGGCTTATATAACATTTTAGACGGATTATTAATCAAAGGAAACAAAGGAGAATACGATCCCAAATTATTAGCAAAAGCTCGAAAACAAGTAAAAGACATGGGAGACAAAAAGCTAATAGAAGAATTTGAAAAACTTAGTGATTGTCAACGTGTTTCTGGTTCTTCAAAATATTGTAGAGTTAAAACAAAAGACAAATACAATAAATGGAAAGACATTAACATTCAATTTTCTAGTCTTTAACCTTTTATTTAATTCTTATGGAAAATTTCAGATTAATAATTATTGGAATGTCGTGTATTGCGTTACTAATTACAGTAATATTAATACAACTGACAACTTTGAACGTTAATATGCTCTTGAAAATCCAGGCTAATACAGCCATGATTATGATTTGCACATTGGTAATACATTTCCTTTTAGAAGAAAAAAACAGCAAAAAGAATTACTAAAACTATGGAACAGCAAGCTTATTTGAAAAAGAAAGGCAAAAAAGCATTGAAACTTGCCAAAACTTTAGAAAAAGAAAAGATAAACAAAGGCTCTAAATACAAGAGACTTGATAGTAAAACTATAATATTAAAAGATTAACCTCTAAACTGTGTAGTTACGTGCTACACAGTTAATTTAAAATAACCTCCACAATACCAAAATATCTATGGCTAGAAATAATAATTTAATTGCACTTAGAAATCAAAAAGTAAAACAACGTTTCAGTCAATTATCAGTAAAACATCCGCAATGGAAATACGATGCAGTTTTAGAAACCTTATCACTAGAATTTTTTATTAGTAAAAGAACTATATCTGCAATATTAAATAATGAAGGCGCTTATAAAAGCGCCCTTTTTAACTAGTTTAAAATATAATTAGTTATACCTACTTTTTTATAAATATTAGTAGAGAACGTAACTTTATACGCTGGTCTCTTGTAAGTAGGAGTTAAATCTTCTTCAGCAATCTGTGTCAAATCTGTAAAATAATTTCCAGAGGTTTTCTGAATAGCCTCAACAACATCATCAATTGTAGACAAAATTGCTAAAGACGTTTCTTGATTAGAAGCTCCTACTTCAGTATCAGCATCCTGCTTAAAAAAGATATACACATCTAACTGTAAATCTCCTTCTAAAACATCCAATACCATATCTTGATACGTAATACTTCCTATAGAAATATAGGCTGCCGGGAATCTATTTAACCCATTACTATCTTCTTCATCAAACTGACCTTTATATAAATCAATTAAAGTAAATGTTCCGATAGCATCTAATTTAGATGCTACCGATTGATAAATTTCTTTTCTTACACTCATATTCTTCTTTTTTTTAAAAATTAAACTTCTTTATAAGGAGCATCTACAATAATATCTCCTTTAGCATTAAAATCTAGTTGATTTACTTCCATACCATCATATTCAAAATTTCTTCTGATTTGCGTGATGACATCTCTTGGATTTTCATCATTAAGCATATTTGAAATCCCCACTCCTATTTCAGGAAACTCTTTATACTCTCCTTTTTGAGCCAGAATTATATGTTCTTGATGCTGCAAAGTAGCATCTGCAATTACAAAATCTCCATTTACAATTAGTAAATCTCCGGTTTCATCTAATTTAAAATCATTCATGTTTTTTTAGTTTAAATTCTGATACAAAGTTGCTTTAACTCTATGGATTTTTAAAACCTAAAATCAACCATTGTATTCATATTTACAACCATTGCAAATCTATCCGCAAACACTGATAATCAAGTTGTCAGAACTTCAAATCTATCCCATCTTTGCATCGTCAAACAACTCGAACGAAGTATTAAAACATACTAATAAAGAGTTACCCAAAGGCAGTTCTCCTCCTCTTTTGAACGAGGGAACTGCAAACCCTTCGGGGGAAGTTTTAAACAAAAAAAGAATGAGAAAAATTAAACACATTGTTATTCATTGCACAGCAACTGTAGAAGGAAAAAGTTTTTCAGCTAGCGACATTGATAGATGGCACAAAGAAAGAGGATGGAAAGGTATAGGTTACCATTATGTAATAGGATTAGATGGAACTATTGAAGAAGGAAGGGCAGAAAATAAGATTGGCGCTCATGTAAAACGTCACAATCGTCATTCTATAGGAATCGCTTACATCGGAGGTTTAAATAAAAGACTTTCTCCTAAAGATACCAGAACAAGAAAACAAAAAAGAGCTTTAAAAGAATTATTAATAACACTAAAAAGAAAATACCCACAAGCAATAATACTCGGACACCGAGATTTCTCAGAAGATTTAAACAGAAACGGAATCATTGAACCTTTTGAATTTTCTAAAGCTTGTCCCTGTTTCGATGCTAGAAAAGAATATAGAAATCTGTAAAAACAAAAATGAAGAGAAAATTAAAAATTTTAAGCTATGTAATTCTCTTCGCTCTCTTAAGTAACGCTTGTCAAAGTTTTAAAAAATTACCAAAAACAGAAAGTACGGTAAAAATCAAAGATTCCATCTTTAAAGAACACCGAACAATAGACACCATTGTAATTGCAAGAAAAGCAGACACAGTTAAACTGAAAGAAACCATAGACAAATTAACTGAAGCTGCAATTGTAAAACGCTCAAACTACACAAGATTGAGTATTAAAAGAGTTGGTAATACTATTGAAGCTGAATGCATTGCAGAAGAATTAAAAGAGCTTATTGAATTACAAAAAGAAATTATAAAACACTACAAAGAAATTAATCAGCAAAAACAGGAAACAATTGTCATTCCACAGAAATACATTCCTGTGCTGTTGAGACCTCTTATTTGGATCGGTGGTATCACACTGGCCCTACTTTTAGGAGGAACGATTGTGAAATTTGTTAAACCAAAAATCCTATAAAAAAATGAATGGATTACCTAAAGTAAAAATTAATGTAAACAATGATGGTTTAGGGCAAGTAGCTCAAACCGAAGATGGCGTATCTGCTATGATTTTAACAGGAGCTTCTGTTGTTGATGGTGCTCAAGTTGGAGAATCTTTCCAAGTATTTAGTTTGGATGATGCTCAAGCTAAAGGAATCACACAAGCAGCAAATCCTTACGCCTACAAACAAGTTCAACAATTCTATGAAGAAGCTGGTAACGGAGCTGAATTATGGTTAATGTTAGTAGCAGACACTGTTTCTATGGAAGACATGGTATCTTCAGACCAAGATTTTGCTAAGAAATTATTAGATGACGCAAAAGGAGCAATCCGTTTAATTGCTGTGTCTAGAGAATCTGCTGGTGCAGTAACACTTTCTGACGGGATTGATGAAGATGTAGACAACGCAGCTGTAAAAGCTCAATCTCTTATCGAAGGTTACGCTAGCAAGTACAAAGAAGCTTCTGTAATTATTGATGGTAAAGATTTCAACGGAACTGTTGGAGACTTAAAAGACTACACTGAATCTGATAACGAGTTTGTTTCTATCTTATTATCTAATATTGATGGAAGTAAAAATGCCGCAGTAGGTTTATTATTAGGACGATTAGCTAAAGATCCTGTAATGAGAAATCCAGGACGTGTTAAATCTGGTTCATTACCTGCAACTCAAGGCTATTTTACTAACGAGCAAGCTATTGAAGAATTAGAAAATGCTTGGGATAGTATCCACGACAAAGGTTATATCTTCTTAAGATCTTTCGTAGGTCGTTCTGGATATTTCTTCAACGATGCTCCAACTTGTACTACAGGAAGCGATGATTTAAACAACATCACTAGAGTTCGTACAATTTACAAAGCAAGACGTGTAGCTTATGACGTGTTTGTAAACGAAATCTTAGATGAAATTCCATTAGAAGCTAACGGGAAAATTGCTCCTGCTTTAATTAAGAGTTGGGAAGGATTAGTTGATAACGCAATCAACTTAACTATGACTCAAAATGGTGAAATCTCTGCTGTTAGAACTTCTATCGATCCTGCTCAAGACGTATTAGCAACAAACGAAGTAAAAGTATCATTAGATATTTTACCTGTTGGATATGCAAAGTATATCACTGTTGAATTAGGGTTTACAACTAGCTTATCGTAAGCAACAAAAAATAACGTATTAACTTATTAATAATTTAAAAAAATGACTTTTGATAGTAAAAGCCCTGAATACCGTTGGGCAGACGTACAAATTGTAATGTTAGGTAGAATTCTTACTCGTGTTCGTGGAGTTAAGTTTTCAGTAAAAAGAGAAAAAGAATACTTAATGGCAAGAGGTGAAGACCCTCACGCTATCCAATATGGAAATAAAACTCCAGAAGGAGAATTAACATTATTACAAAGCGAAGTTGAAGCTTTACAATTATTATTATCTCCAGAGGAAGATTTAACAGATTTACCTCCATTCGATATCACAGTTTCTTTTGTTAGAAACTCTGCTCCAGGAAAAATTGCTACTTACATGTTAAAAGGAGTAGAATTTACTGAAGATAACAGAGAATTAAAGCAAGGTGATAAATTCATGGAAATCACATTACCTATTATGTACTTACGCAGATTAGCAGCGTAACACCAACACTTGGTACTAGTGTTTGTGAACAAAAGATTAGTTTTTTAGCTAGTGTATTTGTTTCATTCTTCAGGAGCAGGGCTCAAGATAAGCCCTTTATTAGAAAGCCTTGCTCCTTTCTTCAACAAACACTTTTACCATAAAATAAGAATCAAAAACACAATACTTTAAAACTATAAAATTTTACAATTATGAAAATCAATAAAGAGCAAATCAACAGCTGGAAACAACAACATGGAGAAGTATTCGAAGTAGCCGTAGATGGAAAAAAAGGATACTTAAAAAAACCAGATCGTAAAACGCTTTCGTATGCAATGACAAATGCACAAACTAATCCATTAGGTTTTGCAGAAGTTGTATTAGAGAACTGTTGGTTAGGTGGTGACGAAGACATTAAAACTAATGATGGTTTATTCTTCGCTGCTGCTGGACAAATTGATAAACTAATCGAAATAAAAGAGGCTGAGCTAAAAAAGTGCTAGAGGGTGCCAAAGGGGACCCGAAACATAACTGGATTACTTATGTAGATACACTTATGCAGTATCACTTGAATATTGAACCCTCTGCCCTAACCGATAAACAATGGGCAGAGAAGTTCAAACAACTTGAAGATATTAGACAAAAAGAAGCTAAAGCCGCAAGTTAAAATCAAAATATAATCATGGAAGAATTACTTAAAGTACTGAAAGAGTTAAACACAACTTTCGATAAAATAGTACAACCTATTTCTGAAACCATTGATAAAATAGAAAAGCTAGATGAAAACGTTAAAGAAGCTTCTAAAAACACAATTTCTTATCAAGAGCATTTAGATAATTTAAAAAGTGGTTTTAGTGATATTCGACAAGCTGCATCAAAAACACAAGAAAGCTTTAAAAGTTTTACAGGAATAATAAGTAAATCTTTTGACCCTATAAGAAAAGCAGCAAGTAGTGTAGCAGAATCAATTAATGGAGTCTATGATGGTGTAGTATCATCTGTAAACAATAAATTTAAAGAACTTACAAACTTTGTAGATTCAAACTCTAAAAAAGCTGTAAACTTTATCAACTCAAACTTTAACAAAGCTTCAGCTGGAGTTAAAACTTTTATTGATAATTCTAAAAATCAATTTAAAGCTCTGAGCTTTGCTGCTCTTTTCACTTTAGGGACAGAAGGAATAATCGACAGTCAATTTGTTACTGACATTATAAATTTTGGGAAATTTATCCAAAATACAACAACACAGTTTAAAAACTATACTAGTGGTATAGCCAACTATATTTCTGAAGGCGTAAATGGTTTAGCAAATACTATAACCAATACTTTACAACCAGTAACAGAGAAAGTTTCTAAGTTTTTCGGTAGCCTTATTAAAGCTTTACCTGGAAAAAGTGTTGTTGCAGGAATTGTTAAAACTTTTGCCAACGGAATTGCTAAAATTGGAGGATCTGCTCTTGGGTTAGTAGGTAAAGGATTGGTTTCTTTAGGAAGCGCTGCTTTAGGCGCAGCTAAGAAAGGAGCAAATGTAGTTTCAAAAGTAGTCGCTGCTCCATTCAAATTAATAAAAGCTACAGTTGAAAAATACGGGAAGTTTAAAGAGAAATATGAAGCTTTTCAAAAGAAATATGCTGTACCATCTTTAAATTTCAAAGGAGTAAAAGGAAAATTAAAATCTGCTTATGATAGTGTAAGCAAGTTTGTTAAAAAGTTTGGAGATAAAAAGAAACTTGACAACCTAAATAAAATTTACAAGAAAGAATTTAGTAGAATCACTAGTGTATTTAAACCTGTTGCGAATAAACTTATTGATTTTGCTACCGAATTTGTAAAAGGTTTCAAAACAATATCTAAAGCCGCCGAGCCAATTATTAGCATGATAGTTAATCTTGCTGGAACTATTGGAGGCTTCTTAAGAGCAATGTTCGGACTTAAAGAAGGAACTTCTGCAGCAGCTGGAGCAATAAGTATTTTCAAAAAAGTTTTAGACTTTTTAGTTACTCCGATTTCATACATCGCTTTAGGTTTAAATACTTTATTCGAAGTTTTAAAACCTGCCGCACCAATTATTGGAGCTGTTGCTGGCGCTTGGTTAATTTGGAATATTATCATGGGACTTAGTCCGATTACTTGGATAGTTCTTGGTGTTGTTGCACTTATTTCTGTAATAGCAATTGTTATAAAATACACTAAAGGTTGGGCTACTGCATGGCAAGGTTTTAAAGATATTCTGAGCGCAGTTTGGAGTCAACTTAAAGAAAACTTTAGCTTCTTTATTGACTCTATAGTTTACGGATTTCAGAAAGCCTGGTATAATGTTGTCGATTTTGGTCAAAGAGCAATTCAATATGTAAAAAATGTTGGAGCTGCAATTAAGTTAGCTTGGAACGGAGATTTCTCTGGTGCACGAGCTAAATTAAATGAAAAAATTACTACTGAAGCTGAAGTCAAACTTAAAAAAATTGAGGAAGAAAGACAGCAACGAGTAAATGATTTTAGACAGAAAACAGCATCTAATGCATTGCAAGCTCTTAATGGAGCAAAAAAAATGGGAAGCCTTTCTTTTGATACAAAAGGATTTAATGCTGACCTAAAGA
Source organism: uncultured Tenacibaculum sp. (assembly GCF_947495995.1). Classification (GTDB taxonomy): domain Bacteria; phylum Bacteroidota; class Bacteroidia; order Flavobacteriales; family Flavobacteriaceae; genus Polaribacter. The sequence goes on from NZ_CANMAX010000011.1 coordinate 39,675, forward strand.
AAATGCAAAAAGGCTTTAAGTTTCCTGATAAAGCTCCGGCCAGTTCAACAACAAACAACACAACAACTCAAGGTATTAACAACATTACTGATGGAGGTAAAAAGCAAACTCATATTAATGTTCACTTTGATCGTTTAGTTGAAAATATGGTTATTCAGTCTGAAAATTTAAAAGAAGGAACTAACGATATGGAAGACATGTTAATTACATCACTGTTACGTGTTTTAAACTCAGTTAACCACATGCAAACAAATAATTCGTAATGATCAATATTTTTAACATAAGAGACTTTACAGAAAGGGCTCATAATAAATCAGGAAAAGAATTTGATAAATCTTTACTCAAACAGAGTATAAAAAATAAAAATTCTATTGGAACTGCAGTCGGTAAAACGCATTTAGGAACTCCATTTTTTATGGATGTTACGATCGGAAAAACTCGATTACCTAACGAACCTTTATTAACATTTAGCACTCAAAAAAGAATAGTTCAAACCGTTGTAGTTGGTAGTCAAAACAGAGGAACAGTTAAAGAATTAATTAGTGCTAACGATTATAAAATAAAGATTGAAGGCGTTTGTATTGAACCTGGAAAACGAGAATATCCAACAGATCAAGTTAATAAAATCATCAAACTTTGTCAGCTTCAAGAAGCATTAGAGTTTAAAAACGATTTAGCGCAATTATTAGGAATAGAAAAAATTGTAATTACTGGGTACAACCTCGATAAAATGGAAGGCCAACCCTATTCTCAAAGGTACACTATAGACGCTATTAGTGACGATGATTTCTTTGCCGAATTAAATAATAGAAATAAATCTATTCCAAAATAAAAGCACATGTTTGTTTTAGACTGTAACATAAAAATAGGGCAATACACATTTAAACGTGTACACGATGTACAGATAGTAAAATCAGTAGACCTATTATCTGATACAGCTGTGATTAAAATGCCTGCCAGTGCGTTCTTTGATTCTGGAAACAAAACCAAAGAACGCAAACAACTGGAAAGTGAAATTAAAACAGGAATGCCTGTAAGCATAAAGCTATCTTATAAAGACGTTGATGAAGAACGAGAAGAGTTTAAAGGTTTCGTAAAACACATCAGTCCGAAAAATCACATTGTAAATATTGAATGTGAAGACGCTGTGTATCATATTAGAAAAACAAGAATTAATAAAAACTTTAAAAAGATAACACTAAAGGAAGTTCTTGCTCATATTCTAGATGAAACCAATAAAACTCAAGAAGATGCTAACATTAAACTTGGTGGAAACATTCCTGATGTAAACTTTGAAAAATTTGCTATAAAAAGTAAAAATGGAGCGCAAGCTTTAAAGAAAATAAAAGACGAATACGGACTCTCAATATTCTTAGACGATGAAGGAAAACTTCATGCTGGTTTACGAATGGATATTAATATCGGAAAAACTGCTAATTATCATGTTCAAAAAAACGTAGTAAGTCACGATTTGAAATATGTTAAAAAGGAAGATGTTGAGTTATATGTAAAAGTAATCGGTGTTCAAAAAGACAACACAAAAATTGAAACTATTGTTGGTGAACAAACAGGTGAACAACGCACGTTACATTTTTACAATTTAAGCACAGAAAAAGAATTAAAAGGAAGAGGCGAAGCAGAATTAGACAAGCTTAAATACACGGGATACAGAGGTGATTTAACTAGTTTTTTAATTCCGTATGCAACTCGAGGCATGGGAGTTTCTATTACAGATAATAGATATCCATCTAGAAACGGTCAACAAGAAGGATCTGACTCGAATTCGCCACAATCTAAAAGTAAAACTGTTCAATATTTTGTTCCGAAAGTAACAACATCATTCGGACAAAATGGAGCAAGAAGAAAAGTAGAATTGGGAGCAATTATTCTTCCAAAAGATAAAATCGGATAACATGGGAAGAGATAAAGATTTACAAGACGCATTTCGACAACTAGTCAGTAAAGAACCTGAAACTTTTATCGCTACTGTGACAAAAGTTGACAAAGAAACTAAAACTATTGAAATTATTGATACCGATGGTTTTGATTACGATGAAGTTCGATTAACTAGTGTTATTGACGACACCAACAAAGTTGTTCAATACCCAAAAGAAGAAACATCTGTTTTAGTTAGTAGAATTGGAGACGACGATAATACACTTTTTGTAAGTGCCATTAGTGAAGTTGAAAGTATCGAAGGAACGATTGAAGACACTCACTTTCTAATTGATAAAGATGGCTATACTGTTGAAAAAGGAGAAAACAATGTTCATTTCAATATTACCGATGATGGTTACATTATTAAAAAAGGTGATGTACGATTAAAAGACATTATTAATGAAATTCAAAATCAAATTGGAAGTCTTTGTGATGAAGTAAATAAAATCGTTGTTTCTATCGGAGTAACCCCAAATGTAGCTGCAATAACACAGATTAAAACTGCTGTTACTGATACATTAAATTCAGAAATAGATAAAATTTTAAAACCATAGCTATGCCTTTAAATAAAATTGCATTGGAAGCACAAATCAAAAGTATTTTGGCTCCTTCTAACAATACAGATAATAATTACGAGCAAGTAGCTGCAGATCTAGCTAGCGCTATCGATACATATGTAAAAACAATGACCATTATTGGAGTTGGTAATCAAGGTGCACCATTAAGCTTAACTGTTACGTAATATGAAAGAGTTTTTAGTAAATCATATAGATGTCATTATCGGATATCTATTTGGAGCTGGCGGAATGTTTACAGCATGGACAGAAAGAAAGAAAAGAAGACAAGAGCTTGTAAAAGCAGAAACTCAAAACCAACAACAAGTAGTGGATTTATATCAAGAAGCGTTAGACGATTTGAAGAAAAGATACGATGAAAAATTCAACGAATTAGAAACAGAAATTAAACAATTAAGAACAAATTTAGATCTATGGAAAAGTAAGTACCGAGATTTAAAAAACGAATTTGAAGTTTATAAAAACAATCATAAAATAGCATAGAAACGCTAGAATTAACAAAAGTTTAAGGTAAGTAAAAGTTAAAAAGCACAGTATTAGCGATTAATTTAAAATCGAAAATTATTTTACCACGCTATATTGAAAAATTCAAAAAAAAAATTAAAAATGAAATTAAATTACCTCGAACTTCCGTCGTTCATTCCAGCATCTAAAACCAATGCTACTAAAAATGATTTTGTTATCACTAAAACTATAGAAATAACACTCTCTGATGGAAGACAGCTTTTTATCCCTAAAGGATATACTATATTATCTTCAAATATCCCTAAATGGATAAAAAAGCTCTCTTTCAACAATAAAAAAATTTCTATTGCCACTTTAATCTACGATCGATTATGGACAGAGCAAATTAGTGAAATAGAACACTTTGGTAATATCTATGAAGCCTTTACTTTTTCAACAAAAGAGTTTTATAAATGGAATCAAGCGAGTAGCCAAAGTAACCGATTTTTAAACTTTATCAAATACTTGTTTTTAAAACACTTTTCTATTCGAAATTATATAAAAAACGCTTAAGAAAGCCACCTATTATATCAAAGTTAAACCAAACAAAATTAATAAGAATACACTTGTTAAACTGCTTTAGCATACACGTTATTCTTATCCTAACGCTATAGAATATGATAAATACAATAACAGTAAGCAATAATCAATCTTTATTTGATATCGCTATACAAGCTACTGGCATAGCTACAAATGCTCTTGCTATAGCTCAAGAAAACGGACTTGCGACTACTGATACTTTAATAGTTGGTAGCGAATTAAAAATTCCGGAAAACATCACCTTTGATAACACCATTAAAAACTACTATCAGCAAGAAGATTTATATCCTGCCTCAGGTTTAACCAAAAAAGACGAAGGAGTTTCTCAAGGACTTCAAGGAATTGGATACTGGATTATTGGATCTAGTTTTAGAGTGGAAAAAGAGAATGAAACCAGCTTTGTAAACACTGAACTTATAAAAACAGAGCTTACAAAGTTCAACAGATAAAAAACGAATTAGAAAAAGACTAATGAAAACCAGTATAGATATATTAAAAAGTTGGTTTCAAACAGGTGACAAACCTACTGAAAATCAATTTGAGAATTTAATTGATAGCTTTCATCATAAAGATGACGGTAATATCATCTCTAATTACGAAGTTTTACAAAATGGAGATGTTTCATTTACTTTCTCTGACGGAAATACAACCAAAATAGAAAAGTTTGTTTTACCAAATACAATGCCTCAAAATTTTATTGAAGGTTTAGTAGAAACATTAAACTCTAAAGTTAACAAAGCAACTGGAAAACAACTTTCTGACGAGAATTTTAGTTTAGAATTAAAACAAAAACTAGAAGGATTACAAAATTATATACATCCTGAATTTCATCAAATTACAGAAATTGAAGGATTACAAGAAATTATTGAAGCTAAAGTAGATAATATAGCAGGAAAACAACTTTCTGATGAAAATTTTTCAAGCGAAGAAAAAGAAAAATTAGCTGGATTAGAAAACTATATAGCTCCAGATTCAAAACCTATCAGCTATATAGAAGAACTAGAAGATTCTTTAGCAAAAATCAATCAAGATTTAGAAAATAAAGTTGAAATAATAGAAGGAAAACAACTTTCTGATGAAAATTTTACAACACTAGAAAAAGAAAAGTTAGCTAATTTCAGTATTAATGCTTTTTCTGAGGTTACTGATGGAGAAAACAGTTTTACTGCACAAGGAGTGGGTGATCAAATTACTTTTGAAGGAGTAACTATAGATCCTGTTGAAAAAATAATTAAAATCAATACCCCAGAACTAGCTATCAGTAATATTGAAAACCTACAAGATGAATTAGATAGTTTAAACACAGATATAAGTGAAAAAATAAGTAGTGAGGATTTACAAATAGAGCTAGAATCTATTAAAAACGATCTCGATAATAAAATCGATGAAGGTGGACTAGAACCATATATTGAAAATTTAGAAAATCAAATCAGTAATCGTGTTACTGGCGAAGAATTACATAGCGAGTTAGATCAAGTAAAACTTGAGATCGATGATAAAATTAATGAAAGTCAAGTTGATGAGAAGTTAACTGAAGTTAAATCTGAAATCGACAATAAAGTTGATAAAGTTGCAGGAAAACAACTTTCTACAAATGATTTTACTACTGAAGAAAAACAAAAACTAGCAGGCTTAAATAACTCTACAAATAGAGATGTTCAAATATATCTTGCCACTATTAGACAAACAGGAACTGATGTACCTGTACTTGAACCTATTATTAACGATGGTGGATTTGAATTTACAATTAGAAGATCGAATGTTGGCTGGTATTTAATGCAGATCACTCCAGAAACTACCCCAAAATATAGATATGTAGATATTGTATTCGTTCAAGACAAAAACTATGGACCTTTGGTTGAAGCTATTTCAGATGAATTACGTTTTGAAGCTAGCGGAGGTGGAAGTTACGCTATATATAGTTTAAGAAACAGAGAAAGATCAGATGATGTTTTAAGACATAAAATTGCAATTCATTTTTATAAAAGATAACTCATGAAAACAAGTATTGACATATTAAAAAGCTGGTTTCAAACTGGTGACAAACCAACAGAAAACCAATTCGAAAACTTAATTGATAGTTTTCATCATAAAGACGAAGGAAATATTATCACTAGCTATCAAGTTTTTGATAATGGAAATGTATCTTTTACTTTATCTGATGGTAATACGACTTTAATTGAAAAATTTATTTTACCGAATACTATGCCACAAAATTTCATTGATGGTTTAGTAGAGACTTTAAATTCGAAAGTAGATAAAGTAACCGGTAAACAACTCTCTGATGAAAATTTCAGTTTAGCACTTAAGCAAAAACTAGAAACATTAGAGAATTATATTCACCCTGAATTCCATCAAATTACTGAAGTAGATGGATTACAAGAAGCTATCGAATCTAAAGTAGATAAAATTGAAGGGAAACAACTTTCTGATGAAAACTTCTCTTCTGAAGAAAAAGAAAAATTAGCAGGATTAGAAAATTACGTAGCTCCAGATTCAAAACCGATTAGCTATATCGAAGAGCTTGAAGATACTATAACAAAGATAAATCAAGATTTAGATAGTAAAGTTGATATTATTGAAGGAAAACAACTTTCTGATGAAAACTTTACATCACTAGAAAAGGAAAAACTAGCTAATTTTAATATCAATGCTTTTTCAAGTGTAACAGACGGAGAAAACAGCATCATAGCAAACGGACAAGGTGATCAAATAACATTCGAAGGAGCTATCATTGATGTTGATAAAAATGCAATTGTAATTGAAAATAATAGCTCTGGTTTAAATAAAATAACTGAAGAGACAAACTCAGGTTGGAGATTAGCAGGTCAAAACCCAATACATTACGGAAATATTGGACTTAATGCTGTAGATTTAAGTCAAAATAATAAGTTCGAAAATGATTTAACTGGTGCAACAGGATCTGTTTCATTTGCTGCTAACTTAAGAACTACCGCAAACTCTCAAGCTTCTTCTGCCTTTGGTAGAGACACACAAGCTTTAGCTAATGAATCATTCGCTGCTGGTGCAAGTACAACATCTCATTCTCATGCAGAGTTTAGTATAGGTCAATTCAATACTGAATACACGCCTAAATCAAAAATAAGTTTCAATGCTGAAGACCGTGTTTTCAACATTGGTAATGGTGAAACAAGTTCCGCAAAAAGTGATGCTTTAACAGTATATAAAAATGGTGCCATTACTGCTCCTTCCCTATCCTATAATTTAATTGAGAATTATGGAAAGCAATCATTAATTACTAAAGAATATGCTGATATCAATTATGGTGGGAAAAAAGTATATCAAGAAAATATCAATTTAGAATTCTTTAATACTGCAAACGATACAGAAATTAAGTTTTTAAACTTATTTGAAAACACTGCACCTAATAGTCTTATTATTCCTACCAATGTTACTATTGTAGGACATATTGAACCTTTTACAGAATATGGATATTTTTTAAGATTAGGATTTGCAGATTTAACTCAAAAGAAAGCATATATAGATACGTTTCACAACATTCATCTAGCCAATTTAAACGGTTACACAATGAATGCACCATATGTTGAAAGTAATAATTTAGACATGCGATATACTAATTTAAAAGATTATGCGCCTAATTTCTTACATGGTGTTAACCTTATAGGTGAACCTAACAAAATGATTGACAGCTTAAAAGGTTATTTAACAATCAAAATAGAATATTCAACAGTAACTATTGAATCTAGACAAGTTGTAGAAACAAAATTACCACCTATAACAACAAATACATTTTAACTAAAATGAAAACTAGCATAGACATCTTAAAAAGTTGGTTTCAAACAGGTGACAAACCTACTGAGAATCAATTTGAAAACTTAATTGATAGTTTTCACCATAAAGACGATGGAAACATCATCACAAATTACGAAGTATCAAAAAATGGAGATATTATATTTACATTTTCTGATGGTAACATTACTAAAATAGAAAAGTTCGTATTACCGAATACGATGCCTTTAAACTTTATTGATGATTTAATTTCAATATTAAATTCAAAAGTCGATAAAGTTACTGGAAAACAGCTTTCTGATGAAAATTTTAGTTTAGAGTTAAAACAAAAGTTAGAAACATTAGAAAACTATATCCATCCAGAGCTTCATCAGATCACAGAAGTTGATGGTTTACAAGAAGCTATTGAATCTAAAGTAGATAAAATCGAAGGAAAACAACTTTCTGATGAAAATTTTTCTTCGGAAGAGAAAACAAAATTAGCTGATTTAGAGAATTATGTAGCACCAGATTCTAAACCTATCACTTACATTGAAGAACTAGAAGACACATTAACAAAAATTAATCAAGATCTGGATAGTAAGGTTGAAATTGTAGAAGGAAAACAATTATCAGATGAAAACTTTACATCATTAGAAAAAGAAAAGCTAGCTAATTTTAGCATTAATGCTTTCTCTGGTGTAACTGATGGTGAAGATACAATTCTCGCAAATGGACAAGGAGATCAAATTACTTTTGAGGGAGCAGAAATTGACACAGAAAACAACAAAGTTATTATCAATCAGATTAAAAATGTCTCTGAATTAAATAACGATGCAAATTATGCTATTTCTGGAGATCCACTGAAAAACGGCACTCTTTTTCAAATCACACCATCACAAATTGGTTTTCGTGTAACAAAAACTGGGGCAATTAAAATCAATGTTCCTAAGGAGATTCAAGTTAATACTTTAAGTTTATATCTAGATATTAGTACAGGATATCATGGTGCTGATCGTATTTCTGCTAACATGATAATTAACACTTATATTTATTCTAATCAAGATTCAGGAACCAACTTCCATACAGAATCTACCAGAATAATAGCTTCAGATAAAAAATATGATTTTAATGTCCGTTTTGAACAAGGAGAAAACCCTGCTATTTACATTGGTGAGTTAGATACTGACTTTAGATATGCGAATGTTGCTATAACAAAAATCACTGGTCAATACAATGGTATACTTGAAGATGCATTACTTAAAAGAATACAAGATGAATTTGTAATTGAACTAACTGATACTTTTGGAACTATTAACACAACACTAAGTAACAACTTAGTACAAGGAAAGTCTGATGATAGTAAGGTTGACAAAATAGAAGGCAAGCAATTATCTTCTAATGATTTTACCGATGCGGAAAAAGAAAAATTAGCCAAAATTAATACTAGTGGTTTTAAAACTATAAGTGATGGAACTAATACATTTTCTGCAACTAAAGTAGAAGATCAAATTTCTTTTAAAGGCGCAACAATAAATCCTGAAAATAATTCTATTTCGATAGATAATAGCGAAAGTATTTTCCCAGAATTTAATCTTTCTTGGGGAGATAAATCTAGAAATTTCACTAAAAATTACAATAACGATTCAACCAAATCATACACCGGAAATGTAAACCTATTAGAATGTGAGTTTACCAACGGAGCTAAGAACTTTCTAGATTATGAACCTAAGATATTATTATACAGATATAAATCAAAAAAGAAACTTAGGTATTATGACGAAGTTGAGAAGTCAGGAAAAGTGTATTCAAAAAAAGCAGGTTTCTATCATTATTTTTCAAAAGGTACAAGAAATACGGTTATCGAAATAAAAGATAAAAAATCAGTATTAGACTTTGGTTTAGAACACTTTTTTAGTGCTAGCACTACTCCTATAGCAGGTAGATTAAAAGCACAAGGAATGAAAAATAGTGTATCTAATACCTTATACAGAAAAAAATCGCGTTCTCAGGCTCATTTTTATATTAAATTAAAGTTACAACTAAATTATAAAGGAGAAACGATAACATCTCCTTTTTCAGAAACTTTAAGAGTTTTCATAGATCAAAACGAAAAATATAAAATTAGTTACGAAAGAACTTAAAAACATTCATTAAAACGAGGTAACTCTTAACTGAGATATCACTTAACGTAACTCTTAATTGAGCTGCGCCCTAAAATGACTCTTAACTGAGATATATGTCCCTGGATAAAAGACAGCTAAACTATTAGCTGTCTCCATGGACATGATTAAAAAAACTTAAAAATATTCATTAAAACGAGATAACTCTTAACTGAGATATCACTTAACCTAACTCTTAATTGAGCTGCGCCCTAAAATAACTCTTAACTGAGCTATATGTCCCTGGGCAAAAGACAGCTAAACTATTAGCTGTCTCCACGGACATGATTAAAAAAACTTAAAAATATTCATTAAAACGAGATAACTCTTAACTGAGATATCACTTAACGTAACTCTTAATTGAGTTGCGCCTCAAAATAACTCTTAACTGAGCTATATGTCCCTGGGCAAAAGACAGCTAAATTATTAGCTGTCTCCACGGACATGATTAAAAACAGAATAATATCTATTAAATAACAAGTAACATGGCAAGAAGCATTAATGAAATCCAAGAAAGCATTCTTGAAAGTATTAATTCAGATACAGAATTAAATGCTTTAGAAGTATTAACAAACAGCGAAAAAAACAATCTTACAAGTGTATCTAAAGTTTCAATATGGAGACTATTTGTCTTTATTATCTCAGTAAGTTTTTGGACTATTGAAAAACTTTTCGACACTTTAAAACAAGAAATCGAAGAACTTTTGTATCTACTAAAACCTCATAAACCAAGTTGGTACAGAAAAAAAGTTTTGGATTTTCAGTTTGGACACGAATTGAACGAAAAAGACACTTATGATAACGATGGTTTAACTGTTAAACAAATCGAAGATGCTAAAGTTGTTAAATATGCAGCTGTAGTAGAAATCAATTCAATTCTTTATGTAAAAGTAGCTGGAGAAGATGAAACCGTTAGAACCAAACTATCATCTGATGAAGAAGCAGCATTAATTCAGTACATAAAATTAATTAGAGATGCTGGTGTTAAAGTTGTATTAATCAACAGAGATGCTGATTTATTAAAATTAGAAATTGACGCTTATTACAATCCTTTAGAAATTGACGCAAGTGGAGCTCGATTAGATGGTTCAGATAATGAACCTCTTCAAAATAAATTAAGACAATACTTAAAAGAATTTGAATTTAACGGTGAACTTGTACTTACGAAATTAACAGATCAACTTCAACAAGTAGACGGTATTGAAATGCCTGTAATTAAAGATGCTTACTACAGGTTTGGTAACCAAGCAGATTGGACCCCTATTAATGAAGTATATCAATCAGATGCTGGTCATATGAAAATAAACACAGAAGATTTAACTATTAATTGGATACCAAGAGATGTCACGCTATAAGATATATGAAACGGATTTTAATAGACAAATAAGTCTATTACTCCCAACATTTAAGAGAAAAACAAAAATTGTTAATTACTTAAAATCTCTCATTAAGCCCCTGGTAGAATTATATCAAACATTTCAAAAATTCAGATCTGAAACCTTATATAAAATTAATCACAACGGACAAGTTGTGTATTTACAAAAGGTTTTAAACGATCGATTTGATAAAACTTTACGACGTATTTACATATCTGATGGATTATTTAACAATCCTACATATGTGTATCCATATGAAGATCAAAAAGATATCTTTTTAAATACACAATATATTTTCAATCAAACAGAATTAGAATTTAAAGATGTTGATTTTGTTGTTGTATTACCATCAGATATTACTGTTTCAGATGAAGAAAATATTAGAATGAGATCATTAATTAACTATTACAAATTAGCTAGTAAAACCTATAAAATAACCACAGAAAATGAATAAACTAGAACTATTTGACGGAGGATTTCCGTTAGCAACAGAAACTTTAGATTTTTTACAAGGTCAGAGTTACATGGCAGCAGGCTTAACTGCTTTAGGTGGAAGTGAAACATATATTCTTTCTGGAGCAGTAACTCAAGGAAGTAATGTAACCAATGGAACAATCGTTTATAAAGGAGAAATTTTACCTTTTACAGGAGGACCAATTCAATCTAATGTTACTATCATAGAAACAAAAGAAGAAGTTACTTATCAAACTGATGCTGATGGAGACGGATTAGGAGATGAAAAATCTGCTTATGTAAGAAGAAGAGCTGAATTTGGGAACTCTGGAGTTGAAACTTTTAGTTTTTCCGAATTAAAACCTTTCATTCAAGGAGTAGCGAATCAAATGTTTACTACATTCTTTAAAGATGTAAGATTACCTTACGTTGGAGCTATTGAAGATATTCCTGAAGGATGGGAATTATGCGAAATCTTATCTGGTCATTTCCCTGTAATATATGATCCTACAAATTCTGATTACAATTTAATTGGAAAAACTGGCGGATCTAATAGTAGAGTTTTAACTCAAGCGCAAATGCCTGCTCATAATCATACAGGAACTACAGCTACTGCAGGTAGTCACTCACATACTGGTAATACAACTACAGCAGGAAGTCATACGCATTCTGGAAGTACTTCTTCAGGAGGAAATCATAGACACACAGGTTCAACATCATATAACGGTAGCCATACACATGGTATTAAAAATGATTACCATAGAACACCTAGGCATACTGATACAAGTGTAGGAGAATGGGGAGGACACAATGCTGGAATTGACCAATACATTCAAACTCAAAGCGCTGGAAATCACAGCCATAGCTTTACCTCAAACTATGCTGGAACACACTCACATACTATATCTACCAGTTCAGCTGGAAATCATACACATAGTGTAAACACAAATGTTACTGGAAATCATAATCACTCTTTTACTACTCAATCAAGAGGAGGAAACCAAGCTTTTGATAACAGACCTCGATATAAAGTAATTGCTTTAATAAAATATGTAGGATTTAGTACCGATTCTTAATTGGATTAATTATGTAAGTTGCCACTAAAAACCGTCTTAAGACGGTTTTTTTTGTACCCTCTATTAAAACTCATTCTATTCTCTTTTTTTGTAGTGACTATTTTTATTACAAAAACTGAATTTTAGTATTGAAATTTTAGAACTAGTAATCTTAAATTCGTGCCACATTTACATTCCCCATGATAAATGTATAAGTAATCGATAATCCCTAACCACTCATTTTTGAGTGGTTTTTATGCTACTAGTTTTACAAAAAACTTCAGCTCGTAAGCAATAGTTAAAATCATTATAATTTCTTATAAACTTCATAAACTATCTTTATTATAAAAGAGAATATTACGTAAATTTATACTTGTAAGTATTAAGTTATACAGTTAATTTTTTGATCAATTATGTATTCTACAAAGCCTCTTCTTTAAGAGGCTTTTATATTTTATAACTAACAATATCTATCTAAATGAAAAACAGTGTTTTTCCCTATAAATAAACCAAGAGTTTATTATACTTTTATAACTCATTATTCCCCCGCGTTCCCTTCCAATCTAAACGCATTTAAGCCTCAATTCTTTGAGGCTTTTTCATTTCTAAAATATAAAGGGAAATCAAATTTGATTTTTTTCATAAAAATCTTGTATTTTAATTTTATGAAAAAACTTACACTTTTAATTTTATTCTTAACTATTAAGATTAGTCTTGTAGCTCAAGAAAATTCAAAAACTAGCACATTTTTCTTTATTCGTCATGCAGAAAAGATTTTAAATATTAAAAATCCTGACCTAACAGAAAAAGGAAAACAAAGAGCTATTAAATGGGCCAATATTTTTCAATACTATAAAATTGATCAAGTATTATCTACGGATTATAAAAGAACAATTCAAACTGCAACACCTATTGCTAAGAGCAATAACTTGAAAATTAAAAAATATCATCCATTTAAATTTAATGTTGAAGAATTTATAGAAAACTCAAAAGGACAAAATATTGTATTTGTTGGTCATAGTAATACTATTCCTGATTTAGTAAATTCATTTATTCAAAAGAAAAAATACAAACAAATTGATGATCTTACTTATGGAAATCTTTATATCGTAACCATAAAAGATAAAAATCGTAGCGATATTATTTTAAACATCAAGTAAAACTACTTCCTTTTAGAAACTTTTTTTATCAAAAACCGCAATCATTAAATTACTAAATAACACCTAAAAACACATTAAAAAATAAATCAAAATCGGTTTTTAAAAATTTTTAAAAATTGCATCTTTTAAGACAATAAAATTTCATTAAAACTAGCGAAATCACTAACGCAACCATGTTGCTTTAAATTTAATTTTCTCCTACAACTAAAACATAACAAACTACACTACAATAATTTAAACCAACTTTAACTCATTTTTTTATTAAAGTGATATTTATAAATTTGACCAATCAAAAAATTTAATTAACCCTTCTAAATCATGAAAAATTTTAGCAAATTTTCGATTGGTGCTATTTTATTTTCGGCACTTTTAATTACTTCTTGTCAGAATGAAAACACTGCTGACAACGACATTCAAACAAACATTGAAGCTACTGGTAATCAAGGAAACATTATTCCTGGACAATACATTGTAGTTTTCAAAGAGTCTTCGGTAACACCTACCTCAAAACTTTTATCTAAAACTCAGTTTACAAACAGAGCCTTAAAAGCAAAATCTGTAGATGACATTTCAGAAAAATCAATTTCTAAAATGAAAACGATTTTATCTGAAAATGGATTAGATCAAACAAACGTTCTAAATTTTTACACAACAAAAATTTCTGGATTAGCAATGAAATTATCTACACAAGAATTTCAGAAGTTATCTGCTGATCCAAATGTAGCTGCTATAGAGCACGACAGAATTGTTGAGTTACCAGATTTTCAAGTAGAAGATGTACAATCTAGAGGTGTATCTCAAAGAATGGCACAACAAACTCCTTGTGGTATTACAAGAGCAGGTGGTTTTGCTAACGGTGCTGGTAAAGATCAGTGGATTTGGATTATCGATAGTGGTATCGATTTAGATCATCCAGATTTAAATGTTGTTACAAATTCTACTTACGCTAGATCTTTTGTTGGTGGTTCAGCTAACGATTGTAACGGACACGGTACTCACGTAGCTGGAACAGCTGCTGCGATTAACAACAATATTGGTGTTGTTGGTGTATCTGCTGGTGCTAGTGTAGTTCCTGTAAGAGTATTTGGTTGTGGAGGTTCTAGTGCTACTTCTACTATTTTAGCTGGAATTAACCACGTAGGTCGTTATGACATCGCTGGTGACATTGCTAACTTAAGTTTAGGTGGATTCTTTGGTTCTGGATGTGGAAGTTCTTCTTCTTATATCAGTGCTATTAGAGGATTAGGAAATGCTGGAACTTTCGTTTCTATTGCTGCTGGAAACAGTGCTGCTAACGCTGCTAACTACGATCCTGCTTGTATTAACGGAACAAACATTTTTACTGTTGCATCTATGACATGTAACCGTGGTTTCTCTTCTTTCCCTAACTATAACATGAATCCTGTTGATGTAATTGCAACTGGAAGTAGTGTAAGAAGTACATACTTAAATGGAGGATATGCTACTTTAAGTGGTACATCTATGGCTGCTCCACACGTAGCTGGTATTATGCATGCTAGAGGTGGTGCTCCAAGAACTTCTGGATCTGTTAGTAACAGAGGTGAAAACTACCCTATCGCTGTACGATAAAATATAGTCTATATTTAAAGACACTATATAATTGTAATTTTTAACCGCTTGTTTTAAACAAGCGGTTTTTCTTTGCTACAATCTTAACACAATTACCTTTTAGATCATCTTCTACATTATATATGTAAAACGAATGTTAACTCTTTATTTCTTCTCTAAGCTTTGAAAAAATAAACATAAGAGCTCAAAAGTATGTATCTATAAACATCGCCAAATTGTATTTTTTAAATTAAAAAGAGTAAATCAGTAATTATTAACCCTATTTTTTAACAAAAAAACAGGAAAAAACCTATTAAATTAACATATGTTAACCTGTAAAAACACATACAATGCAGTTAACAAAAAGTTAATTTATGTTAATTTATGTTAAAAAACATGAAGTAAAAATCGATGTTAAATTTATAAAAAGAAGCTTTCTTTTATTCATCATAAAAATCAAACCCATTGTTTTTACTATCGCAACAATGTTGCTTTAAAGTTTTTTTATTTTTTATGTTTTTTTGAATTTAAAAACTTAAAGGTATTTTAACCTACTTTTTTTTCATGTCTTAATTCCTCAAATTTGACCTGTCAAAAAATTTTAATTAACCCTTCAAAATCATGAAAAATTTCAGTAAATTTTCGATTGGTGCTGTTCTATTTTCAGCACTATTAATGACCTCATGTCAAAGTGAAAACACTAATGACAATGACTTACAAGCAAAAAACATTGAAGCTTCTGGTGAACAAGGAAATATTATTCCTGGTCAGTACATCGTAGTTTTCAAAGAATCGTCTGTAACTCCTACTTCTAAGCTTTTAGCTAGAACTCAATTCACAAACAGATCTTTAAAGGCAAAATCTGTTGATCAAATCTCAGAAAGATCTATTTCTAAAATGAATACGATTTTATTTGATAACGGATTAGATCAAGCTAACGTCCTAAATTATTTCACAACTAAGATTGCTGCGATGGCCGTTAAATTAAACGACCAAGAGTACAAAGCTTTAGCTAAAGATCCTAACATTGATTTTATCGAGCACGATAGAGTTGTAGAGTTAGAAAACTTCCAAATTAATGATGTACAATCTTCTGAGGTATCTCAAAGAATGGCGCAACAAACTCCATGTGGTATTTCAAGAGCTGGTGGGTTTGTAAATGGTGCTGGTAAAGATGCATGGATTTGGGTTGTAGACAGTGGTATTGATTTAGATCACCCAGATTTAAATGTTGTTACAAACTCTACGTATGCTAGATCATTTGTAGGCGGAACTCCAGATGATTGTAACGGACACGGAACACACGTAGCTGGTACTGCTGCTGCTATTAACAACGGTATTGGTGTTGTAGGTGTTTCTGCTGGTGCTAGTGTAGTTCCTGTAAGAGTATTTGGTTGTGGACCATCAAGTGCTACTTCTACTATTTTAGCAGGAATTAATCACGTTGGTAGATACGATTTAGCTGGTGATATTGTTAACTTAAGTTTAGGTGGTTTCTTTGGTTCTGGTTGTTCTACTAGAACTTCTTACAGAAGCGCTGTATTAGCTTTATCTAACGGTGGTTCTTATGTTGCTATCGCTGCTGGAAATAGCGGTGCTGATGCTGCTAATTACGATCCTGCTTGTATTAACGGAAGTAGAATTTATACTGTTGCAAATATGACTTGTAATGGACAATTTGCTGCTACTTCTAACTTTAACATGAATCCTGTTGATGTAATTGCAACTGGTACTAATGTATTATCTACTTGGCCAGGAGGAAGATATGCTACTTTAAGTGGTACTTCTATGGCTGCTCCACACGTTGCTGGTATTATGCACGCAAGAGGTGGTGCTCCAAGAACTTCTGGATCTGTACGTAGTAGAGGTGAAAATTACCCTATAGCTGTAAGATAATATTTCAGCTATATTTCAACTATAATTGTTACTAAAAAAACCACTTGTTTTACTACAAGTGGTTTTGTTTTTTATTTATTGATTGTTATGTAATGTGTAAATCTTTTTCTAGAAATATAACTTTTAACAATACCTACATTAGGATCTTTAAATACATGGTTTTGTTTTAACACAAAGTGCCCAACTCCATTTATGTCTTCAACTCTTACAATTGAGTTATTAGGAATATGCTCTTCTAAAATTTTAAAGGCTTTGACTAATGTTACTTTAAACCCTTTATCGTTTAAATACCACATAATCTCTTTCTCTAAACTTAATTCATTATAATTTTGAAGCTTAAGAGCAATATCTTCAATAGAATCTCCAGTAATCATACTCAAACATGCATGTCCGCATTGCTTTGAAAACAAAGGCTGTTCTACTAATCTCTGATTCATTTTATTTTTTTTGAAAATTGATAGTAACATTTTTATTTCAGATGGAACCTCACTGTAAATAACATATTAAATTAAATATTATGAAGAGAACAATCTCAAATCTAAAAGGTGTAAAAACATTAAATAAAACAGAACAACAAACTATTAATGGTTCTAGAGGTCCACAATCACAATCTGATTTATGTAGACATTTATGCTTCGGAATTGGTTCTGGTCAAGGTGTAATTTTATTTGAAACAGTTTGTAATTGTGACTAATTTAAGATCAAATAAAATAGCTTCTATTTAAAATGATTACTATTAAATCTAGCTTTAAATTTAAATGATTGTTTTTTAAGTAGACATTTTAATGTTTACGCAACTTGATAAGTTATTAAGGCCTCCTAAACAGAGGCCTTTTTATTTTTACACGACTACAAAAGTAGTCATCAAATTTCTTGAAAAAATAGTATTACAACACTTATATCAATCATTGCTTAAAATTTTACAAACATTGTAAAATATAAAAAAAGCCTTACTAGTTTAGTAAGGCCTTTTTAAATTTAGATATCACTTTCATAATATTCTGTTGTAACAAATTTAATTAGCATAGACTTTATTTTTTCTTTTGTGAAAATGTTACGTAATCCCTTTTTATCTAAATTTTCGTTATCAACTTCTACTCTATCTGTAGTTGTTTGATTCAATAAAAGTACTTTTGATGAATACTGATTTTGATGAAACTTAAGAAATTCTATAAATTTTGAATCAGATACGATATTGCTATCAAAAACAAGTTCTTTATAACTCATTACTTAGTTCTTCTTTATACTTTGATAATAATCTTCTAGTTATTCCTAAATTCCCTTTCTCTTTATTTAAAGCTAAATAAATAAAATACTCTCCACTATCTGAAATATTGATAACATGCACCTGATCAGAAAGATTAAATTCTATGTCGTTTAATGTATCAGATATATTTAATATTTCCATAGTTTTTCTTTTAGCATTGATAATCTCAACATTAAATGCAGATGCTAACTCCGGATCAAAACCTTCTACAACAGAATCTGAAACTAAAGATTCTCCAGATGACATTTCAGTTACGCTTACACCTATATATCCTGGAATATTTTCTTTGATGTTACTGATTAGTTTGTTTAATATTACTTCCATTATTTTTTATTTATTTCTCTTTGTACACTTACGCCTAATAAGGCTAAATTGATATTTTTATCAGAAAAAAAACAAAGAATTAATTCTTCTAATTTTACGAGAACAATGTTTTCTTTATTTGATTTCATAACTACTG
Source organism: uncultured Tenacibaculum sp. (assembly GCF_947495995.1). GTDB lineage: Bacteria > Bacteroidota > Bacteroidia > Flavobacteriales > Flavobacteriaceae > Polaribacter. The sequence goes on from NZ_CANMAX010000011.1 coordinate 58,380, forward strand.
ACTTTAATCCTGATTTTAAAAAATCTTCAAAAAAATGATTTATCATATTTGAAATTGTACCACTGAATGCAATTATTCTGTCTTCTAGTATTTTATCTGTAGTGTCATCTTTTGAGTAAGAATCTATGACTTTACAATTTTTATCAATAAGAAAGACTTTATTCGATTTTGTATTTAATAATAACTCTTCTAAATTCAATGTTATGCTATTTAATTATTTCCAATGCTTGTGAAGTATGAAATCATACTTTTATAATCCTGTGCAAAGTTATGTTTCCACTTAGTTTTGATTCTGGAAATAAGACGTGTAAGAGTTCATAATTCGGAAATATGAACCGAAAACGAAGAGTGAGATTAATCTTTGGAGTTCTTGTATTGAGCTGGAGTCATATTCACATTCTTTTTAAAAGCATTGTAAAAAGTTGTTTTAGAACGAAATCCAGATTCTACACCAATTCCTTCAATAGATAGCGTGCTAGCTTTGCTACTTTTGAGAATTTGTTTTGCTAAAGCAACTCTGTAAGAATTAATATAATTATTGAAGTTTAACGATTTAATGGTATTTACAGCATATGAAATTCTCTTAGGATGAATTTGAATAGCTTCAGCAATATCAATAATGGTTAATGTATCGTTTTTATAACACTCAGAATTCTTAACATAATCATCAAGAATCTCAAAAGTATTTTCAGCTTCATCTTTAGTCATAAAATCTTGTATGTGCTGAGAAGTACTTAAATCTAATTCTGAAGTTTCTTCTAGTTCAATCTCTTGTTTAGCATCAATTATTTTTTTCTCTTTTGAAGTATCATTATCGATCCAAATCAACGCAATTATTTTTTCTTGTTGTATACCTTTAAAAGAAACCCAGTATATTAAAATCACATTTAAAACTGAAATCCATGCATACCAAACATGACTATCTATAAAAAAATTGAAAAAGTTAAGTCCTAAAAAAATAATATTCGTGTAGACAAACCATTTACACCAGTTTAATGTTTTCTTATCTAAAAATGTGTATTGATTTTCAACCTCTTTGGTATGAAAAGTAATTCTTTTCAATATTATAATCATTATATATACTGAATAACACAGTCCTAAAAAGAAGTAGATAATTGCAAAAGAGGAATCTTTTATTTCTAGCTTTTTAGCATAAGGCAATAAAAAAACAAAAGTTGCAGCTATGAATTCAAAAACTCCAGGAATTAATGTCCAATAACTCAAACTTTTATTATTGAATATTGAAATTTTTTCTACATAGATTAATAAAAACGGATAAGCTAAAAAGTGAAAACCTACAGGTAATAATTCTAAATTCGGATTGGTATTTAATATTCCTAAATCGTGTAAAATATTTGGAATTGGTTCTAATGAAAACAAGAAAATAAAAATCCCCAAAAACAATAATGATTTATTTTTTTGAATATGTATTATCATCAATAAAATTGCTAATAACACTCCTTGAACAACACCTAAAGCATCTATAAAACTGATAATACTATTCGATAAATCCATGTATTCTGATTACTTAATGAGTATTCTCATTAATTTTATTTAAAAGTTTACAAAAGTCTCATTTTTAAATTTTAATGACGCTATTGTAATCTCTTTTCTGTTTAAATTTCTGAATTTTGGACTTAAAAACAAAAAGCCTTACTAGATTAGTAAGGCTTTCGTGTTCTCTTAAATGACTTTCTTTATTGTTGCTTTATTATTTCTTCTTTAGATTGCTTTTTTTGCCACTCGTAAGCCGATTTTAAAGCTTCATTTAATGTTTTTTCTGTTTTCCAGTCCAACTCTCTATTTGCTATAGTTGTGTCTGCAAATGCAGCCGTAACATCTCCTTCTCTCCTAGCTACAATTTTGTAATTCAGTTTTAAATCATTTGTTTGCTCAAATGCGTTTATTATTTCAATTACAGAATTTCCTTTTCCTGTACCTATATTGAAATACTCAAAATTTTGCTTATTCTTTTTTTCAATCAATCTTTTAAGCGCTTCAACATGAGCTTTTGCTAAATCAACTACATGAATATAATCACGAATTGGTGTTCCATCTGGTGTATCATAATCGTCACCATAAACAGATAATTGTTCTCTAATTCCTAAGGCAGTTTGAGTAATATAAGGCACTAAATTTTGAGGAACTCCTAATGGTAATTCTCCTATATTTAAACTATCGTGCGCGCCTATTGGATTAAAATATCGTAACGCAATTGCATTTAAACCATTGGCTTTACATGTATCTCTGATGATTTCTTCTCCGATCTGTTTTGTATTTCCGTAAGGAGATTCTGCTGGTTTTATTGGTGCATTTTCAGTTATTGGTAATTCATCTGCTTGACCATATACTGTACATGAAGAACTGAAGATAAAATGATCTATATTTCTATCTCTCATTTCTTGAAGAAGATACACCAAAGCCCCGATATTGTTTTCGTAATAATCTAAAGGTTTTTGTACACTTTCTCCAACAGCTTTAAACGCAGCAAAATGGATGATTCCATCAACTTTTACATTATTGAAAAAGTTTTTCACCTCTTCTTTAACTCGTAAATCTATTTGATGATATTCTGGAGTCTTACCTGTTATTTTTCCAATATTATCTAGTACTTCTATCCTAGAATTTGATAAATCATCTATGATAACAACATCGAACCCTGCGTTCTGTAATTCTACAACTGTATGTGAACCAATAAAACCTAATCCACCAGTAATTAAAATTTTCTTCATTTAAATTATTTTGATGATTTAGAGATTTCTAAAAGTAATACTCCTTTAGATTTCAATTTAAAGTTCCCTCCTATCTCTAATCCGTTTATCATATTTTTTATAGCAATATTTTCTTCACCTTCTAAGCTAACTGTTAAATCTGCTGTGTTTTTTCCTAAATTCACTATTGACATTACATAACCATCTTCATTTTCTTTTTTTACTACTTTCCAAACACAACCTTTCCAATCTGTTCCGTTAGTTTCTGTTACAGATACTTTTCTATCTGTTTTAATTTCTGAAATAGCTAAATCTTTAAACTCATTCAAGCTTGTATTATCTGCATAGATTAATTTTCCTTTACTAGCTAATAATTTTGTAGCACGTGTTTGTCCGTATTCATTTTTAGTCAAGCTCTCTTTAGAGTCAACAAGTATAACTCCACCTTTATCTAAGTAACTTTGTAAAGCTTTAAACTCATTATCGGTTACATATTGCGTTTTATACACTACAATAACATCCCAATTTTTATGATCTTGTTTATTAATGATTTTCTCTGTTGCAAAACCAATATTAACCCCTTCAAAATACAACGATTCGTATAATTTTGATTGCTCCGTCATGTGATGATTTTTATTAATCGCTGAGGTTTCTGAATGAAAAATTCTCAACGGTCTTCTTTGATCTCTTAAAGCTAAAATTTCTTCAGAAAAACTATTTAAATCGTACATCACTTGAGAAACTTCGTTCACCACATGAGGTTGCATATTTGCTGAACCTGCGTATGAACCTGCCAAAGCTGGATCGAAGAAATTCAATTCTCCTTCTAATCTATCTTCTGGAGAACCATCAGCATCTCTAGCCCAGAACCAAGACATACTCGCATCCATTCCATGTAAAGTTGCCAACCAAAAACTACTTCTAACATAATCGATATCTGTATCTAATTCTCTAAACCCAGAAGTTGACAAGAAATGTCCTTCTGAATTAATATGCAGTTTATTTGGTGAAACTGATTCTTGAAAATCGTAAGAATGTGCTAATTCATTCCAATAAAAAGCGTACTTCTTTTCCCATTTTTCTGGTTGTTTGGCTCTGAAATTTCTTCCTCCTGTAATTTTCGCATCATCACCAATCATCGAAGTTAATTCTGTTAATGCTTCATAATCGATTCCATGAGAACGGTGATCGCCGATAAACATTTTGGCCATGATTTTAATATGGGTATCAGCATCTGGATTTACACTACGTAATTCATTCTGTAAAAAAGTAAACCATTCGATACCTCTATCCATATTATAACGACACCAATCGTACCATAATGCCGTTCCACGTTGAGCTGGATCCATAGGAATATCAATAGTAACTTCATTAAAACTTTTAAAACTACTGTTCCAGTTTTTATTGAACTCTTTTAAGTTACCATCGTATTTTTTTTCTAACCAAATTCTAAACTTATTTAAAGTATACGATGAAATTGAATTCATCTCTAAATACTTTTGAGTCCAATGTCCTTTTTCAGAAAACCAATGTGGTTCGTTAGATAAAATGTAACCTAAATCAGTAACTTTTTTCCCTTTTGTTACTTCTCCTGTTTTTTTAATTACTTTACTCCAAACCTCTCTCAACAAAGGATTATCGACATCAAAACCTGTGAATAATGATCTTCCTTTTTCTATTTCAGGTTCTTGCTTTTTCATCCAATCAGGAACGCCCATATTCCAAAGTAACAAGAAACCAATATTAGTATCTGGAACCTCTGTGATATAACTCAATAACGTTTCATCAAAAGTTCCATCTTCGTTTAACATGTACGGATTACTAGGACGATCTTTATTTACATCGTATAAATGACTTCCTGTGTGATAAATTGCACCTAAATGATCGTTATAAATATTTTTATCGGTTAAAGGAGCTCCTACAGTTTTAGAAAAATAATCATGTAAAAAAACAGGTCTTCCATTATTTATCAATTTATTTTTTTCTACTGTAATATTATCCCAAGCGACTTTTTGTGCAGGTTTTCTAGTTACCTTTCCTTTTAAAATATTTTCTAAATCTTCAATTCCTTTATCAAGAATTTGAATTACTTTTTTTCTTTCAAAATCTGGTAAATCTTTAGCTAAAGTTTCTTTATCTGCTTCATATTTTTTATAGTAACCAAATAGTTTTTCGACTGCATCGTAATTTTCTTGATCCCAATTGGCAAACTTTAAAAATTCTTTAGAAAACCATAAAACAGTTTCTTCTCTAGCTACATCTATTGATTTTTTCCTAGCATCATCTGTTAGTTTTTCTAATGTTTTAATCTTCTCTAAAGCTTCGCTTTCTAACTTATTTTTAGGTGTTGTTTTACAACCAAAACATAAAATTGTAAAAACTACTAAACTTAAAACCTTTAGTAGTTTTATTCGGTTTATTAATCTCATTATAACTTGTATTTGTTTTTACATCATCTGAACTAAGCTTTTTCAGACTTCTTCATCAATTTTTGAATTTCTTCGATAGTTAAATTCTTTGTTTCTGGTAAGAATTTATAAAGTATTAAAAGCCCGACCGAAACGATACTTGCATAGAAAATAAAAATCGTGCTTGCTCCCATATTTTGTAATTGCCACGGAAAGAAGAATTGTACAATTGCACTTACTGTACTTGATATTAAAGCAAATAAAGGAATTGCAACTCCTCTTAAAGAAATAGGAAATATTTCTGATAATAATACCCACATTATTGGTCCGATTGAGAAATTAAATGCAGCCACAAAACTTAATATTCCTAATAGAATAAGTAAGGCATTAATATTTGTAGCTTCTTTTAATAATGCTCCAGAATTATCTCTTGCTGAAGTTTCTCCTAATACTTCCTTTATGGCTTCTTTAAACTCAGTATCGCTATTGTATTCTTTCCCAACTAAAACGGAAAGTTTATCGACATCTGGAATATCATTCATTTTACTGATAGCTTCATTCGTAACTTTATAAGTAGCCTGATTGAATCCGAATGCGCAAATTCCTAAACTTAGAATAATCCATATTAATCCTCCAACAACTAGCGGTCTTCTTCCTATTTTATCGATCAATGAAAGCGATAAAACAGTTGCTAATAATCCAATAACTCCTAACCAAATTGCGCTCGCAAAAGCTCCATCTGTTCCTAAACCAAGTTGTTCAAACATTGTAGAAGCATAAGTCATTATCGCATTGATTCCTGTTGATTGTTGAACGATAGCTAAGGTTAATGCTACGATACAAACAACTTTCATTGGTCCACTAAAAATTTCTTTTAATTGTGAAGTAGTTGATTTATTGTTATCTGCATTAGATACACTTTCTTTCATTTCCTGAATATGATCTTCTATTTCATTTTCAGGATATACTTTCGCTAAAGAACTTCTAGCCTCTTCTTCTCTGTTCTTATAAATTAACCAAGCCGGACTTTTAGGAATTATAAATAAAAAAAAGAACCATAACACAGCAGGTAAAATTTCAATTCCTAACATCCAACGCCAACCAGTTTCATCTAGATTAATAGCTGTTACCCAACCTGCATCTGTTCCCATTTGCTGTAAAATCCAGTAATTGATAAAATATGCAGCTGAAAATCCAATTCCAATATTGATTTGTAACATTGAAACTAACTTTCCTCTTTGTTCTGGTGGAGCTATTTCTCCAACATACATAGAAGCTAACGTAATAGAACTAAAAGCTAATCCGCCTAAAAAACGTGCTAAAAATAATGTGGTGAATGATGTTGCTAGTGCAGATCCTATTGCAGAAATTATATACAATAAAGCAATTGTTTTTAATGTAGTTTTTCTACCGTATGCGTTACTAGACCAAGCAGCTAATGGCAATGCAATTAAAACGCCTAAACCTGGGCCAAAACCTATGGCTCCAACTTCCCATTCGTTTAAATTAAATTCAGCAGTAATAAATTTAAATCCTCCTGAAATTAACGCTGCATCTAATCCGAAGACAAAACCACCTAGAGCAACTATTGTTGCATATATAAATACATTTCTCTTATACGATTTCATAAAATCATTTCAAATTAATTTTAGTTTGTTTTCTGATAGATTTCAGAATATTTAGTTTCAAACTATTTTAAGTTTTTAAGAATAATAGCAGCCTTACAGTACAAACTCTCTTGCATTATACTTCTATAAAATTTAATACGTAAAACTGCTAATCTTACATGGGGATTATAAAATTATTACCAAACAACAGGCATAAAGACTGTCATTTCAGCTTGTCCTCTATTACTCCATGCGAAATAAGGAACAAGATTCGTTTTATAAGAATTCCACTGAGGAGCTTTTACTGTTTTGTACATTGAATTTGGATTATCACTACGTAACATTAATTCACTATTAATTGTAGTAACTCCACCTAAAAAATCTGGTTTAAATTCTGCTTCTAAAGCTTCTTTTCCGTTGATGTAAACATCTAAAATATTTGTATCCTTTGGTAAATCTGGAGATTCAACACAATATACAACCGGACCTCTTTTTACAGCAACCTGATTTCTTACCTCTTCAATACGTGGATGACCTTCTACAAAGTGAGTTTCCATAGGTAAGTTTATTGTAATTACATCTCCTGCATTCCATTCTCTGTTTAAAATTGCATAAGTACCAGAAATAATTTCTGCAGTAACTGTTTCTCCGTTAATAGAAATTGAAGCATTATTTACCCATTCTGGTATACGAACTAATATTTCAAATGCATCTGATTTACATTCATCTATTGTTAGATTGATGCTTCCTTCCCAAGGATAATTGGTTTCTTGAGTTACTTTTATCGAAGAACCGTCAAGTAATTTTGTATCTAAAACACTACTTCCGAAAAGATTTACTACTAATCCGTTTTCTGATAAATTATATGCCCATTCTGAAACTCTAGCAATTGTACGTACTAAGTTAGGCGGACAACAAAAACATTCTAAATATGGTTTTCTTTCTGGAGTTTCTGTTACATCTTTATGTGCATCGTAATCTCTAGTATTGTTTACCATTCGTAATGGATTTGCATAGAAATACTCTTTTCCTGATAAACTAATTCCAGAAAGCGCGCTGTTGTACATTACCAACTCTATAATATCTGCATATTTAGATTCTCCTTTAACTCCTAACATTCGATAACTAAACATGGCATTACAAAGATTTGCGCAAGTTTCGTTGTATGCTGTCATATTAGGCATCATATAATCATCAATAAAACCTTCTTCGATCATATCTCTGTTCTTTGATGCTCCATAATGTGTTTGTCCGACTGCTCCAGTTACATACATTTTCTTCTGAGTTACACTTTCCCAAAGTCTATCTAAAGCATCCAGTAATGCTTGCTCACCAGTTTCCGCATAAACATCTGTAGCTCCTGCATAATAATACAAAGCCAATACAGCGTGTCCAACAGGTTCTGTTGCATCACGAAGAGCAGTTCGCTCTTGCACCATATCTCCAATAGGATATCCTTCTGTTGTAGAATGATGTGCTACTTCGTATTTACCTCTATTGTTTATAAAACGTTCTGCTAGTTCTAAATACTTTTTATCACCAACAGTTCTATATAATTTTACCAATCCCATAATTTGAGTTTGATTAAAACCAAAACGGCCATAATGTTTGGTTTCAGGCATAAAAATGGTGTGTAATAAATCGGCATGTTTTATAGCAATATCCAAGAAATTTCTTTTTCCCGTAATTGTATAATGTGCACAAGCACTCAACAATAAATGCCCTGTGTTATACATTTCGTGATACTTTCTATTTTCGTAACGATCTGCATCTTCTCTTAGTTGGATTTGAGTTTGCAGATATCCGTCTTCTTCTTGTGCTTTTCCAATGATACTGATATACTCGTCAAGTTTTTCTAAGATCTTTTCATCTTTATTATGTCCGTAAACATAAATTTGCGCTTCCATGTATTTGTAAAAATCGCCATCGTGCCAATACATCCCTTTATGCTCTCCTGTTTTTTCTCCAGCAGCAATCTTAAAATTATTTAAAGCGTGACCTATATCTCCGCATAATACATCTCCCATATAAGGAACCATAATATCTTCACAAAGCTTGAATTTATCTGCCCAAAAACCTGTGGTCCATTGACAATCTCCTAACTTAATTCCTTTAAACTTTGTATGAGTTGCAAATGCTTCTTTATTTGATGAAACCTGATCTTCTATACTTGTTGATTCTGTTATCATTATCTGCTATATTTTTATAAACATGTTGAATTTATCAGAGAAAACTTCAACATTAATTCTTTGATTCAGTTATTTAATTTTTGATAGATTTTTTACTCTTGAAATCTGAAGTTTTTTCTTCTTTCTTCCAATAGTCATCCATTCTATCAATATCGTATTTCTCATAACTCTTTTTCAACATCCATCTTGGTCGTTCTAAAGTTAATTCCCACTCGAATAACTCTTTATACATTTCACGAAACAATTCTGGGTGTTCACTAGAAACATCGTATAATTCTTTTTCATCTTCTACAATATTAAACAACATCGCTGGACGATCTGGAAATCGTATTAGTTTAAAGTCTCCTTTACGAATTGCTCCTCTTCCGTCTTTTCTCCAAAACAAAGTTTTATGAGGTCTTTTCGTATTCTGTCCCTTGATATAAGGAAGTAAGCTTACTCCGTCAATATCTTTAATCTTTGATACATCACCTCCACCAACTTCATAAAAAGTTGGTAATAAATCGAAAGTACTAATCGGATATTTATAACTTGAGCTTACTTTATTTTTCTTCGGAAGCTTTAAAAGAAAAGGCACTCGAATACCGCCTTCTAAATGATTTGATTTTGTTCCACTAAGCGGATAATTTACTGAAGCATTTTTATCTGAAGGTCCGCCATTATCATTTGTAAAAACAATTAACGTGTTATCATCTAAACCTAACTCTTTTAATTTATCCATAATTCGACCACAAGCTCTATCTAAAGCTAAAGTCATTGCTGCAACTTCTTTTCGCTTTCCTTTTAATTTCGGAAACTTTTCTAAGTCTTCTTTTTTAGCATCCATTGGTGTATGCACAGCATTAAAAGAAACAAATGCAAAAAAAGGTTTCGATTTATTTTTCTCTATAAACTTTATCGTTTCATCAGCTAAAAAATCAGTCAGATACCCATTATGCTCCTGATAATTTTCAAATCCTTTTTCTAACCAATTCAATTTATCTTTTGGTAATTTCTTGTACGCAAAATAATCTCTTGCTCCTCCTCTAAATCCATAAAACTCATCGAATCCTCTTCGAGTAGGATGAAAACGATCTGCACCTCCAACATGCCACTTTCCATAAAAACCTGTTACATAACCCAAACTCTGCATGTAATCTCCCATGGTTTTTTCTTCTAAAGACAATCCCATTTCTGCATTATCTTGAGCAGAAACTTTACTCATATATCCTGGCACATTGTTTTCTTCGTAACCAAAACGTTGTTGATACTTCCCTGTTAACAAACCGGCTCTAGACGGACCACAAGTTGGGTCTGTAACATAAGCTTGTTTAAACTGAATACTTTCTTTTGCCAACTTATCTAAGCTAGGAGTCAACATTTCTTTACTTCCTTGAAATCCGAAATCGTGATATCCAGCATCGTCTGCAAAAAGTAATATAATATTAGGTTTATCTTGAGCTTTAACAACAGCGGTTATCTGAATTGTAATTAACAAGAAAAGTATTTGTAAATGTTTTTTACTCATTATTCCGTTTTTATAAAACATACAATCACCAAATTTAGAATTTAAGCAACCATATTTATTAGTTAATTTTATCGCAACCTTATTATATTTTACCCTCTTTTACCTACTTTTCACAAATAAGTAGGTAAAATATTGTTATTAACAGGTAATATACACTTCTATCTCTTGCTTCATTTTTTATTGTTTTGTTGAGGTTATCCTTAACCGTATTTACATGATTACAAAATCTTGTACAATAAACTAAAGCTCCAAACATAAAGTTGAACAATATGAAATCTAAATATTTTATTAGCTGTGATTGGGGAACTACTAATTTCAGATTACGTGTAATTGAAACAGAAACTTTATCTATTCTTGAAGAAAGAACTTCGAATCTCGGTATTCGAGATTTATATGAATCATTTAAAACTTCTTCAACAGTAACACAGGTTGATTTTTTCTCTGAGCATTTGAAAGAAGAAATTTTAAAACTCTCACAAAAATATCAAAATGAAATTATTGTAATTGCTGGAATGGCTTCTTCTAATATTGGAATGAAAAATTTGCCTTATGCTGATTTTCCTTTTCATGTTAATGGAAGCAATTTAAATGCTGAAAATCTGGAGACTTCAAACGGATTAAAAATCATTTTAATTTCTGGAGTAAAAAACAATTCTGGAATGATGCGCGGTGAAGAAATTCAGGCTATTGGATTATCAGAATATTTAGCATATGTAGAAAAAGGTATTCTTTTATTACCAGGCACACACAGCAAACATATTAGTTTTTCAAATCAGTTTTTTACAGATCTTAAAAACTTTATGACTGGTGAATTATTCGAAGTGATTGCTAACAACAGCATTTTAGCTAATTCTGTTATTAAAAGTCCTTGGAATTCTGAAAGAAAACAAGCTTTTAAAAATGGTGTTTCCGTAGGCATTAAAAACGAATTAGCATCAAATTTATTTAGTGTTCGAGTTAATGATGTACTTGAAAACAAGAATAAAAAAGATAATTATTATTACCTGAGCGGAATGCTTATAGGTGACGAGCTGCGTTATTTACAAAATACTGACACAAAAATATTTCTAGCAGCTTCAAATCCTATTTTTGAAATGTATAGAACTGCTCTTGAAACTATTATTCCCGAAAATCAACTTGTGCTTTTAGATGATTTAGCATTAAAAAATGCGCTTTTAATAGGACAGAAAAAAATACTCACGTTACATGACACAAAATAATTCATCTTTCTCTTGGGATCTATTTAATGAAGGTCCCGTAGTTGGAATCGTAAGAGGATTATCAAAAGAAATCACTCTGAATATTGCTAAAACTCTTTTAGAAGCAGAGTTCTATACACTTGAAGTTACTATGAATACAGAAGGTGCTTTGGAACTAATAAATGAATTAGCTAAACAGTTCCCTAAATTGAATATCGGTGCTGGAACTGTATGCACTTTAGACGATTGTAAAAACGCTATTAAAGCTGGTGCTCAATTTATTGTTACTCCTATAATAGATGAAGACGTTATTACATATTGTGTTTCAGAAAACATTCCTGTTTTTCCTGGAGCTTATACTCCAACAGAAATTTATAAAGCTTGGTCTTTAGGTGCTTCTGCTGTAAAAGTATTTCCAGCAACTCAGTTAGGTTCAAAGTATATTAAAGATGTTTTAGCTCCTCTTAATGAAGTAAAATTACTTCCTACTGGAGGAGTTTCTAAAGATAATATTACTTCATTTTTTAACGCTGGCGCTGTAGGTGTTGGTATGGGAAGTTCATTACTTCATAAAGAACATATAGCTGCACAAAATTTCACTGCTTTAAAAGAGCATTTTGTAGCTATCAAACAAGAAATTCAAGATTATACACAATGAATATGAATCCGAATTTAAAATATGATGTTGTTATAGAATCTCCAGGAAGAATTAACCTTATTGGAGAACATGTTGATTACAGTGGAGGTCATGTTTTACCAGCATCAATTGATAAAAAAATAACGCTTCGTTTCCGCAGAAATAATAGTGAAACTTGTAAGGTTTATTCTGAAAATTTTAAAAATCATTTTGAAATTAATTTGAATGATTTGAAAAGAAGTGAAATTGAATGGCATAATTATATTATTGGTGTAATTTTTCATATTAATGTTTTAAAACCAAATTCTATAAAAGGGTTTGATTGTAATATTTACAGTAATCTTCCTTTAGGTTCTGGTGTAAGTTCTTCTGCTGCTTTAGAATGTGGCGTTGCTAAAGGATTAAATGAATTGTTTGATATCGGACTTACTGATCTTGAAATTATTAATATTTCTAAAGATGCTGAACACACATTCGTGGGAACTAAATGCGGAATTATGGATCAATTCGCTGTAGTAAAAGGAGCTGAAGATCATTTACTTTTATTGAATTGCGAAACACTTGAACATGAACTAATTCCTGCTGATTTTGGTGATTATCGAATTATCTTACTGAACACGAATGTTTCTCATAATTTGGCTACAAGCGAATATAATATTCGACGTGATGAATGTAGCACCGCTTTAGAAGCTATCAATAAAAAATATCCGCAATACACATTGTTAGCACAAGTAAGTCCGGAAATTATTCAAGAATTTGAAAATATTCTTCCTCTTAAAATTTTTAATCGTGCTTTGTATATCACTAAAGAAAACAGGCGAACACTTTATGCTGTTGAATGTTTAAAAAACAAAGACATTATTGGTTTTGGAGAATGGGTATACAAATCGCATCGAGGTCTTACAAATTTATTTGAAGTAAGTTGTGAGGAGCTAGATTTTCTGGTTGATTTTACTCACAATTTAGATTATGTAGTTGGTGCTAGAATGATGGGCGGAGGTTTTGGTGGTTGTACCATAAACATTATCCATAAAGATTATTGTGAAGAATTCATCAATATTATTTCACCAGCTTACCAAGAGAAATTCAATATTAATCTTACTCCAATTACTGTTGCTATTGGCAACGGGGTTTCAAAAATTTAATTATGGAATTTAATGCAAAGTCACACAGACGATATAACATATTAACTGGAGAATGGATTTTAGTTTCTCCGCATAGAACAAAACGACCATGGCAAGGAAAAAAAGACAAACCTGTAGTTATAGAAAAGGTTTCGTATGATCCTAATTGTTATTTATGTCCAGGAAATACAAGAGCAAATGGAAGTATAAATCCTAATTACGAAAGCACATATAGTTTTGTAAATGATTATGCAGCTTTAGTTGAAAATCAAGAGCACGAAACTTACACTAACGGATTACTAAAAGCGGAAAGTGAAGAAGGAATTTGTAAAGTAATTTGTTTTTCTTCAGATCATTCTTTAACATTACCATTAATGTCTGTTTCAGCAATTACAGATGTAATTACTTTATGGCAAAAAGAATATGGTGAATTGGGAAAAAAACCGAATATCAATCATGTTCAAATTTTTGAAAATAAAGGCGCAATTATGGGATGTAGTAATCCTCATCCACATGGTCAAATTTGGGCTCAGTTTTCTATTCCAGAAGTTGTTTTGAAAAAGCAATTTCATCAACTTAAGTATTGGAACGAAAATAGCAGCAGTTTACTTGCAGACTATATTCAACAAGAACTAGCATTAGATGAACGTGTTATTTTAAAAAACGAACATTTTATTGCTTTGGTTCCATACTGGGCTACATGGCCGTACGAAGTTATAATTGCTCCAATCAAACAATTTCAACATATCGGACAATTAAATGAAGAAGAAAAAACAGCTTTTGCAGAAATCATAAAACAGTTAACAACGAAATACGATAATCTGTTTAAAACTTCGTTTCCTTATTCTTCAGGAATACATCAAAGCCCGACAGATAAAAAACATCCAGAATGGCATTTTCATATGTCTTTTTATCCGCCATTATTAAGATCAGCAGAAGTGAAAAAATTTATGGTTGGTTACGAAATGTTTGCCAATGCACAACGAGATATTACTGCTGAACAAGCCGCTGACACTTTAAAAAAATTAGATCTTAAACATTATAGTCTTGTATAAATTGTAATGAAAAGTAACGTCACTTTAAAAGACATCGCGAAACTTTTAAACGTTTCTACTTCAACAGTTTCTAAAGCTTTAAACAACAGCTATGAGATTAGTGAAGAAACTACAAAAAAAGTAAAAGAATTAGCTTCGAACTTAAACTACATTCCCAATGATGTGGCTCGAAGTTTAAAATCTAATGTTACGAAAAGAATCGGTGTTATTGTTCCTAATGTATTAGATGATTTTTTTGCTAAAATTATTCACGCCATTGAACGAGAAGCTAATCAATTCAATTATAAACTTATTATTTGTTTATCGAATGACGTACTTAATAAAGAAGCTGATTCTGTTTCATTTTTACTCAATGGAAGTGTAGATGGTATTCTTATTTCTCTTGCGGAAGAGACTCAAAATAAAAACAACTTTACCCATTTTAAAAACTTAACGCGTCGTAATTTTCCTTTGGTAATGTTCGATCGTGTTTCTGAAGAAATTAACTGTGATAAAGTAACTGTTAATGACTTTGAAGCTACCTACGATGCTGTAAAATATTTAATTCAAAGAAATCATAAACACATCGCTTTCTTGTCTACAATTACTACTACTAGTGTTGGTGAATTAAGAACCCAAGGATATTGTAAAGCGTTAAAAGACGAACTTTTTGCAACTCCTAATTTGATAAACATTACAGATTATAACGAGTTTGAAAGTAAGTTAACAATAGCTTTACAACAACATAAAATTGATGCTTTAATTACTGCTGATCAACTTTCCGCGATTTGTGCTATTAACATTATTCAGAAAAAAGGATTACATGTTCCAAATGATATTTCAGTTATTGGTTTTACTGATGGTTCTATTCCTAAATACACATTACCTTCGCTAACTACAATTAATCAGAAACCCGAAGAAATGGGGAAATTAGCGTTCAAAACTTTAATGAAACGTATCGAGAATAAAAACCGAACCGTTAAGAACTTAGTTATTGAAACAGAATTAGTAAAAAGAGCATCGACCAACTAATTATGAATACTTATATTTTAAAGAACAAAAATAATCTTGAATTAGAGATTAGTACGCTAGGTGCAACAATTCTAAGTCTAAAAGTTCCTGATAAAAACAATAAGCTTGTTAATGTAGTAGTCGGACTTAGTTCTAGTGATGATTATAGTGCTGAACATTATTTACAAAACTATCTTTATTTAGGTACAACTGTTGGCAGATATGCTGGTCGAATTTCTAAATCTAAACTTCATTTTGGAACTGAAAAATATCCAATTCACACTATAGATGGAGTGCATTTACATGGTGGAAAAATTGGTTTTGATAAGAAAATTTGGAAAGTAGAAAACATTACAAACAGCGAAAATTCTTCGATAACATTATCGTATTTAAGTAAACATTTAGAAGAAGGTTATCCAGGTAATTTGAATGTTACAGTTACTTATACTCTTACAGAAAATAATGAACTTAAGATTATTTATACTGCAACTACAGATCAAACTACACATGTAAATCTTACCAATCACGCTTATTTTAATTTGAATGGAAAACAATCTATTTTAGATCACGAATTATTTATTGACAGTGATTTCTATTTAGATGTTGATGATCAATTAATTCCTTCAGGAAGAAAAAACCCTGTTAAAGAAACTTGCTATGATTTTACCGAAAAATCTAAAATTGGAAGCACTAATCTTCAAGGTTTAGATGATACTTTTATTTTAAACAAAAATCATCGTAACGCAGAAATAAGTTCTGAAACATCTGGAATTTACATGGAAGTTTTCACTAATCAACCTGCGATTGTGGTGTACACTCCAAGAAGATTTGACGGATTAACTTTTAAAGAAAATGCTATTTACAGTGATTTTCCAGCAATTTGTTTTGAAACTCAACATTATCCAGATGCGCCTAATAATCCTGATTTCCCCTCTACACTATTACAACCTGATGAGGTTTACACGAATGAAACTACTTTTAAATTTTCAGTTTTAAAATAATTCTTACAGTTTCGTTTTAAGTTCATCTAAAAATCTCATGTATTGTGGATTTTCAGGATGTGCTTTTATCAATTTTTCAATTATGGTTTTAGCCTTTTTATACTTTTCTTTTGTATAAAATTGATATGCTAATGCATACAATAAACTTTCATTATTCTTATCAATTTTCAAACCTTCATAAAGTATTTTTTCAGCATTTACTTTATCTCCTTTTTTATCGTACAACAAACTTAAATTATAGTAAATACGTATATTTCCAGGCATTTTAACTTGTGCATTTTTTAGCGCTAGAATTGCTTCATCAGTTCTATTTTGCTCAGCCAATAATAACGCTAACGAATAATACACTGGTCCGAAATCTGGTTCTAAAGCAATCACCTTTTTGAATAAACCTTCAGCTTTGGTAAAATCTCTATTTTGATAATATAAATTTGCTAAAGTTAAGCGTAAACTGTTATTCAATTCATCAATTTTAAGCGCATCAACATAACCTTGAATTCCTTTTTGAAGTTCTCCTTTTTTAAGGTAATAATTTGCTTTTTTAACTCTTCCGCCTACAAAATCAGAATTTATATTTATATGTTTCCAAAACTCTTTTTCAACCTTATCATAATCTGTTTTATATGCTTCAGGAATTTGACTTTTTGGAAAACTACTCAATCCGTAAAAAGCTTTAATCCGAACACTTCTCTTCGGATCTTTTAATAACGAAAAGAAATAAGAAATATAATTTTGATTGTTAATTTCACTCAACGCATCTACACTTACCGCTCTTACTAAAGGAGAATCGTCGTTTAATAAATTGATATATTCTTTTACAAAAACAGTTGTATTATAATTTGATAATGCTTTGGCTGCTGAAGCTCTTACAATTTCTGGATATTTATCATCTTTTATTAATGATAATAATTCTGTATGTCCGTTTGGAATTCCTTTAATTCCTGGAATAAGTTTTTCAGAAAAATGGATAGAATCTACTTCTCCATACAATTTTTTAAATGAGTTCCACGCCCACTGGTTGTCTTTATCATTATGACAATTAGTACAGGCATTTGGTGTATTATATTTTAAACTTAAATCTGGCCTTGGAACTCTTAAACTATGATCTCTTCTAAAATCATTTCCCATATAATATTTCCCTGGCATATGACAATTCACACATTTAGCCCCTTCTGAATTTTCTGGATGTGCATGATGTTCTGTAGTATTATATTTTTGAGGTTCGTGACACTGTGCGCATAATTTATTTCCTTCGAATTTCAATTCTAACGAATGCGCATTATGACAGTTCGTACACGTAATGTTATTCTGATACATTTTACTTTGAACAAACGAACCATAAACATACACTTCATCTAAAATTTGTCCATCTGCATGATAACGACCTTCTTCTATTAATTGAGGGAAATAATGATCTAACATTGTTCCTTTGTAATCGTAAGCTTCTGAGAATTGTTCTCTTCTCATATGACAACGTGCACATTGATCAACTAATTCTTTCGGAGAAGTTTCAGAAGTCATAAAAAAAGTGCCTGTTGTTTTATAATTTTCACCTAAATCAACTACATCATTTACATGTTGTTTTCCTGGTCCGTGACAAGCCTCACAACTCACATTAATTAAAGAATATTGTGTATTGTAACTATCTGTCTTATGCGAATAGTTTTTTCTAACATTTGTAGAGTGACAATCGGCACACATTGTATTCCAATTTAATCCGCCTCTCGACCAATGCAACCATTCTGAATGCACAACTTTAAAATCTGGATACAAATCGAACCATTTTTCTTCTTTACAATCCCAAGCAGTTCGTAAACATTGAAAACGTCCGTTCGGGAATTTCACGATATACTGTTGTAAAGGAAAAATGCCAAACGTATATTCTATTTTATAATCATGATAATTTCCATCTGGTCCTTCTGTGTTTACATAAAAGTCCTTTCCTTGTTTGTAAAACCTTGATTTTACACCTTGACTTACAAAAGTAGTATCGTTAAAATTCCCTAAAACAGTTAGACTATCTGCAATTTGCATTGCTTTATCATGATGAGAACCTTTCCATTCTTTAAATTCTTCTTGATGACATTCTTTACATTTTTTATCTCCTAGGAATAAATCGTCTGTGATTTTATCATATGGATATTCTTTTGCTACCGAAGCAACACTCTTATATGTATTCTTTTCTTTACATGAAAGAATAATACAAGAGCAAACTATTGATAAAAAAATGTACTGAATTAACTTCACCTAATATTTCGTTTTACAAACACAAATGTATTACAAAACAAACAAGTCAATTTCTTCTAATTTATCTTTGATCAGTGAAATTCTATTCAAATACGGTTAAAAAAAAGTAATTATAAGATAATAACTACTTATTCTTTGAACATATTATTTCATTATTTAGACGGTCAAACAAACTGAATATGATGCTGATGATAAAATCATTTACGAATACACGAATATTAAAAACTACAATGATCGCAGTACTGCTATGTGTAGCGAGTTGTACTAAGAATAAAAAGAAAGCAAAAGAAAATACAGAACAACTTTCAATTTCAGAAAAACCAACTAAAAACAGACCTAATATTTTGGTGGTTTTGTGTGATGATTTGGGTTATGCCGATGTAGGCTTTAATGGTGCAAAAGACATAAAAACACCTGCTTTAGATAAACTTGCAGCCAATGGAACAATCTTTACTTCTGCTTATGTTGCTCATCCGTTTTGTGGTCCGAGTAGAACTAGTATTATGACTGGAAGATATGCGCATAAAATAGGCGGACAATTTAATCTTCCTAGAGCTCATGAAAATGCTGGTTTAGGTGTAACTACACAAGAAGAATTTATTAGTAAAACATTACAAAAATCAGGTTATTACACTGGTGCTGTTGGAAAATGGCATTTAGGAACTGTTCAAAAATATCATCCAAATAGTAGAGGTTTTGATGATTTCTATGGCTTCTTAGGTGGCGGACATAACTATTTCCCTGAGCAATTTAAAGCTGAATACGAAAAACAAAAAGCTAACGGAAACACTCAAATTAGAGATTATATTACTCCGCTTCAATTCAATGGAAAAGAAGTAGATGAAAACGAATATATTACTGATGCACTTTCTAGAGAAGCTATCAATTTTATTAATAGAGCTCATAAAAAAGAAGATCCGTTTTTTCTTTATGTTTCTTATAATGCTCCGCATACTCCGTTGGAAGCTAAAGAAGAAGATTTAGCACTTTATACACATATTAAAGACAAAAAAAGGAGAACTTATGCAGGTATGGTTCACGCTGTAGATCGTGGTGTTACTAATATTGTAGAAGCACTTAGAAAGAACAAACAGTTAGATAATACTTTAATCGTTTTCTTTAGTGACAATGGTGGTAAACTTAGTAAAGGAGCGACTAACTTTCCTTTAAAAGAAGGTAAAGGAAGTACAAATGAAGGTGGTTATAGAGTTCCAATGTTTTTTCACTGGCCTAATGTTGTTCCTTCTGGACAAAAATTTGAACATCCAATTTCTGCTCTTGACTTATATCCTACTTTCACTTTCCTAGCTAAAGCGGAATTACCAACTAATAAAATTCTTGATGGTAAAAATATTTGGAATGATTTCTTAAATGGAAAAAACGCTTATGAAAATGAAAATATTTATGCATTACGACATCGAATTGAATTTGAAAATCATACAGATGTAGGAGTTCGTAAGAACCAATGGAAAGCTTTAAGAACACATAATAAAAATTGGACTTTATATAATATTAATAATGATCCTGGAGAACAAAATGACTTGAGTAGTAAACATCCTAAAATACTACAAAACTTAGTTAAAGAAGCTGAAGCATGGAGTACTACAAATAAGAAACCATTATGGTTTCATAACGAGCGAACAGCTACACAATGGAAGAAAAACAAGATGCCTCATTTTAATCAAACTTTTAAAATTAACTAAGCATGTCTAGAAAAATAAAATCCATTTTACTTATACAATTAATTATCATAGTTAATTTTTCATTTGGACAAACTTCGTCAGAAAAAGCTTCTGTTAGAAATATTAAAAATTATAACGATTGGAAATGGGATGAAACTTTTGTCGCGAAAAATAAATTTATAAGTGTTGCGGTGGTTCCTGACGCAGCCGGTAGAGTTTTAGAATATAATTTAGGTGATGTTCCATCACTTTGGATTAATCCGAAATTATTTGGAAAGTCGTTCTCTAATGATGAACATGTAAAAATGAAAGATTGGAGAAATTTTGGTGGTTACAGACTTGTTCCTATTCCTGTAAAAAATTGCGCAGTAAATAAAAACGGGAAAAAAGTAAAGAGGTGGCCGCCACCGGTAAGTATTGGTGATGCTCCTTATCAAGCTGAAATTATCAAAAAAGATGATTTTACATCCATAAAAGTTACTTCAGGAATCCAAAATTTACCAGTTCCAAAATTTGATTACAAATCAAAAAGTTTTTCAACACCTGACAAGATTGAAGAACAATTTCAATACAGTCGTTCTTTACATATTGAAGATAATAGTAGTTTAGTTTTTATAGATCATACACTAACAAACAAAGGAACAAATACTATTCAAAGAGGATTAAAAATCTCTAGTCAACATATTTCAAGAAGTAAACCTGAGCTCGAAGACGGAGAAAATTTTGTCGCGCATATTCCATTCAGTAAAGAGTTCAAGCTTCCTGACGGAAAACAATTTCATATTAGCGTAACTCCAGAATCAAGATGGAGATATATCAATAGAAATAGAATGAAGTTAGATAAAAACAATCCTGATCATGTTAAGAAGTATTTCAATCATGGAACAAATTGGACAGGTGAAGTTTCTCCTGGAATCTACGAAACACATTATGATTACTATTTAATGGGTGGTATTGAAATGATTTCTTCTAAATCTTGGCTTAGTTATGTAAACAAAACCAACAATACAGCATTTGTAAAAATGTTTGAACCATATGACCCGAAACTCACTTATGAAGATGGTGCTAATAGTGTGATATTTCATAGTGGTTTAGAAGATGGATATTTAGAAACAGAAGTTAAAACTCCTATTTATACTTTAAAACCAAACGAAAGTTTTAACTACAAAGAAATACATGGAGCAGCGAAAATTAAATCTACTCCGATACTAGATGTTAATCAATCTGGAATAATTACCCAAAGACTAAATTTAAATAAAAAAACAAAGACTGTTACCGGTGAATATGGAGTTTTTAAAGCAGGGAAAGCTATTTTACGAATTGTAAAAAACACTGGAAAAACCGAAGATATTTCTATTGCTGATGTAGATCCTTTACATGCATTCTCATTGAATATTTCTTCTACAAAAATTACAAAAGCAACAACGATTTTACTTCTTATAAAATCTAAAAACAATTATTATACATTAGACAAGTTAGCAATATAAATTATTGCTTTTATTGATAATCTCTAGGAATTATAAAATTGATTTTCCGCTATTCAATCTTATATTTTTCTAGAGATTTTTCTTTGCATCAGAAAAAGTTAAAAAAAGCTGAAAATTGTTTTAATGATTAATAATACTTAATTTTGATGATATTTTTTAAATTATTTATGGTTTATTTTATTAATACCATATTTAAGTAACACTTAAAGTATTTATTGAATTACATAATGAAGTTAGTATTAAAACACCCGGAGGAGATTACGAATAAAAAATTAAGCGTTTCTAAAAACACTACACCTTGTTTAGACTCTTCTTGGCATTATCATAGTCAATACGAACTTATTTATATTTCAGTAAGTCATGGTATCCGATTTGTTGGCGATAGCGTATCTAGATTTCAACCTGGAGATTTAGTTTTAGTCGGACCATATTTGCCTCATTTATGGTTAAATGAACCTGCAGATTATAAAGACCAGCCTGACAATAAAAAAGTAAATACAATTGTTGTAAAGTTTACTGAAGATTTTATTGGAACTGATACTTTTAAAAATCCAGAGTTTTTAAAAATTGACAAAATACTTAAGGAATCTAAATACGGAATTAGCTTTGGTCAACATGTTAGTGATAAACTTCACAATGAATTAATGGGATTAAACAAACTGTCATACACAGAACAGGCTATTAAACTATTAAACATCTTAAATCAATTATCATTAACCAATTCTAAGGAAGTACTTTCGTCTACAGATATGCGACAGTATACTTCTATAAATTCGACTAGAATAGATACTGTTTTAAAATATATTTCTGATAATTATTCAAAAAACATTTCATTAGAAGACATCTCACAGGTTGCATGTATGACGACTAATTCTTTTTGTCGTTTCTTCAAAAAAGTTACGAATAAGTCATTCACTCAATTCTTAAATGAAGTTCGTATTCGTAATGCTTCTCGTTATTTAGCTCAAAATAATTTATCTGTGTCTGAAGTTTCTTATTTAGTAGGATATAATTCTATTACAAACTTCAATAAACAGTTCAAACAAATTATGGGTAGCACACCTAAAAGTTACAGAGAAGCTATCTAAACGTTAAGAAAACTTTGTTGACTAGCTTATTTTATACATTATCCAATTTCACTCTTTTAGATTAGTAAAAATGTAAATTTTACCCAACTTTTTTATGCTTTGTGCATTCTAGGGTAAAAATGGAGTAGTAAGAGATAATATTGACAATTCTTAACATCTGCATTTTGTATAATTTTCACATCACAAAAAACCACTTAATATTAAGTTAACTTTTTATTTAAGATAGACTTACAACATTCATAGATTATTAAAAAGTAGTCTTACATTTTCTGTCTTCTTCAATAAAAAAGTTAAAAAATCCAATTAGAAATAATTAAAAATAAATTTTCATTTTATGAAAAAAACAACATCACTTAAAGTTCATAAAAACTTTATTAGGTTGAATTTTTTTGATTTAGATAAGATTTTCAAAAAGCTATGTGTTTTTATTATTATCATTTTTGTTGGTAATAACAATGCTTTTGCCAAAAACTCTACAAGTTTACAAGAACAAATATCTGGAACAGTTTCAGATAGTAGCGGACCTTTACCTGGAGTAAATGTCGTAATTAAAGGCACTACAAAAGGAGTTGAAACCGACTTTGACGGTAACTATAAAATTACTGCATCGGGGGGAAATACAGTATTAATCTTTTCGTATGTAGGTTACAAAACTCAAGAAATAGAAGTTGGTAGCAAAAAAGTTATTAATGTTGTACTTACGCCAGATAATGCAAAATTAGAAGAGGTTGTTGTTTTAGGATATACAACTAAAAAGAAAGGTGAATTAACTGGAGCTGTAGGAAAGATCGACAACGAAGTAATTCAACGATCTTCAAGTAAAGACATTGCTAAATCTTTATCTGGTAGAGTAACTGGACTTAATATTATTGACAGAGGTGGTACTCCAGGAGCTGGAAACGGTGGTGATGGTGATACTTCTAACGATGCAACAACAATTTTAATTAGAGGTAAATCTACCTCAAATAATAACTCTCCATTAATATTAATTGATGGTATTCAATCAACTACGTTCTCTAATTTATCCCCAGAAGATATCGAATCTTTAACAGTTTTAAAAGATGGAGCTGCAGCTATTTACGGTTCAAGAGCTGCAAACGGTGTAATTTTAATTACTACGAAAAGAGGAAAACTTGGAGCACCAACAATTAATGTTTCAAGTTCATTTACAGTGTCGTCTTTTACACAAAGGCCACAAATTATGAATGCTAGACAGTACGCAATTTATGAAAATGAAATTGCTGCAAGACAACGTTTAATCGATCCAAATATTACGATTCCTTTTACCGATGAACAAATAGACAGATTTGGTACAGACCCAATCAGATTTCCTGATACAAATTGGGCAGATGTTACTTTTGCTGATTTTGCTCCTGAATCAAGAAACTCTATTTCTATCTCTGGAGGAACAGAAACTGTTAAGTACTTTGTAAGTGCAGATGCAATTAGACAAGGTGGATTATTTAGAGCTCGATCTTTACAGTTTGATCAAAATCAAGTACGTTCTAATTTAGATATTAAAATGACAGACGATATTAAAATTGGTGTTGATATCGCTGGAATTTTTGGAGACAGAAATCAACCTGGAGTAGATTTAGGAAACATTTATAAACACATTTACACAAACTTACCAACTGATGTAGGAATTTACCCTAACGGATTACCTGCACGTGGTGGAGAAAATGGACAAAATCCATTTATAATGTCTAGTAATGAATCTGGTTTTATTAATACTAAAACTACGAACTTACGTGGTCGTTTCTCTTTTGATTATAATCTAGATAAAATTACAAAAGGATTAAAGTTTAAGAGTTTCATGGGAGTACGTAAGATTTTTACTAAAACAAAATCTTGGTATACGCCATGGACATATTATACTTTTCAAGAAGGTACAAATGAGTACATCCCTGAAACAGGTTTTTCTCCAAGAGGAGAAGATAGAATCTTACGTGAAACATCAAACACGTTTGACCAAATTCTGTTAAATGCTACATTAAACTATACGACCAAAATTAAAGACGATCATTCTCTTAATGTAATTGTTGGTACAGAAAAATTAGATTCAGAAGTAAGTAATTTCTTTGGAGAAAGAATTGGTGGTTTCCCATCTTCAGATGTTCCTGAATTATTTGCTGGAAGTGAAGAAAATGCGAGAACAAATGGTTCATCTGGTGAAGGTGCTCGTTTCGATATTTTCGGTGCATTATCTTACGATTACATGAAAAAATACTTCTTAGATTTTACAATCCGTCGTGATGGTTCTAGTAATTTTGGTCCAGGAAAACGTTTCGGAGTTTTCCCAGGATTATCTGCTGCATGGGCATTGGATAAAGAGAAATTTCTTGAAAAAGCAAGTTGGATAAACGCTTTAAAAATTAGAGCTTCTTGGGCTCAATTAGGTAACGACCGTATTGCTCCTTTCCAATTCTTATCTCGTTTTAACTTCGGAAGTCAAAACCCAAATACACCGCAACCTAACTTTTTTGTTTTTGGTGTTGATGGTGAAATTTTTAATGGTTTTTCTTCTACGTTCGAACCTAATCCGAATGTGACTTGGGAAAAGTCTACACAACAAAACTTAGGATTAACATTCTCTTTATTTGACAATAGATTATCTGGAGATGTAAACTATTATTTTGAAAAAAGAACAGATATTCTTAGATCAAGAAATGCTAGTACACCAGACTTTGTTGGAGTATTACCAGGAGAATTTCCTTCAGAAAACTTTGGTGAAGTAAATAATTTTGGATGGGAATTAGAATTGTCTTGGGCTGATAAAATTGGTAATGTTGAATACAGCTTTGGCGGTAATGTTTCAACAAACAGAAACGAAGTGGTTTTTATTGACGAACCAAGCAATGTTCCAGATGCATTAAGAGCTGAAGGAAAATCAATCGATACTTATATTGTTCAACCTACGGCTGGTATTTTTAGAGATCAAGCTCAAGTTGACGCAACAGCAGTAAAACTGCCAGGAACAGTAGAAGGTGAACCAATATATGTAGACACAAATGGTGATGGTGTTATTGATGATGGAGATAGAATTCGTTTAGATGCTTCGAGTATTCCACGTGTTCAATATGGTTTTTATGGTGGTTTCAAATACAATAATTTTGATTTTAACTTCCTTTTCCAAGGACAAGCAGATGTGCAAACTTTAGTTTTCTTCGATCAAGCAGGATCTAAACCTGCACATGTTTTCGAAGACAGATGGACTCCAGACAACAGAAATGCTAGATACCCAAGAGCTTTTCAGCAAGAAGATAGATTTAGTGGAAATCAAAGTGGTGATGTAGATAACTTTATCGGTGCTGATTTATGGTTACACGATGGTTCTTTCTTACGTTTAAAAGAAGTAGAAGTTGCTTATACTATTGATAAGAAAATCGCAAAAATAGGAGACATAAGACTTTTCATGAGAGGTTTTAACTTATTTACTATGTTTTCAGAAATTGCAGATTTAGGTTTAGATCCAGAAGCAAATGGATACAATAATTTTAGAGGCTCAACTTATTCAACTTTGAAGAGTTATACGCTAGGTGTTAACTTTAATTTTTAACAAAACGAAATGAAAAATATCAAAATTGTTTTCGCATTAATGTTACTTTTTCTAACCTCAAGTTGTGAGGAAGTGTTAGAAATAGAATCAAGAAATACATTTACTGAAGATTTTATTTATAGTGATCCCGATCAATTAGAACGATTGGTTTTCACATCATACAACAGTACAGAAAGTTGGGGATTAAATAAATTTATTTGGTGGTCGAGAAGATTTAATATCGAAGGTGCTTCTTTTGAAGCTAAATTTAACTTCAGAAATTTAGATCAATATAGATTACGCGCAGGTTGGAATCCTAATAACGTTGGGGTTTTTAGAGATCAATGGAGAAAATACTATAGTTACATTCGTGATATTTTAGTTTTCTTAGATAAAGTAGACGATAGTGAAGCTATGCAAATTGATCCGCAAAGAGTTAACATGCTTAAAGCTGAAATGAAATTTTTATTAGCTAACACCTACAGCAAACTCATAAAATATTACGGAGGCGTTCCTTTAATTACTAGAGCTTTAAGTTTAAATGAAGATTTCAATATTCCTAGAAATAGTTACGAAGAATGTGTTAATTTCATTGTAACTACTTTAGATGAGGCTGCTGATGTTTTACCATTAACTCGTCCTGACAACGAATTTGGTAGAGCTACTCGTTTGGCTGCTTTAGCTGTAAAATCTAGAACATTATTATATGCAGCGAGTACTTTACACGATCCAAGTACATTACCAAACGGACCTTTATATGATTATACTGCTCCTAATAAATGGCAAGCTGCTGCAGATGCTGCAAAAGAAGTAATTGACGAGGTTGGTGCTAGAGATTTAATTCCAGTTGCAGATGCTGAAGGATATAGAGATTTATTTTTATCGCCAAATAGAGATATTATTTTTGCAAGACCTTTTGGTGCTACATTATTTGATTTTGGAACCGATGTAAACTCTTTATGGAACCAAACACAAGCACCAAGTGGTTATGGTGGTTGGGCTTTAAGTTCTCCTTCTCACAACTTTGCTTTATTGTATAACATGAATGATGGTTCTTCTACTTCTAGTGCTTTATACGATCCTGCAAATCCTAACGATAATAGAGAAATGAGATATTATGCAGATCTTAATTTTAATGGAGCTGAGTTTAGAAATAGAAATGTAGAATATTTCGAATCTAGAGATACTAATATATTTCCTCATGGTTTAGATTCTCCTTTTGGTTTAGGTAATGTTTTACACTCATCAAAAACCGGATACAATATCAGAAAATTTCAAGATGAATCTGTTGGAACAACAGAAACTTCACCTGGTCGTCCTTTTATCTTATATCGTTTATCTGAAATTTACTTAAATTATGCTGAAGCTAATTATGAATTAGGTGAAGAAGGAATTGCTCAAGAATATGTAAATAAAATTGCAACTAGAGCCTTACAACCTGCAATTACAGCTACAGGAACAGATCTTTTAGAGGCAATTAAAAGAGAGCGAAGAATTGAATTATCTTTCGAAGGACATAATTTCTTTGATGAGAGAAGATGGATGAACACAGCTCATTTAGGTTTTGATGTTAAAGGATTAAAGTGGTATAAAGAAACTGATGGTAGTTTTACAAATGAAGAAATAACTGTAGTAACTAGACCTTGGTTCGACAGACAATATTATTTACCAATACCACAATCAGAAATTAATAAAACAGCATCATTAATTCAGAATGATGGCTATTAAACAATACGAATTATTGTAGATTATTTGAATTATAGTATTCCTGAATAGATAATACCGAGTTAACCTCTCGGTATTATTTATTTAAGAAAATTAAACAATCTTAGTTTATATAAAACACTTTTATCATTTTTATACTAATGAAGTACAACTTAAAAAATCCTCAACTATTTTTTCTTTTTCTCCTTTGCATTTTCAGTTGTAAAACAAAAGAAAAACCAACTACTCCGGAAGAAAAAACAAAACCAAATATTGTTTTTATTGCTGTAGATGATTTACGTCCGGAATTAGGATGTTACGATTCTGATATCGCAATTACTCCAAACATAGATAAACTAGCATCATCAGGATTAAAATTTAACAAAGCTTATTGTCAAGAAGCAATTTGTAGTCCGTCTCGAGCTAGTTTAATGACTGGAGCAAGACCAGAAAGTATTAATGTTATTGAAAATTTCACTTACTTTAGAGATGCAAATCCTGATATTGTAACCTTACCTCAACACTTTAAAAACAATGGTTACGAAACTGTTCATACAGGGAAAATATTTCACAAGCCTTCTTTTGCTGATTTAGATCTTTCTTGGAGTAGAAAACCTGCTTATGACAAAATGAGTATTAAAAAAGAAAGTACTCCTGGTGGTTATGCTTTACTAGAAAATCAAGTTTTATTCAAAAAGAATAGAGCTAATGTTATTGCCAAATACGGAAAAAATGCACCTCGTAACGGTTTAGGAAAAGGTCCGGCTTACGAAAATGCAGATGTACCAGATACATTCTATGAAGATGGTTATAACGCAGAATTAGCCATTGCTACTTTAAAAGATTTGCAAGAGAAAAATCCAGATAAACCTTTTTTCCTAGGAATGGGAATGAAAAAACCACACTTAGATTGGTTAGCTCCAAAAAAGTATTGGGATATGTACGATCCTTCAAAAATTAAATTAACCGATCAAAACAATGCTCCTATTGATGGTGCTGCTATGGGATTACATCCTTCATTTGAATTAAGAGCTAGATTTGGAATTCCTAAAAAAGGACCAATTTCAGAAGATTTAGCTAAGAAATTAAAACATGCATATTTAGCTTCTATCAGTTATATCGATGCACAAATAGGAAAACTAATTAATGCTATTGATAAACAAAGTTTACGAGAAAATACAATCATTATTTTATGGAGCGACCATGGTTGGCATTTAGGTGAAATGGGAATTTGGGGAAAAGCGACTAATTATGAAATCTCTACTCGAGTTCCGTTAATTATTGCTACTCCAAATATGACTAAAGAAATTAAAGGAACAACATCTGAAGCTTTAGTAGAATTGGTAGACATGTATCCTACTCTTGCAGATTTAGCTGAATTACCATTACCGAAACATTTAGAAGGGCAAAGTTTTAAACCATTATTAGACAATCCGAATAAAAAATGGAAAGATGCTGCTTTTTCACAGTTTCCTTCACCAGCACTCAGAGAATGGGCGGCAAATCCGCTTTCTAAAGGAATGCGAGAAACGTATTTCGGACCTTTAATTGAAGAAGTTGAAACTAAAATTAAAAAGCAACAGAAAGATAAATGGGACAGAAATTTATTTGAAAACTATTTAATGGGATATGCAATGCGTACCGAAGATTATCGATTAATCGTTTGGAAAGATTATAAAGATACGAATGCTGAACCTGTTTTTATAGAGTTATATGATCATAAAACAGATCCAAATGAAACTGTAAACATCGCTAACAAAAAACCAGAATTGACAAATACATTATTAGCACAATTTAACAAAGGTTGGAAAGGAAATCTAGCAAAGTAAAGATCAAATACGATTGTAATTAATAAACCCCGTTTAATGAAAATTAAGCGGGGTTTAACGTTACCAAATTTACTTACTCAAAGTTGATTGAGTTCTTATATATCGTTTAAAATATTGCTGTAGAAACACGCTTTTTTACTAAATAATCTTCTAAAGCTAAATGTGAACAATCGTGACCAATTCCGCTTTCTTTAAATCCACCATGTGGTAAATAAATAGCATATTTTACACCGTTAATTTGAATTTCTCCAAAATCAAGTTCTTCTGTAAATCGTGCTATTCTTTGATGATTATTAGTAAAAATATATGATGCTAATCCGTATTCAGTATCATTTGCTAAAGCCAAAACTTCTTCATCAGTTTCAAAACTCATGATTCCAGCTACTGGTCCGAAAATCTCTTCTTTAAATACTTTCATATCTGTAGAAACTCCAGATAAAACAGTTGGCTCTAACCAATTTCCGCCTTCAGGTAAATCTGTTGGAATTTCTCCTCCAAATTCTAAAGTAGCGCCTTTATCTACTGCATCGTTAATTAAAGTTAACATTCTGTCTCTACCTTTACGACTTGCTAAAGGTCCCATAAATACATCTGGATTTTCTTTTGTCCCTAAACCAACTTTTAGCTCAGAAGCTTTCTTAGCATAAGCTTTTACGAACTTATCATAAATTGATTTATGCACAAAAATCCTGTTTGCTGCTACACAAACCTGACCACTATTTCCAAAACGTAAAGCAACTGCCAAGTCTAAAGCTTTATCAAAATCAGCATCATCGAAAACTATAAACGGAGCATTACCACCTAATTCTAATCCGAATCTTTTGATAGAAGTTGTACTCTCAGCTATAATTTTCTTTGCAGTTTCTGTAGAACCTATCATTGTAATTACAGCAGGAATTTTACTCGAAGTCATTGTTTTTGCAACAATTTCACTTGGTCCTTCAATAATATTTACAACTCCAGGAGGGAAATTAATATCATTTAGAATTTCACCAATTAAGTATGCTGACAAAGGTGAAATTTCTGATGGTTTGATAATTAAAGAACAACCAGAAGCTAAAACAGGTCCGATTTTATACCCAATATTTAGAATAGGAAAATTCCAAGCCAAATATGCTACTACAACTCCAGCTGGTTTTGAAATCATCTTGTGTGTATGCGTATTTTCATAATCTGGAATTTGTTCTTCACGCATGTTTTGCATAGCTGCAGGATACCATTCTAAAGCTTCAACTAATCTGTCAATATCTTCTGCTCCACCTCCATAAGTTTTACCCATTTCGTAAACCATGGCCGTGCGTAATTCTTCTTGTTTTTCAAGAATAGCAGTTCTTAATTTTTGCATCCAGGCAGTTCTTTCTCCTAAAGATAAAGCTGACCAATATCTGAAACCTTTCTCTGCTGCTAATAAGACTTTTTCTGCATCTTCTTTTCCTGCCTTTGCTATTTCTGCGATAACTTCACCTGTAGCAGGACAAATAACATTACTACGTTCTCCACTAATGGCATCAACTAGTTCGCCATTAATGTACATTTTTTTATATCCGTAATTTTTAATCTTCATTTTTATCAATATTAAAGGACATTTATTTCAGCGTCAGAAAGTGCATATTCCATTAAAACATCTTCATCTACTTCTATTCCTAAACCAGGTCTTTTCGGAACTTCTATCATACCATCAACCATTTCAATTTTCGGGTATGTTAAACGTTCTCTTAATCCGTTTTCTGTTTGATCGTATTCAATTAAGAAATCTGGAGTTTTCATACGTCCAGGAATGAGCTCTAAATTAGCAATAAAATGTAAAGCAACATGAATTCCAATAGCTGTTCCCCAAGTATGAGGCACAACATCTACTCCGTATGTACTTGCCAAAGCTGCAATTCGCTTCGCTTCTGTTAATCCACCTGCTGCACAAATATCTGGTTGTACAATATCTACAGAATTATTTTGGAATAACTGATGAAAACCAAAACGTAAATATTCACATTCTCCGCCAGAAATTGGTATTGAAGTTTTATCTCTAAGTTCTTTGTATTGCTTGTAGAACTCAGGAGAAATAGGTTCTTCAAACCAACCAATATTAAAAGGTTCTATTTTATTTGCTAAAATTGTTGCTTCTCTAAGACTATACGCATGATTAGAATCTACCATTAACTGTATATCGTCTCCAATAATTTCTCTTACTTTTTTAATGTTTTTATAATCCTCTTCAATACCTAAACCAACTTTCATTTTAATTGCCTTAAAACCTTGTTTTACATAAGATTCTGCTTCTTCTTTAAAATGTTTTGTTGGATTATCAGGATCCATAAAATATAAACCTGTTGCGTATGGTTTTATCTTATCTCTAAATACACCACCTAACAACGTTGAAACAGGCAAATTCAATATTTTTCCTTTTAAATCCCAAAGCGCAATATCGATAGCACTTATAGAAGCTACCAAAACTCCACGCCTTGCATAATCTAAAGTTTTACGGTAAAGGTGATTCCATATCACTTCATTTTCTAACGGATTTTTTCCAATGATCTGATTCTTTAAAAAATCTACTCCTGCTTTTAAAATAGGTGCTGGTCCGTAACCTTCTCCCCATCCATATTGACCATTAGAAGCTGTGACTTTAACAACACATATACATCTTTCAGAATATTCCCATTGTGAGAAATAAAAACTACTTGACAATTTATCTTTAAGTATAAAAGTTTCTATTTTTTCAATTGTCATATTTAAATAAATTAAGTGATAGTAAACAAAGCTAATGATTCACCTCACTCTTTTTAAGCTCATAATTATCTCAAACAAGTCAAATATTACCCTTTGATTTCAGTTGATATCTTGATTTATTTTACTTTTTTATAATTTTAAAAATTTCATTATTGTAGCGTAAAAGGTAGAATCCACTTTGTAACTCTTTTCCTATCTGAATACTTTCTCCTACTGTTACTTTTTTATCTATTAATAATTTTCCTCCGACAGAAAAGATTTCTACTAAACCATCTTGTTGTGCATTCTTAATATTAAGTTCAGAAATAAACGGATTTGGAAACATTTTCACTTCATTATTCTTTACAAAATCTTCAGTCCCTAGCGTATTACTGTTAAGTACAAAAGGATAAAATGTTCCGCCACTTGGTGGTGTAGATGATAATTCTCTCGGATTGCTATATTGATCGAAAACAAATACTTTCGTTACACTACTAAATCTTGAGGAATTGTTTTTCCCACTAACTTCGTTATTAAAAATGATATTGTTTTCACCTGGTGGTTTGTGTCCGAATTGACTTCCTCCACTTGCAAAAGCTCCCCAAGATCTCCATTGTTCACTTTTTACTTTATTATTTTCAATTAAGTTAAACCCGTCGTCTCCATTATGAAAGTTGATATCAACTTCAAAATCACAACCGTAAACAACATTATATTTAGCGCCAACTTGAATAGCGAAATGACGAATTCTTCTTACTCTCTCATTAACAATAAGATTGTAATCTCCATTAATTGCATAATAAGCAGCACCTCCGCCGCCTTTATTGTAGGCCGCATCAACAAAATTATTACGAAAAGTATTATTTCTTCCGTTTACGTTAATTGGATTACTTCCTGAATTTTTAAGTGTACAACTATCAACCCAACAATTTTTACTTTTCTTCTCGATCATAATAAAACTAACGTACATATTTCGTAGTCCATCAGGATCGTTACCAAAACAACGATTTCCGCACCATCTGTTTCTATCTACATTTCTATCATCATAAATTGTAATTGGTCTTTCAGGAATATATTCCATCGTTAAATTTTCAATTCCCACATGCTCGACTTCGTCTAATACAAAAGCTCCTTCATGTTCAAATCTTCTTCTTTGATAACGAATTGTAACGTCTAACTTTACATTATCTCTACTTTCACCTCGTAAAATTATATTCGATTTTAGCTGAATGGTTTTATCAATATCGTATGTTCCGTTTTTCAGTAAAATCACACTTAATTCCCCATTTGTATTTAAGTTGTCGATTGCAGATTGTAATCCATCAGAATCTGTTGGATTTACTTCAAGTTTTACTG
Organism: uncultured Tenacibaculum sp.; assembly: GCF_947495995.1. Classification (GTDB taxonomy): domain Bacteria; phylum Bacteroidota; class Bacteroidia; order Flavobacteriales; family Flavobacteriaceae; genus Polaribacter. The sequence continues at coordinate 92,445 of NZ_CANMAX010000011.1, forward strand.
GTAATGAACTACTAAACGGAACTCCGCCTTCAACTCCAGATTTTTGCCATTCTTGCATAAATGGATAAGCAGGATCGTTTTTCGAATTATCGAAAGTTACACCTGGATCTCCAATATTTAGTTGCGCATTTATGAAGTTACTATTGGTTACAACAACTAAAAAGATTATTAGATATTTGATTGATTTTTCGGTTTTAATAATTAGGAAATTATTTTTAGAAATAACATTACCTTTTAAATAGGATAAATTCACTATTATAAATTTTAATTTTTAATTACCTTAAAAGTCTTCGTTTTATTTACCGTTAAAAAATACACCCCTACAGGTAATGATGATATATCTATTGTTAATGCTTTACCTGTAAAAAGTTCTCTTCCATTTAAATTAGTTAATTTCCAAGAGATTTTTTCTATATAATTATTTGAAAGGTTTGTAATTTTAATTAAGCTGTTTGATGGATTAGGATATACAACAATAGATTCTTTTTTAAGATCTGAAGAATTAGTAGATAATGTTGATGAATCTGATATTAACTCAAAAGAAATGTCTTCTGGATCTATATTTGAACCTACATCTGGAAAACTAGAACCATATTCAATTGCTCCTACATCTGGTGCGTTCCCGTTAAATCCATCTGTAATTCCAGAAACCTCTGTTCCTCCATCTATAGCTACGGAATTGGTTTGAAGTCTAAAATCACCTTGATTAGCATCAACAAATAATGCATTTCCATTTCCTGTTATGTTTCTTATATTGGTTTTAAATGATAATTTTGCTAACAATGAGTTTACATTTCGATCATTATCACTAGTTTCTCCATCGTTTGCTTTTCCATCTATAATATTGTTCCAAAAGAGAATATTTTCTACATCTCCTCTATTCTCTCTATTCCAAACTCTTAATCCCCAATCTACATTCCAAACAGTATTATTATAATAATAACAATCTTTAATAGTTGTCATTCTAGGCCCTAAATAAACAAAAGTACCGTCAGGAACTACATCTGTTTTAAAATTATATATCAGATTATGGTGTACTGTATAATTAAAACATCCTTCAAGATAAAGAGCTAGTACAAATTCTTTATTCCCATCAGTTAAAGTATTACAATCATGTATTCTATTGTAAGCAATTTCAGCTCCTTTTAAGTCTAAAGGGACACCCCAATTACCACCATTCGTGCTTTGAATAGAACCAGCATCTTGTCCCATTTTCATACAATCATATAAATCATTGTATGTAATATCTATTTTGTTATTAGTTCTTATGTGAAATCTACCCGATGATCCTAAAGTACTTTTTGTAACTATAGTACCATCTCCAAAATTTTGTATTGATGATGTAAATTGGGCTATCCATCCGATGTTATCAATAAAACAATTTTCTATTTTATTTTTTCTACCACCATCAATAAAAATACCATGTCCCCAGCTATGAGCTATGTACATATTTTTAAAAAGGTTCTCATTTCCATCTATAAAAATCCCTCCTTGTTCTGTTTTTGATACTGCATATCCTTTTCTTGTAAAGAAAGGCCATAAATATTGTACAGATCCGTTAGTAATTTCACAATTATTAGTGTTTTTCATTGCTATTGAAGCTGCATGAATATTTATTCCATCAACTTTTATATTTGTTCTATTATTTAAAACAAAAGCTAATTTTCTATTTTTTGCTGATATTACCATATCATTAGGATCTTTACCAACTGGAGGCATGAAATAAATTTTACCGTTTTCTTCAAACCATTCTCCTGGCTGATCCAATGCGTTTAAATGAAAAATAAATCCAAAACCCTTACCATTATCAGTAAACATTTTTGAAGAATTGGTTCCCCAATCATCAGAAATTGCAGTTACAGTTAATTCAGTATCGTTAGAAGATTCAATTATTCCCATAGGATTAATCCATTTTTTCCCTACAATACCTCTAAATATTCCTCCTTTAAAATGATCAACAGGAAACCCCGATAAATTAGGAAACTTTACTCTACGTCCATTTTTCCCACTTCTAGTATTAAAAACTTGGCAATCTTCATAACCTGTTTTTACATCTTCAGGCATCATCATTTCATCGGTTTCGTTATTGGGCCATCTAGCCATTTTTTGCCTTTTATTGTTTACAAACAACATACTAAATTGTGTTTCTGCACCAGTAAAACTTGCTTCAAAAATATTAGAACCTATGTCGCTAGGTAACCAATTGGTTATAAGATCTGCTCCAGAAATAATAACTTTCTCATCTTGATAATTTTTAAAAGTTAAATTGTTTGTTGAAACGATTACTTCTTCTCTGTAGATTCCTTCGCGTATGTAACATATATCTCCTGAAGACATTATATCAGCAGCCTTTTGGATAGTTTTAAAGGGAGAATCAATGGTACCATGATTATTATCATTCCCATTGTGAGAAACGTAATAGTTTGTAGCGTAAAAATTATGATTAAAAATTAAAAAAAATAAGAGTGTATAAACGATTTTGTTCATAATAACAGAAATTATTTTTTAATAAGTTTATATATGTTTTGTTTGTAAACGATAAGATATATACCTGCCTTTAGTTTACTATTGAGCTCTAAATTTCCTGAAGCATTTATTTCTTCTTTTTGAAGAAGTTTTCCGTCCATTGTATAAATACTTACATTTTCACCTTGCTCTACATTTTTTAAATTGATTTGATCTATAAACGGATTAGGAAAAACAGTAACTTTATTTTTATCTAAATTGATAAAGTCATCTGTACTCAAAGTTGAGGTTGACCCGACTCTTATATTTATTGAAATTGATTTCGTATCACCATCTAAACCTTTAATAACAGCTTTTAATTCATGAATTCCTTCTTGCAAATCACCAAGAAAGTCACTGTTTTTGTTCCAACTATATGGTGTTGAATTTTGTGAACTTATTAATGTTCCATCATAAAATAAACTTACTTCATCTACTTTCGCAGAAGCATCGACTGTAACCACTATATGATCACCAATATTAAATTGCTGATTGTCTTTTAAAATCATAAAATATGGTTCTAAATCTCTCGTAGATACAACTGTTGGAGGTGAAACAATGACTGGATATAATGTATTACCTGTTGGAGTTGGATATTTAGATTCGTCAATTTTAAAGTTTGTAGAATGATCTGCAGGCTTTGCTTGTAACGGTCCGTGATAGACTTTATTTACTTGTGAGAAAGGAGATGCGCCGTTATGTTGTAACTCTAAAGTTGAATTATTTAAAAGGAAATTGTCTCGTGCTGAATTTTGATGTTGAATAGACCATGGTCCCATTATTGAAAAATAATCTGGACTTCGAGATGCTGAAGATCTTGATCCTGACATATCTTTTGGTAAAATAACTTTATTTTTTTCGATCAAATTATTTCCATCATCACCAACATGAAAACTAATTTCTTGTTTGATTTCATTATCATAAACCACATTATATTCTACTCCACCACCTTGTAATGAAAAATGACGTAAATGAGTCATTTGACAATCTGTAATTAAATTGTATCCTTTTTGAATAAAGAAATAACCTTGTGCTCCACCAGATTTACTAAATGCGCCATCGACAATTAATCCTCTAAAAGTATTGTGCCTTGCATTACATCGCATTGGATCTCGACCTGCATTAATTAAGTTTACATCATCTAACCAACAATCTGAACTTTCTTTAAAAAACACAAGAATATTATCACTTCCATTGAGTTCATCGTTAGCAGAATTACTTGTATTCCAAGTAAATTTTGGAAAACCACTTGAATCTCCCCATTTACTACTTCCTCTAATGGTCATATTATACAACCCAGCAAATCTTGTATTTCTTTCGAAGTTGAAAGCTTTATTATCGAAGTTTTCATGCATTTCAAAAATGGTTTCGCTTCTACTCTCTCCAATCAGACTTACATTACTTTTCATCTCAATTTTTTTATTCACGATGTAAGTCCCTTTTTTAATTAAAATGGTATTTCTTTTGTTTCCCATTCTACTAACATCACGAATAGCTGTATTAATTTCATCTATACTTGCTCCTTCTTCTATTGTTCTTTGAACAACTAAATTTTCTTTCAAAGGAATTCCACCTCGAACTCCAGCTGTGATCCATTTTTCTATTTGTGGATACTGAGCTTTATTCTGATTGATAAGATCTGTATCGAAAGTTACTCCCGGATCACCAACCCTTATTTGTGCATTTAATAAACTAGGTAAAAAACCTAAAAGCAGTAGTACTACTAAGAATTTTATTGATCTATTTGATTTCATAATTTAGGAGATTATGTGTGTGTTACTTTAGTAACGATGATTATAAATTCATCTTTTAATTAAAATAGACCGCCTATAAAAGGCAGTCTATGTAATCAATTATTTTAAACTATTTTAGTTTGGAAAGCTAGCTGTGAATCTAGTAACATCTGCTGGTCTATTATCACAAATAGCACTTGTATTATACTGTATGTTTTGAATTGAACTTGCTGGGAAATTTCTAAAATTCTCATCAACTAAAGTTACATTGTAATGACCACCAACTGTACTTCCGTTAGTATTATCGTAACTTAAAGAAACTGATGGACCGTGATATTCAAAACCATCAAACATTCCTAAACTAGTTACTGGATTTTTTATTCCGTTTTCCCATAAATTACATGGTATAAACTTTAAATGTGCTTGTTTTATTTTAGCTCCACCATCATTTTGGTAAATTGCAGTAACATCAGTTACCGTAGAAGCTTGATAACTTCCTGCTTGTAATCCGTTTCCTAACTGATCTAATACATAAGCATTTCTAGAAGCAACACTAGCTTCTGGAGACAATCTTGTTGCCCACTGCGTACCGTTATTTCTTTTGTATGGATTACCAGATAACACATTAGTAATTCCTGGGAATTGTGCTTTAACAAATGCTTCGAAATCTCTTCTTCCTTGATTATTGATTGGAAATCTTCTTGATTTATCAAATAACTCTAAGAAACCTTTTTCTACTCTAACTGCAAATGCAGAACCTACAGATCTAACTTTTTCTACAGTTACTTTACCATTTTCAACAAAATGAGGAGAGAACATTACAGCACATAATCCGTTTTTATTTCGCATGTCGTAAGCAAAAATTTGTGTTATACCTCCTTTTTTACTTCCATTTTTAAGTTCATCTTTCATGCCTTTATCATCAGATTCCATTCGTAATGTAATTCCGCCATCACAAGAAAGTTTTCTAAATAAAACGTGTTTAGCATTATAGGTTTGAACTAAACCATAACCTGTATGAGATCCTGTTTGGCTTATGTTTTCTATGACTCCATCTTCAGGACCAGGTCTTCTTTCTTGAGATCCTGGAACGTGAACTAATACAATAGAATTTACAGAACTTCTTCTATCTTTTATATTGATATCTGAAAATCTAAAATTGTCTACACGTCCTACTCTAAGCACGTTTACATTTTGATTCGTTAATGATGGTGAAGAAATATCAACAGTAAATCTTTGATTATTTTTTCCGCTAATACTTACGTTTTTTAAACGATTACCATTTTTACTTCCTCCGATAGAAAACACACTTCCTCTTGTTCCATCGAAAATAACTTTAGTTCCGCCTGCTATTTTTAAATGAATATTAGATTTTAAAGTGATTCTATTCCAATAATAAGTTGACTTTGGAATTTCAATAATCACTCCAGAACCATTTTCATCTGATTGTTGCGTAATTAATCGGTTTAAATCTGCTGAGGTGGTTCCTGTAAATCTAACTCGTGTAGTTTCTGTTGGGGCAATGTAAAAGTTCGATTGATTAAATTTTTGAGGTGCGCGACTTGCAATTTCAATTTCGGGGTTATTGCTCTCTGTCGCGATTTGTAATTTTTCTACATTATCTGAACAAGATATTGCAGTTGCAGCTGTTAGGGTTGCAGCTACTAAAAAATTTTTCTTGAAAATCATAATTTAGGGTTTATAATAAAGTCCGCTAAACTACTTCCAACGAAAACGTTAAAGAGATTCAATCTTACCCTATGATTATCTTATTTTATCCAAAAAAGGCAAATAACCTACTCTGTTTTGTTTTTATGAAAATTAATATTTAACTAGTTAAAAACATTAAACAAACAATTAATTAACAACAACTTAAACCATCTATCAATTCTTTTTTCTAGCAAGAAAAAGTAACTAAAAAAAGAGTAAAACACCATTTCATCATCCTTTTTGCTCAAGTAATCTTGATCTATTTTTATCGTTATTTAATACTAAAAAATCATATTCAAACTTTCTTTTTTTTATGAGCAAAATAAAAAAAGACATACTATTATTAACACTACTTTTTTCATTTTTGAATGCTAAGGCATATCAATCTAAAAGGATTAGTTTTATTTCTGATATCAGTGTACATGACTTGAACATTTTTCAAAAGTTTAAAAACTATACTATCACATCAATCTTTGATTTTAAACCAGTCAAAAAGAAAAAAGACATGATAACTTCTGTTGTTAATGATGATAGCAAGAATAAAATCTTTTCAGAAGACAATCATAATTTAGATTTAAGAATATTAAAAGTTAGACAGAAGTTTAGATACTTACTTATTGTTTTTATTGTAGTTTGTTCTTTATTAACCTCTTTATTGATTATCTTTATTTCAAAATTGAGAAGTAATAATACGCAGATTAAAAACTTAGAAATAAAAGAAAAAGCAACGCTACAAAATCACATCAAACAAAAAGAAGAAGAGATTTTAGCTACAGTAATTGCTGTTTCTGCACAGCAGGAAGAATTGATACAAACCTTAAAAGTTATTGAAAATTTAAAAGATGAAAAACATAATCAGAATCTTCAAGAAGTATACAATAAACTAAAAAATATTATACAATCGTCTTCTAATCTAAATTTGATATTTCAAAAATTAGAATCACAGTATACTTACTTTAGTACAACGATAAAAAACATACATCCTAACCTTACAAAAAACGATATTCGAAATTGTATTTTACTTCGATTAGGTTTCAGTTTAAAAGATTCAGCTGAACTCTTAAATGTTTCTGTACATGCTATAAAAATAGCTCGACAACGTATTAAAAAGAAAATAAATTATAACGATAATATTAGTTTAAAAGAATACTTAGATACTTTTCAGAACTATCAATCTTTTCCTAAGAAAATTTAAGCATTATATACCTAAAGTATTACTAAACAAGAGTTGTATACATAATGTATACCTGTTTTGTACCTTCTTTGTAACCCTATTTTTTGAGTATAAAAATTAAGGCGTCAGTAATTTTGCTTCGTTGATTAACAACATTAATTATGGATGTTAGGAAAACAAAGTATAACGTTAAAAAATTATATACCCCAATGATTAATTTATGCTGATTTTGGATTATGAGAATCATTTAAATATCCCTTAAAAACCCCAAACGTTATCCCCTTTACTTTTTTAACCTCCCAAAACATCAATTTTTATAAAATGAAAAAAACTAATCTCTTAATTTTACTATTAAACCTTAGTGCTATTTTTAGTGCTAGCTCTCAAAATTTTGACGAAAAATCTCTTGAAGAACGAACTAGACCTTACGGTGATGCCGATGATCCAACCATTAATTGGAGAATTCGTTGGGATAGATCCGATCTTTTTAAGAATGATAATTTTCCAGATTCTGAATATAAATACAATACAAGAATTTGGGCTAAAGAACCTGAAAATGTGCAAAGTTGGGTTTGGAGAAATAAACAAAATATAGAACAAAAAAATGGTTCTTTATTTATTACTGCTCGATACAATGAAGCTGGTTTTCCTGAAAATATGGTTCCTGATGGTTGTGTAAACGGAAACGCTTCTACCAATATGGTTCCAGTTCGATTTTCTTCTGGAATGTTAAGAAGTACTTCTCCTGGATTTGTATATGGATACTACGAAGCTGCAATTAAAGGAAGCGATGGTTTTCCTGGAGTTTCACCTGCATTTTGGTTATACAATCAAATAAGATCTAATACAACTGTTGGTAAAGTTCGTTATCAAGAAATTGATGTGGTAGAACTTACTCAAGAAGGAACTAGTGAAGCAACTCGTAAAGTTATGGATCATAATTTACACGCAATTACTACGGCTTCTTCTAAACAACGTTTTGATAGTTCTTTAAATCCTCCTGTTGGTGCTTTTGTTCCGTCTGTAGAAAATGGAGGATTAACAGTTGGACCAATTAATAGTACTGCTGGTAGAAGATGGTGGAGACCAAAACAAAACACAGCTGCTGAACGAAATGAAACACATGAATTTGAACCTAGAGACATCAACATTTTTGGATGTAGAGTTACAAGTCAGGAAATTATTTGGTATGTAAATGGTAAAGAAATAGGAAGAAAACCTAATGTGTTGTGGCAAAAAGAAGCAGACTTAACAAACCCTATGCGAATTACTTTGTCTTTAGGAATACGTGCTCCTTATAATCAATTTTGTAGCAATCGATTTGTAATGCCAAATCCGACTGTATTATCTAGAGCAAGAAATTTCTTCCCACAATCGATGCAAGTACTTTATGTAAAAGTATTTGAGCCAATGAATGAATCTACACAAAACATTCCTGTTACTGGTGTTACTTTAAAAAAGTCTGAAGTTCCTGTAAGAGTTGGTGGAAATACGATTCTAACTCCTGTTATTGCTCCTACAAAAGCTAGTAATAAAAAGTTTACTTTTTACAGTGTTTCTGGGATGGATGTTGCTAGAGTAGATTCTAAAACCGGAATTGTAACTGCATTAAAAGAAGGAACAGCTACATTTAGAGTAATTACAGAAGAAGGTAACTTTTTTGATGACATAACGATTACTGTTGGTGCTAATCCTAGTCAAACTAGAAGAGCTGTTATTCCTGTTCCTCCTGGATCTGCGGGTTTAGCTCCTGATGGAGATACAGACAATGGATCTGATAATGATAATGATAATGATAATGATAATGATAATGGAGATACTACAAATCCGCCTAATAACGGAAATTGTAACCAAATTCCTACTTGGAAAAAATCTGATTCATATAAAAAAGGAGATAAAGTAAAACTAAACGCTTCTATATATGAATTGGTAAATAACAGTATTGGAAAGTGTAAACCCGGTGGAAATACTACTTGTTCAAAAAATCAGTGGAAAGAAATTGGACAGTGTACTGCATCTCGAACAAGCTTCTCTTCTGTGAATACTGAAGTAAAAGTTTTTCCAAATCCTTCTATCAATATTGTAAATATTACTTCTCAACAAGGTGCTAAAATAAGTATTACTGATACAGCTGGTAAAGTAATTTTATCAAAAGTAGCTGAAGGACAAATTACTTCTTTCAACACTGATAATTTCTCAGAGGGATTATACTTAATTCGTGTTCAAAAAGAAAATGAAACAGTTACTAAAAAACTGATTATAAAGTAAATTAATTCTATCGTATAAATTAATTTGGGTTATTTATTTTTAAAGTCTGATCATAAAAATGATCAGACTTTCTTTTTTTAGTTTATAACTCACTCACTATATCTTGTAATGACATTTCAGAAGTTAATTCCATTTTTTTTCTTAGTCTGTATGTTGCTTTCTTAACTCCTTCATATGTAATATTTAAGATTCCTCCAATCTCTTTATAAGACAAATTCATTTTTATTAGTGCTAGTAATCTAAGTTCTCCTGATGTAATTTTCGGGTATTTTTCTTTTATCTGAATGTAAAAATTAGGATGCACTTTTTCAAAATAGTTTTTGAAATTATTCCACTGTTCTTTATCGTGAACCAACTCACTTCTAATAATTTGCAATAATTTTCTAGAATTAAACTTGACAAAATCATTTTCAGATTTCATTGTATCTTCAATGTATTTTTTCAGTTTTTCTAACACCATATTCTTTTTGGTAATCTGTAAAGTATGTGTTACCAATTCTCGTTTTTTAAATGCTATTTCTGCACTTAATTTTTCTTTTTCTAAAATTGAATTTTGCACTAACAACCTAGATTGTATTACTTTCTGTTTATTCGTGTAAAAACCTAAAATTAAAAACACCATAAATAAAAGGACACTAATAATTAAGATATTAAATCTTAAATCTCTTATTTCTTTTTCCTTTTTAAAGAATTCAATCTCTATTTCTTGCTTATTAATTTGCTTCTCTTTTTCTTCTATTTCATAAATAACTTGTAATTCACTTACCTTTTTTAGCTCTTCTAGCTTGTAAATAGAATCATTGAGAACATTTACTTTCTCTGCATATTTCAAAGCCGTATTTATTTTACCTTCTTTCTTTAAAATATCCATGTAAATTTTATAAGACTTTTTTTGTAATTCTATGTCTCCTACTTTCTCTGAAATTTGTATGGCTTTTTTAACATGCTGCTTAGCTAAATATAATTTATGAACTGCTAAGTAACTCTTAGCTATCATATAATGAGCTGAGATCTGATCTAAAAAATCACCTTTTTTCACAAAATTACCCAATGCTTTATTTAAGAATTGAATCGATTTATCGTATTCTTTTAAGTGATAATGAACCTCTCCAATTCTTACTTGAACAATAGCTATACTTTTTTTATTTAATATTGAAAGTCTAATCTTTAATGCTTCTTCGAAATAATGTAATGCTTTATCAAACTCTTTTAACCCTAAATAGCTTTTTCCTAAGTTTAAATAAACTACTGTAACTTGTTTTTTGTTTTTTGCCTTTTTTACTCCACTCAAAGATTTACCTATATACTCTAATGCTTTATTATATTTTTTTTGTTTGAGATACATGGTACCTATGTAATGATATATCCTACCAATTCCTTTTGTATTTTTTCTCTTTTCATATATTTCATTTGCTTTTAAATAAAAAGAAATTGCTTTCTGATAATACCCCATCAAGTTGTATGAAGCTCCAATATTTTCATATGCTTTTGCTACTGAAATTAAATCATTATGTGACTCAAAAATTGATTTTGCTTCTTGAAAATTAAATATTGATTTTAGGTAATTACTTTGATATTTATTAATCACTCCTATTTGAAACAATGCAGATGCTTGTCCCCACAAATACTTTTCTTCTCTATTAATAGTCAAAGCTTTATTAAAATAAACCAAAGCAGAATCGTATTCCTTTTGATAATAGTGTGCAATACCTAAGCAGTTATTAGCTCCAGCTAAACCACGTCTATTATTACTTTTTCTGGCAATACGAATTGCCTTTGTTATATAGTCTTTACTGAGTTCATAATTAGAACTCACGTATTCAAAACCTATTTCATTATAGGCTACAATTAAGGTAGAATCAGTTAATTTTTTACTTTCTATTAAACTTTTTAAACTATCAATTTTTCTTAAGTTTTGGGCTGAAAATTCATGAATATTAAGCAACCAAAAACATATAGCAATTATTAAATGTGGGATTTTCACTTAGAATTATTTTTTTAATAATCGCGAAAATAGAATTACACATTTGTTTTTATGTTAAAACTTTATTTAAACAAATAATTATAGCTGATTGATTTTTATGTTAATCACTTATATACAGATACCCAGATTTGGTCAACAACTCTAAATTTCCATTATTAGGAAAATCATACTTTATAATATAAAAGTAAGTCCCTGTAGGTAATTTTTCATTTTTTGCTATAGTTAATCTTCCTTCTGAAACTCCTCTAAATACATTAGTTACATTATCATAATTTTCTGTTTCAAAAACTAAAACTCCCCATCGATTAAAGATTTTCACAGTATTAGTATAGCATTCTATTCCTTCCAATAAAAAAATATCATTTACACCATCATTATTAAATGAAATACCGTTATAAACATTAACCGGACAAAAAACATCAACTTGTTGTGTAAAAGTACTAGCATTACCACAAACATCAGTAGCTGTCCAAATTCGTTCAATAAGATATCTGTTTGAACAAGCTCCGTCTATTCTATTTTCACTAAATGTTATATTTACTGAATCTCCGCAACTATCTGTTGCTTGAGGTGTTATTACTTGTGGAATTGTATCACAAGAAACTAGTAAATTCGGGGGAATAGTGGTTTCGAATACTGGAGGTATTGTATCTTCTATAATTATTTCTTGAGTGCAGGTAACCGTGTCTCCTCTTTCATCTGTTGCTGTAAAAGTTCGTATAAAAGTTCCTGTATTACTACTACAACCATTTGTCAAATTACTATCAGTAAACGTAAGTGTAACTTCTCCACAACTTTCAATAACTGTTGGTATACCTGTATTAGTAGTTTCTAATGATGCTCCACATTCCAAAGTTATTGAAGGCGGACAAGTTATTGCTAAATTAACTACTGGAGCAGCAGTTATGGTTAAAGAAGTTGTAGAGACACAGGTTACATCTAATATATTTCTAACTGTGATTGTATAAGTGTTTGGAATTAAATTTGAAAAAATTGGAGAAGTTTGAAAAGTTGTCCCATTAATACTGTACTCGAAATTACTTCCTGTAGGATTGCTTATTGTAATTTCTCCTGTATTAACAATACAACTTGGCTGTGTAATTATTGATGCTGATATTACCGGTAAATTTGGCACTGAATTAATAACTACTGGAACTGAATTCGTTGCTGAACATGTTATATCAACTGTACTTCGAACTGTTAAATCATAAGTATTAGGTGATAAATTTGAGAAAACTTCACTTGACTGATAAGAAATTCCATCAATACTGTATTCTACATTTGGTTGACTTATAAAAGTGATCGTTCCTGTTGGTATAGAACATGTCGGTTGTAAAACGCTTGCTAAAACTGGAATCGCTGGCGGAATCGGCACTGAATTTATCACCACTGGAACTGAACTCGTTGCTGAACATGTACTATCAACTGTACTTCGAACTGTTAAATCATAAGTATTAGGTGATAAGTTTGAAAAAACTTCACTTGACTGAAAAGTAATTCCATCAATACTATATTCTACATTGGGTTGGCTAACAAAAGTGATTGTTCCTGTTGGTGTAGAACATGTCGGTTGTAAAACACTTGCTAAAACTGGAATCGCTGGTGGAATCGGTACTGAATTAATCACCACTGGAACTGAACTCGTTGCTGAACATGTACTATCAACTGTACTTCGAACTGTTAAATCATAAGTATTAGGTGATAAGTTTGAAAAAACTTCACTTGACTGAAAAGTAATTCCATCAATACTGTATTCTACATTGGGTTGACTAACAAAAGTGATTGTTCCTGTTGGTATAGAACATGTCGGTTGTAAAACACTTGCTAAAACCGGAATCGCTGGCGGAATCGGCACTGAATTAATCACTACTGGAACTGAACTCGTTGCTGAACATGTACTATCAATTGTACTTCGAACTGTTAAATCATAAGTATTAGCTGATAAGTTTGAGAAAACTTCACTTGACTGAAAAGTAATTCCATCAATACTGTATTCTACATTTGGTTGACTAACAAAAGTAATTGTTCCTGTTGGTATAGAACAAGTAGGTTGTAAAACACTTGCTAAAACTGGTACTGTTGGTGGTGCTGGAACTGAACTAATAACTACAGGAACTGAATTCGTTGTAACACAATTTCTTTCTATTGAACTTCGAACTGTTAAATTATAAGTATTGGGTGGTAAATTTGAAAAAACTTCATTAGTTCTGAAAGTAATTCCATCAATACTATATTCTACATTTGGTTGAGAAACAAAAGTGATCGTTCCTGTTGGTATAGGACATGTCGGTTGTAAAACACTTGCTAAAACTGGAACCGCTGGCGGAATCGGCACTGAATTAACAACCACTGGAACTGAATTCGTTGCTGAACATGTACTATCAACTGTACTTCGAACTGTTAAATCATAAGTATTAGGTGACAAGTTTGTAAAAACTTCACTTGACTGAAAAGTAATTCCATCAATACTATATTCTACATTTGGTTGACTAACAAATGTGATTGTTCCTGTTGGTATAGAACATGTTGGTTGTAAAACGCTAGCTAAAACTGGAACCGCAGGCGGAATCGGCACTAAATTAACAACCACTGGAACTGAATTCGTTGCTGAACATGTACTATCAACTGTACTTCGAACTGTTAAATCATAAGTATTAGGTGATAAGTTTGAGAAAACTTCACTTGACTGAAAAGTAATTCCATCAATGCTATATTCTACATTGGGTTGACTAACAAAAGTGATGGTTCCTGTTGGTATAAAACATGTTGGTTGTAAAACGCTAGCTAAAACTGGAACCGCAGGCGAAATCGGCACTGAATTAACAACCACTGGAACTGAACTCGTTGTAACACAATTTCTTTCTATTGAACTTCGAACTGTTAAATTATAAGTGTTGGGTGGTAAATTTGAAAAAACTTCATTTGTTCTAAAAGTTATTCCATCAATACTATATTCTACATTTGGTTGACTAACAAAAGTGATTGTTCCTGTTGGTATAGAACATGTCGGTTGTAAAACACTCGCTAAAACTGGTGTTGGTGGTGAACTAGGTACAGGATCTATAGTTACAGGGAACAAACTTACTGTAGAACAACGTGATCCTGCCGTATTTCTTACTGTAAGGGTATAAGTATTTGGTGTCAAACTGGTAAATACTTCACTAGTTTGAAAATTCACTCCATCAATACTATACTCTACATTTGGTTGTACCACAAATGTAATTGTACCGCTAGGAACTAAACAAGTTGGTTGAGTTAATATTGCACTTGGAGTTGTAGGAACTGGTAATGCAGGATCAATAACAATTGTAGTCACAGCAGAAATACAACCATCTGCATTTGTTTCTGTCAACTCGTAAGTTCCTGGTGCTAAGGTTGTAAAACTAGTCCCAGTTTGTGCAGCTACTACAGGAGTTATTCCTGTTAATGTATATGTTGAAGTCGCTACTGGACTAGTTACGCTAATACTTCCTGTTGCTACTAAACAGGTTGGATCTACATGTGTTGCAGCTGGTGCAACTGGTGTTGTTAATGCAGGATCAATAACAATTGTAGTTGCAGCAGAAACACAACCATCTGCATTTGTTTCTGTTAATTCATAAGTTCCTGGGGCTAAGGTTGTAAAACTAGTCCCAGTTTGTACTGCTACTACAGGTGTTATTCCTGTTAAGGTATATGTTGAAGTTGCTACTGGACTAGTGACATTAATACTTCCGGTTGCTACTAAACAGGTCGGATCTACATGTGTTGCAGCTGGCGCTGCTGGTGTTGTTAATGCAGGATCAATAACAATTGTAGTCACAGCAGAAATACAACCATCTGCATTTGTTTCTGTCAACTCGTAAGTTCCTGATGCTAAGGCTATAAAACTAGTCCTAGTTTGTGCAGCTACTACAGGTGTTATTCCTGTTAAGGTATATGTTGAAGTCGCTACTGGACTAGTTACGCTAATACTTCCTGTTGCTACTAAACAGGTCGGATCTACATGTGTTGCAACTGGCGCAGCTGGTGTTGTTAATGCAGGATCAATAACAATCGTAGTCGCCACAGAAATACAACCGTCTGCATTTGTTTCTGTTAATTCATAAATCCCTGGTGCTAAGGTTGTAAAACTAGTTCCGGTTTGAGCAGCTACTACAGGTGTTATTCCTGTTAAGGTATATGTTGAAGTTGCTACTGGACTGGTGACAGTAATACTTCCAGTTGCTACTAAACAGGTTGGATCTACATGTGTTGCTACTGGCGCAGCTGGTGTTGTTAATGCAGGATCAATAACAATCGTAGTTGTCGTAGATACACATCCATCCGAATTTGTTTCTGTTAATTCATACGTTCCAGGAGCTAAAGTTGAAAAGCTAGTTCCTGTTTGCGCTGCTACTACAGGAGTTATTCCTGTTAAGGTATATGTTGAAGTTGCTACTGGACTAGTGACGGTAATACTTCCTGTTGCTACTAAACAGGTTGGATCAGTATGTGTTGCAGCTGGCGCAGCTGGTGTTCTTAATGCAGGATCAATAATAATCGTAGTCGCCACAGAAATACAACCGTCCGCATTTGTCTCTGTTAATTCATAAGTTCCTGAGGTTAATCTTGTAAAGTTAGTTCCAGTTTGCGCAGCAACTACAGGCGTTATTCCTGTTAAGGTATATGTTGAAGTTGCTACTGGACTAGTGACATTAATACTTCCGATTGCTACTAAACAGGTCGGATCTACATGTGTTGCAACTGGTGCAGCTGGTGTTGTTAATGCAGGATCAATAACAATTGTAGTCGCCCCAGAAATACAACCAT
>NZ_CANMAX010000012.1 GCF_947495995.1 uncultured Tenacibaculum sp.
TTAACTGCAACTCCTAACGCTGGTTATCAATTTGATGGTTGGTCAGGTGACGCTTCAGGAACTACAAATCCATTAACTATTACAATGGATGCCGATAAAACTGTAACTGCAGTATTTAGTAAAATTCAGCATACCTTAACTACTAATGCTACTAACGGAACTATTTCTAGAAATCCGAATACTCCAACTGCTGGAACTTATGATTTCGGAACTGATGTGGTTTTAACTGCAACTCCTAACGCTGGTTATCAATTTGATGGTTGGTCAGGTGATGCTTCGGGAACCACAAATCCATTAACCATTACAATGGATGCGGATAAAACCGTAACAGCAATATTTATTAAAAGTAAGGAAATTTCCGTTTTTGCAAACGGATTCACTTCTCTTGAAGGAATAGCGGTAACAACAAACAATGAAGTATATGTTTCTGAACATGATTCAGGTAAAATTTATAAAATAGATCCTAGTGGTACTAGCACTGAATTTGCTGCTTCTGGTTTCAGACTGAATGATATTGCTTTCAACGGAAGTAATACTTTATTTGCAGCGCAAGGTTTTGTTGATGACATTATGATTTCTGATGCTACTGGAAATCTTACTGAATATGTAGATGCATTTAATAAAGGTCCATACGGAATAACATTTTATAATAACGAATTATATTATACTTCAGACAATGGTGTAGTTTACAAAATTGATATTAATAAAAATGAGACAATATTTGCAGATGGATTCTTCTCTGTTGCTGGTATAGATTTTGACTCTAAAGGGAATGCATATGTTGCTGATAGAAGTGATAGAAAACTTTTTAAAATTGCTACCGATGGTACTAAAACTACTATTGCTAGCGGATCTGCTAGAATAATCGGTGTAGAAGTTGTTAACGATATTGTTTACTATACTTCAAGTTCTTTTAGTTCAGATAAGATTGTAAAATATAATCCTGAAACAAATACTACTGAAGATTATGTTACTGAAAATTTAGATGACCCTAGAAATTTAGAGGCTGATTATTTAGGTAACATGTACATCACTAATGGTGGTAACGGAACTATAGTTAAAGTTTTTGATGAAAACTTAAAGAGAGCTACAAATAGTATTAATGACGAAGTATTCAACAGTAAGCTTAAATTATATCCTAATCCTGCTAATGATGTAATTAATATTATAAATTCGGATTCTTCTATAATTAAAGAGGTTACTTTAGTAGATGTTTTAGGTAAAGAAGTTTTAAAGACTAAATCCACTAGAATTGATATCTCAGATTTACCAAATGCTGTTTATCTTGTAAAGATTAAAGGTGATAATAATAAGATTGCCATCAAAAAAATAATAAAGAACTAAACAGTCTAAAATATATTTTCAAACCTCTTTGTAAACATGCAAAGAGGTTTTTTTGTAACATTGTGTTATCAACCTATACTAATTATATAAAAAACTATGAAGAGTAACTATACCAGTATCAAGTTTAAACAATGGTTAGATAAATTACAACAAGAAAGTTGGCAATTAGAATTGCTTATTTCTGGTTTTGCTATAGTTGCTTTAGGTTCAGCTATCGAGTTTTTAAGGGATAAAACTAGTGCTGCTCAAGCTATCGAAAGTCCTGCTGAATTCTTTTATATGATGCTTTCTTCATTTAGTATGATTTTAATCTTTAACCTAATCATACATATTGTATTTAGAGGTTTATGGATTGGTTCTGTAGGTTTACGATATGTCTCTGGAGATATTGATTATGAAGTTTTAAACTACAGCAAAAAATTTACTTCATATTTAGAAAAAAAAGTAGGTTCATTCGATAAATATATTTCTAATTTAGAAAACATTTGTAGTACATTATTTGCACTTACATTTATTGTACTTTTTTATTTTCTGTCTTTTTTCTTTTCATTTTTAATACCATTTGGACTAATCACTATTTTAGATAAAATAATTGCAATTCCTGATTTTATTATAAAAATTATACAAGGACTTCTTTCTATTTTTATATTTTTTGGTTTAATCCTAACCTTTATTGATTTTATTACACAAGGGTATTTAAAGAAGAAAAAATGGACATCAATAATTTACTTTCCTGTATATAGAATCTTCAGTATTTTAACTTTATCATTCTTATACAGACATTTAGTTTATAACTTTTTAGACAACAAGTTCGGTAAAAGACTTTTATTCTTTCTAGTTCCTTTCTACATACTGGTTATGGTTATTTCTTCTATTGAAAATGTGCAGTCAAATTATATTATAAATAATTCATATTCATCAGCAAATTTTGCTAAAAACAGACATTACTTAAACACGTATGAGAAGAATGATTATGTTCGAGACATAGCCATAGAATCGAAAGTAATCGATAAATCTTATTTAAAAATCTTTATCGTTTTTAAAAGTAAGATTGAAGACATTATAATTGAAAAAAACAAAGATTTACAGCCTCAAAAAGATGTTAGAGGAATCAACAGTAGAATGTTTCGATCTAATTATAGATCAAGAAGAAAACTTAAACTTTTAGATAGTCTACATACTCCTTACTTAAAAACATTCAATGAAATCTATAAAGTGAAAGTTGATACAACATCTTTTAAATCTGATTTTATTATTTCTAAAGTAAATAACCAATTAGGATTTGAAACTATTATTCCGTTAAAAGACTTTTCAGAAGGAAAACACACACTCAAAGTCGGTAGACTTGAATGGTCTAAAAAAGATAAGAAGGAAGTTCTAATGAAATTAATCGAAATCCCTTTTTGGTATTATAAAGATTAAATCTAACTATCAGCTAACTTTAAATACAAAGATTATCAATTATTAAAGCTCAATATTCAAATTGTATTATATTTGCGCGCTTTAAAAATTGATGTTATGAAACTTTACAACCAAAGTAAGCTTGTAATCACATGCTTGTTATCTTTTTTATTTTTTAGTTGTTCATATAATTTTTCTGATGATTTTGAACCAAATATTATTATCCCGTCTGCAGACGCTAGTAATTTATTTATTATCGATTTCAATGAAAACGACATTATAAATGAACAAAAAAGACTTGAATATAAGTTCGAAGGAACAACTAATCAAATCACTTTAGAATCTCAGGTTTTCTTAGATAATGATCAAATAGGTTCTGGATGGAATGATGGGATCGGTAACTTCACATTATTTCCTGACAGGTATACAGATGGCGAACATACGATTAAAATTGTTCACAAACATACATCAGGATCTCGAAGTATAGCTGATCAAATTCAAGAAGAAACTATAGAAACAACTAGAGTATTTAAGTTTATTGTAAAACGTAATCCTGCTACTCCTCCAGCAATAACTGAGGTAAGAGTAGAAAATGGTAGTATCAGCATAGAATGGGGAGAAATTACAAGTACAGATTTTGAAAATGCTTTCCTGAATATTGAGCAAAAACATGGTGAAAAGAAAATCCCTTTAACAAGTGAAATGTTGAATTCGAAAAAATATATTGATGAAAATACAATCATTTTTGAAGGTAACTCAAATTCAAGAGGGTATGATTCTCATTCTTATGCTACTTATTCAATTGTATATACAAGTGAATACAACGAATTAAAAGGGCAACAAAGAACATTAAGATATGGACCTGAATGGTTAAATATTAAAATTTCTTATGAATCTAATTCTACTATGAAATTAGTTTGGGAACAGTATCCTTTATACAACAATTTTGAAAACATTAGATTTTTCGCGTTCGGACAAAGTTTTTTAGGTTCTAGTAATGGTGGTGAAAAAGCTTTTAACGAAACGTATATATTTGGCAAAAAATATTCTTGCACTCTAAGACCTATTAAAGATCAAGAATACCCTCCTACTTTAAGTATTTACGATATTACTTTAGATGGAAATACTTTTGGAACATTTGAACATAATGATTTCTATTCTTTAGATTTTGTTTATAATCCTATCACAGAAAAATATTACGCCTTAATAGGTGAAGATAGAACTGGTAGTGAGATTAGTTATGGTATATATGAATACTCTAGTTCAATGGAATTAATTCGTAAAAAGAGTATTCCACAAATTACAAGTTTAAGTTCTATATTTTCACGTAAATCACTTCATCTAAATCCTGAAAACTATAATTTTCATATAGATACTAGAAATGGTTCTTATGAGATTGATAAAAATACACTTAATGTTATTGATAGCCATACCAACGATAGAGGAATTAATTGGTGGCAGATAAAAAGAGGTGATATCTTATTCTCTTGGAATAATCGTGAAAGAAAAATAGATATTAAAAATTTGGCAAGTAATAATGAAATTTACTCAGGACCGATAAATTTTAGACCATTCCTATTTTCTTCTTATGGTGGTAATTTATCTAATGATGGTAAATACGTTCATATCCCAGATTATAATACTTCTATAGGTACTATATATAAAATTGAAAATGATGCGCTTGTTAAAATAACAGAAATCAGTAATTCAAAAGTAATATTTTACGGTGATACAGTTTTATATTCTAAAGGCGATGAAGTTTTCATTCACAATTTGAATACCAATATTTCTACTTCTTTCAACTTCGGAATAGAACCAAAATTTGATCTCGATGTTCAATCTCAAAAAGTATTAGCACAACAAAATGGACATAATGCCATTTATGATTTGTCTACAGGTACACTTAAAACGTTCTTTTCTGAAACAAACAAAAATAGCGAACCTCCTTTCGTTAATGAAGATCGAGATTATAGATTACACCTTTTAAACAACAGAGTAATACATACTAAAGGAATTTACATAGAGAACTATTAAATAAATTGCACATGAAAAAATTAACTATACTGCTTATCTTGATAAGCACTGTAAGCTTATTCGGACAAAAATTAGAACTCACTTCTGATTTTAACTACGGATTCTTAACTAATCAATCTTTAAAAGATTTTCATCAAGAATTAACTGATGATATTCCTTTAAATGGAGTCCAAATCACAGATCACTTCAATTCTAATTATGGTTTTAGTTTTGGTGTTAAAGTAAATAGTATAAACACTACTTTCTTTTACAGTCATAAAGTATCTGGAGCAAAATCATCATATTCAGATTTTTCAGGTTTTATTCGCCTAACCAATGAGGTAAAAGGATCTACTATTGGAGGAATGTATGAAAAAAGTATATCAGAAATAGGTAAAGGAGATCTTTTACTTGGCGCTAAAGGTTTAATTACATTTTCAAATTTAGAATTAATTAATGAAAGTCGCATTAGTAATATGGTTATTAATGAAAAATTTAACTTTAACTCTGTAGATTTTGGAGCTGGCATTCTTTTGACTTATAAAGTACCCATTTCATTTTTCTATTTAAGAGCTTTTGTTGGTTTTGATGCATACTTTAGTGGAAAACTAAAATTTGAAGATATTCCAGAAGCTCATTTACTTGATAGTAATGGCAATGAAGTTACTTCAGATTGGACAGGTATAACTACTGGTATTGGTTTTTCTATTCCAATCATGAAATAATAAATTCATAATATTTTTTTTAGAGAAGGATACTCAAAAGTATCCTTTTTCTTTTGTTCCAAATTCAGTAATGGTTCGTTTACTCATTGAAAAGGTACTTTCACTCATCTTAACACTAATAAAAAAGGGGATTTAGTATCTTCGATATGTTATCATTTGGCTATCCCTAAAAGCAAAAGTGAACATAAAAAGTCAAATGAAATGTGTAAAAATTATATTGTAAAATTATCAATTGTAAATCAACTATTTAATAACTAAAAGAAGAAGTATCTGAGGAAAATTACTAAAAATTGCAATCCTTAATACAAATGAAAACTATTAAAAGTGCTATTGCTAAGCACATATTTATTCCGTAATTATCAATCTAGATGTTCTTCTCTTTAATGTAAAATTTCTATGGATATTTCAGCTATTATTATTGATGAGAAAAACTCAGCAAGAACAAGAATTGAGAACCTACTCAAAACATATGATTCAGTAGATGTTGTTGGAAGTTTTGTTAACGGAACAGAAGCTTTAAAACAAATGAACTATTTAAAACCTGATGTTGTTTTTTTAGAAACTAAGATGCAAGATATTTCTGGTTTTGATGTAATCGATCAAACATTATTAACGAACAAACCTTTATTTATTTTTGTTACCGAACATGATGAGTTTGCTTATAAAGCTTTCGATTATTTAGCCTTTGATTACTTATTAAAACCTTACGATGACAATCGTTTATTAAAATCTCTAACCAAAGTTTTAGATCATAAAAGAAGAGAAAAACTTTTAAGTGTAAACTTGCAAAATATCATGTCTGCAATTGATAGTAATAAAAATGCAGTCGATAAAAAACTAACCGTAAAATCTGGAAATAAGATTTTTCTGATCGATATTCATTCTATCAAATACATTATTGCTTCTGGTTATTACATAGAAATGTATACCGAAAAAAAGAAATACTTACTTCGAGAATCTTTATCAAGTATCATTAGAAGATTAAACTCTAAAATGTTTATACGAATTCACAGATCTACTATAATCAATTCCAACTTTATAGAAGAAATAATTTCTTCAAATTATGGAGAAATGGATGTAAAGATTACAGGTAGTAACACTAATTTTAGAGTAAGTAAAAGCTATAAAAAAATGTTTCAAGGTTCTATAGAAATGTAGCTTGAAATTGATATTTAACAACTAAAATATAAGTAACTCAAAAATTACTTTCAATATATTTGTGTTATACCACAAATAATTAACGATGAAAAAATTATTCTTATCTGTAAGCGCTTGCTTTTTAATATTAGTTTCTTGTAAAACAGAATCTAAAAAAGAAGCCGTTACTAAAACAACTCCCAACCAAGAATTTAATCAGTTACTAAAAGAATATAACGAAGGAAAGTTAGAATTAAATCCTATTAATGCTACATATGCAGGAGATAATCGTTTTAACGATCAATTTCCTAATTTTTTATCTGATGAATATGCTTTAAAAGCAAAAGATTTTTTTACTGGAATAAAAGTAAAACTTGAAGATTATTCTGATGATAAACTAACCGAAAGTCAGCAAATGAGTAAAGCTGTTTTAGCTTGGGATTGTGACATGATGTTAAAACAAATGAGTTTTAAAAACGAACAATTACTTCCAATCAATCAAATGTGGACAATCAATTTAACTGTCGGACAGTTAGCTAGTGGAAGTGGCGCACAACCTTTTAAAACTGCAGATGATTATAACAATTGGTTAAAACGATTAGATGGTTTCAACACTTGGTTACAAACTGCTAAACAAAGAATGCAACAAGGAATTAAAGAAGGTTATGTGTTACCAAAATCATTAATCAAAAAGGTTATTCCTCAATTCAAAGTATTAGCTGAAACAAAAATTGAAGATCATTTATTTAATACTCCTTTTAAAAATATTCCTAAGGATTTAGATGCAGCTGACATCACAAAAATTGAAACTGAAAGTTACAATGTACTTAGTTCTAAATTAATTCCTTCTTTTAAAAGTTTATATAATTTCTTAAATAACGAATATTTAAATGCTGGTTTAGATGCAAGTGGTATTAACGCTATTCCTGATGGTAAAGAATATTATGATCACGCGATAAAAAACTATACTACTACGACTATGACTGCTGATGAAATTCATGAACTTGGATTAAAAGAAGTTGCTAGAATTTTATCTGAAATGGAAAAAGTAAAAGAACAAGTTGGCTTTAAAGGTGATTTAAAAGCTTTTTTCGATTACGTAAGAAATAACAAAGAGTTAATGCCTTATACCGAACCTCAACAAATCATAGATAACTTTAATGCTATCCATGAGAGAATGAAGCCTCAGTTAGAAAAATTATTCGACAACAAGCCTAAAACTCCATTTATAGTTAAGCAAACAGAAAAATTTAGAGAAGCTTCTGCAAGTGCAGAATACAATCCTGGTTCTTTAGACGGAACTCGTCCTGGTGTTTTTTACACACCAATTCCAGACGCTTCTAAATACAATGTATTCTCTGATGAAGCTTTATTTTTACATGAAGCTATTCCTGGACACCATTATCAAATTTCATTAACTCAAGAAAATGAAGACTTACCAGACTTTAGAAAAACACTTTGGTATAGTGCTTATGGTGAAGGTTGGGCTTTATACACTGAAAACTTGGGTAAAGAATTAGGTTTATATACCGATCCTTATCAATATTTCGGAATGTTAGGTATGGAAATGCACAGAGCAATTCGTTTAGTAGTTGATACTGGATTACATGCAAAAGGTTGGAGTCGTGAAAAAGCTATTCAATATTCTTTAGAAAATGAAGCAGAAAGTGAAGCTAGTATTATTTCTGAAATTGAACGTTACATGGCTAATCCTGGACAGGCTCTGTCTTATAAAATCGGACAGCTAAAAATAAGAGAATTGAGAGCTAAAGCTAAAAAAGAGCTTGGTAATAAATTTGATATTCGCCAGTTTCATAATAAAGTTTTAGAAACTGGTTGTATTCCATTAGCTTTACTGGAAGATAAAATCGATAAATGGATTTCATCATTAAAATAATGTAATTAAAAAATAAGAAAAAGAGAAGTTTTAAAACTTCTCTTTCTTTTTTTAGTGTAAACAAGTTAAACCCTGAAGATGTGCTTGTGAAATTCCATGTACACAAACACCAGAACAACAGGCAGAGAAATCATGATCTGGATTGGTACAATCGCCATGTTGTTTACATTCATGTCCGAAGAAGTGACGTAACCCTCCTTTTATTTCCTTTTGAGATTCTTTACTAATTATTTTACCTAAGTTTATTATTGAATTTTTCATTTCTATTTTTTTAATTGTTATTTGTATTATATCCCCATTCATTTGCATACCATTCATCAAAAGAACACATTGCGCATCTTCCAAATTTATTCATGCAAGTCATAAAACCACATGGATTACCTCCTGGACTTTCATCTGGATCTCTAAATCTTCCTCCTTGTATTTGCTTCTGATCTTTTTTTGTTAATGGTTTTCCTAAGTTCAATATCGATTTTTTCATATTTCGAATTATTTAAGTAAAAGTTATAGCCTTATTATTTTGAGACATAAAGCACTTTAATGTCTTTCTTCGCGAAAAATAGATTGAGAATACTATTGCAATAATTTTCTTTTCCACTTCAAAGAAAAAACAACCATTAAAATTTTACAAAATGTACATTCATAATTTTATAAATTTAGTGGCTTCAACAAACTAAAAATCAACAGAATCAAGTACTACAAGCTTAATAGAACTAAAACCTATATTTATAAATTTATGTGTTTAGAGATATTCTTATCTCTTTTTTTATAATTTAAAATGTTACGTTAGCTATTACTAGCCTACTTATTAGTATATGAAACACGCCTCTATTTTAATTATTGCTATTTATTTTTCTATTACGAATTGTTATACTCAAAATGAAAACTTTAGATTATTTGATTCTTTTGAAAGTTTAACTGGATTCTCTTTATATCAAGTATTAGAAAACCATCAACAGAAAAACTATAAATCAATTGAGAACATTGTAGATATAATAACCTACAATATTGAAAAAACTAATAATTATCAATTGAAAGGAGACCTTCTTTTTTTAGAAGCATTTATTAGTATGAAAAAAGGAGAAAAAGCTTATCGATTAGCTTTAAAGAACTATGAAAAATTTGCCGAATCTAAACTTATAAACTATCCATATAAAGCAAAACTACATCTCTTAACAGCTTATAAAACGTATTTTAGAGGAAAATGGTCAGAATCATTAAATCAATTTGATCGTAGTTTAGAACTTGCAATAATAGAAAAAGATCAAGTTGCAGAAATTATTTCAAAACTATATAAAGCCTATATTTTTTCTTTTACAATAGATAAAACTAAAGGTTTAAATGATCTAAAAAAACTATATAATGAATTAGAAACAAAAAAAGTTACAGAGGATATTAATAAGGATATTTTAATCTATAAATCAAGAACACTTGAGTTAATTTTACGTCATTATATATTAAATGAACCACAAAAAATAGATTCAATTGTTAAGTATAACAAAATCTATAGTTCAAAAATCAGAACTATAAATGATACTTTATTTCTTCCAAGAATGTTTCTTTTAAATGCATATACCTGCAAGATTAAATAATAAAAGGGTCTCTGAAAATTATTTAGATAAGGCTAAAAATAATCAGCAGAATTATTTTAATCATTTTATCCTAGTTAGCACGTACTTTCATCAAAATGAATTTTATAAAACTATTTTGACCATTGAAAGCCATAAGGACTTTAAAAATATAAATAACGAAGATTATCCATGGCTAAGTCCTGAATTTTTACTTTTAGCTAAAGCTTATGAAAAAATACAAGATTTTAAAAGTTCAAGTTTCTATTACAATCATCATAATAAAGCTAAGAAAGAGCTAAACAATCTTTTAGATTCAGTTTCACAAGTAATACGAGAAAATGAAAGAGTAAATTATAAATATCAATTACAAAAACTCAATATCGAAAAAAACGATACTTCGCATAAAATTGATTATTTAAATATTATCATTAGTCTATTAGTAGTAAGCTTATTAATTTCTATCTTATATTTTTACTACGACAAGAAAACAAAAGAAAAATTACATATACTCTCAATACAGAATTTAATTAAAATTCAAGCAAAAACAGAAAAAAAGAAAGAAGTAACAATAAAACCCGAAATTGTTAAATACATAATTGAAGCTTTAAAAGTATTAGAAAAAACTAAGTTCTTTTTGGATATCAATTGTAATGCTTACAATACTGCAAAAAAAATAAATACGAATACTACTTATCTATCAAAAGCTATTAATTCACATTATAAAAAAAGTTTTAATGAATATATAAATACTTTAAGAATAGAATACGTTGTGAAAAAACTTGAATATGATAAAAAATATAAGAATTATAGTATTGCAAGTATAGCTAATGAATTAGGCTATAAAAGTTCTGATTCATTTAGAAAAGCTTTTAAAAAACACACAGGGTATCTTCCTTCAAACTATATAAAAACTATGATTTAACTTATTGTTTATTTAAAACCTTTGCCACTTCTAAAGGACGATCTGTAGCTATAATATTAGCTCCATTTTTTATATAGGTTAAGTATATACTATCATCTCCTTTAGCAACAGCACTTTTATCAAGGTTTCCTAAAGTTCCTAAAATCGTTTTAATTCCTTTTTCTTTAAGTTTTTCGTAATGAGTTAATTCTGGTTGACGAGTTCCTACAAAACCTAATAATTTATCTGCTGGTAAATTTGCTTTCTCTATTTGCTCTAATGCACCGTCGTTTCCTGCAGAAACAGAAATCATAACTTCTTTATTTAAACTATGTACCAAAGTAGCATCGTTAACACTATATGTAATAATGGCTGCATAATCTATAGCTTTATGTTTTTCAACAGCTGCTATTACTTTTTCAAAAGGAACTCCTCTCTTAATATCTAAAGTAAATAATACTTTGTTTTTACCCCAAGTTAGAACCTCGTCTAATGTTGGGATTTTGAACTCAGTAATATTTCCTTCATTATCTACTAACTTTAAACCTTGTAATTCTTTATAAGTTTTATCCTGAATTGGTCCTTCTCCATTTGTTGTTCTATTTAACTTATTATCATGCATTAATACTAAAACACTGTCTTTAGACATAGCCACATCGCATTCAATAACCACAGAAGCTTGTTCTGCTACATTATTAAAAGTTTCAATAGCATTTTCTGGAAAACCTGGATAAGGTCCTCCCCTATGTGCACTTATTAAAGGAACTGGATTTTTTTTCCAAGCTTCAAAAGAAGTAATTATATCAAGATTTTTCTTGCTTGAATTAACTTTCTCTACTTTTTCAATTTCAGCTTTTTTTGTTTCCTTGTTTTTACAATTAACAACGAATAAGCTTATTAAAAATACCGGAATTATAAGTTTTAAAAATTTCATATGCGCACTTTACTATGTGAATAAACGAGTAAAATTAAAGCTCTTTTACTGAATAAAAAACAATCTTAACATTATGTTTAAGTAAAGAATAGTTCAGTAAATTCAATATTTAGAGTTGTTTTTATCTATCAATTTAGATCTAATTTCTCTATTGAATTCAGTTTTAGTATTTTTAAGGTCTCAAATTATTTTTTATGAAAAAGTTATTGTTGTTATTCTTCCCTATTATTTCTTTTGCACAATTAAATACTGAGGTATATTTATTTGATATCAAAAAAAAAGGTAAAGAATGGAAAGTAACTAATGGTAGAAATATTTCTAATAATAAAGCTTACGATAATCAACCGCATTTCTACGACGATTTTACTGTAATATTTTCTTCTACCAGAAATAAACAAACAGATATTGCTAAATACGATATTAGAACCGGATCTGTAACTTTTATAAATAATACACCTAATGGTGGTGAGTATTCTCCTCAGAGAATACCAAATTCTAAAAATGTTTCTGCTGTTCGATTAGATAAAGACGGAAAACAACGTTTTTATGAATACAATATTAACACAGGAAAAGATAAAGAATTGATCAAAGATTTAGTGATCGCTTATCCTTTGTGGTACGATAATAACACTGTTGTTTCTTCAGCCATTGTTAGTGATTCTTTAGAATTGAATGTGAGTAATATTAAAACACAAAAAAACACGCCTATTTTTAAAAATGTAGGACGTTCTTTTCATAAAATTCCAAATTCTGACCTGGTTAGTTTCATGAAGAAAAATGGTGGTAGATGGGATATTTGGTCTTTGAACCCTAAAACATTAGAAACGAAATTAATTACCAGTACAATTGAAAATCAAGATGTATGCTGGTTACCTGACGGAACTTTATTAATTCCTAGTAAGAATGTAATTTTTAAATATCACCCGAAGAAAGATCAAGGATGGTCTTTATTTTACAGATCAACAAACGAAGAAATTAATAACATTACTAGAATTACTGTAAGTGATGATGGTTCACAAATTGCTTTTGTTGCTGAAGAATCTCCAAGACATATCGTTCAAAAACAATTAGAAGCTTACAACAAAAGAGATTTAAAAACATTTCTTTCTACTTTTAGCGATGATGTAAAAGTGTATACATATTTAGATAAACTTAATTATCAAGGTAAAGAGAAAATGAAAATGGTTTACGGACCAATGTTTAAAACCGTAAAAGATTTACACTGCAAGATTTTAAATCGAATTATTAAAGGAAATAAAGTTATAGATGAAGAACAAGTTACCGTAAATGGTAAAAGCTTTAAAACTGTAGCTATTTATGAAGTTAATAACGGTAAAATTACAACTGTTCGATTCTTACGACAATAAAAAACTTCTGATTTTCATGGAGAATCAGAAGTTAAGAAATGTATTAATTTGAAGAGTCTTTTAATTTTTCTCTTTTTTTAATATCGTAGTATCGTCATTTTTCTTTTTTACTTTTGACTTCGCTTTAACGATTTTTAATGTTTTTGCTCTTGGATCTTGATTTCTTGTTGTTTTTGCCTGAACTAAAGTTTTTTTCTTCTGTTCACTTTTTTTAACAACAGCTGTTTTCTTAACTACTTTTTTTACTTCTTTTTGTTTTGTTTCTTGAGCATTTACTAATATAAAAGAACCTAGTAAACATGCTACAAGCAAACCTTTAGAATATTTCATATGCTTTAGTGATTTGTTTGAAGTCTTTCGTTATTAATCGCTACAAAACTTCAAAGGGGTTGTCTTCTATTAATTGTTATGTTTAAATATAACAATTTTTAATTATAAAACACTGATTTTAAAACCAATAAAAAAGCACCTAAATATTTAGGTGCTTGACTTTTGTAAATATAAAATCTTATTCTTCTTTTTTCTTAGAGCTTAGTTTCTCTAACTTTTCTTCGCTCTTGGCTAATTTAGATTTCATCTTCAACACTTTTTCATCGTGCTTTTGAATTCTCTCTTGAATCTTAGTAACCTTTGCCATCTTCTCATTATACTGCTCTTCAGTAATTTCTCCAGATGATTTCTGAGCTTCTAAACGTTCCTTAGTTTTAGCTATTTTAGTTTTAGCTTTTATATTTTTTTCTTCGTAAAAAGCAATCTTCTCTTTTTTATTTTCAATTCTTTGTTGAACTGCATTTGCTTTTTCGTTCTTATAAGCTTTTTTCTTAGCTTTTAATTCTTTACGTTTTTCTTTAGTAGCTTCTTTATAAGTTGCCAACTTTTCTTTTAATTCAGGATTCGCTTCTAAGTACGCCTTTTTTTCTTCTTTAGACATACCTTTCATCTTTTCTTTATGAGCTCCTAAAATTTCATTTTTCTCTTCTTTCAGCTTTTTCTTCTCTGCTTTAATCTCAGCCTTTTTCTCTTTAAGTTCTTTTTTCTTTTCCTTCATCTCTGCCTTCTTTTCTTTCATGGCAGCTTTTTTCTCTTTAGCTAGTTCTTTTCTAGCTTTCTTTTCTGCTTTTGATTGCTGAGCTGATGTTGTACTTATAAAACCAATAAGAAAAACAACTAATATATATTTTGAAAATTTCATATTCTTTATTTTATAAGTTATCTAATGCTTTTAATTCATTTTCTATTTCATCAGCTTCTTTCTGTAGCGATTCTACATCTTGATCTACTTCTTTGTCAACTGCTTCTATTTTTTGTTCTAGTTCAACTGCTTTTTTCTTCTCTTCCTCTGCTTTCTTATCTCCGCAAGCAAGAGCTATAAATGAAAAAGCTAGTACGATTAAAAAGTTTTTTTTCATAAGGATTATTCTTTTAGTTATTCCTGTGAATATAAACTTTTTTTAACAGATTTTAACAAAAAGACTTAATCAAAACAAAACCATAACATTTTAATAAACAAAAACTTAAACCTTAAACATAGATTCAAATCGTTTTTTCAAGAAATAAAATTGACCTAAAACTAAAAATGAAATCAGAACTAATACATAGGTCATATTAGTTGATAATGATATCAAATTCAAATTACTGAATAGAGATATTTCTGGAAGTTCGAAACTAATGTTCAACTTAGGAAACATTGCAGATGGAGATAGACTTAAAACATATAAAATAACTACTATAAAAACCACTAATAAAGCATACCAAACTCTATTAGATATTAAAGGTGTATACTCAAAAGTTAAAGCTTTTTGAGTCTCTTCCTCTAAAATAACATTCATAATGTTATTGGTAAAATCAATTGACGGAACTTCTTGTTCAATCTCCTTTATGTACTTTTCGTGAAACGAATCTAATGCTTCAAAATCTTTATTATCTTCCATAATTATCAATTAATTCAGAAGTTACACTTCTATTAATTATTGCTAATAATTTCTTTCTTCCTCTATGCAATGTAACTTTAATATTCGCTACTGATAATGTAGTTACTTCTTGTATTTCTTTTAAACTAAACTCATCAAAATAAAACATCCATAACAAAGAACGTTCTTGCTCTGGTAATTTTTGTAAACAACCTTTCAATAATTTAGATCGTTCTTCTTTATCTATTTTAGTTAAAATATCATCTGTACTTTTAACTTTATTTTCAGTTACTTCATCAATAGTAGCTGTAAGATATCTTTTTTCATTTTTCTTCACAACATCTAAACAATTTCTATAAGCAATCTTATATAGCCAAGTAGAAAATTTAGATTCTCCTTTAAATTTACTCAAATTTTTATAAGCTTTTATAAAAGTATCTTGAGAAACTTCTTCTGCCTCTTCCCTATTGTTTAACATTTTAAAAGCTAAACTAAAGACCATTACCTTATACTTTTCTATTAAAAAAGAAAAAGCATTTGTTTCACCTGCTAAGGTTTTAGTTATGTATTTTTGGTCCTTGTTGATAGTCATTTCCCGTAAGACAGCGAACAATTTAAAAAGGTTACAAAAAAATTAAAAATCTTTTTTAGAAAAAAACTGTAACCTTTTTTAAAATCATACTGTCTCAACTACAAACACATTAAAAATCATTTAAAATATATTACATATGGAAGTAGTTATCGTATTTCTTTCTTTTTTCTCAGTAGTCTTCGGAATTTTCTACCTGTTTTATTCTACAAGAAATAGAGAACGTTTAGCTTTAATTGAAAAAGGAATGGAAGCTAAAATATTTGCTAAAGGAGAAATTAAAAAATCAACATTAACAGGAAGAATTATCATACTTAATTTCGCTTTATTACTAATGGGAATTGGAGTTGGTATTTTATTAGGATCTATTTTAAGTTACCATTTTGCTAGTCCGCCTAAAAACTTTATCGATGGTAGAATCGAACAACAAGTTAGAATTTCGGCTGAAGTTTTTTATACCTCTTCTATCTTTTTATGTGGTGGTGGAGCATTACTTTTAGGTTTCTATCTTACAAAAAGATTAGATAAAGAATAAAATTAAACATCATTATAGAATCTGTTTAAGGGAATGTATTAAAAATGCATTCCCTTTTTTCTTTTGTATTTTTAGAAAAACAAACTTAATTACAAATGAATAAATTCTTATCAATAGCATTGCTATTCTTAACTATTACTTCCTATACTCAAACCGACACTAAAATCTATGACATTATAAATAATATTTCTGCGGAAAGAATAAAAGCAGATATTAAAACACTTGCTGATTTTGGAACTCGACACACCTTAAGTGATACTGTATCGAATACTAGAGGAATCGGTGCTGCTAGACGCTGGATAAAAAAAGAATTCGAAACAATTTCTAAAGAGTGTAACAATTGTTTAGATGTTTTTTATCAGAAAGATTTAGTAAAAAAAGGAACAAATCAAAGAATTACTAAAGATGTTTGGGTTGTAAATGTAGTTGCTATTCAAAAAGGAACTAAAAATCCGAATAATTATATCGTAATGAGTGGTGATATTGATTCACGAATTACAGATCCAAATAATTATACAGACAATGCTCCCGGAGCAAATGATAACGCTACAGGAATGGCTGGTGCAATAGAAGCTGCGAGAGTTTTAAGTAAATATAAATTTGATAACAGTATTATTTATGTTGGACTTTCTGGTGAAGAACAAGGTTTATTTGGAGGAAAAGGATTAGCTAAATATGCTAAAGACAAAGGATGGAATATTGTTGGTGTTATGAATAACGATATGATTGGTAATATAAAAGGTGTCGATGGTGTAATTGACAATAGAACTTTCAGGATTTTTTCTGAACCAGTTCCTCCTACAGAAACTGCTCAGCAAAGAAGAGCACGTCGTTTTTACGGTGGTGAAGTGGATGGAATTTCTAGACAACTTGCTCGATATATTTATAAAACTACTAAGACTTACATGCCTGAGATGAATCCAAAAATGATTTATAGATTGGATCGTTTTGGTCGTGGAGGACATCACAGACCTTTTAATGATGCTGGTTTTGCAGGAATTAGAATTATGGAAGCTCACGAAAACTACACACAACAACATCAAGACATTCGTGTTGAAAATGGAATTGAATATGGCGATCGTTTTAAATTCGTAAATTTTGAATACGCAAAAAAACTAACCGCTGTAAATGCAATTAACTTAGCAAGTATTGCCGCTGCTCCTCCTTCACCTAAAAATGTTGGTATTGGTGGTATTGTAGAAGCTTCTGCAAAATTTAAATGGGATGCTGTTAAAGGTGCTAAAGGATACAAAATCTACTGGCGTGATACCACTTCTCCTACTTGGGATCATTTCAAATATGTGGAAAATGTGAATGAATTTGTACTTGACGGAATTGTCGTCGACAACTTTTTCTTTGGTGTAAGTGCTATTGGTGAAAACGGTCATGAAAGTATTGTTAGTTTCCCTTCTAAAATTATTCGTTAATGTCTGAAAAAATACAATTATACTTTAAAACTGATCAAGAGTGGTATAATTGGTTATTAGAAAATCATAATACATCTCAAGGGGTGTATTTGATTTTTTATAAAATTGAAACAAAAATCCCTTCCATGCGATGGGAAGAAGCTGTGAAAGTTGCTTTATGCTTTGGCTGGATAGATTCAACTGTAAAAAGTTTAGGGAATGGTAAACGACAACAATACTTCTCACCTAGAAAACCTAAAAGTGTTTGGAGTAAGCTTAACAAAAGCTATATTATTGAATTAACTGATCAGAATTTACTTCAAGAAAGCGGATTAAAATCCATACAAATTGCTAAAGAAAATGGAAGTTGGTCGCTTTTAGATGATGTAGAAAACTTAATTATTCCTGAAGATTTACAAAAATCCTTTGATACAAATCCAATTGCTTTTAATAATTATAAAAACTTCGCTCCTTCGTATCGAAAAAACTATCTCTATTGGTTATTTATGGCCAAAAGAGAACATACTAGAAACAACAGAATAGATAAAATTATTGAATTGTGTAAACAAAATATTAAAAGCCGTACCTAACGATTTATTAAATCATTAACAAGTTTTTAACGATTTTAATAATATTTTTACAATCCATTAGAAAAATCAATTCAAAAAACATAGTATGATGTTTACACAAAAACCAAGATTAGTATTATCTATCTTCTTGGCATTATTACTTTTAAGTAGTAGCGATATCGATGCGCAAAGAAGAAAAAAGAAAAAAGACAAAGGGAAGGCAAAAACTGAAATGCCTAAGAAACCAAAGAAAAAGCCTAAAAAAACTATTGCTGACCTTACCAAAAAGAGTACTAAAATAGAAGGTTTATTCACTATTTTTCAAGATTCAATAACAGGATCAGTAAAATTATTAGTAAAAAAAGATCAGTTAAATAAAGACTACATTTATTTCTCTCAAATTGCAGATGGTGTAACTGAAGCAAATGCTTTTAGAGGTTCATATAGAGGATCAAGTATTTTTCATATCAAGAAATATTTCAACAAAATAGAGTTTGTTGCTCCAAATACTTCTTTTTACTTTGATAAAAACAATGCTATCGCTAAATCTGCTGAAGCAAATACAAGTGATGCAATTATTGCAAGTGCAAAAGTTTTAGCGTCTGACGATAAAAAAGGAGAATATTTAATTGATGCAAGTGGATTATTTCTATCTGAAGCTTTAACTAGAATTAAAGCTCCTAGTTTTCCAGGAAGATCTCCTTTCGCTTTTAAATTAGGTCGTTTTGATAAGAATAAATCTAAAGTAAATTCTATCAAAAACTATCCTGAAAACACAAATATTAAAACTGAGTATGTATATAACAATCCTTCAGTATTAAACGGAGGAAGTTCTGCTGTAACTGATGGAAGATATGTGTCTATTAAAGTGTTCCATACTTTTATGAACATGCCGAAAGATGGATATGAAACTCGTTTTGATGATCCTAGAGTTGGTTATTTTACAACTCAAGTAAATGACATGACTAGTACGGGTACAGTTAATTACAGAGATTTTGTACACAGATGGAGATTAGTTAAAAAAGATCCTAGCGCAGCTGTTTCTGAACCTGTAACTCCAATTACTTGGTGGATCGAAAATTCTACTCCATTAGAATGGAGAGAAACAATTAAACAAGGTGTTTTAGCTTGGAATGTTGCTTTTGAAAAAGCAGGTTTTAAAAATGCTATGGTTGTAAAAGTACAGCCTGATGATGCTAACTGGGATGCTGGTGATGTTCGTTACAATGTTTTACGTTGGACTTCTTCTCCTAACCCTCCTTTTGGTGGATACGGACCAAGTTTTGTTAATCCTAGATCTGGAGAGATTTTAGGTGCTGATATTATGTTAGAATATGTTCACTTTACAAATAGAGTTCGTTTAGATAAAATATTCAACGCTGCTGCTGCTTCATCTTCAGAAGAAGAAACACATGAAAATTTATTCTTAAATAAAGACAATCATTTATTGTGTTCTGCAGGACATGTAATGCACGAAAACACTATGTTTGGTAAAACTGTATTAGCTGCTACTGGTGCTTCTGATATGGAAATGGAAGGAATGAAAAAAGAAGCTATGATTGCTTTAATTATGCATGAAGTTGGACATACTTTAGGGTTAAACCACAACATGAAAGCAAGTCAGTTATTTTCTCCTGCTGAATTAGCCAATCCTGAATTTATCAAAGGAAAATGTTTAACAGGTTCTGTTATGGATTATGCTGCAATTAACTTAACTCTAGATCCTGCAAAACAAGGTCAATATTACGATACAGCTGTTGGTCCTTATGATGTTTGGGCAATTCAATTTGGTTATACTCCATTTGGAAACAAAACTGAAATGGATGCTTTATTAGCGCAATCTACAAAGCCAGAGTTAATTTTTGGTAATGACGCTGATGATATGCGTTCTCCTGGAAAGGCAATTGATCCAAGAGTAATGACTGGTGATTTATCTAACGATCAAATCTCATATTCTATCGATCGTATTAAATTAGCAAATAACGTTAAGAAAAACATTAAAGCTAAATTAACAAGAACTGGTGAATCTTATCAAGAATTAAGAAATGCATATTATGTGTTAAGCGGACAAGCTGCAAGAGCTGGTGATGTTATTTCTAGATTTATTGGTGGTGTGTATGTAGATAGAGCTATGGCTGGACAGCCAGGAGAAACTCAACCATATACTCCTGTTAGTTACACAGATCAAAAAAGAGCAATGAATGCGTTAAAAACTTACATTTTTGCTCCAAATGCATTTAAAGCTCCTAAAGAGTTATATAATTTCTTAGCTAGACAAAGACGTGGGTATAACTTCTTTAGTGGACCAGAAGATCCTAAAATTCACGCTCAAGTTTTATCATATCAAACTAGAGTGTTAGCTCATATTTTACATCCAAATACATTACAACGTATTAGTGATTCTGAGTTATACGGAAACAAATACCGTCTTTCAGAATTTATGTCAGACTTAAACAATGCTGTTTTCAAAAATGATATTTACGGATCTGTAAACTCTTTCCGTCAAAATTTACAAACACAATACACTAAAATGTTATTGAGTATGGTAAACGGAAGAGGGAAAAATAGATATACAAATGCTGCAAAAGCAATGGCATTATACAACCTAAAGAATATTAAATCTTGGGTAAGTAATGGAACTGGTAACATTGCTACCAAAGCTCATAAAAATCAATTAAAACTTTTAATTACGAATACCTTAAAGGAAATCAAGTAATTAACGTTTTAAATATTTAATTTTAAGAAAACCATAGTAAACTACTATGGTTTTCTTTATTTTTACAGTATGGCAAAAATCTTATTAACTGGCGGTACTGGACTAGTTGGAACTTTATTAGAAAAGAAGCTAAAAGAGAAAAATCACGATGTATACATTTTAACTAGATCTCCTAAAAAAGGGAATCATTTTAAATGGGATTTAGATACAAATTATATCGATGAAAAAGCTTTTGATAAACTTGATTATATAATTCATTTAGCTGGAGCTGGTATTGCTGATAAAAGATGGACAAACCAACGTAAAAAGGAATTAATAGATAGTAGAGTTTCTTCTGCAAACTTACTATACAACTATATTCAAAAATTAAATATTCCTTTGCAAGGTTTTATTTCTTCTTCTGGAATTAATTTTTATGGTGCAGTTACTACAGATAAGATTTACACGGAAAATGATGCACCTGGAAATGATTTTATTTCTAAAATATGTATCGAATGGGAAAAATCTGCAAATCAATTCTCTAGTTTAAACATTCCTGTTACTATTTTAAGAACTGGTGTTGTTTTAAGTAAAAATGGTGGAGCATTACAAAAAATGAATACTCCTTTATTTTTATCTTCTTTAGGAAGCGGAAAACAATTTATTCCTTGGATTCATATTGACGATTTATGCGAAATGTATTGTGAAGCTGTAGAAGATTCGAAATTTACTGGTATTTATAATGCAGCAACTAACGATCATCAAACAAATAAATCGTTTACTCAAACATTAGGAAAAGTATTAAAAAAGCCTGTAACACCTTTTAATGTTCCTGCTTTTGTTCTTAAAATTATAGTTGGAGAATTAGCCATAATTGTACTTCAAGGAAGTAAAGCTTCTGCAGATAAAATAGAACAACAATTCACTTTTAAATACAACAAGCTAGAAGAAGCACTTAAAGAAATTTACAACTAATTCAATTTACGGATAGTAACAAAAGTACTGTTGTTTAATCTCATGACAGGATTATCTGCTTTCATTTTAAAACTAGATTTTAAAGCAACTCCTGTTTTTTTATCAATTTCTAAATCACCTTCTATTCTAGCTCCAGGTAACAATGGAATCTTTCCAAATAATTCTGCTTTAACAAGTGTATCTGTTATTTCTTTAATGGTGTAAGTGATTTCTATTTCAATTCCGTTAGAGTTTTGAGTACTTTTCCAAGACGAGCCAACAGAAACAGCTTTTTCTGGATATACAACTGATTGAAATTGATTTGTCAATTGTTCTATATCTTTTA
Source organism: uncultured Tenacibaculum sp. (assembly GCF_947495995.1). Lineage (GTDB taxonomy): Bacteria > Bacteroidota > Bacteroidia > Flavobacteriales > Flavobacteriaceae > Polaribacter. The sequence continues at coordinate 22,295 of NZ_CANMAX010000012.1, forward strand.
CTTGTTCTGGCTCTAATTTAGTTAATACTGATTTTCCTCTTTTATCAACATTAATAAACATTTTAGTCGCTAATAAAGGAGCCATATCTTTTCGGAATTTTTTCGCATCATCAGATAAATCTTCTTCTTTCATATCTGAGTTGTAATTCACTTCCTCTTTTCCTTTGTTGGTAATTATCGTTCCTAAATAAGTAAACTGGTTTTTAGTATCATAACTTTTATTATCACTGGTAACCCCTTCAACTAACATGTTCATTTTCATTTCCATTTTCATCACAGCTTCACCCAAATCTTGATTCATTTTCATATAAGTTTCATATCGATCTCCTTTTTTATAATTCAATCGTAATAAAACTTTTTCTTGGGCTTTTGAAACTAAGCTTAAAGTGATAATAATTAAGAAGGTAATTCTTTTAATCATGACTGTAATTTTATTATCAAAAATAAGAAAAAAGAGAGACTACTTTTTGTCTCTCTTTATCTAGCTTATAAATGGAAGTTTAACAAACTTCGTCACACTCTTTCTTACATCCTTCTTTATCTTTAGGATCAAATTCACATGCTTCTTTGCATCTTTTGTTATCACACGACCCTACTCCTGCTAATGAACTTGGACCTATTCCTCCCATTATAGATTTTTGTTCTGTTTTAGTTATTACTCTACCTAAAAAAGATATTGGATTTTTCATATTCAAAATAATTTTGCTTAAATAAACTACAGATTTTTTTATAGACTGTCCGGATTTTAGTCTACTCTTCACGAATAAGATTCAATACTAATTTAACTACTATTATAATCTTATATTTTTTATCACAATAAATTGTGACGAACTAGTAAGAAAAGACACCAAAAATCTGAAAAAACAATTTATCCCATACTTAACAGAGATGAATATTCATATTAAAGTTACGCATTAAACTTTTAATTCCCAGTAAGGATTCACGAAAACTACCTTTAGAAAATTGTAAAATTAAATGAACAACTTTAAAGAAATTTTAAATGATTAAATAAGGAAAAGAATACAAAAAACCGAATTAATCTTTTAAAATAAATTAATTCGGTTTTCGCTAAAAAGGTGATTAAAAATTATCTTCCTGATCCACAGTGTTTATTATATGTTTCCATTGCATAATCTCTGTCTCCTTGATAACCACCACCAAAAATAAGACCTCTTAAGGTTTTACAATATTCAAAGCGTGATTCACCACTTCCCTTAATTGTTAATTGCTCTCTTTTAGTTATTACTTTTCCTAATGATAAAATTGATTTTTTCATAATTTTTTGAATTTTACATTTAAATTTTATTTGTAGAGTTTTAGCCATCATACTTAATATTAATCTATTAAATACACTTTTTAATGACTACTTAACTATTCTATTAATGAGTATAATGGGATAATAAGTTTATCCTTGAACACCACAATTTCTATTGTATACCTCTAAAGCATAATCTTGATCTCCTTGATAACCACCACCGAAAATAAGATTCTGTAAAGTTTTACAATACTCTTTTCTAGTTACTCCACCATAAACTGTTTTCAATTCTGTTTGATTCATTACTTTACCTAAAGTTGAAATTGAATTCTTCATATTTTAAAATTTACTTTGATTTAACACATCTTGATAAATTATAGACAATCAAGCCTTTGTCTACTCTTCGCGAATAAGGTTTTGTGTAATCAAATTTATTGGTGAGTTATTATAATTTTCGTTTATCCCTTGTAAATGTGACCAATTCTTAAAAAAATGACACAAAAATAATATCCATACAAAAACAGAATATTTGAATTTGGGACGAATTCTTTAACTTTTGGGATAAACAAAAAATAGTATTAAGCAGAAATTCTCTTTAAATTTTCCGCATAAGTTTTACTTACAGGAATCGTAGCATCAAAAACACTTACTTCTTTATTTCCTTTAATTTCCACAACTTTATCTAATCGAACATAATAAGAACGGTGTACTTTCGTGTATTCTACTAAATCTGGTAAGTCGTAATAAAAATCGTCTAGTTTTTTACGTATCAAATACTTCTTATTTTCTGTGTAAATTTCAACATAATTTCTCGAAGATTTAAAGTACCCAATCTCATTAGAAATCAGCTTGATTATCTTTCCATCACTTTTGATACTGATATATAATTCTTCCTTTTTATTTCTTAACTTATTTAACAACGTAAAATAGATTGCTTTAAAGTGCTTTCTATTAAAGGTTAAAACATTGAATCTAAATAAGGAAAAAACGAATACCATGGTGATTAGAAAGATTAATAATGAAAACCACCACGTTTTCCAAAATGGAGTTTCTACAGTAATTGATTTCTGAATACATTCTAACCATTGATCATCATCTGTTTTAACTTGAAGTTTAAATAAGTAGTTTCCGTGAGATAAATTTGGCAAATCAATCGACGTATTCGAAGTGTAATTCCATTCATCGTTTTCTTTAATTTTATACCTATAAAGTGCGTTACTTTCGTTTTTAAATGATATCGATTTAAATGATATCTTTAAGTCTGGTTTCGGGCAATCCAATTCAATAAAATCCTTAAAAGGCAACACTTGATTTCCTAAAGTAACTTTATCTATCTGAAGCCACTTTTTTTCTATGTTTTTGTTGCTATCCATTACATCTTTTGAAAAACTAAATAATCCTTCTTTAGACGCTATGTAGATTTTATCTTTTATTAGCTCTATATCTAAAATCTCAGAACATAATAATCCTTGATCTACAGATAATTCTTTTATTTCGTACGTATTGTTTTTGAATAAAGTAACTTTATTAAGTCCTCTATTAGTTCCTACCCAAATTGTATAAGGATCTTCAACAAAAACTTCGGTACAGATATCACTTAGCAAGCCATCACTTTTATCAATTGAAAAAATAGTTTCGTTCTTTTTAATTATCAAACCTTTTCCCATTGTAGTCATATATACATTTCCAAATTTTGAATCTATATCTGTAATTCGGTAAGAGAATAATGGTGATTCTTCTTTTAATGATCTTAAAGTTTGGTCTTTATAGGTATATAATCCTCCCAATGTACCTATTAAAACTTCATCTTTATTTTTAGAAATATCAAAAATTCGTTCTGGAACATGTATCACTTTATAAACATCGTCTTCAAGTAATTCAAATGAGTTTTTTGTAAATCCAAAAGTACTTTCAGCATCATCTGAAGCTCCATAAATATAAAATCGTAATTTTCTCTTTTTGTCTAGAAATGAATTCTGACCGTAATCTCCATAATAAATATGTTTCTTGGTTTTATCAAACTCTACATAAGCAGGATAACTCTTGTCTGACTTATACAGCGATACAAAGTCTGTTTCTTCTTTTTTTAAAACTTCTCCGTTATGAAAAGCTAGAAACAATTCATCGTTATTATCTTTAGTAAGTTCTATCGGATAACTTTTAAATGATTTGTATAAAATTGATGGATTTTTACAGTAAAACACACCTGCATTAAGTGTAGCAATCCAAATTCCACCTTCGTGGTCTTTAAACAATTTTGTTACTGATTCATTTTCTAATAGATGTTGCTTAACATCACCTTCTAAATCTACAATAGTTACACCTCGATATTGATATCCCATCCAAAAAAGATCATCAGCATATTTACCACTCATAATGGCGATTCCCTTACCTCGCTTCATCTTTTTCTGATTCATAATTTGATCTGAAGCATCTATTTTTGAATAGTAATTTCCGAAAGTGGCTATTTTACATTTCGATTTTGGAAAGTTTAAAATTCGAGTGTAATTAGAATTATCATCAAAATAACTTAGGTCCCAATTCAACTTTATCTCTGAATTCTTGTAATGATTATCGTTATCTTTAAATATGAAGTTAGGTGTAGCATTTACAATTTTAAAATTGTACTTTCTTTTATTCTTTGGAGTTACAACATAAGGTTTATCTGTAACTTTTCCAGAGGAACTTATTTTTAAAAATCCATTGAGTTTTTGAAACCCTAATAGTAAATCATTCTCTTCAGAAATTACCAAATTGGTAATAATAGCCTTTTTTGCTATATGATCTAAAACGGATTGATTAAACCTATACTCATGAAAACCTTCTTTCTTATTTTTAAAATAAAAAAGTTTATGATTCTGAGTAGTACACCATATAGTTCCATCTTTCTGTTCGTAGAAATTAAATATCACGTTATCAGGCAAACCATCAGACAATGTATATCTTCTAAAAGTTTTTCCGTCGTAACTAGTTAAACCACGATCTGTAGCAAACCATAAATATCCATGAGAATCTTGAGTAATATCATAAACTTCAGAACTCGAAAGTCCATCTATGGCTGTATAGTTTTTAAAGTACAAATGTTGAGCATTTGTAACCTTAAAACTTAATAATAGCAATAAAAAAGTAACATACTTTAACGTAAAAAAATAGCAATAGTTTTTTGTTTCAAAACTTGCGTTAACAAATTTGATCATTAATAATAGGTTGGTTAATAGTTAATAGAACATCAGTTCTTTACCAAAAATAATAACTAACCTATATTGAAAATGTTAAAAAACACTTACAATTTTTATAAAATTATGATTTTACGTTAAAAAGATTCAATTTAGAAATCTTGATTTACGTCCCAAGCCTCAATAATGTCTTTAAATGTTTTAATAAACATTCCACCTAAAGCACCATTTACAACTCTATGATCATAAGAATGAGATACAATCATTTTGTGACGTATACCGATTAAATCTCCTTGTGGAGTCTCAATTACAGCTGGTTTCTTAATAATAGCTCCTAAAGCTAAAATTGCAACTTGCGGTTGGTTAATAATTGGTGTACCTGTTATACTACCAAAACTACCAATGTTAGTTACTGTATAAGTACCTCCTTGAATATCGTCTGGTTTTAACTTATTGGCTCTTGATCTTGTTGCTAAGTCATTAACTTTTTTAGTCATACCAACTAAACTTAATTCATCAGCATTTTTAATTACTGGTACGATTAAGTTTCCATCAGGAAGTGCAGCAGCCATACCTAAATTAATATTACCTCTTTTAATGATTTTGTCACCATCTAAAGAAATATTAATCATAGGGTGTTTCTTTATTGTTTGTGCAACAGCTTGCATGAAGATTGGAGTAAATGTTAACTTCTCTCCTTCTCTTTGTTGGAAAGCATTTTTAACTTTATTTCTCCAGTTTACAATGTTTGTAACATCAATTTCGATAAACGACTGAACGTGAGGAGAAGTTTGTACTGAATCTACCATGTGTTTAGAGATCAGTTTACCCATTCTACTCATTTCAATAATTTCATCTTCTCCACTCATTTGAACAGGTGCCGGAGCTGGAGCAGCTTTCTTAGGCTTTTCTATATCAAATTGAATAGCATCGTTAGATTTAACAGGAGCATTACCTCTATTTTGAACATAAGATAAGATGTCATTTTTAGTAACTCTACCTTCTTTTCCTGTTCCAGAAATTCCTTCTAATTCACTTAAAGAAATTCCTTCTTTTTGTGCGATGCTTTTTACTAATGGAGAATAAAAACGATCACTAGAACTTGTATCTATAGCAGTAGATGTAGTTTCTTTGGCAACTTCTACAGTTTTTTCAACTTCAGCAACTGCTTGTGCAGGAGCTTCGTTTGATGGCGTATCGTTTGAAACACTTGCTGTACTAGCTACATCTTCACCTTCGGTTTCGATAATAGCAATAGTTTGTCCTACTTGTACTACAGCGTCTTTTTCGAATAAAATTTCAACTAATTTTCCTTCTACTTCACTTGGCACTTCACTATCAACCTTATCAGTTGCTACTTCAACAATTGTATCATCTAATTCGATAGTATCGCCAACTTCTTTTAACCATGAAGTTATTGTTGCTTCTGCAACACTTTCACCCATTTTAGGAAGCTTTAGTTCAAATTTTGCCATAATATAGATCGTTTTTGCATTGCAAAAATAGTAAATATATTTGATTTATTTATTATTAAATCAAACACAAAACTGCTTTTATTTTGCGAATACCATAAAAAACAACAAAACATCACTAGTTTTTTTAAGTATATTTTAAGAAAAAACGTTTTTTTAACGTGTTAACATACAGCAATTTGAGCATAAAGCATTAAAAAATTGCTATATAAACAGACTATCAAACAATTAAATAGTAAAAAATTGGATTAAAAAACCCATAATTATACTAAAGGTGAAGTAAAATTATGGGCATAAATCACGAGCTAACTAGTTTTGATAGTCTAGTTATTTTTTAACCAAATCAGAAAATCAGTAAAAACATTATCCCAATGTCTTTCAAAAGTATTTTTACCTACTTTTTGAAAACTATGATTCAGATTTGGATATACTTTAAATGTCAGGTTTTCTTTTCCTTTTCTAATAAATTCTACAGGAATTAAATATGTTGATTCTATTGGTACTGATGTATCTTTTGATCCCATTGCCACATATAAAGGAATATCTATTTGAATTAAATTTTCAATTGGTGATTCTGAAAAATGATACCATCTTTTATACGGATGACCATACCAAGTTTTCTTAAGATCATCTTTATTTTTCATTATATCCTTGTATTTAGATAACAAAGAATCAATCTTTTGAATTCCTTCTTCTTCTGTAATTTTCCCAGATAAAACATCTTTTCTAACAAATAATGGGAAATCATACCATTGCGAATTTCCTCCTCCCGACCAAAAACCTATGTGAGTAATTTTGTTATTAATTGTTCCTAGTTTTGCTACTACATCACTTCCTTCTGAATGTCCTACGACAACTATTTTGTTTGGTTTTGTCAATAATCTTTTAGTGATATCATTAATAACGTTGTGGATTTGGTTCGCTCTGTATTGTAATGATAATCCTGAATAATAACTATCTGGTATTTGATATTCTTCATCTTTATCGTGACAAAAAACAACTCCTTTTTTAGAGACTATTACAAATGCATAATCTTCTGGTATCATTTGTAAATCAAAAGGCATTGTAGAACCTCTATATTTTTTCCCATCTTTTTTAAAGAAACTGTAAAAAGGCTTTGAGTTTGAACCATGGATAAATAACAATATATTTTTCTTTGATGTTATTTTTCCTTTTGTATATATATGATAGTTAATTGTATCATTCTTCGTTTCAATTGAATAATGTTTAAAACCTTTTATCGTATTACACTGACTGTATGTTAATCCGAAATTGATACAAAAAGTAATGACTAAAATCTTTTTCATAACAACTAGATTAGTATCCATTTGAATTCATTTTTTCGCTTTCTCTTTTTACTTCTTTTAGGTTTTGGATAGAAGCTTCTAATTCTCTTTTTGCTCTTTCTAATCTAGCTTCTGCACTACTTACAGAGTTTCTTCTTTTATTTTGAAATGTATGTCTTTTGTGTGACGATATATATTCTTGAAGATCTTCTGCTACTGCTTTTATTTTTCTATATAATCTTGTACTTGCTTCAGATTTATCAAGATAGATTGACATTCTGTTTTTAGATAAAGAGCATTCAAAAACAACTTCTCCGTTCTTTTCAATTTCCCAAACCTTTTCTCTTCTACTTTTAATGAATTTAATGTCTTCTAAAGCATCGGATAAAATATTCTCTACTCCTTCTCTTTTTGAAGCATGAAATTTAGATTTAAATTTAAATTGTGAATTTGAATCTGAAACACTTGTAGAACTACTTATTCTTGAAGATGATGAAGTTGTAACCTCGGTATGAGAATTTGTACTATTTGGTGTTTTTGGTGGAGTTGGTATTGATGGTGAGTTTTGTGCACATGCACTAATTACTGTTAAAATTGATACTAGAGTGATTTTAATAAATTTCATAATGTTTAGTTTTTTCGTTTATAAATACACTCCAAAACTACTTTCATTTCTTCATTAAAAACTAGATTTTAAGTCCGTTAACCTAGCATTAACCTACATGTGAAATACTATTAACTTATCTTAAACTCTAAGCCAATTCCTCTTGAACTTTCTATCTTTATATTAATGTCTTTTTTGAAATACTTACGCAACCTGCTTATGAAAACATCCATACTTCTTCCTGAGAAATAATCGTCGTTCTTCCATACAGCCTTTAAAATCTCTTCCCTTTTTAACATCTGGTTTTTATGTTCAAATAAAAACAGAATTAAACTCGCTTCTTTTTCAGTAAGTTGTTGTGATTCCCCATTAAAAACTAACGATAAACGTCTTTGATCAAACTCGTAAGCTCCAATTTGAATGACTTCTCCTTTATTTCCTTTAGTAACAATATGATTAGACCTATTAATTATATTTCGAATTCTTAAGACTAATTCATCTGCATCAAAAGGTTTCACTACATAATCATCGGCTCCTAATTTCAATCCTTTAATTTTATCTTCTTTTAGTTTTCTTGCGGTTAGAAAAATAAAAGGAACTTCTGGATTTACATCTATAATTTGCTCAGCTAGAGTAAATCCGTCCATTTTTGGCATCATTACATCTAAGACACAGATATGAAAACTACTTTCTTTGAATTTCTCTAAAGCTTCTTCACCATTTTGAGCCCAAACGACAGTATAACCAGACATTTCTAGATATTGTTTCAGAAGATTACCAAAATCTACATCATCTTCCGCTAATAAAATATGTTCTTTTGTTTGAGTCATTAATCTAAAGGTAATTTAATACTAAAAGTGGTTCCTTTTCCTTTTTCACTTTTTACTGAAATTGTTCCGTTATGTGCTTTTATGATTTGATTGCTATAATACAACCCTAATCCTAAACCTTTCACATTATGAATATCTTTATTTTCAGCTCTGAAAAATTTATTAAAAATCTGTTGAATATCTTTCTTAGAAATTCCAATTCCGTTATCTGAAATTATAATTTCAATTCCTTTATTATGTTTTAGTTGAACTTTTAATTCAGTTCCACCGTATTTCACTGCATTTTCCAAAATGTTAGACAATACAGTGCTCATGTAGAATTTATCGACTTCAATTAAAACATCATAATCACACATAACATTAGTTAAAGGAATATCTTTATTAGAGATTAAAAAATCGTCTACAATCTCTAAAACAAAATCATTCAGACTAACACTTTCCTTTTGTAATTCAATTTCATTATAACCTAAACTGTTATTTAATACTTGATCAACTAGTTTTTGCAATCTTATATTTTGCCTTTCTATTGTTTCTATAGTTGATTCAGCAAAATTGTTTTGCGCATTAAGGTCTTGCCTTTTCAACATTTTTGTAGCTAAGGATAAAGTAGCTAAAGGTGTTTTTAACTCGTGTGTGATGTTATTAATAAAGTCCGTTTTAATATCTGCGATCTTTTTTTGCGTGATTAAGTTCTTAATAGAATAATAAAATAGTCCTATGACAAAAAGAAAAATACAAAAAGAGAAAATTAGTAGTCCTCTCATTTCAGTAAGAATGATGCTATTCCAACCATCTATATTCATATAATTAACTGTTTTAAAAACTACATCATATTTACCTTTTCTAGTTTTTCCGCTTAATTTTCTTTCAAAACTTCTACTAGTTTCCCAAGTTGAAGTACCTAAACGTAATTCAGGGTCGTTTTCAAAATCGTAACCTACCAATCTTAAATCCTTTGCTTCTTTATCAAAATACAACGTATCTGTTTTTAAACTATCAACTAGAATAATACTCTGTAAAATCTTATGATATTTTAAATCATAATTTAAACTTTTGCCTTTTATTTCTTTTTTATATTCTGAAATAAACCTCGGATTTAAAGAATCGTTTATAGCTTTTAATCTATTTAATAACATTTCTTTAGATAGTAAGTTGACTGTGAATTTATCTAAATCTTTAAGGAAAGTATTAGAAATTGCATCACTTATCGAATCTATTGGTGTTGCATAACTCCCGATTTTACCTACAATTTCACTTGTTTTATCGATAAAAGCTTCTTTACGTAAAGCATAAGTATTTTGTATTAATCTTGCTTGAATTAAAGACAAAGCTGAAAGCCCAATTATAGAAGCAACTACTAATAAAATTATTTTTTTAGACATCTTTCAAAAATAGTATTTGTTCTTTTATTTCCTTTAGTTAACTATGCCATTAACCTTCAATTAACTTAAAAAAATCTGAATGAACTTGAAAAAGTTTGGTAGAAAAATATAATTTCGCACTGTTATACAATACGCTATATGAAAACGTCACTTCAAAAATTGCATTTTAAACTTCAATGGAGAGCTTATCAAGCCAAAGTTCTTGAAAATTTTGACAAGCATATTGAAGACAATCATTTTCATATTGTTGCTCCTCCTGGTTCAGGTAAAACAATACTAGGATTAGAAATTGTTCGACGAATTGGAAAAAAAACCTTAATTCTTGCTCCAACACTTACGATTCGAAATCAATGGAACGACAGACTTCAAAGTTTCTTTACAACAACAGATGAAAGTTTCGATGAAATTTCTTTTGATATTAAAAATCCATCAACACTAACATTTGCAACATATCAGGCTTTATATAGTTTCTTTAAGACTTTTGAAACTATTGAAGAATACTTTGATTTCTTTAAAAAGGAACAAATAGAAGTTTTACTTTTAGATGAAGCACATCATTTGAAAAACGCTTGGTGGAAATGTTTATACGATTTAAAAGAAGAACATTTACAAACAGTTGTTGCCTTAACTGCTACTCCACCGTATGACAGTGAAAACACTGAAATTCAGAAATATTTTAAGCTCTGTAATGAAATTGATGATGAAATTGTAGTTCCTGATTTGGTTAAGGAAAAGAATTTAGCTCCTCATCAAGATTTGGTTTATTTATCGAAACCTGAGGATGATGAAATTAAATTCATAACTGAATTTAAAAAGAAAGTTTCAGATTTTATTACAGAATTAACGAATGATTCTGAATTTATAGACTTTGTAAAAAAGCATAGATTTTACAGTTTTACAGCAAACAATCTTGAAGAAATATATAAGAATACGGAATTCTTTTCCTCTATATTAATTTTTTTAAATGCTACTGGAGAAAAAATTACTCGAGAAAAATCAGTTATATTAGGGTTTCATGAAGAAGAAACTATTGAATTTCCAGATTTTAATAATCATTGGGCAGAAATTTTACTGCAATTTTTACTCGTAACTGATCGAGAGCAATTACTTACTGATGAAGAATATTTAGAGCAAATAGAAAAACAGCTTCGATTACTTTCTACGTTTAGTAAAAATAAAGTGAATTTAACGGGCGACGAACTTGTTTATAAATCATTAAGTAACAGTCCGAGTAAATTAAAGAGTATTGTAGAAATTGTTCGACAAGAACAAAAAAACTTAAAAGACGATTTACGTTGTGTTATTCTGACAGATTATATTCGAAAAGAATATTTAAACATAGAAAAAGAAGCTCACAATGAAATTCAGAAAATGGGTGTGATTCCTATTTTTCAACGTATTAAAAATGTAATTTTTTATCCAAAATCTCTTGCAGTTTTAACAGGATCGATAGTTTTAGTTCATCAAGATATTATCAATGAACTTGAAAAAATTGATAATTTAGAAAACTATACAATTACCTACTTAAAATCAGATGAAAATTTTGTTTTATTAACAGCTAAAACATCTTCACAGAAAAGTATAGTCGAAGTAATTACAGCGCTTTTTCAACTGGGACATATTAAAATTCTTATTGGTACTAAATCACTTTTAGGTGAAGGATGGGATGCACCAAGCATTAATAGTTTGATTTTAGCTTCTGTTGTTGGTTCTTTTGTTTCTTCTAATCAAATGCGAGGAAGAGCTATCAGAATAGATAGCAATAATCCTAATAAAGTTGGATTAATATGGCATTTAGCTTGTTTAGATCCTACAAATGAAAATGGAGGTAAAGATTTTACCGTACTCGATAGACGTTTTAGTTCTTTTTTAGGAATTTCAAATACTGAAAACAATACTATAAAAACAGGAATAAAAAGATTAAATCTCCCTGAAGCAATTTTCTCTAATGATGTAGAAAGTTTAAATCAGAAAACTTTAGCTCTATCAGGTACAAGAAATTCTATATCTGAAAAATGGGAAAAAGCTATTTTTAAAGGAAAAAAAGTAAATCAACAACTTACTTTTATTAATCGTTCTAAAAAGGAACTAGAACCTAAAGGTGAAGATTACACTAACGCTGTCGTTTTTGCTGTAAAGGAAACATGGTTTATTCTTCTACTATTTGCTATTTACGGTGCTTTACTATTAATTATCAATCATAAACCAACTTTATATTTTTTAAGCTTTACACTTCTCTTGATTGTGATTTGGTTTGCTTTTAAAATTAATTTGTTTGTAAAATACTATTTGAAATACGGAATTATAGATAAACGAATTTATAACAGAGCTTTAGTTGTACTGAATTCACTCTATGATTTACAACTTATTTCCACTCCAAAGCATAAAGTAAAATTAAAAACTAAGGTTACTGAAAAAGGTAACATAGTATGTACAATTGATGGAGCAAATAGACTTGAAAGTAAACTTTTTGTAGATGCTTTAAATGAATTACTGATTCCAATAGAAAACCCTAAATATATTATTTGTGAATCTACTTGGTTAACTGAAAAACTTGAACAACAACGTTTTTTTGCTGTTCCTGAAGTATTTTGTTCTAATAAAAAAAGTGCTATAGTTTTTGAAAAATATTGGAATAAACATATTCATAAAGCAACACTTATTTATACTAGAAACACTAACGGTAGAAAACTGTTATTAAAAGCAAAACTTCAAGCTGTTAAAAGATCGAGTAGAAAAATTACTCGAAAACATGTTATTTGGGAATAGCTATTATATACTATTTAATTGAGCAATAACTTTCTTAAAAAAAGAAACTGAATAGATCAAAAAAGGAATACTAAAGAGAAAAGAAAAAGCATGTAAATTTTCATAATACCAATTTCCATAAGTAAGATATATGACAGCAAACAATAGTAAAATTATTCCTATGATATTAAAAATCATTTTACTTATTGTAGCTTTTTGAAATAATCCTAAGATTAAAATCAATTTACCTATAATAGAAATAAAACCAACATTCATTAGTCTATCCATGTAACTTAATTCAAAATCAACTTGAATTCCATTTTTTAGAAAATTTGGAATACTAAGAATATCGAAAAAAATTAAAAATCCTAAACCATGACCAAATCCTATTACAATTAAAGAATGAAGGAGAATAGTTATTAAACTTTCTTTTCGCATCTATATTAAACCCAATTCACCGGTTTGGCTAAAACTTCTAGTAATTCTGCTTCTTTTGTTCCTGCTTCTGGAACATGATTATATTTCCATTGTACTGTTGGCGGTAAACTCATTAAAATACTTTCTATTCTTCCATTAGTTTTTAATCCGAACAACGTACCTCTATCATGAACTAAATTGAACTCAACATAACGCCCTCTTCTTACCTCTTGCCAATCTTTATGCTCTTGTGTGTATTCTGTATCTTTTCTTTTCTCAACAATTGGTACGTAGCTATTTAAAAAACTATTACCTACTTCAGTGACAAAATCGTATCGATTTTGCATCGAAAACTCTTCTGTTTCTTTTAAATAATCAAAGAACAACCCACCTACTCCTCTAGCTTCATTTCTATGAGCATTCCAGAAATAATTATCACAAGTCTCTTTAAATTTAGGATAAAAATCTGCGTGATGTTTATCGCAAGCTGTTTTACAAACTATGTGAAAATGTTTAGCATCTTCTTTAAATAAATAATACGGAGTTAAATCTTGACCTCCACCAAACCATTGGGTTACAATTTCTCCTTTCTCATTATACATTTCAAAATAACGCCAATTCGCGTGAACTGTAGGAACAAAAGGATTTTTTGGATGTAATACTAAACTTAAACCACAAGCAAAGAAGTTACCAGTTGCTACATTAAACTGTTTTCTTAAAACTTCTGGTAATTCTCCATGAACAGCAGATATATTTACGCCTCCTTTTTCAAATACTTTTCCGTTTTCTATAACACGAGTTCTACCTCCTCCACCTTCAGCTCTTTTCCATAAATCTTCTTGAAATTTAGCCTCGTCATCGATACTCTCTATTTTAGAAGTAATAGTGTCTTGTAATTGTTCAATATAAGCGTAAAATTGATCTTTCATTCTTCATTAATTATTGAACAACAAAAGTACTGATTAAAGTATTCTCTATTGAATTTTTTTCAGGGTTTCTGTAGTTGCAGCTGTAACAGAAAAAGGTAAAACTAAAACAACTCCAATAAATGGTATTAATTGAAAAAGTATAAATATTATTCCGTTACCAATAGCAGTTCCTCTATTTTTTCTTACAAAAGTAACAGTGTCTTTATATTTAAAATGACGTTCTAAAGTAAAATCCATATTTCCAAATCCTGCATAGTATGCCTGTACTAAGAATAATATGATCGGAGTAAAAATTCCGATAACTGGAATAAGCCCAATAATTAAAAACGGAATTGTTATAAGTAATTCTTTACCTAAATTTCTAACACTAATTCGTATTCCTCTAGCTAAAGATTCAGAAAAACTACTTGGTTTATGTTGATGTTGTTTTCCATATAAGTATTCTTCAATTTTTAAAGATACCGGACTCATAAACGGAGATGATAATGCTAAAACAATATGTTTATATAAGATTAAACCAATAACTAAAATCACTATACCTCCTAGAAAATTACCGATTGTAGTAAATGTTTCTTTTCCAAATTCCCATGGCCATAATTGGGCAATATAACTTCCCAAATCATCTGATAAAAAATATGTGATTGATCCTATAACTATTCCTGTTATTAAACTTATAAACACAGGAATCATAAAATATTTCCATAAGTTTAATTTTCTAATAATAGTAAGCGCATCGAAATATGCTTTAATAGCATTTATGGCAGATTGTATCATTTCTTTTTTGTGATAAAGTTAAATTCTTTATTTGAAAAATCAATCATAATAATATCTTTTAAAAATAATTGATTTCCCGTAACTCCAATTATCTCAATTCCATTTTTAAATTCTTTCTCAAAAGGTCTTGTTCCTAAATAAATATTTTTATTCTTTAAATTTAAACCTTCAATTTTAACATCTTCTTTTATCTTTCCTTTATAAGTAGTGTAATAATTTCCAAAAGAAGGGACTTGTAAAGAATCGATAGCTGGTGTTTCTGAGTATTGATTCCAAAAATCTCGATTATTAGTGATTAAAGGGAATATACTTGATCCTGTATCGAACATTACATAATATTTCTTTCTATTAAAATGTACTGGAAGTAGAATTCTATTCGAATTATCCAATTCAAATTTTATTGTTTTTACCTTTTCATAATCAGGTAACATATCACTTAAAACAATAAATCTTTTATTTGGATAATCGATAACCAATTTCTTGCCCTCGAAAGTATTTATTCCTAAAGTTCCTATATGATTTCTATAGTTTGCAAAGATTAAGGAATCTAATTCCTTTCCAGAATTAGGATATAGAATTACTTCACTTGATACCAAAGTAGTGTCTTTGAAATTTAGAGGTAAATCATTTAAAAGATATGATATTCTACGATTATTTATATTTTTTTGATTTAAACTTCGATTTTGATCATAAACTCCTAATTTATTTTTATACTTTTTATAATATTTAAGATAAGAATTTATGATACTATCTTTAAAAAAAGTTGGAGAACCAGTATCTAATTGAAAAGAAAACTTAGGTTTATCGCCTAATGTAAAATCTACAAACATTGCTGATTTATCATATACTTTCTCTCCTATTTTAGAAGATTTCCAATAAAAATCAATCCAATATGATTTTTGTTTTTTAGCACAAGAACTAAAAGCTAACACCAAATAAGTATATGCAATTACAATAAGAATATTTTTCACAGCTTAGAAATAAAAAACCTCTTTCAAAATTAAGAAAGAGGTTTTAAATATTGTGGGTATTTGACTGCTAATTTAGTACTTGACTAATAAAAGTTTCTAATTCTGAAACGTTAGTTGCTGTAGCTTGTTCTTTTGTTACTGTTTTTGTAGGAATTGCAGCTCCTCTTTTAACATCAACGAATTTTTTAGACTTGTCTATTAAATAAGCTGTTGGATAATCTAATTTATGTACAAAACCGCTAATATCTAAATTACCTTTTTGCACTTTGTCAGCTTCTCCTGCAGGAACTAAAACGATTCTATCGTCTAATTTTTCTTGCATTCTTCCTAATTTATCTTTTTTGTCCCAGAAAATCATTACAAATTGAACCTTATCATTGTATTTTTCAACCATTTGATTTAAAGCTGGAATCTGACCGAAACATGGCGCAGACCACGTAGCAGCGGCTATAAGAACGATAGGTTTTTTAATTGACTTTGTACTTATTACTTTATCAGTATCGGTTGTAAAATCATAGTTTAATAAATAACTATCTTTTATACACGTATTAATTAGTTCGTCTGAAGATTTGTCTGCACAACTATTCACCGCTTGGTTATAGTACTTTCTTTGCGCAAATACACTAGACGTTATCACAATTAATATTAAAGTTACTAATCTTTTCATGGGAATCTCGATTAATTTTAATTCTTTTATTGTTTGTATTCTTTTACTGCATCAACAAATGCTTTTGCGTTTTCCAAAGGTATATTTGGTAAAATCCCGTGCCCTAAGTTAACAATATATTTATCCTTTCCAAAATTGTTGATCATTTCTGTCACCATTTTTTTGATTTCATTTGGTGGAGAAAGCAATCTTGAAGGGTCAAAATTACCTTGTAAAGTAATATTTCCTCCCGTTAAATATCTTGCATTTCGAGCAGAACAAGTCCAATCTATTCCTAAAGCTGAAGCTCCTGATTTTGACATTTCATGTAATGCAAACCAACATCCTTTACCAAATGCTATTACTGGAATTTCATCTTTTAACGCTTCAATTATGTCATTGATGTATTGCCATGAAAACTCTTGATAATCTACTGGGGATAGCATGCCTCCCCAAGAATCAAAAATTTGAACAGCATTAACACCGGCCTTAACCTTTGCTTTTAAATAAGCAATTGTGGTGTCTGTTATCTTTCTAAGCAATTCGTGTGCCAAAACTGGTTGCGTAAAACAAAATTCTTTTGCTTTATCAAAGTTTTTAGATCCCTGACCTTGTACCATATAACATAAAATTGTCCATGGAGAGCCCGCAAAACCTATTAATGGAATTTCATCATTCAACTTTTCTTTAGTTGCTTTAATTGCATCCATTACATAACCTAATTCTTCATTTACATCTGGTATAATTACCTGATCTAAACTTTTTTTATCACGAATTGGATTTGGTAAATATGGTCCGAAATTCGGTTTCATCTCTACCTCAACATTCATAGCTTGAGGTACTACAAGAATATCTGAGAACAGAATTGCAGCATCCATACCATATCTACGAATTGGCTGAACTGTTATTTCTGAAGCTAGTTCAGGAGTTCTACAACGTGTAAAGAAATCGTATTTCTTACGAATTTCCATAAACTCTGGTAAATACCTTCCTGCTTGTCTCATCATCCAAACTGGTGGTCTATCTACAGTTTCTCCTTTTAAAGCTCTTAAAAATAAATCGTTTTTTATCATATTATTCTTCAACAAAAACTTTGTTCTTGTCTGTTTTATTAATTGTAACTATATGTATTGGTTGCGTAATTGCCATACCAACCATATCAGTTGGTTTCGGTCCTTTATGATTAATTACAATTTCTAAAGTTTTTCCTTTTTGTGAAACTTCATTAACCTTAATCGTAAAACCTGTAGTATTCCTTACACTATCTATGGCAACAATTACACTTTTTTTTGAAAAATCTATATTGGTATTAAATTCTTCAGAAACTTTATTTATTGAATCTAACTTAGTTAAGAAAGCTTTCCATTCTTCAACAGACTGAATAACAATATTTTCTTTTTTAAATCCTTCTTCTCCTGCTCCAGTTAATGCTCCTTCATACAAACTTTTCATAATTTGCTGTACATCCATCGAATTTGTAATTTTTGGTGAACATGATAGGTAAAAGAAGAGTGATAAAGTTAAACTAAGTAATTTCATGATTCGTTTTTTACATTTCTGAAACTGCTTTTAATGCGTTATCTAACGCTTTTTTAGTTTTACTAATATTTTTTTCAGTTAAAGCACTAGATAAGAACCAAGCTTCGAACTGAGATGGAGGTAAAAATATTCCGTTTTTAATCATCTCCCAGAAAAATACAGCAAACTTTTTAGTATCAGAAGTTTGTGCTTCTTCAAAATTAGTAACTTTTTTATTAGTAAAAAAAGGATTCATCATAGAACCAAACCTATTCACCGTAACATCTACTCCATATTTTTGAGCTGATGATAAAATCGCTTCTTCTATTTCTGCTCCGATTGCATCAAATTGCTTGTACGGATTTTGCTTTTTTAATGTTGACAAA
This sequence comes from uncultured Tenacibaculum sp., assembly GCF_947495995.1. Classification (GTDB taxonomy): domain Bacteria; phylum Bacteroidota; class Bacteroidia; order Flavobacteriales; family Flavobacteriaceae; genus Polaribacter. The sequence continues at coordinate 40,689 of NZ_CANMAX010000012.1, forward strand.
GTAGCAATTCCTCCTACCATTGCAATTGGATTACCACTTAATGTTCCTGCTTGATACATTCCTCCTAATGGAGCAACATTTTCCATAATCTCGTTTCTAGCTCCATAAGCTCCAACTGGGAAACCTCCACCGATAACTTTTCCTAAACAAGTAATATCTGCTTCTACTCCTAAAACTTCTTGAGCTCCACCAAATGTAGAACGGAAACCTGTCATTACCTCATCAGCAATAAGTAAAGCTCCGTTTTTATTCGCTAATTCTTTTAAATCTTTTAAGAAATTATTTTGAGGAATTACAACTCCCATGTTTCCTCCTACTGGTTCAATAATTACTCCAGCAATATCATCATGTTTTTCGAAATGTGCTTTAACACTTTCTAAATCATTATAGTTTGCGATTAAAGTATTTTTCACTGCTCCTTCTGGAACACCTTTACTACCTGGTAAACTTAAAGTTGCTAAACCAGAACCTGCTGCAACTAATAACGAATCTTGATGACCATGGTAACAACCAGAAAACTTAATGATCTTATCTTTTCCTGTGTAAGCTCTAGCTAAACGAATTCCACTTAAAACAGCTTCTGTACCTGAGTTTACAAAACGTACTTTATCCATTCCTGGAAAAGCATCACAAACTATTTTAGCTAGTTTAATTTCGTTTTCTGTTGAAGCTCCAAAAGAATATCCGTTTTTTAAAGCTTTCGTTACTGCTTTTTGTACTTTCTTATGACGATGACCCAGAATCATTGGTCCGTAAGACAATACATAATCGATGTAAGAGTTTCCATCTACATCGACAATTTTACTTCCTTTAGCTTTATCAATAAAAAGTGGATTTCCACCAACAGAAGCGAATGCTCTAACTGGTGAATTTACAGCTCCAACTAAATTAACTAAACCTTTATTATATAGTTTTTGTGATTTTTTGAATTTCATTTTTTAACTTTTAATGAAAGTTATATGTTTATTTTGTTCTATAATTTCAATTACTGTATGTAAGAAACTTGTTTCTAAGTTTTCTTCGCTTTTGTAAAAATTTTTCCACTCAATAATTATTTCTTCATCTACATCAAAAGTTCCAAAACCTCCACTTAAAACATCATTGAAAGCATCTAAATTTCTACCTATTCTCCAATTCAAATCATTTGTAAAAACTCTTTCTATTTCATTGTAAAAGCCTTTCTCATTAGAAAACTTATTTCCATTTATTGTGTAAGTTGGCTTCCAATCAGACATTAATTATTTCTGAATAATTTAGCAACTTCTTTTGCAAAATAAGTTAGGATAATATCTGCCCCTGCTCTTTTAATGCTTAACAAGCTTTCTAACATTACTTTTTCACCATCTAACCAACCTTTTTCTGCGGCTGCTTTAAGCATTGCATACTCTCCACTTACATTATAAGCTGTGATTGGCACATCGTAGTTATCTTTTAGTAACTTGATGATATCTAAATATGCTAAAGCTGGTTTTACCATAATCATATCTGCTCCTTCTTGAATATCTAAATCTGCTTCTATTAAAGCTTCACTCGTATTAGCAGGATTCATTTGGTATGTTTTTTTGTCTCCAAACTTTGGAGCTGAATCTAATGCATCTCTAAACGGACCGTAAAAAGCACTTGCGTATTTAGCTGTATACGACATTATAGAAACCTGTGTATACCCAGCTTCATCTAAAACATTTCTAATATATCCTATACGACCATCCATCATATCAGAAGGTCCTAAAATATCTGCACCAGCTTTTGCTTGTGCAAGAGCCATTTTTCCTAGAATCTCTAAAGTTTCATCATTAAGAATTTCTCCATTCTCAACAATTCCATCGTGACCATCACTTGAATATGGATCCATAGCAATGTCTGTCATTAAAGCAATTTCAGGAAACTTTGATTTGATTTCTTTTAATGCTGTATTGTATAAGCTCTCAGGATTATATCCTTCAGTTGCATATTTATCTTTTTTATCATCTCCTAAGGAAGGAAATACACAAAATCCTTTAATTCCTAAATCTACACATTCTTGAATTTCTTCTAAAAGTAAATCCAACGAATAGCGATAAATACCAGGCATAGAAACAATTTCTTCTTTCTTTCCTAAACCTTCTATAAGAAATACAGGATAAATAAAGTCGTTTACAGATAAGGTAGTTTCTTCTACCATAGCTCTTATTGCTGCAGACTTACGATTTCTTCTTGGTCTTCTTGTATTTAACATATACTAACTCTTTACAAAGTGCAAATTCACTAATTCTAAAATACTTTCTACTGTTGGTACTTTAGCAACTTGTACTTCTTCAAAATATTTAGATGCTTCTTTTGCTGTAGTTTCACCAATACAAAAAGCGATTTTATCTCCTTTATTCTCTTGCATATAGCTTTCTACAGTAGAAGGGCTATAAAATAACACCCCGTTTACTGTTTCATCTACTTTAGCTGGACTGTACATTGTTTTGTACGCCTCTATTTCATTTACAGTAATATTATTTTCTGATAAAACTATTGGTAAAGTATCTAAACGTAAATCGCTGCAGAAATAAGTTACAGTTTGTCCAGATAATTCTTCAGATAAATAAGCTGCTAATTTTTTAGCGTTTCTTTCTGAATTTTTAACCTTACCTATTTTCTGCTCTATTAATTTCTTTGTTCTTCTACCTACACAGTAGATATTTTTAAACTGTAATTCTTCTTTTGTAAAATTATGAAGTAATGCTTCTACTCCATTTTTACTTGTAATAATTACATGTTCTAATTCTTGTTTAACTAATTTAGGAGCAATCCTATTAAATCTAATTTTGATAAAATCGCTATCCTCAACTGTCATAGATTCTGCAAGAAGATTTTTTTGTGCTTCGGAAAGTGCTTTTGTAGAATAAATTGAAAATTCTTTAGCTACAGCTACATCATCACTCATTAAATCTTTTCCACCTCTATCTAAAATATAATTTGCGCAATCTTGTGCTAAATATTTCTTCTTAATTAAAGGAACTGTTCTTTGGACTTCAATTTTTTTCTTTCCATCTCTACTTAATAAAATCCCTTTAAATTCTATCTCTTTATTTACTTCATCAATTCTTGCAAAACCTCCAATTGGTGCGGTACAGCCTCCTTCTAATTTATTTAAGAATTCACGCTCAATAGCTGTACAAGTCTCAGTATCTTTATGATTTAAATAAGAACAAGCTTCTCTAATATCTTCGTTTTCTTCTAAAGCAGTAATCATTATTGCACCTTGTGCTGGTGCAGGAATCATCCAAGATAAATTAACAGCACCTTTTGGTCTTTTCCCAATACGTTCTAATCCTGCTGCTGCAAAAATAGCTCCGTTCCAATCATTATCTTTAACTTTTTGTAAACGTGTATTTACGTTACCTCTTAAATCTTCTACGCTATGTGTTGGATAACGATCTAACCATTGTGCTTTTCTTCTTAAGCTACTAGTAGCAATAACTCCTTTAGGTTGTGCTAAAAACTCTTCATTATCTTTTAGTACTAAGATATCGTTATGATTTGCTCTTTTTAAAACCGCAGCTTGTACAATTCCTTCCGGTAAAACTGTAGGAACATCTTTCATAGAATGAACAGCAATATCGATTTCATAATTCAACATTGCGATATCTAAATTCTTAGTAAAGATTCCTGTAATTCCTAATTCGTATAAGGGTTTATCTAAAATAATATCCCCTGTAGATTTGATAGGGACAATTTCTGACTGATAACCTTCTTGGTGAAGTAATTTTTGAACTTTTTTAGCTTGCCATAGTGCTAATTCACTATCTCGAGTACCAATTCTAATTATTTTTTGCATCTATTGTTTCTAAATTTGTGCCAAACACTTTTGCCATAACTTGAATACTTTGATTAACAGATGTATTCTCTTCTTTTAGGTGTTTTACAAATTGTGTAGTAATTTTCTGTATAAATCTTGATGTGATCGCTTCTGCTTGATCAATATCAAAGTTAGATATTTTCTTTTTGTGGAAGTTTATCTCGTCTTGTTGAATTGCTTCTAAAGACTGTTTTAAAGCATTAATTGCTGGTGTAAAACGACGGTGATTTAACCACTCGTTAAACTCTTGTTTGTGCTCGCTAATAATTGCTTCTGCAACCGGCACTTCTTGTTTTCTTACAGCTAAAGTTTCATCTGTAACTTTAGATAATTCATCAACATTAATTAATGTTACATTATCTAATTGCTTTACTTCTTCACTAACATTTGCCGGTACAGATAAATCTAAAACTAATAAACCTTTACCTGAAGTAATATTTTCTTTAGTGATTGTAGCTGTTGACGCTCCTGTAGAAACAATTAAAACATCTGTGTTTTCTATTTCAGATGTTAAGTTTTCTAGTTTAGCTTTTTTAATAAAATCGTAATCTTTAATAAACTCATCAACTTTCTCTTCTGTTCTATTAACTAAAGTTACTTGTTTGTTTTGAGTATACTGCGCTAAATTTTTACACGTATGTTTTCCCATTTTTCCTAAACCATAAACCAAAATGTTTTTTGAATTATAATCTGGAAGATTTTTGATTAAATATTGAACTGCTGCATACGATACCGATGTTGTACCTGAACTTAACTTTGTTTCGTTTTTAACACGTTTACTCGACTGTAATACCAAATTAATTAAACGTTCTATGTAAGCATTTATAGTTCCAACTTCTTTAGCTTGCTTCACTGCCATTTTTAACTGACCAACTATTTCGTAATCACCTAAAATCTGACTTTCTAAACCAGTTCCCATTCTAAATAAATGGTTCACTGCTTCTTGATTTTGTTGAATTGTAGAAATACTTCTAAACTCTTCTACAGTTCCTTTAGAGTATTTACATAATAACTCTATAAGCAAACAAGGTCTTGGTGCAAATCCAGAAATTTCTGTTCTGTTGCAAGTAGACAATACAAAAATACCATCGAACCCTATTGATTTTGCCTCTTCCAATAACGAAATTTGATCTTCTTTTGATAAAGAAAACTTTCCTCTCGTTTTTGCATCTGCCTTAACATAGCTTACAGCAATATTGTAAAAATTCTTGTGCTTTGTATTCGTCAACATTCAATAAATATCTAAAATCCCGACAAAAATAGAAACTTACTTTAGATAAAAGTATCGCCAAAAGAACTTAAAATGTCGATTTTTGTCTTTATCGTTATTTTTTTCGTAAAACACCTGATTTTCTTTATTTTTGCAGTAAAATCAATGTTTACAAGTTTTTTTATGTAGAATCATTCTAAATAAAAATGTTTTATTCTTAAACTTAATATCGTTTGAAAAATATCGCTGAAAGTACTTTTAATGAAACCAATCTTGAGAACGGTTTTCTACTCTTAGAATTCATAAATGATTCTATGGAAACGCAACGTTTTGAGAGAGATATAGATAATTCTTTTATCCAGTTACACTTTTCAATTCATGGGAATTCTAAGTTTCATTTTAATGGTGGCACTTATACTTTAGATGTTTTAGAAGAACATTCTATTCTATTGTATAATCCGCAACAACGATTACCACTAAATCTTGAAATTAAACCTAAAAGTGCTTTAGTATCTTTATTAGTATCGATTGAAAAGTTTCATTCGTTATTTTCTACAGAAGCAGGTTACATTCCTTTTTTAAGTGAAGAAAATAAGAATAGAAAATATTATGATGATTCAATTATTAAACCGACAGTATTGATCGTTTTAAAGCAACTGATTAATGCTAATGTGAATAGTTCCATTCGAAACCTGTATATAAAAGGAAAGATATACGAACTTTTAAGTTTACATTTTCAAAAAGATGAATCTATAGAGGGAGAATATTGTCCGTTTTTAGTAGACGAAAGAGATGTTTCTAAAATTAGAAAAGCAAAAGATATTATTATCTCTCGTATGGCTGAACCGCCAACTTTACAAGAACTTTCTAATGAAATAGGTTTAAATCTTAAAAAATTGAAAGAAGGTTTTAAACAAGTCTATGGAGATACTGTTTATAGCTTTTTATTCGATTACAAAATGGAACATGCTAGAAAACTATTGGAAAGTAATCGCTATAATGTAAACGAAGTAGGACTGCAAGTTGGTTATAGTACAGCAAGTCATTTTATCGCTGCTTTTAAGAAGAAGTTCGGTACTACTCCGAAACAATATGTGTTATCTCTTAACTCTTAATGATGAAAGTTTTTGAAATAACAACTCCGCTTGGTCATGCTATAAGCCTTACTGAATTCTCTAGTAACTCGAATAAAAACAAAGTTGTTTTGATATGTTCTGCAACTGGAGTTTTACAAGGATATTATCAGAAATTCGCTTCATTTTTAAGCTCAAAAGGAATTACCGTATATACATTTGATTATGCCGGAATTGGAGCTTCTAAAAAAGACAATTTAAAAGCTTTTGATGTTTCTCTTACCAATTGGGCAATTAACGACATTAATAGTGTCTTACATTATATCAAAGAAAAACATCCAGAAGCTCAGATAGATTGCGTTTGCCATAGTATAGGCGGACAAATCTTAGGATTAACTCCAGCTAACAAATACATTAATAATGTAGTTTTAGTAGCTAGTCAATCTGGTTATTTTAAACATTGGAAAGGCTTTGGTAGACTTCAAATGTATTTTAACTGGCATATTATTTTTCCAGTTTTCACAACTGTATTTGGATATTTACCAAGCAAAAAAATCACAGGAATGGAAAACCTTCCGAAGTCAATGGCACAAGAATTTGCAAGCTGGGGACGCCAGAAAGATTATTTATTTCATTACAAGAAAAAAGAAGAATTATACCATCATCAAATAAAAGGTAAGGTCACATCTTATAGTACAGACAATGATTCTTTTGCCCCAAAAAGAGCAATTGATTGGATGACAAAAAAATACTTTAATGCAGAAATTATCCGTAAACATTTAACTCCAAAAAACTATAATGTTGATAACATCGGACACTTTGGATTCTTTAAATCGAAGTTTAAAGATAATTTATGGAATGAGTTCTTATTAGATTTAGAAGTTTAAATGAAACAACTGACACATTACGAAATAGAAAATAAAGCAAAAGAGTTTCCTATAACTATAGTTTGCGATGCCATTAGAACACCAGAAAATATTGGAATGTGTTTTAGAATCGCAGAAAGTTTTGGTGTACAACAAATTTATTTACATGAAAGTTCACCAGCTTTAAACAATAGAATTGTAAAAAAAACAGCTCGCAATACAATTCAACAGATTCATAATGAAACCTATTCAGATTTTCCTGAATTAATCGTACAATTAAAAAAAGAAGGAAATACAATTGTTGGTATCGAAATAACTGATAAAAGCATAAATATTCAAGATTTTGATTTTAAAAATCATGAAAAATTGGTTTTACTTTTGGGTAGTGAACGAAATGGAATAGAACATATTGATTTGGTAGATGCAACTATCTCAATCCCAATGTTTGGAAGAAACTCTAGCATGAATGTTATTCATAGTTTAGCTATCACCTTGTATGAAGTTACTAATCAATTAAATGAATTAGAAAAGTTTTCAAAAGTAGATTAACTAAAATGACAAAAAGAGTTTTTTACATTTTGATTTTAGTATTTATTCCTTTAAAAATACAATCACAAGATTTAATTAAAGGGCTATTATTTATTTCCGAAAGTTTCAAAAATCGTTTTCCAAAAGTATATGTATCGATAGAAGGTTTTACACAACGAAAATTAGTAGATCAAAATGGTTTCTTTGAACTCAAAACAGAAAAGGAACAAGATGAATATCTTATGAATTTTGAGGTTAATGAAACTCTCTTTAAAACCTACATTTACAAAGATATTTGGAGGATGAGAAAAAGACCTAAACGCATCTCTTTCTCTAGAAAATGTATTATAGATAGACAAAAAGCTTTACAAGATCAAAAGAAAAACGAACAAAAATTATATGTTTTTCAAACTGAAAAACTACCTCCAGAAGATTTAAATGTTCAGTTAGAATACAATTTTACTTATGTTCTAGTAAACACAGATGAGATACATAATTTCGATTGCTACAAAAAATATAATGATAGAATTTTCAAATGTCTTGTGTTAAGCAAAGATGTTTCAAAATATATAATAAACAAAAATACAATTGGATTAGATGAGGCCAACATAAGCGGACCTTGTCTCAGATAAATTATAAAGAATGAAAGGAGTATTATTAGTAAACTTAGGATCTCCGGATAGTACAGATCCAAAAGATGTAAAACGATATTTAGGAGAGTTTTTAATGGATGAACGTGTGATTGATTTTCCGTATTGGTTTCGTTCGTTCTTAGTTAAAGGAATTATTTTAAATACGCGTCCGAAAAAATCTGCTGCTGCATATAAAAAGATTTGGTGGAAAGAAGGCTCACCTTTAATTGTACTTTCTGAACGTTTACAAGAAAAAGTACAAGCTAAAACAGATCTTCCTATAGCTTTGGCAATGCGTTATGGAAACCCTTCAATCAAACAAGGATTGCAAGAGTTACATGATAAAGGAGTTACAGATGTACTTTTAGTTCCTTTGTATCCACAATTTGCAATGGCAACTACTGAAACTATTTTAGTATTAGCAGAAGAATTAAGAAAAGAACATTTTCCTAATATGACGTTGACTGACCTTCCTCCTTTTTACAATAAAAAAGAGTACATCAGTGCATTATCAAATAGTATAAAAGATTATTTATCGGATAAAGATTACGATCATATTTTGTTCTCTTATCATGGAGTTCCAGAAAGACATATTCGTAAATCAGACGTTACTAAATCGCACTGTAAAATTGATGGAAGTTGTTGTAATACACAATCTGCCGCACATAACTATTGTTACCGCCATCAATGTTTCCAAACTACAAAAAATGTTATTACTGAATTAGGTTTAGATGAAAACAATGTTACAACTACTTTCCAATCTCGTTTAGGAGTTGATCCATGGTTACAACCTTATACTGATAGAACAATTATTAAGAAAGCAGAAAAAGACGGAATTAAAAAATTAGCAATTGTAACTCCTGCTTTTGTTTCAGATTGTTTAGAAACTTTGGAAGAAATCGCTATGGAAGGTAAAGAAGAATTTGAAGAAGCTGGCGGTGAAGAATTCTACACTGTTCCTTGTTTAAATGATAATGAAGAATGGGTAGATGCGTTAGCAAAATGGATTCATGAATTTGAAAAAAATTAGATTATGAGTTTTGATTATGTAAAATCTCTACACATTATTTTCGTTGTTACTTGGTTTGCAGGTTTATTCTATATCGTTCGACTATTTATTTATCATACAGAAGCTGAAAAAAAAGAAGAACCAGCAAAAAAAATATTACAAGATCAGTATAAATTAATGGAGAAAAGGCTATGGTATATTATATCTTGGCCTTCTGCTATTTTAGCCAGTCTTTTTGCATTTTGGATGCTTTATCTACGACCTTGGTATTTATCTGAAATATGGATGCATATAAAACTTTCTTTTGTTTTAGCTTTATATTTCTATCATGGAGCTTGCCATAGTATTTTTAAGCAATTACAAAAAGACGTAGTTAAATACAGTTCATTAAAACTTAGAATATGGAATGAGTTGGCTACTATTATTCTTTTTGCTGTAGTATTTTTAGTAGTTCTGAAAAATGCCATCAACTGGATTTGGGGCGTTGTAGGAATCGTATTAGTTTCAGTTCTTTTAATGCTAAGCGTTAAGCTTTACAAAAGCATTAGAAACAAGAAAAGCTGGGATAAATACGAAAAAGAACTCATGGAAAACAATAAAAACTCTGAAGACACGCTTTAAAAATAAATACCTATATTTCGCAAAAATTATAAATCCCCAACATCATGAAAAAAATTCTTATTCTTTCATTTGCATTAGTATGCCTATTCTCTTGTTCATCTAGCGATACAGATCCTATAGATCCGGATACTTCTGGAGAAGTTATTACACCTGGAGGTGGCGACAGTTCTGGAGGTGATAATTCGGGAGGAAATTCTGGTGGAGATAGTTCTGGTGGAGATTCTGGATCTGGAAGTGATAATTCAGGCGGTGATAGTTCTGGCGGTGATAACTCTGGTGGAGATTCAGAAACTAGCGATCGTATTATTGGAACTTGGACACTTTTCTTAGGTACAGATCAAGTTGAAGTTAACGACTGTTTAAAGAAAACTACTTTTGTTTTTAATGAAGATAATTCATATTCTCAAATTGAGTTTAAAATAGAAAACAATGTTTGTGAAGAAGTTTTAAACGTTGCTGGTGAATGGACTAGCAAAGGAAATAATGTTTATGAATTAAGAAGACATGGATACACTTCTGGTCCTGACGTTGATTTTGAATTCACAGATGATAACCAGACGATGATTGTAGTTCGTCAAACGTATAAAAAACAATAACTCTAAAATATAATTACCATGAATAAGCTTTGCTACACATTACTTTTTTTAGTTCTTTTTATCTCTTGTTCTAGTGACTCAGATGATAATAACAATGTAAACGATCCTATTCTTGGTACTTGGAATTTATTTTCTTCTGGAGGTAGCGAAGTAACAGATTGTGAAAAACAATCTACAATCACTTTTGCATCAAACAAAACTACTTCTTCTGAAACCTTTCAAGATTTGGCAGGAAACTGTATTTCTCTTACAGGAAATGATACTTGGGAAAATAAAGGAGATAATGTATATAGTTTCAACAACCTAGAATCTCAAATTGAGTTTTCTAATGATAATATGACTTTCAGAATTGTTAGTGGTAACATTGTTTATCAGAAACAATAAAATAATATTTAAGAAACAAAAAAGGGAACATTTTAAAATGTTCCCTTTTTTTATTGTTTATGTATATCTATTTTCGCCCAAATTTTAAAAACTAAATTACTATGAGAAAAGTTATATCAATACTATCAATATTTCTAGTTTTAATATCATGCTCTGATAATACAACTGATATGTTAGATCCAATAATTGGAAAATGGGTATTAGTAAAAAGTATTGAAGATAATGTAGATGTAACGAATGATTGTTTAAAAAGATCACACATTAATTTCACCGAAGATTTTTTTATTAACGGTGAAGTTTTCATACAACAAAACAATCAATGTACTTCTGATGACGGTTTATATTCTGGTAGATGGTTAAAAAATGAATCCGGAAGTTATAATTTAACAATAGGAGCTACTATTTTTTTAGGAATTCAGATCACAGACAATACAATAGAATTTGTTGAGGATTCTGGCGCTATAAAAACAACCTATAAAAAACAGTAATTACAAATAAAAAAGAGCACTAAAAAGTGCTCTTTTTTATTGCTTTAAACTATTTTCAAACGGAATTCTATTCAATATACTTCGACCAAGTGTAACCTCATCAGCATATTCTAATTCATCTCCAACAGAAATACCTCGTGCTATTGTAGATGTTGTTATTCCGTATTCTTGTATCTGTTTATAAATATAAAAGTTCGTTGTATCTCCTTCCATAGTAGAACTCAAAGCGAAAATCAATTCTTTTATCTCTCCGCTTTTAACTTTATTCACTAAAGACTCTATATTCAAATTCTGTGGCCCTACTCCTTCAATTGGGGAAATTTTCCCACCTAGAACATGATACAAGCCTCTAAACTGACCTGTATTTTCAATAGCCATCACATCTCTAATATCTTCAACTACACAAACAACCTCTTCTTTACGATTCGGATTACTACAGATATGACATAATTCTGTATCAGAAATATTATGGCATTTTTTGCACTCTTTAACTTCAGTTCTAAGCTGAGTTAACGCATTGGTTAAATACTTTGTATTATCAGAAGGTTGTTTTAATAAATGTAATACCAAACGTAAAGCAGTACGTTTTCCAATACCAGGTAATCTGCTAACTTCATTAACAGCATTTTCAAGAAGTTTAGATGAAAAATCCATATTGCGAAATTACAACAATATAAAGGAAAGACATAGTATAAAAACAAATCATCTAAATACTACAATCTCTTCTATAGAACTCTTAAAAAATGTACCTTTGAACTATCAAACAAAACTAAAAGGAATGAGTGTAGAAATAAGAAATATTGAGCCAAAAGTTGTGTGGAATCACTTTGCAGATTTAAATGCAGTTCCTCGTCCTTCTAAAAAAGAAGAGCGTGTAATACAATTTATGGTTGATTTTGGTAAAAAATTAAACCTAGAAACTTTTGTAGATAAAGTTGGTAACGTAATTATACGAAAGCCAGCTACTGCTGGTATGGAAGATAGAAAAACCATAGTAATGCAAAGCCATTTAGATATGGTTCACCAAAAAAATGCAGATACTAATTTTGATTTTGATACTGAAGGAATTAAAATGTTTATTGATGGTGACTGGGTTAAAGCCGAAGGAACAACTTTAGGAGCAGACAACGGATTAGGAGTTGCTTCTATTATGGCTGTTTTATCTTCTAACGATATTCCTCATCCTGCAATCGAAGCTTTATTTACTATTGATGAAGAAACTGGAATGACTGGAGCAATGGGACTTGAAGGTGGTATTTTAACTGGTGATATTTTATTAAACCTAGATACTGAAGAAGATGATGAAATAGGAATTGGTTGTGCTGGTGGTGTAGATATTACTGCAACAAGAACTTATGAATCTGAAAACACTCCAGAGAATACAGTTGCTTTCGAGCTTTCTGTTACAGGTTTAAATGGTGGTCATTCAGGAATGGATATTCATAAAGGTTTAGGAAACGCTAATAAAATAATGAACCGTTTATTATTTGATGGTTTTACAAATTATGGTTTACGTATTTCTGAAATCAATGGAGGAAGTTTACGTAATGCTATTCCAAGAGAAAGTTTTGCTACTGTTGTTATTGACAGTGTTTCTAAAGAACCTTTCTTATTTGAACTGAATCAATTAATTAATGAAATAAAAGCTGAGTTTGCTTCTTTGGAAGAAAACTTAACTATTGAACTTAAAGAAGTAGATACTCCTGAAACTGTAATGGATTTAGGTGTTCAAATCGGATTAATTAAATCTATTTACGGAGCTTTAAACGGTGTTTACCGTATGAGTCCGGATATTGAAGATTTAGTAGAAACATCTAACAATGTTGCAAGAGTAATTGTAAAAGATGGAGCTATTAAAATAGGTTGTTTAACTCGTTCTTCTTCTGAAACTAATAAATGGGATTTAGCAAATTCTTTACGTTCTGTTTTTGAATTGGCTGGATTTGAAGTAGAGTTTTCTGGTTCTTATCCTGGTTGGTTACCAAATATGAATTCTGATATATTAACTGTATTAAAGAATTTATATGTAGAAATGAATAATGCTGAACCACACGTTGCTGCTTGCCATGCGGGATTAGAATGTGGAATTTTAGGCCAAAATTACCCAAAAATGGACATGATTTCATTTGGTCCAAATATTAGAGGTGCGCACTCTCCTGATGAAAGAGCACAAATTTCTTCAATGCAAAAATTCTGGAAATTCTTATTGGAGATTTTAAAAAATATTCCAAGTAAAAATTAATAGTATACTATATTTTCAAAACACGGTTATTTTTAAGAAATAACTGTGTTTTTTGTTTTATCTCTCTTCAACTTCACTCCTATTCTATCTTAAAACTTAACATTAATTCTCATTTTCTTAAAACAAAATTGCAAAATAGGTTCTTTTCATTTTTTAATATGCAGTAATTTTTAAATTGCATTTCGATTAACCATGCTAAAACTATGAAATGAAGAAGTTAAACATCTTCTTTCTGAATCTATTCATTATTCAAAGCTTATTAAGTCAAGAACAAAAGCCTGAACAACAACTTTATTCTTTTCTTGATAATACTATAAATAATGTAAATACTAAATTAAGCTATGGTGATGTTTACAAAGAGAAATACATAAAAAAAACTAAGAATAATCATAATTTTTTTGACTCAAGTACTTTCAAAAAAGGAAGCATTATTTATAGAAATGAAGTTTTTTATGATGTTTTATTAAAATACGAAATTGTTGATGATTATGTTATAATTAAACTATCTAATTTAAAACAAAATCTGTCTATCATTCCTGGAAAAAGATTTGTTGAAAGTTTTCAAATTGATACAATTTCATTTATAAACACTAAACAACATGGTTTTCTTGAAGTAATAAATTCTAACAAACACTTTTCTATTTTTAGAAAACACACTAAAGTAAGAAAAGATAATAATGATAATAGATTTATTCATCATACATTCAAAAAGAAAAAAGATCTCTACTACATTCTCTTAAAAGAGCAAGCATATATTCCTGTAAAATCTAAACGAGATTTTATTAAAATTTACCCCACCCAAAAAAAAGTAATTTCTAAGTTCTACAAAACGAACAAGAATTTACTTAAACAAAATTTTAAAGAATTTTTAATAAAACTCATGATTACAATACATGAATAATGAAAAGAAAGCTGCTATTAATATGTATTAGTCTCTTTTTTTACACATCCTATTCACAAGAAAATGAAGAAAAAATTACTTTAAAAGCCGTTAATCTAACACAAATAGAAGTATTACAGCTAATTGAAGAAAACTCCAATTATCAGTTTTATTTCCTAGAAGAATGGTTTTCTAAAAAGACGTTTTCAATTTCTTATGAAGATGTAAAAATTGAGAAAATTTTAGATGAAATCTTTGAATCAAGTACGATCAATTATTTCATCATGGAAGGATCTAAAATTATTTTAACTAAAGGAAATTTAATCAAAAGAAGTATTTACGAAAATATAGATCGTAATACTCAAACAGATGCTCCTATTTTTGTTAACTCTTCTTCTGATTTTAAAAACGAGTATATTAAAATTGGGAAAGAAACTGATTTCAAAAAAGATCGGTATACATTATCTGGTACAGTTACCAATGATAAAACGGGGAAACCTATTGAAGGAGTTACCGTAATTTCTTCTAATAAAAACAACTATACTACAACCGATAAAAATGGAAAATTCCAACTAACATTACCATATGGTAAAAATGAGATAGAAACTATTTTTAGTGGATTTGAAGGTGAATTTCAAAAACTAATTATATACAATAACGGTACTTTAAACCTATCTATTAGTGAAAGTTCTGAACAATTAGATGAAGTTATTATTAATGCTAATAAAACCCAAAACGTTAGGCAAACCATAGCTGGTATCAGTAGTATTAAAGCTAAGGATATTAAAACGATTCCTACAATTTTAGGAGAGCGAGATATTTTAAAAGTTGCGATTACTTTACCTTCAATTAAATCTGCCGGAGAAGGATCGGAAGGTGTAAACGTTAGAGGAGGAAAAGTAGATCAAAATTTATTTTTATTAGACAATGGTGTAATTTATAATCCTACACATTTCTTAGGATTATTCTCGGCAATTAATCCGTTCACCACAAAAGATTTAAAAGCCTATGCTGGAAATATTCCAGCAGAATATGGAGGAAGATTATCGTCTGTATTTGATATAAAAACAAACGATCCAAATACAAAAAAACTCAGCGGAGAAGCATCTATTGGTCCGGTTACTGGAAATGTTAACCTTGACATTCCTATTATCAACAATACATCTGGACTTATTTTAGGTGGTAGAAGTACATATTCGGGTTGGATTTTAGATTTAGTTGATAATAAAGATATTCAAAATAGTAGTGTTTCCTTTTTTGATGTTATTGGTAAATACAAGCATAAAATCAATGAAAACAACAATATAAAAATCACTGGATATCACAGTAAAGATCAATATCAAATTGCATCTGATACCATTAATGAGTATGGAAATACTCTTGTAACTTTAAATTGGAATCATAAATTCAATTCTAAAAATACTGGAGATTTAACGCTTTCTAACAGCAACTATACGTTTAATATTGATTATGAAGGTGGAGATACAAATAAAGGTTTCAATTTAAAATATCGAATTAATGAAACCGATTTAAAATTTTTGATGAAGTATAATTATTCTACTACTCATAAATTTAAATACGGATTAGAATCTAAATTATACAGTATCAATCCAGGTTCAATAATTCCTAACGGAGAAAATTCGGAAATAATTCCACTAAATATTCCGCAAGAAAAAGCTTTAGAAAACAGCTTATTTGTTTTAGATGAAATTAAAGTGAATAAGAAACTAAATTTTAATCTCGGTTTACGTTTAAATCAATTTTTAGCTTTAGGACCTTCTTCAGAAAGAATTTATGAAAATGGAGTTCCGAAAAATGAGTCAACGCTTCTAAACACAGTTAATCATGATAACAATGCTATTTATAAAACTTATCATAATTTAAGTTATAGAATTTCAGGAAGATATTCTTTCGACGATAGTTTTTCAGTAAAAGCTGGTTACAATAAGTCTTTTCAATACATACATCGATTAAATAATAATACTACAGCTACTCCAATAGATACTTGGCGACTTTCAGATGCTAATATTAAACCTCAAGAAGGTTCTCAATTATCTTTAGGATTTTTCAAAAATCTTGAAGAGGATACTTACGAATTCAGTTTAGAAGGATATTTTAAAGAGTATAACAACTTACTCGATTATAAAATTGGCGCTAATTTATTATTGAACGAAAATATTGAAACTGAAATTATTCAAGGAAAAGGTAAATCTTATGGTGTAGAATTTTTATTTAGAAAAAATAGTGGTCGTTTAAATGGTTGGCTTGGTTACAGTTATTCTAGATCACTTATTCAACTTGATAGTGAATTTGATGAAGAAAGAGTTAACAATGGTGTTTTCTTTCCTACCAACTACGATATTCCTCACGATTTAAATGCAGTTTTAAATTACAAGTTTACGAAAAGGTATAGTTTATCGGTAAACTTCACTTATCAAACAGGAAAACCAATTACGTATCCTACTGGAAAATATATCATAGATGATATTGAATTTTTAACATACAGCAATCGAAATCAGTTCAGAATTCCTGATTATTATAGAATGGATGTTGGAATAAACATTGAAGGAAATCATAAAATAAAGAAATTCGCTCATAGCTTTTGGAACATATCTATATATAATGTTTTAGGAAGGAACAACCCTTATTCTGTTTTCTTTGAATCTGTTAATGGAAATGTACAGAGTTATCAAAATTCAATTTTCTCTGTTCCAATCCCTACAATTACTTACAACTTTAAATTTTAAAAAATGAAAAAGCATCAAAACTACTTTTACTTTTTAATATTTATACTTCTTATTATTAGTTGTACTCAACCTATAGAAATTGATAATGTTACGTTTGAAGAAAATATTGTTGTTAAAGCAATTTTAACTAACGAGATAAAGAATCATAGTATAACTCTTTCTAAAACTGTACAAATAGACGCTACTGAAAATAATCCTCTTGAAAATGCCACTGTATTTATTACAGATGATTCTGGTATTTCCTACAATTTTGAAGAAAGTGAACCTGGAGAATATATTTCAATCACGCAATTTGCTGCAATTGCTTCTAAAAAATACACGTTACATATAGAAACTGCACAAGGAACTAAATACCTATCAACTCCGGAAGAATTACCTAGCTCTTCTGAAATTGACAATCTTGATTTTGATATTGAACTGAATGATAATGGTGAAGAAGTTGTTGTTTTTAAAGTAAATAGTATTCTTAATAATAACAATGCAAATTACTATAGATACACTTATGATGAAACTTATAAGTTAAAAGCTATTTATTGGAGTCCGAAAAAAATCAGAGTAATATCTGAAAACCCTTTTTTATTTACGACTACAATTAAAGATCCTAATGTAGATGGTGTGGGTTTTTGTTACGGAAATCAAAAGACTAAAAAGATTATGATTACAGAAACAAAAACATTGTCTGAAGATCGAGTTATTGCTTTTCCTATCAGAACAATTCCTTTAGATAGTTATATTATTGGTATACGATACAGCATTGAAATAAATCAATATGTTCTAAATAAAAACGCTTACGACTATTATGAATTATTGAGTAAATTTTCTGATCCTGACGAGATTTTCTCTCAAGTTCAGTTAGGAAATATACCGAGTAACATTCGTGCAGAAGTAAATCCATCAAATAACAAAGTTTCTGGTTTTTTTGAAGTTTCTACTGTATATACAGAACGTTTTTATGTAAATCGAGAAGACATTACAGATACTAATTTCACAAATTATGTTACTTCGAGTTCTTGTTTAGATCAACCTAATCCTCTTGTGGAAGATAGATTTGGACGCTCACCTTTGTTAGACCTATTAAATAACGGATACATTTTTTATATCGATAGTCCTACAAATCCACTTGATGTTACTCGTCCATATGTTTTAATTGGAAAATCATGTGGCGACTGCTCCTTTTTTGGCCAACCTGTAGCTCCAAGTTTCTGGATAGATTAAAACATCATTAACTATGAAAAATTTTACTTGCTTAATATTCTTTATCTGTTCAACTCTTTTTTCTCAATCGAAATCTAATCTTACTAAAGAATCATATAAATTCCCTCAAGAACGTATCGCTGTTCATTATAACAATGAGTTATTAGTTACCGGTGAAAAGTTATATTACAAAATTTATTGTTTTGATCAGAACAAGCAATTTTCAAACTACAGTAAAATCGCCTACATAGAATTACGCTCTTCGGAAAATAAAACAATTACAAAACATAAAGTTTCTTTAGACTCAGGAACTGGTTATGGCGATTTCTTTATCAATGCTAAAGTAAAAACAGGAGCTTATAAATTAATTTGCTATACCAAATGGATGAAAAATTATGGCAATTATTTCGAAAACACAGTTTTTATTGTAAATCCGTTTGCAGACAAAATAACCACTAAATCAAATATCGAAATTATTCCTGAAATAAGAGATAACTTCAATTTAAACAATAAGATTTCTACTAATAAAAGAAATTATAGCAAAAGAGAGAAAGTTAGTTTAAGTCTAAACAAAATTGATTTCTTAGCATCAAGTAATCTTTCTATTTCAGTTAAAAAACAAGAGAACTTTAAACTTCCTTTCTCTAATACAGAAATGTCTAAACTCAATGTTAATCCAAATTCTAACCTTATTTTTCTACCAGAATTAAGAGGTAATATTTTAAAAGGAAGAATAGAAAGTGTAAAAAACAAAACTGTTGCTAATAAACCCATTTCGCTTTCAATCAATCATGAGCACTTGCCTTTAATAGCTACAACAAATAATGTTGGAGAGTTTTATTTTAATATCCTAAATTTAAACTCAAACAAAGTTTATCTCCAAATTCTAGATACTAATGCTACTGAATACCAAATTAAGCTTTTACCTGATGAAGATGTTAGAAAAGAAATTAATATTGATACCTCTATTCAACTGACTCAAAACACGATTAATACAATAAAAGCTAGAAGTATTTATACTCAAATAGAAAATGCATATTACAAAGTAAAAAAAGATTCTATCCGACCTTTAAAGTATAAAGATTCTTTATTTAGCAGCCGAAAAAACACTTATATATTAGACGATTACAAGAGATTTAAATCTTTAAAAGAAACTTTTGTTGAAATAATTACAAGTGCGAAAATTAGAACAATCGATCAAAAGCAGAGGATCATAGCTCCATCAGAAGATATAAAAACGACTGGTTTTATAGGAAATATTCCATCCTTACTAATTGTTGACGGTCATATTATACATGATCATGATAGTTTTATGAATTTTGATTGTAGTAAAATCAATACCATTGCTGTAGTTAATGATAAATATTGCTATGGTAATTCTATTTATCAAGGCATCACTTTCATTGATACTTTTAAGAAAGATTATACACCTATTTCTAGTGCTGTAAAAGAATTTAAAGTAATACAGGTACAACCGAAAAAAGAATATTTCTTTGAGAATTATACTACTTCTAAGAAAAGAATTCCAGATTATAGAACACAACTTTACTGGAACCCAAATGTTAGTGAAAAAGAAATAGATTTCTACACATCTGATGTAACTGGAAATTACGAAGTAATTGTAAAAGGGTATACAAAAAAAGGGAAACCAATTATTTTTAACACTATTTTCTCAGTTCAATAATCGAACAAGATCTACTTATCCATGTTCGTTTATGCTTTTTTGTTTACTTTTAAGCAATGAATTTTTTAGCCCATCTCTATTTATCCCCGCCAAATAACAATGAGATTATGATTGGTAATTTTATTGCTGATCATGTTCGAGGCAACAAATTCAAACACTATCCTGAAGATATTCAAAAAGGTATTTATTTACATCGTGCTATAGACACATTTACAGATGCCAATGAAATTGTTCGAATTAGTAAACGTAGACTTCATGAACGTTACGGACATTATGATGGTGTTATTATCGATATCTTTTACGATCACTTCTTAGCAAAAAATTGGGACGATTATTCTCAAATTCCTTTAGATATTTATACAAACAGTGTTTATCAATTACTCGTCGATAGAAAAGAGACTTTACCAGAAAAAACTCAAGAATTACTTCCGTATATGATTCAATATAATTGGTTATACAACTACCAATTTATAGACGGAATTCAAGATGTTATGAATGGAATGAATAGACGAACCAAAGGGAAATCTCAAATGAATTTAGCAATTGAAGATCTCGAATTATATTATACAGATCTCGAAAATGATTTTCAAACTTTTATGTTTGAACTAATCAATTTTGTAGCTATAGAAATCGACAAAATTTAATTTATTACAACCAAATTCTACTAAAAACCTCAACCAAATGAAACAAAGTTTTGCTTTACTTTTATGTATCACACTACTATTTAATTGTAAAAAACAGCCAGAAATCGGATTAATTACCGAAAAAGCTATGGTTGTTTCTGCAAGAAAAGAAGCTTCTAAAATTGGAGCCGATATTCTTAAAAAAGGTGGTAATGCTTTCGATGCTATGGCTGCAACTGAACTTGCCTTAGCTGTTTCTTTTCCATATGCTGGAAATATTGGTGGTGGCGGATTTATGGTCTACAGGAAAAATAACGGTGAAATTGGTGCTTTAGATTACAGAGAGAAAGCTCCAATGGCTGCTACTCAAAACATGTATTTAGATTCTTTAGGAAATGTAATTAAAGGAAAAAGTACTTTGGGCGCAATGGCTGTTGGTATTCCTGGAACTGTGGCTGGAGTTTTTGCTGCTCACAAAAAATTTGGATCACTTCCAATGGAAGAAATTATCCAACCCGTAATTGATTTAGCTAAAAAAGGAGTAATCGTTACCCAAAAACAAGAAAACAGACTAAAAAAACATACGCCTGCTTTTAGAAAGGCAAATTCTGAAACTATCTTATTAGATAATAACTGGAAAAAAGGCGACACAATTAAATATGTTTCTTTAGCTGAAACATTAACTCGAATTCAGCAAAACGGTCGTGATGAGTTTTACAAAGGAGAAACAGCTAAAATACTTGCTAAATTTATGCAAGAAAACGGCGGTCTAATTACTGAGGAAGACCTAGCAAAATACGAAGCAAAATGGAGAACTCCGGTTGTATTTGATTACGACGATTTAAAAATCATTTCTATGGCTCCGCCTTCTAGTGGTGGAATCTGTTTAGCGCAAATTATGAATGCTATCGAGCCTTATGATTTAGATAAATACGGACATAATTCTGCTAAATCTATTCAAGTAATTACAGAAGCCGAGCGAAGAGCTTATGCTGATAGAAGCTTTTTCTTAGGTGATCCTGATTTTATAAAAATTCCAAAGGAAACTTTAATTAGTAAACCTTATAGTACTTCTAGAATGGAGAACTTCTCTTTTGATAAGGCAACTGCTTCTAGTGATGTTTCACATGGTAACATTACATTCTCAGAAAGTAATGAAACAACCCACTACTCTATTGTTGATCAATTCGGAAATGCAGTTTCTGTAACTACAACAATTAATGCTGCTTTTGGTTCTAAATTATATTGTAGTGAATTAGGTTTCTTTTTAAATAATGAAATGGATGATTTTAGCAGTAAACCTGGCGTTCCAAATATGTTTGGTTTAGTTGGTGCTGAAGCAAATAAAATTGAACCAGAAAAAAGAATGTTAAGTTCTATGACGCCAACTATTGTTGAGAAAAACGGAAAATTATTTATGGTTATAGGAACTCCTGGAGGTTCTACTATAATCACTTCTGTTTTACAAACAATTTTAAATGTTCATGAATACAAAATGGGAATGCAAGAAGCTGTAAATCAACCTCGTTTCCATCATCAATGGTTGCCAGATGATATAAAAATGGAACCAAATGGCTTTTCCGAAGAAATTAAAAACAAATTAAAATCTTTAGGATACAAGTTAGATGAAACAAATTCGCCTGTTATTGGTAAAGTGGATGCTATTTTAGTACTTCCTGACGGGAAATTAGAAGCTGGTGCTGATCACCGTGGTGACGATAAAGCTGTTGGATTTTAAATTTCAACATGTAACAAAAGAACCTTTTTAATTACTAATATTAAAAACACTAACTATGATTTTAACAACAACCAACTCAATTGAAGGACATAAAATAACTGAATACAAAGGTATTGTAACTGGTATTTCTTACAACTCTTCTTATAACTACAACGGAACTAAAATGTCTTTTAAAGATATGTTTAGTATGAAAAAATATTACGAAGCTTATGAATTAGGTTTAGAAGGTATTAAAGAAGAAGCTTTTCAAAAGCTAAAAGAGAATGCTAAAAAACTAAATGCAGACGCAGTTGTGGGAATTAAAATTGATATCGAAACTGTATCTAGCTCAGCAGTATTAGTTGTTTCTATTACCGGAACAGCTGTACGAATTTCTCCTGAATAAGAATAGAAAATGTCAACCAGATACGAACGTAAAAGACAAAAAGCTAATAAACTAATTATTGGCTTTTTTATTCTTTATAATATATTGTTAATCTTAATCTACTTCAATCTATTACCTCTGCTTGATTTTTACTTGTTCTTTCTAATTTTAATATACTCGCCTTTAGGGTTAATTTTAATCGCTATACTTTTCTTGTTTTTACTGATCACAAATGGAATAAAAAGTAAAATTGTTTTATATGGTTTTTATTTAATATTGCTTTCCTTTTTATTGATATTCTTCGCTCCTAAACTATTACTTAGCTGATTAATAAAGTATTTATTCTTTTTTTGTTTCTGTATCTTTATTTTTTAAGAATAGCAGTAACATTTCTTTTTAGTAGTCGTCTTATCAAGTAAATTCTAGCAATAGAATAATAATTGCACTATCAACCATTTAGTAGAAAACTATGTTAAAGACAGGAAAAAAGATCTTTTATATACTCTGGGGAGTATTACTTATTTATCTCTTATATCGCTATGTGAAAAATCCAGAAATATTTTCTGTTGATTATATTAAAGATTTCATTAGTTCTTATAAGGGACAAATATTAACCGTTTATATTCTTCTCTCTTTTATCAGAGGTTTTTTCTTAATTCCAAGTACTCCTTTTGTAATTACAGGAGTTTTACTGTTTCCCGATCAATTATTTCTCGTTCTATTAATATCCATGGTTGGAATCATGTTATCAGCAACATCCTTATACTACTTTGCTGATATTTTAGGTTTCAGTGAATATTTAGAAAAGAAATATCCTGAAAAAGTAAAAAAATGGGAAAGCAAACTACAAAGTTCTAAAGCTACGTATTTAGTTTTAGGATGGTCGTTTTTCCCTTTAGTACCTACTGATATTATTTGTTATGTAGCAGGAATTATTAAAATGCCTTTTAAATACATGTTCGCAGGAGTATTTATTGGTGAATTGGTTTTAGTTACTTTTTACGTGTATTCTGGTTCTATGTTAGGTTTATAAATCTGCATGTTGATTTAAAAACTGAAGTATAGTATCTTTGGAATTATTCACCTTTAGATAAAAAAAAATGATACAACCTTTTCATATAGCCATACCTGTTCAAAATTTAGAAAAATGTCGTACTTATTATAGAGATATTTTACAATGTGAAGAAGGTAGAAGTGCAGCACATTGGGTTGATTTTAATTTCTTCGGACATCAATTAGTAATTCATCAAAAAGAAAACTTTATTCCAACAAAGTCAATTACAAATCCTGTTGACGGTCATGATGTACCCGTTCCGCATTTCGGAGTTGTATTATCTTGGGATGATTGGCATAAATTAGCTGATCGTTTAAAAAGTTTAAACGCAAAATTTGTAATAGAACCAACTATTCGTTTTAAAGGAAAAGTTGGCGAACAAGCAACTATGTTTTTTAACGATCCTGAAAATAATGCTTTAGAATTTAAAGCCTTTAAAGATATAAGTCAGCTTTTTGCTAAGTAAAATAAAAACACCATCACTTTTTCAAAGATTAAAAGAAATGATGGTGTAAAATATTTTTGAATAATATACTGTATTAGAAATTAAATACTTTCTACAGCTTTTAAAATCTTATCTTTTTCTTGACTATCAAAATGCTCTAAAAAACTCATCAATTTTGACTCTTCTTGCTTTTTAATTAAATCAAAATCAACACTAAATGGAGTTCCATCGTAATATCTAGCTTCAGTTCCTGGTCCGTCAGGAGAACCATGATCTGTATCTATAGATTGTCTCCATCTCCAAGCATGACTCGCCCATTCATTCTGATTTACAAGTTCTGGTTCTGTAAACCAAACATTCCACGTAAGCACGTTCTTTTCTTGCAACATATTACCAGAACCTAAGTTGAAAACATCCATTACTAATGCATTAAATTCGTCAACTATTGGATATCCTGTTTTTACAATTGGACCTATTTGAACTTCTAAATTCCCAACAGTCCAAGCTTCAGCTTCGTGTTTAGCAAAATCTGGTATAGGAAAACCTGTACTTACCCCCTTTCTTACTGGAAATACAGGCTGATCTGGATCTCCATTTTTATGAGTTGTAACCATAATCGCTTGAGATTTAGTAAAAGGAAATGGAAAACGAGCATCTTGTAATTTATCCCACAATAACTTCTGAATTCCAGAAACTATCCAACCTTCTTTCGATTTTGGTGGGCTAAACCATATTTTCCCTACAACCCCCATTTCTGCCGCTAATTCTCGGTTATCTTCATTAACCCAACCTCTGGTTCCTGTAACTGTTACTTCTACATTTAATGAACCAAAAAGTGGTGATGTAATTCCTTGTTGTGGACAAATAATAGAATATACTCTACCTTCATTTGTATATCCAATTCTTGAAATATCTGGTGCAAACATTTGATAGCATCGTTTTGGATCTGCAGCTCCCATTTTTGTTTCCCAGCTAAATTCTGGCCATTTTACAGCTTGCTGACGTTGTAATCTTCCAATATTTAACATGTTATCAGGCATTGGTAACGAAGTTAAATTCGGATTTGGGTAAGCAAATTCTGGATTAGAACTTGCAAAACCTCCAACCCAACCAGCTGGAATATTTAAAATGGTTTGATTTTTAATTTCCATGATATATTTAGTTTTAATTAAGGTTCATTAGTTTATTTTGTTTTCTTCCAAACACCTAAAATTAATTTAAGTTTATCTGTTTTCTTAGGGAAAACTCCTGGAAATTCTGAAGGAACTTGCGGCTGATTTCCTTGATTTCCTCCAATAGGATTTTCATCATAAGAAAAACCATAAGCTCTAGCCATATACGTTCCTCTAGCTGATTTTACTGGATTTTTAGGAAGTGAGAAAATAGTATTCGTTCCAACTTTTGCTGTATGCATAAAATATGAGAACATGTTTTGTGGTTGCCCGGCTGGATACCATTTTGTTTCATCTCCCCAATTTTTAGTTGTTCTTCCTGCTGAAGTTATATCTGAAAAACTTAATAAAGCTACACCTCTATTTAACGCTGTAGTTATTTGATTCTCTAATCCTTTTACAACTACTTGATCATTTGCATTCGCATATCTAAAAGCTCCATCTGCAAATAAACCAATGCCTGCAAAAGTCATATGTCCTGCTGAGTAATAATAATTTTTAGGTGCTTTTGAAAATTGGTATTGAAATTTATTCGGATAATCTGTACTAGTATTTAACGTAACCGATGTAATTGTTTTACTAGATTTTGTAATTGCTGTTATTTTTGTGGTTCCATCTGTAGAACCTCCTCCATTACATACATACATTCCAACTTTTAAACCACAATCTAATGGTAACGGATTTGTAAAAGTCAATACATTATTCTTAATTTTTCCAAAAATTGGCTGCATGATTCCCTTAGTTGCATCTTTATACGAAACCACAGAAAAACCAACTGGATTAAATACATGTAGCGTTGTTGCATTAGAACTTGTAAACTCTAAAGCAGAATGTGTATTGGTTGTTCCAGGAAACACTTTTGTTACTGGAGTTACCTCATAATTTCTAGCAAATTCTCCAACACCATTTTGCCAAATATTCATTTTCATACTTTTACTTGTAAATAATTGCTGAATAGCTTTATTAAACACTGTATCTAAAGCATTTGTATTATTGTTTAAATACATACCTGGATTTAATAATACAGAAGATTCTCCTTGAGGTGTATACACTAAATCTTTGTATCCTTTAGAAACATCTTCCTGTCCTAAAAATGTCTGATACGCAGTTATAACTTCATTCCCACTAACTCCAGCGGTCTGACCTACTCTATCTAATTCTTTGCCAGATTTATCTTCAGCAACTATAGAAACAGGAAAGAAAAATCCATCAACAAAAGAAGCATCTATGTATAAATTTTGATCATTTAAAAATGTTGCCTCTATATAACTATATTGTGGAAATTGAGTTTGAGGCGGATTGTTTACTTGATATACATTTTTCCCTGAATTACTGTATTTAAAACCTAAATTTCCATTGGTAGTTGCACTTGAATTATCTTGGTATGTTTTTCTAGTATCTTTAACAAAGAAATAAATTCGAACTCCATTTATTTCGTTTTTATTTGATAAGGAAATATCTGTAATTTCCTTACCTAACTCATAAGATTCTACATATCCTGTTTGATTTGAAAACTTTTTGAAACTACCTAATTTGGTACTCTTATCTAGCGCGAGATATTTTTTTGAATCTGTACTATATCCTAATACGTATACTTTATAATGTGAATCTAAACCTGTAAGATTTTCTAGAGATAAATTATAAGTGTCTTTTATCGACTTGCTTCTATACTTAAATTGAAAAGGTACCGATACATATTGTGCTTGAACATCTACAGATACAGTTACATTTCCTGCTACATGTGCAGGATTTACAACTTTTATTACAGAATCATTTACAGATATTGGTGTATTTCCAGATGCTCCAAATTTCACATAAGTTGCGCCTGAAAAATACTTTCCTTTAATTGTAATTGTCTTTCCTCCTTTAACAGAAGTACTATCTGGACTCATCGTATTTACCTCTGGTAATTTATACTCAAATTTTTCTGGTGCATATATCTTAGTAGCATTTTTATTTAATTCTAAATACACTGAAAAATCTTGAGCATGAGATCGCTTTGGTGTAGTAAAAGTTATTGTAGTGCTATCTACATAATTAATATTTGACACTCCTACTCCATTTGGATATTTTGTATTTTTTAAAAAGACTCCAACAGATTTACTTTGATCAAATCCACTTCCCTTTAACGTTACTAAAGTTCCTCCTGCCAAAGAACCTTTAGACGGACTCATACTTATTATACTTTGTCCTGAAATTACTGTAATTCCTATTAAAAAGAAAATACATGCATTTGCTAAGTTTCTATAATTCATTGTTCCCATGTTTGATGTAGTTTAGTTTTAGAATTACCATCTTGTAATCTATTACTAAATTAGTCTGATAAAACATGCTTTACCTTGGAGATTTCCTTAAACGCAGATAGAATTGGCATGAAAGTATGTTTTTCTGGAACAAAACTTAAAATCAAAACACATCATGAATTTATTAATTAACTCACTAAAAAACAGTACTGCTTTAACATATTCTTCACGCTTTTAACTTTTGGTTTCACTACCTTTATTTACTTCATTAACCAAATAAAATATCATGAAAAAAATTCTCATAGTTATGGCTTTGACAATTTTCTATTTTGGAAATTCTCAAGGCACAAGACTATTAAGACAACCTACTCTTTCGCAAAACGAAGTTGTTTTCGTTTATGCAAATGATTTATGGAAAGCTTCACTAAATGGTGGAGATGCTGTTCGATTAACCAGTGACGATGGTTACGAGTCTAATCCACATTTTTCTAACGATGGAAAGATGATTGCATTTACTGCTCAATACGATGGAAATACCGACGTATTTGTAATTCCTGCTGATGGTGGTGAACCTAAACGATTAACTTATCATCCAGCTGGTGATTTTGTCCAAGGTTGGACTCCAGATAACAAAATATTATTCCGTTCAGGAAGAGAATCAAGACCAACTCAAACTAATAAATTCTTTACTGTTTCTCCTAAAGGTGAAATGCCTACAGCTGTTGAAATTCCAAGAGCTGCTTACGGAGAAATTTCTTCAAACGGTAAATACATTGCCTATACTCCTATTACAAGTTGGGATGCAGAATGGAGAAATTACCGAGGTGGACAAGCAATGCCT
Organism: uncultured Tenacibaculum sp.; assembly: GCF_947495995.1. Classification (GTDB taxonomy): domain Bacteria; phylum Bacteroidota; class Bacteroidia; order Flavobacteriales; family Flavobacteriaceae; genus Polaribacter. The sequence continues at coordinate 69,149 of NZ_CANMAX010000012.1, forward strand.
ATTTGGATTGTTGATTTAAAAACAAAAGCTTTACAAACTACACCACAAAAAGATAAGGAAAGACATTTAGATCCTGTTTGGCACAACGGTGTTGTATATTATTTATCTGAAAGAGATTACACAAGTAACATTTGGTCTTATGATCTAAAAACAAAGCAAGAGCGTCAAATTACATTTCATAAAAAATTCGATGTAAAAAGTTTAGATGCAAATGCTAACGGAATTGTTTACGAGCAAGGTGGATATATTCACTTTTTAAATCCTGAAACTAAAGCAACAAGACAAATTCCGATCAATGTAAAAGGAGATTTAAATTATTCAAGAACACGTTGGATGAACGTTTCTGGTAGAAACTTAACAAACCCAAATGTATCTCCTAAAGGAAAAAGAGCGATTTTTGAGTATCGTGGAGAAATCTTTACAGTACCAAAAGAAAACGGAACTTGGAGAAATCTTACCAACTCTCCTGGAGTTGCAGATCGTTCTCCTATTTGGTCTCCTAAAGGTGATAAAGTAGCTTGGTTTTCTGATAAAAATGGAGAATACGAATTAGTATTAGCCGATCAAGATGGTCAAAACCAACAATATATTTCGTTACCAAATCCGACATTTTATTTCAGACCAGATTGGTCTCCTGATGGAAAACACATCGCTTATACTGATACTGATTTTAATATTTGGGTAATTAATCTGGATACAAAAAAGACTTTTAAAGTAGATACAGATCGTTATGCACATCCGAATAGGTCTATGAATCCTGTTTGGTCTCCAGATAGTGATTGGATTGCTTATGCAAAACAAAACGATAGTCACTTCAAATCTATTTTTGCTTATCAAATAAGTACGAAAAAGAAAATTCAAATTACCGATCCTATCGCTGATGCAATTTCTCCTGTTTGGGATGCTTCAGGAAAATACATTTATACACTTGCAAGTACCGACTATGGATTACAATCTGGTTGGTTAGATATGAGTTCTTACGATCCTAGTGTTTCTAGAAGTTTATATGCTGTTGTTTTAAATTCTAAAGATAAGGCTCCGAATTTACCTAAAACAGATGAAGAAGCTGTAAAAAAAGATACAAGTTCTTCAAAAGAAAAAAAGGGGGCTAAAGGGAAAAAAGACAGTAAAAAATCACCAAAAAAGAATAGTAAAAAGGTAAAAGTTACTATAGAAGAAAATGGAATTTTTAATAGAGCTGTTGCATTAAAATTACCTGCTAGAAATTATTTAGGTCTAACAAAAGGACCAAAAAATAAAGTCTTTATTGCTGAAGCTGTTCCAAATACACCAGGAATTACAATGCATTCTTATGATGTTACTAAAGAGAAAGCAACTGTTTTTTCTAAAGGAGTTTCTGGAATGGTGACTACTGAAGATAGAAATTCTGTTTTATTATCAAGTCGTGGTAATTGGAGTATTGTTAGTAGTAAAGCTCCTGTGAAAGGAACAAAAGGTAGATTAAAAACTAATCTTAAAATCAAGGTAGATCCAAAAGCTGAAGCACATCAAATCTTTAAAGAAGGATGGAGATATATGCGTGATTTCTTATACGTTGATAATGTTCATGGTGCTCCTTGGGATGATGTTTACAAATGGTATGCGCCATGGATTAATCATGTAAGACACAGAACAGATTTAAATTACGTTGTAGATATTATGAGTGGTGAAGTAGCTATTGGTCACTCTTATGTTTCTGGTGGAGATACGCCAAGAGTTAACAGAGTTCCTGTAGGATTATTAGGTGCAGATTTAGAACAAAGCAAAGGATTGTACCGTTTTGCTAAAATCTATAAAGGAGAACGTTGGAATCCTAATATTTCTGCTCCACTTGGTTTACCTGGAATAAACGTGAATAAAGGTGATTATCTTATTGAAGTAAACGGTGTGAAATTAACTAGTGACATGAATCCGTATCAGTTATTAGAACAAACAGCTGGACGAGAGATTTATATCAAAGTAAATTCTAAACCGAGTTCAGACGGAGCTAGATCTATTTTAGTAAAGCCTACTTTTAGTGAACGTTTCTTAAGATCTATCGATTGGGTTGAAAGCAACAGAAGAAAAGTAGATAAATTATCTAACGGGAAACTTGCTTACGTTTATGTTCCAAATACTTCTGGACCCGGATTTACATCTTTTAACCGCTATTACTTTTCTCAACAAGATAAAAAAGGTGCTGTTATCGATGAAAGAAATAATGGTGGTGGATCTGCAGCTGACTACATGATTGATATTATGTCTCGTGATCTAATGGGATATTTTAACAGTAAGGCTAATGATCGTAGACCTTGGACTACTCCAATGGCTGGAATTTGGGGACCAAAAGTTATGATTATTAACGAACGTGCTGGTTCTGGTGGAGATTTACTTCCGTATATGTTTAAGTTTAAAAAAATTGGACCGCTAATTGGAACAAGAACTTGGGGTGGATTAGTTGGAACTTGGGATACTCCTCGTTTTATTGATGGTGGTAGAATGGTTGCACCTCGTGGAGGATTCTTCGATGTTGATGGAAAATGGGCTGTAGAAGGCGAAGGTGTTGCTCCAGATATTGAAGTAATTCAAGATCCTAAGAAAATATTACAAGGAAACGATCCGCAATTAGAAAGAGCAGTTCAAGAAGCTTTACGATTATTAAAAGGAAACGAATTCCAATTAAAACCAGAACCAAAAGCTCCAATTCGTTCTAAGCGACCAAGAGGATACGAAAAAGAAAAATAAATTATATAAAAATATTATTATGCCACATTTTGTAATTGATTGTTCAGAGCATATTATAAAATTGAAATCTCCTCAAGAGATTATACAACAAGTTTACGATACCGCAGATGCTTCAGGTTTGTTTGCCAAAGGAGATATTAAAGTGAGAATAAATTCTTTTCAATATTATACCGTTGGAAATACTTCTGATGATTTTATCCATGTGTTTGGAAATATTATGGAAGGAAGAACATCAGATCAAAAGAAAAAGCTTTCTGAAAGTATTGTATCAACATTAAAATCAATGTTTCCAGATGTTCCAATTATCTCGATTAATATCAGAGATTTTGAAAAAGCAACATACTGTAATAAAACTATGGTATAATTAAAATCTTTTCAATTATCGTCAACCTGAACTTGTTTCAGGTTCTCATAAAAATGATTGATAACAGTATGAGATTCCGAAATATTGAAATAAATTCAGCACAAGTAAATTCGGAATGACGTAAAGTTTTAAATTAGATTTAAAACTAAAAATACAAACGAAGTTGAAAACTATTTTTCAGCTTCGTTTTTTTATACCATCTTGCCATAAAATTAATTCTACTTGAAATTAAAAGAGCAACATAAAGTACCTCAACTAGAACAATCGATACGTTTACAAGAATATGGAATTGGTATTTTTACTACAAATCCGACTAGATCTGGTTTTAAAAAGGCCATTAAAAAGGGATTAGTTCTTGTAAACGGAAAAACTGCAACCACTGCTCTATTTATAAACGGAGGTGAATTAATTGAATTGTTTCAAGAAGTATCGAATAAAAAAACATTTAATTTTCCTTTAGAAGTTATTTTTGAAGATGAATATCTTGCTGTAATTTTTAAACCTGCTGGAGTTTTAGTTAGTGGAAATTCGTTTGCAACTATTGCTAACGCTTTAGAACAAAACTTAAAAAAAAGTACACTTGAAGATGCAGTAATACCTCGACCTGTGCATCGTTTAGATTATCCTACAAGTGGATTGTTATTAATCAGTAAAACGAATACAGCAACAATAGCGTTGACAAAACTTTTTGAAGAAAAACAAATTGAAAAAACGTATCACGCTATAGCTATTGGTAAAATGAAATCTTCTGGAGAGATTACAATTCCAGTAGATGAAAAAGAATCTAGATCATTATTCTCCGTTTTGCAAAGTATTCCATCAAAAAAATATACATTTCTTAACTTAGTAGAATTACATCCAAAAACTGGACGAAGACATCAACTTCGAAAACATTTACATGCTATTGATAATCCGATTTTAGGTGATAAAGATTATTATATCGAAGAGTTACTTTCTTATGGAAATGGATTGTATTTACATGCTTCAAAATTAGAATTCACACATCCATTCACTCAAGAAAAAGTTAGTTTAACTTGTTTACCTCCCAAGAAATTCTCAAGAATCTTCCCTCAAATAAAAACACACATAAAACAATAATAATCAACAAATAAACAGGGTTTTAATTATAAAATTTGATTCTATACCATTTATTTCTTCTTCATTCCACAAAATGGAACGCTTAAAGCATTTATATAAAAATCTTTCCTTTTATTTCTGAACTTTACTTCACATTTAACCTCATAAACACAAATAAAATGGCAACAAAAACTATTTATGGAACAGTTTCAAGTAATGGTTCGATAATTTCTGGATCAGGTTTTATCGTTCAAAAACAAAACACAGGTACTTATTTAATCGATTTTGAACCTGGATTCTCTCAAACTCCTGCAGTAGTAGGAAGTCAAACAGGATATGGAAGTATTGATGAAAACCCACTAGACAACGTTGTATTTCCTTACATTAATCAAGGATCTACTACTGCATTAACTGCAGATTCTAGTGGACACAAAAAAGATCGTCAATTCAGCTTCATCGCTATTGGTGAGCAATAAGATTAGTTTTATAGATTTTTAGTTGAATGAGTGCTTTTAAAGGCACTCATTTTTTATTATTAATGTTTCAGTTTTTGAAATGTTAGTTTTAATCTCTTTATCAATTCTAATAATTCATCTTCTGATTTACTTGCAAATCCCATGCGTATTGAATTATGATTTGTTTCTGCCATATCGTAACGAGAAATATTTCCTATTTCTAACTTATATTCTCTTGCTATTTCAGAAACCTGTTTCCAATTATAATTCTTGTTTAGAATCAACCAAACAGCCATTCCACCTTTGGGTTTTTTAAAACTGAAATATGCGCTTAATTCTTCTTTCAATAAATTACAAAACAGATCACGTCTCTTTTCATATACTTTAAGTACTTTTCGTATGTGACGATCTAAATCTCCGGACTTAATAAACTCGGCAAAAGTTAACTCTTGTAACGCATCTCCTTGTCTATCTACAAAACCTCTAATTTTTGAAGCTTCATTAACAAACTCTTTACTCGCAATTAGATAACCAACTCTAAAAACCGGTGCTACTGTTTTACACACCGAACCGATATAAATAACATTCTGATGTACATCATGACTTGCTAATGGTAATATTGGTGCGTGATTGTAGTTAAAATCATAATCGTAATCGTCTTCTATAATTGCAAAATTGTACTTCTTTGCTAAATTCAATAAACAAATACGACGTTCAGCAGATAATGTTACCGTAGTTGGATGATGATGATGAGAAGTTACATACACTCCTTTTATTTGCTGAGATTTACAAATCTTCTCTAAAGCAACCGTATCTATTCCATTCTCATCAACAGGAACTCTTAAAACATTAGCTTCTTGATATAAAAATGTAATATCTGCAGAAGCATAATTTGTTGCTCCAACCACAATTACATCATCTTTTTTCAATAGTAATTGTGCAGATAACCATATTCCCATTTGACTACCTCTCGTAATCAAAATATGATCTTTACTAATATTCAAACCTCTGGTTTCATTCAAGTAATTTGCAAGTACACTTCGAAGTTGTTCATTACCTTGAGTAGATATATATCCCAGATGTTCCGTAATATTTTTTCTAGCAGAAATTCTTCTATAGATTTTTGCTAAATCCTCTGTAGGCGTTAACCTTCCATCAGAAACTCCATCATCAATATATAACCAACCTTCCTCCTTCTTTATAATTTTCCCAGGTAAATTCGATTTATAATACGAAAATCCGACTTGGTTTACATGGTTAGAAATTTCACTTTCTTTATAATCTTCAGATTTTAAAAGCGGTAAATTCTCAGGTACAAAAGTTCCTTTTTTGGGTATGGTTTCTAACCATCCTTGCATTGCTAATTCTTCGTAACAAGCTACAACAGTTTTTCTGTGTACTTCTAATAATTCTGCTAGACTTCTGGTTCCTATTAATTTAGTTCCAGACGGAATTTTTCCCTCTTTTATTAAATGAATGAATTGATTCGTTAACTGTAAAAACAAAGGTTCTTTGCTTTTTCTATTAATGTGTAAACTTGTTTTATAAGGAAACATCTGGACTATCAATTAAATTAATTCTGGACTAATACAACACACCATAAATGTATTATTTTTGAATGAAAATAAGTTTAAATCCATGAAAAAATTAGAAGTTTTACCTCATGAATATGATGAATATTACGGAAGATATATTCGTAAACTTTCTGATGATACTACTTTAATCGATAGTTTTTCTGAAGGCGCTCTTAAAACCTATGATTTCTTTAAGAGTATTACTAACGAGAAACTAGATTATAAATATCAACCAGAAAAATGGAGTGTTAAAGAGATTTTTCAACACTTGATAGATTCTGAACGTGTATTTATGCATAGATGCTTTCGAATTGCAAGAAGAGATACTACTCCTTTAGCTGGATTTGATCAAAACATTTACATATCGCCTTCAAGTGCTAGTAATAAAAGTATAGGTGATTTATTAGAAGAATTTAAAATTACTCGTGCCAATTCTATACAGTTATTAAAATCATTAAATAACGAAGATTTATCTTTCATAGGAAATGCTAACGGAACTAAAATGTCTGCCAGAGCTGCTGCATTTGTAATTCCTGGTCATGATATTTGGCATATAGAAATTATTAAAGAACGATATTTATAACATGAAAAAAACAGTAGGCATATTTATTTTTGACAATGCAGAAGTATTAGATTTTGCTGGACCATTTGAAGTTTTTTCAGTGACTTCGGAATTAAATAATTTTGAATTATTTGATGTTTTCACCGTAGCAAAAACCAAAGAGGTTATTTCTGCTGTAAACGGATTATCTGTAAATCCGAAATACGATTTTAATGATTGTCCTAAAATTGATATTCTAATTTTAGCTGGTGGAGACGGAACTAATCAAGCTATACAAGATCAAGAAATTATCGATTGGATTGCTAAAACAGATCAAGAAACAGAAATTACAATGAGTATTTGCTCTGGTTCTCGATTCTTAGCAAAAATTGGAGCTTTAGATAAGAATCCGTATTGCACACATCATTTAGTTTATGGAGATATGGAAAAATTAGTTCCTTCAGGAAAACCTGTTACTTATAAACGCTATGTTCAATCGAACTCAAAAACATATACTTCTGGTGGAATTTCTGCTGGCATTGATTTATCTTTTCATATCGTTGAAAAAATTCATGGTAAGAAAACAGTAGAAAAAACGGCAAAGTACATGGAATATATAATTAACGAAGCTTAGTATTATGAATGCGACAATATCACATACAGATACAATAGAAATAAAACAAGGAACAGTAAGAGATCTAGAAACTTTAGCCTTATTAGGTAGAGTTACATTTAGAGAATCTCATGGTGATTATATTGAAGATAAAACAAACTTAAATGCTTATCTAGATAAAGCTTTTTCTGTTGAAACTACTAAGAAAGAATTAGAAGATAGCAACAACGTATATTTTATACTATATAGAAATCAGCTCCCTGTTGGTTATGTAAAATTAGTTTTAAATGCTCCTTCAGAATTCATAGAAAACCAGAATTGTTGTCGTTTAGAGCGTATTTATGTTTTAGATGAATTTATCACTCATAAATTCGGATTAGAACTTTTTAAGAAAACTGTTGCAAAAGCAAAAGAATTACAGTTCGATGTTATGTGGCTTACAGTATATATTAAAAATACAAGAGCCTTTAACTTTTATGAAAAAAATGGTTTTGAAAAAGTCGGTAGTATTTCTTTTAAAATCAGCAAACAAGGTTATGAAAATCCAATTTTAGCTAAAAAATTATAAACTATGGGAACTTTTGAAAAAACGAAACTTAATAGAGTAAAAAGAGGTCAGAATAGAGCTATTTACGATACTGAAGTAATTCATCAAATTATCGATGCAGGATTTATTGGACATGTTGGGTATATTTATGATGGATATCCTATTAGTATTCCAATGGCTTACGCTAGAAAAGACGATAAAATATATTTACACGGATCAACAGCAAATCGAATGTTAAAAGCTATTCTCGATTCGGGAAAAACATCTATCAACATTATGCATTTAGATGGATTGGTAATTGCTCGTTCTGGATTGCATCATTCTGTAAATTATCGTTCTGTAACACTTTTTGGTGAAGTAAAAGAAATTACTGACGATCACCTAAAGACAACATTTATAAAAGATATTGTAGATCAAATGATTCCTAATCACTGGGATACTTTACGTCCGATGCATCAAAAAGAATTAGATCGTACTATGGTTATTGAATTTACTATTAGCTCTGCTTCAGCAAAAGTAAGAGCCGAAGGTGTTAACGATGAACCGGAAGATTACGATTTACCATATTGGGCAGGTGTTATACCGGTGAAACAAATTTTAGAAGCACCTATTGCAGATAAAGGTTATCCTTCTACAATAGCTATTCCAGAACATATTACAGCGCATTATAATAATTTTAAATAGAGAAATTAGTATTCTCTTTTAAAGACTATTAATGCTACTGTTATTACCGAAACATATAAAATTACTCTAGATACAATCCAAGGAGTTTTACTTTTATGATTCTTGAAATATTTTTCAAGAATCATATCTGTTAGGACAAAAGCTAATCCAACTACTACAATAAAGTAACCCAATTTATAACTTACCATAAAGCTAAAATACGCAGTTTTTTCAGTAATTTGCAGCATGAAAAAATTCGATATTGTAATTCTTTCTGAAAGAAGATATGTGAATCCTGTAAAAGTAGACGATTATGTTAAAAACCTTTTACTTGAGGATGATTTGGTAAAAAAAGCATTAGAAAAAGAAGGGTTAAAAGTTACTCGATTGTCTTGGGACGACCCTGATTTTAATTGGTCAGATACTACATATATTCTTTTCCGCACCACTTGGGATTATTTTGATCGATTTACAGAATTTTCTGCTTGGTTGAAAAAAGTAAGTCAGCAAACAAAACTGATTAACTCAGAAGCTATTATACGCTGGAATTTAGACAAACATTATCTTTTAGATCTTCAAAATAAAGGAGTTCATATTTGTGAATCTTACTTTGTAGAAAAAGGTGAAACTGCTAGTTTACAAGAAATAGCTACAAAATATAATTTAGAAAACTTTGTGTTAAAACCTTGTATTTCTGGTGGAGGAAGACATACGTACAAAATAACTTCTAAAACAATTGCAACTCACGAAACTACTTTTCAAAAGTTAATCGCAGAGGAAGCTTACATAGTACAACCATTTCAAAAAAATATTGTTGAAAAAGGAGAAATCTCATTAATTATTATCAATGGAGAATTTACTCACGCTGTTTTAAAAATCGCAAAACCTGGTGATTTTAGAGTTCAAGATGATTTTGGAGGTACTGTTCACAATTACACTCCTACTTCTGAAGAAATTGCTTTTGCTGAGAAAGCCATTAAAGCTTGTAACGAATTACCATTATATGCTAGAGTAGATATTTTTACTGATAATGATAACAAATTAGCTATTGCAGAATTAGAATTGATTGAACCTGAACTTTGGTTTAGAAATCACCCTGAAGCTGCAATTAAACTTTCACAACCTATAAAACAATTAATTACACCGAACTAATGAAAAAATTCTTAAAAGTTATAGGAATTCTATTACTACTAATTATTGGAGTGCTTACATTTTTATATTTTAAATATGACGAAGCTTTACCTAAAGGAAAACAAGGTGAAGAAGCTGATGCTTTAGCAAATAAAATGTTAGTAGCTCTACAACATGAAGCTTTCGAAAATACAGAAATTTTAGAATGGTCTTTTGTTGGGAAACATTTTTACAAATGGTACAAACAAGAAGATAAAGTTGAAGTTTCTTGGGAGAAAAATAAAGTAGTTTTAAACACTAAGAACCCTAACGAAAGTGAAATTTTTGTCGACGGACAAAAATCTGATGATAAAACATTAATCAAAAAAGCTGAAGCTTTTTTTAATAACGATAGTTTCTGGTTAATTGCTCCGCATAAAGTTTTTGATAATGGAGTTGAAAGACGAATTGTAAAATACAACGATAAAGATGCTTTACTGGTAACATACACTTCTGGTGGAGATACTCCGGGTGATTCTTATTTATGGATTTTAAATGAGAATGGTTTTCCTACGCATTATAAAATGTGGACTCAAATTATTCCTATCGGAGGTGCTGGAGCTTCTTGGAGTGATTGGACAACTACTGAAACAGGATTACAACTTCCTACAAAGCATAAGTTAGACGGAATTGGATATGAAATCAGCATGGGAACTCCAAAAGCTTCTAATCCAAAATCTGATGGGTTAGCAAATAAGATCTTAAAAGCTATTAAACACGACGCTTACAAAACAACAAATACTTTAGAATGGAGTTTTGGTGGTAGAAGAGCTTATAAATGGAATAAAAAAGAGCATATTGCTGAAGTGACGTGGGATTCTACTATGGTGATACTTCATCCAAATAATATTGAAAAAAGTACAATTTATTTTAATGGAAAATTATCTGAATCTAAAGATAAAGCAATCATTAAAAAAGCTGAAGATTACTTTAATAACGATAGTTTTTGGTTAGTTGCTCCTCATAAATTATTTGAGTCTGGAATAATTCGTACTGTAAAAGAAGTAGATGGAAAAGAAGCTTTACTAGTAAAATATACAACTGGTGGAACAACTCCTGGTGATTCTTATTTATGGACTTTGGATGAAAACTATATTCCAACAAGTTATAAAATGTATGTACCAAGTATGAAAATGGAAGGTGTTCCTGCTACTTGGGAAGATTGGATTACTACCGAAAGCGGAACTTTATTACCTAAAATGCATCGTTTTGGAAAAAATGGTGAGTTAAGTATGGGAGAAGTTAAAGGATACTAACAATAGTAAAACATCAATAACCTTAAACCTTCGTATCTTTTAGATATGGAGGTTTTTATTTACAATAAATTAATATTAGTAAAATTGTTGAAGCTATTCCGCCGATGATATTAAATGACAATAACAAATGGTCTAGTTTATTTTTATTCTTCCATAATACAGCAAACCATAACGCAAAAAGTAAAGCTATAATGATACCACCCCATTCATAAAAAAGAGGAAGAATACAAGAAGCGATAAACAAACTTGCTACTGTGATTAAGATAAAAGGAGTTACATTTTTTTCTTTTTTAAATATTGAAAGAATAGAAACTACACCAAATGTAAAAAGAAAAATCCCCAACAATATTCTATAAAAATTGATGATCCAATCTCCTTCGTAAGAAAACATCAAGATGATAATTGTAATAATTATAATCATTTGATAAAAGCTTAACCACTTATTCAGTTTTTTAATCATAATTACTTCTTAAGAAATCTTGAACAATAACCAAAAAATGATTTTCAATAATTGAAATCCTAAATAAATAGCCAATGTTCCAATTAAATAAAACTTAAAGAACTCACCTATTCTATCTAAATAAGAAAAGAACTTTTCAATATAGTAAAGTAAACGATCAATAATTGTTTTCATAACGGCTGTAAATATAAATAAACTATGTTTGACTTGTTCATCTATAAAATCCTACTTTTGCAGCATGCGAGTAGATATTATTACAGTTGAGCCAGATTTAATTAAAAGTCCTTTTCAAAATTCAATGATGAAAAGAGCCATTGATAAAGGATTAGCAGAAGTTCATTTTCATAACTTAAGAGAATTTGGATTTGGAAATTACCGTCAAATAGATGATTATCAATTTGGTGGTGGTGCTGGGATGGTATTAATGATTGAACCTATTGCTAAATGTATCGAAGGATTATTAGCAGAACGTAAATATGATGAAATTATTTACATGACTCCAGATGCGCCAACTTTAAATCAAGCTACTGCAAATACATTATCACTTAAAGAAAATATTATTATTCTTACTGGTCATTACAAAGGTGTAGATCAACGTGTAAGAGATAAATATATCACCAAAGAAATTTCTATTGGAGATTATGTTTTAACTGGAGGAGAATTAGCAGCTGCTGTTTTATGTGACGCTGTTATCCGTTTAATTCCTGGAGTTTTAGGAGATGAAACTTCTGCCCTAACCGATTCTTTTCAAGATAACTTATTATCACCACCTGTTTACACAAGACCTTCAGAATATGAAGGTATGAAAGTACCTGAGGTTTTACTTTCTGGGAACTTTCCTAAAATTGAAGAATGGCGTTCTGAAAAAGCTTATGAGCGTACAAAAGAAATTCGCCCAGATTTATTAGACGAGGAGTAAATCTATTTATTCAAGGAAAAATACCCGAATAATTGCATATTCTATTAAATATTTCTTAAAAAAAAGAGAATTCAATATTTTTTAGTAAAATTGCATTGAACTCAGCTAAACCTGTAGATCTTTTAAGCTGGTTCATGAAAAACTATGCTTAATTATTTTAAAAAGAATCCTGTAATAACTATTATTATTGGATTTCAACTCTTTAGGTTTATCCTATTACCTTTTATGGGATTAATGCCTCAAGATGCTTACTATCAGTTTTATGGCGAAAATTTATCGTTCTGCTATTTTGATCATCCTGGCATGATAGGTTATTTTCTCCGCTTTTTTACTACAATCCTTGGCAAATCTGTCTTTGTAATTAAACTCACAGATTTTATAATTACTACAGCAACATTACTTAGTTTTTACAAACTAGCTTCTCTTTTTCTATCTAAGAAAAAACTAGAAAGCGCTATGTTAATTATCATATCAACGTTTTTCATTTCAATTTTGTCTTACAATTCTACTCCAGATGTCCCGCTGTTATTATTCTGGACATTGAGTATTTTATTATTATACAAAGCGATTTTTGAAGAAAAACGAGCACACTGGATTTACGCTGGTGTAACAATCGGACTCGCTTTCAATAGTAAGTATACAGCTATTTTACTTCCTTTAGGTTTATTTGCTTTTTTATTGTTTTCAAAAAAATACAGAAAACTAATTGTTTCACCATGGCTTTGGCTTTCTCTAACAGTTGCTTTCATTATTTCTTTTCCTGTTTGGTGGTGGAATTATCAGAATGAATTTGCATCTTTTATGTTTCAATCTTCAGAAAGAACATCAGACATTTCTAAACTTACTTTTTCAAGTAGAACATTTTTTGGTGCTATTGGTCATCAATTATTATTATTACTTCCTTTATTGTTTGGTATTTTTATCTTCTTTTCATTCAAATACATCAAACGATTTCTTTTAAAGTTTAAATTACCTAGCAATAAGATATTATTCTTACTTACTTTTTTTATACCTACATTTTTCGGATTTCTTTCTTTAGCTCCCATTTATTGGGTAAAACTTAATTGGCTTATGCCTTCTTACATTACAGGAATTATTATCGCCAGTCTTTTTATGAGTAAACGATTGATTAAATATCAATTAATCTTTTCTATGTTTTTACATCTTTTGATTGCTATACAAGTTCTTTTTTATGTCTTTCCTGTGAAAAGCGATGATACTTGGGTTGGATGGGAAGAACTTGCTTTAGAAATAGAAAAACTACAAGAAAAACATCCTGCAACTTTTGTTTTTTCTAATGATAAATATAAGACTACGGCTGCTTTAAACTTTTTTATGAATGATCGAATTTATGCGCAGAACATTATAGGTTTACCTGCTTTACATTTCGATTATTTAAACGATGATTTAAGTAAACTAAACGGCTTATCTGCTTTTTATGTTGATTCTGACAAGCGTTTCAAAAATGAAAACAAACAAGGAAAAATGTCTTGTCCGCAGTTACCAAAATATTTTGAAAAGTACACAGAATTAGAACCTATTATTATTTCTTATAATGGGAGAAAAGTGCGAAAATTCTGGGTGTATTTATGTGAGAATTACAATGCTAATCCTTAGTTAATTCATATAAAAAAATATATTTAACTATATGATTTCCTCTTATAATAGGAACGGTTTCTAACATTTCTATTTTTGAATATTCTTTACTGTATAACTTATAAGGATTTTTGAAATTTCTACTGTCTGTTATATACAAAACTCTATTTTCCAATGCCGGATATTGCTTATTAATCCAATAATATTTGTGAATATCTTTTAAAGTTCCCACTCCGTAAACTTTCATTTTATTAGGCCTTGCGATATAATAATCGATATGTGCTGCAGGATACCATCGATTTGTTATTATTGGTAAATCCGTTAAGTTATGTTTTATAAATATTTCAGATAGTTTTTCTGAAGCTTGTTCCCAACCATACATATCTAAAATTGCGTCTTTTCTACCTAAACGCTCTTTAGTTTTAGAAGTATTTTGAGGAAATAAAAATCCTGTATTAATCATCACAGATACAAAAATCAATAGAATAAAAAAGCTCGACATTCCAATAGTAAGCTTTTTAATTATTCGCTTTTTCTCTGAAAGAAAAACTGCTAATAATGGTAACAGTGTTAAGTATGAAACTCCTGACCAATGTGGCAACGTATTTCTAGAAATAGACAAATAAATTGTGGTGAAAATTAACGGTAATGAACAACTAAAAAAAATGAAAGTAGTTTTTGATGTTAACTGAAATCTTTTCTTTTTTAAAGCTATCAACATTAAAACAAAGACAACAATGATATACGGATTGTTGTATACAAACTGACCTAAAATTTCTCTTAAAAAAGAAATCTTATTAAAACGGAAGCCAAAAAATGAAACACGATCACCATGAAATTTATAACTGATAAAATCATTTAAATAATTCCAGTAGAAAATCATGGCAATTGCTAAAATTGGAAATATAAATCCGAGATAAAAAACTGACTTTTTCAACCATTTCTTGTTTTTAACTACAATAAATAAACTAACACCAAAAACAAGGTAAATAGCCTGATATTTAGAATAAATTGCTAGTCCAGAAAATAAAAAAGCTAACAATAACTTCGGATACAATTTTCGATCCGGTTCTTTTGGTAAAACTTGAATAAAGAAATAAAAACTCAATAACCAAAAAAACACCAAGGGCGCATCTGGTAAAATAAAAGTACCCGCAATTACAAAACCATAAATATGAATATTATATAGTAATACTGAAACTAAACCAACTTTTTCATCTTTCAAATACTTTCCTATAAGAAAAAGTACATACATGGATAAACTTACAGGAATTATAGCTGCTAATCGAATTATTACTTCTGTATCGAATAATAAATCAAGCGTAAAGAACTGTATAAAAAAACCAACCATTGGAGGATGATCAAAATGACTAATATCTGGATATTTAGCATACAACCAATAATACACTTCATCATTTCCAAACTCTAAACTATTCCCTAAGTAAATTCGTAAAAACGTACTGATAAGAATTACTATAATTACAATTCTTTTATAATTAAGTTGTTGCATTAATGAATTCTTTTTCTTTCAGGAAAAAATAAACTCATGCTTACAAAAGCTATGAAAACTCCTAAAATAGAACCAACAAATATGTCTATTAAAAAATGTTGAGATAAATAAACTCTTGAAAAACCAGCAATAACAGCAAGGAAAACCCAAACATATTGAGAAATACATTTTCTAAAATACAAGCAAAGAATTGCAAAGATTGCAAAGGCTGTCATTGTATGACCTGATGGAAAAGAATTCCAAAAAGCCATTTTAACACCGTCGATAATATGTAAGTTTTCCAAACCTAAAAATTCTGCTGGTCTAGGAACTCCTTTAAAAACAACTTTTTTAAAGAAATGAGTAATCAATAAAGTTAAAAAACCTCCAACCATAAAAACTAAAGCCATTTTTCTTTTTACAAAAAGGAATAATAAAGTTAGAACACCAAACATAATTCCGTCTCCTAAAAAAGTAGAATATTTAAAAAAGACATCAAAAAAAGAAGAATGATATCTGTTCATCTGTAAATGTAAATCTGCTTTCTTATACAAAACAACTGATAAAGCAGCTGCGAGAAAAAAGACAAAGTAGATAATTAATACTTCTTTTCTAATACTTTTTACATACAACAGAAAAGAATTAAAAAAACGTTGAATCGAAAAACTTAGAGTTCTCTTCTTATAAATTACAGTTTCCATACAATAGTTTTTAGCATGCTGTAATATATTTCTAGTAGTTTTCTTTTGATTTAAGTCTCTTTTAATAAATCATCATTTACAAAATCATTATTAACTATTAATCAATAATTTAATAACACCAATCCTGCATCTTTTTACAGTAATTTAATTTCAAAAAATATATTTTAAATAAAATAAACGTCTTATATTTGCACTCGCAAAAACAACCTCTGACGAGAATCGTGAATGTTGTTTTGTTTAAAACCGCAATTTTTATAACAAATGGATTTAATTAAATTTGTTCAAGACGAATTCGTTACAAAAAACGATTTACCAGAATTCGCAGCAGGAGATACAATTACTGTATACTACGAAATTAAAGAAGGAAACAAAACTCGTACTCAGTTCTTTAGAGGAGTTGTAATCCAAAGAAGAGGAAGTGGTTCTTCTGAGACTTTTACTATTAGAAAAATGTCTGGAACTGTTGGAGTTGAGCGTATCTTCCCAATTAACTTACCATCAATCCAAAAGATTGAAATTAATAAAAGAGGTAAAGTTCGTAGAGCTAGAATCTATTACTTTAGAGGTCTTACTGGTAAGAAAGCAAGAATTAAAGAAAGAAGAATCTAATCTATCTTTTAGAAATAATAAAAAGCGATGTTTTAAACATTGCTTTTTTTTTGTTTCATATACAACAAATACGAAATAAGAGTTAACTTTTTTTTTAATAAGAAATTAACAATAAATAAATCAATTGTAATACTTAAATTTGCATCACTTCAAATTAAAATAACTAGATAATTTATGAGCGCAACTGCAAAAATTATGTATACAAAAACAGACGAGGCTCCAGCGTTAGCTACCCGTTCGTTTTTGCCTATCGTAAAAGCATATACAAAGTCATCTAATATAGAAATTATAACTAAAGATATTTCTTTAGCAGGAAGAATATTAGCTAACTTCTCGGAATACTTATCTGAAGAGCAACGTGTAGAAGATGCTTTAGCTTTTTTAGGAGAATTAGCAACTAAACCTGAAGCTAATATCATTAAACTTCCAAATATTAGTGCTTCTGTACCGCAATTAAAAGCTGCAGTTAAAGAACTTCAACAATTAGGATATGCTTTACCAGACTATCCAGAAGAAGTTGAAACAGATGAAGATAAAAAAGTTCTAGCTTTATATAATAAAGTAAAAGGTTCTGCTGTAAACCCAGTATTACGTGAAGGTAACTCTGATCGTCGTGCTCCAAAAGCAGTTAAAAATTATGCAAAGAAAAATCCTCATTCAATGGGAGCTTGGAGTTCAGACTCTAAAACTCACGTTGCTACTATGGGAGATAACGACTTTGCTCATAACGAAAAGTCTGTAACTGTAGCTAATGCAACAGATGTTAAAATAGTACATACAGATGCTAACGGAACTGAAACAGTTTTAAAAGCTAGCACTTCATTATTAGCAGGAGAAATTATTGATGCTTCTGTAATGAACAAAAAAGCTTTACTAACTTTCTTAGATAAAGAAATTAAAGATGCTAAAGATCAAGGTATCTTATTCTCTTTACACATGAAAGCTACTATGATGAAAGTTTCAGATCCAATTATTTTTGGTCACGCTGTAAAAACTTTCTTCAAAGATGTTTTTGCTAAGCATGGAGAAACTTTTGAAGAAATTGGAGTTGATGTAAACAATGGTTTCGGAAACTTATTAAGTAACTTAGATGAAGTTTCTGCTGAAAAGAAAGCTGAAATTTTAGCTGATATTGAAGCTGTATACGCAAATAACCCTGATGTAGCAATGGTTGATTCTGATAAAGGAATCACAAACTTACATGTTCCTTCAGATGTTATTATTGATGCTTCTATGCCAGCTATGATTCGTACTTCTGGTCAAATGTGGAATAAAGAAGGAAAGCAACAAGATACCAAAGCTGTAATTCCAGATAGTTCTTACGCTTCATTATACCAAGCTACTATAGAGTTCTGTAAAGAAAATGGAGCTTTTGATCCAACAACTATGGGAACTGTTCCCAATGTAGGATTAATGGCTAAGAAAGCTGAAGAATATGGATCTCATGACAAAACTTTTGAAATCGCTGCTGATGGAAAAGTTTCTGTTATCGATAGCGAAGGAAATACTTTAATAGAGCACACTGTTGAAGCTGGTGATATATGGAGAATGTGTCAAACTAAAGATGCTCCAGTTAAAGATTGGGTTAAGTTAGCTGTAACAAGAGCTGAAGCTATGCAAGCTCCTGCTGTATTTTGGTTAGACAAAAACAGAGCTCACGATGCTGAATTAATTAAAAAAGTAGAAGCATATTTACCAGAACATGATACAACTGGATTAGAGATTTTAATCAAATCTGTCTCTGAAGCAACTTCTTATACTTTAACAAGAGTTAAAAATGGAGAAGATACTATTTCTGTTACAGGAAATGTTTTACGTGACTACTTAACAGATTTATTCCCTATTTTAGAATTAGGTACTTCTGCAAAAATGTTATCTATCGTTCCTTTAATGAATGGTGGTGGTTTATTTGAAACTGGTGCTGGTGGATCTGCTCCTAAACACGTTCAACAATTCGTTGGTGAGAATCACTTACGTTGGGATTCTTTAGGTGAATTCTTAGCTTTAGCTGTTTCATTAGAGCATTTAGGACAAACTAATAATAACGACAAAGCTTTAGTTTTAGCTGAGACTTTAGATGATGCTATTGAGAAATTATTAGATAATAAAAAATCTCCTTCAAGAAAAACAGGAGAATTAGACAACAGAGGTAGTCATTTTTATTTAGCAATGTATTGGGCACAAGAATTAGCTTCTCAAGATAAAAATGCTGAATTAAAAGCTGAATTTTCTGCTGTAGCTGATAAAATGAAAGCTAACGAAGATAAAATTGTAAATGAATTAAATGAAGTTCAAGGTAAAGCTATAGAAATTGGTGGATACTATATTCCTACTGATAATTTAGCTGACAGTTTCATGAGACCAAATGAAACTTTAAACTCAATTTTAGCTGAACTATAATTTGATTTAAAATAAATATAAAAGCCGGTTAAAAAAACCGGCTTTTTTTATTGCTTAAATTTACTTTTCCATTGTTACAATACGTTGTGGTAACGGAGCTTTATATCCTGCATCTCCTAATGCTTCAACTATTTTCTGACGAGTATCCCAATATACATCCCAGTAATTATTACAATCAACATAAGGTAACGCTAATAATTCAACACTATTTTCTCCTAAATTGTTTACTGCAACTCTTGGCTCCTTCCCTACTTCTTTCAATACATTTGCATCATTCTTTAAAACATCTAAAACTATTTCTTTAGCTTTTTTAATATCTGCTCCATAACGAATAGCGAAAGGCATATCAACTCTTAAACTTCCAATAGCCGTTAAATTTGTAATCTTATTAGATGTAATTGCTGAATTTGGGATAATTTCAGTTTCATTTTGAAAAGTTTCAATAACGGTTACAAAAACAGAAATCTCTTTAACAAAACCAAAAGCCCCATTAGTTTTAATTAAATCTCCAACTTTAAAAGGTCTGAAAATTAAAAGCATTACTCCAGATGCTAAATGACCTAATGATCCGTTAAATGCACTTCCTATTGCAAAAGCAGCAGCAGCGATAACAGCTGCGAAAGATGCGGTTGGTATTCCTACTATTCCAGCTATAGAAATTAATAATAAAGCCTTTAAAGCAAAACCTATTAGTGTTATTAAAAACGGACGTAATGTTTCATCAACATGTTTGCTTTCAAATACCTTGGCTACTGTTCTCATTAACATCCCTATAATCCATAAACCAAGAATTAAAGCTGCAAATGCTCCAATTAATTTAAGTCCCCAATCCCCAAATCCTGAAGCTATAGAATTGTAAAAATTTGATATTGATTCTGTTACTGTTTTCATAAATTGATTTTTAATTAATTACATAAAATAAGACACCACTTATCTACTTTTAGTCACCTTCTACCAATAATTAATTGTAAATTTGAAGCATGGATTTTATCAAAACTACAGAGCAAGAATCAAATTATAACGATCTTGAAAAGATGAATTTAACCGAATTATTAACCAATATTAATAATGAGGATAAAACTGTACCTCTAGCTGTTGAAAAAGCAATTCCACAGATAGAAAAATTGGTAGAATCTATAGTTTTAAAATTAGAAAAAGGTGGCCGTTTATTTTATTTAGGAGCTGGAACTAGTGGTAGACTTGGTGTAGTAGATGCTTCTGAATGTCCTCCAACTTTTGGTGTATCGTATGATATTGTAATCGGATTAATAGCTGGTGGAGATACTGCCATAAGAAAAGCTGTAGAATTTGCTGAAGATTCTAAAGATCAAGGTTGGAAAGATTTAAAAAAGCATCAAATATCAGATAAAGACGTTGTTATTGGTATAGCAGCTTCTGGAACTACTCCATACGTAATAAACGCATTAAAAGAATGTAATGCAAATAATATTATTACGGGTTGCATAACTTGTAATGAAAACAGTACGTTAGCTTTAACAGCAAAATTTCCTATCGTGGTAGTGGTTGGTCCAGAATTTTTAACAGGAAGTTCAAGAATGAAAGCTGGAACAGCTCAAAAGCTAGTTCTTAATATGATTTCTACTACTACCATGATTAAATTAGGAAAAGTAAAAGGTAATAAAATGATTGACATGCAATTATCTAACAAAAAATTGGTAGAAAGAGGTGAAAAAATGTTAGTTTCTGAGTTAAATGTAGACTTAACTACTGCTAAGGAGTTATTAGAAACACATGGAAATGTTAGAGAAGCAATTAGAAAACACAAAAGTAATGAGTAATAAATCATACGAAAAACCAGTAAAAAAATTCTTGGTTTTACTTTCTTTATTAGTGATTTCTCCTGTTGTCTTAAGTTTAGCTTTTAGAGCTTTAAGAAGTTTCCATGAGATGCCAAAAATAATAATAGCATATATTTTATTAATTTTGGGTATCTTACTAGTATTATATACGGTTTATTTTGGTTTCAAGACTTTTAAATCTTTATTAGATACACTTTTTGACGATTAATGAGTAAAACTAAGTTTGAAAAAATACGAAATTGGGAATATTGGCCTTCGTCAATGTTTTACGTTCCTAATTTGCCTTATGCATTTTACCTTGCCATAAGAGCAAAGCATCCTGCATTTTTTAGTGCTGCTAATCCTGCCATAAAAAGCTCTGGTAATGGAACAGAAAGTAAATTTCATACAATTCAACTAGTACCTGAAAAATATCGTCCAAAATCTGTTTTAATCCCTCCTAATAAATGCTTTCAAAAAGTTTTAGAAGAAATTAAAAACCAGAATATTAATTTTCCGCTAATAGCTAAACCAGATATTGGATTCAGAGGTTTATTAGTAGAAAAAATTAATTCAGAAAATGATTTAGAAGTATATCTAAAAAATTATCCTATAGACATTATAGTTCAAGAATTTTTAGATCATGAAAATGAATGTGGCATTTTTTATCACAGAAACCCCAATAAAGATTCTGGACACATTAGTTCTATCACTCTTAAAAAATTTATTTCAGTTAAAGGAGATGGAAAATCAACTTTACGTGAATTAATAATGAATGATGATAGAGCTTGTATTTATATCGAACTCTTTGAAAAGATTCATAAAACGAGTTTGAACAACATCCCCTCAAATAATAAAAACATTAAACTTACCGTAATCGGTAATCATTCAAAAGGAACTCAGTTCATAAATGGTAATCATTTAATCTCCAATAAATTAGAACGTACTTTTGACGATCTAAGTAAATCAATAAATGGTTGGTATTATGGACGAGTGGATTTAAAATACAATTCTTTTGAAAACCTAGAAAATGGTCAAGATTTTAAAGTTCTAGAAATAAATGGAATTATAGCTGAACCCACTCATATTTATGATGCTAAAAACTTCACTTATTTTCAAGCTTTAAAAGCAATTCGAATACATTGGAAATCTTTATTTCAAATATCTGTTATTAATCATAAAGTACACAAAATCCCTTACAAAAGTGCAAAAAAATTCATCCACGAAATGTTTGAACTTAAAAGTTACATTTCATCGATAAAAAAACTCCAATAAAAGATAAAAAATGTCTTTTTAACTACTAACACACTGATAAAATAGTTTTTGTGACTATTTTAAGCTACGTGTGTCTTAAATTATACATTAACGTTTTATTACATTTATGCAATAGAAAATTACCCCGATTATGAAGAAAATCATTTCTCTATTAGTAGCTATAATAGGATTTTCTAGTTATTCTCAAGTTAAAGTTGGTGACAACCCTAATGTCATAGATATTAACTCAATACTTGAATTAGAAAGTTCAGATAAAGTTTTCGTTCTTACACGAGTATCAAACTTACAAATGAATCGAATTACCCCACTTGAAGGGGCTTTGGTTTACAACATTGATGAAAAATGTGTATTCCAATTCATAGGCACTAGCTGGAATAGCTTGTGTAATGGCGGAGCAGCCAGACAACTTCTTTTCGATTCATCAACAAATATTTTAACAATTTCAGATGGAAATTCTGTTGATCTATCCCCTCTTGTTAATGATGCAGATAGTGACCCTCGAAATGAGGTGAACATTTCATTTAGAGTAAACGGAAGTAATTTAGAAATAACTGATAGTAATGGTACTCTATCTGTTCCTATTGCTGATCTGGTTGCTGCTGGCGCAAAAGGGGAAACTGGTGATAAAGGACCTGTTGGTGACAAAGGTGAAGTTGGCGATAAAGGACCTGTCGGAGATAAAGGTGAAGTTGGTGATAAAGGAGAAGTTGGAGACAAAGGACCTGTCGGAGATAAAGGTGAAGTTGGCGATAAAGGACCTGTCGGAGACAAAGGTGAAGTCGGAGACAAAGGAGAAGTCGGTGATAAAGGACCTGTCGGAGATAAAGGTGAAGTTGGTGATAAAGGGCCTGTCGGAGATAAAGGTGAAGT
>NZ_CANMAX010000013.1 GCF_947495995.1 uncultured Tenacibaculum sp.
CTAACTTTAATCGGAACGCTGTAATATTTGGTGTCCAAACATCTAAATGGATAAACTCCATTCCTGATGCATCTACGAAAGAACTTACTGTTTCTATACCGTTAAAGTTTAAAGCCGTATATTTTTTTGTCGCATTTCCATCAATCATAACATCTTCGAAACTTGCTGCACTCCAAACTGTGTTCCAAGTATCAACAGTTACATCTGTATATGCTTCACTAAATAATGAAACTACATCAGCAGCTTCTCTGTTTCTTGGTGTTGGAGCCGCCATTGTTGGCGCTAAAATTTCTGTAACTGTAAAAGTAGCTGTGTACTCTGTTGTTGCAATTGCAGCTCCTTTTGCTACAACTCGAATATCGTAATCTCCAGGATTTTGATACACATAACTTAACGATTCTCCAATGTTTGCTGTCGCTACTGGTTGACTTACTCCTGATTCTCCTGAATAGAATTCATACATCGTAGCATAATCTGCTGTGACTGTTACATCAACTTGTTTTGAAACTCCTGAATTATTTTCAATAGTAACCATTAAATTTTCTGGTGCTTTAAAAGAAACTACCAATTCTTGTATTACTTCTGTTTTTAATCCGCCTACATTAAAAGCCTCTATTTTTACATTGTATGTCCCTTCTGCATAAGTATGAGCAACACTTTGACCGGCTTCAACATCAGCAAAATCAGTAGTACCATCTCCAAAGTAAACTTTAAAACTATTTGCACCATCTGCTGTTGGCGTAATCGTTACTAATCCTGTATTATCTTGTGTAATAGTATAGGTTGCAGCAACATTACTTGGAGCAACAATACTATCAGCAAAAGATAAATCTCTATCTTCTTCTATACAGCCTGTAAAAAATAACAAGCCTAATATGATATAATATATTTTCTTCATGATTTAGTGTTTTAATTAATACCCTGGATTTTGACTCCAATTTCCGTTTGAGAACTGAATTTCTTCAATAGGAATAGGGAATAATTCGTTTTTGTTTGGAGTAAATCCATTAATTAAATTTCCATTCCCTGTACGAACTAAGTCAAAGAATCGATGACCTTCACCAACAAATTCTAACCTTCTTTCGTCATAAATAGCTTGAGTAAGTGTACTTCCTGTAGCATTAATATCATGGTTCATATCTCCGAATGCTCTTCTACGCACACGATTCACATATTCTTGTGCTCTTCCATCACTAATTCCTCCTCTATTTAAAGCTTCCGCAGCCATTAATAAAACATCAGCAAAACGAATTGCTCTGTAATTATTTGGATTGGTAAGATTAGCATCTCCTGTATTTAAATCTCCCTTTCTAGCAATGTATTTTCTATTGTAATAACCTGTATGCTCGAAACCTTCACTAAATGTCGCTCCAGTACTAGCTGCCCAAGCATTGATATCTAAAATTGCAACATCACGTCTATTATCATCAGCATCAAAAGCATCGTAAACTTCTTGAACTGGTATATTGAAACTAAAACCAGAATCGTACGTTGGTCCGTTATAATTCCTAATTCCATTAAAACCAACAGCAACATTACCTTCACTACACTGTAAACATCCAAATCCAGCTCCTTCAACATCTGTATATTGTACTTCAAAAACAGATTCAACCCCGTTTTCTCCGTTACTCTCAAAAATGATACTGTAATCTGTGACTAAATTGAATGGACCATTATTAATTAAATCTTCTAAAACATTTGTTGCCTCAGCAAACTTATCTTGATATAAATATGCTTTACCTAATAAAGCTTGTGCAGAACCTCTATTTGCTCTTCCTACTTGTGGAGAAGTGTATGATAAATTTGCGATTGCAAATTGTAAATCTGCCTCAATAGAAGCGTAAACTTCAGCCGGAGTTGATCTTGGAATTGTTTTTTCATCACCAACATTAAATCTAGCATCTCCTTTTAAAGGAATTCCTCCGAACCATTTTACTAATTCAAAGTGATAATATGCTCTTAAAAATCGTGCTTCTGCAATGATGATTTCTTTTCCTTGAAAATCTGTTTTGTCTTTAAATTCAAGAATGTAATTTGCTCTATTTACTCCAGCAAACATCCAATTCCAAATATCTCTAAGATTGCTATTAACTTCTGTATGAATCATATCATCGATTTGTTGAAAACCTATGACATCAGTAGCACTTTCACCTCCACATAAGCTATTATCAGAAGCAATTTCTCCTAACATAGCATTTACATATGTAGACTGTAATAAATCGTAAGCACCAACTAAAGCTTGGTAATAATCATCTTCTGAATTGAAGAAGTTTTCTGAATCTATACTAAACTCATTTACATCATCTAAGAAATCATCTGAACATCCGTAGAATGAAACTCCTACTACTAAAATGAATGTAAATACTATTATTGCTTTTATATATTTTTTCATTTTTCTATCTTTTTAAAAAGCTAAATTTAATCCTAACAAATACTGACGAGATACAGGATAAAATCCGTAATCTATTCCTCCTCCTATAGCCTGACCTGTAGTGGCTGCAGGATCAAACCCTTTATAATTTGTAAACGTAAATGCATTATTTACGGTTGTATATAATCTTACTTTTGAAAAACCTATATTATCTAAAAGTGTTTGTGGTAAACTATATCCTATTTGGATATTTTGAATTCTTAAGAATGAAGCATCTTCAACAAAGAAACTTGAAAACAATCTATTGTTTGTAGCTCCTGTGGTTACTCTTGGTACTTCGTTACTTGTACCAGGACCTCTCCATCTATCTAAATAAAATGCTGGTCTGTTTACATTAGGCTGATCTCTTTCGTAGTTTCTAACCATTTCTTTATTTAACTCTGCATACATGTAGGTTCCGAAATCCCAGTTTTTATAACTAAAACCTAGATTTAATCCCATTATGAACTCTGCTTGAGGATTACCGATGTTTGTTCTATCATCAAAATCAATTACTCCATCTCCATTTACATCGACATATTTAATATCACCTGGAACAGCGTCTATTCCTAATAGACCAGCTTGAGAAGGTGAATTATTTACTTCATCTGTAGTTTGGAAAATTCCGTCTGTTTGTAATCCGTAGAAATATCCTATTGGCTGACCAACTTCCATTCTAGAAGGCGCAGGTTGTCCAACACCAAAAGCACCACCTTCAATAACAACATCTCCATTGATCTTTGTTACTTCTCCATCAACTTTAGTTACATTATAACTTATATTGTAAGAAAAATCGTCTCCAATATTATCTTTATACTTCACTGCAAATTCAAATCCGTTTACTCTAGATGTTCCCGCATTTACTGTAGGACTTCCTGAACCTGGAGCAGCAATTCCTGTAATACCTGAAACTGGAATATTCGGAATTAATAAATCGTTACGATCTTCTCTAAAGTAATCTGCTACTATTTCTAGTTTATTATTGAATAAATTTAAATCGAAACCAATATCCAATTTCTCTCCTCTTTCCCATCTCGCTTCAGTATTTGGTAGAGTTCCTACTGCAATTCCGTTAACTAACATGTTATCGAACACATAAGTTCCTTCTCCGTTTAATTGTGCTCTAAATAAGTTTCCACCAGCATTTGTTCCTAAGAAACCATAACTTGCTCTTAACTTTAAGAAGTTGATAAAATCGACATTCTTCATAAAGTCTTCTTCTGTGACTTTCCAACCTGCTGTAACCGATGGAAAATAATCTACTCTATTTTCTGGAGTAAAATCTGAAGCAGCATCTCTACGAATCATACCAGAGATTAAATATTTTCCTTTGTAATCGTACTGTAATCTTGCGAAATATGATAATAATCGATTATCAAAAACAAAAGAACCGTTGGTTAAAGCATTATTAATTCCGTTGGCTAAACTGATGTCTGCAAATTCCCAAGCATTATTTGGTATATCAAATCCTGTTGCGAACAGCCCGTCTCCCCAACTTCTTTGCATACTAGTTCCTAGTGTAACATCTACATTATGATCTTCGTAAAAAGTTCTTTTGTAATTGATAAAAGTCTCCCAGTTGTAGTTGTTCGAGTTAGTTCTTGATTGAT
The DNA here is from genome assembly GCF_947495995.1 of uncultured Tenacibaculum sp. Taxonomy (GTDB): domain Bacteria; phylum Bacteroidota; class Bacteroidia; order Flavobacteriales; family Flavobacteriaceae; genus Polaribacter. The sequence goes on from NZ_CANMAX010000013.1 coordinate 4,021, forward strand.
CGACTTGACTTCGATCTCTGTTAAATACTTTTCCTGCACCATAATTTACAATCGGAGAAAAAGTTTTTCCTTTATCACTAAAGGTTTTATATCCTACTCGAGAAGTTATTGTTAAATCTTTTATCGGTGTATAATCTAATTGGATTGTTCCTTCTAAATTGCTTCCGAAATAATCGTTGTAAGTATCTCTAATTTGAGATAATGGATTTATTACTTCGTTTCCAAGGAATCCAGTTAAATCCTCTTGATCAACTGCATAAGTTGGAGCGTAATTTAGAGCATTAAATAAAACTGATCCTAAACCATTTTCTGCTATACTTAACCTACTTGTTGTGAAGTAATTTGTAGTTGTTGAAATTTTAACTTTATCACTTAAATCGATACCCAACGTTAATCGAATATTATTTCTAATAAAATTAGATTTCTCTGGTGCAATGATACCATCTTGTTCTAATCTAGAAGCTCCGATGTAATAATTTATCTTTTCTGATCCACCTGAAATTCCAACGTTATGATTCATCATAAAAGCTGTTGAAAAAATCTGATCTTGCCAATCTGTATTATTTGTTATTGATGAAGGATTAGGAAAAGGTAATGCTTGTCCGCCTGCAGCATAACTTTCATTCAGTAAAAATGCATATTCAGTTGCATTTAAATAATCAAGTCTTTTAGTAGTTTCTTGAATTCCTGTATAACCATCGTAGGTTATTTTCATTTTAGCATTTTTTCTACCTGATTTCGTAGTTACTAAAATAACCCCGTTAGCACCTTGGATTCCGTAGATTGCAGCTTGTGCATCTTTCAATACAGAAATAGACTCAATATCATTAGGGTTTAAGGTATTTAAATTAGCGCCTGCCAATCCGTCAATAACAACTAATGGTCCGTTTGCTCTGTTAGAACTGATACCACGAATTAAAATATTAAAACCACTACCCGGAGAACCCGATGCTGTGTTTATTGAAACTCCTGATGTTGTACCTTGTAATGCTAAACTTGCATCTACAGGTTTTAAATCTTCTATAGTTTCTGAGCTTACTAAAGAAACCGCTCCTGTAACATCTTTTTTAGATTTTTTACCATAACCTATGATAACAATTTCTTCTAACCGTTGTGAATCTTCTGCTAATGATACATTTATTTGTTTGTTGTTTACAACTATAGTTTTTGATACATAACCTAAAGAAGAGAACACCAATGATACTCCCTTGTTTACGTTAAGTGTATAGTTTCCGTCAAAGTCGGTTTCTGTACCTTTTTGTGTATCCTTAATAAGAATACTTACCCCTGGTATTGGTTCACCTGTATTTGCATCTGTTACTTTACCACTAACACTTATTTCTTGTGCTTGTATTACAACTATAGATATCGAAAATAATAGTGTAATTAATTTTCTCATAAAACGAGTTTTTGATTATATCATAAAAATACCCTTGAATTTTTATTAATTAATCAACAAACCCCAATACAAAAAACATACATCATAAAAAAACTTTAAAACCCAATAAAAATCAGCATTTTAAAGATTTAAAAATCACTTAAACACACAAATGTTGTGGTAATGTATGGCTGAAAACAAGTAATTGTTGTAGTATTTATATCTCTAATATATAAGACGTTAGATTTACATCATGTGCTAAATCCATTTTTTTACGCAAACGGTATCGTTTAACTTCTACACTTCGTGGTGAAATATTTAATAATGGTGCTATTTCTTTAGACGATAAGTTTAATCTTAAATAAGCACATAATCTTAAATCGTTAGGAGTTAACTCTTTGTGTTTCTTTTTCATTTTATTAATAAAATCTTTATCAGCATTATTAAATGCTTCTTCAAACATTTGCCAATCGTCTGTATTATTTAAGTTTTTATCAATTATTTTAATAACACTTTGTAAGCTTTTCTCATCTCCTTTTACAATCTCCTTTTTTAAAGTACTCAACAATTCATTTTTCTTAATCATACTCATTGTAGAAATTGCAAGTTCTCTACTTTTACTTTCTACATCTTGTTTCAACTGTTCATTTTTGATTTTCATCAATGTTTTTTCATTTTCCAATGTTTTAAGCTGAAACTCTTTTTCTTGCTTTTGCAATAACTCTTCTCGTTGTCTTCTATAATATGTTTTGTATAATCTATCCATAAATACAGAAAACAAGAAAACAAATAACACATAACAAGCAATTGCCCAATTCGATAAATACCAAGCTCTATGAATTACAAAAGAATATTCTGGAATGTTTTCTACCAATTCGTCTCCTATTTTTGCTCTTACTTTAAATGTGTAAGAACCAAAAGGTAAATTCTCAAATAACTCGCTATTTTTAGTAGACCAAGGACTCCAACTGTCTGTATATCCATCTAAAAAGTATTGATATTTCACTAACACATCTTTAGATAAATAAGGAACACTGTATGAAAATTCTAGACTATTATCTTTTGAAGATAATTCTACTGGAGACTTAATATTCTTTTCTAAATAATGTGGTTCTCCATTAACAGCATGGTTTCTAATTGAATTTATTCCTAACTCATAGTTTAGACTTTTATCTCCTTTTAAATCCGTGATCAAATAACCATTTAACGTACCTATTAAATATTTATCGTCAGCAATTTTTTCTATATTTTCATATCCAATAGCTCCTTTTCTAATTGTATTTGCAATTCCTTTTCTTGTTACAATAGTATTAGAACTAAACTTATCTGGTCTTAAAAAAATAATATTCTCTTTAGTAAAACCAAACAGCTTATTTTCATCTTCGGAAAGTACCAAATTCGCTGATAAAAAATCATTTTCAGGTAATAACTGACTTAAAATTTCATCTTTAACGAACTTTTGAGCTTTATCAAAATACTGAAAAACACCACCTTTATATGCATAAATAATGTTGTTCTGATATTTTATTAGACTTGAATGAATTCCTTTGACTAAAGACGTATCTATTTCAGACGAAATTACGTTTTTGAAACCGTCATCTACTTTTAATTTGTAAACTCCTTTATACTCGTGATTAATAAAAATCGTATTGCTGTGATGTAATTCAAAGAATTTACATGAATTATGAAAGCCTTTGATTTTGTGTGATAATTTCCAATCGTTACCTGATTTTTTAATGATATATAATCCGTCATAGTTTCCTTGCAACAACGTATTTTGAGCTATTTTTTTAATTCCCCAAGTTCCTTGTATATCACTAACTTTCTGAGCTGATCCGTCTTTAACTATAAAAGTTCCAGAATTATGACCACAAAAAAGTGTATCATCAATTAAATCTAAACTCCAAACTTGTCCCTGAGTATTTTCGATAAATTGAAAATCACCTGAGGAAGGATATTTCTTAAAAAACAATCCTTGATTAGTACCTAAATACAAATGATCATTCAATATTTTAGAAGTATAAACTGTACCTAATTTTCCTTTGACATCTTTAAAAATTCGTGTAGAAGAAGTAAGATCTATTTTATTTATCCCATTATCTAATCCCAACCACAAGTCTCCTTTTTTATCTTCAAAAGTGGTTAAAACTGTATTGTTTGATAATCCTTTATTCTGATTTAAATGGTAAATAATTTCTCCAGAATCACTACTGTAGATCATTCCATTAGATATAGTTCCTATAATGAAATTATTATCTTTAAAACGATGCGCACTGTATACAGTCTTTCCTTGTAAATAAGTTAACAGCTTTTCGTTAAAAAAGTAGCTTTTCTCTTTAGTATAAAAACCTTTATTCTGTGTTAAAAAAACAAGATCATCTTTATCTTTAAAAACTAATACAACTATGTTAGTTTTTAATTCATCTATAGCAGTTACTAATTTTGCTATCCCTTTTTCTATTTTAAAAATTCCTTTACCTAATTCTTGAAAATAAATTGTACCATCTACCTTGTACATTTTAGTGATAGAGGTTTCAGAATTAATAACTTTAGTAACTTTTGTATTGGTATTGTAAATGTAAATTCGTTGTAGTGATTGAAATAAAACCCAACCATCTAATTCGAAAATATTCCAAAATTGTTCATCTGGTAATACTCCAATATTATTTTCCTTAACTAAAGATGTATAATGTAAAACTCCATATTCATCACGTTTCCAATATCCAAAATCCATGTAAAAACCAGTATATATCTTGTCTTTACTTGCATTTACAGATCGCATTATTGTTTGATTTGGAGTTGGATATAAATTCCAGTTTGCTCCATTAAATTCTAATAATCCTTTGTTATTGGCTACGTAGATAAAGCCATTATCAGCTTGACTTATTGACCAATTTTGAGATTCTGCATTGTAATCTTCTGGATAAAAATGATTTATCAACGGCAATTCTTGAGCATTAACTGAAATAAAACTCAAGAAGCATAAGAAATAATAAAAATTAAAACTTTTCAATTAAGAGAAATAGAAATAGATTAGAATTACAATAATACAAATAAAAACACCAACCAACTTAGTATGTTTCCAAGGTACAATGTCTACTTGCTTCGATTCTTTTTGCTCATAAGGCACTGCTTTCGGTTTTAATTTACCTATTAATAACATGATTATCGTATTCAAAACGAAAAGAATAGCCATAATATGAAGAAAGTGTGGATAAGCTTCTGCTTTTACTAAAGTCTCATTAATTATTTCTCCTGATTTTTTTGCTTCTTCTAGGGCTGAATCTACAAAACTTGGACGTAAAACGAATTCACTTATTATATATAAAATTGAACCTGTTAACAATCCTATTTTAGCAGCAATAGCTGGTACTCTTTTAGTAACAAATCCTACAAAAATGATTGTTAAAATAGGAATACTATATACTCCATTTACTTGTTGTAAATAAGCGAATATACTTTCTAAACTTGATAGAAACGGGGCAATAAACATTGCAGCAATTGCTAAAATAATTCCAAAAGCTTTTCCGTATTTCACTACTTCTTTTTCATCTGCTTCTGGCTTTATATGTTCTTTGTAAATATCGATTCCGAATAAGGTTACAGAACTATTTAACACACTATTAAAGGAACTTAAAATAGCTCCGAATAATACAGCTGCAAAAAATCCGATAAATTCTTTTGGTAATACATTTCTTACTAAAGCTCCATACGCTTCATCTGGTGCACCTACATCTAACATTCCTTGTGTTGACATGTAATATGCTATAACTCCTGGTAAAACAACAATTAACGGACCTAATATTTTTATGAAAGCTCCTAATAATAATCCTTTCTGTCCTTCTTTTAAATTTTTAGCTCCTAGTGCTCGTTGAATAATTTGCTGATTTGTTCCCCAGTAAAACAATTGCACTAACATCATTCCTGTAAAAATAGTTGCAAACGGAACTGAAGCTGCAGTATCTCCTATTGAATCAAAATGGTTTGGTATTTTTTCTTGTAAAACTTCAATACCTTTTACCAAATCATTATCTCCTATTAATAATAATCCGAATAACGGGATTAAAATTCCTCCAATTAATAAACCAATAGCATTTATTGCATCAGAAACTGCTACCGCTTTTAATCCACCAAATACTGCGTAAATAGAGCCTATAATACCAATAGACCAAACACAAATCCACAAAGCAACCTCTTTAGATACTCCTAAAATTGACGGAACATCAAACATTCCACTGATAGCTAAAGAACCTGAATATAATATCGTAGGCAACAAAACAACTGCATAACCTGTTAGAAACAATACAGAAGTTAATGTTTTTGTAGTTGTATCGAATCGTTCTGCTAAGAATTGAGGAATTGTAATTAAACCACTTTTTAAATAACGTGGTAATAAAAACACAGCTGTTACTACCATAGCTATAGCTGCTAAGGTTTCCCAAGCCATTACTAAAATTCCTTCTGAAAATGCCGCTCCGTTTAAACCGACTATTTGTTCGGTTGATAAATTTGTAAGTAATAATGATCCTGCAATTACACCTGCAGTTAAGCTTCTTCCTCCTAAGAAATAGCCTTCAGATGTGTCTTCATTAGTTTTACGAGTTGCACTCCATGAAACAACAGCAACTAGTACTGTAAATCCTATAAATGATATTAATCCTAACATAAATTTGGTTATTTGTATCCCCAATTTAACATTATTTATTTTGAAATGACCATGAAAATCACCTTGTATAGTTGTTGTATGGGTAAAATAGTTCGATAATTTACTTTTCTCTCTTTTAAAGCATAATCAAACTAAAAAATCATATCACTAAACATTTAATAACTATTTAATTTAAAACCCTATAAATTATCACATTTATAAAAAAAGATAGCCATATTCTTTAATCTCAAAATAAAGCTATAAACACGTACTTTTTTACTTCTTTTTACGTATTTAATTAAGTATTTATACGTAGTTTTATATTCAAAATCAATGAATATGAAACACATTATCGTTGTCGGAAATGGAATGGTTGGATATAAATTCTGTGAAAAATTCACAGAACAAACAACTTCAAAAGATTTTAAAATTACTGTTTTTGGAGAAGAACCAAGACCTGCTTATGATAGAGTTCATCTAAGTGAATATTTTGAAAATAAAGATGCCAAAGCACTTGAAATGGCTCCTGTAGAATGGTATAACGATAATAATATTGATTTAATTACCAACACTAGAGTTAATAGTATAGATAAGGTTGCTAAAACTATAGAAACGATTCATGGTAAAGAATATAATTATGATTATTTAGTATTGGCTACTGGATCATCTCCTTTTGTTCCTAATATCAAAGGTGTAGAAAAAAATGGTGTTTTTGTATATCGTACCATTGAAGATTTAGAAGGAATGCTTGCCTATGCAGATAAGCTAAACTCTGAAAAACCAAATGCTAAAGCAGCAATATTAGGTGGTGGTTTATTAGGTTTAGAAGCTGGTAAAGCTGTTTTAGATATGGGATTAGAACCTCACGTTGTTGAATTTGCTCCTAAATTAATGCCAAGACAGTTAGATATTAGAAGTAGTAAAGTATTACAATTAAAACTAGAATCTATTGGTTTACATATTCATTTAAGCAAAGCTACAAGTGAAATTTTAGGTGATGGAAAAATTACCGGAATGCAGTTTGGTGAAGACGATCGTTTAGATGTAGATATGCTTATAATTTCAGCTGGAATACGTCCAAGAGATGAACTTGCTAAAACATGTAATTTAGAAACAGGAACTCGAGGTGGTATTATTGTAAATAATAAAATGCAAACCTCAGATCCAAGTATTTATGCTATCGGAGAAGTTTCTTTATACAACCAAATGATTTACGGTTTAGTAGCACCAGGTTATGATATGGCTGCTATTGCTGTTGAGCAAATTGTTGGTACTTCAGCATCTGTTATGCAAGAAGATATCGATATGTCTACCAAATTAAAACTTATAGGTGTTGATGTTGCTAGTTTTGGTGAACCTTTTATGCCTGCAGACAAAGGACATTCTATAATTTTTGAAAATAAAACTCAATTTTTATATAAGAGAATAAACATCAGTTTAGATGGTAAAAAATTACTAGGTGGTATTTTAGTTGGTGATACTTCTGATTACAGTATGTTACATCAGATATATTTAAATGGTATGGCAATTCCTGAAGATCCAGCGCAATTAATTTTACCTGCTGGTGACGGAAATACTGCTTTTGGTGATGTAATGGATTTACCTGATGATGCTCAAATATGTTCTTGTGAGAGTGTTACAAAAGGTCAAATTTGTGGTGTTATAGAAAATGGAGAAGCCACAGATCTAGCCGGAGTTGTGAGCTGTACAAAAGCCGGAACTGGTTGTGGTGGATGTAAACCTATGGTTAGTGATTTAACCAATGCTACTTTAAAATCTTTAGGAATAGAAGTAAAAGATTCAGTTTGTGAGCATTTTGATTTAAATCGACAAGATTTATATAAAATCATTCAGGTTAAAGGTTACAAAACTTTCAACGAAGTATTAGATAATCATGGAAATGGCGGTCATGGCTGCGAAAAATGTAAGCCTTTGGTTGCTTCCTTAATGGCTACAATTAATGCTGATACGGCGAATGAAGAATATGCTATTCAAGATTCCAACGATCGTTTTATGGCGAATATTCAGAGAAATGGCACATATTCTGTTGTTCCTAGAGTTCCTGGTGGAGAAATTACTCCTGATAAACTTATTGCGTTAGGTCAGATTGCTAAAAAATATGATTTATATACTAAAATAACTGGTGGTGTACGTGTTGATCTATTTGGAGCAACATTAAATCAATTACCGCTAATTTGGAAAGATTTAATCGGTCATGGTTTTGAAAGTGGACATGCGTATGGAAAATCACTTAGAACCGTAAAAACTTGCGTTGGATCTACTTGGTGTCGTTACGGAATGGACGAAAGTGTAAGCTTCGGAATTGAACTTGAAAACCGTTATCGAGGTATTCGTGCTCCTCACAAAATTAAAGGTGGAGTTTCTGGATGTATTCGTGAATGTGCAGAAGCGCGCGGTAAAGATTTTGGATTAATAGCTGTAGAAGGTGGCTGGAATTTATATGTAGGTGGAAATGGTGGTGCAAATCCTCGTCATGCTGAATTATTTGCGGAACAAATTGATAATGAAACGGTCATTAAATATTTAGATCGTTATTTAATGTTCTACATGAGAACTGCTAAACCGTTACAACGAACTGCTGCTTGGCAAGAACGATTAGAAGGTGGTTTAGATTATTTAAAAGAAGTTATTATTGATGATAAATTAGGTATTGCAGAAGATTTAGAACAAGAAATGCAAACTTTAGTGAATAGATTCAAATGTGAATGGACACAAGCTATAAATGATCCTGAAATGATGAAACGTTTCAATCACTTTGTGAATAGTAAAGAAGAAGACGATAATCTTGTTTTTGTGCCAATGCGAGAACAAAAAATGCCTGAACCATGGAGTTAATAAGTACACAAAATGCAACAAAGAATATGGAAGAAATTTTGGATAAGTATACAACTACACAATTGGAAAAAGTAACCGTTTGGTTTAAAGCTGCATCAATACATGATTTCCCAACAGATGGAGGTGCTTGTGTGAAGTACAAAGACAAACAGATTGCTGTTTTTAATTTTACACGATTAAATAAATGGTATGCTTGTCAAAATGTTTGTCCACATAAAATGGAAATGGTTTTATCAAGAGGAATGATTGGTGATGATAAAGGAACTCCTAAAGTTGCTTGTCCACTACACAAAAAGACATTTTCTTTAGAAAACGGCGAAAATTTAAATGGCGATTTAGATGCTATAGCTACTTATCCTGTAAAAATAGAAGAAGAAAATGTGTATATTGGTTTTTCAGATTAATTGAAAAGTTCATGAAACCAACTCGTTTTGAAACTGCTTTAGCTTTAATTGATAAAAAAAATGCTGAAGACCCTAATATTTATACTGTAAACAATACAAACTTCCCTAAGGAATTATTGTACTCTCAACGCATGTCTAGGAAGTTATTACAATTTACACCTAATGCTTCTCGAGCTTTACAAATAGCCGCTAGAGCACAACATATTTGTCGTTGGAAAATTGCTAGAGATGAATATCCTATGGATAGAGTTGGTTATTTAAGATGGCGTGAAGAATTAAAAAAATCTCATGCATCAATAACAGGTGACATATTAGCAGAAGTTGGTTACGACGATGAATTTATCAAAAGAGTTCGATTTCTTATTTTAAAAAAGCAACTCAAAAAAAATGAAGAAGCGCAAACATTAGAAGATGTTATATGTTTAGTATTTCTAGATTTTTATTTTGAAGAATTTGCTGCAAAACATAATGATGAAAAAGTAATCGACATTCTAAAAAAGACATTAGTAAAAATGTCTGAAAAAGGGAAAGAAGAAGCTTTAAAAATTAAATTCTCAGATAAAAGTTTAGCTCTAGTTCAAAAAGCACTTAACTAAAATATATTAGTTAATTATCAATATGCCAAAGCATACCAATTCATTAGATCAAAGAACCTTTGAAAAATTAAGTCGTTTATACGTTATTGCGTTAAGTACAATAGCAATATCGGTAATTGTAAGTCAGTTTTTAATTCGTAAGCATTTAAAAAATCAGCAAAGTGATTCTAGAGTAATTAATATTGCTGGTAGACAACGTATGCTTAGTCAAAAACTTACTAAAGAAACACTTTTATTATTTTCAGAAAAAGACACATCTAAAAAACAAGAAATAACAGAACAGTTAAAAAAGACACTTTCACTTTGGAAATCTTCTCATGTTGCTTTACAAAAAGGAAATGATTCTTTAGGATTACCAGGAAATAACAGCACTATAGTTAGTAAGCAGTTCACTGAAATTAATCCGATTTTTGATGTCATAAATAGTGCTACAAACTCTATAATTAATCATGTAGAACAAGCTGATACTTCAACTAAAAAACCTTACGATTCATACATCAATATTTTAAAAACAAATGAAAGTCCATTTTTAACCAAAATGGATGAAATTGTAAATCAATATGATGTTGAAGCCAATGCAAAGATAAATTGGTTACGTAGGTTAGAGTTATTGTTGATGGTCATCACTTTAATCATACTTTTAGCCGAATTTCTATTTATTTTCTGGCCCACAGCAAAATCTATTCGAAATACATTAGCAGAATTATTATCTGCTGAAAAGCTTGCTAAAAAAATGGCTTTTGATGCCGATGAACTTAGTTTAGCGAAAGAAAAATCTGTTAAAGAATTAAAAGCTTTAAGTAGAGCTATGGACGAAACTTTACTTTCTGCTCGTATTTTGCCAAATGGTTTAATCATCCACATGGGAAATCGATTTTCTCGTCTTTTTAAACATTCGAAATTCAAAAAAGATTTCTTTTGGGACATGCTCTCTCCTATTCCACAAGAACGCGACGCTATAGAACAACTGGTTTTAAAAAATAAAAAAACTGGATGGCAAGGAGAAGTTAAAGCTAGAACAAATAGTGAAGAAGATATTTGGTTAGAAATGGCTATAATTCCTTATAATCCTACAAATGAAAAGTCTGAATTATTAATCATTGCATCAAATATTACTGAGAAAAAAACTGCTCAATTAGAGATTGATTATTTGAAACAAGTTGGATTCGAAGAAAAAATGAATCAGCAAAAAATAATTTCAAAGAAAATCATTGAAAATCAAGAAAAAGAACAAAGTAGAATCGCGAAAGACGTTCATGATGGAATCGGACAAATGCTAACTGGATTAAAATTCAATTTAGAAAGTGTGAATCCAGATAATGTTGAAAGAACTAAAGAGAAAATCAGCCAACTAAAAGAACAAACCAGTAATATTATAAAAGGAGTTCGAACTGCTACATTTAATTTAATGCCTTCGGAACTTTCTGATCATGGATTGGTTCCTGCACTAACCAAACTTTCAAAAGAATTAAGCCGATTGACCGAAAAAAACATCATCTTTTTCAATAAAACTAATTTCGATCAACGATTAGATACACTTACCGAAATCAATATTTATAGGATTACACAAGAAGCGATTAACAATGCAATTAAATACGCTAATTCTTCTCATATTTTATTGTCTATATCGCACAGTGAAAGTATTCTTAGCATTGTTATTGACGATAACGGAAAAGGATTTGATGCTGAAAAACCACTTAGTAAAGATGGTGGAATGGGATTAACATTTATGAAAGAACGTATTAAATATATAAACGGACGATTATTTTTAAATTCTGAAGAAGGAAAAGGAACTAGAGTTACTTTAAATATCCCTATTCATAAATCTTAGTACAAGCACTAGACTTCTTTACCTCAAGCAACATACTGTATAACAATATTTTATTTTAGTTAAACTAAAATAATTTCCTTATCTTCATTGGTAATTAACCTATTAAAATCAATTATCATGATTAACAATTACTTGTTAAGTATGGTGGGGAAACTATTGCCCATACTTAAGCAAAGGATGTTAAACACAATCATCCTACTCCTATTTTTAAACTTCCAACCTTCACAAGCACAAAAAATGGAACAAATACCTGGAAATCAGGTCGTTTGTCCAGCTAAATTTCAAGACATGCATTCTAGAATGGGAATGCAACAGCTTTCTAAAAGAAAAAACACGTTTGTAAGAAGAAATACAACTGCAGAACTTATTGTTACTTACGGTCCGGGAGCACAAGCAAATCCTGAAGCTAGAGCTGCTTTTGACTTTGCATTAGCTATTTGGGCTGAAGAAATTGTTTCTTCTGTGCCTATTCGTATATCTGCTGAATTTGCAAATTTAGGTCCAGGTGTATTAGCTTCGGCTGGTCCAACAACACTTGTACGTGACTTTCCAGGAGCGCCAAAACCAAATGTATTTTATCCTATTGCTTTAGCCAATTCTATTGCTGGAGAAGATTTAGCTCCAGATACAGAATTTGATTTAGTTGTAAACTTAGGTAACGGAATTCCTTGGTATTTTGGTACCGATGGAAATACTCCTGCTGGTTTATTTGATTTCGTTTCTGTAGCACTTCATGAAGCCGGGCATGGTTTAGGTTTTATCGACGGTGGTAATGTTGCTGGTGGTGTTGGTAGTATCAACAATGGTGGAGATCCTTTTGTTTTTGATACTTTAGTCGTTGATGGAAATAACAATTCTGTTTTAGATTTACCGAATCCTTCTGTTGATTTAGGTATATTTTATACTAGTGGAGATGTTTTTATTAATGGAGAATTTGCTGTTGCTGCAAATAATGGTTCTAATCCAGAGTTATTCGCACCGAATCCTTTTCAAGGCGGTTCAAGTATTGCACATTGGGATGAAGCTGCTTTTCCGGCAGGTGATCCAAACTCATTAATGAGTCCGCAAATTGGTAGTGCAGAATCTAATTTCGATATTGGAGATATTACACGTGGATTCTTTAGAGATATGGGATGGGTTTTAGCTGAACAAGCTCCTATTACTGTTGTTCCAAATCAAATTAATGATGAACTTAATGTTGGAGAAACTATAACTCAAGAAATCACTGTTTCTAATAGCTCGGAAAATCCAGTTACTGTAAATGCTTCTATAAGTTCAAATGCTGAATTAATTCGTTCAATTAGCAATACTAATTTTACAATTCCTGCAGGAGAAAACACAACGTTTTCTATTGAACTTAGCACTGTAGGAGTTACAAAAGGAAATTACGAAGAAAGTGTAAGCTTAACTATTGACGGTTTTTCAGAAACAGTAACTATTCCTGTTAATATTAGAGTAATTGATGGAACTGAAGCTCCTAGTATTACTGTAAATCCTACTTCATTTGATGAGACTTTACAACAACTACAAATAGTAACTAGAGATTTAGTAATACAAAACACTGGTGATGATGTTTTGAACTACAACATTACCATTAATGATGTTCCTCAAAATACTATTGCTACTAGAATTCTTGAAACAAATAACTTTATACGAGATAATGGATTTAAAACAGAAAATATTACTTCTCGTTTTTCTATAAATAATAATGTAGATACTAAGCTTATATCAATAAATAATACTTTTAATCGCTTAGTAACAAACTTATTTGCTGCTGATTTTGAAAATTATGAAATCGGTGATTTAAACAATCAGTTTGGTTGGCAAACTTCTCCAAATACTTGGCAAGTTTCAAACTCTAATCCTTCAGAAGGAGCACAATCTGTACAATTAAGAGCAGATGGATCTACAACTCGTGCCTTAGCATTTACTCCATCTATTACTCCAGGATCAGAACCGTTTATGGTTGCATCTGCAGATATTAATATTCAAGGTAGTGGTGTTACTTGGGAATTTATTCCTCAATCAAATACTGCCGAGTTGGTTAATACAAGAGTTCGTTTTAATCCAGACAACACCATTGACATTTTTGACTCAGATATAGGTGCCTTTACTAGAATAGACACTACAACTCCTACTGGATATTTTAATCTTAGAATTGTAGTGGATAGAGATGATGCAGCAATGACCATTTTCTTTGATGACGCATTAATTTATAGAGGAAGAGCTGCTACAAATCAGATTGAACAAATTGTATTACTATCCGAAATGGAAGCTTCTACTTCTACTATGAATATTGATAATATTGAAATTATTGATGGTGATGAAGATGCTTTTTTTGTATCTGTTTCACCGGTTAGTGGTAGTGTAGATTTCGGATCAGAAACTACTTTAGCTGTAAAATTTGATACTAGAGCTTTAGACACTGGAGAATACAGTGCTACTATAAATATTTCGAGTAACGATCCTGAAAATTCAACTATTAATATTCCTGTATCGTTAACTGTAGTTTCGCCACCTAGCATTGTTGTAACACCAACAAGTTTAACAGCAGCTATTGATGTGCAAACAGATAATCCAGCAACGAAATCAGAAGTATTTACAATAACAAATACTGGAGAAGCCAATTTAGAATTTAGCGCAGTAGTTGGTAATGTTACCTTTACTCCTTTTGCTTCAAATTCAAGAATTAGCAATTTATCTTCATTCGATCTTTCAAAATACGGAACTCCAAATACAATTACCAATGAGCTTAAAAAGGCTTCATCTTCAGGTGGAATTACATTATCTTCTCTGAAACGAAAAGCACTTGAAAATACTCCAAATCTTATTGACTCTATTTTTTATGACGCTGGTATAAATTTTCCAGATGACTTTGTAGGATTTAATAATGGAACAGCTTTAACCGCTGCTGTTAAGTTTGACGTAGATAGAAACTTTACATTAACCGCAATTCGTAATGGATACCGAACAGAGGCATCTACCGATCCTGTAATTCTTGAAATTTATCAAGGTGGAGCAACTCCTGCAGATGGAACTTTATTACTATCTCAAACTATTACAGAAACTAGTACAGATGGTGTATTTGCTATTGAAAACTTAAATCAATCTTTCAATTTCTCAAATGGTGATTCTTTCTGGGTTGTACATAAATATCCACAAGATATAAACTTCCCACAAGGAGTTAATGATGGCGCTACAGTTCGACCTAATACGTATTTTATTAGTGATGATGGTGGTTCAACATATTCTACTGTAGATTTTGTTTTCTTAACTAGAGCTCTAAATGCACAAACAAATAACAGCATTACCTTACAGCCATCTGAAGGTTCTGTTGCACCAGGAACTTCTGTTGATGTTACAGTTACTTTCGATGCTATAGATTTACCTAATGGTAATTACGCTTCAGATATTTTAATTTCTAGTAACGATCCTCTTAACCCTACAGCTACTGTAGCAACAAGTTTAGACGTTTCTGGTCAAACATCTTTTATTGAATTATCCGACGAATTTATTTTATTCAATAACGTTTTTATTGGAAATGAATTAGAGAAGATATTTACACTTACTAATTCTGGACTTTCTCCAATTAATATTTCCTCTATTACATCAGACAATTTATTCTTTGCTGTTACCTCAACCGCTACAACAATTGGTGCTGGAGAAAGTATAGATGTTACCGTAAACTTTAGACCTGGTACTCCTGGTAATATCAACGGAATTATTACTGTTAATAGTGACGCTTCTAACGCAAGTACTTTACAAGTAGTTGTTAATGGTGTTGGTGTAGAACCACCAATTGCCGTATTAACTCCTACTAATATATCTGAAAATGTAGATGCTGGTAATACGGTTGATACGCAATTATCACTTAAAAATGAAGGAAAGGCTCCTTTATTGTTTTCTTTCCCTGAGTTAGCTGTAGTAGCTGCTTTAGCAAAACCAGATGTAAAACTTAACGATACTAAAATTTTAAACTTTAGTAGTTTCAGTACTCAAAAAGGAGCGCCAGATAACAGAATCGGATCGAAAGTATTATACAGTTTAGGTACTGATAATGGCTTTGGTTATACATGGATCGATAGTGATGAAAGTGGCGGACCAATTTATAATTTTGTTGATATTTCTGGAACTGGAACAGAAATCACTACTGATCTTGGTGGAGACGGAAGCTTAGGAATTCCTTTACAATTTCCTTTTGAATTCTACGGAAACACTTACACCAACGCAACTGTAAACGCAAATGGTTTTATCTCTTTTGATGAAGCTTCTACTCTTACATTTGTTAATAGTCAAATTCCAGTAGATAATGGCGTAAATAATATGATTGCTGGTTTATGGGATGATTTAGAGCCTCAAAACTTCAATGGAGCTGTTCATTATCAAACTATCGATGATACATTTGTTGTTCAATGGACGAATGCTTCTGTATTTTTAGGTTCAGAAAATGAAACTGTTACTTTCCAAATCGTTTTACATGCTGATGGAAATATTGATGTTTTCTACGAAGATGTAGAAACTGCTCCTTTCTTAAACTCTGCCACAGTAGGTATCGAAAATGCAGATGCTTCAGATGGTGCACAAGTAGTATTTAATTCAGATTATATTAAAAATGGATTAGCACTTCGATTTATAAAACCAGATGTTGCTTTAACTCCTTTTATTTCTAACATTTCACCAATGTCTGGAGTTGTACCAGCTGGCGGTTCAAGAAATTTGACTGTTACGTTAGACGCAACAAATTTAAACGATGGTGTTTATTTTGATGAACTAACTGTATCTAGTAATTCTCCAGATACTTCTACAAGTAGTTCTCTTATTGAATTAACCGTAACAGGTTTCCCTAGAATAGAAGTACAAAGAGATTCAATTGCATTTGAACCAATATTTGTTGGTTTGCAAAGTAGCACTGATTTGTTAATTCAAAATACAGGTAGTAAAGCTTTAGAAGTTGACTTTAGTAATCAGAATTCAGATTTTACAATAACATCTACTTCTTCAGCTCCAATATTACCAGGTGCAAGTCAAGCGATAACTATTAACTTTGCTCCTACTTCTGTCGGATCAATAGGTGATAATTTAGTAATTACAAGTAACGATGCTTTTGGAAACGAATCTGTTAGTATTCCTTTAATAGGTGTAGGTGTAGATCCTCCTGTAATTAACGTTATTCCTGATTCATTAAATATCACCTTAAAAAGAGAAAAGACTACTACGGAAATCGTAACTATAGAAAATAATGGTGGAAGTACGTTAAACTATTCACTAGTTAAAACTCCTTTCTCGACAAACCTTACAAATTCTGTAAGAATACCTGGTTATACTCAAATTGAATTTGAACAACAAATTATTACTAAAGAGCAAACTGATGATCGAATCGGACCTAAATTCTTAAATGCAAGTGGTGGTCCTGGTACATTCGGTTACATTTGGGCTGATAACAACAGTGGCGGTCCTGCTTACGACTTTATAGATATTAGTGCTACCGGAACATTAGCTAATGTTGGCGCTGATGGAGATGAAACCGTAAGTCTTCCTTTTACATTTAATTTCTTTGGTGAAGATCAAAATTCTGTAATAATTGCTGCAAACGGATTCTTAAGTTTTAGTCCAATTACCGCTACTTTTGGAGCTTTCTTAAATCAACAAATTCCAGCAACAGCTAATCCTAATAATTTAATTGCTGGTTTATGGGATGATTTAGAACCTCAAGATGGTGAAGGAGTTTTCTATCAATCTTTTGAAGATTATTTCATTGTACAATACGAAGAAGTACCTGGTTTTGGATCTAATCCAGTTAAAACACCAGTTACTTTCCAAATTATCTTATTTAAAGATGGATCTATAAAAATGCAGTATAAGAATGTTAACTCTGAAATTAGCACAAGTTCTACTGTTGGTATAGAAGGTCCGAATGGTGAAAACGGATTACAAGTAATTTTTAATACTGAATTCTTAACAAATGAATTAGCTATTACTTTTACTCCTCCAATTATGGGAAGTGTAGCTCCTGGAAGTACAGCAGAAGTTCCTCTTGAATTTTCTGCAGCTGGACTTGAAGCTGACACAACTTACAATGCTGATATTTTAATAAGTAGTAACGATCCTGCAACTTCAGAAGTTACTGTTCCTGTAACATTAAACGTATTAGAAACTATAGAAATCGTTAGTTTTACTCTTGTTGATGCTACAACAAATACTGAAGTAGGAATCATTAATGATGGAGATGTAATTGACTTAAATGATTACAACGGATTAAATAACTTTAGTATAATAGCGAATAAAGGAACTTTAGATATTACCAGTGTAGTTTTTGATTTTAATGAAGAAACAGGTTTTAATACTGAAAATAGAGCTCCGTTCTCTCTTAAAGGTGATTTTAATGGTCGATTCTTTAGAGGAGTTAGTTTACCTCTTGGAAGTAACACAATTACCGCTACTCCTTTCGAAGAGAGAAATGGTAAAGGTGAAACTGGTATCTCGAATACAATAACTTTCGAAGTAATTGATTCTAATCCGCCAACTGTTACAGATTTCGTTCTGATTAATGCAACAAATAATACAATCGTCGGACCTTTAAATGAAGGCGATACAATTGATTTAGCTGATTTCAGACGAAATAATTTTTCTGTAGTGGCTAATACAACAGGATCACGAGTAGAAAGTGTGATTTTCGATTTCAACGATCGTACTAATTTTAATACTGAAAACAGTGTTCCATATTCATTAAATGGAGATCTTACTTTCAGAAGAACTAAGTATTTCGGAACTCCATTTTTATTAGGAACAAATACGATTACTGCAACTCCTTTCAGAAATGATAATGGAAAAGGTGATAATGGAACTCCAGTTACAATTAACTTCGAAGTAATAGATAGTGATGCTCCTGTAGTAACAAGTTTAACTTTGATAAATGCTGTTACTAACGAAGAAATAGGTCAATTAAATGAAGGTGATACTATTAATATTGCTGATTTTAATTCTAATAACTTCTCAGTACTAGCTAATACTGAAGGTGATGATACCAGAAGTGTGGTATTTGGTTTAAATAATCGTGACCGATATAGAGTAGAAAACTTTGCTCCGTATAGTATTGGTGGAGATTTTGGTGGAAACTTCTTTCCAATTAAATTTTCTTTAGGAACAAATACAGTAACAGCAACTCCGTATAAAAAACTATTTGGTAAAGGAAAACCAGGTACAGCTATATCAGTAACATTTGACGTAATAAATGATGATTCTTCAACTGGTAACAGTGTAATTGGTCAAGTTTCACCAAACCCAGTTGTAGACATTGCAACAGTTACTTTAAAAGAAAATGATCAGTTTAAAGTATTGGCTAATATGAATCTGAAAGCTTCTATTCATACACTATCAGGATTTACAATTAGTCAGCCTGTAAACTTTTCTTTAAATGAACAAAAAAGAGGACAAGTTGATGTAAGTAACTTACCTTCTGGAATCTACATTTTAAGAGTTACTGATGTAAATGATCAAATCATTTCTAGAATTAAACTTATCAAAAAATAATCGATTTAATTCTTTAACATTCTAAAATCGAAGGTCATCTAGTATTAGATGACCTTTGTTTTTTTAACAACAATACTTAAGAAACTTACTACGTATTTAGATTGTTTCTAAGTATATTTGCTTAATAATTAACGAATCTATGGAAAAAATTAATGTTGTTTTAGTTGATGATCATGTGTTAGTTCGAGACGGAATTAGAGCATTATTAGAAGATCAAGAAGATATACAAGTTATCAATGAAGCTTCTAACGGAAAAGATGCTTTAACTATCGTAAAGAACATAGATCATAAAGTTGTGTTGATTGTAGATATTCGTATGCCTGAAATGACAGGAATCGAGTTGGTTACTTTGATTAAACAACAATATTCAGAAAAAGAAATAAAGACATTAGTTTTATCTATGCACGACTCTGAAGAGTATGTTGTACAATCTATACAAGCTGGAGCAGACGGTTATCTTTTAAAAGGTTCTAGTAAAGAAGAGTTTTTAAAAGCTTTGCATAAAATTGCATCTGGTGATAAATACTTTACAGGTGATGTTTCTGATATTATCATGAATAATTTCGTTAATGGAAAAACACCTAATAAAATTCAATCAACTGCTGTAAATCAAACTGAAAACCCTTTTAAACTTACGAAAAGAGAAACTCAAATTTTACATTTAGTATTACAGTTAAAGAATAATAAAGATATTGCTGAAGAGCTTAAAATTAGCAAACGTACTGTTGAAGTACATCGATTTAATTTGATGAAAAAACTAAACGTAAAAAACATCATGGAATTAAATCAAAAAGCAAACGAATTTAATCTTATTTAAATAAAAAAAGGCTGCCCTCTCGGGCAACCTATATCCATTTTAATAATTAGGATTGGGATAAGGATTTATTATACTTACTTTCTTTCCTTTCTTTTTAAGATCCACATTGTCCTAAGTTGTTCCAACCTCCAGATACTCTTTCGTATAAAGAACCTTGGAAAGTAACTCTAGAACCTACTGCATAACTTCTACCGCTAACATAAGCAGCCACACCATCACAAATATCAGCACTCTGTGAACCACACTGTCCTAAGTTATTCCAACCTCCAGATACTCTTTCATATAAAGAACCTTGGAATGTAACTCTAGAACCAATTGCATAACTTCTTCCACTAACATAAGCAGCTACACCATCACAGATATCTCCGCCTCCACCAGTTGAAGGAGGATACATTTTATTAATTCCTTCAATATCTCCAGCAGATAATCCATTTCTTTGGATTGAATATGAAGAACCGTCTTTCTTTTCTATAGTTGGTTTACCATTTTTTGAAAAGAATGTTGGGCCATACATCATTATAGATCCGAAATCTAAAGTAGATGTATATTCATCTCCATCATTTCCTTGTTGAACATACGTTTGAAAGTTAAACGAACGATTATCTACAATATTTTCGAAATTAATATTCACATAAGTATCTCTATCTTTTCTACTTTGCTCGTGCCATAAACCTACTGCATGCCCAATTTCATGAATTGTATTACCAGTAGTACAACCTGTAGCTAAATTAATGTCTTGACGACCACCTCTTCTACCTACAAAAGAAGAACATCCTGAACCAGTTCTAAAATAAATATAATCAGACTGATTTGTTCTTTGCACGAATCTTAAAGCCGTATTTCTTTCCCAATGCGCAATAGCATCAGTTACACGGTTTTTATTTGCTAAAGAAGATTCAACTGCGTAATAAACAGTATTGTTTCTCCATCGACCTCCTGTTCTTCCAACAGATCTACCTAACACTTCAATTGGAGATGGTTCACCAACTTGTGCAGGAGATTCAGTTAATTGTGTAGCATCAAAAAGTATATCACCATCTAACACATACACATCGTTTACTTTTTCTACATTAACTTCACTTGTTCCATAATAAAGTTTCTGTACTGTTCCACTTAAAGCTGGGAAAGCTTCTTCTGCTTTAATTTCTGCAGATTCTGGTGGAATAATTTCATTTAAATCGTTAGAGTCTTCACTCTGACACGAAAAAATTAACATTGAAGTAGCTAAAGCTACTAGTGGGAGTTTTAAGTTTTTCATAAAAAGGGTTTAATTTTAGATTTATTATGTTTAACTAATATGTTAAAAACTTATTAATTCAGTTACATAATGCACTAAATTCCAAATTATTATCTGTACACTAAAAGAAATAAAACCTCTTATATTTTAAAAAAAACTTAACACAAATTAACGATAAAAAAACACAAAATCCTAAAAAACAGATAATTAAAAACAAAAAATCAATTTGTTAAATTTATTTTTTCATCTAAAATAAATGTTAAAAAATCTTAAAGTCAAATACAAATTATCAAAATTATTCATGATTAATTATCAAATTCATAACATAAAAAAGGGATTACTTTTTTAAAGTAATCCCCCTTAATCCAAAACATATAAATCAAATTATTTATCTAAATAATGATTGATTTCTCTTTAATAAGTCTATTATTTTTTTGTTCCGTTTAAAAACTTAGGCTTTAAAACTAACATTGCCCAAGCCCAATTCTGTGTTCCTGCAGCTTCTGCTTCAGTAATTCCTTTCAGTTCGTACATTCCGTCGCTTTCAAACATATGAGAGTAACCTGCTACGATAGAAAAACCATTGAATTTTCTCTTGTATACTAAATCTACTTCTGTTCCTAACGATTTTTCTCCGCTTGCTAATTCTTGCTCTCCTCTAAAGTTTAATACTTTTAACATTAAACTTGCTTTTTCATCTAACTTAAAGTTTGCACTTGCATGGATATCAAATAATCCAATTGAATTTGCATGATTTCCTACATAGAAATAATCCATAAATCCGTTAAACTTGTGATTCGTTCCATACAATGGGAAAAATGCAGCTGTATCGTCTGTTCTTCCACTGATAATTTCTAAACCTGCTCCTACTCCAACTTTAGGAGAAACTTTATAGCTCACATCTAAACCTAATAAATATGCTCCGCTAACCTCAACATCACCTTGTCTTTCACCTGTTTGTAAATATGCATTTGCAGCAACTCCAAACTTATTCTTCTTATACTTTAAATGTGTACCAATAGTTTGTAAATTGTTATTTCCGCTTTCTGGTTGGAAAACTCCACCTACTGTTGCTCCTTTTTGGAAACCATTATTCATGAATAGGAAACTTCCAGAAAAATCTGTCCAAGATTTATGCAAGTGTAACATTTGCATTGTTTTGTACGTAAAAAATCCTGTAGTTGTAAATGCAGTTCCTTCTGATTGAAAACCACCTGGAGTTGTATTATCTTGATTGAATGCCAATGCTAAATCAGCAGAGAATGTTCCTTTTTTATACTTTAACAAAGCTGCATCGTGATTACGACCTTGCTGAGCCCAATCTAAACCTCCTAAAATTCTTTGATCATCGTATGATAATACTTGTCTACCTAATTTAGTAGAAAAACCTGCTCCTAATCTAATTTCTGCCCATGCTTGAAAAATAGCAAATGAATTATTTGCATCATTAGGTAAAATTTGTCTGTTTTCTCCCCAAACAAAAACATCTTGTAAACTTAAATAAAACTTATATGCATCTGTTTTATAGCCTGCGTTTAATCTAGCTCTAGTAGCTACTCCTAAACCTGGATCTGAACTTTCTCTAATTAAAGTTCCGAATCCGTTACGAAATTCAACACGTGGTCTAAACTCACCACTAAGTGTAAATTGCGCATAAGTAAATTGACAAAATGTTGTAAATAGTATACCTAATAATAATAGTTTGTTTTTCATACTTATTTAGTTTTAATGTTCTAAAAAATCGATTAAATGTTTTCTATATTTATAATAATCGTTGTGTTCTAATACTGTCTTTCTTGTTCTTGGTCTTTCGAAATCTATTTCTAAAATATCTCCAATTTTAGCTTTTGGTCCGCTTGTCATCATCACGACTCTATCAGCTAAGAAAATAGCTTCATCAACATCATGAGTAATCATTACTGCAGTAATCTTTTCTTTATTCCAGATTTCAATTAGAATATCTTGTAATTCTCCTCTAGTTAAAGAATCTAACATTCCGAAAGGTTCATCTAATAATAATACCTTAGGTTTAATAGCAAACGCTCTTGCAATACCAACACGTTGCTGCATTCCTTGAGATAATTCATTAGCTTTTTTATGAAAAGCATCTTCTAAACCTACTTTTTGTAAATAGTATTTAGCAATGTCGTTTCGTTGTTTTTTTGTTGCGTGAGGAAAAACCTGATTTACACCTAATAATACATTTTGAAGTGAAGTCATCCATGGCATTAAACTAGGAGCTTGAAAAATTACACCACGATCTGGACCTGGACCTTTAATTGGATTTCCTAACACAGAAATACTACCTCCTGTGATTTCGTTCAATCCTGCAATCATTGAAAGCATAGTTGTTTTACCACAACCAGAATGACCGATTATGGTTACAAATTCTTCTTTCATGATTTGAAGATTCAAATCCTCTAAAACAATGTAATCTCCTTTAGGGGTTGGATAAACCTTTTTAAGATTTTTTAAATCCAACATTAACTCTTTAGTTTCTATTTCGGGGGTAGTTTGAGTTATTGAATGTGTTTCTGTTTCTAATATACTCATTTTAATCTTTTTTGAATTATACTCTTACAAAACTCTTTGGAGCTAAATCTGGCAATACATAAGTATTTTGCTGTTCAGATTTTCGTTGCTCACCTAAATCCATTAAATATTCAATGATTGCGTTTCGAGTTTTTTTATACACAGGATTATCATTTAAATCTGTTTTATCTCTCGGACGCTCAATATCTATTTTAAACTCTGGACCTAAAGTTGCATTTGGTCCAGGTCGTAATGGTATAATTCGATCTGCCATATAGATCCCCTCATCAACATCATTAGTAATTAATAATGCAGTTCTCTTATCTTTTCCCCATATATTTAATATTTGATCTTGTAAATTCCCTCTAGTTAAAGCATCTAAGGCTCCTAAAGGTTCATCCATAATAATCATATCAGGTTTCATTGCTAAAGCTCTTGCTACTGCTACACGTTGACGCATTCCTCCTGATAATTCTTTGGGAAGTTTATTTATCGCTGGAGTTAATCCAACCATTTCTATATAATGCGCTGCTTTTCTTTTCCAAACCGCTTTTCCTCTTTTCGGAAAAGCTTCTTTTACAGCCATTAAAACGTTTTGTTCTACAGATAACCATGGTAATAAAGAATAATTTTGAAAAATTACTCCTCGTTCATGACTTGTTCCTTTTACTGGTTCTCCTTTAAATAAAACTTCTCCACTTGTTGGTTCTAATAATCCGTTAATCAAGTTTACTAGAGTTGTTTTACCACTACCTGTAAATCCTACTATAGCTACGAATTCTCCTTCTTCAATAGATAAGTTTATATCTGATAAAACTTCAGTAGCATGCTCGCCTTCTCCGTAAGTTTTGTATATATTTTTTAACTCTAAATATGCCATATCTTACGTTTTTAAATTCCTTCACTTTTATTGAATGAAACCATATTTTGTATCGTTAGCATGAATCGATCTAAAAGGAATCCAATAATTCCGATTACAAACATGGCTACAATGATTTTCGAATTAGAATCGTTTGCTCCGTTTTGAAATTCTTCCCATACAAAAAGACCTAAACCTGGACTTTGAGCTAATAATTCAATAGCAATTAACACCATCCAAGCTACAGATAACGTGATACGTAAACCTGTAAAAATTAACGGTAAAGATGATGGTAAAATCACTTTAAATACTTTCTGTAACGGACCTAATTTTAAAACTTTAGCTACGTTGATATAATCTTTATCTACAGTAGAAACTCCAACAGCAGTATTTACCAAAGTCGCCCACATTGCACACAAGCCAACACTTATAAATGAAATCACAAATGAATTATCTGTACTTGTACCAATTAATAATGTTTTAACAATCATAAACACTAATAGATACCACACAACTGGTGATACTGGCTTAAAAATCTGAATAAACCAATTGAAAGAATTTCTTAATTTATCACTTAATCCAATAACAATTCCGATTGGCACTGCTATAAAAAAGGCTAATAAGAATCCTGCAAAAACAGTTTTAAGACTCGTAATTACAATATCAACAAAAGAAGGTCTTCCTGTGTACACTATTGGATCTTTACCCGCTGCCACACGTTTCGCATTTACTGCTGCTGTTTTTTCTACAAAATCTTGTTTATCTTTTCTTATTACATAATGATCGTCGATTAGAGTTGTAATTGAACTCCATACTTGACTTGGTGAAGGCAAAGTGTTAGTTTGACATGTAGCATCTCCTGAAGCAAAACAAGATTTCAACGCAGCTGCTGCAGCTTCTCCTTGATCTGCTAAAGTTTTTTCTATTCTGTAATTTATTTCTCTTTGCTTTAATGCCTCAGCTCCAAGATGCCAAATCCCGATAAAAGCCACTATAGAGGCGAAAGGAATAACTACTTTCTGTACTATAGATGAAAGATTAAAAGTTGGTCGTTTAATACTTACTTTGCTTAAAAGAGTTTTAATCGCTTTCAACCATTTTGCTTCTGCTGGTTGATTCACTGTTACACTTTGCTTCATGATCTATATGTTTTTTGAATTTTTATTTTACTTATCCTTGTTTCCTATTGAGAAACTATTGATATATCCTAGAGGATCTTTAGCATCAAACTTTTTACCATCGATAAAGTCTGTAGTAGCAGGTTTGTAACCATCTGTTTGAGGAATATCTTCAGCAGGTATTTTTCCTTCTTTCACTAATAATTCAGCAGCTTTTTTCCAGATATCTGGTCTATAAATTTTCTGAATAGTTTCTGAATACCAATCAGCTGGTTTCGATTCAGGAATTTGCCCCCAACGACGCATTTGAGTTAAGAACCAAATTCCATCAGAATAGAAAGGATATGTTGCATGATATTTGTAAAATACGTTGAAATCTGGCATTTGTCTTTTATCGCCTTTTTCAAACTCAAAAGTTCCTGTCATTGAATTTGCTAATACAGATTCTGGTGCTCCTACATACTGAGGTTTCGATAATATTTTTACAGCTTCTGCTCTATTTTCTGGTTGATCTAACCATTTTCCTGCTCTTATTAAAGCTTTTGTAACGGCAGTTGCTGTATTTGGATTTTCTTCAATAAATTTCTTTGTCATTACAAATACTTTTTCTGGATTGTTCTTCCAGATATCGTAGTTTGTAGTTACTGGCACACCTATTCCTTTAAATACTGCTTGTTGATTCCAAGGCTCTCCAACACAATATCCATAGATTGTTCCTGACTCTAAAGTTGCTGGCATTTGTGGCGGTGGAGTTACAGATAATAAAACCTCTGCATCAATTTGACCTTGTACGTTTTCAGCGGTATACATTCCTGGATGAATTCCTGCTGCTGCTAACCAATAACGGATTTCGTAATTATGAGTAGACACTGGAAATACCATTCCCATTTTAAATGCTCTTCCTGATTTTTTATACTCATCGATAACAGGCTTTAACGCTTCTGCTTTTATTGGGTGAACCGGTTTTCCTCCTTCATCTTTAGGCACGTTAGGTTTCATTTTAGACCAAACATCGTTTGATACCGTAATACCATTTCCATTTAAATCCATAGAAAAAGTAGTTACTAATTCTGCTTGTCTACCAAAACCAGCTCCAGCTGCAATTGGCTGACCTGCTAACATGTGAGATCCATCTAATTGACCATCAATAACTCTATCTAAAACATTCTTCCAATTTGATTGCGCTTCAACAGAAACGAATAATCCTTCATCTTCGAAATATCCTTTTTCTTTAGCGATTGCCAAAGGAGCCATATCTGTTAATTTTATAAAACCAAAAGTTAACTGTGGCTTTTCTATTTCTAAACCACTAGTTTTTACTTCTTCTTTTACTGTCTCTTTTACTTCTTTCTTTTCTTTGCCCCCGCAAGAATTTAATAGCATAGCTACAGCTATTAGTGAAAGTGTTTTATTTAGTATAGTTTTCATTTTTTTCATTGATGATCTTTTATACGTATTAATACTTAGTTTTAAACAAATATATAAGTACTAATTCATATACCTTATGACATATACCATAGCATAATATCTTTTTAAACCATAAATAAAACTGCGAAAAAACAGGTTTTGAATTAAACCTTAGAAAATACGTAGTTTACAAGGCTTTAAAACTACGTACAAATAAAAAATACTGCTAACCAAAGTAAGCAGCATTTTCATTTTTCATAATAAAATACGTTTATAATTAACTATCTAAGAAAAAGTTATGCTGACTAATTTCAGCTTTTAAACCTTCTACATCTAGAATACTTATTTTTTTACCTCTAGCACCTATCAGTCCTTCTTTTTTTAAACTAGAAAAAGTACGTATAACTTGCTCTTCTGTAGTTCCAGCATAATCTGCATACTCTTTTCGTGTTAATAATAAGTTTAAATATCCTCCAGTGGTACCAAACTTTCTGTTTATATATAATAAAGTATCTATAACTCTTTCTCTTACTGTCATTTGAGAAATTGTTTTTACTTTACTTTCACTTCTATTTAATTCATTTGCATAAAATAACATCATATCATAAGATAACTTAGCACTACTTAATAATGCTTCTTGTAAATGTTCTTTAGAAAAATAGCAAAGTAAAATATCTTCTAACGCAACTGCTCCGATTGGATAAGACTCTTCAGTTCCAAATCCACGATGCCCAACTACTTCTCCGTCTTTTGCAAATCGTACAATTTGTTCTTTACCATTAATTCCTGTTCTAAAAACCTTCGCTGTACCTTCTAAAATGATAAATAATCCGTTTACCATGGCTCCTTCCATAATAAACTGCTGGCCTTTTTTACATCGTAAAAGTTTTTTGTTTTCTACAAACTTAGATACATTTTGATTTTTACGATTTCTATAAATTAAACAGTTTGTATTTAAACAATTATTACACGAATAATTCGAATTAGTGATGTTGTTTTTTGTACTCAAAAGCTAAAATTAAGTGTGGAAATTACGTAATAATACTTGTTCAAAATAATCTGATTTTCATTTTTCTCAAATTGTTAAAATATGGGATGTATATTTTTAAAAATTCATTTTGAAATAGCCTTTTTTATGATATTAACAGTTCTAAAAAATAACTTTTAACCTATTAAAAATTAACCATCTATTTTCATTATGTTTATAAAGATATAACGAAAATAAAAATTATGATCTCTGTTGAAGAAGCCATAGAAACCATCAAAAAGAATAGTATTTCTAATGAAATTAATATTGAAAAAAAACTAGAAAAAGCAGATGGTTATTTATTAGCAGAAGACATATATGCTCCAATTAATTTACCCCCATTTAGACAATCTGCCATGGATGGTTACGGAATACATATTCATAAAGAAAAAGAGTATACGATAATTGGCGAAATAAAGGCTGGTGACAAACATAATTATCAACTTAAAAAAGGAGAAGCCATTAAAATTCTTACCGGTGCTCCTGTTCCTGAAGATGTAGATACTGTTATAATGCAGGAAAATACAATGGTTACAAATACTACTGTAGAAATTAAAGAAACTATTATTCCGAATAAAAATATTAGACCTATTGGAGAGCAGATTAAAGTAGGTGAAATTGCGTTAAAAAAAAATACGAAGATTAATCCAGCTGTTGTTGGTTTTCTATACTCTTTAGGAATTGATACTGTAAAAGTGATTAAAAAACCTAGTATTGGGATTATTTCTACAGGGAATGAATTAATTGCGCCAGGACTTCCGCTATCATATGGCGAAATTTATGAAAGTAACTCTAAAATGTTGCTTAGTGCATTGTATAAT
Source organism: uncultured Tenacibaculum sp. (assembly GCF_947495995.1). Lineage (GTDB taxonomy): Bacteria > Bacteroidota > Bacteroidia > Flavobacteriales > Flavobacteriaceae > Polaribacter. Next base: position 33,079 of record NZ_CANMAX010000013.1, read on the forward strand.
TTGAAAATATATGATGTTACTATTTATAAAATCAAGGATAATTATGAGGATACAGTTTCTACGATAGCAAACGCTATTAAAGAACATGATATCGTTTTAATTTCCGGCGGCATTTCTGTTGGAAAATATGATTTTGTTTACAGAGCTTTACAAGATTTAGAGGTTAACGAATTGTTTTATAAAGTAAATCAGAAACCTGGTAAACCTTTGTTTTATGGTAAAAAAAATGAAACTCAAATATTTGGATTACCTGGAAATCCTGCTGCTGCTTTAATCTGCTTTTACAGCTATGTTTATATCTCTTTACAATCTTTCTTTGGAAAATCTGAAACTGAATTGAAAAGAGTTCAGGCTATAGCATTAGATTCTTACAAAGAAAAAAGAGAACGATCGGTTTTCTTAAAAGCATTTTATGAAAGTGGTAATGTACGTGTTTTAGAAAGTCAGAATTCTTCTATGTTGCAATCCTTCACTACTAGCAATGCACTTATTTATTTACCAAGTAATAGAAACGAAATTAAAATCAATGACACTGTAACAGTCATTTTACTTCCTTTTTAAAATGAATTATAAAATTAAAAGCAGAATTTGGATTGAAGTCGATAATCATGTGTTTTTAGGTGAAGGCAGAATACAACTTTTAAAAGCTGTAGATCAAGAAGGTTCATTATCAAAAGCCGCTAAATCTTTGAATTTATCTTATAAAAAAGCATGGCATTTGTTAAACTCTATGAACTCATCAGGAAAAGAACCTGTGACTACAAACACTATTGGTGGTAAAGGCGGTGGCGGCACTTTACTTACAGAATATGGGAGAAAACTAATTGATACTTTCGACACTATTAATAAAAACTGTTGGGCATTTCTGGATCAGGAATTAGAACATCTTAAAAAGTTATCATGAAAAATAGTATTACTGGAATTATTTTATCTGGAGGAAAAAGTTCTAGAATGGGAAGTGATAAAAGTGAACTAAAATTTCGTAATCAAACCTTTATAAAACACAGCATTAAAGCTCTTGAAGGAATTACATCTGATATTATTATTGTTTCAAATAATGAAAAACATGATTCTTTAGGTTATACAAGAATTAATGATGTTATAACTGATTTTGGTCCTGTTGCTGGGATTTACTCTGGTCTATTTAATTCTAAAACAACTTACAATATTGTATTAAGCTGTGATATTCCCTTAATAAATACTTCTACTTTACAACAATTGATTAATGCTATTGATGGTAAGTCTGATATTATTCAGTTTGAATATCAAAATAAAACTACTCCTTTGATCGCTTTGTACACTAAAAACTGTCTTTCAAAATTTAAACATGCTTTAGAGAATAAGGTTCATAGACTTCAATCTGTAGTAAATACTTGTAATCCTAAAAACATATTACTTTCAGAAAAAGATGCTACTCATATTCAAAATATAAATACTCAGGAAGATTTAAAAGCAATAAAAGAAACCTTTGAAGAAAACTAAAATGGGAATATTCTTTATCGAATATTCCCATTATATAGTAATTTTTATAAACTGTGTTGTATTGATAGTTCTAACTTTGAAATGTTTTCAGTTTAATTTCAATTAGAGTATACATTGTTTATTTACTATTAAAGAAAAACGCATCTATTATTGATACATCTAACTGCAAAATCTACGAAGAAACAGTCTCTTCTAGTTTGACAACCGATAGGAAAACGTAATCCTCCGTTTACTGATTTTTGCTCTTCTTTAGTAAGTGATTTCCCTAATTGATTTACTTTTTTTAACATATTCTTAGATTTTAAAGGTTAATGATACTAAAATAGCAAAAAAATCAACAAAAACAATCTTCACTCAATTGAATTTCAATTTTATTTATTTTACTAAAATTCTCTTTTTAAAACTACTCTTTGGAGCTTCACAAGTTGAGCATACATAGGTAGATGGCAAATCTTTGAACAATGTATTAGGTAAAATATTTTGTGCAATGTCTCCGTATACATCGTTGTATACTGTATCACAACATTCGCACTGGTAAATTTCTTCCTCTTCTTTAGCCTTTTTACTTGAGGATTTCGCTGAACTAGCTTCTTTTTCTGTTCCTAATTGTTCGAAATACAACTTACTCAATTCCATTAGTAAGCCAGGTAATTCGACCTTATCTACATCCTGAACATACATGATATATTCTTGTGTGTTAGGATCGAAATTTTTGGCAAACAGTAAATTGTAAGTGTCTCGAATCACAAAATCTCCAACCACTTCTGGTTGTTTGTTTTTCTCAATAACTATGGCAGTGAATCGATACGGATTGTTAATGTAATTGGTAATACCGAAGGTAAGTCCGTAAGTACTAATATCATTTTGATCGAAATTAGAAACTAAATATCGTTTTAAACTTAACGCCTCTTTATCTGCTACTGGTAAATGCCAATTTAACTCTAACATCGAATGTCGAACATTAATTCCAAATCGACCTAAAAATTTTTCCCAGTCTAATTTAGATGCTACGGGAATACCTTTTACAATAAAAGATTTCCATGGTGTAAGTGATATTTTACCAATTTTATTCTCGTTACATAAATCACACATACTTTTTAAAAAAGTTGTGTCGTATAAGTTATTTCTCCAATATAATCCCAACCAATATTTATCACCTCTTCTATTCATTCCTTCGTAATATGGAAAAGGATGAAAAGGAACTTCTAAAGGTTTATCTACAGTTCTATTATTAGTTTCAACAGCATCGTTAACCAATTCGAAAACCGTGTCTATATTTTCTGGTTCTTCTATTAAAATATCTTCAATAGCTTTTGCTACTTTATGTAAATCCCAACTATAAATTAAAGCCGGATACATTTTTGTTTTTCTCCAATTTGGTAAACGCAAATACAAATACCAATAATCTTCATTTTCTGAAGCAATAAAGTTTATGTTTCCTGTATATAATGGAACCAAACGTTGTTTCGGATCTGTAATGTTAATCCTTAATTTAGGATTGTATTTAAACTGTTCTAGAATGTACAAATATCGAGAACTAATTAACCAAGATGTATTATGAAACAAATCAGAAGAAACATATGACGACATTATATTCTGAATAGGTTCTTTACTCGGATCTACAACTTGTAAAGACGGATTTTGTTCTAGTATTTCTTGATCAATCTTCTTTGGGAAGATAATATCTTGACGAGAACCAAATGAAATTTCTTTCATTCCCATTGCCTCAGCAACTTCACAAATATTTTTTAATTCACCTGGAGAAAGTACTCCACCACTTATTAATATTCTGTTTAATTCTCTCATACTAAACTTTTGGCATTATGTAGTACTTCTCTAACTTCTGTTTTACAACTTCCGCAACCTAAACCTGCTCCTGTTTGCTTGCACAAATCTGTAAAATCTGTACAACCTGCTGCTATCGCTTCTTCTATATTTCCGATTCCAACCTGACTACAAGAACATACTAACTTCCCTATAACAGGTTTGTTATTAGATGAGCCTCTTAACAAAGTATCTCGTTTATCGGCCATTTCTATTTTACTTTCGATAAGTGTTTTAAACTCTGCAAACTCACTCTTATCTCCCATTAAAACCGCTCCGATTAAAAGATCATCTTTAACAATACATTTTTTATAGTAACGTTTATTTGTATCAGTAAATACAATTTCTTCGTAGCCTTCTTCATTCTCAGGAATTAAAACATTTCCAATAGAACACAAACTAAGGTCGTTGAATTTTAAAATATTCATTAACACAGAACCTTTGTATCGACTGCTTACATCTCCTGCTAAATAATTTGCTAAAATTGCTGCTTGTTCTTCTGCTGCTGAAGTAATTCCGAATAACTGATTATTAAACTCTGCTATTTCTCCGATAGCGAAAATATCTGGATGAGAAGATTGTAAATATTGATTTACTATAACTCCTCTACCACAAGCAATTCCGTTTTCTTTAGCAATTTCTATATTAGGCTGTGTACCTATTGCATAAACAATCGCATTGGCTGTAATTGATTTTCCACTTTTTAAATTAATATTCAAATCACCAGTATCTTCATCATCAAAAACAGTACTTACTTCGTTATCAAAATAAATCTGAATTCCACGTTCTTGAACATCCAACGCCAACAATTTACTAGAAACTAGATCTAACTGACGTTCCATTAAACGTGAAGCTCTTTGTACGATAGTAATTTTCACATTTCTATGCTTCATTGCTGCAGCCAATTCTAAACCTAATAAACCTCCACCAACAATTACAACATGTTGTTCTTCTGGAGGTAAATTTGTAGCGTCTAAATACGCTTTAAATCGATCTGCGTCATTCTTACTACGCATGGTAAATCTTCCTGGTAAATCTATTTGAACGTCTCTAGGAATAAAAGCTCTACTTCCTGTAGCAATAACAAGTTTATCGAAACTATGTTCTTTACCATTACTATCTAGAATGATCTTATTCTCTTTATCTATTTTAGAAACTGAAGTTTCTGGATATAATTTTAAATCTAATTCTTCTAACTCTAATCTTTTGATTTTAAGCAACTGTTCCCAAGACAATTCTTCAGTAACATATTCAGGAAGTAAAACTCTATTATAAAATAAATTTGATTCTTTAGAGAATACATGAATTTCATCGTAATCGTTATTCTCTCTATAATTTTGCACAAATCGGAATGCAGCTGCTCCTGCTCCAATAACCACTATTTTTTCTGCTTTCTTAACATACTTTGAGATTGAAACCTGCGTGAATTTGAAATCAGGTTCTTTAGACACCGGATCAACAATAGTATTCGTTAAATTATTCGCTCTATTTAAATCACTTTGTAATTGTTTTCCCCAATGCATTGGTAAAAAAACAACTCCTTTTTTAATATCATCTGTAACTTTTGCTCGAACTCTTACTACTCCGTTTTTACTTTTAATCTCTGTAATATCACCATCACTTATTTTACTTAAATGTGCATCAACAGGATTAATTTGTAGTACTGGCACTGCATAATGTGTTTTTAAACGAGAAACTTTTCCTGTTCTCGTCATCGTATGCCATTGATCTCGAATTCTTCCTGTAGTTAAAATATATGGAAACTCTGGATCTATATCTAAAATCGGGTTATAATTGGATGCTGGGAGATTAAACTTTGCTTTTTGAGACGCTGTATAAAACTTTTTATCTTGAAATAATCTAATTGTTCCTTGATGTCTATGTTCTGGAACTGGCCATTGAAAAGTTCCTTCGTTTTTTAATCGATCGTAATTTAAGAAGGAAACATCGATATTAGTTCCTTTAGTCATAGAAGTATATTCATCATAAATCTCACTAGTTTCATTATAATTAAAACCTCTATAGCCCATTCTTCGTGCAAAATCACAAAAGATTTCTACATCTGGTCTAGCTTCTCCTGGTGGATCAATTGCTTTTGGTAAATACGAAATTCTTCTTTCAGAATTCGTCATTGTTCCTTCTTTTTCAAGCCAACCAGCAGCTGGTAAAACTAAATCAGCATAATCAACCGTATCAGATTTATGTGAAATATCTTGAACAACTACAAATTTTGCGTTTTTCATCGCACGTTCAATTTGATGCGAATTTGGCAAACTAACCAATGGATTTGTACAAGCAATCCATACTGCTTTTAGCTTTCCACTTTCCAGCGCTTCAAACATTTCTGTAGCAGTTAATCCTGGCTTTTCTGAAATTTTATCTACACCCCAAAACTGAGCAACTTCTCTTCGATGTTCTTCATTTTGTAAATCCTTATGAACTGCCAATAAATTAGCCATTCCACCTACTTCTCTTCCACCCATCGCATTCGGCTGTCCTGTTAAAGAAAAAGGTCCCGCTCCTGGCTTACCAACTTGACCTGTGATTAATGAAAGATTTAGTAATGATACGTTTTTATCTGTACCAATAACACTTTGGTTTAATCCCATTGCCCACATGCTAATAAAGCCTTTAGACATTCCAATAATGTTAGCCGCTTTCTTTATATCCTTTTCAGCAACTCCACATAGTTTTGATGCTTGTTTTATTGAAGTTGAAAAAACCAGTTCTTTATATGCTGCAAATCCTTCAGTATATTTATTAATAAAATTCTCATCAATCATTCCTCTTTTTAATAAATACTGACCAATTGCATTGTATAGAATTACGTCTGTTCCAGGTAGTAACTGTAAATGTAAATCTGCGAAATTTGCTGAATCTGTTTTTCTTGGATCTACAACAATTATTTTCACATCTGGATTCGCTTCTTTATGCTGTTCTATTCTTCTAAACAAGATTGGATGACACCAAGCTGGATTTGCTCCTGTAATTAAAAAACAATCTGCTAATTCAATATCTTCATATGCGATTGGCACACTGTCTTCTCCAAACGTTTTTTTGTAACCAACTACGGCAGAACTCATACATAATCTAGAGTTTGTATCTATATTATTTGTTCCTAAAAAACCTTTAGTAAGTTTATTTGCAATGTAATATTCTTCGGTTAAGCTCTGGCCAGAAACATAAAAACCTACGCTATCTGGACCGTGTGTTTTTATAATGGATTTAAAAACTTTTGCTGCGCGATCTAAAGCTGTGTCCCAACTCACACGTTCTCTTGGGTGTGATCGACTCCAACGCATTTCTGGGTATAAAATTCGATCAGATTGATCATTTACAACATAATGTAAATTCATTCCCTTTGAACACAACATTCCCTTATTGACAGGATGATTTTCGTCTCCAGTAACATGAACTTTATCATTATTATCTTTCTTGACTTTAATTCCACATCCTACACCACAATAAGAACAAGTTGTTTTAAATTCCATAGTACAAATACATTACTGAACAAATCTAAGTATTTATACTTAATTTTTAAATAAATATATACGTAAGTAAAAAGAATTAAACATCACGAAATAAAGCCTATATAAAATTACAGACCTGATAAAAAAAGAGTATAAAAAATAAAAAAAGACCAAAAAGAGATTTTGTTTTAGTTACAAAAAACTCTTTTTGGTCTTAAATTTATAAGAAAAGTTTAAGCTTTATCCTAAAGACGCTAAACTTGCTTTAAGTGTTTCTATTTTAGCTAATGCATCAGCTTCTTTCTTTTTTTCTGTTGCTACAACTTGTTCTGGTGCATTATTTACAAATCTTTCGTTAGAAAGCTTCTTCTGTACTGATTTTAGGAAACCTTCAGTATAGTTTAACTCTTCAGTTATCTTTTTAATTTCCTCTTCTACATTAATACTATCAGCAGAAATCGGCACGAAATATTCATTAGATTTTACTCTGAATGAAGCTCCGTCTACTTTTTCCTGTACGTAATTAACTTCAGAAGCATTTACTAGTTTTTTAATTACACTATCAAAACTCTTTGTATAGTTTTCATTATTTACTACATAAAGTTCTATAGCGTCTTTAAAAGCTATATTTTTCTCTTTTCTGATCGTTCTGATTCCTGAAATAATACTCGTTGCAAAATCAAACTCCTCAATAATTGAAGAATCTTTAATTTCATTAATTTCTGGATATTTCGCTATAATTAAAGCTTCTTCTGCTGTTCTTTCAGAAATTAATTGCCAAATTTCCTCTGTAATAAATGGCATAAAAGGATGCAATACCTTTAAATTATCTTCAAAAATAGCAATTACCTCATCATAAGTTTTCTTATCAATCGGTTGTTGGTATGCTGGTTTTACAGCTTCTAATAACCATCCACAGAAATCGTCATTAATTAATTTGTAAATACTCATGATTACATCACTCAAACGATATTTACTATAATGATCTTCAATTTCAGCTAATGTTTTTTGTAATTTAGTTTTATACCATTCAATAGCTATTTTACTATGCTCTGGTTGCTCAATTTCTCCAGAAACTTCCCATAAAGATGTTAAGTAAAATGCACTCCAAACTTTATTGCCTAAACCTTTACCTTGTTGACATAAAGCTTCATCAAATAATAAATCGTTTCCAGCAGCTGAACTCAATAATAAACCAACACGTACACCATCTGCTCCGTATTCTTCAATAAGTTTTAATGCATCAGGAGAATTTCCTAATGATTTACTCATTTTACGACGTTGCTTATCTCGTACTAATCCTGTTAAATATACATTTTCAAACGGACGAGTATCTTTATATTCATATCCTGAAATAATCATACGCGCTACCCAGAAGAATAAAATATCTGGACCTGTTACTAGATCGTTTGTTGGATAATAATAGTTGATTTCTTCATTCTCAGGATTTCTAATCCCATCAAATACAGACATTGGCCATAACCAAGACGAGAACCAAGTATCTAAAACATCTGCATCTTGTCTTAAATCTGAAGCTTGAAGATTTGCGTTAGATGTTTTCTCTTTTGCTAATTCTAAAGCTTTCTCTTTAGTTTCTGCAACTACAAAATCTTCTTTACCATCTCCATAATAGAATGCAGGAATTTGTTGTCCCCACCATAACTGACGAGAAATATTCCAATCACGAATATTTTCCATCCAGTGACGGTATGTATTTTCGAATTTTCTAGGATATAATTTTACATCTCTATCTTCTCCTAAAACACCTTCAATAGCTGGTTTCGCTAAATCTTCCATTTTTAAGAACCATTGATCAGATAATCTAGGCTCGATTACTGCTTTTGTTCTTTCTGAAGTTCCAACTTTATTAGTATGCTGTTCTACCTTTACTAAATATCCTTTCTCTTCAAGTTCTTTGGCTATTTCTTTACGAACTACAAAACGATCTTTACCTTCATAATGTAAACCAAAAGAATTTAATGAAGCATCTTCATTAAAAATATCGATTACCTCTAAATTGTGTTTATCTCCTAGAACCTTATCATTTTCATCGTGTGCAGGAGTTACTTTTAAACATCCTGTTCCGAATTCAACATCTACATAGCTGTCTTCAATAATTGGAATTTCACGATTACATAATGGTACAATCGCCTTCTTTCCTTTTAAATGCGTGAAACGCTCATCTTCTGGATTAATACAAATTGCTGAATCTCCTAAAATAGTTTCAGGACGCGTAGTTGCAATGGTTACTTTTTCATCAGAACCTACAATATCGTATTGTAAATAATATAAGTTTCCTTGACGCTCTTCATAAATTACCTCTTCATCAGATAATGTAGTTTTAGCCTCAGGATCCCAATTTACCATTCTGAATCCACGGTAAATTAATCCTTTATTATAAAGATCAACAAAAACCTTGATTACAGCTTCACTCATATCATCATCCATAGTGAACTTAGTACGTTCCCAATCACATGAAGCTCCAAGCTTTTTTAATTGTTCTAAAATGATTCCACCATATTTATCTTTCCATTCAAAAGCGTGGTTCAAGAACTCTTCTCTGGTTAAATCATTTTTATTGATTCCTTCTTCTTTTAATTTCGCTACAACTTTAGCTTCTGTAGCAATAGAAGCGTGGTCTGTTCCAGGAACCCAACATGCATTTTTACCTAATAAACGTGCTCTACGAATTAAAACATCTTGAATCGTGTTATTTAACATATGCCCCATATGTAAGACACCAGTGACATTTGGTGGTGGAATTACTATAGTATAAGGTTCTCTCTCATCCACTTCAGAATGAAAATAATTGTTTTTCATCCAGTAATCGTACCATTTGCTTTCTATTTCGCTGGCGTTGTATTTAGGTGAAATTTTCATATGTTCTCTTGTTAATCAAGTTGTTTATAAATTGATAAAAATGATTTTTGGCATCATTTTTGAAATATAGTTGACAAAAATACAACTATCTAATCATGTACAGAAAATTTAGATGTTGATTTTTTTATAACTGAAAAATTATATTAAATTTGTAAACATAGGAAAATCCCTAAACAATTATTTTAACATTATGAGAACAATTTTATCAATTATCGCAGTTTGTTTCATTACTTTATCTGTAAACGCTCAAGAATTCAAGTTTGAAACAGAAGTAATTAACTACGGAAAAATAGCTTTAGGTTCTGAAGGTAAGAGAGTATTTGAATTTACTAACGTAGGTGATGCTCCATTAATCATAAAAGATATTAAGTCTACTTGTGGATGTACTGTTCCTAGTAAACCAGAGAAACCAATTATGCCAGGAGAAAAAGGTAAAATTGAAGTTTCTTACGATACTAAAAGACCAGGAGGATTCTCTAAAGCGATTACTATTTACTCTAATGCAAAGCAAGAGAGAAAAATGTTGAAAATTAAAGGATACATTACTAAAGATGCTAAAACTGAAAAGTCTTCAATGTAATATTTCTTAAAATATAAAAATGAAAAGAGTTCCAAATTGGAACTCTTTTTTTATATCCTTTTTTCTAGTTTGAATTTAAACTTAAGCGGTAAACCATCTCTTTCTACATCTATGATTACTCTTCTACCGGGTTTATAGCTAAAAATACCGTTGATATCATCTAATGAATACTCATGTGCTGGTTTTCCGTTAATTCTCTTTATAAGATCTCCTTTTTCCATTCCAACTTTGTATGCAGGTGAATCTTCTATGATTTCAAGAATCTTGTATGCTGATTTAAACTGATACTTATAAGTGGTAACAAAAGAAAACACATCGGAACTTGAAGATTTATTTTCAATTCCGTAAGAATCTACACTCGTCTTTTGAACCTCTTCTTTAATCAAATCTTTACCCGAATAAACAACAACAATTCCACTCATATTATAGTAAAATCCTTTTTTTAAAGATCCATTCTTTTTAAGCATCATTCTTCGGTTAGGATAATCGAACCACACTTTAAATCGTTTTAAAATATTACCTCCAATACTACCATTTCTTTTGGTAAATTGTCTTGCAATTACTGTTGATGTTGTGTCTAAAAAGGAAACTGTAGGTTCTGGTATCGTAAATTTCCCTAACTGAAAAGCAGGAACTCTACTTCTATTCCCATAAATACTTCCATTTAGTCCTTCTCCTAAAATATCTTTAAAGAACTTTTTAGGTGTTTTTATATCATTATGTGTTCCTTCGAAGAGCCAAATAGCATCACTTCCCCCAGAGTCAACTAATAATTTTGTTTTTATCTTTTTATCAGAAACCGTATCTAATTGTGTGTAGGTATTTATGTACGGTTTACTTCTATAAAACTCTAGAGGAAAAACTTCGCAACTTCCACACTTTCTAAGTTTATATTTTTTCGGATTATAAAAAGTAAGCATTCGATTCGAATAATCTACTTTCAATATTACATCTCTTAACAAATCAAAACCAATAATTCCATGAATTGTAGTTCCCATTTTAGAAGACATATTAAAATTGTCTTTCAGAATTACATATAAATCTTCATTAGAATTGACAATATTCTTGATTTTAAATCGATTGTTTTTTGATAGTAATGCATCTACAGGTTCGTTATCTCCTAAACCTTGTAATTTAATTTTTTCTACATTATTCAATCCTAAACTATCATTCTCAGTTAAATTGAATAGAATTGTTTTATTCACACCTGTATCTAAAATGAATGATAATTCTTTCCCATTAATTTCTAATGGAATTACAATTAAATTGTTAATTCGTTCAAACTTAACTTTCTGTTTTACATCATTTTTTCCAAAAAACTGGAATCTTCCTTGTGTAAAAACATTATGTAGTGAAAAAAAAAGTAGAGATAAGAGTAATACCTTCTTCAAGCTGTAAATTTTATGTTCAACTTTTCAATATACAATCAAATTCGTTAACTCTTGCTATTTTAAGATACTTTTAACCATTTTATTTCGATGAATTGTATGTTTTTTAAGGTGAAACAATATTTAATTTTAAATATATTTTTTGCAACTTTGCTTCCCATAAACAACTATAAAATTTCTGATTATGCCATCAATTTCTGATAAAGGAAATTCAATGCCGCAATCACCAATTCGTAAATTGGTACCTTTTGCGGAAGATGCTAAAAAAAGAGGAGTAAAAGTTTTTCATTTAAATATCGGTCAGCCAGATATTAAAACTCCTCAGGTAGCATTAGATGCTGTAAAAAATAATAATATTGAGGTATTATCTTATGCCAGATCTGAAGGTTCTGAAACATATAGAAACAAACTTTCTGAATACTACGGAAAAAATGGTATTTCTGTAACTGCAAATGATATTATTGCAACTACAGGTGGATCTGAAGCTTTACTATTTACTATTGGTAGCATTACTGATCCGGGAGATGAGATTATTATTCCTGAGCCTTTTTATGCTAATTACAATGGTTTTTCTATTGCTTCTGGAGTAAAAGTAGTTCCTGTAATTTCTTCTATCGATGATAATTTTGCTTTACCAAAGATTGAAGATTTTGAAAAGTTAATTACTCCTAAAACTAAAGCAATTCTAATCTGTAATCCTGGAAATCCAACAGGATATTTATACAGCAAAGAAGAAATTCAAAAATTAAAAGAAATTGTACTTAAACACGATTTATTTTTAATTGCTGATGAAGTTTACAGAGAATTTGCATACGATGGTGCTGAACATCATTCAATTTTAAAAGAAGATGGTTTAGACAAAAATGCTATCGTTATCGATTCTGTTTCGAAGCGTTACAGTATGTGTGGTGCAAGAATTGGATGTATTGTTTCTAGAAATCAAGAATTTGTTCAAACTGCGATTAAATTTGCACAAGCAAGATTAAGTCCGCCTACCTATGCTTTAATAGCTAGTGAAGCAGCTTTAGATACGCCTCAAAGCTATTTTGATGATGTTATTGAAGAGTATGTAGAACGTAGAAATACATTAATTTCTGAGCTAGAAAAAATCGAAGGTATAAAAGTTGCCAAACCAAAAGGTGCTTTTTACTGTATTGCCGAGTTACCAGTTGAAAACTCAGAAGATTTTGCTCAATGGATTTTAGAAAGCTTTAATCATAACAACGAAACTGTAATGATTGCTCCTGCTGGAGGTTTTTATTCTACCAAAGGAGAAGGAAAAAATCAGGTTCGTATTGCCTATGTTTTAAATAAAGAAGATTTAAAACGTTGTGTCGCTATTTTAAAAGCAGCTTTAGAAGCTTACAATAAATAATTTCATTTGGAAATTCAACAAAATATATCACTAAAGAATTATAATACGTTTGGCATTGATGTTAATGCCAAACGTTTTATTTCTATCCGTTCTGTTCATGAACTGCAACAACTTATAATAAAGGAAAAATCTCTCTTTTTAATATCTGGAGGAAGTAATATGCTATTAACTAAAGATATTAATGATTTAGTTGTGCATATAAATACCGAAGGAATTTGTATTGACAGAGAAGATGATAACTCGGTTTATCTTACAGTAAATGCAGGAGAAAACTGGCATGATTTTGTTTTGTGGTGTATAGATCAAAACTATGGTGGAATTGAAAATTTATCTTTAATTCCTGGAAATGTTGGTACATGTCCTATCCAAAATATTGGTGCATATGGTGTTGAAGTTAAAGATGTAATTACAAAAGTAGAAGCAGTTTCCATTGAAACAGGAAAACTAGTTCAATTTTCGAATGCTGAATGTAAATTTGGTTATCGTAATTCTATTTTTAAGAATGAAGTTAAAGGAAAGTATATTATTACTTCTGTAAGTTTTAAACTTACAAAAAAAGATCATGTACTTAACACTTCTTATGGTGCTATTGAAACTGAACTTGCTTCTAAAAACATTACAAATCCTACAATTAAAACGGTTTCTGATGCTGTAATAGCCATTAGGCAATCGAAACTACCAGATCCTAAAGAAATTGGAAATAGCGGTAGTTTTTTTAAAAACCCAGTGATTTCTAAAAGTCTTTTCGAGAATTTAAAAGAGAAATTCCCGAATATTCCTAGTTATTCAGTTTCTGATGAAGAAATTAAAGTCCCAGCTGGTTGGTTAATTGAACAAAGCGGATTTAAAGGAAAACGTTTTGGAGATTACGGTGTTCATGAAAAACAGGCCTTAGTTTTAGTAAATTACGGAAATGCCTCTGGTAAAGACATTTACAGTCTTGCACAAGAAATACAAACTACAATTAAAGAAAACTTTGGTATTGATTTAGAAATTGAAGTGAATGTAATTTAATTAGATTTTCTCTTCAATTTCATTTAACCAATTTGTTATCGCTGAAAGAAAATCTTTATTTCTTACCCAAGGTAAATTATCATCCTGGAACTCATAAAATCCTCCTGTTCTGCATTCAAATAAATTGTGATTACAATTGGGAAATGATTTCGTAGTAAAATCTGTAGTTTCTCCTAAAGTTTTCTGATATAAAGCTTTTGTTTTTTTCCAATCAACCTGTGTATCTTTTTCTCCAAACAATGCCAAAACAGGACATTTAATTTTTGATAATTCTGACTCAAAATCTTGAACGTAAATTTGAAGATTTGTTTTATAATCAAAAGGCATTTTTATAAACTCTTTCTGATACGCTAGATATCCCTTTTCAGTAACAACTCTTCCTCCATTAAATCTCTTTAAAAACTTATTCTTTCTAAGATTTTTAGTGGCATTCATATAGTCTTTAAAACTTCCGCTAGAATGTGTAATTCTGTAACTCTCTTTTAATTCATTCAGTACAATATCTATAGAGTCCTTAGGCACACCTTCAATTTTTAAATTCTCTTTGAATAAGTACACAAAACTTTCTTTAGGCCCTACTCCACTTACAGATATCCAAAAACTAATATTCTTGTACTTATTAATTACAATAGGATTTATCCATCCTGCTCTACTAATTCCCCACAAACCTATCCTATCGGAACCTTTAATTTTCTGTTTCTTTAGTGATGCTATAGCTGCAATTACCTCATCGGCACTATTCTGTACTGTTTGATTATAATTAAATACGCCTTCACTTTTACCACAGCCCATTTTATCCCACATGTAAGTCGCATATCCAGCATTTAAAATAGCATTTCTTACATCAAGATGCCATTCTTGTTGTACTGCATTTGTTTTTCCAGAACCATGTACAATAATTACAACACCTTTTGGAGTTTGATCTTTTGGAATGTTTAAGACTCCTTGTAAGTTGTAGCCTTCAAATCCAAAGTTCACTATTTTTTTTTCTCCTTGAGCAAAAGAAAGATTACACATAAGAAACAGTAACAAACTATAATATCTTATCATCATAAATCACAATTTTGACTTATAGTAATGACAGTTATAGTTTAGCGGCGTTGCATTTTAGTGTTAAGTTCTTTAGTAAATCAATAAAATATTAGTAGTTGTTAAGCTTCTTTTTTCAACAACTTTATATGTCGAATTAACCTTTTTACTTCCAACTCAATTGTTCCGTTATAAACACCTCTAATTCTTCCTTTTTTATCAACGAGAATAAAGTTTTCGGTATGAATAAAAGCATCTTTATCTTGAGTTTTTACAAAATCTTCATCAGCAAAATAAGAAGTACGAGCTAATTCGTAAATATGCTCTTTGTTACCTGTAACTAAATTCCATTTTTTTGAATTAATTTCATTTTCTACTGCATATTTCTTTAAAACAGGAACAGAGTCTTTCACTGGCATTACAGTATGCGATAATAAAAGCACGTCGTTATCTTCTTTAAATTGATCCTGAACTTTGCTCATGTTTTTCTCAAGAACAGGACAAATTCCGGGACAACTCGCAAAGAAAAAATCCGCTACATAAATTTTACCTTCATAATTTTTATTCGTGATTTTTATTCCTTCTTGATTTACTAAATTGAAATCTGCTATTTTATGGATTTTAGTATACTCCTTTGAATCTTCAGCAATCCATTCTGGAGTGAAAATTGGAGAATTAAAAAACGGTAATGTAACATTTCTATCTACTTGTTGTGTTTTCTTACAACTAGTTAAAACAACTAGTATTGTTAAGAAAAAAAATACTGTATTTCTATCGATAATCTTCATTTACTGTATTTACTGAATAACATTTTTTTAATCCGATTAAGCCAAAACGATCTCCATTTTTAGCCACAAAATTGGCTCTAATCTTCCCATCATCTTGCCATAATCTTTGTGTACCAGATTCCTTTCCGTTCTCAAAATTAAAAGCCTTCATTTGTTGACCATTTTTGTACCATTCATTTACTGATCCGTTGTAAGCTCCTTTGGAATTAAAATGGTATTCAAATCGTAAATTTCCGTTACGCCACCAACCTCTATGAATACCACTTTTCATTCCTTCTGTATAAAAACGTTCTTCTATTTTAAGTGTATCTTGATAACACTTAATCTCTATACCTTCTTTTCTTCCTAAGTTATATTTCGTTATTGTTTTCACTTTATTCAAAGAATCTTCTTTTATTAAAACTCCTGAATACAAATCGTCTTGTAAAAAAAGCTCACCATTAATTAGCTTAAAAGTAATTGGATCAAAAACTTTTTCTTGTTCAACCTCTGGCTGCTTTTTACACGATAAACAGCACAAAAAAACGAAGACTATAACTTTATTCATTTATTGAGAAATATTTCCTGGTGAACCAAAATATCCATTTCCATTAATGTATGGAGCTTCTGTAGTAACATGATAATGATAAATTCCGTTTGGAAAATCTGGTGTTACTCCAACATGACCATGATATTCATCTAAATCTGAATTCGTTACTGGTCCGCCATTTTCTTCTGGTCCGTAAACAGGAAAACCATCTGCTAATAATCCTAAGAAACCTGATTTTCCGAAAGTGTCAGTTAAAAATGTTGGTTCTATGTGGTAATGATAATTTCCTCTAGCATCTGGATGACCTAAATATTGATCAAAAGAATCTATCTCATTAGTTAAAGGCTGATTATTTGGTCCTGCATATTGATTATAAAAAACTATCCCATTTACAGTAACCCCTATCGGACCTAAAGGCGTAGCTTCTTTGTTTGTTGCCTCTTGGGGTTTTAAAGGAATAGTAAATACAATATTCTGACTTTCTATTAAATTCGGATTTTTTCTCCAATTGGGATTGTCTCCATTATACGCTTCGTACATTGGATGTGTAGTTTCCCAATACGGACTTCCATGATTTGGTAAATCATCTGTAGTAATTTGAACGACATCTCCATTTATAGCATAAGAAACCCCAGGGATATTATCGAATTTCGATAAAATACTTGTGATATCGTATGAATCTACAGGAGTAGTTGGCGTTGTAGTTGTATCTGAATCATCATCTGAAGAGCAAGCTCCAAAAACGATTAAAAATGTATATAAAATTATTCTATTTAAAGTTTTCATTCTGTTAGTGTTTTAAGTTAGTAATTGCATCTTTTAATTCATTTAACACAGCTTCTTCATTTGCATTCAATGGTAATTGATCTAAAAGGTTTGTTGTTTCAAAAAAGTCATTAGCGACGTTGTAAAATCCTTCACTTCCATCAGAAAAAAGTATGTATTTATATTCCTCATTTCTAATTGTGATATCTTCAGGTCCAGTATCTTTTCCTACTTCTGTATAAGCATAATCTCTTATCTTACTACTTGTAGATACCAAACTCCAAAAATTATAGCTATCATTTATATTACTTACGTTTACCTCTGCTATATTGGCTATTGTAGCAAAAAGGTCTGTAGTATTTACTAATGCAGATTCTGTTTCATTAAATCTGTTTACATTTTTTCCTGAAATAATCATCGGTACGTTAACTCCACCTTGATAAACAGTTCCTTTAACTCTTCGACTTCTGTAATCTTGTGCAACTTGATTTGGAGTTCCATTATCTCCAATGAAAATAATAACCGTATTATCTTTTTCTTCATCAGACATAGAGTTTAACAATCTTCCTATTTCAGTATCCATAGCTTCCAACATCGCCATGTAATAAGGCATTGGATTTGCATCTACACTTGCTTGATCTGAAGGTAAACTTCCTTGAGAGTGTAATTCTGCAGGTGGTAAATGAAATGGTGTATGAGGTGCGTTATAAGCTAACCACAAAAACCAAGGAGAATCTTGATCTTTAATCCAATCAATAGCTAAATCTGTAAACTTGGTAGTTGTATATTCAGTAGAATTACTTTGAACACCATTCTCTGTTAAAGTCCAATCCCAATAAGAAGTAACTGCTCCATTTAAAAGTCCAGCATAATAATCAACTCCTAAATCATTTGGATGAGAAGCATCTCTTGACAAGTGCCATTTTCCAACTACAGCACTACTATAATTTGTAGCTCTGCTTTTTAAATATTGCTGTAATGAAGTTTCTGATGTAGAAAGTTCGTCATCAACTTTTAAAACTCCAGTTCTAAAACCATGTTTTCCTGTTAAAATACTCGACCTTGTTGGAGTACATGTTGGGTATGACCATAAATTTTCAAAACGTAATCCATTAGAAATCATGTTTTGCAAATTGGGCATTGTAGGTTTAATAGTACCAACATTATATCCTGGTGTGGCATCTAATCCCATATCATCTGCAATAATTAGCAGGATATTTGGTTTTGTTGGTTGTTCAGAAGAATCGTCTGGTGTTTCTATAGTTATAGAATCTTTACTACATGAAAAGAATAGCATTAAAAATGCTAAAATCGGGGATAATACTGATCTCATATTTTTCACTTTAAAGTTTAGACCTAAAAAACTCTAAAAGGTTTAAAACTTTTCTTTTTTAATGTACAAAAAAAACCTAAGACAACTGATTAAAAACAAGTTGCATTAGGTTTAAAAAATAAAATTAGGGATAATTCCTGTAGAAATTAATTATAAAATCTATTTCTACGATCTTCTTTCTCTACTCTCATATAATTAGGTTTCAATTCTCTATCATACTCGTTAGTAATGAACCCAATTAAAGCTTTTAATACAGTAGTTAATTCTTTCATAAATGAGGGATTAAATTTTTACCTTACATTACTTAAGACACCTTAATTTTCAAAAAGTCACTGAGCTTTTAAAAATTTCTTTGCGTATCTTTGCATTCTAAATACATTTTTATGAAATTAATTTTTTTAACTATTGGATTATTAGCTTTTGCTTTTGCTGGTATAGCAATTAAAATTTGGGCTAAAAAAGATGGAGAATTTGCAGGTACTTGTGCAAGTCAAAATCCAATGTTGAATAAATCTGGTGAAGCTTGTGGTTTTTGTGGTAAGACTCCAGATCAATTTGATACATGTTCTGAACCTCAACACCAATAAAAAGAAAACTCATAAAAAAAGAAATCCTTAAACATATTGAACAAGCTAAGAAAGGTAATCAAGTCGCTTTTAATTACCTTTTAGATACCTATTGGTCTAGTGTTTATGGTTATCAGCTAAAAAGTACTCAAAATGAAAATGATGCTGAAGATATAACGATACAGACTTTTGCCAAGGCTTTTAATAAAATTCACTTATACAAAGAAGAGTACGAATTTAATACTTGGTTAATTGCGATATCAAAAAATCTACATCAAGATTTAATTCGAAAACGAAAAGCATCAATTCAATTTAATTCTTCATCCGAAGAAAAAGATAAAATTTATCACATCGCTGATGATACTCCTTCACCTGAAGATAAAATAATCAAGGAACAAAATTTAGCAAAATTACTTAGAGATATAAAAAAATTAAAACCTAAGTACCAAGAAGTAATACATTTACGTTTTTTTCAAGAACTTTCTTACAAAGAAATTTCTTCTCAAATAAATGAACCCATAAATAACGTAAAAGTGAAATTACTTCGTGCTAAAAAGTTATTAGCCGAGATTATTAAAAAAGGGTGATTATGAAAAAAAATATACTTAACGCATTAGGGCCAGGACTTCTTTTTGCTGGAGCCGCAATTGGTGTTTCTCATTTAGTACAAGCGACTAGAGCTGGAGCAGATTACGGATTTGGTTTACTTTGGGCTATAATTTTAGTTCATATTTTTAAATATCCTTTTTTTAGGTTTGGTCCGCAATATGCTTCTGCAACAGGAGAAAGTTTATTGGATGGTTATAAGAAACTTGGTAACACATATCTCCTACTCTATGTAATTGTTAATTTTATTACCATGTTTACCATACAGGCAGCGGTAACAATAGTTACAGCTGGTTTGGCTAGTCAACTTTTTGGTATTACTGGTAATTTAACTTACTGGTCATACATTTTATTGATCATTTCTTTAGTCATATTAATTTTAGGAAAATATAACTTCTTAGATCGATTAATAAAATTCATTATCATTTTTCTGACTGTAAGTACATTATTGGCTGTTAGTATTGCCTTTTTTAAAAATGAAACCTCATTTTCTTTTGCACAAACTTTACCTAAAAATGCTATTGAAATTAGCTTTTTAATTGCTTTTTTAGGTTGGATGCCTGCTCCATTGGATGTTTCTATATGGCATTCGCTTTGGTCTGTAGAAAAAAATAAAAACTCATCGGAACCAATTTCTGTAAAAAGATCTATTTTAGATTTTAATGTTGGTTTTCTTGGAACCTTATTTTTAGGAATTTGTTTTCTACTCTTAGGAGCTTTAGTAATGTTTAACACTGGAGAAAGCTTTTCTTCTAGTGGGGGTAAGTTTGCCATCCAATTAATAAACCTTTACACCGAAAACTTAGGTAGCTATGCAAAAGTTATTATTGGAATAGCCGCATTTACAACTATGTTTAGTACAACTTTAACAACTTTTGATGCATCTCCTAGGGCAATGGAAAAAAGTGCTTTATTATTAGGGTTTAAAAAACTAAACTATTGGTTTTGGATTTTATTCTTGTTGTCTGGCACTTGTGTTATTTTAACTTTCTTTACAAGTACTATGCTTACTCTTGTAAAAATTGCAACAATTTTCTCTTTTTTAACTGCTCCAATCTTTGCTTTTTTAAATTACAAACTGATAACAAGCAAGTTCACTCCAGAAAAACATCGACCTAAACTTTTACTGAAAATCATGAGTTTTCTTGGTTTTTTCTTTTTAATAGCCTTCAGTATATGGTTTTTAAAAAACTATATATCAACCCTTTAAATTGAATTTTCTTTAAAAAAAAGAAAAAAATTTAAAAAAAATCGGAAAAAAAATTAAATTAGCATGCTTTTTGATTATTTCCATCAAGGCAATTAAAATCCCAATATTCAGATTCATATGAAAAATGTTATTACTAAAACAGTACTCTCTTTAATTCTTTTTTTACTTTCATCACACATCTCTTTTTCACAAGATGATTTTAAAAGTGCATTAGAAACTAAAGACTTATACTTTACTGGTGTATTACAATTACAAGGTGAAAGATATAGGTACGATTATCATGATGTTTACGAAAAAGATTCTTTAGCTAAAGTTCTACAAGAAAGCGGATACCATGGTGGAGGACCATCTTGGCTTGGTATTATTTATGGTGCTTTTAAAGTAGGCGGAAGTGATTTAATTGACAACTTAGAAACTAAAGTAGAAGTTAGCGGTATTACATTTTGGAGTACAAACAGAGACGATCTTGAAAAAATTGGTCGCATTGTTTCTCTAGTAAAAGCTAACGATACAGCACTTCAGCTTGCCATAGATAAAGCAACTGAGTTAAACATTATGCAATAAACAAACATTTCTTTCGTAAATTTGTAATTCAAATTTATTATAGAATGTCTGATAATTTAGCTACAACAATAACTACTCCTCCAGTAGAGCGAGTAAAAAAACCTAAATGGTTACGTGTTAAATTACCTGTAGGTAAGAAATACACAGAACTTCGTGGCTTAGTTGATAAATATAAACTTAATACCATATGTACTAGTGGTAGTTGTCCTAATATGGGTGAATGTTGGGGAGAAGGAACAGCTACATTTATGATTTTAGGTAATGTTTGTACCAGATCTTGTGGTTTCTGTGGTGTTAAAACAGGAAGACCTGAGACTGTTGAATGGGATGAGCCTGAAAAGGTAGCTCGTTCAATTAAAATCATGAATATTAAACATGCAGTAATTACTTCTGTTGATCGTGATGATTTGAAAGATGGAGGTTCAATTATTTGGGCAGAAACAGTACAAGCTATACGAAGAGCAAATCCTAATACAACATTAGAAACTTTAATTCCAGATTTTCAAGGAAACGAAAAGTTGATAGATCGTATAATTGAAGTACATCCTGAAGTTGTTTCTCATAACATGGAAACTGTTAGAAGACTTACCAGAGAAGTACGTATTCAAGCGAAATATGATAGAAGTTTAGGAGTTTTAAAATACTTAAAAGAAAATGGTATGAGAACTAAATCGGGTATTATGCTTGGTTTAGGAGAAACTGAAGAAGAAGTAATACAAACTATGACAGATTTAAGAAATGTTGGCTTAGATGTTATTACTATCGGTCAGTACTTACAACCTACCAAAAAACATTTACCTGTTAAAGAATTTATTACACCAGATCAATTTAAGAAATATGAAGATTTAGGTAAGGAAATGGGATTCATGTATGTGGAAAGTGGAGCTTTAGTAAGATCTTCTTACAAAGCACACAAGCATGCAAACTAATATTTTATTATGAATTCCTTAACAAGAGAGCTTTTTAAAGTTAAAAAATTGTAAACTATAAAATAAAATCAAAAAGGTACAGTTATAATTCATAATTTTGGCACAGTAATTGAAAACTTATTATTGTACAATAATGTTTTCATTGTGTAAATTATTTGAATTAGTTGATTAACAGAAGCCGTCTCAGAGAGATGGCTTTTGATTTTTATAGAACTGCGCTAAAAACATTAAACAAAAAAATAACCTTTTTACTTAATAAAAAAAACCACCTAAGAGGTGGTTTTTTATTTTTTAAACTATTTGTATCAGAAAGGTGAAAAACACGCACAAAACAAACATTAAGATGGTTAAGCTTGATACAAACAAAGTCTTTTTGAGATTACTATTAATATGTTCTCTATAAAAAGTGGTTTTCTTAATTAGTAAATTTAATAAGTATACTAAAACAAAAACTGGTAGACCATAAAATATAGCTAATACTAAAAGTACTTGTTGAATATTACTTGGACCTCCACATAAAAAATGAATCATAGAATATTATTCTAAGTATCCCATTTTTTTCATCCACTCGTCGTTGAACATTTTACCAACATAACGACTTCCATGATCATGGAATAATACTACAACTACATCATCTTCATTAAAATGCTCTTTTAACTGCAATAAACCTTTCATAGCTGCTCCTGCAGAATTCCCTAAAAACATTCCTTCTTTCTTAGCTAATAACTGTGTGTAAACAGCAGCATCTTTATCTGTAACTTTAGTAAATCCATCAATAATACTAAAATCTACATTCTTTGGTAAAATATCTTCTCCAATACCTTCAGTTACATACGGATAAATTTCATTTTCATCAAAAATACCTGTTTCATGATATTTTTTAAATACAGATCCGTAAGTATCAATTCCCCAAACTTTTACATTTGGATTTTTCTCTTTTAAATATTTACCAACTCCAGAAATTGTTCCTCCTGTTCCAACTCCAACAACGAAATGTGTAATTTTTCCTTCAGTTTGTTCCCAAATTTCTGGTCCAGTACTTTCATAATGACCTTTTGCGTTACTTGGGTTATCATATTGATTTACATACCAAGCATTCTCTGTTTCTTCTGCTAAACGTTTTGAAACTGAATAATAACTTCTTGGATCGTCTGGTTCTACATTTGTTGGACAAACTACAACCTCTGCTCCTACTGCTTTTAAGATATCAATCTTTTCTTTACTTTGCTTATCTGCCATTACAAATACACACTTGTATCCTTTTACAATTGCAGCTAAAGCCAATCCCATTCCTGTATTTCCAGAAGTACCTTCAATAATTGTACCTCCTGGTTTTAATCTTCCATCTGCTTCTGCATCTTCAATCATTTTTAAAGCCATTCTATCCTTTACAGAATTTCCTGGATTAAACGTTTCGTATTTAGCTAAAACCAAGCAAGGTAATTCTTCTGCTAGCGTATTTATTTTAACTAAAGGTGTGTTACCAATAGTTTCTAATATATTCTCTGCGTATTTCATTTCGTTAAGTTTGCTGTGCAAATATAGGTTTATCAAACGATAATTTAAAGCCAATAAAAAATCCCGATAAATCGGGATTAATATTGTGTTAGTTAAACCAAACTATAAAGGATTTAATCTTTGCTAGATCAGGTATTTGTTCAATACTTACTTTCTTCATATTGAATTCTTTTAATCCTAATTCTTCTTTATCTATGGCTATAGTAGCATTTAAATCATCTATAAAAATAGTAGCAGATGCAAATGAAGTTTCTATTTTACTAATGGCATTGTTTGCATTAATATCTCTAAAAGTAGAAAGTACATTTAATCCGTTTACAGTTTTGAATCGATCATCAAAAATTTCGATACTTTTTATTGTTGATGTAGAATCTAATTGTTCTCTTGGAACTATCGTTAACAAATGCTTTCCTCCTTTTTCAAAAATCTGGTATTCATCATCATCTTGAAAATAGTAGTTTCCTTTCGCACCTTCACTCAAAATCTTTACAATAGAATCTTTAGCAAAAATCTTATCTAAATCTTGCATTGTAGTTTCTTTTGTAATCTGTCCTACTTTTCCTTTGCTGATTGTATATTTATCTTTACTACATTGTGTACTTACCACGGCTACACAAACAATCAACACAATTTTGAATAATTTTCTCATTTAAATTAGTTTCTGATATAACGTTTATTTACTTGTTTTAGTCTAAATTACTTTCTTTAAAATTCCAAATACAGCACGTATAAATGTTGCGCTTGTTAATACTTTAACAATTGGGTCTTGACGCGTACTTCGTCTTGTTCTGGAACTCTTTCTTTTACTTATTTTTTCTTCTTCTTTTCGTCTATCTTCTTCAGTTTTCTTTTTATTTATACTTTCTATTTTTTCAGTAAGTAATTCATAAGCACTTTCTCTATCTATGGTATCGTTGTATTTTCTAACCAAATTAGAATTCGTGATCAACTCATTTAATTCTCTATCTGTTAAAACATCCATTCTACTCATTGGTGCTCTTAACATAGTTCTTGCCAATGGTGTTGGAATACCTTTTTCATTTAACACTGTCACGAAAGCTTCACCAATTCCTAACTGAGTTAATACTTCACTAGTATTATAAAACTCTGAATCTGGATAATTCTCTGCTGCTAATTTTAATGCTTTTCTATCTTTTGCTGTAAAGGCTCTTAAAGCATGTTGTACTTTTAAACCTAATTGTGCTAATACATCTTCCGGTACATCTTTAGGATTTTGAGTTACAAAATACAATCCGATTCCTTTAGAACGTATTAATTTCACAATACTTTCTATTTGACCAAGTAAGGCTTTTGAAGCTTCATCAAAAACTAAATGAGCTTCATCTATGAAAATAATTAACTCAGGTCTTCCACTATCTCCTTGCTCAGGAAATGTTTCATAAACCTCTGCTAATAATTGTAACATAAACGTTGAAAATAACTTTGGTTTATCTTGAATATCTGTTAATCTTAATACAGAAATTACACCTTTACCATCTTCATCAATTCTTGTTAAATCATCAACTTCGAAAGATTTTTCTCCGAAGAACAATTCACCTCCTTGTTGTTCTAATTCCACTATCTTTCTTAAAATAGCTCCTGTACTAGATGAAGAAATTCGACCATATTCTGCTGAAATTTCTTCTTTTCCTTCAGCTGTTATAAACTGAAGCATTTTTTTGAAGTCCTTTAAATCTAATAATGGTAATCTATTGTCATCACAATACTTAAATATAATAGCTACAATTCCAGATTGAGTTTCAGTTAAATCTAATATTCTAGATAATAGTACTGGTCCGAATTCAGATACAGTCGCTCTTAAACGAACTCCGTCTTGTTCTGATATTGTTAGAACTTCAACAGGAAATTTCTTTGCATCAAACGGAATTCCTATTTTTTCATGACGCTCATCTATCTTTGGATGTCCTGGACTAGGTTGTGCCAATCCACTTAAATCACCTTTAACATCCATTAATAATACAGGAATACCTTTTTCAGACATGTTTTCTGCTAAAACTTGTAATGTTTTCGTTTTACCAGTACCTGTAGCACCAGCAATTAGTCCGTGTCTGTTTAATGTTTTTAAAGGTATATTTACTAATGCGTTAGTTACAGTTTCTTCACCTAACATTCCGGCTCCTAACGTAATAAAATCTCCTTTGCATTTGTATCCTTCATTTATATAATTGAAGAATGACTCCGTTTGACTCATGATAGATAATTTTTGATAAAAATACTATTTAAATCAGCATTTCAAAAAGTAGGATCAAATAATTTTGTTTAAGTTTAATATGGTTTTGAGTAAATTTGTATTTCAACTAAATATTTTCATATGAAATTACTGAATATCTTAAGTTTAACTCTTGTTTTACTTATTTCTTCATGCAATACAAATACAACATCAAAAGAGATTATTACACCAGAAAAACCAGATCTGATTTTTCATAGTTCAAAATTAGAACGAAAGAAGAATGCTCCTTTTTCTGATGCTGTTGAAGTTGGTAATACTCTGTATTTAGCTGGTCAAGTGGGAATAAATCCAGAAACAGGTAAATTGCCTGAAGGAGGAATTGGACCAGAGGCGAAACAAACCTTAGAAAACATAAAAGCTGTATTAGAAGCTCACGGTTCTGATTTAGAGCATGTAGTAAAATGTACTGTAATTTTATCTACTACAGACGATTTTGTTGATTTTAATAAAATTTTTCGTGAATATTTCCCTAAAAATAAGCCAGCAAGAACTACATTTGCAGCCGGTTTGCTCGTAGGGGCAAAAATTGAGATTGATGTAATAGCGGTAAAAGCAGATGGATTTAAAGACGCAAGAATTAATTAAAAAAGGAGAAATGCTTCCTTTAATGGAAGAATTTTACACTATTCAGGGTGAAGGTGCACATACAGGAACAGCAGCATATTTTATTAGAATTGGAGGTTGTGATGTAGGATGTCATTGGTGTGATGTCAAAGAAAGCTGGGATGCTAATCTACATCCTCCTACATTAACAGATCAAATTGTTTCTAATGCCAAGCAATATGCAGAAACAGTTGTAGTAACTGGTGGTGAACCTTTAATGTGGAGTTTAGATTATATTACCAAGCAATTACAAAATGAAGGAATAAAAACTCATATTGAGACTTCTGGTGCTTATAAATTCTCTGGAGTTTGGGACTGGTTCTGTTTGTCTCCTAAGAAAACAAAGCTTCCTTTATCTAAAGCTTATGAAGAAGCTGATGAGCTTAAAATGATTATTCATAATAAACATGACTTTGAATTTGCTGAAGAACAAGCTGCAAAAGTGAATAATAATTGTAAACTCTACTTACAACCAGAATGGAGTAAACGTGATAAAATGATTCCTTTAATTATTGATTACGTTATGAAATATCCTAAATGGAAAATTTCTTTGCAAACTCACAAATACTTAAACATACCATAAACTAAAAAAACGTCCAACCTTGGACGTTTTTTAGTTTCAAACAATTTTAATTCTCTTTTTAGCTTAATGCTTTTCCTCCATAGAATTTCCCCCGAACGACTATGGTATAAATTGTTCTTTATACCCGTTACCTTATATACAAGGACTTTTAACGTTGACAAAGATATAGCAGCATATTTTTACACTGGTACGGGTCACCCACACTTTTAGTGTGGGTCGCCCGCACTTTTTAATTTTAACCCCTTTTTTAACAGTTTTTAACATTTCATTTAAATTTTGTATATTTGACCCAGATGAATAAAATAAATTTACATACATCGCTATGCGCATCGCGTAGCCTATGCAGTTTTAAAAGTGTTGAAAGACTACTTTGTAAACTTCGGAACGTATATAAACCAACTGTACATTTATAATATTAGATGTATAGTTTTAACAATATATAAAGGCGTCCGATTTTAAATCAGACGCCTTTTTTAATACAATTAATGAATGACAAATAGTTAAAAAGAACATAGTAATTGAAAGTTTTACAAGGTAATAAGTTGCATAACTAATCAAAAAAACTCATAAAAATCCGGAAAATTTCCGGACAGGATTTCTATTACCTGAAAACAACTTAAAACACTGACTGTCAATTATTTATTTTAAAAATTTATTTGTAGATATTAAAAAAAGATATATATTTGTCCTGTAATTAAACGAGAGATTTCTCTTAATAACAATAAAGAAAAAAATGAAAACATATAAAATGCACATTAGCAGAAAAGATTCACCAGTTAGAGGTGTTCGTTTTGGAGCAGAGTTGCGTAATGATGTTTTTTGTGATATAAAAATTGTGATACAAAATTAAAAATTAGTATCAACACTATATTTCAAAAGGCATCTTTAACAAAGGATGCCTTTTTTAATGCTATTAAAAAAAAAGAAGCCTAAAAAACAAGCGAAAAGTTTGGTAACAATTTAAAATTTTCGTATCTTATAAGTAAGAAATTGTTAAAGTTATGAAAAAATCAATATTGCTAACTCTAAATGAAAAAGGACGTTTACTCATTGAAACGTAACAGTAGCTAAAAATTAGTTGGGTATACAGTATATCGAACGTAATTTAAATTAAAAAATCAGCTAGCGTTACTAACTAAAATTGCACAAACGCTTCCTTATTTACTAAACATGTAGAATTTTCTGAAGCCTAAACTCGATAGGCCTTAGTAGTTCCAAGTCTTCATGAATTGATATTTAGGATCAATTCAATTCTACAAAAACCACCTGAATTTTTCGGGGTGGGATACTTATGCCTCGGTTTAACCGATGCTAAAAAATCGAAAAGTATTTCGATCAGCTATGTATGTCGCCAAAAGCGACGAGGAGAACTATTATTAAACACTAAAAATTGAAACATGAGAAATTTAAAATTTATGCTATGTATTGTTGTATTTGTATTTACAGTAAGTTGTACAGATAACACAGAGGATCTAGTAACAAACACACCAACAATTAATGCTACAATAAATGATACTACAATCGACGGTATCGATTTACCAATAGATAAAGATCCAAAAGACGGAACAGGTTCTGATACCGGTTCTGGAAATGATTACACAGGTGGTGATGATGATGGAAATAATGGTGGAAAAGGTAATTAATTAGAATTTTATACAACCTCTAACGATTTGTTAGAGGTTTTTTTTAGTTTTGTTAAAAACAATATTATTATTAAAACTTTCTTTCTACAACTTACATTTATAATCATACCAAACTTATGTTTTTCCGCTAATTTTTACTTTCAACAAAAAGAAGTTGATAGTATTAAGTATTTTATACGAGAATCTAAAAAAAACGGAGACTTAGAAACTAAAAAAAAAATATTAGATAAGGCTTTTAATTATTTTATTGATAAAAAATTAAAAACTACTATAGACTTAAGCTCTATTGCTTATGAATATCATAAGTTAAACGATTCTTCTTCTTTTTTTAAAGTAAATAAAAAAGCAATATCAATTGCTAAAAAGAATAATGACTATTATACTCTTGGTGATTCTCATTGGAATTATGCTACTCACTACTTAAGCACACACGAATACAATAAAGCCTTCTTTCATTTTAACAAAGGGTATAATTCATTTAAAAAAGGAAATTATCAATTTGAAAGTGCCAAAATGTTATTCGGTATGTCATTTATTAAAGGTCGGTATAGAGATTATATTGGTAGTGAGATTTTAATTTTTGATGCAATTAAAATATTTAAAAAATTAAACAGTAATAAAGATCTTTATGATTGTTACAATCAATTAGGTCATATTCAAAGGGATATAAAAGAATACGATAGAGCTATAACATACTACAAAAAATCTCTTTTTTTCTTTAAGAAAATAAAAAAGAAGAAAAAATACTATGCTATATTTAACAATATTGGTAATACTTATAGAGAGAAAAAGAATTATAAAGAAGCTATTAAAAACTATAACAAGGAATTAAAAAATAGTTTACAAAGAGTTCAATATGCAAAAGTAATTGATAATAGGGCCTATTGTAAATTAGTTATGAAAGATACTACAGGTATAAAACAAGATTTTTTTAAAGCTCTTAAAATTAGAGATAGTATTATCGATAAACCTGGAGTCTTAATGAGTAAAATTAGAATTTCTGATTATTATGCATACTCTAATGATACTTTAAAAGCTATTCAATATGCGAAAGAAGCAAATTTGTTAGCTAAAGAATTAAAAAATGGAAGAGATTATTTAACCACTTTAAAACAACTTGCAAACTTACAACCCCAAAACGCTAAACAATATCTAGATCGCCATATAGAATATAATGATAGTTTAATTACTGTTGAACGTAAAGCTCAAAATAAGTTTACGCGTATTGAATTTGAAACTGACGAACATATTGAAGAAAAAGAACGTTTAGGTCAGCAATTAATTTGGATCATTGGTGGAAGTATCAGTATTATTTTGATTTCTACCCTACTCTACTTTTTACGAGTTCAGAAAGTGCGAAACGAAAAACTACAATTAGAAGCTGATCAGCAAAAAGCAAATGAAGAAGTATATGTATTAACGCTTCAACAACAGGCTAAACTTGAAGAAGAACGTGTAAAAGAAAGAAATCGAATTTCTGCAGAACTCCACGATGGTATTTTGGGTAAACTCTTCGGAACTCGAGTTAATCTTGGTTTTTTAGGTATGCAAATGAATACCGATACTCAAGAAAAACAACAAGCATATTTAGATGAACTACAACTTATAGAAAAAGAAATCCGTGAGGTTTCACATAAATTAAGTGATAATTTTAATGATGCGAACATCAATTTTACCTCTATAATTACACAACTTTTAGAAGATAAGGGAACTATTGGTGGTTTTGATACTCATTTTAAAAACGATAAAAGTATTACTTGGAAAGAAATTAGTGAGGTTACAAAAGCTAACGTATACCGTATCATACAAGAAGCTTTACAAAATATTATTAAGCATGCAAAGGCAAAAAATGTTACCTTAGCATTTTCGATAGAAAACGAAAAATTAGAGATACAAATTGCTGATGATGGTGTTGGTTTCGACACTAAAAAAAGTAGGAAAGGAATAGGAATTAAAAATATTAATTCAAGAATCGCAAAGTTACAGGGTAACGTATCGTTTATTTCTGCACTGAATAAAGGAACAACTTTGCAAATTAAAATACCTATAACCTAAGAATAATGTTAGCAAAAAAGTATAATGCCTTAATTGTTGATGATCATCCCCTAATTGCCGAAGCCTATAAAAGTGCTTTTAACTTTATAGAAAATCAGAAAGACGGAGTCTCTTTTTATATCCAAATGGCAAATGATTGTGATACTGCCTGTGAGATTTTAAAAGATTACGCAAATAATAACGATACACTAGATATTGTTTTTTTAGATATGCGTTTGCCTGCTTCTAAAGATGGTACTATTTTATCTGGCGAGGACTTAGGAATCAAAATCAATTCGATGTTACCTGGAACAAAAGTTATTGTTTCTACTACGTTTAATGACAATTATAGAGTTCACAGTATCTTAAAAAATATTAATCCAGATGGATTTTTAGTCAAAAATGATATTACGCCGCCACAACTTGTTCAAGCTATAGAAGAAGTACTTACAGATCCTCCTTTTTATAGTAAGACAGTTACTAAAATTATGCGTAATGAAGTTTCAAGCGAATATTTTATTGATGATGTTGATAGAAAGATTATGTATGAGCTTTCTATTGGTACTATGATGAAAGATTTACCTGATATGGTACATTTATCACTTAGAGGTATAGAAAAGCGTAAAAGACAGCTTAAAAAGATTTTTGACATCGATAGTACTGATGATCGAGAATTAATTCATGTAGCCAAGGATAAAGGTTTTATTTAGTCGGGAGTTCGGAATACAAATTATTTATCTTATTTGTAACAGTGAATCAATTGAAAAATGAGATTTGATATAATACCACACATTGGTGCTGGAAAGATAAAATTTGGAATGACTAGAGATGAAATTCAAGCTATTCTTGGAAAGCCTGAATTCACATCAGAAGAATCAATAATGGAATATGGTGATTTTTCAATGTCTTTACCCTCAAAAGATGGATATTTTAAAAATGAACTACAAATTACCTTTGACGATAATAATAAAGCTGACTTTATAGAGTTTTCTGGTAAAGATTCTAAGTTTACCAAAGTCTTTATAAATGAAATAGAAATATTTAGTACACCTGCTCAGCAATTAATCAAAGAGATATTAAATTCAACCAATTCTAATTTTGATACTACCAATAACGAAATCCCGTATTCTTATATTTTTCCATCTATAGATTTAGCTGTTTGGAGACAAGTAATTCCTGCATTAAATGAAGAAATAGAAGAGATTCCAGATTCTGATGAAGGTAAATATTTCTGGACTATCGGGATTGGTATTAAAGGGTATTACAAATAAAACGAGAAAATTAATCGATTATAAAAACAAAAAACTCGCTAATAATTAGCGAGTTTTGTTTTATGTATGAAATGGAATGTTACTATTCTTTGTAAACTCCCATGTTAGCGTATTTATCCATTCTTTTGGCAATTAAGCTAACTTCATCTAAATCTTTTAATTCATCAAAAGCTTTTAAGATTTGCTCTTGTACTGCTTGAAATGCTCCTTCTCTATTAGCGTGAGCACCTCCAACTGGTTCTGTGATAATACCATCGATAAGTTTTAACTTCTTCATATCGTCACCAGTTAATTTTAAAGCGGCAGCTGCTTGTTCTTTGTACTCCCAACTACGCCATAAAATAGATGAACACGATTCTGGAGAAATTACTGTGTACCAAGTATTTTCCATCATGTAAACACGATCTCCTACACCAATTCCTAAAGCTCCACCAGAAGCTCCTTCACCAATTACTATAGTAATGATTGGAGTTTTTAAACGTGTCATTTCAAAGATATTTCTCGCAATCGCCTCTCCTTGTCCACGTTCTTCAGCTTCTAAACCTGGATAAGCACCTGGAGTATCTAATAATGTTACTACTGGAATTCCGAATTTTTCGGCCATTCTCATTAAACGTAAAGCTTTACGATATCCTTCTGGATTAGCCATACCAAAGTTACGATACTGACGAGTTTTAGTATTATAACCTTTCTGTTGACCAATAAACATGAATGACTGATCTCCGATTTTTCCTAAACCACCAATCATGGCTTTATCGTCTCGAACATTTCTATCTCCATGTAATTCCATAAACGTATCTCCACAAATCGCCTTAATATAATCTAAAGTATAAGGTCTGTTTGGATGACGAGAAAGTTGTACTCTCTGCCATGGAGTTAAGTTTTTATAAATATCTTTCTTAGCTTTTTGTAATTTTTTTTCAATCTTCTTGCATGTCTCAGTAACATCTATCTCACTTTCCTTCCCAATATCATGACATTTTGCCAACTGGTCTTCTAAGTCTTTAATTGGCATTTCAAAATCTAAATATTCCATTTAATAAAGTTTGATTTTTTTTGCTGTTTGTTAAGCAAACATAATAAATTATCGTTGTAATTTCTTTTTAATTTTTGAAGAATTTTTCACTAAGCCATTTAACAATACCACAAAAAGTACAATAAATGCTCCGTAATAGAACTCAATATTCATTCGTTCTGTATCTTGAAAAATAAGTAGCGCTAATACAATAGCATAGACTGGCTCTAGGTTTATGGTTAGCATTACTGTATATGGTGTTAAATACTTCATCACTTTTACAGATGCTATAAATGCGTAGGCTGTACAAACACTTCCTAATAGCACTAAAAATATCCAATCGTTAGGTAACAATTTAAAAAACTCTGGTGTAAAACTTCCAGTTACAGCTAAGTATATTGTTACACAAGCAACTCCAAATAATAGTTGATAAAACGATATTGAATCTGCTTCGTATTTCTTAACAAATAACCCGTTTAAAACAGCAAATAAAGCAGATAAGAATGCTGATATTAAAGCATAAATAATTCCTAAGGTATATTTACTTTCAAAGCTAAAAATGATGTATAAACCTAAAATAACTAGTAATCCTAGTACTATTTCTAAAAGTTTGATTCTACGTCTGAAAAAAATAGGTTCTATAAGTGATGTAAAAAAAGCACCGGTACTCATGGTAACTAAGGCTACAGATACATTAGAAACCTTTATCGCTTTAAAAAATGTGATCCAATGCACTGCAATTATTATTCCTGTAATTAAAAACTCTAATCCGGCTCTTTTAGTAAGTTTAAATGATTTCTTTTTGATTACAAAATAAGCTCCAATAAAACCTACAGCGATTAACATTCTATACCAAACTAATGGAATTGCATCTATGGAAATTAATTTCCCTAAAATGGCTGTAAACCCCCAAATAAAAACAATTAGATGTAATAATAGATAGTTCTTAAGTTTACTTTCTTGCATTGATATAGAGATATGTGGCGTAAGCTCCGAATATAAAGTTCGGCATCCAAACATTAAGTAAAGAATTTGCACCTGCTACAGCTCCTAAAACTTCTGCTACTTTTAAAAAGAATACGTAAATAAACATAACTCCGATTCCTAAAGCTAAGTTTACACCTATTCCTCCTCTTCTCTTTTTATGAGCTAATGCAACAGCAATAATAGTAAGTATATAAGATGCTAGCGGTAAACTGGTACGTTTGTATAATTCTACCAAATACGCATTTAAGTTTTTAACTCCTCTCTTTTTCGATAAAGCAATAAAATCTTGCAATTCATTAGATGGCATTTCTTGTGCTAATGCAGATTTATAATTAAAATCTTTAGGTGTAAAACTAAAGACTGTATCCATAGAATTACCATACCAAATACTATCTCTGTCTTTATAAATCTTCCTAGCTTTCCAATTTTGTAGTTTGAAAATGGTGTCTTTCCAACGGATATGATCAGCTATAAGTTTGAATTTTAATTCTCTATTTTTATAAATAGAAGTAGAAAAATTACTTCCAGAATTTGATTTTAAATTATAATTCTGAACGTACATATACGTACTATCGTTCAATTGTAAACTAAATTCTTTTACTAATTGATCTTGATAACGCTTTTTCTTTAAGTATGTTTTTTCAAACTTTTTTCTTGTTTTACTACTGCTTGGAACAACATAATGGTTCATTCCTAAGGCAATAACCGTAACAATAGTTGCTCCGATAAAATAAGGATATAAAAAACGTGTAAATGAAATTTGAGATCCGTTTATAGCTACAATTTCTGTATTATTTGCTAATCGAGAGGTAAAAATAATTACGGCTAAAAATAACGCCAATGGCATAAATGTATTAGCGTAATAGATGATAAAGTTGACATAATAATCGTTTACAACTTCAAAAAAAGTTAAATCTTCGTGTCTTAAAAACTTATCAATCTTTTCTGCAATATCAATAGCTACTGCTATAGGAATTAGAATAAGCAGTGTAAAAAGAAACGTAGTTAAATAACGTTTTAATATGTACCAATCGAGAATCTTCAACTTACAGACGTTTGCTCATTTGTTTTACCATTCTATCTTTCCAAACTGCAAAATCTCCTTCTATAATATGTTTTCTTGCTTCTCTAACTAACCATAAATAAAATCCTAGGTTGTGGATAGAAGCAATTTGCTTTCCAAGTAATTCTTTCGATGCAAATAAGTGACGTAAATATGCTTTAGAATATAACGTATCTACAAACGTGATTCCCATTTCATCAATTGGAGAAAAATCATTTTCCCATTTCTTGTTTTTGATGTTAATGGTACCATTAGCTGTAAATAACATTCCATTTCTAGCATTTCTTGTGGGCATTACACAATCGAACATGTCTACACCTAAAGCTATATTTTCAAGAATATTAATTGGAGTTCCTACCCCCATCAAATATCTTGGTTTATCTTCTGGTAAAATGCTACAAACTACATCTGTCATTGCATACATTTCTTCAGCTGGTTCACCTACAGATAAACCTCCAATAGCATTTCCTTCTGCTTCTACTGAAGCAATAAATTCAGCAGACTGTTTACGTAAATCTGTATACGTACTTCCCTGAACTATTGGAAATAATGTTTGATTATAATCGTACTTAAGTGGAGTTTTTTCTAAGTGATTAATACATCGTTTCAACCAACGATGTGTCATATGCATTGAATTTTTTGCATAATTGTAATCACACGGATATGGCGTACATTCATCAAAAGCCATAATAATATCGGCCCCAATAGAACGTTGAATTTCCATTACATTTTCTGGTGTAAAAAAATGTGTAGATCCATCGATATGACTCTTGAATTTTACTCCTTCTTCATTAATCTTTCTTCTTCCTGAAAGCGAATATACCTGATAACCACCACTATCTGTTAAGATATTTCTATCCCAATTCATGAATTTATGCAATCCACCAGCTTGCTCTAGAATATCTGTTTTAGGTCTTAAGTATAAATGATACGTATTACCTAAAATGATATCAGGATTTATTTCATCTTTTAACTCTGATTGATGTACTCCTTTTACTGAAGCTACTGTACCAACAGGCATAAAAATAGGAGTTTCTATAGTACCGTGATCGGTTGTTATTACTCCTGCTCTTGCCTTACTTTTAGGATCTTTTGATTTTAAGTCGAACTGCATAGGCGACAAAGATACGCATGTAAGTTAAATGTTAAAAAGCACTTCGTTAAAAGTTTCTTATTTTTTGAAAAGTTGAGGTTATTTCCTCCTTCTTTGTCTACCAAATTTGGATTTAAAATTCTTTGGACTTCCTTGCTTTTTTTTCTTTTGAGGTGATTTTTCGATAGAAGCTTCTTCTGTTTTTACTGAAGTTTGAACCAATTGGTTGATTTTATCCATTTCATGACTCGAAAGTTCTCTCCATTCTCCAGTTTTAAGGCTTCCTAACTCTACATTCATAATTCGAGTTCTCTTTAATTTGGTAACCTCATAACCTAAATACTCACACATTCTTCTGATCTGTCGATTCAATCCTTGTGTAAGTATGATCTTAAATGTGTTTGATGATAGTTTAGTGACTTTACATTTTTTTGTTACCGTTCCTAAGATTGGAATACCATTTCCCATTCTAGTAATAAAACGTTCTGTAATTTCTTTATCTACACTAACTATATATTCTTTTTCGTGATTGTTTCCTGCTCTTAAAATCTTGTTGACAATATCGCCATCATTAGTTAAAAATATCAATCCTTCTGATGGTTTATCTAACCTTCCGATAGGAAATAATCGTTGAGGATGTCCTACAAATCTTACAATATTCTTTTTCTCTTTGCTATCTGTAGTACAAACTATACCCACAGGCTTGTTTAAAGCGATGTAAATTGTCTTTGGTTTTGCTTTTAATGGTTTACCATCTATTTTGACAATATCGCCTTCAAATACTCTATTTCCTAACTGAGTTGGCTTTCCATTAATCGTAACTCTACCTGCCACAATTAATTTTTCAGCTTCTCTTCTTGAACAAATTCCTGTTGAGCTTATAAATTTATTCAGGTTTATAGATTCGTTATTATTCATCGCAGCAAAATTAAAACAAAAAAGCCTCGAGTATCAAACTCAAGGCTTTTTTATTATGTATATAAATTCTTTTAGAACATTATCATCTTTCTCGTACAACGAGCTAAACTTGGTCTACGATCGTAATCGAATCCGATAGTTATCATGTGTGTACCATTATTAAATCCTAAGATTTCGTTTGTAGTAATACTGAAACCATAAGATAAATATAATTTGTTCTTCTTAATTCCGAATAAAGGAGCTAATGCGTTAGGTGTAAAAAATTGATCATTTAAGAATGTATAACTTAATCCTCCCCAAACATATCCATCTCTAATACGTCTTCTCAATTTTACGTTTATATCTGTTCTAGAACGCTGACTCGCTTCAAAAAATTCAACAAATGCAGAAGGCTCAAATTCTGTATCTCTATTAATTCTAAAATTATAATTCGTGTAAACAGAATATCTTCTTAATACTTCAGGTTCACCTGTGTTAAAATCATCGATTTTCTTATCTAATAAATTCACAACATTACCACTGATAGCAAACCTTCCGAAACGATACAACATACTTATATCAAAATTAGAAGAGTTTAATACTCTGTTCGGTAAATTTACTGGTGCTCCTGGATTTGCAGGATTAGAAAATTCTGAAGTATCAATTCCAAATTGGATAAAACTATAACTTAAACCTAAAGATAAGAAGCTATCGTAAAGATCACTTAATGTTAAGTGACTTGCTAAGGAAAGCCTTACCCCCTTTTGAGATGTAAATCCGTTTTTATCATTAAAAATTGTTAAACCACCACCAAATCTTTCTGCTAATCTAGCTTCAAGAGTTAGGGATTGTGTATCTGGAGCTTCTTTTACTCCTAACCATTGACTTACTCCATTTAATCGTAATTGAAAACCTGCTCCAATTCCTGCATATGCAGGCGATATTAAAAAAGGATTATCAGCCATGTGGTTGACATATTGGGGTAAATCTACCTCTTGGCTTGATAAACGTGCTACTGAAAAAATCAGTAGCACTAATGTTAAAAATGTATTCTTCATTCTATTTTTTACCTATATAACGTAAAATGTCCTATAATTCGTTTCTCTTCTCCTGTAATTTCTGTGAATTCAATAGTATACCAGTAATCTCCTGAAGGTAATGGTCTACCTTGGTAAGTACCATCCCAACCTTGTTGCATTCCTGAATACAATTGTAATTGTCGTCCATATCTGTCATAAATATAAACTTTTATATTATGATAAGGCTGAACATTAATTGGATACCAGTAATCTTGCTGAGAATCACCATCTGGAGTAAAGAAGTTTGGAACATCTATCGTGATGAACACTCCTGCTACTGTTAATGTTTCTTCACAACCTCTAGCATCTCTTACAGTAATTACATAATCTCTAGTTTGATTAATTACAAATGTATTTTCTGAAGTAAATGCACTACCATCTATACTATATTCATATGGTGGAATTCCTCCTGAAGCATTCGCTATTAATGTATTCAATTGAGAATCGTCAACTGATAACTGTAATGGTGTTATCGCTTCAACTTCTATCTGTTCAGTTGGTGGCGTACATCCTAATCCAGCTGCGTGTGTAACTTCTACAGTATATATACCCGGAGTATTTACTAAGAATATACCTGTATCGTTTGTAGCTGTTTCTGGACCAGTTAACATGTAAACTACTTCGTTTCTATAAATCTCTGCTACAGTAGCTGTAATTGTAGCTTGTTGCGTACAATCGTATGTAACAGGTTCTAAAGCAAACTCTAAATCTACAGCTGCTGGGAAACTGATTGTTAACGGATCTGGAACTCTACATCCTCTAGAATCTGTTACTAATACAGCATAAGCAGTACCTGAATTTAAGTTTGTGAATGTATAACTTGTATCAGTAGCTCCTAATGTTATTGGTGCACTACCATCACTTAATCGTAATGTATATGGTGGTGTTCCTCCCATAATATTCACTGTGAACGATGGTGCTGGATCTGTAACACATGGTTGTTGTACAACTGTTGATAAATCAATTTCAGCATCTAAAACAGGTGGTTCAAATACTTCAACATTTAAAGTATTAATACATCCGTTTTCATCTAATACTGTAATTACATACATTCCTGCTGCTAAATTGTTAAATACATTTTGCGGTTGGAATCTTCCTGGAGCTGAATCAATTTCGTAAACATACGATCCTGTTCCTCCAACAGTATTTAATGTAACGCTACCATCAGTTAATCCATTACAACTTACATTAGTTACTACTGGTGTAGTTACTAATAATTCTGGATCTGTTATCGTAACTTCTGCAGTGTCTGCAACACAATCTAAACTTGTTACTCTGATTAAATAAGTACCAGGACCAATATTTCTGAAAGTTTCATCTACTTGTGGACCTGCTATTGAAGTTCCTGAAGTAGCATCTATTAATTCATACATATTGTTTCCTAATCCTCCTACTGTAGTTGCTGATAATACTGCATCTGCATTACCATTACAAGAGATAAATCCTAATGATGCATCTAATGTTGCTACTAGTGGTTCTAATGCTGGAATAGACACAACGAATGGCGTAGATACACAACTGTTAGCATCTCTCACATAGAATTCATAATCTCCTGCTGGAACAGTAAAGATATTAGATGCTACGAAAGTAGTTCCATCTATACTGTATTCATAAGTTCCTGTACCTCCTATTCCACTTACTTCTACTGTAGCATTTGGAGTCGTACATGTTATGATTCCTGTTACTACTGCACTTGCCATAACTTCCGTTGGCTCATTTACAGTAATACTAATTGTATTTCTACAGCTGAACTCATCGTAAACAGTTACTTGATAAGTTCCTGCTCCTAATCCTGTAAATACATTAGAAGATTGAATAGCTGTTTCGTCTCCATTAGGGAATTCTAAGCTATACGAATATACTGCTGGCATTCCTTGTCCACCTGTTACAGAATTTACTGTAATAACAGCTGTTTCATCTCCTTCACACTCAATTTGAGTTGTTACCTGAGGAACAAAGTTAATTGTTGTTGGATCAGATAATGTGAATGTATCTACGAACGGACATCCATTAGCATCTCTTACTGTTACTTCATAAGTTCCTGCAGTTAAACCTCCAATAATATTGTTTGTATTAAAGTTTTGAACCGTAGTACTAGTTGTAGTATTTACTAATTGATATTCATATCCGCCCCATCCGCCAACTGCGTTGATTGTAACTTCTCCACTATCATTAGCTACACAAGTAATTAATGTAGTATCGAATGTTGCACTTAATGCTGCTGTTGGACCTTCAATAGTAAACGGTGCTGTATCTCTTGTACAATCTGGGAACGCTGTCATAACTACTCGTACAAAGAAATCACCTGCAGGAATTCCAGTAATTGTTTCTATTGCATTACCTGATGTACCTGTACCTGTTATAGTTGTTGGTAATCCTGTGTTCGCGTCGAATACAGTATATGTATATGCTCCTGCATAAGGACTACTAGCATCGAATATAATATCTACTGCTGCTGTACTTAATCCGAAACAAACAATTGGAGCTGATTGTGATACATTAATGATATGATCCTCTACATCTTCAACTTCGTAAACTGCATCTAATATACATCCTGTTACTGGATGGGTAACAGATATAGTATATACTCCTACTGCTAATCTTGTAGTGTTAGTTACACTTACTCCACTATCAACATTGTTTATCGTCTCAACTGCTGCTCCTGTGTTATCTGAGATAACTACTGTAGCTCCTGTTACTGCTAAACTTGATGTAAACTCAATATCGATTAACTCTCC
>NZ_CANMAX010000014.1 GCF_947495995.1 uncultured Tenacibaculum sp.
TAAAAGAAACTACCAATTCTTGTATTACTTCTGTTTTTAATCCGCCTACATTAAAAGCCTCTATTTTTACATTGTATATCCCTTCTGCATAAGTATGATCAACACTTTGACCAGCTTCGACATCAGCAAAATCAGTAGTACCATCTCCAAAGTAAATTTTAAAACTATTTGCACCATCAGCTGTTGGTGTAATCGTTACTAATCCTGTATTATCTTGTGTAATAGCGTAGGTTGCAGCAACATTACTTGGAGCAACAATACTATCAGCAAAAGACAAGTCTCTATCTTCTTCTATACAGCCTGTAAAAAATAACAAGCCTAATATGATATAATATATTTTCTTCATAATCTTACGTTTTATTGCTCTGAACATGTAGAACTTGAATATCCTTTATTTTGACACCAATTATTTCCTGCCAATTCAATTTCAATTCTTGGAATAGGGAATAATTCATTTTTATCTGTAGTAAATCCTGGGATTGTAGCTGTTTCACCCGTACGCACTTGATCAAAGAAACGATGACCTTCTCCTGCTAATTCTAATCTTCTTTCTTGTAAAATATTGGCAAGTGTTGCTGTAATTCTATTCGTAGTATTTCCAAAAGCTCTGTCTCGTACCCGATCTAAATAAATTTGTGCACTACCTGCACTTCCTCCTTGTACATGAGCTTCTGCTGCCATCAATAAAACATCAGCAAAACGAATTGCTCTGTAATTATTACTGTGTGTTAAATGCGGATCTGGAGCATTTCCTTCAGCAAAAGGAATATATTTAAAATTAAAATATCCGTTATGATCATGACCAACTGTAAATGTTACATCTGGCCTAGTTGCAACAAAATCGTTAATATTAAAAAAGGTAGCCGCTTGTCTTGTATCTCCTGCTTGATATGCATTTACAATAGCCAAACTCGGAATATTAAAGCTAAAACCATCTGCATACGGAGCATAATTTCCACTTCTGAATCTTGGTCCCATAAAACCAACGGCGATATTACCTTCGACACATTGGAAACATCCGAAACCACCACCTTCTTGTCCGAAATACTGAATTTCAAAAACAGATTCTGAGTTGTTTTCATTCTGATTAGAAAAGATCATTGCAAAATCTGTTACCAAACTGTACTGACCAGAATTAATAACTAAATCGAAAGTTTGAGCAGCATCTGAATATTTCTCTTGATATAGATATACTTTACCCAATAGAGCCAAAGCTGCCCCTCTCGTGGCTCTACCAGGTTGTGATTGTTGCCAAGGTAAAATATTGGCAACCTCAAATAAATCTCTTTCTAATTGTGTATAAATTTCTTCTTTAGTTGATTTGTTTATAGATTGAGCTTCTTCTATACTTATTCTTTTATCTAAGTACATTGGCACTCCTCCAAAAAATTTCACTAATTCAAAATAGTAATACGATCTTAAAAACTTGGTTTCTGCAAGTACTTGATTTTTTCGATCGAAATCTGTTTTGTCTTTAAATTCAATAATATAATTTGCTCGACTTATTCCGGCATACATCCATTGAAATATATTTCGTAAAGCTCCATTATCTGGATTATGCGTCATATCATCTATTTGTTGCCAATCTAAAACATCAGTAGGATTTTCTCCTCCACATAAACTATTGTCTGAAGCAATTTCTCCTAATATTTGATTCAAATACGTAGTAGATAATAAATCATAAACTCCTATTAATGCATTTTCATAATCTTCAGCAGAATTAAAAAAGTTCTCTGTATTTTCTTGTCCTGGTGGTAAAACTTCTAAGTAATCATCACAACCAAATAGTGTAACAAATACTACTACCATTATTAATTTTATAGTGTTCTTCATGGTTTTGCTGATTTAAAATGAAACTTTAATTCCTGTAATAAACATTCTAGGCTGTGGATACTGACCTAAATCTACTCCTGCTCCAATTGCGCTTGCATTTGTGATATCAGGATCGTAACCTCTATACTTTGTGAAAGTGTATAAATTGTTTATTGAAAAATACAGTCGTAAAAAGTCGATTCCTTTAATTTGATCTGGACTAAGTGTGTAGCCAAATTGTACATTTTGGATTCTTAAAAATGAACCGTCTTCTACATAAAAAGATGAGAACAATTGATTATTTGCTGCATTTGTAGAAGCTCTCGGTATTTCGTTAGAAGTACCCGGACCTGTCCATCTTCCATTATATAATGATAACTTATTACTGTAGGTTAGAAAACGCTCGTAACTACGTACGATTTCGTTTCCTATAGAAGCATAAAAAGATGCTCCAAAATCGAAACCATAAAATTTAACATTGAAACCTCCACCCATAGTAAAATCTGGAATTGGATCTCCTAAAACCGTTAAATCATTTTCGCTACCAAATTCTATAAATCCATTTCCATCAACATCAACATATTTTAAATCTCCTGGAGCTGCTCCTGGCTGATATTCATCTAAATTTCCATCTCCATCACGATCAACTGCTAATGCATCGATTTCTGCTTGTGTTTGAAAAACTCCATCAGTTTGTAATCCGTAGAAAACACCAATTGGTAATCCGTTTTGCATTCTAGAAGGTCGCTGATTTAATCCGAATAAACCTCCTGGAATAAATCCTGCGTCATTATTAACATCAATTACCGTATTGTTGATTGTTGTGATGTTGTAATTTACATCTAGAGAAACATCATCTGTAAAATAATGTGTGTAGTTTAAAGATAATTCGATTCCGTTATTTTCTACAATTCCTGCATTTACAAAAGGAGCTCCACTACCTGGTGCAGCTGTTCCTAATAACGCTGAAATTTCTGGTACAACTAATAAATCTTCAGTACGTTTATTATAATAATCGAAAGTGAAATTCAAATTATTATCAAAAAAGCCTAAATCGAACCCGATGTTTGTTTGCGTAGTTGTTTCCCATTGAAGATCTGGATTTGAAAGTACTCCAACAGCATTTCCGAAAGACAATACATCGCCAAATGGATATGTTGCATCGCCATTAATTCCTTGAAGTGTTCCTAACCATTGATAAGGATTAATTTTATCGTTACCTACTTGTCCCCAACTTCCTCTTAATTTTAAGTTAGAAACTCCAGTTTCTTCCATAAAATCTTCGTTGTGAATTACCCATCCTCCCGTAAAAGATGGTAAATAAGCAACTCTGTTATTTGGACCAAATCGTGTTGAAGCATCTCTACGTAATATTGCAGAAAACAGATACTTTTCGTTATAATCGTATTGTAAACGAGCAAATATTGACGTGTAACGATCTTCTATTGAGAATGAACTTGAATTTATTGTTTCTCGAATATCATTAGAACCAACATCATCGTCATCAATAATAAATGATTGTGTGTTGAACAAAAATGCGTTTTCCCAAGAATCATTTCCTGTTAAGAATCCTGCTCCGAATAACCCGTTGCTTTG
Source organism: uncultured Tenacibaculum sp. (assembly GCF_947495995.1). Classification (GTDB taxonomy): domain Bacteria; phylum Bacteroidota; class Bacteroidia; order Flavobacteriales; family Flavobacteriaceae; genus Polaribacter. Next base: position 3,409 of record NZ_CANMAX010000014.1, read on the forward strand.
TTCTTTTGTAATGGATAAACCTAATGTGGTTTGAAAATTATGATATTCTCCTAAAGTGAAATCATAATTAAAAAAGTTTTCTGAAATGAATGAAAAGAAATTCTGATTATTTTCATTTACACGACTAAACACATCTCGATCTCCATCTCCGTTTCTGTCTAAATTAAAAGCTCCAGTAACAGGATCTAATTGAACCGTATTTACTACTTTATTTTCTCCATAATATTGCAATGGATTATAACCTCTTGAAAATACATTTGAATAATTAAAACTGTTTCTACTTATTAATTTAAAATTCTTAAACAAATCGTATTCTAACTCTATTTTACCCGTAAATCGATTCACTTTAGTTTCATTGTAAGTATTATCGATTACAGCAAACGGATTTACGATTTCGTTTCCTTGTTCTGTACCGATATAAGAAAAACCACGTGACGGTCCGGAACCATCTGTACCGTCAAAAATCGGAGTTAACGGCGAAGCATTTGTAGCATAATACAAAATTGAACCTCTACTTCCTTCAGGAATTGCTCTTCTTTTTGTATTAGTGTATAACAATAAGGTATTTAACTTTAATTTCTTAGTTAAATTCAATCCTAGATTACTTCTAATTGTAGCTCTTGAAAAATTTGATTTGCTTGGCGCAATAATTCCTTGTTGATCTAGAAAACTACCACTAATATTAAAGTTATATGTTTCTCCTCCTCCAGAAGCCCCGATATGATGTGTTGTCATTGTTGCTGTTTCAAACAACTCATCTTGCCAATCGGTAACTGTATTTATATTTTGAAGTTGAAAAGGAATTGTTCCTCCATCTGCCGCTACAGTTTCATTTACAAGCGCAGCATATTCTAATCCACCTAATAAATTCAGTTTTTTGGTAGTTTCTTGTAGAGTTAAAGTAGAATTATACGTGAATTTTGTTTCGGTATTATTCGTACCAGATTTTGTAGTGATTAGAATTACTCCATTCGCACCTCTTACTCCATATATTGCTGTACTTGCATCTTTAATGATATCGATTTTTTCAATATCGTTCGGATCTATAATACTCAAATCTGGTCCTATTTGCACTCCGTCAACAAGTACTAATGGTGAATTATCTCCATTAGTTGTAATTCCTCTAATTCGAATATTATACGAAGATCCTGGAGAACCAGAATTTGACGATACTTGAACTCCCGCAGTTCTTCCTTGTAAGGCTTGTTCTATTCGTTGCGGATTGTTCTTTTCTATTTCCTCAGGTTTAATTGTTCCATAAGCACCTGAAACCAACTCTTTTCGTTTAGAACCATAACCAATAATTACTACTTCATTTAAAAAACTAGACTCGGTGTCTATTTCTAACTCAACATCTATAATAGAACTTGTTACCACTACTGTTTTTTTAACATAACCTGGATAACTAAATTCTAAAACCTTTCCGATAGCTGCCTTTATTATATAACTTCCATCGAATTCAGTTTCAGCAGTTACAGAAGATTGTTTGAGTAAAATAAATACTCCGGGTAAAGGTTCTCTTGTTATTTCATCTAATACTTTACCCTTTACTTCTATATCTTGGGCAAACGACATCAATGAAAGACACAACAAACTAAAAATTGTAAATAGTTTTTTCATATGTAAGGTGTAATTGATTTAAAACTTGTTTGAGTTTTAGGGGAAATAGAGTGTATAGTCAGACAACATCTAAGAAATTAGATGCTATCTGCATATACTTTAAAATTGTTATTTATTTAGTGTAACTTGAAATCAATCGGAAATGAATATGAAGTATTAACATTCTTTCCTTCTTTTTTCCCTGGTTTTAATCTTGGTAGTTTTTCAACAAATCTTGTAGCTGCAACTTCTAGAATTTTTGCATTCTCTGGTCCATTTGCAGTAATATTAACCACATTACCTTTTTTATCTACTACAAAATTCACGATTACATTCCCTTCTAAGTTTTTCATTTTAGCTTCTTCAGGATATGCAAAATAACTTTGAATGTGTTTAATTAAACTTTCATTAAAACACGTGATTGAATCGTCTTTTGATTTTTTACAAGAATCGAATTGAGGAATTTCATCTAATGACGAAAAACTATAAATTGATTCTTTAATTTTTCCATCTTTAGACTTTCTAATGTTAGTAGGTCTTTTTCCTGGAATTTTAAATGTTATCGGTAATCCGTATTTTACAGAAACCTTAGTACCATTATGTTCTCCCGGCATAAACTTCGGAAGTTTTTTAATAATACGTTTTGCTTCTTTTCCTAATAAATCTCCTTTATAAGGTGAAACGATTTTTAAATTTTCTACGCTCCCGTCTTTACCAATAGAGAAATGCGCATATACTCTACCCTGTATACCTCTTTCATAGGCACTAACTGGGTATTTTAAATTTTTCTTGATATGAGTACGTAATTTTACTTTAAAACAACGCTCCTGACTATAAATAGGAACAGATTTACAACTCTCAAAAAGCGGAATTTGATCTACATAATCGAAAGGAAGTACACTCGGAACTTCTTCTTTATTAACATCTACTAAAGAATTAACTATGTTAACTTTCTTTTTTATAGAAGCTAATTTGTGTGAATACGTTTTGCTAGAAGATATACCTGTGGCTTTATCTCTCTTTCGAATTACTCTTCTTCTTGAAGTAACTTGAACGGTAACTTTTTGTGCTTTATTATCGGTATTTCTTTCGATAGAGCACTTTGTAATACTGTTTAGATCTAAAACTGGATCGTCAACAGAATTTGTACATGTCTGTGAAGACTGGGGACTGACATTGACTATATACAATAGTAATAGAAGTGTCGAAAACTTTAGTTTTTTATTCATGATACGGGGGGTTAAATGTTTAAATGAAACTAATTTTTTCTTTAAAATCTATAAGAAAATAATAAGAACTTATGTTAATTAAAATGAAGTAATAATCATTAACTCACATTTTAACAACTCTACTAATATACTAATTAACAATGTATTAAAAAAGATATATTTTAAAAAAATGACAAAAAAATAGCCAAAACACTATAAAATCGTGATTTTTTTAACGGTTGTAAAGTATATGAAGTCTTTTCTCTTTAAATTTAGAGAACATATGGTTAACTACCTTAAACTTCACTATTTTATTTATTAAAGCTATGAACAATAAAACTGAAGAATCAACTAAAAACAATTAATTATGTTAGAACAATTTACTGATTTTGAATTAACAAATCCTCATTTTATTTATGGAGGATATGATACTGGTGGAAATGATGATATATCCGCTGAAGAATTTAATCAAGGTTAAATAGATTTTTTCCATACAAGAAATTACACTTCTTCTATATCAAACAAATAATAAAATATCTTTTTATAACTAGTCTTCTTTTTATAATTAGTAGTTGTACTACAAAAGACAAAGATCAATATCATTTTAAAGCTAATATTGAAAATATTACAGAAAACGCTAACGTATTATTATTTAACTATGATATTATGAAAGTAGTAGATTCTACTACAGTTAAAGATGGAATAATAGAATTCAAAGGAACTACTAAGTATCCTTTCGAAGCAGCAATACGTGTAGTGGAAGATACATTAACTGTTCTATTTTGGATGGAACATAATAAAGTAACACTCAATACTTCTAAAGAGATAGCTAAAAAACTAGGACTGAATTATAATCTAGAAGTTAGAGGAGGAAAAATTAATGAAGCTTTAAAACAGTACACTAACAAAATAAAACCATTTCATAAAAGATATACCGATTTATACAATAACAATAAAGATACTCTCAATAAAAAACAAAAGCTTAATCAACTATTAAATAAACAGATCGATGCTTCTTATGATTTTTTCATTGACAACCCTAACAATTACTTTTCTCTAGACGAATTAATTAAATTAAAACATAATTATTCTAAAGAATTATTAGAGAACTATTATAACAAATTATCAAAAGACTTACAACAATCTCCAAAAGGAAAACTTTTAAAAGATTATATTTTATCGTCTGGAGTGCAAATAGGTGATTTAGCTCCTAATCATTATTACAAAAGACTTACAAGGAAAAACAGTTAAACTTTCTGACTTTAAAGGAAAATATGTATTACTTAATTTTTGGGCTGCATGGTGTTCACCTTGTGTTAAAAAGATGCAACAATTTCCAGAGTTAGAAAAAAAGTATAAAGACAAAGACCTTGTTGTTTTTAATTTTTCTTTTGATGTTGGTCACGAAGAATGGAAATCTATGAGCGAACAATTACAGTTGAAATCTATTAATACATCTAACTTAAAAAATATGAGCAGAAGTAAAACTGCTTTTAATTATGGAGTGGAATCAATTCCTTCAGGCTTTATAATAAGTCCAGAAGGAAAAATTATAAAACATATAAACTTTGATGATAATCTATTTGAGGAAGTTAAAAAATTAATTAAGTAATCTTTACAAGAAAAAAAGCCAAGTTTTAAACTTGGCTTTAACTATTTAAATAATTACACAAGAAACTCAAAAAGATTAGGCTTGTCGTTGAGATATTCTCCGTAGAAATTCAATCTTTTCATTCTTTCAATTAGAGGATGTAAATCTTTACTATCTACCAATTCAATACCTACAACTGCTGGTCCGTTTTCTCGAGTTGTTTTTTTAGAATATTCAAAAAAAGTAATGTCATCGTTTTCTCCTAAAACATTCATTACAAATTCTTTTAGAGCTCCTGCTCTCTGTGGGAAACGTATGATGAAATAGTGTTTCAATCCGTTATGAAGCAACGCACGTTCTTTAATTTCAGCAGTTCTAGTAATATCATTATTACTTCCGCTAATCACACAAACGATATTTTTTCCTGCTAACTCATCTTTAAATTGATGTAATGCACTTACCGTTAAGGCTCCTGCAGGCTCAACAACTATCGCTTCCTTATTATACATTTCTAATATAGTTTGACAAACTTGACCTTCAGGTACAGTTATCATTCCATCTAAATTTTCAGTACAAATTTGATGTGTTAATGTTCCTACTTGTTGTACAGCTGCACCATCAACAAACTTATCGATATCGTGTAACTTAATAGGCAAACCTTTGGTTAACGCTTCTTTCATTGAAGGCGCTCCAGCAGGTTCTACACCGATAATTTTTGTGTGAGGAGAAAGATATTTAAAAACTGAAGATAATCCAGAAGCTAAACCTCCCCCTCCTACTGGCACAAAAACGTAATCGATAGCAGTATTGGACTGATTAATAATTTCCAATCCTACTGTACCTTGCCCTTCAATTACCTTTTCGTCATCAAAAGGATGAACGAAAGTGATATTATTATGATCTGCAAAAGTTCTAGCACTTGTGTAAGAATCATCGAAAGTATCACCAACTAATTCAATTTTCACATATGAACCTCCAAACATTCGAACTTGCTCTACTTTTTGTTTTGGAGTTGGAGCTGGCATGAAAATAGTTCCTGATATTTCTTTTTTACGACAAGCTAAAGCTACTCCTTGTGCATGATTTCCTGCACTTGCGCAAACAATTCCTTTTTCAACTTCTTTAGCAGTTAAGGAATTAATCTTGTTATACGCTCCTCTAATTTTGTAAGAACGTACTTGCTGAAGATCTTCTCGTTTTAAAAATATATTTGCATTAAATGTATTAGAAAGATTATAATTTTCTTGCAACGGCGTTACCGCTGCCACACCTTTGAGTGTAACAGCAGCTTTTTGAATTGCCGATAATTCTGGAAAATATATCTTCTTTACTGTAGTTTTCATAGATTACGATAACACCAATTCTGATGCTAGTTTTTCTTCTTTTATTGCTTTCATAGCTGTCATTGCTTCTCTTAAACGTTCTCCTACTTCTTCAATAGGGTGATTTCTAATCGCTTTATTAACCTTAATCAATTCTGCATTATCTACACTATTAGATGAACTAAAATTCTTTCCTACTAAATCAGTTGTTACTGTAGTCATAAAATCTTGTAACAATGGTTTAGCTGCATGATCGAATAAATAACAACCATACTCAGCAGTATCAGAAATAATTCGGTTCATTTCATATAATTTCTTTCTTGCAACAGTATTCGCTATTAAAGGAAGCTCATGTAAAGACTCGTAATATGCAGACTCTTCAATAATTCCTGAAGCAACCATAGTTTCAAAAGCTAATTCTACTCCCGATTTCACAAAAGCAACCAATAATGTTCCTTTGTCAAAATAATCTTGTTCAGAAACTGCAACTTCAGTAGCTTCTGTTTTTTCGAAACCAGTTTCGGCAGTATCAGCTCTCCAAGTCAATAAATTTTTATCATCATTTCCCCAATCTTCCATCATCTTAGATGAAAAATGACCAGACATAATATCGTCCATATGTTTTTCAAACAATGGTCTTAAAATATCTTTTAATTCTTCTGATAAATGATATGCTTTAATTTTCGCTGGATTTGATAAACGATCCATCATATTTGTAATTCCACCATGCTTTAATGCTTCTGTAATGGTTTCCCATCCGAACTGAATCAATTTACTGGCAAAATGTGGTTCTACACCATCTGCTACAATTTTATCAAAACATAGAATTGATGCTGTTTGTAATACTCCACATAAAATCGTTTGCTCTCCCATTAAATCAGATTTTACCTCAGCCACAAAAGAAGATTCTAAAACTCCAGCTCTATGTCCACCTGTTGCATAAGCATAAGCTTTAGCTTCAGCTAATCCTTTTCCTTGAGGATCATTTGCTGGATGCACAGCAATTAAAGTTGGTACTCCAAAACCTCTTTTATATTCTTCACGAACTTCACTACCAGGACATTTTGGAGCTACCATAATCACTGTTAAATCTTTACGAACTTGTGTTCCTTCTTCAACAATATTAAATCCATGAGAATACGATAGTGTTGCGCCTTCTTTCATTAAAGGCATTACAGCTTTTACTACATTGCTGTGTTGTTTGTCTGGTGTTAAATTACACACTAAATCTGCAGACGGAATTAACTCATCGTAAGTTCCTACTACAAAATTATTCTCCATTGCATTTTTATACGATTGACGTTGCTCTTTAATTGAATTTTCACGTAAAGCATACGAAACATCTAAACCAGAATCTCGCATGTTTAAACCTTGGTTTAAACCTTGTGCTCCACAACCTACAATCACTACTTTTTTACCTTCAAGTGCTTTGATACCTTCAGAAAACTCAGCAGATTCCATAAATCTACATTTTCCTAATTGCTCTAATTGCTCTCTTAATGATAATTGATTAAAATAATTTTTCATGACTCGTAAGTTTTTATTTTTTAATTGATTCTAATAGTTCTGATACAGGCATTTCTTCTTTTGTAATTGCAATTCGACCTGATCGAACAAATTGCTTAATTCCATGTTTGTTAAGTAAATGATATAACTCTTCTACCTCTTCTTTTGTTCCTGATTTTTCTAAAACAAAAAAGTCTTTATTAATGTTAATCACTCTTGATTTACTACTGTTGATTACCTTCTGAATTTCATCGTTTTCAGTAAGTAAATCTGTACGCAACTTGAATAAACATGATTCTTGATACACAGTTTCTTCGTCAGTATGACAAAAGGCTTTAATCACTTCTATTTGCTTTTCTAACTGACCTAAAATCTTTTGCATTTGATCTTCTGCTATTCTAACCAATAGCGTAATTCTCGATACACTTTTTATTTCAGATTTTGATACATTGACACTCTCTAAATTGATATGTCTTCTTTGAAATATTGCTGAAATTCTATTTAGAACTCCAATGTTATTTTCAGTATATATAGATACGGTATACGTTTGCTTTTCACTCATAATTCTTAACTTAATCTTACCTCTGAAACTGATGACCCTGTGGGTATCATTGGAAATACATTATCTTCTTTCTCTACACACACTTCTAAGAAAAATGCTTCTTCTGATGCCATCATTTCTGAAACTGCATCAGCTAACTCCTCTCGTTGTGTTACTCTCTTAGCATCGATATGATATCCTTTAGCAATGGCTACAAAATCTGGATTTGTCATCGTTGTTGATGCATATCTTTTATCGAAAAATAATTGTTGCCATTGACGAACCATTCCTAAGAATTCGTTATTTAATACCACAATTTTAACCGCTGCTTTTGTTTGTAAAATTGTTCCCAACTCTTGGATTGTCATTTGGTAACCACCGTCTCCAATTACTGCAACAACTTCTCGCTCAGGAGTTCCCATTTTTGCACCAATTGCCGCTGGTAAAGCAAACCCCATAGTTCCTAAACCACCTGAAGTAATATTACTTTTGCTCTTGTTGAAATTCGCATATCGACAAGCAATCATTTGATGCTGACCCACATCTGTAACTACAATAGCATTTCCTTCAGAAGCATTATTAATTTCTTTAATTACTTCACCCATGGTTAAACCATCTTTTGTAGGATATAAATCTTTCTTGATGACTTTGTCGAACTCAATTGCATCGTGATCTCTAAATTCTTGTAACCAAGACTTATGTTCATTATCTTTTAGGTACGGAAGTATTGCTTGTAAACTTTCTTTCGCATTCCCTAAAACTGCAACATCTGCTTTTACATTTTTATTAATCTCTGCGGGATCAATTTCAAAATGAACAACCTTAGCCTGTGTTGCATAACGACTTAAATCACCCGTTACACGATCATCAAATCGCATTCCTACAGCAATTAAAACGTCACATTCATTCGTTAATCGGTTAGGTCCATAATTTCCATGCATTCCAACCATTCCAACATTTAATTCATGAGAAGTTGGTAAGGCAGATAAACCTAAAAGTGTCCATGCAGAAGGGATTCCAGCTTTTTCAATAAATGCTTTAAACTCTTCTTCTGCTTCACCTAATATTACTCCTTGTCCAAAAATTACCATTGGTTTTTTAGCTCCATTAATTAGGTTTGCCGCTTCTTTCACAGCATTTACATCTAATTCTGGTACAGGCTGGTAACTACGTACAGCTGTACAAGCTTCGTAAGAAAACTCAAACTTTTCGAACTGAGCATTTTTTGTAATATCAATTAAAACTGGCCCAGGTCTACCCGAACGAGCGATATAAAAAGCTTTTGCGAAAACCTCTGGGATTTCTGAAGCTTTAGTTATTTGATAATTCCATTTGGTAACAGGTGTAGAAATACCAACGATATCTGTTTCTTGAAATGCATCTGTTCCTAATAAATGTTCTGCAACCTGACCTGTAATACAAACCATTGGTGTAGAATCAATCTGAGCATCTGCAATTCCTGTAATTAAATTTGTTGCTCCGGGTCCGGAAGTTGCAATTGCAACACCAACTTTACCTGTAGCTCTAGCATAACCTTGAGCTGCATGTGTTGCTCCTTGTTCATGACGAGTTAAAACATGATTTAATTCTTTTTGATATTTATACAATTCATCATAAACAGGCATAATTGCTCCACCTGGATATCCGTATAACAAATCGACTCCTTCTGCCAACAAACATTTTATGACTGCCTCTGCACCAGAAATTGTCACACTAGTTTTTACACTCTGCTCTTTAACTTTTTTTGTTCTAGTTTCCATGTTGTTGCTATTTAAAATTCATCTGTTACACATCCATTAGATGCGGATGCTACTGTTCTTGCATATTTATAAAGTACTCCTCTGTTTACTTTTAATGGAGGAGCTTTCCATTCTTTTCTTCTAGCTTCCAGTTCTTCATCAGAAACTTCAAGATTAATTGTATTCGTTTGCGCATTAATAGAAATTACATCTCCATCTTTTACCAATGCAATTACTCCACCTTCTTGAGCTTCAGGAGTAATATGACCAACTACAAATCCGTGAGTTCCGCCAGAAAATCTACCATCTGTAATTAATGCAACCTCTTTTCCTAATCCAGCTCCCATAATAGCAGCTGTTGGTTTTAACATTTCTGGCATTCCTGGTCCGCCTTTCGGTCCTTCATAACGAATTACAACTACATCACCTTTTTGTACTTCTCCATTTTTAATTCCATCGTTAGCTGCAAATTCACCTTCATAAACTTTAGCTTTTCCAGAGAAAAACAATCCTTCCTTACCAGTAATTTTTGCTACAGATCCATCTTTAGCAAGATTTCCGTATAACATTCTTAAATGCCCAGTTTCTTTAATTGGATTATCAACAGACTTTATTACTTCTTGTCCGTTGGTAAGACTTGGAACTTCTATTAAGTTTTCAGCTAAAGTTTTCCCCGTAACTGTTAAACAGTCTCCATGCAACAATCCTTTTTCTAAAAGATATTTTAACACTGCTGGCGTTCCTCCAACTCTATGCACGTCTTCCATTAAGTATTGTCCACTTGGTTTTAAATCAGCTAGAAAAGGAGTTTCATCTGAAATACGTTGGAAATCTTCCAATGTAAATTTCACATCTGCTGCTTTAGCAATAGCCAAAAAATGTAAAACAGCATTTGTAGAACCTCCCATTACAGTTACCAAACGAACTGCATTTTCTAGTGATTTCTTTGTAACAATATCTGAGGGTTTAATGTCTTTTTCTAATAACACACGAAGTGCTTCTCCTGCTTTTATTGACTCTTCTTCTTTATTATTACTAATCGCAGGATTTGAAGAATTGTAAGGTAAACTCATACCTAAAGCTTCAATAGCTGAAGCCATTGTATTTGCAGTATACATACCTCCACAAGCTCCAGCTCCAGGAATTGCTTTTTCTATCACACTCTGATATTCATTTTGTGTAATAGTTCCTGCAACTTTACTTCCCCAAGCTTCAAAAGCAGAAACGATATCTAGTTTTTTGCCTTCATGACAACCAGAAGCAATTGTTCCACCATACACTAAAACTGACGGTCTATTTAAACGTAACATTGCCATTAGGGCTCCAGGCATATTTTTATCACACCCAACAACAGTTACCAAACCATCGTATGACATTGCTTGCACTACAGTTTCCATAGAATCTGCAATTACATCTCGTGACGGTAAAGAATAACGCATACCTGGCGTTCCCATAGAAATTCCATCAGAAACTCCGATGGTATTAAAAATCAAACCAACCAAGTCTACATTTTTCGTTCCTTGCTTTACCAATTTGGCCAAGTCGTTTAAATGCATGTTACAAGGATTTCCTTCGTATCCTGTACTTGCAATTCCTACAAAAGGTTTCTTTAAATCTTCGTGAGTTAACCCTAATGCATGTAACATTGCTTGTGCTGCGGGTTGTGTATCGTCTTGAGTTACTCGTTTACTAAATTTGTTCAATTCCATTTTAAAGTGCTTTTTCATGTACTCTTTCTTCTAGTACTTCTGCTTTATATAGTTTCATTAAATTATGTCCGTGTGATGTTTTCCAATCCATTGGAAATTGATATTCATCTATAGATTCTAAGCCTACTACTTCCGCCGCTGTTCCTGTGAAAAAACATGCATCTGCAGTTTTTAATTCATCTAATGTGAAATGTTTTTCTTCTACTGGAATTCCTTCTTCTCTACATAAATCGATTACTGTAGCTCTAGTAATTCCTGCCATAATATGGCCTCTTGGTGGAGTATATATTTTCCCATCTTTTTCCATGAAGATGTTAGCACCTGAACATTCAGCTACATTTCCATTCATATCTAATAATAAAGCTTCATCGTATCCTTGACTTTTCACTTCATTTGTAGATAAAATTGAGTTTACATAATGTCCTGTTACTTTAGCTTCTACGAAACAAGAATTTGGATTTGGACGTTGAAATTTTGATGTTTTAACTCGAAGTAATTTATCACCCATTAATTTTGCCCAATTCCAGCATTGTATTACAACATTCGTTTCTAATGAAGTTGTTAATCCCATGTTAGCCCCAGCGTAAACTAGAGGTCTTATATAAGCGTCTTCTAACTTATTTAATTCTAAAAGTTTGTAGGTTATTTCTGTTAATTCTTCTTCTGAATAATTAAACTGCAAGCCCATGACATCAATTCCATATTTTAAGCGTTTGTAATGTTCATAAGACTTAAAAATCTTTGCTCCATTTTTGGTTTTGTAAGATCTAACACCTTCAAAAACTCCATTACCGTAATGTAAGCTTTGACTGTATGTATTCATTTTAGCATCAGTTGCTTTTATGAATTCACCATTAAAAAAAACTACACTTTGTTCATCGAAATACATGCTTCTTTATTTATGATTCTAATTTATTTTATCCTTTTTTTATTCTTTTTTAAAAACTTTTAAACTCATGATTTTTAAGTAATTAAAAACAAATTTAAAAACCTAAAAATCAATAACTTAAACACCATTCAAGACGATAATCAATAGTCAAAAAAAAAGCCTGTATCAACTAGTTGATACAGGCTTTTTTAAACAATAGCTATCTATATCAACTCGGTGGTGAGCTAATAATGACAATGCTAATAATGATGTTTAAAAATCTATTCATGTGTTTAAATCAAAAAAGGCTTCCTAAATATTAGGAAGCCTTTGTATATATTCTTTAAATTTATAGTATCACTTCCTCTATCCTTGTGAAATAATAATCACAACGACAATAATAGAAATGATATTTAAAATTCTTGTATTCATCTGATACGGCAAATATTGTTATTTTTTTTTGAATAATCCTAATATTATTTTCAAAAACATTACGCACTCAACAAATCGTTACTATCTTTTAATGGTAAACTTGAGCTTCCCATTAGGAATGCATCGACATGGTGAGCAGCTTGTCTTCCTTCAGAAATTGCCCAAACAATAAGTGACTGACCTCTACGCATATCGCCAGCTGTAAAGATTTTTGGCACATTAGTTTGATAGTTATTTATACTCGCTTTTATATTAGATCGATAATCTAAATCTAAATTCAATAACTCTGGCAAAGTTTTTTCTGGACCAGTAAATCCAAGAGCTAAAAAGACCAAATCGCAAGGCCAAGTTTTTTCTGTTCCTTCGATTTCTATTAACTGAGGACGTTCACCTGGAATTATTTTCCATTCTACCTCAACTGTTTTTAAAGCAGTTAATTCACCTTTATCATTTTTTACAAACTCTTTGGTATTTATCAACCAATTACGATCGCAACCTTCTTCGTGAGAAGAACTTGTTTTTAGTTGCAAAGGCCAAAATGGCCAAGGTGTTTTAATACTTCTAGCCTTAGGTGGTTTTGGCATAATTTCGAAGTTCGTTACTGATTTTGCTCCATGTCTATTTGAAGTTCCGATACAATCTGAACCAGTATCTCCTCCACCAATTACGATAACATCTTTACCTTCTGCACTAATAATTTCACTCTCTAAATCAGAGTTAAATAAGGCTTTAGTCTGCTTAGTTAAGAAATCCATAGCTTGATGCACACCTTTTGCATCACTTCCAGGAATATTTAATCCTCTAGCTTTTGTTGCTCCTCCGCATAAAACCACTGCATCAAATTCATTTAGTTTTTCTACTGGAACAGTAACACCAATATTAGCATTTGTTTTGAAAGTAATACCTTCTGCTTCTAGAATCTTAACTCTTCTGTCTATAACTTCTTTTTCTAATTTAAAGTTAGGAATTCCGTAACGTAGTAATCCACCTATTTTATCTTCTCTTTCGAATACCGTAACTGAATGCCCTGCTCTGTTTAATTGTTGAGCAGCTGCTAATCCTGCTGGACCTGATCCAACAACAGCTACAGTTTTTCCTGTTCTAAAGTTTGGTAATTTCGGTTTTATCCAACCTTTTTCAAAACCTTTCTCTACGATATACTTTTCAGTATTTTCAATAGATACAGGTTGATCTATTATTCCTAAAACACAAGCTTTTTCACAAGGAGCTGGACATAATCTTCCTGTAAATTCTGGGAAGTTATTTGTAGAATGTAAAATATCTAAAGCTTTTTTCCATTCTCCTTTATGCACCATATCGTTAAAATCAGGAATTAAATTCCCTAACGGACAACCGCTATGACAAAATGGAATTCCACAATCCATACAACGAGAACCTTGTTTTTGTTGCTCTGTTGCAGATAACGGGCTCGTAAATTCTTTAAAATTTTGTACTCGATCTTTAACAGCAGTATTTACTTCTTGCTTACGTTCGTATTTTTTAAATCCTCCTAATTCTCCCATAATCTAAGCTGTTATTTTAGTTGTTTGTTCTTCTGCTATTCTTTCTAATGCTAATCTGTAATCTGTTGGGTACACTTTTATAAAGTCCATTTTATTCACTTCCCAATCACCTAAAATCTTTTCTGCTAAGCCACTATTTGTATAATCTTTGTGCTTTTCAATCATTGATTTTAAATCTTTTTGATCTTCAGTTTCTAAATGCACTAATTCAACCATTTCTAGATTACATAATTCATTTCTAAATTGATGAGACGGATCATACACATATGCAATTCCTCCACTCATTCCTGCAGCAAAATTTCGACCTGTTTTACCAAGTACTACAACTTTACCACCTGTCATATATTCACAACCGTGATCTCCAATTCCTTCGACAACAGCAGTAATTCCTGAATTTCTAACACAGAAACGTTCACCAGCTATTCCGTTGATATAAGCTTCACCAGTTACAGCTCCATAAAAACATACATTTCCAACAATAATATTTTCTTCTGCAACGAAATCTGCTTCTTGAGGTTTCTTCACAATAATCTTAGCTCCAGATAAACCTTTTCCTAAATAATCATTAGTTTCACCATCAACAACCATTTTTAAACCTTTGATTGCAAACGCTCCAAAACTTTGTCCAGCAGAACCTTTAAATTGTAACGTTAACGTATCTTCTGGCAACCCTTCTGATCCATGAAGTTTAGAAATTTCATTACTTGTTAAAGCTCCTACTGAACGGTTTGTATTTTGAATTTCATAGGTGAATTCTGATTTAATTTTATTTTTAATTGCTCCTTTAGCATCGTCTACTATTTTTAGATCTAATACTTTTTCTAATCCGTGATCTTGCTTTTCTGTATTGTATAAAATCGGATTATCATTAGCATTCACTTTATGTAAAATTGCCGAAGCATCTATTCCTTTTGCTTTATAGTGATCTATAGCATTATCTACATTTAACTTTTCAACCTGACCAACCATTTCTTTAATAGATCTGAACCCTAAAGTTGCCATAATCTGACGAACTTCTTCTGCAACGAAATACATGAAGTTAATTACATGTTCTGGAGTTCCTTTGAAGTTTTTACGAAGCTCTGGATCTTGCGTAGCAATTCCTACTGGACAAGTATTTAAATGACATTGACGCATCATAATACAACCAGAAGCCACTAAAGGCGCCGTTGCAAAACCAAATTCTTCTGCTCCTAATAAACATGCTATTGCTACATCTCTACCCGTTTTTAATTGTCCATCACATTCTAAAACCACACGATTACGTAAATTATTCATCACCAAAGTCTGTTGTGCTTCAGCAACTCCCAATTCCCAAGGTAAACCAGCATGTTTTAGAGAAGTTAAAGGAGAAGCACCTGTACCTCCATCGAAACCTGAAACTAAAATTACATCTGCTTTTGCTTTTGCAACACCAGCAGCAATGGTTCCAACTCCAACTTTAGAAACTAACTTTACATTAATTCTTGCTTCTCTATTCGCATTTTTTAAATCAAAAATTAACTGTGCTAAATCTTCAATCGAATAAATATCGTGATGTGGTGGTGGTGAAATTAATCCCACATAAGGTGTAGAATTTCTAACCTCTGCAATCCAAGGCAATACTTTTTTCCCAGGTAATTGTCCACCTTCTCCTGGTTTAGCTCCCTGAGCCATTTTAATTTGGATTTCCTTAGCATTCGTCAAATAATTACTAGTTACTCCAAATCTACCTGAGGCTACCTGTTTAATAGCACTATTTTTAGAATCACCGTTAGATAATTTTTTAAATCGCTCTTTATTTTCTCCTCCTTCACCAGAATTAGATTTTCCTCCAATTCTGTTCATTGCAATCGCTAAATTTTCATGAGCTTCTTGACTTATAGATCCATAAGACATTGCTCCTGTTTTAAAACGTTTTACAATTTCTGTCCAAGGTTCTACTTCTTCAATCGGAATAGGGTCTAAGTTTACAAATTCGAACAATCCTCTAAGTGTCATTAACTCTTTAGATTGCTTGTTAATTTTATCTGCATAAACTTTATAACTTTCCTTACTTTTAGAACGAACTGCTTGCTGTAATTTAGAAACTGTTGTTGGATTAAACATATGACGTTCACCATTTCTTCTCCAACGATAATCTCCACCGATTTCTAAATCTAAAACTGAATCTATATTCTTATCTCTAAATGATTCTGTACATCTTTTATAGATTTCTTTTTGAAGTACATACAAACCAATCCCTCCAATTCTTGATGGAGTTCCTGGGAAATATTTATCTGTAAATGTTTTCTTTAACCCTAAAAT
The DNA here is from genome assembly GCF_947495995.1 of uncultured Tenacibaculum sp. Taxonomy (GTDB): domain Bacteria; phylum Bacteroidota; class Bacteroidia; order Flavobacteriales; family Flavobacteriaceae; genus Polaribacter. The sequence continues at coordinate 19,733 of NZ_CANMAX010000014.1, forward strand.
TTCAAAAATTTGAGAAGCTCGATAAGAATGTAATGTTGAAATTCCGATCTTATTCATAATCTTTAATAAACCTTTACCTATGGCTTTATTAAAGTTTTTTACAGCTGTACCAACTTGTATATCTGGAATTTCTCCTTTCTCGACTTGATGAGCGATAATTTCGTTTACCATGTACGGATTTATGGCACTTGCTCCGTAACCAAACAATGTTGCAAAATGATGTGGTTCTCTAGGTTCTGCACTTTCTATAATGATTCCTATTTTAGAACGAGTTCCTTTTCTATACATTGAATTATGTAGATAAGAACATGCTAATAAAGCAGGAATTGGTGCCCACTCTTTATTTACTCCTCTATCTGATAAAATAATAATATTTGCGCCCTCATCTTCAACAGCAACTGTTGCTTTATATAGAATCCCTTCTAATGCATTTTCAATTCCGTTAACTCCTTTTTCTAATGGAAAAAGCATTGGAATAGTTACGGCTTTAAAATCCTCGTGTTCAAGATTTTTAAGTTTATCTAAATCTTCATTTGAAATTACAGGATTTTGAATTCTTAACTTTTTAGCTTGCTCTGGAATCACATGAAAAATGTTTCGATCTGATCCTAATGCTAAACTGATATCAGTAATTATTTCCTCTCTAATTCCATCTAAAGGTGGATTGGTAACTTGAGCGAATAACTGCTTGAAATAATTATAAAGTAATTGTGATTTATCTGAAAGTACAGCTAATGGAGTATCTGTTCCCATAGATCCAATCGCTTCTTTACCTTCAGTAGCCATAGGAGCAATTAAGTGATCTATTTCTTCAGTAGTATAACCAAATAAACGTAGTCTTGTTTTATAGTCTGTTTTTTCTTTAGGTATAGAGTTGTTTGTATATGGTATTTTAGCTAGCGGAAGTGAATGTTCATTCAACCATTCTTGATACGGATGTTTAGAAACTATTTTCTCTTTAATTTCTTCATCTTCAATAATTCTTCCAGCATTCATATCTACCAAGAACATTTTTCCTGGTTCTAATCTACCATGTTTAACTACGTTATCTGGCTTTATATTTAAAACTCCTATTTCTGAAGACATTACAACATTACCTCGCTTGGTAACTGTATATCTTGAAGGTCTCAATCCGTTTCTATCTAATAATGCTCCAATATAATTTCCATCAGTAAAAGGAACAGAAGCAGGACCATCCCAAGGTTCCATAATGCACGAATTATATTCGTAGAATGCTCTTTTTTCAGCACTCATTGTTTTGTCTTTCTCCCAAGCTTCAGGAACTAACATCATCATTACTTCAGGAAGCGATCTACCTGTCATTAATAATAATTCAACTGCCATGTCCATTGAAGCAGAATCTGATTTTCCTTCAGTGATAATTGGAAATAACTTTTTCATATCATCTCCAAATAATTCAGAAGCCATTAACTCTTGACGAGCTAACATACGTTTCACATTCCCTTTTAAAGTATTGATCTCTCCATTGTGACACATGAATCTGAATGGTTGAGCCAAATCCCAAGACGGGAATGTATTTGTTGAGAATCTCTGATGCACTAATGCTAATCTTGTTACTAAATCTGGCTGTTTCAAGTCTACATAAAAACGCCCAATATCTTCTGGCATTAATAGACCTTTATAAATTAATGTTGTTGTTGAAAGACTAGATAAATAGAAATAATTAGATTCAGAAATCTTTGAACTTGCTACCGTATGTTCGCTAATTTTTCTTGCTGCAAATAGTTTTGCATTAAACTGTAAATCTGTTAGTTCTTTCTCTCCTTTAGTAACAAAAACTTGTTTGATTTTAGGTTGTGTTTTCGCTGCTACAGCACCCAAATTTGATGTGTCAACAGGTACATCTCTCCAACCTAAAACTTTTAATCCTTGTTTTTTAAATTCATCTTCTAAAACATTTTCACAATAACTGCTTTGATTGAATTTTCTAGGTAAAAAAACTTGTCCGACTGCATACTCTTTTACTTCAGGTAAATCAAAATTACACACTCTCTTAAAGAAATCGTGTGGAATATCTATTAAAATACCAGCTCCATCACCAGTTCTACCATCTGCACTAACTGCTCCTCTGTGTTCTAATTTTATTAAAATCTCTAAAGCATCATGAATAATTTGATTCGACTTTTTTCCTTTTAAGTTACATATGAATCCAGCACCACAGTTGTCTCTTTCAAACTCGTTTAAATACAAGCCTTGATCTTTCATATAAAATATTTTTGTTTGTTAGTTTATTTAATTTACAAGAGAAACATGTGTTGTCTTAGTTCACATTCTCTATAAAGAATAAAGCCATTCAGAAATCTTCTGACAGATCTTTACTCAACCTAAACACTCTGTTACAGAGTGTTTATTCTAGTTCAAATATTTTAACGTTTCTTTAGTTTGAAACGATTAGCTCACCTTTAAAAAGGAATTAGTAGAATTAATGCTCATTTAACCTGAAATCAGGATAGGCCGTCATTCCATGTTCATGAGTGTCTAAACCTTCTATTTCTTCTTTCTCACTTACACGTATTCCTATAGTTTTCTTTAAAGTAAAAATGATAATAAACGATGTAGAAATACAGAAAACCGCATAAGTACCTACACCTATTAATTGGCTTACGAATTGAGCGCCACTAGCCAACTTTCCAAAGATTCCAACTGCTAGCGTTCCCCATACACCACAAGCTAAGTGTACAGCAATAGCTCCAACTGGATCATCTAATTTGATCTTATCAATTAAACTTACAGCCAACACAATAAGGATTCCTCCAATGCCACCAACAATAATTGCATCCATCGGACTCATTACATCTGCTCCTGCAGTAATTGCTACCAACCCTCCTAAAATTCCATTTAAGAACATTGTTAAATCTAAATTCTTATACATAATTGTAGAAACAATTGCAGATATTACTCCTCCTGCTGCAGCTGCTAAACATGTAGTTACTAAAGTTATTGATGTTGATTCTGGATTTGCTGATAAAACAGAACCTCCATTAAAACCAAACCAACCTAACCAAAGTATTAAGACACCACCAGTTGCTAATGGAATATTATGACCCGGTATTGCTTGAGCTTTTCCGTTTTTAAACTTCCCTATTCTAGCACCTAATAACCAAACAGCTACTAATGCTGCCCAACCTCCTACAGAGTGTACTAAAGTTGAACCTGCGAAATCGTAAAAAGGAGTATCTAATTGGTGTAAAAAACCTTCTCCCCATTTCCAAGAACCTGCTATTGGATATACAAATCCAACGTAGACCACAGTGAAAATCATAAATGGTAAAATTTTCATTCGTTCTGCAACTGCTCCAGAAACTATAGTTGCTGCTGTAGCTGCAAACATTCCTTGAAAAAGAAAATCTGTCCAGTATGTATAACCAGAATTATACGTTAAATCTAATGCTCCATCTACCATTGGTGCTTCTAAACCAAAGCCAGAAAAACCAAAAACTCCTAATGCCTCTTTTGCAAAACCAGGATACATTAAATTGAATCCAAAAGCTGCATACATTAAAAGCCCAGTTGTGATGATAAAAATATTTTTAAATAATATGTTCAGTGTATTTTTTTGTCTAGTTAAACCAATTTCTAGTAAAGCAAATCCTAAATGCATGAAAAATACTAAAGCAGTACATATCATCATCCACACATTGTTCGTTGTTAGTTGTTCCATAATTATGCTGTCAAATTAATTTAAAGTGTTTCCTCCTTCTTCCCCTGTTCTAATTCTGTAAGCTTGTTTAATTTCACTTACAAAAATTTTCCCATCTCCAACATTTCCTGTCGAAGCTGCTTCAAGAATTGTTTTAATTGTGATTTCTTCAAAATCATCATTTACCACAATTGATAAATATCTTCTTTGAATATCACTTGTACTGTAAGAAACACCTCTATACACATGTCCTTTTTTTTCGTTACCTAGACCTGTAACATCCCAATACGAGAAAAAGTTAACACCTACTTCATGGAGTGCATTTTTCACTTCTCTAAATTTGGATTTTCTAATTATTGCCTCGATTTTTTTCATGGTAATTACTTAATAAATTATCCTGTTTTATATGTTTTAGATTGTTAGAATAACTTGATTTAAGAGGCAAAAGATTGGTGTTTTAAGGAGGATACAAGATTAAAAAGAGTATAAGTATTAATACTTAACATCAAATCTTACTTATGATCTGTTTAAATAGAATTCAAACAAAGTAAATATTAGGAATTCTGAAACCTTACTTTTCATGATTATTGCCTTATAAAATCATTACTCTGACTCCCAAAGCTAAATCCAAAAAAGGAAAAATCAAAACACAAAACACTGTTAAACAGGCTAAAACGATGTATTAAAAAAAGTAAGTCTCAAAAAAACATATTCAAAAATCAGAATATTATAATATCACTATCGAAAAAGTTATTGCAATTATTAAATACTTAAATGAGAAAGCTGAAATTAAGAATCACATAAAAATGACACCTTTTTAAAAAAAAGTGAATTTTAACGTGATATCACTAAAAATACGTACTGATACGTATTTTTATTTTACAAATATGATAAAATTTAGAATATAAAATTACGATTCTTTCAAACAAAAAAAACACCTCTAAAATTAGAGGTGTTTTAAATTCAAAACAAAACTTAACTAAATTATAGTACTCTGTCCCATATGAACATTCGTAAAATTAATATTACTATCCTCTTGATTATGGATGTAATCGGTGATAAAATCTCCAACTTTAGAGGTAGTAAAATCGTTCTCAGAATCGATATCCTGTGTAGTTATTCCTAATTCTAAAGACTTTTGTACAGCATTTTCTATCACTGCAGCTTCTGTCTCTAAATCTAAATGTCTTAACATCATTGCGGCCGATAAAATAGACGCTAACGGATTAGCAATATCTTTTCCTTTAGCCTGTGGAAAAGAACCATGAATTGGCTCAAATAAAGCAGCTTTATCTCCTACTGAAGCTGAAGCTAACAATCCGATAGAACCTCCGATTACACTTGCTTCATCTGATAAAATATCTCCAAATAAATTTTCTGTAAGAATAACATCAAACTGTTTAGGATTTAAGATTAACTGCATCGCTGCATTATCAACAAACATAGTATCAACCTCGACATCTGGATACTCTTTTGCTAAAGCAGTAATTGTTTTTCTCCATAATCGAGACGTCTCCAACACGTTTGCTTTATCGACTAATGTTAGTTTCTTTCTTCTGTTTCTTGCTGATTTAAAAGCTAAATGCCCCATTCTTTCAATTTCTTCTACAGAATATGAACATCCATCAAAAGCTATTTTACCATCGTCACTTAATTCTTTTATACCAAAGTAAATACCACCAGTTAATTCACGATAAATCTCGATATCTGTTCCTTTGATAATATCTTCTTTTAAAGGAGAATTTTTAATCAAAGCATCGTAAGCTTTCACTGGCCTTATGTTACAAAATAAACCTAACTCTTTTCTCAACTTTAATAAACCTTGTTCTGGTCTTACTTTTGCAGATGGATCGTTATCGTATTTAGGATCTCCAATTGCTCCAAATAAAATCGCGTCACTCTTTTTACATGAAGCTAATGTTTTATCTGGCAACGGATTTCCTGTTTTATCAATTGCACAAGCTCCCATCAAAACCTCATCATATACAAAAGTATGATCGTAAACTTCTCCTATCGCTTGTAATACCTTTTTAGCCTGTTCTATTACTTCTGGTCCTATACCATCTCCAGGGATTACTGTAATATTAAATCTCATATACTTGTATTCTTTTTACAACGATGCCTCGTATGCTTCTATTTTTTCTTTCTTACTGATTAAAAAGTCTATATCATCATAACCATTCAATAGACATAATTTCTTATAGGGATTAATTTCAAAACTAACTTCACCAACTGTAGTTTTTAAACTTTGATTCTCTAGATCTACAGTTAACTCAGTTTCTGGATTTTCTTGTATTTTCTTTAGAACACTTTTTAAAAACTCTGGAGTTACTTGAATTGGAAGTATTCCATTATTCAATGCATTACCTTTGAAAATATCAGCAAAAAAACTACTGACTACAACTTTAAATCCGTATCCTGCCAATGCCCAAGCTGCATGTTCTCTACTAGAACCACAACCAAAATTGTCTCCAGCGATTAAAATGCTTCCTTTATAATTTTGATTATTTAAAACAAAATCTTCATTTACACTTCCATCTTTATGGAATCTCCAGTCTCTAAATACATTATCTCCAAAACCTTTTTTATCCGTTGCTTTTAAAAAGCGTGCAGGTATGATCTGATCTGTATCAATATTTTCTACTGGTAATGGTACTGCTGTATCTTTTAATATTTGAAACTTTTCCATTAGTTTAAATGTTCCGTTATATTAATTATTTTTCCTTCTACTGCTGTTGCTGCTGCAACTAAAGGACTTGCTAGAATTGTTCTAGCACCTTGTCCTTGTCTACCTTCAAAATTTCTATTTGATGTAGAAACACAGTATTCTCCTTCAGGTATTTTATCATCATTCATTGCTAAACAAGCAGAACATCCAGGTTGACGTAATTCGAAACCAGCTGCTTCAAAAATATCTTGTAATCCTTCTTCTTTTATTTGTTTTGCTACTTGTTGCGAACCAGGAACTAACCATGCATTTACGTTTTGTGCTTTTTGTTTTCCTTTTATGAAACTAGCCGCAACTTGAAAATCTTCAATTCTAGAATTGGTACAACTTCCTATGAATACATAATTGATTGGCTTACCTACTAAACTTTCACCTTTCTTAAAATTCATGTATGAAAGTGATTTTTCAAAAGAAGCGTCGTCTGATGATGGAATATTTTCTGAAATCTTAATTCCCATACCAGGATTGGTTCCATAAGTAACCATTGGTTCTATATCTGCAGCATCAAAGGAATATTCTTGATCAAAAACTGCATCGTCATCAGTTTTTAATGTTTTCCAATAATCTACTTTAGCTTGAAACTCTTCTCCTTTAGGAGCAAATTCTCTTCCTTGAACATAATCGAAAGTAGTTTGATCTGGCGCTATCATTCCTCCACGTGCTCCCATTTCTATGCTCATGTTACACACTGTCATTCTTCCTTCCATCGACATTTCTTCGAATACATTACCTGCGTACTCACAGAAATATCCAGTTCCTGAATTTGTTCCTAACTTAGATATGATATATAAAATCACATCTTTAGGTAATACTCCTTTTTTAAGTTTTCCGTTTACGTTAACTCTTAAACTTTTCGGCTTTTGAATTAATAAACATTGACTTGCAAACACTTGAGCAACTTGACTTGTACCAATACCAAATGCTATTGTTCCAAAAGCACCGTGAGTTGATGTATGACTATCTCCACAAACCATTGTCATTCCAGGTTGTGTAATTCCTAATTCTGGAGCCATAACATGAACAATTCCATTGTATTTATGACCTAAACCATATAACGTGATATTGTTTTCTTTACAATTCTTTTCTAACTGCTGTAGTTGATTTCTAGATAATTCATCTTTAACAGGTAAATGCTGATTTACCGTAGGTGTATTATGATCTGCAGTAGCCACAATTTTATCTGGTCTAGCTATAGAAACACCTCTTTCCTTAAGCTCATTGAAGGCTTGTGGACTAGTTACTTCATGAATTAAATGTTTATCGATATATAATATTTGTGGACCATCTTGAATTGTGTCCACGACATGTTTATCCCAAACTTTATCGAACAATGTTTTTCCCATTATGCGATTGCTATTTTAGTAATGTTACTCACTTTTTTCATTATTAGATGAATATCTTCATCTATTACTTCTTTTTGTTTATCTGCGAATTGTAAAAACGTTTGATAAGCTTTATCTAATTGAACTTTAGTCAACTCATAGCCAATTTTCTTAGCTCTATATGCTAGAGCTGCTCTTCCGCTTCTTGCTGTTAATACAATTGCACTCTCAGTTACACCTACTTCTTCTGGATCAATAATCTCATAAGTTTCACGATTTTTAATCACACCGTCTTGGTGAATTCCTGAACTATGCGCAAACGCATTTGCACCTACAATAGCTTTGTTTGGCTGCACAGGCATTCCCATTTTCTCTCTTACCATTAAACTTGTATCGTATAACAGTTTTGTATTAATATCAGTATGAAGATTTAAATACGGATGTTGCTTTAAGATCATTACTACTTCTTCTAAAGCCGTATTTCCAGCACGTTCACCAATTCCGTTAATTGTGCACTCGATTTGTCTAGCTCCGTTTACAACACCTGAAATTGAATTAGCAGTAGCCAAACCAAGATCGTTATGACAATGACAAGAGATAATTACATCATCGATTCCTTTCACATTGTCTTTTAAGTATTTTATTTTCGCTCCATATTCTTCTGGCAAACAATACCCTGTTGTATCAGGAATATTTAAAACAGTGGCTCCTGCTTTAATAGCTGCCTCACAAACTTTAGCTAAGAATTCATTTTCTGTTCGACCAGCATCTTCAGCATAAAACTCAACATCATTCACATATTTTTTTGCATGAGATACAGCCGCAATTGCTCTTTCAATTACTTTTTCTCTCGTGCTATTAAACTTAAATTTTATATGCGAATCACTTGTTCCTATACCTGTATGAATTCTAGGTTTCACAGCATATTTCAATGCTTCAGCTGCTACTTCAATATCTTTTTGAACAGCTCTTGACAAACCACAAACCGTAGCATTCTTAACTATTTTTGCAATTTCACTAACAGAATTAAAATCTCCTGGACTAGATATTGGAAATCCAGCTTCTATGATATCAACTCCCATGCTATCCAATCGTTCAGCTATCACTAATTTCTGATTAGTATCTAACTTACAACCTGGTACCTGTTCTCCGTCTCTAAGAGTGGTATCAAAAATTTGGATTTTATTATCTTTCATTGTAACTAATAGTTGTTATTATCTAACTCAAATTTATATATTGGCTTTATAGATTTCTTTGAATAAACGAATCTCTTTACGATATCAAAGAAGATAATAAAAACATTTAAAAAACTGACTTTCAATATATTATAATGAATAATTTTACAAAAGCTAATCAAAATCAAGATGCTTTATTCGCCTTAATTCAATCTCTTACAAAATCTGAGAAAAGGCAATTCAATTTATATATTGGAAGACTTGAAGGAAATAATCAAGCAAAATTTTTCACTTTATTTAAATTTCTAGAAAAACAGAAAAAATATGATGAAAAAGCGATTATTAATAGTGGTATAGTAAGCAAACAGCAGTTATCTAATTTAAAAGCTCATTTATACAAGCAGATTTTAACGAGTTTACGCATGAATCCTTCTCACAAAAACTTGAGGGTTCAAATACGTGAACAATTAGATTTTGCTACAGTTTTATATCAAAAAGGGTTATACAAACAAAGTTTAAAACTTTTAGAAAAAGCCAAAACAATGGCTATTGAAAATGAAGAAAAAAATGTGGCTTATGAAATTGTTGAATTAGAAAAAGTAATAGAGAGTCAATACATTACAAGGAGTATAAGTACAAGAGCAGATGAACTTACTGTTCAAGCAAAAACGTTAAGTCAGCAAAATGTAATTACGAGTAAACTTTCTAATTTATCGCTACAACTTTATGGAATTTTATTAAAGACTGGTTATGTTAGAAACGATGGTGAGCTTCAAAAAATAAATGAATATTTTAACGCCAGACTTCCAGAAGTTAATTACAAAGAATTAGGTTTTAGAGAGCGCTTGTGGTTATACAAAGCACATCTTTGGCGTTGTTTTTTAACTCAAGATTTTTTAAACGGTTATAAATATGCTAGTAAATGGGTTTCTTTATTTAGAGAATATCCTAAAATGATAGCTACAAATCCTGTTTTCTATTTAAAAGGAAGGAACTACTTACTTGAATCTTTGTTTTTTACACGACATAAAAATGAGTTTAACAAAGAATTGTCATGGTTTGAAAATGAAATTCAAAACAATGAAATTCCTATCAACAGTAATACTGAAATTTTAATCTTTCAATACTGCTATGCTAATAAACTTCATAAACATTTTATTGAAGGTAATTTTCATGAAGGAGAATATTTAATTCATGAAATTAACGAGAAAATTAAGCTATATAGTAATCGATTAGATAAGCATCACATCATTCAGTTTTATTACAAAATTGCGTGTTTATACTTCGGAATGGGTAACAACAAAATGTGTATCGAATATCTTTCTAAAATTATTGAAGCTAAAAAACTTTACGTTGGTGAAGATTTACAATGTTTTGCAAGAGTTCTTAATCTGATTGCACATTATGAATGCGGCTTAGATTATCATTTAGAAAAACAATTTAAAGAGACTTATAAATTCTTATTGAAAATGGAAAATCTACAAGAAGTTCAGAAGATTTTTATTGAATCTATTCGATCTTTAGGAGATTTATATCCGCATCAATTCAAAAAAGAATTCCAAAATATTCATACCAGATTAAAAGCTTTTGAACATCATCCGTACGAGAAAAGAGCGTTTTTATATTTAGATATTTTATCTTGGTTAGAAAGTAAAATTCAGAACAAAACTATAGCTGAAATTATTCGAGAAAAAGCCTAATTTTTCAAGAAAATTTCACAACAATTTTTATAAAAAAACATCTAATTTCTATTCAAATTTGTTTAATCAACTCTTATTATTGAAAGGAAATTAGATGTTTATTATAATTTTTTTTGTAATAAATTAATGCTTCTCTTGGATTAAACTTTTGTAGATTGTTTCTCTAATTCCTTCACCTGTAATAAACCAATCGCCATATTTTTCATCATCATACTCTTTCGTTATTGAAGTGTCATTCTTTACCTCATCTACAGATTTTCCTTCATTAATTTTGGCCTGCACTCTATCTCTCAATAAAACTAACATATCTCTATAAGCAGCTAATTCTTTTTTATTTGAGATTTCTCTATGTCCAGGAATTACAACTGTAGCATCATCTATCATCAATAAAGCTTTTTCAGCAGAAGCAATATAACCTTCAATTCCACCTCCACTAGACAAATCTATATACGGATATTTCCCTTGAAAATAGGTGTCTCCCATATGCAACACATTATTTTTTGTGAAATAAATATGAGCATCTCCATCGGTATGTGCATTATGCACATGAGAAATTAAAACATCTTCACCGTTGAAATGCACCATCATATCTTCTGTAAATGTAATTACTGGTAACGCTTCTTTTGGAGAAGCTGGTCTAGTTTTTCCTCTAACCACACTCTCCATCCCCATACGTTTTCTTACATTTTTATGAGAAATAATTACCGCTCCTTCTTTACTCATATTTTCATTTCCACCAGTATGATCACCATGCCAATGTGTATTGATTAAATATTTTACAGGTTGATCTGTTATTGCTTTAATTGCTTTTAAAATTTTTGGTGTTAATTGCGCAAACTGATCATCAATCATAAAAGCGCCATCTTTACCAACAAAAAGTCCAATATTTCCCCCTTGTCCTTTTAACATGTATATGTTATCAGTAACTTTAGTTGGAATAATTTTCACCTCTCTTTTTTGTGCAATTCCATTAAACGTTAATAAGAATCCTAGAAGTAAGCTTGATCTTTTAATTATTTTCATTTAGTCTATTGATTTGTACATTTTATAATGAGGTCCGGCTTTATTTATAAATCTATCTCCCATAATTTTAAAGTCATTTTTCTCGTAAAATAAAATCGCGACTTCCCTGGCATTACACCATAAATAGTCAATTTTTAATTTTACTAACTCGTTAGTCGCAAATTCTAATAATAACTTTCCATAACCTTTACCTCTTCCTTTTTCAGAAGTCGCCATTCCACGTAATTGATAATGGATTCCATCTAATTCTTCTAAATTATTTTGCATAAATGTTCCTATTCCTAATAGCTCTTCTCCATCAAAAACACCAACATGAAAAGTATTTTCATTAAAATCTCCTTCAAATTCGTGAGGTAAATCAATGTTTTTTCTTAAAATTTGCTTACGTAAGAAGTATGTTTCTTCTGCTTTAATTTTCTTTACTAAAACCATTACTTTTAAAATAAAAAATAAATGAATATTTCTTTTACTACTATTAATAAAGACAATATACTAAGTATTCTTCCCTTACTTTCTATAATCAACACAAAAACTCCTCCTGATATCTTAAAAGAACGAGTTGTTGAAATGGGAAACTGCCCTAATTACGAATGCGTAGCTGTTTTCGATGAAGATGAAATGATTGGTATTTGTGGGTTATGGTATTCTACAAGACATTATTTAGGTAGAAGTGTAGAACCCGATCATGTAATAATTTCTGAAGCATATCGCGGAAAAGGACTAGGTAAACTTTTCTTTAACTGGATTTACGAGTATACAAAAGGAAAAGGTTGTGAAGCTATGGAGTTAAATACGTATAGTACTAACACTAAGTCACATAAATTTTATTATAACGAAGGTTTTAATATTTATGCTTTTCATTTTGCTAAGATTTTAAGAGAAGATCAAAAATTTTATTAGATTTTTTTCGAAAAAAGTTTTGCAGAAATTAAAAAGCTCTTATATTTGCACCCGCAATACCAATGCGGGAGTAGCTCAGTTGGTAGAGCGTCAGCCTTCCAAGCTGAATGTCGCCGGTTCGAACCCGGTCTCCCGCTCAAAACAAAAACCGAAACATTAGTTTTGGTTTTTTTTATTTCTATACTTCTCATTTTGAACTACATCTAAAATTTTGTTTTTATTCTGTAAATAAATGTTTGCAGAAATGAAAAAAGCTCTTATATTTGCACCCGCAATACCAATGCGGGAGTAGCTCAGTTGGTAGAGCGTCAGCCTTCCAAGCTGAATGTCGCCGGTTCGAACCCGGTCTCCCGCTCAAAACAAAAAACCGAAACACTAGTTTCGGTTTTTTTTATTTTATATGTTTTATCAGATACTTTTTTTTAGATCTCTTCAAGTTTACTACCAAATAAAAGTAACAACACTATTATACCTCCCAATATCATTAACATTGTTGGGTTATTATTAATCACATTAGGCCTCAATAATAATGTAATTGCATATCCTCCAATAGCACCACCTAAGTGAGCAGCATGACCAACATTACCTAATTGTTTTTTCATACCATATATTGAATACAATAAATATCCAATTCCTAAAGCATAAGCTGGAAAGCTAAAAAATGGAAAAAATATAAAACTGTATAATTTTCCTGGGAACAGTAAAATTGAAGCAAACATTACTCCAGAAACAGCACCAGACGCTCCTACAGCAGAATAATAATGATCTTCTTTATGACGATACAACGTATACAAACTACCAAACAAAAGACTAATTGTGTAAATAAGAATAAAGTTTGTATTTCCGAAAGCTCTGGCTACACCTCCTCCAAAAAGATACAATGCGTACATATTAAATCCTAAATGCGGCCAATCTGCATGCAAAAAACCAGAAGAAAACATTCTTACTTTTTCACCTTGTAATATTTTACCGATTTGAAACTTAAATTTATTATGAAAACTAAAATCGTCAAACCCTTTTTTTGAAACTAGAATGTTTGCTAATATTAAACCTAAAATAACTTTATTCATAATTCTATATATACTTACAAACTTAATGAAAAGTTTTATTCATTAAATTTAGTTTTATAAATACGATATTTGCACAAAATTACCTTAAATGAAGTATGTTTTATATATAATCGTGAATCCTATTATTTGGTGTCTATCTAGAATACCTATGCGATTACTTTATGTATTTTCTGATTTTTTATTTTTCTTAGTTTATTATATTGTTGGATATCGAAAAGACATAGTTTACAACAACCTTAAACTTGCTTTCCCTGAAAAAAGTGATCAAGAGTTAAAAATACTTCGTAAAAAAACGTTACGCCATTTCTGTGATTTTTTAGTTGAAAGCTTAAAAGCATTTTCTCTTTCTGAAAAAGAAGTAAGGAAACGTTATAAGTTTACCAATCCTGAAGTTTTACATACTGCAGAAGCAACTGGAAAAAGTATCATATTGTCTGGCGCGCATTTTAATAATTGGGAATGGTCTGTTTCAATGGATTTAATCTGTAATTCTCAACTTTATGGTTCTTATTCAGCAATTAAAAATCCTTACTTTGAAAATCTAGTAAAGAGTTCTAGAACTAAGTTTGGTATGATTGCTTATAAAACACAGAACACCATTCCAAAAATGGCTAGAAATATCAGACAGAAAAAACAAGGAGCATACATATTACTTAGCGATCAAACTCCTGTGCTTCATAAAACTCATTATTGGGCAAAGTTTTTAGGTGTAAAAGTTCCCGTTCATGTCGGCGCAGAAGTTTTAGCCAAAAGATTTGATATGGCTATCGTAAACTATACCACCAAAAAGATAAAAAGAGGATATTACGAAACTACTTTCGAGTTAATAACAGATTCGGCTAAGGATTTTGAAAACTATCAACTTATAGATAAGTTTCTAGCTATTAATGAAAAATCGATTAGAGAACAACCTGAAAACTATCTGTGGACTCACAAACGCTTTAAACACAAAGATAGATATGATGAGTGGGTGGAAAAATATAAGAAATAATCTAAAGAATTATATTAATCAGACATTAAACTTTATTCAAACTTATTTCTTTAATCTTATTATTTTCAAAATATAACTGTTAATAATTAGCATTTTATTAATCTAAAACAAAAGGAGCTTTCAAAGTCAATTACATAGTTTCACTTCTTTAAACCATTTAACTATTAACGACTTATGAGACCTAACTTTTATTTTTATAGGTTAACTTTTTTTGCATTTATTTTACTATTTGCAACAGCTTGTTCTAACAATGAAGAAATTGTTATTGACGAGACAGAAACAAACTCAACTTTACTTATTGAAGGAAACATTGACGTAGAAACTTTTTTCTACGATAATCACGGACAACATCAGCATAACTTTGCTCCTAGTCGCTCTACTGGGTTTACCGAAACCTTTGAATCTGGATCTAAAACATCTTATACTGGCGGAAGTGTTACATTATCGAACAGCGAACGTTGGTATATGAGTGACGCTCTTATCGGAAATTTATCTAACGACAGAAAGTTTGGTAGTAAATCAGCTAGAATTAGAAATACCGGATACGTTATTATGTCTTTTAACATGGATAACGGAGCGCAAACTATTCGCATTAGGCATGCAAAATACGGTAGTGACGGAAATTCTCAGTGGCGTTTAATCGCTTCTTATGACAATGGAAATTCTTGGTCTTATGTTGGATCTACAGTTAACACTTCTTCTACATTTTTAAATACTGCAACTTTTAACGTAAATGAAAATAGAAGCGTTCGTTATGGTGTTTATAAAACAAGCGGAGGATCAAACAGAATAAATATTGATAATATTGAAATCGTTACTTCAACATCTTCTGGAGGTAGTGGAAATTCAGGATCTCCAACTAGAGACAGTAATATCGCTTTTGGAAATCCATCAAACGCTAACACTAGTAGCAATAATTATTATTTATCTCGACCAGATTACGTTTTATCATATAACAACAGTAGAGGAACTGCAAATTGGGTAAGTTGGCACTTAAGTAGCGCTTGGTTAGGAAACACTTCAAGATGTAATTGCTTTAAAAGAGACACTTCGTTACCAAGCAATTTCTTTAGAGCAACAACAAGCGATTATACCAACTCAGGATTTGACAGAGGTCATTTATGTCCTTCTGCTGATAGGAATTCTTCTTCTAGCTCGAACTCGAATACATATTTTATGACAAATATTGCTCCGCAGTCACCTGACAACAATCAAAGAAGTTGGGCTAGTTTCGAAAACTATTTAAGGTCACTTACTTCACAAGGTAACGAAGTCTATATTATAGCTGGTGTAGCGGGATCTGGAGGAACAGGTAGAAACGGATTTGCTTCTACTATTGACAACGGTAACATTACTGTTCCTGATTCTTTCTGGAAAGTAGCTTTAATCTTACCTAACGGAAGTAACGATATCAACAGAGTTACAACTTCTACTAGAATTATCGCTATTAACGTTCCTAATGATCAAAATATAAGTACAAACTGGACTAGCTTTAGAACCTCTGTAAACGCTATTGAAAATTTAACTGGATTAGATTTATTTGAAAATATTCCTAATGCTATAGAATCTGTGTTAGAATCTAGAGTAGATAACGGTCCATCTAGTTAAAATCTAAAACATACAAAACAAAAAAGAGACTTATAAAAGTCTCTTTTTTTATATAAGCACAGTACTCTTGTTTTACCAAGATTCTTCTTGTACTGGACTTGGCTTTGAGGTTACATATTTTAAAATAAAGACATCTATTTAGATTCTTTATTTACATCTAATACTTTTTAGATGTATAAAAATTATCAGGTGTATTATTCATTACTTAACAATTTGAAATCAACAATATCTGATGAACTTTTACACTTACAATATTAAAAACAATAATCTGTTTTCGAAGAATACAAATACCCTGAATTACTTCTCAGGGTTTACCCTTAGAAGATTTTATTTACTACTACAAACTGAAAGGAGTTTAACTTATTTTAAGTGTTTTTTAAAACTAGTTTTCAATATTTAGATTACAACTATACTACCACTCTATAATTAGCATGAAAATCACACTCATTTTTTTAAGGAAAAATACTCTATAAATGAAAAGAATGACTTAATCACTATAATTCCTAAACTAGAGACTACTAGATATTTTCATGACAAAATACCTTCCTATTGTTTACTTATTTTAAGTATTTATATAAAAAAGGGACGTTTGTAGGGATTTTTTTAATACGAATTTTGGAAAGTTTATTGTTTAAAAACAAAAAACCCCTTATTGAATAAGGGGTTGGAATTTGGGTGAAAGACCGGGTTCGAACCGGCGACCTCCGGAACCACAATCCGGCGCTCTAACCAACTGAGCTACAATCACCATTTAACTAGCGGGTGCAAATATATAACTTTTTTAAAGTGTGGCAAAATATTTTTAAATTAATTTACCTAAATTTTCTACTGCTACATGTCTTTCTGTTGTAAACCCTTCGGCATACTCTACTCCTATCAATCTTCCTAAGTCTTTTGCACGGTATTCAACGCTTTCAGTAAAGTTCTTACTAGTAATCGGAGTTTCAGGCTCTTTACTATTTGGGTCGAAAAATTGTGAGCTATAAGCTAACACAGAAGCAACTTTTTTATCCATAAATCCAGTAACATCTACAACAAAATCTGGCTCGATATTTTTCCATTGGATATAATGATAAACTTGCTTTGGTCTCCACTTTTCTTGTTGTTTTCCGTCTAATTCTGTTTCTATTTTTAACAATCCACTTAGAAAACATGCGTCAGAAACCAATTGACTTCCTTTTGGATGATCGATATGTCGATCGTCAATTGCATTACATAAAACGATTTCTGGTTGATACTTTCGAATAATTTTGATAATCTCTAACTGATGTTCTTTATCATTTTTAAAGAAACCATCTGCAAACGCTAAATTTTCGCGTACAGAAACTCCTAGAATTTCAGCAGCTTTAGCAGCTTCTTGATCACGAAGTTCTGCAGAACCTCTTGTTCCTAGTTCTCCTCTCGTTAAATCTACTATTCCTATTTTTTTCCCTAAAGAAATTTCTTTTGCTATAGTTGCTGAACAACCTAATTCTACGTCATCTGGATGTGCTCCAAAAGCTAATATATCTAGTTTCATTATTTAATCTTTTCTATCGCTTGCTCTATATCTGCAATTAAATCTTCTACCTCTTCTATTCCAACAGAAAAACGAATTAATCCATCTTTAATTCCTTGACTTGCTCTTTCTTCTGGAGATAATAGTGCATGAGAGGTTTGTGTCGGACTTAACAAAGTACTTTCTACTCCTGCTAAACTCATAGACGGTTTTATTAACTCTAAATTACGCTGAAATTGCATGGCATCTAAATTTGACTGTAATTCAAAAGACAACATTCCTCCAAATCCTTTCATTTGATTTTTCGCTAACTCATGATCTTCATGAGATGTTAACCCTGGATAATATACTTTTTCAACATTTGGATTTTGCTCTAGATACTCAGCCATTTTCATCGCATTAGCATTCTGATGATTTACACGCAAACTCATTGTTTTCATACTTCTTTCTAGCATCCAAACTGTAAAATCACTTAAACTTCCTCCAAAGTTCTTTGCAATGTTCCAAATCTTATCTACATGTTCGTTAGAAGCTGCAATAGCTCCCGCTAAAATATCTGAATGACCACCCATATATTTTGTTGCTGAATGAATCATAATATCAATACCAAAATCTATAGGTGTTTGATTTATTGGAGATGCAAAAGTGTTATCAATCATAGTTATGATTCCATTTTTCTTAGCCACATCTGCAACCGCTTTTATATCTACAACTTTTAATAACGGATTCGAAGGAGTTTCAATAAAAATTACTTTTGTATTGGATTTAATTTCCTTCTCAAAATCTTCAATTTTTAAACTATTTGTAAAAGAATATTCAATTCCGAATTTATCAAACTCTTCAACAACTAAATTATATGTTCCTCCATACAAAGTCTGTTGTAAAACAACATGATCTCCTTTATGTAAAAAAGCAAACATTGCAGTACTTATAGCAGCCATTCCTGAACCAAAAATTAAAGCGTTTTCAGTTTTTTCAAGAGCAGCTATTTTTTTACATAAAGCTTCTTGATTTGGTGTATTAAAATATCTAGGATAACGTTTAATATCTACATCATAAAACTGATAAGAAGACGATAAATATATTGGGGAAACTGCTCCTTTGAATTGCTCATCTTTCACCTCTCCTACGTGAGTACAAATTGAATTTATCCCTAGTTTTTTATTTGAATCCATGTTGAAAAATTTAGCTCCTAAATTACTAAATGCTTTCCATAGCTTCAAATAAATTCAATATCTTCGCCTATATGATTTCTGTTGTTATTATTGGTGGTGGTAATGTTGCGTATCATTTGTCTCATGCTTTTTTAGCTTGCGATAAAGTTGATTTAAAACAAATTTATGCTCGAAACATAAATTCAATCGCTGATTTTCAACAACATGTTTCTATTACCGATAATTTGAATTTACTTTCTGATGCTGACGTATATATTATAGCTGTATCAGATGATGCTATTCAAAACGTTTCTTCTTTATTTCCGAAAAACAAATTCGTTGTCCATACTTCAGGAAGTGTTTCTATAAATGCACTTAAAAATGATGGTAATAAAGGGATTTTTTACCCGCTACAGAGTTTTTCTAAAAGTAAAGAAGTAGATTTTACTCATATTCCGTTTTGTTTAGAAGCTGAAAATGAAAATGATTTCATTTTATTAGAAAAATTAGCAGCAACTATTTCTAATAAGATATACAGAATTACCTCAGACCAAAGAAGTAAATTACATGTGGCAGCAGTATTTGTAAATAACTTTGTAAACCATATGTACAAAATTGGGAATGATATTTGCGAAGCTTATGATGTTCCTTTTGAAGTTTTATATTCTTTAATACAAGAAACTGCTTCAAAAATAGAACATGTAAATCCAGATTCAGCACAAACGGGTCCAGCTAAAAGAAATGATCAAAAAACAATAGAAAGACATATCGATTTGTTAGATTCAAATCAAAAAGAAATTTATCAACTTATAACAAAATCAATCCAAAATGGATAAAAGCTATAAAGAACTTTTTAACGATGTTAACACCTTTATTTTTGATGTTGATGGTGTTTTAACTAATGGTATTGTTACTGTTTTTCCTAATGGAGAATTAGTTCGCCAAATGAATATTAAAGATGGTTACGCTCTTAAAGCAGCTGTAAAAGCTGGATATAGAGTGTGTATTATTTCTGGCGGAAAAAACGAAGGAGTTCGTTCTCGTTTAGAAGGATTAGGTATTACAGATATTTATTTAGGCGCACATACTAAAGTTAATCAATACGAAGAGTTGGTTAAAAAATATGATTTAAAACCTGAAAACGTTTTATACATGGGAGATGATATTCCTGATTTACCTGTTATGGAAAAAGTAGGAATACCTTGTTGCCCAAGTGACGCTGTTAGAGAATTGCAAACAATATCTGTTTATATTTCTGATAAAAAAGGTGGTGAAGGTTGCGCAAGAGATGTTATTGAACAAATAATGCGCGTACAAGAAAAATGGCACGATAATTTCGATGCTCAATATTATTAATTAACATTTGTCATTTTAATCAAAACTAAAAATGACAATTTTTGCTTTAGAACAAATTAAATATTAAATACACATGAGAAAATTAATTTTTACATTTTTATTAGTTGCAGTTTCAACTTCAATAAGTGCACAAAGCATTTTTGGGAAATGGGAAAATAGAGATGACGAAACTGGTAAAGTTGATAGTGTTATTGAAGTATACGAAAAAGACGGTAAAGCTTATGCTAAGATCGTAGAAATCACTGATCCTGAAAGACAAACTGCTGTTTGTGATAAGTGCAGTGGTAAAAATAAAAATAAACCAATTTTAGGAATGAACATTTTAACTGGTTTGAAAAAAGATGGTGATGAGTGGTCTGGTGGTAAAATTTTAGATCCTAAAAACGGAAAAACATACAAATGTTTTATCAAATTAGAAGAAGCAGACAAACTAAAAATTAGAGGATACATTGGTTTCTCTTTATTAGGAAGAACTGCTTACTGGTTCAGACAAAAATAAAAAAAGCTCCAAATTGGAGCTTTTTTTTATCTATAATGTGTTGCAATTCTCGTTAATTGGAAACCTATACTTAATGAGTCTCTCATGGATAGTTTAGAACCATCTGCATGAATCCATCTTCTAAGTGGTTGTTCACATATCAATTCTTTAGCTACATCTCCATATTTATTCTTCATTCTTAGGAAGATTTCTACATCAAATAGCCATCTAGTAATGAATTTCTTTCCGAATAGTAACGGAATTAAATCCTTATCTATAATCTTAGCTCCGCATTGAGTATCCTTGAATTTCATTCCCAAAATTTGCTGGATAATAAAATTAATAGTTAAACTAATAAGCTTTCGAGCTGATTGTTTCGTAATATTAGCTCCCATTCTTTCGATTCTAGAACCACTAACAATTTTATAATTTGTTGTGTTTATTGTTTTTAGTAGATCGTCAAAATCATATAAATCTGTAGATAAATCTGCGTCTAAAAAGCCTATGTAATCAAAATTTAGATCTTTATTTTTTGCTAGATGCAGCATCCCTAAACGTACTGCTTCTGCCTTTCCTCCGTTTTTTTCGCAATTTAAAACACTTATGTAATCTTCTCTACCTCTACTAATCTCTTCTAGTTCTCTAAGAGTATTATCTGAGCTTCCATCATTTACAAAACATAAATGATAACCAATGTTAGTTCTAACAAATCTTCTGAATTCTGATTCAGACAACCTACTTTCTTCATTATAACAAGGTATAACTACTCCAATAGATTTTTCACGAACCATACTTGTTTCTCCATCGAATAATACTTCATCAGGAATTGGACAAGTACCGATAATTCTATTGATACGTAAAACTATTTCACTAAGAGTTGCTGGTTTTTTAATAAAGTCATCAATACCATATTCAAATAAATCTACAATATCAATACTATCATTCTCTTCAGATATCATGACAATTTTAGCATTGGAATGTGATTCCTTTAAATACTTCAAAATGTCTAATCCTGAATAATCTGATGCACTAATATCTAGAGTAACTAAATCTGGATTTGTTTCTTTAATTAGCTGTATAGCTTGTTCACTTGTTCTAGCAATTTCAACATTGTATCCAATTTCAGATAGCTTTTTTTTAAGCGACAATAAGATCAATTTATTATGATCAAAAGTAACTATTTTCATACGCGATAGTGTTGTGATGGTTAATAAATAAACTCACCTTCTATATCCCCGACGTGCATGAATAATCTTTCCGAGTTCAATATACAATTAAAAATAGAAACAAAAAAATTAAATTACTGATTATCTGTAATGTGCTGCAATTCTTGTTAGCTGAAATGCTATTTTTAAAGAATCTCTCATGGACAACTTAGAACCATCTGCATGCACCCATCTCTTTAATGGTTGCTCACAAATTAACTGCTTCGTTTCTTCGCCATATTTCTTCTTTAATCTTAAAAACATTTCTACATCGAAAAGCCATCTAGTGATGAACTTTTTCTCAAACAATAATGGTATAACGTCTTTATCTATAATTTTAGCTCCACATTGAGTATCTTTAAACTTCATACCTAAAATCTTTTGGATAACATAATTAATAGTCATACTTATTAATTGTCTTGTAGACTGTTTATTTATGTTAGCCCCCATTCTAGTAATTCTAGAACCACTTACGATTTTATAATTTGAATTTTCGATAGTTTTTACTAGATCATCGAAATCT
This sequence comes from uncultured Tenacibaculum sp., assembly GCF_947495995.1. Lineage (GTDB taxonomy): Bacteria > Bacteroidota > Bacteroidia > Flavobacteriales > Flavobacteriaceae > Polaribacter. The sequence goes on from NZ_CANMAX010000014.1 coordinate 42,125, forward strand.
TTAAAGTCTGTAGATAAATCTGCATCTAAAAAACCTATGTAATCAATTTCTACATTTTTTGCTAAATGTAAAACCCCTTGCCTTACGGCTTCGGCTTTACCTCCATTTTTAGCACAATTGTATACGCTTATATAGTCTTCTTTACCTTCGCTTAATTTATTTAATACCTGTAAAGTATTATCGGTACTTCCATCATTTACAAAACATAAATGATAACCTAAATTTTCGTAAACGAATTTGGTAAACTCATCACTAAGTAATCGATCTTCTTCGTTGTAACAAGGAATTACAACTCCAATACATTTTTCTCTTACTAATCCGTTACTTGAGTGCGAACTTTGCTTTTTTTCTTGTGGGTCTCCGATTAGTTTTTTGACCCTGGCAACAATCTCATTAAGAGACACTGGCTTTTTCATGAAGTCATCGATTCCTAAGCTAAAACCTTTAATTATGGTTTCTTCTTGGGTTTCTCCAGACAAAATCATGACTTTGCTGTTTAAATCGGGGGAATTTTTCACATATTTTGCTATATCTAATCCAGACATATGTCTTAAGTTGATGTCGACAATAACTAAATCTGGATTAATTTTATCAATAAGCTCAACTCCACCTTGACCTGTCTTTGCAGTGTAAACTTCATAGCCTAAATCTGAGAGTTTCTTTTCGACAGATAACAAGACTAGAGTTTGATCGTCAATGGTTACAATTTTCATCTTATTTTATTTGTTTTTGGTTAACAATAACTCAAGAATTAAGTTATTACAATATAACAATTATACTTGTAAAAGTCTGACATTTAATTTATTTTTAGATCAATAACGTTTTTTATTCGACGAATGCTATTTCAAAAGAGCTAACCTTTATTGTATATTTAATCAAAAAAATTATTTGAGTAAGAAGACCAACAAATATTTAATCTCTGCAATTTTAATTGGTATCGCATACCACACCACATGTATATTCTTTACTATTGAATACACGTATGATGCTTTAATTCATTTATTCTTTGCAGATCATTATGCTAACAGTTGGTTTGAGCCGTGGAATTACAGCTGGTATACTGGTTTCACAGTTATGGGATATCCACCGTTAGTTCATCAATCCATTGGTTTTTTCTCTTATATTGGAGGACTCAAATTCGGATTGTTCACTGTTGCCATAATTGCGATACTCTTATTTATTACAGGAACATATCGTTTTTCCTTATTGATGACAGGGAATAGAAAAGTTGCTGGATATGCTGCTATTTTAGCCGTTTTTTCTTCCTGCTTTGCAGAAACACTTCACGTTTTTGGGCAATTACCAAGTATTGTCGGAATTTCTGTTTTAATGCACTCTTTACCTGAAATTTATTTGTGGCTAAAAAAAGGTCAGTATAAATATTTCTTTAAAGCTATTGCTTTAATTTCTGTAACTGTTACTTCTCATCATGTAACTCCTATTTTTGGAATGGTATTCTTTATTTTCCCTTTAATAGGTACTGTAATTATGGATTATGCTGCTGAAGAAGCCGGTAGTTTAAAAAAGGTCAACGTAAAAATATTCATACAAGTATTCATTAAATTATTTAAAAGAATGCTGATGTTTGGATTTACTTCTTTGTTCTTAATTATTGTATGTATTTTACCATATTGGATAAACACAAAGAAAAATCCGATTACACAAGTTCCTATTCCGCATGGATCACGAGACAATTTCTTAGAGGTAACTTCCTCTGGATTGGTATTTTTCTTAATTCCTTGGGGAGTTTTAGTTTTCTTATTTCCATATATATTTTATAGATATTACCACAAGCGTTATATTTTCTTTGGATTATCAATTACCATGCTTACTATTTTAGGAACAGGTGGAACAACACCAATACCTAAAATGCTATTGGGTGATAATGCTTTCAATATTTTAACATTAGACCGTTTTACACTTTGGGCCTCCATAATGTCTGTTCCAATTTTTGGAGAATTTGCATATCGTTTTATAGAAACAGATTTAAAACAATTATATCAAAACACTTTTGGTGCCGTTAATCATCGAATTGTAGGAGGAATATTAGCTTCAGCAATTTTATTCATGTCTATTTTCACTGTTAGTTTAGGATATTTTCGTCCGCTTCAACCTCAGAAAATAAAGATGCTTCCTATTTTAAATTTCTTAAGTCAAGATCAGCATGATCATTGGCGATATTTAACATTAGGATTTGGAGATCAAATTGCTTGGTTAGGAGCGCAAACTGATGCCATGAGTGTAGATGGAAATTATCATTCAGCAAGAAGACTTCCTGAACTTACTACCAGAGCTGTAGAACGTTTGGAAAACTCTAAGTTTAGAGGAATCGAAGGACTCGGATCTTTACAACAGTTTTTAACCGTTCCTGAAAAGTATAATTTAAAATACATCTTTTCAAACGATAAATTTTATGATCCTATACTATACTTTACTGGATGGCAACGATTACGTCAATTAGAAAACGGAATTATGGTTTGGGAACGTTTAGGTGTTCCGCCATTATCAACAATTTTACCTAAAGAAGATGTTCCTAAATTTCAAAAAGTAATGTGGGGAATCATTCCTTTTTCCACAGTGATTTTAACATTGCTTCTTGTAAATATTCAATCTATTGCCGTTAGAGTTTTAAAAATAGGTAGACAAGAACGTTCAGATTATCTAAATTTCAAGATAAAATATAAAAAGTTCTCTAAGTTTATTCTGAAGTTATCTATTGTTTGGGGAATATTTGTTATCGGAGTTATTTGTTTTGGAATGTATCATTTCTATGTAGAAAATAAGACCCAAATTTCTCCAAAAAGTGTTGTAAAAGCTTATTTCGACGCATTAGATTTTAAACGATTCCAACAAGCACATTCCTTTGTTGATCCAGAAAGTAAAATTGAATTAGATCAATACATGCTAGAAATCGCAGTTAATGATGGGTTATTAAGTTCTTATGCAAAACTGAATGATATTCAAGTAGAAATAAAAGATAGAACTAAAAATAGAGCTAAAGCTTTAGTAAACACCAAATGGGTTACTCCGTTAGAAAAAATAGATGTAGAACACTTTTTTGAAGTAATTAAAAGAAATGGAAAATGGTTTGTTAAAATCCCTAAACCGAATACAGATCTTCCTCCAGATCAATTAATGATCACTAATAAAACTTCTTACTTTAATCACGGTAGACGAAGAGTTACAACACAACAAACTTTACATGAAGATGTTTTAAAGCAACCTGTTTTAGAAGTGCTTCAAGCTAGGCTAGTAAAAAAAGGAAAAAGTTATGCTGTTATTGGTACGATTCAGAATGTTGATAATGTGCCTGCTGATGTAGTTATAAAAGCGACTTTATATAATGACTCTTATAAACTTCTTGCTCAATTTAACGCAAAACATCATGTAAAGCATAAATTAATGCCAAAGGAAGCTTCTAATTTTAGAATAGATTTTGAAGGAATTGCATGGTCTAAAACCAAAGACTCTATACCAAAGATTTTTAATCCTGATGAATTTACACCTACAGAATTTGAAGAACAACCTACGCTTTTCAATTTACACTGTGAAGGTAATGTTGCTAAAACAGATTTATACAAAAAAATAAGTTTGAATAACTTACAAGTTGAAAACAATAAGATATACGGAAGTCTTTTTAATACAGGACCAGAAGAAGCAACCATTACACAATTACTCACATCGTATTATAACGAAAAGAAAGAATTAATTTGGGTAGATCATACATATTTACAAGAAAGTGTGAGACAACAACGTCGTCAAAACTTCAATTTTACTCCAGTTAAAATTGATAGTTTGAAAGTAATTTATGATGAATTAGAATATTGTTTTGTTAATGGTTTGCCTAATAAAGAAATAGCTCGAAAAATAGTTCCTGATAGAAAGCACTCACATTTAAGAAATAATCTTATTCGTGTTGATGGAACTAATTTTAAATACATTAAAGTAGAAACAGATAATTATATTGGTAATCCTAATTAATGATAATCAAACAGAAACATATCATATTACAATTACTGTTGGTATTTATTTTCTCTTCATTTAAAGGCATAAATAACGAAGAGGCTGTAAAAGTTACCTTGTTAACTCCTGTAAAACAATCTAGTGCAGATGTGCCTTTGGTATTACAATTTACTTCTACGATAAACGATATTGCATTGTATTGCACAAATTCATACAGTACAACTATATTAAATCCAGAAATTAATAATAATACTTTTTCATTTACAATACCTCAACACATGTCGTATAAAAGAGGCGCATTAACTTGGAAGGTTATTCATAATGACAAAACCTTACTAACAGATGATATTTATATAATTCCTGCAAATCAGAAAGTTGTTATGGAATCTTATGCTGGTCCGCCAAGTATTGTTGCTGGTGGTGTAGATTACTTTATGCTTACTGTTTGTCCGGCCGACCAATTTGACAATCCATTACTTGATGATACTAAAGTTACAATCAACCATCAATTTGAAAGTAGAATTGTTACTTCTGATGAAGAAATTAAAAACTTAACGACTTGGAAAACCATTTTCTCTTATGAAAAATCAGGTAGATTTTTGGTGAATTCAGAATGTAAAGGCACACCTTCTAAAGAAATTACTACAGAAGTGTATCCTAACAATGCCGTAGATTTTAATATCACTGCTACTCGTTTTCACGATTTTGCTGATGGAAATCAAATTGCAAGTTTTAAAACCTCAATTATTAGAGATCAATTTAAAAATATTGTTTGCGACGGTACTCATGTAATTTTTGTTATAAAAAATTCTGACGGGACTTATCTTACTACCTACGGAAATACTATTAATGGAATTGCTACAGGCAAAATGCTTCATCCTGAAAAAGAAGAAACATGGAAAACCTTCGCTTATGTAGACGGAATGGCTGAAAGTGATACCATAACTACAAGGTTTAAAAAACTTTTTGATGATTTTACAACTGAATTTTCTTCTAATAATAGAAAAATTAGAATTGGTCCCATTAAAAGTTTTATGAATCAACTTATTCCTGATGGATTTTACACAAAACTAAATATCGTTAGAAACGATTCAATTATAGATATAAAAGAAGTTCCCACTCGTAAAGGTTATGCTAATTTTTATTTACACCCAGATTATTATAGAAACGACATCTATAATTTTGTTTTAAAAGCTGGTGGTGTAACTAAAAAGTTTAACCAAAAAGAATTAAAAAATTAATATGACTACCAAAAAAAGACACAAAATTCTTCTCGTTTTTCTTTTTGTTTTCCTGAGTTCAATATGTATGTACGGAATTAGTATTGTATTCAACTTTTTGAATACTGGTGCAGATCGAGCTTCAATTTTACATTTACCTATAGAAAGTGTAGATGTATATCTTCCTCGAATAGAATGGACTTCTTTAGAAAACCCTGGGCGTCCGATGGAAGAACAAACATTGAAAGAAATTCAAAAAGATTATTTAAATGCATGGCATATTAAAAATATAGCATATCGAGAAAATAATCCTTATGGAGTTAAAGATTACTATACCGACAGTGTTCAAAAAAATCTTCTTAATACCATAAAATACAATAAAGAAAATAAGGTTTCTGTTGAAACTACTACTTTAGAACACAAACCAAAATTGAACTTTTACAGTGCTGATGGTCAACTAGTAACTTTTACAGATCAAAAAGTTTTAGAATACCAGCGTGTTTTTAAAGATGGAAAATTTGTTTTTGAAACTGAACTGGCTTCTACTTATGAAGTAATGATGCTTTTAGAAGATGGCTTTTGGAGAATACGACATTTGGTAAAAGAATCTAATAATCCTAACCCTGATGAACCTACAAATAACGGTTATGCAACTACAAAAAACGACACTATCTTTTTAGCCCAAAAACCTTTTAAAATGAAAGGTATTAATTACTATCCGCAAGAAACTCCTTGGGATATGTTTGGAAAAAAATTCGATCCAGAAGTTATTCAAGAAGATTTTAAACTTATTCAGCAATTAAATTTAAATACGATACGAATTTTTGTTCAGTATGAAGATTTTGGAAAAGCAAACGTAATTGATGAAAAATTAAAGAAGTTAGAAACTACCATTAATATTGCTAAAGCGCATAATTTAAAAGTGATTGTTACTTTATTTGATTTTTATGGTGATTATGCTGTACAAGACTGGACATTAACACATCGTCACGCAGAAACTATCGTTTCTAGGTTTAAAGATGATACAACTATTATTGCTTGGGATATTAAAAATGAACCTGACTTAGATTTTAAAAACAGAGGAAAACAAAATGTTTTAAAATGGTTAGAATACATGGCTAAGGAAATTAAAAAGTACGATAAAAATCATTTAATAACCGTGGGATGGTCTAACTTTAAAGCAGCGAAAAACTTAACAGATATTGTTGATATTGTTGCCTTTCATCATTTTAATGATAATTTTGAAAATGATCTTAGTGATTTAAAAGAAGTAACCAAAAAACCAATATTAGTTGAGGAATACGGAGTTCCTTCCTATAAAAGTATTTGGAACTTATTTACAGGTGATTCTAAAAATTCTCAAGCAACATATCATAAAAAAATGCAAAACCATTTTACTAAGTATAATGTTTCGCATTTGTCTTGGACCCTTTATGATTTTAAAAATATTCCTTCTGCTGTAGCTGGTAAACTACCTTGGAAAAGAAACAAGCAAAAACACTTTGGGTTTATTGATAAGGATGGGGACAAAAAACCTTCTTACGAATTTATCGCTCCCAAAAAAGATTAAGCATGTTTTACAACTGTTTTTTTCTGTGCTATTTTATCGAAATAATCTAAATACATTTCGGCAATTTCTGACATAGGTAATGAAGCAGCAGCTTTATAATTAGCTTTTGCTAATTCTAATCTATAATCATCGTTTGTTACTACATTTTTTATTGCTGTTGCTAAAGATTCAACATCTTCTGGCTGGAAGAATTCTCCTCTATATCCTTCATCTTGAATTAAATCTGTTAAATCACCTAGATTAGGCATAATTACAGCTTTCCCATAACTTCCTGCCTGATGTAAAACCCCAGAACTTCCTGTTGTTGATGTATATGGAAATACCACAACTGTACTTTCTCCAAAAATAACTGGTACATCTTCCTCAGCAACATAACCGGTAAAATGCAACCCTGGAACATGAGCATATTTTTGTTTCATTTCTTCAATGTAACCTGGTGTATTTGGACTATCAGTTCCTGCAACTACAATTTCTAGATTCTCATCGGTTAATTCTCTCACTCTTTCAACAGCTTCAATCATGACCTCTACCCTTTTATACGTTCCGAACTTACCGAAAGCCATTACTTTTTTTGGCCCTTCTGGTAGATTAAAATCTGGTTCGGGTGGCATTTCAAAAGTTCCGTGTGGTATTAAAACAGCTTTATCTGTTTTGTATTTATTCTTTAAAGTATCTACAAATTTTTGAATTGTTAAAGCTACATAATCAGCCTTCAATAAAAAACGAGTTAATATAGAACCTATTAAATTATATGCTTTTTGAAGTAATCTATTTTTTGTGATACCTGCACTATTTAAATCTACTTGCTCTAAAATATTATGCAATAATACTATAGTTGGTAATCTTTTAATTTTACATAAATACGGTAACATTAAACCTAATGCTGCTGGTATTTTTTTATCTCCAAATTTTAAAAACTGTAAATTGAATAATACAGCATCTGGTTTTGTTTCATTCAAAGCTTTGTTAACAGTTATCATATTTTTATAACTATTAAATTTCCAACAATTTTTGATGGTTATTTTACATCCTTCTTCTTCAAAAACTACATCTTTTTCTGTAACAACCTCATCTGTTAATAATACCAACTCATCTACCCTACCGTTTAGTCTAAACTGTTTTACTAAATGATAACCATACTCATTTAGTGTTACTTTACTCGGGGGAAATGCGGTAACTATAGCTAATTTCATAATTTAAATATATTAAGTGGTACTTAAATTTCTACTTTAATTCATTAAAAAACAATTGGTTTCGACAACAAATACTAAAATGCAGTTCAAATGTAAATTAGTATCGTTAAGCAACTTGTTTTTTGAATGTTTTAAAAAAGAAAAAGAACAATTGTACTATAAGTAAAATTAGCATCGCTATTATTTGTACTACAACAACTTGTTCTAAACTTTCATGAAAGTAAATAATCAGAAGTACTTGAGTTATTCCTAAAACTCCAGTAATGACTACTGGTATATACTGATCTATCGATAAAAAGTAATATGCAAATACATTAGAAATTGCAAAAATAGAAGTGGCCAAAGCATATTTCCATAAAAGAGGCGCAATAGAAACATATGCTTCCCCAAATAAAACATTAACCACAAACTCAGGAAATAAAAAACTTCCTAATACGATAGTAAACGACAATAATGTTATATATCCTACATATTTCAATAATATTGATCCGTGAGGTAAACCTTCCTTTTCTTTGTTCACTACAGCCGGTAATAATAACATTACAAACATCCAAGCAACAAAATAAACCACTCTACCAATTAGAGCTAAAGAAGCATATAAACCTGCGTTATAATTATCGAAATAATGTTTAACTAATAATATATCGCTATTATTAATTATGATCTGCGTACACTCATAAAATGCTGTGAGTATAAAAAACTTTATTACTAATTTCTTTTGCGAATCATTTAGCTTAAAATCCGTTCTAATAGTACTTTTTAATGTGAATGGAAATAAGCTAAACAACAAAGAAATTAATATTCCAATTGCTATTAATACAGATGATTCAGCATTTGTTACGAAGTACAATAATAGTATTGTAACTACCAATCTACTAATCATTTCACCTTGATATGTAATAGATAAATCTACAAACTTTTTCTTCCCTTGAAATACACCTCTATTTACACTCATTAGAAAATAAATAGGTACTCCAATTCCAAAAACAGAAAACATTAACGAAGTACTTGTATTAAAGGTTTGCTGTAAATATTTAGAGCATAGTACAATTATAATTCCTAATATTACTCCTGCTATTAAGGTTCTTTTAGTTACGTATTTTACAAAACTTTTTTCAACTTCATCATCAAAAATCACAGTGTATTTTGCAGTTACGAGCTGAAAAGTCATTGCAATAAAAGAAAGTACAAGTAAAAAAGTAATTAGTATGGCAGCATCAGCAAAAGCTGTTGGTCCTAGCATTCTTCCTACAACTAAATTGTATAAGTAATTACCAGCGTTCACAAACAATGCACTAAGCATAAATATTTGTTCTGGACGAATTGATTTCGGGGGTAGTAATTTCAATTTCATGTATTTACGGCATTCCTAAAATACATAAAAAAAACTTAAAATTTCTATTTTTTTTAGACTGACTGATATGCTTTAGTAAAATATAAAGTATATTTAGATACTGCTTAATTGTAATCACACTTATTATATGAAAGAAAAAATGTCCCTCGCATTACTATTCATTTGCTTAAATTTCTATTTCATCAGTGCTCAAATTGATATGAACAAAGGCTTTAAAATGCTTGAAACTGGTGATTTTAAAAATGCTAAAACTTTTTTTGAAAACGTACTAAAAAAGGAACCCAATAATAAAACTGCAAAAGTTTGTTATGGAAGAGCTTTGGGTTTAACCGGAAGTACCCATGAAGCCACAGGTTTATTCAATGAACTTTTGAAAACGTATCCTAAAGATTTTGAAGTAAAATTAAACTATGCAGAATCTCTGCTTTGGGGAAAGAAATACACAACTGCTAAAGATTATTACGAAGGTTTATTAAAAGAAGATGCTAAAAGCTTTAATGCGCTCTTAGGATATGCAAATACTTTATCGAATCTTAAAGATTACGATAACGCACTTATTTATGTTAATAAAGCATTGGAAGTATCAGTTAAAAATCCGAATGCAATGATTTCTAGAAAATATATTCGGCTAGGTTTAGCTGATAAATTATTCAAAAATGAAAATTATGATGGTGCGTTGGCTATTCTTGATAAAAATTTAGAATATTTTAAAAATGATAAGGAAACTACACAACTGCAAACCAATATTTTTCTTGCAAAAAAAGATTATGAATCTGCAAAAAACAATTACCTCAAAAATAGAGTAACTTTACAAGATTCAATAGTTTCTTTTAATGGTTTAAGTTTAATTGCACATTTAGAAAAGAAAGATCAAAAAGCCTTACAGTTAGCCGAAAACGCTATAACTAAATTACCTAATATTGAAGAAAGTTCACTTACAGAACGCACTAAAGAAAGATATGTTCAGGCATTAATATGGAATAAGAAAAATATTAAAGCTAAAAATGTAATTCAGAAATTATATGACGCATATGGTGAACGCAATTGGATTCACGCTTTAAATGCATCGTTACAAATTTACAGAGGTAATATTGGTGGAAGTATTGGTAATTATCAGAAGATTTTAGATAAAGACCTTTCTTCATTTGATGGAAACTTAGGAATAGCAAATGCATATTTTGCTAATAGTGAATACAAAAAATCTTTAGCAGCAATTAAACAAACTCTAGAAGTTTTCCCTGGTCAGAAAGATGCTTTAGGATTACAAGAAAAATTATTCTTACAATTTACACCTCATCTAAAACAAACCTTCAATTATAGTTTTGATAGTGGAGATAACGTATCTTACAATTCCGATACAAAAATTGAATTCCCTATAAATGCTAGATTAACTTTAACTGGTGGATTGAATTTAAGAGACACCGAAAATCAAAATACTGGAGTATCTACAAGTGCAATAAATTTTAGTGGTGGTTTAAATTATTTATTAATTCCGCGAGTAAAATTCGTTTCTAGTTTCGGTATGAACAAAGTTAGTTCTCAAAACATTAGTTATAATCAGTTTTCTACTAACATAGCTTTTCAAATAAAACCTTTGAATCTTCACAATGTAGAAATAGGTTTCAGTAAACAACTTGAAAATTTTAATGCTGATTTATTAAATAGACAAATCGTAAATGACAACTATTATATCAACTATAATATTAATACGAATTTCAATTTTGGTTGGTTCAATCAGTATTTTTTAACGCAGTTAAGCGATGGAAATCAGCGTAATTTATTTTTTACTTCATTGTATTATAACTTTATATCTTCTCCCGTTTTAAAAGGTGGTTTTAATTATCAATACATCACTTTCGCTCAACAAGTTCCAGCAATATATTTTAGTCCAGAAAAGTTTCAAAACACAGAAATTTTCTTAGAACTTTTAAAAGATGAAAATATAGTAAAACCTAAAAATTGGTTTTATTGGATTAATGGAGCTACGGGTTTACAGTTTATAGATGATAATGATAGCCAGTTCACATACAGACTTCAATCTAAATTAGGTTATAAATTTTCTTCACGTTTTTTATTACATGTATTCGGTCAGCACACCAATATTGCATCTGCTACAGTTGCCGGATTTAAGTTTACAAATATCGGTATTACACTAAAGTGGTACTTTGGTTCAAGTGCTTTAAAATAAGAATCCTCCTACTTTTGAGAGTAAGAGGATTCTATCAACCAAATAAATCTAATTGCTTCTGAGTAGAAGCGGGTTTTTCAAGTAATGAAAAATAAAATCTTATATATTGTTATCTATAATTTTATAGATTGGGAAACTTCTATCTAATTTTAAAAACTGTTCTAAAAAACTTATTTACACTTCAAAAGTAATTCGCTTTTCTAAAATATTCTTTGAAATATCGGTGCGATCTATTTAACTATAGACAAAATACAATTATGAATAGACGAGTTGTTTTTATACTTTAAAAAATGTCAGTTTTGTCTCAATTATTTTCATTAAAAAAGCCTTTTGCAATTTGGGGTTACAAAAGGCTTCATTAATCAACCAAATAAATCTAAAAAACCTTCACTTTATGTAGAAGGGCGTTTTCTATAATGAAAAACTAAAAACTTACATATTGTAATATTTACTACTTACTTACACTTCAAAGATAGCGCTCTTATTCTTTGAAAACCTTTAGAAATCGATGTAAAACCGCTATAAACAGGACAAACACACAAGTAATATCGTTAAGCTGTTTTTGTTTCATTGTTCTTTTTCAGCAAACTGTAAAAAAAAGAAAAAGCCTTTTGCAATTGAGATTTGCAAAAGGCTCTTATTAACCAATCAAATAAATCTAAAAATCCTTCATTTAGATTAGAAGGAATATTCAAATAATGAAAAAAACTGAAAACTTATATATCTTAATATCTACTTCTTTCTTACACTCTAAAGATATAACTCTTGTTTATTCCCCGTTGCTAAAAATCGATGTAAAACACTAATAAACAAGATAAATAAACCTGTAAAACCGTTAAACTGCAATACTCTTCATTTTCTATAATAAACCTCTTTAAAAATGAAAAAGCCTTTTGTAATTGGGGTTACAAAAGGCTCCTATTAACCAATCAAATAAATCTAAAATCCTTCACTTAGACTAGAAGGAATATTCAAATAATGAAAAAACTGAAAACTTATATATTTTAATATTTACTTCTTTCTTACACTTCAAATATACTATACTTCTTTATCGAAATCTGTTATAAATCGACGTAAACCACTAATAAACAAGATTAAAAACCATTAAAATACGTTAAACTGTTTTATAATGATAACTTCAAAAAAACGTGACTGTAAAAAAAGGAAAAGCCTTTTGCAATTAGGGGTTTGCAAAAGGCTCTTACTTATTAACCAAATAAACTTAAAAATTGTTCTTAACACTAAAATTGAAAACTTACATAGTGCAATACTTACTACTTACTTACACTTCAAAGATAGGACTCTTATTCCTTGAAAGCCTTTAGAAATCGATGTCAAACATACCTCTGATGATTAGAAGGCAAATAAATACGTTAAAATGATTCTCCTACAATTCATCGATACTAAAAACTCATAAAAAAGAAAAAACCTTTTGCAATTAGGGGTTTGCAAAAGGCTCTTACTTATTAACCAAATAAACTTAAAAACTGTTC
>NZ_CANMAX010000015.1 GCF_947495995.1 uncultured Tenacibaculum sp.
TCTACAATACTTTATACTATCTACCAGTACATCGAAATAAATTTGTCTTGTAAATACATCTACCCAATATACTGTAGTAAAAGACACAAAATAAATGCCTGATCCATTATGGAATTTATATTTTCTACTCATAGCTTTACTAAAATATAAAAACTAAACAAAAAAAACCACAACACTTATAAAAATGTTGTGGCTATTATATTTAATTAATGTTATTGAATACTCTTACTTGGCACCCGAAAGGATTCGGGCGCTAGCGAGGGGGGGCTAATCTGACCCATTACCAATTATGTATGTATCATATGTTGAAATTTTACTTGAAGGAAAAATATGCATTTTCTTTTTTTCAGAGTACAAACCCATACCTTTTGATATTTTAAACTCTAGTTTAGAAATAATTTCACTCATATACTTATCTTTAAAAAAATGAATATATTTTTTATAATTGTTGTTATCAAGCGTATCAAATGTATATATGGTATTATATAATTTCAAGATAATTGTCAACTCCTTTTCATTAAAATCTTGTTCAGATTCCATCATAGAGCAATACATTAATACTTTTTCATCAAATTGTTTTAATGTCATTTTATTTTCAACTTTTAAAGTTCTTTGAGAGGATAAGCTACAACTCAATAGACCTGAGAGAATTAATATGATAAATATATTCTTATTTATTTTTTTCATAATCAATTATTTTTTGTGATGTTTCAGAAAAATTACTTGTCGCTTTAACAGGAGTAGCATGAGGTATTATATTTCCATCTTTATCTCTACTAAAACTCCATGTAAAAGAGCCAACAACTTGATCTTTACCCGAACCTCCGTAATTCGTTAAAACAAAAGTTGTATCAAAAGTTATATCTTTAATATTATACCCTACAACAGCAGTTGGAATATCAAATATAGTAATCTGACCAGTGCTTGTATTATTATCCCAAATTGCATTGGCATAATTTACATCATTCAAATCATCTTCACTATTGTAATAATTTCCATTTCCTGATTGTCCTGGAGAATTTGGTCCACCATCAACAAATGCTGTTCTAATTTCACCATTAATATTCATTTCTTGAAGATCAGGATTGTTAAGTTGCTCTGCATTAACGGTCTGTATAATTTGTAATCCATCTGCCCCTAAAGAGCTTGAAACTTCAACTCTTACATCAGTAATTAATGGTTCATTTGTGTGGAATTTCACAGAGCTATTATTACTTCTATTAGTTTTTACGTAATCACCCGAACGACCAGTACCTCCTCCTACTTGAGTAATTGTTGGACGGGATATTATTGGATCTTGTGATGGAAAAACAGTATGTACTCCAAATCCAAGACCATTAATTACATCATTTCCATTAGGAACAAACCCTTCAAGTCCTTCAATCTCTATTTTCCAAACAGGGTTATTTGATGCAAATTGATACAATATTTGATTTGGATAATCTTCAGCAATAGGATCTATTCCAAAAAATCTACCTAAAGCTGGGTCAGCATTTCTCCATTTATAAGATATCCAACCAAGTCCAAGTTCATCTTGATGTTCTTGTCCAAGATACCCCAGTTTTTGAGCTGTGGAGTTTCCAAGTGAAGAAACGTTGTTATTATAGCCTTTATGTTTCAATCCAAAAGGATAGTAGTTTACGCGTTTTTTTTAAAAACAGGCACACTTTTTTAACGGTTATCTACCAAAATCATAAAAAAATTGAACGTCCATAGCATCTTCTTTTCCTATTCCAAAGATAAAAAAACTAACCTAATCCGCGCCAGTAAAACCCTTGTCTTTTACTGGCTTCCACTCCCTCGATATCTTACATAATTGGCATTATAATACACTTGTATTTCATGTCAGGTACTTATAATGTAAATTATGTAAAATACTCCCTTCATCCATGCGCCCAAACGCTTTTTGAGTGGACGTAACCTATAAACAAGTCATTTTAAATCATAACGCAACTCCTCGCAGCTGCAGCCGCTGTTGCGTTATGATTAAAAACGTTTTGATTCTTTTTCCGTCAAGAGTAAGTAAACGTTTTAAAAGTATTGGGTTTTGCGGTTGATGACGAAGCAGAGAAGCCAATGCTTTTAAAATGACTTGTTTTTCATTCAGTATGGGAGCGTTGGAAGTGCGGCAATTTTACATAATAGTGTTATAACTACCTGGAGTTTACGCAAGAGTATTATAACAGCTATTATGTAACTTTGCTTTGGTGATGTGGCTGGTGAGCGGAACAACTTTAAAAACAGAGAGAAGAGAGGAACGAGCTGGCTGGATTTAAAGTTGTGGGGCAATACGTACTGATTGGTTTTTAACGAGCAACGAAGCGAAGCGGAGTTGCGAAGCTTTTAACTTCTTTTCTTCCTTCTTAATGGATTCATTGAAGTAGCAAAAAAATCTGTGACATAAACTGTATTTGTTGACACTTCTATAAAGTAGATAATCTTAATTGTATTACGTTTTGTTATAGGGTAAATCAATGATCTAAACTCTTTATTAAAACTAGCCAAATCTTCTTCTAAACTTCCTCTTTCTGGATTAATTTCTAAAGACATAGCTAATGCTATAATTTCATCTGATTTTTTATTAGCACTTTCAACACTATGGGTTTCGTACAGGTGAGTTAATAAATTCCAGTAGTACTGCTCGGCTTTTGAGGTAATTTCTACTACATAGCTTTTTGATTCTTCCAATGGTCAACTTCTTTCTTAAATTCTTTGATAGATCTTGTTTCTCCTTTTTCGATAGCTTCTAAAGATGCTT
This sequence comes from uncultured Tenacibaculum sp., assembly GCF_947495995.1. Classification (GTDB taxonomy): domain Bacteria; phylum Bacteroidota; class Bacteroidia; order Flavobacteriales; family Flavobacteriaceae; genus Polaribacter. Next base: position 2,759 of record NZ_CANMAX010000015.1, read on the forward strand.
GTGCTCTTTCTTTTAATTCTTGTACCTCTGTAGTATAAAAATTATCTGATTCTTTAATTCCTTTGTCGATCATCGTTTCTAGCTTATTAAAAAGAGTCTCATTAATATGAAACAACTTTTGTATAAACTCATATTTTCTTGCTTCTAAATCCATAATCGTTACCGTTTTGGGTTTACAAAGATAATTTAATGTTTTTATTTCTCTTTTCATAATTAACTTATCGGGTGGAAGTTGTTAACGATTTCATGTAAACTTTCTAAATCGTCTTGTACATATCTTTCTGTGGAACTGATATATCGATGTCCTGCTAAGATTTGTACTTCTCGTAAGTTATAATGCCTTAACCAATTCGTAATTACACTTGCGCGTATTTGATGTACATTCTTTACTTTATAATTCCTCTTTTTTAACTTCTTTAAAACGTGTTGTATCGTATTACCTAATCTTGCGTTGTTTGGGATAAATACGCGATTACTTTCTATATTTTTTCTTGTAATGATTTCTTCTCTAATCTCTTTTATGTATTCTAAAAACTCTATGACTTGCCATGATTTTAATTCTAGAGTTCTGCTGTTACTTCTTGCTCCACTTTTTATATAAACCCTTCCCTTGTATAATTGTAAATCTTCAAGTTCTAAATGTATCAGTTCTGTGGTAGTTAAACCTTGATAGACTAACAACCCTAATAATACTTTATTGCGTTTTGCTGTTAAGCTATGGTATGGGTCTTTTATATATTCTGTTTGGTAACTGTAGTATAAATCTTCTAGTTCGTCAGCTTCAAGCAAATTGTAATTCGTTATCCTTTTTACGCCTTTAATATTAATATTTTCTATTGGATTGTCTACTCTGTAATTCTCTGAGAGTAGATAGTTAAAATATACTTTTAGACTTCCTATTTTATGCTTTACAGTCTTCTTTGTTGTTCTTCTGTTCTGTAGGTACTTAATGTATTTTAATAGTGTTTTATAATCAATACGCTCTGGATTGGTGTGATTGTTTTTGCTCCAAGCTATAAACTTATTTGCTTGTATCATGTAACCTTTAACCGTACTTTCTCTGTAGTTCTCTTTTTCTAAGTACTTTTTATAATTATTCATCTTGATGTATTGTTTTTAATAGATGTGTATAGATTTGTGTAGATTCTAAAGAGCTATGCCCTAAAAAGGTTTTGATATTTTCTAGCTTTACTTCATGCTCTAATAGATGCGTAGCTATGGAGTGACGTAATGTGTGAAGTGTAATCTTTTTATCAATAATACTTTTATTAGCAGTGACTTGTACTAACTTTTCTAATCGATTAGCAAAACTCATTCCTTGCATACGCTTTCCTTGCTTACTCATAAATAAGGCTTCACTTACATGGGCATCTTTAAACTCTAGTCGAGCTTCGTAGATATAATCTTCTAAGATTGCTGCATTCTTACGATTAATAGGTACAAAACGTTCTTTGTAATTCTTGCCTTTTCTAACTAAAATTCTTTCTTTATCAAAAAGGATATCACTAACATCTAAGTGTACAGCTTCATTTCGTCTAAGTCCACAGCTGTAGAGTATTACTAACATAGCTTTGTCTCGTAATCTAAATCGCTGCTCGTGATGACTATAATTCGTCGCATTAAATAGTTCTTTAATCTCGGATTTGGTAAGTATATTAATCTTTTCTTCAGTTGGGTTTTCTTCTGATTTTAGATGCACCGTAATTCCTCTATGATTGTGATGTTGTAAATATTCTTTAAACTTCTTTAAGGCTTGTTGGTGTTTGTTTAAGTAACTTTTACTTAAGGCTCCGCTTTGTCTTTGATTGCTTCGTTCTTGTAAATAGCTGTAATAATCTTTTACCGTTTGCGTAGTAATTTGATTGATATTCTTAATACAGCTTTGTTCCAGATAATAAAAAAACTCTTGTAAGTGATTTGGTAAATAATACACCGTACTTTCTGCATAACCTAAGATGTCTAACCACTCTTTAAAACTAACCAACAACACTTTATAACTCTGATTTTGTAACTGTAATTTTTTCATAGGTCGGTTGTGTTTTTTTAAAAGATGTACTTTAGTTACAATAAACTCTTACTGTTTATGTTAACTTCGCCGTTAAGTAGTGACGAACTATAGCGAAGTAGCGAACTTCGACAAACTCAGTTAACAAGGTTGATTTGATCTGTACAATCTTGTAACGCCTTACTTATTTGATCTTTAAGGTTTGTATATTCATTAATATCTATAATTTCATAATGATATAATTGACCTTTCTTTCCTTTGACTTTTTTGATATAACCTTCTTCTAAAAGTTGTTTGTGATAACGGCGTAATGTAGTTTCTTTTATCCGTAGGTTTTTTCGTATTTCTGAGCTAGTATAACTTGTTTTGTTTTCTATAAATAAATATCTTTTCAACTTCTCTAAATAATCTCTACATGCTCCTGTTATCGTATCTGATTTTCTAAGTAAAACTTCTGTGATTAATTCGTTAGCTTCTTCGATATCTTCAATTGTGGTTTCGATATACATTTCGCCTGTTTCTTCATTTACGTGTTGTTCTCTTTGATATTGTTTGTAAAAGGTAATTGCTTCTATAAATTGTAAATAATGTGAGTTAGTTCTTCTTGGTTTAAACACGGATTGTGGTAACTCTAAATGTTCCGCATAAGGATTGATTACCTTAATAGGTTTGAGTACTCTTTGTACATCTTTTAGTAATTCTCTAGCTTCTATTTGTTCTTCTTCATTGAGTTTACCTGCACTTATTAATCGCTGATAGTTCATAATACGTTTGTCTTGCTCCTCGCTTTCATCGATATACAGCAAAAAACTACGATTACTATTATCTTCATAAACACTTTCTTGTGTGGTACAACCCGATACACTTACTGGTCCTTCAACCGTTAAATGAATCGTCTTTGTTGTTCCCTTTCTATCTTTATGTACAACCGTTTTGGTAATTCTCTTTTTAGACTGTAATTCTCGTAGTGGATATAACACACTTTCTGCGCCGTCTAAATCTTCGATTAAAATAAGTTTATGTTGTAATTCGGTACGATTGAAGTAATAAAAAGCATTGGCTGAGAGTACTGTTATTTCTACTTTGTCTTCTTCGGGTATTAGCTCTGCAACCTTAGATTGTAAGTGTGTTTTTCCAACTCCGCTACCTCCTAAACTAATACAATGTAACGGATTGTTAGTTTTTCTGCTTGTAAATATGAGATACATCAGCAAGCGGTTAGTGTACTCACCGATTACTCCGCTTTTGCCGATGCACTCATTTGTTCTTTTTAGCAAATTCCCCTTCTTTAAAAATGCCTCTGCGGCTCGCAGTTCACTGGCATTTAAAGTTTTGTATTGTGGTTTATTAGCTTGTTCCTCTTTGCTAAGCAGTAAAAATCTGTAGTTCTCTAATTCGTGTGTTAATTCTTGTAATACTTTTCTTGTTATACTAGTTCCAATCTCTAAGCGTTCGGCTATTCTTCTAACAAACTTTTCTACTTGAGTATCGTTGTATAAATCTATGGAGTGGCGTAAAATATTGGTTGACTTTAACTTTTGTATGCTGAGCGTTACGCGTAAACTCTCTAGTTTATTTAGCTTTAAACCGCCTAATACATGAACTTCTAAGTGTTTTGTGGTGTATTTGTAATTGTTTGGATTGGAAGTATTAAGTTTAGTCATCTTAAAAGATTAAAAAATTACTATTCTCATATTTGTCTCAAAAGTAACTATTTCGAGAACATTAACAAAGACTTATATAAGATTTATTATTTTTTACGACTAGATTTTGTCTTATATTCGCATTAAAGAGGTGTAAAAAGATTCTAATTCTCAATAATGACTATAGCAGAACGTATACGATTATATAGACAACAAAAGGGTTTTTCTCAAAATGAGTTAGCCGAACTTTCTGGGGTAAATAATAAGAGTTTATCGAGATATGAGTTAGGAAGTAGTATTCCGCCTGCTGATGCTTTAAAAAATATAGCAGATGCACTTGCAATATCTGCCGACGCTTTATTAAGTGATGATATCATAACTATAAAAGATAAAGACTTATTAAATCGATTTGAAACAATTCAAGATATGACGGGAGATGACAAGCTAATAGTAATAAAGTTTCTTGATCTTGTAATTAGAGACTACAAAGCCAAACAAGCATATTCTTAAAAACAAAAAACCACGCTATACTAAAATAACGTGGCTTATATAAAAGTAAAACTCTATTAACTTACTCGTAAACGGCACTCGATAGAATCGAGCGCTAGCCGCTAATTTGACATTCGAGCGCTAGCGGGGAGACTTTTAATTATTTAAAATCATATTTTTTAATATGACCCTGTTTACTACATTACCTATCTAGTTTATTTTTTGCATGTTGCATTTTAACTCTTTAGTTATAAAAACAGAAAAATATTCGCTATCCTTCCAAATCTTTTTACCTTCAATATCTGGAGAAAACAGAGAATCTGATTTTGTAATATTTAAGTCTATCTCATTCACCAAAATTTTTATATTATCATATATTTTAACTTTATTAATCTCTTTAAGATTATTATTGCTTTTAGGGATTATAATAACTCCCTTAACTGAATTTTCAATTTTCTTTACTTTAAGAAGGTAACTTGTATCTGTCGAATCTATCTTTAAAATATTAAATTTTTCTTTTTTTTGACAAAAAGCTAATACAGGCAAAATAATTAAAATAGTAAATAGGAATATTTTTTTGGAATACATAATTTCTATTTTTTCTGTAATTTAAAATTCTTCTCTTTATATAAAACTTTTCTCTTTCTACCTTTGGTAACATACATTGTGACATCTCCTCTCAATGTAGTATAATTTACATTACTTATTTCAGGCTTATAGCCAAAACTAATATTTCGTCTAGAATCTGAATTATTTGCTTTTTTGTGGGCAGATACATATTCTTGACTATTTGGTTTAGCTCCTGGTGATTCAACGGCACCTATATATGCTTCCACTACTTCATGAAGAATTGTTACTCCTTCTTTCTGACCAATAAAATCTTCTTTAATTTTTGTATGATTAGGATTTACTGTTTGAGTGGCTGTTATACTTCCATCATCATTAACAGTGCTTCCCCCAAATGCTCCTCCTGTAAAAAGATTTCCACTCTTAGCAACAGTATTTTTATCAGTTGCATCAACGTTAACTATTCTTTTACTATCCTCTGTTGCTTTTAAAAGATGTGATGCTGCGCTTCCTTCTTCTAAAGTAACTCCTTCATTAACTGTCGCCCTAACTTTTCCTTTTTTATCTATTGTCAAAGTTAATTCAGAACTAACTGATTTTTGAAGTTGACTAAAAGCTTCGTCCGCTAATTCTCCATTAATAATAACATCCTGAGGTCCCATTCCGGTTGGGTCAATAAATCTAATAGGACTATTATATACGAAGTTATATGGAGACCATTCATAAAACTCTTCAGCAAGAGGATCAATATTCATCCACCTACCTAAACTAGCATCATAATTACGAGCATCAAAGTCATGCCATTGTAGACCTAACTCTTCATTAAGTTCTTTTCCGTTATACCCAAACTTCTGCGCCGTACTATTTCCAAGCGAGTTAGTAATATTATTATAGCCTTTATGTTTCAATCCAAAAGGATAGTAGTTTACGCGTTTTTTTTAAAAACAGGCACACTTTTTTAACGGTTATCTACCAAAATCATAAAAAAATTGAACGTCCATAGCATCTTCTTTTCCTATTCCAAAGATAAAAAAACTAACCTAATCCGCGCCAGTAAAACCCTTGTCTTTTACTGGCTTCCACTCCCTCGATATCTTACATAATTGGCATTATAATACACTTGTATTTCATGTCAGGTACTTATAATGTAAATTATGTAAAATACTCCCTTCATCCATGCGCCCAAACGCTTTTTGAGTGGACGTAACCTATAAACAAGTCATTTTAAATCATAACGCAACTCCTCGCAGCTGCAGCCGCTGTTGCGTTATGATTAAAAACGTTTTGATTCTTTTTCCGTCAAGAGTAAGTAAACGTTTTAAAAGTATTGGGTTTTGCGGTTGATGACGAAGCAGAGAAGCCAATGCTTTTAAAATGACTTGTTTTTCATTCAGTATGGGAGCGTTGGAAGTGCGGCAATTTTACATAATAGTGTTATAACTACCTGGAGTTTACGCAAGAGTATTATAACAGCTATTATGTAACTTTGCTTTGGTGATGTGGCTGGTGAGCGGAACAACTTTAAAAACAGAGAGAAGAGAGGAACGAGCTGGCTGGATTTAAAGTTGTGGGGCAATACGTACTGATTGGTTTTTAACGAGCAACGAAGCGAAGCGGAGTTGCGAAGCTTTTAACTTCTTTTCTTCCTTCTTAATGGATTCATTGAAGTAGCAAAAAAATCTGTGACATAAACTGTATTTGTTGACACTTCTATAAAGTAGATAATCTTAATTGTATTACGTTTTGTTATAGGGTAAATCAATGATCTAAACTCTTTATTAAAACTAGCCAAATCTTCTTCTAAACTTCCTCTTTCTGGATTAATTTCTAAAGACATAGCTAATGCTATAATTTCATCTGATTTTTTATTAGCACTTTCAACACTATGGGTTTCGTACAGGTGAGTTAATAAATTCCAGTAGTACTGCTCGGCTTTTGAGGTAATTTCTACTACATAGCTTTTTGATTCTTCCAATGGTCAACTTCTTTCTTAAATTCTTTGATAGATCTTGTTTCTCCTTTTTCGATAGCTTCTAAAGATGCTTGTGCTCTTTCTTTTAATTCTTGTACCTCTGTAGTATAAAAATTATCTGATTCTTTAATTCCTTTGTCGATCATCGTTTCTAGCTTATTAAAAAGAGTCTCATTAATATGAAACAACTTTTGTATAAACTCATATTTTCTTGCTTCTAAATCCATAATCGTTACCGTTTTGGGTTTACAAAGATAATTTAATGTTTTTATTTCTCTTTTCATAATTAACTTATCGGGTGGAAGTTGTTAACGATTTCATGTAAACTTTCTAAATCGTCTTGTACATATCTTTCTGTGGAACTGATATATCGATGTCCTGCTAAGATTTGTACTTCTCGTAAGTTATAATGCCTTAACCAATTCGTAATTACACTTGCGCGTATTTGATGTACATTCTTTACTTTATAATTCCTCTTTTTTAACTTCTTTAAAACGTGTTGTATCGTATTACCTAATCTTGCGTTGTTTGGGATAAATACGCGATTACTTTCTATATTTTTTCTTGTAATGATTTCTTCTCTAATCTCTTTTATGTATTCTAAAAACTCTATGACTTGCCATGATTTTAATTCTAGAGTTCTGCTGTTACTTCTTGCTCCACTTTTTATATAAACCCTTCCCTTGTATAATTGTAAATCTTCAAGTTCTAAATGTATCAGTTCTGTGGTAGTTAAACCTTGATAGACTAACAACCCTAATAATACTTTATTGCGTTTTGCTGTTAAGCTATGGTATGGGTCTTTTATATATTCTGTTTGGTAACTGTAGTATAAATCTTCTAGTTCGTCAGCTTCAAGCAAATTGTAATTCGTTATCCTTTTTACGCCTTTAATATTAATATTTTCTATTGGATTGTCTACTCTGTAATTCTCTGAGAGTAGATAGTTAAAATATACTTTTAGACTTCCTATTTTATGCTTTACAGTCTTCTTTGTTGTTCTTCTGTTCTGTAGGTACTTAATGTATTTTAATAGTGTTTTATAATCAATACGCTCTGGATTGGTGTGATTGTTTTTGCTCCAAGCTATAAACTTATTTGCTTGTATCATGTAACCTTTAACCGTACTTTCTCTGTAGTTCTCTTTTTCTAAGTACTTTTTATAATTATTCATCTTGATGTATTGTTTTTAATAGATGTGTATAGATTTGTGTAGATTCTAAAGAGCTATGCCCTAAAAAGGTTTTGATATTTTCTAGCTTTACTTCATGCTCTAATAGATGCGTAGCTATGGAGTGACGTAATGTGTGAAGTGTAATCTTTTTATCAATAATACTTTTATTAGCAGTGACTTGTACTAACTTTTCTAATCGATTAGCAAAACTCATTCCTTGCATACGCTTTCCTTGCTTACTCATAAATAAGGCTTCACTTACATGGGCATCTTTAAACTCTAGTCGAGCTTCGTAGATATAATCTTCTAAGATTGCTGCATTCTTACGATTAATAGGTACAAAACGTTCTTTGTAATTCTTGCCTTTTCTAACTAAAATTCTTTCTTTATCAAAAAGGATATCACTAACATCTAAGTGTACAGCTTCATTTCGTCTAAGTCCACAGCTGTAGAGTATTACTAACATAGCTTTGTCTCGTAATCTAAATCGCTGCTCGTGATGACTATAATTCGTCGCATTAAATAGTTCTTTAATCTCGGATTTGGTAAGTATATTAATCTTTTCTTCAGTTGGGTTTTCTTCTGATTTTAGATGCACCGTAATTCCTCTATGATTGTGATGTTGTAAATATTCTTTAAACTTCTTTAAGGCTTGTTGGTGTTTGTTTAAGTAACTTTTACTTAAGGCTCCGCTTTGTCTTTGATTGCTTCGTTCTTGTAAATAGCTGTAATAATCTTTTACCGTTTGCGTAGTAATTTGATTGATATTCTTAATACAGCTTTGTTCCAGATAATAAAAAAACTCTTGTAAGTGATTTGGTAAATAATACACCGTACTTTCTGCATAACCTAAGATGTCTAACCACTCTTTAAAACTAACCAACAACACTTTATAACTCTGATTTTGTAACTGTAATTTTTTCATAGGTCGGTTGTGTTTTTTTAAAAGATGTACTTTAGTTACAATAAACTCTTACTGTTTATGTTAACTTCGCCGTTAAGTAGTGACGAACTATAGCGAAGTAGCGAACTTCGACAAACTCAGTTAACAAGGTTGATTTGATCTGTACAATCTTGTAACGCCTTACTTATTTGATCTTTAAGGTTTGTATATTCATTAATATCTATAATTTCATAATGATATAATTGACCTTTCTTTCCTTTGACTTTTTTGATATAACCTTCTTCTAAAAGTTGTTTGTGATAACGGCGTAATGTAGTTTCTTTTATCCGTAGGTTTTTTCGTATTTCTGAGCTAGTATAACTTGTTTTGTTTTCTATAAATAAATATCTTTTCAACTTCTCTAAATAATCTCTACATGCTCCTGTTATCGTATCTGATTTTCTAAGTAAAACTTCTGTGATTAATTCGTTAGCTTCTTCGATATCTTCAATTGTGGTTTCGATATACATTTCGCCTGTTTCTTCATTTACGTGTTGTTCTCTTTGATATTGTTTGTAAAAGGTAATTGCTTCTATAAATTGTAAATAATGTGAGTTAGTTCTTCTTGGTTTAAACACGGATTGTGGTAACTCTAAATGTTCCGCATAAGGATTGATTACCTTAATAGGTTTGAGTACTCTTTGTACATCTTTTAGTAATTCTCTAGCTTCTATTTGTTCTTCTTCATTGAGTTTACCTGCACTTATTAATCGCTGATAGTTCATAATACGTTTGTCTTGCTCCTCGCTTTCATCGATATACAGCAAAAAACTACGATTACTATTATCTTCATAAACACTTTCTTGTGTGGTACAACCCGATACACTTACTGGTCCTTCAACCGTTAAATGAATCGTCTTTGTTGTTCCCTTTCTATCTTTATGTACAACCGTTTTGGTAATTCTCTTTTTAGACTGTAATTCTCGTAGTGGATATAACACACTTTCTGCGCCGTCTAAATCTTCGATTAAAATAAGTTTATGTTGTAATTCGGTACGATTGAAGTAATAAAAAGCATTGGCTGAGAGTACTGTTATTTCTACTTTGTCTTCTTCGGGTATTAGCTCTGCAACCTTAGATTGTAAGTGTGTTTTTCCAACTCCGCTACCTCCTAAACTAATACAATGTAACGGATTGTTAGTTTTTCTGCTTGTAAATATGAGATACATCAGCAAGCGGTTAGTGTACTCACCGATTACTCCGCTTTTGCCGATGCACTCATTTGTTCTTTTTAGCAAATTCCCCTTCTTTAAAAATGCCTCTGCGGCTCGCAGTTCACTGGCATTTAAAGTTTTGTATTGTGGTTTATTAGCTTGTTCCTCTTTGCTAAGCAGTAAAAATCTGTAGTTCTCTAATTCGTGTGTTAATTCTTGTAATACTTTTCTTGTTATACTAGTTCCAATCTCTAAGCGTTCGGCTATTCTTCTAACAAACTTTTCTACTTGAGTATCGTTGTATAAATCTATGGAGTGGCGTAAAATATTGGTTGACTTTAACTTTTGTATGCTGAGCGTTACGCGTAAACTCTCTAGTTTATTTAGCTTTAAACCGCCTAATACATGAACTTCTAAGTGTTTTGTGGTGTATTTGTAATTGTTTGGATTGGAAGTATTAAGTTTAGTCATCTTAAAAGATTAAAAAATTACTATTCTCATATTTGTCTCAAAAGTAACTATTTCGAGAACATTAACAAAGACTTATATAAGATTTATTATTTTTTACGACTAGATTTTGTCTTATATTCGCATTAAAGAGGTGTAAAAAGATTCTAATTCTCAATAATGACTATAGCAGAACGTATACGATTATATAGACAACAAAAGGGTTTTTCTCAAAATGAGTTAGCCGAACTTTCTGGGGTAAATAATAAGAGTTTATCGAGATATGAGTTAGGAAGTAGTATTCCGCCTGCTGATGCTTTAAAAAATATAGCAGATGCACTTGCAATATCTGCCGACGCTTTATTAAGTGATGATATCATAACTATAAAAGATAAAGACTTATTAAATCGATTTGAAACAATTCAAGATATGACGGGAGATGACAAGCTAATAGTAATAAAGTTTCTTGATCTTGTAATTAGAGACTACAAAGCCAAACAAGCATATTCTTAAAAACAAAAAACCACGCTATACTAAAATAACGTGGCTTATATAAAAGTAAAACTCTATTAACTTACTCGTAAACGGCACTCGATAGAATCGAGCGCTAGCCGCTAATTTGACATTCGAGCGCTAGCGGGGAGACTTTTAATTATTTAAAATCATATTTTTTAATATGACCCTGTTTACTACATTACCTATCTAGTTTATTTTTTGCATGTTGCATTTTAACTCTTTAGTTATAAAAACAGAAAAATATTCGCTATCCTTCCAAATCTTTTTACCTTCAATATCTGGAGAAAACAGAGAATCTGATTTTGTAATATTTAAGTCTATCTCATTCACCAAAATTTTTATATTATCATATATTTTAACTTTATTAATCTCTTTAAGATTATTATTGCTTTTAGGGATTATAATAACTCCCTTAACTGAATTTTCAATTTTCTTTACTTTAAGAAGGTAACTTGTATCTGTCGAATCTATCTTTAAAATATTAAATTTTTCTTTTTTTTGACAAAAAGCTAATACAGGCAAAATAATTAAAATAGTAAATAGGAATATTTTTTTGGAATACATAATTTCTATTTTTTCTGTAATTTAAAATTCTTCTCTTTATATAAAACTTTTCTCTTTCTACCTTTGGTAACATACATTGTGACATCTCCTCTCAATGTAGTATAATTTACATTACTTATTTCAGGCTTATAGCCAAAACTAATATTTCGTCTAGAATCTGAATTATTTGCTTTTTTGTGGGCAGATACATATTCTTGACTATTTGGTTTAGCTCCTGGTGATTCAACGGCACCTATATATGCTTCCACTACTTCATGAAGAATTGTTACTCCTTCTTTCTGACCAATAAAATCTTCTTTAATTTTTGTATGATTAGGATTTACTGTTTGAGTGGCTGTTATACTTCCATCATCATTAACAGTGCTTCCCCCAAATGCTCCTCCTGTAAAAAGATTTCCACTCTTAGCAACAGTATTTTTATCAGTTGCATCAACGTTAACTATTCTTTTACTATCCTCTGTTGCTTTTAAAAGATGTGATGCTGCGCTTCCTTCTTCTAAAGTAACTCCTTCATTAACTGTCGCCCTAACTTTTCCTTTTTTATCTATTGTCAAAGTTAATTCAGAACTAACTGATTTTTGAAGTTGACTAAAAGCTTCGTCCGCTAATTCTCCATTAATAATAACATCCTGAGGTCCCATTCCGGTTGGGTCAATAAATCTAATAGGACTATTATATACGAAGTTATATGGAGACCATTCATAAAACTCTTCAGCAAGAGGATCAATATTCATCCACCTACCTAAACTAGCATCATAATTACGAGCATCAAAGTCATGCCATTGTAGACCTAACTCTTCATTAAGTTCTTTTCCGTTATACCCAAACTTCTGCGCCGTACTATTTCCAAGCGAGTTAGTAATATTATTATAGCCTTTATGTTTCAATCCAAAAGGATAATAATTAGATTCTTCTACGATTTCATTTTGGGTAATATTACCATCTCCGTTATTATCTGTATATGATAAGCGTATGTTTCCTAAATGATCTTTGTATTGGTATACGTAATCAAATGATGAGATTGCCGCGCTACCGCTCGCAATGACAGGTTGTGTGTAACCTTCTGCATGGTTGAAGAATTGTAAAGTTTCTTCATTGTTATCTCTTTGTTCATAGATATAATTACTTGCATAGTTAATTGTCAAATCATAAGGATGTTCATTTGATACTATTTTTCTTAGCTTCTCTCCAATAGCCGAATAAAAATATTCAATGCCACCATCTTCAAACTCTACGAAAACAGGAAGATTTAAATGATTATAATCAATATTTACTATACCTTTATTTGCATCGGTAATCATATTACCATTGGCATCGTAAGTATAATCATCTCCTGAAGTATTTCCATCTTTGAAACCATAATGACCACTGTAAGCTAAACTTGTATTATCTGTAACTTTTTTAAGTTTATTTCCACTATCATAATCATAAGTCAACTTATCCATATCTCCAAAAATAGTCGCTTGAATATTCCTCGGACCTTGACGTCGAAGTGAAGTAATATTTCCGTTCTTATCGTAATTTACAGAATTCAGGTTATATCGTCCTGTGTTGTCGATAGCACTTGAGATTCTATTCAGTGCATCATAAGAGTAATTGTAAGTCTTTTTACTGTTATCTACATTGGCAGTTTGCCAGCTAGTCTGAGAAATATTACCATTATATAAACGCTTACTTAACTCCACATCACTATCGTTATACTTGATTCTAAAGTTAAACAAATCATTGTCATTATGCACATCTTCATTGATATTTGTTAACCATCCACGAACATTGTACTTATAATCAACCTTTTGTAATCCTTTACTGTTGTCTACAATCTTAAAGTCTTTGATAGTTGTTCCTGTTGAGTGAATAGAAATATCCCCTAATAAAGTACCTGAAGATGTTTTTGTTGAAATATAAAATGTTTCTCCATTCTTTTTATAGTGAATCTTATTTCCAACACGTTCAACTCTAAATACAGATCCCGGTGTATTAAAGTTATCTAAAACTAACTTACTTCCTCCTGACTCATAAACCTTCACAGAACTTTGACCATTTATATAAATAGCATAATCTATTGTTGTGTATGATGCATTGGTATTATTTTGAGATAAACCAACCATATAAAATTTATGCCCTACATTAGTTATAAACTCCACATAACCATTTCCATTGATATTTCCTTGAGTTGCTAATCCATGAGACCAACCTTGAGCAGCTGTTTTGGTTATAGTATTATTATTAATTGTTATACCACTTGTGACATCTTTATATCCAGCTTTGGTTCCGTTTCCTACTAATTTACTCTCTAATTGACCTAAATCATCATAATTATTCTTTACAATTCGTTCTGAGATTTGATCATTTACCTGTTGTGTTTGACTTACCAAACGATCCATATGATCATACTCGAATCGATCTACGGTAATAATATCAGCCTTTCCTGTTTTTTTGTGAGTAGTTTTTGTTTCTAAAACTTTACCTGTAAAATCATCTAACTTATTCTCAACAATGTCTATTGTATTTAAATAGTCATTCTTTGAATACACATAAATAGGACGAGCCTTTTCATCGTAATAACTTACTGTTGTGATCCAATCGTTAGTAGATAAAACTCGTACTTTAGTCACTGTAGCTAATCCTTTAGTTCTTGTTGTAGAAGTTTGACCATAACTCGTAGTTACTGTAACTGATAAACCACTTGGTAAATCTACATAAGTGTCATAGTAGTTTACTGTGTAAACTTCTGTTACTGCTGTTGGAATAGATGTACTTGTATAAAATAGATTTATGTTTCCTCTTAATTGAGAAGTTAATTCTCGTTTTTCAAATTGAGTGTAATTTCCAGTACAAGCATAACGTTGCATGTCTTTTCTGAAAGATGTATTAAAAGTATAACCAGTATAGATTACTCTACCTAGTTTATCGTACTTGGTAAATAACCATTGGTTTTTTACTTTTAAATTAGGATCTTGAGTTAAGACAGGACGATCTAATTTATCATAAACGATATATTCCCAACCTTTACCAGGTATTTTCTTTTCAACCAAACGGTTTCTATTATCGTATTTGTATTGATAACATAATTCACTTAAAACCGTACTTGATGGCTTAGCTACTGTTCCTTCTGCCTTTGGTGGTAATACATAAGTTAAATTACCATAATCATCGTAGACATAATATGTATCGTGTCGTTGATTATTATTGTATGTACGTTTTAAAACTACTTGTCCTTGTTTGTTCTTAAACTCTTCGGTAGTATGATCTAAACCTGAAGTCCAGTTTTCATCCTTGGTAATCGTTTTACTTAATTCTCCTAATTTATAATATCCGTTATTATTACTACTTGCAGTATTTAATTGTAATGTTGGAGTATATAGATTGTCAGAAAAAAAAGTCGTTATATAATATTTACGAACTTCATTTCCTAGATTGGCTTGGTAATCGAATCGAATTTCATGATTATTACCTAATTTCCAATCTGTTCCCGGTGCTGCTTGTTGCATTACTCGGTTTAAAGGTGAATTTTCAAATCCTTTTTCTGAATATGCATTGATGTCTCCAGGTAAACTTACTCCTGCAAAATCCTTAGCATATTTTTTGCCATAGTATGATTGAGTGGCTAATTCAACATCGCCCGTACGAAGGTTTGCATTGTTTGCCCCATTAGTAAATGGTAAATATTCTTTGGTTTGTCTTCCTAAATTATCATAACTCACATGAGTAACAATATCATTTATTTGCTCTTCTCCTACTAAAGTAGTTGGACGATTCTTTAAAGCATCTAAAGGTAACTCACTACCATCTAACTCTTGAAATAATGGACTCCAAAAATATTGACGGACTGTAGTATCAGTAGTGTAAAATAAATAATTACGTAAACGAGTTTGTGTATTATCTGATCTCCACCTGAATTCGTTACCGCCTGCCAATTTATTACCATTAACATCGTACACGCCGCTTATGCCTGTATTTGAACCTCTATATGTATGTGGGTGTACAACTCCAACCAATAAATACCAAGTATTAGCATCAGGTAATAAGAGATGAGTAAAATATGGGTTTCCATTAGCACTTCCATCTAGATTATCCACATTCTGTATTCCATGGTATGTTCTACCTTGAGCAGTAATACCAGTTTTATTTTTCTTAACCCAAATACTGTAACGATAACTTTTCGTATTGTCAATCTTAAAATAATCAGTATTCCATCCTCCATCTGGACCACTTGCTGCGTTTGGAATACACTCCCATAATAAGTCGGTATCTCCAAAAGGTGTCGTTCCTGAAACGATTCTATTTTCTGAATCTATACCAATTCTATTGAAAAAATCAGTAGAGCCTGTGTTTCCTGATGTCCAATCTAACGGAATTACATTAGAAGAAACTGTATTTCCTCCTGCTTCTAATCCAATACTCTGTTTTAATCGGCCTAAACCATCAAAGTATTGAATGGTAGTCATAACCTTATTTTTGTCATGACCTGTAATTGGTGTGGTTCTCGCTTCTTTATAAGCTTTTGTAACCACATAGTTCTCATTCGTATTCTGTGAGAATACGATAACAGGAACTAGTAATAATATATAGAATATCTTTTTCATTGCATCTTTAGTTTTTGTAGTTGTACTGGTGTTCTGTAACAATATGACCTTCTGAATTTCTAATCAACTTTAGTCTATTAAATTCATCATATTCATAATAAATTGTTTCACCTCTTGGATCAGTAATACTTGTTACTCCAACTAATGGATCGTAAGTAAATGTGGTTACTAATGCTTCTTTTAAAGCTGTTAAATTACGTAGGTTGTTTAATGCAACACGTAAAGCGCCTTCTGATCCTGTTGTATTAATACTTCGATCATTATCGTTATTCGATAAGGTTTGAAGATTTGTAATTGTAGCTGACGGAATTGTGCTTAAGGTTGCTCCTTCTATTTTAGCAATAGGCTGCGTTTGATTGTATCCCCAGATATAAACTACTGAAGTCCCGTCTTTTTTACTTACCTCGGTCGGATTCCCTTTGTTATCATAACTATGGAAAACTACTCGGTCTTCTAAAATTTGACTTCCTTTACTCGTTTGAACTTTTTCTGGCATATAAATACTATTTCCAAAATCTTTATAAATCGTATTTTGTTTACTTAAAGTTGTAGAATTTACACCTACTGTTTTTATAGTTTCAACTTGTAATGGTTCTGAAATACGATTTTGTGATATTAATCTAGTATTATTAAAATCGTGTGCAAACTTTCTATTGGTTGTGATAATTTCACCTTTACTATTTGTTATTTTTTCTTGATTAACAATTGATGGTGTGCTTGAAGAATGTTTATACTCTATTCTTTGTATAATATCTGTATTATCAAATTTTTCTGTTATAACTGTTGATTTTAATCTATACCACTCACTATAACCTAAATATTTTGCAAACCTATATGCATTTAGCTGCGGATCTTTTATAAGTTTTACTCCAATAAAATCGTATTGTAATTGACCATAACTACTGTAATTATTAATTTGTTGCCTTACTGGTGTATAGTTTGAATTTATTTGATTCCCATCTTTCTTATACGCTACCTCTTTTAAAAGATGTCCTTCTTTCCATGTCAAATGAATATTAGGTATGTTTTTAAGCATACTCTCATGAGTAGTGCTTTCTATATGCGGATAAATCTCTGGTTTAGAGAATGTATACTCTGTTTTATATGTATTACTAACAGTTTTTGTTATATTTTCGTAGCTTATTACTCCTCTATTTTCAAAAAATAAAGAAGACATACTACTTGATGATAATCTAGTTGCTCTTTTTCTTTCTGCGATTACATAATCATCGAAAAAGAATGGATTGTTTGATGAAAATCCACTTGTTAATGTAGAACCGAACTTATTATAACTATAGGTTTCTGTTTTTTGCACATTATTTTCATCAGTAAGTGTTATTTTTTTTACTCGTAATCCACCAACATTAAGATGGTCTGGAGTTTCATCATAATAATTGTACATGTATACTCTAAAGTTAGCTGATGGACTTGTTCCACCAACTCCATCTATTGTACCTAGACCTCCTCCAGCAAAAGTTGTACTACCTTGAGCAACTATTTTATAAGTTCCAGGTACTAAATCTAAATCAAAAAGCTTTGATGAAAACACATAGTTGTAACTTGGATTAGAAATACCTTTAATACTTAATCTATACTCGCAAGATGGATTAGTATCTATCGATGTACTACATCCTGTTAAGATATTTACATTAACTTTAACAGGTCCTACAGAATTAGCAGGAATAGTGAAGACTTTTTCATATAGAATATCATTTACTTTATTCGTATTTGACTTCTCAAATAAAACACTTCCGTTTTTTAATCTATTACTTAAATTATAATTGTAATTACCAGTATAATATTGTTTTTTAGAAAATGCTCCTATTAATTCTGAAACCGTATTAGTTTCATATTCATAGTTCACTTTACCACCTGTTGGATAAGTTATCTCTTTTAAAACACCTTTTTTTGCCATTATAGTATCTACAGATCTGTCAGAATATCCTCGATAATAAGAACCAATACTTAAAAAATTAGAAAAAGTAGGTAATTTTAATTTAGGTATTAAATTTTGATTTGTATGTTTTCCATTGTAAAAACCCCAATAATCCTGAGCATTCGAAAATCTGGACGGAAGAGCATTTGGATCATTGTACGAAAAAATATGAGATGGTAATCTTTCTATTTGATTCGAATTTGTAACGTTCTCTTCATATACTTCACTAAGAAATAATCTAGATTTTCTCTTTTGAGCATCTCCTAAATAATCTAAATTATTAGGTGCATTACTAGATTGAGAATAAAAATAATTTAATTTTAATCGTTTAACTAAATTATTACTTTTATCTAAAACACTTATTGATTTTAAAGCATAAGAATCGTGATCTTTTCTTTTAACACTCTCTCGCTCAAAGATTACTCTCCCATTAGAACATTCAATTTCACTAATAAAATACTGGTCTTGAAAAACTCCAACTACAGATTGACTAAACCTATTATAATCAGATAAACTATGATTTATAATTTCACTATCACCGCTTCTAGAAAAAGTTTGGGTATTAGGTTCGTATTTAAAATACTTAAAATTTACAGTTCTATTATTTGGTGAAATAATTTCAACCAAATGCCAAGTCATAGTATGTGTTGGTATAAAATTAGAATTTACTGAATCATCTCCATTTTGATCGACAGAAAATGAAACAGAACTTCTGTTTTTATCAGTTGCAACATAGGTTCCATCATTTTTGATTCCAAAATAAAATTTCATTCCATTAGGCACTGTAAAAACCCATCCCAGAATTTCTTTCGAAATACTAGAATATTTTGGTTCTATTTTTATATCTGAATAAGGTGTTTGAACAAAAATCTTCTGTTTTTGATTATAAAAAAAAGTACCACTATATCCAAGAAAAGAAAATTTATATATATCAGATTCAGTATCATAATTATTAAAAAAATCAAGACTCTGCGATGCCATACTTTGATCAAGAAGAGAAAAAAAGTCTCCAAATTGATATGCAACATAATCTCTTGATGATTCTAAAGTTTTAGTAGTATGGATAAAACCAAAAGTTTTCATATCGTCTGGTTTTCCTTTAACTATTCTACTAACTGTTCCTCCTGAATTTAAACTCCAATTCGTTCCTACCCAAGAAGCCACATCTTCAACCTTAACACCACCTGCATGATAAGATAGTGATATAGGTACATTAATGTTTCCTTCCGTAACCGAATAAAAGGGAATATTTATACTTGGAACTCCTGTATAATAGTTTACTGGAGTTTCTAAATAACGATCAAACGATGCTACGTTTGGTGTTGATGGGACTACATTTGGTAGGTCCTGACTGAATAATACAGTAATGCTTGATACATATAACATGATCAATACGAGGTTTCTCATAAGAAAAGGTATTTAGCAATTAATTAATAACAATTTTTAACGCTACGAAGATACCTCTTTTAGAAATTAAAAAACTTCTCTAAATTGTTAAATTTACAATCACTTTTATTATTAAACTTATAATCAAACCAATATATTTAAAGAGGCAAAAAGTCGCATTCCAGTTTGAATATTTATATCAAATTACACCAAATAATTAAACATTGAAAACAAAGCCAAAAACGACCAAATAAAAATCATAATCCAATATAGTTTAGGATGTTCTTTTTTAGTTACAGATTCTACAAAATTAATTTCTTCACTTCTAATAATATGAACTAAACCTATTAGTATAAATAATGCCCAAAACCAATCCCATTCAAAAATTACAGCTAATATTAGTAATATCAATGCTAGTATTGTTTTCCACTTATCCATTATTTTTCACTCGATTTTAAATTGATATTCCAAATCGTTTAAGCATCTTCTTTTCCATATTCCAAAAGAATTGAAATTGACCGAAAATCCAACCAAAAGCAACTAAAAAGAGCTGATAAAATATAAAGCTAGCAATTATAAATAACGGATAATATACTATTGCTGGCACATTATTTAGAGTTAAGCCTAAAGCTTTTAAAATCGGTCTGCCAATTATAACTGATGAAGAGCCTGTTATTGAGAATATAAAAAAGATAATTAAGAGTTCTCTTGTTGTTTCTATTCCCCAACGCTGTTTAATTTTTTCCATCTAAAAAACTTTTCGCCAAAAGTATAAATGCCACTATACATCCATTTTGATTTATATCAAAAAACAAGGAAAAACATGATTTTGACATAGATCAAAAAAACTTTTTCTCATCCTTCACAATTTTGCCTCAGCATTAAAAATCTTAAACAGTGAAACAATTTTTATTAATCATAACAATCATTTTAACGGCTTGTTCAACAAAAATTGACCAAAGAGTTTTTGGAATATGGAAAACCAATAGCAACTACTATAAAGCAACTTATAAAATTGAAAAAGTCAATAAAAAAATTATAGGAAAACTTCTGTATTACAACGATGGTACTACTGTGTTACATGAAACAAAAACTAAAAAAGACATCTTTATAAAAGATCTTAAATATAAAAACCAATGTTATGTTGATGCTGTATCTGGTGCTACAAAAACTGCTACTCAGAACTATAAAATTAAAGTAAAACATAACGATACTCTAGAAGTAACTACATACATAAGAAATACACCTTTAATCGAAACTTGGACTAGAAAACAATAACACTAAATAATTTATGAAAAAAAGACTTATTATTTTAGGAGCTTTTACCGCTCTATTTTTAACAAACTGCGACGATAATAGTAGAGATATAACTGGTGGAACTACACCTACAATTCCAACGAATCCTGTTGCTGAAGTAAAACCTGCTGATATTATTGAAGATGGATTTGATTTTCTTGAAAAAATGCAAGGACATTGGGTAGGATCTAATAAAGTTATTGCTGATGATTATCCTTGGTTTGCTTGGGATTATCGAGCAATTTCTCCTTCTCACATTCATGGAATTCATGAAGGTGGAACACTTGGTAATTTATTCACTTCTTTCTTTGTTACGAACTATAAAGGAAAACGAACTATTATGGCTCGTAATGGTGGTTTATTGAGTGGTATTTATAGAACAAGTTATTTTGTTTTAGACAAAGTTGAAAATCGAAATTCTGAAGGAAAATATTATCGTTTAGTAGATGCTGTTGGTGGTGATAACATCATGTACATGGAATTACGATTTAAAAACGATAGTTTATATTTTAATTCTTACACAAGTAATTTAGGAAATAGAGTTCCTACACGTCATATGACTTTTAAGGGAAAAAAGATGCACTTCGAACTTGCTCAAACTGCTGCTAACGCAACTAACTTTCCTCAAAACACAATCGATCAAGGTTTAGATTTTGCAAATGGATTTGTTACAGAGAATTTACATGTTGATCAGCAAGGAACTGCTCCTAAATCAGCAACTTTTTTAGCTTCTCAAAGCAATAATAATGTTTATGAATTAGCTCCACAATCCAGCGATCCTTATACTATAATTGATCATCCAAGATTAGGAACACTAACCGTAAATATTACTAGAAACACAAACATTACTACCGATAATTTGTTAGTCTATTTATCTAAAGATCCCTTAACAGATACTGATGGGTATTTTACTCAATCTGCTGGAGCTTTTGATACTTTGCTTCATTTCCCAACTTTAGAAAATGGAGAAAATAATTTTCTTTTCACTTATTTACATCCTGGAACTTATTACTTAACTATTGTATCTGATAAAGATAGTAACGGAGCAGCTGGTCAAGGAGATATTACAAGTATTTCAAAACAAATAACTATAGCTCCACTTGAAAATAAAATTGAAGACGTAACCAATATCGATATTCAAAATTAATCTTATGAAAATCATTCAAAAATTATGTTTAATCGTTTGCACGATGATACTTGTTAATTGTACAACTGCTGAAATTCCACTTGTAGGTCAAAACCCTATTAACAGAACAGTTACTTATACACAAGATATACAGCCTATTATTTTAGGAAATTGTTTGACTTGCCATAGTTCTGTAAACCCAAGAAATGGATTGATTTTAGAAACCTATGAACAAGTTAGAAATTCTTCGGAAACAGGAACTTTAATTCCTCGTATCAACGACGCGGCAAACCCAATGCCACAAAGTGGACTTTTAGCTGCTGATAGAAGAGCGCTTTTCGATCAATGGAGAGCTGGAGGTTACATCGAATAAAAAGAAAAATCATGAAAAAATTAATCATTATAACTCTATTACTGATTTCACAATTAGTAGTAGCTCAAAAATATTTTACAAGAACAGGTACAACTCATTTCAAAGCCTCAGTTGAAGCTTTCGAACCTGTGGAAGCCGTAAACAATAGTTCTACTACAATTATAAATGTAGCCACAGGAGATATTGCAGTTCAATTATTTATTAGCGCTTTTCAGTTTAAAGTCGCTTTAATGCAAGAGCATTTTAATGAAAATTATATGGATTCTGATACATACCCAAAAGCTACTTTTAGAGGGAAACTCAGTAGTTTTTCATTAGAAAACTTACAAAATCAAAAAGATTTTCCTCTACAAGGTACACTTACTATTCGTGGAATAAAAAAAGAAATTAACACTATTGCAAAGGTTTCTATTGAAGATAATATTATAAAACTTTCGAGTAATTTTTCTGTACAACCTCAAGATTTCGGAATTGAAATTCCAAGTATTGTACGTAAGAAGATTGCAGAGAAAATAAATATAAAAATCAACTATGAATTGGCTGAAAAAAAATAAGCTCTTGGTAGGAATTGGCTTATTCCCTCTTATTGTTTTTTTGGGGTATAAATACACATATAAACCTCATAAAACAATTGAAAATCTTGTTCCTGTATACACAGGAAATGCTATAGAATTCTTACAAAAAGCAAGTCTCGATTTTAAGCAATGGAACACTAAGATTATTAAAATAACTGGACAAGTTACAGGTATTGACACTAAAGGAATTACACTAGACAATCAGATTTTCTGTCAGTTAAAACATGTTGAAAAATTATCAATTCTTAGTCAGAATCAAAAAATTACAATAAAAGGTCGTGTCGTTGGATACGATGATTTACTAGAAGAACTAAAACTAAATCAATGTATACTAAAATAAACGCTTTTCTAATCATGCTGTTAGCTACTTTACAGATAAATGCACAGGATGATTTACTAAATGAACTTGATAACGCTACAAAAGATGTAAAACAATTCGATTTACCAGCTTTTAAAGCCATGCAAATAGGTAATTTACAATCGACTAAAATTGCTGATAAAGGAGATTTATATTTAGTTGTTGCCCATAGATTTGGATCTCTAAAAGATGGAATTGATGAATTCTTTGGATTAGATCAAGCTAATACTAAAATTCAGTTATTATATAGCTTTTGGGATCATATTCAATTAGGATTAAGCAGAGATAGCTTTGAAAAAACTTATTCTGGTACTATCAAATTTGGACTAACAAAACAATCCAATAAGTTTCCTTTAAACATTGTTGGTTATGCTAGTGCAGATATTAACTCAGAAATAAAAAAATCGAATTACCCTAATTTAAAATTTGGTGATCGCATGAGTTATACCTTCCAACTTTTGGCTTCTCGTAGAGTTTCTAAAAACTTGTCTCTACAAGTTGCTCCTTCTTTTGTTCGACAAAATTTACAAGATTTAAATGCTACAAAAGAACGAAATCATAATCAGTTTTTAATGGGAATTGGAGGTCGTTTAAAAGTTAGTAAACGTATGAGTATTAACCTTGATTACGCCTACAACTTTAATAAAAACAAGAACTCTATATATAATAATCCGTTGACTTTGGGTGTAGATATTGAAACTGGAGGACATGTTTTTCAACTATTATTTTCAAATGCTAGAGGAAGTAATGATAGTGCTTTCTTAACAAAAGCACAAGGAGATTGGAGTAAAGGGGATATCTCTTTTGGATTTAATGTTGTTCGTGTTTTCTAATTATCTGGGATTATTAAAAAAAGACTCTCCAAATGGAGAGTCTTTTTGTTTTTCTATTTTCTTACTTTTCTAAAATGCAAAAGAAATCTAGCGTTTTCACTGAATAAGCTTTTAACGTATAATCTTCAGAATTAATATCAATAACTTCTGATTTGTGTTGTTTTAAAAGCTTTTTTCTATTCATTCTATTCAATAATTCATAAGGAATTTTGAGTATCCAAGCAGGTAATTTTTCATGTAAACTGAAAACATCTAACTTCAAAATTTTTAATACAGAAGCCTCGTTATTTCTATAATACACATCTGTTTTACTATTCCCTTCAATTCCTTTTATGGAAATATTAGTAAATACCTTACTTAAAACTCTTTTCAATTCTTCATGTTTATATTCTCTGTAATGCCATGGATTTCTAACTATGGTTTTATCTGCATTTGGTGTGGTTAAAAAAGCTTTTCCTCCTGGTTTTAGAACCCTAAAAATTTCACTTAAAAACAACGCATCGTTTTTAATATGTTCTATAACTTGAAAAGAAACTATAGAATCGAAAGAATTATCGAGTATATTTTTTAATGGTGGAATTCTTTGCTGAATGACATCTGCTTCTGGATATTTACCTTTTAATGACGTTACCGAATAACTAGATTTATCTATAAGTGTAAGTTGAGATACTTTTGAATGGTAAATTGCTACTCCATAACCTTCACCACAACCAATTTCAAGTGTATCTCCCTTAATTAAATCTTTTACAACTTCGTAAGCTTTTCTAGTTCTGAGATATAAAGGTCGATCTGAAATTATTTTGGAAGATGTAACTTCTGTTGAGAAAAAATATTTTAACATGTATATTTAATAAGGCCAGTTTGTATTATACCATTTTTGAAATCTAACTTCAATAGCTTTTGCATCTTCTTTAAGTGTGCTTCCTTTTTCTAAATTCAGATCGGAAAACTGATGAATCATTTGAAAATACATTGTTTTCAATCTATTTGCATATCGAACATTTATAATAGGATTTGGTGGATTAAAAGAAATCAACCATTCTAACTCTTCTTTAAGGTTCTTAATTGCTGTTAAACAAATCTCTTCTCCTTTTTGTGGAGCATTTGTTCTGAAGTATAATTTTCCAATTGCAAAGGCATATTGTTTAAACGGCACCGTAGCATTAGGAAAACTTTGAACACTTGTATTTAAAATATCTTTAGCTTTTTCAACTTGATTTTCTTCTAATAATGCTTGCGCCAAGAAGTAATAATTTCGTCTTAAAATTTGCTGCGCATAAGCTCGATTTTCATAATCTATAAAAACATCTGTATCAATAAAATCCTTAAAATGAATATCTTGTTTAAATAAACTATATGATGTTTCTGTATCTACAATTTTAGGATTCAATCCGTTTTTAGCTCTAATTACTGGCGCCAATAACTCTACCATTCCTTTCTGAATTGTAAATTGCTTTAAGCCAACATAATGATTTGTATTTCCATTTATTGCAAAAGCAATTGGTCTTTCGTTAATATTTTCTTGAACGATATTTAAAACACTTAAATCATTTATTCCATAAATATCTTTTGAGTATTTCCAGTTAATTTTATCAATAAGCTTTAATTGTAGTTTATCCGTATTTAATTGTTTAGCAAATTGCAATGTATCCACAGAAATAGAAAACACATCTGATGGTATATAATGAATTTGCTTGTTATAAATCGTTTTTGCTGATTTCGGATTCGCTAAAAATTGAAACAACATATCTAAATTGACAGGTTGATTTGTTTCTTTTTGTAATGGTAAAACTTCTTGCGGATCTTTTTTGTAAATATGCTTCGGAAGTGAAATTTTAATTCCTTTTGAAGTATTCATCGTTAACTTTAACTTTTCGATATACCAATCTAAATTCAACTGATCGAAATTCACAACTCTTACATCTGTTCTATAATTTTCAACTTCTTGCAAATACCATAACGGGAATGTCATATTATCTCCATTCGTAATTAAAATCGTGTTCGGCGGACAAGAATCTAAATATCCTTTAGCAAAATCTCTCGCGAAAGTATCGTTTTGTCTATTATGATCATCCCAACCTTTTACCAGAAGTTGTGCTGGTACTGCAATTAACACTAATATAGAAACTCCAGTTGTTAAAAGTTTTTTATTTGAAATGAAAGAAAACCATTGGTATAATTGTGTTACAGCCAAACCTATCCAAATACAAAACGGAATAAAAGAACCGATAAAAATGTAATCACGTTCTCTAATTAAAATACTCGAAGGTGTTGGGTTTACGTATAATGTGATTCCTAAACCAAAAGTGAAAAAGAACAATAATGAAGTAAAGAAATGTACTGGACTTTTCCTAAGGAAAAACAAACCTAAAAGTCCGAAAATAAAAGGTAAAAAATAGTAAACATCTTTACTTAAATCATTCTTATAACACTTAGGAATCTTAGACGATTCCCCTACTCTATTCGCATCTAAAAACTCGAAACCGCTAATCCAATTTCCGTTAAGAATTGTTCCTGCTCCTTTATTATCATTTTGTTTACCAGTGAAATTCCAAAATAAATATCTTAAATACAACCAGTTTACTTGATAATTATAAAAGAAACTCAAGTTTTCTTTAAATGTTGGTTTATATATTTTCTGATTTTTATCCATTATTGGATAAACAATAGATTCACCTTTAACCGTTGTCCATGTATTATAACCAGAAATATCAGCAGGTTTTGTACTAAACATTCTAGGAAAAAAAGTACTGAATTCTCTAGCGAAGTTTTCTTGACTTAAAACTCCGTCATCAACTTCAATATATTGCTTTTTTTCTTGATCATAATAAAACTTTGGTTTTCCGTTAACCAAAGGTCTATTCTTATCTAAAGGTGCATTAAAATAATATCCTTTTAACAAAGGAATAGTACTCACACCAAACTGTTCGGCTTTTATATACTTGAGTAACTCTAAACTGTTTGAAGGATTATTTGAAATTGGTGTATTGCCGTTAGCTCTAATTAAACTTGCTCCATACGGACTGATTCCAATGTAAAAAAACAGCAAACAACCACTTATTAGAAGTAGTTTTTTATAATGCTTAGTTATTGATAACCAAAACACTACAAAAAAGATTACTAAAAACAACAAATACAGTACTAATAATCCACTATTTACCTGAAAACTTAATGTATTTACAAAGTATATATCCAGTTGTAACGCAGCTTTTAAAAATCCTTGAATTGCGAATCCATATATCAATAAAAATAGAAATACACCACCACCTAAACCGATTGCTATATTTTTTAATGAAAATTTATACTTCTTTCGAATAAATATCAGTGAAATTGGTATTACTATAGATATGTTTATTAAGTGAACTCCTGATGAAAGTCCGAGTAAAAGTGCTATTAAAAACAATAATTTAATCGCTCTTTTTCTATCTGTAGTTTCTAGCCACAACATGGCTAAATACCAAACTGTAACTAACAATAAAAAAGATAAAGTATACACTTCTGTTTCTGTAGAAGAAATCCAAAAACTATGAATAAATGCCAATGTTAATCCACTTATAATTCCATTAATAATTGGTAGAAATGTGTTTGTTGAAAGTTCAGAATTTCGAATAGAGTTTTTAGTAATAATTATTGTAATAAAATACACGATCATTACTGTTAATGCTCCGAAAAATCCAGAAATAATGTTGCTTAAAAAGGCAACACTGACAAATGGAAAAACTCCCATAATTACATTACAAATTAACATGTAAAAAGGTGATCCTGGAGGATGTGTTACTTGCAATTTATAATTACTAGAAATAAACTCGGCACTATCCCAAAAAGAAATCGTATGCGACGAACAAATAACGTAAATCACAAACACGATTGTGAACAATAACCAACCAATAATTTGTTCTTTTTTCTTCATTTTATGCACTATGGTTCGCGTTAAAAGATATAAGTTTTTTCCATCTAAAAGATAAAAAATTTTTCTTCTAAATTATTTTTAAAAAAAAGTGGATTAAAAAAACAGGGTACTTAAAGAGTTAACTGTTCTATAAATAGGCACATTTATAATTTGCAAACAACAAAAACAAAACATCAACACAAAATACTGAAAAACAACAGTATATGTTTTGTCCGTTTTTTGTCCGGTATAATTATAAGTGTAATCCTTTAATATTTAATTTATTTGAACAGAATTTAAAATCCCAATTCACATGAAAAAATTATTCCCTTTAATAGTTTTTTTTCTCTCTGTTTTCTATTCAGTAAAAACAGAAGCACAAACCCTTAATGAAATTCAAGGTACAGGATCAGGAGTTAGTATTACAACTGGCGATTATAATACCATGTTTGGTGATAGTACTGGTTCGGCTGCTACAGTTACTTCTAGATTAACATTTTTTGGATTTGGAGCAGGTAAGAATGCTAATAGTACTAGTAGTTTTGGCGGATCAATAGGAATGGTTGCTATTGGTTACATGGCAGGGTATTCAAATACTACTGGATTTGACAACATATTTATAGGAGAAGAAGCTGGTCGATTAACATTAACAGGTGGAGACAATACTTTTATTGGAACCGAATCTGGAGAAAATAATACTACTGGATACGATAATACTTTTGTTGGTGAAGAATCTGGTACGAAAAATACGACTGGATATGAAAATACTTTTATTGGTGAAGATGCTGGTATGAGCAACACTACAGGTTATAAAAATGTTTTTGTTGGTAATGAAGCCGGAATTTCTGCTGACGTTGGATACAGAAATACAGCTGTAGGTAGTGAAGCCATGAGCGATGTAGATGACGGGCATCATAATACTTCCATCGGAGATTCTTCTGCAATTGATATTGGAGATGGAATTTATAATACTATGATAGGAGCTGCTTCAGGTCCTGCAACAGAATGGGCAGATTTCAACACTTTTGTTGGGGCCATGTCTGGTTGGGATAATAATAGAACTAACAGTACCACAAATGCAAATCGTAATACTTATGTTGGTTTTTTATCTGGAGCTTCTAACAGAGAAGGTCAAGATAATGCTGGTTTTGGAGCTTTTTCAGGATATGGAAGAGCTGCAGGAATAACATCTTCAGGAGATTTCACTGGTTTTAGAGGAAATACTATTCGTCATAGAACTACATTTTTTGGTTCTCAAGCAATTGCTGCCCAAAATGATGTAATCACCATGGGATACTATTCATACAGTAGTGGTAGATTTGGTATTGGAATTGGTAACGAAGGAAATATGGCAGATGCCACTGGAGCCATTGGTATGGGATATCAATTTGTTACTACTAATAATGGTGATTATTCTGTTGGAATTGGATATCAATCTAATATTTCACAATCTGATGCTGTAGGTATTGGACGAGCTGTAGATATTGATAATACACAAGCTGTGGCAATTGGTGCTAATACTGTTGCTCAAAATAATGGAGCCATTGTTATTGGATATGGAGCACGATCAAATGATATCATAGATAGTTCTCCTACTGGTCCAACGCCTAGTGCTGTTGAAGCAACTAATAATATTGCCATTGGATATAATGCTGTTGTAAATGCTAGTAATTCTATTACTATTGGTAATGGAGCTACAACTTCTTCAGCAAATGCAATGATTTTAGGTGGAGATGTAAACCCTGTACGAGTTGGAATAGGTACAAGTGATCCAAACGAATTTGCTTCATTAGATTTAACTGGAACAAATAAAGGTTTAATTGTAAACCGTATGACAACTGCACAAAGAACAGCAATGCAACCAAGCTTTCCTACGGTACCAACTTCTCCTGGAATTAGAGAAACTGAAGCTGGTTTAATCGTTTATGATACAGACGAAAACTTACTATACTCTTGGAACGGAACTGAATGGGTTACTTTATTAGCTGATAATTTAGGAAATCATACTGCTACTACTACTTTAAATATGGGAGATAATGTAGTACGATTTAATTTTGGAGAAACTAATGGAGTAGAATTTAATAACAGTGAACGTTATAAAATTTCATACGGAGGAAGTGCGAATTACGATTACGGTCCGGTTACTGGTGTAAGTATCAAAAACTCTATGAGTACTTCAACTAGTAATGGTTGGACTTGGGGACCTTATAATGCACCTCCTGTAGCTGCAATTAGCACAGAAGGGAAAATGCAAATTGCAAATAGTTTAAACATAGCAGGAAATTACGAATTTCCAGTTGTAGATGGTACTGCTAATCAAGTATTAGTTACAGATGGTTCTGGAGCATTAACTTGGACATCTAGAAATTTGTCTTACGATGTCGATACTGGTCTATTATCTATCGGAAATGGAAATACAGTACAGCTAAATGATATTATTGGAGGAGGAATTTCCGGAGATTCATTAAGAATTGACCATCCGAATGGAGGTGCTAGATATATAGATATTGGTGCTATTTTTAAGCAAACTAAATACAATAACACGAATAAAATTTTATCATTTGGATTAAATCAAGATGTAGATTTATCTGATTTAGCTCAAGACTTAACTTTAACAGACAATACATTAGCTTTATCTAATGATGCTACTTCAGTTGATTTAGCTAAGTACTTAGATAACACAGATAATCAAGCATTATCGTTAGTTACGAATACATTAAGTATTTCTGGAAACGCAGGAACAGTAGACCTTTCTTCTTATTTAGATAATACGGATAATCAAGATTTAACTCTTACAGGAAATACTTTAGGGCTTACTAATGATGCCACTACAATTGATTTAGCAAAGTATTTAGATAACACAGATAGTCAAGCATTATCGTTGGCTACGAACATATTAAGTATTTCTGGAAATGCAGGAACTGTAGATCTTTCTTCTTATTTAGATAATACGGATAATCAAGATTTAACTTTATCTGGAAATACTTTAGGATTAACGAACGATGCGACAACTATCGATTTAGCAAAGTATTTAGATAACACAGATAGTCAAGCGTTATCGTTAGCAACAAACACATTAAGTATTTCTGGAAATGCTGCAACTGTAGATCTTTCTTCTTATTTAGATAATACTGATAATCAAGACTTAACTCTTACAGGAAATACTTTAGGATTAACGAACGACGCGACAACTATCGATTTAGCAAAGTATTTAGATAACACAGATAGTCAAGCATTATCGTTAGCAACAAATACATTAAGTATTTCTGGGAATGCAGGAACTGTAGATCTTTCTTCTTATTTAGATAATACGGATAATCAAGATTTAACTTTATCTGGAAACACTTTAGGATTAACTAATGACGCTACAACTATCGATTTAGCAAAGTATTTAGATAACACAGATAGTCAAGCGTTATCGTTAGCAACAAACACATTAAGTATTTCTGGAAACTCAGGAACTGTAGATCTTTCTTCTTATTTAGATAATACAGATAATCAAGATTTAACTCTTACAGGAAATACTTTAGGATTAACGAATGATGCAACAACTATCGATTTAGCTAAATATTTAGACAACACAGATAGTCAAGCGTTATCATTGGCAACGAACACATTAAGTATTTCTGGAAATGCTGCAACTGTAGATCTTTCTTCTTATTTAGATAATACGGATGCACAAACAATTGCTTTCTCTGGAACAAACTTAAGTATTGCTAACGGAAATACAATCGATCTATCTAGCTTACAAGATGGAACTGGAACTGACAATCAGGATTTAACTTTAACTGGAAATACTTTAGGGTTAACTAACGATGCTACTACTGTTGATTTAGCTAGATATTTAGATAACACAGATAGTCAAGCATTATCGTTAGCAACTAACACATTAAGTATTTCTGGAAACGCAGGAACTGTAGATCTTTCAGGTTATTTAGATAATACAGATGCGCAAACAATTACTTTATCCGGAACGAACTTAAGTATTGCTAACGGAAACACAGTAGATTTAGCTAGTTTACAAGATGGAACTGGAACTGATAATCAAGATTTAACTCTTACAGGAAATACTCTAGGATTAACTAACGATGCTACATCTGTTGATTTAGCTAAATATTTAGATAATACAGATGCGCAAACAATTACTTTATCGGGAACGAACTTAAGTATTGCTAACGGAAATACAATAGATTTAGCTAGTTTACAAGATGGAACTGGAACTGACAATCAAGATTTAACTTTAACTGGAAATACTTTAGGATTAACTAACGATGCTACTGATGTTGACTTAGCTAAATATTTAGACAATACAGATGCACAAACAATTGCTTTATCTGGAACGAATTTAAGTATTGCTAACGGAAATACAGTAGATTTAGCTAGTTTACAAGATGGAACTGGAACTGATAGTCAAACATTATCTTTATCTGGAGCTACTTTAAGCATTGCTAATGGAAATAGTATTGATTTATCTAGTTTACAAAACGGAACTGCAACAGATTCTCAGACACTGGCAGTTTCTGGGACCACTTTAAGTATTGAAAATGGAAATACTGTTGATTTATCAAGTATTCAGGATGGAATTGGAACTGATAATCAAACTTTAGAGTTAATAAATAATAATTTAAGTATTCGTAATGGTAACTCAATAGATTTATCTGCATATGTAAACTCTGATAGTCAAAACTTAACTGCGGCAACATTATCAGGTACAGATTTAACAATAGAAATTGAAAATGGTGCTTCTGTATCAGTAGATTTAGCTCCTATTGTTTCTAACTTACAATCAGAATTAACTACAGCACAAATTCAACTTGCAAGATTACAATCTCAAATGACAGATGTATTATCTCGTATAGAAACTATTGAAAATTGTGCTTGTGATGCTACTTTATCTGTTGGTGGTAATACTCAACCAAGACAAAAGAGTCCGAAATTATATCAAAATATTCCAAATCCATTTAGTAGTACTTCAACTATTAAATACTATTTGCCACACGATATAAATAATGCTTCTATCATTTTTACTGATGGTGTTGGAAAAGTAATTTCAAAAATTGCTTTAGAAGATCGTGGTGAAGCTGAATTAAATATTAATAGCGATAGATTACCTGTTGGAGTTTATCATTATACATTAATAGTAAATAATGTAAAAGTAGATAGCAAACGAATGATTATAAAATAGATTATTTTATTATATATAGTTTTTTTCACATGAAAAGCATCGCAGTTTTGCGATGCTTTTCTATTTTCAAAAAAGAAGTAATTAAGAATTACAAGACAGATATAACCATACTAAACATTTGTAAAACGAAACCGAATAACAACAACATTAAACCATACTGCGACATCACAAAGATTTTAGTTTCTTCATCTTTTTCTAATGATGAGTCTACTTTAAGTGCTTTGTACAACCTTTTATTCGGAACACCATATTTTGAAATAAGTAATATTCCAATCATTTCTATAACTATGCTTATTATACTAAGAACCATGTTTTCTTTACAAAATTAGTTTGAAATCAGATTTTGATCAGTATTGAAATTTATTTTGAAACTATTTAAAACTACTCTAAAATAGATCTATTTTCTTTTTCTGATACTGCATAAAAAAAGCATCAACTCATTTTTGAGTTGATGCTTTCTATCTTACTTAAGATTTATCTATTTACATTTTTATGATAATAAATTCTGATCTTCTGTTCAATTGATGTTCTGCTTCAGAACACACAACTCCATCTGCACATTTATTTATCAATCTAGATTCTCCGTAACCAATAGCACTTTCCAATCGATTTGCAGCGATTCCTTGACTTATTAAGTAATCTCTTGTAGATTTTGCTCTTCGATCTGATAATGCCAAATTGTATGCATCTGTATTTCTAGCATCTGTATGAGATTCAATCTTAATAACCATTTTAGGATATTGTGTCATTAAAACTACAATTTTATTCAACTCAATAGCTGCATCATTTCGAATGAAAGACTTATTCAAATCAAAATAAATTATTCCAATTTTTATTTTAAGAACTCCGCCTTCTTCTACGATAAGTTTATCCAAAGTTTTTAATCCTAAAGGAACGATAGTTTCACCAGGAATTTTATCTGTTAATACAGGTTTATCTTTTTTACCATATCCCGTTTTCTGTGCTTCAACTTTATATTTTGTATCACAATCTAATACTGTATTAAACTGATAAGCTCCATTAATATTGGTAACCGTAGTTTCTAATTGCGCGCCTTTTTCGTTGTATAAAATCACATTTACATTTGCAATTCTCTCACCAGTAACTTCGTTAGAAACATAACCTCTGATGGATTGATCACACTCTGGTTTTTCTTCTATGATTGGAACTCTAATGAACGAATAAATATCGTCGTCACCTTTACCTGTTGATCTGTTTGAAGCAACAAATCCTCTATTTAATTTTTCTTTTATAATAAATGAAAAATCGTCTAACTTACTATTTAAAGGTGCTCCTAAATTTTTAGGTGTACTAAAAGTTTCATCAATTATTTTACTTTGATATACATCTAAACCACCTAAACCTAAATGTCCGTCTGAAGCAAAATACAAAGCTTTATCTGTAATGAATGGAAACATTTCTCTTCCAGCAGTATTTACTTTTTCTCCTAAATTTCTCGGTTCAGAATAACGTACCTTATTAATGGAATCATTTTCTTTATTTTGAAAAACATCTACAACAAAAATATCTGTTCCTCCAATCGATCCTGGCATATCTGAAACAAAATATAATAACTTTCCATCGCTACTTAATGTTGGATGTCCGACTGAATATTCTTCACTATTAAAAGGTAGTTCTTGAATATTTTCCCAAACTTCTTTTCCTTCTTCATTTTGTACTAGATCGGCTCTGTATAATTTTAAATGATTGGTTCCTTTGTCGTCTCTTCCAAGTTCACCATCGTAATTATTTCGGGTAAAATAAACACTTTTCTGATCTGGTGTAAATGTTACTGTAGCTTCGTGATATCTAGTATTAATAGTTGACGAAAAATCTTCTACATTATCTATATCAGATTCAATAGCATTTAAATCTCCAACATATAAATTTAGAAATGGTTGTTCATTCCAATGGTAAATTCTAGTGTGGTAATTAGACGAATCTGCTGCTGATGAAAAGATCAATTTATCTTTATAATACATCGGTCCGAAATCTGAATACTCAGTGTTTATTGATAAATTTTGTAAAACGAATTGTGGTTTGATATTTAAAACATCTTCAATAGTTTGATCGATTTGATCGTAATTCACAGATCTATCATCTACTTTTTGAGTTTTCTTTGCAAACTCTTTCATCCATCGTTTAGCTTCATCATACCTACCGATTCCTTCTAAACTATGTGCATATCTAAAAATGTATTCTGGATTAATATTTGGAAAATATGTTGATATAAGTTTGTTATATACTCTTTCAGCATTTTCCATGTCTGTATTAAAAAAATAGGCATCTCCAGTTCTTTTTAAAACACGTAAATAGTTCTCTCCTCTATTTTCTTTATTTCTTAATAAACTATTCAATTCTGTTTCATAAGCTTGCGCAGCTTCTTTATACCACATTTTCTTAAATAGCTTGTCTGCTCTCGGAGTTGAACTTTCAATATCTAAACTATCTGAAACAAAATTCTGAGCTAAGGAACTTTGGAATATACTTAAAACGAAAATTAATATAATAGATTTTTTCATTGTCATAAACTTTAAAAGAAACGTGGTGATTTTAATTGTTTTTCTTTGGTCTTCAATTCAAATCGTAACATGATTTCATGTGTTCCTGAATTAAAATCTCCAAGTCTAGTTGTAGTTAAATCGTAAGCATATCCTAATAATAATTTAGGACTCAATTGAAATCCTAATAAACCACTAAAAGAATCATCCCAACGATAAGCAGCTCCTAATCTTAATGTATCATAGATTAAAAAATTGGCAGATAAATCTACAATAGCAGGCGCTCCTACTACAAACTTTCCTAAAAATGCTGGCTTAAATTTTACGTTATCACTAAGATCAAATACTTTTCCTGCGATTAAAAAATAATGCAATCGTTCTGCGCTAACATCAAAACTTGTACTACTAAATGTATCTCGATCGAAATGTTTATTCGTTAAAAAGTTAGGAACAGAAATTCCTAAATACGATTTGTCATTTCTCCAATATAAACCTGCTCCAAGTGTTGGCAAAAACTTGTTGTTTATTGAATTTACATCTGGATTGGTTTGAAAACCATCAAACAAATCTACATTTAACAATCTACCTCCTGCTTTTAATCCAAAAGATAATCTACTTTTATTCCTCAATTTAATTGTATAAGAAAGGTTGGCATCTAGATATAATTCTCTAGATGGACCTAACTTATCGTGTACAAAAGCAACTCCTAAACCAAGGTTATTACCAATTGGTGATTCTACAGTTAACGACTGTGTTTGCGGAGCTCCTTCAATTCCTACCCATTGTGTTCTATGTAAGGCCACTACTGTTAAGTGACCTCTAGAACCAGCATAAGCTGAATTTACGGATAATGTATTAAACATATAATTAGTGTACTGTGGATCTTGCTGTGCTTTACCAGAAATAGCACTAAAAACTAGAAACAAGACTAATACTATTTTAAATTTCAAATACATTTTCAATTTTTATTTTAATTTTTTTATTTGATTTTGATCTTATCTTACTATATATAACCATCCTACTCTAGCTTCTGAACCATCTCCTAAATCTAGAACATAATAATAGGTTCCTATTGGTAATCTTTCATCTTTATTGATAACTGCTCTACCATTAGAAATTCCATTAAAGCTATTGTCGTAACCCTGTTTTTCGTAAACTATATTACCCCATCTATTGTAGATTTCTAATTTATTATTAGGGTATCTATCAATACAATCGATATAGAATACATCATTTTCTCCATTTCCATTTGGTGAAAACTTATTATGAATGGTTAAACATATAGGTGAAATTGTAACACTATTACTATCGTTATTTGGATTTCCATCGATTTGATCTAAAGACTGTAAAGAAGCTGTATTTTCATAATCGTTTATATCTAATACTTTTACTTCAATCTCTAGTAATTCAATTGCTCCTGAAGGAACAGATGGTATCGTCCAAATTCCAGCTGTTGGATTATATGTTCCTGATGTAGCAACAGAACTCATATACTCATATCCACTAGGTAATGCCTCAGCAATTACAACAGAAGTAGCATCTAAACTTCCTTCGTTTGTTACCGTAATTGTAAAATTAATAACGTCATTAATTGCTGGTTCTGCAACGTCTACTTGCTTGTTAACAGATATATCTGCAGTAGGTGTATTGATTGAAATTGCGCTTTCATCATTTTCACTTTGATCTCCATCATCGTTATTTGGAGTACTATTTGGATCGAATTGATCACTTTCTGTTATTTGAGCAATATTTAAATATTCTCCTGCTTGTAATGTTGGCATATTAACTGTTGCTTCATAAGTGATTGTTAATCCTGTTAAAGGAATATTCAATCCAGACCAATTAATCGTGTTTCCTGTTAAAACTCCTCCATCACTAATATTCGTAATATTGCTATAACCAATAGGAATACTATCTTCTAGAGCTACTCCTGTAGCAATATTCGGACCTGCATTGTTAACCTGTAATGTAAATGTGATTACATCACCTACATTAGCATTAACATTACTCACTGATTTTATCAATTCTAAATCAGAAATTCCTACTTGAACTGTAAAACTAGCTTCATCATCATCATCAATTCCATCTCCAAGATCATCAACAGTATTATCAGCTGTAACATCACTATCAGGATCAATTTGATCTACTGCTTTAATTTCAGTTTCATTAGTGAATTCTCCTGGAATATCTGCTGGTGTATTTACAATAACATCAATAAATAATGTTTGCGAACCATTAGCAGGAATATCATCTACTGTCCATAATCCTGTTACTGGATCATACGAACCTGAAGTCGCACTAAATTGCTGATAAACAAAACCTGATGGTAATAAATCTAATACTTCAACATTAGTAGCATTATCTGGACCTGCATTACTTACATTAATTTGGAAACGTAATGCATCTCCTGGCTGTGCACTTGTAATACCTCCTACAGTTGTTTTATTAATAGAAAGATCGGCAACTGTTTGGATTGGTACTGTAACTGCCTCTGCATAATCATCTTCCGTCGTTACTCCATTTCCAGGTGTTGAATCGCTATCTACAACATTAGAAGCTGAAACTTCTGCTGTATTTAAATAAACTCCTGTTGGTCTTACTCTTACATCTATTAATAATGTTTCTACATCTCCGGTTGCTAAATTTCCAACAGTCCAAATTCCTGTGTTTTCATTATATGTTCCTGTTGAAGAACTAAATGTTTGGAAATCGTAACCAGAAGGTAATAAATCGGTCACTTCAACTCCTGTTGCTGTTTGCGGACCATCATTTCTAACTGTTAATACAAAAGTGATTTCATCTCCAACTAATGGAGTTGTATCACCATCTACAACAGCTTTTGTTAATGATAAATCTGCTATTGAAATTACTGGTGTTGTTATAGCGCTATCTTCATCATCTTCACTTTGATCTCCATCGTCATTGTTTGGAGTAGAATCGGCATCGACAACATCTGAAGCACTTATTTGTGCAATATTTAGATAATCTCCTGTTGGATTTACTAATACATCAATTAATAATGTTTCTGAAGTTCCGCTTGCAATATTACCAACTGTCCAAATACCTGTAGCTTCGTTATAAGTTCCTTCTGTAGAACTGAACAATACAAAGTCGTATCCTGAAGGTAATAAATCTGTTACTTCAACTCCTGTGGCATCTTGAGGTCCATCATTAGTTATTGTAATCTGGAATGTTATTTCTGAACCTACTAATGGAGTTGTATCTCCATCAACAACAATTTTGGTTAATGATAAATCTGCTATTGAAATAACTGGAGTTACAATAGCATTATCTTCATCATCTTCACTCTGATCTCCATCATCATTGTTTGGAACAGAATCAACATCAAATACATCTGAAGCTGTTACTTCAGCAATGTTTAAATAATCTCCAGTTGGATTCACTAAAACATCAATTAATAATGTTTGTGATTCACCTGAAGGAATATTACCTACTTGCCAAATACCTGTAGCTTCATTATATAAACCTGCCGTTGAACTATATAAAATGAAATCATAACCAGAAGGTAATAAATCTCGAACTTCAACTCCTGTTGCATCTTGCGGACCATCGTTAAATACTCTAATTTCAAAAGTGATTTCTGAACCTACAAGCGGAGTTGTATCTCCATCAACAACAATCTTAGTTAATGATAAATCTGCTTGATTAACTATTGGTGTTATACTCGTTTCATCGTCATCATTAATTCCATCTCCATAATCATCTGCAGTAGCATCACTTGTTGGATCACTATCGGGATCAAACTGATCGCTGGCACTAATCTCTGCATTGTTCGTATAACTTACTCCTGCACCTGGCGCATTAACCGTAGCCGTATAACTTACACT
>NZ_CANMAX010000016.1 GCF_947495995.1 uncultured Tenacibaculum sp.
AGTGGAATCAATACTACTGCTAATGTTGCACGATTAACAAAAGGTAACGGATCAGAAGTTTGGGCAGGAGGATTCTTCGAAGTTCCTTCTCCATTAGATTTAACAACTTTCTCTAAGGTAAGTGTTAAAACCTGGTCGCCAAAACAAGGTATTACGGTTCGTTTGAAGTTGGAAACATCAGATCCAGCTTTATTCCATGAACTTGATTTAACCACAGGAGTTGCCAATGCATGGGAAGAATTAGTTTATGATTTCAGTGGCGCACCAGATTATGATTATACCAAAGTAGTAATCTTCTTTGATTTTGGAAATAGAGGAGATGGCAGTGAGTATTATTATGATGAAATCACTTTGGTTAATGATGCTGGAGGAGTTGCACCATCAGTATTCCAAGATTTTGAAGGCACAGCACCAGCATTCACAAGTTTTGGAGGCGCAGGCGTTGAAGTTATTACCAATCCAGATATGAGCGGAATAAACACAACGGCCAATGTTGCTAGATTAATTAAAGGCAATAATTCAGAAGTTTGGGCAGGCGGCTTTTTCGAAGTTCCTTCTCCATTAGATTTAGATACGTATTCAAAAATTAGTGTGAAAACTTGGTCACCGAAACAAGGTATTACGGTTCGTTTTAAATTAGAAACATCAGATCCAGCTTTATTCCACGAAGTTGATTTAACTACAGGAGTAGCCAATGCATGGGAAGAGTTAGTTTATGATTTTAGTGGAGCTCCAGATTATGATTATACCAAAGTAGTAATCTTCTTTGATTTTGGAAATAGAGGAGACGATAGTGCGTATTACTATGATGAATTAACATTAACGAATTAAACTAATGAAAGCAATGAAAATACAGAGATATATACAGTTAGGATTATTACTATTAAGTTTAGTATTGCTTCATAGTTGTGAGGAGAATACCTACGAATTTGGTGATATTGTAACACCAAGTAACATCAATATAGTAGCAGAGATTATTGGTCAAGATGCTACAAATCCGAACGGAGATGGAAGTGGAGTTGTAAACTTTACAGCCACGGCAGACGATGCTTTATCGTTCAAGTTTATTTACAACGGATCAGAAGCTACCAAACCCGATGGAAAGATTACTTATAACTTCAGTGAACTGGGCGTAAACACGTACACAGTTTCTGTAGTTGCTATAGGAACAGGAGGAGTAAGTTCAAGTAAAACGATACAAGTAGATGTATTGGCATTATACTCAGCCCCAGATGATTTAAAACAAATGTTATACGGATTCGATCCAGCAAATCCAGATGCAGTAACATCAAAAACATGGAGAATTAAATCAGAAGTGAATGCACATTTTGGAGTTGGACCACCAGAAGAAACTTCTCCAATTTGGTTTGCAGCTCCACCGGGAGATAAAGCAAGTACAGGAATGTACGATGATCGTTATGTATTTAATTCAGATGGAACATTTAAAATAATTACAAATTCAGTAAATGACGATCCTGCAGAAGATCCATCAGGAACTATTTTTGGTCAAGCCGGACCATTAGATCAAGATTTCGGAGATCAGGGGTTAACACCAAATGGAAATAACGAGCATGAGAATTATGCGAAAGATGATTTTACAGGAAATTGGAGTTTAACTGCACCAGTAGGTCAAGAAACATTAAGTTTAACGAATAACGGCTTCTTCGGTTTTTATGTAGGTGATAATGGAACATTCTCAATTTTAAGTAGATCAGCAACAGAAATGAATGTTAAAATTATAGGAAACGATGGTTTAAGTTGGTTCTTTATTTTAACTACAGAAGAGCCTGAAACTACTGCACCTTCGATGTTCGATACCTTAATTTGGGAAGATGATTTTAATACAAATGGTTCACCAGATCCAACAAAATGGACTTACGATATTGGTACAGGCACCAATGGTTGGGGAAATAACGAAGTACAATATTATACGAATAGAACAGATAATGCAGTTGTAGAAAACGGAAATTTAGTAATCACTGCAAAACGTGAGAGCTTTTCTGGAAGTAATTATACATCTGCAAGATTAAAAACACAGGGATTATTCGATTTTAAGTATGGTAGAGTAGAAGTTAGAGCAAAGTTGCCAGAAGGAGCAGGTACATGGCCTGCAATTTGGATGCTAGGCTCTAATTTCCCTACTGTAGGTTGGCCATTTTCTGGTGAAATAGATATAATGGAGCAAACTGGAGCTGATAAAAATACGGTTCTTGCTACGTGTCATTGGCAAGATACAGCAAGTAATACCAAAGCAGATTTTACTCAAACTACTGCAATAACAAATGGAACATCAGAATTTCATATATATAGTTTAGAATGGACAGATACTAGTATTAGTATATTTTTAGATGGCGTAAAGTATTACGAGTTAGCTAATACATCGGCATTACCATTCAACGAGAATTTCTTTTTGATCTTAAATGTAGCTATGGGAGGAACTTTAGGTGGCTCTATAGATTCAAGTTTCTCTGAAGCTACAATGGAAATTGATTACGTAAGAGTATATCAATAGTGTAAATTAGTTTGATTAATTCAAAGAGGTTAAATTAGTAATGTTTAACCTCTTTTAAAATTTAAATATGAAAAATTATATCCTATTAATATTGGTTTGCATTGCACTTGTCAATTGTAAAAGTGAATCTAAATCAAATGATGTAGCTAAAAGTACTATTGATAAAAAAGTAGATTCTTTATTAAATCTGATGACTTTGGAAGAAAAAATTGGACAAATGAATCAGTACAATGGTTTTTGGGATGTTACTGGTCCTGTTCCAAGTGAAGGAGATGCAGCTAAAAAATATGAACATTTACGTAAAGGTTGGGTTGGTTCAATGCTAAATGTAAGAGGAGTAGAAAATGTTCGAAAAGTTCAAAAAGTAGCAGTTGAAGAAAGTCGATTAGGAATTCCTTTAATTATCGGTTTTGATGTAATTCATGGATATGAAACTCAAAGTCCAATTCCAATTGCAGAAGCGGCGAGTTGGGATTTAAAAGCGATACAAAAATCTGCACAAATGGCTGCAAAAGAAGCAGCAGCAGCGGGAATTAATTGGACTTTCGCTCCAATGGTAGATGTTTCTAGAGACGCAAGATGGGGAAGAGTTATGGAAGGCGCTGGAGAGGATGTGTTTTTAGGTAGTAAAATAGCAGTGGCTAGAGTAGAAGGATTTCAAGGTAAAGATTTATCAAATGAAGAAACATTATCGGCTTGTGCAAAACATTTCGCAGCTTATGGATTTGCCGAATCAGGTAAAGATTATAATACTGCAGATATTGGTATATCTACTTTGTATAA
The DNA here is from genome assembly GCF_947495995.1 of uncultured Tenacibaculum sp. Classification (GTDB taxonomy): domain Bacteria; phylum Bacteroidota; class Bacteroidia; order Flavobacteriales; family Flavobacteriaceae; genus Polaribacter. Next base: position 3,296 of record NZ_CANMAX010000016.1, read on the forward strand.
TACAGTTTTACCTCCGTTTAAAGCAGCTAAAAATGCTGGAGTAAGAACGTTTATGAATTCTTTTAATGAACTTAACGGAATACCTGCAACTGGTGATAAATTTTTACAGAGAGATATTTTAAAAGGAGAATGGGCTTTTGATGGTTTTGTTGTTTCAGATTGGGGTTCTATCATGGAAATGATGGATCACGGTTATGCAAGTGATAAAAAACATGCTGCAGCTTTAGCAGCAAACGCAGGTTCAGATATGGATATGGAATCATACGCTTATGTAAATGAGTTGTCTGGTTTGGTTAAAGAAGGAATAGTTTCTGAAGAAGTAATTAACGATGCTGCTAGAAGAATTTTAAAAGTAAAGTTCGAATTAGGTTTATTCGAAAATCCATATAAATACTGCGATGAAAAGCGTGAGAAAGAAGTTATAGGAAGTAAAGAAATGCATGATGCAGCTTTAGATATGGCAAAAAAATCTATTGTGTTATTAAAGAATGAAAATAACTTACTTCCGCTAGAAAAATCAGGAAAGAAAATAGCTTTAATTGGTGCTTTAGCTTCAGATAAAAATAGTCCATTAGGTAGTTGGAGATTAGCAGCAAAAGATAATTCTGCAATTTCTGTATTAGAAGGAATGCAAAAATATCCTGATAATGAATTAACCTATGCAGAAGGTGCAGCAGTAGTTTATGGAGCTACAAATTTTGTTCATGAAGTTAACGTAAATACGAAAGACACCTCTAAATTTAAAGAAGCAATACAAACGGCTAAAAATGCCGATGTTGTTGTTATGGTTTTAGGTGAAGTAGGGTTTCAAAGTGGTGAAGCCAGAAGTAGCGCTAATTTAGGTTTACCTGGTGTTCAACAAGAACTATTAGAAGCTATTTATAATGTAAACAAGAATATAGTTTTAGTTTTAAATAATGGAAGACCTTTAACAATTACGTGGGCAGATAATCATGTTCCTGCAATAGTAGAAGCGTGGCAATTAGGTTCACAAGCAGGAAATGCAATTGCTGAAATTTTATATGGGGATTATAATCCTAGCGGAAAATTACCAATGACATTTCCAAGATCAGTTGGTCAAGTTCCAATTTATTACAATCCAAAAAATACAGGAAGACCAGGACCAAAGAAGGAAGTGTTTTGGTCACATTATCAAGATGAATCAAATGCACCTTTGTATCCATTCGGACATGGGCTGAGTTATACAACTTTTAACTATTCAAATTTAAAAGTATCTGCTGCTTCTAATGAAGTTAAAGTTTCTGTCACAGTAACTAATACAGGTAAAGTAGTTGGAAAAGAGGTTGTACAATTGTATATTAGAGATATAATAGCAAGTGTAACTAGACCGGTAAAAGAATTAAAAGGTTTCGAATTAATATCTTTAAAACCATCAGAATCTAAAGAAATTACATTTACACTTACAGAAAAAGAATTAGGATTCTTCAACAATCAAGGAAAGTATATTGTAGAACCAGGAGAATTTAAAGTATTCGTGGGGGGAAGTTCAGTGACATCATTAGAAACAATTTTTCAATATCAATAAAAATGAAAACCCCAATATTATTAACCGCCTTATTGATACTTCTGTTATCATGTGAAACTAAAAAAGAAACTGAAAAACTCATTTTTCATCAAGATTTTAATGCTCAAAAGTTAGACACTTCACTTTGGAATTTTGATCTTGGAAATGGCTGTCCTAATCTCTGTGGATGGGGAAACAACGAACGTCAGTTATATACCAAAGAAAATGTGAGTGTAAAAGACGGAAAATTAGTTATTAAAGCTACGAAACAAGATTCCTCATATTTCTCGGGTAAGATTCATACAAAATCAAAATTTGAATTTACTTACGGAACAATTGAAGTTAAAGCTAAACTTCCTCAAGGTCACGGATTATGGCCAGCAATCTGGATGTTAGGTCATGATATTGACAAAAATACTTGGCCAGCTTGTGGAGAAATAGATATTATGGAGTATGTAGGTAAAGAACCTCACACAATTTATACTTCTTTACACAATAGTTCTAGCTACGGAAATACGATAAACTCTAAAAAAACGACAAAGAAAAACATAGAAGAAGGCTTTCATGTTTATAAAACTGAATGGTCTAAAGATGCGATTGTTTTTTATATCGATGGAGAAAAAGTATATACGTATTCTCCTAATGAAAAAGATGAGAAAAATTGGCCTTACGATAAACCATTCTATCTGATTTTAAACTTAGCAATAGGAGGTAATTTTGGAGGCCCAGAAGTAGATGATAATATTTTTCCGCAAGAATTTATCATCGATTATATCAAAGTATATTCATTATAAGTTAATAGTTAATTTGTTTTTTTCTGAAAAGATTGCCTTGTAAAGGCAATCTTTTTTATTTGAAAAAGAGCTAACCATTACAAGTTGCACGTTTCATTAACATATATTCACCATTAGTTTTAAATTCTTTAATGGTAACACCTGTATAGCGTTTGAAAGTTTTAGATAAATGACTAACATCAGAAAAATCTAGATCGCTAGCAATTTCAGTAAGTGTAAAATCAGAGTTAAGTAATCGAATTTCTACAAGTCTTAGTTTCGCTTTTATAATGTATTCTCGTAACGATATTTTCACCTGTTTTTTAAAAAACTCACTTACATAAGTGGGCGACATTGAAAAAACATGAGCTAAATTTTCAATCTTTAACAACTCAGAATTATCAATATGTTCGTTAATATAAATCAGCATTTTAGTAATTCTTTCATCAGTATTATTCTGAGCAATTTCAAAAAAGTCACCTTTCTTAATATTACGAATTAATATTTCTAAAATACTAGTCATTAAACTTTTGATGAGTGATAAAGCATTGTTATGTTGCTGTTTCGATTCTTCTAAAATCATCATCAGTAAATTTTCTAGGTAGTTTCTGTCAACTTCATTTTTAATAATATCTCCAGGAAGTTGATTGTAATTAGAAAGTATATAGGCAGCTTCTTTAAACCAAGCATTTCTATCGATAGATGTTTTACTAATGTTTTTAAAAAATGCATCGGTAAATTTTAAGAAGATAAACTCAGAAGGAGATTCGATATCAAACTTATGACATTTCAACGGCGGAAGTAAAAAAATACTACCTGCTTTATATTCATAATCATTGTAATCAATACACTGCGTTCCTTTTCCTTTTTTTACAAAAACCAGTTCAAAAAAATTGTTTTTAACAGGTCTTGGTCTCCATTCAGAAAGATTTAGTTTTTGTATTTCAAAAGGTTTATCTACTTCTAATACTTGCATTTTATATGTATTTGCTAGTAAATTTAGGTAAAATCCTTATAATTTTCATACGTTAAATACTGTTAAACCTTCAAAAGTACAAAAAAGACCATTTTAAATACCTGAATTTGTACAACAGTCGAATTTAAATTTGCATTCTAATCAAAAGAAGAAACTAAAATGAGAAGAATATTTGTAATCATTATCACTATCGTATTAGCTATTTCGTGCAAAAATAAAGCTGTTAAAACAGAGCAAGAAGTTAAAAAAGAACCAGTAGTAGAAAAAAAAGCTACTATACCTGTAGTTGAAACTGTCTTTTCAAGTCAAGATATTAGACCGTGTAATATTGCAATGGATACTCAGAAAAATGTTTATGTAAGTATAAATCCTTTAACACCTTCAAACACGAAAGTTTTTAAACTGAATATTGATGGAGCAAATACTGGTGAACCTTATCCGAATGATGATCTTGTAACTGGAAAAGAATCACATATAAAAGCTATTATTGGAATAAAAACAGATAGCAAGGGGAATTTATGGATGTTAGATATGGCGAACAAACAATTTTTAGTTTGGAATACAGGAAATAATGCTTTAGAAAAGACATTGAAAATACCAGCAGATGTAACTATTGAAACTAGTTTTTTACAAGATTTTGTGATTGATGAAAAACACAATAGAGTAATTATTGCTGATATGACTCAAGGGGATTTAAAAAGTGCACCTTTGCCAGCATTTATTGTTATAAACATAGAAACAGGAGAAGCGAAAAGAATGGCCCAAGGTCACCAATCAATGTTACCAGAAATTGAAGGCGGATTTGCTTTAAATCCGATAGCTATAGATCCAAGTTACAATTACATTTATTTTGGAGCCCTAAACGGAAGAACAATTTACAGAGTTCCTACACAAAGTTTTGAAAGTGATGCACAATTAAGGCAAACAATTGAAAAGTTTGGAGAAAAGTCATTTAGTGATGGTATTGCTGTTGATGCGAATGAAAATGTTTATGTCACAAATATTGAGAAAAACGAAATAGGTATCTTTAACAAAGAAAACGGATTTAAAACATTAGCTAAACTACCAGAAAATCAATCTTGGCCAGATGGTTTGCATGTAGCTAATGATGGATATTTATACGGAACAGTAGATCAATTGAATAGAACAGCAGCACTTAATAACGGAAAAGACGAAAGTACAGGACCGTATTTAGTGGTAAGAACAAAATTGAGTAAATAAATCAGTAATTAGTAAGCATGTTGAATAAAAGTATTGTATGTATTGGAATTCTTCTTTTAATCTTTTCTTGTAAACAACAGGAAAAAATAGAAGTTGAACAAGTTGAGGAGGAAATTGCAAATCCCACGAATAAAGTAAAATTAAGTAGTGAAATTGTCTGGGAAAAGTTAAATCCAGCAAGAGGAGATAAAAGTCCACAAGCAGGAACAGTTTGGGGAGATAGAAAAAGGAAAGTTTCAACAGGATTTTTAGCAAAGTTTGTTGATGGTTTTTCATCTCCACCTCATATTCATAACGTAACTTATAGAGCTGTAGTTATTAAAGGAGAAATCCATAACGACGATCCTGAAGCTGAAAATATGTGGATGAAACCTGGAAGCTTTTGGACACAACCTGAAGGAGAATCTCATATTACTTCTGCAAGAGGAAAAGAAAACATCGCTTATGTAGAAATAGATCACGGTCCGTATTTAGTTCGTCCTATCGATAAAGCCTTTGATAATGGAGAACGACCAGTAAATATTGATGTTTCTAATATTATTTGGTTAGCTAATAACGAAACAAATATAATATCATCTAATAGTAACGCTAAAATTAGTTTCTTATGGAAAAGTAACAAAGCCGATAATTTACAAGGTTTGTTTGTGAAATTTCCTAAAGGATTTAAAGGTGCTTTAAAAAGTGATGGAACTATTTTTCATTCCATTGTTGTTTCTGGTGAATTAGATTATGAATTGCCAAAAGAAAAAACAATTAAGAAGCTCGATATTGGAAGTTATTTTACTTCTGAAGGAAAATCTATACACAACATCACTTCAGAAAATGGAGCTGTTGTATATATAAGAACTAATGGAAAAATAAAAATAGATTAACTGTTTGATATATATGCTTTAAAAACGAAAAAGTCTCTTGTAAAAGAGGCTTTTTTTCGTTTTTAAATTCATTCGACTACAGCTTGCTTCTGTTCGTCGATAATCTGCTTTATTATGTCTAATATTCAGAATTGTAGGTGGAGTTTGTTAGTACTTTTGCCCCGGTTTTTTTGACCAACAAAGTATTCCCCCAACAACTGAGTCACACTAATAATGTGTGGCTTTTTTTTTGTCCTTTAGTGACTTTATAATTTGTATAGGGTCTAATAATTATAATCATTACTATTGGGGGATATGTAATGCTTATTACCAAAAATAGCCTCGATTAAGAGGTTATTTTTATTTTATTTCTTCTAAAATTGTTTTAGCTGCAAATTCACCAGAATACATGGCGGCATTTAAAGAACCATTCATGAGATAATCACCGGCGATAAAAACATGATCGTTAATTTTGATTTTTTCTTTTGAAACTTCGTTAGTAATTGAACGATTTTCAGGTAAAGCAGCAGGAATTTTATAAGCTTTTATAAACTTCAAATTTTTAATTCCGCATAAGTTTTCTAATTCTTGAACTACACTATCAACAAGTTGTAGCTCATCTAACTGATGTTCTTTTACTACTGTTACTGATAATAATTCTTTTTCAGGATTATGAATAGTAGCTAAACTTGTATGAAAGAATATATTATTTATAAGTGAACTTCTATCAGCAACTAAACCAATTAATGGCTTTTTAATAGTTCTAACAGGAGTTTCAAAATATAATGTTGTACAAGATTTCCAATTGATTTGCTGCGGTAAGTTTACCATAGAAGTTGGATTCGTAGCTATAATTGTATAGTCACTTTCTATGGTTTCATCATTTGAAAGCGTTATTGTACGATCTGTAATACTTTTTACTTTAGTATTGTAAATGAATGTTGTAGACTTTAAATTATCTTTTAATTGACTAGGAATTGCTTTCATTCCTGCTTTAGGAATTGCGGCATAACCAGTACCAAACATTTTATACACGAATTCAAACATTCTGCTTGATGTCTCTAATTGATCTTCTAAAAAGATTCCAGAAAAGAAAGGTAAAAAGAAGTTAAGTATTGCTTCGTCTGAAAAACCAAAACTAGACAAGTAATCAATAGTTGTAGTTTCTTTTGCTGAAAAAATCTCAGCTATAGTTTTTCGTTTTAGTGTGTTATTAAGTTTAAAGACTTTTAATTTATCTCTTAAAGTTAGAGCACTTGAAAATATGGTAGAAAATAAAAAAGAGCTATCGCGTAAAGGATCTCCTATATATTGTGTTTTCTTGTTTTTATAAATTACAGCTCCAGGTAAAATTTGTTGTAAATTTAGTTTAGTGTAATCAAGATATTTTTGAGCTAGAGGATAGGATGTAAGTAAAACTTGAAATCCGTGATCTAATTGATAATGATCTACATAATCGGTTTTTACTTTTCCGCCTTCTTCTCCTGTAGCTTCTATAATTGTTGGAGAATATCCATGTTGTTCTAAAACTGTAGCTGCTACAAGTCCGCTAACACCTGCACCAATAATATGAATTGTTGGATTTTCTTTACTCATAATAGGTATATGTTTTTACAAAAATTACTCAGAAACTTTTTCCCAAGTTTGATCTGCATTTAATAGAAAACTTCCAACAAAGTTGAAATTACATTGGTCTGGAGCAATAAGCGATAAAAAATGATTCCCCTTTTTATTGATGTATAAGTGATATGTTTGTCCGACTATAGGTTCGAAAGAAAAATCAGCATTAAGAATTAAATTGTTATACTCAAATTCTTCCATCATTTCAGCATAAGCAGCTTTTAATTCTTCATATTTAGTTTTAATCTTATGATTTACCTTGGTACTTACTCTATTTTTCCAATCTGTATTATCATCTATGGTAATTTTTGGAGCACCAACAGAAGTAGAGTATGGCTTTAAAGCAGCATCGTACGATTCTGTTTCGTAGTTATACACTACATAATCTGGCTTTTTCTCTTTTTCCATAATTATTGTTGTTTGTCTAAAGATTCAATTTGTTTTAATATTTGATCTGCTTCAAAAGCTTTTTCATCGCTTAATTTACGATTTACTGTAGACAGTTTATAAGACTCTTCAAGAAGTTTTTTATAACGTTCTTCTAACTTTTGCTTTTGCGATTTTGATTTAAAGAAACTAAACATATGGAATATTATTAGATTACAAAGATAAGTTTTGTTTAAGTAAAACTGAAAAATAATAAACAAAATATTTACAGACTTCTTTTCTATTTAAAACCATTCGAAGTTATAAATTATAGGATTTTATTAACAATTTTTTCAAAATGTTTAACTATATTTGATAAAGATTAAACAAAAAATTATGGATATAGTAAATCAAGCATTAGCGTTCGAACAGGCCAAAATGAAAAACATGTCTACTAGTGACAGAGTTGTGGCTTCTAGAGAAGCAAAAAGATTAGTGTTAGCATTGAATGAAATCTATAAGAAATCAAAAGATGCTAACCTAATGGATATTATGAAAAGAATAACTGTTAAAAAAAGAAGGATAGAATCTCGTTTAAAAGGTAAACCGTTGTTATAATAATAAATTCTAGTCTTTTTTCTAGTTCATTACTTGAAGTAAAAGCTAACCTATTTTAAAATAGGTTAGCTTTTTTGTTTCAATGCATTAAACGAATATTAATTCTATAAAGTCGAATATTGATTTACAGAACAAAATCGTGTATGTTGAATATATATTTGAGGTATTAAACCAAAAATAGTATTCACAATGAAAAAAATTATAACAATTAAAGAAGAGTTAAACTCTTTAGAAAAATTGCAAAGCTTCATTAGTAAATCTTCAGAATATGATTCAAATATTCAATATGACAAATGGCAGATAAGAAAAGATGCAGATGGTAATATGCAGAAATGCATTATGGTTAAGAAAAGTGCAATGCATGGTTTAAAAGTATACTTTTTAGATCCAAAAACTATTGAAGTAAGTTATGCAATACCAAATGTGTTTTTACATGGTTGGTTTGGAAAAAGTGATAAAGCTTTTCGTAGAATAGATGAGATCATCTTAGGTAAAATTAAAGATGCAGTCTTAGTAGGTTCTCAAAAGAAAGCTTTTAATGAAATGGAGCAAATTTTTAACGGAGCTCTAGCTTAAATCGAAAAAGAAATGAAAACTTATTTATATCTGTTGTTTTTCTTTATTTCCTTTTTAGGATTCTCTCAAGAAACAATTACTTGGATAAAAACTGAGGGGACTATTCAGAAAATAGATAAAAAGAGAAGAGGAAGAACCTATGCCACAGTTACTTTTTCAACTCAAGAAGGAGAAGAAGCGAGTGCTTACATTGAACTGTTTGGCTTACCAGTTATCGGAAGTTTTAAATCTGTTGGAGATGTTATCGATATTCATTACGATAAAAACAACATAGCGATTGCAAAAAGTAATAGCGGAAAATTTATATCTCAATACGGTATGATTATATTAATTGTACTTGGAGTCATATTTTCAGCTAAGAAGATCATTGATGTCAGAAAACTTCAACAATCATAATTATGGGAGCTACGAAATTAAAAATTGCAGTATCAGAAAGTCAGAAACGACAATTAGTTTTCGGCGCTATTTTATCTTATTACAGAGGTGAAGGAATCTTAGATGTAGATCTAGTTGGAGATAACGAAGAATACATTGAAGGTTTATCAAGTTGGTGGGGAATTAATAATAGAGAAGAAGCAAAAGCTACTTTAGAAGATTTATTAACTCTTAAAAAAAGTAGCGGTTTCGATCCTTTGTTAGATCGACCAGACATTGCCTTAAATGATATTAAAAATGAAATTGCTGAAGGTTTAGGAATTCATTTTGCTGAAGTAAGTAAAGTAACATCAACTTATGCTTGGGATATAGTTCGATTAGTTGTGGTTTCTAAATATGCGTTTTGGAGTAATTATATTTCTGAAGATGAAATGTGGAGTTTCATAGCAGCAGGAACAAATAAAGCTTCAGCTTTAGGAACAGATTGGAAACAGTACACAATTTCATTTCTATTAGGAAGATGTATTCATGGATTTGATTTAGAAGATGTAATTGACGAATGTAAAGAGTTATATCATTCAAAGCAATCTGTATTGTCTTGGATTTTTAGAACAAAAAATTTAGATGTATACAAGAAGTTTTCTTTCAAATAGAAATACAACAAGCAATAAATTATTAAAAAAATGAAAAACATCGCTTACATACTAGCATTAGTTGTATTCGTGTCATGCGGAAAAGAAAAACGTTTTATAGAAAGTTCTGAAACCTTAATGGAACTTAAAAATGTATTAGCAGATAAGTTTGGTAAAGATGCTTACTACACCAGCATCTCTATTTCAAATTCTAGAACTTCATCTGGTGATATTATTAGTGTTACACAAACTGAAAATCCTGCTTCATTAAAAATGGGAGAATGGACATATCTTCAAGGGAATTGGGCGCAGAACTCAGAGGTAACGATCGAATTAAGTGGAGGTTCACCAGCTAAAGATTTTATGTTTCAGATAAACGATGAGTTAATAAAACTAGATCTTTTGGGAGAGTTGATTGAAAAGTCAAAGAAAAAAGTTAAAGAAGAGAAAAAGTTAGAAGAGGTTATTGTTGAAAGTATTTATATGAATGCTCCAAGTAATGGAGATTTTAGTACTATGGAATACTACATTACAATAAAGCCTAAAAATGGGGGAACTAGTTTCGATTTTTGGTACAAGTTAGACGGTACATTACGAAAATTTGATTACTAGGTTTTACGGATAGATTCCATCCAACGTTATGACAAAAAGAATAATCACACACCTTGTATTAGTGCTCTTCATCAGTAATGCAAATTATGCACAACTTTCGAAAAGTAAAAAAGATACTGCCATTTTACAGCAATGTAAATCTTCTGATTTAAGAGTTTTTATTTCAGATAAAAAAGGTGGAGGAACGAACATAAGGGAAAAAGCTAAAGGAAAAGTTATATTAAAATTAAAAGGTGAAGTTGATTATTACATGTTAAACGTAACCAAAGCAGAAAATGGTTGGTTTAAAGTTAGTCGTATATGGGGAGTAGAATGGGAAGCAATAGAGCTTTCAGATACTGTTGGATGGATTCATTATTCCGTAATAGGAGCATCAACAAGAAAAGAAGTAAACGTATTAAGTGTTCCTGAAAATGGGAAAATTGTAGGAAAAATAGAAGGAGAAACAAGTATCCGTATAAAAGATATGTGTGGTAATTGGGTGAAAATTCAACATAAAGAAATAGAAGGTTGGATATCTTCTGAATGGTTATGTGGAAATCCAGTTACAACTTGTCCTTAATTTAAACGAAAATAGTATGGAAAATCAAGAAGAAATTACAACACAAGAAGAAGTAAAATTCGAAATCGTAGAAAAAATACCTAAAGAAAAATTACAAGAGGTTTTAAAAATATACAGTGAATCGGCGGCGATGGAAGCCTACGTAAAACTTCCATTTTTAGGTTTTGGTGTGTTAGTATTAATACACAATATTTTTCTTGCAGGAAAAAGTTTCGATTACAGTACGTATGAGAATATAAAAAACATAGAAATATCTATTGTAGCTATTTTAGTACTTATAATAATTGTTATTGCTGTAATCGCAATGAAAAAGAATGCTTCAGTAAAAAATGAACTAAAAGAAATATCTAAACGATACGGAATTAAAAAGGAAATCGTTCAAGATGAATTTAGTGCTTTAGCAATGCATTTGTATGGAGGAAGAGGTGTTGTTTTAAAATAATTACTACCCTAAAAACTTAGAAAAAAGGAATACAATTTTAACTAAAATAAGTTCAACTGCATAAAGATGTTATTAGGTAAACCTTTATCTTAACAGCTTAAAAACTTAGAAGGTTTCATATGAAAAAGAGCATTATCTACTGTTTCCTATTTATTAGTTTATTTTCATGTAAAAAAGAGCCACATCGTATTCAGTTTTATCATTGGAAATCTAATGCGGTACTATCTTCAGTAGAAAAAGAGACATTAGAAGAACTTAAGTCTGAAAAAACATTTATGCATTATTTCGATGTTGTTTTAGAAGACGATGATATTCATCCAGTCGGAGTTATTCAAGATATCGATCCGTATTTTAAAACTAAAGAAGTAGTACCAGTTGTTTTTATTGCTAATGATGTTTTTAAAAGCTGTTATTTATATTCAATAGATTCATTTGTTGCTGATGTAGAAAAACTGATTCAACAGATTAATGAACGTTATTTCGAGAAAGAAGCAGTTGAAATTCAAATAGATTGTGATTGGACAAAAAGTACTCAAGAAAAGTATTTCAAATTTTTAGAAAAATTAAAAGAGAAGTTTACAATAAGTGCTACAATTCGATTACATCAAGTAAAATATAAAAAAGAAACAGGTATTCCGCCTGTAGATTACGGAACTTTAATGCTTTACAATGTTGGTGATTTAGGAAAATTTGAAGAGAATTCTATTTTGAGTAGCAAGATAGTACAGCAGTATATTAATGATCGATCTACATATCCACTACAACTAGATTTAGCACTTCCATTATTTTCACAAGTAGTTATAAAAAACAACGAGAACAATATTCGTTTAATTAATAGAGTTATTGAAGAAGACTTTAAAAAGGATACAATCCATTTTAAAAACGTTGGAAAAAATCAATTTAAGGTAATAAAGAAAACACTGTATAAAGGTCATTATTTATACAAAGATTTCATGATTAAATTAGAAAGGACCAATTCAGATGAAATTGTAATCTGTAATGATTTAGTAAGAAACAGTAATCTAAACATCAGAAATACGATTTTATACCATTTAGACGAAACTGAAATTCAAGAACAAAATTTTAAAAAATTACGAACTCGATTATAATGAAAAAGAGATTTACTTTAAAAAAGAAATACATCTTAACAGTAGTATTATTTTGTGTAAGCATAACTAAAGTAGCAGCAGATGCTCCAGAATATTTTTGTGGAGGTTGGTATTACGATCCAGATTCATATTACTACAACTTATTTAACCAAGAAAACATCTCTCAAAAAGCATTTTATCCGTTTCTAAGAACCGAGTTAAATCCGTTTTATACCGATCAACCATTAAAAGATTCTAAAAATATTGATGAGTGGTATGTATTTTTTGATAAAAAGTACAATAAAGAAGCACTAACAGAAACGATTTATGGAAAAGAAAACAAAGCAACGTTAATTAAAGGAAAAACAGCGAAAGAAATTTCAGCAAAAAGATACCTAGATTTTGCAAAATCGTGTGAAAAAGTTACTGTAAATAAAGAACGATATTATTGGGATTACGATGCTTTAATTAAAAAAAGAAAACAAAATGCGCCGAGCTTTATCAGTAAAGGTTTAGCATTATATAGTAAAGAAAAAAATATTGAAATAAAGTTACGCTATGCGTATCAAATTATTCGTTTGTATCGATACAATTACGAGTTTTTATCAGCAATAGAATTTTTTAATAACGAAGTAAAACCAATCGCAAAAAAGAATGAAATCTACTATTATATTTTAGATCAAATTGCTGGTTGTTATTATAAACTTAAGAATTATGAAAAAGCAGCGTACTTGTTTTTAAAAGTATTTGATAAAAGTATCGATAGAAAACGATCTTCTTTTACAAGTTATCTGTTTTGTACTTACCACAATGCAGAAGGAAAAACATTATTAAAAACAAAAGAAGAAAAAGCCAATCAGATTTTTATTACAGCGATTCGAAATTTCTCTGATACAATGCAAGATCTTGAAAAAATAACAGCTTTAGGACTAGCAGAAGATAAACAAGAATTATTAGTAATTCGTATTATCAATAACCTAGAACGTTCAATTTTAAATGTAGATTTTAGACAGTCAATTTTTCAGAAAAAAGATGAAGTAGGAGAGCAGTTAACCGATTTGCAAAACTTTGTAGAAAGAAAAGTAAGAAGTACATCGAAAAATAAAGAATTCTGGGAACTTACAGATGCTTATTTATCATTTTTAAATCAAGACTTTGAAATTGCTTCAGAAAAATTAGGATTAGTTCGTACTGAGAAGTTAACAGCACAAAAAGAAAGTTTATTAAAAATCTTTGAAGTATTTTCTTGGACTGAAATTACTGAAGAAAGAGAGATTTGGTTAGCAAAAATGTTTAAAGGTAATTCTAAAGGAATTACAATGTTAGGATCTTGTTCAGAAGATGGAAATGAAAAAAAACTGACTTGTAATTTAAGAGGAATCATTTTAGAACAAGTGAGTCATTTATACCTTAAAGAAGGAAAAATAGCTCAAGCTTATTTATTACACAATTACATATCAGGTTTACGAAGTATAACTTCTCACAAATTAGTAGATAGTGTTACTGAATTTATACAAAAGGAAGATAAAAATACTTTTGAAAAGCTTTTATTACGTCAAGAAGGAAAACAAATTTCTAAAGAATCATTACTAGCAATAGCAAATGATGCAAAGGGGTTGATGTATTTTAGAAGCGGAGATTTTAAAAAGGCACTGTCTTATTTTAATGCAAATTCTACCGAAGAAATTCCGAATACAGTTTTCAGTAATAATACGATAGAATGTTTTAATTGTCCGCCTTCAATGGTTATGGAAGATGAGGTATACAAAGCTAGTGCGTACACTTTCATTCAGAATAAGATGAATACATACGAATTACTTGAAAATTTACAAGAATTAGATCGTATGGCGAATGATGAAACTGTAAAACAATGGAAACGTAAGTTGGCTAATTATTTATTAGGAAATTACTTTTTTAACGTTTCTAATACAGGTTATTACAGAACGGTGGTTTACCCAGGTAGAAGTTATGAATACAATTATGATTTTGGTAGTGTTCGTCCTAATATTAATAATGTTTTAAATAATAAATCGACGTATAGTTTCCCAAATGGAGGATATGATAACACGTATAACGGATTAGCAAAAAAAGCTATAGCTTACTACCAAAAAACGATAGAAATGTCTACAGATAACGAGTTAAATGCACGTTGTGCTTATATGATAGCTAAATGTGAATTAAACGAGTTTTACAATGTTGAAAAAGATAATCGTTATTCAGATCATGAAGGAAGTCAACAAAAGTTTAAAAGCTCAGGATTTGATGCTTTAAAGACAAAATATCGCTCTACAAGCTTCTATGAAAAAATACGAAGTAAGTGTAGTTATTTCCGTCACTATAACAACAATTAAACGTTTGTAAATCGAATATAGTTTACAGCTTTACGAATATAAAGTGTGTGTAGTAAATTGTATGGTTTTGGATTATTTTAGAAATCTAACAGAAAAATAAGTAGCTAGATGAATTTTATAAGAAAAATTTTAGGATTAGGTCCTAAAGAACTTGTAAACAAAATACCCCGAAAGCCTTCAAGTCAAATTAAAAGATTAGCATCTCCAGAAGAGAAAATAAACGAACAAAATATTTTTCCAGTTCTGGTAACAAAAAGAACAAGAGAAGTTGAGCTAGCAGATCAAATTACTTCAGTATTTCACACTAGAGAAGGAGCATTTAATGATGTATTGATTGCTTTAGCGTCATTTGATTATCAGAATCTGAACAAAGATCAAGAAGCAGACGTTTTTCAGATAATGCCGAAAGAAGAAGATGCATTTTTACACTTTTTAGTAGAACATGCAGAAAAGAATATCGAAAAATTAGATTTTACTTTTCAAGATTGGAATCCGAGTGATGAAAAGTTTAATTTTAAAATACTTTCTGCACCGATTTCCTTTTTTACTTCAGAATTAATTATGAGTAAAAAACACATGTTGTTAGCTCATAAATTATTGAACAGTAAAGAACTGTTTGTGTCAATTCCTAGAAGAGGACTCATTTTTATTTGTGATAAAAACTTAAATGAAGAAGATTATATGACGTTTTTGAATATGCATGCCTATTTAGTTTTAAAGGAAGATGAGAAAACTGAATTGTTATGTGAAGATGTTTTCGTGTTAGAAAATGGAGAAATTACAAATGTTTTAGAAATGCATCAATTGTCAGAAATACTTCAGAAATAAATTAAAATGCTATGAAAAAGTTAATGATCATTGCCGGAGTTTTTACGTTCGTTTTTTTGAGTTTTAAAGCGATAAAGAAGATTAATTTTAATAGAGATCATGTTGTTGGTGAAAAAATAGATAGTTTAAATCATGTTTATGTGTTTTATAATGGAGGAGTAGATAATGTTACCGAACGAAATACAAAAGATGGTTATAATCTCGGGTTAAAATATCAATGTGTAGAGTTTGTAAAACGGTATTATTATGAACACTATAATCATAAAATGCCAGATACTTACGGACACGCAAAAAGCTTTTTTAATCCGAAAATTTCTGATGGAAACATTAATACACAAAGAAATCTTTTTCAGTTTAAAAATCCGAGTAAAGCAAAGCCTAAAATAGGCGATTTACTTGTGTTTAAAGGAAGTTTGTTAAATCGTTATGGTCATGTTGCTATTATTTCAAAAGTAAGCAGAAATCAAATTGAAATTATACAGCAAAATCCTGGTCCGTTTTCACCTTCAAGAGAACTAATAGGAATTACATTTGAAAATAACACTTGGAACATAAACAACAATAGAATTCTAGGTTGGTTACGAAAGTAAGTTATTGTTTTAATCTTTTAAAAGTGACATACTTTTCACTTGCTTCTTCTATTTTGGTGTAATAATTCATAGCATTACCATAGTTCTGAATTACAAATTCATTACTTTCAAAATTAATAGTTGTACCAATTTTGGTAGGTAGCGGTGGATCTTCTTTTTCTTCTTCACTTTCACCATCATCAATGGATCCACCAGCATATTCACTCCATTCAAAACCCTTAAAAATAATAAGGTTGTTTTGCGTGATTTCAGCAGTATTACTAAATGTTCTTTTTGGAGATGTAAATGTATAATGCAGTTGATTTTCTTTGAAGAATAATTTAAAACTCAAGTTAGAGGTTTCGTTTTTCCAATATCCTACAACAGCTCTTTCTTTAACAGGATTTCTAAAAGTTTCATTTGTGATTTTAATAGAATCTATAGTTTGTTTTATGTCAGAAAAATCATTCCAGGTTTTAACGATTACAGTTTTGTCAATCATTTCAGATTCAACTGTTAAAAAACCTTCGGCGTTATCATAAGCTACTTGCATATGATCTAAATAAAAACCATTTTTATTTACAAGACATAACCAAGTGCTGTTTTCTGTATCGTAAATACGTTCAATAATTTTTAGAGAATCACTTTTATGACTTATATAATAATTAAAATCAGTGTTGTAACTTTCAATATTAAAAAGTCCATGTTTACGCCATAAATCTTTAGGAAGTTTAGTTCTATTTAAAGGTGTATAATTTTTTATAGATTTTTCTGAAATACTAAAAATAAAACCTTTTTGATCTTGTTCTTTACAATTTAAAAGAAGGAAAACGAATAGAAGTATTGTAAGTCTCATTATTGAATTTTTTTGATAGAGGATACTTTTCTTGATGAATTAAAGGTAAATTCCCATTTTAATTTTTTTGCTTCTTGATTGTCTTCTTTTTCTGAAATAGAAAAAGAAAATGTATTTGAATTTATCATCTGAAGTTGTACAAGAGAATAATTTAAATCGTATTGTAAATCGTAAAAGTGAGAGAAGAATTTATCTTTGTTTATACTTATGTTATTAACTTTTAAATCTTTCATCAGTAAACTTTTAAATTCATTAGCTGGTTTATCAAATCTATTATAAATAGTTGGTCCATCATTTAAAATTGATACTATAAAATTGACAAAATATTCAGCATAAATTAAGTTAATATCTAAGAGTTCTTCTTTAAATTTCTGTTTAATTTCAGGTTCTTTAAAAGCATTGTCTACTTCAAAAAAACAATGATTAAACTTTGGAGAAAACTCAACAATATCAAAATTAAAACTTATCGTGTTTGAGTTATAATAACTTATATATTCTTCATGTTCTAAATAACTATAAAAATCTTCAATTGTATCATTAGAATTATACAATTTTTCACTGTCGTTACTATAAAATTCACATGAGTTAAAATGTAATTTGCTAAATTGAGTGTAAATAAGAGGATATTCTGTAAATACAGTATTGTTTTCGTAAAAGCTACATTCGTTAAAGCTAATGTTTTCAGAATGTATGGCAGATACAGCATGAAAAGCGTTACGAAATAAGTTAGATTGATTGAATTTTATATTTTCAGAATCAATCAGATAAGCTCCAATAGCTCCACTACCATTTAGATTTGTATTTTGAATAGTTACATCTTTACAAGTTTCTAAAAGAAGCACATAACCAGTGCAAGTTTCGTGAACATGATAAATTGAAAGATTATTTAAGTTTAAATTAGTACAATTTTTAAAAGATAAAATATCTTCAAACTCTTCAAAAGAGATAATATTAGTTTGTTTCTTACCACGTATAGTTAAATTTGAATATCCATCTAAAACAATTCCATTTTCCTCTATGTAATAAGACGGTTTTTGTGTTGCTTTTTTGTGGTTCAGTAGTGGAATTTTCTTTTTTACATTATCTAAGGTTAAGTTTAATGTATCTGTTTCAATAATAATTTCAGTATTACTTTGCAAAGCGTTAAAAAACTCTAGAATATCATGTACTCTTTTTACGGTTTTCTGTTGTGTAAAACCATTAAAAAAAGTCAATAGAGTTACACCAATTAGAAATAAATTTTTCAAACTATTTTCGAATAAATACACCATTACTAAATTCATATTTTATAAGATCAAACTCGCGAGTGTAAAACCCAGTATCGTCATCCATTTTAAATTGTTTAAAAGAAAACTCATTAGTTTTAGTATCGAAGTTTAAATCGATATTCTGACTACGATTACACTCTATAAAAAACATCTTTTGTTTCGGGTAGCAATTAAAACATTCTCTTATTTCAGCCTTGTTTTTTTCAAAAACACGAATTACAAAATGTTGCTTTCCACTTCCATAAGTTCCATAACCAAACAAAATGTAAAAATTATCTAGTTTTTCGAGTCTAAAATATCCAACACTTTTATCGTTTTGAGTTTTATCTAAGGCGAGAACTTTCCAGTTTTTATCAGTTTTATATCGGATATAATTCAAATATTCATGATATGATCCATTATCTAAAACATCTGTAGAAAATACTGAAAAGTCTTTAGTTGAATTTATAACTATATTATTCATAAAAGCGTAAGCCAGAGTAACACCTTTAGAAACATTTCTAAGCTTGTTTTCAAGTAAATAATAATGCGTAGTATCGGTAGTTATAAAACCTTTAGAAAGATCGGAAGCGATAGTTTTATAAAGTAAGCTATTCAAAGAATCTTTAACTTTCCAGTTATTTCTACTTTCTAAACGTTTTAAATGTAGTTTGTTAAGTTGATCAAGTGTGTTTTTTTCTTGAGCTTTTACACTCAAAGAAAGTAAAATTAATATGGAAAAGAAAATAGTTTTCATACCAGAGTTTTAATTATACGTTTTTTCTGAAATTTGTTTTCCTTTATTAAATTCGATCTCTTTAGTTAATTCTCCAGAAGCATCGTAATGTTTCCACATTCCATGTTTTTTTCCACTAACATAATTCCCTTGCATTTCTACTGTTTTAGATTTTAAATTATAGAATTTACCAATTCCATTTAGTTTTCCGTTTTTATAAGTTAGAGCAGAAATTTGTCTTCCTTTTTTACCTTCAAAAGTTTTCCAAATCCCACTTTTAAAAGTATCAACATATTGACCTTCTTGTATTTTAACTCCATCTTCGTTGAATTTAGTATAAACACCATTTCTTTTTCCATATTTGAAATTAGTTTTACTTTCTAAAGTTCCGTTTTCAAAATACTTTTCTTCATAAGTAATATAATCATTATCGTAATTGATCTTGTATCTTAAAATACCTTCAGGAGTATAATGAGTTGTAATTCCGTTTTTTCTCCTATTTTTTATTTGTAATTCTTGAGCAATTTTCCCGTTTAAATGATAACTCTTTTTAATGTAGTTAGTAGGAGAGGAGTGTACTTTTTCCCATTTTAGTTTTCCGTCTGTTAAACGTTCTTCCCAACGACCAGTTGGTTCATTATTCTTATAAAATTCAATGATTACAGATTTGGTGTTGTCTTGTACATTTTTAAGTTCTTTAACCCATTTTCCTTCTTTTTTGTCATTCTTGTATTGCTCTGTTCGATATACTTTTCCTTGCCTATTATAAGTTAGCCAGGTACCGTTTTTTTGACCATTTTTATAATAAGTTTCTTCTTGTATTTTTCCATTTTGAAAATAAGAGATTTGTTTACCATCAATTTTTCCATTGATATAATTAGCTTCAGAAGATTTATTTCCAGCAAAATCATAACTAATATAAGTCCCATCAATTTTTCCGTTTTTAAAAGTAATATCAGCATAAGCTCCACTAGTTTCGGCAATTTTATAAGCACCATTTAAAGGCTTGTTATCTTCTTTAGAAATGTAAATAGTTTCTTTTCCAAAACGTTTAGTTTGTACTTCATTCCAAGAAGTATAAACTTGTGCATTAAGAGTTGTAAAAAGAAATGAAGAAAATAGAAATAAGATTAAATATTTGGCTGAATTCATACTATGTTTTTTTAGTAAAAGTATTTGAATACGCTACTTCTATAATTCGTTAATTTATATTCGTTTACATAGAATCTATATTTGAAAACTTAATATGGACTTCACTTTTTTAAATAAAAAAACTAAGGATGTTTTACCACCCTTAGTATTGAACTAATGAGAAAAAACTAGCCAATTATTTAGGAATTGACTAGATATTGTTTCGGATTTTAATCCTTTTTCTTCCTATATATTTATTGCTGAAACAAAGATAATTCTTCAATATGAGTTATTGTTTACAGAACTTAAATACGATGGGGTTTAATTAATATTTGATTGAATTTTAATATTTGAAGCAATTCAGAATAAAAATCTTACTTAGTTTAGTACAAAATATATCTCTGTATTTGAACTTTATATCAGAAATTTGTAATCTTGTACACTAATTAAATTTTATGTCTATTACATCTGTAATATCATATTCGGATATTGTAAAATAGATAGTCAGTTTTCTTGACTATCACTATTCTTTTTTCTTCAGATAATCATCTGAAGCATTTTTACTTACACACATTTTTATAAACAAACATATCGGTCATAAATACTTTTGAATTTAAATTGATTTATAAATGCCGTAGTGTTTACAATATTTAGAAATACAGAATATGAAACTAGAAGATTTCGGATATAACGACAAAATAAAGAAATATAGAATTCAACATGATTTAACAGGTTTTGGAATCGGAAGAATTATTTCAGAGCATAAAGAAAGATATATCGTTAAAACTACAAAAGGAGAGTTTGATGCAGAAATAACAGGTAATTTAAGATATACAGCCAATAGCAGAGAAGATTTTCCTGCTGTAGGAGATTGGGTAACAATCTCTGAATATGATAAAAACAAAGTTCTTATACATAAAATTTTACCCAGAGAAACTATTATTGAAAGATTGGCTGTAGGAAAACAAGGAGAGAAACAAATAATAGCTACTAATATTGATTTTGCTTTTATAGTACAAGCAGTTAACAATGATTTTAATATTAATAGGATAGAAAGATATCTTACTATTTGTAATACATCTAACGTAAAACCAATTATTATTCTGAATAAGATTGATTTGATTAGCGATACTACTTTGAATGATTTATTATTGAAAGTTAAAGCGAGAATTAATCATTTTCCAATACTTGCTTTAAGTAATAAGTCTCAAAAAGGTATTGATGAAGTAAAGGATTATATCGTAAAAGGAAAGACATATTGTTTGCTGGGTTCATCTGGAGTAGGAAAATCCAGTCTTTTAAATAACCTTTTAGGTAAACAATTGATGAAAACCAATACGATTAGTACGAGTTCTAATAAAGGTCGACATATTACAACACATCGAGAATTGATAGTCTTAGAAAATGGCGGAATTATAATTGACAATCCAGGAATGAGAGAAGTTGGTATTGCAGATTCAGTTGAAGGGTTAGAAAAAACCTTTGAAATTATAATTGAGCTTTCTAAAAGTTGTAAATATAAAAATTGTACTCATACATTAGAAGCAGGTTGTGCTGTTATAGCAGCAGTTGAAAACAAAAAAGTGGATAAACTATCGTATGAAAATTATCTAAAAATGAAACGAGAAAAAGAACATTTTGAATTAACTGTAGCAGAAAAACGTAAGAAGGATAAAAATTTTGGCAAAATGGTTAAGCAGTTTAAAAACCTAAAGAAGTCAAACAGGTATTAATTACAGTTGTTAATATAGAAAAATAGCGGTTTGAAATGGATTCAAGCCGCTATTTATTAAAGTAATATTGTAAACGAAAAATATAGCAATAACTACAATAAAAGACGTGATACAAACTCTTCTCTTTTTCTTGTAGATACTGGTATTTTTACTCCTGATTTTAAAAATGCATATCCGGTTTTATCATACTTATCGATGAATCTTAGATTTACCATATACGATTGATGTGTTCTAACAAAAAGATCGTTAGGAAGTTGACTTTCAAATTCTTTAATAGGCTTTGAAGCAATGTAAGATTTTTTGTCATTGGTATAAAAAGTAGTGTAACCTTTATCTGATTGACAGTACATTAAATCTTCAAAACGGATGATTTGATATCCTTCTTGTAAACGTAATACAATATGTTCACGCTTATTTTCTATGAATTGTTCTTTAACAATTTCTATATGAGTAGATCGATCTGCGGTAATAGTTTGTACTCGATCAATTGCTTCACTTAGTTCATCAATATCAACAGGTTTTAAGATATAATCTACTGCTCCGTTTTTTATAGCTTGTAATGCGTATTGATCGTAAGCTGTAATAAAAATAACTTGAAATTTTAAATCCTTAACCTGATCTAAAAAATCAAAAGCAATTCCGTCTTTTAAGTTAATGTCTAAAAAAATAAGATCGGGTTTACATGCTTTTGTAACTGTAATAGCTTCTTGTACAGATTCGCATTCGCCAATAATATCTATGTCTTTATCTAAAGAAGCGATCATAGAAAGTAAGCCTTTTCTAATGTATAATTCGTCTTCTACTATTAATGCTTTAATCATAATTTTCTATTGTATAAGGAAGTATAAGTATGGTTGAATTCTTTATTTCACCCTTATAACTTGTGTTTTTAAATGTAATTTTTGAAGTTGTATTTAACTTTTTAGAAAAAGCGTTAAATAACTCTTTCATTCTTTTTCTTTTCATAATCTGCTGAAACTTTAACTGATCTAAACGAGCTCCAGAATCTGTTACAATACAGGTTAAAACGTTGTTCGTAAAAGAAAAGTGTATTGAAATTTCTGGTTTGGCTATTGTTACGTTTGTGCAGTTTTCTATGGCAATTTCAATAAAAGGCTGAATTAACATAGGAGGAAACTGTATTTCTTCATATGTACATGCATCATCTACTTCAATATTGAAATTAAACTGCTGATTGTTTTCTATTTGCTGAATTTCTAAAAAGTGTTTTATAGTTGCAATTTCATCAGCAATAGGAACAATCGATTTTCTAGAGTTTTCAAGTAACAAACGTAAAAACTTAGAGAATTTAGAAAGGTATTTAATACTATTCGGATCGTCTTTAGCAATCATTTGTTGCATAGATTCCATAGAACTGTTAATGTAACTTGGTTTTAGTTTGATCCAGCTTAAAGTTCGATCTATTAAAAGGTTTTTATATGTAGATTGAATATTTCGATAGCTGAAAAAGAAGAAAGCAACAATTAATAAAAAAAGAATAGAAACAAAAAGAATAGTACTTTGTAGTATAATTCGTTTGTTGTTTTCTAATTCGTTATCAATGTAACGAACTTTCTTAGTGAGTAATTTTTCATTTTTACTTGCAGATGTAATTGAGATAATACGTTCATCAATTTGTTGCTGTAAGATTTCTTCGTTAGTATTTGAAATACTGTCTAAAAAAGTACTGGCTAATTTTCTTTTACCTGTAAGTTTATAAAGTAAAAAATAACTATCGAAAATGTATTTCTTATTGTAAAGTTCACTTTTAGGTGTCAGTGAGTTATAAGCAGAATCTAAGTAGATTTTACTTAGCTTAAAGTTTCTGAGGTTTAAATAGGTAACTCCTAAGTTGTGGTATTTAATATTAATATACGGACTATCTTCCCCATATTCTTTCTTTTCTTGTTGTAAACTTTGTCTGAAGAAAGTCAAAGCTTCGTCGTATTTTTCTAGTTTTAATAAAATTGTAGCTAAATTATTCGTGTAGATAGTAAGCTTTTGATACGATGGTTTCGTGATCCTCTTGTACGTCTTATAAGCCTTTTCAGTTTGATTGTCAATTTTATAAATCATACCACAAGGAAAACAAGTTCTCATCATAACCATAGAATCTTTTTTCCTAAATGCTGGTAAAACTGAATCACAAAGTTGTACACCTTCTCTAATTTTATTTAAATCTGTTACATGTTCAACTTTTAACTGATATCCAACAAACATATTTGCGGTATCTTTTGCTTTTCTGGCTTTATTAATCAATTCATTGGCTAAAACATACCCATTTCCATACTGCTTAGTTCTACCATAAGATCTAGATAGGAAATAATATTCTTCAAAAGATAATTCTTGTTTGGCTTGTTTTATAGTTAGCGTATCAATTACTTTTTGATATTCGAAGTTGTCAAAAAGTTTTTTTACTTTATTTTCTTGAGTATGCGCAATAAAAAAAGCACACATAGATAGTAATAAGCCGAGTATTATCTTTTTACACATACGTTACTTTTTTTCTGTTGTTAAATTTTTGAAAGGCAAATTGATTATTACCTCAGTACCTCTTTCATTTTTATATTCTAAATTTTGAATCCTTAAAGAGAAATTATGATTCATTTTTTTTGAAAGAATGGAAAGTCTTTCTTTAATAATTTGTGTTGCTAGTGAAGTTTTTTGTTGATTTTTCCTAGGTTTTTCACTAATTGAAAAACCAATTCCATTATCAGTAATAGTGCATATTATTTCGTCATTTGAAATTTCAAAAGACAATCGTATAGTTGGATTTTCAATTTCAGTTTTAAATCCGTGTATAATTGAATTTTCAACAAAAGGCTGTAAAATCATTGAAGGAATTAAAAATTGATCATCAATATGTTCATCAATGTTAATCGTGAATTGAATATTTTTACTGGTACTTAAATTTTGAATAGCGATATAATCCTGTAGCAACTGAACTTCATCTTTGATTGCTATAAACTTCTGAGTTTTTTCTTTAACTGTTGATTTTAAAATGTTTGAAAATTTTTCGATGTATTGTGTGGCTTTATCTTTTTCTTTATTCAATAACATACCTTGTAGAATAGAAAGCGAATTAAAGATAAAATGCGGTGTCATTTGAGAAGAAAGCAATTCTTGTTCATTAATAACTTTCTTGTATTTCAGTTGGATGTTTTTGTAGACTTTTAATAAAGTCCAACCTGTTAATAATGTAATTAATGAAAGTAGAATAAGGTAGGTTTTTAATTTTTTTTCATTTGTAATTTTAATGTTGTTATTAATTACAGTTACCTTTTTTGTTAGATTACTTTTTCTTGAGTTAATAGCATCTAATTCTTTCATTTTACGTTTAATCTTGTAATCGTAATACGAACTGTTTTCTACTTCAATTCTGTCTAAAACTCTTCTAGCATTATCCAATTCATCTTGAGATAAAAAGAAATCATAATAAGTATGTAGCCATAATCTTCGATGTAAGATAAAAGGAGTATGAAGCATTGCTCTTCCACCAGAATCTAAATGAATTTGAGCTTTTTTCCATTCTTTTTTAAGAATGAAAATTTTAGCCATATTCGTTAAACTCACATTAACAAATTTCAATTTATTGTCAATATAACTTTGCTGAATACTCTTTTTAAAATAAGTTAAAGCTTCATCATATTTTCCGTTATTACTCAGAATTAAACCATAATAATTAAGATAAATTGGTGTGCTTTTAATAGTTTCATCTTTAATTTGATTGTAGAGGTTTAAGGCACTTTTAAATTGCTTTTTTTCATTGTAAAGAATTCCACATTTTAAGCACAATCCTTCATAATAAATGTCTTTGTTGACAGATAATTCTGGTAACTTTTCATCACAAAACTCTACACCTTCATTTACTTTAACTAGATCTACTAAACTTTCAGCTTTTAAATTATAAGCCTTGGCTAATGTTTTTAAATCTTTAGAATCTTTGAGACTAAAAATAAGTTTATCTAAAATAATTAAGCTTTTGTATTGCTGTTGTTGAGTATTGTAAGATTGCGCAAGTTCTAAATATTCTTTGATAGAAAGACCAATAGTTTGTTCCTTCATTTCAAGATTATCAATAGTCCTTTTATATTTTGATGTACTATCAATTACCGAGTTAGACTGACAATGAATAACATATGATGTAAAGAATACAAATAAGTATAACAGATATTTTATTTTAACTCGCATTGAAAATTTGAATAAATACGAAAAATAAGAAAGAAAGCTGATATGTAAACTTCTGAATCAATATTTGTATAAAAACAATGTATTTCTGTGTGTTTTGTATACTTAGATTTGATCAAAAATTAATTGATGATATCAATTATTGAGAAAAACCCCCCGTTCGGGTTATTGACCTAGATTAGTAGTTTGAGTAAAATTGTACTGTCAAAAATCAAACAGAAAAATGAATAGAAATTTAACCGTATTGCTATTTCACAATTCTTTGTGTACGCAAAATAAATAATCCCCCGCCCAACTCGTGTTCACTATAAATAACATTCGCTTGTAAAGTGGCTAAATTAAAGGTTCATAGTGAGAAAAGTAGTTTAGTTAAAATTGGTTGTCTTTAATAGAAGGGTCAAGTGTAAATAAGTTTTTATAGTACGAGTTGGGTATTTTTATTATGAGTCTAGAAAAAGAAAACAAACATGAATGGGTTACAGCTGTTCATTTAAAAGAAGTTAGTAAACAATTAGCACGTTATAATGATATTCAAGCTTATAAAGAAATTAGAAAGCCTTACGATAAACGCTATTTAATTTCAGGGACTAAGGTTGTTTATATATTTCTATTCTTTATCCTCACCATTTGCTTTCCATATACATTTACATTCAATAATGAAAAGCCGACAAAGTTCGATTTTGTTTTTGTTGATTGGAAAATAGTTGTTTACATCTGTTTGCTAATTATAAGTATCATTAGTTGCTTATATGATATTTTGCATCACAGGTATTATCGTTTAACAAAAATAACAGAGAGAAAGTTTAATAAAACCAAGGTTTATTATCAGATTCGAAAGCATATGTCTTTCAAAAAATCAATTGATAATATCAATGAAGGTAAGGTAAGGTGGAACGTACATAAATGTAATAATAGTGAATCAAAATGGTATAGTGATCATAATGAATTGCACAGGTTAAAACCTAAAAAGAATTTCAAATCAGTAAAAAAAGCAAAGGCTACTTTCGATAAATTAATGCTTGATAAAACCATAACTGAAAGGAACTTAACTAGAGAAAAAACACAAATTTATAAACCTTCTTTTTTTCAATTTTTGAAAGAGAAAAATGAAATCTTTTATTTTAATCCTAATCAAAATTATAGAGGTATAGCCTTCTTCGGATTTCAATTGATACTCATATATTCTGGTTATTTTATGATTGACTTAACTACTACATTACACATCATTTTAGGAATACCTTTAAGTTTGCTTACCATGTTTTTTGTTTTTGTAAAGTTCGAAATTCTTTCTTCTAAACCTCGTTGTTTAAGAGTAATTGAAAGAAAAGTACAACAAGGTTCATATCGTAAAACATCTTATCATTTGCAATCTTGTCCGGTAGACAAAAGAATGAATTCAAAATACTGGAAAGATATTAATCCGAATAAGATTGGAAATTCAAATCATGGTCGATATTATACTTCTTATCTAGAAGTAGATAAAGAAGAGTTAATTAAACTATTTACTAAGCTAACAAAAGAGGATACTATACATATCAAAGAAGAAACTGTAGATTATTAATGTATGTTTATGGTTCGATTAAATATTCTGTCAATTAAATAATTGAAAATTGAAATACCCCTGAAAACAGGGGTGTAATACATTATTACTGAAACTACTTTTGTGCTCTTAAATTGAGTTGAAAGATGAATAAAAAAGTAAGTGTATTATTACTATTGTTTCAATGTATTATATACGCGCAATCTCCGTTTATTACTACTTGGGAAACCACTACAACAAATGAATCGATAACTATACCTATCAATTCTTTAGAAGCGTATAATTATTCTGTTGATTGGGGAGATGGAACTATTACTACAAACGAAACCGGTAATGCAACTCACAATTATGTAGTACCTGGAATTCATACCATAAAAATTTCAGGAACCTTTCCTCAAATCTATTTTTTAAACTCTGGAGATAAAGATAAAATTCTAACCATAGAGCAGTGGGGCGATAATCCTTGGATCTCATTTTTAGGAGCTTTTTGGGGATGTACAAAACTTAATATTACAAATCCTGTTGCTGGAAACCCTAATTTAACAAATGTAACTAGTATGTCTTCTGCATTCAGAGGAGCAACTCTTTTTAATGGAGATGTTAGTGGTTGGGATGTAAGTAACATTACTAACATGAATAGTATGTTTTCTACTAATGATGTTTTTAATCAAGATTTGAGCAGTTGGGATGTTAGTAAAGTTACTCAAATGGGATCTATGTTTTCAAATACTAAAGCTTTTAATGGAAACATTAGTTCTTGGAATGTAGAGCAAGTGTTGTCATTTGAGTCCATGTTTAATGGAGCAGAAGTTTTTAATCAAGATTTAGAAAACTGGAATCCAAAGTCAGCAACAAATATGGTTAGAATGTTTAAAGAAGCAGAGGTTTTCAACGGAAAAGTTACCAATTGGGATGTAGGTAATGTTACTTCTATGGAAGAAATGTTTCAGAGAGCTGTAGTATTTAATCAGGATATTAGTAAATGGAACGTAAGTAACGTTACAAATATGCGTTCGATGTTTGGAGCTGCCTTAGTATTTAATCAAGATATAAACGCTTGGAAGGTAGGAAAAGTTACTACGATGCGAACTATGTTTTCTTCAGCAAGAGCATTTAATCAAGATATTGGAAATTGGGATGTTGGTGAGGTTACTGATATGTATGGCATGTTTTCAGATGCTAGAGTTTTTAATCAAGATATAGGAAGTTGGAATACAGGTAAAGTAGAGAAAATGGAAACAATGTTTGCCAGAGCCTTTGCTTTTAATGGAGATATAGGAAGTTGGAATGTAAGTAATGTAACTTCAATGTGGGCAATGTTTTCAAACGCTACTGCTTTTAATCAAGATATAGGAGGTTGGAACACAGGTGAAGTTACTAAAATGAATGAAATGTTTTCCAATGCTAAAGCTTTTAACCAAGACATCGGAAGCTGGAATACAAGTAAAGTTACTAGAATGCATGGAATGTTTCAAAGTGCTGACGTTTTCGATCAAGATATTAGCAATTGGGATATTGGTCAGGTTACTACATTAGACAGAATGTTTTCCAATGCAAAATTATCTACTGCTAATTACGATGCATTATTAAAAGGATGGAATGCACAAACAGTACAACCAAACCTTAATTTTGATGGAGGAAACAGTACTTATTGCACGGCAGCTACAGAAAGAGCAAATTTAGAAACTACCAATACATGGAGTATTAAAGATGGAGGATTAAGTTGTCCGCCGTTAACTTGTTCTGCTCAACCAGACGTAAACAATATAAAGTTAAGACCTAACATTACTTGGAATCCTATAACTGGAGCGAATAGTTATAGAATTACAATTGGAACTACTCCAAAAGGGGATGATTTTGATAATATTACTTTAGGTAATGTTACCGCTTATCAACTAACAAATGAACTTGCAGTAAATACTAAATACTATGTTACTATTTATGGGGTAAATACGGCGAATATTGATATAGCTTGTATAAGTATTGAAATTACTACTAGACCAGAGTTGACGTGTACTACTCAAGTAGTTTCAGGAAGAATATTAGTAAGACCTGATATAAATTGGGTTTTTACTCCTGGAGTAGTAAGTTATGATTTAACCATAGGAACTACACCAAAAGGTACAGATTTTCTTGATGTTTCTTTGGGAAATGTGAATACGTATACACCTACTAATGATCTACAAAACGATACGAAATATTATGTAACTATCTACGGATTAAGTGCTGTTGGAGAACGTATAGGTTGTCATTCTATTGAATTTACAACAGTTCCATTGCCACCAGTTTGTCCAACTATTACTGCTCCTGTAGCTGGTGCTACTTCTGTAGCATTACAACCAAGTATTGAATGGAATAAAGTAGTTGGCGCTACAAACTATCGTGTAACTGTAGGAAGTATATTGGGTGGAAGTGATATTGTGAATTCGAATGTAGGAGATGTAGATAGCTTTACTTTTACTAGTGATTTATTGAATAACACGCAATACTATGTAACGATTTATGCAAGTAATGCAGGAGGAGAGTCTGTAGGTTGTTCAAGCATTTCATTTACTACTATACCCGTTTCAAAACCTTTTATCACAATTTGGCAAACTACTTTAGCAAATGAAACTATAACTATTCCTACTGCTGCTGGAGAAACGTATAATTATACTGTTGATTGGGGAGATGGAACTACACCAACTATTGAAACTGGTGATGCAACACATACTTATGGAACAGCAGGTGTTCATACTGTTTCAATTTCAGGAGTTTTTCCTAGAATTTATTTTAATAATACAGCAGATAAAGATAAAATTTTAACCATTGAGCAATGGGGAGATATTGAATGGAGTTCAATGGAAAGTGCTTTTGAAGGTTGTTCTAACCTCAATATCACAAATACTAGTATTGATAATCCAGATTTATCAAAAGTTACTGATATGAGTGCTATGTTCAGTAGAGCTAGTTCATTTAATGGTGATATCAGTGGTTGGAATACCAGCAGTGTTACTGATATGGGCAATATGTTTTCAAGAGCTTTAGTGTTTAATCAAGATATAGGTTTTGATACAAGTACAGGTATGGGGTGGAATACGAGTAGTGTAACAAATATGAGTGGAATGTTTTTTAATGCTCATCTATTCAATAAAGACATTAGTGGATGGAGTACTAGTAATGTAGATAATATGAGCAATATGTTCTGGAATGCCCATACATTCAATATTGATATTAGTAGTTGGGATACGAGTAAGGTTATTAATATGAGATCTATGTTTAGGGGAGCTAGAGAATTTAATCACTCGATAGAGAAGTGGAATGTAAGTAGTGTAAAAAATATGTCTTTCATGTTTTTTGAGGCAGGTAAGTTTGATCAAGATATCAATTTTGACGCTAGTACAGGTATAGGATGGAATACGAGTAGTGTAGAAAACATGCAAGGTATGTTTCAAAAAGCTACAGTATTTAATGGTAATATCAGTGGTTGGGACACCAGTAGTGTGACCGATATGGGCGATATGTTTAATGGTGCAAATAACTTTAATAGAGATATATCGGGATGGGATGTTAGCAAGGTAGAAAAAATGGCTTCGATGTTTAGAGAAGCTTTTATTTTTAATCAAAACATCGGTTTCGATCCTACTACAGGTAAAGGTTGGAATACGGGTAATGTTACTAATATGCAGGGGATGTTTTACAGAGCTAGCAAATTTAATGGGGATATCAGTGGTTGGGATACCAGTAAAGTGAAGCTCATGTTATGGATGTTTGTAGGGGCTAGTAAATTTAATCAAGATATTGGGGGGTGGAATGTAAGTAATGTTACACAAATGTCTTCTATGTTTTCCAATGCATCGGAATTCAATCAAGATATAGGAGGTTGGGATGTGAGTAACGTAACAAATATGGAGAGCATGTTTAATGGAACTACTAGTTTTGATCAAGATCTTAGTAGTTGGAATGTTTCTGCAGTTCTTCGTATGCAACAAATGTTTGCTAGAGTAAAATTATCAACAGCTAATTACGATGCTTTATTAATAGGTTGGAATGCACAAGTTTTACAACCGAATGTTACTTTCTCAGGAGGGAATAGTATGTACTGCACTGCGCAGGCTGAAAGAGCAAATATTATTGCTAGTGATATGTGGAGAATTACTGATGGAGGTAAAGTAGCAAGCCCGAATTTAGATCCAATTACAAATGTAAATCAAGCAGATACTTATACGTTGCCAACCATAGTAGGAACAAATTTATCAGGTTCAGAAAAATATTACACGCAATCCGGAGGAACGGGAACTTCTTATGTCGCAGGAAGTGTAATTAATTTTACTGATTTCCCTTCATATCCTATTGTTTTTTACGCTTATGATACTGGAAGTTGTGGCGATTCAGAACAAAATTTTGAGCTAATATTAACCAAAACAATTGTATCTACACCAATAACAATTACTGCAGATGCAAAAACAAAAGTTTATGGTGAAGTTGATCCAAGTTTGACATATCAAATCACTTCAGGAAGTTTAAATCCGGGTGATGTTTTAACAGGAAGTTTAACCAGAGTGGCAGGTGAAAATGTTGGGGATTATGTAATAAACTCTACATTATCGCATCCAAATTATACGATTACTTATGTTTCTGACGATTTAACAATCACACCAAAATCGATTACAGTTACAGCCGATTCAAAAACAAAAGTTTATGGCGATGCCGATCCAAGTTTGACGTATCAAATTACTTCAGGAAGATTAGAAACAGGAGATGTTTTAACAGGAAGTTTAACTAGAGTTGCAGGTGAAGATGTTGGAGATTATAAGATTAATTCAAATTTATCAAATCCCAATTATACAATCTCTTATATTTCTGATGATTTAACAATTACGCCAAAATCGATCACTGTTACTGCAGATACAAAAACAAAAGTTTATGGCGATGTTGATCCAAGTTTGACATACCAAATTACTTCAGGAAGCTTAAATCCTGGTGATGTTTTAACAGGAAGTTTAACCAGAGTTGCAGGAGAAAATGTTGGAGATTATGCAATCAATTCTACATTATCTCATCCAAATTATACAATCACTTATGTTTCTGATGATTTAACAATTACACCAAAATCGATCACTGTTACTGCAGATACAAAAACAAAAGTTTATGGAGATATCGATCCAACATTAACATATCAAATTACTTCAGGAAGTTTAAATTCGGGTGATGTTTTAACTGGAAGTTTAACTAGAGTTGCAGGAGAAAATGTTGGAGATTATGTAATAAACTCTACATTATCGCATCCAAATTATACGATTACTTATGTTTCTGATGATTTAACAATCACACCAAAATCGATTACAGTTACAGCCGATTCAAAAACAAAAGTTTATGGCGATGCTGATCCAAGTTTGACGTATCAAATTACTTCAGGAAGTTTAAACCCCGGAGATATTTTAACTGGAAGTTTAACTAGAGTTACAGGCGAAAATGTTGGTGATTATACGATTAACTCTACATTATCGCATCCAAATTATACGATTACTTATGTTTCTGATGATTTAACAATCACGCCAAAATCGATTACAGTTACCGCAGATTCAAAAACAAAAGTTTATGGCGATGTCGATCCAAGTTTGACGTACCAAATTACTTTAGGAAGTTTAGAAACAAGTGATGTTTTAACAGGAAGGTTAACTAGAGTTGCTGGTGAAGATGTTGGAGATTATACGATTAATTCTAGTTTATCACATCCAAATTATACAATTACTTATATTTCTGATGATTTAAGAGTCACACCAAAATCGATTTCAATTACAGCAGATTCAAAAACAAAAGTTTATGGCGATGTCGATCCAAGTTTGACGTACCAAATTACTTCAGGAAGTTTAAATCCTGGAGATGTTTTAACAGGAAGTTTAACTAGAGTTGCAGGTGAAAATGTTGGAGATTATGTAATAAACTCTACATTATCGCATCCAAATTATACGATTACTTATGTTTCTGATGATTT
>NZ_CANMAX010000017.1 GCF_947495995.1 uncultured Tenacibaculum sp.
CAGATTCAAAAACAAAAGTTTATGGCGATGTCGATCCAAGTTTGACGTACCAAATTACTTTAGGAAGTTTAGAAACAGGTGATGTTTTAACAGGAAGTCTAACTAGAGTTGCAGGAGAAAACATTGGAGATTATGTAATAAACTCAAGTTTATCAAGCTCTAATTACACAATCACTTATGTTTCTGACGATTTAACAATCACACCAAAATCAATCACAGTTACAGCGGATGCAAAGACAAAAGTTTATGGAGATGCAGATCCAATATTGACATATCAAATTACTTTAGGAAGTTTAGTATCAGGAGATATATTAACTGGAAATTTAACTAGAGTTGTTGGTGAGAATATAGGAGATTATGCAATTAATTCTAGTTTATCAAATTCTAATTATATAATAACTTATGTTTTCGATGAATTGACAATTATTCCAAAGTCAATCACAGTTACAGCGGATGCAAAATCAAAAGTTTATGGCGATGCCGATCCAAGTTTGACATATCAAATCACTTCAGGAACTTTAAATCTTGGAGATATTTTAACTGGAAGTTTAACTAGAGTTACAGGAGAAAATGTTGGAGATTATACGATTAATTCAAGTTTGTCAAATTCTAATTATACGATTACTTATGTTTCTGATAATTTAATAATCACGCCAAAATCGATAACAATTACAGCGGATGCAAAAACAAAAGTTTATGGAGATGCCGATCCAAGTTTGACATATCAAATCACTTCAGGAAGTTTAGTAACAGGTGATGTTTTATCAGGAAGTTTAACCAGACTTTTAGGAGAAGATGTTGGAGATTATGCAATCAATTCTAGTTTATCAAATCCCAATTATACGATTAATTACGTTTCTGATAACTTAATAATTACACCAAAGTCGATTTCAATTACAGCTGATGCAAAAACAAAAGTTTATGGTGATGCCGATCCAGTATTGACATATCAAATTACTTCAGGAAGTTTAGCAATGGGAGATGTTTTAACAGGGAATTTAATTAGAGTTACTGGAGAAGATGTAGGCGACTATATAATCACTCAAGGAACTTTAGTGAATAATAATTATACGATTAATTATATTTCTGATAATCTAACAATCACACCAAAATCAATTACGGTATTAGCCGATGAAAAATCAAAGTTTTTTGGTGAGATTGATCCAATATTAACCTATCAAATCACTTCAGGAAGTTTAATAGCAAGAGATGTATTAAATGGTAGTTTAGAGCGAGAATTAGGAGAAGATGCTGGCATTTATGAAATCACTCAAGGAGATTTAGAGAATACGAATTACGATATTACTTTTTTACCAAATTCTTTTGAAATTATTGAAAGAATAACTGAAGCTACAGAGTTGCCAAATGTGTTCACACCAAATGGAGACGGAGTTAATGATGTTTTTGAAATCAAAGATTTAGAAAAAAACTATCCGAATTTTGAGATTCAATTTTTCGATAGAAACGGAGCAGTATTGTATAGTTACAATCATAATGGTGATATAAATGCAACACCAATTTGGTGGGACGGAACTCACAAAGGAAAAAAATTACCTACGGGAACCTACTATTTTTCTTTGAATTATAATCAAGATGGTAAGAAACCAAAAGCAACTTGGGTGTTTTTAAATCGTCAATAAATAGCTAAAAATTAGATTAAGATGAATGTTACGAGAGAAAATAAATCAATAAGAGTATATATTCAATATTTACTTTTAGTCAATTTTCTATTTATTGTTACTGCTCAAGCACAGCAATATCCACAGTTTACACAATACACATATAACATGAATATTATTAATCCGGCTTATGCAGGATTTAAAGATGCACTAAATGTAAATGTGATGGGAAGAACTCAATGGGTTGGAGTAGAAGGAGCACCTAAAACTGGTACCTTAGGAATTAATACGCCGCTTGGAATTAGAAGGAGTTTTGGAATTGGTTTTTCTGCGATTTATAATGAATTAGGACCATTAAAGGAAACGCATCTTTATGGAGATGTAGCTTATAAAATGTCAGTATCAAATAACGGACTTTTATCGTTTGGATTAAAGTTTGGAGCTTCAATTCAAAGTTTAAATCAATCATTATTGAGATTTAACACGAGTGAAAATTTTACCAATACTATTCCAAATAAAACATATGCAAATCTAGGTTTTGGATTGTTCTTTTCTCAAGAAGATTTTTATGTGAGTTTATCATTGCCAAACATTTTAAGTACTAATTTTTTCGATGTTGAATCTACTTTAGATTCACCCGAAGAAGTTTCAAGAAACAGTACTGTTTTCTTAGGTGGAGGTTATGTATTTACACTAAGCAACACTGTAAAATTAAAACCTGCAATGATGTTCCGTTATTCTTCTAAAATACCTGTAGCATTAGATATTTCCAGTTCAGTTTTTATAAATGATAAGGTTGAGTTTGGAATTTCACACCGAATTAAAGAATCAGTAGCTTTAATAACTGCATTAAATGTAAATAAGAATATTAGAATAGGATATTCGTATGATTTCTCTACAGCAAATGCTTTCAATAGTAATGGCTCGCACGAAATTTTACTGTTATATTCAGTAAACTTAAAAGATCGGGAACGAGGAGCTCCTATTTATTATTAGTTCTAAAGAAAAAAGACATTACGTTGAGTAATGTCTTTTTTTATATGTATTTGTAATTTAAATCTCTTTTATAAAGTCTAAAAATACTTTTTTATGCAAGTCTAAATCAAGATTTGCCGATAATGAAACTCTGGCGATATAATCTTTGTCGCCTTCTTTTGTTGTTCCTTGAGTTGAGGTTGCAGGAATAGTCCAATAACAACCTTTTAACTGACCGTAACTCACACAATATTTACTTTCATCAGGAATTTCAGTAATCATCATGTCAATTAACTTAAGATTCAGAGCTCTTTTGTATGTTTCTCTTTCCTCATCTGTATTACCTTTTGTAGGTAAGTCTAAAGAGAAAACAGAAGGAGTAAATCCTTGTTCAGCTAATTCTTCTGAAACAAAATTGATTTTAGCGTCTGGTAAATGTTCAGCAATAAACGATACAAAATCACGTGTGTTAACATATGCATCTTGAATTCTTTGAATCATAGATGGCATTTGTTGTGCTAAAATTTCATATTGAAGATCTGTAGCTTCATTATCACATAATTGTAAATGTGTTGAAATGTTGTCCATTAAATAAGCAGCTTTTGTATTGGCTGTACAATAACCAGCAGTACATTTTCCTCCACTAGGGAACTTAGATCCACTTACATACGATATTGTTTTAACATTGGCTAAGGTTTCAGTATCACCTAAGAAATGTACATTCGGACAAAATGTTTGATCTAGAATAAAAACCGGAGTTATAGCTTCTTTTCCTGCGGGTGTAGTTCTTTTTTTACTTAAAGCTTTTTCAAGCTCAATAAGATCCGGAACTTCAACTCTTGGATTTGTAGGAATTTCAGCAATAATGTAAGGTACAGCATCTAATTCAGCAACTTTAGTTAAAACGATATCTACACTTTTTACCATGTCGTTATCACCATCAACAGGAAGATCCATAACTTCTACATTTGGTAAACAAGCTGCTACACGTCTGGCTTGATCATTAGTACCACCATAACAGTTTGGAGGAACGATAATTTTAATATCCTGACCTTTGTAATCTTCTATTGCTTGATGAATTAATCCCATCACAATTGCATACTGAATTGAAAGTCCACTAGAACCAACAACAGCATTAGTTTTTACACCAGTAACATCAGCAATTGTGTTTAATACTTTTGTCTTATTTGCTTTAGTATCGTAAGAAATCTTTTCAGATGAAACTCCAGCAATATTTTCTAAAACGATTAAAGTATTCGAAGGAGTCATGGCTATTGTTTCTCTTCTTCTTACATGTTGTATTTCTGAAACATAATTTTCATTAGAAGCTTCTTTAATAACTAAAATACTACCAAGTTCTGTTGTAGCATTAATAAAGAAATCAACATTTATATTGAAATCAAATTCATGAATGTTTTCTTGCTCAGAAAAAAGAACAATACTTCCATCGAATTCAGGTATATTATTTAAATCGGCAACTTTTTGAATTTCAAAATTGTAACCATATACTTCTTTTATAGTAGCTTCATTGAATACATCTGGTAATTGATCTTTATAAACAAGTAATGTTTTTTTCTGATCAAATAAGTTCTTTCTCAAGATTGCTAAAAAAGGAATAGTTACCGATGAAAAAGTAATAACTCTTTTAGATTCAATGTTATTTAATTGAGCGATTGTCCATTCTAAAACAGAAGATAAAGGATGTCCTAATCGAATGTAATCGTATGCAGTTGGTAATTCATGTAAATCATCAGAAGAAAAATTATTGCTATTAAATAATTTTTCAAAATGTGATAAAAACTCAGTTTTTGCTAGTTTTTCATTATAAATATCTAATCTGTGAGTAGTTAAATTTAACCAATCAGAAGGTAAATTGTTAAGCACATTTTTAAGATAATTTATCACGTTGTTATTTTGCATAATTCTTTAGTTAATACGGTTCGCAAAGATACGTGAAATCGGTTTTTATTAAAAAAATAAACATGTATTTAACTGAAATAATTGTTTGAGTTGTCTAATGGAAATGCAGTTATGATTTTATTAAATGTTAAAAAAAAAACGAACTAGTGTTAATCTCTGTTAAAAGTTTGTATATTTACAATGTGCTGTGATACAGAAATAGCAGCATCTACTAACCAAACATTATTTTTTGAATTTCTAACTACTACTTGTATTAAACATATAATTAGTAACGAATAAGAGCATATATGAATTAAAATTACTCGCTTTACAAAGACATATATAAGAATTAGAAATTCAAAAGTTAACGTACCCCGAAGCTATCCAATTTCTTTTTTCTAGCTAATAAAATAGATGTTTATTAGGTTTCTATCTGTTAATTTTTATCAGATGTTTTTGTCTTTTTCAGTTTTTTAATTCCTCTATAGTTTCTATTCTTTTTTTATTAAACTAACCTAATAAGTCTTTTTATGGAAAGAAAGTCTATTATTAGTGCTTTAAAAATGAAAGTACTTCTAGTATTTACTTTAGTATTATTATCTGTACCTGATAGTATGCTGGCACAATCGTGTACAGTTAATGCAGGTTTAGATAGAACAATTTGTATCAATCAAACTTTACAACTCGATGGAACTTCTAGTGGTGACTTTGCATCAGGACCAACTTGGCGACAAGTATCTGGTCCAAGTGTAGTTATAAGTGATCCCAATATCGATGATCCTATAATTACAGGTCTTATTGGAGGAAATGTATATGAGTTTGAGTTATCAGCAGAATGTCAAAACGGAACAACACCTTCTCAGCGTGTTGAAATTACTGTAATCGGAATTACAATTGCAGATGCAGGTCCAGACATTCAATCTTGTCCAGATAGTTCTGGTTCAATTGTTATAACTGGTAATGCTGTAAATACTGCGGCAGGTGAAACCGGAGTTTGGTCTTTTCAAGGTGGAAGTAACCCAGCAGGTGTAGTAATAGACGATACCAGTGCTGCAACAACAGTTATTACTTTACCAGAAGGAAGTGCAGGTACATCAACATTAGTATGGACGATTACTTCTTCCGGAGGAGCATGTGAATCCGAAGATCAAGTCAATGTCACTAATTATGGAGGAGAAACTCCTGTGGAAGCTGGTCCAGATCAAACTACAGATAATTGTTATACAGTTAGTCAAACAGCCACATTAAATGGGAGTTTTGGTGGAATTGTAAGTTCAGGTGTTCAATCTGGAATGTGGAGTTTAGTTTCAACAACAGCTACAGAATTACCAAGCATTGGAACTCCAACGAATAATTCTACTGGTGTAACAAATTTAAGAGAAGGGGTACACATTTTTCGTTGGGATGTTAGTGGTCCTTGTGTAACAGGAAGTGATACTGTAACTATTACTGTACCAGCACCAACACAAGAAGTAACAACACCAGATGCAGGTCCTACACAGAGAATTTGTGATCCTTCAGTTACTTCTGTTACATTATCAGGAACATTACCTCAATTTGCAGGTGAAACCGTATTATGGGAACCTATCAATAGTAATGCAATGGGAACTACTATTGTAAATGATATGAGTAATACTACTCAAGTAACAGGTTTATCAGCTCCTGGAAGTGGAAATAGAAGTTATACATATCGATACTCAATAAGTAATCCTGCTATACCAGATTGTACATTGTCTGATACGGTAACAATATCATATAATATAGGTACTTCTACTATTCTTTTAAATGATACGAATGGAGATGGAATGAGTGAAGGAGATATTACGCTAGCCTGTGGTACTACAGAAGCAGATATACCTTACGTAACTACTAGCGGAAATAGAACACAATATAGAATATTAAGCGGACCATCTGATTCATCTTTAAGTTTACCTACTGGTTTTACTAATTTAGGTTCAGGTTCTAACGGAACAGTTAATGAAGATCGTTTTGATGTTCCTGGAGCATATACTTTAGAATTTCAGAGAATTCGTACAGGTGGACTTTTATTAGGTTGTGATCAAGCAGTAGAAACAATTAAAGTTACGTTATCAGAAAACCCTTCAGGATCAAATGCAGGAAGTCCTCAAACTTTTGCATGTGGTCAGGTAAATGGTAGTTTATCAGGTAGTGCAATATTACCTGGAGAAACTTCTTTTTGGTCTTTATTACCAGGTGAGCACGGTTTAGATAATTCCGTTATAGATGATAGATTTGATAGAAACACAACATTAACAGGTTTAGTGCCTGGTGAATATGTGTTTCAATATGTAGTAAGTGGAGGAGATGGATGCCCACCAGCTACGAGTACGACAACAGTTACGGTAACACCTTTAAGTAACTTTCCAGTTAATGCAGGTACACCACAAACAGTATGTTTTAACGCACCAGTTCAACTTGCTGCAGATCCATTATTAGCAAGTCAAGTAGGAACATGGTCTTCACCAGATGGAATTGTCTTTTCAGATGTAAATGACCCTAATGCAATTGCTACTGGGTTTGTTACTCCTAGTACATCATATATTTTAACTTGGACAGCAGATGAAAGACCTGGTTTTGTTGATTGTGCAGCACCAGCTCAATCTACGGTAACAATTACAACAACAGCAGATGAATCTCCAACTATTGCAGATGCAGGTACAGATCAGTGTTTGCCACCTACAGGTTCAACTACAACTGCAAATTTAAGTGCGAATAGTATAACACCTTTAGATGTTGATGAACAAGGAACTTGGACTGTAGTTTCTGGTCCTTCAACACCAACATTTACACCAAATGCAAACGATCCTAATGCAGTAGCAGGAAATCTAGTCAATGGACAATATATTTTACGTTGGACAATCGATAATGTACCACCCACAGGTGCGTGTACACCAACTAGTGACGATGTTCAAATTGTAATTGCAGATACAAGTACTACTGTAAGTGCAGGATCAGATGATACACATTGTGTTCCTGCTGTAACGGGTAGTTTTCAAATGAATGCTTCAGATCCTTCTTCCTTAGGAGGACAAGGAACATGGAGATTAGTTTCTGGTCCAACAGGTTTTATTGTTGATGATGAAAATAGTCCAACTGCAATATTCTCTAATTTATCAAACGGAACTTATGTTTTTGAATGGGAAATTGATTATGGAGGTTGTCCAGCAACTGCACCAGCACAGCAAGTGACTAGAGAAGTTGGAATAGAACCTACTGTTGCTAATATTACGAGTTCATTTACTGAAGTTTGTAATGATGATGAGGTTTTAATAAATGCAGATGCATTAACTAATCCAAACATAGAGTCAGGTTTTTGGTCAGTAATCGCAGGACCAAATACACCTACTATAAGTCCAGCAGATGCTATGAATCCTGTTCCAAATGAAATTAATGTTGAGGATTTAATTACTGGACAATATACTTTACGTTGGACAATTATTGGTTCTTCATCTTTATGTCCAGATAGTTCAGATGATATCACTTTTAATGTGTATAAACAGTCTGAAGTAATAAATAATATTGATGTATGTGAAGCAACAAGTGTAGTTTTAGAAGCTACAGAAGGTACAACTGGTACATGGAGTTTAATAACAGTTAATGGAGGTGCACCAACACCTACAGAACTTACAAATAACGGACCTACACAAGCTCCTTCAGATAGTTACATAGCAAATGCAAATGTAGAAGTGGCTGTGCCAGGAGTTGATAATGTTTATGTATATAGATACACTACAAACTATCCTGCTCCTTGTTCAAATACTTCTAGAGATGTAACGGTTACAGTAAGTAGTGGTCCAAGTGAAGAACCAGATGCTGGTCCACCAGTTAATATCTGTTTAGATGATCCAACTCCAGGA
Organism: uncultured Tenacibaculum sp.; assembly: GCF_947495995.1. Lineage (GTDB taxonomy): Bacteria > Bacteroidota > Bacteroidia > Flavobacteriales > Flavobacteriaceae > Polaribacter. The sequence continues at coordinate 8,372 of NZ_CANMAX010000017.1, forward strand.
GCAAATACTTCTGTTGTTTTAACTGCAGGAAATGCTAGCATACCAGCAGATGTAGATACTGTTCAATGGACAGTATTAGATCAACCTGGTTCTGGAGCAAGTTTCACTTCTGGTGCTAATACTTTAACACCAACATTAAGTGGATTAAGTACTCCAGGATTATACATTGTTGAACTTAACTTTTCAACAAATGGTTGTACCGATTTGTCGGATGTAGCTAGAATAGAAGTGTTTGAAGCTCCAACACCAATTGAGGCTGGGCCAAATCAAACAAATGCTTGTCAGTTAGATTTTAGAACAGATGCAGACGCTCCAACCATTGGTGTAGGAGTTTGGTCGATACTTAGTCATCCTGCAGGTTCAGCGGCTACAGCAACAATTGATAATATAAATGAGCGACAAACAGGAATGTCTAACATAGAAGTTGGAACATATATCCTACAATGGACAGTTACAAGTGGTCCTTTTGGTTCAGGTCCTTGTGGTCCACAATCAGATACTGTAGAGATTACTTTCCCTGCGTTACCACCTTCAACAGCAGAAGCAGGTCCTGATCAAGAGTTTTGTGATTCTCCAACAACTTTCCTTGGAGCTACAACTCTTGCAGAAGGAACAGGTTTATGGAGTATAGATAGTCAACCTGTGGGAAGTACAGTAAATATAGTTTCACCAAATAACCCAAATAGTTTAGTACAAGATATAACACCAGGAGTGTATGTGTTTAGATGGACAGCAACTGGTGGAGGTTGTACAAATTCAGATACAGTTCAAATTACAATGTATTCTGACCCTATAACAGCTGAAGCGGGGCCAGATCAAGTAATACCCGAATTTTCAACAGTTACTTTAGGAGCAACTCCTGCAACAGCTGGAGTTGGAACATGGAGTCAAATTTCTGGCCCAACTACAGCGAATTTTATTAATGCAAACGATCCAGGTACTGTTGTTGCAGGAACACAACCAGGAACTTATGTGTTTGAATGGAGAATTCAAAATGGTTCTTGTAATGATGCTGTAGATCAAGTAACAGTAATAATAACTCCAATTTCAGATTTAGAGTTATCTAAAACAGCTAGTCCAACTTCAGCAAATGTTGGAGATACGGTAACATTTACAATAGCTGTTACTAATAATGATTCAAGTGGAGTAAATTCTGATGCAACAGGTGTTGAAGTAAGAGATGTTTTACCATTAGGCTACAGTATTGTACCTGGTACGGTTTCCAATGGAGGAAGCTTCGACCCGGGAACACAAACATTACAATGGACAGGTTTAAGTATTACAAATGGGGCAACATTAAATTTAACCTTTGATGCAACTATAAATGGAAGTGGGTCTTATGCAAACACAGCTCAGATTTCAGGAAGTGATAACTTTGACCCAGATAGTACACCGAATAATAATGTAGCTTCAGAAGATGATCAAGATGATGCTACTATCTCTATACAATCAGCAGATTTATCATTAGAAAAACTAGTTACTCCAACAGATGTAAGCGTTGGAAATACAGTAACATTTACAATAAATATTAGTAATGCTGGTCCAGATGTAGCAAACAACGTAACAATTGAAGATATTATTCCGATAGGTTACAGTGGAATTTCATCTATCAGTAATAGTGGAGTTTTAAATGGTACAGGTGATGAAATTACATGGAATCTTGCTAATGTTCCAGTGGGAGTAAATGCTGTGACTTTAACTTTTGATGCTATTGTAGATGCTCCTACAGGATCTGCAAATGAATACACAAATTCAGCACAAGTTTTAACTTCAGATCAAGCAGATCCTGATAGTACACCAGGAAATAAAATTGCATCAGAAGATGATCAAGATGATGCAGCTATAACTTTAGAACAAGCAGATTTAGAACTTTCAAAGTCTGTTAGCCCAACTTCAGGAAATCCTGGTGATGCTGTAACGTTTACAATACAAGTAGATAATGTTGCAAGCGTAACTGCTACAGGAGATGCTACAGGAGTAGAGGTTCAAGATATTTTACCAACTGGATATACAATTACTCCTGGAACTATTTCTTCTGGGGGAACATACAACGTCGGTTCAGGTACAATTACTTGGAGCGGATTAAGTATTGCTAATGGAAGTAATATTGTGCTAACATTTGATGCAACGGTTAATCCGTCAGGAGTTTATACTAATATTGCTCAGGTAACAGCGTCAGATTTACCCGATCCAGATAGTACGCCGGGTAATTCTGTAGGAGCGGAAGATGATCAAGATGATGCTGTTTTTTCTGTTGATGAAATAGCACTTTCGATAGATAAAAGAACAAATCCTGTGTTAACGTCTACTACAGTAGGAAGTACTATTACTTTTGAAATAGAAGTTTCTAATGCAGGAAGTTTATCAACTGCAACAGGGGTACAAGTTCAAGATTTATTACCTCCAGGTTATGAATTACAAACAGGAACAATATCTAATAGTGGTATAGCAAGTTTTGACAGAAAGACTATAACTTGGAATAATTTAACTATAGCTTCAGGAAGTAGTATTGTATTAACTTATGATGTAATTGTAAATGCTCCTACTGGAGTACCTGATGAATATAAAAACGTAGTTCAGGTTACAGATGCTGATCAAAATGATAATGGAAGTATACCGAATAATGATGATGGAGATCAAAGTGAACCAGATGAAGATGCTTTAACTATTCCAACTCCTCAAACTGCAGACTTAAGTTTAGTAAAGAGCGTAAGTGATGGTACACCAAATGTAGGTGATACAGTTACCTTTAGTTTAGCTATTAGTAATGCAGGAGCCAATGCAGCTACGGGAGTCAATGTTTCCGATGTCGT
>NZ_CANMAX010000018.1 GCF_947495995.1 uncultured Tenacibaculum sp.
TCCTGTTTTTACCTAATTTTAGTTTCAACCAATAAGTGTGTTTAAAAACCAAAAGTCTGACTTATTGCATACAACGTTTTGTGTATTGTTATTTGCGATTTTTGATTGTAAAGTTAATTAAAAGTGCTTGACTTTTGGTTTTGCGAGATTTAGTCCGAAGGAATAAATCCGCAAGCAATTAACTATACATTTTGTTACCTGCTGGCTTTTTTTAGTTCCCATATACCATAAGGGTTTTCAAATGTATCATATCCAGTATATATTCCTTTTTTTCTTTCTGTAATTTTGAAAATAGGTGATTTTAAATCTGAGCTAAATGTTTGGCCTTTTTGAATTTCTGGATTATCAATTAATTGATAAAGGTTAAAAATAGAAAGTAAATCTATAGAGAGTTTAAACTCTTCATCATAGACAATACTATCTTTAAATCCTAAGTTATGCATTCCACAGGTGTAAGTATAGGGAATACCTTGTTTATCCATTCTTGATTCTCGAACAAACATTTCATACATATTAGCTTCTGTAAAATTGGATGATAATTTATTCCAGTCTTCTTTAGTAAATGCTTTATTAATTGTTTCTACTTTAATTCCGATTCCACCAGATTTTAATATGGCATTTCCAGCTTCAGCAATATTTTTTGCATTATCTAAGTTACCAGTTTTTGCTGATATATAGATAACATATTTAAGTTTATCTAATTTATTTAAAAAGTCATCAGAGGGTTGGTTAATAAATCCTGACCATTTAAAAGAATTTTTTATATTGTCATCTATTTCACAAATTTCAAGTTCAAAACCTTTATTCGTTTTAACATTTAAAAGAATCATTCCTGCAAAAATGAACTCATTTAGGTTGTTCGTTGCAATTGAAGTTACGATTTCATTTCTATTATCCCAATTCCCAGGTATACAGAGAATTGTCTTTGGTTTTCTTTCTGTTGGGGCAATTAGTTTTTTTTTCTTTTTAAAAATATTAAACATACTTTTTTTAGGGCTTGCAGGTAACGTTTTGTGTATTGTTATTTGCGATTTTTAGTTGTAAAGTTAATTAAAAGTGATGGACTTTTGGTTTTGCGAGATTTAGTCCGAAGGAATAAATCCGCAAGCAATTAATAATACATTTTGTTGTGCAACGTTATTTTTATCTATCCCAACCATCAATAACATAATTTTTTTCGTTTAATTTTTTCTCTTTTCCAGTTTTTTCAGATTTAAACCAGAGTTCAAAACGAACAGGGTAGAAGTTGTCAAAAGTTCCTTCTTCGATTATAGTATTTCCTCTATAAAGTTTGAATTTATTACTTAATCCAGTTATTTTGTTATTCGTTTTAGTCCTTAATCTTTTTTCGGATAATTCAATGCTCTGAGTTAATTCAAATGCTTTTATAAATATTTCTCCTTTTTCAGTAGGCTTGTGCCACATATAAAAGTCGTAACCGAAAAAGCCATTCCCACTTACAATTAACTTTTCGGAGTTAACATTTAGTTTTTGTAAAGAATCTATTTGATTTTCATTAAAGGATTTTATGGGCTTTTCAAAATTCAATCTTTTTGGAATTATAATATTATAAAACTTAGATTCTTCATAATTATAATAACCGATTCCGATGAGAAAAATTCCAAGTATACAGATTATAAAAATGACTATTCCAATTAATATTTTGAAAATGAATTTCATTCGTTAATGTTGCACAACGTTTTGTGTATTGTTATTTGCGATTTTTGATTATAAAGTTAATTAAAAGAGATGAACTTTTGGTTTTGCGAGATTTAGTCCGAAGGAATAAATCCGCAAGCAATTAACTATACATTTTGTTGCCAATAGTATTTAGTTTCGATCATAATCTTTTCTGTAGAGTTCTAATTCTTCTTGTGAAATAGTTTTCCCTTTTACATAATATTCATTCCCATTTTCATCCGTCAAAATTTGTCCTTGTCTTTTATTTTCTATATAATGTATTTTTAATAATATTTCTTTTCCATTATTATCGTAAAGAGCTTCGTATCCATTTTTCTTTCCATCTTTATATTCTGTTGTTCTCTTTAAAACTCCATTCAAATATGTTTTTTGAAGCCCAATTATTTTCCCATTTTTAAATTCGCTTAGACTGTATCTTTTCTTTTTAGGATTTAACATCAACTTGAATTTCCCATTTAAATATTTCTTCCCTTTTTTGACTTTAAATTCAGTCGAGTCTTTGTTTATCTCAAAACTCAGTTCCGAAAATGAAACAGTCTTTGTTTTTTGTGAAAACCCGTAAAGAAAACTTAAAAAAGTAAGTATGTAAATCAGTTTTTTCATATTATTGGCAACGTTTTGTGTATTGTTATTTGCGCTTTTTGTTTATAAAGTTAATTAAAAGGGTTGAGCTTTTGGTGTTGCGAGATTTAGTCCGAAGGAATAAATCTGCAAGCAATTAATAATACACTTTGTTATAAGCTTTTTAATCTATCCAACTGTCTAATATTTTCTTTTGTTTCCATTTACCTTTTGTTATTTCGTATAAGGCTAATAATCCACCACCACATAATGGTCCGCAAATTTTTTCAAAACGAATGATAGCAAGGTTATAATTCTCATTAAATAAAGGTTTAGAAATAGATGAAAATCCTTGTTTACAATCCATTTTATCTAACCAATCTAAATAAGCAAATTCATTTTTATTAAATGATTCGTTGAATTGAATATATTCTTCATTAGTGATAATGTTTTTTTTGGGTGTTAAATCTTTAGTTATTTTGAATTTATTAAACAAGTCAATTTGAAATTCTAGAAATGCCTTATTCTCAATTCCTAATTCCTCTTGAATTTTTAGCTTGACTTCATTGTCAAAAGTTCTCCATTCAGGGTGCTCTAGAATACAATTAGAACTAATGAAACTCTTTTCTTGATGAATTTCTTTTTCGTTTTCTATTAATTGTTTGATGAATTTTTTAGTCGCTTTAAAATCATAATTTTTATCAATTAAATGATTCTGACATGAAAACAAGAAAATTAATAGAAGGAATGATATGTAATTTCTTTTCTTCAAATTGCTTATAACGTCTCGTATAAGAAACGTAGGGCAGGTGATAAGCGATACGTTTCGGATTGGTACTTAGCCAAATATAAATATTTTGCTTTTATCATTTTTCGTAAACGCCAAATTTTATATTTGGCGACTTTGCAAATTAACACAGATCTTTCGATTAAGCTCAAATGCCCTATGTTTTCTTATACATTGTTAGGCACTGGCTTACCATTTTTCATCCGGTGAATAGTCAAAAAAGCCTATTTTAATCAATGGGATGTTACTGTTAATTTGTATTAAGTCATTTGGAGCTGATAATAAAGAAGAAATGGCATTTTTTAATCCTAATTCATTAACTCCATAAACATCATAAGTCATAATTTTCTTTGTGATATCAATTCCATTGAATTTAACTGAACTTATAACTTGGATATTTTCTATGTTATTAAAACTATCCGTTTTATTTTTTTCAGTAGCGAGAATGTCAATATCAATAAATTTATCTTCTTTTTCAGGTATATAAATAAGATTGAAATCTATCTCTTCTAAAAGCTCTTTTATAAATGCAAATGAGTTAGAGAGTTTGTCGTTTTTCCTTAATAATAGTACTTCTTCTAAGTGATGATTTTTTCTATTGTCCATTCTAAACTCTCCGTATGAATTGAAATAAATTTCATAAAGAATACCATTTAATAGATGATTTTCTCCATTCACTGAATATTTTAGAACGTTTTCTTCTAGGTTTTCAAAAAAATCTGAAGAACTATAAGCAAAATTACTTGATTGAAGTAAATTTCTTCCAAAAATGAATAACTGATTTTTATCTAATTTATCTACTTGAAAATCTAATAATTTATCAATCGCTGAATTTTGTCTATGCCAGTTTAAAATTCTAACTTCTTTTATGAGTAAGCTAAAATCATCTACATTTTCGTCATAATTCACATCTTTTACTACATTTTCATTGTAAGGAATAAAGGTTGAAACTACTCTTTGCCCTATATTGAAATAATAATCATTTATTAATGAAGTGTGTTCCCAAGTTGTTTGTTTCCTATTACTTAAAGCATAAACTGTTTTTCTAACTTTTTTAAACAATTCTTCGACAGATAATCGCTCTCTGCCAATATATTTTAATAGTGCTCCTGTGTATATGCTATTACCTTCAAAACCTATATCACTTGCTCCTTCATTAGTAGAAGTAGAAAAAGCTATTAAAGAACCTTTTGGAGCAAACATTGGGGCAATTGAATTACTATTACTTCTATCGAAAGATTTTCTACAAGCATCAATTATTGTAATGTTTATTTTATCATTATATTTTTTATGTATTTCTAATATTTCATTTAACCTGATACTATATCTGCCAGCATAATATTTACTTGTAGGTGGAATTTCAGAATCTACGGCTGAAAGATAGTTTTCTCCTTCAAGTTCGAATCCGTGACCAGCATAATAGAAGATTGAAGCATCAAATTCAGATATTTTTTTTTCAAATTCAGCTAGTAATGTTGAATAGTCTTCTGCCTTACAGTTACATTTAAAAATAGTTTCAAATCCTAATCGTTTAAACTCTTTATTTATTGAAGTAGCATCATTTACTGCATTATCTAATTTTGCACCTTCAAAATAATCGTTATTTCCTATTATTAAAGCTAGTGTTTTCATTGCTTGTGCCTAACGTTTTGTGTATTGTTATTTGCGATTTTTGATTGTAAAGTTAATTAAAAGTGGTGAACTTTTGGTTTTGTGAGATTTAGTCCGAAGGATTAAATCCGCAAGCAATTAACTATACATTTTGTTGTAAGTAGTTTTTTAGTCAGAAACACTCAATTCAAAATAATAATAAGCATCTTCACATTCAAAACAATAATGATTAAAATCAGATGCGTAATAAGTTTTTAAATCACCAAGTTTGATTTATAGATTTTAATTGGATTCAATGTCAGAAGTAGGAAATCAACAAATTCAACGATATATTTTTGTTGATAATCTGAAAAAAACATATTAAAGCTATTTGATTTGTCTGTTAGGTGATATTCTTTTTCATTTAGATATTCAAAAAACCATTTTTCTTTTAGCTTTTTTGTAAAGTATTTAAAAGCATTTTGATTTTCAATTTTTATTAATTCAAAAGAATCAGTAATATGACTAATTTTTTCTTTAATAGTAAAATTTAGATTTTTTGATTTATCCAACCTGTCCAAATCAAATTCATAACCTTGATTAGTTTTATTGTTAAATTCAGCTAGAGTTCCTAGTTCTCCAAGTAAGATTCCGTACTTAAATATTTTCTTTTCTTTTTCAGTCAAATTGTTTTTAAAATTACTTACAACGTTTAGTATAACAAGCGTAGCCTGCCGATAGGCGGCTATGATTTGTTATACATTGTTACCAGCTTTTTTTTATTCTTTAAATTCAATAATGTCAGATTTCATTTCCTGATTCCAAAAATCAATTTTGTCTTTGTAAATCCTTGTTATTGGATAACCATCAATTTCTTTTTTAGATTTCCATGTCAAATGAGTAACAGCAATATTTCCATTTTCCAATTCCAACACAATTTGATCGTTATTAGTCTTTCTTGCTATTAATTCAATTTTCTTTTCCTTTAGTAAATGATTTTCGGGTAGCTCAAGTTTGAGTTCGTTCATTAGAGCTTGAATATTCTTATCTTCCATTTCCATTGCATCCCAGTAAGGTTCAAGATATTCCAATTCAAAAATTGAAGTATTTAGTAACTCTTCTAAATTTCCTTTCTCCAATAAGTCACCAATTGTTCTTTCAATACAATCTCTAGTTAGTTCTTTGACAAAAAGATCAGGAGGTGTCAGATAAAGTCCATTTAAATTTTCTCCACTTTTTTCATCTTGTTTAATTGCTGATTCAAGGAATTTATACGTCCAGACGTTAATTCCATATCTTCTCCCATCCAATGTATTAACTCCTATGTTTGCGAAATCATTCTCAAGATCATTCCAAGGGCTAGATACTTCAAATTCAAGCCATAATTTGAAAGACGTATTTCCGATTTGAATGATTTTATCACTCAAAGGATTTGATTCCATATTTAGACTTTTAATATCCATTCAATTCAATTGCTGGTAACGTTTTGTGTATTGTTATTTGCTATTTTTTGATTGTAAAATTAATTAAAAGTGATGAACTTTTGGTTTTGCGAGATTTAGTCCGAAGGAATAAATCCGCAAGCAATTAATAATACATTTTGTTAGCTGTAGTTTTTTTATTTATATCGTATAATAACTCTTGTTCTTTTACCTTCTTTAATTCCGAAAATAAAACTAAAAACATGAATAGAATCATTATCCCAATGATTTTCCTTTTGCCACCAATAATCAACTTTCTTATAAGTTTCAGTTCCGTTGGTTTTTAAAATTTTTGAAATTCTCCTTTTATTTATTTGGTATAATGAGTCAATGAAAGTTTCTTTTTTTGAATTTTGATACCAACTATACTCAACAAGTCTTACAATACTATCTTTTTTTGTAAAAAAATAAGAAACAGAAGTAGATGAATTTGTAGTATCTCTCTTGTAAATAATTGGTTGGTCAAATTCGTATTTGTCAATTTCTGGAAAATAACTTTTAGATAAACTAATTCCGGAAGATTTACCGATTTCAATTCCATTATTAATTTCTTCAATTTTTTTTATGTCGGGATAATTTATTTGGCTCAATTCAAAATTAGTATCCTTAAGTTTAACTCCTTTTTTCTTAATTTCTTTTTTACAAGAAATAAATAGTAATAAAATTATAATGCTAATGGTTTGTCTCAAAGTTTTTAAATTACAGCTAACGTATTTGTGTATGATTTTTTGCGGGAAAAGGACGTGAGTTCTTTTCCGTTGATGCGGAAAGGTAATTAATAAGATTGAATTTCCGGTGAGGAAATTCAGCCGCAATTAATTATACACCGTGTTAGCAATAGTTTATTTCAATATGTAATTCCTCTTGTAGATTTGAAATAGAATAAATTCATTTTTTTCATTTTTTCAAATTCAGTTTTACTCACTAAAAACTCAAATTCACCATTTGAGTATAGTTCTCCGTTGTACCTAATAGAATTAAGTAACATTTTTATTCCTTTCTTTACGACAGATTTGTTTGGCAATCTTTCATAATCATAGCGTAATATACTGCCGTCACTATTGATGATCAATTCTCCTGTACTCCCGTTAATGATTTTATATTCACCATGTTGGTCTTTCTGTAAAAATAAAATGAGATTTTGTCCTTTTAAATGTTTAATCTGTCTTGAATCACACATCCACTCTTTCCATTTATTTACTGAAATAGTATCGCCGGTTTTTCCTTTTATGAAGTCTGTAATGGTAAATTCATATGTTTCATCGTAAACGTTCTTAATTTCTCCTTCTACAATTAAATCTGATTTTGCCGTGACAATTGAATATGGTATTACTTGTTTGTCTATATCTACACCATTTGAAATTGTTAATAGTAGAACTAAGGAAATTAAGGCTTTCATAATTATTGCTAACGTTTTGTGTATGTTTTTTTGCGATTTTTCTGGTAAAGTTAATAAAAAGCTACAAGTTAAAAATAAGATGCTTTTGTTTAAAATATTGAGTATTCCGCAACTTAAATATACACACCGTTATTTGCTGGGCCAAAATTCAAAGTTTCTAAATTAACAGTAGTTATTATTTCAGCTTTAACTTAAAAAAGATTCCTCATTATCAATTTAGGTAAATGGTGAAATTTTATAATTAAAGAAGAGGTCTTAATGAAATCCTTATTATGATAAATAGAAGGGCTTGCACATAACGGTTTGTGTATTGTTATTTGCGCTTTTTGATTGTAAAGTTAATTAAAAGTGATTGGCTTTTGGTTTTGCGAGATTTAGTCCGAAGGATTAAATCTACAAGCAATTAACTATACATTTTGTTATGCTTTGTTTGTGTCAATTATTTAAAGTGGCTAATGTTTGTAAATTAGTATTATTAATTGCTGTTGTTTGTTTTTTGATTTTTTTTAATATGTCAATTGCATTATTTTCTGATATAAAAGTATCCACATATGGTGTAGTTGTCATTATAAGAATATCTATAATGTCTGATTGTTCTTTTTTTCTTTGTTTGTCAGAAAAAAATTTATAAAAAATAGCATGAGCCAGAACGTCTAAAGATTTCATTTTTTTGAGTTTCTTCTTGTCGATTTCTACGTTTTTCCCATTTAAAAATCGATGTTTTATTTCATATCGCATAAATGTTCTAACAAAATCTCCTTTTTTATTCTTGATATTATCTTTATTAATGTGTTTAAATTCAGGTTTGTCTAATACAGATATTACTTCATTGTAATATTTGGTTGTGTAATTATGAATATTTTTAAAAGAAGCTTTTATTTCTGGTTTATTTAATAAAAGTTCAAGCGAGTTGGGGTTAAGTGATTTTCCTTCAAATGTTATTCCTTGGGGAGAAAGTAAAATAGGATTTACAAGAGGTGTATTTCCAGCGATATAATCCATTTCCTTTACACCTAAAGGGAAATATGAAATTACTAACAAGCAAGGATATGCAGAATAAAATTTTTTGAAGTCTTTGTACAAAGTTTTGTTTTTAGCTATTTCATATAATGTGTAAGTGCTAAAACAAATAAGATATTTTTTATCAATAGGGTATTTAATTATAAACTTATTGCTTAAATCTCCTTTTTTACAAATATTACTTATGACGTTTGTGTCAAGATAGACTAATTTATATTCTTTATAAATGTTGTTCAATCCTATCATAATGATTTGAATTATTAAATAGGTTTTCGAAATAAAGCATAACGTCTCGGCTAAAAAGCGTTGCTGTCCCGCAGGGCAGCTATGATTTTTTAGCCATTGTTAGGTGTTTTTTTATTTCAATTTCAACTCTTTCACTGATTTCATTTTCTCTAAAACCTCTTAAGTTGAAATCAAGGTCATAATAGAGTTTTATAGAGCCATCCAAATTGTATACTTGATATTGAACAACTGGAAATCCATTATCATAAAATGAATTGTATGGATATTTTTCATCCACGTTAATGATTAGGGGATTTAGCCCATTCGATTCAAGAAGTTGTTTCGACATTAACTTAATTTGTTTTGTTAATTCTTCAGTTCTTAATTCTATATTATGACGTTTAGCCATAATGAGTCCGTCCTTTAAATCTTCAATTCCAGCGTCATCTCTTAAATGAACAAATAACAATTCGATAACTTTATCAACAGAGTTATATTTTTCGTCAAATTGGGTATGAGCATAATCTTCTCCAAAAATGAAAAAATTAATATTAATACGATTTATTGGACAATTCCAGTCACGTTTAAATTTGAATTCAAACTCGTATCCAGTCAATGTTAGTCCGCTTTCAGAACGAAATTTATCAACTACTTTTTCAGTCAGTTCGAATAGGTTTATTTCTTTATCGAATTTCATTCTCTTTACTATGAGCTAAATCCTAAATGTAGGACATAACTGCCGTTGTTTGTTTGAATTATATAATCTTCATTCATATGGTCAATACCTGATTCAATAACTTTGTTTAACCACGAATCGCAGTTTTCAACACGATATAAGTCAATGATTTCTTTTTTCTCTACAAAGGCAAAAAGAGTATTAACAAAACTTACCTTTAGTTTGTCAAAGTTGACACTTTTTTTGGTGCGTTCAGGACAAGGTCCAGAATAAGATGACCAGTGGTCAATTGATTCCATTATTAACTCTTTTGTCCTCGAATTAAGTACTGAGTCAAGTCTTACATCTTTCTCCGTATTCTTGAAGTAATCCTTAATATTATTGTTGTCAGGTATTGGTAACTTTAAAAATCTCCATATCCCACCATTATTAACAGATTCAGACTGTAGTTTTTCTAGCTCATTATTTAAATCATTTTCTGTCATCAATTAAGTTATGTTGGAATTACACCTAACGTTGTGTATAAGCTGTCGTTTTAATGCAGTTTATACGTTGTTGTGTGCAGTAAATATAAAGAAAATCCTAAAGT
>NZ_CANMAX010000019.1 GCF_947495995.1 uncultured Tenacibaculum sp.
AGGTCGTCGCCTTTCTTTTAAACAAAATCCGATTAGTAATACTACTAATCGGATTTTTTTTTATCCCAAAATTAACTTTTAATATCAGAGTTAATTAATCTTCTATCATTTCCAGTTTTTCTTTTAACTTTAAGTTTTTTTCTCTTTATTATTTTACTTTTTCTGCCGATTCTAGCATTTGGTTTGGCTCTATAGTAAAAATAGTTAAGATCTTTTCTAAACTGTCTGTAATTTCTTTTAAATGACTTTTTATAGAAGTATGGATCATCATAATTGTATATGTCTCCATTAATGAAATCAATATCGACATTACAAGAATTTTGGTTATTATAATATATATCATTGTAGTACCTATGATTTCTAACATTACCATTGAATAAAGGATTTCCCCATCTATCGTATTGGATTCTTAAATTACCAACTCTAGTTAATTGGCCGAATCGATATTTCATGTATATATTACCAATTCGTTTTACATTTCCTCTATAGTCGTAGTTTATAAATACATTTCCAACTCTTTTAACTTGTCCTTTAAAGTTTCTTTCGATTCTAATACCACGATTTCTACGATTATGTTTATACTTATGATGAGTATTAAAATCAAATTCACCGTTTAAAAAAACATGAAATTTTACTCCTCTTTCAACAAAGGTCACAGCGTCATTATAACGTTTGTTAACCCCAATTTTAGAATCTAACTTTTTAATGTTTTCTGCCTTAACTATTACTAAAGACATAAATGCTACTAATAAAATTAATCTTTTTTTCATAATTGTTATTCTTTAGGGTTATGCCTACTCTTTATGCTTTTCGGCTATCGCTTTATTGTTAACTTTTCAAACAATGTGCCAAAAAAATAAATTAATCTAATTATAATGATAATAGAGACGATATATTAATAGTTAATTCCTTGAAATAGATCTTAATGTTAAAAGAAGAAATTATTTCAATTTTTATTTTTGTGATTAAAAAATTATTATAATTTTTGATTAATGGTTGATGCGATATAGAAAAATCTTCAAAAAGGTATAAAATTATTAAATAACATTTCAGATGAGGAGTATAGTGATTGTACTGTAGGTCCTTATTATTCAAGTATTGGAAATAATATGAGACACATTTTAGATGTCTTCTCCTGTATTTTTAAAGGCTTAGATGAAAAGGATATTGATTTTTCAGCAAGGGAAAGAAATGAATTAGCTCAAATTAAAACTGAATCTGGAATAGCTTATTTTAATAATATAATTGAAAAGCTAAAAGAAATTAAAGATTCAGACTTTGATAAAATAGTTAAGTTTACTGATGACTTAGGTACAGGGAAGATTACTACGAATTATACTTTATCAAGTGCTTTAGTTCAAGCACACAGTCATGCCATTCATCATTATGCTAGTATCGGTTTTATTATAGAAAGATTAGGAATTGAATTACCTGATGCTGACTTCAGCTATAATCCTACAACACCAAGAGTAAAATCCTAAAAGAGATAAGTATATATAAACTTTTAGTAGTTTATATATACCCAACCTTGTCTTGTATTATCTGTATTACCGTTTCCAAACTTAAGTGTGTAAAAATAAGTTCCTACAGGTAATTTATTATTTCCTTTAATTGTTGCTCTACCAGTAGATATTGCTTTCCAATCGTTTTGATACCCCGTTGCTTGATATACAACATTCCCCCAACGATTAAATACTGTCAATTCATTTTGATTAAATAAATCTAATCCTTCAAAAACTAAAGCATCATTTACATTATCACCATTTGGAGAAATTAAATAATTGTCACTTCCAGTTTCAATATCAGAGAATATTGAACCTATAGTAATTATTTCATAGTTATCAGGGATAAAACCTTTAGAAGTGATTGTTCCATCAGTTAAGTCACCAGATGTAGCTGTATTCCCTAAATCTATCCATTTTTGTTCTGTTTTACTCCAACCTACAACCCTTAAGAAGTCTAAAACAGGAGATATATCTTCAATTTGACTAAAAGCATCCCAAGTAAGAGTAACAGTAGTTTCTGTTCTTCCATCTAAATCCCAGAATTCGAAAGTGCTTATATTTTTTATAAATACTTGTTTTTCGTCTGTAGTGAAAGTATCAGAAAAAGTAGAAGGAGAATTAGGATCTTCGTAGAAGTAAGCTCCATTATAAAAGTTTTCATTCACTTGATTAGGAATAATCATAGGTCTTAATCTGTCATCATCTCCAATAGGAAAAGTAAATTCTTTATCACCTATAACTGAAGCATAACCATCTACGTGTCTATCGTCATCTTCACCTACAAAAAAGTCATGTCTAATAAAATCTAAAGAAATTGCTGTATTACTTCTTGGAGTTAAAATTTTACCGTTAACAAATTCTAATTCATTTAAGATACCTAAAGAAGTTTCTAATTGTAAATCGTTTATAGCATCTACTTCAACGTTGTTGAAAACTGGTCTATTTGTACCAGAAATTACTCTAGCTTCATTATCACTATAAAAACCTGTAAAACCTGAATTATTTTCGAATTGCCCATCGTTGATTAAATCTGTATGAAAACCAACTGCAGCGTTATCATGCATTTGAACATTTCCAAAATTTTTGAATGCTTGCGTTTGGGCATTAATTGTTACAGCCATTAAAAACGGCAAAATATGAAGAACTTTCATTCTTTAGGGATTTTTACTACTTACTTAACTTACTTACAATAGACTTAACTATTTACTTACTTTATAAACCGTTGAGTATTTCTGAACTCATTGCTTACATTAACCATTATCAAAGTTATTGAAAGTGTTCGTTTCTTATTTTAAATTTCGATGAACGACTTTCGTTTCGGGATTAACTGTTTGATTAGTCAATTAAAGCTGAGCAAACTTACAAAAAAAAATAGATATTTTTGTTATAACATGTTAATAATCAGTTGTGAATTGCTGTTATTTTGTATGAAATACATGTTTTTAATCTCGTCTTACAGTAATAAGACACATGATTTTAGAAAAAGTCACAAGAAATTAGTGAGGATTTGTTATCTGTAAGCGGTATATAGAACAACTAAACTTTCGTCTAATATATCATTATCCCTGTTAGTATTACCAGAAGTACCTAGAGAATAATTTACATTAATTGTAAAGCCATCGGCATTAAAAGTAGATAAAGAACCAGAAATGATTCCCATATTTACCGCATTTTGATTACCATATCTCAATCCAAAACATTGAGAAATTGAAGAATATCTAGAGATTGAATTGATAGAACTACCACTACCACCAACATAAATTGTAGCTTGAGTTATAGTTCCTCCACCATCATTTCTAGCAAAACCATTAGCAGTTCCGAAAGCATTTTGTAGAGTAGCTGTATTTAATCCACCAGAACCAGCAGAATTTACACTTAAACTTTCAACATTTGCATGAGCAACAAATGTAATTTGACTCGGTTGAAATGGAAGTCCAGTAATAACTTGGTTAAATGCTGTAGCAGTTGTACCACCAGGAGCATTAATTATGAAGAATCCAGTATGAACAGTAGGTCCTAGATATATACCACCATTAGCACCGGTAGTAACTTGATTATTAGTTTCAGCAGCTATTAAAGCTTTTTTTTCTACAACTCCTGTATTAGTTGTTGTAAGTATTTCATTGTTGGTTGTGACTGTATTTATATCTCGAATTCTTAATTTCCCATTAATATCTAACATTTCAGAAGGAGCATCTGTATTTATTCCAACATGACCATTACTATTTAAAATATTAAAAGTTTCATCACGCCAAGCACCATTATTTCGAGTAATATAAAAATCATCAGTATTTCTTCTTCCAAAAGCAAATCTAGGAGTACCATTATTTTCAAAAGTAAAAGTATTAAAACCTCCATCGGTATCATTAAAATTGATATCAGGTTCAGTACCTTCAACTCTAATAATTCCAACACCATCAGCTAAGTTTCTTCGAATGTGGAGTGGGCTAGTGGCTGTAATTCCGAGACCAACATATTGATTGGTTTGATTGATACGTAATGCCTCGATATTATTAGTTCTGAAAATTAAATTTTGAGTATCTGTAGTTCCTAAAAAATTAGCTGCAGTTGTTCCTGAATTTCCACTTAAAGACCAACCATTACCATTCATAGTAACCCAATTAGTTCCATTATAATAATAAAGTATTTTCTCATCTGTACTATAAGCAACAGTTCCTTCGACTGGACTAGGAACAGACGTTATTTGAGCTGTTGTACCACTAGGGAATCCAGCGACAGGAGTTCCTGGGAATACTTGCGCCTTTAAGGATGTAATTGCAAATAAGAATATTATTAATATAGCTGAAAATTTCATGAGACTCTAATTTTGTTAAATTCCTTTTTTAATAGCAATAGTTTTGGTTAGAATTCTTTTCAATAAATTCAAAATTTCGATCTGTCGTTCTTCAGTAGCTTGAATTGTTGCATTCTGATTAACGTTAGTAATATTTAAAGTTGGATTAGTACCATTTAATTCTTTAAGAATACCTACATTTTTCTGTAAAATTTTCTTCGCTAAAAATATCATTTCTTCTTGATTGATCGATGTTGATGGATCAATTAAAGGAGCTTGATAAGCAACAAATTTATAAATGTCTTCTGGTCCTGAGAAATCTTGAACTGTAGCCCAATCTGTAAAACCATCTCTAGTAACTTGTAACCTTACTTGATTACTAGCAAATGTTGTTACACTATTACTGGTTCCTGTAAAATTTGTTTCACTAAGAAAATCAGTAGAAGTGTTTAAGTCAGTGATTAACAAATCAGCACTATTGACATTTGCTATAGAAATGAACTTGTAAAACTGAGTAGCATCTTGTAAACCAACATCTAAATTATTTAAATCAGCAATAGATGATGTAACATCAGATTCTACTTTTACAAATTTATCACAAGGGGAAAGTACAGCACTTCCGCTAAGAATTAATTGATAATTATTAATGTCTATAATATCTTTAGAAGGAGTAACAAAAAATGTAGAAATATCTGACTGAGTTAAATTATTTATTTTGTTAAGTTTTAAAAAATCGTAAACTTCACATAATGTTCTATTTGCAGATATGGTTACAGTTCTACTAGCATGATTTACAGCAATGCCAGAATAACCAGCAACTGTTATAGTATTGGTTTCTGTGATAAATTCGTCGTCTGTTATAACGATATTATCTGTAATTGGTTCTATGAAATTTTTATTTACAGCATAATAGTTTTTTAAATAATCAGCGACAACTAGAGTAGAAGTACCTCTATCAAAATTCAAACTAACAGCATTGTCTATTTTTAAAACTTCCTGAGTAGTAATTTGCCCAGAAGCATCTGTATTTAAATTATAATCAAATGAACCAGCGTTGTTGTTGTATAGAAGAACATTGATATTATTTAAAGGATTTAGATTCGGATCTGAAACTTGAACATCGTGAGTATAAAATTCTTTTACTCTACTAGCAGAACCAGAATAGCCTGTCCAACCTGTTGGTTTAATCGGATTGACTAAGAAAAAATCTACATTTCGCTGACTAAAGCGCCAATTAGTAGCACTCCAATCCATATCAAAAGCTTTAAAGTCTCCGTTAGAGCCAGAACCACCAACAATTTGTGTTACACCACGTAGTTTTAGATTTCTAATGATTTCTGTTTCACCAGCTAATCTAGCTCCAGGTTCAAAATTTAAAGCTCTATTAGCATTAATTGTAATGTTTTCTATAGTTGTGTTTGTTTGAAAATGTAAAAAATCAGAAGCTCCGTAACCAGAGAAAGTAACATCTTCAAAATTAAAAGTATAATTACCGTTATTAAAAAAATCACTACGCCCGCTAGTAACTCCTAATAAATAGAAAACTCTTGTAAAGTTAGCAGTATAAGCAAAATTATAGGAATGACCTTTAGCTGAACCAGTGTAATGGATAGTAACATCAGTAAATGTAACCGTTACACCAGATTGAGGAGCATACCTAAAAATACCTGGGAAATGATAAACAGCATTGTTATCTGTTAATGTTCCTGCTCCTTGAATTTTTAATTCAGCTGAAAAAGTTATGTCTCTATTTACGACAGATCCTGCAGCAGGATTTGCTTGTATAAATGTTCTTAATTGATCTCCAGTAGTTGGACCAGTAATAAAAATCGTAGCTCTATTTCCACCTGGACTTCCAGTAGATGGGGCAGAAGCATTAAAACTTATTTGACTATAAATATTAATAGATAAGCCAAGTAATAATAGTAATATGTAACTTGTTTTACTCATCAAATTAGATTTAAGAGAATGTTAATGCTGTTATTGTAGCTAAACTATTTGGTTGTGTACCATTGCCAATTGCAAAAGCTTCGTCATTCAAATCAGTTTTAGAAAAACGAGATACCATCCAATCAGAAGAATTAATTCTTACGGAAATATAATAGTAATTCGTATCCTCAAAAAATAATTCATTATCAACTATTACTTTAGAATTTTCACTGAATAATTTAACCCATTTTGTTCCGTCGTAATAATAAAAAATCTTTTCATCTGTACTATATGCAATAATACTTTCAACTGTAGTTAATGCTGTTATTTGTGCTGTGGTTCCTTTAGGGTATCCACCAACAGGTTCACCAGGTAAAACTTGTGCATAAGCAGAAGTTATTACAAACAGAAAAAATAATAATGATATAGTTAATTTCATAAGATTAATAATTTAGTTAATCTATCTTTTTTATAGTCATACCTGTACCATTAGCGTCGATAATAACCTGACCAGTATTGTTAATAGCTTTTTCTCTAACTTTTATACCATAACTTTGGAATGCAGATAAATTTAAGAACACAGTTCTTGAAGCGGTAACATATCTTTGGTTGTTATTTCCAATTAAAGTAACAACACTTCCAGTATTAGCAATAGGATTGTTGTTTTGACAAATTACAATTTCTAATGAGCTATTTCCACCATTATTGAAGTCATTTCCATTTTCCTTTCTTAGTGAAACTGTATATGTAACTTCATACAAACCAGCTTCAGTTACTTGAACTTGATCATTGGTAACGTTTGCTACTGAACCACTAGAAACTCTGGCAGTATTTAAAGGAATTAATGTTCCGTTTGTGTTAAAGTCAGAAACAGTAATTGTTGAATTTGTACTATTGTATTTGTCAACTAAAGTAAGCGTAGAGCTTCCTCCACCGCCACTACCACCTCCTGAAGAACCAGTGTTATTCATTTGTTGCCAATTTGTTCCATCACTCTGAATATGTAAAATACTATTAGCACTAATAGTGTTAGTATTGGCATTTGATAAGTTACGATAATTAGAAATATTAATTGTATTACCTGTAATGTTTTTCAATATATACTCTCGTCCGTTACAAGTATTTGCATTAGGAAGTGTAATCGTATTATTACCATTTATAACAATAGCATAATGATCTTCTGTTAGCGTAGTATTGCTATTAATAATAGCTATAGATTTTGAAACAGAACCAGCTATTTGTAAAGTTGAATTCGCAATATTAAAACCCGATTGAGGATCATTATAATCTGTATCTATAGGAACACGATTTGTATTTATGTTAATACCAAATCGCGTTTTTGCATTTTCTGTATTATTACTTCCTTGAACTCTAAAAAACTCTTGATGAAATTGTCCACTTCTGTAATCAAATCGTTTAAATATAATTGGTTCAGCTCCGTCATCTCCAATTATGAATTCTAATCGTCCATCATTGGATGGACCACCAGAACCTATTTCAAAAAAATCGGTACCTCCAGAACTACCTTTTAATCTAAAACTTCCATTTGGAGTAGTAAAGAACATAGGTTTATAAAATGAGGCTCCAGAGGCAGCAAATTGTAATGCTGAAATAGTACCATTACCATTTAAATGAACTAACGGTTGATTATCATCATTATAATCAAGAAATCCTTGTGTTAATCCTAAAGTTGCTCTTCTACCAAATTCTAATAAAGGTAAATTGTTTGAACGTATTTGCATACGAACATCATCGGTAGTTCCTAAAAAGTTAGCAGATGTGTTACCTGCGTTTCCTGTAAGTAACCAGTTGGCACCACTAGTTGAAACCCAAGTAGTACCGTTGTAATAATAAATAATTTTTTGATCTGTACTATATGCCATAACGCCTTCTACAGGACCTATAGTAGCAAAAATTTGTGCGGTAGTTCCGCTAGGTAAACCAGATACTGGTACACCAGGAAATACCTGACTAAATATATAGAGAGGCGCTGACATTAATAAAAATGTCAATAGTATATGTTTTAAATTTTTAAACCTCATTTTATTTTATAATAGATTGGTTAGGGTTAGTTAATTTTTTCAATTTTTTCTTTAGAAATCTTCAATAGAAAAATACCAATTGCGATCTAATCTATATAAATAAACATTTGAACCATATAATTGTACAGTAAAAGTTGTATTTGTTTGAGCAACTACTTGTGCAGTTACTTGTAAACCTGTTGAACTTAATACGGTTAATTGAACTATATAATCTGAATTTCCTCTATCTGGTATAGTAACAGTATAGTTACCAACACCATTTCTTGTAACAGATGTTACTCCTTGTGAACGTAATAATCTAGCAGCATCAGCTGTTGCGGCAGCACCATCTACTTTAGCAAATGCTTTGATAAAAGAATCTCCATCAGCTCCGTCTACACCAGAATCACCTTGTGGCCCTTTATCACCAACTTCGCCTTTGTCTCCAACAGGCCCTTTATCTCCAACTTCGCCTTTGTCACCAACTTCACCTTTATCTCCGACTTCGCCTTTGTCTCCAACAGGTCCTTTGTCTCCAACAGGTCCTTTGTCACCAACTTCACCTTTGTCTCCAACAGGTCCTTTATCGCCAACTTCACCTTTGTCACCAACTTCACCTTTGTCTCCGACAGGTCCTTTGTCACCAACTTCGCCTTTGTCACCAACTTCACCTTTATCTCCGACAGGTCCTTTATCACCGACTTCACCTTTGTCACCAACTTCACCTTTGTCTCCAACAGGTCCTTTATCTCCAACTTCGCCTTTGTCACCAACTTCGCCTTTATCTCCGAGAGGTCCTTTGTCACCAACTTCACCTTTGTCTCCGACTTCACCTTTGTCTCCGACTTCACCTTTGTCTCCGACTTCACCTTTGTCTCCGACTTCACCTTTGTCTCCGACTTC
>NZ_CANMAX010000020.1 GCF_947495995.1 uncultured Tenacibaculum sp.
AGTTTTACTAATCCAACCGGAGGAACAGGAACTTATACATATTTCTATAAATTAACGACAAGTGCTACTTTCTTAAGCAGTACAACTTCACCAGTTACAGGATTAGGAGCAGGAACTTATGATGTTCGTATTGAGGATAGTAACGGATGTGGAGGATTCACAGGTACAGTTACGATAAATGATTTACCAACAGCACCAACGTTAAGTGAATCAGTAGCATACAATTGTGACGGAACAGGAAATATTACCATTACCCCAACTCCAGCAGGAACTTATACTTATGAATTATTAGATTCAACAGGCGGTTCAGTAGCGACAAATGGTACAGGAGTTTTCAATGGTCAAGCCGTTGGAAGTTATACAGTTGAAGTTAACTACGGAAGTGGATGTACTACAGATATAGGAGTTGTTATTTTAGATAATCAAGAATTCACAGCAACAGCAGTTGGTTCATCAGTTTTATGTAACGGAGATACAAATGGCGAGGTTACTATAACAGCAACAAACTTTGGAGCATCATTTGAATACAATATAAACGGAGCAGGTTGGGTAACAGGAAACACAACAAGTCCGTTAACAGTTACTACAGGATTAGGAGCAGGAAGTTACACAGTAGAAGTTCGTTCATCTACAGTTTCATCAGCAGGAACACAGTGTGTTGTAACTGTAAATAATGTAAGTATCACAGAGCCAAGTGCTTTAACAGGTTTAACAGCTAATGTTTTAAAAGAGGTAACTTGTGATCCAGCTACAGGAGCAACAATTGAAGGAGATGTTACAGGAGGTACACCACCATATACATATGACTATCAATTAAATGGAGCAGGAGCTTTCATTACAAGTTTAACAGATATTCCAGCGGGTACTCACACGATTCGAGTAACGGATGATAATGGATGTACAGCTACAGCAAGTTTTACTATAAACAATTTTGATCCAGTAGTTTTCACAGCTACTCCAGTTACATGTTATGATGGAAGCAATGGAACTATTGCTGTAAACATTACAAGTGGAGAAGCACCGTTTAGAGTTCGTTTAGACAGTGGAGCTTTCATTAATGTAACAGGAAGCACACATACATTCTCAGGATTAGGAGCCAATACATATGCTGTAGAAGTTGTTGACAATAAAGGGTGTACAGATACAGTAAATGCTACAATTTTGCCCCAACTTACAGCGACAGCTGTAGTAACAGACGCTAGTTGTTCGAATGGAGAAATAAGCATTACTCCAGTTGGAGGTTCAGGTGGATATACTTTCTCTGCAGAGATTAATGCAGCTACTCCAGCAGGTGCACCTGTAGGAACTTTCTCAGCAACAAATCCTATTGTAGCTGGTGGAGGGACTTATGATGTATTCGTAAGAGATAGTAATGGTTGTACTTATGTAATAGAAGATGTAGTAGTCGATACTGTAGTAGCAGTAGGAATATCTTTAACAGATAATCAGCCAGCATGTAATGGAGATAATGGAAGTATTGATGTAACTATCTCAAATGGTAGAATCCCTCATACTATAACATTATCTGATTCAGGAGGTTTATTACAAACGATAAATAATTTTACAGGAACATCATTATCGTTCCCTAATTTACCTGCGGAAACATATACAGTGGATATTACTGATGGATTAGGGTGTACAGATTCACAATCTGTAACTTTGACAGATCCTCCTTTATTAACTGCAACAATACTTCCTGAAAGACCAACCTGTGGTACAGACTTTGTTGGAAATGAAGGTTTATTTGGATATGATTTTACAGGGTTCCCAACGGTTTCAGCACCAAATAAAATACAGTTTAGTACAGATAATGGTGCAACTTGGCAAGATAGTCCAACATTTAGAGGAACAGCAGGAAACCCAGATTTTAACTATGGAACTGTTACTTTCCCAGCAATACGTATAACAGATATTGCTACAGAATCTAATACTATATGTTTTACAAGTTTAGGTTCGTTTACAATGCCGTTTGAGGTAAGTCCTTTAGTAGTAAACATTACAACCGATACGGTTGATTGTACTTCAGGTGCTACAGCTGTAGTTACTGTAGATCCATTAACAGGTGTTGGACCATTTGAATATACATACAATACAATTCCTGTTCCGCCAGGACCAACTGGATGGCAACCAGCTGGAGGTACAACAAGTAGAACATTTACATTTACAAACTTAGTGCCTGGTAGAACTTATTTCTTCTTTGTTAGAGATTTAGGAGATAATAATTGTACAAGGCTAGATGATACTTTTATTATTGATATAGATGTAGAAATTACTCCGTCAATTTTAAGTCAATCATGTAATGGAGGAAGTACAGGAAGTTTACAATTTGATATAGATGATAGTACTTCAAATCAATTAAACGGTGGAGTCCCATCTATAAGTTGGGAATTATTCACTATTGATGTTGTAACAGGAGCAATTACCTCTGTTGAAACAGGTACACAAAGTAATTTAGATCCTATAGTACCTACTTCTAATGGAACATTAGCTCCAGGTACTTATTATGTAGAAATAGAGAACAATGCAGGAACTTGTACATTTGCCAGTCCGAACGTAGAAATTCTTGAAACAGCACCAATAACAGCTAATTTAGCCGTAGTAGAAAACATAACTTGTAGTAGAGATGGAGTTATTAGAGTTGAAAATGTAACAGGAGGAACACCTCCGTATACATTCACTGTAGCTACTGCTACTAACTTTACTCCAGCGGATGCTGTAGTTAATGGTAATGTTATTGAGTTCGCTTACTCAGACGTTACAAATACTTTAAATCCAGTTACAGGTATTACTGTTACAATTACTGATAGCAATGGTAATGCATGTAATACAACAATAGGTCCAGTTGACTTAACAGTTAGTCAAGATCCTACATTCTCAGTTACGAAAAACGATAATGCTTGTAGTGCAGATTTAGGAGAAATTACGGTTAGTGTTACTGGAGCTACCACAGGAAATTATACAGCTACATTAACAGGTGCTCTTGGATCAAGTTTCACTTTAACAGGAGCAGGACCTTTTAACTTTACAGGTTTAGTAGCAGATACATATACAGTAGCTTTTGAAGATACAAATGGATGTTCTCCATCAACTCAAAATATTACAATTAACCCAGATTTAGATTTTGATATTACACCAGTAAGTATTTTGACTTGTGCGGCTGGAGCTGAATATAGTATTGAAGTTAGTTCAGGAACAGGAAGCTATACTTATGAGGTTGATAGTCCAACAACGCCAAATGTTGTAACAGGAACTATAGTTGCAGGAACAGGAGTAAGCGATAACTTTACTTTACCAGTGACTACTCCAGTAGGAACGTATACAGTTAGAGTTATAGATACAGGTTCAGGAAGTTGTGTTGTTACTAAGACATTTGATATAGTAGTACCAGTTGATCCAGCATTTACAGTAAATCCAGTAGATGCTACATGTAACGGAAGTGCTACAGGACGTTTAGAATTAACAGTAACGGCAGGTTTAACTCCGTTAACATATGGTTTAGTTCAGACAGCAGGATCAGGATTAGGAGCAGGTGAAGGAGTTTACGATGCAGGAAGCGGAGCATTTATTAATGTACCAGCAGGAACATATACAGTAACTGTAACAGGAGATAACGGATGTTCAACAGATGTTACTGGGGTTATTGTAAACGATAATCCATTATTAACTGTTGTAGCACCGACAGCAGTTCAGTTTGGATGTACAACCGGAAACACAGTTAATAATGCTACCTTAAGTATTGATACAGCAGTTGGTTCAGGAATCACAGGAGGAAGCACAGTATACAACACCGTTGAGTTATACTTAGATGTTGCACCATTTGGAGATTTCAATACAGGTTTAGATACAGAGATTACAACTGTAACAATTGCAGGAAGTGTAAATACATATACAATTAGTGATACTGCAGGAGGTAGATATTATGTACGTGTAGTAGATAGCGAAGGTTGTGAGAGTTTCTCGCCGATTACAGTTATCAATGCATTTGATGAGTTACAAAGTATTACACCGACCCAGAATGATGCTATTAGTTGTATCAATGGAGGAGAGTTAATTGATATTGAGTTTACATCAAGTTTAGCAGTAACAGGAGCTACAGTAGTTATCTCAGATAACACAGGAGCATCAGTTGAAACGATAAACAATGTTGATAGTGGAGTAAGTGTAACCAACACTACAAGATTATCACCAGGAGTTTACACAGTTACAGTTACACACCCAGTAACAGGATGTGAGTTAAGTGGAAGCTATGAGGTAGTAGCAGTGCCAGATCATTTAATCAATGTTACTCAAACATCACCAGTTGTTTGTTTCGGATCAAGTACAGCAGCAGTAGAGATTATCTTTGATAGTAGTACACCATATACAGGCGGATATACTTATACAGTATTTGATGCAGGTACAGGAACAGCTACTGCTATCACAGGAAGTGGAACCGGAAATGTAGCAGAAGCGATTACAGGTTTAGCCGCAGGCGATTACTTTGTACGCGTAGTTATGACAGCGTTCCCAGATTGTACAAGAGATACAGCTACGTTTACTATAGCAGGTCCAACAGCAGCGATTACTTATACTACAGTTCCAACAGGAATTACATGTACAGGTGATACAGATGGAAGTATCCGTGTAGACGCTGTTACAGGTGGCTGGGGAGGTTATGAATACCAATTAGTACCAGATACAGGTTCAGCTACCCCAGGAGGATCAGCGGCAGTTGCTTATAGTGGTAATAACTTATTTGAGAATTTAGCACCAGGAGATTATATCGTAACAGTACGAGATACCAACGGATGTGAGGTTGCACAGAATGTTAATGTAGCAGATGTTACTCAGGTTAACTTTAGTGTTACTAAGAATGACAATGCTTGTACAACAGACGGCGGAATCATCACAGTTACTATTGCAGACGGAAGTGCACCATATACAGCTACGTTAACAGGGGCATTAGGATCAAGCTTTACATTAACAGGAGCAAGTCCAATTGAGTTCAGTGGTTTAGTGGCCGATACATATACAGTTTCAGTAGTTGACAGCAACAGTTGTCCAGCAGCCGGAACACAGAATATTACAATTAATCCAGATTTAGACTTTGATATTACCCCAGTAAGCATTTTAACATGTGTTGCTGGTCCGGAATACAGTATTGAAGTTAGTTCAGGAACAGGAAGCTATACATATGAAGTTGATAGTCCAACAACAGCAAATGTTGTTACAGGAACTATAGTTGCAGGAACAGGAGTAAGCGATAACTTTACATTACCATTGACTACTCCAGTAGGAACGTATACAGTTAGAGTTATAGATACAGGTTCAGGAAGTTGTGTTGTTACTAAGACATTTGATATTGTAGCGCCAGTTGATCCAGCGTTTACAGTAAATCCAGTAGATGCTACATGTAACGGAAGTGCTACAGGACGTATCGAGGTTACTTTAACAGCAGGATTAACTCCAGTTACTTATAGTTTAGTTCAAACGACAGGATCAGGTTTAGCGGCAGGTCAAGGAGTTTACGATGCCGGAAGTGATGCATTCATTAATGTACCAGCAGGAACATATACAGTAACTGCAACAGGAGATAACGGATGTACAACAGATGTTACGGGAATTGTAATCGGAGATAATCCATTATTAACGGTTGTAACACCAACCGCAGTTCAGTTTGGATGTACAACAGGAAACACAGTTGATAATGCTACCTTAAGCATTGACACAGCAGTTGGTTCAGGAATCACAGGAGGAAGTACAGTATACAACACCGTTGAGTTATACTTAGATGTTGCACCATTTGGAGATTTCGATCCAAGTTTAGATACAGAGATTACAGCTGTAACAGTTGCAGGAAGTGTAAACACATACAGTATCTCAGATACATCAGGTGGAAGCTTCTATGTAAGAGTAGTAGATAGCGAAGGTTGTGAGAGTTTCTCACCGATTACAGTTATCAATACATTTGATGAATTACAAAGTATTACACCGACCCAGAATGATGCTATTAGTTGTATCAATGGTGGAGAGTTAATCGATATTGAGTTTACATCAAGTTTAGCAGTAACAGGAGCTACAGTAGTTATCTCAGATAACACAGGCGCAGCAGTTGAGACGATAAACAATGTTGATAGTGGAGTAAGTGTAACTAACACCACAAGATTATCAGCAGGAATTTACACAGTAACAGTTACCCACCCAGTAACAGGATGTGAGTTAAGTTCAAGCTATGAAGTAGTAGCGGTACCAGATCATTTAATCAATGTTACTCAAACATCACCAGTTGTTTGTTTCGGATCAAGTACAGCAGCAGTAGAGATTATATTTGATAGTAGTACACCATATACAGGTGGATATACCTATACAGTATTTGATGCAGGTACAGGAACAGCTACCGCTATCACAGGAAGTGGAACAGGAAATGTAGCAGAAGCTATTACAGGTTTAGCCGCAGGCGATTACTTTGTACGCGTAATTATGACAGCGTTCCCAGATTGTACAAGAGATACAGCTACGTTTACCATAGCAGGTCCAACAGCAGCGATTACTTATACTACAATTCCAACAGGAATTACATGTACAGGTGATACAGATGGAAGTATCCGTGTAGACGCTGTTACAGGTGGCTGGGGAGGTTATGAATACCAATTAGCCCCAGATACAGGTTCAGCTACCCCAGGAGGTTCAGCGGCAGTTGCTTATAGTGGTAATAACTTATTTGAGAATTTAGCACCAGGAGATTATATCGTAACAGTACGAGATACTAACGGATGTGAGGTTGCACAGAATGTTAATGTAGCAGATGTTACTCAGGTTAACTTTAGTATTACTAAGAATGACAATGCTTGTACAACAGACGGAGGAATCATCACAGTTACTATTGCAGACGGAAGTGCACCATATACAGCTACATTAACAGGAGCTTTAGGATCAAGCTTTACATTAACAGGAGCAAGTCCAATTGAGTTCAGTGGTTTAGTAGCCGATACATATACAGTTTCAGTAGTTGACAGCAACAGTTGTCCAGCAGCCGGAACACAGAATATTACAATTAATCCAGATTTAGACTTTGATATTACCCCGGTAAGCATTTTAACATGCGTTGCTGGACCAGAATACAGTATTGAAGTTAGTTCAGGAACAGGAAGCTACACTTATGAAGTTGATAGTCCAACAACACCAAATGTTGTTACAGGAACTATAGTTGCAGGAACAGGAGTAAGCGATAACTTTACATTACCATTAACTACACCAGTAGGAACGTATACAGTTAGAGTTATAGATACAAGTTCAGGAAGTTGTGTTGTTACCAAGACATTTGATATTGTAGCCCCAGTTGATCCAGCGTTTACAGTAAATCCAGTAGATGCTACATGTAACGGAAGTGCAACAGGACGTATCGAGGTTACTTTAACAGCAGGATTAACTCCAGTTACTTATAGTTTAGTTCAGACAGCAGGATCAGGCTTAGCAGCAGGTCAAGGAGTTTACGATGCCGGAAGTGATGCATTCATTAATGTACCAGCAGGAACATATACAGTAACTGCCACAGGAGATAATGGATGTACAACAGATGTTACTGGAATTGTAATTGGAGATAATCCATTATTAACGGTTGTAGCACCGACAGCAGTTCAGTTTGGATGTACAACAGGAAACACAGTTGATAATGCTACCTTAAGCAT
>NZ_CANMAX010000021.1 GCF_947495995.1 uncultured Tenacibaculum sp.
TAAAAAAAAATCCGATTAGTAGTATTACTAATCGGATTTTGTTTAAAAGAAAGGCGACGACCTACTCTCCCACCAGTGGCAGTACCATCGGCGCTAATGGGCTTAACTTCTCTGTTCGGAATGGTAAGAGGTGAGCCCCATTGCTATAATCACCTTAAACTGTTTCAGTGTATTTCAACTGTATATGTTAACATAATTGGTAAAATAATTCGTTTGTTATCAAGTAAAGAGTTGTCTTCCCCTCACTAGGAGGGGAAGTACGTACATAAGCCTATGGGTTATTAGTACTACTCAGCTACATACATTACTGCACTTACACTTATAGCCTATCAACGTTGTCATCTTCAACGACCCTTTAAAGAAATCTCATCTTGTGGTGGGTTTCGCGCTTATATGCTTTCAGCGCTTATCCCTTCCGAACGTAGCTACTCTGCAGTGCCCCTGGCGAGACAACAGATACACTAGAGGTTCGTCCAACTCGGTCCTCTCGTACTAAAGTCAGATCCACTCAAATTTCTAACGCCCACAGCAGATAGAGACCGAACTGTCTCACGACGTTCTGAACCCAGCTCGCGTGCCACTTTAATGGGCGAACAGCCCAACCCTTGGGACCTTCTCCAGCCCCAGGATGTGACGAGCCGACATCGAGGTGCCAAACCCCCCCGTCGATGTGAGCTCTTGGGGGAGATCAGCCTGTTATCCCCGGAGTACCTTTTATCCTTTGAGC
Organism: uncultured Tenacibaculum sp.; assembly: GCF_947495995.1. Taxonomy (GTDB): domain Bacteria; phylum Bacteroidota; class Bacteroidia; order Flavobacteriales; family Flavobacteriaceae; genus Polaribacter. Next base: position 728 of record NZ_CANMAX010000021.1, read on the forward strand.
GATGGCCCTTCCATGCGGAACCACCGGATCACTATGCTCTACTTTCGTACCTGATCGACCTGTATGTCTCTCAGTCAAGCTCCCTTATGCCATTGCACTCTACGCACGGTTACCAAGCGTGCTGAGGGAACCTTTAGAAGCCTCCGTTACTCTTTTGGAGGCGACCACCCCAGTCAAACTACCCACCACGCACTGTTCTCATCGCTGAGTTAGGCTCTAGATAAGCAAAGGGTCGTATTTCAAGGTTGACTCCACAATGCCTAGCGACACTGCTTCAAAGTCTCCGACCTATCCTACACATTACTTATCCAAAGTCAATACGAAGCTATAGTAAAGGTTCACGGGGTCTTTTCGTCCCGCTGCGGGTAATCGGCATCTTCACCGATACTACAATTTCACCGAGCTCATGGCTGAGACAGTATCCAGATCGTTGCACCATTCGTGCAGGTCGGAACTTACCCGACAAGGAATTTCGCTACCTTAGGACCGTTATAGTTACGGCCGCCGTTTACTGGGGCTTCATTTTAGATCTTCGCCGAAGCTAAACCCTCCACTTAACCTTCCAGCACCGGGCAGGTGTCAGGCCTTATACATCATCTTTCAATTTAGCAAAGCCCTGTGTTTTTGATAAACAGTCGCCTGGATCTTTTCACTGCGGCCTACCGAAGTAGGCGACCTTTCTCCCGAAGTTACAGGTCGATTTTGCCTAGTTCCTTAGCCATGAATCTCTCGAGCACCTTAGAATTCTCATCCCAACTACCTGTGTCGGTTTACGGTACGGGCTGCAGCTCTCGCTTTTCTTGGAACCTCTTACTTGCTTTCGCTTCGGCCGAAGCCTAGGCTCAACGGGGACTTCCGTCACCCCGTAAGCACCTGGGAGATCCGTCACTTTTAATGAGTGCAGGTACAGGAATATTAACCTGTTGTCCATCGACTACCCCTTTCGGGTTCGCCTTAGGTCCCGACTAACCCTCAGCTGATTAGCATCGCTGAGGAAACCTTAGTCTTTCGGTGAGGGGGTTTCTCGCCCCCTTTATCGTTACTTATGCCTACATTTTCTTTTCTATGCGTTCCAGCAACCCTCACAGATCACCTTCAACACCCATAGAATGCTCCCCTACCACTTTAATAAGTCCATAGCTTCGGTAATATACTTATGCCCGATTATTATCCATGCAGAACCGCTCGACTAGTGAGCTGTTACGCACTCTTTAAATGAATGGCTGCTTCCAAGCCAACATCCTAGCTGTCTAAGCAGTTCCACCTCGTTTATTCAACTTAGTATATATTTGGGGACCTTAGCTGATGGTCTGGGTTCTTTCCCTCTCGGACATGGACCTTAGCACCCATGCCCTCACTGCTGAGAAACATTTTATAGCATTCGGAGTTTGTCAGGAATTGGTAGGCGGTGAAGCCCCCGCATCCAATCAGTAGCTCTACCTCTATAAAACTTTTACTCAACGCTGCACCTAAATGCATTTCGGGGAGTACGAGCTATTTCCGAGTTTGATTGGCCTTTCACCCCTATCCACAGGTCATCCAAAGACTTTTCAACGTCAACTGGTTCGGTCCTCCACTGTGTGTTACCACAGCTTCAACCTGCCCATGGATAGATCACTCGGTTTCGCGTCTACTACTACTAACTATGCGCCCTATTCAGACTCGCTTTCGCTCCGGCTCCGTACCTAAAATACTTAACCTCGCTAGAAACAGTAACTCGTAGGCTCATTATGCAAAAGGCACGCCGTCACCCAGTAAATGGGCTCCGACCGCTTGTAGGCGTACGGTTTCAGGTTCTCTTTCACTCCCTTACTTAGGGTTCTTTTCACCTTTCCCTCACGGTACTAGTTCACTATCGGTCTTTCAGGAGTATTTAGCCTTACCGGATGGTCCCGGTAGATTCATACAGGATTACACGTGTCCCGCACTACTCAGGGTACTGCTATATCCTCTTCGCTTACCTATACGAGACTATCACTCTCTACGGTTCGTCTTTCCAAACGATTCTAGTTCACTAAGATTCTAATGTCGCAGCCCTACAACCCCAATATTGCCGTAACAACATTGGTTTGGGCTAATCCGCGTTCGCTCGCCACTACTAACGGAATCACTATTGTTTTCTCTTCCTCCGGTTACTTAGATGTTTCAGTTCACCGGGTTTGCTCCTCTCGGTACTATACCTTCAGTATAGTGGGTTGCCCCATTCGGAAATTTACGGATCAAAATGTATGTGCCACTCCCCGTAACTTATCGCAGCTTATCACGTCCTTCATCGCCTCTGAAAGCCTAGGCATCCGCCATACGCCCTTATTTAGCTTATTGTACTTTTTGCTTTGACTTGCGTCAAAACGAGCTCTTTATAATTCTTTATAAAAATATTTTGTTAGAGTATCATCTCTAACTCTCTATCTTGATTCTTTACGATATCATTTTACCAATATGTCAATGAACTTATCATGAGCCATGACAGGCAATTAAACCTATCTAACTCTTTGTGGAGAATACCGGAGTCGAACCGGTGACCTCTTGCGTGCAAGGCAAGCGCTCTAGCCAGCTGAGCTAATTCCCCATATACTAGTAGTTAGTATATAGTAGTTAGTAGCTTTCTACAACTACATCCTCAACTTCTAGAATTTCCTTGATCTTAAAACTTTTTGTAGTCTCGGGCAGACTCGAACTGCCGACCTCTACATTATCAGTGTAGCGCTCTAACCAGCTGAGCTACGAGACTAGTTTAAGATCTTAGTCTTTTTTTATAAAATTAACAGCAGAGTAGTAAAATAACACACAATTACTCTTGTAACTCACCATCTTTCTCTAGAAAGGAGGTGTTCCAGCCGCACCTTCCGGTACGGCTACCTTGTTACGACTTAGCCCTAGTTACCAGTTTTACCCTAGGCAGCTCCTTGCGGTCACCGACTTCAGGCACCCCCAGCTTCCATGGCTTGACGGGCGGTGTGTACAAGGCCCGGGAACGTATTCACCGGATCATGGCTGATATCCGATTACTAGCGATTCCAGCTTCACGGAGTCGAGTTGCAGACTCCGATCCGAACTGTGATATGGTTTATAGATTCGCTCCTATTCGCATAGTGGCTGCTCATTGTCCATACCATTGTAGCACGTGTGTAGCCCAGGACGTAAGGGCCGTGATGATTTGACGTCATCCCCACCTTCCTCACGGTTTGCACCGGCAGTCTCGCTAGAGTCCTCAGCATTACCTGCTAGCAACTAACGATAGGGGTTGCGCTCGTTATAGGACTTAACCTGACACCTCACGGCACGAGCTGACGACAACCATGCAGCACCTTGTAAAGTGTCCGAAGAAAAATCTATCTCTAGACCTGTCACTCTACATTTAAGCCCTGGTAAGGTTCCTCGCGTATCATCGAATTAAACCACATGCTCCACCGCTTGTGCGGGCCCCCGTCAATTCCTTTGAGTTTCAATCTTGCGACCGTACTCCCCAGGTGGGACACTTATTACTTTCGCTTAGTCACTGAAATAATCCAACAACTAGTGTCCATCGTTTACGGCGTGGACTACCAGGGTATCTAATCCTGTTCGCTCCCCACGCTTTCGTCCATGAGCGTCAGTATATACGTAGTAGGCTGCCTTCGCAATCGGTATTCTAAGTAATATCTATGCATTTCACCGCTACACTACTTATTCTACCTACTTCCGTATAACTCAAGTCAACCAGTATCAAAGGCAGTTCTACAGTTAAGCTGCAGGATTTCACCTCTGACTTAATTGACCGCCTGCGGACCCTTTAAACCCAATGATTCCGGATAACGCTTGCACCCTCCGTATTACCGCGGCTGCTGGCACGGAGTTAGCCGGTGCTTATTCTTATGGTACCGTCAAGCCTCTACACGTAGAGGGGTTTCTTCCCATATAAAAGTAGTTTACAACCCATAGGGCAGTCTTCCTACACGCGGCATGGCTGGTTCAGAGTTGCCTCCATTGACCAATATTCCTCACTGCTGCCTCCCGTAGGAGTCTGGTCCGTGTCTCAGTACCAGTGTGGGGGATAATCCTCTCAGACCCCCTACCTATCGTAGCCATGGTAAGCCGTTACCTTACCATCTAGCTAATAGGACGCATAGTCATCTTGTACCGATAAATCTTTAATTAAAATATGATGCCATATCTCAACATTATGGAGTATTAATCTTCATTTCTAAAGGCTATCCTCCTGTACAAGGCAGATTCTATACGCGTTACGCACCCGTGCGCCGGTCGCCATCCAATTGCAAGCAATTGATGCTGCCCCTCGACTTGCATGTGTTAAGCCTGCCGCTAGCGTTCATCCTGAGCCAGGATCAAACTCTTCATTGTATAATCTTTAATATTATGTATGAATAAGTTTCAAAAGAATTTAACTTGTTAAAGCTATGTTACTTTACTCTCTCTATTTACGCTGTCAATTTCAATATTATCAATGAACTTAATTAACCTTGGTATTCAATACTGTTTCAACCGAAACCTTAATTAATCTAATCTTTGTAAAGACATCAGAATCGAACTGATTAACTTAATGTGTTATTCCAAAATCTCTGTGAACATGTTTGTTTCATTTCTGAAAGCGGATGCAAAACTATAAACTATTTTTAAACTGACAAAACTTTTTTGAAGTTTTTTTTAATTAAATTTCTACAACCTATTTCAATGAACACCGCTCCAAAACGGACTGCAAATATAAAAGCTTTATTTTTATTTGAACAAGAAAAAATCAAACTATTTTTTAACCTTATTCTAAGCTTTTATTTACAATCTGTTAATGAACTTAGCAAAATCTAAAACCGTGTTTTGTTATTTGCGGGTGCAAAACTACACACTCTTTTCAATCCCACCAAACTTTTAAACCAAAAA
>NZ_CANMAX010000022.1 GCF_947495995.1 uncultured Tenacibaculum sp.
CAATCGATAAGCTTGACTAAACTTCATTCTTACCTTTAGTTAATTTTAATCCTGTTTTTACCTAATTTTAGTTTCAATCAATAAGTGTGTTTAAAAACCAAAAGTCTGACTTATTGCATACAACGGTTTCGTATAACCGTCAGTTACGGGTTAATTTGCGTTAATATTCGGTTAAGAACTGGCGTTAGTAATTCCGAGTGGATTCGGACGTAGTCGAATCCGCCGTAATTGCGGTTATACATTGTTGCCAACAGTATTTTATTCCCATAATTCAAATTTTCCGTCTTTTAATTCATATATTTTGTCGGAAACTATATGGTCTCCAGTTTCATTTATTTCTTTGATAGATTTCTTTAGTTTATCAATATTTTCCTTGTCATTTGTTCCAGTTACTAGAATAACATCTCTAGCTGGAATTCCGATTATTAAATTTCCATTCACGGGAAAATTTTCTTTATTCCAAATGTCAAATAGAATTAAACTTGATTCATAATCTCCACCTGCTGTTAACATAAAGTATCCATTTTCTCCGTGTCTTTCCATTTTTGAAACGACAGAATTCAGATTTTCGATTGCTATTTCTCTAATAGATTCAATGTCAGAATCCAACTTTGAATATTCTTCTTTCGTGAAATATCCAATCGTATTTTCTTTATCTTCTGCATAAAAAATATATAGTTCCGAGTTGTATTTTTCATAAACGTGAGTGTTCTCGAAGTCCTCAATTATTTTAGAGCTCTCAATTAAGTACCTTTTGTCTTTGATAACGGGCACTATTCTTTCTTTTTGTAAAGGTTCTTGAGGAAGAAAAAGGTCTTTTGCAGAAAATGTATATTTTTCAATAACTTTTTTCAAATCCTTTGGGTCATTTTTATATTCCGCGTAAGAATTGTCCAGAAAATGACGGTAATTGTCAGAATCTTTTAGTTTCGTAGTGACTTCAAGTCCATTGATAGAAACTAATTCCAAACCGTTAACTTTCTTTCTTAATTCAGTGAAAAATTTTTCGGAAAATTCCGATTCCGTTAAGTTAGATTTTGATTTAAAAAATGAAAGCATAAATGTTTGCGATTTGGTTTTTATATTGTTGGCAACGGTTTGTGTATTGTTATTTGCGCTTTTTTGATTGTAAAGTAAATTAAAAGTGATTGACTTTTGGTTTTGCGAGATTTAGTCCGAAGAAATAAATCCGCTAGCAATTAATTATACATTTTGTTACCACACGTTTTTATAGTTTTTCCATTTCTCCAAATCCAAATGTTCTATCAGATAGGTTTGAATAATAGACATAATTTCCGTTTTCAAGCACATCGATTATTTTAACATCTATTTTTTGTCCAATTAAATATTCATGTTCTTGTTTAGAGACTTTTAAATAAGTCAAAACGTAATTACAAGGTGAAATCCACTCAATTCTATAAATTAATTTAGAATCTTTTGTTTTCTCAATTTGTTTTCGTTTTCGCCTTATAATTTTCACATCACGGTATTCAGGATTTATATATCTGTATTTTCCTTTTCCAAAGTCTGCAACACAATTAGAGTCAATTTCAGTTAGAGATTCATATTTTGAATTCACAATTGTAAATGGGTAGTCAAAACATTGGTTACTAAATTTGCTTCCTGGTAAAAAGTCAATTCCTTTCCGATATTCGATGATCTGTTTTATTATGTCTTTATTTTTATAAGTCGTTCTTTCTGGGATTTCAGTTACAGAGATTGTTTCTGCATTTTCTCCAATACAAATTTTCACATAAAGGTATTCAACAACTTCGACATCATTGACGAAAAAGTATTGTTGAATTTGAGAAAAAGTCAAATAAGATTGTAAAATCAAAATCAGAAATATTGCTTTTTTCATAGTTTTGGTTAAATGTGTGGTAACGTTTTGTGTATTGTTATTTGCGATTTTTTAATTGTAAAGTTAATTAAAAGTAGTGGACTTTTGGTTTTGTGAGATTTAGTCCGAAGGAATAAATCTGTAAGCAATTAACTATACATTTTGTTGTAAAACGTTTTTTGCATTATAAATACGTTTCAATTTTTTTCATTTCGTTCACTATCCAATGATTTTCAGGCAAACAGTCCAGTAATTCTCGAGGAACAACTCGGTCAATTTCTGGAAACTTTTTATACCATTCCAGCACATATTCAAAATGTTGTTCTCCAATTTTTTTATTACCTAATTTATACTCACAATAACCAATTTGTTCAATTAGTTTAGTATACCTCCAAATCTGGAATTCTTTTAACTTTTTCTTATTTACTTTATTATAATTCTCAAGAGCCAATTCCAATTGATCCAAGTCGTGGTAACAATGAGCTAAATATAATTGAGGTAATACATTGTTTTTATCCAATTCGATTGCTTTTTTGAAATTCCAAATTGCAGTTTCGATATTTTCTTTCCAGTCATCAGATTCATAGTCTAAAAGTCCAAGTACGTGATAGCAATTTGAGTCCTTTTCCGAATATTTATCCAACAATGATTTGATTTTAAAACGTAAAGTATCTTTCTCCGATTTGTGTTCAGTTAAACTGAATTCATCATATTTTTCAAATATTTTCTTTCTAATATCCAATTCTTTCAAAATGTTTTACAACGGTCTTGTGTATGAAACGTAGCGTTTAAAAAAACACTAACTTTTCTGATTAACACAGAGTCGAATTTTTATATTTTGTTTTTAAATTTTCCTTTTTTAAAAGCCAAGTTAAAAATTTCGCGGACTTTCTAAATATACACAAACCTTTCGGTTAATCACTTTTTAGCTATGTTTTATACACCGTGTTGTAGCCAGTTATTTTTCTTATAATTTTCTATTATATGGTTAATAAATTTTTCTTTCTTATTTCTTATCATTTCAATCTGTTCTCCTTCGTATAAAGCTGAATGAAATTCTCGTAAATTATTGTCACTCCAAATAGATAACTCTACGATTATTGGGGTAAGTGCGATTCCTTTGTCTGTTAAAGTATAGATGTTTGTTTTTTTGTTTTCAGGAAGTTTTCCTTTATTTATAATCTTAAATTGTTCCAGCATTTTTAATCTTGAAGACAAAATATTTGTTGCTATAGCCTCATCACTCTCCATAAAGTCTTTAAACGTTTTTTTTCCTTCGGTCAACATTTGTTTAATAATTACTAAAGACCACTTATCTCCAACTACATCAATAGCACTGGTAATAGGGCAATTACATCTAAAATTCTGTTCCATTTTACATTATGTTATCTACAAATTGATGTGTCAAATATACTAATTATATATTTATTACTTGTAAAATAAAAGTTATTTATTATCTTTGCTTGCATTTAGCAAGTAATGTTTTAGTGTAAATATAAAATTTAATAAAAATGAAAAAAGTATTGGTAACAGGAATCTCAGGTTATGTTGGATTACATACTGCCGCTGAGCTATTAAAAAATGGATACGCAGTTCGTGGTTCAGTAAGAAGTTTATCTAAAACAGCAAAATTAACAGAAGTTCTTCAAAAAGAAGTTGATCCTAAAGGTAATTTAGAATATTGTGAATTGGACCTTTTAAAAGATGACGGTTGGAAGGAAGCAATGGAAGGTTGTGATTATGTATTACACATAGCCTCTCCATATTTTGCTACGGAACCAAAGGATGAAAATGAAATGATAAAACCAGCTATTGAAGGAACGCAACGCGCTTTAAATGCTGCTAAAAAAGCAGGTGTTAAACGTTTGGTTTTAACATCTTCTACAGTAGCCATGCTAGGTGAAGGTAATAAATCGATTAATGTAAATCCAGATACTTGGACAAATCCAAAAGCAAAAGGAATGTCGGCTTATATAAAAAGTAAGACGTTAGCGGAAAAAAGTGCATGGGATTTTATTAATGCACAAACTGGGAGCAACAAGTTAGAAATGGTTGTTTTAAATCCAGGAGCTATTTGGGGACCTAGTTTATCTGGTACTTTAGCCGGTGAATCTATAGAATTGGTTAAAAAAATGATTACTGGTAAAACACCAATGCTAGCAAAAGCAGCTATGAATATGGTTGATGTTAGAGATGTTGCTAAAATTCACGTCCAAGCATTAGAAAACCAACAAGCAAACGGAAAGCGATTTATTGTTGCCTCTGAAAGAGCATATTCTTTTAAAGAAATGGCCAATATTTTAAAAACAAACGGATACAAAAAAGTAAGTACTATAGAGGCGCCAAATTTTTTATTGAAAATTATGTCCAATTTCGTTCCTGATGCAAAAGCAATGAAACCTTTTATAGGAAATACTTATAGTGCTGATGTAAGTAATACCATGAAAACATTCAATTGGAAACCAATGGACTTTAAAAAAACAGTTTTAGAAACAGCTGAATATATAAAACCACTTATTTAATCAAAAAGTAAAAAATAAAAAGTAAGATAATGGAAATTTTAGTATTAGGAGCAACAGGAAACACAGGCTCACTTATTGTAAATCAATTAAAAGAAAAACAAGTAGACTTTGGTATCATGGCTACTAAAAATAGTGATGTTGCGAAGTTGGGATTACAACAAAACCAAATCCGTATTGGTGATTTTAATGATATTGAATCATTAATCACTGCTTTCGAAGGTGTAGAAAAAATATACGTATTAACACCTATACATCCTAAAACTCAAGAATGGGTAGAAAATATAGTTTCTGCAGCCAAAACAGCAAATGTTAAGCACCTTGTTAAACAATCTGGTTTTAAGGCCAGAAAAGATGCGCTATCTGGACCTATACGTGTACATGCTATTACAGATGAATTAATCAAAAATTCTGGTTTAGATTATACGTTAATCCAACCCAATATGTTTTTTCAATATTTTTATCTAAATCTTGAAACAATTAATACTGAAGGAAATTTTTATTCTTGTTTTGGGGACACAGCACTTAGTTTAGTTGATATTAATGATGTAGTTGATATAGCGGTTAAAGCATTGACAGAAGATGGACATGCGGGAGAAACATATTGTCTTACTGGGCCAGAATCACTTACGTCTGCGAAGCATGCAGAGTTATTAACGGACGCTAGCGGGAAACAAATTAATTATGTGAATATTCCGAAAGAAGCTTTAATTGGAGCTTATAAACAAGCAGGATTAGGAGATTGGTTAGCTGTAGAATTTGGAGAAATGTTTGAATGGTTTACCGTAGGAGATTACACTTCGGTAACCAACACTGTTGAAACAGTTTTAGGAAGAAAACCACGTTCGTTTACTGATTTCTCTAAAGAAATGGCACATTCTATAGAAAAATAATTAATTGTAGCTTTTTTTAAAAAGCTCTATTGTATATGCTTGAAATTAATATAAGTCATTGTTAATTAAATCTCTAAATATAAGTATCACTCGAGTTTTAGTTAAAGTTCGAGTGTTTTTTTAATTGGCTACAACGTTGTGTATAAGCTGTCGTTTTAATGCAGTTTATACGTTGTTGTGTGCAGTAAATATAAAGAAAATCCTAAAG
>NZ_CANMAX010000023.1 GCF_947495995.1 uncultured Tenacibaculum sp.
CTTAATTGTGAAACTATATTTTCAAGTTCAGATACTATTGAGGCTATTTGTTCCATTTAAATTATGCCTAACGTTTTGTGTATTGTTATTTGCGCTTTTTGTTTGTAAAGTTAATTAAAAGTGATGGACTTTTGGTTTTGCGAGATTTAGTCCGAAGGAATAAATCCGCAAGCAATTAACCATACATTTTGTTGGCAATAGTTATTTTAGTTCAATTATTTTCAGGATTCGTTCAAGGCTTTTATTAGAATAGTTTGCTGTTGTTTTGATTTTCACAGAATCGGTCATTATTTTTATTATTTCAACAGTATAAATACTATTTAATTCCTCTTTTTCTAATTCTCCGTAATGATTTCGATGGTTTTTTAGTTCGTATTTGCAGTCAGTTATCCATTCTACATCAGAATAATAATTTAGTCCATCTTTTTTTTCAATCTGAATGTTTCCATTTCTTTCGATTATTGTTATCCCGGTTTCGGATTTTAATTCAAATTTTCCATTTTTCAAATCAGAACATTTAGATTGTCCGTTACAATTTTGGAAGCTGATTAATATTAAAAAAAGGTAGATTGTCTTTTTCATAATTATTGCCAACGTGTTTGTGTATGAGTAGTAGCGGATTTTATTCCTTATTACTTTCAGATAGCAATATACTCAATAAAAAGAAAAACGGTTTGTGAATACACTCAAACCGCTATTACTTATACACGTTGTTAGGCACTGGCCTGCTTTAATTATATGTATTTATTTACTTAACATTTAATATAAAATTCTCTATTGTAGTAGCTAAGAACACTGGGGTTTCTTGCATTGAATAATGTCCAGAATTGCCAACGTTTACGTATTTAATATCCTTATATTTCATAGCTTCAAATCGAGGTTTGATATTCTCCAAACGTAAAGAAGGATAATCAAATTCTGTTGTTACAACTAAGGTTGGTGTTTTGTTTCCTATTAGTCCTTTAGAGTAGTCAACATTTGCAAATGACTTTAGATACGCTCTAGAGACTTCTACATCTGCAGCCTCTAAGAATTCTTGAGCTTTTTTCTCATTCCATAATTTTGTATAGCGATTACTAGTTAAAGCTCCTATTGCTTGTTCGGCAACCTCTCTACTAGCAGCAACTGCGTTAAAAAAATTGACTTCATCTTTGCTAAATTTTAATCCAGAAGCTGGTCCACCACTAACCAGTATGATACTTTTTATTCTATTGTTAGTGTTTAATTTGGTAGCAATTTGAGCTGATAATGTTGAAAAGGAATGCCCAACTATACTAAATGATTTCCAGCCAAGGGTATCAGCTAGATTCAATAAGTCTTTAGCTATTTCTGTAACGGTATATTCGCCTTTAATACCAAGAGAAAGTCCTTGTCCTCTTGCATCCATAAATACATAGGTAAATTCCTTAGGGTTTAGGTATTCTGACATTTGGTTCCAGTTTGAGTGGTCTCCATTCCAGTCGTGAAGAACCATCACTTTTTCGTTTCCGTTACCGAATGAATGGTAACCTATTTGTGTTTCTTTTTGTTGAGCAAAACCATTTGATATTGTCACAACAAATAAAATAATTGAAAATAATACTCTCATAATGATAAAATTTTACGCAAAGATATGAGCAGTATTCAGCGTATTAGCAACCAAAAAAGTTCATATAATAACCATTATGTGTCAATCGCTCTGTATTGTGTGGGTGTAGTTTTGAATTCACTTTTAAAAGCTCTTATAAAATGAGAACTAGTATCATAACCTACTTCAAATGCAATTTCCTTTATAGTTTTATCTGTAGTTTTTAATAATGACTTTGAAGACAGTAATTTTTGCTTTCTGAAATATTTACCAGCACTTTCTCCAAATGTTTCTTTAAATTTTCGTTTAAAAGAAGATACGCTTCTTGAAGTAAGATGTGCATAGTCTTCAATTAGATAAGTGTGATTTATATTTTTTAAAATAGTAGCACGAAATTCAACCTTCTTTTCTTGAATAGTTTGATGTAAAAGTATTTTGAAATTGTTCGAATGATTAGACTTAATTAGGTATAGTAGTAATTCTTCTAATTTGAGATTAAGAATGTTTTTGGAATGTAATGCCTTATTGTTTATAATCATTAATGCTGAAATTAACAAATTGCTTATAAAAGGGTCAACTTCTGTTTTTGCTACACCAATATAATTATTTAAATTGTTGTTTGATTTAATGATTTTCTGATGTTTTGTATAGAAACCTTGAATAAAATCATCAGAGAGGAAAAATAAAAGATTTTGATAGGGTTGATTATTGCTATCTGGAATTCTCTCACTCATAATAGTGTTCCCTTTTCCGATAAGAACACATTCATTCCTATTCACTATAATTTTGCCTTTATCTGTAACAATTGCTTTAATTCCATTTATCACAAATGATAATACATATTGGGTTGATTCAACACATCTTTTATCAATGTTGGATTCGCTAAAGTATTCTAAAAACTTTGTACCTTGAATTTCAACCAAATTATGATTGCCAAGTTTTAATATGTCATCAGGAAATACCATTTTTTAATTTTAATATACTAATATGTTGGAATTGGCTTGTGCCTAACGGTCTCGTATAACCGTCAGTTACGGGTTAAATTAGCAATTATTTTCGGTTAAGCACGAACATTAGCAATTCCGAGTGGATTCGGACGTAGTCGAATCCACCGTAATTGCGATTATACATTGTTATGTGCTGGCTTTTTCTTTCTGATTTACAATTTCTTCTATAGTCTCATTCAAAAATCCAACTAAATGGTCAATAAAATCAATTAAAAAGTCAATAGACTCTATTTGTATTTCAGAAGTTTTTTGTTCAATAGAAATTCCTTGAGTGCTATCAACGAATTTTGGTATTTCCTTATTCGTTTGTTTAACAATTCCATTATTGTGAGCAATTACATTTCTAATTTGCTGATACTTTCCAATTTTAGTCCATTGCTCTTTTAGGTTTTCCAAATTCACGTTGAGAACTTTTATTATGTAATTTCGACATTGTCCAATGTAATTTCCGCCTTTTAAATCCTTTGGGCTTAAATTCAATTCTTCAGAGTGCTGACACCATTCGCAAAGTTTGTTAAATTCATTTTCAAACATTGAATAAATTGTCAAATAAATTGATTTGTTCAAGATGTTAGGGAACTCTGAACTATTGAGGATTTCCATTTCGTAAATGTCAAAAGCATCAGGCATTTCGGGATTTTCTGAATGCTCTTCATTCCATTTTTTGAATTTTTCCTCTAATTCTCTTTCTTGTGTGAGAATCATTTCTTGAGTGCTTTCAAGATATGCTTTGATTGGGTCAAACCGAAAATCATAACCAATTTTAAAATTCCGAAGAATCATAAACTTTGTTCTTTTCTCTAATTTTTTTGTTCTCGACATATTTTGTTTTTTCGCTAGCACATAACGTTGTGTATAAGCTGTCGTTTTAATGCAGTTTATACGTTGTTGTGTGCAGTAAATATAAAGAAAATCCTAAAG
>NZ_CANMAX010000024.1 GCF_947495995.1 uncultured Tenacibaculum sp.
TATGTTGAAGTTGCTACTGGACTAGTGACATTAATACTTCCAGTTGCTACTGTACACGTTGGATCAGTATGTGTTGCTACTGGCGCAGCAGGTGTTGTTAATACAGGATCAATAATAATCGTAGTTGCCGTAGATACGCATCCATCCGAATTTGTTTCTGTTAACTCATAAGTTCCTGATGCTAAAGCTGTAAAACTAGTTCCTGTTTGAGCAGCTACTACAGGAGTTATTCCTGTTAAGGTATATGTTGAAGTTGCTACTGGACTAGTGACATTAATACTTCCTGTTGCTACTAAACAGGTTGGATCTACATGTGTTGCAGCTGGCGCAGCTGGTGTTGTTAATGCAGGATCAATAACAATCGTAGTCGCAGCAGAAATACAACCATCTGCATTTGTTTCTGTCAATTCATAAGTTCCTGGTGTTAATGTTGTAAAACTAGTTCCGGTTTGTGCAGCTACTACAGGAGTTATTCCTGTTAAGGTATATATTGAAGTTGCTACTGGACTGGTGACACTAATACTTCCTGTTGCTACTAAACAGGTCGGATCAGTATGTGTTGCTACTGGCGCAGCAGGTGTTGTTAATGCAGGATCTATAATAATCGTAGTCGCCCCAGATATACAACCGTCCGCATTTGTTTCTGTCAACTCATAAGTTCCTGGTGCTAATGTTATAAAGCTAGTTCCAGTTTGAGCAGCTACTACAGGAGTTATTCCTGTTAAGGTATATGTTGAAGTTACTACAGGAGTCGTAACATTGATACTTCCGGTTGCTACTAAACAGGTTGGATCAGTATGTGTTGCAACTGGTGCAGCAGGTGTTGTTAATGCAGGATCAATAACAATAGTAGTCGCCACAGAAATACAACCATCCACATTTGTTTCAGTTAACTCATAAGTTCCTGGTGCTAAGGTTGTAAAAATAGTTCCAGTTTGTGCAGCAACTACAGGAGTTATTCCTGTTAAGGTATATGTTGAAGTTACTACAGGAGTCGTAACATTGATACTTCCTGTTGCTACTAAACAGGTCGGATCTGTATGTGTTGCAACTGGCGCAGCAGGTGTTGTTAATGCAGGATCAATAATAATCGTAGTCGCCACAGAAATACATCCGTCTGCATTTGTTTCAGTTAACTCATAAGTTCCTGGTGCTAAGGTTGTAAAAATAGTTCCAGTTTGTGCAGCAACTACAGGAGTTATTCCTGTTAAGGTATATGTTGAAGTTACTACAGGAGTCGTAACATTGATACTTCCTGTTGCTACTAAACAGGTCGGATCTGTATGTGTTGCAACTGGCGCAGCAGGTGTTGTTAATGCAGGATCAATAATAATCGTAGTCGCCACAGAAATACATCCGTCTGCATTTGTTTCTGTCAACTCATAAGTTCCTGGTGCTAAGGTTGTAAAACTAGTTCCTGTTTGAGCAGCTACCACTGGAGTTATCCCTGTTAAAGTATATGTTGAAGTTGCTACAGGAGTCGTAACATTGATACTTCCTGTTGCTACTAAACAGGTTGGATCTGTATGTGTTGCAGTTGGCGCAGCTGGTGTTGTTAATGCAGGATCTATAACAATAGTAGTCGCCACAGAAATACAACCGTCTACATTGGTTTCTGTCAACTCATAAGTTCCTGATGCTAATGTTGTAAAGCTAGTTCCAGTTTGCGCGGCTACTACAGGAGTTATTCCTGTTAAGGTATATGTTGAAGTTACTATTGGACTAGTGACATTAATACTTCCGGTTGCTACTAAACAGGTCGGATCTGTATGTGTTGCAGCTGGAGCAGCAGGTGTTGTTAATGCAGGATCAATAATAATCGTAGTCGCCACAGAAATACATCCGTCTGCATTTGTTTCTGTTAATTCATAAGTTCCTGGTGCTAAAGCTGTAAAACTAGTTCCAGTTTGTGCAGCTACTACAGGAGTTATTCCTGTTAATGTATATGTTGAAGTCGCTATTGGACTAGTGACATTAATACTTCCGGTTGCTACTAAACAGGTCGGATCTGTATGTGTTGCAGCTGGAGCAGCAGGTGTTGTTAATGCAGGATCAATAATAATCGTAGTCGCCACAGAAATACATCCGTCTGCATTTGTTTCTGTTAATTCATAAGTTCCTGGTGCTAAAGCTGTAAAACTAGTTCCAGTTTGTGCAGCTACTACAGGAGTTATTCCTGTTAATGTATATATTGAAGTCGCTACAGGAGTCGTAACATTAATACTTCCGGTTGCTACTAAACAGGTTGGATCAGTATGTGTTGCAGCTGGAGCAGCAGGTGTTGTTAATGCAGGATCAATAATAATCGTAGTCGCCACAGAAATACATCCGTCTGCATTTGTTTCTGTTAATTCATAAGTTCCTGGTGCTAAAGTTGTAAAACTAGTTCCAGTTTGTGCAGCTACTACAGGAGTTATTCCTGTTAATGTATATGTTGAAGTCGCTACAGGAGTCGTAACATTGATACTTCCGGTTGCTACTAAACAGGTTGGATCTACATGTGTTGCAACTGGAACAGCTGGTGTTGTTAATGCAGGATCAATAACAATAGTAGTCGCAGCAGAAACACAACCACTGGCATTTGTTTCTGTTAACTCATAAGTTCCTGGAGCTAAGGTTATAAAACTAGTTCCAGTTTGAGCAGCTATTACAGGTGTTATTCCTGTTAAAGTATATGTTGAAGTCGCTACTGGACTGGTAACATTGATACTTCCTGTTGCTACTAAACAGGT
>NZ_CANMAX010000025.1 GCF_947495995.1 uncultured Tenacibaculum sp.
CCGACAGGTCCTTTATCACCAACTTCGCCTTTATCACCTACAGGTCCTTTGTCACCAACTTCACCTTTGTCTCCAACAGGCCCTTTATCTCCAACTTCTCCTTTATCACCGATTTCACCTTTATCTCCGACAGGTCCTTTATCACCAACTTCGCCTTTGTCACCGACAGGCCCTTTATCACCAAGTTCACCTTTATCTCCGACAGGTCCTTTATCACCGACTTCACCTTTGTCACCAACTTCGCCTTTGTCACCGACAGGTCCTTTATCACCGACTTCACCTTTGTCTCCAACAGGTCCTTTATCACCAACTTCACCTTTATCTCCGACAGGTCCTTTATCACCGACTTCGCCTTTGTCTCCAACAGGTCCTTTATCGCCAACTTCACCTTTGTCACCAACAGGTCCTTTATCACCAACTTCACCTTTATCACCTACAGGTCCTTTGTCACCAACTTCACCTTTGTCTCCAACAGGCCCTTTATCTCCAACTTCTCCTTTATCACCGATTTCACCTTTATCTCCGACAGGTCCTTTATCACCAACTTCGCCTTTGTCTCCAACAGGTCCTTTATCGCCAACTTCACCTTTATCTCCGACAGGTCCTTTATCACCGACTTCACCTTTGTCGCCGACAGGTCCTTTATCACCAACTTCGCCTTTATCACCTACAGGTCCTTTATCTCCGACAGGTCCTTTGTCACCAACTTCGCCTTTGTCACCGACTTCGCCTTTGTCACCAACTTCACCTTTATCTCCAACTTCGCCTTTGTCACCAACTTCGCCTTTGTCACCAACTTCGCCTTTATCTCCGAGAGGTCCTTTGTCACCAACTTCACCTTTATCTCCGACAGGTCCTTTATCACCAACTTCGCCTTTGTCTCCAACAGGTCCTTTATCGCCAACTTCACCTTTATCTCCGACAGGTCCTTTATCACCAACTTCGCCTTTATCTCCAACAGGTCCTTTATCGCCAACTTCACCTTTGTCTCCGACAGGTCCTTTATCACCAACTTCGCCTTTGTCTCCAACAGGTCCTTTATCGCCAACTTCACCTTTATCTCCGACAGGCCCTTTATCACCAACTTCACCTTTCTCTCCGACAGGTCCTTTATCACCGACTTCACCTTTGTCGCCGACAGGTCCTTTATCACCAACTTCGCCTTTATCACCTACAGGTCCTTTGTCACCAACTTCACCTTTATCACCAACTTCGCCTTTGTCTCCAACAGGTCCTTTATCGCCAACTTCACCTTTATCTCCGACAGGCCCTTTATCACCAACTTCACCTTTATCTCCGACAGGTCCTTTATCACCGACTTCACCTTTGTCTCCGACAGGTCCTTTATCACCAACTTCGCCTTTATCACCTACAGGTCCTTTGTCACCAACTTCACCTTTGTCTCCAACAGGCCCTTTATCTCCAACTTCTCCTTTATCACCGACTTCACCTTTGTCGCCGACAGGTCCTTTATCACCAACTTCGCCTTTATCACCTACAGGTCCTTTATCACCAACTTCGCCTTTATCACCTACAGGTCCTTTATCGCCAACTTCACCTTTATCTCCGACTTCGCCTTTGTCTCCAACAGGTCCTTTGTCACCAACTTCACCTTTGTCTCCAACAGGTCCTTTATCGCCAACTTCACCTTT
>NZ_CANMAX010000026.1 GCF_947495995.1 uncultured Tenacibaculum sp.
TGCTGGAACTTATGATTTCGGAACTGATGTGGTTTTAACTGCAACTCCTAATGCTGGTTATCAATTTGATGGTTGGTCAGGTGACGCTTCAGGAACTACAAATCCATTAACCATTACAATGGATGCCGATAAAACTGTAACAGCAGTATTTAGTAAAATTCAGCATACTTTAACTACTAATGCTACTAACGGAACTATTTCTAGAAATCCGAATACTCCAATTGCTGGAACTTATGATTTCGGAACTGATGTGGTTTTAACTGCAACTCCTAATGCTGGTTATCAATTTGATGGTTGGTCGGGTGATGCTTCAGGAACTACAAATCCATTAACCATTACAATGGATGCCGATAAAACTGTAACAGCTATTTTTAGTAAAATTCAGCATACCTTAACTACGAATGCTACTAACGGAACTATTTCTAGAAATCCGAATACTCCAATTGCTGGAACTTATGATTTCGGAACTGATGTGGTTTTAACTGCAACTCCTAATGCTGGTTATCAATTTGATGGTTGGTCGGGTGATGCTTCAGGAACTACAAATCCATTAACCATTACAATGGATGCGGATAAAACTGTAACTGCAGTATTTAGTAAAATTCAGCATACCTTAACTACGAATGCTACTAACGGAACTATTGCTAGAAATCCTGTAACCCCAACTGCTGGAACTTATGATTTCGGAACTGATGTAGTTTTAACTGCAACTCCTAACGCTGGTTATCAATTTGATGGTTGGTCGAGTGACGCTTCGGGAACTACAAATCCATTAACCATTACAATGGATGTAGATAAAACTGTAACAGCAGTATTTAGTAAAATTCAGCATACCTTAACTGCGAATGCTACTAACGGAACTATTGCTAGAAATCCGAATACTCCAACTGCTGGAACTTATGATTTCGGAACTGATGTGGTTTTAACTGCAACTCCTAATGCTGGTTATCAATTTGATGGTTGGTCAGGTGATGCTTCAGGAACTACAAATCCATTAACTATTACAATGGATGCCGATAAAACTGTAACAGCTATTTTTAGTAAAATTCAGCATACTTTAACTACGAATGCTACTAACGGAACTATTGCTAGAAATCCGAATACTCCATCTGCTGGAACTTATGATTTCGGAACGGATGTGGTTTTAACTGCAACTCCTAATCCCGGTTATCAATTTGATGGTTGGTCAGGAGACGCTTCAGGAACTACAAATCCATTAACCATTACAATGGATGCCGATAA
>NZ_CANMAX010000027.1 GCF_947495995.1 uncultured Tenacibaculum sp.
CTCTTTACTAAACTTAAATCTGCAGTTTGTGGTGTAATTGGTGAAGAAACTTCATCATCCTCACTCTGATCGCCATCATCGTTATTTGGACTACTATCAGGATCAAACTGATCGCTGGCACTAATCTCAGCAACGTTGTTATAACTTACTCCTGTACCTGGAGCTAACACTCTAGCGGTATAAGTAACAGCCAATGTATTACTTCCTCCTACTGAAGATACTGATAATCCTGACCAGTTTATAGTATTTCCTGTCTGTACTCCTCCATTATTTATTGTAACGACTTGTAATCCATTTGGAACAGTATCTGAAACTCCTACTCCGGTAGCATTACTTGTTCCATTATTGGTAATGGTAACTGTATAAGTAATTACATCGCCTACATTTGGTGAAGTATTACTCGGTACTTTGGCTAGTTCTAAATCTGCAACTGCTGGAACTACACTCTCATTAGCTTCATCATCTTCACTCTGATCGCCATCATCATTATTTGGACTACTGTCGGGATCAAATTGATCACTTCCTGTTACTTGAGCTACATTGGTATACTCTCCTACTGCTCCTGTTGGTGCATTAACAGTTACTCGATATGTAAGATTCAATCCTGTTAATGGAACTGTAAGTCCACTCCAATTGATAGTCGTAGCTCCTGCATTATAAATTCCGCCATTATCTATACTACCTGGAACTAAAGTGTAACCTACTGGTAAAACATCTGCAACACTTACTCCTGTCGCTGAATCTGTTCCTGCATTACTTAAAGCAACTGTGAACGTAAGAACATCACCTACTTCTACATTGTTTCCATTAGTATCTACAAAACTCTTGGCTAAACTTAAATCTGATTGCTGTGGTGTGATATTGAAATTCGTCTCATCATCCTCACTCTGATCACCATCATCATTATTTGGACTACTATTTGGATCAAACTGATCGCTTGCTGTAATCTCTGCTACATTTACATATTGTGTCGGGTTTGCTGGACTTACTGGGGCTAATACTGTAGCCTCATAAGTAACAGTAATTAATCCACCACTTGGAATACTTAAATTACTCCATGTAGCTACATTTCCAGCTGCTGTTCCTCCATT
>NZ_CANMAX010000028.1 GCF_947495995.1 uncultured Tenacibaculum sp.
GATACAGTTACCTTTAGTTTAGCTATTAGTAATGCAGGAGCCAATGCAGCTACGGGAGTCAATGTTTCCGATGTCGTTCCAGCGGGATATAGCGGATTAAGCAATCCAAACACAGTTGGCGGAATCACAGGAGTTATCAGTGGTGGAAACACAGTAACATGGACAGGTTTAAGTGTTCCAAATTCAGGAACGATCACCTTAACCTTTGATGTTGTAGTTGATGCGCCAACAGGAGCAGCCAATGAATATATAAACACAGCTGAGATTACAGCAAGTGATCAATTTGATCCTGATAGTGATCCAACTAGTGATGCTAATACTGATGATAATGGCGATGGAATTTCAGATGATGATGAGGATAGTATTGGAGTAGTTCCAGAACAATCAGATTTAAGTATTGTAAAGGTTATCAGTGATAGTACACCAAATGTTGGCGATGTCGTAACTTTTACGGTTACAGTAACTAATGCAGGTCCAGATCCAGCAACAGGAGTTGGTATCCGCGATGTTGTACCAAATGGATATACTATTGCAACGATTAACAATAGTGGAGTACAGACCGGAACAACGATAAACTGGACAGGCTTAAGTGTTCCAAACAACAATGGAAGTGTTAGTGTAAGTTATACGGCTACGGTTAATGCGCCAGGTGCAGGAGTAAGTTATACGAACAATGCAGAGATTAGTGCCAGTGATCAGTTTGATCCCGATAGTGATCCAACTGCAGGTTCAGGAGTTGATGATAAAACAGATGGATTAGCAGATGATGATGAGACTAGCGTTACTCCAGTTGTAGAGCAATCAGATTTAAGTGTTAGTAAAGGTTTAGCAAGCGGAAGTGCTACCCCAAATGTAGGTGATGTTTTAGTCTTTGAATTAACAATAACTAACGCAGGACCAAGTGATGCAACAGGGGTAGAGATCGTTGATACTTTACCAGTAGCAGGCTATACCTTAGGTACAGTTAATAATGGAGGAACAGCAGCTGGAAATGTAGCTACATGGAGTAATTTAAGTATTCCAAGTGGTGGATTAATTACTGTTAC
>NZ_CANMAX010000029.1 GCF_947495995.1 uncultured Tenacibaculum sp.
GTATACGTTCCTACTGGTGTAGTTAATGGTAATGTAAAGTTATCGCTTACTCCTGTTCCTGCAACTATAGTTCCTGTTACAACATTTGGTGTTGTTGGGCTATCAACCTCATATGTATAGCTTCCTGTTCCTGAACTAACTTCAATACTGTATTCTGGACCTGCAACACATGTTAAAATGCTTACTGGGGTAATATCAAAGTCTAAATCTGGATTAATTGTAATATTCTGTGTTCCAGCTGCTGGACAACTGTTGCTGTCAACTACTGAAACTGTATATGTATCGGCTACTAAACCACTAAACTCAATTGGACTTGCTCCTGTTAATGTAAAGCTTGATCCTAATGCCCCTGTTAACGTAGCTGTATATGGTGCACTTCCGTCTGCAATAGTAACTGTGATGATTCCGCCGTCTGTTGTACAAGCATTGTCATTCTTAGTAACACTAAAGTTAACCTGAGTAACATCTGCTACATTAACATTCTGTGTAACCTCACATCCATTAGTATCTCGTACTGTTACGATATAATCTCCTGGTGCTAAATTCTCAAATAAGTTATTACCACTATAAGCAACTGCCACTGATCCTCCTGGGGTAGCTGAACCTGTGTCTGGTACTAATTGGTATTCATAACCTCCCCAGCCACCTGTAACAGCGTCTACACGGATACTTCCGTCTGTATCACCTGTACATGTAATTCCTGTTGGAATTGTAGTATAAGTAATCGCTGCTGTTGGACCTGCTATAGTAAACGTAGCTGTGTCTCTTGTACAATCTGGGAACGCTGTCATAACAACTCTAACAAAGTAATCGCCTGCGGCTAAACCTGTAATAGCTTCTACTACATTTCCTGTTCCACTTCCTGTCATAGCGGTAGCTGTTCCTGTACCTGCATCAAATACTGTATACGTATATCCGCCTGTATATGGTGTACTACTATCAAATATAATCTCTACTGCTGCTGTACTTGATCCGAAACAAACAACTGGTGATGT
>NZ_CANMAX010000030.1 GCF_947495995.1 uncultured Tenacibaculum sp.
TCCAGTGGGTACTCACACGATTCGAGTAACAGATGATAATGGATGTACAGCTACAGCAAGCTTTACGATAAACAATTCCGATCCAGTAATTTTCACAGCTACGCCAGTTACATGTTATGATGGAACCAATGGAGAAATTGCTGTAAATATTACAAGTGGAGAAGCACCGTTTAGAGTTCGTTTAGATAGTGGAGCTTTCATTAATGTTACTGGAAGTATACATACATTCTCAGGATTAAACGCCAATACATATGCTGTAGAAGTTGTTGATAATAAAGGGTGTAGTAATATAGTTAACACAACAATCCTACCACAGGTTACAGTAACGGCTACAAGCACACCAGAGGATTGTAACTTAGGAACAATAACATCAGTAGGAGCAGGCGGAACAGGCACAGGTTATGTTTATGCTGTAGTTGCAGATGGAGTAACTCCAGTTGCAGGAGATTTTGCAGCCGGAAATGCATCAGTTGATAGAGCAGCTGGAACTTATGATGTTTACGTAGAAGATAGCAACGGATGTCGTGGAGTTTTCCAAGATGTTGTAGTTGGAAGTGTAACAGCAGTAAGCGCAAGTGTATCAACGACTCAACCAAGTTGTTCAACAGATACAGGAAGTTTAAGTATTACGATTTCAGATGGTACAGCACCATATACAATCAATATTACAGGAGCTGCTACAGATACACGTGCAGGAGTAGGAACAACTACAGAGAACTTCCCAACTTTAGGAGATGGTACATATAATATAGAAATAGTTGATGCAGAAGGATGTACATTCACTACTAATGCAACAATTACAGTTCCAACTCCATTAGTAGGAGGAGGAGCAAGTGCAACAGATTTAAGTTGTACGGCAGCAGGCGGAACGAATTTAGGAAGTATCAGTTTTACTAATCCAACCGGAGGAACAGGAACTTATACATATTTCTATAAATTAACGACAAGTGCTACTTTCTTAAG
>NZ_CANMAX010000031.1 GCF_947495995.1 uncultured Tenacibaculum sp.
GATACTTCAGCTACACTAACAGTAACAGCTACAACAGGAACACCTACTCAGTATACGATAGATTATAATGCCGCGGCCGAAGCCGCAGGCTTTAGTGATGTTACCACTAGTACAAGTTTAACGGGTGCTACCTTTACAATTCCAGGAGCAGCCGCAGCAAATACTTATGGCGGTACGATTACTTATATAGATGCTAACGGTTGTAGTGGTACAGATGCTTTTACAGTTACGATCAATGCGAATCCAGTAGCTACAGTAAATGATCCATCCGTTTGTGTGGGAGATACATCAGCTACACTGACGGTAACAGCGACAACAGGAAGTCCTACTCAGTATACGATAGATTATAATGCCGCGGCCGAAGCAGCAGGTTTTAGTGATGTTACCACTAGTACAAGTTTAACGGGAGCTACCTTTACAATTCCAGGTGCAGCCGCAGCAAATACTTATAGTGGTACGATTACTTATATTGATGCGAACGGTTGTAGTGGTACAGATACCTTTACAGTTACGATCAATGCGAATCCAGTAGCTACAGTAAACGATCCATCAGTTTGTGTAGGAGATACATCAGCTACCTTAACGGTAACAGCTACAAC
>NZ_CANMAX010000032.1 GCF_947495995.1 uncultured Tenacibaculum sp.
TATAACACTACAGCCAATGTTTTTAAACTATCTTTAAAAGATGAATATCATCCTGAATCTGTAAATGAAGATTATTTGATAGAAGATGTTCTGCAGAGAGCATTCATAGATGAGTCATTAGAACCACAGCCTTCAAAATTAGAAATAGATTCTTATAATATTTTAGAGAGTAGGAGAGGAGAGATTAATGTAGAAAAGTATAAGGAGATGTTTGCTAAAATGCGTAAAAAGTGCAAGAAGAAGAAAAAGAAGAAGTAATTCTTGGAATAAAAGGAGATAAAAAGTACTTCATTTATTTATTTTTTGATGTTTTAAAGAAACATTGACATTACTTAAAATCCCTTCACTGTATAGTATCATTTTCAGTTTACTTATTTAGTTGAAAAAAGTAAAATTCACAAATCATTGATTAGTTGTTTATTATGAAAAACTTACAAAAAAAGTATAAATTTTTGGTTTAAAAGTTTGGTGGGATTGAAAAGAGTGTGTAGTTTTGCACCCGCAAATAACAAAACACGGTTTTAGA
>NZ_CANMAX010000033.1 GCF_947495995.1 uncultured Tenacibaculum sp.
CGTAGATGCATCAGGAATGGAGTTTATCCATTTAGATGTTTGGACACCAAATATTACAGCGTTCCGATTAAAGTTAGTTGATTTTAAAGGAGACGGATTTGCAGGAGCCAATGGAGATACCGAAGCAGAATTATCATTCACTCCAACTCAAGGGGAATGGGTTTCTTTAGATATTCCATTGTCTGATTTTTCAGCAGCCGGTATGACAGACTTTTCAGACATCAGTCAATACATTATTTCAAGCGATCCAAGTGGAGCAGGTATTGTTTTTATAGACAATGTTTACTTCTGGAAAAATCCGACAAATACGACAAGTCAATCTGTAGAAGATTTTGAAGGCACAGCGCCAGCATTTACAAGTTTTGGAGGAGCAGGAGTAGAAGTAGTGACGAATCCAGATATGAGTGGAATCAATACTACTGCTAATGTTGCACGATTAACAAAAGGTAACGGATCAGAAGTTTGGGCAGGAGGATTCTT
>NZ_CANMAX010000034.1 GCF_947495995.1 uncultured Tenacibaculum sp.
GCTGTATTGCTATTGTTTTATGCCAAATCATGTGCATTTTATATTCAGATCTACAAAAGAACAACCAATGGAATTATTAAGAGATTTTAAGCGTTATACATCAAGAAAAATGATTGAAACGATTCAAGATCATCCAAAAGAAAGTAGAAAAGAGTGGTTATTGTGGATGTTTAAAAGAGCAGGAAATAAACAAGGAAATGTAAATAAATATCAATTTTGGCAGCATCATAATAAACCTATAGAATTGTGGAGTACAAAAGTTATTCAGCAAAAAATAGATTATATTCATAATAATCCAGTAGAAAGCGGTTTGGTTGTACATCCAGAAGATTGGAAATATTCAAGTGCTAAAAACTTTCAAGAAGACCATACAATTTTAACGATAGACCATATTGGATTTTTAACTAGTAAGATTTAGTCACTCGAATCCTTTAGATTGCAGA
>NZ_CANMAX010000035.1 GCF_947495995.1 uncultured Tenacibaculum sp.
GTAGTCGCCCCAGAAATACAACCATCTGCATTTGTTTCTGTTAATTCATAAGTTCCTGGTGCTAATGTTGTAAAACTTGTTCCAGTTTGTGCAGCTACTACAGGAGTTATTCCTGTTAAAGTATATGTTGAAGTTGCTACTGGACTGGTGACACTAATACTTCCGGTTGCTACTGTACACGTTGGATCAGTATGTGTTGCTACTGGCGCAGCAGGTGTTGTTAATACAGGATCAATAACAATCGTAGTTGCCGTAGATACACATCCATCCGAATTTGTTTCTGTTAACTCATAAGTTCCTGGTGCTAATGTTGTAAAACTTGTTCCAGTTTGTGCAGCTACTACAGGTGTTATTCCTGCTAAGGTATATGTTGAAGTTGCTACTGGACTAGTGACATTAATACTTCCAGTTGCTACTGTACACGTTGGATCAGTATGTGTTGC
>NZ_CANMAX010000036.1 GCF_947495995.1 uncultured Tenacibaculum sp.
AACGTTGTGTATAAGCTGTCGTTTTAATGCAGTTTATACGTTGTTGTGTGCAGTAAATATAAAGAAAATCCTAAAGTTTAGGATTTAGCTATTTACGTAGTCAGTCCAGACGCTACCATAACTAGCCTTTAAATTCACTTGCTTTTTTTAGATCATGAATTATATCAAACATCAACTGATATGATGCGTTATCTGAAAAATGATTGAATGTTGAGTCTTAAAACATTGATTTAAATTATCGATTTAAAACTTGACAATGTCAAAAAAATCTGATAATTTCGGCAAGCTTTTTACGCTAGCATGCGTATTTGAAAGTGTAACTCTCATAACGATGTCAATCGATAAGCTTGACTAAACTTCATTCTTACCTTTAGTTAATTTTAATCCTGTTTTTACCTAATTTTAGTTTCAA
>NZ_CANMAX010000037.1 GCF_947495995.1 uncultured Tenacibaculum sp.
TAGGAGCAGGAACTTATGATGTTCGTATTGAGGATAGTAACGGATGTGGAGGATTCACAGGTACAGTTACAATAAATGATTTACCAGTAGCGCCAACGTTAAGTGAATCAGTAGCATACAATTGTGACGGAACAGGAAATATTACCATTACCCCAACACCAGCAGGAACTTACACATATGAATTATTAGATTCAACAGGCGGTTCAGTAGCAACAAATGGTACAGGAGTTTTCAATGGTCAAGCTGTTGGAAGTTATACAGTTGAAGTTAACTATGGAAGTGGATGTACTACAGATATAGGAGTTGTTATTTTAGATAATCAAGAATTCACAGCAACAGCAGTTGGTTCATCAGTTTTATGTAACGGAGATACAAATGGCGAGGTTACTATAACAGCAACAAACTTTGGAGC
>NZ_CANMAX010000038.1 GCF_947495995.1 uncultured Tenacibaculum sp.
CTATCAAATATAATCTCTACTGCTGCTGTACTTGATCCGAAACAAACAACTGGTGATGTTTGAGTAACATTGATTAAGTGATCTGGTACCGCTACTACCTCATAGCTTGCACTTAACTCACATCCTGTTACTGGGTGTGTAACTGTTACTGTGTAAATTCCTGCTGATAATCTTGTAGTATTAGTTACACTTACTCCACTATCAACATTGTTTATCGTTTCAACTGCGGCTCCTGTGTTATCTGAAATAACTACTGTAGCTCCGGTTACTGCTAAACTTGATGTAAACTCAATATCAATTAACTCTCCTCCATTGATACAACTAATAGCATCATTCTGTGTCGGTGTAATACTTTGTAACTCATCAAATGCATTGATAACTGTGAT
>NZ_CANMAX010000039.1 GCF_947495995.1 uncultured Tenacibaculum sp.
GTTCCAGCTGCTCTATCAACTGATGCATTTCCGGCTGCAAAATCTCCTGCAACTGGAGTTACTCCATCTGCAACTACGGCATAAACATAACCTGTTCCTGTTCCGCCTGCTCCTACTGAAGTAATCGTTCCTAGGTTACAATCCTCTGGTGTGCTTGTAGCCGTTACTGTAACCTGTGGTAAGATTGTTGTGTTTACTGTATCTGTACATCCTTTATTGTCAACAACTTCTACAACATATGTATTGGCTCCTAATCCTGAGAATGTATGTGTACTTCCTGTAACATTAATGAAAGCTCCACTGTCTAAACGAACTCTAAACGGTGCTTCTCCACTTGTAATGTTTACAGCAATAGTTCC
>NZ_CANMAX010000040.1 GCF_947495995.1 uncultured Tenacibaculum sp.
GTTACATGGACAGGCTTAAGTGTTCCAAATTCAGGAACAATTACCTTAACCTTTGATGCTGTAGTTGATGCGCCAACCGGAGCAGCCAATGAATATATAAACACAGCTGAGATTACAGCGAGTGATCAGTTTGATCCTGATAGTGATCCAACTAGTGATGCCAATACCGATGATAATGGCGATGGAATTGCAGATGATGATGAAGATAGTATTGGAGTAGTTCCAGAGCAATCCGATTTAAGTATTGTAAAGGTTATCAGTGATGCAACACCAAATGTTGGAGATGTCGTAACTTTCACGGTTACAGTAACTAATGCAGGTCCAGATCCAGCAACAGGAGTTGG
>NZ_CANMAX010000041.1 GCF_947495995.1 uncultured Tenacibaculum sp.
GAATTAACAGAAACAAATGCAGATGGTTGTATTTCTGGGGCGACTACAATTGTTATTGATCCTGCATTAACAACACCAGTTGCACCAGCTGTAACACATGTAGATCCAACCTGTTTAGTAGCAACAGGAAGTATCAATGTTACCAGTCCAGTAGCGACTTCAACATATACTTTAACAGGAATAACCCCTGTAGTAGCTGCTCAAACTGGAACTAGTTTTACAACATTAGCACCAGGAACTTATGAATTAACAGAAACAAATGCAGATGGTTGTATTTCTGGGGCAACTAC
>NZ_CANMAX010000042.1 GCF_947495995.1 uncultured Tenacibaculum sp.
GTATACTGAGTAGGTGTTCCTGTTGTAGCTGTTACTGTTAGTGTAGCTGAAGTATCTCCAACACAAACTGATGGATCGTTTACTGTAGCTACTGGATTCGCATTGATCGTTACTGTAAAAGCATCTGTACCACTACAACCATTGCCATCAATATAAGTAATCGTACCGCCATAAGTATTTGCTGCGGCTGCACCTGGAATTGTAAAAGTAGCTCCCGTTAAACTTGTATTGGTTGTAACATCACTAAAACCTGCTGCTTCTGCAGC
>NZ_CANMAX010000043.1 GCF_947495995.1 uncultured Tenacibaculum sp.
CAGTAACGGCTACAAGCACACCAGAGGATTGTAACTTAGGAACAATAACATCAGTAGGAGCAGGCGGAACAGGCACAGGTTATGTTTATGCTGTAGTTGCAGATGGAGTAACTCCAGTTGCAGGAGACTTTGCTGCTGGAAATGCATCAGTTGATAGAGCAGCTGGAACTTATGATGTTTATGTAGAAGATAGCAACGGATGTCGTGGAGTTTTCCAAGATGTTGTAGTTGGAAGTGTAACAGCAGTAAGCGCAAGTGT
>NZ_CANMAX010000044.1 GCF_947495995.1 uncultured Tenacibaculum sp.
ACAAACGGAAACGGAACACAAGACGGATCAGAGAGTGGTTTAGGCGGTGTAACAGTTTACGCAGACTTAGATGGAGATGGCGTTCAAGATCCAGGAGAGCCAAGTACGACTACGAATCCAGATGGAAGTTATACATTGACAGGAGTTCCAGCAGGAAGTCCAGTAGATATTGTAGTAGTAGAAGGAGATTTACCATCAGGAAGTACACAAACAGAAGGAACAAACCCAACTTCAGTTACTCCAGT
>NZ_CANMAX010000045.1 GCF_947495995.1 uncultured Tenacibaculum sp.
AGCGTTAGGAGTTGCAGTTAAAACTACATCAGTTCCGAAATCATAAGTTCCAGCAGTTGGAGTATTCGGATTTCTAGAAATAGTTCCGTTTGTAGCGTTAGTAGTTAAGGTATGCTGAATTTTACTAAATACTGCTGTTACAGTTTTATCCGCATCCATTGTAATGGTTAATGGATTTGTAGTTCCTGAAGCGTCACCTGACCAACCATCAAATTGATAACCAGCGTTAGGAGTTGCAGTTAA
>NZ_CANMAX010000046.1 GCF_947495995.1 uncultured Tenacibaculum sp.
GTTACATGGACAGGCTTAAGTGTTCCAAATTCAGGAACAATTACCTTAACCTTTGATGCTGTAGTTGATGCGCCAACAGGAGCAGCCAATGAATATATAAACACAGCTGAGATTACAGCGAGTGATCAATTTGATCCCGATAGTGATCCAACTAGTGATGCTAATACTGATGATAATGGCGATGGAATTTCAGATGATGATGAAGATAGTATTGGAGTAGTTCCAGAACAATC
>NZ_CANMAX010000047.1 GCF_947495995.1 uncultured Tenacibaculum sp.
GCTGAAGTATCTCCAACACAAACTGATGGATCATTCACCGTAGCTACTGGATTGGCATTAATCGTAACTGTAAAGGCATCTGTACCACTACATCCATTCGCATCGATATAAGTAATCGTACCGCCATAAGTATTTGCTGCGGCTGCTCCTGGAATTGTAAAAGTAGCTCCCGTTAAACTTGTATTTGTCGTAACATCACTAAAGCCTGCTGCTTC
>NZ_CANMAX010000048.1 GCF_947495995.1 uncultured Tenacibaculum sp.
GTGAAGTCGGAGACAAAGGTGAAGTCGGAGACAAAGGTGAAGTTGGTGACAAAGGACCTCTCGGAGATAAAGGCGAAATTGGTGACAAAGGCGAAGTTGGAGATAAAGGACCTGTTGGAGACAAAGGTGAAGTTGGTGACAAAGGTGAAGTTGGTGACAAAGGCGAAGTCGGTGACAAAGGCGAAGTTGGTGACAAAGGACCTGTCGGAGATAA
>NZ_CANMAX010000049.1 GCF_947495995.1 uncultured Tenacibaculum sp.
TGTACAACAGGAAACACAGTTGATAATGCTACCTTAAGCATTGACACAGCAGTTGGTTCAGGAATCACAGGAGGAAGCACAGTATACAACACCGTTGAGTTATACTTAGATGTAGCACCATTTGGAGATTTTGATCCAAGTTTAGATACAGAGATTACAGCTGTAACAGTTGCAGGAAGTGTAAACACATACAGTATCTCAGATACATC
>NZ_CANMAX010000050.1 GCF_947495995.1 uncultured Tenacibaculum sp.
TGTAACGGAAGTGCAACAGGACGTATCGAGGTTACTTTAACAGCAGGATTAACTCCAGTTACTTATAGTTTAGTTCAAACGACTGGATCAGGCTTAGCAGCAGGTCAAGGAGTTTACGATGCAGGAAGTGATGCATTCATTAATGTACCAGCAGGAACATATACAGTAACTGCCACAGGAGATAACGGATGTACAACAGATGTTAC
>NZ_CANMAX010000051.1 GCF_947495995.1 uncultured Tenacibaculum sp.
GCAGCAGCCGAGGCAGCAGGTTTTAGTGATGTTACGACCAATACAAGTTTAACAGGAGCTACTTTTACAATTCCAGGTGCAGCTGCAGCAAATACTTATGGCGGTACGATTACTTATATAGATGCTAACGGTTGTAGTGGTACAGATGCTTTTACAGTAACGATCAATGCGAATCCAGTAGCTACAGTAAACGATCCATCAGTTTG
>NZ_CANMAX010000052.1 GCF_947495995.1 uncultured Tenacibaculum sp.
AATTGTTTATCGTAAAGCTTGCTGTAGCTGTACATCCATTATCATCTGTTACTCGAATCGTGTGAGTACCCACTGGAATATCTGTTAAACTTGTAATGAAAGCTCCTGCTCCATTTAATTGATAGTCATATGTATATGGTGGTGTACCTCCTGTAACATCTCCTTCAATTGTTGCTCCTGTAGCTGGATCACAAGTTACCTCTTT
>NZ_CANMAX010000053.1 GCF_947495995.1 uncultured Tenacibaculum sp.
TGAGAATGATTTTGAGTTTCCTCTTATACTCTAGGAATTAAAAAACAATGCCTAACAAAATGTATTATTAATTGCTTGCGGATTTATTCCTTCGGACTAAATCTCGCAACACCAAAAATTCACCGCTTTTAATTAACTTTACAATCAAAAATCGCAAATAACAATACACAAAACGTTGTATGCAATAAGTCAGACTTTTGGT
>NZ_CANMAX010000054.1 GCF_947495995.1 uncultured Tenacibaculum sp.
GCTGTTACTGTTAGTGTAGCTGAAGTATCTCCTACACAAACTGATGGATCGTTTACTGTAGCTACTGGATTCGCATTAATCGTAACTGTAAAAGCATCTGTACCACTACAACCATTGGCATCGATATAAGTAATTGTACCGCCATAAGTATTTGCTGAAGCTACTCCTGGAATTGTAAAAGTAGCTCCTGTTAAACTTGTA
>NZ_CANMAX010000055.1 GCF_947495995.1 uncultured Tenacibaculum sp.
GTATAGCTTCCATCTGGATTCGTAGTCGTACTTGGTTCTCCTGGATCTTGAACTCCATTTCCATCTAAGTCTGCGTAAACTGTTACACCGCCTAAACCACTCTCTGATCCGTCTTGTGTTCCATTTCCGTTTGTATCTCCGTAAACAACTCCAGTAACATCACCTTGTGATTGGTATCCATCGCTACCTGCATCAACACT
>NZ_CANMAX010000056.1 GCF_947495995.1 uncultured Tenacibaculum sp.
ACATATGATAATCACGGGTCTTATAAAGAATTTGTTTACGAGAATGACACTTATGAATACGAAACATATCTTTACAACTCCAAAACCAAAACTATTTTTGATATGATTTATAATGAGATCAATCAAATAGTAATAAGTCTAAAAAATAGAAATACGATTAGTGCATGAGAATGATTTTGAGTTTCCTCTTATACTCTAGG